>NZ_JWLL01000009.1 GCF_000814025.1 Tateyamaria sp. ANG-S1 | reverse complement strand
GGCGTGGTGTCGAAAATCACAGAATAAGCTTACGGCGAGCAGCGCCCAGATTTTCTGCCGGGTGCTGTTCTCATTGCTTTTGCATGCAAAAGCAATTGCCACACACTGGGTGCACCGGGCTATGCCCGGCACCCCCGACAACAAAGACGCGACGAGGGGTGTCGGTGGTCGAGACCCCTCCTCTCCGTTGGAAGCCCGAATAAGGGAACACGACAATGGCCATCCAAAGCCAAAACATACGCATTCGGCTGAAGGCGTTTGACTATCGTGTGCTGGACGCGTCCACGCAGGAAATCGTCAACACCGCCAAACGCACCGGTGCGTCCGTGCGCGGCCCGATCCCGCTGCCGAACAAGATCGAAAAGTTCACCGTTCTGCGCGGCCCGCACATCGACAAGAAATCCCGCGATCAGTTCGAGATCCGCACGCACAAGCGTCTTCTCGACATCGTCGATCCGACCCCCCAGACCGTGGACGCGCTGATGAAGCTCGACCTCGCCGCTGGTGTGGATGTCGAGATCAAGCTGCAGTCGTAAGGAGGGTATAGAATATGCGCTCTGGAATTCTCGCAAAGAAGGTGGGGATGACCCGCCTGTTCATGGAAGACGGCAAGCAAGTGCCCGTCACCGTGCTGCAACTCGACGCCCTGCAGGTTGTCGGTCAGCGGACCTCGGACAAGGACGGCTACACCGCCGTGACCCTTGGCGCCGGGACCCCCAAGGTCAAGCGCGTGTCCAAGGCCATGCGCGGCCACTTCGCCGCCCAGAAAGTCGAACCCAAGCGGAAGCTGGTCGAATTTCGCGTGACCGAAGACAACATGATCGACGTTGGCGAAGAGATCATTGCTGATCACTACTTCGAAGGTCAGTTTGTGGACGTCACCGGCACGTCGATTGGTAAAGGCTTTGCCGGTGCCATGAAACGTCACAACTTCGGTGGTTTGCGCGCCTCGCACGGTGTGTCGATTTCCCACCGTTCGCACGGTTCGACCGGCCAATGTCAGGACCCCGGCAAGGTGTTCAAAGGCAAGAAGATGGCAGGTCACATGGGGGCCGCAAAGGTGACCACGCAGAACCTTCAGGTTGTGCGCACCGACAGCGACCGTGGTCTGATCATGATCAAGGGTGCCGTGCCCGGATCGAAAGGCGGTTGGGTCACAGTCAAGGACGCGGTCAAAAAGCCGTTCCCTCAAAACGCTGTTCTTCCGGCTGCTTTGCGGTCCGCTCAGAAGGCGGAGCCCGCGGCGGATGAAGCTACGAAAGAAGGTGACGAATAATGAAACTCGACGTCATCAAACTGGACGGCGGCAAAGCCGGGTCTGTCGAGCTGAGCGAGGACCTCTTTGGTCTCGAGCCCCGCGCCGATATCCTGCACCGCATGGTCCGCTGGCAGCGCAACAATGCGCAGGCTGGCACCCACAAGGTCAAGACGCGCTCGGAAACCAGCTACTCGACCAAGAAGATCTATCGCCAGAAGGGCACCGGCGGCGCGCGCCACGGTGACCGCAACGCGCCGATCTTCCGCAAGGGTGGTATCTACAAGGGTCCGACGCCCCGTTCGCACGGCCACGACCTGCCCAAGAAGTTCCGCAAGCTTGGTCTCAAGCACGCGCTGTCGGCCAAGGCCAAGGCAGGCGAGCTGGTGATCATTGAGGATGCGGCTGCCGCGGGCAAAACCGCCGCCCTGGCTAAGCAGGTCAAGGACCTGGGCTGGAAGCGTGCGCTGGTGATTGATGGGGCTTCGGTCAACGAGGACTTCCTGAAGGCATCGCGCAACATCGAAGGTCTGGATATCCTGCCGACGATGGGTGCAAACGTATATGACATCCTGAAGCGTGACACCCTGGTGATCACGAAGGCGGGTGTCGAAGCACTGGAGGCTCGTTTGAAATGAGTGCCAAGGCAGAACATTACGACGTGATCCGCAAGCCGATCATCACGGAGAAAGCGACCATGGCGTCCGAGAATGGCGCGATCGTTTTTGAAGTGGCGATGGACAGCAACAAGCCCCAGATCAAGGAGGCCGTTGAGGCGCTCTTTGGTGTGAAGGTGAAGGCCGTGAACACGACCATCACGAAGGGCAAGGTCAAGCGTTTCCGCGGCCAGTTGGGCAAGCGGAAGGACGTGAAAAAGGCCTATGTCACGCTGGAAGAAGGCAACACGATCGACGTGACCACCGGTCTTTGATCGGCGGGGCGGGGTGAGCCCTGCCTTACGGAAAGATTGATGAACCCCGGCTGCGATTGCGGTCGGGGTTTTTCGTTGTCCCATGGTGGGACGCGCGCGGGCTTGCCTGAAATCAACGGGTTACAGCGGCGCATTAGGGATTTGTTAGGGTTTTGGCCCGCGCGACCCTAGAGCGGGACGTCGTCATATTTGCGGGAAAAGGGCGAGGTGCCGTCGGCTGCGCGTTGGCCCGTGGCGCTGGTCATCAGGGCCATCATGCGGGCCGTTTGTTCGGAATAGTCCTGGGCGGCATCGCGACAGTAGTCCGAATGCACCTGCATCAGTGCTGCGGGCGAGGTGCAGGTCATCATGGCCTGTTGGGCGGCGAGCGCCTTTTGCATCCGGTCGAGGGCGAAAGTGCTGCAGGCGGAGGTCATCTCCATCCACGCTTGTGCTGCGACGGGATTGAACGCGGTCAGGGGCGCTGTTGCGGGGGTGACTTTTGCGGGGTCGGGCTTGGATTTCGGCATAGTGGGTCCTGTTTTGCTGATCTGCGCGCAGGATGCCCGATTTTTCCGCCCCCCGCTTTGATCTGGATCGTGTCATCGCTAGGGTGCCGCAGAAATAAAGACAGCATATGGGGCCGCCTGATGGTGCCGCCCCGTCCAGAGAGGAAACACGCATGTCCGAGACGATCTACAGTAATCTCAAGCAATTGGGCGGGGCGACGGTCCAGCCATCCTCCCCCGAGGAGGCGGAGCTGGAGCGGGTGCAGAACCCGCAGGCCGACGTGGCCTATAACGTGCGGTTCACGGCGCCGGAGTTCACGTCGCTGTGCCCGATGACGGGGCAGCCCGACTTTGCCCATCTGGTGATCGACTATGTACCGGGGCAGTGGCTGGTGGAGAGTAAGTCGTTGAAGCTGTACCTGACGTCCTTCCGCAATCACGGGGCGTTTCACGAGGATTGCACGATTTCCATTGCGCGGCGGTTGGTGGATTTTCTGGAGCCCGCTTGGTTGCGGATCGGGGGGTACTGGTATCCGCGCGGTGGCATTCCGATTGATGTGTTCTGGCAGACGGGGGAGATGCCGGAGGGCGTGTGGATCCCGGATCAAGGAGTGCCGTCCTATCGTGGGCGGGGGTAGCGGGGCAGATCTCCCCGATCTCCCCGATCGCCGCGTCGTCCGAGAAAAAGCGCGCTTGCATGCTTCGCCGCGCGCCCCGTTAGTCGCAGGTGGCCTCTACATCGTAGCTGAGCGAGATGCTGTGTCCCCAAAGCTCTTGTCCGGTTGTGCCAGATTGCGCCGTGATCTGCGCCGACGATCCGGTCAGGCAAAATGAAACGGAATCCTGGACGCCGTTACCTGTCAAGTCCACGTCAAGTGTGTCGATGTCCGACAATGTGATCACCGGCATGCCGTCGTGCATTGGGAGCATTACGCCGACCCGTCCCGACAGCTGCTCTGCCTGTTGAGGTGACAGAGTGAACCGCCCTCCTTCGGACAGTATGAGATTTGGCACGATCTGTGCGGGCGTGTCGCCCGCCCCCAAAAGAACCAATGCCCCCACGCCGTTGGCAACCGGTGTAACGCCTTCTACCTGTTCGGGCGTCACCGATATGTCATTGATATGGACGACGGACACAGGCGTTGTTTGATCGGCGGCAGCGCTGGTTGGCCCGACAGCCAGTGCTGCCACAAGTACAAATCGGCGCATCATCTGCCGTCCGTGGACCAGTGTGGCGGGTCCGAGGCAAGTTTCACCACGCCATAGGTTTTGCCAACGGCATGCAGCTCTTTGTTCTGTCCCGACTTGGGCGATGACTTGATCACCACCTCCTTGCCTTTCTTGTCCTTGATTTTGAGTTCCTTGTTCCACTTGATCGTCCAGTCGATCGCCTTGCCTTCGATGTGGCGGCTGGTCAGGCTGGGCTTGTACGCAATGTTAAAGCCGCTGGATCCGATCATTTCCTTGGCTGCTTTAATGCTCTTGGCTGCATCGCCATGATCCCAGTTGATATCGACCCCTGTGATTTTCGGGACTTTGTCTGGCGCCGTTTTCTTATTTGCGACATCCCAGGCATAGCGCATGATGTATGCCCGCGACTTGTTGCGTTTCGTGCTGGACACGATGATCGTTGCCCCGGCTGCTTTGAGCGCCTTTTCAAACGCCTGGACGCTTGTTTTGAACCCGCTGGCAAGGGCCGAGATCTTGTTGCTGTTGGGGTATTTCGATTGATTTGCCTTGAACCAAGCCAAGCCGGACAGATTTTTATCAGCCATGGAAGGAGCACCTTGCTATCAATGGTATAAATATACGGCCACTATTGCGGGAACCCAGATCCACTGCAACCACGGGTTCGACGAGCAGCGGGTATTTGCGCGGACTTTGTTTGCGCGCGCTCCTCTGTCGTTTGGCGACGGACAACAGTGCGGATGGCCTCGCCAGCGTTTTATTTTTGGGTGCGCTTGACCGTACATACGCAGTGTCTTAAACGACCCCATCTGCACCGCCCCGGATTCGTCCGGGGCTTTGCTGTTGTTCGTAAGGCGGATGCGTCATCCGCCGGACCGGACGCACTACTCGGGCACCTTCGGGGGCCTTTAACCATAGGCGGGGGTGATCGCACCCATCGTCGTTTAGCAAAACGGAAGACAGTAACATGGCACTCAAGTCGTACAAGCCGACGACGCCGGGCCAGCGTGGGCTGGTTCTGATCGACCGTTCGGAGCTGTGGAAGGGGCGCCCCGTCAAGGCGCTGACCGAAGGTCTCACCAAGAATGGTGGCCGCAACAACACCGGACGGATCACGATGCGCCGCAAGGGCGGCGGGGCAAAGCGCCTCTATCGGATCGTCGATTTCAAACGGAACAAGATGGACGTCACGGCCACCGTCGTGCGCATCGAATACGACCCCAACAGGACCGCGTTCATTGCCCTCGTGCAATATGAAGATGGTGAGCAGGCTTATGTCCTGGCGCCCCAGCGTCTGGCTGTGGGCGACAAGATCGTGTCGAGCCTGAAGGCCGACATCAAGCCCGGCAACACCATGCCCTTTTCCGGCATGCCCATCGGGACAATCGTGCACAACATCGAGCTGAAGCCCGGCAAGGGTGGTCAGATCGCGCGTGCTGCCGGCACCTATGCCCAGTTCGTGGGTCGTGACGGTGGCTATGCCCAGATCCGTCTCAGCTCGGGCGAGCTGCGTCTGGTCCGTCAGGAATGCCGCGCCACCGTGGGTGCCGTGTCGAACCCCGACAACTCGAACCAGAACTTCGGTAAAGCGGGCCGTATGCGCCACAAGGGCATTCGTCCGTCTGTCCGTGGTGTGGTTATGAACCCGATCGATCACCCCCATGGTGGTGGTGAAGGCCGGACCTCGGGTGGTCGTCACCCCGTGTCGCCCTGGGGCAAGCCCACCAAAGGTGCGCGGACCCGCAACAAGAACAAAGCGTCGCAGAAGCTTATCATCCGCTCGCGTCACGCCAAGAAGAAGGGGCGCTAAGATATGGCACGCTCTGTTTGGAAAGGCCCGTTTGTCGACAGCTATGTGCTGAAGAAAGCGGAAGCGGCCCGCGAGTCGGGACGCAACGAAGTCATCAAGATCTGGTCCCGTCGGTCCACCATTCTGCCCCAGTTCGTGGGTCTGACCTTTGGTGTGTATAACGGCCAGAAGCATATTCCCGTGAACGTGACCGAAGAGATGATCGGCCAGAAGTTCGGTGAATATTCGCCCACGCGGACCTATTACGGTCACGCCGCTGACAAGAAGGCGAAGCGCAAATGAGCAAGGATAAGAACCCCCGCCGCGTGGCGGACAACGAGGCGATGGCGAAGACGCGCATGCTGCGCACGTCTCCGCAGAAGCTGAACCTGGTTGCCCAGATGATCCGTGGCAAGAAGGTGGATAAGGCCCTGACGGACCTGACCTTTTCCAAGAAGCGGATCGCGCAGGACGTCAAGAAGTGCCTGCAATCGGCCATCGCCAACGCAGAAAACAACCACAACCTGGATGTGGACGAGTTGATCGTGGCGGAAGCCTGGGTTGGCAAGAACCTCACCATGAAACGTGGTCGCCCGCGTGCCCGCGGTCGTTTCGGCAAGATCATCAAGCCGTTCGCCGAGATCACGATCAAAGTGCGCCAGGTAGAGGAGCAAGCCTGATGGGTCAGAAAGTCAATCCGATCGGCATGCGCCTGCAGGTGAACCGCACCTGGGACAGCCGCTGGTACGCCGACACCAAGGATTACGGGAACCTTCTTCTGGAAGACCTTAAAATCCGTGAGTTCATCAACAAAGAGTGCAAGCAGGCCGGTGTGGCCCGTGTGATCATCGAGCGTCCGCACAAGAAGTGCCGCGTCACGATCCACACAGCCCGCCCCGGTGTCATCATCGGCAAGAAAGGCGCGGACATCGAAGTGCTGCGCAAGAAGCTGGCCAAGATGACCGAGAGCGAGCTGCACCTCAACATCGTTGAGGTTCGCAAGCCCGAGCTGGACGCGCAACTGGTGGGCGAGAGCATCGCGCAGCAGCTCGAGCGTCGTGTGTCCTTCCGCCGTGCCATGAAGCGCGCCGTGCAGAACGCCATGCGTATGGGTGCCCTGGGCATCCGCGTGAACGTTGCCGGCCGTCTGGGTGGGGCAGAGATTGCCCGCACCGAGTGGTACCGCGAAGGCCGTGTGCCTCTTCACACCTTGCGGGCGGACATCGATTACGCCCACGCCGAAGCGATGACCCCCTACGGGATCATCGGGATCAAGGTCTGGATCTTCAAAGGTGAGATCATGGAGCACGATCCGGCTGCCCGCGACCGCAAGGCCCAGGAACTCCAGGACGGTCCGGCCCCCCGTGGCGCCGGTGGCCGTCGCTAAAGGAGAGTAGAGATGCTTCAACCAAAGCGTACGAAGTTCCGTAAGCAGTTCAAAGGCTCGATCAAGGGCAAGGCAAAGGGCGGGTCTGACCTGAACTTTGGCACCTACGGCCTGAAAGCGCTGCAGCCCGAGCGGGTCACCGCCCGTCAGATCGAAGCTGCACGTCGTGCGATGACACGTCACATGAAACGTCAGGGCCGGGTCTGGATCCGGATCTTCCCCGACGTGCCTGTGACCGCCAAGCCGATCGAAGTGCGGATGGGTAAAGGTAAGGGCTCGGTCGACCGTTGGGCGGCCAAGGTCAAACCCGGCCGCGTGATGTTCGAGATCGACGGTGTGAATGATGACGTGGCCCGTGAGGCCCTGCGTCTGGCGGCGATGAAGCTGCCGATCAAGACGCGGGTTGTCGTCAGAGAAGATTGGTAAATCTTCTCTGACCGTGCGCGGCAGGGTATTTGCCAAAGGCAAATGCACGAGAGCGGCACCCGGCAGAAATTGAGAAGCCCCCGGCGTGAGAGCGTCGGGGGCTACTTTTTTGCATTTCGACTTTGTTTCCGCCATTCGAAGTACTTCGACAGCAAATAAACGATGGATGCTACGCCACCTACAATCGTTGCGCTCAACTCAATTGCACCCATTTTTTTTGTCCTTTCGTGGTCTTGGGAGTGCCCACTTGGAGCCACTTTGCAGGTACTCAAGGCGCCCTTCTGATCTAAACCTCGACAGATATGAACGGAGAGTGTTTTCCGGAAATGCCTCAATGACCAACGCAATTGCATTTTTAATCTGATTGAGCGTCGCTCCAGACTGCTTCCGTTGTTTTTGCGTTTCTATTTCATCCGCCGCGAGTCCAAGCGCAGCAAACTTCTTTGCTGTTCTTGGTTCGATTTTGTCTGTATCGCGTAGAAGGTGTCTTCTGAAATACAGCTTTTTGTAAGCTGTATCCCAAAGTCTATCCTCCTCTTGCAAATCTATGATTTGCTGGGCAATGGCTGCCCTTCGCGCATTTATTTCAGTAAATTTGTTGCTCATGTCGCCAATATGGGTGGCTCAAGCGCTGATGCAATATGAAAAAAATGGTTTAAGAACTTACTCTATGAAAAAATATTTTTGTAAAAACAATAGCTTATACAGGTAATATATGACTCACACAATATAAGCCAAAGGCTTATATTGTGTGCGCATTTTTGTCAATGCCTTCGCTTTTTGAGGAACTGTTGATGCAGAAGGGGCGTCAGCAGCAAACTAGGCGCGGACTCAAGGCCGTAGGCCGCCGCGCAATCGACAGGCCACCCCCGGGCCTGTCGATTGGGTGATGTCAGCGCTTCGCTCGAATGGAAGATGTGTTTGGCTGCCATAAAGTGCTGCTGAATGGGCGTTGGATCGACAGACCGTGGCCTGTCGATAGCGCGGCTCGGTGGATTGGATCGGGCGCGTGCGGTGCGCAGTGAATGCGCACCCTACGGAGTGCGGGGTATCTCGATCCTCACTCCCAACCGTAGTTGAAACTCACCGACACCCGTTCCTCTTCGGCCATGTTCATCGGCACCTCGTGCCGCAGCCAGCTTTCCCAGAGCAGCACGTCGCCCACTGACGGTTTGGCGTAGTGGAATTGGCGCAGGTCCTCGGGCGCGTCTTTTGTGCGACCCGGTGAGGCCATCATCATCGGCAGACGAGGGTCTTCGAGTTTCAGGGCGCTCGTGCCTTCGGGCATCGCCACGTAGGTCGTGCCGGAGATGACGGAGTGGGGGTGGATGTGGCTGGTGTGGATGCCGCCCTCGGGTAGGATGTTGATCCAGATACTGTCGAGTTTGAGTGTCTTGTCGCCCAGATCGAAGGCGAGTGCCTTGGCGAAGGCGGCGACGTGGGCGTCGAGCGCCTTGACCACATCCGCGAAGATCGGGAAGCGCCAGGGAAGGTCGTCGAGCGAGGCGTAGGAGGTGTAGCCAGGATAGCCCTCGCGTTCGCACCAGTCGTGGCCGGCCTCGTCATCCTCGGCGATGGCGTAGCAATGCTGTTCCAGCTCGTCGGGGTCGACCTTGGGGGCGAACTCGGAGAGGGGGGCGCGGTAGAGGCGGGTGGCGAAGAGGGATGTGATTTGAGACATGTCGGTTCCATATCGTGGATCGCGATATGGAACCAGTGCGCGGCAGGGTGTTTGCGTCAGCAAATGCACGAGAGCGGCACCCGGTTGTGGTGGTATCTCGTAGCCCAACGAGACATATATATAGTGTGCATGGCGGCGGTCCCGCGCACCCCTGTTTTTCTTTGCCGGAAAGGGGTTGCCATACCCCCGGTGCCCCCATATACGGCCCCTCTATTCACCCACTCCACGGGAATCGGTGTCACGCCCAGTTGGGCCGCACCCTCGTGATGTTGAAAGGACAAAGGCGATGAACGCCCAGGAACTTCGGGATAAAACCCCGGACCAGCTGCGTGATGAGCTGGCAAATCTGAAGAAAGAAGCCTTTAACCTGCGTTTCCAGCAGGCCACAGGTCAGCTTGAGAACCCGGCGCGTCTGCGCTCGGTCCGTCGGGATGCTGCGCGCGTCAAGACGATCCTCAACGAACAAGCCCGCAACGCGGCAGAATAAGGAGAGCACTATGCCAAAGCGTATCCTGCAAGGCGTCGTGACCTCCGACGCAAACGCACAAACAGTCACCGTGTCCGTCGAGCGCCGCTTTACGCACCCGGTTCTGAAAAAGACCATTCGTAAGTCCAAGAAGTACCGGGCGCACGATGAAAAGAATGCCTTCAAGGTCGGTGACACCGTTCGCATCATCGAATGCGCGCCGAAATCGAAGACAAAACGCTGGGAGGTGCTGGAGGCGTAAGCCTGCGCTCATCCAGACCTGACGGTCTGTCTTCGCGAAGACGGGCCAAGGGGCCGGATGAGCCAACGCACCAACCGCATTAATCGAAACCCTGGGGATCAGGCGAACGCATCAGCCCCCCAAAGGTCGGGAGACACCAAATGATCCAGATGCAGACAAACCTGGATGTTGCTGACAACTCCGGCGCCCGCCGAGTGCAGTGCATCAAGGTTCTGGGTGGTTCCAAGCGTAAATACGCATCCGTGGGCGACATCATCGTCGTGTCGGTCAAGGAAGCCATCCCACGTGGTCGCGTGAAGAAAGGCGACGTCCGCAAGGCCGTCGTCGTGCGCACCGCCAAGGAGGTCCGTCGCGAAGACGGCACCGCGATCCGCTTTGATCGCAACGCCGCCGTCATCCTGAACAACAACAACGAACCCGTTGGCACACGTATCTTCGGGCCGGTTGTTCGCGAACTGCGCGGCAAGAACTTCATGAAAATCATCTCGCTCGCCCCGGAGGTGCTGTGATATGGCTGCCAAACTGAAAAAAGGCGACAAGGTCGTCGTTCTCGCTGGCAAGGACAAGGGCAAGGAAGGCACCATTTCTTCCGTGAACCCCAAGGCGAACAAGGCCGTTGTTGATGGCATCAACATCGCCATCCGCGCCACCCGTCAGACCCAGCAAAGCCAAGGTGGTCGCATCCCCAAGGCGATGCCGATCGACCTTAGCAACCTTGCGCTGCTCGACTCCAACGGCAAACCCACCCGCGTGGGCTTCAAGATGGATGGAGACAAGAAAGTGCGCTTTGCCAAGACAACAGGGGACGTGATCTGATGCTCGACACAGCCAACTACACCCCGCGCCTGAAGGCCCAGTACAAGGACAGCATCCGCGCTGCCCTGAAAGAGGAATTCGGCTACAAGAACGACATGCAGATCCCGCGTCTGGACAAGATCGTTCTGAACATCGGTTGCGGCGCTGAAGCTGTCAAAGACAGCAAGAAAGCAAAATCCGCACAGGAAGATCTGACCGCCATCGCCGGTCAAAAGGCCATGACCACCCGCGCCAAGAAGTCCATCGCTGGCTTCCGCGTGCGTGAGGACATGCCCTTGGGTGCGAAGGTTACCCTGCGCGGCGACCGCATGTATGAATTCCTGGACCGTCTGATCACCATCGCGCTGCCCCGCGTCCGCGACTTCCGCGGCGTGTCCGGCACATCCTTTGATGGCCGTGGCAACTACGCCATGGGCATGAAAGAGCACATCGTCTTCCCCGAGATCGACTTCGACAAGGTCGACGAGACCTGGGGGATGGACATCGTGATCACCACGACAGCCGACACCGATGCCGAAGCAAAATCCTTGCTGAAGCACTTCAACATGCCCTTCAACTCGTAAGCGCGGGAGAACAAGATATGGCGAAAAAATCCATGATCGCGCGCGAAGTGAAGCGCGAAAAGCTGGTGAAGAAGTACGCGGCAAAGCGCGCGGCTTTGAAAGAGATCATCAGCGATGAAAGCAAACCGATGGAAGAGCGTTTCCGCGCCTCGCTGAAGCTGGCAAAACTGCCCCGCAACAGCTCGGCCACGCGCCTTCACAATCGCTGCCAGCTGACCGGTCGGCCGCACGCTTACTACCGTAAGCTGAAGATCAGCCGGATCGCGTTGCGGGAGCTTGGCTCTGCCGGCCAGATCCCCGGTCTTGTGAAATCAAGCTGGTAAGGGAGAGATAGTCATGAACGATCCTATCGGCGATATGCTCACCCGTATCCGCAACAGCCAGATGCGCGGCAAATCCGTGGTTGAGACGCCTGCGTCGAAACTGCGCGAGCGCGTGCTGGAAGTGCTGGCGGACGAGGGTTACATCCGTGGTTTCGAGAAAACCACCGGTGCAAACGGCCACCCGGCCATTGAAATCAGCCTGAAGTACTATGAAGGCGAGCCTGTGATCCGCGAACTGAAGCGCGTGTCCAAGCCCGGCCGTCGTGTGTACATGGGTGTGGGCGAGATCCCGCAGGTCCGTCAGGGCCTCGGTGTCGCGATTGTCTCCACCTCCAAGGGCGTGATGTCGGATGCAAGCGCGCGCAGCCAGAATGTTGGCGGCGAAGTGCTTTGCACGATCTTCTAAGGAGAACAGCAGATGTCTCGTATTGGTAAGAAACCGGTCGATCTGCCCTCGGGTGTCTCCGCCACCCTCTCCGGTCAGACGATCGAAGTGAAGGGCCCCAAGGGCACCCGCAGCTTCACCGCCACCGACGACGTGACCCTCAAGGTCGAAGACAACGTTGTCACCATCGAACCCCGCGGCAAGTCCAAGCGCGCGCGCCAGCAGTGGGGCATGTCCCGCACGCAGGTGCAGAACTGCGTGACCGGCGTGACCGAAGGCTTCAAGAAAGAGCTGGAGATCCAGGGTGTGGGTTACCGGGCGCAGATGCAGGGCAACACCCTGAAGCTGAACCTGGGCCTGTCGCACGACGTGGATTTCGTGGCGCCCGAGGGTGTCACCGTGACTGCCCCCAAGCAGACCGAGATTGTGGTCGAGGGCATCGACCAGCAACAGGTTGGCGAAGTGGCCGCGAAAATCCGCGAGTGGCGTAAGCCCGAGCCCTACAAGGGCAAAGGCATCCGCTACAAAGGTGAATTTATCTTCCGCAAGGAAGGTAAGAAGAAGTAAGGACCAGACAGATGGCAAACAGCAAACGGACCCTGTTCCTCAAGCGCCGCCTGCGCGTCCGGAACAAACTGCGCAAGGTCAACGCTGGCCGCGCGCGCCTGAGCGTGCACCGTTCCAACAAGAACATCAGCGTTCAGCTGATCGACGATGTGAACGGCGTGACCCTCGCCTCGGCCTCTTCCCTGGAAAAGGACCTGGGCGTTGTCGGCAAGAATAACATCGACGCGGCCACCAAGGTGGGCACGGCGATTGCCGAGCGCGCGAAGAAAGCTGGCGTGGAAGAAGCGTATTTCGACCGCGGTGGTTTCCTCTTTCATGGCAAGGTGAAGGCTCTGGCCGACGCTGCGCGTGAAGGTGGTTTGAAGATCTAAGACCCTGTGAGGGGCGGCACCGCCCCTCCGATGATCCGGGAGCCTTTGGTTCACTGGGATTGAGTTAAACTGGCGAAAGCCACCTGAGTAAGGATGTGTTCTGATGGCAGAACGTGAAAACCGCCGGGGCAACCGTCGCGACCGCGACGAGGCACCGGAATTTGCAGATCGCCTGGTTGCGATCAACCGCGTGTCGAAAACAACGAAAGGTGGCAAGAACTTCGGTTTCGCCGCGCTCGTCGTTGTGGGCGACCAGAAGGGCCGCGTCGGTTTCGGCAAAGGTAAAGCGAAAGAGGTCCCCGAGGCCATTCGCAAGGCCACCGAGCAAGCCAAGCGCCAGATGATCCGCGTGCAACTGCGCGAAGGCCGCACGCTGCACCACGACATGGAAGGCCGTCACGGCGCCGGTAAGGTCGTCATGCGCACCGCGCCTGAGGGTACCGGGATCATCGCCGGTGGTCCGATGCGTGCCGTGTTCGAGATGCTGGGCGTCAAAGACGTTGTGTCGAAGTCCATCGGTTCGGCCAACCCCTACAACATGATCCGGGCCACCATCGACGGTCTGAAGAAAGAGCAAAGCCCCCGTGGCGTTGCCCAGCGTCGTGGCAAGAAGGTCGCTGACATCCTGCCCAAGCGGGACGAAGCGCCGTCCGAGCAAAGCCAAGTGGCTGAGGAGGCCTGAGACAGATGGCAAAGACAATCGTCGTCAAACAGATCGGCTCGCCCATCCGTCGTCCGCAAGACCAGCGCGCGACCCTGATCGGCCTGGGCCTGAACAAGATGCACAAGACCCGTGAGCTGGAAGATACGCCTTCCGTCCGCGGCATGGTCCGGAAAATCCCGCACCTGGTCGAGATCATCGAAGAGAAGGGCTAAACGCCCCGGCTGTCTGGCGCTGTGCCGGATGACAGACTTTGAACGCCCCGCCTTTTGGTGGGGCGTTTTCGTTTGAGTGCCTACGATACTGTGCGCCTGGGGGTGGTTGATCCGATCAGAGCGCAGCCCAGCGTGGCGCGCAGCGCGTCCGCGAGTTCGTCCACCGTTTCTGTCGAGACGTAGAGCCCACCTGTCCGGTCCGCGAGGCATTTGGCCACCGTGTTGCCTGCGCCCACGTCCACCTGTTCCGGGTTGTCCCAGCTGAAGAAGTCCACGACCACCTGGAAGCCGATGACGTGGACGGTGAGGTCTTTGGCCTCGGACGCGAGTGCTGTTCCAAGCGCGCAAGGCCGTCCGCCGCAGGTCTCATTACCGTCTGTCACCAGCACGACGATGCCGGATCGGTTGCGGTAGTCGAGCGCGTCTGCTGCCGCGCGGACGGAGGCGGCGAGGGCCGTCAGCCCCTTGGGTTGCATCGCGTCGATTTCGGTCAGGATGTCGGTGGCGGCATCGGCGCGAGGGCCGAAGCGGAGGTCGATATTGGCGCAGCTGTCTGCGTTGCTGCCGGGGCCGTAGGTCAGAAGGCCCACGCGGCGGAAGGGGGTGATGTCGGGCAGCGCGTCGCGCAGCGCCTGCCGCGCGTCCACGATGCGGGTCTTGCGCGAGATGTCGAAGCTGAGCTCGTCCATGGAGGCGGAGCCGTCAAAGACCAGCATCGCGTCTCTTGCGCATCCTGCGGCTGTGAGTGCTGAGGGCAGGGCGGTTGCGAGGGCAGCGGCGAGGGTGAGGGCGCGGAACATGGATGCAGAGTGGCATTGCCCGACCCTCATGCGCAACGGTGCATTGTGTGCTTGTGCGTTGCACCCTAGCCTGTGGATCATGACCGAATTGACCTATTACTATTCCGCGCATTCCGCCTTTGCTTATCTTGGTTCAAAACGTGTGATGCAGATTTGTGCCGCGCACGGGCTGACGCTGGTGCATCGCCCCATTCCCCTGTCGCCGGTGGTCGAAGCGCAGGGCAGTCTGCCGTTTCGGCAGCGGACGCAGGCGCATGTGGACTATTTCTTTGGCCGGGAGATCGAGCGGTGGGCGGAGCTGCGGGACGTGCCGGTCGTGTCGTTCCGCCCGACGCATCACGATGCGGATTATACGCTGGCCAGCCACTTAATCCTCGCTCTTGGGGATCGGGGGCCGGATATCGATGCACTGGCGCATGCCATTCTGGAGGCGCACTGGCGGGACGATGCGGACTTGTCGGATGCGTTCACGTTGCGCGCGCTCGTGGCCCGGTTGGGGCATGATGCGGATGCGCTCTTTGCTGCGGCCAGTGCGCCTGATGTGGCGGTGCAGTATGAGGCGAACGCACAGGCCGCGTTGGCGGCCAGTGTGTTTGGCTCACCGACCTATGTGCTGGAGGGGGAGGTGTTTTATGGGCAGGACCGGCTGGAGGTGCTGGAACGCGCGGTCACGCAGCCGTTCACTCCGACGCGCTGGGTGAACCCGCCCGTTGAAACGACATGACCGACAGGGTCAGCTGCTGGCGATGCTCGGGCTCTTCTGCGACCGGGCGCCGCTTTTGCACGAGCCGCCCTGCGGCCATACAGGCCATGATCCCACCAGACAGCGCCATGACATAGAGCGGGTAGGCCAGCAGCAGCCAGTCCGCGCGCCCGACGGCCACGACGGCCAACAGGGCAGAGACGAAGAATGCGGCCCATGTGGCCCACGTTTCAGATTGCGGGTCGAGGAACGCCTTTTTCATCGTCAGAAGCCCGCCCATCATCGACATGGTGATGGTGACGAAGAGGGCATAGGCGGCACTTTCCATCTCGGCCCAGAGCCAGATGCCGACGGCGGTTGCCGTCAGAACCTGGCTGTCCTCGGTCTGGAACTTCAGGCCGGTCGTTTTCCAGAAGGTCAGGGCGCAGATGATGACGGTGCCCGCGGTCTGGATCGCGGCGAAGCCGAGCGACCTGTCGGCGCCTTCATAGACCTGACTGAGCAAGGACACAGCGCTGAGTAGCGCCCAGATCAGCCATGAGGCTCGTTCGGGTCGTGTGCGGTTTGTCAGGATGTCGCGAATGTAGGGCCAGAACGCATAGATGCTGAGCAGGGCCGAGGCGAGCCCGGCGCGGTATGCGACATCAGGATGCTGTGCAATGGCGTGCAGCAAGGGGGGCTCCGGTTGTGTGTGGTGGCCTGTTTCGGTGTGCGTTTGTGCCCATTCGGGTCTGTATTGGGCTGCGAGTATACCCGAAATCTGCCCAAGAACAGCTATATCTTGCGCTGGCCCGCGCTTTTTCTACATGAGGTCCCCGGCGGTTCGCCTTGTGGTCGAAAATACCACCTGACGTCCGCGATTGCGGCCCATGGCCATGGCGAGGATGATCCCGGTGTAGAGGCACAGAAGGTAGAGCGGGTAGGCCAGCAGCACCCGGTCGAGGCTGCCGACCGCGCAGATCGCACAGGCCGACGCCGCCCATGAGATGACCCATGTCGACATCGTCTCGGTCCCCGGCGCGCGGTAGGCTTTGGCGATGGTTGCTGCACCACCCAGCATGGAGATCGAGATGGTGATGAAGAGCGCATAGGCCGCGCTGTCCGTCGTGGCCCAAAGGCCCAGACCGATGGCGGCGGCGGCGAGGATCGACTCGTCACCCGGGTTCAGGAACCGGCCCTGACCGCGCCAGATGGCCAGGCCGAAGATCACGACGGTCCAGCCGACCTGAATGGCCGCAAACCAGAGCGACTCGGTTGCGCCTTCGACGATCTGGGAGACAAGGGCGATGCTGCCGAGGACCGACCAGATCAGCCAGCATGCCCGTTGCGGCTGTGTTCGGCCACGCACCACATCGCGGGCGTAGGGGTAGAAGGCATAGATGCTGAGGACGGCCGAGGCGATGCCGAAAAGGCGCAGGGGGTCGCCGCCTTGGGTAATGGCGTCAAACAATGGATTTCTCCAAAATCAAGTTCGCCCAGCCGGGCAAAAGCGTCATCAAAAAATATGCGGACCACATCCGCCGTGCGTAGGCGTAGCTTTTTCATTGGCGGCGGGGCAGTCCGGTTTTCCATACCCTGGCGAATTGTGCATGCCGGTCGATTCCATATGTGACGCGGCGGCCTGCTTTATTGATTTGCATCGTGGCCAATGCCAAAAAAGTGAAAGGATTGACGATAGAATTGAACCAATTCGCTCGCGTTGGTTGAAGTGAATCCACTGCGGGTAGAATGATTAACGAACGATTAAGTAAACCCTGTACTTCCAGACGATTCGACCGAATATGACTTGTGAATGTTTGGTGTGGATAGTGTGGAAGGGTATAGTTTCATGCGGATTATTCGGAATACTTTGGCAGGCGCAGCCTTTGCAATTGCGGCTATGGGAAGTGCTGCGAGTGCATTGAGCGTGGATTTCACCGGGTCAGATCCGGCTCCGGCCAACCAGTTGATGTTTGACTTTGGCAATCTGACGTTGACCGTTACGGCGGGCACGTTTCCCAGAAATCCAAACCCGGGCAATATCAACTTCAACACCCGCCTCGTCGATCAGGACAATGACGGGCTTGGTGCGGATGCGCCATTTTTTGACAGCGATCAGATTGACGGGTTCTTCGGCAATGATGTTCTTGTGTTCAGCTTCAGCCGCGAGGTGACGCTGGATTCGATCCTGTTCGGGAATGTGGACGGTAACGATGACTTTGCCTTTGGCTCCGTCGTGGGCAGTTCGTTCTCGCGCATCGTGAGCTTTCAGGATGTCCCGACCACATCGTTCGATCTGGCCGGCATTTCGCCCAATGGTGAGAATATCGGCCTGTCCTTCGGGATCGGTGCGATCGGGCGCAACGACGACTTTACGGTTGCCGGTCTGAGTTTCACGCCGACACCCATTCCGCTGCCCGCAACAGGGTTCCTGTTGCTGGGTGCACTTGGCCTGGGTGCTGCTGGAGCCCGGATGCGTCGCAAGCAGGCATAGAATTGTGTGTTAACTGGTGATGGGTCGCGTCCCTTTTGGGGCGCGACTTTTGTTTTGTGTGGTGCCCTGTTGCGCATGTCTGAGGGTTGCCTGAACCGATTGGCCCGTCTATACGCGCCCGGTGGCGCACTGCGCCGCGAGAATCAAAACCAAGAAACGCCGTGGTTGTCCTGTTCACGCTTCGTGGGGCACATCCGGCAAGGAGAAGCGATATGAAACTGAACGAACTGCGCGACAATCCTGGCGCAACCAAGAAACGCACCCGCGTTGGCCGCGGTCCCGGCTCTGGCAAGGGCAAGATGGGTGGCCGTGGTATCAAAGGTCAGAAGTCCCGTTCGGGTGTGGCCATCAACGGCTACGAAGGCGGCCAGATGCCGCTTTACCAACGTCTGCCCAAGCGTGGCTTTAACAAGCCGAACCGCAAGGCTTTCGCCGTTGTGAACCTGGGCCTGATCCAGAAGTTCATCGATGCGGGCAAGCTGGACGCCAAAGCAGCTATTGACGAGGATGCGCTGATCGCATCCGGCCTCGTGCGCCGCAAGCTGGACGGTGTCCGCGTTCTGGCCAAGGGTGAGATCACCACGAAAGTTGAACTTTCGGTGACTGGTGCGTCGAAGTCCGCTGTGGAAGCCGTTGAAAAAGCGGGCGGGTCGCTGACGACCACCGCGGCGGCCGCCGAGTAAGCCAGTTTGACGCCTTGTGAGCTGCAAATTTGCGGCTTACATAGTCTCTAGTCTTTCCTACGCCGCCCGCCGGGAAACCGTGCAGGGCGGCGTTTCGCCATAAAGGAACACACCCGCATGGTATCTGCCGTCGAGAATATGGCCGCCAACACGAGCTGGAGCGCTCTGGGCAAGGCCACCGACCTGCGCAACCGCATCCTTTTTACCCTCGGTCTGCTGATCGTCTACCGCCTTGGCACCTTTATCCCGGTGCCCGGCATTGACGGCGCTGCCCTCCGCGAGTTCATGGAAACCGCGGGTCAGGGGATCGGCGGTATGGTGTCGATGTTCACCGGTGGCGCGCTGGGGCGGATGGGCATCTTTGCCCTGGGTATCATGCCCTACATCTCGGCCTCGATCATCGTGCAGCTTCTGACCTCGATGGTGCCCAAGCTTGAACAGCTCAAGAAAGAGGGCGAGCAGGGGCGCAAGAAGATCAACCAGTACACCCGCTACGGCACAGTGGCGCTGGCCACCTTGCAGGCTTACGGTCTGGCCGTGTCGCTGGAATCCGGCGATCTGGTGACCGATCCGGGCATGTTCTTCCGCATTTCATGCCTCATCACGTTGGTCGGCGGCACCATGTTCCTGATGTGGCTGGGTGAGCAGATCACCGCACGCGGCATCGGCAACGGTATTTCGCTGATCATCTTTGTCGGCATCATTGCCGAGGTGCCTGCAGCACTGGCGCAATTCTTTGCCTCGGGCCGCTCGGGCGCGTTGAGCCCTGCGATCATCGTCGGTGTGATCGTGATGGTCATCGTCACCATCACATTTGTCGTGTTCATGGAACGCGCGCTGCGCAAGATCCACATCCAGTATCCGCGCCGTCAGGTCGGCATGAAAGTCTATGACGGCGGCAAGTCCGACCTGCCGGTCAAGGTGAACCCCGCTGGTGTGATCCCCGCGATCTTTGCATCGTCGCTCTTGCTGTTGCCGGTGACCATCTCGACCTTCTCGGGGGGCTCGACGAGCCCGATCATGTCGTGGCTGCTTGCCAACTTCGGCCCCGGTCAGCCGCTGTATCTGCTGTTCTTTGCGGCGATGATCGTGTTCTTTGCTTACTTCTACACGTTCAACGTCAGCTTCAAACCGGATGACGTGGCGGAGAACCTCAAGAACCAGAACGGCTTTGTTCCCGGTATCCGTCCGGGCAAGCGCACCGCCGAATATCTGGAATACGTGGTCAACCGTGTGCTGGTTCTGGGCTCTGCCTATCTGGCGCTGGTCTGTCTGCTGCCGGAAATCCTGCGTGGTGAGTTTGCCATCCCGTTCTATTTCGGCGGCACATCCGTGCTGATCGTGGTGTCGGTGACCATGGATACGATCCAACAGGTTCAAAGCCATCTGCTGGCGCACCAGTACGAAGGTCTGATTGAGAAATCGCAACTGCGCGGTAAGGGCAACAAGACCCGCCGCAAACGGAGCCCTGTGCGCCGCTAAGGCGGCACAGGGAGGGGACAGCTGATGAACATTATTCTCTTGGGCCCGCCGGGCGCGGGAAAGGGAACGCAGGCGCGTTTTCTGGTGGAAGAGCGCGGCATGGTGCAGTTGAGCACGGGCGATATGCTGCGCGCGGCCAAAGCGTCGGGCACCGAGATGGGCCGGATAGTGGCTGACGTCATGGACCGCGGTGGGCTTGTGACCGACGAGATTGTCATCGGCCTGATCCGCGAACAGCTTGAGACGGTCAAGGCGAACGGCTTCATCTTTGACGGCTTCCCACGCACGCTGGCGCAGGCGGATGCGCTGGCGGATCTGCTGGCGGAGAAGGGCGAGACCCTCGATGCCGTGATCGAACTTGAGGTCAATGACGAGGTTCTGGTGGACCGCATCGTTGGCCGCGCCGCCGAGGCTGCTGCCGCAGGCCAGCCCGTACGTGCGGATGACAACGCCGAGTCGATGAAAGTGCGCCTGATGGAGTACTACAAGAAGACGTCTCCGCTGATTGGGTACTACTATGCCAAGGGGCAGCTGACGAAGGTCGATGGGCTGGGCGAGATCGCGGATGTGAAGGCGGCGATTGCGGGTGTTCTTGGCTGAGTAAGTAAGCCGGTCGAAAAGGGCAAACACTGTGAAAACGAAAGGTTCATACAGAGATGAACTCACGGTGGGAGCCGACGACAGTTTACAGGAACGAGTAAGCCAAGCGTGCTATTTTCTTCTCAGAAGTAAAGGTAAGTATCGCGATAGGCTGGTTGACGTATCGCTAGAGCTCGACCCGCTAAGGCCGGAAGACTTTACGTCCGAAATTGGACCGGCGTTCGCGGAACTTCTTGGCGAGATCGAAGGGTTGCGGAGTGGGATCAACGTTGGATTTGGTCACTTCAATGATCCGACGCCGAAGCAAAAAGATAAAATTGCCAAACTACTCCTGCAGATTCTAAAGGCCTGCTCGGTTGCCGAAAGCTTGTACGACCGCCTCCATGATCAAACAGGCTGATGAGCGCTTGATGGCAGGGGTTGACGCACCCTTAATCAACGCCTATCTCACGCCATCTATAACGAGAATCAAAGACCGGAACGCGTCCGGTCGGATCACCTGATCAGCGGCAGGCCCGGGGGCAAAATCCTTGGGCCTTATGTTGTGAAAAAAGGACCCGGAACTACGGGTTCGCAACGAAAGGAAGCCTTACGTGGCACGTATTGCAGGGGTCAACATCCCCACCGCCAAACGTGTTCCGATCGCCCTGACTTACATCACGGGTATCGGCAACACCTCCGCTCAGAACATCTGCGAAGCTGTCGGCATCGACCTGACGCGCCGCGTGAACGAACTGAGCGATGCAGAAGTTCTGAAAATCCGCGAGCACATCGACGAGAACTACACCGTCGAGGGTGACCTGCGTCGTGACACGCAGATGAACATCAAGCGCCTGATGGACCTGGGCTGCTACCGTGGCCTGCGCCACCGTCGCAACCTGCCTGTCCGCGGTCAGCGCACAAGCACCAACGCTCGCACCCGCAAAGGCCCCGCAAAGGCCATTGCCGGCAAGAAGAAATAAGGAGGCGCACCAATGGCACGTGATACCCGCCGTGGGGGCAAGAAAAAGGTCTCCAAGAACATCGCCGCTGGTGTGGCGCATGTGAACTCTTCGTTCAACAACACCAAGATCCTGATCTCGGACGTGCAAGGCAACGCGATCAGCTGGTCGTCGGCTGGCACCATGGGCTTCAAGGGCTCGCGGAAATCCACGCCTTACGCCGCCCAGATGGCTGCCGAAGATGCGGGCCGCAAGGCGCAGGACCACGGTGTGAAGACGCTGGAAGTCGAAGTGCAGGGCCCCGGTTCGGGCCGTGAAAGCGCACTGCGCGCCCTGGCCGCCGTTGGCTTCAACATCACGTCGATCCGCGACGTGACGCCGATTGCCCACAATGGCTGCCGTCCGCCCAAGCGCCGCCGCGTCTAAGCGACATCTGAACACTCTTTGGGGCCTGCGTTTCGCATGGCCCCAAACCGCTTTTTGAAACCTCGGGAGTTTGCGCGTTTGGACATGGCACGCAGACAGGAATGGAGGGACGCATGATCCACAAGAATTGGGCCGAACTGATCAAGCCGCAGCAGCTTGACGTCAAGCCGGGCAACGAACCCGCGCGACAGGCCACTGTTGTTGCCGAACCGCTGGAGCGCGGCTTTGGCCTGACCATGGGCAACGCGCTGCGCCGCGTGCTGATGTCGTCGCTGCAAGGTGCCGCCATCACATCCGTGCAGATCGACAACGTGCTGCACGAATTCTCAAGCGTGGCCGGTGTCCGCGAAGACGTCACCGACATCATCCTGAACCTCAAGCAGGTGTCCTTGCGCATGGAAGTCGAAGGCCCCAAGCGCCTGTCGATCTCTGCCAAGGGGCCGGGCGTTGTGACCGCTGGTGACATTTCCGAAAGCGCTGGGATTGAGATCCTGAACCGCGATCTGGTCATCTGCCACCTCGACGATGGTGCCGACGTCTACATGGAACTGACGGTCAACACCGGAAAGGGCTATGTGTCGGCAGACAAGAACAAGCCGGAAGACGCGCCCATCGGTCTGATCCCGATCGACGCGATCTATTCGCCCGTCAAGAAGGTCAGCTATGACGTGCAGCCCACCCGCGAGGGCCAGGTGTTGGA
The DNA here is from genome assembly GCF_000814025.1 of Tateyamaria sp. ANG-S1. GTDB lineage: Bacteria > Pseudomonadota > Alphaproteobacteria > Rhodobacterales > Rhodobacteraceae > Tateyamaria. Next base: position 215,269 of record NZ_JWLL01000009.1, on the reverse strand, counting down.
CTATGACAAGCTGACCATGAAGGTCGAAACCGATGGCTCCATCAGCCCTGACGATGCTGTGGCCTTTGCCGCGCGCATCCTGCAGGACCAGCTGGGCATCTTCGTCAACTTCGACGAGCCGGAAAGCGCCTCGCGTCAGGACGACGACGATGGTCTCGAGTTCAACCCGCTTCTACTGAAGAAAGTGGACGAGTTGGAACTGTCGGTCCGTTCGGCCAACTGCCTGAAGAACGACAACATCGTCTACATTGGCGATCTGATCCAGAAGACCGAGGCAGAGATGCTGCGCACGCCGAACTTCGGCCGCAAGTCGCTGAACGAGATCAAGGAAGTGCTGTCGGGCATGGGCCTGCACCTTGGCATGGATGTCGAGGACTGGCCGCCGGACAACATCGAAGATCTGGCCAAGAAGTTCGAAGATAACTTCTAAGCCATGGTGCGCCCATAGGGCACACCCTACGGTCCATCCGACCGATAAGAACCGTAGGGTGCGCATTCACTGCGCACCTGCCCTGGGTCCAAGACCCCAAGGAGAGTCCGTGACACGCATCGCGGGCCAGACAAAGCAAAACAGCCCGTAGAGGGCACAAAGGAGAAAAGAAAATGCGTCACGCACGTGGTTACCGCCGCCTGAACCGGACACATGAGCACCGCAAGGCTCTGTTCGCAAACATGGCTGGCTCGCTCATCGAACATGAGCAAATCAAGACAACCCTGCCCAAGGCCAAGGAACTCCGCCCGATCATCGAAAAGATGATCACGCTGGCCAAGCGCGGAGACCTGCACGCTCGCCGTCAGGCCGCGGCCAAGCTGAAAGAAGACCAGTATGTCGCCAAGTTGTTCGACGTTCTGGGTCCGCGCTACAAGGACCGCCAGGGCGGTTACGTCCGCGTTCTGAAGGCTGGCTTCCGCTATGGTGACATGGCGCCGATGGCCATCATCGAATTCGTAGACCGCGACCGCGACGCCAAGGGTGCCGCTGACAAGGCCCGCGTTGCTTCTGAGGATGCGGCCGAAGAATAAATCAGGATGTGATGCCTGATCAGAAGCCCTCGCCCCGCGGCGGGGGCTTTTTGTTTTGATGGGCCGCTGCGCTTGTATTGCCCGTACTGGATTTGCATATTTTTGGAACAATGAAGTTTCTGATCCCCCTCCTTCTCTGCTGTCTTCCCTTTGTGGCCAGTGCCGAGACGCGCGTGCCGCAAAGCCAGTCCGAGATTACGCTCAGCTTTGCGCCCCTTGTGCGCGAGACGGCTCCGGCGGTAGTGAACATCTATGTCCGCTTCGTCACGCAGGCCCGCGCGCGGACGCCGTTCATGGACGATCCGTTCTTTGAGCGTCTGTTTGAAGGGTTTGGTCAGCCACAGCCGCGGGTGCAGAACTCCCTCGGCTCTGGCGTAATCCTGAGTGACGATGGGATTGTCGTGTCCAACTATCATGTGGTGGGGCAGGCGACCGACATCCGGATCGTACTGAATGATGGGCGTGAATATGACGCGCGGGTGCTTCTGGGTGATCAGGAGAGTGATCTGGCCATCCTCAAAATCGATGACGTGGATGATCTGCCTTTCCTAGCCCTGCGCGACAGTGAGACGGTTGAGGTCGGCGAGTTGACCCTTGCCATCGGCAACCCCTTCGGTGTGGGGCAGACCGTGTCGTCTGGTATCGTGTCGGGGCTTGCCCGGTCGGGCGGCTCCAACGGGCGTGGAGCGGGCTACTTCATTCAAACCGATGCGCCGATCAATCCTGGCAATTCGGGTGGGGCACTGGTGGACATGCGCGGCGATCTGCTGGGCATCAACACTCGTATCCTGAGCCGCTCGGGTGGCTCGAACGGGATCGGCTTTGCAATCCCGGCTGATCTGGTCGCAGCGTTTGTCAAACAGGCGCGCGATGGGAACGACCGGTTTGTACGGCCCTGGGCCGGAGCGACTGGCCAGGCAGTAGACATTGATCTGGCCGAGACACTGGGCCGTGACCGCCCCGGTGGCATTATGTTGGCGGGATTGCATCCTGCGAGCCCTCTGGCGGATGCTGGTTTCGAAGTGGGCGATGTGGTTCTCTCCGTCGATGGCGCGCCGGTCGGCAGCCCGGGTGAGATGCTGTTCCGCATGAGCGTCGCCAGCGATCAGAACAGCGCCACTATGACCCGCCTGCGCGGTGGGGAAGAGGACGACCTGAACGTCGCCCTGATCCCGCCGCCCGACGATCCGCCGCGGGACGAGACGGTGCTGCCCGAGGACAGCAGCCTGCCCGGGCTGACGCTTGCGCGCATAAACCCGGCGGTGCTGGCGGAGTTGAACCTGCCCATTGCCGCCGAAGGGGTCGTGGTTTTGGACGAAGGGCCAATTGGCCGCCGCGTCGGCCTGCGGAGCGGAGATGTCCTGCAGCGTATCGACCGGCAGGATGTGGATACGCCCGCGCAGGCGGCGGCCATCCTGTCCGAAGCGAGGCGCGGGACAACCGTGCGCGCCATTCGCGGCAACAGCCGCATCGTGTTGCGGTTCTGACGTGACCGATCTCTTTGGATCAGTGCCCGCTGCACCCGATACCGGGCCGCGCCCTCTTGCAGACCGGCTGCGCCCGCAAAGGCTGTCGGAGGTCATCGGACAGGCCCAGGTGCTTGGCCCGGAGGCAGCGCTCACCGTCATGCTGTCCTCGGGCGCGCTGTCGTCGCTGATCTTCTGGGGGCCGCCCGGCGTGGGCAAAACGACCATCGCCCAGCTGCTTGCGCATGAGACAGACCTGCATTTCGTCCAGATCTCGGCGATTTTCACAGGTGTCCCGGACCTAAAGAAAGTGTTCGAGGCGGCCAAGATCCGGCGTCAGAACGGGCAGGGCACGCTGCTGTTCGTGGACGAAATCCACCGCTTCAACAAGGCGCAGCAGGACGGGTTCCTGCCGCATATGGAGGATGGGACGATCCTGCTGGTGGGGGCCACGACCGAGAACCCCAGCTTCGAGTTGAACGCCGCTGTGCTCAGCCGCGCGCAGGTGCTGGTGCTGGAACGGCTGGACCTCAAGGACCTCGAACTGCTGGCCCAACGGGCGGAGCAGGAGTTGGACAAGGCCCTGCCGCTGGATGGCCCCGCCCGCGAGGCGCTGCTGGAAATGGCAGACGGCGATGGGCGCGCGCTGCTCAATCTCATCGAACAGGTCACCGCTTGGACGGTCGCGGGCAAGCTGGATAGGGACGCGCTGGCCACCCGCCTGATGCGCCGCGCGGCGCAATACGACAAGTCGGGCGATGCGCATTACAACCTGATCTCGGCGCTGCACAAATCGGTGCGCGGGTCGGACCCGGATGCGTCGCTGTACTGGTTCGCTCGGATGCTGGAGGGCGGAGAAGATCCGCGCTTTCTCGCCCGCCGTATCACCCGCATGTCGGTTGAGGATATAGGCCTCGCTGACCCGCAGGCGCAGGCGGTGTGCTTGCAGGCGTGGGAAACATATGAACGGCTGGGCTCGCCCGAGGGTGAGTTGGCTCTGGCGCAGGCGCTTGTCTACCTTGCCCTCGCGCCGAAATCGAACGCGACCTACGTGGCCTACAAAGGCGCGCGGAGGGCCGCGAAACAGACCGGGTCGCACCTGCCGCCCAAGCACATCCTGAACGCGCCAACATCGCTGATGAAGGATCAGGGATATGGCAAGGACTATGCCTATGACCACGATGCCGAAGACGGGTTTTCGGGGGCCAGTTACTTCCCCGACGGGATGGAGCGGCCCGAGCTTTACCAACCGGTCGAGCGCGGGTTCGAACGCGAATTGCGCAAGCGGGTCGACTATTTTGCCAAGCTGCGGGCCAAGCGGAACAGCTAGCGCGGCTTGACTCTTTGCGGCGGACCGACGACAGACCGGCCATGTTTTCAACCCTCTCTCTCGTGGCCCTTGGCGGGGCGATTGGCGCGTCTCTGCGTTGGCTGACGGGCGTGGCGATGCTGCGCGCGCTTGGGCCGTCCGACTTTCCGCTCGCCATCATCACGGTCAATATCGTGGGCTCGTTCCTGATGGGTGTCTTTGTCGTGGCCGCAGCGCAAAAGGGGCTTACGCACCTGTCGCCGTTCGTGATGACCGGGGTGCTGGGCGGCTTTACCACGTTCAGCGCTTTTTCACTCGAAACCATGACGCTGATCGAGCGCGGGGAAACAGCCTCCGCCGCGCTTTACATTGCGCTCTCCGTTGGCCTGTCTGTTGGCGCGCTGGCAGTGGGGCTGCTCATCGCAAGGGGGCTCTTCGCATGAGTGGGGTTCAGACCGTGACCGTCGAAGCGGGTGAAGGCGATCAGCGTCTTGACCGCTGGATGAAGCGCCGCTTCCCGCAAGTCAGTCAGGGCATGATCGAAAAGATGTGCCGCAAGGGCGAATGCCGGGTCGATGGGGGCCGCGTCAAATCTTCGACGCGGGTCGAGGAAGGCCAGCAGGTGCGTATCCCGCCGCTGCCCGACCGGCCTGCGCCAGTGGTGAAAAAGACCCGCATTTCCGACAAAGACGCCAAGATGATCCGCGACTGCGTGATCTACAAGGACGATCAGGTCATCGCGATCAACAAGCCGTCGGGCCTGCCGACCCAAGGCGGCTCCGGGCAGACCAAGCACGTCGACGGGTTGGCCGAGGCGTTGACCTTTGATGCCGACGAAAAGCCGCGCCTGGTGCACCGGCTGGACAAGGACACGTCGGGCGTTCTGCTGCTGGCGCGCACCCGCCTCGCGGCCAAGTCGCTGACAGCCGCCATGCGCCACCACGACACGCGCAAGATTTACTGGGCGCTCGTTGCGGGCGTGCCCACGCCCTATCTGGGCGAGATCAAATACGGTCTGGTCAAGGCCCCCGGACGGGGCCGTGGGGGCGAGGGCGAGAAGATGATCGCAGTACACCCGCGTGACATCGACGGCACGCCGGGCGCGAAACGGGCGCATACGCTCTATGCCACGCTCTACCGCGTTGCCTCCCGCGCTGCATGGGTCGCGATGGAGCCGATCACAGGCCGCACCCACCAGTTGCGCGCGCATATGGCCGAGATCGGGCACCCGATTGTCGGTGATGGCAAATATGGTGGATCGAGCCAGGAAAACCTCGGCGATGGCTGGGGGGCCAAGGTCGGCGGCATCATCTCGCAAAAGCTGCACCTGCACGCGCGTATGATGCGGTTCGAGCAGCCAGAGACGCGCAAGGTCATCACCGTGACGGCAGAGCTGCCCGACCACATGAAGCAAAGCTGGGACACGTTCGGCTGGACCGAGGATCTGGCTGCCGAAGACCCGTTTGAGGCGCTTTGAATGAGGCTTGTCGTTTTCGACGTGGATGGCACGCTGGTCGACAGCCAAGCGGATATCGTCGCCAGCATGGCAGCCGCCTTTGGCGCGGTCGAGATGCCCGCACCAACGCGGCAGGACATTCTCGGCATCGTCGGTCTGTCCTTGCCTGTGGCCATGCGGACCCTCGCGCCGGAGGCCGATCACGACCGCATGGTCGCGGTCTACAAGGACAGCTACGCTGATCTGCGATTGAGCAAGGGCGCGGCATCCTCGCCCCTTTATCCCGGTGCGCGCGCGGCACTTGATCGCCTGAATGGACGGGATGACATCCTGTTGGGCATCGCGACAGGCAAATCCAAGCGTGGGCTCGATGGTTTGATCGAGATACATGGGCTGGAGGGGATGTTTGTGACCCGGCAGGTGGCCGACTTCCACCCGTCAAAGCCGCATCCGTCCATGCTGCAGGCCGCGATGGACGAGGCGGGGGTGTATGCGGCGGATGCCGTGATGATCGGCGACACAAGCTTTGATGCCGATATGGCGGAGGCCGCGCGCATGCCATTCATCGGCGTAAGCTGGGGCTATCACCCGGCCTCGCGACTGAACGGTGCGCGGGCGGTTCTGAACAGTTTTGATGACCTTGATGACGCGCTGGGCGCGCTATGGGTGGAATGACATGAGTGAGTGGAAGCAAAAACGGTTCTGGACAGCAGCCACAGCCGAGGAAGTGCCGGGTGGCTGGACGGTCAAGCTGGATGGGCGCGCGGTCAAGACACCGGCCAAGGCGGCCCTGACTCTGCCGACGCGCGCCATGGCTGCGGCCATTGCTGCCGAATGGGACGCGCAGGATGAGGTGGTGAACCCGCTGTCGATGCCGTTTACACGCAGTGCCAATGCAGCGATCGACAAGGTGGCCGTTCAGCACGCCGAGGTGGCGGATATGCTGGCAGCCTATGCTGACGCCGATCTGCTGTGCTACCGGGCGGATGCCCCGCAGGCGCTGATCGACCGGCAGGCGGCGATGTGGGATCCCTATCTGGACTGGGCGGCGCAGACATTGGGCGCGCGCCTGATGCCGCGCACGGGCCTGATGCACGAATCACAGGACGCGGACGCACTTGCCGCCCTTGCGGCACCTGTCCATGCGATGTCGAATTTCCAGCTTGCGGCCTTTCACGACCTGGTCAGCCTGTCGGGGTCCTTGATCCTGGGTTTCGCCGCCGCCCAAGACCTACACCCGCCGCTCACAATTTGGGCAGCTTCCCGGCTGGATGAAACCTGGCAGGAAGAGCAATGGGGCGAGGATGAGGAGGCGCAGGAGGTCGCGAAGCTCAAGGAAGGGTCATTTTTGCACGCAAAAGCCTTTTTTGACGCAACAAAAGCGGCCTGACGTCACGTCAAGGTCTTGCCGTGAAAAGCGCACAATTATGCATCGTTTTTGATGATGCCGCCCTTGACGTTTCGCGATGAATCCCCGCAAACTAACGCCCACCAGTTGGGGATAACCCCGGCTGGATCGCTTTCGACGTGGCATGGGCACTCAGGCTGCGTTGATCGGACCGCTGAAACATGGCGGACAATCAGGAAGAGGTAAAAATGAAAAAAACCGTACTCTTTGGCGCGCTGACCGCCGCTGGCTTGGCTGCCGGCGCTGCGGCTGCTGGCACGCTTGATGACGTGAAAGCACGCGGCACGCTGAACTGCGGCGTTGCTACCGGGCTTGTGGGCTTTGCGACACCTGACGCCAACGGCGAATGGCAAGGCTTTGACGTGGCCGTTTGCCGCGCTGTTGCTGCTGCCGTTCTGGGCGACGCAACTGCCGTCGAATTCGTACCCACCACAGGCAAAACGCGCTTCACCGCGCTCGCCTCGGGTGAAATCGACATGCTGGCACGTAACACCACATGGACCTTCTCGCGCGACGTGGACCTGAAATTCACCTTCGTCGGCGTGAACTACTATGACGGCCAAGGCTTCATGGTGCCCAAGGATCTGGGCGTTTCGTCGGCCAAGGAACTGGACGGCGCGACCGTCTGCATCCAGACCGGCACCACGACCGAGCTGAACCTGGCGGACTTCTTCCGCATCAACGGCATCAGCTACGAGCCCGTTCCGATCGAAACCAACGCCGAAGCGCAGCAGCAGTACCTGGCCGGTGCCTGCGACGTCTACACCACGGACGCGTCCGGCTTGGCCGCGACACGTGCCGCGTTCGAAGCGCCGAACGATCACGTCCTGCTGCCCGAAATCATCTCGAAAGAGCCGCTGGGCCCGCTGGTCCGTCACGGCGACAACGAGTGGGGCGATGTGGTTCGCTGGACTCTGAACGCGCTGATCTCGGCAGAAGAGCTGGGCATCACCTCGGCAAACATCTCCGAGATGTCGGCTGGCACCAACAACCCGGAAATCAACCGTATCCTCGGCACCGAGGGCACGCTGGGCGAGATGCTGGGTCTGGACGCTGACTGGGCCGCGAAAGCCATCACAGCTGGCGGCAACTATGGCGAAATCTTCGAGAAGAACATCGGTGAATCCACTCCGATCGGTCTGGCCCGCGGCCTGAACGCTCAGTGGACCGACGGCGGCCTGCTCTACAGCCCGCCCTTCCGCTAAGATACCAAGCCGAGGGGCGCAGGTTCATCCCTGCGCCCCTCGCGCATCTGGGCACAGGATCGCTGAAAACAGCGGCAGAGATGCCTCAAGGACAGCCAACTTCTGAAAACCCGGCCCCGCGCCTCGGCGCGACAAAAATCAAGGGTCGGAACCACGGGGACCCTCTCCATGACCACGATGACCGACCCTCCACAGGAGTCGTTCCGCCTGTCGATGCTTCTCAACGACACGCGCTACAGATCTTACACATTTCAGTTCATTGCGCTTTTGGCCCTTGTGATGGCCATCGCGTACCTGATGAGCAACATGTTCGCGAACCTGCGCGATCAGGGCCTGTCCCTGAGTTGGGCGTTTCTGGGCGAGCCTGCGGGCTACGACATCAACCAGCGTCTGATTGAATACACCAGCCAGTCCACGCATTGGCGGGCGACTGTGGTGGGTGTGCTGAACACGCTGCTGGTGGCGTTCCTCGCCTGCGTTTCGGCCACTGTGCTGGGGGTGATCGCGGGCGTTCTGCGCCTGTCGAACAACTGGCTCGTGTCCAAGCTGATGTCGGCCTATGTCGAAGCGTTCCGCAACGTGCCGGTCCTGATCTGGATCATCATCATCTTCACCATCATGACGGCCGTCATGCCCGCCCCCCGCGCGTTCCGCGGGGACGAGCCTGACGCCACCATGTTGCTGGGTCTTTTCGCCTTCACCAATCGCGGCGTCTATGTGCCTGCGCCCATCCTCGGCAATCCGCTCTTCGGATCGGCGGCCATGGGGTGGCTCTTGATCCTGCTGGGGCTGGTCGGCTCCTTCTTCGGGGCCAAGGCACTGGGCGCATGGGCCAGTGCCAAACAGGAATTGACGGGTGTGCGTCCGACGACGTGGTATTTCACGCTGGCCATCTGGTTTGTGCCGTTGATCGTCTTGCTGACGATCATGGGCCTGAGCTGGGACATTCCCGCGCTGCGTGGCTTCAACTTCGGCGGTGGCCTGACCATTCGCGGATCGCTGATTGCGCTTTGGTTCGCGCTTGCGATCTACACCGGCGCGTTCATCGCTGAAAACGTGCGCGCAGGCATCCAGGCCATCAACAAGGGTCAGAGCGAGGCCGCGGCGTCGCTTGGACTGCGGCCCGGTCGGATCATGAACCTTGTGATCCTGCCGCAAGCCTTGCGGGTCATCATCCCGCCGCTGATCTCGCAGTATCTGAACATCACCAAGAACTCGTCGCTGGCGATTGCCGTGGGCTACATGGACATCACCGGCACGTTGGGGGGCATCACGCTGAACCAGACGGGCCGGGCCATCGAATGCGTCCTTCTGCTGATGCTGTTCTACCTCACGATCAGCTTGCTGATCTCGGCGGTGATGAACGTCTACAACACCTCTGTGAAGCTGAAGGAGCGGTGAGATGAGCGATACACACGCACAAACCGTCGCTTACGTCCGCGACACACAACTCCCCCCATCCCCGCCGCCCGCGTCCGAGGTCGGACTGGTCGGCTGGCTGCGCGCCAACCTGTTCAACGGTGTCTGGGGCACGGTGCTGACGCTGCTGTCGCTCTATGCGATTTATTCGATCCTGGCGTCATCGCTGCCGTGGATCTTCAACGGGGTCTGGACCACCAAGAGCCTCGCGGAATGCCGTGAAGTGCTGGACGGGGTTCGGGGCGGTTGTTTCTCGGTCCTGACGGAGCGGGTTCACCAACTGCTTTATGGGTTCAAGTACCCGGCCGCCGAATACTGGCGCCCGAACCTGGCCCTGATCCTGCTGTTTGTCGCAGCTCTGCCGGTGCTGATCTACACGTTGCCGCGCAAGCTGCTGATCATCACCGCGCTCTACCCCTTCGTCGCCTTTTGGCTGATCTGGGGTGGCACGATTTTGACACCGCTTCTGGCGCTGGTCGGCTTTGTTGCAGGCTACTTCGTGTTCCAGAAGTTCAGCACATCGAGCTTTGCAGCGGGCTTTTTCGGTGCCGTGATCGTGGCCATCGTGGTCTGGACGATTGGCGGCTGGCTCATCCCCGACAATGCCAATGCCAACGCGATGCTGCGCTATGTGCCCAGCCGTGACCTTGGTGGCTTCATGCTGAACATGATGCTCGGCGTGACCTGCGTGTCGCTGTCGATCCCGCTGGGCATTGTGCTGGCGCTGGGCCGTCAGTCCGACATGCCGATCATCAAGTGGATCTGCGTGGTCTTTATCGAGTTCGTGCGGGGCGTGCCCCTCATCACTTTGCTCTTCGTGGCATCAGTGATGCTGGCCTTTTTCTTCCCGCCGAACAGCACCGTGGATCTGTTCCTGCGCGTGGTGATCATGATCACCATGTTCTCGGCTGCCTATATTGCCGAGGTGATCCGGGGTGGCCTCGCTGCCCTGCCGCGCGGGCAGTACGAGGCGGCGGACAGCCTGGGCCTCGACTATCCGCAGGCCATGCGTCTGATCATCCTGCCGCAAGCGCTCAAGATCTCGATTCCGGGCATCGTGAACGTGGCCGTGGGTCTGTTCAAGGACACGACGCTGGTGTCGGTGATCTCGATGTTCGACCTGGTGGGTATGATCCGCGGACCGATCCTTTCTGCGCAAGAGTGGAACGGCGTTTACTGGGAACTGCTGGGCTTTGCCTCGCTGCTGTTCTTCGTCGTCTGCTACGGCATCTCGCAATACTCGCAATGGCTGGAACGCCAGCTTGCGACAGACCACCGTTAAGGAGTGGGTAACAATGACTGAGACAACAACAAACCTGCCCAACACCGATCTGCCCCACGTGGCGGCCAATGTGTCTGACGAAGTGGCCGTATCCATCGACAAGATGAACAAGTGGTATGGCACCTTCCACGTGCTGCGCGACATCGACCTGACGGTTTATCGCGGCGAGCGGATCGTGATTGCGGGCCCTTCGGGGTCGGGCAAATCCACATTGATCCGCTGCATCAACGCGCTGGAAGAACATCAGCAGGGCACGATCACTGTCGATGGGACGGTCCTGTCCTCGGACCTCAAGAACATCGACAAGATCCGGTCAGAGGTTGGTATGTGCTTCCAGCACTTCAACCTGTTCCCGCATCTGACGATCCTGGAAAACTGCACGCTGGCCCCGATCTGGGTGCGCAAGACGCCCAAGAAGGAAGCCGAGGAAACGGCGATGCACTTCCTGGAAAAGGTGAAGATCCCCGACCAGGCCGACAAGTATCCCGGCCAGCTCTCCGGTGGTCAGCAGCAGCGTGTGGCCATTGCCCGCTCGCTCTGCATGCGGCCGCGGATCATGCTGTTTGACGAGCCCACATCGGCGCTGGACCCTGAGATGATCAAAGAGGTGCTCGACACTATGGTTGAGCTTGCCGAAGAGGGGATGACCATGCTGTGCGTGACGCACGAGATGGGCTTTGCCCGTCAGGTGGCGAACCGCGTGATCTTTATGGATGAGGGCCAGATCGTCGAACAGAACGAGCCCGAAGAGTTCTTCAACAATCCGAAGTCCCCGCGGACGCAATTGTTCCTGAGCCAGATCTTGGGGCACTGACACGTAAGGCGGATCAGGATCCGCCTTACCCCATCACCTCTCGCGGTATCGCGAAATCAATCGGCTGGCCCTCGCGCCAGCCGATGTCGTTCCAGCCCTCGACATCGAAGCGGATCACAGTCGTGGCGCAGGTTGGGTAGTCGGCAAATCTGGGATGCCTTGGCGGTTGCGCGACGAGGCGGTCGGCGAAGTCGGCAATACCTGGGTTGTGCCCAAGCATCAGAACTGTTTCCGCGTTTTGTTCTTGCAGGACCTCCATTATCACCTCTGGTCCGGCATGGTAGAGCGCGCGGGTGAAGGTGATGGGGATGTCTAGGCCTAAGCCGAGGAAGGTCTGCCCGGTGCGTTCGCTGCTGGAACTGACGGCTGCGTCCGGCAGGTGCCCGTTGTCCCGCAGCCATTGTCCCATGGCCTTGGCCGATGCGATGCCCCTGTCATTGAGCGGGCGGTCGTGGTCAGTGAGGTTGGGATGGTCCCAACTGGACTTCGCGTGGCGCATGAGGATGAGTGTGCGGGTCATCCGACGAATGCTCGCATGTGGAAGGCTGATTGCGCCTCGGGTCGGGCGAAAGACTGGCTGACCGGGCAGGCACGGCGGGCGAGGCAGCCGCCTGTCATGCAGGTCGTGCCCTCGGGCGTATCGAGATACGCCTTACAGGCTGGGACGTCGTAGAAATGGGCGTCTGACAGGGCGTCTACGGGGCAGGCGGAGACGCAGGGTTTGGTGGAGCAGGAGGTGCATGGATTTGTCCCCGCGGGGACAGATTGAAATTCTTCAATGAATTCAAGCGCGCAACGTAAAGAAATCATTAAACCGGCTGTTTCGTGGATCATCATGCCGGTTGGGCTTTGCCAGAAACGGCCCGTGTCGAGCGCCCACGCGATGAAGGGGGCGTAGGGTGGGCCGTCGGATGGGTAGTGGGCCTTCGCCCCCATCTCTTTCGCGATGCCGCCCATGACACGCTTGGACCACGTGTCGACGGGATCTTTGACCTTTTTAAGGTATTCGGGGCTTTGCGTGAAGACGTCCCACCAGCCTGCGTCGGTGCCAATCAGGATGCGGTTGCCGCTGTGACCCATGACCATCAGGCCATGTGGCCTCACTGCCGCGGCGACATCCTGAAGTGTCATTTCCGGGCGAAGGGGAGGGCGAGGGACCAGCCGAGCTTGGCAGGGCGGTCGTCTTGCCATTCGAGACCCACCTGCATGTCGTCATGCCCGGCCTCGGGCTGCGCGATATAGGTGCCGAACATGCGGTCCCAGATCGACAGGGAGAAGCCGTAGTTGCTGTCATGCTCGTGCCGGTGGACCGAGTGGTGGACGCGGTGCATGTCGGGCGTGACCAAAACCCGCCGCACGATGGCGTCGAGCCAGAGGGGCAGGCGGATGTTGGCGTGGTTGAACATGGCGGTGCCGTTCAGGATGATCTCGAACAGGATCACGGCGAGGGCGGCGGGGCCGAGCAGGTAGACGGCGCCGATCTTGATCAGCATGGACAGGCCAATTTCGATCGGGTGAAAGCGGATGGCGGTGGTCACGTCCATGTCCACGTCGGCGTGATGGACGCGGTGAAGGCGCCAGAGGAGCGGGACCTTGTGGGTGATCAGGTGCTGCGCCCAGATGATGAAGTCTAGGATCAGGATGGCCACGACGATTTCGATCCAGACGGGCAGCGAGAGTGCATTGAACAGGCCCCAGCCTTGGGTGCTGGCGTCGATGGCGGCACCGACGGCGAGGACCGGCAAGAGGAATGCCATGATCCGGATGAAGATCGTGTTGGCGATGGTGATACCCCAGTTTGTGACCCAGCGTTGCTTGCGCGATTGGGTGCGGGTACGGCGGGGCAGGATCGCCTCGGTCAGTGCAAAGAGTGCAAAGAGGCCGATGAAGACGCTCAAACGGATCAGGGTTTCGTTTTCCATGACCCATATCTACCGCGTCGCCCGTGTCAGGCAATGCGGCGCGCGGACACGTTTGTGTCAGCGTGGGCGGATGATGGAGCCTGCGCCGTGGTCGGTGAAAAGTTCGAGAAGACAGGCATTTGGCGCGCGTCCGTCGAGGATGACGACCGCACGCACGCCGCTTGCTATGGCGTCGAGCGCGGTTTCTGTCTTTGGGATCATGCCGCCTGCGATGGTGCCGTTTGCGGTCAGGTCGCGGATTTGGTCGGCGGTGAGTTCTGTGACGACTTCACCTTCGGCGTTTTTGACTCCGGAGACGTCGGTGAGCAGGAGCAGGCGGTCAGCCTTGAGTGCCCCCGCGATGGCGCCGGCGGCGGTGTCGCCGTTGATGTTGTAGGTTTCGCCGTTCTTGCCCGCGCCGAGGGGCGCAATGACGGGAATCATGGAGCGTTCGAAGAGGGTGGACAGGATCGTTGGGTCCATCTGCGCCGGTGTGCCTACGAGGCCGAGGGCGGCGTCCGTCTGATCGCAGGTGATCAGGTTGGCGTCCTTGCCCGACAGGCCCACGGCCTTGCCGCCTGCGCGGTTAATGGCTTGGACGATCCGTTTGTTGACCACACCCGACAGCACCATTTCAACCACTTCCATGGTGGCCGCGTCCGTCACACGCTTGCCGTTCACGAAGTCGGATTTGATATCGAGCCGCTTGAGCATGTCGTTGATCATGGGGCCGCCGCCGTGGACGATGACCGGGTTCACACCCACCTGCCGCATCAGGACGACGTCATTGGCAAAGCTCTCCATCGCCTCGTCCGAGCCCATGGCGTGACCGCCGAGCTTGATGACGACGGTCGCGCCGGTGTAGCGCTGCATGTAGGGCAGCGCCTGACTGAGCGTGCGGGCGGTGGCGATCCAGTCGCGGTTCATGTTTTGCGTCTTCATCTTGTTGCGGCCTTGGCGGTTTCGCCGCTTATCCGGAATTGCGCGCTGGCGCGCAAGACATGTCCTGCCCCCACCCTGGCCCTCCCCCATGGGGAGGGGACCGCGTGGCGTGGTTGTCCGGCTATTCGAGCGTGGCGATGATGGCGCGGAGGGTTTCTATGCCGTCGCCCTTTTCGCTGCTGGTGAGCACGATTTCGGGGAAGGCTGCTGGGTGTTTGGACAGCGCTTGTCGGACCTGCGCCAGTACCGCCTCGCGGTCCTTGGCCTTCACTTTGTCCGCCTTGGTCAGAACGCATTGGAAGGTGACGGCGGAGTTGTCGAGGAGTTTGAGGATATCCTCATCCACCTTCTTGATCCCGTGGCGCGCGTCGATGAGGACAAAGGCGCGGCGTAGGGTTTGGCGGCCGGACAGGTACTGTTTCAGGAGGCGCTGCCACTTTTCGACCACCGGTAGGGGGGCGTTGGCGTAGCCGTAGCCTGGCAGGTCGACGAGGTAGTGGTCGTCGCCTGCGGTGAAGTAGTTGATTTCCTGCGTGCGGCCCGGCGTGTTTGAGGCGCGCGCAAGCCCTTTGCGTCCCGTCAGTGCGTTGATGAGGGACGACTTGCCCACATTCGAGCGCCCGGCAAAGCAGACCTCGAGCCGGTCGGCGGGGGGCAGGCCGGACATGGCGACCACCCCTTTGACGAACTCGGTTTCGCCCGCGAAGAGGATGCGGCCCTGTTCCGCAGTTTGCGGGTCGGGTGTTTCGGCGATGGGGAAGGGGAGTATCATTGCAGTGTGTCGCCGACGGCGACGGTGCCGCCGGATTTTACTTTGAAATAGACGCCGAAATTACGTGTGTCCCAGCCATCTTCGAGAGCGCGGAGCATGCCGATGTCGCGCTGGCCGTTTTGCGGGTTGGCGTCGGGGGCGCGGCAGCGCTCGATGGGTTCGACCGGTGAGAGCGTCGCGCCGCCGAGGGTGATGTCGCCGCTGAGCAGGTCAATCTCTGCCCATGGGGCGAGGCCGTCGAGCCAGAGGTTGATGCGGAAGCGGCGCATGTCGATGTGCATGCCTGCCTTTTGGCTGAGCGCGCGGAGCGACGAGAGGTTGCCGATGGAGACGGAGGCAAACTCGACATCCGTCATGCCTTGGGTCGGGGATTTGACCAGCCGGGCGGGGCCGGGGCGGTTGCCTGGCCAGAGGTCGCCGACCCATGTGCCGAGGGCTGTCGGGTCGGTTTCTGGTTTGAAGTCCAGTGGGGCGCGGTCGGGGTGCGTGAGCAGCACGCCGTCCGCCGTGGACACTGCGCCGACAGCCGCGAGGGCCGGACCGGAGGCCACTTGCAGGAAGTTGCGGCGCGGTTGCCAGGCGTCTGTATCTTCGGCCTCAGCGTTCAGGAGCGCCCATGCCCGATCGCCCACAACGGCCTGATCCGGGGTAAGGTCAGCGCGCTCACAGGCTTCGGACCCGATCCCTTTGATCGGGTGCCGCCAGATATGGGCGAGGGTGCCGGTCACTTCTTGGCGTCCTCGGCCTGCTTCTTCTTGAAGCCGCTGGTGATGTTGCCCATTAGGTCGGGTTTGTAGCCCTGGCTGCGCATGATCAGGTATTGCTGGGTGAACGTGATCACGTTGTTGGCGATCCAGTAGACGACGAGGCCACTGGCAAAACCGCCCAGCATGAACATGAAGACCCAGGGCATCCAGGCAAAGATCATCTGTTGCGTGGGGTCGGTGGGCGCCGGGTTCAGCTTTTGTTGCAGCCACATGGAGATGCCCAGGAGGATCGGCAGGATGCCGATGAAGATGAGCGCCATGAAGCTGGTCGGATCGGGTGCTTCGTTCGGCAGGAGGCCAAAGAGGTTGATGATCGAGGTGGGGTCAGGCGCACTGAGGTCCTGGAAGGGGCCGAAGAAGGGCGCGTGGCGCAGCTCGATCGTGACGAAGATCACCTTGTAGAGCGAGAAGAAGATCGGGATCTGCAGAAGGATCGGCAGACAGCCCGCGGCGGGGTTCACCTTTTCCTTCTTGTAGAGCTCCATCATGCCTTGCTGGAGTTTCTGCTTGTCGTCGCCTGCGCGCTCTTTCAGCTCCTCCATCTGCGGCTGGAGTTCCTTCATCTTCGCCATGGAGACGTAGGATTTGAAGGCGAGAGGGACGAGCACGGCTTTGATGATGAGCGTGAGGCCGATGATGGCCCAGCCCATGTTGCCGATCAGCAGGTTCAGTTCGTGCAGCAGCCAGAAGATGGGCTTGGTCAGGAAGAAGAACCAGCCCCAGTCGATGCTGTCGATAAAACCCTCGACGCCCGCGGCCTGGTATTCGCGGATGGCTTCCCATTCCTTGGCGCCCGCGAAAAGTTGCGTTTGGATGGCCACGGTTGCACCGACGGCCACATCCTGCGCGGGCAGGCGGGTGACGGCGCGGTAGACATCGCTGCGCGGGTCATAGGTGAGCGCCTGGTCGAAGCTTTGCACGCCGGTGGGGACCAGGATCGACTGCCAGTAGTGGTCGGTGAAGCCGATCCAGCCTTGTGTGACGCCTTCGGTCACAATGGCGGGGCGGCCCCAGGCGGGATCGACGCTGGCATCGGGGATTTCGTCCCAATCGGTTTCGGCCAGTTCGCCATCGGCCATGGCAACCGCACCTTCATGCAGGATGAAAAAGTTCTTGAGATCGGACGGCTCGCCGTGGCGTGTCAGCATGCCGTAAGGTGCTGCGCGGACGGTCGTGTCGCCGTTGTTGGTCACCGACTGGGTGATGCTGAACATGAAATCGGCGTCGATGCTGATTTCGCGTTCAAAGACCAGGCCAGTGCCATTGTCCCATGACAGCGTGACGGGGGAGCCGACGCCGAGGGTGTCGCCCCCTGATTGGGTCCAAAGCGTGTTCGGGCCGGGTACGGCATCTGCATCGAGACCGCCCCCGGGCGCCCAGCCGTAGACGGCATAATAGGCATCCGCAGAGCCAACGGGCGACAGCATCGTTACGATGTCGGCGCCGGGTTCCTGGCTGACACGGTAGTCTTTGAGTTGCAGGTCGTCGATGCGGCCGCCAAGGAGTGAGATCGAGCCCGCCACGCGGTCGGTTTCGATGTCGATGCGGGGCGCATCTGCGGTTTCGGTGGCTGCCTCGGATGCGGTTTGAGGGGCGCCCGGTGCCGGGGGTGCGGCTGGCACTGTGCCCGCATCGTCGGTTTGCGCCGTCGTCGGCGCTGCTGCGTCCAGGGGAACGTCGGGTTCGGGGGGGGGAAACACCACGAACCACACCAGAATGACAAGGAAACTGAGCGCCGTTGCAAGAATGAGGTTCTTGTTCTGATCGTCCATCGGGGACTGCCACCTGCTGTCTGAAACGTTGCACGGGTTCAACAGAGTGCAGGGGCAAAGGTCAAGCGGATTCGGGTGTGAGGCAAGGCCCAAAAGCCGGGGATTTGTTCACGATCAGGCCAAGGTTGGGCGTCGCTTCGGCGCGGGTTTGCAAACAAGCAGGGGGTCAGCCGGTCAGTTTGTGCGCCGGACAGGAAGCGAGGGCGTGTCCTTCAGCTTGGCCTCGTGTGCGCGGACCCAATCCAACGTCTTTTCAAAGGGCATGGGCCGCGCGATGCCAAAGCCTTGTACATAGTCGCACCCAAGCTGCGCCAGCAGGGCGTGTTCCCCCACAGTTTCGACCCCTTCGGCGAGGGTTTCGATCCCCATCCGCTCTGCCATCGTCAGTACGGCGCTGATCATGCGTTGTTGTTCGGGGTCGCGGTCCGCCTTCATCACGAAGGAGCGGTCGATCTTGATCCGACCGACGCCGAACCGCCGAATGGATGAAATCGAGGCATGGCCGGTACCGAAATCGTCAAGATCGACGCGGCAGCCCAGTTTGGTCAGCGCGTTGATGTTGCGCGTGATCGTGTCGCCGGTGTTGTCGGTCACGACGGTTTCAAGGATTTCGACGGCCAGCCGATCTGGTGTCAGGTCGAAGCGGTCGAGTTCCCAGCGCACCTTGTCCACAAGCTTGGGGTTGTTCAGCTCAGATCCGCTGAAGTTCACACCCACATGCGGGACGTGCAGCCCAGCGGAATCCCATGCCTTGAGCGCGGTGAAGCTGTGGTAGATCATGATCTCGGCCAGCCGTTCGAGAAGGCCTGCATCCTCAATCGCGGGCAGAAACTCGGCCGGAGAGATGGCGCCGCGGTCGGGATGTATCCAGCGTGCGAGCGCTTCGAAGCCTCCGACTTTGCCCGTATCGGTCGAAATCTGCGGCTGGAACCAGGGTTGAATATGACCCTGTTCGAGCGCCGTTGCGACCTCGTCCCGCAAATTGGCGCGGTTTTTAAGCCGTGAGTGGAGTTCGGTGGAATAGGCGCGGACGGAGGACGGGCCGCGCCGCTGCGCTTCGGTCAGGGCGGCAAGCGATGCGTTGAGCCAGTCGCGACCCGACCCGCCTGGGGCGCGGTTCAGCAGGCAGAAGCCGACGCTGACAGACACATAGACAGTTGTGCCGTCGAGCGCGATCGGTTCTTCAATCGCTTGTTGGTAGCGCCCTGCCAGTTGAATGCAACTTTCAAGATCGAGATGCTGGACCTGACCCAGACACAGTGAAAAGCGAAAGTCGCCAGTTTTGCAGAGCGTGTCGTGGTCGCGCATCGTCGTGACCAAGCGATCTGCGACGGCCTTGAGAATCCGATCAATCGCTGCCGGTTCGAAGCGGTCGGCAAGCGTGGTGTGGTCATCAAGTTCAATGGAGAAGATGGCGCTGTTTCTGTCTGCGCCAGGCGCATCCTGTCGGATCGTATCGACCTTGTCGCCAAAGGTGTCTTGCGAGACGAGGCCGGGTTGCAGGTCGCGGGCCCTGCGCTGGCGTATCACATCGTCGATCCCGCCGACGGCGAACCAGCCGAGCGGCAGGGCCACCGCCACGGTTGTCAGGGCGATTTCGCCGCCCAACCAATATGCCGCGAGCATAACGGCAGGCACAAAGGCCAGCATTTGCGGACCAGCCAAGGCCGCAGCCATCCTGTGGCGCAGTGTTTTCAGCATCTCTGGCGCGCGGAATTGCATCTTTGACCCCTTTTCCGTCCTGCCCGGTCGCAACCGCAGGCGAGACAAGGACTAGGGGCCCAAGGTAAGTCAGCGCTTAACGCAAATCTGGAATGTTCACGTTTTTTTCTTCAAATTGTTCCGAGCTGCGCATCAGTCCCGCAAAGTCGAACAGTTTGGGGTCCAACAGATGGGACGGGCGCGCGTTCATCAGCGCCCGGAACATGACCTGGCGGCGACCGGGGCTGTTGGCTTCCCATCCGTCGAGGATCTGCTTGACCTGTTGCCGTTGCAGCCCGTCCTGGCTGCCGCAAAGGTCGCAGGGGATGATCGGGTAGTTCATGGACCGGGCGAATTTTTCGCAATCGGCTTCGGCCACGTGGGCGAGGGGGCGGTAGACGAACAGGTCTCCTTCCTCGTTCACGAGCTTCGGGGGCATCGTGGCCAGCCGTCCGCCGTGGAAGAGGTTCATGAAGAACGTCTCGAGGATGTCGTCGCGGTGGTGGCCCAGAACGACTGCGGTGCACCCTTCCTCGCGCGCGATACGGTAGAGGTTGCCGCGTCGGAGCCGCGAGCAGAGCGCGCAGTAGGTGCGCCCTTGCGGGACCTTGTCGACAACGATGGAATAGGTGTCTTGGTATTCGATCCGGTGGGGGACCTGCATGCGTTCCAGGAACTCGGGCAGGACTGTCGCGGGAAAGCCCGGTTGGCCCTGGTCGAGGTTGCAGGCGAGGATGTCGACTGGCAGGAGGCCGCGCCATTTGAGTTCGTGGAGCACCGCGAGCAGCGTGTAGCTGTCCTTGCCCCCCGACAGGCAGACCAACCATTTGCCGCCCGGTTCAATCATCCCATACTGCTCGATCGTCTCGCGCGTGTGGCGGACGATGCGTTTGCGCAGCTTTTTGAATTCGGTGCTTGTTGGCGCACCGGCAAAGAGGGGGTGGATGTCGTCACTGTCGTCAAGCATGGGCCACCTTGAGGGCTGGGATCGCGCTCTCTTACACCAAGGGCGGCGTGAACCAAAAGAGTGCGTGCGCCGTATCCCATGCAAAGCACGAAAGGGCATGCGATGCGGTGGATGATCTTGGTTTTGGGGCTGTTTGTCCTTGGTGCCTGTACCGGCAAGCCGTCGCTGGATGATGAGGTGCTGTCGGATCGTCAGTTGAACCTTGAGGAGTTCTTTGACGGGCGGTTGACGGCCTATGGCCAGTTTCAGGATGTGTTTGGCACGGTGCGCCGTCGCTTTACCGTGGATATTGAGGGGATTTGGGATGGCGAGACGCTGACGCTGGTCGAGGATTTTGTCTACGAGGATCAGAGCACCGAGCGGCGGGTTTGGACCCTGACAAAAACGGGGCCTGACAGTTGGCAGGGGACGGCGCCGGGGGTGATTGGGATCGCGATCGGCGAGGAGAAGGGGGATACGTTCAATTGGCAATACACCATTGATCTGCCGGTGCCGGACGGAACGCTGCGCGTGACATTTGACGACTGGATGTGGTTGCTGAGCGACGACCGATTGCTGAACCGCGCGTATATGAAGCGGGCGGGTGTGGATATTGGCGATGTGATCATCACTTTTGAGAAAGAGCGGTGATCACTTTGTCCACAAAGTGATCCACTAGGGATCGTCGCGCTCGCATTTGCATCTTGGCACCGGGTCATAGCCGCTGCTGCCCCATGGGTGGCAGCGGGCGATGCGGCGGGCGGCGAGCCATGTGCCTTTGATCGCGCCGTGCGTTTCGAGGGCTTCCATTGCATAGGCGCTGCAGGTCGGCTGGTAACGGCAGTTGAAACCGACCCAAGGGGAAAAGATCAGGCGGTAGGCGCGGACGGGCAGGGATACGATGAAGGCGAGGGGCGTCATGGGAGACGTGCCAGCGCGGCTGTGCAATCTGCGATCAGTTGTGCGAAGGGGCGGGTGGCGGTAACTTCGGCGCGGCCCACAAGCACGTAGTCGGTGGCGGGTTTGCCGTGGCGCGTGATGACTTGGCGGGCCACTTCGCGCAGGCGGCGTTTGGCGCGGTTGCGGGCAACTGCGTTACCGACCTTTTTCGAACAGGTGAAGCCGACGCGGATGGGGCCATCGTCGTTGCGGCTGCGCGCCTGAAGGATGAAGCCGGGCATCACGACGCGGCGCCCACGGGACGCCCGAAGGAAATCGGCGCGCTTTTTCAGAACCTCAAAACACAAAGGCCCCGCCGGCGGCATGTCTTCGCCAGCGTCAAAGCTGGGCAAAGCGGCCTCCGGCGGGGTCATTGTCATCCCTTTCGGGGAAAGCTTACGCGCTCAGCGACTTCCGGCCGCGGGCACGGCGGGCGTTGAGGATCTTGCGGCCAGCCTTGGTTGCCATGCGGGCACGGAAACCGTGACGGCGTTTGCGCACGAGGTTCGAAGGTTGATAGGTGCGTTTCATCGCATTGGCTCCGGATGTGTTGACCCATGCACCCGCGGATTCGGGGAAGGGTAGTATTCGAAGCCCGTCCTCTAAAGCCGCATGTGGCTCAAGTAAACCCTTTGGACACCGAAATTCGGCATCCTTGCAACAAATCGGTGCGCGTGCCGGTTGGTATGTTTCAATGCGGTGGTCTGGGCCGAAAAAACCTCACGGAAAGTGGGTTATCCGTTCAAGGGGCTGTGAACACCCTGTTTTGCGGCGTGCGGCAGGCGCATTTTCAGGTCACAAACCGCCGAACATGCGCCGCCCTGATGCTGTGCGATCAAAGGATACGGAATGACTGACACGAGCCAACCCCGCAAGTCGGGCCTGATGCGGAACCTGCCGCTGATCGGTATTCTGATCGTTGCAGCCATAGGCGCATTTACCCTGCGCGACTATCTCAGCTTTCAGACGCTGGCGGACAATCGCGAGGCGCTGATTGATTTCCGCGATACGAACTATCTGCTGACGGCGCTGGTTTACGTTGCGATCTACATCCTGATTGTTGGCTTTTCGCTGCCGGGGGCGAGCATCGCGACCCTGACCGGTGGGTTCCTGTTTGGCACGGTGTTCGGGTCTGTCTTTACCGTGACGGCGGCGACCATTGGCGCGACGGTCATATTCCTTGCCGCGCGTCACGGGTTTGGCGAGACGTTGGGCCAGCGCATGGAAGCGTCCAAGGGCACGATCAAGAAGATCAAGGACGGCATTGATGAAAACCAGTGGTCGATGTTGTTTGTCATCCGGTTGGTGCCTGTGGTCCCGTTCTTTGTGGCTAACCTTGTGCCCGCCTTCATGCAGGTGCCGCTTCACCGCTATGTGATTTCGACCTTTCTGGGCATCATTCCGGGATCGGTTGTATATACATCCGTGGGCGCTGGGTTAGGTGAGGTGTTTGCCCGCGGCGAGACGCCAAATCTCGGCATTATCTTTGAACCTCATGTTCTGCTGCCCATCCTCGGGCTGGCGGCGCTGTCCCTGCTGCCGGTGGTGGTGAAGGCCGTGACGGGCAAGAAAGGTCTGTAATCCCAATGAAACGTATCAAGACCGATATCCTGGTGATCGGCGCCGGGTCAGGTGGCCTGTCCGTTGCAGCCGGTGCCGTGCAAATGGGCGCCAAGGTTGTCCTGCTCGAAGGGCACAAAATGGGTGGCGACTGCCTGAACTATGGGTGCGTGCCGTCGAAGGCGCTGATTGCAAGCGGGAAGGCGGCCTATGGCCAGACCCACAGCGCGGAGTACGGCGTGGCCAATGCCGCCCCGCAGGTGGACTATGCCGCGGCCAAGGATCACGTGGCGCAGGTGATTGCGCAGATTGAACCCGTGGACAGCCAGGAACGGTTCGAGAGTTTGGGCGTGCAGGTCATTCGCGAGTTTGGCGTGTTCATTTCCGAGACCGAGGTGCAGGCGGGAGATACCGTCATCAAGGCCCGGCGCGTGGTGATTGCGACGGGGTCGAGCCCGTTTGTGCCGCCTATCGATGGCATCGATACTGTGCCGTACCTGACGAACGAGACCTTGTGGGAGTTGCGCGAGCGCCCGGATCACCTGCTGATCATTGGCGGTGGTCCTATCGGTATGGAAATGGCGCAGGCGCATCGGCGTCTCGGGTCAAAGGTGACCGTGATCGAAGGCGACAAGGCGCTGGGCAAGGATGATCCTGAGATGGCCGAGGTCGTGCTGACCAACCTGCGCCGCGAGGGGATCGAGATCGTTGAAGGCGCTTTGGCCAAGAAGATCGAAGGTTCGGATGGCTCTGTCACCGTGCACACCAAGGACGGGCGTCGTTTTGATGGCTCGCATCTTTTGGTGGCTGTGGGCCGCAAGTCGAACACCGACAAGCTGAACCTTGAGGCTGCTGGCATCGAGACGACGAAGACTGGCATCAAGGTCGACGACGGCCTGCGCACGACCAACAGTCGTGTCTATGCAGTGGGTGATGTGGCCGGTGGACTGCAATTCACCCATGTGGCGGGCTACCACGCGGGCGTCATCATCCGCTCGCTGCTTTTTGCGCTGCCAGCAAAGACGAAGACCGCGCATATCCCCTGGGCCACCTATACCGACCCGGAATTGGCACAGGTGGGACTGACAGAGGCGCAGGCGCAGGAGCAGTACGGCGACAAGGTGGAGGTGGTGCGCTTTCACTACAACCACAACGACCGCGCTATCGCAGAGCGCAAGACGGACGGGCTGATCAAGGTGATGGTGGTCAAGGGGCGGCCTGTGGGCGTGTCCATTGCTGGGTATCAGGCGGGCGAGTTGATCAACCTGTGGTCGCTGGTCATCGCCAACAACATGAAGATGAGCCAAGTCGCGGCCATGGTGTCACCCTATCCCACCATCGGCGAGGTCAATAAGCGCGCGGCGGGTGCCTATTTCAGCCCGCGACTTTTCGAAAACCCGACGGTGAAGCGCGTCGTGGGACTTGTGCAGCGCCTTATTCCCTGACCACATAGCACGATGATGAATTCACTCTCCGGCCGGTTCCTAATCTTGACCACGATCTTCGTCATGCTGGCGGAGGTGTTGATTTTTGTCCCGTCTATCGCGCGCTTTCGGGAGGAGTATCTTCAGAACCGGCTTGAGCGCGCACAGATTGCATCTCTGGCCTTGCTCGCCGACGACATGATCGACAGCGATCTGGAAGAGGAATTGCTGGAGAACGCGGGTGTCTTCAACGTGGTTCTGCGGCGGGATGAGGTGCGGCAATTGATGCTCGCCTCGCCCATGCCGCAGCCCATCGATGCGACCTTTGATCTGCGTGACGGGACTGCGCCGGTGCTGATCCGCGATGCGCTGATGCGGATTGTCGAACCTGAGAACGAGGTGATCCGCGTGATCGGGGCCCCCACGCGCGAGGCGGGGTTGCTCATCGAGGTGACGATGGAAACCGAGCCGCTGCGCGCGGCGATGATCGACTATGGGATACGCATTCTGGTGCTGTCGGCGGTGATCTCGATTGTCACAGCCGGGCTCTTGTTTATCGCGGTGCGGGCCATTCTGGTGAAGCCTATTCGCGGTGTTGTGGGCCATATGCAGCGCTACGCCGCAGCGCCAGAGGATGCGCGCCGGATCATTACGCCGAATGCGGGTGTGACCGAGTTGCGCGAGGCCGAAGAGGCGTTGCGGAGCCTGCAAACGGAACTTATTTCGGCCCTGCGCCAGAAGGATCGGCTTGCACAGCTTGGGAGTGCGGTTTCGAAGATCAGCCATGATCTGCGCAATATCCTGACCTCGGCCCAGCTGTTCACCGACCGGATCGAAGCGTCCGAAGACCCGCTGGTGCGCCGCATGGCTCCCAAGTTGGTCAATTCGATGACCCGCGCGGTGCACCTGTGTGAAAGCACGCTTGCCTTTGGCAAGGCGGAAGAGCCGAGCCCGACGCTGATGATCTTCACGCTGGATGATCTGGTGGCAGATGTGTTGGACAGCGAGCGATTAGCTGTTGGCGATCACGATTTGTCGCTGAGCGAGAATATCCCGCCACTCTTTTCCCTACGCGCTGATCCAGAGCAGTTGTTCCGCGTCGTGTCCAACTTGGTGCGAAATGCGCGGCAGGCGATCATCGCGACCGGCAAACCCGGTGAGATCAATGTGTCGGCTTATGAGGATGCCGACAATTGGTGGATCGAGATCGCAGACACAGGCCCGGGGCTGCCCCCCAAGGCGCAGGAGCATCTCTTCCAGCCGTTTCAAGGCGGTGTAGCCAAGGGTGGCACGGGTTTGGGTCTTGCCATTGCGCAGGAACTCGTGCGCGGGCATGGCGGGGCGCTTGAGCTGGATCGGACGGGTCCCAAGGGCACCGTATTTTCCATCCGATTGCCGAAAGGTGAAGACATCTAGTGTGATCAGCGAATTTGCTCAGATACCCCCTTGCAAAGCCTCGCGCGCGGGACTAAACCGCCGACCAGTGGACCGATAGCTCAGCTGGATAGAGTACTTGACTACGAATCAAGGGGTCGGGGGTTCGAATCCTCCTCGGTCCGCCACTACCATTGTGTCGAACGTCAGATAATTTTGACCTTTGCGTCATAAACTGACCCGATCCGCCGATTTGGCCCATTTGGGTTGTTTCGTTTGATCCCGTTTCCCAGCCGGAAAATCGGGGGCGATTTGGAGGGCAGACGGCGCAGCCACCTGTTCCTGCAAATCTGCCACGTGGCGAACGCGGGAGGGGGCGAGGCAATGCTATTCGACAGGGGTGGTGCGGCCCGCAGGCGCAGCCGAGGACACGGCCCTGTCTAATAGGGTTGCCCCGAGGGGGAGGGCGGCGCCCTCACCCTGGCGGCGACGGGCATTTGGCTTGTCCAAATCCCGCTGGCCCAAGAAACAAAAGCGGCGGGACCATCGGCCCCGCCTCAATTGATGTCGCAATGCAGAAAACGTCGGCTATGAGCCCAAATCGACCAGCGCTGCGGGATGTACGAAGGTCGGCATTTGGAAGGCCCCAAGTCGTAACCGCTACTAACCGAGGTCCGACAAACGCGGGGGCCAACTAGCTGCGCCTGCGAGCGAAAGCATCCTGCACAGACGGTGTGACGAGCCAGTCAATAGGTTCCCCCATACTATCCAGCTCTTTGGCGGTACTTGATGAGACATGGAGGAATTCTGGCTCGCAGATGAAATGAATCGTTAAAATGCTTGGATCTATCCGCGCTGCCACACCGTGAAGCATGAACTCTTCATTGAAGTCGCTGGCCTCCCGCAAGCCTCTCACAATGTGAGTTGCGCCAATCTGGTTCGCATACCTGATTAGGCTTTTGTTTTCGAACTCGCCAATCTCTAGCGTGCCTTTCAAAAGGGCTCCCTTAGAGTCCTTCCTCGCAGACTGAGGCCAGGTTTCAACGAGTGATTTCTCTATTAAATCAACACTCTCTGCAATTTCGAACATCCGACGCTTCTTGACGTTGGTGCCAATGGCAATATGAACAATATCGAAAGTTTTTAGTGCCTTACTGACAACGTCCAAATGTCCGCGCGTTATGGGGTCGAACGATCCGGCGTATAGGCACTTTGTTGGTTTCAGTCTTGCCATTTTAGCTCCTCGGGTTGAAACTCGATTGGGTACAAGCTTCGGGCACATCAAATGCTTTGTCTGCTGGTGACCGACAACGTTCTGAGCGCGACATAAGCTCCGGGCTGTCCTTCAAGGCGCAAGGTAAAATCGATTGGCAACGCCAGTGGATTGTTGATGTAGTATAGCTGTTACATCCTGAAAAGCTTGAGGTTAGTTGGCCTGTGATCTTGCAGACTGGGCGATGGCCGCCTGCAGAGCTCAGTAGGCAGACCTTGGCGCATGTGCAGCGAAATGGCGCTCCGTCCGCAGATCGGACCTTTGATCAGGGCTCCTTTGTGTTGACCTGACACTAGGCCGGATCGACGTTCAGCCCAAGGCCCGCTTCGAGCCCACTCTGACAAATGCTGCACTCTCTTCGAATGTCCGCTACATTCACCTTGAGATATTGAAGGTCCAAACTGAGCATGTCGCCAACCCGAAATTTGTTTTGGCCAACTATGATGGTGATCGCGCTGTTGGGATCAGATTTGTCTTCGCAAGAAAACGCCAGTCCGCTTTCTTGTTCGGCACACTTTCAAGGAAGAGCAAACTGGCTTCAAACGCTTGGGGGTCATCCTGCCGCCGTCAATTTTATGAACGTCCGAGCGGAAACGCTTTGGTACAGCGTGCCCCGTGATTGCGGGATGTATACAGGTTTTTCTAACCAAGAATGTAACTATGACCCAGCACGTCCGTCAGTGTCTGACGTTATGATCCAGTGGGCGGACTCTAGTCAGGGATACGAGCCAATTCCTACTTGCATGGAGGATAGCTTTTGCTCTGCATGCCTGTCTGTTTATGAAAGAGTTGTCCGTTGAAAGTCATACTGATGATGCCGAGGCCGCAACCGCCCCACCTACCGGTGCTATGCTCAATTGCAGCGCCGTCGCGAAGCCGGCACAGGTGCTTCAAGCTGCGAACCTACCTAATGAGCCCACATTGCGAAATGCTGCGACATCGACCAGACTCAGCTTAATGCTGATCTTTTCATGGATATTTGAGCTTGTGCAGGTTTGCAGATGAACGAATACCAAAGCGTCATTTTGCTGGGAGCTTTAGTAGCGGGATTTGTGCCCGTAACGATCATAGTCGTTTTTTGCCTGTTAACAGGGCGGACGATGGCGCTGTTCTCACGTAACAGCGAAGAACAGCTCAACTCTTCATCGTTCATTAGGTTCATGGGACGCCTATATCTCGTATTGCTGCCCGTGTATTTTACCCTGCTATGCGTGTATGCCGTCCTTAACTTGAGTGGTGCTGGATAAGGCGAATAGGGTGAAGTTTGAACCAATGCAGTCGTTGGTGCAGCCGTGGGGAGCCTGATCTGACTGGTCCGGTTTGATTGTTAGTGCATGACTGGCCTTGGGTCCATGTGGACGATGGTTTCGGGTGCTGGCGGCCGGTATCCTAGGGCACTGTGTGGCCGCTTGGTGTTGTAGTGTTTTCTCCATGCTTCAATGATGATCTGCGCTTCTCTGAGCGAGTAGAAGATTTCTCTGTTCAACAGTTCGTCGCGGAACCGCGCGTTAAAGCTCTCGACATGTCCGTTCTCCCAAGGGCTACCTCGTTCGATGTAAGCCGTCTTAGCGCCAACGGCTCCAATCCAATCCCGAACCGCCTGCGTTCGAGACATCCGCAAATTCTCCTTCATCTGTTCAGATCGTAACCCCATGAATGACCCGATCCAGATTACGCCTTGAACCGTCAGCGCAGGAGCCCAAGACTTGCAAGGAATTGGGCTAAAAAGAACGCAAGTACGCTGTCTATTGTCATTTCTAGTTAGCCAGAAGGCGCGTGATTTCGGGCGTCCTTGGCTACGGCGCGAGCTGTCTCCGCTGGATAGCCTGGCCGTATCGGCGCCACTGAATAATGCGCTTCAATCCCAAATATAGATCTTGCCGCGCTTGAAATCTTTGACAGACAAGCCTGAAGGTCACACGATGGTCCTTCCAGAATAGCATCGTCTGTGCCGCTGAACAGAACTGCTATGTCTGGCCAATCTTCACAGATTCTCGGAATCCGCTGCCGGAAAAACGCGGAAAGTAGAGCGCCGCGGGTTTGCATAGTTGCTAACTTTGGGCCGCACCCGCGGAGAAAGGCACTGCACCCCCGAATGTCCAAGCGCCCGCGCGCTAGACCGGTCTCGTCGCGTACATGCAGCTGGCCATCCAACGCTGCGCCTGTAAGCCATTGGGACTGTGGCAGGCAATGATCTGTGAGATTGATGCTGGAGGGCGCTGTGGTCGCAAAGTAACTGCGATCCCTTATCTTGTGCAACCGTGCCTCGGCGTTGCGCGGGTCGCGGCACAGACGTGTGCGATCCATCTCAGGCGGTCTCCAATACATCTGGGCTGCGATCATCTCCGCCGGTGGCCATAACGCCAAGGCGTTCCTACAAGCATATGCCTCTTTTTCGGTGACGACTAAGTCGAAACGGCCCATGCCAAGAAAGAGTATCCGATGAGTGCCGATACTCGCCGCCTCCCGCGCCGTATGTAGCGCCGCTTCGGTCAGGCCGGCGGCTTGGCGATACCTGAAAAGCGCTCTGCCAATTGTCGCCGTTTCATCCTGTTCGGGGTGCAGGACACCGCGTAGCCCTTTTAGCGAGCACATGGCGACAGTTGCCGGACTATTTTCAAGCTCTACCAACGCGGAGCAGAGAGCCACTGCTATTGAAGCCGGAATGATCTCACCTGCGATCATCGACCGTGTCACTTTAGGGAGATCAAGGACGCTCTCTGAAGTCGCATTGTGGGGACCACAGGTTGTAGCAAGGTCTGCTTCCCATAGAAGCGTGCATGAAGAGATGCCGAGTTGTTTGAGGGCTCGCGCTAGCATCTTTTCGGAAACAGGGCGTTCCAAATGCGCCGATACCGCCTCGGCCAACCTTCCCACTTGTGTGCGCAGGCTCACCCTCTATGCCTCAGGATCCCGATGGTTTTGCGCAGGACGTCTGCGTGGCCGCGGGCGTCATCCAGCCCATGATGTGTGTGCGGAAGCTCAGTGGAAACCTCAGGCGGGTAGCGCCCATGCCGACACAATCCGTAGTCGATGTTTAGCGCACCCGACACAAAAGACGGAAGATCAATACCCGCACCAAAAAACAGCGGATCATCCGTCCCCGGAAACGCCATCAGACCCTGTCCCAGGTATTGCTCCATATAGTGGCTGACCCAATGCCCATCAAAAGCCAGCGGGTGCCCTACGAATAGCCGCCGGCCATCCAGATCTCGTACAAAGCGTTCAAACCGCTCCATTCCAGTTTTGGCAGATATCGGGTCTGCTGTGATCTGTTCCCAGATTTCCGACTGCTCAGTCTGCCACCATTCCAACGTTCCTTGGTCTGGCAAAGTGTGGTCCGGCGGAATGAGATTCAATGAGAGAGAACTTACTTCGAAACCAGCGTCATCCGTCGCGACAGCCGAAAGGTTCCGCATGGCGTGTGTCCCGGGTTCCGGGCCATCCGTCTCGATGTCGACAACTACATAGAAGGTTTGTGTCATACCGTTTGCTTCGCCTCAGGCGACAAAGGCGGGCGGGCCATCCAGCCGCCCGCACAGACGACCATACTGCCAACCAAAGTCATTTCGCCGATCTCCAAGGGTCAGACAACGTTCATCCATAGGAGCGCCCGGCATGCCAAACTGGCGAAGCGTTTCGTAGGTGTAGAAAAGTGCCGGTAGCGTCTCGTAGCGTGTCGCCAAGTCCAAGCAGCGACTAAGGTCCGCCTTTGGAAACAAGCGTGCAAGATAGAAAAGATCCCGCAGCACGGGGCGAGGCTGCTGGCGGACCAAATCGAGATAATAGCGCGTTGCCAAGAGCCAAGCTTCCACAGATGGATCGACAAAGGGTCGATCAGGAGAGCCCGTCCAGAGAGGTTCTACCGGAATATCGTTCGCTGCTCTTAGGTGGACGTCAACGGTGATCAAAAGGACCACCTCGTCATTGTCGAGCCAGATTGGGGCCCGTTGCCATAGATCGGGGCATCGAACCAGCTCCGGCGGAGCTTTGAAGCGCTCAATCTTCGAGAACGCATATAGCTCGTAGCTCCCGCTTTCGTAAGCAGCAATACGGGCCGGCTCAGTGGAACGCAGGTTTTTGCTTGTTATGTCGAAATCCGATTGTTCAAAGCCATGACGCAGGAGCAGTGCGCGCGCCAGTGAAGCCCGCTCAGGTGGAACCAGAATATCGATGTCGCGCATGACGCTGAAGGGTTCTCCCTTCAGGACAGTCTGTATGACTGCGGCACCCTTGTAGTAACGCGAGGCGACATCCAAATACGCCAAATCATCACGCACGGCTTCGATCGCCTTTTTCTGACGTTGAAAAACCTCTCGATAGAGCGTTTGAAACACTGTCGGAGCTGACAAATCCTCAAATGCGGTCTCTATCCGCCACCGCGCCATCGCCTCGCGCTCAGACGCCGTGAGTTCGACGATATGCGTTTTGCCGGTTGCCCAGCTGCCGAGGGCCTCTAGGGCGAGCGGGAGGTGAGGAGAAAGCGGAGCCATTGTGTAGTCCCCAAGCGGGTCAAACAGTGCGTCGGGCCAATCCAGGCCCGACACTTTTTTGCCAGATGCAAGCTATGCGAACGACGAGGAAGAAGAGGAGGAGGAGGCAGAAGCAACGATATAGATGCGTTCCTCGGTTTTCAGAAGTGGTGCTTCAGAAGACGCATCCGGTGCGATGTCAACCGTGGACAACGACTGCAATGGCGCCGTGTCAGCATACGTCAGACCTCCCGCGACAAGCCCAAGGCCGACCGCTACAAAACTGGTTTGTTTCATTTTTTCATCCTTTTGCAATTTCGGTTTCTCAGTCAGAGAACGGGCTAGGTTTTCGGCTGTCACTAGGCTTGTCCCGAGGGCCACCCAATGCGCAGTTATCGGCCAACGCGCAATTCAACGATGCGCGATCTGACGCCGATTTTGCAGCCGCAGCACTATTGCCAATCCGCTACCAGATGGGATGCGCCATGGTGAGGCCATGGCTCAGACAAACAAAAATGCGATCTTCACCTCACAAAGCTCCGGGACGTGGTCGCGGTCATTTGACGACGTATACACACGACATCTGAATCTCGATCTCGAAGGTATTGATGCGGACGTCTTTTGGTTCCGCGAAGATGTACATCACCCTCGTCCCATCTACCCATTCGAAGCAATCGTGCCGGAGGCGATCAAACTTGGTCTGGGGCAGGTCAATACACGGATGCTGGCCTTTCCTATGTCCAACGGCCTCGACATCCGCGTGCACCACGGGCGCGTCTATTTCTCACCGGTCGCGCCGCCGCATGCGGCAGAAGCTGACCGGCGGGCACCCGTTTTCGAAAAACGCACCGCGCATATGTTTGAGCGTTTTGAGGACTACGAGAGCAACTGGCGCCTGAAAGTGAATAGCCTCATTGCGTCGCTCAATCATTTACCGTTGCCAAGGCTTGACGACTTGGAAAATGAGGGCCGGGCACTTGATGGAGGTGGCCTATCGTCAGGACACGATCTTTGCCAATTTCTGTCCAAGTTAGTGGAGGGGCTGTTCCAAGCATACCAGTACCATTTCGAATTGCTCAACATCGGCTATCTAGCGTTGTTGCAGTTTTCCGAAGTGTTTGAGCAAGCGTTTCCGTCGGCCGATCCAGCCACAGTCAATACGTTGCTCCGTTGTGGAGATCTGGAGCTTTACGAGCCGCAACGGCAAATCGACGCTCTTGCGCGTTTGGCGGAGCGCTTGGAGCTTGTTGATAAGGTGCTGAAAGCGGAAAGCCTTGAGGCGATTGCCGTCCGCGGTGAGGAAGACCGGAACACCGGCCTTTGGTGCGCCGAGCTTGATGCAGCGCGGGCGGATTGGTTCGACTATTCTGACGGCATCGGCTTTTCGTATTTCGACAAGGTCTGGAATGACCACCCGTCGATCATTCTGGACCGAATAAAGGACGCGCTTCGCCGGGGGCCAAAGTTAGACAAACAGGAACCTGACCCGGCAGAGATCTTGTCGCGCAGCCTTTCGCTGATCGACAATTCAGAGATGCGAACGCGCTTTGAGGCCGCCTATGATCGCGCGCGGCGGGTGACGCCGTATCTGGAGAACCACAACCTATACATTGAGCATCGTTTTCAGGCTGTGTTTTGGCGACGTCTGCGGGCCTTGGGGAGGGTCTTGCACGATTTGGGATGGTTGGATTCGGTTGATGATATCGTTCTATTGGATCGTTGGTCTCTAGGTGAAATGCTGTATGAAGTAGCTGCTGATTGGGCGGCTGGAACGAAAAGTGCTCGGCCGCAATACTGGACAGACCGACTGGATCGCGCTCGCAGCGCAATGGCGCGCTACGAGGCAGCGCGTCCGCCGGAACGCTTCCTCGGCGACGTACCGGATCATATCAGCGACCCCATACTGATCTGCCTGTTCGGTATCACAGATAAAAATGTCGCTGCGGCGAGACAAGTTTCAGAACGCGGGGGCACGATCTGCGGACAAGGAGCTTCGATTGGTGTTGTGCGCGGGCCGCTTTACTTTGCCACGTGTGCTGAAGATCTCAGCCACGCGCCCGAAGGCGCTATAGTCGTTTGCAGTATTTTGCCGCCGTCCTGGTGCGTCAGCCTGTCGGGCATTGGAGGCGTAATCTGTGAGTACGGGGGCGTGCTGTCCCATGCCGCGATCCTGTGCCGTGAGTTCGGCAAGCCCGCAGTGATTGGTGTACCGGACGCGATGACCAGGTTTCAACCCAGCGAAATGGTGGAGATCGACGGCAAGACAGGAAGAATCAACCTATTGGACAAGAAGGACTGAACGGCAATGCACCAGACTGTTGCCATCTCTGATTGTTACTTTGCTCAGCGGACTTCTTGCTGGCGCACTTTGGGCGGAAAAGCCGCAGGCCTCCTGGCACTGCGGCATCGCGGATTTACCACACCGGATTTCGCGATTGTACCTACCGATGATGTGGCGGCTGCCCGCGAGGATAATCTGGGTCGCGCCGCCGAAGCTTTCATATCGGATAGGATGAACTCTGCGCCCCTGGCTGTCCGATCGAGTTCGGTGCTTGAGGATACCGCAGGGGCGGCGGGTGCGGGACTTGGCCTAAGCCTTCTC
Source organism: Tateyamaria sp. ANG-S1 (assembly GCF_000814025.1). Classification (GTDB taxonomy): domain Bacteria; phylum Pseudomonadota; class Alphaproteobacteria; order Rhodobacterales; family Rhodobacteraceae; genus Tateyamaria. Next base: position 181,442 of record NZ_JWLL01000009.1, on the reverse strand, counting down.
AATGTCACCGGCCGACGCGCAATACTGCGCGCAATGCGTAGGGTGGCTGACAGTCTTAGATGCGACAGTCTTCGTTCCTATCGCAAACGCGCTGCCAGCCCACCGAACGACGACAGCGAAGGTACGGTGATTTTGCAAGAAATGATTCATCCAACTGTTTCTGGAGTGTTGTTTACCTGCGATCCATTGACAGGTGACCCGTCGCAAGTCCGGATCGAGGCCGCATATGGTGCGTGTCGGCAGGTTGTAGATGGTTACGCGATGGTCAAGACGGTGGTCGACCGTCTTACAGGTGCACGGATGGTTTCAGGTGAGGATGGCCGCATACTGCCCCCTCGACGTATCGATGCGCTTCTGGAGGTGGCCCTGCGCCATGATGCGGAATTCGGGCTGCGGCACGACATAGAGTTCGCTTTCGCCGATGACACACGGACCGGTGAGGAATACCTAACTCTGCTTCAATCGCGTCCTGTTACAACACCATTGGTACAGCCGTCATGATCGACACAATGCGCCCGCTTGGCATTCGAACCCCACGCGCAGCGATCTGCACCGTATGCGACGACCGGTTTTTACCTGGCCTCGAGACATTGCTTCACTCGCTTGGTGCTAAGATGTCAGGCTTCTCGCAATTGCCTGTCCGAATCTTGCAGAATCAGGATCACGCACGCGTGAGTGACGACGCGCGCGCGCGCATTTTGACGCGGCATGAAAACGTCACTTTCGTCGACTGCCTTTGGCGCGACGCCTATGACGAGGCTTTGGAAGCGGATAAGCACAGGCCTGCCTTCCTTGCTCTGGAAAGCTTCCGCCAGACAGATGTCGAACGGGTAATCTACTTGGACAGCGATACGCTTTGCCTAGGAGATCTGAGCGAGCTGCTGTTTCTTGACTGTGACTTTGCGGCGGTGCCTTGTCGAAGGCCAAAGGCTGGGCACTTCAACTCGGGACTAATGGTTATTGGTTCGCGGCTTTTGTCAGAGAGCGTTGCGGACGAGATGCTGCGTCTCGACAGCGATGCGGGAGGGTATTGGGCGGATCAACCCTTGATCAATGCATATCTCGAGTGCCATTCGGACCTTCGGGTAGAGACCTTACCGGAGATTTACAACTTCATGTATATCGCCGGTCATCCGGAACTGGACGATGACAAAGACTTCCAGGCGCTAAGGCCATTCATTCGTCTGGTGCACTGGGCAGGGCGCGAGGAGAAGCGGCCAAAGCCATGGCATCTGCATACCCCATTGTCCGAAGCGGATGTGCTGTGGAAGGCATCCTATCAAGTGGCGGCTGGACAGCTTTAATGTGCGCAGATTCAACAGACTGGGATACTGCCGCAGACGACTGGAGCAGACAGCTCAACGCGGGGTTTGATAGGGTCCGCGAGGAGTACAACTGGCCTGCATTCGTAGACCTGCTGGGTCCGCTTGATGGCCGTGATGTGATTGACTTGGGATGCGGGAACGGAGCGATGACCCGCCGTCTTGCAACCCACGCCTCTCGGGTCACCGGGCTGGATACATCGCGCAAAATGATAGTGTCGGCGCAAAGAGAAAACGCCGCACCAAACATTCGATACGATGTCGTGTGTGCGGACGCGCCGTTTGCGTTGCAGCAGCGCGAAAGCGCGGATCTGATCGTAGGCTTCATGCTGCTAATGAGCACACGACGTCTCGAGCCGGTCGCTTTTGGTGCAGAGCGCGCTTTGCGGCCAGGCGGTCGTCTATGTTTGGCTCTGCTGCACCCATGTTTCAGTCATGGCGGAATGGAATGGGCCAAGTGCGACGGGGCACATGCTATCAATCTTTTTCGATATTCCTCTCGGTCTGATGTGCCCGGCGTGGTCAGGTTTCAGACAGCGCGGGAAGCGGGTCGTGCCGGATTTTCGGTTAAGCGGCAGGAGCGGACGCTGGAAGACACCCTGCGACCTTTTCTGTCCGCAGGTCTCAGGCTTAGTGCACTGCATGAACCTGTACCTAGTGCCGAAGCCGTAGCGCAGAATGGGCATCTGCGGCGTTGGCGCAATGTTGCGCCTGCCTTTCTACATCTGGTTTTCGAAAAATGAGCCATACAGCGGTAGTACCATTCGAAGTTGGCGGCCTGCGGTTCGATGTATCGAATGCAGACCCTGAGCTTGTCGCTTTCATCCAGCAGGAAACCGAAAACTCCTGGGCGCAGCAAACCGACCGGGTCGCAGATTTGACGATTGAACTCTCTGTCAGCGAGGCGCCCGACGTTTGGGAGCCAGGAACCGAACCAATGTTCGGCATTGGCGAAAATGCGATCTTCGGCAAGCGCCTGCAGCGGGAAGTCCCGACCTGGGGTTGCCAGTCGATGACGATGACCTGTAGGTCACCGACCCGGATCACCTTGTCACTACCTGCGGGGCCATTGCCTGCATTTGTGGCGCTTTACCGGGTGATCTCAACTACGCTTAAGGCTCGTATACTGGCCGCGGGTGGGGGAGAATTGCATGCTTCGGCAGTGTTTCACGACGGGCAGATTGTTGCCTTCGTCGGCCCCAAAGGTGCAGGTAAAACAAGCCTTTGTATGGATTTTGTTCTTTCCCAGAATTGGTCGTTTGTTGCCAATGACCATGTTCTGCTAAAGGCCGGGACTCCCGCTCAGGTTGTCGCGCTGCCAGAGACGCTGCGGATCGGCTTCGGAACGGTCCAGCAGCACGCTGAACTACGCGGCTTGGTGGCAAGTATCGGGCGCGGCTATGGGGATGACGGAAAGACGCGCATATATCTGTCGGAGGTTGCCTCGTTGCTGCCTGAGCGGATCATTCTAAGCGGTGCGTTAAGCGCGATTGTTGTCTGCGCCTTTGATGCGACGGCGCCAAAAGGAGGCACGTTGTCCATGCTTAGCTTAAATGATGACGTTCTTCGGCAAGCTTTGGTTGACTGCCAAGGCTATGTCCGTCCAGCTTGGCTAGAGTTTCTGGATGTGGGTCGATCAAGTGACGCAACTCTTTCGCGCAGCTTGGAAAATATTCCGATTTTGGGCTTGCGACGCGCGCGTGGAGATACCTATGCGGCCGTCAGACTAGCACGCGCTCTTTGAGGCAATTCCAAAAAACGTCTCAACCAGTAGACACTTAGCCGCGCAATTCGGCAATCCGATCCAGTTCGCGAGCGACATGCACACCGCCGATAGATGTGCATACCACAGCTGCATTCAGGCGAATGACGTTCAGCTGCAATCAAGCTGGCCAGGGTGGCAGCATCGCCGAGAACACTCTTAAACTCAGAGACAGCCTGGTGGGACGGCGCATAGCCCGCCACTTCATAGTCGCTCTCTTTTGCATAGGCGTTGACGCGCTCAAGCATGAAGGTCTTGCCGGTTCCTGCAAAGCCTTGCACCCCGACATAGCGCCCTGCACCCGTGAGCGACGTTGTGATCGCCTCTTTTTGTCCCTCTGTCAGAGTGCGAGAAACAGCAAGGCGCCGTGCAAGCAACGCCTCAGGTGTGCGATCTGGTTCCGTCGCCAGGTCGAGGGCAGGTGTCTCCTTTGCGGCGTGGAAGGTCATCAGGATCGAGCTTTCCAAGGCGACGGACGCTTTGTCGGTGATGGTGTGCGCGTCCGTCACAAAGAGGCTGCCCTCGTCGATGCGGCGATCCACTTCCGCAAGGATCTGATCAGGGCTGACACCTTTGCCCCATTGCAACGCCTGCACCTCCAGGTCACTGCGGTTCCAGGACGCCGCGCGTTCGCTCATAGCGGAAGATTTTTTCGAGTCCGATCAACGGGCCGCGTCACGCAAATCTGGCCCTAACGTCAAGCATTTCTGACCCAGACCGCAAAGCGGCCGATCATGAAGATCGCGGCGGATGTCCGTAGCGAGCCCAGACTTCTCGATTTCTGCATTGCCGCGAATGTCAGCTTTTGGGGCGCCTCACGCTCGATGTGTATTGAGAATGCCACATGATGAAGAGCGTCAGCTCTACAATTCGTAGGGTCGCTCAACACCCAAAGCCTCGTTCAACTTCTCCCAGGTTGCGGCTTCAAACTTTTCTGGCCAGTCCACGCCACGCTGTTTCGCGAGTCGCCGCGCGCGCGGCAGATAGGCCTTCGCATAGGCAAGGTGTGTTGTAATCATCGCCTCCCGTTCTGCTACAGGCGCGGGCAAGGCCGTGATCGACGCTTTCTGTTCTTCGGTCAGCAGGCGGTTCAGGTGAAGCGCTCCGCCTCGATCCGGCGAAGCGGTTTCTTCAATCATGAGGTCGATCAGTTTGGTGCGCAGGTTGAAGATACCCGCGACACCGTTGATGTATTCTTCGCGGCCTGCCGCAAGATGCAGAAGCCCCAGTATGCGAATGAACTCCTCGATCCGACGGAACATGCGCGCCGGTGAAGCCTGCGGTTGTGATCGCTCTTTCGGTAGCTGGTCGTAAAGACCGGCATGATCGAAGAGAGGCCGAAGGCTTGCCTTGTTGTGTGCCGCAAACTGTTCAGGCTTCAGGATGATCACATCCGTGCGTGTCCAGTCTGCGGTGATGGCGTTGATCAGAGCAGTACGAACATTCCGATCCCACCACATCACGATATCGCCGGTCCGCGCGACGGCGGCCTTCCATGCTTCGGCAACCTCGTCGGTTAGTCCGTCTTCCGACACCAGCACGAAGTCGATGTCGCTATAGGCATCTGCCCGTCCATTGCCGAAGCTGCCGCTCAGGAAAAGGCCGCGAACGGCGGAATGATCGCGTAGTGCGTTGCTGATCGTCTCTATGACTTGCTCTGACTTCATGAGCTTTTCCTTTCAAAGGCATACAGGTTCGCACTTCAGCGACGTAAAGAAGCCGTTGAGGGCTGCAACTAGAGCGGTATGGCGGGTGCTATCGCTTGATGGACCAGACCATCGCGGTCTCGTAGCCAGCAGCTTCCAGCAACTCGATTTTGGACGTCCATCCCGCCGGACAGACGACAAAGGCGGCGCCCACACCACGATTGGCGAACGCCACCTCGGCCGCGCGCAACAGCGCATTGGAACCCTCACTTCCTCGGTCAAGCGCAGCCGGGTTGGCCAGCTCGGGATGGTAGTAGTCATCGATCACACCCGTTCCCGTGATGTCGTGGGCCGGGGGAAAGTGCAGCCGTGAGGCGGGCTGTGCGATGATGTAGCCCTGCAAACCCTCGGGCGCTCCCAGGACCATCATGTCCCGATCCCGAAGTGTTAGGCTCCGCGTCATCCAGGCCGAAAAACGTGGATCAGCGTCAGGATGAATTTCCCAGAAAGGGTCGATGTCAAAGAGAACCTGCCGGTTCTCGGCGCTGCGTTCAACGATACCTGCAATATCGTCCTCCGTCGCTTGTCGAACAACATCAGGCATTCCCTGAGCGCCAAGGTCACTGCACGACAGATAAAGTGTCAGGGGCTCATAACCGCTTGCCTCAAACGCGGTTCGCAAAGCTTCGCCCGGCACATAGGATGCCAGTTTGATCCGGGCACTGGCTTCGTGAAGGGCGTCCTCGGCTGCGGCCAACAGGCCCTCTACAGTGCCGCTTGGTGCATCGGTTGCCACAAAAGAGTCGGGCAGGATCAGTCCCGGCTCGCCGAACGGGCCTGCATAGATTGGGGGAACCGGCAGCATCATCGAATGAATAACACCCGTGATCTGACCCCCATCGTCCGCGACATGCCAAAACTGTCGAAAAGGTTGTTGCTCGGCCGTTAGCGCAAATGTCAGCGCCTTTTCGATTTGCGCGGGCGCGTCGTCCGCCATCTTCCAGAGGATGGCATTCTTTGCATGGCGCTCCCGCGCATCCAGCATAAGGAGCTCGACCAGGCGCGGCATGTCATCGGGTCTCACTGGTCGGATTGTTTGGGTCATCCCTCGATCTCGTTTAGCTATCGTTGAGTGCTGCGTGCCCGCTTGTATCGGCCACCTGCAGCAAATTGACAAAGCGGGATAATTCTATCAGCGTTTAGAAAAACTATCGCCTCCAAGGTATCGAATGAAGAACGTGAACCTGAACGCGCTCCGTGTGTTCTCTATCGTCGCATCGCATGGGAACCTGCAACGCGCGGCTGAGGATCTGAACCTATCGCGTGGCGCAGTCTCCCAGCGGATCAAGCAGCTCGAAATCGAGTTGGGGGTGGTTCTTCTTGTGCGCGGCGCACGCGGTGTCTCGCTGACGCCGGAAGGTGAGCGCTGTCACGCAGCGATGGAAGACGCTTTGGCGATCCTCGACACTGCCTTTGTGAGCATTGGCGAGGACGTTGATCGTGTCACACTTCACCTTGGGTCTTCCACAGCGACGAAATGGCTGATGCCCCGGATGGACGCTTTCGCGGCCAAGTTTCCGAACGTGTTCCTCACCACACAGGTCCACGAGCAGGTTCTGGCGCGCAGTCTGGGCCGGAATGAGATCGCAATCTGGCCTGGCAAAGCGCACGACACGAATGCAGCTCACGGATCGCGCCGCCTCGCGGACATCCGGCTGGTCGCTGTATGCAGCCCTGATTTTCTGCGACCGGATTGGCCAATCGGACTAGAGACTTTGCTGAAGCTGCCGCTCCTTCAGGATGCGCACCGACGGTGGGAAAAGCTGATTCAGGAAACCGGGCATGGAGACACACACAAGCTGCTCAACTTCGACCGATCTGCCTTAGCGCTCGATGCTGCCATCGGCGGCCATGGCGTTGCAATCGCACCGACATACATGGTGGAGAATGATCTACAAACGAAGAAACTTGTGGAGATTTGGGTCGATCCCGACCCGTCTGATGATGGGCTCTATGTCTCATGGTCCAAGGACCATTTGGGACAGATGCGCATAAGGCGGATCGTTGACTGGATTGCGTCTGAATTCGAGTGATGCGGACCTTCGGTTTTGAAAGGCAAACGGCAGCAAAGTCCGCGGACCAGACCTATCACACCGGCCCAGGCGATGTCGGCAACGCGGACAAAGCCGTCATTCCCACTGCGCGATTGTTACCGCCGCATTTTCGGCGATGCCTTCGTCCGTCCTATCAGTGAAGCAGGCTACAGTGATTGGCTCGGGTAAATCTGGAAAGTGATACACGGCGTTCACGCTGAACGGACCACCACCAGAGTGACCAATCGCGCGACCCACGTTATCCATAGACCCTGACATAAGACCGAGGCCATACCCGCATTCGGACCAAGGACGGCCTTGAATAGGGCCACCGAGAGTTCGTCGTTCGAGCATTTCCCTCAAGGCTTCCGATCCAAGCAGCTGGCCTCGAAAGAGAGCATCCAGCAAACGCGCTGCTTCGGATGCGGTGCCGATCAGACACCCATGATAAACCCAATTTGGATCGCAGCGGTCGGCGGCGTCCCAGTGCAGTCTCGATGACTGAACAGAGCAGTCCCAGAACTCGATGCCAGACAGGCCCAACGGCTCTGGAATGAATGTGGAAATTGCGTCCGCGAGTGATTGACCAGTTCGTTCTTCAATGAGCTCGCGCACGAACATGTAGCCAATGTTCGAATAGGACCAGCCCTGACCAGGGACGAACCGCATCCCTTGTTCCATGGTCGCATTTAGGAGCTCTTCACGAGACCAGGGCGGGTCAGCCCGAGCCACAGCGGCATGATAACTCTCCAGTGTGCCATAGTCGGGCAAACCCAATGTGTGACCTAATATCTGTCTTAACGTGAAGGTTTCTCCGTCCAGCTTCTCATCTAGGCAAAACTGACCGTTCTCCACCAGTCTGAGAGCGCAGATTGAGATAACGGTTTTGGTGAAGCTCCATAGTGGAAAACCGTCCAAGATCTGCGCTCATTGTACGTGCCTAGCCATTCTGTGCATGCCGGATCAGGCCAGCCCTGAAAGCCCTCAGATCCAGCAGACACCAACTTGCCAAGCCGTCACCAGACTGAAGGGCGTGGCCGTAGAACATCTAGTCGCCCTTGCCGTTCACTATCTTGGCCAGATCTGTCTCACGCTCCAAAGCGTGACTCTGCGCGTATGGTAAATTGATGCGGGAAGCGTTCTGCATAGCTTGGACGCCGTACGCGGGCCGTTATAAGAGTTGTCGGTACTTGTGGGGCATGCGTTTGGACGTGCTGAATAACGTTCCAACCTTGGACTGGGCCAGGCATAACCGCATCAGTCAAGACCAAGTCCGGGAACCAATTGTTGGCCATGGCTTCCAGTGCATCTGACCCGCTTTCAAAGATTGATACACTATAGCCTTCCCGCTCAAGCATGATGGCCATTGCGCGAAGCAATTGCTTGTTATCATCAACCAACATAACCGAGAACAATTGCGGCGTGCCGATAGTGTTCAGGTCGATAACTGCTGGGCCTTGAACCTTTTGCGGGATTTGATCAGTTGACGGCAAGACTAGGCTGACGACCGTGCCAAAACCGCGGTTACTGTCAACTTCGACGGTGCCCTGAGACTGCTCAGCGGGCTGCGTCTTCTTATGAGAGAATTTCCACCCAAGGCTGTGCAGAGTTTGTTACCATCTTTCTTCAACGACAGCGGTGTGTTGCAGGTCGCCAACATGCCTGTCAGCCTTTGCAGAGCGCCGGTTGCAGTCTGGCCCCAGCGCTCGCAAACGCCATAGCAGCGGCCAGCGCGCTTCGCGTCACTGCGCAGCCGATGCACGACTTCGTCTGAATACACAAGCCACCGGCAATTTGCCGGGGGCTTTTCGTAGCACATGGCCCAGCGCCTTGCCCGGCCCAGCGGTATTTATCCCAACAAATCCAGTTCGATGATCCGACCAGCCTCGCCCGGTTCGGGAAGGCGAATGACCAGCCGGTCCACCTCGGTCGCATTCGCGATGGCAAAGGGCGTCTGCTCCAACGTGCCGTCATCGCCAAGATACACCAGTTCGAGGCTCCGGAACTCAGCCGGGTTGCCGTTCAAGTCCGTCAGACGGTCACCGCGCAACCGGAAGTTTTCAAAGTCGAACACGGTGCCGTCCAGCACCAGGACATTGCCTTCGGCCGCGTTGTAGTCGGTGACAATCGTGACGTCAGTGAACTCGGTCGAAGCAAAGAACGTGTCTGCGCCTAAACCACCTGTCACTTCGTCAAACCCTTCCGAGGCAAAGATAAAATCGTCGCCGTCTCCGCCCAGGATGACATCCCGGCCCCAACTGCCGATCAGTGTGTCATTGCCTTCTTCACCAAACAACGTGTCGTTGCCTCCGCCGCCAAAGATGCTGTCGTCGCCTTCGCCGCCAAAGAACCAGTCGTTGCCTTGCGTGTTCCAGTCGCCCGCGCGCAAGGTATCGTTACCAGCGCCGCCACCGATCCGGTCGCCGCCGCCGTTGCCATCGATTAGGTCGTCGCCGTCCTGCCCTCCAATCGTATCATTCCGCGAGGAGCCGGTGATCGTGTCCTGGCCGCTCCCCCCATTCAGGATATTTCGGCCGTTGAATTCGGACCCGAACGATCCGAAACGTTCAAAGGTGATGTCAGTCACCATGATCAGGTCGTCACCTTCGCCACCGTTGACTGTGTCCCTACCTGATTGACCGTTCAGGACATCGTCACCGGTCGAGCCCAGAATACTATCATTGTCGATGCCGCCATTGATCGTGTCGTTGCCGTCGCCACCGGTCAGGTAATCCTGACCAGTGTGGCCCAAGATCAAATCGTTTCCATCGCTGCCATGGACTGTGTCGTTTCCAGCCCCGGCAGAAACAGTGTCGTCTCCGCCACCCGTGTTGATGACATCGCTGCCCCCGAAATAGTCGAACGTGAGGTCCTCTTCTGCAGTGTCTCCGGCAATGTTGTCATTGCCATTGCCGGTCGTGATAACGTCTCGTCCATTCTCGCCGATGATGCGGTTTTCGCCTTCTCCGGCGAAAATGATGTCGTCGCCAAATCCACCATCGACAAAGTCATCACCATCCGCTGTGCCGATGCTGTCATTGCCCGCCCCGCCGCGAACAGAATCGTCGCCGGACCCAGCGTTAATGCTGTCGTTGCCATCACCGCCGTCGATTGTGTCATTGCCAGCGTCGCCGATCATACCATCGTCGCCAAAACCACCGGACAGGCTATCGTCACCCTCAAGCCCGCGCAGTGTGTCGTCACCAAATCCGCCGACCAAAATGTCATCCTGCGCGGTCGCAGTGGGGTTCACGCCCGCAAATTGCAGGTCGGCTTGCCGAATAAATCCATCTTCGACGCGAATTTGCCAAACGCCCGTGACGCCTGTGTTGCCTTCGATTTCATCGAGAAGACTTGGCCTGATCGGAGCCGAAAAACCCGCCCATGGCATATCCAGATCAAGGAAAGTATCGCCCCGTTCGAAGTTTCTGAAATCACCGTTGCCTGTCCGACCCGTTGATATGTCTTGAAAGCGATAAATGATTTCCGCATCGCCATCGCCGCGATCAATAATTTCGATCTGGTATGTGCTGGGCGTCTGGACGTTCTGAAAGAATTGCCCAACCCCGTTCCAAGTGATGACCACGGAATCGCGGTCCGTATTCAAATCCACCCAAACCCCGTGGTTGGTCACACCTGGGGGCGCCACTCGCGCATCCTGGTCAAACGTCAGCGCATCGATAAACGCGCTACGCCATTGGCCCTCACGACCCAGTTGGATGTTTCCGTTCGTATTGACGCGTAGAAAGTCATAATCGAACGTGAAAAATGAAAACCCGTTCTCGAAAACCGGTGCGAGGTCGATGCCTGCTCCGTAATTGTCATCACCCAGAGGGACCCGATACGCGTCCTCGGTCGCAAAGGGCAAAAGAGAATTATCGGCTACGACGGAATGATCAATTGACATGGCGTGTCCCTACGTTTTCCTTCTAAAAATGGGCACAGCTTGAAATCAAGCTCCGGTAGCGCACCCTACGGCATCGTTACACTGCGCAACGATTCGTAATAGGCAAAAATCGCAAGTTCCGGTTTGGGCCAAGACGCGCGAATGATGATTTGTATTTGTACGGAAAGGCTCTTGTTCACATGTTAAACGCCGCAGTTCGTTAGAACCGCGGCAGTCTTGGGGTAATGCTCAGTATCAATCGCTGAGCCATTTCGTCTGGACGGTGCGAAAACGGGTGATCAGGCGAGCAGATCAAATTCCTGGCCGCCGATCCGAATGTTGATCTCTGACTGCCCATCACCATCCACAAGGGCCCACAGGATCTGTCCGGTGGGCCGGTAAATGACAAACGCTTCGTCAACATCATCAGCACCGGCATTCGCGGTGTTCGTCACATTTACCTGGAACTGATCCCGCGTCGCATTCCCGCCGTAGACCAACACGTCACCTTCCGCCGCATTGTAATCCTGGATCCAGTCCGAGCCATGGTCCGCGATACCCAGATGAAAGAACCGGTCCCCATCCGCGCCGCCATTCACCCGGTCCGAGCCAAAGCCCCCGTTGATGAAATCAAACCCATCGCTGCCAAAGATCAGGTCTCCAAAGGCGCTGCCTGTTAGCGTATCGTCTCCCGCGCCGCCGATAACTGTGTCAGCGCCAAAGCCCCCTGCAATGCTGTCATTGCCCGCGTCTCCGCGCAGCTCGTCATTGCCATAGCCGCCGTCAATCGTGTCATCGCCAGCACCGCCAAAGACAATATCGCGCAAGTCATCAGTGCTGGTGCCGCCCGTGATACTGTCGTTGCCCGCGCCTCCGATAAGCGTGTCAGCCCCATCACCCCCGTTCAGAGTGTCGTCCCCCGCAAGACCGTCCAGACGGTCCGCTGCGCTATCACCTACAAGCTCGTCATCTCCGCTTGTACCAGTTAAGTCAATTGGAACTGCGTTGTTCAGAACACTGTCCCAAGATATGATATCCAACGGAATTTCGACACCCTGTGCAAATGCTCCGGCCGCAGGGGCAAATAGATCATCAAAAAGGTCATCCAACTGATCGTCTGTAAGGTTTGGGTTGTCGAGCTGTGGAAACTCAGAGGTCAAAAAGCTAAAGAAATCGTCTTCGCTTGTACCGAAGGGAATATCTGGTCCACTGATCACAAAAATATAGTCAACGAACTGTTCAGTACTCGGATTCTCAAAGAAAAAATCCAGCAAAGTGCTCCTACCCTGACTCCAATCCAACTGGCCTAGCAGGGTTTCTGCGAAGGAAAAGCCACCCGCTTCAATATCGTCAAGCTCGACGCCGTTCAATGTCGCGGAAATTGCCGCGGGTGAAGTAAATTCTATACCGGGCAGGAAGTCGTCAAAGCCTGAGAAAGCATATAAAAGCGATGCGACTTCGTCTGCAAAAGTGATCGATAATGTTGCAGGGGTAATGCTGCCTCCAATATCGTCATCAAAATCACCGGAGATTGCAACGCCCTCGATCGTGTAAGTGGTCGTCATAAGAGATATCCTCTCTACTTACCGTCTTTAAGTTTATACTAAAATAAGGTTCGCACTCTTGCTATTGCTGGTTTAGATGATGGTGACTTTTATGCAAGGTTTTTGAGTATGGCGGTTGGCTAGGGGCAAGACTCCTAGCCAGCAAATGACGGGTGCTGAGATTGCGATATCGGACAAGAAGACTTTCGGGCACCTGTCATATCGGGTTGCGACACGCCGCCAGTCTTTCGGCTTACCGAACATGATTTCGAACCGGTTGCGCCGTTTGTAGCGGTGCTTGTCGTATTTTACGGTCTTCTTGCGTTGCTTGCGACCCGGGATGCCGGCGCGTATCCCTTTGTCTTTCAACGCTTCTTGGAACCAGTCAGCGTCATGGCCGCGATCCCCGAGAAGCCATTTGACGTCAAGCAGACCACTAAGCCGGACCAGACCCTCCGTGCGCCGATACAGTCGCTTACCTGCCCGGCAGTGACAAACAGGTCAACCGATCTTCCCTGGCTGTCGCAGATTGCGTGCAGCCACACTGCATGCCACACTCAAAAAAGCTGACCTTGCGCCAGCGCATACATGGACAAAGCGTTGAACCGGTGAGCGCCCACGTCGCTTGCGACAGCAATCTGGTCTACCATATCCACCGTCGCTTCTGGGCGAAGTTCGTTACATCCCCAGAAATCACTAAACCCTACTCGCTGAGTGTCGACGCTGAGACGCTGCCGACCAGATATGGCCAAAGGCGGCTTGCAACCCTTGCTTCTGCCTTAGGAGCACTGACATTCATCAAAAGCGACTTGAACGGCTCTGGGTCGGCGACCGCCTCTGCCATCAAGCGTGATGCTCGGTTTGTTGTTAGACCCGTCGGCATATCCCGAACACGACTAGACGCCATTTGAGCGGTTTGCAGGCTGGTACCGCCTTGCCCAAGGCCCGCGCCACGGTTTGCGGCCACCACACGCGCGGCGAACTAATGACCTTGTTGACCTTTGCGCCGGACAGACTTTCCCCAATTCGACAGCCGATGAACTGAATGTTTCGGCGCAACAAATAAAATCACTGATTGATGCCGGTGTGCTTGAGGCGCAGACGTTTGGTACTAGTTTACGCCCCGTGAATAAATAATCTGCTCGACGCCTTTCTGAAAAGGTAGCGTCGTTGCCTGAGGCCCAGCCGTCCCCTAATATCTTGTCGCTCAAGCAATACTGCCGTTTCGAACGCGTTCCGCTGTTTCGCATTGTCACGGATTGGAGCGAGGCGCGGTTGAGCATGGTTTTGCGCGATCCAAAGGTCGGCGGTCTGCAAGGGCTCTTGATTGATCGAGGTATAGCATTCCGACGAAGCGATATGGTGTTCGTCGGCGACATGAGTCTCGCGGAGGCAGCGCGCTAGCTGCGCAGCAGCATAATCTCGATCCGTAAGCTGCGCGACGCAGGCCTGCTTGAACAGGTAACACGGCGTAATCGGGATACCAATTTTCAGAAGGGCTATATCTCGCGTGACAGTATTGTGAACTTTGAAAGCCGGTATCTGACTCTTGGCCAGATCGCTCATCGAGAGGGGAACGCGCCGATACATGTGGCCAGAAGGCTGGATAGGCATAGTGTGTCGACGATTGAATGTGCTGCTGGATACGTGCGTATCTATGAACGTGAACTGATCGCGGCGGGAGCCAAGTAGCGATGTCACTCTCGAAACAGTGGATAACAAGTATACAGCATAAGCCGGACCTGACGTATGAGGACGCTTAGATCTTTGATGTGTTGAAGGATGTCGGTGACTCCTGAGAACCGCACTGACTCAACCTAAGGGCGGTTGATATAACACCCGTTCAGCGACGTTCGCATTTTGTTACGGCATCGCGAAACACCCATGGGTTGTGATGAACGAGGCGCTGTGACGGATCTCCTGCGCCCGGATCGACATCAGATTCCCGGATGTCGTCTTCCTCACTTTCGGCAAGCGATTTGTCTATGACCTCGAAGAGGAGCTACTCTATCCGGAGTGGCATTTCATAGACGCTCCAGGCCCGCCGCGGGTCTGGCCAAAGCTTGTCGAACAGTTCTTCGGTCATGACCACGTGGGTCACGCGCCCTGCGTGCCGCAGGAAAGTTGGACCATCATGGGCCTGTTTCATCAGGCTGATGGCATTGTATTGAAGCGTTTCGAAGTCGAAGCGTTTGCCTTGGATCGGGGGGAGGTTTGGGCGTTTCATGTGTGTTCCTTTCAAACGCGCAACTCAAGTGTCACGGAGAAGTCCGTTTTGAGCGCGGCTGAATGGAGAACGTTCATGTTGTCACAGTCAGTTTATCGCTGGAAGTCATCGATTGTGCAAGACAATCGCCTCATCCGCTGATCCGTCGCTGTTCAAAAACGGCAAAAGCTGTCTCCAGCAAGGCCTCCGCGGTTTCGATAGCAAGCGCATTGGTCGAGCTCGATGGAGGTTCTTTCATCGAATTAAAGTGATTTTGGAAATTTGACCTTGTTCAACATCGACTTGGCCAGGTTGCGCATCTATGTGAGCACCCAGGCGGGTTCGGCTTTCGAGGTCGCTGTCATGTCAACCCGCTGCGAAAGTAGAAGGCATAGCAAGGCCACGGTAATCGATACAGGCTCAAACCAGGTTCAGCCTTTACCGTTTCGAGGTTGCTGATTATTTCTTTCATCCCCCCGAAAGGGGGTGCCGGGCATCTGGCCCGGCTTGATGGGCCCCGACGGGTTCGCCGCCATTCCCATCACCGCACTTGATCCGCCTCACAGTGTGGCTTCTCCTGCGGTCCCCGCGCTTCATGGGTCCGGGTCCCCAAATCGTTATGGCCGAAGTTGGCAATCAGGACGCGAAAGCCTCCGTTTCAGTGATTTTCTCAAATGCGGGCAAGAACTCTTCGTGATGCAGAGACAAGTATCGCGTCACTCGCTCGCTGCTCATCAGCTTCGAGATGTAGCCGCGCGCCAGAACCAGATCGAGATGGTCCGCGCCGTAACTGTCTTCGACAAGCCGAACCTCTCGTTCCAGGTTGGCGGACTCGCGTTCCATCAGGTCCAGCTGTTCACGCGAAATCCCTTTGATCTTCTTCGGCGTTGCTGCTGACAACAGCAGGTTTTCTGGTGTCGCTGCCAAAAGAGACCGGGCGTAGTTGATGGTGAATTTGTTCATGGCGACCATCAGCTGTGCCGCCTCGATCTGACGTATGGGCTTCATCTTCTTGAGAATTTGAAAGCTGGTCAGGGCAACTTGTTTGTCTTTCAGAAGTTCTGCGGCCTCGTCGCAGATGTCGTCGAGCAAGCGCCGTTTTTCTTTGATCGTTTTGATATTGACGTTCAGCGCACTGGCCAGGCGCTCCTCGGGGACGCCCAAGGACAGCGCCCGCAAGATCATCTTATGCTCCTGAATGGTCGCAAGACGGCTGATCCGCTTGTTGTACGTGAAGGCTTCATCATCGGTCGAAATCAAGCATTGCGTCTCGACATGGCCATGATCTTTCAGCACCTCCAGGCGCAGGTGGCCATCCAGCAATGTGTATTGGTTCGGCTCATGTTTGTCCGGCACCACCACGATGGGTTCAACAAGACCGATCTCGTGAACGGACGCGGCGATCTGTTTGTACTTTGTGCTCGCCTTCTTTTGTGGGGTGACAACATAAAGTGGCGCGATCTGATCAAAGCGAACCGTCAGTAGTTCCTGTTCAAAGGCAGCGACGACCTCTTTTGCAACTGAGTTTGTGGTCATGTCGGCGCACTTTCAGCATGCGAAAGCCGATCGGCAATTGTCTTTGGCAGGCTGGCCAATCCTTCGGCACGCAAAAGCGTGACAAAGTTCTCATCTGCCATCAGTGTTTTGAGCGATTGCGTGAGAAAAAGCATTTCACTGCGCGTGGCATGCGCCTTGCGCAACAGCATCTTCTTCTTTTCGACATCGTTCTCGTAGGTCTTCAGTAGGCTCTCAACCGACAGGTTCTTGCGTGAACGGCCATCGGACGATGCTCGCCCTTTCCCGTGCTTCTGGCGGGCTTCGACAAGGCGCTTGGCCCTCAACAGGCTTCCGCCTCGCAGAAGCTTTTTCTCATAAGCCTGCCTGAGAACCGACTGTACTTCGACGTCATCCGCATCGGCGATATCGACTGCAACACTGACCGGGATCCTTCCACTTTCGACCGCGCGTAACAGGCGATGTTCATGGCTTTCCAACAGCTTGATGACGCCATGCACGTATTTGGCGGAAAGCTGTGTTTTAGCCGCGATCTTCTGTTCCGAATAACCTTCTTCTTTCAGCCGCCGAATGTCTCTCAGTAAGTCGAGCGAATGGTGCTGACGGCGTGCGACATTTTCGACGAGGCTCATCACAAGGCAGTCTTCGCTGCTTGCGTTGATGACGATCGCTGGGATCTCGGATTTGCCGAGAGCTTTGAAAGCCTCCATGCGCCCCTGACCACACACCAACTCATAGTTTGGCTCGTTTCCATCCTTGATTTCTCGGACCGCGACCGTGATCGGCCGCTTTAACCCGAGTTCAGCGATATTGGCCTTGATCTCGTTGAAGACCTTTTGATTGCGAACCCTTGGATTCACGACGGTGATCGCGTCGATCGGAACAAGTACCGTCTGTTTGAGATCGGTGTCGCTCATCACGCTACCTCCAGAAGCGGTGCGCGTGCCGCCATTGCGAAGAAATGTGACAAGTCATCGAAACGGAATGCGTCAAGAGACAGGCCATTGTTCTCTGACAGGCGCAACTTGGATTGGTTCATGTCGAAGGTCGGCAGCAAATAGTAATCCAGTGGCAGTTCATTCATCTTTCCCATCCGCACGACGATTGTCATATCGGGCAAGCGCCCGATATCGAGGCGAATGTTCCATCGAAATGCACCGGCGCCCGTCTGCATGCACCGCGTGATAACGATGGAAACAGTGAACTCATCATTGATGGTGACGATATCTGTTTTTGGATCGCGATCAGCCAGTCCACCGACCGCGTCGACACCGGCGACAACGTCACGAACGATATCCGCATGTACACCTTGTAGGCGTTTGTTGATTTCAATGTAGCGATAGTCTCGGTCCGGTTTGAAATCGACAAGACTGTAGGCCCGCAGGAGGCTGCCAAACCGGCTTTGATACGCGCCACTCGACGGCAGGCCGGCGGCCTCGTCGATCACGAAGCCGGAGAGAAATCCGTGTTGTTCCAGCGTTTCTTTTAGACCTTCAAGCATTTCCGCATCAGACATCCGTTGAGACCGGGCACCGATAATCGCACCTGCAGCCTCGAAAAGGTCTGAACTCACAATCGCTTCAAACGCACCGACAGCGCGCACCCAATTGCTGGGATCATTGCGGACGTGGCGTTTCTTCAGTTTGAAGGAGTTGCGGTTCCAGATGTTGTTGCCGATGTACTTTTCGTTAGTGAGGATTTGGCGCACGACGGTTGGCGTCCAACTTCGGTCCAAATCGGTTCTGATCCCGCGCGCATTAAGATCCGCGGCGATTTCAGCCTCTGATCGGCCATCTTGGACGAATTCCTCGAAGATCTGATTTACAACCGCGATCTCGTTGTCCGGCCCTGGCACGAGAGTCACACGATCGGTCTGAATGCTCTTATGCTCACCGCGGGATAGGATGCCTTTCCTGTGGCCAGCTTCATCAATCAGCATCCGTCTCAGACCAAACCCCGGCGCTCCACCTTGCCGGTAACCCAGTTCAATCAAGCGGCATTGACCCGCAAAGACCTTCTGAGAGAGCTCGCGACTATATTCGCCGGCCATCGCCCGCTTGACGCCTTTGACAATCGTTGAAACTGGGCTGCCATCGTTTTCGAACTGTTCCGCACAGTACTCGACAGACATTCCTGCCCGTTTGCAGATGTACTCATAATATGCGCTTTCATCCGCGTCCTGAAAGCGACCCCAACGGCTGATATCGTAGACCAGAACCGTCTTGAATGCTGTTTGCCCAGCTTCGATGTCTTCGATTAGTTGAGTGAGACCAGCGCGACCTTGAATGCGCAAACCGCTTTTCCCAGCATCAGAATATGTCTGGATAATCTCATACCCGCGCTCATCAGCGTATCGTCGGATCGCGTCTGCCTGGTTTTCAGTCGAGTAACGCTGATGCTCTGTTGACATGCGGACATACTGTGCAGCTTTGCGACGATTTTCCTCCTTTTGATCAGCATCTGACCAGCTCAATGTTGCCGCCCTCCATCATCCAAATTCGCAAATCTGCTCGGGATCTTTGCGATTCCTTTCTCAATCTTAACGAGAGAGGGGCGGAAACATGTTGCATAAGAAGGGCAAGTCGTTTCATCGAGAATGCGCAGGGCGTGTTTCCGCGTCAGAATACCGACAGGCGATCAGTTTGGCGCTGTCTCAAGAGCTCGGCGGTGCAGGCCAAGCGGCAAAAGCAACCATGCGGTGGACTGGAGCGAGTGAGCGAACGGTGAAGAACTGGCTCTCTGCTTCATACGGACCAACAGCCGAACATCTGATCGAACTGATGCGGCATTCAGACACCGTGCTTGCCGTAGTGTTGGAACTGGCAGGCCGCAATGAAGCGATGACGACTGAACGCCTCAAACGAATTAAGGAAGAGTTGGCAGACGTTCTCACCACTTTGGATGTGATCTGCGCCGCTGAGGACAATCAAAGAGCGGAGTAAGAGCATAGTCCCAAAACCGGGCCGGCGCCTGGAATGGAAAGCCTTTGAGCCACAAAAGGTAAGTTTGCTGCGCAGCGTTAAGAGATTTCCTTTTAAAATCAATAGTCCAAAATCCCCAAAAAGGAAAAACTATGTGCCGCTCCACAACATGTAAACTCCTGAGATGTTTGGCTTTTCCGCCACGACGTTGACCTAGCATCTCGTTTTACTCCTGAAGGCTGTTGCATTGATCTGACTTCATTTACGGAAAATCAGGGCTGATTTGCAGGTTCAGACAGCGAAGCCGCCTGTTCCTGCTGATCTGCTACGTGGTAAACGCGGGAGGGGGCGAGGCAATGCTATTGGACAGAGGTGGTGCGGCCCGCAGGCGCAGCCGACGACAACGCCGCCAAAGTTCCCTCGCTTTCCAATATGTCAAAGAGATCTTCAGTTAGCGCACTGCGATAGTCTGCGAGCATCGGCAATGGTGTTCGCCCAAGAATGGGCTCCGACCGCGCATATGCCGCGTCGATCAGCTCCGCGATACTATCGGCATCCTGTTCTGATGCGCGCCGCTCTGCGAAAGACTGGTCTCTGGATGCGGCTATAGATGCTTTGAGCTGGCCCTTTACAGGCCTTTGATCTGCATCGAGACGACCTTGCCTGTGTCATATGTCCGCGTGCCAAGGGGGACAAAACCTGATTTCGCATGGAATGCCAGGGACTGCTCATTCGGCGGATCCAAATCCATCTCTGCGCACATGACCAGATGCCCTTGGGCACGGGCAGCTTCGGCGACGGCTTCATAGAGTTTCACGCCGAGGCCCTGTCGTTGACCTGCAGCTCCGATCACGACGCGGTCGATGTAGACGAAACTGTTCAGACGTGCAGCGAACCAGTTGAAATTATCGTTCGCGTAGCCTGCGCCGATCTGCATGGCGAGGACGAAGCCGATTACCTGCCCGTCCTTCTCTGCGGCGATGCAGGGGTTGCTCAGGCCCAAAAGATGCTTGAACCGGTCGGTATCCATGGGCGAGGTCACCTCGACAACCGCATCATTCAGCGCGCAAATCGCTGGTGCATCTTGTTCGGTTGCATCTCGGAACGTGATCATTGCGCTTGACCCCTTTCGGTACTCATTGGTCCGCTCTTAAACCGCATTTTTACGTTGCGATAAAATGTATATTTTGACTTCGCAGCGTCAGAAAATGTAAAAGCGAGCATGAGGCTCACTTACAAACAAGTTCAGTAACTTAGGGAGGTTGCGCGCCAAGACAGCATCGCAGCAGCGTGCAAGGTTTTGGCGATTTCGCAGTCTTCTGTTCTGGCTGCGATTGACGCCGCTGAGGACGCCACCGGCACGCAGCTATTTACGCGGCGCAAGCGCCACGGGATTTCCCTCACGCCCGCAGGCCGTGTCTTCCTGATTTCTGCCAACCACTTTCTGGCGTCCGGTGAAGAGTTCACACGATCGTTGGAGCAATTCTCGGGCGCGGCGGGCACCTCCCTCCGGATCGGGTGTTTCCTGCCGTTTGGTGCATTGCTGATCCCGCCTGTGCTGCGCCGCTTCCGCGACAGCTATGGCGATTGCGAGATAACTCTTCTGGAGGGAAATCAAACCCAGCTGCGCGCCTGGTTGTCCGCAGGTGAGGTGGATGTGGTCGTGACCTATGACATCGGTCAGGAATTTGGCAGCAACACGATCCCGATCTGCAGGTTTCCGACCCACGCCTTGGTCCATCGCGACAGCGCGCTTGCCAAGCTAGACGTGGTGTCCTTGAAGTCACTCGTTGACCATCCGCTGATCCTGCTCGACCTGCCGGAAACCGGGGTCTACCTTTTGGGGCTATTCGATAGCGTTTCCAGCCGTCCCAGGATTGGGTTGCGGACCCATTCCTATGAGACGGTCCGATCGGCAGTCTCAAATGGGCTTGGCGTGTCGATCCTCAATATCCGGCCAACGCCTGAGACCATTCCTGATAACCCCAACCTTGTGCGCCAGCCAACCTTGTTCGCGGCTGACCCTTACGGTGCTCAAAAGCCTGCAGCGGTGACGGCCTTTATCAAAGAGTTGCACAGCTATTTCGTTGAGCTTGGACCGAGCGCGTTTGCGGTGACGCGAGACGCGGATACCGATGAACTCCTCTTTCCTGCACCGAAATTATAGAACTCCGTTCGCACGCAACTCTTCGTCAAGCCGCGTGACAACTGACGCATGGAAGGCGTCGGCGTATTCGTCCGGCTGCTGGCCTGTGATACGCGCTTTCAAAGGGTCTTCTGCGCGGATGTTTGAACCGGACATTTCTTCCAGCATCGCGTGGCCGCAGAACGGGACATAAAGTTCTGAATACCCACCCTCAGAGTTGAACGTCGGATGACTTTGATCTTTGCGTCGTGAAACCTGCCTTTCTCCTACCGGTCAAGGTGTCGCGTTTGGAGCCAGCATTGCTGCCGTACGATGGTCTTCGGAACCCGCACGGTACGACTGCTTTGAGAAATGAAAGCTGCGCTCATACGTTTTATGACCGCAGTAGCCACAATACTGGGATAAAATCGCCCCAACCTGTCTATCAGCAAAACCGCGAGCGCATGCGTACTCAAGCCGGGGTCACCTTTTGTGCCTCCGTCTCCACCGTCGCCATCTCGCCGCTGCCAAGATCAGAACGGGGGCCGTTGCCACGATCAACGGCATCATGGAGGTGGTCATCGCCACCTCGTGATGCGCATGTGCCTGAGACGCCATCAGCGCCGTCATCATGATCAGGAAAAGGCGTTTCACGTCACATCCCTTGCCGCTGGGTGTTTCTGCAAGACATCTCTCAGATCATTCACCTGCTTGGCTTTGAGTGAGACATACACAAAGCCCATGTTGGTGCGCTCGGTTACCATGTCGCCGGGATAGGGCAGATATGACAGCTCTTGCGACCCGAATGACGGCGACGCTGTGCCCACCTGCCATTCGGTTGTGAGTTGCACATCGACCAACTTCATCTTTGGTCCCCCATCCGGGGCATCGATTTCCAGGGGCACACCCATGAGCCGCAGGTACGACATCTTGTCTTTGGCGGCGACAAAACCGTCGATGAATTGAGTGGTCAGGACAAGTAACTCTTCGGCTTTGTCTGCATCCGGCAAGTGGCTGTGCAGGTGATCGCCGTGGCTGTGGTTGTGGCCGATGTGGCCGTTCACGATATCATGTGGCATTGGACCACCGCTTTCCTTCAAAATCGCCGTGGGGGATGGTGACGGGCTTGTCGATGTGCCGTTTGTGCTTGCCCAGATTGCCCGAGGCCACGAGGCTGCCGAGCACATCCACGATCACGCGCGTCCCCATGAGGGCTGTGATTTCGGACTGGTCATAGGGCGGCGCAACCTCGACCAGCTCCATGCCGCAGATACCTTCGGCCGCAACTTTCGAGGCCAGAGCAAGCGCCTCGCGCGGTAGGAAGCCGCCCGGTTCGGGCCAGCCTGTGCCTGGAACAAAGCCGCAGTCGATACTGTCGATGTCAAAGGACATATAGACCATATCGACCCCGTCCCACGCCATTTCCAGCGCCATTTCGGCGGTTTTGTCGACGCCCATCTTTTCCATATCGGACATCGTGATGATGTTGGTCTCGCGCTCGCGCGCAACAGCGACGGCTTCGCGGGGGACCTGCCAGCCGCCGATGCCGACCTGGACAAGGTTCTTGGCTGGCACATTGGGCAGGTTGGTTGAATGGAACCACGGGGTGGTGTGCATCCGTTCGTCCAGATCTTTTTCCTGTATGTCGGCGTGGCGGTCAAAGTGGACGATGCCGATTTTCTTGGACGTGCATTCGGCGATGCCACGCACACACGGAAAGCCGATGGAGTGATCGCCACCGATCATGATGGGCAATGAGCCAGACGAGGCCACGTGGCTGACTGCACGGCTGATCTGGTCGAATGTCTTTTCGATATTTGCAGGGATGGTAAACACGTCGCCCGCGTCACACAGGGTCATCTGTTCGCGCAGGTCCACACCCATTTCATAGTTATACGGCGTATAGAGCGCCGAGATCTTGCGCACGCCTTGCGGACCAAAGCGTGTGCCTGCCCGGTAGGTTGTGCCACCGTCAAAAGGGATCCCAAGCACCGTCGCATCATAATCGCCCACCTCGGTCACGTCCTCGGCATAGGGCGCCTTCAGGAACGTGTTGATGCCCGCGTAATGGGGCAGTTCCCCACGGGCGAATGTGGGAATGGACTTGTCCTCGATGCTGTCTGCGCCGGTCAGGCCCATGCGCAGGGCCCATTTGCGCTCTTCTTCCCAACGGCTTCCGGGAATGTCTTTTTCGGCGTGCATGGCTTTCCAGCCCAGCAGCTTGGTCAGGTCGGGATGGTGGTGGCGTTCTTCGCTGTGGCGGTGATCCATCGGGTGATGGGATCGGCTACGATCGTGTTTCGTGCAGAACATGAGTGTCTTCCTTTAGCCTTTGGAAAGGGATGCCGCCATCGCGGGCGTCAAAGTCGTATGTGATCGTTGCCCCGTAGAGTGACGGGTCATGTGGGTCCCAGCGCGGTTTGTCGAAAACCAGCACGCGATCGCCCAGCTTGAACGCCTCTTCGAGGTCGTGCGTAACCATAAAGACGGTCATGCCGGTCTCGGCCCGCAACTCCATCAGGAAATCGTGCATCGCCAGTCGTGTGCCGGGGTCGAGCGCGCCAAAGGGCTCATCGAGCAGCAGGACACGCGGTTTTGCAACAAGTGCCTGACCAATGGCCAGCCGTTGCTGCATCCCACCAGACAGCGTTGCCGGATATTGGTCCGCCACGTGGTCCAGCCCGATGCGCGCAAGGGTCGCATCGGCCCGTTTGCGGGCGTCTTTGGCCTCTGCGCCCCAAAAGGTGCCCCATCCCCGCCGCAGGCTTTCGCCTGCCACAATGTTCTGGCGCACGGTCATATGGGGAAAGACCGAGTATTTCTGGAACACGACACCCCGGTCGAGCCCCGGTTCCCGTGCCGGAGGGGCACCTGCGATTTGCACGTCTCCGCGGGTCGGTTGTTCTTGCGCAAGCAGCAGGCGCAGAAAAGTTGATTTGCCACAGCCCGAAGCACCGACGATCGAGATGAACTGGCTTTCGTCCACGCTGACATTCACCCGTTCAAGGATCGGGCGGCCATCGTAGCTCTGAAAGATGTTTGTGACCGTGACAAAGCTCATAACCCATCCTCCGCCCAAGGGAAGAGACGGCGCGACAGGGTGCGCAGGGCCCAATCCATCAGAAAGGCAAGGATGGTGATCCAGATCACATAGGTCAGGATCACGTCCATGGCGAGGAAGCGACGCACAAGGAAGATGCGGTAGCCCAGCCCCAGATCCGAGGCAATCGCCTCTGCTGCAATCAGGAACAGCCACGCGGGGCCCAGCGACAGGCGCACGGCCTGGATCAGCCGCGGCAAGACCTGTGGTATCGCAACGCGCAGGGTGATGACCCAGGTTGACGCGCCCAGTGTCTGCGCCTTGATCAGAAGCTCTTGGGGGATTTCCAGCACCCGCTGGCTGAGATCACGGATAATGAAAGGCAATGTGCCAACCACAATCAAAACAACCTTGGACAACTCCCCCAGGCCAAAAACGATAAACAATATGGGCAGCAACGCCAGCGGCGGGATCATCGAAAGAACGGCGACAAACTGCGCCAGAAAGCTGCGCATGATCGGCAAAAGACCAATGAGCAAACCAAAGACCAGCCCCAGCAAGGCCGAGATGCCGATGCCCATTGCCAGCCGCCCCAGGCTGGCTGTGGTGTCATGCCAGAACAGGATGCGCCCTGACCGAAGGTCAGGCTCGGTGATCAACCGCGCAGCCGTGTCCCAAATCGTCGAAGGCGCAGGTAGCAATTTGTCCGACGGATTTTCCGCCAATCGGATGTCCGAGCCGATGGCATAAGCCACAAACACCACAACGA
Source organism: Tateyamaria sp. ANG-S1 (assembly GCF_000814025.1). Classification (GTDB taxonomy): domain Bacteria; phylum Pseudomonadota; class Alphaproteobacteria; order Rhodobacterales; family Rhodobacteraceae; genus Tateyamaria. The sequence continues at coordinate 156,613 of NZ_JWLL01000009.1, read as the reverse complement.
AAGGCAGCAACGCCAGAAACAGCGCCAGGGGACGGCCAGGTTTTCGGTTGATCAGACGCATGACATCTGGCCGCGACAGTCGCCCATCGCGGCCCACCTTTTGGGCTTACAGCTTGCCGTCGGCAGCCATTTGCATGAACGTCGTATCAAAGCGGAACTTCACATTGCCCGCATCGCCGGTCGTCGCACCCCCCGGATATTCCACGCCGATAAAGTCCGCCGATGGTGCGCCTTCACCCAGGATCCCCTTGTCGAACAGGAACTCTGCCACGCTGACCATGGTCTTGGGCAACTCGTCGCTTGAGGTAAAGGCGACGGCGGCAGCGGGGTCAAAGAACATCTCGGTCGAGGCCAATTGTGCTTTGTACCCGTCAAGATCCGTACCCGAGGCTTCAGCCATGGCGGTTAGAACTTCGACATCGCCCGCCGCCATCAGAGACATCACTTCGTACCATGCGCCCGCCATCGCCTTGCCGAAATTCGGGTTGGCGGCCAGTGTTTCGGTGTTCACAACCATCAGGTCGATGATCTCGCCCTCGATATCCGAGCTGTCGAACAGCTTTTTGGCGTCCGGGCCTTCCATGATCGTTGACACCAGCGGGTTCCAAGTGACCACCGCCTCAACCTCGTCCGTCGCATAGGCTGCAATCATGTCTGCGTCAGAGGTGTTGATCACGCCCCCCAGATCTCGTTCAGCCAAACCTACTGAATCCAGCGCACGTGCCAAAAGGTAGTGAGAGACCGAAAGCTCAACCAAGTTGACCGGTTTACCCGCCAGATCGGCGATGTTGCCATCGCCCTTGACGATCAGCGCGTCATTGCCGTTGGAGTAGTCGCCGACGATCAACGCCGTTGTGTCCACACCGCCGCCCGCCGGGATCGACAGGGTGTCCATGTTCGTGGCGGATACACCGTCAAACTGACCGGCTGTGTATTGGTTGATGGATTCGACGTAGTCGTTGATCTGCACGATTTCGACATCAATGCCGTACTTGTCGGCCCATTTGTCCATGATGCCACTGTCTTCGAGGTATCCCCACGGCATCCATCCGACATAGATCGACCAAGCCACTTTAAAGTCGGTCTTTTCTTGTGCGAACGCGCCCGTTGCAAGGCCAAGTGCCAAAGCCGTTGTTGTTGCGAGTTTTTTCATCGTCAATCCCCTTCAGTTCCAGGTTGTGGATTGACCGCGTGGAGGGCAGATGCGGAGCGCGGGTCAAACCAGCGCAGTAGCCTCCCGGGATTTTGCCCCGCCGTGTACCCAACGGATGTGCCGCCGGGCGATATCTCTCGGACCAGACTTTGCAAATGCAAACGGAACCCTAGACATCCTGCAAACTAAGTGGAGCAAGTGGGCCTGTCTAAATCAATTGTTGAGATCGAGGTCTTACCCGTGTTGCGGGAAAGCGCTGAAAATTTGAGCGTCGCACGGAAATTGGTGCGAAATTTGATCACCTTTGACACCAGGTTCAGCCCCACGACACTGCCAAATCAATGGCAGCTTTGGGTAAATCTGCGGTTTTCAGCGCTAGTTGTCGTGTTTTTTAAGTTGGTCTCGCTGCGGATCCAAGAGCAAAGGCGAAGCGCCGCACTCTTACAAAAGTAAGTTGCTTTGCTCCGCTTCTGCTTTTTGCGCCAGTCTTTTCAACGCACGTAAAAATTAAAGCGTTCTGACACAAGGCATCGCCTGCACACACACGTACTTGAACCACTGATGGCAATCACCTCCGCATGCTATCTGCCCACCAACAGCTCAACTGGCCCCAATGTGATCATCGGCACATACGTGATCAGCATCAGGCATCCAAAGACAACAAGAACGAACCAGACCAACTGCGGAATGATACGCTCGACCGGTATGCCGGCCACAGAGCAGGCCGCAAACAGGTTCACACCAAGCGGTGGCGTGATCATTCCAAGAGCCAGGTTAACTACAACAATCAGTCCGAAATGCACGGGATCTACGCCATAGGCGATGGCGATCGGTGCAAGGATCGGTGCGAGCACGAGGATTGCAGCCGACGTTTCGATGAACATTCCGACCAGCAGCAACAGAAGATTGACCACAAGAAGAAATGCGAAACGGCTTTCGAAAACGGCGCTGAACCATGCCGCAATATCATTCGGCAACCCGGAACGGGTGATGAGGAACGAAAACAGAGCTGCCGCCGAGATGATCAGCATAATGGCCGTCGAAGACACGACAGTACGCTTAAGAATGCTGGGCAGCGCGCGCAGCGGCAGTTCACGATAGAAAACCACGCTGACCAGGATAGCTGCGGCAACGGCGGCTGCGCTGGCCTCGGTCGGGGTAAAGACCCCGGAATAAATCCCGCCAATGATGACAAAGGGGACCAGAAGTGCGGGCAAAGCCGCAAAGAGTGCAGCCCGCAGAGATGGGCGATCTTTGCCATCCTCAAGGCCAAGCCCTCGCATGCGACAGATAACAATCACTGTCACCATCAGTGCCGCCGCCACCAAAAGCCCCGGCCCAATACCCGCAATAAAGAGCTGCTCGATCGATGTATTGGTGGATACCCCATACAGGATCAGCGGAATCGAAGGTGGGATAAGCACACCCAATTCGGCCGAACTGGCCTGAATCGAGGCGGCGAGTGGCTTGGGATATCCGTGCCGTGCCATCGCCGGGATAAGGATCGCACCAATGGCAAAGGTCGTGGCCACGGAAGAGCCAGAGACCGACGCGAACATCATACATGTCAGAACACATGAACAGGCCAGTCCCCCCTGTATGCCGCCCACAAGCGCCTTGGCCAAATCGACCAATCGGCGGGAAATACCCCCTGCGCTCATCAGGTTGCCAGCAAGGATGAAAAGTGGGATCGCCATCAGGGGAAAACTGTCGATACCGGCAAACATGCGCTGTGCCACCAACAGCAGTGGCAAACGTTCTTGTGCGGAAATCCCGACAATTGCGGCAAGCCCAATGGCGACGGCGATAGGGACGCCGATCAGAAAAAAGATCGCAAGCGAAACGGCAATGGCCCCGTTCATTTCGATACCTCGTAGTCCGGTATGGGTTCAACGGCGGCTGTGCTCGATCCCGCAGACCAAGCGCGCAGCGAGCAGCCAAGAATTGCGATGATTGCGAAAACCGCACCCACCGGAAGTGCGGCGTAAACCCAGGCAATCGAAACTTCGAGCGCGGCCAGCGTCTGTCGTGCAACCCGTTCGGTCATGCCCCACCCCTGCCAGAAGAGGATCGCGAAGAACGTGACGGACAAGCCATTCGCTCCAAGGTAGAGCCAGAGACCGAGCCTGCCCGGTAGCGCCCGCTGCACAATTTCCATCGCGATCATCGACCCGTGCCGATAGGTGGCTGCCACACCCAGAAAGACTGACCATATCATGGCCGATCTGGTGATGACCTCCGACCAAGTTGATGGCACACCGATCACGAACCGGGTCGTCACCTGCCACATGGCAAGACTGGCCGCGATGATCAGAAACGCGATGGCAAGTGTCAGCGCGAGCCCAGTGCTCCAGCGCTCAAACGTCAAGAAATGCTGCATTCTGCAATGTCCTTCGGGGGCTTCGCCCGTTCAAAAGCAATGCGGCGGATCCCATAGAATCCGCCGCATTGTCTCATTCGAACGCCTGAATGCGCTCAACCATTTCAGTTCCGTGTTGCGCGGTGAAGACCGCGTAAGCAGCTTCGGCCAATTCCTGGAACGGCGCCTTGTCGATGTCAGTGATGACTTCCATACCGCGCTCACGCATCAGTTCGACGCCTTCTTCTTCCAGCCGCAAAACCTCAGCCCTTGTCGCGGCGACGGACGCTTTACTGGCTTCGCGGAACCAGCCTTGCTCTTCCTCGCTCAGCCCGTCCCAAAGAATGGGCGATACAAGCAAGATGGCTGGGGAATAGACATGACCTGTCAGCGAGACATAGTTCTGCACTTCCCAGAAATTCGAGGTGGTGATCACAACCACCGGGTTTTCCTGACCGTCCACAACGCCTTGTTGCAAGGCGGAAAAGAGTTCCGGAAAGGCCATGGGAGTTGGCGCGGCGCCCATGTTCTGGAACGCCTCCATGTGTACCCGGTTTTCCATCGTCCGCAGTTTAAGTCCGGCGAGGTCATCAGGTGAGGTTACTGGGCGCTGCGAGTTTGTGACGTGGCGAAAGCCATTCTCGCTCCATGCGAGGCCCACAAGGTCAGCGTCACGCATTTTCTCCAGCAGTTCCTGACCGATCTCTCCATCCAAGACGGCGCGGGCATGATCGTAGTCGCGGAACAGAAACGGCAGGTCCAGCGCATAGACCTCTGGCACGAAATTGCCCAAGGGGCCGGTGGATGTGATCACCATGTCGACCGAGCCGATCTGAAGCCCTTCGATCATGTCGCGCTCACCGCCAAGTTGACCGGCCGGTGCCTGCTTTCCTGACCATTCCCCACCCGACAGCTCCGAAAGCGTATCCAAAAAGGCCTGTGCGCCAACGCCGTAGTGGCTGTCAGCCGATACCGTATGGCCGATGGTGATTTGGTTCGCGTGCGCGGTTCCCGCGATCATAGTAGCCGCGACAGCGGCGAGTAACTTCAGTCTCATGGTCGTCCTCCCTTGGTCGTGAATGCCGGTCAAACCGGCGTCGAAAGCGTCTGCCGAAACTGATCCAGCAGGTCGCGAAATGAGTGATCCTTTGCAAAGCCAAGTCTTTCTGCGCGCGGGGTCTCTATCCCGCCGGGCCACGTTTTCACGATGGCTTCTATTGCAGCATCCGGAACGTGCCGGACACGGTCTGCAACCACATCACCTTCTTCAGCGCGCAGCGTTTTGAGCATGTTATCGACCGAAACGGACAGGCCCGGCAATGTGATGGTCGTCTCACCGTCCAATGCGCCCTGCTGCAAGCCGATGGCATGAAGAACATTGTCAATCGCCTGCGCGGGCGAGGCCAGATGCAGGCGCACATCCCGCCCAACCGGCAGATCCGCCGCTTCGCCAGTCATGGGCTCGCGAATGATACCACTGGCAAACGAAGACGCTGCGCGATTTGGCCGACCTGGGCGCACGGAAATTGTCGGCACCCGCAAACTGCGACCTCGAATGATCCCACGGCGGCTTGCATCTCGAACCAGGATTTCACCTATTAGTTTCTGGGCGCCATAGCTGCTGCGAGGGGCTGGTTGTTGGGTCTCGTGAATGACCTCGTTGCTATCGCAGGCAAAGACCGCCACGGACGATGCAAAGATGAAGACTGGCGGGATTGGATGCGCTTCAAGTGACTGGATCAGCGCCATAGTCGCGTCAACATTCACTCGCAGGCCAAGACCGAGGTCCTCCTCCGCTGCGCTCGACACGACGGCTGCCAAATGCACGATCAGATCTGGTTTGGCACTCACGACTTCCGCCAAAACGTCCCGTTGTCCGATCTCGCCCAGTATCGGGCGCACGACGGGGTGTTGCGCGGCCAGCCTCGCCAGCGGCGCTTCGACAACATCACAGGCCAGGATTTCGTCGACCGGGCGAAACTGACCGTCGACACTGACCTCACCGGCAGATGCAAAACGCTCGACCAGCAAACCACCCAGAAAGCCGGCCGAACCCGTGATGGCAACGCGCATAGCGCTCCTCCCTTAGCCATGTCCTCTACGGAGATGACAGCGCTGTCATACCGAAAAGCCATACATTTTTGCTCTATTCTGAAAACATGATCGTCGTTATCATTCCCATATGGGTAGCCTTGCGGAAAATGAAAGATGAGCGCGTCATCAAAAGTTAGATTGGCCGAAGTCGCACAGCTCGCGCAGGTGAGCGAAATCACTGTGTCGCGGGTCGTGCGTGGCGCGGCCAACGTTTCTCCTGAAACGGTGCAGCGCGTTGAAAAGGCGCTCGAACAAACGGGCTATGTCCGCAATCGACTTGCCGGATCATTTGGTGGACGAACGTCGAACCAGATCGCCGTGATCCTGCCATCACTGTCGAACATCGTGTTTCCAGATGTGCTTTACGGGTTGGAAGAACGGCTTGATGCATCAGGCTATCACCCGATCCTTGGCATCTCGAACTATGATGCGGAGCGCGAGACGCGGCTGATCGCGAGCCTGCTTGAATGGCAGCCAGCCGGGATCGTAATCGCCACCGCCAACCTGTCGCAACGGGCCCGAATACTATTGACGCGGGCGCCTTGCCCCGTTGTGGAAATCATGGAGATCGACACCGATCCCGTGGACATGGCGGTGGGTATCTCACAAGTTCAGGCGGGCAAATCGATCGCCTATTACCTGCTTGGGCGTGGCTACACGAGCTTTGGGTATATTGGCCATGACCTGACACGCGACAGAAGGGCCGCGGCCAGACGCGCAGGTTTTCGATCCGCTCTCCAGGAGGCAGGTTTTGAGTTCGACCAGGTGCTGGAAGCAGGAGGCACCTCTTCAGTCACGTTGGGACGGCAGTTGACTGCAGAAATGCTAAGCATGGGCGCGCCGCGCCTCATCTACTACTCCAATGATGACATGGCGATGGGCGGTCAGTTCGAAGCACTTGCGCGGGGAATGGCGGTGCCAGATACGCTCGCTCTGGCAAGCTTCAACGGCCTCGATCTGGGGCAGGCCGCTCCCATCCCGCTGACGACCGTCGGATCGCGTCGCGGCGAGATCGGCACAGCAGCAGCGGACCAGATCCTAAAGCGACTGGCAGGAGAGGACACGTCGCGCTTCATTGATGTCGGCTTCAAACTGATCCCCGGAGCGTCTGCTTGAAGGGGCGGGCCGCCTGTCGGTCTTTCATTGTGGATAGTGGAGGCTTTCAACTATCTTATATCGCCACCGGAAGCGGATCGTCATGAAACGTCCCGCACTCGGTAGGCTCGGTTCATTTGTGACGCGCAACATCACGGCAAAAACTCCTTCTGACCTTCAGGATCTTCGATGACGGTTTCAGGAACACGCGCGTCTCCGGCAATCATCCGAGCTGCCGCAAAGGCTGCGTCGCGGTAGGGCATGAGAACCAGATCAGCGCAATCCGCCCGCAGTGCTTCTGCCGTTGCATCCTGATGCGCGGCGACGGCGACCTTGCCGCCAAAGCCTAGATCGCGCGCTGCTTTCAACAGCGCATGGCGCGGATCATCATGGGTCAGACCGGTTTCGTGTTCCGGCACCGCCATGACCAGCCAATCGGCCTGTTGAAGCGGGAGGTGGCCGAGAAATTCAGGATCGGTCGCATCTCCAAAAACGACGTCGAAACCTTGTTCACGGGCATGACGCACCGCTCTTGGGCTGAAGTCGACGCCGAGGATGCTTTTGCCACTGTCCTGCAAAGACGAGGCGATGCCGAGCCCATAGCGGCCGAGACCAAAGAGCACCACATCGTGGGAGCGGGCCGTATCGGATGCGTCGGTGTCTTCCGCCTGCGGATGCCGGCGTTCGAAAACGCCGAGGACGGGTTCAAAAAAGCTGTAGAGCTGATGGGAATAGGTGATCATGTATGTCGACGCCGCGATAGTGACGAGACCAACAAGAGTGACCAGGCCAAGCGCTTCATCTGTGGCATGCCCAATGGTGACACTCATTGCCATGAAGATCAGTGAAAACTCGCTGATTTGTGCGACGGTCAGACCAGCCAGGAAACCCGTCCGCTTTCGGTACCCCATCGCCCCCATAATCGTGAGCACGATCAGCGGATTGCCAATCAGAACAAAGAGAGACAGGACAAGCGCTGGCCCGACGCTGTCGCCCAAGACGGACAGGTCGAGGGACGCGCCAAGTGCAATGAAGAAGAAGAGCAGCAGAAAGTCACGCAAGCTCGCCAGCCGCGCCGCGATGGCTTCGCGAAACGGTGTCGATGCGAGGGAGACGCCAGCAAGAAGCCCGCCGAGTTCTTTGCCGAACCCAAGATAGTAACCGACCGCTGCCAGAAGCGCCGCCCAACCGATGGCAAACGAGACCAGCAATTCCGGCACGCGAGACAGACGTTCGACCAGTGGATTTGCGACATACCGGATGAACACGACCACAAAGGTCAACATAGCCAACCCATAGCCGAGCACCCGCAACACATCCACGAGCGCACCTTCACCCTCGGCCGCACCTCCCACACCGATCGCCGACAATGCGATCATTGCAACGACAACAACGATATCCTGAACGATGAGAAACCCTAGCGCGATACGCCCGTGAAGCGCGTCGATCTCGCGCTTGTCCGACAGAAGCTTCACGATGATGATCGTTGAGGAAAATGTCAGCGCAATGGCCACGTAGATCGCCGTTACAGCATCAAGGCCGAGCGCGAGCGCAATCAGGAACCCGAAGACAGTGGTAAACACAACCTGACCTAGCCCGGTGACAAGCGCCACCGGGCCGAGCGACCGCACGAGGTTGAAATCAAGCTTGAGGCCGACAAGGAAGAGGAGCACAGCTATGCCCAACTCGGCGAGCAGATCAATCTGCTCATCCGACCGCGCAATATCCAGAATCGACGGACCGGCCAGTATCCCCACCGCGATAAAGCTCACGATGAGGGGCTGTCTTAGAAGAAGTCCGAGAAAGCCAACCCCTGCCGCCAAAACAAGGAGTGCTGCAATCTCGTAAAAAATGTAGTCTTCGATAACTGCGATCACGAGTAGTCCACCAAGGCTGCCATGCGTTCGTCGATCCCAAGAAGCCTGGGCTTTTGGAACACTCGGGACGGCAGCCGACAGACGAAGGCATAGTGCCTTCATGTCTGCCACCATATTATCAGTTGATGGATTTACTCTGGATTACAAGATGGGGCCCGCAGATCTGGCGGACTTTTATTGCTGGAAAATCTGCTAAGTTTTGCAGGCCGTAGATGATCACATGGTGCGTGCCGTGAAAGCCTACAATTTGAGTGGTTATCTGCCAAGTGTAGCAATGACCCAACCGGCATGTCGTCGGAACATAGAGGTCGGGTGAGAGTACAAATGAACCAAAGTGGCTGCGCTTACGGATGAAGGCTCACAGTATTTGTTCGCGGCGACACGAACACCGTCGAAGCAGCCGGTGACCTCAACCTCGACTGAACCGAGTGTGGGGCAATTTGTAGCCAATGTCAGCTGAACTGCCACTGATGTGAGCCAGCAAAATCTACACCTTGCCACTGCTCGACAACATGATGGCCAAAGGCCGAGTCGACCTGATTTCCGCGAGCACAAGCACGAGGCTTGTCGTCATGGGGACCGCCAGAACGGCACCGGGAAGCCCCCACAGTGTGCTCCAGAACAGAAGCGCAAGCAGGATCATGAAGGGACTGAGGTTGAATGCCCGCCCCATCATGCGCGGTTCAAGATAGCCGCCCACGAACATCTGCGCTGCTGTTAGTGAAACAAACACCAAACCGGCCATTGAGAGCGTACCGAACTGCGCGAGGCTTAGCAGGACGGGAAAGATCACACCGATGAGCGAGCCGAGATAGGGGACATAGTTCAGGAACGCGATCAACACCGCCCAGAACAATGCAAACTCGATCCCCAAGGCCAGCATGATAGCGTAGGAGATTGCGCCAAGTATGATGTTCGCGGCTGTTTTGACGGACAGATACCCCCCGATGCGGTCATTGATACGCCGCAGCAGTTCCAGGGCCTTTTCGCCGGAGCCGTCATTGCCGAACGCCAGAAGCAGCTTTTTGGCAAGACTGCCTCTCTCAGCCATGAAGAATGTCGCGAAGAGGATCACGAGAAACAGGAATTTTCCAAGGCCCTGAAGGGAGACGAGCGCTGGCGCGATCCAGGATCTGATGTCGATCTCGTCAAAGGTCATGCGCCTGAGATTTGACCATGTCGGTTCGTCCTGGATGCCCAGAAGACCGGCTGACCGGGTGACGAGCGCGTCCAGATTGGCCTCATATCGCACAAGGGCGGTCATAACCTGAGCGATGTTGTTTGTGACCAGCGCGAACAGCAGGGCGAGGCCGCCTGCAAATGCAATCAAAACGAGGGTATGGCGCGCCCAAAGTGGAAACCGCCGAAGGAGCGGAAACCGCTCCATGTTGGTTGCTGTGGTTGAGAGGATATAAACAGAGATCAAGGCGGCGATGACCGGCAAAAGCACCGGTTGGCCGATCCAAAGTAGCCAGCCGATCATGATGACCAACGCCACCCCGTAACAGACGGCACTGATCTGCATGCGCTGCGGGGGCGATGCACCTTCGTCGGTCGCGGCCCCAACCACATGCTGGCTCTCGTGAGCGTACCGAGGGCGCGGGAGCGTGTTTGATACGTGGACCGACGTCGATGACTTCATAGGGGTTCCTTGCCGTCCTTGACGATCTTGCGTGAAGACGCGCGCAGGTTTGAAGCGCATATATCAACGCCAGGTTTGCGGTCAGACCGGGATGCCGTCCGACTGGGGGTCACGTAGCCATGACGTGACCCCCAACACTGATTGTATCGGCTGCGGGATGTTCCGCCCCCAAAGCTGGACGGGCCTGGACGACAGCCTTCCGCTGCGTTCAGGACCCGCGGCACCGTGACGTTATGATCGCGCTGCATCAAATTGGATGACCGCACCGGGGCGCGTTTTACTGCCCGGTTTTGGCAGCATGAGAACGTCTGCCGAGGTGTCGCGCCGGTCTGCCTCATCCAGGATTTGCAGGACTTCGGCTTCGATGGTCCGACCGGCTTGGATATCCCACATCATCCGCCGGATATCTTGTTCCAGCGTGCGGCGGCGCAGGCCGATCAGATGTAGCCGCCGATCCGACAGCTTTGACAGCGCGCGTTTGATCGCAAGCGTGTCCCGATCTTCGCGCCACTCATGTGCAAGATATTGAATCTCCCGGCTTAGACGACGCCAAACGCCACCCCGTGCACGCCCATTTTCAAAGCCATTCGCGCGTCTGTGTTTTCCAAACAGCATCGTGGTCTCCTTCTATGTGTTGGTCCAAGGTTTCGGGATCAGACCGCCAGCACGCTGACGGCTTCTTCCAATTGCAGGATCGCTCTTTTCAGATAAAACCCTTGCAACATGAGGTGATTGGCGAAGATGCTCCTGTCGCTGTTGCCGTTCAGGACAACCGTCGGCCGCAACTGGGTTGCGCGTTCCAGGTTTTGCAACGCGCGTGTCCAGACAAGGGTCAGGCCACGCTCACGGATGAGATGTTCGAAATCGTGCCCGAGCTCGCTGAGGATCATGTAGTAGGCGTAGAGCATCCCCTTGTTCTGATAGAATACATCGTCCGCAGAGGTGTTGAAGATCCACCAGCCGCCCTGACGGGTACGCTCGATCGCTGCGGTCTGCGCCCCGAGGTCGAGCGAGACCTGCTGGATCGTGCGTCCGAAGGCATCTGCGCGCCGCTCGAATATGGCGTTGCCATTGGCCAGACGTTGGTTGTAGCGCGTCAGGAAGTTCAGGCCGGACCGGTACTGATCTTCGCTTGGCACCATGGGCAGCAACGATTTCTCGAAGTTGAATATCCAGAAATCCGGCGGGAACTGAAGAAATCCCGCCGCCCGCTCAAGGTCGGGATCGTTGCTGGATGATCCGCGTGTGCGCGCGATGCCGTCCAAAAGTTCAAAGCTGAACCGTGCGACGGCCCGCATCACGCCCGTCTGGTAACTGGGCATATTGTCCAAGAACGTGCTGGGCGCGAACCACGGATCATTCGGTGTCCAGGCATTTTCGTTGACCTCACGGTCGATCAGGGCGGCTGCCATCGATACGGCTCTGCTGCCGCCTGTCAGATGGGCGGGGGGCGAAAAGGTGAGATCGTTGTCAATGCGGTGCACCATCAGCGCACCCACGGTCCAGTTGAGCGTGGCTAAGAGCACCAGTAAGACCGCTCCGTTGCGCAGCATGCGCAGGGAAAGACGTGGGCGGAATGAAAGAAAGCGCCTGAGGCCACCGGGGCCGTCCAAATCCGAAAGCGCGTCACGCGGAACAGGGATCAACGCACCCGCCGTGGCCCGACCGGACCCGCCATGAGAGTTTGGGTCTGCGTGGTTGATCGTCATTGCTCTCGCCTCCCGATGTTTTCTGAAAAACGCGGGAGGTCTGACATTCATCCACGAAAACCGACATGGCCGAGAAATGTACTTATCTCAGGGATGAATTTCCCGGCGGGCGCGTTTGTTTGGCCAAAGAGGAAAGGAGCAACCATGGCTGTCATCGCGGAACTGAGCGACAAGATGCAGGATTACGTGAGCGCCCTGCGGCGATACGCGCTGGTTTTGACGCGAAATCGCGATGCGGCCGAGGATCTTGTGCAGGAAACGCTGGTCAAGGCCATTGCGGCGGCCGACAGCTGGGATCCGGAAAGCAACCTGCGTGTCTGGTTGTTCCGCATCATGCATAACACGCATATCAGCGCGATCCGCAAGACCAAGGTTCGGGACGCGGCCAAGCCTGATCTGCCAGAGCCTGTCGATCACACCGATCCGACGGTGCGCGTGGAACTCAATCAGGTTCTCGACGCCCTCGGTCAGTTGCCCGAAGCGCAACGGCGTCCCATCATCTTGGTCGCACTTGAGGACATGAGCTATGCGGAGGCGGCCTCGGTCCTCGATATCCCGATGGGCACGCTTTACAGCCGCCTTGGTCGCGGCAGGGCAGCACTTCGCAAAATTCTGGATCAAAAAAAAGAAGCTGACCCCAAGGTCATCCGGTTAGGAGAACACAAATAATGGGCAAGGATAACACGTCACTGCATGCCTATCTTGACGGCCAACTTGGACCGGAAGAAGCGGCAGACATCGAAGCGCTTCTGGATGAAGATCCAGAGCAACGTGAAACATTCGAGGCCATGGCCCGGCAGAAAGCCTTGATCGCCGAAGCAGCCGAGGCGCTGGACCGCGCACCCGCAAATCTGCGCACAGCGCGGCTTGAGCAGGAGTTGACTGATGCGCTGCACAAAAGAGTGGCTCCATCGAAACCTTTTCAGCCAGCGGGCTGGATGGTTCAGATGGCGGCCGCTCTCGCGCTGGTCAGTTTCGGCTGGGTGGGCCATGATTATTTTTCGGCGTCGGCCACTGCGGGTGTTCCGGGGTACGTTTCCGATGCTGTCGGCGCGCACCGCGTGTTTGCCGAAAGCGGGCCTTATCCATTAGAATTCGATGCCGCCTCGGCGGGTTTGGTGGCAAACTGGTTTGCGGAAAATACCGGTCACACGCTTGGCGTTCCCGGATTGGAAGCCCTTGGCCTGGACCTGGTTGGCGCGCGGCTTCTGGGCAGCGAAGTGGGACCATTTGCGCAGTTTCTCTACGAAGACCAAGAGGGGGGGCGTGTTTCGCTTGTGGTCGCAGACCATCCCGAGCATTTGCCCCTACATGCGCTTGAAGTGGTGAATTATCCCAATCGTGATGTGGCATATTGGCGGAATAGTGATCTGGATTACGCGATTGTTTCCCAGTCAAATTCGGTGGACTTTACTCAAATCGCGATAATGATGAATTAGTTCGAGTAAAATAAAAATGGGAAAAGGAGCGCAGACTTTTGCGCTCCCTTTTTTGTTTTTAGGGCATTTTTGAAATCACGTATCCGTGTAGTCGAAATAAGCGGGGATGGGTCGGCAATATAAAGCGTTATTCTTTTGACCGATCCGAAACGAAGGAGTTCAAGCGAAACCGGGTCTGTCGACATCCTATGACCTAGAAAGGGAAAACGACATGATCAAAATGAAAAACATCAATTTTAGCGACCGTGCAAGCCACCCTGTCCTGCTTGCCCTTATCGCTGGTATCATCATCGGCATGGCCCCCTTCTTTGTGCAGCTTGCTGCGCCGGTGGCACAGGCCGCGCACTTTCTTGGGGCTGTCAGCGCAGTACTTGCTGTGAACAGTCTCTTACGCCCGCACCAATCCGATTGGCTTGGCTTCGTGCTTTTCGGCATCGGTCTTGGCCTTGCCCCATTCTTTGCAGCGGCGGCGCTGCCATTCGAGACGGTGAAATGGCTCATGGTGATCATTGGTGTGACCATGACACTGGCCGGGTTCTGGAAGCGCTGGGTCACTGTCAATCCGCCGGAGGAGAGCCTCGGGATCGACAATGCTGCCGGGAAGATGAAACAGGAGGCCATTGAGCCGTCCTAAACGGAACGCCAGCATTGGACTGAGAGCCGGGGGGCTGTCTTGCAGGACAGCCCCTTTTTCTTTTCCGGGATGAAAATTCCAGCTCGCGCGTATGTGATCCAAAGGGCGGTCGATGTGACGGACCGTACTGCTCTTGCCAGCAAATCCTGCTGGAACACGGATCCGGGCCCCTCTGGCAACCTTGGGCAGCAGGTTGCGATGTCGGAACCTTCATTGGCAACGCGATGCTGCTCCGGAGGTGCCCATGGTCCGTGTGGATGAAAAGGCTAGGTCAAGTCGGCAGAAGCCCGACTTGCTGCCGGTGATTGTGCAGGATCGGTCGTCCCTGCCGGTCAAGGTTGGGGACACACACCCATCGACGATTGCGCGGACAGCGCTTGCTGCTGCCGTTCTGGCGGTTTTGTGGTGGATCCTGAACCCGGGTGATCGGCTGAGCTGGATCATCGGCGTGCCGACGATCCTGTTAGGCACCGGGACGGTGCTGTTGCTGCCGCCTGCGCGATCACAGCATATCTCGGTCGCCGGTTCATTGCGATTTGTTGCCTATTTCATCGTTCAGACCGTTCTGGGCGCTGTCGATGTCGCTCGGCGCGCGTTTCATCCGTTTTGGGTCCAGCAACCAGCCTTTCTGATCTGGGAAACGGACCTGCCTGAAGGTCCTCCGCGCTGGATGTTTGCCAACACCGTCACCCTGCTGCCGGGGACACTTACCGCCGATATCGACGGGCCGCGCCTGACGATCAATCTGCTGGACCGCGATCTTACCCCCGACCTTCCGACGCTCGAAGCCCGTGTTCGGGACCTCTTTGCCTTGTAGAAAATGGAGAAAACCCTTTGATCGTTTTGCCTTTCATCGCCACCCTATTATTGTTGACTGCCCTGGTGGGGCTGATCCGCATTCTGCGCGGTCCGACCACTGCTGACCGTATGCTTGCTGCCCAGTTGATCGGAACGTCCGGGGTTGCGATCCTTTTGGTGATGGGCGTCGCCAGCGGCAATCGGGCGCTTTTCGATGTCGCGCTTGTCTTTGCCATCCTCGCGGCAATCGCGCTGACCACCTTTTTGGCCACCGCCCGTTTGGAGCGGCAGTCATGAGTTGGGCTGAGCTGCTGGGCGTCGGTCTTATGGGGCTGGGCGCGGTTTTCTTTGTGGCCGGAACGGTTGGTATCCTTCGTTTTCCGGACGTGTTCAGCCGTCTGCATGCGGTGACAAAGGCCGACAATCTGGGCCTCGGGCTGGTCGCCGCTGGAACGGGCATTATGACCGCCGACGGGTTCGTTGCGGCCAAATTGGCGCTTGTCTGGCTGCTGATCGCGGTGTCCGGAGCAATCGGGGGCCACCTGATTGCCCGCCATGCCCTGCGTGACAAGACATGACCGACCCCTGGATTGTTTTCGACGTGACCCTCGCCGTGGGTCTGCTCGCCGTGGCATGGCTTTCGCTGGCGTCGCGCGATGCCTTTCGGATGATTGTGCTTTTCATGATGTTCGGTCTTCTGGCTTCACTGGGTTGGGTACGTCTGAACGCGCCGGATGTCGCGCTGGCCGAGGCTGCGGTTGGTGCGGGCATCACCGGGGCATTGCTTTTGCGGACGCTCAGCGCCTTGCGGCATGAGCCGAAGGAGCCTTCGACGGCTTTGCCGACTGCTTTCATCGCAGGCGTGCTGTCTTTGATGATCACCACCGCGCTGGTCGTGGCCTTCATCCTGGCGCCAGACCTTGCCACAGGATATGACCGCGACGTCGGCGCGCGGATGGATCAAAGCGGTGTCACCAATCCTGTCACCGCGGTGCTGCTGAACTTCCGTTCTTACGACACGCTGCTTGAGATCGTCGTGTTGGCCGCCGCGCTGACCATCGTGCTGATGCTGGGCAGCAAACCCATTGCTTTGCGTCCGCTGGGGCCGTTGTTTGTGCCCTTTGCCAAAGTGATCGTGCCGGTCAGCATCATAATCGCGGGCTATCTGCTGTGGCTTGGAGCGAGCCGACCGGGCGGGGCTTTTCAGGCCGCGGCGGTGCTGGGGGCAGGGGGCATCGTCCTGATCCTGGGGCGTCACTATGATCCGCAGGAGCGGCACGGCGGTATGATCCGGCTGATCTGCGCGATCGGTTTGGGTGGTTTCGTTCTGGCCGCAATTGGCGCGCAAATCCTGACCGGAGACATGCTGCGCTACCCGCAAGGGCAGGAAAAGATCTGGATCATCATCATCGAAGCCACGCTTACCGTGTCCGTTGCAGCCACGCTCGCGGCTCTGTTCGTCGGGGCAACAAGAAGGGAGGGCCGTCCATGACCACAGATCTGATTTACGCATTCGCGGGCATTGGGCTGATCGGGATCGGACTGTATCGGCTCGCGGTGTCCTCCAGCGCGCTCTGGCAGCTTGTGGCGGTGAACGTCATTTCGGTGGGCGTTGGCTCGATCATGATCGCGTCGGCTTATCGTGGCCCCAGCGTTCCGGCCGATCCCGTCCCCCAAGCCTTTGTTCTGACGGGCATTGTGGTGCTTGTCGCAACGACCGCTGCGGCCCTCTGCATCGTGCGGCGCATTGATGAGATGAACGACGACCATGACACCTGATTTTCTTGGACTTGATCCCAAAAGCGTTCTGCTTCTCGGGCCGCTTCTGGCTGGCACGCTGAGCGTACTTTTCCAGCGCGCCGCCGCTGTCATCGGTTTGGTGGGCATGGGTGTCGGCCTTTTCGGAGCGGTTGGGCTGGCCGTGACTCTTATGGAGCATGGACCCATGGCCACGCAGCTGGCGGGGTGGGCGCCTCCGCTAGGCATCCAGCTTTATGCCGACGGGCTGGCCGTCTTCATGATCCTGATGACCGCGTGGATCGGTGCTGCGGTTGGTCTGTTTACCGTTGGGTCCTGGGGCATCACGACGTCCGATCAGGATACCGGAGCCCATGTCAGGGCGCGCACCTATTTCTGGCCGCTTTGGATGCTTTTGCTGGCCGGGCTGAACGCGCTGTATCTGGCGACTGATATCTTCAATCTTTTTGTCACGCTTGAGATTGTCGGCCTGACAGCGGTCGGTCTGACGGCCCTGGCCGGGACCAGGCAGTCCCTGCAAGCTGCGCTGCGTTATCTGATCATCGGCCTTGTCGGGAGCCTGATGATCCTACTGGGAGTGGACTACCTCTATACCGCATATGGCCGTGTCGACCTCGGCAGTATTCAGAGCGCCGACACCTCGATCACGGCGACACTGGCATTGCTGATCATGCTGGCCGGACTGGCTATCAAGGCTGCGATCTTTCCGCTGCATTTCTGGATGCCGGATGCGCATTCCAGTGCAACGGTCCCTGCCAGTGCCATCCTGTCCGCTCTCGTGGTGAAGGCTGCGCTTTACATGGCGATGCGGCTTTGGCTGGCCTTTGCACCGCCGACAGACTTTCTGCCGATCCTCTTCGGTGTGATGGGGGCCGGGGCGATCTTCTTCGGTTCGTTCCAAGCGCTCAGGACGCGGCGGCTGAAGATGTTGGTGGCCTATTCGACCGTCGCCCAGGTGGGTCTGGTCACGCTGGTTTTCGCGGCAACCGGCACGATTGAAGCTGCATCCGTCTGGCGTGGCGCGGTCTTTCTGATGCTGGCGCACGCCATCGCAAAAGCGGCGATGTTTCTGGCCGCCGGCCGGTTGATCGAAGAGATGGGGCATGACCGTATTTCAAGCCTGCGCCGCTTGCCTGCTGGGGGTAAACCGGCCGCTTTTGCCTTTGTCATCGCAGCGATAAGCTTGGTGGGGTTGCCGCCGTCGGGGGGCTTTGTCGGAAAGTGGCTGCTGCTGGACGGCATGATCGCGGGAGAGATCTGGATCTGGGTGTCTGTTGTGCTCATCAGCACCGTGTTGAGTGCCAGCTACATGCTGCGGGTGATTGGCCGGTTGCTGCGTCGTAGTGTGTTGCCTTCAGAACGTCAGGACGGCTCTGCCAACTGGCGTTTGGGCGATGGCGTGGCGCTGGGTCTCGCACTTGTAGCCCTCGTTCTGGGTTTTGGATCCTATCTGCCGCTCAACCTGATCGAGATCGGCGCCCCTTTTCCGACCTTCACTGCCGCAGAACCTGCCGTGACCTATGGCGCTGATGGAGCCGATCTATGACCGAGGTCTTCCTGCCGCTTGCCATTCTCTTCACCTCGCTGTGTATCGCACCGGTGATCCTTATGCTGCCCGAGCGCGCCGTGGCCTTGCGCACCGCGATCAACCTCGGGGCTGCCGCGCTGAAGCTCTTTCTCGTGGTTTGGCTGACAATCGGCGTGGTCAACGGTGCGACCTTTCAGGTGGGACTGACCATGTTGCCGGGGCTCGACTTCGTGCTTTACGTTGATGCGTTGTCGGTCCTGTTTCTGGCCCTTTCCGCGCTGCTGTGGTTGCTGACCACGATCTACGCCATTGGCTATCTCGAGGTGGGGCAGAACTGCAGCCGGTTCTTTGGCTTCTTCAGCCTGTGCGTGGCGGCGACAGTTGGGATCGCCATGTCGGGCAATCTCTTTACCTTCCTGATCTTCTTCGAGGTTCTCACGCTTGCCACCTATCCGCTTGTGGTCCATCGCGGCACAGCGGATGCCCTGCGAGCCGGGCGCATCTATCTGGCCTATACGCTGGGGGGCGGGTTAGCACTGACAGTTGGCGTGGTCTGGCTGCACACGCTTGCGGGCCCGTTCCTCTTTACGCCTCAGGGCGTTCTGGGTGAGCTTCCTGTCACCCATGCCGGAACGCTCCAGATCATTTTCGTTCTGCTGATCATGGGGGTTGGGGTGAAGGCCGCGCTTATCCCGCTTCATGCCTGGCTGCCGATTTCCATGGTGGCACCCGCCCCGGTGAGCGCGCTGTTGCATGCAGTTGCCGTGGTCAAGGCAGGGGCGTTCGGGATCATGCGGATCGTTTATGACGTTTACGGCGTAGATGCGACGCAGGCGTTGGGACTTGCCACCCCGCTGGCCGCTGCGGCGGCGGCGACGATCATTTACGGGTCGGTGCGCGCGCTCACCCAAGACGACCTGAAGTCGCGGCTTGCCTTTTCGACGGTCAGCCAGGTTTCTTACATCGCGCTGGGTGTGGCGCTGATCTCGCCCATCGCCGCGACAGGCGGACTGGTCCACCTCATCCATCAGGGCATCATGAAAATCACCCTGTTTCTGTGCGCTGGCAATTTCACCGAAGGTCACGGCGTCAAGAAGATCAGTCAGATGAACGGGATGGGCAAGCTCATGCCGTTGAGTATGCTGTTCTTCACGATTGCCGCCTTTGGTATGATCGGACTGCCGCCCTTGGCCGGGTTTGTCAGCAAATGGTATTTGGGGGCAGGGGGGCTGGATGCCGGTCAGGCGTGGGTCATTGCGATCCTTTTGGGATCGAGCCTGCTGAACGCGGCCTATTTTCTGCCCATCGTCTATCGCGGGTGGTTTCTGCCCCCACAGGCCGCCACCGCAACGCCGGTGCGCCGTATCGGATGGATGTTGCTTCTGCCACCAGCGGCCACGGCGTTGCTGATCGTCCTTGCCGGTGTCTTTGCAAACGCACCCTTCAGCCCCTTGGGCTGGACCCAGTTCATCGTTTCACTGGAATATCAATGACCTCGTTTCCCCTTCTTCTTGTCCCGCTTGTCCCATTGCTGATCGCTGCGCTCGCGGTTTTTCCGGGGTTCCGGTCGAGTTTGCCTTGGGCGGCACTGGTCGCGCCGGCGCCTGCGCTGCTGCTGATCATCCTCTATGCCGGGCCCATCTCTCAGGACGTGCCTGCCCTGCTGTTGGGGGTTCGGCTTGAGCTTGATGCGACCCGTCTTGCCTTTCTGGCGTTCACGGCGTTTTTGTGGACGCTGGCGGCCTGGTCCGCTGTTGCCTACCTGAAAAACGACACGCGCCGCACGCGATTTTGCGTGTTCTTTCTGTTGGCTATGGCGGGCAATTTCGGTCTGATCCTCGCAGGCGATGTCGCATCATTCTACACGTTCTTTTCGATGATGAGCCTCGCCTCATGGGGGCTTGTGGTGCATGAGCGCAGCCGGTTCGCACTCTTTGCCGGGCGAAGCTACATCGTGTTTGCCATTGCGGGGGAGCTTGCCCTGTTCTCTGGCCTGACCATCGCTGCCTATACGGCGGAGTCGTTGTTTTTGGCGGATATTCGGCAGACTGAGCTGGGCGGACTTGGTACGCTTCTACTGCTCCTTGGGTTTGGCATCAAGCTGGGTGTGGTGCCCCTGCACCTGTGGCTGCCGCTTGCCCATGCCGCAGCCCCTGCGCCTGCGAGTGCCGTTTTGAGCGGGGCCATGATCAAGGCCGGGCTCTTTGGTGCGCTGACCATCCTTCCCTTCGGGCTCGTCCAGCATGAGCAGGCGGGTTTGGTCATCATCGCTCTGGGCGGCACCTCTATTGTGCTGGCCGCTCTCATTGGCGCGTCGCAGCGGAACCCCAAGGCTGTCCTGGCCTATTCAAGTGTCGCCCAGATGGGTCTTGTCGCGATGGCACTTGGCACCGGCCTTGCCGTGCCCGTAGCATGGGGTGCAATTCTACCAGCGCTTGTGCTCTTTGCAGCCCACCATGCCTTTGCGAAGGCAGCTCTCTTTCTGGGCGTTCCTGCCTATTGGAGCATGCAGCGCCCTCTGACGCGCACGCTGCTGCTTTTGCTTCTGATCCTTCCGGCGGCTGTCTTGTCGGCTGCACCCTGGACCAGCGGCGCGCTGGCAAAATCAAGTCTAAAGGATGCATTGGGTACCGCGCCTGGATTCTGGGGGCAGGCACTGGATCCGGTCCTACTATTCAGCAGCCTAGGCACGGCGTTGCTGATGCTGCGTTTTCTGGCGCTGATGGGGCGGCAAGAGCCAAAAGCGAACCTCTCAGCGTGGATTACAGGCCCGTGGATGGTCATGACTGTGCTGGCCCTTGGCGGTGTCTGGCTGGCCCCGTTCGCCGCGCCGGAACTTGAGGACGAACAATTGGCGAATGCCGTTCCCATCGCGCTCGCCATCGGAGGGACGATTTGCCTATGGCTTCTGATGCGTGGAACGGGCCTGAGAGTGCGCGAGGTCCCACCCGGTGAAATTCTCGCTTTGTTTCAGTTCTCACGCCGACCGACCCGCTCGGCTGGAACGTTTTCAATCGGGGTGCCGGCAGTTTGGTGGCTATCTGCTTCGGCCTTGTTCCAGCGGCACGCGACTGTGCAGCGGGCAAATGGCGGCATCGCCTTGTTGATCATTTTGGTTGCAATCATTGTCGCTGGTCTTGCGGCACATCCGGATTTGCGAGCTTTGGCCCACCAACCGCTTTCATATCCGAGCTTGTGAGGGCTTACCCTGGTGCCAAAACATGCCAAGGCCCGCTTGATATCTCGCGGCAAGAGTTGGAGGGCTGATAAGCTGTCGCTCACCATGCATCTCAGATCCACTTTGGTGCAGCGCATTGAACGCGTCCCGACCTTTGAAAACCTGTATCACTGCGCGTCGTCTGGTGGTGCTTCAAATCAGGCTTAATGGCAGCCGCAGCACGGGCAACACCCCACAATTGTTTGCGGCAACCCTTTAAAAACGCCCCCTGCATACCAACCTAACTTGCAAGGCTGCGAGGACCAGCCACGCCACCACGCTCTGCCACCTCCCGCTCGCCACCCTTGATCGACGCCATGTCTTGGTGACCTCAAGTTCAGATTGCTTTTAACAGCAAGGAGGCAGCGATGTTGGAGATACGGGATCTTTCTGTTGCGGTCGGGGATAAACCGATCCTAAGTTCGATCAATCTCACCTTGCCCGAGGGCCAACTGCACGTTCTGCTCGGTCCAAATGGATCGGGAAAGTCAAGCTTGCTTGCAACGATCATGGGATTGCCACCCTTTGAGGTTGTGGGCGGCGATATACTATTTGACGGACAACCGATCCAGGATCTTGCGCTGGACGAACGCGCGCGATTGGGCATCGGGTTGGGCTATCAACGTCCGCCACGGCTTGGTGGCGTTTCAGTGCGCAGTTTCGCAGAAGCATTGGGCGCGGGTGAGCGTTTGGAGCGTGAAGCGGCAGCATTGGACCTTGGAGAATTCTTGCACCGAGATATGAATGTTGGATTTTCCGGAGGCGAGAGCAAGCGCTGGGAAGTCCTCAAGCTGGTGCTGCAAGACCCGCGCCTTTTGCTGTTTGACGAGCCTGAGAGCGGCGTTGATCTGGAACATGTGAGCGCTGTTGGCGATGCGATCGCACGGGTTGTGCGCGCACCCGACAAGCAGGGGCGCATATGCTCCGGTCTCGTCATCACGCATACGGGCATGATCCTGAAATATGTGAAGGCCGATTGTGCCCATATCATGCGGGATGGGCGCATCCTGTATTCTGGTGATGCCGAAGAGGCATTTGAGCATATCCAAACCGCTGGCTACACCGCACCCGCAGCTTGAACGCACGGGTCTGATGAGGATTTTGTGACATGATCCCGACCGAACACTCCGTTTCCACCGCGCAGGACCTGAGCAATTCTCAGCGGAATATCCTGTACGATGTAGGGTTTGATGATCAATCGAAACGGGCTGCCACAGGTATCCTGATTGATCGTGCCATGCGTATCGCGCGCTCCAGCGATGCCGGTGTCGAAATCATGCCCCTGGCCGACGCGCTTCGGACCTATGATTTCGTTCAGGACCTCATGTTCGGCCTCGTTGCACCTGATGAGAATGAGCATGTTGCCAAGGTGGCCGAGCATATGCACGATCCGCTTGGCCATTTCATCTGGGTCAAACCGGGTGCCAAGGTGACTTTGCCGGTGCAGAGTTTCACCATTTTGGAAACGCCTCAGGCGCGGCAATTCACGCACGATATCACGCTGATCGACGAGGGCGCGGAGGTCGAGATGATATCGGGTGCCGCAGTGCCACACATCGTGCACAAGGGACGCCATATCTCCATTGGTGAGTGTTACATGCGCGCAGGCTCTTCATGCAAATCGGTGTCGATTGAGCACTGGGGTGAAGGAATGGAGGTGCATTCCTATGGCTACGCAAAGCTCGACGAAGATGCGCAGAGCCAAGCGACGTCCGTTATGATGGCACCTATTGCGCGCAGCGTCAGCTTGTCTGTTTCTAGGCTGGCGGCAGGTGCAAAATCCACAAGTCAGGCCATCGTTTTCGCCCCGGATGGCACCGAACGTCGGATTGAAACGGAGACACATCTGCTGGGTGTGGGCGCCACATCCGAAGACTTGGCGCGTATGGTTGCAGCCGGGGGGACCATCATCAATGTCGCACGCCTTGTTGGCGATGCTGCGGGCAGCAGCGGGTTCCTTGGATGCGATGGGCTGAAGCTGACAGATCGCGGTGATATTGTGGCAGTTCCCGAACTCAAGGCCCGTGCCGAGGGCGCCATGCTGAGCCATGAGGCCAGTGTTGGTATCATTGATGACGAAAAACTCAATTACCTCATGGCCACCGGCATCGGTGAAGATGCAGCGCGCGGTCTTGTCATCAAGGGCTTTTTGTCACTGAACAGTGATGCAATTCCGCCAACCTTGCGGGATCGGGTTGCGCAACTCATCGCGGACTCAAAGTCAGGCGGGATGTGAAAGTATGGAGGGCTTGCTTTGGTGCGGAATTTAACGGCTCCGTCAGAATGAGGTCGAACCAACGGCATGCCGCTCGACCTGGCTGCGTGGCCCCGGCGCAAGCCGAAATCATCCAGGCCAAGTGCCATAGTGCTTCGAACTGCTTTGCGAGCCGATTTAAGTGTAGCTTCGCCTCAGTTGCGAATGGCTCGCAAATATACTAGCCTCAACAAGCACTCAGCCAGCGTCCCCGCCAGCGATTCCCGCGTCACTGGTGAGAATATTCATGATTGGCAAGTTCATTCCCTACGCTATTTTGGCAGTCGTCATGGCTCTAGCGTTGTGGCGCGGCGCGCCCTACGCCAGCCTGCCGTTTCTCGCGTTTATGACGTCTTGGTACACCATTCGGATATGGCTCACGGACTCCACCCCTCTGGACGTATCGGAGGAGCGTGATGCGACCCGAGAACGCCCACTTGCGGCGGCTGTGGGTGTCGGCATGATCATCTTGCCACTTTTCGCGCTCGCCACACCTATGCTTGATTTTGCAGCCTATTCGGCCACTAGTGCGCAGTTCGTGTTGGGCGGTGTGTGCGCACTTGCGGGTCTTTTTGTCTTTTTCCGCTCGCATGCCGATCTTGGCTCATTCTGGTCAGCACACCTAGAACTGCGCGAAGGCCATGCTCTCGTAACGACGGGTATCTACAGCCGCATGCGTCATCCAATGTATACGGCAATCTTTCTCATCACGATTGCCCAGGCGCTGCTCTTGGCCAACTGGGTGGCCGGGCCCGCCGGGCTCGTGATCTTCGCATTGCTTTACGTCGTCCGGGTCGGACCCGAAGAACGCATGATGGCGGAGCGGTTTGGCGCTGAATGGGAGGGCTACGCCAGCCGTACACCCCGCCTGCTCCCTCGGCTCAGGGATTGAAATCGCCGGCGGCGTTGGAAACACCAATTACATCTTTTTTGAGTGGGGCGCCGCGCAACGGCTCTGCACACACAGGCAGCGTCGCGCATCAAATGGCGAGAGAAAGTGAAAGGCGGAAGCTGCACATGCAGCTCCCGCCGAAGAATTGTCAGACAAAACTGAACATATCGGCACTCAACTCATCCAGCTGAGTATCGCGCAATGTCAGGCTGTCTTCTTCGCTGAACTGGAATGTCACAGCGCGTCCCGACTGACTTGCACTGGCAACAAGGTCCTCAAAGTCGCTGCTGCCATCTATATCAATCACGATCTGATCAGATGGACGGCTAAAGAGAAACCAATCAAACTCGGTGTCGAAGTCACGGATCAGGTCATGCCCTCCATTAAAGACGAAGGTGTCACTCCCGAACCCGCCTGTCATCCGGTCGTCGCCAGCACCGCCATCCAAAGTGTCGTTGCCAAAGCCACCGTTCAAGCGGTCGTCGCCCGCACCGCCGAAAAGCACGTCGTCGGACCACCCACCATTCAGCCGGTCATTGTTCGCGCCACCATCCAGCGTGTCCTGACCCCAACCGCCATTCAGGCGATCGCGCCCTGTATTTCCAAGCAGTTCGTCATCCCCCCAGCCACCGTTGAGACGGTCGTTGCCTTCGCCACCTGAGATCAGGTCATCGCCTGCCCGGCCATCTATACGGTCGTCATCCGCGCCGCCGCGCAACAGATCGTCGTCGAAGGTTCCACGATAACGATCCTCAGATGCCGCAGCCTCTTCGGACGTGGTGAAGTTGAAGGTAGATGTATCGCCTTCATCAATCCCTTCAAAGGCTTGCCCCTGATCGTCCAGGAAAGCGCCGTCTTCGATCTCAACGGCGTACCTTGCGTCGGTATCCAAGTGGGACGGCGGCGTGACAGTGACGGTGTCACCGTCAAAGCTGACAAGGCGGCTGTCGGTCACGTCGATCTCGATCCGCTCGCCGGTGTCCCGATTGATCAGAGTGATCAGTCCTTCCCCGGGCTCGACCTCTTCCGTAAAGGTTAGCGTGAGCGCCGCGTCATTTTCCACGTCGCGGCCATTGTCCGAGGGTACAGCCGACAGCAGGAACGGCGCTGGGTCCGCGTCAAAGTCGACTTCGCGCGGGACATACACCGAGCCATCAGTGGAATAGCCAAGACGCCCGTCCGAGTTCGAGCCCCAAGTAAAAATCGCCCCCGTGTCGCTGACCGCAATGATCGAGTTGGGCCCGGTCTGGATTTCGACGATGTGGACGTCATCGAGTTCCGCGATCAGTGTGGGCAGGAAGCTGACATCGCTTTCTGCCGCAGGATCGCCGTCCAGCCCACCGGTTGGACCTTCATCGTTCGGTCCCCAGGCGTAGACATCGCCATCCTCGGTCAGCGCAACGGACCAACGCGCGCCACCCTGAATGTCGATGACACCTTCGGGCAATCCGGTCAGCTCAATCGGCTCGGCCACATCGTCGGGGTTCGGCGTGAATGTGCCGTCACCGTTGTCTTCGCCCTGCAGCAGCTGCCCATTGCGGCTTTCACCCCAGCCGAAGACACGGCCATCGGACGTGATGGCATAGGATGTACGCCCCTCGCCCGAGATGGCCACGATGTTTTCCGGCAACCCTTCAATCAATGTCGGTTCGATCACGCGGCGGTCGTCCGAGCGGCTGACCTGATTGTCGGTGTTGCTGCCGAAGCCATAGACCTCACCATCCGCTGTCAATACCAAGGTGTGCGTGACACCCGCGGATACGGCCACGACGGTTTCGTTGGACAGCGCGCTGATTTCGGTGGGGACAAGACGCTCTTCCTGATCGCCTGTGCCAAGTTGGCCGTTCGTGTTGCTGCCCCAACCATAAAGCGTGCCGTCCGCTGCGATGGCAAAGGATGTGCCATTGCCGTTTTCGATGCCAATGACGTCAATGTCGTCCAAGGCTTCGATCTTTGTTGCCGTCGTCCGCGCCTCTTCGTCGCCCAGGCCCAATGGGCCGCGGTTGTTGAAGCCAAAGGCGTATACATCGCCATCATCTGTCAGGAACGTCGTGTGCAACAACCCGCCCGCAACCGAGGTGATTTCGGCGTCAAACCCTTCGGGCAAAGACACCGGCAGCGGTGCTTTGACGTCGAACCCGGTGGTACCATTGCCCAATTGGCTGACCACGTTTTCACCGGAGCTATACAGCACCCCATCCCTCAGAAAGACGGAGAAGTGGTTGCCCGCGCCCACGGTGCTGGCCACGACCTGAGCCTCACCCTCATAGGCTGCGACCGCGCGGGGGCGGACCAGTTGGCCATCGTATTGGTCCGAGCCTAGGATGGTCGTCTCGCCCGCGTCAAAGAAATCGCCGTCACCGTTGAGGTTGGTCAGTTGGACCACGCTCGCGTCCCCGGCGAAGCTATTGGCGGTGAGGATGAGGCCCCCATCGCCATCTGTGGCCAGCGAGAAGCCGATCTCCGCCGGGATGCCATCTGGCATGGCACTGGCATTCCAAACCTCAACCGCTTCGAACAAGCTGTCGATCTGTCCGGACCCGTCCAGATCATTGAGACGGTAAATCTTCAACTCCTCATCCCCGTCCGGGAACCATGTGAGGGTGTACAGCGAGCCATCGACCGACACAGCACTCGAAATATCCACCGGAGCGCCAAAGCTCATGTCGTCCGAGATAAAGCTGGTCACTTCGTCGGTCTGGATTGTGCCATCACCGTTCGCGTCCTCGATCCGGTAAATGACGTCCGTTCCCGTTCCAGCCAGATCGTTGAGGTAGGCGACGTCGCCGTCAAAGCTGAGATCAAAGGGCACCGATGTGTCGATCACCGTCTGAAGGTCGAGCCAAACAGTTGCTTCGCCCGCGTCGTTCGCGTCCCCATCGCCATTGAGGTCAACGGTACGGTAAATCGCGTCTTGCGGTGCCGACGCGGTGCCCGCGTTTGAGATGTATATGGCACCGTCCGCACCTTCGGCGATGCCGTTGGGTGTTACTGTGGACAGGCCACCTGCGTTGTCCGCCGAGAACCAAACTGTCGCTTCGCCCTCGTCCTGTGCATCGCCGTCGGCGTTGGTGTCGATCAGGCGATAGATCGTATCCGTGGTGCCGTCGCCAACATAGACCGACTTATCATCGGCCTGATGCACCGTAAAGATATTGTTCGTTGGTGTATCGAGCCCGCTCGCGTTGTCCGCGTCAAAGAACACCGTCGTTTCACCCGGCCCCTGCGCAGTGCCATCGCCATCCAGGTCTTGCAAAAGCAACACCTGATCCTTGCGTTGGTCTGCGACCAAAACCCCGGCTATCGTCTGTTTGGATATGCGCCCCATCTGGCAACTCCCGAAAATGAGAGAGTGCCTCGCGAATGGCTGGGTCCTCGATTTGAAAGAAATTGGGTGCCGAGCACCCGCGTGTCATCTGAACCAATTTGGGAGGGAGGTGAAGCCCTCACAAGCACGGTTTCATGACATAATGACGCAAGGCTGACAGTATATCGCAAGCGAGGGAACGGGCAGCGGCCCGCGCCATTTAAATGGACCAAAAAGATGCGGATCCGTATGTCACGTTATCTGGGCTTGATCCGGAAATTTTGCACTCGTGATCTCACTGAAAAGCGCTAATATCACTGGTATCCAGCCGGTCATGCAGTTTGCCTAAGCATGCATGAGGCCAGATAGCATCTGAACCCAAAACGGAACACTGCACATGGGCCTACGGCTGATCTGGTGTTGCCTGGCATTGTGTTGTCACCTCGATATGGCCAGCGCGGATGTCGTCCGCTTCTCGCCATTTGACGATGTGGACACGGCCAAGGGCACTCTCTCCTATACCAACGCATCCGCCCCCAGCAGCGGCACTTTGAGGCTTGGCAGCACCGTCAACTTCGACAGCACGAACCTCATGCGGTTTCCGGGACGCGCGCCCCACGAAATGCGTCATTCGTTCGACACACTTCTGGTGCCTGTTCGTGATCAGACGGCCGTCTTTTACGGGCTGTTGGCCAAAGACCTGGACATCGCCGCCGACTTCAGTTCCGTACGCTTTCATTTAGACCCGGCTGCGCGCTGGCACGATGGACAAGCGGTCACAGCCGAAGACGTTGCCTTCACCTTCGAAAGCCTCCGCGCGCATGGATTGCCGCGCTATCGCAACGCGCTTCGAAACATAGACATTGAAGTTGAAGACGCGCGCACCATCACGTTCAAAAACCGTGGTGCACGATCATGGCGGTACGTCGAACTGCTAGGCACGTTTCCCATTCAGTCCAAGGCCTTCTGGTCCGCGCGCGCAGTGGGTGACATCACACTCGACATCCCCTTGGGCAGCGGCCCGTACCGGGTGTCGGAGTTGAGCTTCAACAAAGAGATGGTTCTGGAGCGGGTTGAGGACTACTGGGCCGCCGATCACTCCGTCAATCAGGGGCGCTGGAACTTCGATGAGATCGTCGTCAGCTACTTCTTTGACGAGACGGCACTCATTGAGGCGTTAAAGAGTGGACGCCTCGACGTGCGGCGGGAGTTCTCCGCTGCGGCTTGGGATGGGCGCTATGACGGCGATGCCTTGAGTTCAAACCGCATCGTTAAGACCACCCTTCCCCGCGCCGATGCAGGCGCGCTTCATACCTTGGTGATCAATCAGCGTCGTCAGCCTTTTGACGACATCAGGGTTCGGGAAGCACTTGGGCTGCTCTTTGACACACAGTGGTATCTTGATCTGTTTGGCGGTGCATATGATGCGCCCGGCAGCTTTTACGGTGATACACCCTTTGCGGCCATTGGTCCGGCGTCAGCAGCAGAACGCGCGTTGCTTGCACAATTCGCAGAACAGCTTCCACAAGACGCTATAGACAGTCCTGCGCCCCAGTGGCCAGAACAGCGACGGCAGCGCATGCGGCGGGCCAATGCCCTTCTGGACGAAGCGGGATTTGAACTTCGCGGCGGTGTGCGGATCAATCCAATCACGGGCGACCCTTGGACCGTTGAGTTTGTAACGGCACACCGCGCCTCCGTGGAACGTCTTGAGCCATACCGCAAAGCACTTGAACAGGCCGGCATTCAGCTTGATCTACGCGCATATGACTACGTATCGGGACGCCGACTGATCCTTGATCACGAATATGACCTCACACTTCTAACCTGGCAGGCTTCCATCCCTCCGGGTGTACAGGAAACCTGGTTCTGGCATAGCGACCAGGCCGGGCCGCACGGTTACGGGCTGGGTGGGCTCGACAACCCAGCTGTTGATTACATGATCGACCGGATGCAGGTCGCAAAAGACCTCGAAGACCTGCAAGCGGCGGCACGTGCGTTTGACCGTTTGATGCGGTGGGGGCACTACGTCGTCCCGATGTGGCACAATGCCAATCTGTGGTATGTGAATGGCTCCGATCTTCGCATCCCCGCAGGCGGACAGGTTGAAATCGACCCGATTGTTCACTGGTGGCGCGCGCCTGCTACTGACAACTGACGGTTGTCTATTGCCTTTCAGCCGGTCGCTGCTAATTTTCAGAAAGACCCACCGTTTTGGCAGGTAGCACAAAACGCTCGGGGGCTATCATGAAGACATCGGTTTCATTCGTTTGGGCACGTGCTTTGTCCATGCAGGTCAGTTGCATGGCCCTGCTCGCGTCGACAGCAAATGCGCAGCAAGGCACTGAAGAACCTTTCCAACTGCCGGACCTGATTTTTGAATCAAACCGGGACGCAACACCGATTGATGAGGTGCCCCGCGCCGTCAAAAGCATCGACCAGACCGAAGTCGAAGATGCGGGCAAGACCAGCACGAATTTCTCGCAGACGCTGCCACAGATCATTCCCGGCTTCGGCACGCCGGTTTTCCAAAATGCGACGCGCGGACTGACGCTCAGAGGACGTGACCCTCTGTTTCTGGTGGATGGCATTCCCTTATCGAGCGCCTTTGGCGTTCAATTCCAGTACTTTGATCAAAGGGCCATCGACAGCATCGAAGTGCTGTACGGACCCACCGCACTTTATGGTCAGGGCGCGTCCGGTGGTGTCATCCAGTTCTTTACCAAAGATCCGACAGAGGAGCAGGTCAACCGGATCACAACGGGCTTTACGACTTCGCTGGCAGATGGGAGCGCCTTTGACAGTGAAAGCTTCAGCTACCGGTTCACCGCGGAAACGTCGGGCCGGGTGGAGGACTTCGGATATGTCGGTGTGCTGAGCCTGGAACGTCACGGTGCCCATTTCCAGCCGGACGGCCAGCGGATCGCGCCAACACGGCTCGATGACTTCGACGACGCCAGTGTCTTTGGCAAGTTTGTCTACGACATCGATGGGGCACAATCCGTCGAGGGCCTGCTGAGCTACGCGCGCTCCACTGCGCGTGCCACGGACTTTACCAATACGGCTTCGGCTGGTCCGAACCCCACGGCAGTCGCGCTCTTTGCCCCACAACAATACACCAATGAACCAAACCAGGAAGGCACGTTTGCCTCGTTCAGTTACCTCAACTCGGATCTGGCAGGGGGTGATTTCAAGTTCCAACTCTACTACTCTAGCGAGGAACTGACGCAGATCGGCGGCGATATTCGCGCAGCACAGGGCCCGGCCCCCGACGATCTCCCGGAGTTCTGGCCGGGTCTATTCCAAACCAATGGCGACACGGAAGCCATCGGTGTCCGCATCGACTACAGCTTTGATGTGACCAACACATTCAAGCTGAACGTAGGCGCAGACTATCGGGACGAAAGTGAGGTGTTGATTGTCGGCATTTCGGACCCGGCGGTGTTTGATGCCACGGGTCTCTTTGATGCCTCGGACAGCGGACCACAAGCGCCGCCCGTCGACATTGAATCCTTTGGCCTGTTTGTGCAGGGTGCCTGGGATGTTGCGGACCGCATCACGCTGACAGGGGGCGTAAGGTATGACAGTTTTGACTTCTCGGTCGGCCCCTCAGAGCCCGTGTTCTCAAGAGACCCGGGGTTCAGACCAGGCGGCGAAGGAAGTTCAGACGGCTTTTCCTACAACCTCGGCGTTCTTTACGATGTGAACCCAAACACCACGCTCTTCGCAAGTTTCGCCCAGGGCTTTTCCTTGCCGACCATTAATTTCGCAGCAGGATTGGTCGCACCGGGTGTCCCGTTGTCGGGGACAAACCTGCTCGAACCAATCGTTGTTGACAGTTACGAGCTCGGTGTGCGCGGAGCGGTCGGACTGACGGAATACTCGTTTGCAGCCTTCTATGCTGAATCGGAACTGGGCTCGTCAGTTCGCGTGGACCCGGCCACCGGCAGTGGACGACTGGAACGCGCGCCGCAGCGGAACTATGGCTTTGAGTTTGAAGCCTCGCGTCCCCTGTCGGACAGCATCAACCTGGGTCTTGGTGTGTCATGGAATGATGGCGAGAATGACGCCAGCAATGACGGGGAATATCTGGCTCTGTCCAGCCTGACTGTCCTGCCTTTGAAGGTCTCTCTGCGCGCCGACTGGCAGGTGACGCCTAATATGAAGCTGGACGCGAGCATTTTCTATCTCGGTGATCGGGACAGGGCATTTGAAGATGGCGTCGATGGCTTTGAAGCCGACGGATATGTGACAGCAGACCTTGGACTGACATATTCCTTCGAAAACGGATCCGACCTTTCTGTCCGCGTCTCCAACATCCTGAACGAAGACTACATACCTCTGGAAAGCCAGTCCCGATTTGGCGTGACCGCCGACCGCCGCTTTGCGGGCCCGGGTAGAGAGCTGTCTGTCAATTATTCATTCAATTTCTAGACAGGCATGCGGATAGGCTAGTTGTGGTGTCGAAGGCGACGGATTTACACCACAGCCGATGGAGTAGAGCGACTGTCTATATGGCTCGCGATCTTATGGATGCATCGCACCGTACCTGCCGCTGACGGAAGCAATACACGCTGTACCGGTAGCATTTGAAGACGGGTCTCCTGGTTGGCTATAGGCCGTGCTTGCACGGATGTGCAGATACCTATTTGGCGCTGTGTTCCCCTAAGTCTTAGATTGGAACGTCCCCAACCAGTCCGAGTTTTCGTTTGTATTCTGCGGCTTGAATTCTGCACCCAGCGGTGCAGTCCAACCCAATGCTTTTGTGTGCGCAAAGATGGTTTTGTAGTTCAACTCGCCTGCTGTTGGCGGCCCGCGGTCCGGAACCGAGGCAAACTGGATATGCCCGATAAAGGGCAGCAAGTTGGTCAGCCGTGTCATCACGTCACCCTCGGTGCGACCGACATGGTAGCAATCGAACATGAGTTTGAGGTTGGGGCGATCTACCGCCTTGATGATCTTTTGCGCCTGATCGGTTGTCTGCAGAAAGTATCCGGGCGCATCGTGCCGATTCAAAGGTTCGATCAGGATGACGCGGTCCGTTCGGTCTACAGCATATGACAGGTTGGCCTCGAAAGCCTGGCGGGCGTCGTCGCCCTGCGCGAAGCCCGCCATTACGTGGATTGCACGCGCGTCCACCGCATCAGCATATGCGATCGCCTGATCTATCGCAGCGCGGGCCTCAACCTCCCGACCTGGCAGGGCCGATAGCCCGTTTTCCCCGGGTTTTCCCCGCACGGTGTTGAGACCCAGCATCGGCAAACCCGTTTCTGAGAGCGCAGCGCTAACGTCGTCATGCGGCGTATCATAGGGCCAATGACATTCGACGGCGTCAAAACCGGCAGCGGATGCGGCACGTATCGCGTCCGGCAAGCTTCGATCAGCCCACAAAAAGCCGAGATTGGCAGAGAATTGTGTCATGTGTCCCATTCCACGTCGAATTTTGTGATCAGACCCTGCACCTGATCGGGTGTCAGGGCGCGTGCGGGTATGCCACGCATCAGCATCGCCAATTTGGCTGTGGCCTCAAGCTCCTCGACGGCATTACAGGCGGCCTCAACCGATTTACCTGTAACCACGGGGCCGTGATTGGCCAGCATCACCGCCGATCGTTTGCCTGCAAGCCCGCGCACCGCGTCTCCCATCGCAGGATCGCCGGGCAAAAAGAAGGGCAGCAGTTTGACTCGACCGAGGAGCATGATGGCGTAGGGTGTCAGAGGCGGCAGAAAGTCATCTTCGTTTGCGTCGGGCATCAGTGACCAGGCGACGGAGTGACAGGAATGCAGATGCACGACCGCACCCGCTGTACTGCGCGTGTCGTAGAAGGCCGTGTGCAGTGGCATTTCCTTGGTCGGGGCATCGCCGTCTATGTGGCGTCCTGCAGCGTCGAACCGGCTGAGGCGCGCGGGATCAAGGCGGCCAAAGCTGGTGCCGGTCGGTGATACCAGCAGGCCGCCATCCTCCGTTCGGGCAGAGATGTTGCCGGTGGACCCATGTGTGAGCCCGCGCTCAAAAAGTGAGGCCGCGAGCGTGCACATCTGATCCCGAAGCGCCGTTTCATTCATCCCGCAAGCACCTTGTCCGCTTTGGCAAAGAAATCTTCTGTTCCGAAGTTGCCGGACTTCAGCGCGACAACAAGATCCTTTCCTGCGCGCAAGGCGGGCACGCCGGGGTCGATTTCAGGTCCGATCTGCAGTTCGCGCAGGCCCAGCCCCTCGACCACCGCGCCTGATGTTTCGCCACCTGCCGTAATCAGCCGAGTGACGCCGTGCGTTACGGCAAGACGGGCGAGTTCGGCGAAAAACTCCTCAATCGCGGCAGCTGCGGTTTCTCGCCCAAACTGATCTTGTACTGCTTTAACCAGCTTCGGATCAGCAGAGCTGTAGATGAGCGGGAGGCCCTTTTGATCAAGCGCCCAGTCCAGCGCGGATTGTGGTGAGACCTGTCCATTGATCACGTCTTTTGCCAGTATCTCAAAGTTTGGATTTGCCTTGGCGTGGTAAGCAACTTGTCCGCGGGTGGCGACGGAGCAAGAGCCCGAAAGCACTAAAGCTTGGCCAGCCTTGCCATGCCAGTCGGCCTTGCGTGGCGTGCAGCCAAAATTCGCAGGCAGCCCAAGAGCCACGCCCGAACCACCGGTAATCAGCGGCAGTCCAGCAGCTGCTCCTCCGATAGCGCGCAAATCCTCGTCGCGGATTGCGTCGACAATGATATGGCGCCTGCTTACGGCTTGCTCCTGCGCAAGCGCGGCGCGGATTGCATCCGGCCCCTGAAAGACGACACGAGCCGGGACATGACCGACACCGTATCGCGACTGCGGTGCAAGCCAGCGACGCAGATCTGCGTCGGTCATCGGCGTCAGTGGATGGTTTTCCATACCACTCTCATTCAAGAGCCGGTCGTTCACGAACAGATGCCCTTGATAGACCGACCGCCCGGTGCCTGGAAAGGCGGGGCAGACGATGACCTGCTCGGCGTTCAATGCCTCTGCCAGCGCGTCAGCCACTGGGCCGATATTGCCTTCAGGTGTTGAATCAAACGTCGAACAATACTTGAAGAAGATCTGAGAACACCCCTGAGCCTTCAGCCAAGTCAATGCCTCCAGCGATTGCTTCACTGCGTCTTCGGGCTCAATTGAGCGAGACTTCAGCGCAATGACGCCAGCCTCAACCTCTGGCCCTGCGGAGGCTTCCGGCACGCCGGTGTATTGCACGACGCGCATACCCTCTTTCGCCAGCGTATTGGCCAGATCGCTGGATCCGGTAAAGTCATCACCAATGCAGCCGAGTTTCATGCGTCTTCTCCCGGGAGGTCCAAACCGCTGGCGTGGGCATAAACCTTTGCCACCGCCGCGTCATCCTCATGGCCCAAGCCTATTTCTACCGCCTTGCGGTACTGCCCAAGAGCCGCCTGGGTAATCGGTGCGTCAAAGCCGGTTGCCTCTGCTGTATCCAGCACGATACCGAGGTCCTTTGGCCAGATATTGACTTGGGAATGGGGCGTGTAGTCGCCCGCCACGATGTGGGGCGCGCGGTTTTCCAGCATCCAGGACGTGCCCGCGCATTTGGAAATGACGTCAAGAAAGCGTTGCGGTGTGATCCCTTGCGTCATTCCGAATGTCATTGCTTCGGCCATGGCCGCGATATGCACTCCTGCCAACAGCTGGTTGACCGCCTTCATCGCCGATCCCGCCCCAGCGGCATCGCCCAGGCGAAACACCGTCTCGGCAGTTGCATCGAGAATGGGTTCAGCGGCCGAAAAAGCCTCTGCATTCCCCGATGCCATGACACTGAGTTTGCCTGCGGCCGCCTTGACCGAACCGCCCGAGATGGGCGCATCAAGGTAATACACACCATGCTCGGCACAGCGTTGCTCCATCTCGCGTGCGAAGTCTGGCGGAACCGTTGCACAGCTTATCACCACTGTACCTTTGCGCAGGTGTGGTACGGCACCATCGGCCCCGAACAGGACGCTTTCAGTCTGCTGTGCATTCAGTACGACCACCACAACGGCGTCCGGGTTGTCCATCGGTTCGGCAACCCCACCGTCCGAGACGAATTGCGCAGCCCGTTCCGGCGCAACGTCTTGACCCAACACGCGGTAGCCAGCACGCAGACAGGATAGCGCCATGCCATACCCCATGGAGCCGAGACCAATCACGGTGACATTTAAGCTCATCTTGATTTCCCTTCGTTGCGCTTGAGCATATGGGCGGCATCGCGGCGCGTGCTGTGGACCCGGTAGACTTTGTCAGATGACGTGATGAAGAGTGTTTTTCCGTCGTCACCTCCGAAACAGATGTTCGAGGTCTGCTGCGGCAGCCAGATTTTTCCGATCAACGCACCTTCCGGTGACAGGCAATGGATGCCATCCAAGGCAGAGGTCCAGACAAACCCTTCATGATCTACCCGGAAGCCATCGGGCACCCCCGGGGCGATGACGGCGAAAACCCGACCATTGCTGAGCTTTGTACCTTCTACGTCAAAAACCCGTATGTGGTGGGGCAGATCATAATCGATACCGGGAAAGCTCGCGCCGCGGATCGCGCCGGAGTCGGCCACATAAAGGCGGCGTTCATCAGGAGAAAATGCGAGGCCGTTTGGTTTGTCGAAATCCGTTGCAACAGCGTGCAATGTGCCGTCTGGCATTGCGCAGAAGACGTTGCAGGACCCAATCTCGCTTTCTGCCGGATAGCCTTCGACATCTGAATTTATGCCGTAGGGCGGATCGGTGAACCATACTGCGCCGTCAGAGCGCACCACCACATCATTGGGCGAATTAAGGCGCTTGCCGTCGAAGCGATCCGCGATGATCTCGATGGCTTTGGGGTCATTGGGGTCGACGCGCCTGATCACCCGGCGCCCACCGTGTTCGCACGACACCATTCGATTTTTGAGGTCCAGCGTATTGCCATTGGCAAACTCGCTATTGGCCAGCGCGACAGAAACTCCCGCACCTTCCGTCCAGCGCATCATCCGCTTGTTGGGAATGTCATTGAAGTACAGGCCGCTATCGAGCCACACGGGCCCTTCTGTCCAGATGCAGCCATCTGCGATCTGATCGGGCGGACGGTTCGTGTCAATGAACTCGCGAAAGCGCGCATCGACAGTGATGAAATGCGGCGTCGTCATTGTGCTGCCCCTTTCCGCAAGGTCTGGAACAGCAGCATGGCCAGAATGATGGCGCCGAAGATAATATTGCGCCAAGCATCACCGATTTGCATCACGGAAAGGATCGACGTCAGCAGCGTGATGAAAAGCGCGCCTCCGATGGTGCCGAAAAGCCCACCGCGACCGCCAAGGATCGACGTGCCACCGATCACCACCGCTGCGATGGTAGGCAACAAAAACGGATCGCCCATGCTCTGATAGGCTTGGTTGGCGTATCCTGCGAGCATTACGCCCCCAAGCGCTGAACACATACCGGCAATGGCGAATGCAGCAAAGACCACAGAGGGCGTCGAGACCCCCGACAGGAACGTCGCTTTTTCGTTGAAGCCAATCGATCGCAAGTATCGCCCGAATGGTGTGCGCACCAGTACCCAAGTCAGACCGACGCAAACCGCAATCCAGATCAGAAAGCTGAGGGGCAGGCCAAGAACGTCACCTGAGGCCATCGCAACCATAAGCGGGCTCGATTCACCCCTTGGGTTGAAACCGCCCGTGTTCAACACGGCGAGTCCCAGCAACATGGAATTGACAGCCAGCGTCCAGACCATGGACGGAATTCGCAGGATCGCTACGCCCATCCCGTTGATCAGACCAATCAGCGCGCCAAAGGCCAGTGCGGCGGGCACCGCCAAGACAGATAGAACTGGATTGCCGGTCCCGACCATTGCTGTTGACAGAATTGCAGCGCCCGTCAGAACCCAAGGCACCGATAAGTCGATGTGACCAAGCAGGATCACGATCGTGGCGCCCGTCGCCAAAAGGCCAAGGAAGGCTGCAATCTGAAGCTGTTGGGTGAGATAGTCGACACTCAAAACCTGTGGAAAGAAGAAGCTGCCTGCGATTATCAGCGCGACCGCGCCAAGATAGGGCATCAGGCTGTCGAGCGTTACTGCGCGGGAGACCGTGCGGATCATTATTTGAACACCTCCAGCTTGTTGCGCGCCCGTAGGACATCGGCCCCGCCAATCGCGATGGCCCCGGCGAGGATGAGGCCCTCGAACAGCGGTTGGGCGAGCGACGGAATGCCCGAGAAAAACATCAGTGATGCAATGGTCTTCAGGATGAAAGCGCCCGCCAGCGCGCCGACCAGAGAGCCAACGCCGCCGCGCAACAACACGCCGCCCAGGACCACCGCCGCGATAGAGTTAAGCGTAAAGCCTGGCCCAATGCCTGCGTCGCCGGTGGTTGTCACAAAGCTGTAAAAGAGCCCCGCCAATCCGGCGAAGATACCGGCGAGCGTAAAGGCAGCCAATCGGACAAGGCGCGTGTCGATACCGGACTGAAAGGCGGCCTGTTCGGATGATCCCAAGGCGTAAAGCCCAAGGCCCAGCCCAGTGCGCCGGAATGGCAGCCAGAACGCGAACACGACAACCGCCGTTATGATAAGGGCCGTCGGAATGCCCAGAACATCAAGCGTCATGGCGTCGGCGAGGTCATAGTTGACCGCACCGCCCGGCGTCGGACGAAGCAGAAGCGCCAGACCAACAAAAATGGAGGCCGTTGCAAGCGTCACGACGATGGGCTGAATGCGGCCAAAGACGATGATCGCGCCATTCAAAAGCCCGCATAATGCACCCGCGCCCACGACAGCGATCATACCAAGGGCAATGCCGCCCGCAGAGCCATCGAGAAGATAGGAGGCGATGGTGTTGGTCAGGGCCATAACAGCGCCCACCGACAAGTCGATGCCCCGCACGACAACGGCGAAGAACTGAGCGCAAGCGGCGAGCCCAAGGATCAGGCACTGGTTGGCCCAGATCGTCATCACATAAGTCGATGCCCCGCGCGGATGGGTTCCGAGATAGGTCGCCAGTAACACGATCAGGACGGCGGCCGCGATGACCTCGCGTCGGTTGGATTTTGCGTACTCAAGCATGTGCCGTGCCTCCGCTCGGAGAGACGTTCAGGGCGGCCGCGATGATGTTTTGCGGCGTGAGATCGTCACCGCTGAGCGAGGCGACAATCTGACCGTCAAAAAACACGTGGGTTTCATCACAGAGCTGGATCAACTCCTCGTAATCGGTGCTCAGCAGGATCACACTCGCCCCCTGATCTGCGAGCTTCCGGAGGATGTTGTAGATCTGGGTTTTCGTCTTAACGTCGATGCCTCGCGTCGGATCGGCCAGAAGCAGGCAGCGTGGGTTCAGCGCCAGCCATTTCGCCAGAACAACCTTCTGCTGAT
Organism: Tateyamaria sp. ANG-S1; assembly: GCF_000814025.1. Taxonomy (GTDB): domain Bacteria; phylum Pseudomonadota; class Alphaproteobacteria; order Rhodobacterales; family Rhodobacteraceae; genus Tateyamaria. Next base: position 117,505 of record NZ_JWLL01000009.1, on the reverse strand, counting down.
TTCCACCCGAGAGCGATGATACAGGCAAGTTCAACCCGCCATGTTTTAACGCAAGCTGTTCCAGCGAACCTGCATAAAGAGAAGGGTCGCCGGCATCGAGATCCTTTCGGCCAAGGGCGGCCAATTCAAGGTTCTCTTCGATGCTCTGATCAAGGATCAAACCTTCGGTTTTGCGGTCCTCGGGTATATAGGCCAGCCCTAATTCAGATTGCTTGGCCGCTTTGGGGCCAGTTATCGCGGCAGGTGCACCTGCTAAAGCTGTCGTGCCTTGCGTCTTTCTCAGTAGACCGAAAAGCCCCATCATAAAGGCACCTTGTCCCTGACCATCGAGCCCACCAAGGCCAATGATCTGTCCCCGGCGCACGGTCAAATTAACGCTCTTGACGCGATCCTCCCAATTGAGGCCCTCGACATGCAGAACAATCTCGGCTTCAGGGTCAGACGGTGGTTTCGGTGGGAACAGTTCTTCGATTTTCTGGCCCACCATCATGTCAATGATCGCGCCGTAGTCATGTGCACCCTTGGCGAAGGTTTCGACACGCCGCCCGTTTCGAAAGACCGAAATCCGGTCAGCCAGCGCCTCAATCTCATGGAAGCGGTGCGAAATGAATAGAACCGCCGTTCCATTGTCCCGCTCTTCCCGGATAAGATCGAACACCTTCTCGACGACTGAGGCACTCAATGCAGAGGTTGCTTCATCAAGGATCAAAAGGCGCGGTTTCTTCATAATGGCCTTGGCGATCTCGACCTGTTGGCGTTGTGGCAAGGTCAGATCTGCGACGCGCGCGCCCTGTGCGATGTCTTCGCCGCCGATGCGGGCCAAAGTCTGTTGGGCTGCATCCAGCCCTTTGCCTTGCAACCAGCCCAAACCCGCATCACGCGCGCCGAGCAACAGGTTTTCTCGGACCGTCAGGTCCGGTACCAATGAAAGTTCCTGAAACATGCAGACCAGGCCATGGCGCAGTGCGGCCTTTGGGCTGGAAAGGCTCACTTTCTCTCCATCGACGCGGATCATGCCATCCGTCGGCTGCAACACACCTGCGATAAGCTTCATAAGAGTAGACTTACCAGCCCCGTTTTCACCAAGGATGGCGTGGACCTCTCCGGCTTTGCAGACGAAATCGACCTTGTCCAAAGCCTTCGTGGCACCAAAGTGCATGGAGATGCCCTGCATCTCCAAGAGCGGCGGTTTTAAGTTTGTCATTTTCGGGCCTTATTGCGATGGCGTGCAAGCAGCGCCATCGCATGTGTTTCGTACCGATCAGGTGTTGTCTGGCGACTGCCCCAACAGCTCTTCCGGTGTGAAAGGCGCAAAGCAATCCACAAACCCGGTCCCGGTGTTGAACGACTTCGGCAGGTCGGGGAAGTAGTTCGTTCCCGGCTCGAGGTCGTCAGCCGTGACTGACGGAATGGGGAGGAAGACGGTTTGCGGCAGCGCATTGCCTTCCAACAGGGCTACAGCCGCCTGCAGGGCCACCGCTGACATTGCGGGCGCCTGACTGGCGGACACGCCCGGAATGTCGAGTTCATCCATCAGCATTCGAACGCCGTTTTCGCCGTCCACGCCCATTGGAACAATCGGGTGTCCTGCCGCCTGCATCGCGTTGATCGATCCGGCAGATCCGTGCTGCGAGACCACGGCGTCGAATTCACCATGGGTTGCCAGCGCGTCGGCGACGACCTTTTGGCTGGTGCCAGTGTCCCAATTGCCAACAACCTCGACGATCTCGAGACCTTCGACATCTTCGAGGACACTCATCATGCCCAGACGACGGTCACGATCGGTCGCATTGCCGGGCAAGCCGTTCACCATAAGGATCTTGTCCGCCTCTCCGCCGAGAGCATCCATAACCGTCTGCGCCTTCAGCGCGCCGAGTGCCATCTGGCTTTCGTTGATCTGGACCACTTTGTCGGTATCGAGCACGTTGTCGAACGGGACAAGGACCGTGCCAGCCCGTTCGGCGCGGCGGATCACCGGCTCAAAGGCGGTTGGGTTCACGGCGATGAACGTGATCGCATCGTAACCGGCAGCAATGAAATTATCGATTGCAGCGATCTGGGCGGCACTGTCATTGCCCACCGACACAACGGTGAATTCATCGATCTTGGCTGCGTTTTCCGACCGGGCGGCCCAAGCCTTGGCAGATTGGATCGCCTGAATGCGCCAGTCATTGCCAGCAAACCCGTTGACGAACGCCAGCTTATACGGGCCTTCCTTTGCATCGTACTGAATGGATGACGTCCCCGGCGCTGGCGCAAAACATTCCGGACGATACGTGTCCGCGAAAGCGATACCTGCCCAAGCGATTGCAATCGCAGAGCTCATTAAAAGTGTTTTCATATTTCCTCCCCAGCGGCGGAGCCGCCTTAATTCTGTCTAGTATGCAATGTGTGTTTACGTAAACACATTGCGCAGAACTTAGGTGTTTACGTAAACACACGTCAAGAGAAGAGTCTGTAGGCACTGACCCAATGGCCAAGAAGCGCCCCATACATGCCGCGAAAGCGCAACCTACGATGCATGACGTCGCGCGCGTTGCTGGCGTCAGTCAGATGACCGTATCCCGGGTCATGCGTGGCGCTGGATATATCTCGAAAGATGTTAAAAAAGAGGTGGTTAGGGCTGCGCGTGACATCGGCTACGTGCACAATCGACTGGCTGGCGGCAATGCGAACTATGACAACCCAATCGTTGGAGTCGTCGTTCCGACCTTGCAAAACCGCGTGTTCACGGAAGTTCTGTCGGGCATCAATGCCACCTTGGACGAAAGCGGGCTGAGGCCGGTTTTCGGTGTTTCGGAATACTCGCTCGAAACCGAGGAGGACTTGGTTTTCGATCTGTTGTCCTGGCGTCCGCGCGGCCTGATTCTGCCGGGCCTGGAGCACACTGACCAACTTCGAAAAATCGTCGCCAAGACAGGCGTCAGGGTCGCGGAGATCATGGATATCGATGGTGATCCGATCTCGACTTGTTTTGGGTTTTCCCACAGCAAGGTTGGTGCAGAGATGGCAGTCCACATGATCGGGCGGGGGTATCGGAGTTTCGGATACATCGGCAGCCTGGGTGAGCTTGATTTGCGGGCTGCAAAACGTTTCAGGGCCTTTGCCAAAGTCGTGCAGGAGGCCGGGGCGACGCTCCATGCGGTCGAAAAAACCCGGGATGCCTCGTCGATGGAGACGGGGCGTCTCATGACAGACCGGATACTGCAGCGCATCGACCGGCCGCAGGCCATCTACTACGCCAACGATGATCTCGCGGCTGGCGGTTTGATGCATTGTCTAGCGGAGGGGCTTAGTGTCCCAGATGACGTTGCACTGGCGGGGTTCAACGGTCTCGGCTTTCTATCGGCCTTGCCCAAACGCATAACTACAACAGTGACCCCGAGATACGATATTGGGGCATCCGCAGCGAATTGGATTCTGCAATCTCAGGACCAAGAAATGCCAAGCATCATTGAGTTGGCGGCTGCCCTCAGGGTGGGGGAAACAACCTAGAAACGATAGTGGCGGTCTGCGCCGTTCGACTTGGATGCGTCTTCGCGTCCGTGAGTTGCCAGAGATTTCCGCTCGATAGTGTGCTCCTTTTTCCGGGCAGGATGAAGGGCGGGTATTCGAAGCGGATGCACCCTTTGCGGGTGGCTTTGATAGTCACTGAGCATTCTCTCAAGGTGTGCATCCCATGCCTTGAGTGCTTGTGCCTTTGCATGGGGCACATCGCGCAAATCGGATGGCTAGCTCTACGAGAGGATGGGTTTCACCGCTGCTTCAAGGTTTCCAATGTGTTGCCCGTGCCTATGGGGCCAGTCTTTTCCATCGCAGTGTTCTATGTCTTGCAAAACTCCATGGACTCTCTCTTCGCCCAGGATCGCAGCAGATCCGCTGAGTTTATGCGCGGTTTCGCGGATTTCAGCAGTAAGAGCCGGTGTTCGTGCAAGTTCTTGCGCCAGTTTGGCGATGTCAGAGTGGAGCGCTTCCAACGCGGATTGGTACTTGATTTCGCCAAACCGTTTTCTGAATTCATCACCGGCGCGTGCGTCATCCTGGTTGACCGTGGTGAGCTGATCCAAAGTCAGGACGGAAGATACCGTAGCGACAATATCTTCGGGACGTACAGGTTTGACCAGCAGGTCTGAGAACGACGCCTTATTGATCGTCTCATGATCCTTGCGAGCCGCATGAGCGGTCACGGCGATAGCGGGCAAGGTAGACCAATCCACATCCAGTTTGCGAATGCGATCGAGTGTTTCGATCCCATCAATCCCGGGCATGCTGATGTCGAGGAAAATGATGTCAAATCGTTGGTTGGATATGCATCCTATGGCCTCGAACCCGTCGCTTGCCTCGTCCGCGCTGAACCCGATATCTCGTAACATATCCACAAGGATCATGCGGTTGATTTCGTTGTCATCAACAACAAGGGCATGCTGCCCGCGGGGCAGTCGAACAGGCGCGACACCGTGTGTCGGCCCCACATCACCCCTTTCGGATCGCTCGACAGGAAGCGGCAGGCGCAGCGTGAAAAGGCTCCCCTCGCCGGGAAGGCTGTCGGCTTCGATCTCGCCCTGCATGGCTTCGACCAAACGCTTGGTAATCGCCAGCCCCAGACCCGTGCCAGCATTCTCGCGCGCAAAAGCTGTGTCGATGGTGACAAACTCTTCAAAGATGCGTTCAAGGTTGTCCGGCGCGATGCCGACACCGGTGTCCGACACTCGAATTTCTACAAGGTCGCCATCGTTCAACCGCTCAATCTCAATGGCGACAACACCATCGCTGGTGAACTTGATGGCGTTGCCCACTAGATTGATCAAGCATTGCTGGAGGGAGCGCTTAGACCCGGACACCGTTCCAAGATCGCCAGACAAGTACTCCACAGTAAGGGTATTGCCACGCTCTTGCGCGCTGGCCATCAGGCTGTTGGCCAACTGTTGCACCATATCTTGCAGATCAAAATTGTCTGTCTGCAGGGGAACTGAATGGGAATTGAGGCTGGACAGATCCAGCACGTCATTCACATGCGACAACAGCAATTCGCCTGAGACGGCAATTGAGTTCAGATGCCGTTTCTGCCGCTCCTCCAGGTTATCCTGATCGATTAACGCGAGCGAACCGAGAATGCCGTTGAGCGGTGTGCGCATCTCGTGGCTCATGACAGTAAGCAGGTCAGACTTGGCTTTCTCGCTTTCCTGTGCCTTGTCGCGGGCGTTGCGCAGCTGTTCCTCGGCTTGCAATTCGGGGGTGATGTCCCTCAGGAAAGAAACGAAAACCCGTTCACCATCTGCTTCGGAGAGCGAAATCGATAGCTCGACCGGAAAGACTTCACCCGATTTACGTAACCCTTCAAGCCGTATGCGCCCTGCGCCAATCACCTTCTGCTCGCTAGTTTCAAGATAGCGCGCCATGCCTTTGCGGTGCATCTCGCGCAGATGTTCGGGCACAATCATCTCGGCCATATCGCCGCCCAAGGCTTCGGCGCGGGAATAGCCAAAGACAGTTTCCGCCGCACCGTTGAACTCAACGATCTTCCCGTGTGTGTCTACGACCAGAACGGCATCCAGCGAGGATGAAACCGCAGCCTCGAACCGCGAGCGTACCACCTCGTTGTCATGAACAACCTGTTGGCCTCGGCGATAAAGCTTGACCAACACCACAAGGCCCCCAAGCAAGAGCAGGATCAGTGCCAGTATTGAGGCTGCGAGTTTTACCAGAGTATGCGAGAACTCCGCGCGCCGTGCGGCTTCAGCCTCGGCGAACACTTCGATCCCGGCGAGCGCCAGGGTGCGCAGTTGAGGACGCAGTTCGACGAGTTGATCCTCGATACCGTGCAAGGCAGCGCGCAAGGCCGCGTCAGGACCATCGACAACTGGCGTTGTGTCTTCAAGAAAACTGAGTGCTGCTGTCAGGCTGGCCTCTGCGTTCGCTTCGGCGCGGATAACTGCATACAAAGAGCTTTGCGTCAGCGTATTGACACGACTGTAGAAAATATCGAACCGCCTGCGAAAATCCGACAAGTCGCTGGACGCGGAATGTCCAGCATCGTGGGCCGCACTTGCCAGGTTCAGGACCTCGATTTCGAGCTGGGACATGTTCCAGCTGATATCATCATGCAGCGCTGTCGAGAGTATCTCGAGATCATCGATCACGGAACGCCCGAGATAGGTGATGAACACAAGTCCGGCAATCAGCAGGCCTGTGAACAGCATGACCGGCTTTTTGCCCATCATCGGATACGACCCGCGATGTGCGATGACATCCTCACTTTAGTTTTCCGTGACAAGCTCGATACGATCGAGTTGCCAAATACTGCGGGAATAATACTCTTCCGACTTGTAGATCTCGTTATCATCAAATGGGTAAACGATCCACAAAGGGCCCTTGTCGCGGACTGACATTTCATCACCGTTGCGCCCATAGGCCACGATTGGTCCGCCCTCGACCGCGTCGGCCACCGGGATCGAGACGGCGTAGTCATTCAAGGCGACAGCGCGGATGGTGCTACCCGTCGCACCCACGTGGTCCAACAAAACAACCAATGGCACGCCTTCGAATTGCTGCGGTCCCTCGGTCCAGATGGTGGTGGTTTCAAAACGTTCGGCAGGCAGTGACTTTAGGTCCACCATATCGAATTCCCAAGCGCTGCCCTCTGCCGGGGCCTCTACGGCCCCTGAGACAGTCAGTACGACCTCGTCGGCAAGGGCCGGGGTGGCCAGAGAAAAGACAATAAAAGTGACAGCAGTGCGGATCGTCGCGAACATGAAAAAGCTCCGTGGGTCATCGTGCATTCCAGGATGCGTATGCCATGGCCCGGCCTCGGTGGCTGAGGTGCAGGGGGTTAGCAAAATATACTTTCGTATAATTCGGGTAACCCAAGGTGCTTCGGCCCTGTCTGGAAGCGCTGATGCTGTGTCTGCTTCCCTTGCGACATAACCGGATGAGTAAATCGCCCCGGCTTTTGGCGGACCTCCATGTCCGAAAGATCAGAGCCGATGAAAACGTAAGGAATTGCTATGACTATTGCAGTAAGACGAAACGATAGCGGCCTGACTGGTTCCACCTATACGGGTGCGCTACCATGTGATGTGAACAGTAGAGTACAGAGGGCGGCAATGCGGATTTTGTTGGCAGATGATCATCAGATGGTGCGCGACACGATGTCCGTCTATCTCGAATCCGAGGGGCGCGCGGCGGTCGTCGCTGTTGAGGATTATACGCAGGCGATGAAAACACTGGCCAACAAAGGGCCGTTTGATCTGGTTTTGCTGGATTTCAGCATGCCGGGTATGAACGGCTTGGATGGTCTTTCGGATGCCATCAAGGCCCACCCGGATCAACCATTTGCGATCCTCAGTGGCACCGCTCCCAACCGTATCGCACAAGAGGCCGTCGAATGTGGGGCAATCGGGTATTTGCCCAAATCGATGTCTGCAAAGTCTCTGGTCAACGCGGTGCGTTTCATGATCGCGGGAGAGACCTTTGTTCCGGCCTCGGTACTGGCTGATGCAGGTGAGGCGGCTGAGAACGAATTTACAAAGCAATTGAGCCAACGGGAGAGGCAAGTGCTGGCTGGACTATGCCGTGGCCGGTCAAACAAAGAGATCGCGCGCGAACTGGATCTACAGGAAGTCACCATCAAACTGCATGTGCGAACGCTGTGCAAAAAGTTGAATGCAAAAAACCGCACGCAAGCGGCGCTGATCGCGAAAGACGCGGGCTTTGAGTAACCCGCGCCTTTCGTCTTTAGGCCTACTCTAGAACAACATGCTGTCGAACAGCAGACCCAGGTCCGGGGCAGCGTCATCCAACAGTAAGGTGCTACCGGCACCCAGTTCAATTTGAATGCTCTGATCGTTGATCACGCTGACATTGCTGTCGAACCAGTCGCTCATATCCGTGCCCGAAGCATCAAGGTTCAGACCGCGCAGATCCAGTTGATCACCCTGAGACACCGAAAAGTCGGTGATTACGTCCATCGCTCCATCAAGGTCGTTGCTGCGGAACACGAAACGGTCTGCATCTGCACCCCCCGTGGCGACATCATCACCAGCGCCAAGGTAAATCCGGTCTTTGCCGCTGCCACCGTCCAGGGTGTCATCGCCTGATCCACCGTTCAGATAGTCGTTGTCGCTGCCGCCGCTGAGCTGGTCATCGCCCGAGCCACCTTTCAGAGTGTCGCGGCCATCACCGCCCGACAGGATGTCATGACCTGACCCGCCATCAAGCGTATCTTTGCCGTCCTCGCCACCCAGTACATCGGAGCCCGATCCCCCCTTCAGACTGTCATCACCGTGACCACCCCGCAAGAAATCTGCGCCCGACCCACCATCCAGTTGATCGTCACCGCTGCCACCCGAAAGCGTGTCGTCACCTGACCCGCCCGCAAGGTTATCCGCACCGTCATTCCCGGACAGAGCGTCGTCACCGGACCCGCCGGACAACATATCCTGGCCATCGTCGCCAAAGAGTGCGTCGTCACCAGAGCCGCCGTGCAGTTGGTCATCGCCATCACCGCCAGACAGGAAGTCTGCCTCGGACCCACCGCTCAGGTTGTCGGCGCCGTCTCCTCCGTAAAGTGCGTCCGATCCAGACCCCCCGTTCAGGATGTCATCGGCGTCTCCGCCATCAAGTGTGTCATGCCCGGCAGACCCGGACAGCGTGTCCTCTCCGGCCCCGCCCATGAGGATATCGTCATCCTCGGGCAGGATGTTGCCATACTGATCATAGCGCACACCATTCTCGTCATAGGTCGAGATGATACCGCTGGCGCTGTCTTCGCCTGCACCGCCATGCAGATTGTCTGCGCCGTCATCGCCTTCTAGCGTGTCGCCGGCGCTGCCGCCGATCAGCACATCCGTTCCGATGCCGCCCGACAGTGTATCGTGCCCGGCATTGCCGCTTAGCGTGTCGTCATAGGTCAATGCGCCTTCTGTCGTGGCCACCAGGGACAGATCGGCCAACAACACGCTGGATTCGATGTCCACCTCGGCGAAGGGGCTTTCAGCTGTCGGATCCGCCGCGCCATCGTTGGAGTAGGAGCTGGGCGCTTGCTCGACCAAGTGCAGGCTTGCTTCACCCGTCTGTGGATCAATCATCACCTGATAGATCGCGCCTGACGATCCTGTCGCGTCGTCCATATCGTGATCGCCGGAATTGCCACCGACATAGAGGTTGCCATCCGCATCCACGATGGCGGCGCCAAAGGTCATCGCTGGAGCCCCGTCCAGAGTATTCCCGTCTAGCACGGTCGAGGTTACGGGAACGGTGCTGAACTGAGGCTCTCCGCTGGAAATATCAATCACCAGCAGAACGGTGTCCTGCCCTTCTCCACTTGGTCGGGCCACCCCGTAAAAGCTTTGCGATGCGGCGTCAAAAGCCACGTCATAGACGCGCACGTCAACCAGTTCGTTGGGTATATTATAAACGGTTGTGATCGGGTTGCCGTCCACATCGAACTGATCAACATCAATCACCGCGATATGGTCCATGCTGGACTGGAAGGACCAGAGGTTGCCCTGATCATCAAAATCACCGGTCCAGGCGCGATAGGGGGTCGATCCAACAAGATAACTGTTGCCCTCGGCATCGATCATCACAAGGTCGGAGCGGCTTACCGGTTGGCCGAGGGCATCCACACCGTTACCGACCGCAATCGCATAAAGCATGTCATCTTCCGCATTGTAGCCTATCGAGTTGACATTGACCGTGCCCTGCACGCCCGCCACCTCGTAGCTTTGGGTTTCGACATCAAACACATGCAGCGTGCCGTTGAGCACTTGATAGAGGTTGGACTGACCATCTGCGAAAGCCGAAACGGTCACAGTCTGCCCACCGATCTCCATCTCTTTGTCGTAGTGAAAAATGGGGCCGGAGGTATCGATTTGCGGGCCATCGTGGTCCGCGGCCACCGAGCGGATGGTGATCTGCGCGCTGGTGTCTTCTGCTGTGAACTGCACGTCATGTGCGCCAAAGGCGCCACTTTGCGAGCTGAATTCGGCGATCACAGTGCCGTCAACCAGTACCTCGACCGCGGCCCCGGATTGACCACCGGCAAAGTTCGCGGCCAGCTCAAGGTTCAGGTTGTACACACCGCCCACTTCCGTGGTGACCTCTTGTGTCATTTCCTGGTGACCATTTTCGAGATCAACGACCTGCCAATCACCGCTGGCCGCGTAGTCGGAAAAAGATGTCGCGCCATCAGTGCCGCCCAGCAGGTTTTCTTCGGCGTAGTCGCCATGCAGGGCGTCATCCCCAGCTTGACCACTCAGATTATCGTTTCCAGCAAGGCCGACCATGTTGTCATTTTGGCCGCTGCCCTCGTTTTGATCGGACAGTCCCGTGCCGATCCATGTTTCAGTCGTCGTCATTTCAGTACCTCGTTTGATGAAGGGTAGGGGGGTGCAGGTCTTACCAGCCGATGCCATCGACCTGCGCGGTTTGGGGCGCGTCGTCGAACAGACGCACCACATCGATCACCGGGATGTCCGGGCCGTTGATGATGGCCTGCCGGTAGGTGTTGTTGCTGTGGCAAACGATGACGGCGTCCACGTTGTCCATCACCTCGCGCACATCGTCGCAAAGCATGTCCTTGAGCGTGTCCGCCAACTGGCCAAGACCTTTGCTGCCATGCTGCACGTAAGCCTGCAAAGCGCCCAGCGGCGTGTTTTTGGTCACTGCCGTGTCATGCACCAAAAGCTCAAAGCCATCGGCTTGCAGGTCGGCCATAACCTCCAGGATTGGGCTTTCACGAAGATCGTCGGTGCCAGGTTTGAAGGCAACGCCCAGAATGCCGATGCGCTTCGCCCCGGTCGCGCGCGCCATGCGGGTCGCCTCCTCGATCTGTACGCGATTGGAGCGATCCAGATTGCCAATGAGTGGCAGAGAGACGCCCAGGCCTTCGGCAATATGCTGGACCGCACGCACTTCCTTGGGCAGGCAAGAGCCGCCATAGGCAAAGCCGGGCTTCAGGTAGTACGGCGACAGGTTCAGCTTCTGATCCTGAGTGAAGATGTCCATGACGGCGTGACTGTCCACGCCCAAGGGCTTGCACAGGCGACCCACCTCATTGGCGAAGCACACCTTGGTCGCGTGCCACACGTTGTCGATGTATTTGATGGTTTCTGCCACCTCGACCGTGGTCAGGATCGGATTGGCGTCCACCGGCGCATAGATGCGCCGCATGATTTCTGCCGTGCGGAAATCGCTGGTGCCGATCACGGTTTTGGGGGGATTGTGGAAGTCGTCAATCGCGACGCCTTCCCGCAGGAACTCGGGGTTGAAACAGATCCCGAAATCGCGCCCCGCCTTTTTCCCGGACATATCTTCGAGGATCGAGGCCATGACCTTCATCGTGGTGCCCGGGGGGATCGAGCAGCGCATGGCGAAAACGTGAAAGCCATCTTTCTGGCGCAGGCCCACGCCCATGGATTTGGCCGACTGTCGGATGTAGCTGTCGTCACATCCGCCGTCGGCAGCGGTCGGCGTGCCGACAGACACGAAAGTCACGTCAGTTTGCCGAACTGCCTCAACGAGATCTTCCGTCGCGCTGATCAGGCCACCCCGCACGCCTTGCGCCAGTGTCTTGCCCAGCATCTCTTCATGGATGGGACTTTGTCCTCGGGCGATCTGGTCAATCTTGACGGGATCAATATCGACACCGATCACCTTGTGACCCAGCGAGGCCAGACAGGCGGTCGAGACAGCCCCGACATACCCCAGGCCAACGACGCTGATCCGTGATTTTTGCGACTTGGCCGGGATCACTACCTGGCCGTCATGCTGGTCAAATTTCCTAAGTTCCATAATCTGATCCTCCATTCTGAGGATCGTTATAACTATCTGAAAATAAATATATTTGTGGCGAAGGGTGAGGTGTTTGGCGCGAATGAGTGGTACGCTATACCAAGGGTTAGAAACGCCATACCCAGGCATAAAAAAGGCCCGCGTGGTTTCCCACGCGGGTCGATCGCGTCCGTGAGTGATGGCACTGCAGCCTGACGCGAACCTCAGGCGACCGCGGTGCGATCGTATATGTCCTCGTAGCGGATGATGTCGTCTTCCCCGAGGTAGCAACCCGATTGTACCTCAATCAGATGCAAGGGCAGCTTTCCTGGGTTTTCCAGCCGGTGTACCGCACCGAGCGGAATGTAGGTGCTTTCGTTTTCAGAAAGCAGCTTGACCTCATCGCCAACGGTTACTGTGGCTGAACCGCTGACCACCACCCAGTGTTCGGCACGGTGCACGTGGCTTTGCAAGGAAAGCTTGGCGCCCGGTTCGACCATGATGCGTTTGACCTGAAAGCGCGGACCAAGAGACAGGGTTTCATAGTACCCCCAGGGGCGGTGACAACGACGGAACCCATCGGCTTGAGACGCACCTTCTGCCCGTAGGACATCTACCACCTGCCCCACTTTCGGGCTATGTGCTGCGTCGGCAACAAGAATGCCGTCATCAGTGGCCACAGCGACAATGTCTTTCAAGCCCAGGCCCACCAACTTCACATCCGGGTTTTCGGATTTCAGCAATGTGCCTTCGCAGTCGATCGCTGTTGCGTTGCCTGAGGTGACATTGTCGTCCGTGTCATTCTCTTCGCGCTCTTTCAGCGCGGTCCAACTGCCCAAATCAGACCACCCACAGGTCAATTCCAGCGCCACACACTCGTCGATATGCTCCATGATCGCGTGATCGAAGGAAATGTCCCGACAGCGGGCAAAGGCATCTTCGGCCAAACGCTGGAAACCCAGATCACATCCGCCCAATGCAATCGCTGCCTCGACCGGCGCCATCAGATCCGGCGCGTGGGCTTGAAACGCATTCAGCACCGTATCGACGCGGAAAAGAAACATGCCCGAATTCCACAGCCAGCCACCCGTCGCCAGCATCTGCGCGGCCCGGGTTGCGTCGGGTTTCTCCGAAAACTCAGAGATGACGAGCGTATTCGCGTTGCCCCCCTCGACCTTGAGATAACCAAAGCCTGTGGCGGCATGGTCCGGTTGAATGCCAAGTGTCACGATCGTGCCCTTGGCTGCGATGCGGCCCGCCTTGGTGAGGGTGGTTTGGAAGGCCGCCTCATCCTCAATCATGTGATCGCTGGGCAAAACTGCCAGAACCGCTTCGGGCTGATCCTTGCGCAACAGCGCTGCCGTCAGAACTGCGGCGGCAGTGTTGCGCCCTACGGGTTCAACAATCAGATCCGATGCTGTCGCCCCGATATCAGCCAGTTGTTGACCTGCGATGAAGCGATAGTCTTCGCCTGTAATGATCGTTGGCTCGGCAAAACCCTTGCCCGAAACGCGCTGTATCGTGCGTTGAAACAGGCTTTCGCCGTCGATCAGCGCTGCGAATTGCTTGGGGTAGCTTTTGCGGGACACGGGCCACAGGCGGGTGCCGGCGCCGCCAGCAAGGATAACAGGATAGATCATTTGAATACCTCGTTTGTTTGATGGGGTCATCCTATCAGCGCCTGATATTCTTTTTTGATATCTGAGGGTTAAGTGAGCTATCGAAAGGATAGTCCAACTAGCTGAAAGGGCTTTCGATCAGGCCCACGTAAATCATGATGAGCATCAAAAAAGCGGACAGTGAGGTAACCAGCTGGAACTTTGCAAACCCGCATTTAGCCGTCTCGGTCAGGCCGGAGCCGTCGCCAGAGCTCTGGTTGCCTCTATTCGACCATTTTTGTTTGGAGAGATGGAAAATCATGTAGATTTTCACAGACGCGTTGATGACCTGGTTCAGATACAGGATGAACGGCCAAGTCATGTCTGCTTTGCGGCTGTAGCCGAACAGGAACAGGCACAGCACGATGCGCGAGAATAACACCCAGATCAGACAGTTCCAGAAGTAGCCCGGTGCAATCATGCTGCCCAAGACCGCCATGACCGGGCTGACCATCATGGTCCACATTGCCAGCCGCTGATCTACCACGCACCACCAGATGAAAAACGGCATGGCCGTCGGGCCCAGGGCAATGGCGCGCGCGCCGTTGCGCAGCATGTTGCCCGACCAACGCCGGAAGTTCTGTACCATCCGCATCAGGCCGTTTTCCTTGATCACCTCGATTGTGTAGACGGTTGCGTCGGGCACATAGGTCATTTTGGCGCCTACGCTGAGCAACCTGTACCAGGTGGATTTGTCATCCCCGGACAAGAAGCGGAAGCGGCCCCAAAGCCAGTGGTTCAGATGGTCGGCCTCGATCGTGCGAATGAACTTTTCATCGAGGATATGGCGTGCGCGAAAAACGCTCATGCGGCCAGTAAGGGTCAGCACCCGGTTTGACAGCGCGTGGCTTTGCATCGCCAACCGGCGCTGGGCAAACCGCATATCCAGCCATTTTGAAATCCATGTCGGGCCATAGCAGATCACCTCTTCATCGGTAGTCAGGGCCTGCAGCTCGGGGTCGCTTCCAAACATCGACAGCGTCTTGCGGAGCACGTCACCGCCATAAAGCGCGTCGCCGTCCATAAAGATCACAAGGTCATCGTGAGCGGCGCCCGACCGCGCAATCGCGCGCAGGATCAGACCGATGGCCATGCGCTTGCCTGGCTGGTTCTGCCGAATGAAGATCAGTTCGGCCAGATCGTCGGGGATGTCCTGCGCATAGGTCTCGACAAAGTCGCGGATGATCTGCTCGTCATAGGCGCTGCCGGTGCCGATATAGAGCGAGGTTGGGATACCCTCGCGCTTGATCTGTCCCAGGATCGATCCAATGACGCGCTTGGTGATCGACGGCTCTTCGAAATAGGTGGTCATCTGGATATGCAATCGTTTGGGCCGCCAGCCAGCTTCCCAAAGAGCATCGGCGCGCTTGCGCATGCCCGGCCACTTGGTGCGGGCATAGACCTGTGCGCGCATGGCGTGGGTAAACCACCAACCGAACCGCCAAAGGCCCAGTGTGCCAAGAACCACAGTCACATGCAGGGTCGAAGGATTGGCAAAACGGTTGGGTACACTGGCCAAAAGCCACAGGAGCCCCATGAACAGCAGAAGGAACAGCGTGAATTGCGGCAGGGACCAACGCGCAAAGTAGTTCGGCACCGGTTTTTGTAATTCACGCAACCTGCGCGTCAGGTCCTTGTCAAAGGCGTATTCCGACATTTCCTCAGCCATGCCAAAGGCCCTTGTCGGCCAGCCAGCCACGAAGCCGCTGGCCCATCTGCCGCTTTGCCTCCAGATTGACCGGCGCCCCCAGGCGCAACCGGGCTTTGGTTGCTTGGGCGTCCAGCCCGACGGCCGAAACAGTCACCATTATGCCAAACTCGCCGGGCCTCTCCGGATGGTCGCCCGCCCTTACATCCGTGACCGCCCCCTCAAGCGTGATCTTTTCGCCGCTCTCGTTCAGTCCGATCGTGGCCGGCATCCCGATATACAGCGTCTCAGCAAATTTCTCCGAGACCCAGCCGACAGTGACACGCGGTTCCGCGTGTTCAAACACAAGCGCGTCCTGTTGCACTCCAAAAGGTTGTCCGGTTTGCAAGCGAACATCATGTACCAAACCATCTGACGGTGCACGTATGTGTCCGCGGTCGACTAATTCGAGCAATGCATCGCGGTCAGCTTGAATGCTGGCGACCCGAGCAGCCCGACGCGCAGCTTCGCTGGCGACCAGATCGGCAACAATCGTCACCGGGTCCGAGATAGCCGCAAGGTCATCATTGCGCCCGCGCATGGCCACCCATTGTTGACGCAAATCGTCAAACCCACCTTTGCCCAGAAAGCCCGTGTAGGTCCGTGCTGCAATGGCCATCCGCAAGGCAACGTCGTCTACCGCTTCTTGCGCCGCCAAATCGTACTGAGTAGCAAGACTGCGGTCATGCTCTGCCGTTGCGACAGCAAGTTCGGTTTCTATCTGTTCCAACCGCGCAAGCGTTTCAGGATCGCGCAGCCGGACAAGGATATCGCCAGCGTTAACTTGTTGCCCGGCTGATACCTCGACACTTTCGACAAAAGCGCCCTGAGACGGAAAAGCTGGGTACATGGTGGCAAGCACACGACCGTGTTGAATATCAATCCTGTCGAGACTGGAGAAGATATTGTTGCCGATAACCCCCACCACCATTGCGGCGATCAGCAGATAGGTGGCGATGTTAAACGCAACGCGGATAGGCCGGGGAATGAATTTTACCGGTTGTTCGGATTGCTCGGCGTCGGTTTGCTCCATCGGGACCAGGTCGACAGGTGTATCGAGGCTGGTGATGACCTCGCCACTGCTGGCCATCTTGCCCGACAACAACGAGCGATAGAACAGGGCCAAAGTCTCACGTTGCCTGCCGCTCAGCCCCTCAAGGCGGACGAGGTTGTTTTCCATGTCATTCGACAAACGAACGGGAAACCGAACATCCACACCTTGGAAGGGAACGCTGAGTGTGCCCGTCTTCGGACAATCTGGTGCACCTTCGGGCCAGCTCAGCCCCGACAACGACCAGCTTTGAATCTGCACCGATTCCCCCAAAGGTGTTTCCAACACCAGGGGTGCGCGAACTTTCCAAGCCATGTCGGCGTCTGGAGTTTCGTGGCGGATTCTCATCGCAAGCCTCTTTGTTGTGCGATGTGACCATAGCCAAACAGCCCACAAACCGTGTTGCGCACACGGAGAACCAAGCCTGCAAAAGACCATAAGGTTTATACAGAAGTATAGTCATGCCACATGGTTGTTGCTCAGCCTTGAGCCGCTCAAGACCGCAGTAACGAAACGATGCGATCTAGCGTTCTCCGCGTCTGAAGGGGGTCATCAACGCCTCGGGCACTTCAGCACGGCGCGCGACAAGAACCAATGCCAGGATCGACATCGCGTACGGGGCCATGAGCAACAGTTGATATGGCACGCCTTCGATCACTGTCTGGAGGCGCAATTGGAATGCATCGAAAAACGCAAAGAGCAATGCACCGATCAGCGCTTTTCCGGGCCGCCATGAAGCGAAGACCACAAGCGCGATACAGATCCAGCCGCGCCCCTGCACCATTTCGGGAAAGAAGCTGTTGAATGCCGCGGTTGTAAGAAACGCGCCACCAACGGCCATCAGGGCTGACCCGGCAATCACGGCTCCGATGCGGATCCAGGTTGGATTCAGCCCTTGCGCATCGACCGCATGCGGGTTCTCCCCCGTCATCCGAATGGCAAGCCCAAGAGGTGTGCGCGCCAGAACATAGGCCAAAACTGCAACCGACATCAGAGCCAGATAGGTGGGCATGGTTTGTTGAAAAACAATCGGGCCCAGGACTGGGAGGTCCGAAAGAATGGGTATGTCCAAGGGGCGAAAGGGCTCAATCGTCGGGGGCAAATCCCCGACCACAACAATCAGGCGATACAGGTAGTAGGCCAGCGCTGATGCAAAGAGCGTGACGCCAAGCCCGGAGACATGTTGTGACAGCCCAAGGGGTACCGTCAGCATGGCATGCAGAAGCCCGAAGAGGGCCCCTGACAATGCTGCAACCACAAGGCCCGTCCAAAGGTCGCCGCCCATGTAGACGGTCAGCCAGCCCGTCATTGCGCCCATGGTCATAATCCCCTCGATCCCGAGGTTGAGCACACCGGCGCGTTCACAGAGCAGCGCGCCAAGCACGCCAAAGATCAACGGGGTTGCGATACGCAGCACCGCCGCCCAAAGGCTGGTGTTTGCAAGAAGGTCCAATGCTTCGATCATTTTCGCACCCGGTACGTTGTGAACAGAAGCGCCACCAGCATCGTCAACAAACACAGCGCCACGATGACGTCCGAGATGAAGCTGGGCACCCCGGTTGCGCGGCTCATGGCATCTGCACCGACGAAGACCGTGGCCACAAAAACCGCCGCAGCAACGACCCCAGCGGGGTGGAGCGCCGCAAGCATGGCCACGACAATCCCGGCATACCCAAAGCCTGGCGACATCGTGGTCGTGACCACTGCCGTGACGCCGAGAACTTCCATCGATCCTGCCAATCCTGCCATGCCGCCGGAAAACAGCGCCACTGCCATCAGGTTTCTGGGCAGCGATATTCCCGCAAAGGATGCCGCCGATGGGCTTAGGCCCACCGCGCGGGTTTCGGTTCCGAACACTGTGCGCGCGAGGATTAGCCAGACCACGCCAGCCGCCGCAATGGCGATCAGAAACCCGATATGCAGGCGGGTGCGCGCGATGAGGTCGGGAAGGCGGAAATCGCTGTCGACCGGCACGGAAGAGGGCCAACCGAAGGCCATCGGGTCACGCAGCGGCCCTTCGACCATCAGGCCGACCAACAGGATAACGATGAAGTTCAAAAGCAGCGTTGTGACAACTTCATCGACCCCAAAGCGCAGACGCAGGTAGGTCGGGCCCGCTAAAAGAGCCGCCCCGGCGGCCATGCCGATGAGAAGCAATACGGCGATGCCGGGAACGGGCGGCAGCCCGAGCGAATGACCGACCCACGCTGTAATCAACGCGCCCATAAAGAACTGCCCCTCGCCGCCGATGTTCCAAAGTCGGGCGCGAAAGGCGATGGCGGCAGCCAAGCCTGTCAGGATCAAAGGTGTTGCGCGGGTCAGCGTCTCGGTCACAGAAAGCCGGGATCCGAACGCGCCCTGTAGCATTTCGGTGTACGCGGTCAGGGGGTTTACGCCTGCCGCAGCAATCAGGCCTGCGGCCAGAGTCAAGGCCACAGTGATGGCCGCGATGGGCGCCACGATCACAAGGTGGATTGGCACGTGGGCGCGTCGTTCAAGTCGCATATTCGCCCTCGGTCCAGACACCTGCCATCATCAGGCCCAGACGCTGCGGATCTGCCGCGCTGGCTGGGATCGGATGTGACAGGCGGCCCTTGACCATCGCCTGAATGCGGTCAGAGAGGGCGACGGCCTCTTCCAACTCTTCCGAAATCAGCAAGATCGCGGCTCCAGCGCTGCGGGCGGCCAGAAGTGCGGCATGGACGGCGGCAATCGCGCCTTCATCAAGGCCCCGTGTCGGCTGATTGGCCAGCAGCAACTTGGGTCTGATCGACAGGCAGCGGCCCAGGATCAGCTTTTGCATGTTGCCCCCCGATAGCAGCCGCGTCCGCGTGTCCGGGGTCGCTCCGCGAATATCAAATCGTTCAATCAACCCGGCGGCATAGGCTTTGCAGGCCCTTTGTCGCACGAAGCCACGGGTGGAGAAATGTGGTGCGCGCAGGCGTTCGAGTACGGCGTTTTCCCAAACCGCCAATTCGCCGACCACGCCCTCGCTATGGCGGTCTTCGGGAATACGACCGACGCCCGCGCGTATCACCCCGCGGGGACCGAGCGAGCGGACGTCTTGCTCCTCAAGTGTAAGACTGCCTGCCGTTGGCTTCGTCTGTCCGGAGAGAAGCGCGCCCAGGCTGGCCTGACCATTGCCTGATACGCCGACGATCCCGAGTATTTCACCGGCTGACACTGTGAAAGACAGATCGTCCAGCTTGACCTTGCCTTCGGCTTCGACCCTGACAGAGTTGGCAACAAGCACCGGCGCGCCGATCTTGTGATCCTTGCGTACGGGTCGCTCAACCTTGCGGCCGACCATCAGTTCGGCCAATTCCTCGGCGCTGGTGTCCGCTGTATTGCGCTCAGCAACTATCCGACCGCTGCGCAGCACCGCCACGCGGTTCGAGGCAGCCATGACTTCATGCAGTTTGTGACTGATGAAAATCAGCGATAGCCCTTCTTTCGTCATCTCCTTCAACGTCTCGAACAGGCGCTGTGCTTCGGGGCGGGCCAGCACGGCTGTCGGTTCATCGAGGATGAGGATACGCGCGTCGCGGTAGAGTGCCTTGAGGATCTCGACCCGCTGACGCTCTCCGACCGACAGCCTGCTGATCTTTTCATCGGGGGACACTGGCAGGCCGAAGCGCTCGGCGATTTTCAGCAGTTTGTGGCGCGCTGATGTGCGGGCTGATCTTGTGCGCCAGAGGGGCTCGGACCCGAGCATGATGTTGTCGAGGACTGTCAGGTTTCCGGCCAGGGTGAAGTGCTGGTGGACCATGCCCACGCCTGCATCAATCGCGGCGCGCGGTCGGCCCGAAGGCAACTCTTGGCCAAACACCCTAACGGTGCCCGCGTCGGCGGCATAGTGGCCGAAGAGGATATTCATCAATGTCGTCTTACCTGCGCCATTTTCACCCAGAAGCGCCAGGATTTCGCCCTGTCCGAGGGTCAGCGAGACGTCGTCATTGGCCGTGAGCTTGCCAAATCGCTTGGTGATCCCGTCAAGTTCCAGCACCGGGGTCATTGCGGCATCCCTGCGATTGGCGCTGGATAGGCGATGGGCGGCGGCGTGATCTTTGCCGCAAGTGCAAGCAGCATGGCGTCAGACCCTCGCGGTCCCATCAACTGCACGGCTGTGGGCGTGGGCCCGCACGTGGGCAGAGGGATGGCGAGCGCGGGCAGGCCAGCGATGTTGGCAAATGCTGCGTTTGGTGCCAGCGCTTCCATCTTTGCAAGGTGCCCTGCCACATCTGCGTGATCGGTTGGGAATGCGCCCAATGGCGGCGGGGGGCCTGACAGGATGGGCATAAGGATCGCGTCGACATCTGCAAACAACGATAGCGCGGCATGGCTGATCTGCTGAATGCGGCGGCTGAGGGCAAAGATTTGCGGACCGGTTATGGCGCGACCCAAGGTGGCATTGGCCGCAGAGAGGAGAGAGACCTCATCATCCGTGATCCCAAGCGCGTCCAGCCACTCTGCCAGCGATACGGCAAGGATTTGGCCTGCGATTGTCTGGGCCTGTCGCCCAAGGTCATCTGGGGCGGGTTGGCGTATGACAATCGCACCCGCTGCTTTAAAAAGCTCAGCCGCCTGACGTGCTGCGTCGGCTTGAAGGGTGTTGCAGCGTTCCGGTATCGCTAGCGCGATCCGGGGGCGCTTTGGCGCTGTGCCTTGCGGCAGAAATGGTGCAAAGGCAGCAGCGATGTCGCGCAGGGACCGCGCGAGGACACCTTCGCCGACGATACCCATCAGATAATTGCCAAAGTCAGGTCCCATGGGTGTCGCCCCGCGCGATGGCTTGAGCCCCCAAAGGCCACAGCACGCGGCGGGCACCCGGATGGACCCCGCCGCATCCGTTGCATGTGCAATGGCGACGATACCGGCTGCGACGGCGGCGGCAGCTCCGCCTGAGGAGCCACCGGGCGATAGGTTTATGTCAAAAGGGTTCAGGGCAGGGGGCTGGTTAGTAGGTTCGGAACTCAGCGCAAATCCGAATTCTGGCGTTGTGCTCAGACCAACGGGGATTAGCCCCTGCGACCGAAGACCCTTGAAAAAATCGCTATCCTCGGGCGGATCGGTGATGCGCGCGCGCATCGCCTCTGACCCGGCAGAAGGTGCAAGGCCTTGCGCGTGGGACCCCAGATCCTTGGCCAGCATGGGCACTCCGCCGAACGGGCCGTCAATCCCGGCAGGGATCTTGTCGCGGGGAAGCAGTCGGGCCACGGCGCCCAAGCCCGCCTGCGCGTCGGCGCAGGCGAGTGTGGCATCCATCACTTGCGAAGCAGTCGTATGCCCCTGGGCGATGGCATTTGCGAGGGCCGTGGCGTCCAAGTGTTAGGCCGGCTCGTCGTTGTTGATCGGCACGTCCCATTCGCCGGACTTGATCTGTGCCTGACGCGCTTCCATGGGTGCAATGGCGTCGGCCGGGACGTCCTCGGCGACATAGATCAGTTCATTGCCGCCATAGGCCATGAATGAGTACTCCGTATAGTCGCGTCCCACTGGCTTACCCGCCTGAACATCAGCCACGATTGCTTCGATGGTTGGGCCGTAGTTCCAGATCGCGTTGGCAAACACCGTGCCGGGATACCGCGGCGTATAGTCGATGAGCGAGCCAATCGCCTTCACGCCGCGTTCTTCGGCGGCGTCGGCCGTGCCGATCCGTTCGCCGAAAAGAATATCGGCGCCTGCGTCGATCTGGGCCAAGGCGGCCTCTTTCGCGCGGGCCGGATCGAACCACGCACCGAGGAACGCATTGAGGAAGGTCGCGTCGGGGTTCACTTCCGTGACGCCCGCGCGGAACGCATTGATCAGCAAGTTCACCTCTGGGATCGGGAAGCCTCCGACCGAGCCGAAGACATTCGACTCCGACATTGTGCCTGCCAACATGCCGGCGAGGTATGCGGCCTCGTGATTGCGGGTGCCAAACACGCCAAAATTGTCGCCTTCCGGTCCGCCAGAGGACCCCATCAAAAACGCCGTGTCGGGGTAGTCTGCAGCCACTTCGCGCGCCTCGCGCTCAACCGCATAGGATTCGCCCCAGACCAGATCCACGCCGCTTTCGGCGTATTCACGCATTGCACGCGGGTAGTCGGTTGGCGCAACGCCTTCAGAAAACTCATATGTGATCAGGCCGGATGCAGCGGCTTCCTGAAACGCCAGGTGGATGCGGCTGTTCCATGCGTTTTCGACCGGAGAATTGTGCACACCTGCGATACGAACTGCGCTTTGGGCGTTGGCGCGCCGGATGTATGCGGGCAAGGCCAGTGTCGCAGCGGCACCGATCAGAAGCTGACGGCGGTTGGATGTAAACGTCATAGTAAGTCCTTTCGTTTAAGTCGCAGCGTATTATGGATCTTTGGCCGTCGGCGCATAATCGGCCGGATCAAGGGTTTCTGCACGGTTTGGGAGGTCGAGATGCGCGACCCGAGGTTCCGTGCGGGCAATGACTTTTCCATGTTTGATGACAGCGAGGCGTGTCGCCCGCAGGCGGACGGCTTCAATGGGATCGCGGGCTTGAAGAACAACCATGTTGGCGGGGCCGCCCTCGCGGATTGTGGGATCGGGCAGACCCATGGCGCGCGCACCGTTGACCGTTACGGAAGTGAAGGCCCATTCCATCGCCTCGCGAGAGGTCATAGGAACCGCATGAACCCCCATATGCGCCACGTCTAGCATGTCAGCCGAGCCAAGCGAGTACCACGGGTCCATCGTGCAGTCCTGGCCAAAGGCCACGTTCACGCCTGCCGCCCGCAACTCTCGCACGCGGGTTAACCCACGGCGGCGGGGGTAGGTGTCTGACCTGCCTTGAAGGGTGATGTTGATCAGCGGATTTGGGATCACGTTCATCTCACTTTCAGCGATGAGCGGTATCAGCTTGCTGGCGTAATAATTGTCATAGGAATGCATTGCAGTGACATGGCTGGCAGAGACGCGCCCGCCAAGACCCAGGCGCGTCGTCTCTGCGGCAAGTGTTTCCACATGGCGTGACATTGGATCATCGCTTTCGTCGCAATGAATATCCACCATGAGACCACGGTCAGCCGCGATTTCGCACAACCGCAGGACGGAGCGCGTGCCGTCAGACATGGTACGTTCGAAATGTGGGATACCCCCCACTACGTCGACGCCCATATCAAGCGCGCGCAACAGGTTCTTCTCAGAATTGGCTGTCCGAAACAGGCCATCTTGCGGAAAGGCCACGAGTTGCAGATCGATATAGGGGGCAACGGTTTTGCGCACTTCGATAAGCGCCTCAACGGCGGTCAGCCTGTCGTCGCAAACGTCGACATGGGTGCGGATTGATAACAGACCTTGAGACACCGCCAGATCGCAATATCGCAGGGCGCGTTCCATTACGGCTTCTGGTGTCAGCAATGGTTTCAGCTCGCCCCACAGTGCTATGCCTTCCAGCAATGTACCCGAGACGTTCAATCGCGGTAAGCCGAGGCTCAGCGTGGCATCCATATGGAAGTGCGGGTCGGTAAATGGCGGGGCGACAAGCTGCCCCGTGGCGTCAATTTCCGCGCGAGCTTCGGCGTTGATGTGAGGCGAAATCGCGGCGACTTTGTCTCCGACGATCCCAATATCCAAAGGACCTTGCCCATCCGGCAAACGGGCCTGCCTTAAAATCAAGTCCAACGCGGCATCTCCTTCAATTCCCTTACCATATGGTAAAAGTTTTCTGTGTCCTTCGTATGATTGCGTTGCGTGACATGAAAAGCGTCATCTGACTAAGAAACGGGCAGCTATTGCGGTGCATTCAACCATAGGGCGACGGTTTTGCGTGCGGCAAAGTTCGTTGTGCGAAACTGGCGCGATAATCCCACAGGATGAAGATGTGATTGCCGGGCTCGAACAGACCGAGGTTTCGTTCCTGCGCACGCTCTTCGGCGATGATGCTGCTGCCATGCAGGTTTGGACTGCGGCGGGCGAGACACCCGTCACCGACCCGGCATTGGCAGCTGTCCTCTGCCGTGGGCTCGGCCTGACCACGGCAGAGCTGCACGCCCTGACCGATGCGCTCGATCCGACCTTCAGCCTTTCGGATGGCGTCGATGCGAACGGGCTGGCCGCACTCTACCGCCTGCGCACGGTTTTCCGTCTCTTCGGTTGGTCGATCGCGGACGGCCTTCGGCTTCTTGCCTGTCTGGGTGCCGATACAGACCCGAGCCGGGCAGTCCTGATGAAGGTAGATAGCCCGGAAGACCTCATCCGCCTCTGCGACGCGCTCGACCAACTGGCCGCGCTCGCACGCTGGATGGACAGCGTAGAGATTTCTCCTTCGACGCTCTGCGCCATTCTGATCCCGACCGAGGCTGGTGCGGTGCCCGACCTGAGCGACACTGACCGCGCCTGGCTCGACGCCCTTGGGACCGCAAGCGCACCGCTGGCGATCCACGCGGAAACATTTTTCGAGTTCCAGGATTGGCACGGCCCCGTTTTCATCGAGGCCGAGACCTGGCTGGCGCACTTGCAGGCGCGAGGCGATATCCTCCATCCGTCAGGTATCTTCCGCGCCAACGTTACGGTCGATCAGATCGAGACGGTGGTTGCTGACATGCTCAAGACCGCGTCCGTAGATCTTGAACACCCCCAGAATTCGGCGCGCCGCGAACAACTTGTGACACGGCTCTTGCGGTTGCACGATAATCAGGTCCAGGCGGTTCTGGCCCATATTGCCACTCTTAGCCGCAGTCTCACTGCCGCGGGGGCCGACCCGCTCACGCGCTGGGCGCAGACCAGCCCGCTAGACCTGCTGGATATCCTGTTGAACGACGGTGATGATCGGCAGCGTTTTTTCTGGATGGAAGGGCTCAAGCGATACGTTAGCGTCATCGAAGCCTTTGGCTTGGGTGATATTGACCTCTGGATCGCGGGTCACAGGCAACACTGGCTTTCCGCCACCTTTGGCGCGAATTTGCAACCGCTCAGCCTCGATCAACTCTTCCATTTGCAAGCGTTCGCGGCCCTTCAGGTCGGCGCGGCGAATGATGCGACCTGGCGCGGGTACCTTGCCTTCGTCAACGAGGGTCAGCAGGATGCGGATCAGACGGACTGGCACATCGCTGCGGTCGACACTCTTGCTGTCCTGTTCGGCACAGCCCCCGAAGAGATGACCCTCTATCTTCAAGATATCCTCGGTCCCGAACACGTCCCGACGGATATCGAGACGCTTGAAACCATCGTCCGCCATGTCCGGCTTGCCGAGGACCTGGCGGTCAGCGCAGATGGTTTGCTGGCCCTCAAAGCGGTCGCGAACGCGGGCGAGACGGCCGATTGGCAGGCTGCTGCAACCGCGGCCGAGGCAGGCCTCGCCCAGTTCAATGATGGCAGTCAGGTGCCCGCTTACCGTCACGCCTTTGCCGAACTCAAACGCGACGCCCTCGTTGCCGCTTACATGAAAACGAAAGTCGCGGGCGATCTGGACCTGACGGAGACAATCAAGGACCGCGACGCGCTTTATCGTCACCTGCTGCTCGATGTGGATGTCACCAGCGCGGTCCCGACCAGCCCGATTGTCGAGGCGGCAAGTTCCCTGCAACTCTACATCAGTCGTGCGCTCAGCGGATTGGAGCCGGAGATTGGTTTTTATGATCGGGACGCCCTGCAGGCGCAGTGGGAGCTTGATCAGGACTATCGCCAATGGGAGGTCAATCAGAAGCTCGCCCTCTATCCGCAGAACTATATCGAGCCTGAACTGCGCTATGTGACATCGCCGGAATTCGATGAGCTTTTGCAGGCCGTCTCTGGCAAGAGCGTTGATACAGACGCAGTCTAGGCGGCGGTCAACACCTAAATGGCCGGCCTTGCCAGCCGCTGCGATCTCAAGCTCTGCAGCATGTTCGTCGACCGCAAGGGCGGGGGCGAGACCACCTATCATTTGCTTGCGCGCGCGCAGTGGGAACCGGGCCGCTTCTTCTACCGCAAGCTCGACGCGGACTACGCATTGATCGCGGATCTCGATGATCCAACGCAGTACCTCAAGGCGATGGATTGGACCTTCTGGAAAGAGATCGTCATCCCGTCCACGTACGATCTCTTCTCGGACGTTTCGGTCTGCTATTTCCGTAACCGCTACTTCTTTTTCTGGCTCGAGATTGAAAAGTTGGAAAATCAGGGCCCGGATGCCGACGCCACCGCCTGGCGCATCCATCCCCGCTATATGCGCTGCGACACCAGCGCGCTCACCGGGCCGATGCACGCGCCCAAGCTCTTCACATCCGGTGATCTGGCCGACGCAAGCCAGACGGTCGGGGTCGACGATGCGTTCGTCTGGTATGGGACCCGGCCGCAACTGGATGGAACATATCATCCGGCCCGCATTTCAGATGCCTTCACGTTCAGTAAGAGACAGATCAATACAAACCCAGAGGAAGAGGTCGTCACCGCGATCGTCGTCACGTTCGGCGTTGCGCTTCGCGACGATGCGAGCAAACGCCACGACACATCGATACAGCTTCGCCTGACCGACGACTGGGCCGACGCACTGCATATCCTTGATGAAGCGGTGAACACCAGCTTCGACGAGTCTGCGCCGCAGGGTTATGACAGCGTTTATCCCCGCCCCAACAAGCCTTTCGCGGCAACTCCGGACAAAGAGTTCTTCGAAGCCACTCACGAACTCGGCAATACGCTCAACTTCAAGTACGAGGAGGTGAACTCATACTCCCCGGAGGGCAACTACCTCCGCATCTTTAATGAATTCAAAGCCGACACATACAACACGTCGACCCGTTTCCGTATGGCCGAAGCTGGCTCGGGCAACCTAGGGACGCTCGACGTTAGCGTCGATCTCGGACCAAGGTCCTATCGCTTCCAAGAAAAGGGTTATGTCGATGGAGACAATCTGGGCGCACGAGAGGCTACTGGCACCCGCCTGTTCTTACAACTGACTGTCACGGTCAGCGCCCCGGGCGAGAAATGCCGCGAACTCACCCTGCCCGAAACAGAACTGGTATCGGCACCGTTCAACTTGACTTGGCCTGCCAATGATCCCATGCCTGCCCCTATCACCCATGTGGCATCCGAGACGGTAAACTGCCTTGTGCCTTTGCCGGTAGATCTGGCTTTCGACGGAACGAGCGAAACCACCAGGACGGTCAAGATGAACATCCGGCGCGAGGCGCCGAAGATGATCGTGCGCAAGAGAAGGTACTACAGCTACGGTTCATAGCGTGAGCCTGCCGACCTGCTGCGGCACCTGCGCGTGGCCGGTGACCTTCACTATCCATTGCTGCTGCCTGGCGCGATCTGCCTGGGATGGGCGGCAGCGATCCTACATGTTGCTGGCTTGATCATCGCTGTTCCCACACGCGCGAAGATACGCCGACGGTCGCCTCCAAGCTGCAATCGACTCGTCAGGGAGATGCGGACGTGGCACGCTTTGCGTGTTTGTTAAAAGTATTTGTGCAGGAGCTTTTTGATGAAGTGGTGCGTGATTTCGTACAGGCTGACCGGATCGTGCGCATCACGGTACCTCTGAGCGAGGACACTATTTGAGCCCTTATACGCCCCTGTCCCGCAAGTGACCCATCTGAGATGTCCAGCCTCACACGATCAAGATTGGAGATGTGAATGCCCCCAGCACACCGCAAAGGCGATATCGGGTCCGGCCATGGCTGCCATTTCCCTCCGACACCGGCCACCGGAGGCAGCCCCGACGTCTTCGTCAATGGAAAACCCCTTATGCGGCAGGGGGACAGTTTTGCCTCTCATGCCTGTGTGAGAGGTCATGCGCGTACGCATAGCCGGGCGCTATCCTCTGGATCGGTTTCTGTTTTTGTGAATGGGTCCCCAGCCGGGCGCAAGGGGGACAGCATCAATTGTGGCGGAGTTGCTGAAACGGCCAGCCCGGATGTGTTCATCGGCGATACCGTGAGTTCCGGGGCAGGCGCTAAGACCAGAAGTTTCCCGTTCAGCGCCCGCAAGCCACAATGCCAACGCAGTATGGCAGCGGCAGGAATGCCGTTCCTTAAACCGTAGAGGCTGCGATGGTTGCAGTTGAGGTGCTGACGCCACGGTCTGCGGGGACGCAGTACGACGAGCTTGCAGCCGCTGTCGAAGGCGCTTTGGCAGATGGCAACAGGCTTGCCGTTGCGTTGGATGGCGCCTTGTTCGCAGATATATCCGCATCCCTAGAAGACTTGGATATCTGGGGAACCCCGCTGTGGGGCGGGAGCCTGCCCCGTGCCCAAGTTGATGCGGGCCCGTGGATGGCCTTTCCGGACAGACGACCGGTCAACGCAGTGGATGGGCTACCGAAAGCCCCTGAAAACATCGCGGCGGATCCGGAGGCGCATGCAGCTTTTCTTGCTGACGCAGCATCGCAGCTCGCGGACAGTGAAAGCCGCCCAGCGGATGGAGTTTTCGGCGCTGCGGGCATTGCCGCGCGGGACGCGCAAGATACGCGAGCGGTTTTGTCCGCATTGATCGAAAACTGCGTGCCCTTTTCCCCGGTCTTCTGGGTCTTACCGCCCCGTAAAACGTTCGTTGATGGAGACATCGACACCGATGTAAGTACGTTGCGGCGGCACTTGCGCAGTCTGAACCTCATCCTTCTTGCACGCCGTCCCCGGCCAAGGCATCCCGATGCAAGTGGTCAGGAGGAGGTCGCATTCCGGCACGCTGATGGCCGAGCCATGGCGGTCGTTGCGTCTCTTCTTCGGCCCGATCAGAACGCGCGTTTGCTGGGGCCAGCGGTGTCCATGTTCGCTGTCGTCCCGGATGGCGCGATATGTCACGATGGCACCCTGTCCCATGTGGTCAGGCTCGATCGGGAACCGACAGCGGAAGACAACTCTCAGGACGGTCTTCAGCCCCTTTCTCTTGATCCGCAGCAAGTGGATGCGCTGGGTGATGCACGGGCGTCGGAGCTGGATGTTGCGATAGCGCGTCATCTTTCCCGTGCCTATCCCGAGATCAACGAAATGGCCGCGCAGGACGTCCGGAGACGTGCCAGTGAACTGCGCCGCATTGCAACATCGCGAACGGCGTTTCGGGCTGACCAACACATCGCGGACCTCGTTGAGATCTTATGGCATTACGGTGCCTCGATCCTTCAAAGACCGGACATCAAGGTCTGTCTGTCGCGTAAAGACTGGTCCCAAGAGCGCAAATGCGCCGCCCTTCGCCGGACCCTCTTGCCACCGGCCACCAATGCGGGAATTGATGTCTGATGCCACAGGATGCCCCTTTCAGTACAACTCGTTCGTCGCCGACGCCTGTCGGTGTTTGTCCCGATGACTGTGACGAAGCTTTCGCGATGGTTCAGGACGAGGTGAACCGGATCAAGCGACAGGGTCCCGGCATGGCCGATATGGATATGGAGAGCCGAACCTATCGCGAGATTCCAGCAGAAGTCATACGCAACGGCTATATCACGCAAGCCTACACCGATCTTGCGGCTGATATGCCTGAAAATCACTGGGTTCGTCTGGCGTCTTACGTGTCGGTACAAGGGGGCTGTGCGATCCGGCAGGCCGCCAGCGCTGACGATATGATCCCGGACCGCATCTTCGGCGGAGCTGATACCGGCGCAAACATGCTGACTGCGCTCGGTGAGGCGAATGTTGCCATCTTCGAGAGTATCTATCCCCCGATGCGGATGGCCGCGAATTGCGGGATCGAACGAGTACTCGAGTGCGCTGATGAAGGCGCCATTCAATTGGAACAAGACCTGCGGACGGCGCTGGAGCAGATGCAAGATGGTGATCTGCGAGGAGCTGCGGACACCATTGCCCGATATGAACAGATGGAAGTTGTGCAACCGGTGTACGAGCGATGGCCGGGCACTTTTCAGGCCGCAGGGGTCGTTGACGGCCTGAACGTGTTTCAGGACATGACCTCGATCCCGGTCGCCAAGACTTGCACCCGAGAAAACCTGGTTCCCCTGGGGGACCGATCTATCGCGAGTCCGACGGACCGCGTGGATTATTACCGTGATCTGATGGATCGCATGTACGAAATCGAAGGTATCCGCGAGTGATGAGGATGCGCACATGTTTCAAAGAAAATGGATCGCTGCATATGTCGGATTGCTCATTCTCGCGGGCGCATTTCTCTGGTGGCGAGGTGCGGCAGTGAACCTTGATCCGCCGAAAGTCTTGGAACTCGGTCTGCTGGACGAAATTTCCAAGTTCTACGAACGCATCGGCTCGGAACTGCCAATGGGGACTGAACGGCCCCGTCAGGATGACGATGTGGTCTTTTTTCAGGCGCTTGCCTCCGGCACGAGCGGCCCTGACGGTTACATCCTGCGGTATAACGATGGCACCTGTCCGCCCATAACCTTACCAGCTGGGCGTTTGATCCGGGTGGACCACGTGGGCCCTTGGATTTCCGGTGTCTATGCGACGCTTCCGATGGAGCCGCTTTCCTTTCAAGATGCCCGTGCGGCATCGGATGACATCATTACATCCATGATGGAGGCGGGCTGGGAACGCAGCTTCTACCGCCCCGACGTCGATGAGGCGCGCATTGCCGAAAGCATGGGCCGTCGATATATCCTCGCCCGGCTAAACGTTTGCGGGACTGAAGGAACCTATGCGGAGGTGGTGTTGCGAAGCTACGGCGACGGATCACCGGGCTTTTCCGCCCCGCCCCTCGCGGTCGGTCGATCCCTGCCAGAAGACGAACCGATCCGCTACCTCATTGCTGTGTCGATCATTGCGCGCGATTTCGATGACGCCACGCCAAACCTGATTGCGCCACGCGAAGACCTGGTGCGCGCCCGGCGCGAAGCGGTCACTGGCAATCCGAGACAAGCGATACCGCTGTCCGTATGGCTCGAAGAGCCGAACTGGACGCCTTGAGTGCATTACCCACTGGCGTCCGCGCGGTAACCTATGAAAACAAAATGCCCCCGTTGATGTCGATGTTGGTGCCTGTGATGAAAGCGCTGTCATCGCTTGCCAGAAACAGGACGAGATTTGCGGCATCCTCAACATGCCCTTGGCGTTTGAGTGGTGCGCTGGCTTCAAAGCCACGCCGGCCTGCATCGGGCGTGTGGACGTTGTGAAAGTCGGTGTCGATCATGCCGGGGCATAGGGCGTTGACCCGAATGTCTGGCCCGAGTTCCTTTGCAAGCCCGCGTGTCATTGTCATGATTGCCCCTTTTGAGGTCGCATATGCAACTGCGCCAGGGCCGCCACCATCGCGGCCCGCTTGACTGGCCAGGTTCACAATGGCGCCGGAGGTCATTTGCGCAAGACACGCCTGGGTCATCAGGAAAGTGCTTGTCACGTTCAAACGTATCACAGCCTCCCAGTGCTCCAAAGGCATCTCGGCGATCGTTTTCCGCCCGATCAATCCGCCCGCGTTGTTCACAAGAATATCGACACCACCGAAGGCATCTACTGTCGCCTGAACCAGTGCCTGTACATCCGCCTGCTTGTTCAGATCACCCTGCATGGCCAGGGCGTTTCCCCCCTTGGCCTTGATCGCAGCGACAGCGTCATCCGCACCTTTTGAACTTGAGAAATAGTTGATGGCGACATTTGCCCCTTCAGAGGCCAGTTTCTCAGCAACGGCGCGGCCAATGTCGCGACCTCCTCCGGTCACGATGGCGGTCTTTCCTGCGAGTTTCATGTCGATCCTTCCTGTTTGCGAATGACCCAGTGCGGGCCGATGTTTCGGTTTATGAGTAGAGTAGGGGCGCCCGTTAGAAAGCGCCCGGCATAAGCGCCTTGGGCAGCCACAGAATGATTGCGGGAAATGCGGCGAGCATCACGAGGATGAAGAGCATTGGGGCAAGGATAATCACCACTTCGCGCAGCACCTGCACGACGTTCAATCCTCCAATCGCTGCTGAGATCAACAGGCACAACCCATAGGGCGGTGTCACCAGTCCGAAAGCGAGTGAGACGATCCCGATGATTGCAAATGCGATGGGATCGACGCCGCCAGCCTGGGCCACGGGCATCAGCACCGTGCCCAGAATGATGATTGTGGGGATGGCGTCGATAAACAGCCCGAATACGAGAAACAGGGCGGCGATGACCATGGCTGTGCCGAAGGGGCCAAACTCCCACGCCGTCAGGACACTCACGATCAGGCGAGGTGCATTGTAGAAGGACAGCAACCAACCGAACGCCGAAGCGGTGCCAATGGCAAAGAGTGAAATAGCGGCAAATCGGGCCGTGTCATATAGGATGAAGCCAAGGGTGCGGACTGTCACCGTGCGATAGACAAACATGCCCAAGACCAATGCATAAGCGGCGGCGATGATCGCGCTTTCCGTGGGCGTCACGATCCCGCCGACAATCCCGCCGATGACGAAGATGGGCGTCAGAAGGGCGAGGGCAGCGCCTTTCCAGGCGGCCCAAAAAGCGCCAAGGCTTGGCGTTGCGGTCACCGGATAGTTGCGCACCTTGGCAAAGCAATAGACGGTGCCCATCAATGTCAGGCCGATCATAAGCCCCGGGACAGCGCCACCCAGGAACAGCGCCCCGACAGAGACCTGCATCACACCGCCCCATACGATCATGAGAATGGATGGCGGGATGATCACACCCATGACCGAAGAACAGGCCGTGATCGCTACCGCAAATCGGGTGTCGTACCCCTCTTTCTGCATGGCCGGGATCAGTATTTTCCCGATCCCCGCAGCGTCCGCCGTGGACGAGCCTGAGATGCCCGCAAACAGCATGGACACAGCAACGTTCACATGGCCAAGCCCGCCCGGCATCCACCCGGTCAGCACGCGGGCCAGCTCGATCAAACGGTCCGTCACCTTGCCAGAATTCATCAGATTGGCAGCCAAAAGGAAGAATGGCACAGCGAGCAGGATGAAGGAATTGTATGACTGGAACATCCGGTCCAGCACGATGAACGGGGTCAGGCGCAACTCCAGCAAGACAACCGGGACGGTTGCCAAGCCCAAAGCAAACGCAACCGGAATGCGGATCAGGATCAAGACGACGAAAGCCCCGATCAAAATCAGTGTGGCGGTGGCTGTGTCCAGGATCATCAGACGACACCTCCGCGCGCGCGAAAGATCGCGATCTCTTGGGCAAGGCGATAGCCCGACAACAGCATCCACAAGCCACCAGCGATGGGGACAGAGATATGCGTGATCATAAGGTTGGCCCGCATCATGACAGATCGCTGCTTGCCACCGAATTCGGCGTATTCAACGCCGTAGAACAGGAACAAAGCGCCGAAGGCCATGATTGCAAAGTGCACGACACCGCGTTGCATGAGCGTCATGAAAGGGGTTTGAGCATCCCGCGTGATGCGCACGTCAAAATGAGTGCCATCCCAAACGGCAACCACCGATCCGATCATCACGATCCAGACAAATAGAAAGGTCGCGAGTTCTTCGGTCCACAGGAACGATGGGATGATTCCCGTGTATCGAGACAGGACCTGCATCGCGACCGGGATGGCCAGTGCGCCCATCAGCGCGCCAAGAAGAATGCGCAGGCTCTTGCAGAACCCATCAAGTAGTCGGCCAAGCATGACGCCCCCGGATTTGCGGCAGAACACGGTGCCAGGATTTTCGGAAAGCCAATGGGCGGCGCAGTTCTCTGCATCCGCCCATTGGCTCGGAGGCATTTACATGCCGCGGACGTTTGTGAGCAGCTCTGTCGCGCCGAGGCTTTCGGCGTAGGAGTCCTGCACCGGCTTCACCAGTTCGAGCATCTTCTCGCGACCGGCAAAGTCGTGAATGACGATCTGTCCGGCTTCGGACATCTCTTGCAGGATTTCACCATCGGCGCCGCTTTCAAGGGCGCGGCCAAAGGCACCGGCTTCTGCACCAGCTTCCATGACCGCGCTTTGCAGGTCTGCGGGCAGCCCATCGAAGGTTTTGGCAGACATCACAATCGGGCGTACCGTGATCGTGTGCTGCGTCAGTGAGATGTGCGGTGCCACTTCGTAGAACTTCAGGTTCTGGATCGAGGCGGCCTCGTTCTCGAACCCGGCAATAACGCCAGTCTGGATCGCGTTGTAGACCTCGTTGTACGCGATGGCCGACGGGGCCGCGCCAACGGCATCGAACGTCTGCGCCTGAATGGGCGCCCCCATGACACGCATCCGGTGGCCTGCCAGCTCGTCCATGCTGGTCACCGGCTCTGCCGAGGCCAAGTTCCGCACCCCGCCGCCATGGTAGCCAACGATCACAATGCCCGCCGCTTCGCGCAGGTCCGCTTCCAAAGGTGCGAAGGCGTCAGATGACAGAACGGCATTCCAGTGGTCCAGATCGCGAAACAGGAACGGCATGTCCATGAGCGGAATGCTCTCGGAAAACACCGCCATATTGGAAGGCGCAAGGATCGTGTAATCGACCGCAACGCCCTGGTTCAGATAGGTCACGTAGTCGGACTCGACGCCAAGTTCGCCGTTGAGCCGCAGGTCAAAGCTGACGTCCCCATCGTATTTCTCGGCCACCAAACGCTCGAATTCCCGCAGCGTTTTCGTGAACGAATGCTCTTCGTCGAACATGCTGGCGCCGCGCAGTGTCACGTCGGCTTGGGTCACCGATACCCCGGCCAGCACCATCGCTGACGTTGCCAGAGCCTTGAGTGTTACATTGATCATTGTGTCCTCCCTGATCAGTTTCTTTTCGCTCCCTTGGTCGGTCTTGGATCAACCGACCACATCACCTGCGAGTTCTGCCTCTACCGAAATGCGCGCGTGCCTAGCGCGCCTCCAGCCGGAGAGACGACTCTTTAGTTGATGTTCCAGATGAAAGCCCTAACTGGGATACTAGTCAACCATTATTGTTGAGAAGAACTGTAGGAAGAGATTTCCTGGAAGCTCCAAAGCAATAGGCAGTAGCCTAGTAGCCTGAAGTAACGTCTTTTACTCCGGGCGATCGTCTGACAGAGTTGCGATAGACAGAAAGGCAGCGAAAGAATTATGGCGGCACTGGGAACCTTGGAACGCACAACCGGTAGTGATCTGGTCTTTGACCAACTCTTCGAGCAAATCACCAAGCTGGAGCTGCTGCCTGGAACCAAGATCTCGGAATCGGAGATCGCGAAGGCATTTGGCTACTCAAGGCAGCCGGTGCGCGAGGCGTTTACCCGACTTGCCGGTCTCAACCTTCTTCTTGTTCGCCCGCAGCGCGCCACTGTCGTCCGACCCTTTTCCAGAGAGTTGATCGCAAATGCCCGGTTCGTTCGGGCCGCGATAGAGCTTGAGGTCGTGCGCACCGCAACGGTGGAACGCGATATGTCCATTGATCCAAAGCTGAAATCGAACATGAAGGCGCAGGCCGAAGCGATTGTGGTGGAAAACACCGATCTGTTTCACGAATTGGACTACGAGTTTCACAAACTTCTGTGTGCCTCGGCGCGGCAAAGTTTTGCCTTCGATCTGATCGCGGCAAACAAGGCTCAGGTTGACCGGCTGTGTATGCTGGCACTCACCAGCAAGGATGCGATGACCGTGCTTTACAACGACCACCAGGACCTGCTTGACGCCATCATGTCAGGTGACACAGGCAAGGCTGACGTGACGCTGCGGGAACACCTTGGCAGGCTGACGCCAACGATTGATGCGATCTACACGACGCACCGTGCATACTTTGATGACTAGTCATGCGATGATGATGCAAAGGCCTGGAAAC
The DNA here is from genome assembly GCF_000814025.1 of Tateyamaria sp. ANG-S1. Classification (GTDB taxonomy): domain Bacteria; phylum Pseudomonadota; class Alphaproteobacteria; order Rhodobacterales; family Rhodobacteraceae; genus Tateyamaria. Next base: position 81,770 of record NZ_JWLL01000009.1, on the reverse strand, counting down.
TGAAAGCAAAGCTTATGCTGCGTCTGGATCTGTTCTAGCGCCGAGCTTTCGAGGCGATCTCAGCATAGAAAACAGGCGCTGCAGCAGGGCGTAATTTAGCAGGGATTCTGCGCCCTGGCCCGTCAATCCATATTGCTGAAAACAACAAAGGCGGCCGAACGGCCGCCTTTCTGGATTGAATGCAGTATTACAGCTTACCAGCTATTGTAGCCGAGGAATTTGCCAGACATCTCGACCTTTACGCGATCCCCTTTGGGGTGTTCGACGCGGGTCACGGACATGTCGAAATCAATCGCCGACATGATCCCGTCACCAAATTTCTCCTGGATAATGGCCTTCAGAGTCGGACCATAGACACCGACGATCTCATAGAAACGGTAGATGCAGGGATCGGTGGGCACGGCTTGTTCCCAGATCTTGGTGGGGCTTTCGGCCAGCACGGCTTCGGCCTCTTGGGGCAGGCCCATGGTTTGCACCATCAAAGCGGCTTTCTCGGCCGGGAAGGCATTCATGCCCATAGCCGCTGAGTGGGTCCACACCGGTGACATATCGATCTTGTCGGCGATCTCTTCCCAGGTCAGACCTGCCTGCCTTTTCGCAGACAGGATCATCGCTGTGACGTCTTCCTTTGTCATCTCGGTCATTATTGTGTCCTTCATCTTACAATCCTAACGCTGTTAGCCCGGGGTGATCGTCTGGCCGCGGCGTGCCTTCGGGCCAGTGAAACTTGCGCTCCGCTTCGGCAATCGGGACATCGTTGATCGAGGCATGACGCACAGCCATGTACCCAAGCGCATCGAATTCCCAGTTCTCGTTTCCGTGGGCGCGGTACCACTGACCCGCGTCATCATGCCATTCATAGCAAAACCGCACGGCGATCCTGTCGTCGCTGTGGCACCATATCTCCTTGATCAGGTGGTAGCCGGTCTCCTTGGCCCATTTGCGGGTCAGGAAGGCTTGCACCTCGTCGCGGCCCGACGGGAATTCTGATCTGTTGCGCCAGCGGGTATCGACTGTGTAAGCTTGCGCGACCTTTTGTGGATCGCGTGTGTTCCAGGCATTTTCCGCCATCCGCACCTTCTGCACCGCGTCCTCGTAGCTGAATGGCGGCAGGGGTGGGCGTTGGGGTTCTGTCACAGCGCTATCCCTCCACCGCGCGCAACACGGGCGCAGGTTCGGGGTCGTCAGCCTCGTCCGTGACGTCGATGCGCACAGTTTTGGGCTGGTGCATACCGCTCCCACCGCTTTGCCCCGAAAGCTCTGCCGAACGTTGGCCGAGGAAGTGCACCAGATGGTTGCGGATCGCGTAGTAGTTCGGGTGTTCGACAATATCTGTCCGGTTGCGCGGACGGGGGATCGTGATCTCGACACTCTCGGCCACCTGCGCATTGGGGCCATTGGTCATCAAAAGGATGCGGTCCGCAAGCAGGATCGCCTCATCAATATCGTGGGTGATCATAAACACCGTCTGGTCGGTGTCGCTCCACACCTTGATCAGTTCATCCTGGATTGTGCCACGTGTCAGCGCATCAAGCGCGCCAAAGGGTTCATCCAGCAACAACAGCTTGGGCTCATTGGCAAAGGCCCGCGCGATTGAGACACGCTGGCGCATGCCGCCTGACAGTTGGCTCGGCTTGCGGTGGATCGCATCCCCTGTCAGCCCGACTTTGGCCAGAAACGTCGTCGAATGCTCGATAACTTTTGCCTTGTCCCAATCGGGAAAGCGCGCCTGCACGCCGAAGGTCACGTTCTTTAGGGCCGTCAGCCAGGGCAGAAGCGAATAGTTCTGAAACACCACGCCGCGATCCAAACTTGGCCCCGACACGTGCTGCCCGTCCATTTTGACAACACCGCTTGTGGGCTCGGCCAGTCCGGCCAGGATGTTCATGATCGTCGACTTCCCACAGCCCGAATGGCCAAGGATACAGACGAATTCGCCCTTCTCGATCCCAAAGCTGGCATTCTCAAAGACGGTGAATTCGCCGCCATTGCCATCGGGGTATCGCTGGGTCAGTTGCTCAATGCTCAGGAAGGCATTTGCCATATCTCAGCGCTCCTATTCGGTATAGGCGACGGTGCGCTGCAGCAGGCCAAACATCGAGTCCAGCAGCATGCCCACAACACCAATCATAAGGATGGAAAAGATGACCGAAGTCAGGTCGAGGTTGTTCCACTCGTTCCACACGTAGTAGCCAATGCCGGTGCCACCGACCAACATCTCAGCGGCCACAATCACCAGCCACGCAATCCCGATCGAGATGCGCATGCCTGTCACAATCGTCGGCGCGGCCGCAGGCAGAATGACAGTGAAAGCGGTCTTCAGCGCACCAAGCTCGTGGGTGCGTGCAACATTGACCCAATCCTCACGCACACCGGCGACACCGAATGCCGTGTTGATCAACATGGGCCAGATCGAGCAGATGAAGATTACGAAAATCGCACTCATCTCACTGTCCTGGATCACAAACAGGGCCAGTGGCATCCACGCCAGCGGAGAAATGGGCCGTAGCACCTGTATGAACGGGTTAAGCGCCTTGTACGCGACCGAAGACATGCCGATCAGAAACCCGAGCGGGATCGCGATCACTGCCGCCAACAAATAGCCCGTCAGCACCCGGTAGATCGAGTATCCGATTTGGATGCCGATGCCTTTGTCGTTGGGGCCGGCGTCATAGAACGGGTCCGACAGTTGCTCCCAGGCCTTTCCTAGGACCTGGCTTGGCGGCGGGACACCCGCTTTTGGCTGGCCGCCGCCGGTGAGCCGCTCATATTCGGTCAGTTCCTCAACGGCCTTTTGGGCGGGGATAGACATCTCCCAGATGAAACACCCGACCAGCAGGATCAGAACCGACAGCAAGGCGGCCTTCTTGTTTTCGCTCAGCGTCCCGATCATCGTTTGATCTCGAAGCTGTCGATATAGTCTTCGGGTTCTGCTGGGTCGAACGTCTTGCCCATGATCGTATGCGACTTGTAGGTGACGTCAGGCGCATCATAGCCAAGTTCGGTCATGACCTTCTTCGCATCGGAGGCAAGGTAGACCTGCTCGGCTACGCCTTTGTAGTCCACGTCCCCTTCGATGTAGCCCCAGCGCTTCATCTGGGACAGGATCCACACGCCCATGGAATGCCAGGGGAACGGGTCAAAATCGATCCGGTCCGGCACCCGCTGCACCTCGCCCAGACCATCGGCATAGGTGCCCGTCAACACTTGCTCGACCACCGTGACCGGCTGGTTGAGATAGTTGGTGGGCGAGATTGCCGCGGCAATCTCCTTCCGATTGTCCTGGTTTGATGCGTATTGAGTGGCGTCAATGATGGACTTTAACAGCGCGCCATAGGTGTTGGGCAGCTCGGTTGCGAAGGACAGGGGCGCAGCAAAGGCGCAGCACGGGTGGCCTTCCCAAATCTCCTTGGTCAGGATGTGTATGAAGCCAATCCCCTCGAACACCGCACGTTGGTTGAACGGGTCAGGCGACAGATAGCCGTCGAGGTTCCCGGCCCGCAGGTTTGCAACCATCTCCGGCGGGGGCACCACGCGGATCTGAATGTCTTTGTCGGGGTCCAGACCAAACTCCGCCACATAGTAACGCAGCAAGAAGTTGTGCATCGAATACTCAAACGGAACACCAAATGTGAATCCCTTCCACTGCTTGGGATCACGCTTGTCTAGATGTTCGTTGGACAGAACGATGGCCTGACCGTTGATGTTCTCAACGGCGGGCATGATATAGGGCGTCGCGACCGAGCCTGCGCCCAGCGTCATGGCCAAAGGCATCGGTGTCAGCATGTGGCTGGCGTCGTATTCGCCGGACAGGGACTTGTCGCGGGCCACCGCCCATCCCGCCGTCTTGATGACCTGCGCGTCCAACCCGTAGCGTTCGTAAAACCCGAGGGGCTGCGCCATGATGATGGGGGTCGCACAGGTGATGGGCACAAAGCCGATGTTCAGGTTTGTTTTCTCCGGCGGTCCTAGATCATCCAGGATCGCGGCCTTGGCCTGTTCCAACGGAAACACCGACGCCAAAGCGGCCGCCGCCGTGGTGCCACCGATCATACCCATGAATGACCGGCGACCAATGTCACTTTGCCCAAACACCGAACGCACAACCGCGCTTTCAACAGCTCGCTCAAGCATCTGCTCGCTGTTCATCTTATGGGGTTCAACATGATCCTTGTCATGCCCGTGACCGCTCAGGCAGCCCTCGCAACCGCAGTCGGCGCCGTGCCGCAGGTCCGTTTTTTCAGAGAAGGGGTTTCCAAGGCTTTTGAGTGTCATGCGAAGTCTCCTGGCAGCGTCTGCCCAACCGTCTCACCCAAAACGCCCCCCTTGAAGGCAGGTCGGACATGGCTCAATTTTTCGCGAAGCATTGATTTTATTGATTAATTTTTGGGCATTGGTTACGAAAAGTCGTAAAGTACGAGATTTCATAAAGCGCGCGCGGAAAACCTGCGTGATCCTCTGGTCATGCTTGACGATTCCTCTGCGCCCTTGACTGTCGACCAACACGCTCTGCCCACATTGCTGGTCTCACCACGCGACAACCGTGTGCTCGAGGCCAATACCTCGGCCCGCGCCCTGTTCCAGCTGAGCGAACAGCTCTCCGAGCTTCTGGTGTCGGACGCGGCCGATGCAGTGGTCTTTTTCGATGCGGTCGCTCACTTCGGGCGCTACGCGGATCGTACGCTTGAACTCCGCGGTGCCGATGCCCGACAGCTTCGACTGCAAACCTTTGGTGTGCAGTTGGACGGCCCCAAAGTTCTCCTTAGCTTCCTTGATCTCAACGACCTCGACCAACGCAACCGCGCCATGGAACACGACGCCCACCAAAAGGGCGGGTTGATGCAGTGGCGGAATATCTATGGCTTCTTCCAAGAGGTTGAGGCCCAGAACCACCTGATCCTCGAAGCCGCGGGTGAAGGGATCTATGGGATCAATGCAGAGGGCAAAGCCACCTTCGTCAATCGCGCGGCACAAGAGATGCTGGGTTGGTCCGCAGAGGATCTCATTGGCCGAGACCTACACGCCACCATTCATCACAAACACCTGAACGGAGAGCATTTCCCGGCCCATGAATGTCCGATCTACGCCTCCTTCCGAAATGACGAGACGATGCGGGTCGATGACGACGTGTTCTGGCGCAAGGACGGCAAACCGATCATGGTCGAATACGTCTCGACCCCGATCTACGACCATAACATTCTGGCGGGCGCCGTCGTCATCTTCCGGGATGTCACTGAACGTCGCGAAAATGAACGCAAGCTGCGCGACGCCCTGGCCCAGGTCGAAGAGCTGAAGGTCAAACTGGAACAGGAAAACGAATACCTGCTGACCGAAGTGCGGTCTGCCCGCTCCCATGCCGGTGTTGTGGGCGTTTCGGACGCCATCAAATCGCTTAATGCGCAAATTGATCTGGCTGCAAAGAACAATGCGCATGTGCTTGTTTCTGGCCCGCCCGGATCCGGCAAAAGCCTGACAGTTTCAGCGATCCACGAAGCCAGCACGCGCCAACGGCGTCCGCTGGTTCGCATCAATTGCAGTGAGACGAACGTCCAAGCGCTCGAAACAGAGCTCTTTGGCCATAAACGCGGGGCGTTCCCCGGTGCAACGCGCGATCAAACCGGCAAGTTTCTGATGGCGAACAACAGCACCTTGCACTTGGACGAGGTCGCCGATCTGCCCAAGTCCGTTCAGGCTAAGCTCCACGACGTCTTGCAAAGCGGTCACTTCCAACGCCCGGGCGACGCAAGCCAAATCCCCATCAATCTCACCGTCGTGGCGACGACCTCGCGCGATCTTGCGGCCGAGGTGCGGGCAGATCGGTTTCGCCAGGACCTCTACTTCACACTCAACCTCTTTTCGATCCGCTGCACACCACTGTGCCACCGGGAAGAGGATATCCCGTACTTGGCAAAGCACTTTCTGGACAGAACAACGCGCCGTCTGCGGCTGCCTGAAAACCGGCTCACGCGGTCCAACATACAAGCGCTCGAACAATACGCCTGGCCCGGCAACGTGCGCGAGCTTGAGAACGTGATTGAACGTGCGGCCATACTCGCGCAAGGCGGGCGGCTCGAGTTTGATTTCCAGAGTTCTGATCCGTTGCCAAATGAAGGTTCGGATGTTGTGCTGACCGCTGAAAACCTCCGTGATCTGGAACGGACGAACCTTCAGAATGCTCTGAAGCGAAGCCAGGGAAAGGTCTCGGGGAAACACGGTGCGGCTGCGATGCTGGGTTTGGCGCCCACGACGGTGTATTCCAAGATAAAGTCATTGGACATCGACGCCGCCGAGTTCAAATAGTGGCCGATCTGGAAACACTACTTGTTCACATGTGGACTGCCTGGATGTTCGGCTGACATTTGGTCATGTCCCAAACGCCCACAGAGAGGCAGATTCCGTCCCAAGTTCAGTGGGTCAGGGCAGCCTCCTTCTCGGACATGTCCTCCAACAGAACACACGCAGCCCGATGCTGTCCGCTTGTCACCATCGGTGGGCGTGCACTGCCGCACTTTGGCATGGCTTTTGGGCATCTCGATTCAAAAAGACAGCCGGGCGGTAAATTCAATGGGCTCGGCAGGTCACCTTCCAGCATCTGCGGTGCGATCCGCACGCGCGGGTCCGGGACCGGCACGGCCGACAGCAGCGCTTGGGTATAGGGATGCTGCGGGTGAGCGACCAGCGCTGATGCAGGCGCTTGCTCCATCGGTGCGCCCACATACATCACGAGGACATCGTCCGAAATATGCCGCACCACGCCAAGATCATGCGCGACAAAGACGATGGCCAGCCCCATCTCGCGCTGCAATTCTTTCAGCAGGTTGACCACCTGCGCCTGGATCGAAACGTCCAGTGCCGAAACCGGTTCGTCACACAGCAGCACCTTCGGTCCCGCGACCAGCGCGCGTGCGATGCCAATGCGCTGGCACTGCCCGCCCGAAAACTCATGCGGAAAGCGGTTGGCCTGCGCAGGCGGGATACCCACGCGCTCCAGCATCGCCAGTGCTGCCGTGTTGCGCTCTTCGGCGCCCATGTCGGGTTTGAAGAATGCCAAGGGTTCAACCACGATCTCACGGATGGTCATGCGCGGATTAAGCGATGCAATCGGGTCCTGAAAGATCATCTGCATGGTCGCCCTCAACCGCTGCATGGACGCGCGATTGCGGTAGTCGACGGTTTCCCCGTCCAATTGCACGGTGCCAGCCTGCAAGGGCGTAAGGCCCGCGACCGAGCGGATCAATGTGGACTTGCCGCAACCGGACTCGCCCACGATGCCAAGGGTTTTGCCCGCTTCCAGCTGAAACGAGATACCATTGACGGCATGTACGATGCCGGGCTTTGACCAGGGCCATTTCTTGGTTTGCGCCACCTGAAAGGTCACGTGCGCGTTTTCAACGGATAGCATCAGGTCAACTCCTCAACCGGGCGCACGCAGGCGCGCCCCTTGTGCAGCATGGGCAGCGTATCGCGGCAGGTGTCCACGGCATCGACGCAACGTGGTGCAAACGGGCAGGCCTGCGGAAACCGGTGCTGGCTGGGTGGGCTGCCGGGGATTGCGGTTAGCGCGTCCGACGGGTCCTCAATGTTCGGTACGGCGCGCAGCAGGCCGCGCGTATAGGGATGGCCGGGCTGCTCAAACAGCGCAGTCGTCTGGGCCTCTTCCATGATGCGCCCGCCGTAAAGGACGACAACGTCCTCGCAGAACCCGGCCACAACCCCCAGGTCATGGGTGATCAGCACCACGGAGGTGCCAAAGTCCTGCCGAATGTCCGCCAATAGCTGCATGATCTGCGCCTGGACCGTCACGTCCAGCGCAGTCGTCGGCTCATCCGCCAAGATCAGCTTGGGCTGGCACATCAATGCCATGGCAATCACGATCCGTTGCCGCATACCGCCTGAGAACTCGTGCGGGTAGGCCCGCAAGCGCGCCTTGGCATCCGGAATGCGAACGGCATCCATCACCTCAAGTGCGCGGGCGCGGGCATCGCGGCGCGACATCCCCTCGTGGTGCTCGACGATCTCGGTCAGCTGCCGTTCAATCGTCATGTAGGGGTTCAGCGACGACATCGGATCTTGAAAGATGATCCCGATCTCCTGCGCGCGGATGCGGTTCATCTCGCGCTGCGATGTGGCCAACAGGTCTTGGCCATTCCACAGGATCTGACCGTCCACTTCCGCGTTCTTGGCCAGCAGGCCCATGATCGACAGCGCGATCTGGGATTTGCCCGACCCGCTTTCGCCGACAAGCGCGATATGCTGGCTGGCGCCGACGTCAAAGGACACGTCATTGACCGCGTGGACCATGCCGTCGCCTGTGCGAAAGCGGATATGCAGGTTCCGGACACTCAGCATGTGACCGCCCCCTTCGTTTCTGGATGGTTCAAGTCATCTCTCCTTGGGGTCCAGGGCGTCACGCAACCCGTCCCCGATATAGAACAGCGACACCTGCGCGATCACGAAGATTGCCGCCGGGAAGCCCAGCTGCCACAGCGTGCCAAATGTCATGGTCGCCGCCCCTTGGGACAAAAGCGCACCGATGGATGTGTTGGGTTCCTGAATGCCCACGCCCAGAAAGGACACAAGGCTTTCCATCATGATCACTTCGGGAATGACGATGGAGGTATAAATCACCACCACCCACAGCACGTTGGGTGCGAGATGGCGGAAGATGATCTTGAAATCCGACATGCCCAGCATCCGGGCTGCATCTACGAACTCGCGGTTCTTCAGCATCATCACCTGACCCCGCACGATCAGCAGGCCCGCGGTCCAGTTCACCAGAATGATCACAAGGATCATCTGGCTCATCGAGCGACCGAAAAAGGCCTGCCAAACCACGAAGAAGATGATGTAGGGGATCGCCAGCCAGATGGTGTAAGCGGCAAGCACGGTGCGGTCCAAGCGCCCGCCATAGTACCCCGCGAGCGCGCCCAGCATGGCCCCCAGCATGACCGATACGGGCCCCGCGATGAAGCCCACCAGAAGCGAGGTACGCGTGCCCTGAACGACCCGGGCATATAGGTCCCGGCCCAGCTCATCGACGCCGAACCAATGGCCATTCTCAAGCGACGGGCCACCGTCTTCCTTGATGCGGCCCAGCACGTTCCAGTCGATCTCTTCATAGGACCAGCGTGCAAACAGGTTGCCGAAGATCGAAAACAGGATCAGCAGGCCAAGCATTCCAACGGAAAACACGGCCATGCGGTTGTTCAGAAAGCGCCGTCCTGCATCCGCCCAGAACGACCGCGAGGCGATCATCTCGGGCGCACGTTCATCGGCAAAGGCGCGGGATTGAAGGCGGCGGCGGGCCGCAGACAGGATCATGACAAGCCCGCCCGCACCTTGGGATCAATCCAAGCGTAAAGCAGATCGACCATAAGTGTCAGCGCAAAGGTGAGAACGGCGTAGAGAATGGCAAGGCCCAGCAGGATAGCGTAGTCGCGGCTATAGGCACCGTTGATGAAATCCTGCCCGATCCCGCCGGTGGAAAAGAACACGTCCACAAACACCGACCCTGTGATCATGTAGACAAAGACCGGGCCCATATAGGTCAGCGTCGGCAACAGCGCTGGCTTCAGCGCGTGACGCATGATGATGGTGCGCTCGGGCAGTCCCTTGGCGCGGGCGGTGCGGATATAGGGCGAGTTCAGCACTTCCAGCATGGACCCGCGGGTCAGGCGCGCGACCGACGCCATATAGGATGTGCCAAGCGCGATAGCGGGCATCACGACATATTGCCATTGGCCGCCATTCCATCCACCGCCTGGCAGCAGTCCCCATGACAGCGTGAACAACAGCACCAGCAGCGGCGCGAGCACGAAGTTCGGGAAAATCTGAGAAAAGATGGCCAGACCAGTCATCGTGTAGTCCCAGAACCCGTTATGCCTGAGTGCGGCGATGATCCCCAAGGGGATGCCCAGCACCAGCACGAACACCGCCGACCAGAACCCGTAGGTCAGGGTCACGGGAAAGCCCTGCGCGATGACATCGTTCACCGTCCGGTCTTTCTGGGAAAAGCTGGGGCCGAAATCGAAGCAGCAGACGATGTTTTTGACATAGGTCCAAAGCTGGACATGCAGCGGCTCGTCCATGCCGTAGCGTTCCAGCACATTTGCCATCACTGAAGGGGGCAGGGGGCGTTCAGAGGTGAACGGCCCACCTGGCGCAAGGCGCATCAGGTAAAAGGCAAAGATCACGAGGATCAAAAGCGTCGGCAGCACCATGAGCAGGCGGCGAAGCGTGTAGTTGAGCATTGGGTATTCCCATCAATGGGCGCGGATTGGGCCAGCAAACATGTTCGACCATACCGCGCGGGGCGTGCGCTGCATTTGATCCAGCGCACGCCCACATGCAGAACCCCGGCGCAAGGCCGGGGCATGATCACGTCAGTCAGCGACGCGATACAGGTCTTTGGAGTACCAGTTCAGTTCGACGTTATTTACAGGAAAGCCCCGGATTTCGTCGGACAGCATACGGTTGAGGGAATAGTGATAGATCGGAATGACCGGCATTTCGGCGGCCACGATCTGCTCTACCTCTGTGTAGAGCGGTTGGGGGTCGCTGGACGATTTGGCTTCGGCCAGCAGTTCGTCCACGCGCGCGTTTGAATACTTGGCGTCGTTGTAACCGGACTCTGTGGTCAGCAGATCAAGGAAAGTCGATGCCTCGTTGTAGTCACCGCACCATGCGCCCCGGGCCATGTCAAAGTTCTGTGCGCCGCGGCTCTCAAGGAACACTTTCCATTCCTGGTTTTCGAGGGTGACATCGACGCCCAGTTTCTGCTTCCACATCTGGCTTGCAACGATGGCCACCTGCTGGTGCGCTTCGTTGGTGTTGTACAGATACTTGAAGCTCAGGGGCTCACCACCCTCGCCATATCCGGCCTCAGCCAGCAATTCCTTGGCCTTCGCGTCACGTTCGGCCTGCGTCATGGAAGCCATTTCGATGTCTGGCATCTCGAATTCGGCTGTCGCGGCAGGGGTGAAGTTATAGGCTGGGAACTGGCCGCCCTGTAGAACGCGGTCCACAATCACTTCGCGGTCAATCGCAAGGGCGAGGGCCTGCCGGACACGCACATCCTTGAATGCCTCGGGGCCGGACGCCAGGTTGAAGTTGAAGTAGTAGTTGCACAAGCGGGGCAGGGCCAACGCTTCTGTCGGGAATTCTTCGACCAAGGCGGGGTATTGGCCTGCGGGAATGTCGGCCATGTCGACTTCGCCCGCGCGCCATCGTGTCAGCCCTTGGGCATCGTCGCCGATGACCAGCGTGGTGACGGTCTCAAGCACCGTGTTCTCGTTGTCCCAATAGGTTTCGTTGCGCACCCGGACCGAGCGTTCCTTGGGCACATGGGTGTCCAGGATGTAAGCGCCGTTGCTCACAATGTTTTCGGGTCGGGTCCATTGGGTGCCGTGTTCCTCAATAACCCACTTCGGAGCAGGGAATGTCGTGGAATGTGTCACCATCTTTGAAAAGTAGGACAACGGTTGCGACAGCTTCACTATCAGCGTCGTGTCGTCGGGTGCTGATACGCCCAGTGCGTCTGTCTCCATTTCGCCATTGACGATGGCCGCCGCGTTCTCAATCGACATCAGCTCCATGTACCACGCATAGGGCGAGGCCAGCTCCGGGTCGACGGCCCGTTGCCAAGCGTACACAAAGTCACCTGCCGTGACAGGTGTTCCATCGGACCACATGGCGTTCTCGCGCAGTGTGAACGTGTATGTCAGATTGTCGGCAGACGCCTCGTGGCTTAACGCAACGCCAGGCACAAGATTGCCGTCGGCATCTTGATTGTACAGCCCCTCAAACAGGTCGCGAACAATGTCAGACCCATCGACATCTTCAACCACCTGGGGGTCGAGCGACGAAAACTCATCAATTGTGCGGTAGGTAAACGTCTGTTCCTCTGCCAACGTGACACCTTCGGGCACATCGGCGGCAAGGGCAGGCATCGTCAGGAACGTCGTGGCAAGGGCTGCGGCGAAAAACGAGCGGCGTTTCAATGGAAAACTCCTCTGTTGGCTACGTTTCTTTTCTGCGCGCATTGTGACCGATGCGCGCCCGAGGCCAAGCCACCTTTCTCAAAAGAGGCGCGACGGAAGGGTCTGATCGGCGAAGTTCTGCCAAAGCGCGTTTTTCAGCCGGAAAACAGGGGCTTGTGCCGTGCGTTGCATCAAAAGCTATGCGGCGGGCACTGGAAACGACCCTCAAGCAAGACGATTTTGCCGGGATGACGGCCCGAAAAATCCGTCCTTTGCGCTGCCAGCGACGTGAATCCCGTACATTCGAAATGACTGCGGATGCCTCTTGCCGCAGTGGCATCCACATATTCCGAAACGGCATTTCTGCTCTAGTGCCGATGCCAGCCTTCAAACTGACTTTGGTTGCGCTGAGTTCGATCTCCCAGTGCCGACTGTCGAGGTGTCAGCCCCGATCACGCGATACCGATGAAAGACCGTCGTTCCGGGCCCCGATACGATACTGTGCCAACATGCACGATGGCTTAGACCGCCACCAGATGCGGTACAGGCTCAGCCGTGCCTGAGGTCGACACATCGCGATGCGACAGGAACAGGATCGCCGGGCTTTCTATGCCTGCGCGGTCCAGTTCTTCGACCATGTCGGCAGCCCGGCAGCGCATCACCTTCTGATCCGCATGCTGCGCCTTGCTGACGGCTGTCAGGTCGATCTGATCCAGCAAGCCCGCCCGTGCAAGCGAGTCTGAGATGCTGGGCGCTGCCGCGACGCCCATATAGACGGCCACATTGCTGCGCTGAGTCAAATGCGTCACCCAATCCGGCACGCCATTGCCGTCTGCACAGCGACCCGTGGTCAGGACCAGCGTATCGCTCTTGCCGCGTTCGGTGAGAAACCCGCCAACCGCCGCTGCGGCACCGCTTGCCGCGGTCACGCCGGGTACGATCTCGTACTCCAGGTTTGCGGCTTGCAGGGCTTCCGCCTCTTCCGCACCGCGGGCAAACACACCCGGATCGCCGCATTTCAGGCGCACGACGCGCTGCCCGCGCTTGGCGGCAGCCACGATGACGGCGTTGATCTTGTCCTGCGGCCAGGCGTGGCAGCCCGGTTCCTTGCCCACGAATACCCGTTCCGCATCGCGGCGGGCCAACTCCAGCACACCGGGATCGACCAAGCGGTCGTAAAAGATGATGTCGGCCTCTTGCAGCCGTTGCACACCGCGCAGCGTGATCAGATCGCTAGATCCGGGACCGGCCCCAACCAAGGCAACGGGGGCAGGGGCGGCGGCAGGCACGCTGCCGGTGCGGATCACATCCTTGATCGCGCGGGCCACTGCCGCGTCGCCCTCGCGTGCGTGCTGCGCCCGCAAGGGGCCGTTGAAGACCCAGCGCCAAAGGTCACGGCGCTGGCGCGGCCCCAGCCGTTGGGCAGCGTAATCGCGCAAACGGCCCGCAAGGGCGGCCAGATCGCCCAAACGCGGGTCCAGCATCCGTTCAAGGGCCGTCTTCACCTGACGCGCCAGAACAGGCGCTGTACCTTCGGTCCCGATGGCGACGACGACGGGGTCGCGGTCAACGATGGCTGGTGTGATCGCGTCGCACAGGTCGGGTTGGTCGACCACATTGACCAGTGCGCCCGCGTCACGTGCAACCGCGTGCAGAGCCGCGTCAATGCCGGGGCAGCCGGTCCCCACAAAGACCAGCGGCGCGCCGCGCAGCGCCTCCGCCGTGATTGGCCCCGTTCTGTGCGTGATCCGCCCGTTGTCTGCTAGCGCCTGCAACTCGACGTCCAGAGCGGGTGCAAACACCTCGATCTCCGCCTCGGTCTTCAGCATCAGGCGGCATTTCTGCGTCGCCTGCTCGCCACCGCCCAGGATCACGACGCGGCGATCCGTCATGGTCAGGAACATGGGAAAGGTCTTCATGGCATGTCTCCTATTCTGCGGCGACGGCTGGAGTGGGGGCAGGCAACAGCAGGCCCTGAAGTTCGGGTTTGCAGGCGCCGCAATTGGTGCCCGCGCCGGTGCAGTCGCCAAGCGCTTCGACAGTGGCCGCACCATCCGCGATGGCACGTTTCAGATCGTTCAGCCCGACGCTCATACACGCGCAGACGGTGGGACCCGGGTCTGCCTGCGCGCCCGCCGCACGCCCGGCGAGAGCCGCGCCAGCAGGGCTGTCCTGCCCAATGGCTGCAATGGCATGAGACCGCGAGAGTTGCACAGGCTCGGGCGACAGGAACAAAAGGGCGCTCAGGCGGCCATCAAGGTGGTGCGCAAGACGTTGCGTGCCCGTCGCTGCATCCGAGGCGATGCTGATACTGCCGGTGGGTGTACCGACCAGCCGCGCCAGCAAGGCTTCCGCATCTGCGGGGGCCGAGGCCCCGGCCAGTTCCGCCTGCCAACCGGTATCCGTGCGCGCGATCGCGCAATAGTCGCCCAAGGGCGTGACCGCCTGTGCCGAGGCCAGAAATCCGTACCACCGCGCTTCGAAACGGCTGGCCGTCACCCGCCCGAACTTGAGCGCCGGTTGTCCGGACACCGGGTCAGTTCCGGCCTGTACGACTGCGTTTACGGTTCCGTTTGCTGCGCGTTGCCGTGTCCAGTGCATGGGCGCAAAGAGCGCGCCACGCGCAACCCGGTCCGTGGGCAGACTGCGCAGGATCGCGCTGTTCTGCCCGTCGCTCAGCACGCACAGCTCAGCCGTGCCAAGGCCAAGCTCGGCAGCGTCGTTCGGGTGAATTTCCACATAAGGCTCCGCCAGATGGGTCCCGAGGCGCGGCGCCTTACCCGTGCGCGTCATCGTGTGCCACTGGTCCCGGTTGCGACCTGTGTTGAGGTGGAACTGGCCCGATGGAAGGGCCGTCGGCGCACTCAACGGCAGCATGCGTGCCTTGCCATCCGGATGATAGAACCCACCGTCGGCAAAAAAGCGGGTCTGCCCCTTGCCCTCAGCCGGAACCGGCCATTGCACGGGTGCCATCGCGTCATATTCCGCGTCACTCAGCGTCGCCAACCCGCTGATGTCAAAGTCCCGCTTAAAGGGACGCATGGCGGCAGACAGGGCGGCGTGCTCCCGAAACACATCCGCCGGGCTGGTGTAGTCAAAGGCATCCGCCCATCCCATGACCGCCGCCACATCGCTGATGATCTTCCAATCGGGCCGCGCCTGCCCCGGCACCGGCAGAAACGCCCGCTGCCGCGAAATGCGCCGCTCGGAGTTCGTCACGGTCCCGCTCTTCTCGCCCCAACCCGCCGCAGGCAGCAGCACATCGGCCAGATCGCCGGTGTCCGTCCGCACCATGATGTCCGACACCACGGTAAAGGGCACGTTGGCAATCGCATCCGCCACACCCTGCGCATCGGGCAGGCTCACCGCAGGGTTGGTTGACATCACCCAAAGCGCCTTGATCTTGCCCTCTGCGCAGGCCTTGAACAGATCGACCGCTTTCAGCCCGGGGGCTTCACAGATCGTCGGGCTGTTCCAGAACGCCTGCACCGCCGCCCGGTGATCCGCATTCTCGATATCCAGATGGCTCGCCAGCATATTGGCCAAACCACCCACCTCGCGCCCGCCCATCGCATTGGGCTGACCGGTCACCGAAAACGGCCCCATACCAGCGCGACCAATGCGGCCTGTCGCCAGATGGCAATTGACAATCGCGTTCACCTTGTCGGTCCCGCTGGACGACTGGTTCACACCCTGTGAATAGACGGTGACAACCTTCTCGGTCCCGGCCCACATGGAATAGAAAATCGCCAGCTCATCTGCTGACAAACCGCTCTCTGCCGCTTCGGTCGCATAGGCGGCAGCCAAGGCAGGCTCAAACCCGTTCACATGTGCATCGACATACGCGCGGTTCACCCGGCCCGTCGTCGCCAGATGCGCCAGCAGCCCATTGAACAGCGCCACATCGCCATCGGGTGCAATGCTAAGATGCAAATCGGCAAGCTGAGAGGTCGCAGTCCGACGCGGATCGATGTTCACGATCCGCATCTCCGGCCGCGCCTCCTTGGCAGCGGCAATGCGCTGGTGCAGGACAGGATGGCACCAGGCCAGGTTCGACCCGACCAGCACGATCAGATCAGCTTCTTCCAAATCCTCATAGGTTCCCGGCACCGTATCGGTGCCAAAAGCGCGCTTGTGCCCCGCAACGGACGACGCCATGCAAAGCCTTGAATTCGTGTCGATATTCGCCGCGCCGATAAATCCCTTCATCAGCTTGTTGGCGACGTAGTAGTCCTCGGTCAGCAACTGACCTGAGCCGTAAAACGCCACGGACTCTGGACCATAATCGCGAATGGCCTCGGAAAACTTCCGCGCGACAAGCGCGGTCGCCTCGTCCCAGCCAACCTCGATCCCGCCCACAGTCGGGGCCAGCAAACGACCCTCCAGATCAATGGTCTCGCCCAGGGCAGAGCCCTTCGAACACAACCGCCCGAAATTGGCCGGATGCTGCGCGTCGCCCTTGATGGTCCCATCGGGCGACGCGATCACACCGCAGCCTACGCCGCAGTATGGGCAGGTCGTGCACGTGCTCATGCGGCAGACCGCGCCTGTAGGAACGTAGTATCCAGCAGGATGCGCCCGCCTTCAACCCGCGCCGGATAGGTCGCGACCTGACCCTCATCGTTGCCCTGCACCAGACCGGTCTTAAGCGAGATCACCCAATTGTGCAGCGGGCACGTCACGGCAGACCCGTGTACGATCCCCTCGGCCAGTGGCCCCTTCTTGTGCGGGCAGGAGTTCTCCAACGCGAACACCTCATCCGCCGCCGTCCGAAATACGGCCACACACCCGGCCCGCGTCTTCACCACGCGCGCGCCGCGCTGGGGAATGTCGTCGAGGGCTGCAATATCAATCCAATCGGTCATTCCGCAGCCTCCAGGGTCAGGTTCGCAACAGGCCGGTAGATCGCGGCCTTCTTCTGGGCGTGCTCGGCCCATGGGTCTTTCTGGTAAACGGTCTGGGACAGATCAAAGCGGGCCGCCAACGCATCACGCTCTGCTGGGTCGGCAATGCGCTCGCGTATCCAATCCAGCCCCACCTTGTTCATCCACTTGTAGATGCGGTCGAGATATTTGGCATTCTCACGATAAAGCTGCGTCATCGCCTTGATGACGATAATCGTCTCTTCTTCGGTCTCGACATCAATCAGGCGCTCAACCTCTTTGACATCCATGCCCGCCGCACCTCCGATGCCCACTTGAAAGCCGCTGTCGACGCAGATCACACCAATGTCCTTGCACGTTGCCTCCGCACAGTTGCGCGGGCAGCCCGACACACCCAGCTTCAGCTTGTGCGGTGTCCACGACCCCCACAGCGCCTTTTCCAGCTTGATACCCAGACCTGTGGAATCCTGCGTCCCAAACCGGCAGTGATCGGTGCCCACACAGGTCTTCACCGTGCGCAGCCCTTTGGAATAGGCGTGGCCCGAGACCATCCCGGCCTCGTTCAGATCGGCCCAGATGGCGGGTAGGTCCTCGCCCTTCACGCCCAGCAAGTCGATGCGCTGCCCACCGGTCACTTTGACCGTCGGCACATCGTACTTATCCGCCGCATCGGCAATCGCGCGCAGCTCATCCGGCGTGGTGATCCCACCCCACATGCGCGGCACGACGCTGAATGTCCCATCTTTCTGAATGTTCGCGTGCTTGCGCTCGTTGATAAAGCGCGATTGCGGGTCGTCCAGATATTCCAGCGGCCAGTCGGCAATCAGGTAATAGTTAAGGGCAGGGCGGCACACGTGGCAGCCATCCCGCGTCTTCCAGCCACATTCCTGCCAGACGGCATCCATGGACTTGAGTTCCTGAGACTTGATCATCCGCCGCACGTCTTCGTGCGTCAGATCGGTGCAGCCACAGATCGACTGCGCCGCTGGCATGACGAAATCGTCGCCCAGCGTGACGGCCAGAACCTGCTCCACCAGCCCCGTACACGTCCCGCAAGACGCCGACGCCTTGGTCACGGCTTTCACGGCTGTCAGGTCGGTCGCGCCACCCTCGATGGCGTCCACGATGGTGCCTTTGCAAATGCCGTTGCAACCACAGATTTCCGCATCACGCGGTAAGGCTGCAACGGCTGCTAAAGGGTCCACGGGGGCACCCCCTTGGTACGCAGGCCCAAAGATCACCGTATCGCGCATCTCTGCGATGTCGGTCTTGTCGCGGATCAGGCCAAAGAACCAGTTGCTGTCTGCGGTGTCGCCATACATGACGGTCCCGACAACAACGTTGTCCTCAATCACCAGCCGCCGGTATACGCCGCGCCCCGGATCACGGAACACGATGTCCTCGCGCCCCTCTGCATCGGCAAAGTCACCGGCAGAGAACAAGTCACAGCCCGTCACCTTCAGCTTGGTGCTCAGTTCTTTCTGAACAAATGTCGCGTCCTCGCCCATGATCGTCTGAGCCGCGACTTTCGCCTGATCGTAAAGCGGCGCAACAAGGCCAAAGATCGCCCCGTTGTGTTCGACGCATTCACCCACGGCGAGGATGTGTTCATCCGAGGTCAGCATCTGGTCATCCACATGGATGCCCTTGCCCACAGCGAGGCCTGCGTCCTGCGCGAGCGCCACGTTGGGTCGGATACCTACCGCCATGACCAATAGGTCACAGGGCAACTCCGTACCGTCGTCCAACAGCAGCGCCTTGACCTTGCCGTCTTCGCCCAGAATTTCCTTGGAGTTCGCCTGGCACAGCACCGTAATGCCTTTGTCCACCAGCGCCTTACGCAGCAGGTAGCCCGCTGCCTCGTCCAGCTGCCGCTCCATCAGGTGGCCCATGATGTGCACAACGGTCACGTCCACACCCCGCGCCGCCATACCGGCGGCGGCCTCAAGCCCCAGAAGGCCGCCGCCAATGACCACGACCTTGTTTTGCGGCCCCATCGACATCATCAACTCGGTGTCTTCAAGGTCGCGATAGGCAATCACCCCGTTCAGGTCGTGGCCGGGTAGGGGAATGATGAAAGGGTTCGAGCCCGTGCCGAAGATCAGCTTGTCATAGGGCAGAACATCGCCGTTTTCCGCAGTGACCGTCTTCGCCGCTCGGTCCACCGATGCGACCCGCTCGCCAAAGCGGCAGGTCACACCGTTAGCCTCATACCAATCGGCATCGTGGGTCACGATCTCTTCGTAGGTCTTGTCGCCCGCCAGCACGGGCGACAGCATGATCCGGTTGTAGTTCCCGCGCGGCTCGGCGTTGAACAGCGTGACGTTCACGTCCGCGCCTGCGTCAAACAGGTGCTCCAGCGCACGGCCCGAGGCCATGCCGGCACCAATGACGATGATATTCTGTGTCATCTCTTTCACTCCGCTGCCATCGCTTTAGGCTTTGGTTTGGGCTTTGCGCCGTGCTCATATTCCTCAAGGAAATCGAGCACGTCCTGCCGGTAGTTGTAGTAGTCTGGATGCTCCAGCAGCGCCTTGCGCGTCCGGGGCCGGGGCAGGTCCACATCCACGATCTTCCCAATCGTCGCCTGCGGCCCGTTGGTCATCATCACGACGCGGTCGGCCAGCAAAATCGCCTCGTCCACGTCATGCGTCACACAGATGGCGGTCACCTTGGTGCGCGACCAAACCTCCATCAGTACTTCCTGCAACTCCCACCGCGTGAGCGAGTCCAGCATTCCAAAGGGCTCATCCAGCAGCAGCAGCTTCGGCGACAGGGCAAAGGCCCGCGCAATGCCAACCCGCTGTTTCATGCCGTTCGACAGATCAGCAGCCTGCTTGTCCATCGCGTCGGCCAGCCCCACACGTTCGAGGTAGTACTCGACTACATCCTGCCGTTCTTCACGCGACGCACGCGGGTACACCTTGTCCACCCCGATCGCCACATTCTCCTTGGCACTCAGCCATGGGAACAGGTTGGGGGACTGGAACACGACCGCCCGCTCAGGATCCGCGCCTTCCACATGCCGACCATCCAGCTTGATGGCCCCCTTCGAAATCTCGTTCAAACCAGCCGCCATCGTCAAAACAGTCGACTTGCCGCAGCCCGAGTGCCCAATCAGCGAGATGAACTCGCCCTTGTTGATCTTCAGATCGAAATCCTCGACCACCGTCAGAGGCCCCTTCGGCGTCGGATACACCTTGTGCAGCTGCGAGAAATCCAGGAACCGGTTCTCGATCATCCCCTTCTGGGCATCGGCCACAGCCGACGGCACACCATGGATGGGCGTCACGTCTGGCAAGGATTTCGTGCCCTCGACCTTCGCCTCAATCCCCACATCCATCAGATACTTCGTCACATCCGCCCGCAACCGCTTGAACTGATCGTTATGGTTCATCTCCATGCGATCACGCGGGCGGGGGATGGAAACAGAAAACTCGTTACCCAACGTGCCGTCCGGGTTCAGTGCTATGATGCGGTCGGCCAGAATAATCGCCTCGTCCACATCATTGGTAATCAACACACAGGTCTTTTTGTCGGCTTCCCAGATATGTTCGATCTCGTCGGCCAGATTGGCACGGGTCAGCGCGTCCAGCGCGGACAAAGGCTCATCCAGCAGCAGCACCTCCGGGTTCATCGCCAAAGCACGGGCCACATTCACACGCTGCCGCATCCCGCCGGACAACTCGGCAGGACGGCGCGTGGTCGCGTGACCCAAACCCACCATCTTCACATAGTGGTCCACCTTCTCGGCCCGCTCCGCCTTGGACAGACTGGGGAAAATGGTGTCCACAGCCAGACCCACATTCCCGTTCACCGTCAGCCAGGGCATCAGCGAATAGCTCTGAAAGATCACACCACGCTCCGGCCCCGGCCCGGTGATCGGCGCACCCTTGAACGTCACCTCACCGCTCGAAGGGGTATCCAGACCCGCCATCAGGTTGATCAGGGTTGTCTTACCGGTCCCCGAGAACCCGAGGAGGACCAGAAACTCCCCCTCTTTCACGGACAGAGAGATGTCTTTCAAAACCTCCGTCCGCTCGGTGCCTGCGTCGAAATACTTCGATACGTTTTTGAACTCGATCATGCTCATTGGGATCACCGGTTGTTCGTGAAGGTGAACATGGATTGGATGGCGTACATCAGACGGTCGAGTAGGAAGCCGATGATGCCGATGGTGAAGACAGCCACCATGATCTTGGCGAGGGACTGGCTCGACCCGTTCTGGAATTCATCCCAGACGAACTTGCCCAGACCGGGGTTCTGCGCCAGCATTTCGGCGGCGATCAGAACCATCCAGCCGACGCCAAGCGACAGACGCAGGCCAGTAAAGATCAGCGGCAGGGCCGAGGGCAGGACCAGCTTGGTGATCTTGGTCCAAGTGTTCATTTTTAGAACCTTCGATACGCTCACCAGATCCTTGTCGATGCTGGCCACACCGAGTGCGGTGTTGATCAGCGTGGGCCACAACGAACACAGGGTCACGGTGATGGCCGATGTAAGGAAGGATTTGGCAAAGAAACCGTCAGCAGCATAGGTAGCGGAGACAACCATCGTCACGATGGGCAGCCACGCCAGCGGTGACACGGGCTTGAAGATCTGGATCAGCGGGTTGATCGCCGCGTTCACCGTCGGGCTCAGACCGGCAGCGATGCCCAGCGGGATGGCGACGACCGACGCTATCAGGAAGCCAAAGAAGACTGTCTGGATCGAGGTCCAGATTTGATCGTAGTAAGTCGGCTTGCCGGTGTAGACGCGCTCTTTCACACGGTCGGCCTGACCATCTGCGATCAGCTTGGCATTGCGTTCGTCCTGACGAACATAGAACGCGGCCTCTTTCTCTTTCTCGCGCTGGGCGTCTTCGTTTAGCTTGCCGACCTGCTCCCAAACCTGCGCCGGTCCGGGGATTGCACCCAGCGATGTCTGCACGGTCGGAGCCAGTGATGCCCAAGCCACAAGGAACAATGCGATTGCCACCAGCGGAACACCCAACAGCCGCCAGATTTCCTTGGTCTGTGCCTTGGGGTTGTCCCCAGCTGCGGCCTTCAGAACCGGCGTCAGCCAGGCGAGGCCCAGAACCTGAAACCATTTGTCGGCGGCGTTGATGCGGGTGAATGTCCGCTGCTTGCGTTCTTCGCGCGCTGCGGCGTCCAGATCGGATGGGTCGATGGCGGTCATGTCAGGGCCTCCTCGGCGGGATCGGGCGGGGCTGTCAAAACCCCATATCTTGTGTCTGGCGGGCTATGCTGCACTGCGGCGGTGCATAGGGGGTGTACGGGGGGTGCACGCGGGGTGACACCGTGGTGTTGGGGGCTCTTGCGGCACAGCAGCGTGCCTAAATTCTGAGCAAACGCCCCACCGTTGGGGCCGGATTGCTGCGGAGCAGCGTAGGGTGGGCATCGCTGCCCACCCCTTCATGGCTTTCAACCTTCGACTGCATTGCCGACGACCTTCTGCTCACCTTTCAGACCGATGGGCAGGCTGTCGATGTAAGCGTTGGGCGCTTTGCCGTCGTAAGGGATGCCGTCGATGATGTCGGCGGCAGGCGTCGGTGCCTTGAACCCGTCGCTGTCCCAGGGGAAGTCAGCCTCATTGGCCAGACCTTCGTCCACCAGCAGGCGTGCGGCTTCCAGGTAAATCTCGGGCTTGTAGACCTTGGCAGCCATGTCGAAATACCACTGGTCAGGCTTCGCCTCGGAAATCTGACCCCAGCGGCGCATCTGGGTCAGGTACCAGATGGCGTCCGAATAGAATGGGTAGGTCGCATTGTAGCGGAAGAACACGTTGAAGTCGGGGGCTGGGCGGCGGTCGCCCTTCTCGAATTCAAAGAAACCGGTCATTGAGTTCGCGATCACGTCGTAATCCGCGCCCACATATTCCGAACGGCTCAGGATCTCGACCGCTTCCTCGCGGTTGGCGTTGTCGTTCTCGTCCAGCCAGATGGCCGCACGGATCAGCGCCTTGGTGATGGCCTTCGTGGTGTTGGGATATTCTTCGGCGAACTCGTTGGTGATGCCGAAGACTTTTTCGGGGTTGTTCTTCCACATGTCGTAGTCGGTTATGACCGGCACGCCGATGCCTTTGAACACGGCCTGCTGGTTCCACGGCTCACCCACGGCGTAGCCATATATTGTGCCAGCTTCCATTGTGGCGGGCATCTGTGGGGGTGGGGTCACGCTCAGCAGCACGTCCGCACCGATCTGGCCGGTGATGTTGTCGGGGCTGTAATAGCCGGGCTCCAGACCACCAGCAGCCAGCCAGTAGCGGATTTCGTAGTTGTGAGTGGAGACGGGGAACACCATGCCCATGTTGAAGGGCAGACCTTGATCTTTGTAGTCTTCAACGACTGGCGCGAGGGCCTCGGCGCTGATCGGGTGCTGCGGACGACCATCGTCCATAAGCGGCACATGCGGCTTCATCTGCTCCCAGATTTCGTTGGAAACCGTGATACCGTTGCCGTTCAGGTCCATCGAAAAGGGTGTGATGATGTGCGCCTCGGTGCCGTACCCAATCGTGGCGGCGAGAGGCTGGCCTGCCAGCATGTGTGCGCCGTCAAGCTGGCCGTCAATCACGCCGTCCAGCAGAACTTTCCAGTTCGCTTGCGCTTCCAGCGTCACGAACAGGCCCTCATCTTCGAAGTAGCCGTTTTCATATGCAATGGCCAAGGGCGCCATGTCGGTCAGCTTGATGAAGCCAAACTTCAGCTCATCCTTTTCCAGATCCAGCAGCTCGGCATGTGCTGCCGTGCCAAGCAGGGCAGCCATGGCACCTGCAAATGTAAAGAGACGGGTCATCCTGTCGGTCCTTTTTTTAACAAAAAAGCTGCCCGTTCTACGGAGCGCATGGGAGGAGGTATGCGCAGGCAGAACGAGCAGCTTTGCTCTTGATAGAGCCCCCATCGTGGAGGCAGAGGGAAGCGTCTTTGCTTCGTTGATTTCAGGGTAGCGACTCATCGGGCCGCTCGCCAATTGGATTTTGGTCGTAAGCAAGAGATTTCCGCTGCGATGCAGCAACTGCCCAAAAACTAATCACTCAGACGGGGCAAAATCGAAAGTTTCGCCATCAAAAAAAGCATCCGGCCCCAGAATCATCTCCCCCCGTGTCGACGCGACGGCCATGGGGTGGGTCAGGGCGCCTTCGATTTTGGCGGAGGCGCCGGGCATGTCGACACCTATTGGTCCCAGATGCTCCCGGTAGCAATCGGGGCGCATGGCGCGCTGGGCCATGGCGATGGCGTGGTCACGGTTGATCCCGGCAAGCCGCGCAATCTCGGCACCGATCCAAGCGGCCTGGCTGCGCCACGGGAAGTTTGCGGCCCGGTCGTGGAAGCGCAGGAAACCGGGCACATCTACGGGTGCCGCGCCGAACTGGGTGGCAAAGCGGCCCATGAGGGCGTGATCCAATGCGGCATGGGGCAGATCAAGATGCGCGCTGCGGGCGAGGATCTCGATTGCAAGGGGACGGTTCTTGGGGGTGTCGAGCCATGCGGACGCCCGTGCGACCGCGCGCATCAACGCGCCGACGACAACCGGGTTCTCCTCGACCCAGGCATGACGAGCCGCCAGAACCTTCTCCGGGGCGTGCGCCCAGATCGCGGCACCGGGCAGGATCAACTCGCCCACGTTGTTGCCGACAGCCACCGAACCCCAGGGCTCGCCCACGCAGAACACATCGATTTCGTCCGAGGCGACGGCCTCCGCCATCAATGGCGGCGGCGTGGTGATGATGTGCATATTGGACAGGTCCATCAGACCTGTGTGGCCGATCCAGTATTCAAACAGCAGCCGATGCATGGAATAGGGAAACGGCACCCCGACGCGCAGCGGTCGGTCGAGCGCGGACAGCATTGGCCCAGCGGTGTCTTGCGGAGACGCGAAGCCACCCGGCCACCCTTTTTTCCGCATAGCCTCTGCCATCGCGTTCGACACACCGATGACGGTTCCATTCACCGACAGCACCATCAGCGCATCAATTCGGGCCATCGGCCCGCTCAGGCCAAGCGACATCGCGATGGGCATGGGAGCCAGCATATGGGCTGCATCCAGATGCCCCAGCGCGAGCAGGTCCCGCAGCGCAGCCCACGACGGCTGGCGCAGCAGGTTCAGCGACAGGCCCTCGTCCGCGGCGAAGTTCAATTCTTGCGCCACGATTAGGGGCGCACTGTCGACCAGAGGCACGTAGCCGCAATTCAGACGCGCGGTACTCATGTCAGCAAATCCGATGCGGTCAACAAGGCTTGCGCCACTTCGATCACCTTGCGGTTCTGGGACATGGCCGTCTTGCGCAAGAGGGCATAGGCTTCTTCCTCCCCCACGCCTCGGGCCTGCATAATCATGCCTTTGGCGCGGTCAACGGTCTTGCGATCTGCCAACGCTTGCTTGGCTGCCTCAAGCTCATTGCGCATCTGGCTCATCATCTGGAAGCGGGCGATGGCCGTTTGCAGGACGGGTTTGATGCGGTCCGGCTGCAATTCTCCGACGACATAGGCCGACAGGCCCGCGGCCACGGCGGCCTGTGTCATCTCGTCATCGGAGCGATCCACAAACATGGCAACGGGACGGCTTTGGGCTTCGGAGGCGACGCTGACCTGTTCCAGTGCATCGCGGCTGGGATTGGCCAGGTCAATCAGCACGAGGTCGGGATCAAGGGCGGCCAGCTTTCGGGCCAAGCCACTCACGTCGCCCAAAACGACCACGTCGTTCCAGCCACCTTCCATCAGCGCATCAATGATGTCGCGTGCACGATCAGGATCGGGTTCGATCACAGCAATTTTCATATCTTCAGTCACGCATCATGTCGTGCGCGACGGCGGCATGGCGTTCCATCCGGGATATGCAGGCTGCACGATCATGTCGCATTATGTTTGGTTGGCGTCCTAATGGTTGGGCGTTGCGCACAAAATTTAAGCATCTGAAGAATAAAGCGCTGGCGCGCCAGGGATATCCGCCGCACAATTGGCGCAGATATGGACTGAAAACCGAGGGCACTGGTGGCACAGGCACCGCAATACACCCACTATGATGTCGTGATCGTCGGCGGCGCTATCATGGGGGCTTCGACGGCTTGGTTTCTGACCGATAACCCGGATTTCGATGGCCGGGTGCTCGTTGTGGAACGCGACCCGACCTATGCCCAATGCTCAACCGCGCACACAAATAGTTGCATGCGCCAGCAGTTCTCGACCGAGCTCAACGTGCGGATCAGCCAGTTTGCCGCTGATTTCGTCAAGAACATCAGGACGTACATGGGTGGTGACGACCGAGTGCCCGAACTTGGGATCCGCAGCTTTGGTTACATGTATTTGGCGGATACCGATGCCTTTGCAGATACCCTGCGCCGGAACATCGAAGTGCAACATGCCGCCGGTGCCTCGACGCAACTGATGACTCCGGATGAGATCAAGGCAGCCTATCCGTTCTACAACGTGGATGACATCGTGCTGGGGTCCATCAACACGGTGGACGAAGGCTATTGGGATGGGGCTGCTGTCTTTGACTGGTGGCGCAGGCAATCTCGCGAGCGCGGGG
The DNA here is from genome assembly GCF_000814025.1 of Tateyamaria sp. ANG-S1. Lineage (GTDB taxonomy): Bacteria > Pseudomonadota > Alphaproteobacteria > Rhodobacterales > Rhodobacteraceae > Tateyamaria. The sequence goes on along the minus strand of NZ_JWLL01000009.1, from coordinate 55,382 downwards.
TCGAGTATATCGACAATGAAGTGGTCGCGATGACCCGCAATGCGGCTGGCACGCATATCGACAGCGTGACCCTTGCCAGCGGAGAGGTCGTTGCCTGCGGTCAGGTCGTCAACGCATCGGGGCCGCGCGCGGCGCGTACGGCGCAGATGGCGGGCATCGGCGTGCCGGTCGAGCCGCGCAAACGCTATTCGTGGGTGTTCAAGGCCGAACAGCCGCTGGATCGCGATCTTCCGCTGACGATTGACCCTTCCGGCGTGCATGTTCGGGAAAATGGCGGTGGCACCTATCAGGCGGGCGGACATGCCGATGTCGATCCGGCAGTTGGTTACGACGATTTTGCCATGGACCATGCGATATGGGAAAACCACGTCTGGCCCATTCTCGCGACGCGCATACCGCAGTTCGAAGCGATCAAGGTCACCAGTGAGTGGGCGGGGCACTACGCCATGAATACCTTTGACCACAATGCGATCACAGGACCGCATCCCGAGATCGGGAATTTCGTTTTTCTTAATGGATTTTCCGGTCATGGGCTCCAGCAGTCTCCCGCCATGGGCCGGGGGACCGCCGAGTGGCTGACATATGGCGCATATCGCAGCCTGGATCTGACACCCTTCCATTATGATCGGCTGGTCGCTGATCGACCCATCATCGAAAAAGCAGTGATCTAGAGGACCAATAATGAAGAAACTCGTTCTCACAGGGGCCGCAGGCCGCCTCGGCTCCTACTTGCGCGTGCCATTGTCAAAGATGTGCGAGACACTGGTCTCAACCGATATTGCGGACGGTCTGGGTAAACTATTGCCAAACGAAACCTACGTGCAGGCCGATCTTGCCGATTTCGCAGCGATGGAGGCGGTGGTTAAAGGCGCCGACATGGTTGTCCATTTCGGGGCTATTGTGGATGAAGCGCCGTTCGAGACGCTGCTAGGCCCCAATTTAATCGGCTCCTACAACATCTGGGAATCCGCCCGTCGGCACGGGGTCCGGCGCGTCGTCTATGCGTCATCCATCCACGCCGTTGGTATGCACCCCAAGACAGAAGCCATCGGCATCAACGCAGCCCACCGCCCCGATGGTTTCTATGGCCTCGCCAAGTGCTTTACCGAAGACCTCGCTCGCATGTACTGGGACAAGGAGGGGATCGAGGCCGTGTGCCTGCGCATCCTGTCCTGCGCCAATGTCACCAATCCGCGCGCCGTGGGCTCGTGGCTGAGTTACGACGACATGATCCATCTGGTCGAGCGGGCCATCGACACACCGATTGCAGGGTTTTCCATCATCTACGGCGTGTCTGACAACGACCGCGCACCGGTCGATAATTCAGGAGCGCGCCATCTAGGCTATCGGCCACAAGACAATGCGGAACAGTTTGCAGAGGAAATCTATGCCAAGGCGGGCGTTCTGGACCCGCAGGACCCGGCCAACATGTGCCATGGCGGTCCCTTCGCCAGCACGCCGATGGGCCAAAGCGCGATGATGGCTTTGAACCTGGATACAGACGACAAGGGCAAGGACTGAGCGTTGCGCATAGACAATCTTCAGTACTGCAACTGGTCGGAAAAGATCTTTCGCCAGATGCGCGAGGGGCGCGTGGATGCCGTTCATGTCACCATCGCTTACCACGAGAATTTCCGCGAAACGGTTCTGAATTTCGAGGCGTGGAACCGGTGGTTCGAACAGTATCCCGACCTGATCACCAAGGGGCTCTGGGCGAGCGACATTGACCGGGCCAAGGGCAAGGGTAAGACGGCCATATTCTTCGGCTTCCAGAACCCCAGCCCCATTGAGGACGACATTGGCCTCGTCGAAAACGTGCACGCGCTGGGCGCACGCTTCATGCAGCTCACCTACAACAACCAATCCTTGCTCGCGACCGGCTGCTACGAAGACAATGACACCGGCATCACGCGCATGGGCCGTCAGGTGATCAAGGAGATGAACCGCGTTGGCCTGGTGGTGGACATGAGCCATTCGGCGGATCGTTCGACAATCGAAGCGGCGGATATCTCGGAACGGCCCATTGCGATGACGCACGCCAATCCGCATGACTGGCACCCCGCGCTGCGCAACAAGCGTGATGATGTGATCCGGGCGGTGACGTCAAACGGTGGGATGCTGGGCTTTTCGCTGTATCCTCACCACCTCAAAGACGGGTCGAACTGCACGTTGCAATCGTTCTGTGACGCGGTTGCGCGGACGGCAGAGAAATACGGCACCGACAGGATCGGCATCGGGTCGGACCTGTGCCAGGACCAACCGGACAGCGTGGTCGAGTGGATGCGCATAGGCCGCTGGTCGAAGGAGATCGACTATGGCGAAGGCTCCGCGGCCAACCCCGGATTCCCGCCACAGCCCGTGTGGTTCCGCGACAACCGATACTTTGGCAACATCGAGACCGGGTTGCGCGCCACCGGCATGTCGGAGGATGAAGTCGCGGGCATCATGGGCGGCAACTGGTATCGCTTTTACGCCGAAAACTTCGAACCCGCGTCGTAAACAAGCCGGACAGTTTTCGCCGGTGCTTTTCCACTGCCACCGGTACGGCAGGGAGAGCAGCCATGAAAATCGGTTTTATCGGTCTTGGAAATGTAGGCGGAAAGCTGTCGGGTAGCTTGATCCGCAACGGCCACGATGTGTGCGTGCACGATCTGAATGCCGACTTGGTCGCCGCCAAAGTGGCTGACGGTGCCCACGATGGACAAAGCCCGGCAGCGATGATGCAAAACTGCGACGCGGTGATCACCTGCCTGCCCAGCCCGGCAGCATCGGCGGCCGTTATGGACCAGATGCTGCCTCATGTCGGCCCCGGCAAGATCTGGATGGAGATGTCCACGACCGATGAGGCAGAGGTCAAACGCATCGGCGCGCAGGTCATTGAGGCGGGCGGTGCGGCGGTCGATTGCCCGGTCTCGGGCGGCTGCCACCGGGCGGACACGGGCAATATAAGCATCTTCGCCGGCTGTGATCGCCCCACATTCGAACGCATCCTGCCGCTGCTGACAACAATGGGGCGGCGGGTTCTGCATACCGGCGATCTGGGCAGCGCATCTGTGCTCAAGGTGCTGACAAACTACCTCGCCACAGCCAACCTTGTGAGCTGCGCTGAGGCGCTGACCGTGGCCAAGGGTGCTGGCATGGACCTTGGCGTGGCCTATGAGGCAATGGCGATCAGCTCTGGAACGTCGTTCGTGCACGAAACCGAAAGCCAGGTGATCCTGAACGGCTCGCGCGATATTTCGTTCACCATGGATCTTGTGGCCAAGGACATCGGCCTGTTTCAGGATGTGGCCGACCGGGCAGGTGTGCCGCTGGATTTGAACCCGCTCCTGATCCAGCTTTTTGACGACGCAATCGACCGCTTTGGCCCGCGTGAGCTGTCCCCCAACATCATCAAGCGGCTGGAAGAGGCGACCGGGCTGGACGTCACTGCACCCGGTTTTCCGGCAGAAGTGGCCGATGATGAACCCGAAGAACCGGGGGCCGAGGTTATCGTGCGGCGCTGATCAACCTTGCCCGCCTGCCGCGCGCAAGCTAAGGGCGGGCCATGCAAGGTCTGGATTTCAAAGAGGGCGAGGTCATCGCCACGATCAATGCGTCGCCGGGGCGTCGTATTCTGGGGGTGGGGTCACTGTGCATCCTGTCACTGATGGTGATCTATGTGGGCATCGTGCGCCCGCCTGAGATCGGCTGGCAGATTTTCCTGCTTGCGCTGGGCGGCGGCTCGCTCTGGATCGCCGAGAAAATGCGCCGCGCCACGGCACTGACACTTGAGTTGACACCAGAAGAGCTGCGCGACAGTTCCGGTCAGGTGGTTGCGCGCACCGCAGATATTGCATCGCTTGATCGCGGCATGTTCGCCTTCAAGCCGTCGAACGGCTTTCTGTTGCGCCTGAACGCGTCTGATCAGCGGGCCTGGAGGCCCGGGCTTTGGTGGCGTTTGGGCAATCGCGTCGGTGTCGGTGGCATGACACCCGGTCATCAGGCAAAATTCATGGCCGAGATCCTCTCGGCCATGATTGCAGAACGGTCATCTGATCCGTCTTAGTCGTTCGACCACAGCACACGGGGTGCATAGCGCGGCCGTGTGAAGACGAAGTTTGTGATCTCGCGGTCCTGTAGCCCGGTGTCAAACGGCGGCTCATACCTGGAGAAGGTTTCGACGACCATCACGCGCTCGTTGTGTGGCATGACCGGAAGCACCTGACGCAGGTCTGCCACCTGGTTGTTGGACAGCGCAGGCTGCCACCCGCGCGCCCGGGACCAGTCACGTTTGTAAACGTCATTGTTGGCATCGTATTTCACGCTGGTCACACGAACAGCCACGTCGCTCTTGGCGTTGTTTGTGAGATAGGCAAGGATCTCCCGCGTGCCGTTCAGGTAGCTGCTGTCCAACGGCGTCGTCTCACGCGAGATGATGTCACCAATGGTATAGGCCGCTTTCTGGTTGATGGAATGCTGGCGATACGAGTCAAAGATCGCGAACATCGACAGGTAAGCCCAGAATAGGACCGGGACTATGATCGCTGTCTCAACGGCGATACTGCCCTGATCGTCGTCGCGGAAGGCCCGCAGGGTGTTGATAAGGCGTTTCATCAGCTTGGCTCCTGCACAAATCCGGACATAGCGGTCATTTTGACCCGGCCCGCGCCATCCTTGGAGAACGATCCCCCCAGCCCGGTCATCGGGAAGACGGGGTTGAACGAGTAGCAGGCCCGCAGCATCATCAACTCATGTTCGCTGCCGTGCACAAAGGTGGTCGAAGGCGTGACCGGCAGTGACACGTCGGCACAGTCGATCGCATTCGGGAAGCCCGAGAAGGAGCGCGCCGACACCGGCATCATCTCAAGCTTGAGCGCATTGTCGCAGTCCTCAAGAAAACCCGAGTACTCACAAACCATCTGTTTGATATCGCTGTGCGAATAGTTGGCACCGGTGTTCAGGCGCACGTTGCGCACTGCCATATCGAGCCCGCGGTCAAGGAAGCCCTGGCGGACCTGGTAGACGCCAAGTTCCACGGACGTCATGAACAGGCCGAACATCAAGGGAATGGCAAGGGCGAATTCCACCACCATATGGCCATCTTCCTCGCGCCGGAACCGGCGTAGAAATGATTTGGGATTGAAGGTCATTGGGTCAGCCTCAGTTGGTTGATTTGCTTTGCAATTGCCTCGAAGGCTTCGGTAATCTCGACGCCTTCCACCCGGAAGAAATGGCTCGGCGAGGAGGCACAGTTTTCCATCACGCCGGCAGAGTAGTCAGTCACTTCGAACCCAACGGACCACACCACGATCCCCTCGGCCTTGGCTGCATCACAGATGTCTTCCAACATCGCGTCACCCTGGGCAGAGGTGTATTTGGTGTAGCGCCAGTTGCTCCAGCTGCCCCGCACATAGTTGTTCAGGTACCAGTGCAGCGGATAGCGGTTCCAGTGCGCATAATGCGATGAGTTGGCGTAGTACCACGGTTGGATGCGCGTGGTGTCAACGTTCTGACCGTCCGTCATCAGCACAACGGTCTTCAACGTCTCGGTGTCCGAATACGGCGCAGGGCGGTTGGCAAAGGCGTCATCCACAACGTCGGTGCCGGGCAATGCCAGATCCTGCGTGATCGGACGGAATGTCGGGTCAAGCAGTGCAACACCCCACTTCATGCCAAGGTGGATCGACGTGTTCGCGCGGGCGCGGTACTGATCAATCGTGTTCTTGAGAGCGGTGGCGTTCTGGCTGAACGGCACGATCTCTTCGTAGCTTCGTTTGGGGCAACCCGGGTTGCTAACGGGGTTAGAGTAGTCCCACCCTTCATCAAAGTGCTGCATGTGCTCGTACTCTCTGTCGAGGTCGAGCCCGGTTTCAGAGAAATCAGGGATTTCGAAATCGATGCAGTAGGAATAGTTGTGCAGGTGGTTTGTCTCCATCCGCGAGAAGATGTCATACCCGGCATTCACCTGCGCGGTATAGGGGATCAACGACACCGAAATCAGGTCATCGTTCTCATCCCGAAGAACGGTGTCCACAAATGACTTCGCCGCGGTTTGCAGGTTCGCCATTTTGTTGTTCCGGCCCATGGAGCCGGAAATATCGAGCACCATGGAAATCTCAACATTGGAAACACGCTCTTCAGCTTGTGCCTTTGTCGGAACCGGCAGAGTTTCCACGCCCATCAGGCGCATGAACTGCGTGTTCGTCGTCATATTGGCCGTGGCAGTGACCGTCCTGAAGTTCAGTCCTTCGTCTACCGAGACGGAGCTAAGGTAGTCGCTCATTCCGGACTTGTCGAAGTAGTCGCGCACGACGTCTTCGGGCGACAATGGCTGATCAAGGTCTGCAGCGGCCAGCACGGCACGGTCTACAGTCGCTTGCATGCGCGTCCGCTCCATCTCGTTGCGCATCAGGTCAACCCCGATGCCGCCCACGAGGATCATCATCATAAACATCGCGACGGCGAAGATGGTCATAGCCCCCGACTCGTCCCGCGCAAATCCGGCAACGCTGTTTTTCAGCCCCGCCTTCGTTGTCAATTTCCGTGTCCAATTCATTGGCTTCGAGCACCTTGTTGTTTTGGTCATCTCAGGCCTGAACAGCCTTTTCGTCCAATGATCGGTGTGGCCCTCGAATGTGGCTGAATTCGGGCAGAAAGGGGAAAGCTGTGGGGAGATTTCGATTGCATTGTCGTCAATCCGGCAGCGTATGCTGCACTGTTTACAAATTGGTAAGAATTGCAGGTGTTCGCCGCCCTGTTTCCAAATCGCACAAAAAAGTCGCACCTATTAACGGAACCGTCATAGGCTGGGTTCACAGACTCGATCCATACTGAGTCGTGCCGGAAGAAGGAGATCCCGGATGAACCCCGAAAATGAACCCAGTTTCCGTGAAAGCGTTGACATCATGTTCAACCGGGCGGTGGCCCTCATGGATCTGCCGCCGGGGCTGGAGGAGAAGATACGGGTCTGCAACGCGACCTATACGGTCCGTTTTGGTGTGCGGCTGCGCGGGCAAATCCAGACTTTCACCGGTTATCGTTCCGTCCACTCCGAACACATGGAACCGGTCAAGGGCGGCATCCGCTTTGCGCTGGGCGTCAACCAGGACGAGGTCGAGGCGCTGGCCGCGCTGATGACCTACAAATGTGCGTTGGTCGAGGCGCCGTTTGGCGGGTCCAAGGGTGGGCTGCATGTCGACCCGCGCGAATATGACGAGCACGAGATGGAGTTGATCACACGGCGCTTTGCCTACGAGCTGATTAAGCGCGACATGATCAACCCTGCCCAGAACGTACCCGCCCCCGATATGGGAACGGGCGAGCGGGAGATGGCCTGGATCGCCGACCAGTACAAACGCATGAACACCACCGATATCAACAGTGTGGCATGCGTGACCGGCAAGCCGACCAACGCGGGCGGTATCCAGGGGCGTACGGAAGCGACAGGGCGCGGTGTCCAATATGCCCTGCGCGAGTTTTTCCGTGATGCCGAGGGCGTGAAAAAAGCCGGGATGTCCGGCACGCTCGACGGTAAAACTGTTGTGGTGCAGGGCCTGGGCAATGTGGGCTATCACGCCGCCAAATTCCTGAGCGAAGAGGACGGCTGCAAGATCGTCGGTATCATCGAACGCGATGGTGCGCTTGTTGATGATCGCGGTCTGGACATCGATGCCGTACGCAATTGGATCGCGCGACACGGCGGGGTATCGGGCTATGCCGACGGCACCTTTGTCGAAGATGGGGCCTCCGTTCTGGAAAAAGAGTGTGACATCCTCGTGCCCGCGGCACTCGAAGGCGTGATTAACCTGTCCAACGCCAAGAATGTGAAGGCTCCGCTGATCATCGAGGCTGCGAACGGCCCCGTCACGGCTGGCGCTGACGCGATCCTGCGCGAAAAGGGAACGGTGATCATTCCCGACATGTATGCCAATGCGGGTGGTGTGACCGTTTCGTACTTCGAATGGGTCAAGAACCTCAGCCACATCCGATTTGGCCGGATGCAGCGCCGTCAGGAAGAGGCGCGGCACCAGCTTGTCGTGGACGAACTTGAGCGTCTGAGTCGACATCTGGGCGACGCCTGGACCATCACGCCGGACTTCAAGGACAAGTACCTGCGCGGCGCGGACGAGTTGGAGCTGGTGCGCTCGGGCCTTGATGACACGATGCGCGCCGCTTACCAGTCGATGGCCGCGGTCTGGCATGGCCGGGATGATGTCGATGACCTGCGGACCGCCGCCTATCTGGTGGCCATCGGCAAGGTGGCGGACAGCTATCGGGCCAAGGGTCTCTGACCGCGGTAGGCTCGATCCTATCCATATCAGCGGCACCCGGTTCTTACGGGTGCCGCGTGTCCTTACGGTCGCGCCGCATAATCAGTCGCTGCCAGACCAGCCCGTGTCGAAAAGTGCCGCAGGCGGCCACACACCTCTTGCTACACCAAGTGGGATGATCATGGTGGAGCCTGCATGCAGGCGGAGGGGCATATGCGCTTTTCAGGGCTGAAGGTTCTGACCGAAGGGCTGACCGGGAACAAAGGGTGGGGGCCGCATTGGCGCAATCCCGAACCCAAGCCCGAATATGACATTGTCCTGATCGGCGGCGGCGGTCATGGTCTGGCAACGGCGCATTATCTGGCCAAGGAACACGGGCTGACCAATGTGGCCGTGCTGGAAAAAGGCTACCTCGGCGGTGGCAATGTGGGCCGCAACACCACCATCGTGCGGGCCAATTACATGCTGCCCGGCAATTCCGAGTTCTATTCGCATTCGCTGAAACTGTGGGAAGGTCTGGAAGAGGACCTGAACTACAACGTCATGCACTCCCAGCGCGGCATCATCAACCTCGTGCACTCAGACGGGCAGCGCGACGCCTTTGTCCGGCGGGCCAATTCCATGTGCGGGCAGGGCGATGACGGCGCAATGCTTGACCGGGCGGGCGTTGAAAAACTGCTGCCGTTCCTCGACTTCGAACAGACGCGTTTTCCGATCTATGGCGGGCTCTACCACAAACGGGGTGGCACTGCGCGCCATGACGCGGTGGCCTGGGGCTTTGCCCGGTCTGCCAGCGACCGCGGTGTCGACCTGATCCAGCAATGCGAGGTCACCGGCATCGACGTCGAAAACGGGGTGCTGAAAGGCGTCCAGACAACCAAGGGGCCAATCCGCGCCAAGAAGGTCGGAATGGTTGCTGCGGGTCGCTCGTCACAAGTGGCAGCGATGGCGGGTATGCGCCTGCCTATCGAAAGTCACGTGCTGCAAGCCTTTGTCACCGAAGGGCTGAAACCCTGCATTGATCACGTCATCACCTATGGTATGGGCCACTTCTATATCAGTCAGTCCGACAAGGGCGGCCTGGTCTTTGGCGGTGACCTCGACATGTATGCAAGCTACGCCTCGCGCGGGAACCTGCCGCTGGTCGAACACGTGGCCGAGGCTGCGATGACGCTGATGCCTGCCATCGGCAAGGCCAAGGTGCTGCGCAGCTGGGGCGGCGTGATGGACATGTCGCCCGACGGCTCCTTCATCATCGACAAGACGGATATCGAGGGGCTCTTTGTCAATTGCGGCTGGTGCTATGGCGGGTTCAAGGCGACACCGGCCTCGGGCCACACCTTCGCCCACCTTCTGGCCACCGGCACGCCGCACCCCACAACCGTCCGTCACCGTCTGGATCGTTTCCGCACCGGGCGCGGGATCATGGATGAAGAGGCCACCGGGTCTCAGCACAATCTGCACTAGGGAGGGTTGAGATGACGGGAGCCTCACTTCTCGGTGGCAAAGCCACCTGCCAGTCAGCGGGCGGGGATTTTTTTGAAACTGGGAAGGGGTGGACCTTGAACTCCTATGGGGAAGCCTGATGCGGTTGCGATGTCCGATATGCGGTGAGCGCGACCGGCGCGAGTTCTATTATCAAGGTGCGGCAGTGATGCTGGACCGCCCGGCACCCGATGCGGGAGAGGCCGCGTGGGATGACTACTTGCATCTGCGCGAAAACCCGGCGGGCGATCTGGAGGAGCTCTGGAGCCACGACGCAGGCTGCGGCGCATGGCTGAAAGTGACCCGCAACGTTTCCACGCACGAAATCAAGTCCGTGGAATTGGTGGCGGAGGGCAAACCATGAGGGTCGAAGGTAAGGGGCTTATCGACCGGTCGCGACGGCTGTCCTTCCGCTTTGACGGCACGACCTATCGCGGATTTGAGGGCGATACGCTGGCCTCGGCCCTGCTGGCCAATGACGTGCGCCACGTGGCACGGTCGTTCAAATACCACCGCCCGCGCGGGATCCTGACGGCCGGATCGGAGGAACCCAACGCCCTCGTCACCATCGGGCGCGGCCCGGCCACCGACCCCAATGTGCGCGCCACGGTTCAGGAGCTGTACGATGGGCTGGAGGCGCGCACTCAGAACGCCTGGCCATCGCTGGGCTTTGACCTCCTGAGCGTCAATGACCTCGCATCCCCCTTTCTGGGTGCCGGGTTCTACTACAAGACCTTCATGAGGCCGCGCGCGTTCTGGGAAAAGGTCTATGAGCCATTCATCCGGCGTGCGGCTGGCCTCGGGGCGCTCAGCGGTGAGCAAGACGCGGACCACTATGAAAAGGCATATGCGTTCTGCGATGTCCTGGTGATCGGCGCAGGATCTGCGGGCCTCATGGCGGCGTGGACGGCGGCGCAAGCAGGCGCCCGGGTGATCCTCGCGGATGAAGACAGCCGCATGGGCGGCCGCCTCAACGCGGAAACCTTGACCGTCGACGGCGCGCACGGTGCTGCATGGGCGGCCGACATGGTGTCGAAACTCGCCGCCATGGACAATGTCCGCCTGATGCCCCGCACCACAGTGACCGGCGCGCATGACGGCGGCACGTTCGGCGCGTTGGAGCGTGTCGCGCATCACATGGATGGCGTGCCGCAGGGCGGGGTTAAGGAAGCCTTCTGGCGCATCGTTGCCAAGCGATCCATCCTCGCCGCCGGTGCCATCGAACGGCACATCGCGTTCCAGAACAACGACCGCCCGGGCATCATGGCGGCAGGTGCCGTGCGCGCTTATCTCAACCGCTTCGGCGTGAGCCCCGGCAAAGCGGTGACGATCTTTGCCAACAACGACGACGCCCATCGCACGGCGATGGATCTGCAGGACGCAGGCGTACACATCGCCGCCGTCATCGACAGCCGCAAGGATGCCCAGGCACTGGGCGACTACCACCTGATGCAAGGAGCTGTCGTCACCGGCGCGGATGGACGCACGGGGCTGGAGGCCATCCGGGTTCAGACCGCATCCGGCACCGAAAAGATCGCCACTGACTGCCTCGCCGTGTCAGGCGGATGGAACCCGACAGTCCACATGACCTGCCACATGAATGGTCGGCCCACTTGGGATGAAAACATCGCCAGCTTCGTGCCCACCCCCGGTGCAATCCCCGGCATGGAAACGGCTGGGGCATGCAACGGCGCGTTCTCGACCGCCGCCTGTTTGGCCGAAGGGGTTGCGGCCGCCAAGACGACTCTCGAAGTCCTCGGCCTAGCCGCACCCGACATCGACATCCCCCAAGCCGATGACAGCCCCTACGCCATCGAACCGCTCTGGGCCGTGCCGGGCAAGGGGCGCGCCTGGCTCGACTTCCAGAACGATGTCAGCGTCAAGGACGTCAAACAGGCGGCACAGGAAAACTTTGCCTCCGTCGAGCACATGAAGCGCTATACGACCCAAGGCATGGCGACCGATCAGGGCAAGAACTCGAACGTCGCCGCACTTGCGCTACTGGCGGATGCGACCGGGCGCGGCATCCCGGAAACCGGCACAACCACCTTCCGTCCGCCCTATACGCCCGTCGCTCTCGCGGCCCTCGGGGCAGGGGCGCAAGGCAAGGGGTTCGCGCCAGAACGCAAAACCACCAGCCATTCGGCCAGCGTGGCCGCAGGCGCGCCGATGATTGAGGCAGGTCTGTGGTATCGCCCCTCTTACTTCCCGCTGCGGGACGAAAAGACATGGCGCCAGTCCTGCGACCGGGAGGTCGGCTGGGTGCGCGAGGCAGTGGGCATCTGCGATGTCTCGACCCTGGGCAAAATCGACATTCAGGGCCCGGATGCGGACAAACTGCACGACTTTGCCTACACCAACACGTTCTCGACCCTGAAAGAGAACCGGGTGCGATATGGCCTGATGCTGCGCGAGGATGGGCACGTCATGGACGATGGCACCACCGCGCGGCTAGGCGAAAACCACTACGTGATGACCACGACCACTGCTGCGGCAGGTCAGGTCATGCGTCACCTCGAATTCGTCACCCAAGCGCTGCATCCCGGCTGGGATGTGCGGATCATGTCCGTCACCGAACAATGGGCGCAATTTGCTGTGGCCGGGCCGAAGTCGCGTGAGTTGTTGAACGGGCTGCTCGATGACACCATCGACGACGGCAAATGGCCCTTCATGTCCTGCGGTCTGGTCACGGTCCAAGGGGTCAAGGGGCGGCTTTTCCGCATCTCCTTCTCCGGCGAACATGCCTACGAACTGGCCGTCCCGTCGCGCTACGGTGACAGCCTGTTCCGACTGCTCGTCGCGCGGGCTGAAAGCCTCGGCGGCGGTGCCTATGGGATGGAGGCGTTGAACGTGCTGCGCATCGAAAAGGGGTTTATCACGCATTCCGAAATCGACGGTCGCGTGACGGCGCAAGACATTGGCATGGCTCGGATGCTGTCCAAAAAGAAAGACTTCATCGGCGCCACCATGGCGCAGCGCCCCGGCCTGACCGAAGCGGGCCGCGCGCAACTGGTGGGGCTAAAACCTGTGGGTCCGGTCAAGCAACTCACCGCGGGCGCACATATCTATGCGGACGGGCAAGAGCCTGTAGCCGAACACGATCAGGGCTATGTCACGTCCGTGGGCTTCTCACCCACGCTTGGACATTTCATTGGCCTCGGCTTTGTCACCGACGGGCTGTCGCGCCACGGCGATGTGCTGAACATGGTGGACCATGTGCGCGGCATCCAAACCCGGGTTGAGCTATGCGACCCGGTGTTCTTAGATCCAAAGGGGGAGCGCACACGTGGCTGACCTGATCGCAAAGACCCCGCTTGAGGGCATGGACCCGGTTACCATCGGCACCTGCACGGTGGCTGAGGTCGGCCTCGGCACCCTGACCTCTATCTCGCCCTATGCAGGTGCAAAGATCGCGGACACATTCAAGACCGCCCACGGCATGGCGTGGCCTGCGCCCAACCGGGCTACGGGCAAAGAGGGCGCAAGGGCCATCTGGTTCGGGCGGGATATGGTTCTTCTTGCAGGGCCGGAGCCGGACAAGGCGCTGGCCAAACATGCAGCTCTCACGGACCAATCGGATGCCTGGACGGCGGTCACTCTGTCCGGGGCGGCCTCTGAGGCGGTGCTCGCCCGCCTGATCCCGCTCGACCTGTCAGCCGCCAGCTTCAAACGCGGCCACACCGCGCGCACCCAAATCCAGCACATGACCGGGTCGGTCACACGCGTCGGCGCCGACACGTTCCTGCTGATGGTGTTCCGCTCCATGGCGGGCACGCTGCTTCACGATCTGGAAAGGGCCATGGCAAGCGTCGTGGCGCGGGGGTAAAACATCGCAAACCGATTCCAATCTGCCGGAGCCTGTCCATGATCCGTTTTGCAATCACCGCCGCACTTGCCTTTGTCGCGGCACCCGCCTTTGCGCAGGAAACCAAGGAAGAAAGCTGCGCCCTGCAAGCGCAGGTTGTTGCTGCCGTTCAGCAGGCCCGCCTTGACCGTGTGAAAGAGCGTGAAGTGCAGGACCATATCCTGGCTCAAGGCCCAACATGGCCCGAAAAGTACAACAACGCGATCCCGCTGATTGCCCCTTGGGTCTATGAACAGCCGCGCCGCATTGTCCGCAACGAAAGCCTGTCGGACGCGTGGAGCGAACTTTGCCTGCAGCAGTGACTCGACTCGTAGGCCCACACGCCCAATATTAAGGGCATGAGCCTGCCCCCCGGATTTCTGGACGAACTGCGCACCCGCCTGTCACTGACACAGGTTGTCGGGCGCAAAGTCATGTGGGATGCGCGTAAGTCCAACCAGGGCAAGGGTGACATGTGGGCGCCATGCCCCTTCCACCACGAAAAGACAGCCAGCTTTCACGTCGATGATCGCAAGGGCTACTATTATTGTTTCGGCTGCCACGCCAAAGGCGACGCGATCAGCTTCGTGCGCGAGACCGAGAATGTGGGCTTCATGGAAGCGGTCGAAATCCTCGCCGGTGAGGCTGGGATGCCCATGCCCGCGCGTGACCCGCGCGCGCAGGAAAAGGCCGACAAGCGAACGCAACTGGCCGATGTCATGGAAATGGCGGTCCAGCACTTCCGACTGCAACTGAAAACCGGTGCGGCGGGTCCGGCGCGCGACTATCTTCAACGCCGCGGGCTGGACCCAGCCGCACAGGACCGCTGGGAAATCGGCTTTGCCCCCGATGCCTGGCAGGGCCTCTGGGACGTACTCAAGGCCAAGGGCGTCGAGGATGAGCTGATCCTCGGCGCGGGCCTTGCAAAGCCCAGCCAGAAGGGTGGCAAGCCTTACGATACGTTCCGCGGGCGCATCATGTTCCCCATCCGTGACGCACGTGGGCGCTGCATCGCCTTTGGCGGGCGGGCTATGGACCCGAACGACAACGCCAAATACTTGAACTCGCCCGAAACGGAACTCTTCGATAAGGGCCGCAGCCTCTACAACCACGGTCCGGCGCGCACGGCGGCGGGCAAGGGTCAGCCGCTGATCGTGGCCGAAGGGTACATGGATGTCATCGCGCTCGCTGAACACGGGTTCGGCGCCTCCGTCGCCCCCCTCGGCACAGCAGTCACGGAAAACCAGCTCGCCATGCTCTGGCGCATCGCCGACGAGCCGATCATCGCGCTCGACGGGGACAAGGCGGGCCTGCGCGCCGCCATGCGTCTGATCGACCTTGCGCTTCCGCTGCTCGAAGCGGGTAAATCCCTGCGCTTTGCGCTCATGCCCGACGGCCAGGACCCGGACGATCTGCTCAAGGCGCAAGGGGCAGGCGCGCTGCAAAAGCTGCTCGATGACGCGATGCCCATGGTCAAACTGCTCTGGCAGCGCGAGACCGAGGGCAAGAGCTTCGACAGTCCCGAACGCAAGGCCGCCCTCGACAAGGCGCTGCGTGACAAGATCACGCTGATCAAGGATCCGTCGATCCGCCAGCACTACGGTCAGGCGATCAAGGACATGCGCTGGGACCTCTTTCGCCCGCAACGGGGTGGCGGGCAGGGGCCGAAACGTAACTGGCAAAAGGGCCGCGGCTGGCAGGCCCCGCCAGTGCCCATGGCCAGCACCAAAAGCTCAGCCTTGGCCGCAGGTGACGCCCAAGTCACCGACCACTTGCGCGAAACGGTGATCCTCGCGGCGCTCATCTGCACACCCGAAGTGGCCGAAGACTTCGAAAACGGGCTCGAAAGCCTCGCCTGCAACGATCCGGACCATGCCGTATTGCGCGACCTGATTCTGCGCCACGCGCACCAGGGTTCAGAGGTGTTGCGCGAAAACATTTTCGCCGCACTCGGCCCCGAAGCCCTTGATAACCTGCTGACTTCACGCCATGTGGCAATTGTCCCGTGTATCCGCACACCCGGCGATGCCGATATGGCCCGCATGACTGTGGCCGAAGAGCTCGCAAAACTCAGCGCGGTAAAGGGACTTAATGCCGAGATCGCGGATGCGGTGCAGGACCTGGAAGGTGTGGCAGATGAAGGCGTGACATGGCGCCTTGCCCAAGCGGCCCAAGCCGCAACCCAGGCCAGCCGCAGCGGGAAAGAAGATGATGCCGAATACGAAACGGGCGACAACGGCGCCCGAATCAGTCGGACTGAGCGGGACGCCTTTGCGGCCCTGATGGACCAGATCAGCTTCTCCAAACGCCGCAACTGATGCGATTTGGTCTCAAAACATAAAGAAAATGCGCTTAGACGGGTGGCCGAATCACCCAAAGCACTAAATGTTTCTGGCAGCGATTCGCGGGGACGAATCGCCAAGGAGCCCCGGTAAAGGAGCCCGTTATGGCCGCAAAAGACACGAACGAAGACGCCAAGACCGAAGATCAGGACAGCGCCCACTCGCTCGACATGAGCCAGGCCGCAGTCAAAAAGATGATCTCGGAAGCCCGGGAAAAGGGCTACATCACGTACGATCAGCTCAACACCGTGCTACCGCCGGACCAGGTGAGTTCCGAACAGATCGAAGACGTGATGTCGATGCTCTCCGAAATGGGCATCAACATCATCGAAGATGAAGAGGCCGAGGAAGAAGAGCAAAAAGGCTCGACCGAGGTCACGACCACCGAAGGCACCCGCGATCTGACGCTGGGGGCCACCGGTCAGGAAAAGCTCGACCGCACCGACGACCCCGTGCGCATGTACCTGCGCGAGATGGGCAGCGTCGAACTGCTCAGCCGCGAGGGCGAGATCGCCATCGCCAAGCGGATCGAAGCCGGGCGCAACACCATGATCGCGGGTTTGTGTGAAAGCCCGCTGACCTTCCAGGCGATCACCATCTGGCGCGACGAACTTCTGAGCGAAGAGATCCTGCTGCGCGATGTCATCGACCTCGAAGCGACCTTCGGCAACCAGATGGGCGAAGACGGCGAAGAGGTGAACGAACCCGTCGTCGACACCGCTGCCAAGACTGAAGAAAAAGCCGACACAGGCCCCGAGCTTGACGCCGACGGTAACCCGATTGCCAAAGACGATGACGACGACGAAGACGAACAGGCCAACATGTCGCTCGCCGCGATGGAGGCCGCGCTCAAGCCGCAAGTGCTCGAAGCGCTCGAAGTCATCGCCCACGACTACTCGCTTCTGTCCGAAATGCAGGACAGCCGGATTTCGGCGACCCTGAACGAGGACGGCTCGTTCTCGGACGAAAACGAGGCGACCTACCAAAAGCTGCGGGCCGAGATTGTGCTGCTGGTCAACGAACTGCACCTGCACAACAACCGGATCGAAGCGCTGATCGACCAGCTGTACGGCATCAACCGCCGCATCATGCAGATCGACAGCTCCATCGTGAAACTGGCTGACCAGGCGCGGATCAACCGCCGCGAGTTCGTCGACGCCTATCGCGGGCGCGAGCTGGACCCGAACTGGCTGGAAGAGATGGGCGGTAAGTCCGGTCGCGGCTGGCAGATGTTCATCGAACGCTCCGCCGACAAGGTCGAAGAGTTGCGCGCCGACATGGCACAGGTGGGCCAGTATGTCGGCCTCGATATCTCGGAATTCCGCCGGATCGTTCAGCAGGTCCAGAAGGGCGAGAAAGAAGCCCGCCAGGCCAAGAAAGAGATGGTCGAAGCCAACCTGCGCCTCGTGATCTCGATCGCCAAGAAATACACCAACCGAGGCCTGCAATTCCTGGACCTGATCCAGGAGGGCAACATTGGCCTGATGAAAGCGGTCGACAAGTTCGAATACCGCCGCGGTTACAAGTTCTCGACCTACGCCACATGGTGGATTCGTCAGGCGATCACCCGGTCCATCGCGGACCAGGCGCGCACCATCCGTATCCCTGTGCACATGATCGAAACGATCAACAAACTGGTCCGTACGGGCCGTCAGATGCTGCACGAGATCGGCCGCGAACCTACGCCCGAAGAACTGGCCGAAAAGCTGCAAATGCCGCTGGAAAAGGTCCGCAAGGTGATGAAGATCGCCAAGGAGCCAATTTCGCTTGAGACCCCCATCGGGGACGAGGAGGACAGCCAGCTTGGCGATTTCATCGAGGACAAGAACGCCGTGCTGCCGCTCGACAGCGCCATTCAGGAAAACCTCAAGGAAACGACAACACGGGTTCTCGCCTCACTCACCCCGCGTGAGGAACGTGTGCTGCGCATGCGCTTCGGCATCGGCATGAACACCGACCACACACTCGAAGAGGTCGGGCAGCAGTTCAGCGTGACCCGCGAACGGATTCGCCAGATCGAGGCGAAAGCGCTGCGCAAGCTCAAGCACCCCAGCCGCAGCCGCAAACTGCGCAGCTTCCTGGATCAGTAACGCGCTTTCAGACATCGCGGGCGGTGGCCACCATATCACCGCCCGCCTCAACGGCCGCGCATGACAGACACGGAGTTGACCCTTGTCCTTGCTGAAAAAACTGTTCGGCAGCACCACCCCCGCTGAACCCGAGGGCGAAACCTACAACGGCTTCCGTATCATCCCGACCTTGCAGAAAGAAGCTGACGGCTACCGCATCTCCGCTAGGATCGAAAGAGAACTGGGTGGCGAAACCAAGGTCCACAGCCTGATCCGCGCCGATACTATCGCCTCGCACGAAGACGCAACCGCCGCCACCATCGCCAAGGCAAAACAGGTGATCGACGAACAGGGCGACGCCCTGTTCCGCTAAGTCTCATGCAAACCACCTTCGAAATCACAACACACGGCCAGGGCCTCTACGAATTCACCCGCGACGTGACACGCTGGTGCGAGGGTGACGGCCTGCTGACGCTCTTTGTCCAGCACACCTCTTGCTCCCTCCTGATTCAGGAAAACGCCGATCCGGAGGTGCAGACGGACCTGCAAAACTTCTTCTCCCGCCTCGTGCCGCCCACGACCGACCCGTCGATGTCCTACCTCACACACACCTATGAGGGCCCGGATGACATGCCTGCGCACATCAAGGCGGCGATGATGCCGGTCAGCTTGCAAATCCCGGTCAACGGCGGGCGACCCCAGCTTGGCACGTGGCAGGGCATCTACCTTTTTGAGCACCGCACGGCCCCGCATCACCGCCGCGTCATCGGATACCTCAGCGCCTAAAATTGCAGCGCCGCACGGCCAAGTCATCGCATGTGTGCCTATCCGGCACTTCTGCGGTTTCAAATCTGCACGCCATACCTACATGTCTGGGAAAGGAGACCACGATGCTAAAACCCCTCTCCCTCGCCGTTCTAATCACGCTGCCCACCCTAGGACACGCACAGGATTTTGTCCGACGCGAACGTTTGACAATCCCTGTAAACCGGATTGATAGCACCAGCTTTGAAGTGATCGAGGCCGATGGGGCAGGTGGAACGCAGCTTTGGTGTGCGGCCGGTATCTACACGCGGCACGTTCTCGGACAACGCGGCGGTGATCTCTACATCCAAAGCGGCAGGGGCGACGCAACCACCGCACCGGGCCGCAAAGGGGTCGTCTTCACCACCCAGCCGGTCGAGGGCGCGTTCTCATCCTTCGGCCAAGGGGTCCGACGCACGGGCAAGGTGTTTTCCATGGCCCACGCCTTTGCCCTGTGCCGGGACTCCCCGTTTTTGCGGGTGCAAACCGCGGACAACCGTCTTGTCAGGCGATAAACAGGCACCGCTCATCTAGCGGTCGCATTTCCCCTCTACCCAAAACCTTGACAACCGCCTATAGTTTCGTGGAACGGGGGAAAACCCCCACTACAGGCGGGACAAATACGAAGGGGATGGGCGATGCGCTGTCCGTTTTGCGGGAATATCGACACACAAGTCAAAGACAGCCGACCGGCAGAGGATCATGTTTCGATCCGCCGCCGCCGCTTCTGTCCGGCCTGCGGCGGGCGCTTCACCACCTACGAGCGTGTGCAGCTGCGTGACCTCGTGGTGATCAAGTCCACAGGCAAGCGCGAGGACTTCGACCGCGACAAGCTCGAACGCTCCATCCGCATTTCCATGCAGAAACGCCCCATCGACCCTGAGCGGATCGACCAGATGATCTCCGGCATCGTCCGGCGGCTCGAAAGCATGGGCGAAACCGACATCCAGTCCAAACAGATTGGTGAGATCGTGATGGAAGCGCTGAACCGCATCGACACGGTGGCCTATGTCCGTTTCGCTAGCGTTTACAAGAACTTCCAGGCTGCGGACGATTTTGACAAGTTTGTCGCCGAACTGCGGCCCGACGCGCCCGCCGACGAGTGAGCACAGCGGACGACATCCGCTTCATGTCATTGGCACTCGCGCTAGGACGGCGCGGGCAGGGGCGCACAGCCCCAAACCCCGCTGTGGGCTGCGTCATCGTCAAAAACGGCAGGATCATCGGACGCGGCTGGACTCAACCGGGTGGCCGACCGCATGCCGAACCCGAAGCGCTCGCGCAAGCGGGCAATGAGGCACGGGGCGCCACCGCCTACGTCACGCTCGAACCCTGCGCCCACCACGGCAAAACCCCGCCCTGCGCCGACGCACTGGTATCCGCAGGCATCGCGCGTGTCGTCATCGCCATGCGTGACAGCGACACGCGGGTCGACGGGCGCGGTATCGCGATCCTCGAAGCCGCTGGGATCGACGTCACCACAGGCGTCTGCGAAGCAGAGGCTGAACAGGATCACATAGGCTTTACCCTGCGCACCGAACAGGGCCGCCCTTTCGTCACCCTTAAACTCGCGAGCAGCTTCGACGGGCGCATCGCCACAGGCTCAGGCCAAAGCCAATGGATCACCGGCCCCATGGCGCGCCGCCACGTGCACGCGATGCGTGCGCGGCACGACGCAGTCATGGTCGGCGGCGGCACGGCGCGGCACGACGACCCGTCTCTGACCGTGCGGGACATGGGTGACATCCAGCAACCGGCCCGTGTGGTGGTCTCGCGCCGGATCGACGTGCCGCTCATGTCCAAACTCGCCACAACGGCGCGCGAGATGCCGGTGATCCTCTGCCACGGGCGCGATGCCGACCCGATGCTGCAACGCACATGGCGCGACATGGGGGCCACGCTCCTGCCCTGCGCCACCCAAGGCACCCAACTTGATCCGCAAGACATCTTGCAAAAACTGGGCGATCACGGCCTCACCCGCGTCTTCTCCGAAGGGGGCAGCGCACTCGCCGCTTCGCTCATCGAAGCGGACCTCGTGGACGAGTTGGTCGGCTTCACCGCAGGGCTCGCCATCGGGGCCGAAGGGCTGCCCAATATCGGCGCGCTCGGCCTCGGCTCACTGGACGCGGCGCAACGCTACCGCCTCAAATCCGTGACGCGCATCGGCGATGACATCTGCCATATCTGGAACCGGCGCTAACGCCACAGATGCGCCTGACTGGCGAGCAGCCCTTGCAGCTTTGACAGCAGCCGATTGGCCAGTCCGGGCCGGGGCAGGGGGCCATTGCGCAACCGCTCGACCACGATTTCAACCGGACAGGCGGTGCCCGTCACAGGATCAAAATAGCGGGGGTAGTCAATCAGTGTCGCATGGACCAATCCAGCCAGCGACACATCTTCGCGCCTGCGGGGCGGCACGGCCCCCCGATCCTCGGTGAGCCCCCAGCCCGCATAGAACGGCGCACCGGTCGTCACCACGCGCACCCGGCGCAGCAGCGCCTCGAACCCGGTGAGCGAGGTCATGGTCCAAAGCTCCTCCACCTGATCCAGCAGCGCGGCAATGTCGGCTCGGTCGGCGACAACATCCGCAATACCCGCGGCGTCAAACGCCCCTTCGCGCAGGCCCGCCTCCACATCCGGATGCGGCTTGTAGATCAGCACCGCATCAGGCCGCGCCGTCCGCGCGGCCTCAAGCAGCGCGCGGTTGGTCCGGATCTCCCCCGCACCCAGCCGGATCGACGCATCATCCTCAACCTGCCCCACAACCAGCACCCGCTGGCCTTTGGGCAGGTCGGGCACGCCGCCCGACAGGTTGTACTTGCTCAAACCCGCCGCCGTCAGCGACCGCACCAGCGCGTCAGCACGCGCCACCTGATCGGGCCGCAACACCCGGCGCGCCCGGATCAGATGCTCCAATCGGCTGGGCCGCGAGGGGTCATAGTAAATGCCCAGATCATCCGTCACCAGCGACAGGGGCGGGATCAACTCGGCCCCCAGACCACGCGACCGCAGAAACCCATCCTCTACGCGCACAGCATCCTCATGTCCGACATCCGCCTTGCCCGCCCAAACCATCCAAGGACGATCCATCGCACGGGCCCGACCCGGATCCTCCTCAAAGCGCATCGGCACGTACCGCCCAAACACCTTCTGCAAGGGCCGTCGCTTCCACAGCCGCATCCCGCTCGCCACCCAACCGCGATGATCCGCCCGCCAAGCGCGCGTCTCGGCGGCCAAGGCCTCCATCGCGGTCGGCAGATCACACAGGCAATCGCGATGCGGATCGTACCAGGTCGGATACAGGATCATCGCCCCTGCAAAGAGTTGCGCGCGGGTCAGCGTGCGCTGGCGCCGCTGCACCGGAAACTCATCCGCCGTCAGCCCCCACCCGGCATAGAAGGGCTGGCCAAAGACGCGCGGCTTGTGCCCCGCCATGATCGCTTCGAACCCCAGGCCGGAGGACACGGTGTAGACCGCAATCGCCCCCTCCATCAGCGTCCACGGGCTGACCGCATCGGCAAACAGCGACACGCGGTCATTGCAATCATCTTCGGTAAAATACCCCTCACGAAACCCCTGCATCGTCTCCGGATGGGTCTTGATCAGGATACGCGCGCCGGGATGCTCGTCCTGCGCGACAAACAGCATCTCAAGAAATCGGTTCCGATCCGCCCCGCAGGCCGTCACCGAGGCGTCGCCCCTGGTCTGATCAATCACCAGCACATATCCCGGTTCCGGCACCGCAGTATCGGGGTCAAACCCGGTATACTTGCTCAGATGCGCCTCCTGCATCCGCGCCATGGCCCCGCGCGCCGTGTTCAGAACAGCCGTATCATCCAGCGGCTCTTCCGCCAGTATCCGCTCCAGATCAGACGGCACCGACGGATCGAAATGCACCCCCGCATGGTCAATCAGCAAGCCAATGGGCTGGCTGCCCGCCCGCCCCGGCAGGACCGAGCGCAAAAACGCATCTTCGACCCGCACAACGCTGGCGTCACGCCGCTCTGCTACAGCCTCGCCCCGATAGGCGGTTGGTGAGTTGCCCCACACACCCACCAGCCCGTCCGGCCCGGGCAGGCCCACGGCGATGTCATAACCCGCAAGCTCCACGATACGGCGCACGCGCCCTCGCGCCAGAAAGCCGCCATTGTAAACGTAAAGCCGCCGGGCCCCATCGGGTCCGGCGGCCATGTCCTGTCCGCTGTGCACGGTCGTTACTCGCCCGACAGACCCGTCGCCAAAGAGTTCACGCCCGTGATCGGGGTCGTGATCGAGGTGATGATCTTGGCAAACTGCGTATAGGGCGCTTCGGTCACATAGAGCGTGTCGCCATCGCGAATGACGAAGTCACGCGCTTGAAACATGCCGTTGGGCTGGGTCAGGTCCAGCACATAAACCATGCGCTGCGCCCCGATCAGGTCGTCACGGCCCAGGACCACATTCGCCACCTCGGCTGGCTCATTGCGCAGCACGAAAATGCCCGTGGGGTCAGACGAATTCGTCTGCAATCCACCCACCTGCGCCAGCGCCTCTAGCGCGCTCAGCGTCGCGGTCTCGAACGGCACGCGGGCCTGCCCGCCTGTGGCACCCAGCGCTGTAAAGGCGCGTGTGTCGGCCTCGACCAGCACCCGGTCGCCACCACGGAGGGCGATGTCGAGATGCGGATTTTCATAGAGATCCTGGAAGAAGATGCGGCTGCGCATCCCGCCGCGCAGCACGGTCACGCGGGCAATCTCGGGTTCGATGGTGACACCACCGGCCTGCGCCAGCATGGTGGACAGCGTGCGTGTAGGCCGCTCAATGGGATAGACACCCTGCGCGCCAATGGCCCCGATCAGCGACACGGTCGAGCCGTCCCCCGCCACGCGGCGCACCTGCACCTGCGGGTCCGGGGTCTGGTCTTCTAACTTGCTGGTGATGATGCGGCGGATCGCTTCGGGCGTATTGCCTGCGGCGCGAATACGGCCCGCGTAGGGGACAAAGATAAAGCCCGCGCCGTCGACCTGCACTTCTTCAAGGATGGTCGAATTCTGCGCCTCACCGGCCAGCAGGCCGTCATCCACGTTTTCCCAGATGGTCAGGCCCAGCACATCGCCGGGACGGATCGTATCCGACCCGAGCAGACCCGCATTCTGGAACTCTTCGGAAAAACCAAGCGCAGGTGTGACCGCGGTCGCGTCCGTCACCCGGTCACTGACGGAGACGATAAACGCATCGCCTTCGCGCTGCACCGAGCCAGAGAAAATCTGCCGTTTGTTGGGACCAATCTGCGGCAGACCGCAAGATGCAAGAATCCCCAAAAGGGCAAAAGACGCGACCACCCGCGTCCAGCGGAATGACTGGAAAATCACTGCTCGGTCTCCTCGACCTGTTCTTGTCTGCCTCTGGTCGCAGCTTAATCTGCGCCCGTATTCTTTTTTGGTATCGCGCCGGTTTTCCGGTGCTGATTTGATGTCAACCTACCGGAGTCCGGCGATAAAATCTAGCCATAGGGGTAGTGGTGGTCAGGTCACCAACCGCAACTGTTGCCGTGGTGCCGCGGTGCCTGCGGCCAGCGCATCATAGGGATCGTCGGGCGACAGCATCATATCGACGACCTGCCGCAGAAGCTGCCGACGGCCACGGGCAGAGTAGAAACCGCCGGGGATCTGGCTCGTTTCCAGCAGGTAGCGACGGTAATCCTTATAGGCCCGATTGTCCGGGCGGCTTGCCCCGGCAAAGAAGGCGGGCAGCGGCTGATCGCTGACAAACTCGGGCTTGGAAAAGACGGCTTTGCCAAAAACCTTGAGCGGAATGCCCCGCCACAACACCTGCTGGGCGGCGGTGGAATTCACGGTCACAGCACTGCGTGCATCGTTGAGAAGCTGCGCCAGCTTACCGCCGCGCACGTAGTGGACACGGCTCTGCAGGCCCAACGCCCGGGAAAGATCGCGGATGGTTTTGCGGATGGGCGTGCGGCCATCTTCCAGCGGATGCGCCTTGATCACCAGATGGTGGTGCGCAGGCGCGCCCTCGGCAAAGCCACGGATCACCAGATCAAGGAACTCCGGCATCGTGTCGAAGGGTGAGTGTTCCTGAAAGCTGCTGTCATGTTCAAGCTGCAACAGCGCCAGATGATAGGGAAACCCGCCATAGCGAATGCGCAGCGTCGCCTGCACCCGGTCGAGGGTCAGGAAGGGCATCAGCAGCAAGCGCTTGAGGTAAAGCTGGAATTCACGCGCCACGGTCAGCGCGCGGTGGGGCTGGAAGTTGCGATACTGTCCGTTCCGGAACATCACGAACCAGTGGTACAGCGCGCCGTAGAAGACATGCTGGCGCATGTCGCCCCAATGGCCGGGGGGCAGAGGGGCCTCCATATCCGACAGGGCAAGGGCCGCCTGCATGTCGGCCACCGACATCTCCATCAGCCGCGAATGGCCGTTGGAGCCGCCGCGTTCATAGGTCACCCAATAGGGGCGCATGTACCCCTCTTCGAACACGTGGACAGTCAGGCCACGGCGCTTCGCTTCGGCCACGGCCTGCGCATGAATGGGGCGCACATCTCCGTATAGCACGATGTCGGTCACGCCCTTGCTTTCGACAAGTTTGGCAAAGGTCTCGGGCCAGTCATCGGCCTTGCCGCGATAAGGGACGTAGCTTGCCGGGTGGAACCAGAAGGCGCGGTCGCCCGCATTGAACCCCACACGCCAGACGGACGCCCCCGCGCGGCGCAGCATGGCGCCGAGCCGGTGGAAAAACGGTCCGTGCGGGCCCTGCAAGAACAGGAAAACCCGCGATGAGGGGGCATGCAGTGTCATCTGATCCCTGATATGCGGCAAAATCTTACTCTCAGATGAACACCGGACTAGGGCGTTTTTATGGCTCATGGTGCACATTTCCGCAATGCGCCTTGCTCTTGCCGTTGCGTCCCGGCACCGCTACCTCAGGGCCAAGCGTGAAGGAGACCGCCCATGTTCACAGGCATCATCACCGATATCGGCACGATCACCGACCTCAAGCAGGAGGGCGACCTGCGCGTGCGGATCGAGACCGGCTATGACACCGCTGGCATCGACATGGGGGCGTCGATTGCCTCGGACGGTGTGTGCCTGACGGTCGTGGATCTTGGCCCTGACTGGTACGACGTGCAGGTGAGTGCCGAAACCGTGTCGAAGACCAACCTCGGCGCCTGGACGGTCGGCAAGCGCCTGAACCTAGAACGGGCTCTGCGCGTGGGCGACGAATTGGGCGGACACATCGTGTCGGGCCATGTGGACGGCGTGGCCGAGGTTGTGTCGGTTGTGGACGAGGGCGACAGCACCCGCGTGCAACTGCGCGCGCCGGATGATCTGGCCCGGTTTATCGCGCCCAAAGGGTCGGTGGCCCTGAACGGCACATCGCTGACGGTGAACGAGGTGGAGGGGGCCGTCTTCGGCATCAACTTCATCCCGCACACCAAAGAGGTGACAACCTGGGGCGACGTGGCCGTAGGGGACGCTGTGAACCTGGAGATCGACACGCTCGCCCGCTACGTCGCGCGTCTGGCCGAGGTGGCCTGATCCGACGGACAGGCCTGTCGGCCTGACGCCATGCTGGGCGCTCGTGGTGGGCGTGCTCGCATCATGCGATTTAGGGTGCGTGCGGTGGATCGGCCCTCCGGGGGCGGTTTATCTGGCGAAATGAAGCTGCACGGGATCTGTGCGCCGGGGCACTGGCATTGGGGCGCGTGATCCTCTATGTCGCGGGCAATGCTGCCACAGGTGCCCCATGAGCTTTGAGACCCCCGGTCCGGTCGAGACCGATCTTGCCGCCGCCATTTCGCCCATCGAGGAGATTATCGAAGAGGCGAAGTACGGTCGGATGTTCATTCTGGTCGATCACGAAGATCGCGAGAATGAAGGCGATCTGGTGATCCCCGCCAACTTCGCCGATGCGGCAGCGGTGAACTTCATGGCGACCCATGGGCGCGGTTTGATCTGTGTGACCTTGCCCGCCGAGCGGATCGACGATCTGGGCCTGCCGATGATGGCGATGCACAATTCCTCGCGGCATGAGACGGCCTTTACCGTCTCTGTCGAAGCGCGTGACGGGGTGAGCACCGGGATTTCCGCAGGGGACCGGGCGCTGACCATTTCGACCCTTGTGAACCCGCAAGCGACCTCTGCTGATCTGGCCACGCCGGGCCATGTGTTTCCCCTGCGTGCGCGCAAGGGCGGGGTGCTGGTGCGGGCGGGACATACCGAGGCGGGCTGTGATGTCGCGCGTCTGGCCGGGCACTACCCGTCGAGCGTCATCTGCGAGATCATGAACGAGGACGGGTCCATGGCTCGCCTGCCCGACCTCGTGGACTATGCCGCTACGCACAAGCTCAAGATCGGCACCATCTCCGATCTCATCGCCTATCGCCGGCGCCACGACAATCTGGTGGTGGAAACCGACCGCCGCATGGTCACCTCGCAGCATGGCGGGGAATGGGACATGCGGATCTTCACCGACCAGACCTACGGCATCGAGCACGTGACGCTGTCCAAGGGGGACCTGAGCACGGACGAGCCGGTGCTGGTCCGGACCCACGCACTGGCCGAAGTCACCGACATCCTGGGCCTCTCGGACAAGCCCGTGGGCGAGCTGCCCCGCGCGATGGAGCTGATCGCCGCCGAAGGGCGGGGTGTTGTCTGCCTGTTCCGTGAGCCGCGCAAATCGCTTTTCACCGATGAAGAGCCCGGCCCCCGCATCGTCAAGAACACCGGGCTTGGCGCGCAGATGCTGTCGAATATGGGCCTTTCCCGCCTCATCCTGCTGACCGACAGCCCGCGCACGACCTATATCGGCATCGACGCCTACGGGCTCGAAATCGTCGGCACCCGCCCCATCCTCGGAGAGAAATGATGGCTTCGATAGACCACCACGTGCTGGACCGCCCCAGCTTTGACGAGCCGACCAAGTTGCTGATCGTCGTCTCGCCCTATTACAAGCAGATCGCCGACAACCTCGTGGTAGGCGCCAAGGCCGAGATCGAAGCCGCTGGCGCCACCTGGGACTTGGTGGAAATGCCCGGCGCGCTCGAAATCCCCACCGCCATTGGCATTGCCGAACGCATGTCGAGCTTCGACGGCTACGTGGCCCTCGGCTGCGTGATCCGGGGCGAGACGACGCATTATGAAACGGTCTGCAACGACTCGTCCCGCGCCATCCAACTCTTGGGCCTCCAAGGCCTCTGCATCGGCAACGGCATCCTGACGGTCGAGAACACGGATCAAGCCGAGGTCCGCGCCGATCCCGCCAAGCAGAATAAAGGGGGCGGGGCTGCGGCTGCGGCCTTGCACCTGATCGCGCTCAGCCGTAAGTGGGGCCGCTCCAGCAAAGGGGTCGGGTTTAAACCGGCCACCGAATACCAGCTGGCGTCCAAGACAGGATCCACAACCGCATGACCCTTTCGGGCAACCAGAAACGCAAGATGCGCTCGGCCGCGCGGCTCTATGCCGTGCAGGCGCTGTTCCAGATGGAGCAAACGGCGCAGACCGTCGACCAGATCAAGGTCGAGTTCATGGACCACCGCTTTGGCGCGTCCTACGAGGGCGACGAGATGGCCGAGGGCGATCCCGACCACTTTGCCCGGGTCATGGATGACGCGGTGAACTACCAGGCGCCCATCGACCAGATGACGGACCGGGCACTGGTGGCGAAATGGCCCATTGCGCGGATTGATCCGACCCTGCGGGCGCTGTTCCGGGCGGCAGGGGCCGAGTTTCGGGACACGGGCACGCCGCCCAAGGTGGTGATCGTGGAATATGTGGACGTGGCGCGGGCGTTTTTCCCCGAGGGGAAAGAGCCGAAATTCGTGAACGCGGTGCTTGACCATATGGCGCGGGAAGCACGGCCCGAAGCGTTTTAGCCAACGATTGTGTAACAACAGTTTAATTGGGCTTGTATTTTATCTACGTGCTTAGACATTTGCGCTCGCCTTTCGTCTTGGTGCATAACATAAATACTTAAACTCCTTTTGAATTGCTGAGACACATCTTGAGAACGGCATATCTGGTTTCGTTGCTTGCCCTGTTGGCTCTACCGGCGAGTGCTTTGGACATCCAAAAGTCATCCCAGATTGGAGATTGGCAGGTTATCGCTGCTCAAACGGCAAATGATGGCCTGTCCTGTCAGGCGCTTTTAAGTGCTTCAAACGGCTCGCTTTTGCTTTGGGGATCGCAGGATCGCAACTCAATCACTCCCTTGGTGGGATTGGGCAGTGGCTATCCGAAAGGATCACGGGCCGTGGTAAACATCGCCGGTCAGAGTTTCGAGTTTCACCAACCGAAGCCAGCGGGTGCAAACCGCTTCAGCCCAGTTGCGAAAGCTGATGACGCAAAGATTGTCAGGTCTCTTTCCAACAATCGGAATGCGAAAGTCGTTGGAAAAGGGAAGGGCGGTCAATTCACTTTGCGTATAACTCGGATGAAACAGGTTTTGAGCTTCTTCAATTCGAATTGTGAAATCTCTTTGCGTTGACACCTGCGCAGCCTGCTCCCGCAAACCGGCAGAACCAAGCCCAAGCGCACTGGTAAACGATTGTCCCGCTGGCCTCTCGCCCTTGGCATGCTACCTTTCCTCCATGCAGCCGGACCAACCCAACCCCCTCATCCGCCTCTTTCTCAACGGCACCGCCGTGGGCTTCGCCCTCTCGGCCATCTTCGTCACCGGCATCTGGCTCCTCGACATTGCCGGCATCCACACGCGCGCCGCAAAAAGCGATGACGCCTTCCTCATCCTCTTCATCCTGTGGTTCTTTCACGGCCTCCTGTTCGGCGCTGTTCAGATCAGCTATCAGGTCTGGCAAATCGGTCGCGACGGCCACTAGACGAGGGATACCAGAATGCGCGCCATGCAAGTCACCGCCCTTGGGCAGCCACTCGAACTGCGCGAAATCGCCACGCCCACCCCCAAGGCGGGCGAGGTGCTGGTGCGCATCCACACCTGCGGGCTGAACTTCGGCGACACGCTGATTGTCAAAGGTACCTATCAGGAAAAACCCCAACTCCCGGCCACCATCGGGATGGAGATGTGCGGCACCGTCGAAGCGGTCGGCGCGGACGTCACCCATCTGAAACCCGGCCAGCGCATTGCGGCCTATGCAGGCTTCGGCGGTCTTGGCGAATACGCGGCATTCCCAGCCAATATCTGCGTGCCCATCCCGGACGAGATGTCCGAAGTGGACGCTGCGGCCTTCCTCGTCGCCTACGGCACCAGCCACGTGGCGCTCGACTACAAGGCGCATATGCAACCCGGCGAGCGGCTGCTGGTCCTCGGTGCCTCCGGTGGCGTCGGCCTCACGGCGGTGGAACTGGGCAAGCTCATGGGGGCCGAGGTCATCGCCTGTGCCCGCGGTGCCGACAAGCTGAAAATCGCATCCAACGCCGGGGCCGACCACCTGCTCGACAGTGATACCTGTGACCTCAAGGCGGATGTGAAGGCGCTGGGCGGGGCTGACGTGGTCTACGACCCCGTCGGCGGCGATCTCTTCGACGCAGCCCTGCGCGCCTGCAACCCAGAGGCGCGGCTGCTGCCCCTCGGCTTCGCCTCCGGCACCGTCCCGCAGATCCCGGCCAACTACTTGCTGGTCAAAAACCTGCATGTGCTCGGCTTCTACTGGGGCGGTTACATGCGGGTGAACCCCAAGGTGCTGACCGACAGTTTCGAGGTGCTGTTCGGCTGGTACGCCGAGGGCAAGCTCAAACCCCATGTCAGCCACGTGCTGCCACTGGCCGACGCCAATGATGGCCTCGACCTGCTGCGCACGCGTAAGGCCACGGGCAAGGTCGTGATCCAGGTCGACGGCTAAGGGTTACGCCAAAGTTAAGCGCTCCGCGCAAACCTTAACGCTGTGGATAAGTGAAGGGATCGTTAACGCCCATCGCTTGTCCAAAACACGCAGTTTCCTGGCCAAAGTGTGCAGTTTGTCCACAACAGGCCGAAAAACCGGGGTTTGCGTCCGCTCAAAACACGCAGTTTTGCCCTGAAACTTCGCAGTTTCGCGAAATCCCCCCACCGTACGCTCCGTTAACCCCTGCGCCCCGGCGCAGGCCTCTGTCCTCCGATCGGCGCCTTCTGCCGCTCGCGCAAAAACACGAACAGACCCGCGCCCAGGATCAGCACGATGCCAACCCCCACTTCCCAGGTGGGCAATTCGCCAAACACGACCCAGCCCCAGAACACGGCCAACGGCAGGCCTACATATTCAAACGGGGCCACGGTGGCCGCATCCGCGATGCGGTAGGCTTGGCTCAGGCAATAAACCACGATGGCCGAGTTCAGTCCAAGGCCCAAAAATAACCATAAATCAGCATCTTGTGGCCAGATCCAGGCCCGCAGCAGAAAGATCACCGATCCGTTTGTCGCCCCTTCAGCAAAGCGTCCACCGCCCGCCACGACGAAGAAGGCCACCGACACGAGGATAAACATGCCTTGAATATAGACCGCCATCGCACTGGCCTTGCTCGCGACCCCCAGCTTGCGCGTAAGTATTTGATTTAACGCATAAGTCAGCGCCGCAAGCACTGGCAGGGCCAGAACAAACCGGCTGACCTCAAGGCTGTCCGCATCGGCCCACGGCCGCTGCATCACAACCACGCCGACAAAGCCAACAGCCATCGCCGTAAGGCGCAACACACCGACGCGCTCACCCAGAATTGGTATAGATAACAATGTGATAAACAGGGGTGCGACAAAGAACAGGGCCGTCACATCTGCCAACGGCAGCACCGCGAGGCCCACGAAAAACGTCATGTTCGCGATGACGATCAGAATACCCCGCAGCGCGTGCTGCCAGGGCGTGTCGGTGCGCAGGATCCCGAACCCGCCCTCGTATTGCACCACGATCAAGCTGAACAGAATGCCGATCCCCGCCCGGGCAAAGACGATCTGATGCAGGGGATAATCGCCCGATAACTCTTTGATAAGCATGTCATTTACGGAAATGCAGACAACCCCGATCAGCACGAACAGGATGCCCAGCCCGGCGATATTCTGGCGTGTCGTCTCCATGGGGTCAGCCCTATCACAGCTGATCACCCGCTGCCTTGCGAATAGCGCATAGCGCAATTGCAGGCTCTGCGGTATCACGGGGCAAATCCAAGGGAGACAGCCGATGCAAATGTCCGACACCCGCCAGATCGCCGCCCCCCCGTCCGAGGTCTACGCCGCCCTCCTAAACCCGGAGGTCCTCAAGGCCTGTGTGCCCGGTGCGACCGAGGTGACAGGCAGCCCGGAAGAGGGGTTCGAAGCGTCCGTGACTCAAAAGGTTGGCCCGGTGAAGGCCACGTTCAAAGGGCAGGTGACGCTGTCGGAAATGATTGAAAATCAAAGCCTTGTCATCAACGGTGAAGGTAAAGGTGGCGCCGCAGGGTTTGCCAAGGGCGGCGCGCAGGTGCGCATGGCTGAGGTCGATGGCGGCACCGAACTCAGCTACGACGTGGAGGCAAAAGTAGGCGGCAAACTGGCCCAGCTGGGCAGCCGCATCATCGACGGGTTCGCCAAGAAAATGGCCGACCAGTTTTTCGCCAACCTCCAAGAAACCCTCGAAGGACCCGCCCCGGCCGAAGAGGCCTCAGAGGCCGATGAGGCCCCCAAGAAAGGTTGGCTCGGCCGCCTCAAGGGCAAGGATTGACCACCTCGCACATCTGCCTGTGCGTTCGTGCGCTGGCCCTTTGTCCGCTGACGGCATACCTCTCGTTTCCGTGAACGGCCCGGAGTTTTTATGTCCACGATCCTGAGTATCCAGAACCTGCGCAAGTCCTATGCGGGCGGGTTCGAGGCGTTGAAAGGTGTCAATCTCGACATCGAAGAGGGTGAGATCATCGCACTTCTCGGCCCCAATGGTGCGGGGAAAACGACCCTTATTTCAACGGTTTGCGGCATCACCATGCCCACGTCCGGGACTGTCACCGTGGCCGGCTTTGACATCCTGAGCAACTACCGCGAAGCGCGTCGCCTCATCGGCCTCGTCCCCCAGGAAATCGCGCTTGAGCCCTTTGAGAAGGTCATCAACACAGTCCGTTTCTCGCGCGGCCTCTTCGGCAAGGGGCGCAAGGACAGCGCGGTCGAAGACATCCTCAAGCGCCTCTCGCTCTGGGACAAGCGCGACAACCAGATCCGCGAGCTGTCGGGCGGTATGAAACGCCGCGTGCTGATCGCCAAGGCGCTCGCGCACGAACCCCGCGTCCTCTTCCTCGACGAACCCACCGCAGGCGTCGATGTCGAGTTGCGCAAGGACATGTGGGAAATTGTCGAGCAATTACGGGCAGATGGCGTGACCACCATCCTGACGACCCACTACATCGAAGAAGCCGAAGCCATCGCCGACCGGATCGGCGTGATCAGCAAGGGCGAAATCCTGTTGGTCGAGGATAAGGACACGCTGATGGCCCGCATGGGCAAGAAGCAACTTGACGTCCAACTCACGGCAAAGATCGACGCGGTGCCAGACGCGCTGTCGTCCTATGACCTAACCTTGGGCGATGATGGTTGGACGCTGGTCTACAGCTACGATGTCAATGCCGAACGGACGGGCATCACCATGCTTCTCAACGATGTGCAGAAGGCCGGGCTGCAGCTTCGGGACGTGGTGACACGGCAATCCAGCCTCGAAGACATCTTCGTCTCCCTCGTCAATCAACCGGAGGCCGCGCAATGAACTGGACCGCCATCCGCGCCATATATGTCTTTGAAATGACGCGCTTCTTCCGTACGATTGCACAGTCTCTGATTTCACCCGTTCTGTCCACATCGCTCTACTTCGTCGTCTTCGGCGCTGCCATCGGCAGTCGCATCGACCAGGTCGAGGGCGTCAGCTATGGTGCGTTTATCGTACCGGGCTTGATCATGCTGACGGTGATGACCCAGGGCATATCGAACGCCTCCTTCGGCATCTACTTCCCGAAATTCATCGGCACGATTTACGAACTGCTCTCGGCCCCGGTGAACTTCCTGGAAATCGTCATGGGCTATGTGGGTGCCGCGGCAACCAAGGCGATGTTCATCGGGATCATCATCCTGATCACGTCGTTCTTCTTCGTCGACATCCAGATCCAGAACCCGGCGGCCATGATCGCTTTCCTCGTGCTGACCTGCATCAGCTTTGCACTCTTCGGCTTCATCATCGGCATCTGGGCGGGCAACTTCGAACAACTTCAACTGGTGCCCCTTCTGATCATCACACCGCTCGTCTTTCTTGGCGGTTCATTCTACTCGATCACGATGCTGCCGCCGGTGTGGCAAACGATTTCGATGTTCAACCCGGTGGTTTACCTCATCTCCGGCTTCCGCTGGGCGTTCTTTGGTATCCAGGATGTCCCAATCGCGACCTCGCTTTTGGCTATCGGTTTGTTCACTGCTCTGTGCCTGGGTGCTATCTGGTGGATTTTCAAGACCGGCTGGCGCATTCGGCAATAACGTAACGGCCCAAAACTCCTTTGCATTGCGGCCTTGTTCTGTGCGGGGGCGCATTCTACATGGGCGTGGATGAAACGCTGGATCCCCTTCATGAAATCCGACCCGACAGTCGCTATCGTGCGGCTGCAAGGGGTCATCGCAGGCGGCACACGCGGCGCGCTGAATGATCGCGCGCTGGCCGATCCCATTGAAAAGGCGTTCAGCCGTGGCAAGCCGGACGTGGTCGCGCTTGAGATCAGTTCACCCGGCGGCAGCCCGGTGCAATCCTCGCTGATCGGTGCGCGTATTCGGCGGCTGGCCGAGGAAAAAGAGATCCCCGTGATCGCTTTTGTCGAGGATGTCGCCGCGTCCGGTGGCTACTGGCTGGCTGCCGCTGCGGACGAGATTTATGCGGATCCGTCGTCGGTCGTGGGCTCCATCGGCGTGATCTCGGCCAGCTTTGGCGCGCACGAGTTCATGGTGCGGCAGGGGGTTGAACGGCGTGTCTACACGGCGGGCAAATCGAAAAGCATGCTCGACCCGTTCCGTCCGGAAAAGCCGGAAGATGTTGAGCGGCTCAAAGGGTTGCTCGACGACATCCACACCAACTTTATCGACCATGTGAAGGCCCGCCGCTCCGACAAGCTGGACGCTGAGGCCGAGCTTTTCACAGGCGAGGTGTGGCTTGCAGAGAAAGCCAAGACGCTTGGCTTGATCGACGGCATCGGTCACCTCAAACCCATGATGAAGGAACGGTTTGGCGACAAGGTGAAGTTTCGCCGTTACGGCGCGAAAAAGCCGTTCTTTTCCCGGCTGGGCGCGCAACTGCTGGATGACGCGGTCCATAGCATCGAAGAGCGCGCGGCCTATGCGCGGTTTGGACTGTAACTGATGATGTCCAAGATCGTCCTGCTGTTTCTTGCCTTCATTGCTGTGTTGGCTGTTTTTGGCAAGCTGCACTGGATCGGTGGCAAGCGTCTGGCATCAGCCAAATGTGCCTGCGGGCGCTACAGGATCGGCCGGGGCAAGTGCGCGTGCGGGCGGGGTGACGGTTGATGGCGGTCGCTATGCCGTGGCTGCTTAGCGGGTTGGGCCTGCTTATTCTGCTGTTGGCGGGGGACTCGCTGGTCAAGGGTGCGGTGAACCTGTCACTGCGGCTGGGCGTGCCCGCCTTGATCGTCAGTTTGACCATCGTTGCGTTTGGGACATCCGCGCCTGAGTTGCTGATCGCGATTCAAGCGGTCTTGGACGATGCGCCGGGCATTGCGATTGGTAACGTCGTGGGATCCAACACGGCCAATATCCTTCTCGTCCTAGGTATCCCCGCACTGCTGGCGACGATGCACACCTCCGAATGCGAGACGAAAAAGACATTCAATTTCATGATTGCCGCGTCGATCCTATTCATCGCCTTGGCTTTTCGTGGGGTGTTTGACTGGCTGTCGGCGTTTGTTTTGCTGGCGGCACTTGCCTTTGTCCTGTGGGACGCCGCGCGCGAGGCCAAGGGGCATCGCGCCGCCTGCGCCGAGGCGACCGAGGACGAAGAAGAGATCGAGGGCGTAGACCCTGACTTGCCCGTCTGGCGCATTGCTATCTTCCTGATCCTGGGGCTGATCGGCCTGCCCCTTGGGGCGGATCTGCTGGTAGACAATGCCACGATTATTGCCAAGATGTACGGTGTCAGCGACACCGTAATTGGCCTGACGCTGGTGGCGGTGGGCACGTCGCTGCCCGAACTGGCGACCACAGTGATGGCGGCGCTGCGCCGCCAGGCGGACGTGGCGCTAGGCAATGTGATTGGGTCCAATATGTTCAATCTGCTGGCCATCATTGGTGTTGCCAGCTTCGTTGGACCGATCCCGGTGGATCAAGCGTTCCTGCGCTTTGACCTGTGGGTCATGCTGGGAGCGTCGCTTCTGCTGCTGCCATTTGTCTACATGCGCCGTGATATCACCCGTGTGTGGGGTGTGATCTTGACCGCCCTCTATCTGGCCTATCTGGCAATCGTACTGATCTGAAGAACGAAGGGGAGGGTGCGATGACACGCGCACTTGTAACGGGGGCAGGGCACCGTTTGGGCCAGGCTATGGCGGTCTATCTGGCGGGGCGTGGTTATGACGTAGCGGTGCACTACGCCAGCTCTGACGCGGGCGCGCGCGAGACGGTCGCGATGGTCGAAGCCAAGGGCCAACGCGGTGTCGCCCTACAGGCCGATTTGACCAATGAGGACGACACGCAAGCGCTGTTCGGACGTGCGGTGGACGCTTTGGGTGGTCCGATCACCTGTCTGATCAACAACGCCTCAATCTTTGAATATGACACCGTCGAAACGGCAACGCGGACCAGTTGGGACCGGCACATGGAAAGCAACCTGCGTGCGCCGTTCGTGCTGACGCAAGGCATGGCCGCACAAGGGCTGGAGGCCACGCGCGACGATATGGGGGAGCCCCTTGCTCCAGGTCTGATCATCAACATGGTGGACCAGCGCGTGCGCAAGCTGACGCCCGAATTCATGACCTACACGCTTGCCAAGATGGGGCTTTGGGCGCTGACCCAGACCAGCGCGCGCGCCCTGACACCGGCCATCCGCGTCAACGCGATCGGGCCGGGTCCGACCTTGCAGGGGGGGCGGCAAAGCGCGGAACACTTTGCCAAACAGCGGGCAGCGACTGTTCTGGGCCGCGGCTCGAACCCGGCGGACATCGTGGGTGCGCTGGGCTATTTCCTTGATGCGCCGGGTGTCACAGGACAACTGCTCTGCGTCGATGGCGGGCAACATCTGGCCTGGGAAACGCCTGACGTGCTTGGTGTGGAATAGGGTGACCCAAGGAGAGTTTTGCACCGCGTTAAGGTGCGTTACAATTCTGTTACCAAAACACGTGTGTTTTCAGTGACTTGTTAACTTCTGAAGAAAATACCGTGATAAAACAGCTGGTTAGGTATGTGCCCAAAAATGAGGCAAATTCAGGAAGCGCCCAAAAAACAACAGAAAATTCCACGCGCTCAGAAGTTACCCGCAAACTTATCCACATCTTTAGTGGATGTAAGATCGCTTGATCACATGGTCAAATCAGTGCAGCCAAAACAGGAAAGATGGCACGAATCGTATGGCGAAGCAGGACGACGTAGAACAGCCCAAGGTTGATCAGCCCGTGCCCGTTGGCCACGAAGTGATCCACGGCTATCTCAAGACACTCGACAGCTCACCGGGCGTTTACCGGATGCTCGACCGGGAAAGCCGTGTGCTCTACGTGGGCAAGGCGCGCAACCTGCGCGCACGGGTGTCGAACTATGCTC
This sequence comes from Tateyamaria sp. ANG-S1, assembly GCF_000814025.1. GTDB lineage: Bacteria > Pseudomonadota > Alphaproteobacteria > Rhodobacterales > Rhodobacteraceae > Tateyamaria. The sequence continues at coordinate 17,887 of NZ_JWLL01000009.1, read as the reverse complement.
GCCCCTCAGGCCACAGCCCTCGCATCGCGCGCATGATTTCTATGACGGCGTCGATGATGTTCCTGACCACCCGGACGGAAACCGAGGCGCTGCTGTTGGAACAGAACCTGATCAAGCAGCTCAAGCCCAAGTTCAACGTTTTGCTGCGTGACGACAAATCCTTTCCCAATATTCTGGTGACGGGCGACCATGCGTACCCGCAGATCAAGAAGCATCGTGGCGCGAAAAAGCAGAAGGGTGCCTATTACGGGCCGTTTGCAAGTGCTGGGGCTGTGAACCGCACACTCAATCAACTCCAGAAAGTCTTTCTACTTCGTAACTGCACCGACTCGATGTTCGACAGCCGCACACGGCCCTGTCTGCTGTACCAGATCAAGCGGTGTTCGGGCCCGTGTGTCGGGCTGATTTCGGAAGCGGATTATGCGCAGTCAGTAAAGGACGCCGAACGTTTCCTGACGGGCAAGTCTACGGACATTCAGGCCAAGCTCGCTGATCAGATGCAGCAGGCGTCCGAGGAGATGGAGTTCGAGCGCGCTGCTGCTTTACGCGACCGTATCCGCGCCATGACACAGGTGCAGACAGCGCAAGGGATCAACCCGCGCAGCGTGACCGAGGCGGATATCGTCGCCCTGCACATGGAGCAGGGGCAGGCCTGCGTGCAGGTGTTTTTCATTCGCGCGAACCAGAACTGGGGCAACCGCGATTTCTACCCCCGGGTCGGGCCCGACGTAGATGCGGCAGAGGTGCTGGAGGCGTTTCTGGGCCAGTTCTACGACACCAAGGAGCCGCCGCGGCAGTTGATCCTGTCGAATGAGATTGAGAACCCGGACCTGATGGCTGAGGCGCTGAGCCAGAAGCTGGGCCGTAAGGTTGAGTTGCTGGTGCCCCAGCGCGGCGAAAAGGCAGAGCTGGTCGATTCAGCGCTCCGCAATGCGCGCGAGAGCCTCGCACGGAAGATGGCGGAGAGTGCGACGCAGGCGAAGCTGTTGCGCGGTGTGGCGGAGGCCTTTGAGTTGTCCGAGACCCCGGAGCGGATCGAGGTCTACGACAACTCGCACATTCAGGGCACCAACGCTGTGGGCGCGATGATCGTCGCGGGCCCTGACGGGTTCATGAAAAACAGCTACCGCAAGTTCAATATCAAAGGGGATGACCTGACCCCCGGTGACGACTTCGGCATGATGAAAGAAGTGCTGCATCGCCGTTTCAAACGGCTGCTGTCCGAGGACCCTGACCGTGAAAAGGGCATGTGGCCGGACCTGCTATTGATCGATGGCGGGGCAGGGCAGGTGAGTGCGGTGGCCGAGATCATGCGTGCGCACGGTGTCGAGGATATCCCGATGGTGGGTGTCGCCAAGGGCGTCGACCGGGACGCTGGTAAGGAAGAGTTTCACCGCACCGGCAAGCGCCCTTTTGCGCTGCGTCACAACGATCCGGTGCTCTATTTCGTGCAGCGGATGCGGGACGAGGCACACCGCTTTGCCATTGGGACTCACCGGGCCAAGCGTGCGAAGTCCAACATGAAAAACCCGCTCGATGACATCCCTGGCGTGGGGGCTGCCCGCAAACGCGCGCTGCTCGCGCATTTCGGGTCTGCCAAGGCGGTGAGCCGCGCGAACCTTGCCGATCTGAAGGCGGTCGATGGTGTGTCCGAAGGGTTGGCGCAGAAGGTCTATGACTTCTTTCATGACCAGTAAGGCGCATGCGTCATGCGCCCCCTTCCGGCTTGGGCTGGGACAGGCTAGAGATTGCGCATGATTTGGACGATCCCGAACATCCTGACGACGCTGCGTTTGATCGCTGCCCCGCTTGTCGCTGTTATGTTCCTCTATTTCACAAGGCCTTACGCCGACATTCTGGCTGTGATCCTGTTCATCGGGGCGGCGATCACCGATTGGTTTGACGGCTACCTCGCCCGCGCCTGGGGGCAGCAGACGAAGCTCGGGACCATGCTGGACCCCATCGCGGACAAGGCGATGGTGGTGATCGCGCTGATGGTCATCATCGGCTTTTCGTCGTGGTCCCCGTGGCTGGTTCTACCCGCCACCATGATTCTGTTTCGAGAGGTTTTTGTCTCCGGTCTGCGGGAGTTTCTGGGGGACACGGCGGGGACTTTGAAGGTGACGAACCTTGCGAAATGGAAGACGACTTTGCAGATGATCGCCATTGCGGTTCTGTTCTCACAAGGCGTGTTCGAGCATTATTTCGGCATGTCGATCTGGGGTATGGATCAGGTGATGGTGAACGCCATCCTCAATGGCGACGCGCCCGATCATTTGGGCCTGTGGTGGAAGCTGGCGGGTGCGGACTGGTCGGGGCGTATAGGCCTTTGGTTGCTGTGGATTGCGGCGGCGCTTACCTTTATCACGGGGTGGGATTACTTCCGTAAGGCCATGCCGCACTTGAAAGGGTAACTGATATGGACGTGCTCTATTTCGCCTGGGTCCGCGAACGGATTGGCATCCCGCGCGAGGCTGTTGAGACTCAAGCGGGTACGGTTATGGACCTGGTCGAAGAGCTGCGCGGCAAGGAAGAGCGCTACGCCGCGGCCTTTGCCGATATCTCGGCTCTGCGTGTGGCTGTGGATCAGCAGTTGACGGATTTTGACGCGCCCCTGTCTGGAGCGCGGGAAGTGGCGTTTTTTCCGCCGATGACAGGCGGTTAGACGGATGCGCATCGTCGTTCAGGATGCCGCCTTTGACTTCGGTGCCGAAGCTACAGCCTTTGCCGAGGGTCGTGCTGTCTCGGGCGCTGTCGTCACCTTCACGGGCATCGTGCGGGATGTGGATGGTGGGCTGAAGGCCATGGAGATTGAGCACTATCCGGGTATGACTGAGAGCGCGCTGACCGACATCGCGACCGAGGCCAAGACCCGCTGGTCGCTGGAGGATGCGCTGGTGATCCACCGTCACGGGCAGCTTGAGGTGGGCGAGATGATCATGATGGTCGCGACCGCTGCCCGGCACCGCAAGGATGCGTTTGAGGCGGCTGAATATCTGATGGATTATCTCAAGTCTCGCGCCCCGTTCTGGAAACGGGAAGTCACCGCGGATGGGGCCGATTGGGTGGCCGCGCGAGATGAGGATGAGGACGCGCTGACGCGCTGGTGACCGGATGTACCAGGATGTCGTGGCGTCCGGTGATTCACCCCTTGTTTATAAAGCTGAATCGCCGTTTTGGGCGGTGTCACCCCGCGTGCACCATCTGTACACCCCCTGTGCACCCCCATCGGGCGCCTTTTAGGCGGTTAACGCAACGCACGATGGGCGCGTGGGACGGCAACACTGTGTCGTGTGGCACGTTGCGTGACGTGTTTGTGATCCAAAGGCCGCGCGGGCGCGACGACATTGTTTGGGGGGCGCTGCCCCCGTCGCTGGCGCGACTCCCCCGGGATTTTTTTGAAACAGGGAAGGGGCTGCGGACGGTGCAGGTGCCGCCATGTAGGTCGTACGGAGGGTGATGTGGCTTAGCTGGCTTGCTGGCGGTCGATCCAGGCGCGGAGTTCTTCGGCCTCGTGCCGGGCGTCGCGCAAGCCGTCCATTGCGGCGCGCAACTCGGCCTCGGTCTGGCTGAGCTGGTTTGTAAGTTCTGCCTCGCGCTGCTGGAGGTAGGTGATCGCCTGGTCGCGGGTTTCCTCGGCCTCGTGCAGTTCCTGGCTCATCCGGTCGAGTTCTGCCACATCGCCGGAGGCGACGCGGGTGAAGCGGTGGATCAACCAGTTCGCGAACCAGCCCAGGCAGAACGCGATGAAGAGAATGATGGCTGTCGCAATGACAAACTCAGTTCTGCTCATCGTCCCCTTGTCCTTCGGCGTTGTCCTTTGGTTCGGCCTCTGTATCGCTGTTTCCGGCGAGGGATTCCAGCGTTGTTTCGCGCTCTGGCACGGAAGGTTTTGGACGGATCAGTTTGAATTCGATGCGGCGGTTGGCTTCGCGGCCCTCTTCGGTGTCGTTGTCGGCGATGGGGTCCACCTCGCCATAGCCTTTGGCCGAATAGGTCGATGTGAGCACGCGGCGGGCGCGCAATTCGTTCAGCACCGACTGGGCGCGGGCCTGGCTGAGATTCAGGTTCATTTCTTCGCGCCCCTGGCTGTCAGTGTGGCCCTGGATTTCAAGCCGGATATCACCGCATTGGCGCAGCACTTCGGCGATGTCGTCCATCGTGCCAAGCGCGCTGGCGTCGATCGTTGCGCTGCCCGGCTCGAAAGTGATTTTCGACGCTGACAGGATTCCGGCAATTTCCGCCTCGCACTCGTCCGGCGTGGGCAGGGCTGCGACCGGGTCCAGCTTTTCCTGATAGGTGACGCGGATGTCGAACTCCTCTGCCTCGCCCAGTTTGGAGGCCAGCAGGGTTGCGATATTCGTGCTGGCCTTGGGGTTGCCGGTGTTGCCTGACACGGTGAGCGTATCGGGCGTGACCGTCACTGCCCCGTTCGAGAGTTGTGCCAGCGATTCGAGGCCCGTCAGCACCCGCACGGGCCAGTTGGCGGGCAGATCATCCACGATCCGGGTGGCGGTATAGACGCTGTCGGTGCCAAAGGCCGCCTGCGCATAGCTGTCCACGAGCGAGCGCAGGTTTTCGTCCGAGATGCGGCCGCGTAGTTGTACCAGCCCCTCCGGGCTGAGCGTGGCGACGAATTCGGGCGGCCCCTGGTTTGGGTCCACCGTTTCGGGCAGTTTGGCATAGAGCGCAAAGACGGGCGGCAGGGCATTTTCCAGCTCGCCCACGACGCGGTCAAAATCAGCCTGCGGCGTGCCTTCGGCGGCGATCAGGGTGATGTCGGCATCGGAGAAGGTGACAGAGCCGGTGCCGAGCGTATTCAGCGCTCCGATTGCCTGTTCGACAGCCACGCTCCATTTCGGGCTGGGCACGCCCATGCCGACGGTGCAGGTGCCCGGTCCGGTCAGGCCTGCGGACATGGCGGCGCTCACGATCCGTGTGCGGGCCGCTTCGGTATCTGCCGAGCAGGCATCGAAGCGTGTGCCAGCCTCGTCCTTGACCAGCCGCAGGGTGAAGGGGGTGATCACGGGACGCGGTGCGGCGATGTCGAGGGCCACGCGCAGGCCCGGAGGGGCGGCGCGGTTCAGTTGTGCTTCGAGGTTGGTTTTCTCTTCGGCGCTGTCGGTGATGGCCCGGATCGAGACCCGGCCCGCCTCGACCGATACCTTGGCCCGTGGGAGACGTTCCATCGCCGCGAGGGAAAAGCCCAAGGCATCGTCCCAGCCATCCGGTGCCGGATAGTCGGCCACTTCGATCAGGTCGGTGACGGGGGTGTTGCCTGCGATGGCGGTGATCCGGTCGATGACGGCGGTGCGGTCGGTGGCCGCCGGGATCAACCCGATGATTGACAGGCCCGCATCATTGCGGAGCAGTTCGGCTGAAAAGCGGGGTGGGGCGATTGCGGCGGCGGCTTCGACCTGCATGTCGTCGATGACACGTGCCGCATCGACCACGCGCCCGGCTGTAGAGATGGCTGCGAAGCGCACGGCCTCGGTCGGAGCGATGCCTGCCAGTGTGACTTGCAGGCCGTCGGCCTCCACCTCGGCCCAGGTCATGCCTTCGTCGTCCAATGCGTCGCGCACGCCGATTTCCGAGCTTTCCTCGATCAATTGCACCGACAGGTTGGCTGTCACTAGTGCCAGAATCGCAGCCACCGAAAACGTCGCGACGATGATCAGAAGGGACGACAATCGCATCATCAGCAGAACCTTGCTTGGATCCAGAGTGGGCCTACGGTCTACGCGGCTTGGGGCTTGGGTTCAATCATACGAGAAGTGCTGCACAGAAAAACACCAGCGGGATCGCGCCGGTGTCGCGGTTGGCGCGGAAGAGTTGCAGGCACTTGGCGGGGTTCTCGATGTCGAGCCCACGCAGCTGCCACGCCATGTGCCAGCCCATGGCCCATGGCCCGCCAAGTGCGATGACCAGGGCCAGCACGTTGGCCTCGTCAATGGCGGCAAAGATCACCGCGATGCCCATCAGTCCCACGGTTGCCATCAGGAAGCGGCGGAGCCATTGCGGCGTTTGGGTGCCAAAGAGGCGGGCGGTGGATTTCACGCCGATCAGGGCGTCGTCTTCGGTGTCCTGATGGGCGTAGATCGTGTCGTAGAACAGGGTCCATGCGATACCTGCGAGGTAGAGGACGATTGTGGGCGCCTCGAGTTGTCCGGTATGGGCCGTCCAGGCCAGCAGCGCGCCCCAGTTGAAGGCGAGGCCGAGGAACACTTGAGGCCACCATGTGAACCGCTTGGCGAAGGGGTAGACCGCCACGGGCAGCAGGGCGAGGATGCCCAGCAGGATCGCGGCGGTGTTGAACGTGAGCAGGATGGCGAAAGCGATCAGGGTCTGGAGGCACATCCAGATGACTGCGCCACGCACGCTGACTTGGCCGGAGGGGATGGGGCGCGAGCGTGTGCGCTCGACTTGTCCGTCGAAATCACGGTCGGTGATGTCGTTCCATGTGCAGCCTGCGCCGCGCATCAGCCACGCACCGGCGGCGCAGCCGATGGCGATCCAGGCATCCTCCCACCGTGGCGACTGGTCGTGCAGGATGGCGAGGGCGAGGCCCCACCAGCAGGGCAGGAGCAGAAGCCATGTGCCGATGGGCCGGTCCGCGCGGCTGAGCCGGAGGTAGGGCCGCGTCCATTCGGGCGCCAGCGCGTCGACCCAGTTGCCGGTCACCGCATCGGCGACCTGACCCTCTGGTGATGGCTGCGAGTTGGTCATATGTGTGGGCCCATGAGTGACGCGAAGATACGGCTCTATGTAGAGCAGCCCTTGGGGCAGGGGCAATCGGTTCCGCTGTCGCGGGAGCAGGCCCATTATCTCTTTGGCGTGATGCGCTTGTCGGTGGGGGCGGCTGTGCTGCTGTTCAACGGTGTGGATGGCGAGTGGCGGGCCGAGGTGGTCGAGGCGGGTAAGCGGGGCGGGGTCCTGCGCTGTGAGGCCCAGACCCGGCCCCTGCAGATGCCGCCGGATCTGTGGTTGATGTTTGCACCGATCAAGAAGGCGCGCACCGACTTTATCGTGGAAAAGGCGGCAGAGATGGGCGCGCGGCAGATTGTGCCGGTGCAGACGGAGTTCACCAATGCGGGCCGTATTCAGCGCGACCGGTTACAGGCCCATGCGGTCGAGGCGGCAGAGCAATGCGGTGGGACCTATGTGCCCGAGGTGGCTGACATGCAGCGGTTGGACCGGGCGCTGGCTGATCTGGGCGACCGGCATCTGATGTTTTGTGACGAGGCGCTGGTGGGGGCGGAGGATGCCTCCGCCTTACCAGACATCCCAGGTCCGTGGGCGATCCTAATCGGACCGGAGGGTGGGTTTTCCGAGAAAGAGCGCGCGCGGTTACACGGGATGGAGACAGCCCATGCCGTTCAGCTTGGGCCGCGTATTTTGCGGGCGGATACGGCGGCGGTTGCGGCGCTGACGGTTTGGCAGCAGCGCCTCGGGGACTGGCGGTGATGGCGCAGGACACCTGCGCCTTACGATTGGCCGGGCCAGAGGATGCGCCCGGGATCGGGGTGTTTCTGGCCCGGCACGCCGCTACGTCGATGTTTTTGCGGTCAAATATCGCGGCTCATGGCCTTGCCGCTTCGGAGGCTCCAAACGCCACGGAAGTGTTCGTACAAGACGTAGGTGGCGCTGTGCGCGGTGTGATTGGGCTCAGCAACCAAGGCCAAGTGATGGCGCAGATGCCCGATGGCATCTCTGATCTGTCGGTGGCGCGAAACAGGTGGGCAGGGCGCGTTGTACTTGGCATGACTGGCGTGGTCGAACAGGTCAGTAGGGTCCTCAATGCCTTGGGCCTTGCACATGTTCCCACGGGGCTTGATCGGGCAGAACCCCTTTATGATCTGGACCTTGCATGTCTTGCGGGGCCTTTCGAAAAACTGCGTGCAACACGGCCAGATGAACTGCAGAGGCTTGAAGTCTGGTTTCAGGAATACCTCCGCGACATCGGCTTTGCCATGGACGATCAGTCCGCGCGGGTGCAGGCGGCAGAGCGGGCCAAACGCGCGGTAAATGGTACGGCGGTGCGTCTGCTTGATGATGTGCATAGAACACCCGTCGCCATGACAACCTTTATCGCCGAGGCCGGTGATACCGTAAAAATTGGTGGTGTGTTTGTCCCCCGCACTGCGCGCAAAAAGGGATACGCGCGCCATGTGGTGGCTTCGCATCTGGCCGAGGCGCGCGCACGCGGGATAAAGCGCGCGATCCTCAGTTCGGCATCGGACGCCGCCGGGCGCGCTTACGAAGCCATCGGTTTCCAACGGATCGGCACCTACCGCATCGTGTTGTTCAAATCACCCGCAACGATCAAGGGAGCGACCTGATGTTCTTTCGTCCCGAGGCCAAGGCCGCGCTTTGGCGGTGGCGCGAAGTGCTGGTCGGTGTTGCCCTTGCCATCCTCGCCCTGTGGTGGCTGGCGCAGGCGCGTGGCGTGTTGGGCTATGTTGCGCCGGTCATGCTGGTGGGCGCAGGGGCGCTGATCATGGTGGGCCTGCAACGCGGGCGCTTTCGTGGGGCGGGTGGGGGCCTTGGCACCGTGCAGGTGGTCGAGGGTGAGGTGATCTATTTCGGTCCTTTGTCCGGCGGCTCGGTGTCGCTGCGGGAAGTGCAGCGCGTGATCCTTGATGGGGCGCAAAGCCCACCCCATTGGCGGCTGGACCAACCCCAGCATCCGACGCTGATGATTCCGGTGGATGCTGACGGGGCCGATGCGCTGTTTGATGCCTTTGCCGCGCTGCCGGGGCTCAAGACCGAACAGATGCTGGCCAAACTGCATGCGGGTGCAGACACACCTGTACTAATCTGGGAACGCAGTGCGCCGACTTTGGCACAGATGGAGCCGAGGGGGCGCGCGTAAACGCGCAGGTCTTCGTGATCCCGCGCACGCTGCCTGCGCATTGACACCTTCGCAAATTCGCACCAAGGCTTGCACCTCTGACAGCACGGCAACAAGCGGAGCGCGCCCATGTCCATCCCCCAATCCGGCGGCGGGCCCATCGAACATCACGACCAGTTGGCACAGTACCTCGCGGACGGCTGCAAGCCCAAGGAATACTGGCGCATCGGCACCGAGCACGAAAAGTTCGGCTATTGTCGGGACACTTTGAAACCGCTGCCCTACGAGGGTGAACGCTCGATCGAGGCGGTGCTGTCGGCGCTGCGCGATCGGCACAACTGGTCCGAATTGCGCGAAGGCGGGAAGCTGATCGGGCTGGAAAAGGACGGTGCGAATGTGTCGTTGGAGCCTGGTGGGGCGCTTGAATTGTCCGGCGCGCCTTTGGAAACCATCCACGAGACCTGCGACGAGGTGAACAGCCATCTGCGCGAAGTGATGGACATCGCGAATGAGATCGGCGTGGGCTTTATCGGTCTGGGTGCCGCGCCCATCTGGACGCATGAGGAAATGCCCCTGATGCCCAAGGGGCGCTACAAGCTGATGGACGCCTATATGGGCAAGGTCGGCACCATGGGGCGGACCATGATGCGCCGCACCTGCACGGTGCAGGTGAACCTCGACTTCGGATCAGAGGCGGACATGGTGCAGAAGATGCGCGTTGCAATCGCCCTGCAACCGGTGGCTGCCGCACTCTTTGCCAACTCGCCGTTTTTTGAGGGCAAGCCCAACGGCCACAAGTCCTGGCGCAGCCGGGTCTGGCGCGATCTGGATCCGTCACGTACCGGTATGGTGCCGTTTGTTTTTGACGAGGGGTTCGGGTTCGAGCGCTGGGTCGAGTATGCGCTCGATGTGCCGATGTATTTTGTGTACCGCGACGGCAAGTATATCGACGCGCTGGGCCAGTCTTTCCGCGACTTTTTGCAGGGCAAGCTGCCTGCGTTGCCGGGTGAGACGCCGATGCTGAGCGACTGGGCCGATCACCTGACCACCGCATTCCCCGAGGCGCGGGTCAAGAAGTTCATTGAAATGCGCGGTGCCGATGGTGGCCCGTGGCGTCGCTTGTGTGCGTTGCCTGCCTTCTGGGTTGGGCTGATGTACGATCAGAGCGCGCTGGATGCGGCCTGGGATCTGGTCAAGGGCTTGGATGCCGAGACCCGCGAGGGGCTGCGGGTCGAAGCCTCGGCCGACGGGCTGCAGGCGGAGGTCAACGGGATCAAGATGCATGATCTGGCCCGCGAGGCGGTGGCGATTTCCAATGCCGGTCTCAAGGCGCGTGCGCGGGCAGGGGCAGGCGGTATGATCCCGGATGAGACCCATTTCCTGAACGCGCTGCAGGAAAGCATTGAGACGGGCAAGGTGCCTGCGGACGAGTTGCTGGATCACTACCATGGCGATTGGCAAGGCGATATCTCCCGCGTGTTTGCCGAGTATTCCTACTGAAAAAGGTGCGCGATGAACGCGCACCCTACGGTTTTCTGACAGATGTGTAGGGTGCGCATTGACTGCGCACCCGTCCCTGTCACGCGGCGGGATCAGGCACCAGAGCCGCCCGCAGGCTCCCCATCGCGTGGGTGAAGCCGAGGCCAAGGCAGAGCGCCGCAAAGCCGAGCGCCAGCATCAGTGCGGCAAAGGGTTCCTGTTCCAGCAAGGGCAGCACCGCGCCGATCATGATCACCCCGCCCGCGCCGATGGCTGCGAAACCGGTGGCGATGGCAGTGGCCGCAGCACCGGCACGCGGTTTGCTGTGGGGGCAATCTTGCGCAAGCGCGCCGATCCGCAGGATCATGACGGTCAGGGCAGCTACGGCCCCAAGACCGAGGTTGAAGTACAGAAGTCCGATGGTCAGCATTGGGTTTCTCCTTTTCAGATGTGTGCAAAGTGAGGAAGCGCATCGCGCGATGCATCGTTGCGCATCCTGTTGTAAATCCAGCCAAAAGCGGCACCCCACAGCGGTGCCATGACTGCGCTGATGCCAGCGAAGGCGCTCAGCTCCTTGAAGACGTCATAGGATCCGATGATGGCCCCATGGATGGCCAAAAGCGCAATCAGCGCCATATCGGTGAGAAAGGCGAGGCCCGCAATCTCCATCGGATCACCGGGCCGGTAGTGCAGGTAGATCAGCAAGACCGGGGTGCCGGCGACCACATAGATCGGTCCGCCAAAGAATATGGCGAAGACCGGGATCATCAGGGCCCAAAAGCCCACCAGAGCGATCAGGACCGGCGCACCCAAAAGAGCGATAGCAAAGGCGACCGGATCAATCGCATAGCGTGACCCGTTTTTGGGGTGCGGGGTGTCTTTCTTTTTCATCTTTCCGATTTTTTCTGTCATGACAGAAACTCCTGGATAAATTTTTACTCAGAGGACTTCGCTTTGGGCAGGAAACGCGCAATGCGGGCGCCCATCTTGACCAGCGCAAGCTGTACCGACCGGGGCAGGCGATTGACCTCGGCGTACCAGTCGTCAAACATCTGCATGGTCTCCAATGTCTCGGCGAACCGGGCCTTGACGTCCTGGGGTGTCGCGTCGTGCTCGGCCTCTTCCTGCACCTTTTGCAGTGCCTTCAATGTTGGTGCATATTCCCGCGCCCGGCGGCTTTCGACGACGGTTTGGACCAGTTCGAACATGTCGCGGATCGAATGGAAGTGATCGCGACGGTCCCCTAGCTTGCGTGATGTCTGCACCATCCCAAGACTTTGCAACTCTTTCAGCCCGTTCGACACATTGGACCGGGCCAGGTTCAAGAGATCACAGATCTCATCCGCGCTCAGCGGCTCGGGCGAGATGTGCAGCAGGGCATGGATCTGCGCTACAGACCGATTGGTGCCCCATTTCTGGCCCATCTCCCCCCAGTGTAGGATGAAGTCTTGCATGGATTGGGTCAGGTACATTTTTGTTTCGCCTAAATTTTCTGTAGTAACAGAAATAACAGGATAACACGGTAAGTCAACCCTGCGCTTTCGGGGATGCGGGCGTGCTGCATGTACGCCGCTTCGTTGACGAAAATTGGTTCATCCAATGCTCAGTGCCCGGTAGAATACGGGTGCGCTCGGCCGCAGCACGTGTTGGTCTTCGGTCCGAAAGGTCGATGACCCGGAACTGCCGCGATTTGAAATACATAACGGCTGCGGGGGTTGGCGCCTATCTGTCTAAATTGCGCGGTCTGAAAGGCGGGTGTTTCGGCGCGCTAACGTCGATCTATACCAACCGTGTTGTCAGTATGCGTAGTGCTGCTGCGCCAAAGAACAGCGCAAACAGCGTCTCAAACCCGCGTTTTGCGCGGGTATAGGCGCGTATCATGGGCGCACTGGAAAAGATCAGCGCATAGCCATGAAAGATGGTGAAACTCAGTGCCCCAACAGCGAGGATGACCGTGATCAGCGCTGTCACAGGCGTGCCCGGCGGCACACCGACAGAGTAAAGCGCGCCAAAGAACAGGACGGCCTTCGGGTTGGTCAGATGCAGGGCCAGACCCTTTGCATAGTGTCCGCGCAAGGATCGTGAGGTCACCGGTAGTACGCTCAGTTTGGCCCCAATCCAGGCCGAACGTGCCGACTTGATCGCCAGCCAACCCAGATAGGCCGCCCCGGCATAGCGCACGATTTCAAACAGCCACGCATTGGCCAGCATGATCGCCCCCAGCCCGAATGCGGCAGAGACGGACCACATGATCGACCCGGTCGTCACCCCCGTCGCCACGGCCAATCCGCTTTTGCGCCCCGACGCCATCGAGGTGCCCGCGATGGTCAGTGTTGCGGGGCCGGGGCTGGCGCTGGCCAGGAGAGCCGCCAGTAGGATCAGCGGAAGATTGATGTCTGTCATACCCGAACGCTACGCGCCGGGCACCAGTGCGTCTACAAAATCGCGCACCTTAGCTTCTGGCATTTCGCAGGGCTTCAACCGACCGCCGGTTTTCAGGGCATACCAGTTCAGGCTGATATAGTCGGGTCCCCCCAGCTCTTCGGCCACCAGTTTGATGGATTTGCCGTCTGCAAACATTGTCTTGGTCACGACGTAGCGGCGGCCGTCAGCAACGCCGAAAAACGTCCCCTCTGGAAGTGCTGCTAGCGCCGTCTCAAAGCGCCCAGGGGTGTGCGGTGTCCGCGCACCGTTGCGCATTTCTCAGGCCGATTTCTTGCCGATCTTCGGCTCGGTCCCTGCCTTGATCCGCCGCATGTTTTCGCGGTGCCGCCAGAACACCAGAAGTGTCAGGATCACGCCCAGGATCAACGCATTTGCCGCGCCCAGACCCATCATCAGGAAGGTCGATGCCGCCGCTGCCACAATCGCTCCCATGGACGAGATGCGTGACAGGCCCGCGCCCACCAGCCAGGCCAGGCAAGCGCCAAGGCCCACGGGCCAATGCAGCGCGATCAACAACCCGAGGAAGGTAGCAACGCCCTTGCCCCCCTTGAATTTCAGCCACACCGGATAGCAATGCCCCAGCATCGCGGCGAGGCCCGCGATCTGTGCTGCATCCTCGTGCCCCGTGAGCGCCCGCGCCAACAGAAGGGCCACGGCGCCCTTGCCCGCATCCAGCAGCAGCGTCAGCGCGGCGGCGGTCTTGTTACCTGTGCGCAGCACATTCGTGGCGCCGATATTGCCGGACCCGATCTCGCGCAGGTTGCCCAGGTTCATGGCGCGGGCCAGAACCATGCCGAAGGGAATGGAGCCAAGAAGGTAGCCGGTCACTGCCCACAGGGCGAGCACGGCAAGGGTGCTTTCGATCAGAGGCATCTAGTCTTTCTTGTAAACAGAGCGTCCAGCGACAAAGGTTTGCAAAACCTTACCCTGCATCCGCGCCCCGTCAAACGGGGTGTTGCGCGATTTTGAATGGAGTGTGGCCCGGTCCATCACAAAAGGCGCGTGCGGATCGAACAGGACAAGGTCGGCCGGGGCGCCTACGGTCATGCGTCCGCAGTCCAAACCCAGCCTTTTGGCCGGGTTGAGCGACATGGCGCGCCACAGCGTCGGCAGGTCGATCAGGTTGGCGTGGAAAAGTCGCATCGCGGCAGGCAGGAGGGTCTCCAGCGCCACCGCCCCGGAGGCGGCAGCTTCAAACGGCAGCCGCTTGCTTTCCTCATCCTGCGGGGTGTGCATAGAGCTGATGATGTCGATCAGGCCGGATTGGACCGCCTCGGCTATGGTGATCCGGTCCTCCTCGTCCCGCAGGGGCGGCTTGATCTTGAAGAAGGTGCGGTAGTCGGCCACGTCCAGCGCGTTCAGCGTCAGGTGGTGGATCGAGGTGCCTGCCGTCACGTCGAACCCGTTGCCCTTGGCCCGTTCCAGCGGGGGCAGGGCGCGGGCGGCAGTGATCTGGTCGGCATGGTAGCGCGCGCCCGTCATTTCGACCATCGCAATGTCCCGGTCGAGGCCCATGCGTTCCGCCATGGGCGACACGGCAGGCAGGCCACGGAGCGAGGCGAATTTGCCTGAGGTGGCCGCCGCCCCTGCGCTGAGGCCGGGGTCCTGCGGATGCCCCAGCACCAGCGCGCCAAGGCTGCGGGCATAGGATAGCGCTCGGGCAAAGACCTTGCTGTCCGTCACCACCCGGTCGCAATCGGTGAAGGCCACGGCACCTGCGTCCAGAAGGAACCCGATCTCGGTCATCTCGCGCCCTTGCCGCCCCTTGGTCAGCGCGGCCATGGGCAGGACGTTGACGGGGGCCGCCTCCCGCGCGCGGCGGATCACGAATTCCAGCGTCTCGGGATTGTCGATCGCGGGATCGGTGTCGGGGCGGGTGACCATGGTCGTGACCCCGCCCGCGGCTGCCGCAAGACCGGCGGAACCGAAGCTTTCCTTGTGCCGCTCGCCGGGCTCGCACACCTTGACCCCGATGTCGACAATGCCGGGGGCGAGGTGCTTGCGGTTGCAGGCGATGACCTGTCTGGCCTCGGGGCGCGGGCTGTCATCCGTGATGATCGCGCTGATCCGGCCATCGGTTACTCCAAGCGCGCCGGTTGTGACCGATCCTTCGGGGTCCAGCAGCTTGGCATGTTCAAAGAGGATATCCGTCATCCGCCGATCCAGATCATGAGGTAAGTCAACAAGCCCAACACGATCAGGGCCACCATCGCGATGCGGCCCGACATGGCGGCATCCGAGGGCTTCTTCTTCACTGTCTCTGGCGGGGCAGAGTAGGGTTTGGCGCTGTCGGTCTCGATCTTTTCCGCCGCACTCCAATCGGTGCGCAACTCGCCATATGTGCCGATGAGCGTCAGCGAAGAGGCGGGGCGCAGGGTGGCAGCGCGATCCTCAAACGCCAGCGAGAACACGATCAGCACCCAGCCGCCCAGTTTTTCCAGCTTGGACCGGTCGGGGCCGAGTTGTTCCATCGGCACTGCGTTGCCTTCAACCAGGTAACCCACCAGCCCGATGCCTTCGAGGTCGGAGACGGGAAAGACCTCAACCTGATCCGCGTTCACACCCGTGCCGAGCGCGTCGTTCAGGGCGGCGGGGTCGTCCTTGAGTACTTGCGCTTCCTTGTCCGTCATGGACAAGGCGAAAACACGGATCACGCCGCGTTCGTGTGCGGGAACGGTCAGGGTGTCAGTCATGCAGCCCCCCGCACGGCGGCCAGATTGCGTGCCAGCAGGTCCATCGCCGCCATGCGCACGGCAACGCCCATTTCAACCTGTTCCTGAATGACCGACCGGTTAATGTCGTCAGCCAGCGTTCCGTCGATTTCCACGCCCCGGTTCATCGGGCCGGGGTGCATGACGATGGCGTCGGGCTTGGCATGGGATAACTTTTCCGCATCCAAGCCAAAACGGTGGTAATACTCACGTTCGCTGGGGATAAATCCGCCATCCATGCGCTCTTTCTGCAAGCGGAGCATCATCACCACATCGACGTCTTTCAGTCCTTCGGCCATGTCGTCATAGATTTCGACGCCAAACTCCGAGATGCCCGACGGCATCAGCGTGGGAGGGCCGATCAGCCGAATGCGGTTTTCCATCTTGCCCAGCAGAATGATGTTCGACCGCGCCACCCGGCTGTGCGCGATGTCGCCGCAGATGGCGATGGACAGCCGGTGCAGCCGCCCCTTGGCCCGACGAATTGTCAGTGCATCCAGAAGCGCCTGCGTGGGGTGTTCATGCCGTCCGTCGCCTGCGTTCAGCACGGCGCAATTCACCTTCTGCGCCAGCAGGTCCACGGCACCGGAATGCGGGTGCCGCACCACCAGCAGGTCGGGATGCATGGCGTTGAGCGTCATGGCGGTGTCGATCAGCGTCTCGCCCTTGGAGATCGACGAGGCCTGCATCGCCATGTTCATCACGTCCGCGCCCAACCGTTTGCCCGCCAGTTCGAAACTGGCCTGCGTGCGCGTGGAGTTTTCGAAGAACATGTTGATTTGCGTCAGCCCCGCCAGCGCATCCTTGTGCTTGTCGGGGGCGCGGTTGAGGGCGACGTAGTCCTCGGCAAGGTCCAGAAGTGTCACGATCTCTTCGGGGCGGAGGTGTTCGATGCCCAGCAGGTGGCGGTGGGTGAATGTCATGGACTCTCCGTGCGGTATTCGGCGCCGCGTTTGGGCGCTTATATGCGGCGCGCAGGCGAGGCGGCAAGCCGTCGGATTTGCATATTTGAAGAACAATGAAGGGGCATTCCTGTTCCCCCGTTTGCGGCATAGTGTGGGTTCATGGAATCGGCGGAATATCACAGCGCCCTTGCGGCCTTGGCCTGGCAGATTGAGCTGGGCGCGGACGAGTGCATCGCGGATGCGCCCGTGGATCGGTATGCCGTGCCTGCATCTGTGCAGAAGCCCAAACCTGCTGCACAGCCTGCACCCGCACCTGTTTTGCAGGCCAGTGTCGATCCGGTGACTGTCGCGCAAGAGGCGGCGCGTGCTGCGCAGGATCTGGAAGGTCTGCGCGCGGCTTTGGCTGCCTATGAACATTGCGAGTTGAAGAAGGGTGCGCGCAATCTTGTCTTCTCCGATGGTGTGCCCGGTGCCCGCGTGATGATCGTGGGTGAGGCCCCCGGTCGGGATGAGGACATGCAAGGCAAGCCCTTTGTCGGTCGCGCCGGGCAGCTTCTGGACAAGATGCTGGCCGCGATCAACATGAGCCGGGACGAAACTGTCTACATCACCAACGTGCTGCCCTGGCGTCCGCCGCAGAACCGCGATCCCAAGCCAGATGAGGTCGCCATGATGCAACCGTTCCTGCATCGTCACATCGAACTTGCCAACCCGGACGTACTGGTGGTCGTCGGCAACCATTCCTGTCAGGCGCTGCTGGGCAAGCGTGGCATCACCCGTCTGCGTGGCAACTGGACCGAAGCGCGCGGCAAGCCTGCGCTGCCCATGTTCCACCCGGCCTACCTGTTGCGCAATCCGGCGGCAAAGCGTGACGCTTGGGCCGATTTGTTGAGCCTGCAGGCGCATTTGCGGGGCGGGACATGATTGACCCGATTGTCTATCTTACCTTTTTGCCCGCCGCGTTTGCGCTGGTCCTGACGCCGGGGCCGGACATGCTGTTTGCCATGGCCCAAGGCTTGCGGGGCGGGAAGGGGCCAGCAGTCGCCGCCTCTGCCGGGATTGCGAGCGGGGCCGTTATCAATGCTGGGCTCGCCGGGGTGGGCCTGGGCGCGCTGGTGTCTGCGGCCCCTTGGGTCTTTGGCGTGGTGCGCTGGGTTGGCGTCGCCTATCTGCTCTATCTGGCGATCAAGACGCTGATGTCGCCGCTTGTCGGTGAGAACACGCGGCCCGTGCGCCCGTCGCGCGCCTTTCGTGACGGATTGATCGTGAACGTGTCGAACCCGTCGGTTATCCTGTTTATCCTCGCGTTCATTCCGCAGTTCGTGGACCCGGCACAGCCGATCCTGCCGCAATTCCTGATCTACGGCGGCACAATTGCGGTGTTGGGCTTCATCGTGAAGTCAGGCGTGGGCATGACCGCCGGTGGTCTGGGTCGCGCGCTGGCCCGGAACCCGATCATTGAACGTGTGCTGCGCTGGGTAACGGCGGGGGGCTTT
>NZ_JWLL01000008.1 GCF_000814025.1 Tateyamaria sp. ANG-S1 | reverse complement strand
CGGCCCCCCCCGCCGATGGCGAGGGCCGAGGGGAGTTGCGCACCGGTGGCTTTCAGCGCTTCGAAACTGTCGCGTAGGGCGAAACTGACGCCGGTCATCACGGCATGGGTGAGGTCCGTAGGGCCCGATGCGATGTCGAGCCCAGTGAGCCCGCCCCGTACCTGCGCATCGTTATGCGGTGTGCGTTCGCCGGACAGGTAGGGGTAGAATTTTACCGGGCCGGGTGCTGTCGGGTTGTCGCCCAAAGCGCCCGAGAGCGCAGCAGCGCTTTGCCCGGTCACCCGGCTCAGCCAATTCAGGCTGTCCGTTGCAGCCAGCACGACCCCCATTTGATACCAGCGTCCGGGTACGGCATGGCAAAACGTGTGCACCGCGCTGTCGGCGTCGGGCGCGTAACTGCCCCGGCCCGCCAGCACGACACCCGACGTGCCAAGCGAAACAAAACCGTCGCCCTCACCCAAGGCGCCCACACCACAGGCGGCAACGGCATTGTCCGCGCCACCCGCAACCACCTTGCAGCCCGCAGGCAGGCCCAGATCAGCGCGGGCAGTCTGCACCTCGCCCACCACGTCCGTGCCTTCCAGCAGGTCAGGCATCTGGTCACGTGACATGCCACCCAGTACCAACAAATCGTCCGACCATGCCCGCGCGCCGACATCCAGCCAAGCTGTGCCCGCCGCATCCGACATCTCGGTCGCATAGCGGCCCGTCAGCCACCATAGTAGGTAGTCCTTTGGCAGCATGACCCGCGCCACTCGGCCAAAGACGTCCGGCTCGCTCTTGGCGACCCAAGCCAGCTTGGGCGCAGTGAAGCCCGGGAATACGATGTTGCCACTGATGGCGCGCGCGACGGGGTCGGCATCCATCTGAGCCGCCTCCGCGTGGCTGCGCGTGTCGTTCCACAGAATGCACGGGCGCAAAACCGTGCCTGCCGCACCCACCATGACCGCGCCGTGCATGTGCCCGGAAAAGGACAACGCTCGCACAGCGCCATACGCATGCGGATGCGTAGCGCGCAGTTCAGACAGCGCAGCCGTGATGCCCACGACCCAATCGTCAGGGTCCTGCTCACTCCAGCCCGCAGCCGGGTTCGACACGTCATAGGTGGCGTCGGCACTGCCAACAGCGCGCCCGTCCGCATCGACAAGCATCGCTTTCACACCCGACGTGCCCAGATCAAGTCCGAGATACATCGATGTCCTCCCTAGACCGCCACCATGGCTGATGTTTAATTCACTTGTCAAACTAATTATGATGTACGCCCCTCAGAATGCGGCACTCTTTCTTCCTCTGTTCCTCAGAAAGCTGGCACCACGTCCGAATTCCCTGTTTTAAAAAATCCTCCCCGAAGGGCCCCTTTCCACACAGCCGCCGGCCCGATATATCGCGTCCAACCGCACAATGAGGCTACCATGACCTTCGACCGCTCGATCAAGATCGCCCCCTCCATCCTCGCCGCCGACTTCGCCAATTTCGGCGCCGAATGCGCCGCCGTCGAAGCGCAAGGTGCCGACTGGATCCACGTGGATGTCATGGACGGCCATTTCGTGCCCAACATCACCTTCGGCCCCGCCACCTGCGCGGCGATCCGCCCGCATATCAAGGGCGTCATGGACGTCCACCTGATGATCACTCCCGTCGATCCGTACATTCAAGCCTTTGCCGATGCCGGTGCGGACGTGCTGACAGCCCATGTCGAGGCTGGCCCACACATCCACCGCACCCTGCAAGCCATCCGCGGCGCGGGCATGAAGGCGGGCGTCGCGCTGAACCCCGGCACGCCAGCCGCTGCCGTCGAAGAGTTGATGGACATGGTTGACCTCATTTGCGTGATGACCGTCAACCCCGGCTTCGGCGGTCAGAAGTTTATCGACGTGACATCAAAGATCGCGGCCCTGCGCGATATGATCGGAGACCGCCCGATCCATATCGAAATCGACGGCGGTGTAGATCCGAACACAGCGCCCCTAGTGGCCAAGGCTGGTGCGGACGTCTTGGTGGCAGGCTCGGCGGTGTTCAAGGGTGGCTCGGTTGACCATCCCGATCCGTACGGCGAGAACATCCGCAACATCCGGGCGGCAGCCGAAGGGGTCTGGACGTAACCGCTTTCCGACACGGAAAGCGGACCGGAAAACGTGTCGTTTTCCGGCGCCCTAGTCCAATTGATTCGCGAAGGTTTCGATCAGCTTGTGCTTGAGGATCTTGCCAGTGGGCGCCGCAGGCAATGAGGTGGAAAGCACGTAGCGCGCCGGTCGCTTGTACCCCGCCAGACGATCCCTGACGAACGCGCGCAAATCTTCCTCGGACGGCCCGCCATCCTGAGGCACCTGCACGAAGGCCAGCACTTCTTCATCCCCGCCATTTGACCGACCAACAACCGCCGCCTGGATCACATCCGGATGGTCGTTCAACGCAGCTTCGACTTCAGGCGGGAACACATTGAACCCGCCGTGGATGATGAGCTCCTTGGCCCGCCCGAGAATGTGCAGCTTGCCTTCGGCATCAATCTCTCCAAGATCACCCGTGCGCAACCATCCATCTTGGCCCAGAACCTTTGCCGTCTCGGCGGGATTGCGAAAGTACCCCTTCATCACATGCGGCCCGCGCGTCAGCACCTCGCCGCCGGGCACTTCGTCATCAATGTCGATCTCGATACCCGGCAGTGCCGGACCCACGGATGTGTCGGGATCGCCAATAACATTGCGGGTGGCCGCGGTTCCGGCTGTGCTCTCGGTCATGCCATAGCCGTTCTGGATCGCGACGCCATAGAAGGCCTCGGTCTCACGCTTCCAGGTGGGGTCGAGCGGGGCGGCGCCGGATGAGACGTAGCGGAGGGTTTTGGAGCCGAGCGACGATTGGCCGAGTGCCTTGGCGTGGGCCATGAGGAGCGCGTGCATTTGAGGGACGGCAGAGAACAGGGTGATGCCGTCGCGCAGGGCATCGAAGACGTCTGCAACCACGAAGCGGGGGATCAGGCGGACGGGGGCGCCTGCGTGGATGGCGGCGACGACGACAGAGCAGAGGCCGAAGACGTGGGTGGTGGGGAGGACGCCGTAGATGAGGTCGTCATGCGTCATGCCGCGGAGTTCGGCGCTGGTCTTGCCGCCGAAGCGAACGTTGTCGTGGGTGAGCATGACGCCCTTGGGATCGCCCGTGGTGCCGGTGGTGTAGAGAAGGACGGCGACGTCGCTGTCCCCGGCAAAACTGTCCCCGCGGGGACAGTGTAGGGTAAGCTCGCCCCATCCGCCGGATATGGTGCTGGCGTCTAAATCTGCGATTTTTTTCTGTGCGGTGATGCTGTACTTTGCCGCATCGGGCGAGACCTGTGTGGTGAAGAACACTGCTTTGGGCTCGGCATGGGCATCGACGCGGGCGATTTCAGCCGCAGTTTGGCGCGCATTCACGGGTACTGCGATGGCCCTGATGAGCCATGTGGCGAAGAGGGCCGCGACCTTGGCGGCGCAGTTTTCGGAGACGATCATGACGCGGTCGCCTTGGGTAATGCCTTTGGCTTTCAAGACTTCCGCAATTTCATCAGCGGCAGTGCTTAGGTCTGCATAAGTAAGGCGCGCGCCGGTCACATCTTCCAAGGCCAGTGCGTCGGGCCGTGTCGCCACTTGATGGGCGAGAAGGTCGTAGACGCTAGGCACCTCTGACCCGTTTGTAGACGCCTGTCGCGGTGGCGAAGACGGTGCCGTTTTCGTCTTCCAGCCGCCCTTCGGTGAAGATGGTGCTACGGCCTCCACCCGCAACCTCGCCTGTGGCGACCACCACGCCGGTGCTTGCGGGGGCGAGGTAGTTGGTGGTCATGGTGAGCGTTGTAACCTTGGTGCTGCCATCATTCTCGCCGGTGCGCGCGGCCGCAAAGCCCATCGCGTTGTCGAGCATCGCAGACATGATGCCGCCATGCAGACCGCCGTGGCGGTTGCCGTGTTGCGCGCGGATGTCGAGCCAGCAGCGCGACACGCCGTCTGCCTCGCGGATATCCACGACGTAGCCGAGCAGTGTTTGTGCCCCGGTTTCATCGCGGATGATCCCCGGCCCGTCAGGCGGCAGAGAGGGCAATGAACCGCTCCAGGTGATAGTCCGTGTCGCCAAAGCGGTGGTCGGCCATGACGATGCGCTTGGCGATATGCGCAAGTTCGTATTCCCGCGTCATGGCGATGCCGCCGTGCATCTGGATCGCTTCCTCAGCCACGAGACGACCGATGCGACCGATCAGGTTTTTGGAGGCGGAGAGGTGCAGGTCGGCATCCTGGTCCGTCGCGTAGCCAGCGGCGTTGATGACGGCGGAACGCGCCTGTTCCAGCTCGATCAGCAGGTCGGACATGCGGTGTGCGAGTGCCTGGAAGGTGCCGATGGGCCGCCCGAATTGCTTGCGCGTCATCAGGTAGTCCTTGGTCAACGCGGTGGCCGTTTCCATGGCGCCGAGCGCCTCGGCGCATTGGGCGATGAGGGCGAGACGGTTTGCGGCCTCAAAGTCTGCGAGCGTCAGGCCCAGCGGGTCGCCGGGTGTGTTGTCGAGCGTGACTTCGGCGGCGCGGCCTCCGGCGAGGAGCGGGTAGCCTTGGATGTCGAGACCCGTCGCGCCCTTGTCCACGAGGTAGAGCGTGATGGTGTCGCCGTCTTTGGCCGAGACGATTAGGTGGTCGGCGGCTTCGGCATTCATAACGACGGCCTTGCGGCCTGTGAGCGTGTTGTCGGAGGCAGTCGTGTTCACGTGGTCGAGGTCATAGCGGCTGTCTGGCTCACCGTGGGCGACGGCGAGGTGCAGGGCACCGCCGATGACCTGTTCAACCAGGTCCGACTTTCCAGCCGCCGCGAGGAGGCGACCGCCGAGGAGCGCACTGTCGAGCACGGGTTCGACCACGCCCGCGCGGCCCAGTTCCTCGAACACCACGGTGATGTCGAAGCCTGCGCCGCCGAAGCCGCCTTGGTCTTCGGTGAACAGCGCGCCGAGGACGCCGAGTTCTGCGAGTTCGGTCCAAATTTCGGGCGAGAAACCTGTTTCCGATTCCAGGATCTTGTTGCGCCGTTCGGTGCCGTACTGCTCGCGCAGGTAACGCCGCAGCGTATCCTGCAGCATCTGCCGTTCTTCGGTGAGGTTGAAGTCCATTAGGCGCCTCCGCTCATGGTTACTTTGGCGATGATGCCGCGCTGGATTTCGTTGGAGCCCCCGAAGATCGAGAGCTTGCGGTTGTTGAAATACTGGCCCGCGACGGGGCCTGCGTCGAGCGGATCGGGGATGCGGTCGTTCGCCCCTTCGACCGCTTCGGAGGCGAAGGGCATAGCGTAGGGGCCAACAGCACGGCGCGCGAGGTCATTGATTTCCTGCCGGATAATCGATCCTTTGACCTTGAGCATGGAGGCTTCCAACCCCGGTGCTTCGCCCGCTGCGGCTTGCGAGATGATACGCAGGTTGGTGGTCGCCATGGCGCGCAGGTCAATCTCCACCTGCGCCACGCGCGCGGCGAAATGCGGGCTTTCGATCAGCGGTTTGCCGTTGTGATTGGCGGCCTTTGCGATGCGTTTGACGGTTTTGAGGGCGGCTTGCGAGAAGCCGACACCACCCAGCCCGGTGCGTTCGTGGGTGAGCAGGTACTTGGCGTAGGTCCAGCCCTTGTTTTCTTCGCCCACGAGGTTTTCGACGGGGACTTTGACGTCCGTAAACCAGACCTCGTTCACCTCGTGCGTGCCGTCGAGCAGGATGATGGGGCGTACTTCAACGCCGGGGGTGTCCATGTCGATCAGGAGAAAACTGATCCCCTCCTGCTGCTTTGCATCCGGATCCGTACGCACGAGGCAGAAGATCATATTGGCGAACTGGCCAAGGGTCGTCCACGTCTTTTGCCCGTTGACGATGTAATGGTCACCGTCGCGGACCGCCTTGGTTTTCAGCGAGGCCAGATCAGAGCCTGCGCCGGGTTCGGAATAGCCCTGGCACCACCAGTCGCGCCCGTCGAGGATACGGGGCAGCCAGTGGTCCTGTTGCTCTTTCGAGCCGAATTTTTGCAGGACGGGGCCGAGCATCGACAGGCCAAAGGGGACGATGCGGGGGGCGTTGGCGTCGGCGGCTTCGGTGTCGTAGATGTGGCGCTGGACAGCAGACCATTCGGCGCCGTCGAAGGCTTTGGGCCAATTCTGGGCGAGCCAGCCGCGGTTGTTCAGGATGGTGTGCCAGCGGTCCATGTCATCTTTGGTCAGGTCCGTATCCAGCCGGACCTTTTCCGCGATCTCCGCGGGGAGTTCGTCGGCCAGGAATTGGCGCACTTCGGCTTGAAACGCTTGTTCGTCGGGGGAATAGCTCAGGTCCATATCTCAGCCCTTTTTGTTCAGGTCATCGAAGGTTTTGTTGTCTGCCACCAGTTGTTCGAGCAAGGGCGCGGGTTCCCAGAACTCGGGGTCTTCGGCGGCGTAGGATTTGATGTCTTTTAGCAGGTCTTCGAGCCCTACGATGTCCGCCCATTTGAGCGGGCCGCCCCGGTAGCGCGGGAAGCCGTAGCCGAAAAGCAGGGTCATATCGACGTCGAGGGGGCGGCGGGCGATGCCTTCACCCACGACCTTGGCGCTCTCGTTCACCATGGCCGCCATGTAGCGGCGCACGATTTCCTCATGCGTGAAGCTGCGGGGTGTGATGCCCAGCCGCGCGCGGTCGGCGTCGATCATGGGCAGCACGTCGGGGTTGGGGACGCGGGTTTTGAGGCCGCCCGCGTAGTCGTAGTAGCCCTTGCCCGTTTTCTGACCGAAATGGCCGTCTTCGCAGAGCTTGTCCGCGTAGGTGGCATCGCGTTTGGGGGCATTACCCTCGGCCCGTTTGCGTTTGCGCACGGCCCAGCCGATGTCGAGGCCCGCGAGGTCGGCCACGGCGAAGGGGCCCATGGCGAAGCCGAAGTCTTCGAGCGCTGCGTCGATGTCATAGGGCGATGCACCGTCGAGGATCATCTGGTCGGCCGCAGTGCGGTACGTGGCGAGGATGCGGTTGCCGATGAAGCCGTCGCAGACGCCCGCGCGGACGCTGATCTTGCCAAGCATCTTGCCCAGCGCAAAGCCGGTGGCTGTGACCTCGGGCGCGGTTTTGTCGCCGACGACGATTTCCAGCAGCTTCATCACGTGGGCGGGGGAAAAGAAGTGCAGGCCCAGCACATCCGAGGGGCGCGAGGTGGTCGCGGCGATCTTGTCGATGTCGAGATAGGAAGTGTTGGAGGCCAGGATCGCGCCGGGTTTGCACACGCGGTCCAGTTCGGCGAAGACCTTTTTCTTGACGTCCATGTCTTCGAAGACCGCCTCAATCACCAGATCGACGTCGCTGAGTTTGTCGTAATTCGTGACCACCACCAGCGTATGGGTCAGGATCTGGTCGTGCTGGTTCGGGGTGATCTTGCCGCGTTTGACGGCGCCCGACAGGTTGCGTTCGATCCGGTCGCGGGCGGCTTGGCCGGCCTCGGCACTCATCTCCAGCAAGGTGACTTCGAGGCCCGCGAGCAGCGCCGCGGTGGCTATGCCTGCCCCCATGGTGCCGCCGCCGATGACGCCGATGTGCTGGAGGCCGCGGGGTTTGACGCCCTTCAGCTCCGGCAGGTTGCCGACGGCGCGTTCGGAGAAGAAGGCGTGGATCATGCCCTGCCGCTGGTCGGTCTGCATGAGGTCATAGAAAATCTGGCGCTCGGCTTTCAGCCCCTCGTCAAAGGGTTTCTCGACCGACGCCTGAACGGCCCGCACGCACCACGCAGGGGCAATCTGGCCGCGGCCCTTGGCAAGGATCGCCTCGAACGCTGCATCCCAGTCTATGGGCGCGGGCGGGGGCATCTCGGACACCGGACGGCGCGGGGCCCCTTCATCCAGCAGACGCTGGGCATAGGCGATGCCGTTTTCCTTTGGGTCGCCATCTTCGATCACGTCGATGATGCCCAGTTCATGCGCCTTGGCCGCGCCGATGTGGCGCCCTGTGGTCATCACATCCAGCCCCGCTTCGACCCCGGTCAGGCGCGGCAAGCGTTGCGTGCCGCCAGCGCCAGGCAGCAGGCCAAGATGAACTTCGGGCAGGCCGACTTTCGCAGACGGGACAGCGATGCGGTAGTGACAGCCCAGCGCCACCTCAAGCCCGCCACCGAGGCTGACGCCGTGCATGGAGGCCACGACAATCAAAGGTGACGCTTCGATGCGGTTGATGAGATCGGGCAAATGCGGCTCGAGCGGCGGTTTGCCGAACTCGGTGATGTCGGCGCCTGCAAAGAACGCACGGCCCTCGCCCACGATCAGGACGGCGCGCACACCATTATCGGCCTCGGCCCGGTCCATGCCGTCGGACAGTCCCTGCCGCACGGCTTGGCTAAGCGCATTCACCGGCGGGTTCTGGACCGTGAGGATGGCGATGTCGCCTTCTCTTGAATAGGCAATCTTGTCGCTCATGGTCCCTCCGCTGAAATCAGATGCGCGCGGGTCCTCCACCCGGCATGAGTTCAGCCTAGGCGTGCACAGAAAAAGGGCAAGCATTTCAAAAAACGCCGCAACGTCACTTGGGCGCGAGGTGGCAAAACCCTGCCCCTTCCCTGTTTCAAAAAAATCCTCCCCGAAGGGCCGATCTGGTCCGGGCCGTTCGCCCGCTCAGTTCGCGCGCCGGTAGATGAAGCAGCGCCCGGGCACGGCGCCCTCCGGCAGTGGCTGTTCGACCAGAGCATCGAAATACATCTTGTCGGATGAGACCATCAGCCCACCAACGGCCAGCAAGGGTTCGATCACCGGCGAGACCTTGCGCGCGAAGATGTCGTTCTTTTCCCGGTTGTGCCCGCCCAGATCGGCGTGGATCAGCACCGCCGCCCGCCCAAATCGCTCAAGGGCTTGCGGTAGGGTGTCAAAGACGTCGCCCAACAGGACCATGTCATCGGGCGGCGTGCTGTCGGGGTGCGAGGCGATGGCGCGCTCGAACACATAGATGTCCCGATCAGGCATGATATGGCGCATGTGATGATATGTACGGCCGTTGCCCAGCCCCAGCTCAAAGACCGGACCGTCCATATCCGCAATGGCCCCTGCGGCGTGATCCAGACAGGCCCGTTGGGACACCATGCGGTCCACAAACAGGTCAAGGCGGCTTTGTTGCATGATCGTTTCCTTTGCTTTTACCCTAGATGGGGCAAAAAGTGATCGAACGACAGCACATTTCCGCGACTTTCCCGTGTATGGACGTAACGGGTGGAATCGGTTTGACTGAACGAAACATGTGCGCGCTAACAAAGGACCTTGAATGGCCCCGCTTCTGGACGTGAAGAACCTGTCGATCGGGTTTGGCTCGGCGCCGCCGGTCGTGGCGGGGGTCAACTTTTCCGTCTCAAGCGGTGAGACGCTCGCGCTGGTTGGCGAGAGCGGATCGGGCAAGACGCTGACATGCCGCTCTGTCCTGCGCATCCTGCCCAAGACCGCGCAGTTGCGGCAGGGCGAGGTGATGTTTGGCACGGGTGATGCGCGCGCAAACCTTCTGACACTGTCACAGCGCGAGATCCGGGGCATTCGCGGCAACCACATCTCGATGATCTTTCAGGAGCCGATGCGGTCCCTGTCACCGCTGCACCGTATCGGCAATCAGGTGTCCGAGGTGCTGACACTGCACCGCGATATGTCCGCAGAAGACGCCAAGCGCGATGTGCTGGCGACGTTCGAGCGTGTGGGCTTTGCCGATCCCGAGCGCGCCTTTCGCGCCTATCCGTTCGAGATGTCGGGCGGCATGCGCCAGCGCGCCATGATCGCCATGGCCATCGTGGCCAAACCCGACCTGCTGATCGCCGATGAACCGACGACCGCTTTGGACGTGACCACACAGGCACAGGTGCTGGGTCTGATGAAGGATTTGCAGCGCGACACCGGCATGGCGATGATTCTCGTGACCCATGATCTGGGCGTCGTCGCAAACATGGCCGACAGCGTGGTCGTGATGAACAAGGGACATGTGATGGAGAGTGGCCCCGCCCCTGCCGTGCTGGGCGCGCCGGGGCATGGGTACACCCAGAAGCTGTTTGCCGCGGCGCCGATGATCCCGAAGGACCCAAAGCCCGCCGAGCCGCTGCCCGAAGACGATCTGATCCTGGAATTGAACAGTGTGTCCAAGACGTACCTCGTACGCGCGGGTGGCTGGCGTGAGAAGAAGAAGGTGCATGCCTGTGTCGACGTGAACCTCAAGCTGCCGCGCGGCAAGACGCTTGCTGTGGTGGGCGAAAGCGGGTCGGGCAAGACCACCTGCGCCCGTATTGCTCTGGGGGCCGAGGTACCGGACGCAGGCTCACAGGTGCTGTTTCGGGCCGAGCCGGGGGCGGAACCGGTCTGCATCAATGATCTGAGCCGGGCGGAGAAGGTCGCCTTTCAACGGCAGGCGCAGATGGTGTTTCAGGATCCCTATTCGTCCCTGTCACCGCGTATGCGTGTCCAGGAGGCGCTGGTCGAGCCGATGGAAATTCACCGCATCGGTGACCGGATCACCCGCCGCGACAAGGCGGCCGAAATGCTGCGCTGGGTGGGTCTCGACCCGGATATGCTGGCCCGCTATCCGCATGCGTTTTCCGGGGGTCAGCGACAGCGCCTGTCCATTGCGCGCGCATTGACCCTTGATCCGGTGCTGCTGGTCTGTGACGAGCCAACCTCGGCGCTTGACGTGTCGGTGCAGGAGCAGATCCTGAGCCTGCTGGAGCGTATTCGCGACGGGATGGGATTGAGTTACCTGTTCATCAGCCATGATCTGGCCGTCGTCGCCCGTATCGCCGATGAGGTGGCCGTGATGCGGCAGGGTGCCGTGGTCGAACAGGCCCCGCCCGAGACCTTGTTCTACAATCCGCGCCACCCCTATACGAAAGCCCTGATCGCGGCCCAGCCGGAACCGGATGTGCGCCGCCCCATTGATCTGGCCGAGGTAGCCCGTGGTGCGGGATCGCCAAGCTCTTGGCCGGACATGTACCGGTTCGAGGGCGTGGATGCCCCCGACCTGATCCAGATCGACCCCGGACACAAGGTGCGCTGCCATGTTTGACCGTGTGATTGCCGCTGCCTTTGCCGGTCTGCTGGCCCTACCTGTCTGGGCGGACGCCCCTGTGCAGGAGAGCGCGTTTTGGGCGCCCGAGGTGAAGAAAGGGATCATTCCCGCAGCCGCCGATCGCATTCCGGACGTGCCGCTGATTGTCGATCTTGAGGCCAAGGGCCGACGGTTCGGCACCCAGGGCGGCACGTTGCGCACCATGGTCACCCGGACCAAGGACGTGCGCCAGATGGTCGTCTATGGCTATGCAAGGCTGGTGGGCTATGACCACAATTACGAGCTGAAGCCCGACATCCTGCGCGATGTAGAGGTGGAAGAGGGCCGCATCTTTACTTTGCATCTGCGCCCCGGCCATCGGTGGTCAGATGGGGCGCCCTTTACCTCGGCTGATTTTAAGTACTGGTGGGATCACGTGGCCAACAATCGGGAACTGAGCCCGAACGGCCCGCCCGAGGTCATGCGCATGGGCGACGAGATCGCCACGATGACCTTTCCCGATGACGTGACTGTCGTAGTCAAGTTTCCGGGGCCGAACCCGAATTTCCTGCAATCGCTGGCGCAGGCCAGCCCGCCCTTCATCTACCGCCCGTCGCACTACCTCAAGCAGTTCCACGTTGCCTTCAATTCCAAGGACGCGATGGAGGAGATGATCGACAAGAAACGGGTGCGCGGTTGGGCACCGCTGCACAACAAGCTCGACAATATGTACAAGTTCGACAACCACGAACTGCCCACATTGCAGCCGTGGAAGCCCGCCTCGACCGGGGCGGCGATGCGGCATCTGTTTGTGCGCAACCCGTTCTTTCACCGCGTCGATGCGCGGGGTGTGCAGCTGCCCTATATCGACGTGGTCGAGATGGACATTGTGGGATCGGGCCTTGTCGCGGCCAAGACGAATGCGGGTGAAAGCGATCTGCAGGCGCGCGGTCTCGATTTCCGCGACACCTCGATCCTTAAGAAAGGCGAGGCGGATGGCGCGCCCTATCGTACCTATCTTTGGTCCAATGGCGCGGCCAGCCAGATTGCAATCTATCCCAACCTGAACTTTGCCGACCCGGTCTGGCGCGAGGTGATGCGCGATGCGCGGTTCCGGCGGGCGCTGTCGCTGGGTATTGACCGGCGCATGATCAACCGTGCGCTTTACTTTGGGCTGGGCAAGGAGGGTGGCATGACCGCGCTCGCCCAAAGCCCGCTGTTTGATCCCGCGAACCTGACCCAATGGGCGATCTACGATCCGGATACGGCCAATGTGATGCTGGACCAGATGGGTTTGAACAAGCGCACGCCAGCAGGCATCCGTCTGCTGCCCGATGGGCGGCCCATGGAGTTCGTGATCGAGACCGCAGGCGAGCGGCAGGAGGTCGAGAATGCGCTGGCCATTATCACCGACACGTGGAGGGACATCGGCATTCAGCTTATCATGCGTCCGCTTGATCGGGACATCCTGCGCAATCGCGTGTTTTCCGGCGTGACCATGGCATCGGTCTGGTTTGGGTGGGACAACGGGTTGCCGCAGCCCAACACACCCCCCAGTTATCTTGCGCCCACGGACCAGGTGTTCTTTGCCTGGCCGAAATGGGGGCAGTATTATCAAACCCACGGTGCGGCGGGTGAGCCTGTGGATCTTGAGCCAGCCAAACGTTTAATGGCGCTGAGCAAGGCGTGGCAGCAGACAGACGATCCGCAGGCGCGCGCCGGTATCTGGCGCGAGATGCTCAAGATCCATGCTGACAACCAGTTTGGCATCGGCATCCTGAGCGAAGCGCCCCAGCCCGTCATCGTGTCGGACCGCCTGCGCAACGTGCCCGAGCGTGGCAAATGGGCCTGGGACCCCGGCGCGCATTTCGGGGTGCACAGGGTGGATGAATTCTTTTTCGCGGACAGTGAACAGATCGCGCAGGTGCGCGAATGATGTTCATCCGCTATGCAGCTTACCGGCTGCTGACGATGATTTTGACGTTGATCGTGGTGTCGATGCTGATCTTCATCATCATCAACCTGCCGCCCGGCGACTACCTGTCGAACCAGATTGCAGAGCTGCGTGCCACCGGTCAGGCCGAGGGTGTGGCCAAGGCCGAGTTCCTGCGCACCGAATACGCGCTCGACCGACCGCTGTGGGAACAATACCTGATCTGGGTTGGCGTCGCCCCCGGCCCGCAGGGGTTTTCGGGGCTGTTGCAGGGGGATTTCGGCTGGTCCTTTGAATTTGATGCGCCCGTGGCCGACATCGTGGGCGACGCGCTGTGGTTAACGGTTCTGGTGAACCTGGCCGCCGTTCTATTCGTCTACATGGTCGCCCTACCCCTTGGCGTTCTGGCCGCAGCCCGGTCGGCCACGTGGGTGGATTACACCACCGCTTTTGTCGGCTATCTGGGCCTTGCGACGCCGAACTTTTTGCTGGCGCTGATCCTGTTTTACTATGGCCACAAGTATCTCGGCCTACCCATCGGCGGTCTGATGGCGCCAGAGTTTGAGGGCGAGCCGATGTCGCTGGCCAAGGTGCAGAGTGTGCTGATCCACCTGATCGTACCGACCTTTGTCATCGGCACATCCGGAGCCGCCGCTATGATGCAGCGCCTGCGTGCGAACATGCTGGACGAGCTATCGAAACCCTATGTCGAGACGGGCATGGCCAAGGGCCTCGCCCCGTCAAAGCTGCTGACCAAGTATCCGCTGCGCATGGCCTTTAACCCCTTTGTAGCCGACATCGGCAACCTGCTGCCTGCCATGGTATCGGGGTCGGTGCTGGTTTCCGTTGTGCTGGGTTTGCAGACCATTGGCCCCGCGCTGTTGACGGCGCTGAAGTCGCAGGATCAGTTCCTCGCGGCGTTTGTTCTCATGTTCGTGGCGTTGCTCACGCTGATCGGGACGATGATCTCGGACCTGCTCTTGGTTCTTTTGGATCCACGCATCCGCTACGGCGCACGGGAGGGATAGAAATATGAGCACCCTGCCCGACGGTCGCTATATCGACGACGCGCCATACGATCCAAACGTGGATCTGTCCGCGCCCGAACGCAAGGACATGGATGCCCCCGGCTGGCTGCTGGTCTGGCGCAAGTTTCGCAAGCACAAGCTGGCCTTGGTCTCGGGCATCTTCCTGCTGCTGGCCTATATGGCGATCCCATTTGCCGGGTTTATCTCGCCCTATACGCCGAACGAGCGCAGCGCCGATCACCTGTATCACCCACCGCAGGCCATCAATTTCTGGCATGAGGGTGAGTTCATTGGGCCCTTTGTCTACCCCACGGTGGGCAGTGCCGATCTGGAAAATTTCCAGTGGGTGTACGAGACCGACACCTCGCGCCCGATGCCATTGCAGTTTTTCTGCAAGCGGACGGAATACAAGCTGTTCTTCCTGATCCCGGCAGACCGGCACCTGTTCTGCGCACCCGAGGGCGCGACGGTGTTCATCTTCGGCTCGGACCGGCTGGGGCGGGATGTGTTTTCGCGCATCTCCTACGGCGCGCAACTGTCGCTGACCGTGGGTCTAATCGGGATTACGGTGTCCTTTATCCTGGGCATCGGGTTCGGGGCCATTGCCGGGTATTTCGGCGGCTGGGTCGATTGGGTCGTGAACCGGGCGATTGAGATCTTGCGATCCTTGCCGGAACTGCCGCTGTGGCTTGCTTTATCGGCGGCGGTGCCGTCGAATTGGGGGCCGGTGTCCGTCTTCTTCATAATTAGTATCATCCTCGGCCTGCTCGACTGGCCGGGACTGGCCAGGGCGGTCCGAAGTAAATTCCTCTCGCTGAGAGAGGAGGAATATGTGCGGGCGGCAGAGATGATGGGGGCGAAACCCAGTCGGGTGATCCGGCGGCATCTGCTGCCGAACTTCATGTCGCACCTGATTGCGTCGGCCACGCTATCGATCCCGGCGATGATCTTGGGAGAAACGGCGCTGAGCTTTCTTGGCCTTGGACTGCGTGCGCCGGCTGTGTCCTGGGGTGTGATGCTGAACGACGCGCAGAACCTCGCCAGCATCGAGATTTACCCGTGGACGGCGATCCCGATGCTGCCGATCATCATCGTCGTGCTGGCGTTCAACTTCCTGGGCGACGGGCTGCGCGACAGTCTGGACCCCTACAGCGACTAGGGCGGATCAGGATTCGCCTTACGATTTGCGCCTTGGTGGTTGTGTGCCGCCCTGAGCGGCCGCCCGGCGCGCCTTGTTTTTCTTGCTGTTGTACTTGCCAACCTTGGGCGCGCCTGTTGGCTTGCCCTTGCCACCCGCCTTGTGCCGCGGCTTTTTCGGGGCCTTGACGCTGCCGTCCTTGATTGCTTTTTCAAGCTGCGTTTCGGCCTTGGGTTTGCGGGGTGCGGCGGGTTTGGCGTTGGGCTTAGGTTTGCGCTGGCGCGGGGTTGGGTCGTCGTTCCACTCGACCGGGGCGGCATCGGGTTTCGGTTTGCGGCGCGGCGCAGCAGAGCGATTTTCGTCCCATACCCGCTTGCCCTGCTGCTTTGGCTTGGGGGTGAAGCGAGGCTTGGGTTGGCGTGCGGCGTCTGGCACGTCCTTGAGCCGGGTCACGGTTGCGCCGCCCTCGATCTGCATCGCAGGGCCGAGGGCCTGCGCAAAACCGTCGGCGCTGTCTGCTTTCAATTCCACATAGGAAGTGTCGTCGGTGATGCGGATGGCGCCGATGTCATCCTTGGTGATGTCGCCCGCGTTGCAGAGGATCGGCAGCAGGCGGCGCACCTCGATGCCGTCATCGCGACCGCCCGTGACCGAGAACCAGACGCTGGGTCCGAATGGCGCGCGGGTTTTGGGGGCCTTTTCGCCAGTCACATCAGAGAGATGTTCAGGGGCCGAGTGACGCTGACCGTGGATGCGCAACAGTGCTGCAGCCAGTTGTTCGGCGGAAAAGTTGGAGGCCAGCTTGGCGACCATGTCGGCCTCGGCCTCTGTCACGGGATCGGTCCACATCGGATCGCTGAGCAGCCGCGCCTCATCTTGTGCGCGCACGGCGTCTGCGGACGGGGCGTCGATCCAGTCGGCCTCCAGCTTCGCGCCCTTGAGCACGCGCATGGCCTTGGACCGCACCTTGGGCGTGACGATCAGCGCGCTGGTGCCCTTGCGACCGGCCCGTCCGGTCCGGCCCGAGCGGTGCAGCAGCGTTTCGAAATTCGAGGGCAGTTCGGCATGGACCACCAGATCGAGGTTGGGCAGGTCGATGCCACGGGCCGCCACATCCGTCGCCACACAGACCCGCGCACGCCCATCGCGCATCGCCTGCAGCGCGTTGGTGCGTTCGGACTGCGTCAACTCGCCTGACAGGGCCACGACGGGAAAACCACGGTTCGACAGCCGGGTCGTGACGCGATTGACCATGGCGCGGGTGTTGCAGAACACGATGGCATTGGGTGCCTCATGATAGCGCAGAGTGTTGATGATGGCGTTTTCGGCGTCATGGTTGGCGACCATCATCGCCTGGTAGGTGATGTCGGCGTGCTGGCGTTCGCCGGTTGTGGTGGCGACGCGCACGGCATCTTTTTGATAGGTCTGGGCCAAGCGCGCGATCTGGGCCGGTACAGTGGCCGAGAACAACAGGGTGCGCCGCGTGTCGGGACATTCGCCAAGGATGAATTCCAGGTCTTCGCGAAAGCCCAGGTCCAGCATCTCGTCCGCTTCATCCAGCACCACGCCGCGGATCGCCGTCAGGTCGATGGAGCCGCGCATGATATGATCGCGCAACCGACCGGGCGTGGCCACGACGATATGGACACCACGGGCCAGTGCGCGCCGTTCGTCGCGCATGTCCATGCCGCCAACGCAGGACGCCGTGACCGCACCTGTTTCGGCATAGAGCCAGCCCAGTTCGCGTTTGACCTGCAACGCCAGTTCCCGCGTCGGCGCGATCACCAAGGCAAGCGGTGCCGCCGCCATCTCAAAAAGCGGCTCGTCCCCCAGCAAGGTCGGCCCGAGGGCCAACCCGAACCCGACGGTCTTGCCCGATCCGGTCTGGGCCGAGACCAGCAGGTCCGCGTGACCAAGGGCGGGATCGGTGACAGCGGTTTGAACGGGGGTCAGGTCGGTGTAGCCACGGGCGGTCAGCGCGGCCTGAAGGGGAGCGATCAAGGGATATGTCCTGTAGATAAGCGGTGCAGTCACCAAGCCTGCGCGCCTATGCCCTTTCGCAGCCCGTGTCGAGAGGCTTTATCGGTCGTCTCCGAATTCGGTGGCCTCTTCCAACAACTCCTCTTCGATGGACGCTTGGGCCGCTGCGGTGACCGCCTTGCGGTCTTCGTCGGTCAGATCCTCCGCCGCCTTGCCATCGGCCAGACGCACGGTGACCTCGCGGTGGGCGAACTTGATGCCTTCGCGTTCAAAGAGCGCGCGAATCTCCTCATAGACCTTCTTGCGCACCAGCCACTGATCGCCGGGCTTGGTCATGAATTTCACCCGGATGATCATCGCACTGTCCTGCATTTCGATCACACCTTGCGACTTCAGCGGCTGAATGAAATTGTCGCCGATCACAGGGTCATCCAGCAGGGCCACGCCCAGCTTCTTGATCAGTTTGCGGACCTGTTCGACATCGGTGTCATAGGTCACGCGCAGGGGCAGCTTCATAATGACCCAGTCGCGGGAGTAGTTGGTCAGCACCTGGATTTCGCCGAAGGGGATGGTATGCAGCGCGCCCAAGTGGTGGCGGAGCTGAAAGCTGCGGACGCTGATGTTTTCGACCGTGCCCTTGACCCCGCCCACGTCGATATACTCGCCCTTGCGGAAGGCGTCGTCGAACAGAAAGAATGCGCCGGAAAAGATGTCGCGCACCAGCGATTGCGAGCCGAAGCCGATGGCGACGCCCACGATGCCCGCACCGGCAAAGAGCGGGCCGACATTCACGCCCATCTCCATCAGGCCAATCAGAAGGATCGACAGAACGATGACGATCAGGACCACATTGCGGAACAGCGGCAGCAATGTCGCGAGCCGCGTAGCCGATGACCCGCCCCCTTCGTCGCCCAGCTCGGCCTCCTGCACGTCGCCTTGTTCTTCGCGGATTTTGCCATCGATCCAGATGCGGAAGGCGTTGTAGGCGATGTAGCCGAGAAACAGGATCACGATGATGTCGAGAAACCGGTCGGACCAGCTGTCGCCCATCATTCCGGTGTCGGGGCTCCAGATCGTGACAAAGGCATAGATGCCCGCAACAAAGGCGAGGATGCCCGCAACCCGCTGCGCAAGCCCTTCGAACGTGGTCAGCCGGGGGCTTGCGACGACAGCCGGTGCATCGGGTGCGGAGAGAGGCGCGACCTCGGCCACGATATTGTGTTCGCGCACCTGCCGGGCGCGGGCAAAGCTGCGCTCGATAAAGAAGTTGATGACGCCGTAGACGACAAGGATCGTGGTCAGGATCCCCCATGCGGCAGCAAGAAGCGGAACGCCAAGCGGATCGCCGATCACCAGATGGTAGGTCTGATCGCCCCAGGCAAAGAGGAAATAGATGATCGCCAGCGGTGCCCAGACCTTGGCCAGAGTGCGTAGAACCCAGGTCGCCTCGGCCGGTGCCTTGCCGTTCAGGATCGCGCCCGTGATCGCACTCCCGTTCGCTGCAATCAGAGCGATATTCAGGAACATCACCAGCAGGCTGAGCAGCGAGAATAGAAAGACATAGACCTCGTTGTTCAGGCCCAGCTCCTCGATCCACACACCAAAGAGGATGGCGAAAAATCCGAACGCGGTGACGGCTGACAACCAAAGATGCAGTTTGCGGGCATCAGAGTCATCGAACATCGGGATGCGGTATTGCGGCAGGTAGGGCGACAGGATCATGCGCCACAGCCCGGCGACCACACGGGCCAGGAAATACCCGATATTGATCAGCGTAACGGTGAACTGCATGGCTGTATCCTCAAGCGGGCCAAAGATCAGAACGCCAAGGATGTAGGCCACCGCCATGGATACGAGCGTGCCCACCACGCCCATAAGGAAGCGAAAGACCAGAAAGGGCATCTTTTCGACATAGCCATTGGGCTTGTCCGCGATCCGCGCGACGACAAATTGTTTGGCGATGCGCTTGCCGAACACCTGTGATTCAAAGACCATACCGGCCGCAAACAGGGCCATGCTGATGAGCAGCGCCTTCACATAGGCAAAGATCGTGCCGTCCGGGCTGGTGGCGCGCAGGATGAACACCACCTCGTTAAACGCGACAGGCAGGTTCAACAGCCGTTCCACGAGAACCGCGCGAAAGGCGACGGCGTCGTCCTGCATGGTCATCAGCGTGGAGCCACCACCGGGTGCCGCGTTTGGTGCGGGGGACGGGGCGTTTTGCCCGACCACGCGGCCATCGCTGTCGATCACAATGACACTCACACCGTTTTGAGCGGCGGTTTCGATCGCGTCATTCAGATCCGATGTCTGGCTCTCTGATGACGCAGCCCCGGGTAGCAGGCTGCCAAGCCCCTGCGCCATTGTCATAGACGGGACCGTCAGCGCCAGGATCAGAAGAAGGTGCGCGAGCGCTCGCAGATAGAAATGTCTCATAAATCGATGCCGTCGCACTGCCTGAGTGCACGAACGCTACGCGACTGTGTGGGTCGTGACAATTGCCACCTACCCCGAGTTGAAGGCGCGCGAGCACGGCAGGCCTGTAAAAGGTACAGACTGCGCCATATTTACGATAGCGCCAGCGTGCTTTTGGGTCAGGCACCCCGAAGTGTTGGTTGTGATCTTGGTGAACGCATACTCTGTGCTATACGGCCCAAAGGGATTCTCTGGGCGCAGGATATGGCATCGTCTGCGTTGGGATGGGAAAAGACGACGACAATGGGCCAATCCAATACCTCTGCGATGATGTCGGGATGCACCGGCACGGGCCGCGTCGTGCTGTATAGCCACGATACATTCGGGCTCGGCCACTTGCGGCGCAGTCGCGCGCTGGCCTCTGCCCTGACCCAGTCCGGCGTGGCAGAAAACGCCATCATCCTGACCGGCAGCCCGGTCGCGGGCCGGTTCACCTTTCCCCCTGCAGTGGACCACGTGCGCCTGCCTGGCGTCAAGAAACTGGCCGACGGCACCTATGCCAGCCAGACCGAGGGCATGGATATCGAGGCGACCACCGCCCTGCGCTCTGCCCTGATCACCTCGACCATCGAACAGTACGAACCCGATCTGCTGATCGTCGACAAGGAGCCGACCGGCTTTCGTGGTGAGCTGACAGATACGCTGGCTCGCCTGCGCCGCGATGGCCGGACCAAGATTGTGCTGGGCCTGCGCGATGTGCTGGACGAACCCGATGTGCTGGCCGCTGAGTGGGATCGGAAGGGTGCTGTCGCGGCGGCGGAAACGTTTTATGACGAGATCTGGGTGTATGGCATGCGCTCGGTCTATGACCCGACGCAAGGCCTGCCCCTGTCGGATGCGGTGCGCGCGCGCACTGTCTGGACAGGGTACTTGCGGCGCAGCATCGTCGATGCGGCCGAGGTGCCAGATACGCCCTATATCCTTGTCACACCCGGCGGTGGCGGGGATGGGGCAGCGATGGTTGACCTTGTCCTGTCCGCCTATGAACAGGATCCCGACCTTGGCCCCCACGCGGTGCTTGTCTACGGGCCCTTCCTGACCGGCGAAGTGCGCGAACGGTTCGAGGCGCGTGTGGATGCCCTTGGTGGCCGCGTCACCTCGACCGGCTTTGACAGCAAGATCGAGCCGCTCTTTGCCGCGGCAGAGGGCGTGATCTGCATGGGGGGCTACAACACCTTCTGCGAGCTTTTGTCCTTCGACAGCCGCGCCATCATCGTGCCGCGCACCCGCCCACGACTGGAACAGTGGATCCGGGCCCACCGGGCCGAAGAGCTGGGCCTGGTGCGCAACCTCGACCGGTTCCGAGAAGGTCTGACGACAAACGCCATGGTCGAGGCCATCCGCGCCCTGCCCAACCAGAAACGCCCGTCCGAGGCCGGGGCCGACGGACTGCTGGACGGGCTTGAGGTCGTGATCGCGCGCGCGCAGGCCCTGATGCAGCAACCGCTGACCGACGCCGCAGAATGACCCACACATCCCCTCGCCTGGCCATCGCGGTCAAGGGCTGGCCACGCCTGTCCGAGACCTTCATCGCCCAAGAGCTTGTCGCGTTGGAAGAGGCGGGCATCGACTTTGCCATCTGGTCGCTGCGCCATCCAACAGACACCAAGACGCATCCCCTGCATGACCGCCTGCAGGCGCACGTGCACTATCTGCCCGAGTACCTGCATCAAGAGCCCGCACGCGTCCTGCGCGGGGTCTTGGCCGCACTTGGCAACCGCGCATTCTGGCCCGCGCTGGCGCAGTTCCTGCGCGACTTCAAGCGGGACCGCAATCGCAACCGCGTGCGTCGGTTCGGTCAGGCCTGTGTCATGGCTCGCGAACTGCCCGCTGGCACCGCAGCGCTCTATGCCCACTTTCTGCACACGCCGTCCTCGGTCGCGCGCTATGCGGCCATGCTGCGCGGCGTACCGTGGTCCTTTTCGGCCCATGCCAAGGACATCTGGACCTCGCCTGAGTGGGAGCTGCGCGAAAAGCTGTCGCCGGACACGGCCGGCGCGCATTTCGGCGCGACATGCACCGCATTTGGCGCCGAGCATCTGAACGACCTGTCATCTGGAACGCCCGTGGACCTTGTGTATCACGGGCTGGACCTTTCCCGTTTCCCTGATCCACCTGACCGCCCATCACGTGGCATTGGCGATCCGTTCCGGATGGTCTCTGTCGGTCGTCTGGTCGAGAAAAAGGGATTTGACCGGCTGCTTGAGGCACTGGCCCTACTGCCGCAGGATCTGGACTGGCACTGGGAGCATATCGGCGGCGGCGGCCTGAAGCGCGAGATGGAGGCGCATGCCGCGCGGTTGGGACTGACCGGGCGAATCACGTGGCGCGGGGCCTGCGACCAGCCCGAGGTGATCGCAGCAATGCGCGAGGCTGACCTCTTTGTCTTGCCCAGTCGCGTGGCCGCTGACGGCGATCGCGATGGCCTGCCCAACGTGCTGATGGAGGCGGCGAGCCAGAAGCTCCCGATCCTCAGCACGCCCGTGTCCGCCATTCCCGAATTCATCGACACCGGTGTCCATGGCCTGCTGAGCGATGATGCGCCTGCGGCACTGGCAGCGGCCATGACCCAAGTGGCAAGCGACCCGGCGCTCGGCCCACGGCTGGCCGATGCCGCCCACGCCCGCCTGCACGCCGACTTCACCATGCAGCCCGGGATCAACCACCTGGCCAAGCGGCTACGTGCCGTCATGGGGTCTGCGTGACGGTCGCATTCTACGCCCCGCTGAAGGCACCGGATCACCCTGTGCCCTCAGGCGACAGGACCATGGCGCGCGCCGTGATCCGCGCGCTTGAGCATGCCGGATACGCGGTCGCCACCCCATCCAGTTTGCGCATCTACGACGGACAGGGCGACAGTACTGCCCAAGCGGACCTGTCGCGGCAGGCCGAGGCCGAGGTCGCGCGCATTCTAGACATGGCCGAGGCTGGCAGCTGGCGCTGCTGGCTGACCTATCACAACTATTACAAAGCCCCTGATCTGATTGGGCCTGCCGTCACGCGCGCGCTTGAAATCCCCTATCTCCAGATTGAAAGCACCCGCGCCCGCAAGCGATTGTCCGGCCCTTGGGCGAAATTCGCGATGGCTGCCGAAGCGGCCAGCGATCACGCGCATACGGTTTTCTACGTCACCCAACGCGACGCCGAAACCCTGCGCCGCGATGCGCCTAACGGACAGGTCCTGACCCACCTGCCCCCCTTCCTGCCGATTGAAACGCTGCCCGCACCGTCGGACCACAGCGGGGCCATGCTGAGCGTCGGCATGATGCGGAGCGGGGACAAACTGGCGTCTTATCGGCTGATTGCTGAGGCCCTTGCCCTGCTTGACACGGACCTCAACTGGCAGTTGGACATCGCCGGTGATGGCCCCGCACAGGCCGAAGTCTTGCAGTTGATGGCACCCTTTGGTGCACGGGTCAGAATGCTTGGCGCCCTGTCCAGCGACGCTTTGCGAAAGCACTATGCGCAGGCCTGCCTGCTGTTCTGGCCCGGAGTGAACGAAGCCTTTGGCTACGCCTATCTTGAGGCGCAGGCGGCGGGTGTGCCGGTGGTCGCGCAAAATCGGCCCGGCGTGCGCGACGTGGTGGCCGGGATACAAACTGATGTCGCAGCCGGGCCCGCGGGCATGGCAACACGTTTGACGCAATTGCTGACCAAACCGGACCTGCATGCCACCGCAACGGCGGATGCCCGGGCGAGAGTGCAAGCGCACCATTTGTTGCCTGCGGCTGCCAACGCCCTGCGCACGGCCATTGAGGCCGCGACATGATCAAGCTCGCCCTTCTGCGCCACGGCCACACGTCATGGAACCGCGAGGGGCGGCTGCAGGGGCGCAGTGACATCCCGCTGGATGACACCGCCCGCGCCGAATTGGGTGCAATCAAGTTGCCTGCCGCCTGGCAGTCCGCCGATCTGGTGTCGAGCCCCCTCGCCCGCGCTGTTGAAACGGCAACGCTGGTTGCGGGGCGCGCGCCACGCATCGAACCCAGCCTGATCGAGATGAACTGGGGCACGTTTGAAGGCCAGCAGGGGGCAGAACTGGCAAAGGACCCGCACAGCGGCTTCCGGCATATCAAGGATTGGGGCTGGGATTACTGCCCGCCCGGTGGCGAGCCGCCGAGCGCCTTGAGGGCGCGGCTGACCCCGTGGCTGGACACACTGGACCGGGACACGGTCGCTATCTGCCATATCGGCACGATGCGCGTCTTACTGGCCCTTGCCACCGGGTGGGCGTTTGCGGGCGACGCACCCTTTCGCATCAAGCGCAACCGCCTGTTTATCCTGCACATTCAGAGCGGTACACTAACCCTCGCCCCCGACATCGAACGGTTGGAGGCGCGGTGATGCAGGTCACGATCATCGTCACACATCTCTTGGGCACCGGGCACCTCGCCCGCGCGCTGACCCTCGGGCGCGCCTTTGCCGCTGCCGGAGACGCGGTGACCGTGGTCAGCGGTGGGCGGCCCGTGCCGCACTTCGACACGACCGGGATCAACCTCGTGCAGTTGCCGTCTCTGCACTCCGACGGCACGGATTTTTCCAACCTTTTGACCGACGCCGAAGAGACGGCGAATGCTTCGTATCTCAAAGCGCGCGAAGACGCACTTGTGGCCGAGATTGCAACAACTCCACCCGATGTGCTGATCACGGAACTGTTCCCGTTTGGACGACGGACCCTGAAGCGCGAGTTCCAGGCGGTGCTTGCCGCCGCCAAGACACTGGCCACACCCCCGCTCATCCTGTCATCCATCCGCGACATCCTGGCCCCGCCCTCAAAGCCGGAAAAGGTCAGCTTTGCAGACGATCTGATCGCCAGCGTTTACGATGGCGTTTTGGTTCATTCGGACGCAGATGTTGTCGCCTTGCAGGACAGTTGGCCCGTAGGGCAAGCGTTGAATGCCAAGCTGCACTACACGGGCTTTGTTGCCCCGCCTGCCCCTGTGGAAGGTACTGAAATCACTGGTGATATTGTCGTCAGCGCCGGGGGTGGCGCAGTCGGCGACGCGGTGTTTCACGCAGCCCTTGATGCCGCGCGGCATGACCCGTCCCGATCCTGGCACATGCTGGTGGGTGGCGATGCGGCGCGGCGCGGTGCGTTGTCCCGAGACGCCCCCGCCAATGTCACCGTCGAAGGGCCGCGCCCGGACTTTCGTCAACTGCTGATGGGTGCACGGGTCTCAGTCTCCATGTGCGGCTACAACACCGCGCTGGACGTTCTGCAAACCGGCGTGCGCGCTGTGCTGGTGCCCTTCGATGATGGCGGAGAGGTTGAGCAGACCTTGCGTGCCGGGGCGTTGGACAAGCTGCCTGGCATCGCCGTCATCCGGCAAGCAGTCCTGACCGGCGATACCCTTCTGCGCGCGATTGCCGATGCCACATCGGGCCCGGAGCGCCCGCGCCGCTCCGCCGGTATGGACGGCGCGGCGCAAACTGTTGAAATTGTACATGATCTACAGCGGCGGAGGGCGGATGGATATTGACTGGACCCCCTTACGGCAGGAGCTGTCAGCGTGCCGCCGGGACGGTGTGGCCGTCCCTTTCTGGTGGCGTGATGATGACGCGACAGAGCCGACAGCGGCACTGGATCAACTGGCGGATGTTTCGCGGTCTACAGGCGTGGCCGTTCATCTGGCGGTTGTTCCGGCGCGGGCGTCCGCTGCATTGATGGGCTACACCGACACCCATGGAATGATCCCGGTAGTGCATGGCTGGGCACATCAGGACCACAGCGGTCCCGGCGAAAAGAAGAACGAATTCCAGACCGAACGCCCGGATTTATCCACCGACAGCGCGCGCGGATTGGCGACAATGCAGGCACTGTTCGGCGCTGCGCTGCGGCCCATGTTCGTGCCGCCTTGGAACCGCGTGCAAGATGCGCTTTTACCGGATCTGGTGGCGCAGGGTTTCACCGTACTCTCTACATTCGGGGCGCGCACGGGGTCCGAAGCAGTCCCCGGCTTGACGCAGATCAACACCCATATCGACCCGATCTGGTGGAAAGGGACACGAGATCTTGTGGACCCGGACACGTTGATTCAAAGCGCGGTTGCCCATCTGCGGGCGCGGCGGCACGGCACAGAGGACGCGGAAGAGCCTTTGGGCCTTTTGACCCACCACCTGGTTCACACCCCCACGATCTGGGCTTTTACCAGCGCGTTCATACACGAAATGCTGTCCGGGGGTGCCACGCCCTGGACTATGGAGACGACTTGAAATGAGCAGACTTGAATCCATGCGCCGCCGCCTGACTGCGCAGATCGACGGCATCAACTGGGCTGCTGAAAAGATCGCGGAGATGGATGGCGACGTGCTAGAAATGGGTCTTGGCAATGGGCGCACGTATGACCATCTGCGTCAGGAACTGCCCGACCGCCGCATCTGGGTGATCGACCGTATTCTGAAGTGCCACCCAAGCTGCGTGCCGCCCGAGGCGGACTTTCTGGAAGGTGAGGCCGAGCCGATGCTGAAACGCCTTGCAGAACAGGGCCGCAAGATGGTTCTGGCCCATTACGACTTTGGTTACGGCATCAAGGAAAAGGACGTGGCGGAGGGGCAACATCTGAGCCCGTTGATCGCTGCGGTCATGGCCCCCGGTGGGCTGATCTTGTCCCAACAGCCGCTTGTGGGCTTCGAGCAGATTTGCGGGCCGGACAC
This sequence comes from Tateyamaria sp. ANG-S1, assembly GCF_000814025.1. Lineage (GTDB taxonomy): Bacteria > Pseudomonadota > Alphaproteobacteria > Rhodobacterales > Rhodobacteraceae > Tateyamaria. Next base: position 96,508 of record NZ_JWLL01000008.1, on the reverse strand, counting down.
CATTGCACCTGATCGCTATCTTTTCTACCGGAACGTGTAGTTTTGCCAATGTTTCGTGACGTTTAGCCCTGCCCCTGTTGTCAGCAGGCGGCGATGGCTTCTAAGCTTCTCGGTGATTCAACGGCCGTGCGGAAAAGCGGTCGGGACCAACGGGAGATCATGATGAAGATGTTGACGACGGCCGGGTTGGCCGTGACGGCACTTGTATGGGCGGCGGCGGCTTTGGCGGCGCCTTTGACGCTGACACCGGCTGATCCGCAGCCTTCGGGGCTGAAGCCGGGATTAGCTGTGAAATATGCCTATCCCCCTGATGTTAAAAGCTTAAATCAGGCGACGCGGGCATTGAAACGGGGCGAGCCGGGGCCTGCGCTGGCGGGGCTCGACTATCGGGATACGGCGGATGGGGACAACACGCTGACCTCGAAGCGGGCGCATTACGTGGCGGCGGCGATTTCGGGCTATGTGAAGTTCGACGCACCCGGCACCTATGCCATTGATTTTCTTACAAATGATGGGCTCGACGCCAAGGTTGGCGGGCAGACGGTGGGCTATTTCGACGGGCGGCAAAAGTGCTTTGAAACGCGCGCCGTGCAGGTCGAAGTGCCGGAAGCGGGCTGGTATCCCGTTGATATTACGTACTTTCAGCGGGTCGGGACCGCGTGCCTGCATATGCGGGCCGGACAAGGGGCACCGGACTGGATGCCGGATGCGGCGTTCGGGCACTAGTTAAGATCGGCTGAGCGCACCGGACGGTGCGTTTAGAGCCGCCTTAGCACGAGACGCTAGGGTCGAAACTGCGAAGTCTTGGCCTGAAACCGCACATTTTCGGACGGCTCCAAATCGCCAATTTGGGGCCGTTTTTGGTGAACTGCACATTTTGGGCCGAAAACTGCGCATTTTCGGAACGCCAGAAAGAGGTGCGACACCATGGCCACGCAAATTCGCAAAATTTCTTTCAGCAACCTCAAGCGCTGCGGGCGGAATGAACTGAAATTCGTCTACGAGGATCTGGGCCATTTGTGGCTGACCTATCACGGCAAGAACCGCGCTGTGATCATCCCCATGCGGGACGAGGCGATCCTGCAACGCGCCATCGGGGTGAACCCGGAGGTGGTCTGGCACCGCGCGCAGATCGACCACGACCGCCGCGCCGCTGCCTTTGCCGAGCGGATGCGCTGGCAGTCAGAACCGGTGGCGACGCTGGAGCGGCTGTATCCTCCCGTCGGGGTCAGCGACGCGCAGGGCACCAAGGTGCTGGAGGACAAGCAGATCGGCCGCAATCCCCGCGATGAGCGGGCGCGGCAGATCCGGGCGATGTACCTAGACGATGAGTGACCGGCTTAGCGCAGGCTGGTGATCTTCTTTTCCACAAGCCACGTGACGGGGAAAGAGGCGACGAAGCCGATGGCTGCACCGATCAGGATCGGGCCGACCGCGCCAAAGCCCATGACCAGCGCGGCGATGACGCCCGTGCCCGCCATGGTGGCGCCGATGAAGATGTGCAGGACAAGAAACAGCATGTAGCGCTGCATGTGGGGCCTCCGGGTTCGTTAGGTTGCGCGGAGTGTGCCGGGGGGTGCGGCGGGGTGCATTGATGTCGGTCAAATCCTTGGGCGTTTATGGCTGGTTAACCATGGGTTTGGCAGGGTTGGGGGATGCCGAATTATGTTCGTCCGAAGGTGTCAGGGGGTTGCGTGTTTTTCACCGTTGCGTTGGCGCGCCGGGGAAGTCGCATGTTGGTGGATGAGGTTGATGCGTTGCGCACGGCGGTGCGGGTGACGAAGGCGGAGCGGCCGTTCCACATTGATGCGTTTGTGGTTTTGCCGGACCATTTGCATTGTGTGTGGACGTTGCCGGTTGGGGATCGGGATTTTTCGACAAGGTGGGGGGCGATCAAAGCGCGGTTTACGCGCAACATCCGCGATGCCGGTAGGGTGGGTTTTCAACCCACCAATGCCAAAAGGTTGGGACATGCGGTGGGGTGGAACCCCACCCTACGGCGTTCGGCAAGCAAGATCGCGAAGGGGGATGCGGGGGTTTGGCAGAGGCGGTTCTGGGAGCATCACATTCGGGATGAGGCCGATTACCTCGCACATGTCCGGTATTGTTGGGTGAACCCGGTGAAACATGGGTTTGTGGAACGGCCCGAGGATTGGGCGCATTCGAGTGTGCATTGGGATGCGCGGTTTCGGGCGGGTATGGATTTGGTGGGGTAAGGCGAGTTTTACTTCGTCATTTGTTCAGAAAATAAAACCCCATCCTACTTTCTCTAAAGAATTATTGGATTCGACCTATTCCTTCAAAAACATGGGAAAAGCGCTGCATCAGGTCAGCGCATGTTTCGGAACGCAGGTTTGGCGAACCCCTTTGAACCAATCCACCGCGTGGATTTTGCAACATCATACAGTTCTGACGCAACTTTTGGTCGATAAATGCAGTACGCTCTTGGGAAACCCCAAACACAGTTCCGAAAACATTTTTAATCTCGAATGGAGCAGCTCCAAATAAAAAGTCATCGTTAGTTGCGATGAACCCGTAGCCTAAAAAAATAGCTATGTCGGCTCCTTCGAAGGCAGTGCTGATTTCCTGCCGCGCCTTGGAATCCATTCCTTCAGTAAATGTCTTGATGTTTCTAGACGCTTGTAAAAGTAGATGATCATCATCTACTTTTACAAAGCCGGTATCTCCAACAGATTGATATTGCAAAGCTCCCAATGAACCATACGGATGGATTACGTTCAGCGCTGCGTCAAGTTGGGAAAAATTAAACTGGTCATGAGGATAGATGAGTGATCCTACTCCAAAGAAATATCTTTCGATACACCTATCGTAGTTGAAGCAAACAAATGTGATTGTCGAAAGAGCATCGCAAAACTCCTCGAAGTTTTTTCCTGCAGACAAGAATTTCACCAAGACCCCAAGCCAACTGTTTTCGGGGCGCGTTCGGTCACGAATATTCGGCGAAGAAAAACCGAATTTTTCACCATCATGTGCTAGAGTACTTTCCTTTTCGGCGTTCAAGATACATTGTGAAATCGCAAGCTTTCCAATTGACACTATTTCCAGGTCTTCGCGATGTGCATGTATATAGTTATCAATAGAAGCCGCATGTTGAACACCTTTTGACAGATGGTCTGCCTTTTGTGCCAATTTGGCAAGTTCACCTGTGGTGTATCGCTGCATACCCGTGGCGGCTGGAAGCAAATCTAAGAACTTGCCGTTGTGTGAGTATGCGCGAATAGTACGACTGGAAGTGTTCATTCGCGTGAGGTGTGAAATCTCACTTTGCAGCGACGTCCCGACTGGTAAACCAAATTCGTAACTAGCACCCGCCCCGACGACGAATACCGATCTGTCTTGGGTACTACCCATCCATCTTCAACGCGCTGATGAATGCCTCCTGCGGGATATCCACCTTCCCAAACTGACGCATCTTCTTCTTCCCGGCCTTCTGCTTATCCAGCAGCTTCCGCTTCCGCGTCGCGTCCCCGCCGTAGCATTTCGCCGTCACGTCCTTGCGCATCGCTGACAGCGTCTCGCGCGCAATCACTTTGCCCCCAATCGCCGCCTGGATCGGGATTTTGAACATGTGGCGGGGGATCAGGTCTTTGAGCTTTTCGACCATGGCACGCCCGCGCATCTCTGCCCGGTCGCGGTGGACCATGATCGACAGGGCGTCCACAGGCTCGTCATTCACCAGGATCGACATTTTCACCAGGTTGTCCGTGCGGTAGCCCGTCAGTTGGTAGTCGAAGGACGCATAGCCCTTGGTCACCGATTTCAGGCGGTCGTAGAAGTCGAACACCACCTCGTTCAGCGGCAGGTCATAGACGACCATGGCGCGGGTGCCGGCGTAGGTGAGGTCTTCTTGTATCCCGCGGCGGTCCTGGCAGAGTTTCAGTACGTCGCCGAGGTAGTCGTCGGGGACGAGGATGGTCGCCTTGATCCGCGGCTCTTCGAGGTGATCGACATGGGTGAGGTCGGGCATGTCGGCGGGGTTGTGCAGCTCCATCATCGTGCCGTCGCGCATGTGGACGTGGTAGATGACCGAGGGCGCGGTGGTGATCAGTTCGATGCCGTATTCCCGCTCGATCCGGTCGCGGATCACTTCGAGGTGCAGAAGCCCGAGGAAGCCGCAGCGGAAGCCGAAGCCGAGGGCGGCAGAGGTTTCCATTTCGAAGGAGAAGGAGGCGTCGTTGAGGGCGAGTTTGTCGATGGCGTCGCGGAGGTCTTCGAATTCGGCGGAGTCCACGGGGAAGAGGCCGCAGAAGACAACCGGTTGCGCGGGTTTGAAGCCGGGGAGCGGTTCGACTTCCTTGCGTTCATGGGTGATCGTGTCACCGACGCGGGTGTCGCGGACCTGTTTGATCGACGCCGTGAGGAAGCCGATTTCGCCGGGGCCGAGTGAGTCCACGTTCTGCATGGCGGGGCGGAAGACGCCGACGCGGTCGACGTGGTGGATGGTGCCGTTCGAGACGAACTTGATCTTTTCCCCCTTCTTGAGCCGCCCGTCGATGACGCGGATGAGGACGATGACGCCGAGGTAGCTGTCGTACCAGCTGTCGACCAGCATGGCCTTGAGGTCGGCGTCGGGGTCGCCCGTTGGTGCGGGGAGTTGGGTGACGATGGATTCCAGCGTTTCCTGGATGCCCTGGCCCGTTTTGGCGGAGACGGCGATGGCGCCGCTCGCGTCGATGCCGATCACATCCTCGACCTGCTCGGCGACGCGATCGATGTCGGAGGCGGGCAGGTCGATCTTGTTGAAAACGGGGACGATTTCGTGGTCAGCGTCGATGGCCTGGTAGACGTTGGCGAGTGTCTGCGCCTCGACCCCCTGGGTGCTGTCGACGACCAGAAGCGAGCCTTCAACGGCGCGCATCGACCGGCTGACCTCGTAGGCGAAGTCCACGTGGCCGGGGGTGTCGATGAGGTTGAGGACGTAGTGCTCACCATCCTGCGCGGTGTAGTCGATGCGGACCGTGTTGGCCTTGATCGTGATGCCCCGCTCGCGCTCGATATCCATGCTGTCGAGCAGCTGTTCCTTCATGTCCCGGTCGGCCACCGTGTTGGTGGACTGGATCAGGCGGTCGGCAAGGGTCGATTTCCCGTGGTCGATATGGGCGACGATAGAGAAATTGCGGATATGGCTGAGCGGTGTCATGGTTGGGATATGTAAGGGTTTTTGGGGTTTGGCAATGGGGTTGGTGTCGCAGGTGGGGTGACGATGGCAGATGTTGATTTTTCAGACATGGATGCCGCTACGTCGTGGTTTGAAGCACAAAGTCGCGAAAAACGCTGTGCATTGGGCAGTCGAGCCGCCCTTAGGGTTGCCGGATGCGTTGGACTGTTGGAGGGAAAGCTACGTGAACTACGTACGCTCCTTACACTGCGCGCAGCTCTCACGTCCTACGTATACACCATTACTGGCTCGGCTCATGGTCAGAAACGGTTCAGCACAATCGCCGAATCTGCAGCGTTCGCTGCGGAGTCCGCAATGCATTCGGTCCCATCCCCTGAACCAAATTTTGACATCTCTTTCTCACCAGAATCCATCACACACTCCGCCGCCAATGAAGCAGCGCGTGCGGCCATATCCGCCGTGGAAACCATTGATTATGACGCCCACCTTTCGGCGAATTCAGCCGCGTTTAGCGGGCGTTATTCAAATTCAGCAATCGTGGCCGTCTGTTACCGCGACCGCGTAAAGTCACAGGGTTTCGTCCCGAAAGCAGCTGGATTCTTGGCGATGCAAATCGATAGTGCTTTCACTGCTGATCATTTGGTCGATCTACCGTTGTGGAGTGGCAGCAATGTGCCCGAGGCTCTGTTCATCGCGCACGGGCAGTTTATGCAGAGCCTTTATAGCCGCCAGGATTGGGCGTTCTGGGCGGATTGGTATCGTGGCATGTGGGATGGCACATTTCGTGATTGGGATTTGGCGATTGAAGTAGCGAAGCTTCCAAATGAGGTTTGGGAGGGAGAAGATGCTGTAGCAAAAGTAGCGGCGGCGATCAGGCAGATCGAAGCCGAGCGTAAAGGGCGGTTCGATCGTCCTGACAACGTACCGGAGTTACAACGAAAAAAGCTGTTGGAGCATGTTCAACGTCTGCTGGCCTCCCCAGACATGACAGCCTTGGCCGCAGAAGGTGCCGCGGACACCCTTGAGCGCGCGATTTCGCAGTATTTAAAGGAGGCTCCGGCGAATTGTTTGCCGGATGCGCTGGCGCATCTGGAGGATGTGCCAGCGCTGTTTCGGCGGATAGCGGTGACGGTAAAAAGTTCCGAACGCGCCGAGACGAAGGCTCGCAAGCTGGCGGACGACATTGAGACCCTGAACACCAAGATTGCGCGGCTGGAAGCGGATTTGCGGGATGCCCGCGCGAAGACGGTTCATGGGCTCTTCACGCAAAGTGCGCTGAAGGCGGCAGGTACAGCATTTGGCGCTGGCCTTGTTGGGTCTCTGGGTTTGGCTATTGGCCATTTCTTCGGGGATTGGCCGAGTGATCTGACGCTAGAGAATTTTCGCGGGTGGACTTCGGATATGGGCACGGCAGAGCCAAAACCCGAGGCGGCGAGATTGCCGCCGATTTATGACGCTTAGATAGCGTTCATCGGTGTTGAGATGTGGTTTGGCGGGGTGAAACCCCGCCAAACGGTGTAAATTAGGTGATACTCCCGCGCATCGGCAGGCCATGGGCTGTCGATGCGACTTTTGTTCGTCAGCGCTTTATTGCTGCCAGGTACGTCTTCCGTTTCACCGGAGCGGCAAGATCGGCCAAATCGACAGGCCGTGGGAGGGCCTGTCGAGGCGCGGCGGCCTGCGGCCTTGATTCCGCGCCCGGGTGCGGAGAACAGCGGTTCTTGAGGGTGTTTGATCGGGGTGGCGGGGTGGAACTCCGCCCTACGGGTGCATTTGACCCGGTTGAAGCGTGCGCAGTGAATGCGTGCCCTACGGCGGCCCTTTAAAGTGCCCGGTCCACCGCGTCGGCGGCGCGGGTGATGTCGCGGCCGAAGCCTTTGGCTGTTTCGCAGGCGGTCAGGGCTGTTGCGGCAAGGGTTGCCAGCAGGATCAGGCGGGTGCGGGTCATGTCTGCTCTCCGGTCTTTTGCCGATGACATAGCCAGACGGATGAGTTCGGTCAAATCAAGGGCCCGTGCGTCGGCGGGGTTTTTCTTTAGAATGCTTTGGAAACGGGTGGTGGGGCCGCACGCTGGCCCCTCTCGCGCATTTCTGCGAAATACGCTGCCGGGGCGACGCGGGTGGGCTTTGCCCACGCGCTGGAACGTGAATTGCCCTTGCAATCGCGATGCGCCATACTTTGTTACATTCAGAGCGGGACAACCCGCCATGGCAGAGACGAGCAGAACCATGAAAGTCTTGACCACTATTTTCGCCTGCGCGGCCATGCTGGGCCTGAGCGCCTGTGGCGGCGGATCTTCCTATTCCAGCACGCGGGCGGTGCCGCAGAATGCCGTGCTGTTTGCCACTGGGCCCATCTATTCCGCCTGTCGCAGTGGCGGTCGCAGTCAGGCCAGCCGCGCGCGCTGCGGATGTGTGCAGGCTGTTGCCAACCAATCCCTGTCCGGGAGCGATCAGCGCCGGGGTGCGGGGTTTTTCAGCGACCCGCAGCAGGCCCAGATTGTGCGCCAATCGGATCGTCCCGGGGATGAGCGGTTCTGGACGCGCTGGAAGGCCTATGGCGACAGTGCCGCGCGGCAGTGTACCTGAGCTAGAGATCCTTGATCCAGAACTGCAGGGGTTTGTCCGTCTCGACCGCCTGGTCTATGTCTTTCCAGGGGAAATGCGCGATCACGCCGGGCATCCGTGTGTAGCCGCGCCGTTCCCAGAACGGCTCAAGCGAGCGGTAGGCGGCGGGTTTTAGCGGGTGATCCGGTGGCCGCACGATCGAGGCAAAGCACATCTGCGTGTATCCTTTGGCCTTGGCGTGCCCCTCGCGCGCATCAAAGAAGGCGTGGCCATAGCCCTGTCCGCGGAAGCGTGGCAGAAGCACGCTTTCCCCGCAGTAGAAACAGGTTTCGATGTTGATGGTGGTGCCGTCGAACGCCTCGGAAAACGCATCCGCATGTTCGGAGAGTGGTGCTGCCGTGGCGGCGCCCACCATCCAGTCGCCGTCGTAGACCGCCACGATGACGGCGCGGTTGCTTTGTTCGTAGACTTCGAGGTAGCGGCGTTCGTAGGTGAAGTCGCCCTCGTAGAGGTAGGGCCAGTCGCGGAAGACGGCGAGGCGCAGGCGGGCCACGTCATCGAGCGCGTCGGCGATGTCCGGCCCGATGAGCGTCTCCACCCTCATGCGCGGACCTGACGGATCCAGTCGGCGAGGTTGTAGTAGGTGGTGACGCGGGCGATGCGCCCGTCGCGGATGTCAAAGAAGGACCCGGCGGGGAGTTGGTAGGTCTGGCCTGTGGCGGCGGGCAGGCCATCGTCCGTTTGCAGATAGGTGCCGTTGACGGTGTATTCGGCCGCCGCGCGGGTGCCGTTTGCGGCGGAGAAGATCATCATGTCGGTGAGGTTTTCGCTATAGCAGCGGCTCATGTGTTCGCAGAACGCGCGGAAGAGCGCTTTGCCCGTGCGCACCTGACCCTCGTTCACATGGTGCGCGATGTCGTCGGTCAGGCAGTCGAGCATCCCGCCCGTGTCGCCTGCGTTGAAGGCTTCGAAATAACGGTGCACCACGTCCATCAGCTTGCGTCCTTTCCCCCGCCCCAGCGTTCGGTGAGGCGTTCGATGATCTGATCCCGCGCGGCGCGGTAGCTTTCGAGCTTGGCCTCGCGCGTCTCGCCCAGGCCGGTGGGGTCGAGGATGGGCCAGTATTCGACCTCCAGGTGGAAATAGCGCGTGAGTTCCAGCGCGCGGCGCTGGCTGGCGGGGCTGAGCGCGACGACGAGGTCGAAGGAGCTGAGGTCGTCGCCCCACTCCTCCATCTCGTCGAAGCTGCGCGAGCGGTGGCGGCTGAGTTCGACCCCCATTTCCTGGCAGACGGCGATGGAGAAGCCGTCGATCTCCATGTCGTTCTTGACCCCTACCGACTGGACATAGGTGCCCGTGCCATAGAACTTCTTCATGATCCCCTCTGCCATGGGGGAGCGGACCGCGTTGTGGTCGCAGCAGAAGAGGATGGATTGGGGCAGCGTCTCGGTCATCTATCCGCCGAAATGCAGCACGCAGATGAGGGTAAAGAGGCGGCGGGCGGTGTCGGTGTCGACCTCGGCCTTGCCTTCGAGCCGCTCCTGCAGGACCCGGCTGCCTTCATTGTGGATGCCGCGGCGGGCCATGTCGATGGTCTCGATCTGGCTAGGAGGGAGCTTTTTCACCGCCTCGAAATAGCTTTCGCAGATTTGGAAGTAATCCTTGACCACCTGCCGGAACGGGCCGAGGGACAAGTGAAACTCGGCGGCCTTCTCTTCCGCTTCGGTCAGCACATCAAAAACAAGGCGCTTGTCGCGGATCGAAAGACCGACATGGTAGGGGCCTGCGGGCACATCACGCCCGTCACGGCCGGGCAGGACAAAAGTGTTATCCTCCAGCAGATCGAACATCGCCACCTTGCGTTCCTGTTCGATCTCGGGCGTTGGAGGGGGCAGGTTGGCATCATCCAGCGTGATGCGGGCAATACGGGTCATGGCGCGGGAGCCTTCGGCAACGAAACAATCTTTCGCAATGCTTAGGGTCTGGCGGCGGTCAACACAATGGCGACCGCCCCATTTTCCAAGCGCGGACATGCCCATTTCTTCTGGCCATAAATACCTCGGGGGGAGGCGCAGCCGGGGGGCTGGCCCCCCTCTACCCGTTCAACTTGCGCAGCCGCGCCGTCACGGACAGCCCATGCGCCTCAAGGCTTTCGGACGCGGCCAGCCGCTCCGCCCCCGGACCGATGGCGCGCAGGGCGTCGGGGGTCATCTGTGCCAACGTCGTGCGCTTGACGAAATCCATGACCGACAGACCGGAGGAGAAGCGCGCCGAGCGGGCCGTGGGCAGCACGTGGTTGGGGCCGCCGATATAGTCGCCGATGGCTTCGGGCGTCCATTGGCCGAGGAAGATGGCGCCGGCATGGGTGATCCTCTCCGACAGCGCCACGGGGTCGGCGACGCAGAGTTCGAGGTGTTCGGGTGCGATACGGTCGGACAGGGCCACCGCCACGTCAAGGTCAGGCACAGTGACGATGGCGCCGAAATCGCGCCAGCTTGCGCCTGCGATAGCGCGGCGTTCGAGCGTTTCGAGACGCGCATTGACCGCCTCCGCCACGGAACGGCCAAAGGCCGGGTCGGTCGTGATCAGCAGGGATTGGGCGCTTTCGTCGTGTTCGGCCTGGCTGAGCAGGTCGAGGGCGATCCAGTCGGGATCGTTGTCGCCATCTGCGATGATCAGGATCTCGGACGGGCCTGCAATCATGTCGATGCCGACCTTGCCGAAGACGCGCCGCTTGGCGGCGGCGACAAAGGCGTTGCCGGGGCCGGTGATCTTGTCCACCGGCGCGATCGTGTCGGTGCCGTAGGCGAGGGCCGCGATCGCTTGCGCGCCGCCGATGCGATAAATCTCGTCCACGCCTGCCAGTTGTGCGGCGAGAAGGACCAGCGGGTTGATGGCCCCGTCGGGCGTAGGGACCGTGATGGCGAGCCGCCCTACCCCCGCGACCTTGGCCGGGATCGCATTCATCAGGACGGAGGACGGGTACGTCGCCAGCCCGCCGGGGACATAGAGACCGGCTGCTGACACCGGGGTCCAGCGCCAGCCGAGGGTGGCGCCCGCATCGTCCGTCCATTGGGCGTCTTCGGGCATTTGGCGTTCGTGATAGGCGCGGATGCGGTCGGCGGCGAGGGTGAGGGCGGCGCGGTCTTCTGCGCTGACCTCTTCGGTGGCTTGCGCCACCTCATCGGCGCTGAAGCGCATGGTGTCCGGGGTAAGTGCGATCCGGTCAAATTTCTCGGTCAGTTCGATGACGGCTGCGTCGCCCCGCGCGCACACGTCGGCGATGATGTCTGCGACGACGGCGTCGACATCCGGGCTGTCTTCACGCTTGGCATTCAGCAGCCCGGTGAAGCGCGCTTCGAAATCGGCATCGCTGTGGTCAAGAAACTGGGGCATGGGCGTCCTTTCCGGCTGACGGAGGACATAGCGGGCGGGTCGGGTGGCCTCAAGGGGTGTGGCGGGGGCATGTTGTCCGGTTCAGCGGCAGCTCTGGAGACCGAAGCCGCCATTCCTTGCAGCAGAGGCAATGTCTGCTTTGCTCAAAAAGAGACCCTGCTTCCGCGCTCAAGCATAGGCTAAATCAGGTTTAGGTAGGCGTAGATGCAAAGCAAAGCAACGTAGACAGGCAGTAAGATCAGGTACAGGCGCATCATCATTCTGATGAACGGCGACGTGTCGAGCATCTCTTCGTTCTTACCTGAAAACAGCGCTTTGATCCGCCCAGTTACAATGCAAAAAACGATCACTATCGCTATTGGAGCAAATCCGGAAATCAGAGCGCCCAGAAAAATAATGCCTTGATATTCGGTCAATTGAACAGCGGCTGATACCAGCCAAATTTTGGATTGATCAACATATGGCGAACTGTGGCGGCATTGCAGAATGAGGTCAACATGAGCGCAAGCCAGACTCTCGGCAGCGACCCTGCTCACGCGACACCACTTGGCCTGGAAGCGAAATCATATCTGGCGAACTCGGCTCAAAGTAAGGCGCACGTGCCATGCACCCGACGGATCAGGATCGGCCTTACGACAGCTCGCGCACCATGATCAAGTCGGTCTCGAACACCCCGTTGCTGAGCGTCGCGTTGGGGATCTGCCCCACTTCGCGGAAGCCTGCGCGGGTGTAGAACGCGATGGCGCGGGTATTGCTGGCGGCCACGTAAAGCTCCAATTGCCGCACGCCGATCTGCTGCGCGCCCTCCGCCATGGCCTCCATGAGCGCTGCCGCCGCTCCGGTGCCTTGAGCTGCGGGCCGGACGAAAAACGCGCCGATCTCGGCCCTGTGTTTCGTTTGCGCCTTGGTCAATTGGTTCAGGCTGCCGATGCCGACCATCGCAGTGTCTTGAAACACGCCAAGCGTATGGCCGGTGTCCAGTCGCTTGGCGATGGCACTTATGGGCACCGCGGCCGCCTCGTCATGGGTGGTCAGGAACGCCTCCGGGTAGGTTGAAAGGGCTTCGAGCCGCAAGCGTTGCCAGTCCGGCGCATCTGCGCCGGTCAGGCGACGCGCGGATGGCTCAGTCATCGTGCTGCGGCACGGATTTCGACGGCGCCTTGTAGGGCCGCGTCACGTCCCTAAGCGTGGCCTCGATCGCCTCAACCGTCAGTCGGATCGCGCCGTCACCCGCCAGCGTCAGGAGGATGTCACCGCTGCCATCCTCGCCTGCATCGAATGTCACCGACAGGAGCGACAGGATCACGTCCTTGTCCGAGCGGTCGACGCCCTGGCTGGCCACCTTGAGAACCGTGTCGAAGGCTAGCACCGATTGCACCCGTTCGGGGGCGTGGCGGCTGGTGCCCTGATCCTCCCACCGGAAGCGGTTGAGCAGCAGACCGAAGCGGTGCGCCTTGCGGTCCCATGTCATCTCGGTCACCGGGAACACCGCATCCTGCGCCAGGGACGAGATCACCTGCAGGTCGTCCACGTCGAGCGCACCCAGATTTAGAGGCGACTCGCGCCCGTCTTCAAACCGTGCGTCCTGCATCAGTCCCCCGCGATCCGTTCGATATTGGCGCCCACGCCCGACAGTTTGCGCACCACATGTTCGTAGCCGCGGTCGAGGTGGTAGACGCGGGCGACCCGTGTTTCCCCTTCGGCGGCGAGGCCCGCGAGGATCAGGCTGACGCTGGCCCGCAGGTCCGTGGCCATGACCGGCGCGCCTTTGAGTTTTTCAACGCCCGTGACCGTTGCCGTGCCGCCCTGCACGTCGATGTCAGCGCCCATGCGCGTGAGTTCGGGGGCGTGCATGAACCGGTTTTCAAAGATCTTTTCCTCTAGGACCGAGGTCCCTTCGGCGGTGCAAAGGAGCGCCATCATCTGTGCTTGCAGGTCCGTGGGGAAGCCTGGGAAGGGTTCAGTGGTCACGTCCACGGCGCGGATGCGCCCGTTCTTGCGCGCGACTTTCAGCCCTTTGTCCGTCTCTTCGACGTTAATGCCTGCGGCGTCGAGTTTCTCGCAGAACGCGCCGAGCAGGTCGATCTTGCCGCCCAGCAGTTCAACCTCGCCACCGCAGATCGCGGGGGCCAGCATGTAGGTGCCCAACTCGATCCTGTCGGTGACGACGCGGTGGGTGGCGCCGTGCAGTTTGTCCACGCCTTGAATGGTGATGGTGGGTGTGCCGTCCCCGTCGATCTGCGCGCCCATGGCCCGCAGGCAGGTGGCGAGGTCCACGATCTCGGGCTCGCGCGCGGCGTTGTTGATAACGGTTGTGCCCTTGGCGAGCGTGGCGGCCATCATGATGTTCTCGGTGGCCCCGACCGAGGCGAAGGGGAAGTCGATCACCGCGCCCTTGAGTTTGCCGCCATCCGCCTTGGCATGCAGGTAACCGTCGCGCAGGTCGATCTCGGCCCCCATCTTGGTCAGGCCATCGGTGTGGATGTCCATGGGGCGTGCCCCAATGGCGCAGCCGCCGGGCAGCGACACTTCGGCATGGCCTTCGCGGGCGAGCAAGGGCCCGAGGACCAGGTTCGAGGCGCGCATCTTGCGCACGATGTCGTATTCGGCGCGGGTGTTGATGTCGCCATGGGTCGACATGGCCAGCACCTTGCCGTCCTGCAGCGATGTGACCTCGGCCCCGAGGGACGCCAGAAGCTGAGTCATCGTCTTGATGTCCGACAGGCGCGGCGCGTTGGTCAGCGTCAGCGGCTCATCGCTGAGCAGGGTCGCAGGCATCAGCGTCAGGCAGGCATTCTTGGCCCCCGCGATGGGGATCTGCCCGTTGAGCGCGCCGCCGCCCTTGACCAGAATGCTATCCATTGTCTTGCTCCTGCTTTTTGCCTGCCTCTGCCCGCGCCCGCGCCTGCGCCTTGCGCTTGGCCATGTTGGCCTTGAGTGACTGTTTCAGCCGCGCTTCGCGATCATCCGACGCTTTTGCCTTGGAAGGGGATTTATCTGCCATGGCGCTTCTGTACCGCAGGGCGCATTTGGCGTCCAGAATGGGCTTGCATGGGTAGCGGTTTGGGGCTATCCCGCCGCGCACGGCGCTGCTGTAGCTCAGAGGTAGAGCACTCCCTTGGTAAGGGAGAGGTCGAGAGTTCAATTCTCTCCAGCAGCACCACAAATCTCAATAAAATCAGAGATATAACCGATAATTTGATCCTTTGGCGGTTTCACACTACGCTAGAACAGCGTTAGAACAGTGATTTTGGCATCAATGAAATCAACAACTTACAGAGTAAAGAATCCTGCGTTTAGCGCAGTGCTAGTGCAGAGTGGCACCTATGCGCAAAAACGGTGCGGGGTAATCTGATGGATTTGAGGGATCGAACAGACCTACCCTATCGGTTCTTCAAGCCCAAAAATTCCAACCGCTGGAACATACGGTTTTCGATCTCTGGTTTCCCGCAGATCAAGTACGCGCTTGGCACTGACGATGATGACGAAGCTTTACGGATCGCTGATGACAAATACCGAGATGCTGTGTTCCAAGCCAAACATGGGATACTGGCGGCCAATGGATCATTCAAATCTGTCGCCAAGGACTATGTTAAAACATTGTATGTGGAAGCGGAACGCGACCCAAGCAAGCTGACAAAGGCTAAGTATGCGGATGCTGTTGTTTCCCGCTATTTGATCGGGTTCTTCAAAACCATCGCGGTAACGGCGATCACCTATGGCAAGATGCAGGACTACACGGATTGGCGTCGTCACTACTGGACCACTGGAGATGGTGCGAACCAAAAGCACCTGACACCGTACTGGCGGAATGGCAGAGAAGTGCTTCCGTTGGCAAAGCATGAGGAAGCCAATGACGCCACGCTCAAACGCGAGAACGTGATCCTGCGTGGCGTGTTCAAACATGCGGTTCGCAAAGGCCTGATCAAAGCCAGTGACGTTCCTCAGCAGGAGTTGCCCAAGGTCAATTCGGACAAACGACCCGCATTCAGCAAAGAGCAATATTCCAAGTTGGTTCTCACCAGCGAACAACGCTTGGTTGAGAGTGTTGGCCAGCCTGACGTGCTTTTTGCGCGTGGTATGTTGCACAACTTCATTCTGATCGCCACAGACACGGGCATGCGCCCAAAGGAAATGTTCAACCTCAACTGGGGCCATATCGAAGGTTTTGAAGAGGCTCAGTCAAAGCGAACCGTAGATAGCCGCATCACAATCCATGCCTATGGCAAGGGCAAGAAGCCGGCTCCGTTGGTGCCGATGAAAACGGTGATCACGCATCTTGAGCAAATTCAGAAGATCTACCGGATGCGCTTTCAAACACTGCCAACGCCAGAAACGCCCTTATTCTGCAATATCGACGGTGGACGCATAACAACATTCAACAAATCGCTGAACAAGCTGCTAGAAGCGTGTGACTTGCGCACAGATGCCTTTGGTCGCAAGTTCTCCAGCTATTCGTTCCGGCACACCTACGCCACTTGGGCCATGCAGGATCCGTTGATGGACGTGTACAAGCTGGCAATCAACATGCGCACATCAGTGGCGATGATTGAGCGGTACTACTCCAAAGTTATACCAGAGGATCATGCGGCAGTCCTACGCGGGGATCACAAGTGGCCGCAAGAAAACCCCGCCTAAAGGTCTTGCACCACGTTGAGCAACTCCAACTCAATTGTCACACGCTCAACCAAGTCTTGCAGTTCTTCATGCGCATGGTTCAGATTGGCAGCATAGCTTTTGCCGAAATGTGGATTGCCGATGAAGCTGGCGAGGATGTACGATATCGATGGCCGCATCGTCCCAAACCCTCCACATCACATGTTGTGGTCACGCAACCGTAGGATACATCGGCAGAAAACCGTGTATTAAATAGCGCATGAATTCAGAATAGGCCTCAGAAAAAGTCAAAAACATCATTCATATCAAGACCATACACTCCCATTAATGAAATGGAGTTATTGTCATCAAAGCGAATAAGTGATCCGCCCTGCATATTTTCGACACTAAAACTTGTCTGCAAACCGGCATCAAGAAGTAAACTGTCCCGCCCAACGTTGAAATGATGGACAGTGTCATGCCCATCTCCCTCGTTAAAACCAACTACCGTACCTAATGGGCTAAGAATCTCAAATGTGTCGTTGCCGAAACCGCCGAAAAATGTATTGGATCCGTGAAATATACGAAATAAATCTTCGCCGTTATCGCCATATATCAAATTTTGGTGACCATCATAAGCAAGTACGGTATCATCGCCATTGCCTAAGTGTACCGATACATTTTCAGAGTTCCAAATCTGTAAAGTGTCGCTACCACCAAGGGAAAAAACCGTTTCAACTCTTCCGGAAAGAGATATTCTATCAGCGTGCTCTGTTGTTTCAATCACTTCAATTTCTTCGAATAGGATCTGATCTATTCCGATCTCAAAGACCCCGATACGTGTCCAAACGGTTGTTCCCGCTTCGACGGTCGCCAGCGAAACTGTGTCAGCACCTTCTCCCCCATTCACTAAGCTGTCATCTCGATCAATGATAATCCTATCATTGCCAGCGTCGCCAAACACATAATCACTGCCTACGCCGCCATCGAGTAAGTCACTCCCTGCGCCGCCGAACAAAATGTCGTTGCCTTCTTCACCGAAGATATGATCGTTTCCAAGGCCACCAGTAAGAGAATCGGAACCGTTACCCCCCCAGATACTATCGTTCCAAGTACCGCCGTAGATCGAATCATTGCCTTCGCCACCTTGCAGGGAGTCGCGTCCATCGCCGCCTTCAATTGAGTCGTCGCCTTGACCGCCAAGAATCGTATCGTGGTGGTGGCCTCCAAAAATGAAGTCGTCGCCCGAACCTCCGACGAGAGAGTCGCGCCCCCCTAAACCCATGAGAGTATCCGAACCCATCCCCCCATCTATTGTATCACCAAGTTGGCTACCGGTGAGCGTGTCAGGAATCGCCACTTGTTGGTCGGCTTGTAAGTCAATTCCAGTTCCGTAAGTAATAGTCAGCTGGACCGTCTCATAAGAACCGATCTCAAATGATAGACCGCTGGATGACCCAAGGGATAGTAGTTGATTAAGACCTGTCACAAATTCTAAAGAGGCTGTGGCGTGATGTTCTGTGCCAGTGGTGCCAGGTGCACTTGTAAGGACCGACGCGTAAACATGAGTTGCGCCTACAAGCCAATCGGAAAGGTTGACGCCGACACTGACGTCATAGGCAACGCCTGAAGAGAAGAATATATCGGTGCGGCCATTCTGTGAGAATGTGTAGGTATATCCGACCACCGCATTTGTTTCATCACGCAAACGGAATGAAGCCCCTGTGTCTACCAAGGTTGACCCCAGCGCACCATCAATCAGCATATTGTAGAGATAGCCAGTCGGTGACCAATCGGATCCGGTCCCTTCCCGCCCACTCAAGCCGGCGGGCCCGGCGGTTTGCACAGACCAGATATGGGCCATGTCGATGTCGGACTGGACCAATTCAGCAAACATACGCAGCAGCGGTGCAGACCGCATCAAGCCATTGATGAGTGTACTATCTTCGCCGCTCTCTCCTACATTCCACTCAGTGATAGCCAGAAGGAGTTCGGCCTCCGACAAACTTTCCCATGGTTGCATCATGGTGTCGAGCCGAGGCTGTATCGCACCACCGATGCCCAAAGTGTTTCCTCGTGAATTTGCGCCATAGATATGCGCTAAAACGCCGTCAAGGTAAGCGCTATATGTGCCTCCAAAATAACTGGCGAGCACTGCATTGTCCTGCGGATCGGCGTCGCCCTGCGCAAAGATATCTACCCTGTTGCGCATGCCCAAGGCTTCGGATGCCTCGGCAACCATCCGAGCAATTTCGGCTTGCAAATGGCCGAACTCAGCCGCTGTCCAATCAAAGTTGCTTTGGTACCATTCATTGCCGAGTTCAAAATTGAAATCGCTCACTGGGCCAAATTCGCCATTTAAGAGCGCTGTCACAAATTGTGTAATTTCGGCCTCGGCATTGCTGCTCAAGGTTCGTGTAGTATCATCGAAGTACCTAAATGTTGGTAGAACGATAGTAACTTGACCATCAATACCATGCACAAATTCAAGATAATCCGATAGCGGAAGTACTTCGCGGGTTTCAATGTTAGGTCGACCTGCTCTGACGTCGAAATAATTACTAACGAATTCTTGGTTTGGGTTAGATAGGTCGAAAAATTGCTCAGCAATTGTACCACCGGGATAACGAATAGACGTTATACCTGAATCCTCGATCAGGTTGACAAAGTCCGAACCCTCGTCAGTACGGTCAGCGTGAAACAGCATATTTGCACCAAAGTGCTCTTCGCCAAGCGTCTCGCTTGCAGCACCGAGGTTTTCAATCACAAAGGTTACAGTATTGTTCTCAGACACCAGCCCACTCCGCCATCGTGGCGGGATAACTGGCTAATATCAGTTGCTATTCTGAGGGCTTACTTTGCCAAGAGTGTGGCAATTGTTTTCAATTTAATTCAAGCGATTGAGCTTCTTGTACGGATCAGGGGTCAACTCGGACGTGATATCACGTGCAGTAGGTTTTTTCGTGAACCATCGGTGACAGAGAGAACCAATGGGTTGAAAGCGCCTGCTTGAAGTTGGACTTGCGCCAAGGGGAGATCCTTAATTTGAGGTTGGCCTGATCTCTGCGGTCGGAGACACATAATGAACGAAAGCCGTTCCGGCGACGAGTAGATTATTAGCACTTTGTCGGCGCACTAAGCTGCGCGTGACGCGCAAGACTTGGGCCGAAAGCACGGCACCGGCATCAGCATCATTCAACCATCAGGGATCGCATACGACGTGGTGGAGGTGTCTGACACGCTTTTGAAGACGCAGGATGGTTGAAGGCCGAGCGGAATTTGACGCTGACCAGTCAGATATGAGATAGAGAGACGCGGATAGAGCTTTGACAAATGAATCTCTCGGAGAGCCGCCGGTCCAGTTTGCCATCGCGAATGTGCGCAAACCTATGCTGTGTATGGGAACTGAAGGCTTAAGAGTCGTTCAACGCCACGGATCTTGTACACTGGCTGGTGTCGCTCACCAGGTCTATTGGCGCGCCTCAAAGTGTCCAGCAAACACAGCTCCCAGGGCGCGTATGAAGGAACTGGTGTGAAAACGGCGATGAGCGCGCGAGTTCATGTCTAATGCATTGAAAGACGCGCACGGGTTCCTTACTATGAACGCCTTTGGTGATATCCGTCGCTACGATCTGGTCGCCGCTGTGAATGAACAAGTGTCTTGAGCGGTGCGTTGAGACGCTACGCGCATAGCCGCTGGGTAAGCTGTTTGCAGGGTGACAATGGCGCACAGCGAC
This sequence comes from Tateyamaria sp. ANG-S1, assembly GCF_000814025.1. Classification (GTDB taxonomy): domain Bacteria; phylum Pseudomonadota; class Alphaproteobacteria; order Rhodobacterales; family Rhodobacteraceae; genus Tateyamaria. Next base: position 77,072 of record NZ_JWLL01000008.1, on the reverse strand, counting down.
GTTCAATGCTTTCGCACGGCTGCGCCTCCATGATCATGCCTCGCTTGTTTGGCAATCATACTTATCTTGCAATGTGGCGCCATCCGTCGGATCACAAGAGCAGTGCGGGGAACTGCATTTTATCGCTGAGATCGAAAACGCTATACATACAAAAGGGCGGATACAAATCGCAATGTTCAAACCGGCAAACGACATCCGCTACTTAGCGTTCTTGAACAAACTCCATGCCAAAAATCTGTTCGAATGGTATCTTGAGATCGGGACCAGAAATGGCCGTTCTTTCGCTCCAGCACGTGGGAATGCTATCGCCGTCGATCCCAAGTTTCAGATCTCTTCCAACGTTCTTCAAATGAAGCGCTCTTCTTTCTTTTTCCAATCAACGAGTGATGTATTTTTTTGCTCAAATTTTCTAAAAATCAATAATATACGCTTATCTTTCAGTTTCTTGGATGGAATGCATCTTTTTGAATTTCTATTGCGCGACTTTATCAATATTGAGCGAAACACGAAGATCGGTGGTGCGATTGCATTGCATGATTGCTGTCCACCAACCTTTGATATGACTGTCCGCAGTCTAAGGGACAGACCGAAAGGCGGATGGACTGGAGACGTTTGGAAAATGGTTCCAATTTTGCAGCGCTATAGGCCCGAACTCAAACTTGAAGTTATCGGCTGCAAACCAACGGGTATCGTCATTGTGTTAAATACATGTCCAACAGACACCACTTTGGAAGACCATTATGATGAGATTGTAGCGCAATACACAAGCCGTGAGCTTACCGGGGTTGTATTGGATGAGTTTTACGCGTCATTCGACTACGTCAACGCCGCCGATTTTTTGAGTCGATCAGAAGAAATTTTCAAAGATGTTTGCATAAACGAAAGGGAATAGATGGCTCAGCTCAAAGGTAAACTTAATCATCGGTGAGACGTGGGCAAAGCATTTCTCTCAGCATTCCATCGCTGGTAGTGTGCGGTCCGCTTCGACGCACCGATTGAGCGACATGCAGAGGTGCATGTTGCGCAAAGCTCTTTGCCATATTTCTAATGAATAGTGACGAATAAAAAGGTCGATACAGCACCCCAGATATCGCTCTATGGTTAACCTTGACGTAAGACTCTTTAGGTATTCGGCGACTGAGCAGTCACTAAACTCATCAAAGAACTGAAATAACTTTTTGATTTGGGCACCGAGAGCTTAGCCCTCTCGGTGCCTTTCTGGTTGGTCACTACGCCGGAGCATTTTTCACGCCGCAAGAAGATACACACCGCGTGAATCCATGGCTCTTTTAGCTGCAGCGCGGGGTCAAAAGGCCAATCACGCAAGCGCCTGTTTCTTCTTTTGAGATATACTACTCATTTCCGTTTTTTCAAATTGAACACGCTAAAATAGACGTCAGGTCGACTAATGTGCTCGCGCCAACGGATAGTGCATTCCTTCGACAAATAACGGTCTACTCCAGAGACGCGTGATTCCACAAAGGCGTTGGCTGCGGATGACTGTAGAGAGCTTAAAGACCGCCCCGAACGGCTCTTTCCAAGGCGCGAAAACCTTTGTGCAGGCACTACAGCTTTGTCGCAATGCGTGGACCATTTGCAAATTTGAGAAAACTGCGTAGGTCATCCGTGTGACTGGAACGAGCGCAGGCAGTTGGGAAGGCTGCGTTGGCGTTTGATGTTGAAGTACACCTTCGCTCTATCCGTGTTGCAACGTTCATAGTGCGCATGGCCGCAATCTGCATTTAACAGAGACACTAGTCGCGGCGCATGATCATTCGAACCTAGATTGGACACACCACACCATCGATAGAACTCACGGAGCGCTTGCCTCGGCCCCAAAATCGTTCGGTGTGACTTTACACATACGAACAAGAGCGGCCTGTTCGCAAATCAATATCTTCGCGATGGCCGCACACTTCCGTGGCACGGCGGCAAGTCCGGTCGCCATCGCTGCATCTGCCAAACGGGTGGTACGCTTCTGTGCTGATGCGTTTTCGAAACTGTGTAAGTCATCTGTTTCTGCCAAAAGCTCAATCCAACGAGTGGCAGAGTCCTTCGACAGGTTGAAAGGATGTTTGTGAAGAGTCAGAGTACACTCGAGTACGTCGTAGACGGTGCTGTAATTGAGGGATGAGATTGGTCGGCAAGGGCAGCAGAGTGATCTGCGCAGTTGGCCTGACTGCCAAAACAACTCGACATCGGCTGAGCTTACATTCAGAAACTCGGCAATTTCGGACCGGGACATGGGGAGGTGCATGTTGTGCTCTAAGCTTGGGCGCGTACGAGAGGTAGCACCCAGCACGATAAAGCTCAGTTAACAGGGCAAAAGATATGTGAAAGTGGAAGGCATCCAGCATATAGGTTAGAAAACGGGTATATTGAGATTCTGCCTCAAAAACCGGCCTCAAACCGAGCATCTCGCGGAAGAGCCCGGTGTAAACCGCATGCAATGCTCAGCGGCTCAGGCGATTGTCTAGGTCTTCAACAAGCTATTTTGCTGCGGGCCGGCGCTAGTGGACCCGTCGCAATGGGGTGGCTCTGCAATGAACTCTAAGACGTTTCCCGCCACCCTCTTGGGCGCCCGACCCTAAAGGTTGCCGCCGATTCCAACGCGTGGCCGGAGGTCTATGCCCAGTGCCACTGTGATGATTAGCCAACACCGATGGGGCAGCGCGCGCACTAAGCTTCGTGAACACCTATAAAACCAGTAACCATTCACAATGTCTTTTGGTGGGTAAGATACCAAGTGACCTGGCTTTTTGCCAACAGAGCGTTCCAAATGATTTTTGTCGGCGTCTGGACCGTTACGGCATGCGACCCACAACCCACAGCTATCCTTTTGCCCACGGGCTGGAATTGCCAAGAAAACGCGGCCTCTTACGCCCGCGTCTTCAATTTTGTATGCGCTATCCATCAGGTAGTGGATGCGTGACCCAGTGCTCTGGCTTGCGTCGCGAAATATGGTGTAGAATAGGCCTATGTCCCCGGACAAAGCAGAGAGTTGTTTGTTTTGCGAAACCTTCATGTCCACTTGGGACCACATAAAACGGGTTCAACGTCCATACAGGCGTTTCTCAGAGATCACGTTTCGACCGACATCCTGACAGCAAGAGACGCGCTGTATGTTACCGATCCTCTGGTGAAGCAGCTTGGGACTGCGTTGCAAGCCAAGGATTGGGACGCAGCGAGCGCGGTGGCAAAGGACTTGCAAGATTTGCTGCTGCTGGCGAATGCAAGAGAGGTCTTCATCTCGAGTGAAGATCTGTCCGGTGGTCTTGTGGGTCGGGGCCGCGTTCGGAGGGTGTATCCACGCCTATTTGAAAACGTAAAGCTCATCGATGACGCACTGGGCGACATCTTCGAATGCACCTACTATTTCTTTGTGCGGGATGAAGACGACTGGCTGAGAAGTGTATACAACCAGAACCTAAAACATAGAGCGTCTGCCACAGACTTCGATAAGTTTGCCAACGGCATTCGAGGGCATCGGTCTTGGCCATCAGTGCTCAGAAAGGCTCAAGACCGGTTCGGCGACCGGTTCGTTGCCCTGCCCTACACGCGTTACACGGAAGGGTCGGTGGTTCAACGCTTTGCTGACGCGGCGATGCCGAGGCTTCTCGTCAAAAAGGACACCTACAGCATGTATCAGGAAAACAAAGCGCCGGATCCGCAAATTGTGCAAGCCCTAGAGGTCGTCAACAAATCTTATGCGTCCGTCTATGCGAAACGCAATGCACGGAAGTATCTCACCACCCCGTCCCAAAAAAGCGCCGACGAGGGTATTGCGACCTCTACTTCGGCATCCGAGGATTTGGCCCAAAACGAAGAGCATGCCGGGGACTGGCCTCCTAACCCTGTTCGTCCAAATCACCTCGCCGACGAGCTGTCCGCGTTGTGGGACCGGACCGAGTTGCGCGTTCGCAGCCAGGAACCGCCAAACTTGCTGCCCGATCTTTCGACAGATTTTAAACAGGCGTGTATCGATCTGACAGAAGGCGAGGAAGCATTTCCAGGCGGCGGTCGGCACGATATGCATCAGCAAGACCGGATCCTGCGCCATCGCTTTCGAGGGCTGCCGCTTGTATGCTTTTACAATGCATTCGCGATCAGCTACCTGCGCCGCTCAACACCGCACACACAACATGCAAAACGCCTTTTCTGTCACTTGTGGGAGAATGAATACCGCATAATGCTCGCAACCTTGCCAACCCGGTGGCTCATTTCAGTGTTACAGACATTCATGGAGCATGGAACGTCAGAGGCGCAACGCCATGTTGGCACCGCCGGCTTCTTTTTCTCAAACACCATGAAAGCATATGAAGCTGAGCGCGGACTAGAGGGGCATCCGGCTGACAATATCTACGCGCATACTGAACCTTCGACAAAGAACGGCTTTCCTGGGCTGGATCGCTTCGCGCTAGGAAACACTGACCTTATGCTCAACCTGCTGGCGCAGCTTTTAGAGGCGTCGGCGCGGGATGACGTTTCGGGCCGCGTTTTGCGAGAGCTTTTGCTCAGAACTCGCGCCGCGAACACACTGTTCTCACGCATGGACCAGAGTCGCATTCACCACAAAGCCGACAAGAAAGGGTTTGAGAATTGCTGGAGCTTCTTTGAGGAGCCCGACCGCAGAAAATAGGTAAGTTTGGCACCTTTGCGATCCACAGTTTGTCGCTGCAGGAGACCGCGACCGGCGCGTCTGTCGAAAACGCAGTTGCCGCAGATCTAAGCTATGGACAAAATACTATCGGGCCACATGCCGGTTATTTCGGACCATTCGTATTCGTATTGGGTGTCGAGATAACGTTGTTGAGTAGAGGTACCAATTGAGAAAAGAGGAAACTCTGGCGACACTGGGAAATGCTTCATAGCATACCGCGCTCGGACAGTAGGCATATCGACTTTGCCGGTCGGGTCCGCAATGCTTTGAAGGTAACGCATAGCCCGCGCGGAGAGCAATTCTGATGGTTTCGTTTGCTTTAGGTGATTGAGTGTGCCGTTCGTCAAGGCACGTACAACCGATGCAGATACCTGTTCGAAGTCTTCATGCCGCCACAGCAGTGATTTGGACTTGCTAAAATGCGCATGGACCCATGCAACGACGGTACTCCAGGAGGTGAGATCGCTCCACAACACGTCCTCGATGCGCGAAATATCTGGTAGCGCGCGTCGCATTGCAACGCGACAAACTTCTTCCGCAACAAGATCACCTTTATGACGGACAGATAAGAACACAGTTGTTGCCTCACTATCGATCCAAGCCGGAAGAACGGATAAATTTTCTTTTGCGTCCGGGTACAACTTTCCATCTACAGTCAATCGCCTTGCAGACCCAAGCAACGCGCCGTCAGATAGGATCAAGTGTTTGAGTGGATAATGTTCTTGGTGCTTTTTTATAAGAGTTCGAATTGCAGCGTCATTATGGTCTGCGCAGACCGATGGGCTACGGTTTTCGCGGCCGCCCGGGAACAACAAGCCGGTCGGCCCTCTGAGTTGATCTGGCCCCAAATAGCAGACACCTTGACGTTGCAAGCGGCTCTTTTGCAACTTCAAAGTAGACTGTAGCGCAAGGGCTGAGGTGGCAAAGGCGCCAAGATGAACGCTTATGCTGGCAAGATCCGGACTATTCTGGGGCATATTCCACGCACACCGTAAGGTCCGAACCTGTTGTCAGCTTTGACAATGTTTTCATGTTCTATCCCGCCTAGGTCAAGGCAACCAAAACGCCTCGAAGGTAAATGAGTGCTTCACTCCTAGCGCTCGCTCCTGCTTTAAACTCATTAGGGCTCCCAAGTCCGCGATAGAACTGAAACGTTGTTAGAAATGGCGGCATCGTCCAATGGGCGCATTTTGAGCGTTTCCTGCTTAAGTCGGGTTGTCGAAGGCTTTATGAAAGACAGCTCTTCTAACGCCAGTAGAATCTGGTCGAAATCAACAGTACTGATGCCACGATAGGCTGGCCACGCTACACCTTTTTCTCCTTCGAAATTTAGAATCGCGTCAATACCAACAATCTGAGCTCGTGCGAAGTACCGCGTGGCGCGCTTTATCGAACTGTGTAACTTCGGCCGCCTTTGAATCAGCGCGACTCTCTGGGTCGAAGAGCATACGAGATTGATGAGATGGATGGCCGAACTCTCCGCTAAAACCACGTGCGACGCCGTCCGGTATACCTTCACTTGCTCGGCTATCGAATGGTTTTGCGGGTGGAAAATGTCGTACCCAAACGTTCTTAAGACATGTTCAAGGTGCTCTTCATTTTTGAAGCGTCCCAGATTGGCTTCTACTCTGCTTCTGCTCACATAAATCTTTGCGCCATCTGCCGACCGGAGTTCAGGAAAGAGCCTGTCACGCCACCTCAAACCTGCAGCGTCTCCATAGGGGGCTCTGTTTTGATGAAAGGAGACTTCCGGGATCGCGAGGTTTCGCACAAGCGTTGAGCGACTTACGATATACGCCTTATTTGACCAACCAAGTGTCTTCAACAGGTTAGTTTGCCAAGGTTTGAGATGTTGCGATTTTCGATTTCCTGCCAGAAACATCAGAGGTCCCGCGCTGGTATCGGAGAGTGCATTCGGTAGGTACCCTACGCTCTCAGTCAAAAAGTGGCCGAAATGGTCAATCGCGTAGCCTCCAAAAACTGCTGAGGGAATGGTTTGGACTATTGAGCCGAGTTCTGCATCTGTGACCAGGTTTTTGAGACGACCAACGCTCAAAATGTGCCGGTTCAGCGAGGCATTGTCTGTCCATACGCCACCACAAATCTGTTTGCGCTTGGGGCCAAATGCCGTCGGCACAAGAACACTGCTCAAACGTGGCGTGCCACCGGAATTTGCCGTCACTTTATGTCCTCACTTTTACGTCAGCGATGTCAGCGATGTCAGCGTACCGCAGGAAAGCATACAAGCTGCTTGAGATCGTTTGACGACGCCACTCCTAAGACAATTAGTAGAGCGGTTTACCAGTTTCGCAATCTTCAATTGCCACATGTGCCGCGTTGGATACAGTTGTAGTGTGGTAAGGATGGTGAGTCTGTATGTTGGTATCTTTGGCCGTGGCGGTGGGCGGTGTTATCGCCGGCAGTTTTTTCCTGTTTGATCATGATGACGACAGCGAACAACCCGAGCAAAAAGACGGGGAGAGTGTGGATGGAGGTATGGCCGTCACTTTGGATCTGAGCCTACTAGACAGCGATGTTGCGCCGAGCGCCCCAGCGGTTTCAACGGATCTTTCCTCAGATCTAGTATTAGGAGATCGCATTGATGAACCTATCGTGTCAAACGCGCCTTTCGATGACCAGACTGCATCAGGATACACCAATGTCATTGGTCAAACAGCCACATTCGTTGCAGAGGAAGGCGAGTTTCATAACGTGCACCTGGGCGGGGGAAACGAGTACCTAGAAGTGAACGGAAGCATTGCACATGTGGTAACGGGCGTCGGAGAGGACACTGTGGACGCGTCCGGACTTACTGGTGGGGAAATTCACGCTGGAATGGGTGATGTTGTTTACGGCTCTGACATTGTGTCTGACACGAGTTCTTTCGCCTTACTTGCAGTAAATGCGCACGGCGCTGAATTCCATGGGGGAGACGCAAATGAATTGGCAGTCGCGACTGGCCACAACGCAATACTTTATGGCGGCGGCGGGAACGATCATTTGCTCGCCTTTGAGGGAGACGTGGAGCTTCGAGGAGGCGCCGGAGACGATTGGCTGATTGGCAACGCGACAAGCGAGAATTTTGACCAAAATAGCCGCGTGTCTGACATAAATACTCTAACGAACAGCTCTTTTGATACCCTCATAGGAGGCGAAGGGGATGACCATTTGCTGCTGTCCAATGGTGACATCGGTGTCGGTGGCGCGGGCGCGGACTCTTTCGAAGTCTATCATCTGGACAACGCAGTAAATCCTGCGGCGCAGATACTTGATTTTTCGCCATCAGAGGATGCGCTTGTTGTTTATCTTGGAGGAGGCGCGCCTGGTGCATTTGACGACGCAAGTTACGATTTGACTGATCGGGTTGAATCTATAGGTTTGCCAATCGGGACAGACATTCTGGTCGATGGGGAGGTCGTCGCATCCATTGAAGGTGTCGCAGAATTGCACGTTGGTATCCCTATCATCGATCAGGTTGGCGAAGGTTCTGCCTCTTCGGGCTTGTTCATGGATGTGATAACGGGTGATGTCGCTGGAATTGATAGCTTCGACGTCATAGTAAAAGTGTTTCCCTCCACCTCAAGTTGACACCAACGCACCGTCTTCCTGTTGCTTAAAGATCACGGCGGTCTTTCTCGCTCCTTGCATTTGTGTGCCACAAAGATTGGCCTTTGGACTGTTGTTGGACCTGATACACCTTCACAAGCTGGGCCGCTCAAGTTCGCTTTGCGCGCTGAATTTAGTCCAAACTGGATGGGAGATCTTGGATGTATGTCGAGTACCTTAATGGCGCGTTTTCAGATCGCGATATCAGCGGCTCAGGGCTTCGCGGCCAATGCCTCCTACGGCCCCGGATGAGAGCAAGTGGGCGAACTTATCTGCCGCCCAGCCAGCCATCAAGCGGCGATCGTTTGCGTGTCCATGAGTTGGGTGTCAAACAATCCAGAGTTCGCAAAAAAGAGTTCCATCTCGATGTCAGAAACACCGCATCTATCCAGCAAACGCTTGTAGTCGTCGGCACAGTAGTCCCACAGTCCGATACCGATTTTATTGATTTCGCCCTGAGACCATCCCACGACAGTCGGAACAGTGCCGATCCGGCGATACACCGGCATCATTCTGCGGTCGAAGACACCGACAAAGTGCTCGATGCAACTCTCTTGCATAACCTTGCCACCAGCAGCCATTAATTTGGTTGCTGAATGTGGTCGAGCATCTGGCGACGTACAAAAGCGCGTACACTCCCAAACAAGCGGGCTTTCGATGGACACGCCGTTGTTTATGTCCAAAAAATGGTCATTCACCATCGTTTGGCCTGTTGTTGGAAGGAGACGCATTGATGCTTCGTGTCGGCCATGCTCGTCAGCGACAATCACATACAGTGGGTTGAGCAAGTCATACTCATCCCGCTCTTCGCCAAACTCGTTGACCGTGACGTCCCAACCGAGACGCGTTTTGAACTGCGCACCCCGGTCCACGAACATTGAATGCGCCAGGACTGGTTTAGATACCAACACCTCGCCATAAAGAAAGTGAATCATTGTTTCCGTCCTCTTTGTTGAGTGCGGAAAATTTGCAGGATCAAGGTTAAAGACTTCTTCTGCCATCGAACGGTGATGGTATGGACGACGCAACGCCAAGATGTCACTGAGTGAACGGGACACCGAGGATCTTGACCTGCCATCCAACAGTTGAGCAGATCCTCGGAGTCTGTGGCGGCTTTCCCAGATAGCTTTAGTTCAGCTCAATCCGTCATCACCTCATTGAACGCTTAGGGCCACTCGATGCGCGCTTATCTTTGAGAGTGCCCGGTGCCCATGACCATGTAACGCCGTAGGTTACGCAAGCGGCCGTAAGCGTCAGACATTGAACGGATTAATGGAAGAACGGGGTTGAGTTTTGCAAGCGGGAACAACAGCGCCTCTTGCACTCAAACCCCGAGTGTAGAATGGGCCTGCAATAAATGCCGCGAGGGTATCTCACGCGGGCGCGCTCCAAGACCCGCACACATATTCCCGCACAGGGTTCGATTCGATCAAGCCAGATAGATACGCAGTGGGGAGATACTGTCCCGGAATCTACGGCAACTGAATTCTCTTACGGTTTTGTGCATCAAAAAATGAACCAAGATGCGGCGACGAGCTGAATGAGAGTGACCGTTGCGCCCAAGAAAAACATAAGGTCGAGGCCAGCACGACGGCGCCAACTGGGCCGTCGATTGTCATTAGCAACACGCTGAGAAACTGGTTCCGGTGTCATCTGCATCGTCTGTTGTGTGTTGGCAGAATCCTATCGAGCGTCCGAGGACAGCGCAGTCTCTCACCGTTTCATGACCCAAAACCAAAGAGTGCAAAAACACATCATGGCGTGCCGCATCTATAGCGTCATCCAGCTCACTTTCTAGATGCACCATTTGGTGTTCGCGTGCGTACGCCTTCAAGTCCTGACATACTTCTACAATCCAGACGTGATCGTGCATTTCCGAATCCCCAGGTTGTTATCGTCTCAACCAAAAGGCCTCAGAGTTAACGTGCGGTAAATCCGCCCCGGACACAGCTTTGATCCCTGCGACTGCGACCGCAGAAAAGCTTATGTGGTCGGCCAGTACCAGACATTGATCTTTCGTTCGTCGCGCAGCCGTAATGTGCAAAGCACATCTAAGAGTGCCAGGTTAAGCTGCTCAAAACCGGTTTGGCGCGCATGCTCAGCAGCGACCATACCTCTTACTGTGAACTGAACCGCGCCGGGTTTGCCGCAGGCTCCAACTCGTCAGTAGGATGGAGCATCGTGACAAAGACGACGAACAAGTATTCGCCAGGATATCGGGATTGAAGGCGTCGTACGCGGTAAGAAACTCAAAACAAAGATCCCGGACAAGGCGCTGCCGTGCCCATTGGACAAGGTGAACCGCCAGTTCGATGCGTCAGCGCCAAACGTGCTCTAGGTGAGTGACTTCACCTACGTCGCGACATGGCAGGGGTTTGTCTATGTGGCTTTCGTCATCGACGTCTTTGCCCGGCGCATCGTTGAGTGGCGTGTCAGCCGCACGGCTATCCGACCGTTTCCAATGTCGGCAATGCGATCTACGGATATAGCATTGGTAGCCTCTACTGAAAGAGCGGTTTGAACCCGCACCCGCTAAGTGGGCAATCCATACTTTGCAAATTTGCAGTGTCCGCTTTCTGCGCATCACTGACATTCATGCAGACCGCAGCATTGATGCAGCATTGATCGGAATGGGCTCATCGCCGCCCTCGGATGCAGCGCAGCATTTGCCCGGTCAGGGTTGGGGCGATCATCACGGACGGCCCAAAGCCGAACTTAGACTAACCTTCAAGATGCTGCGGTCACAGCCTGGTTACCGGACATTCGCTGCAAGCGCACAATTGAACGATGGTCGAACTTACAGATCGCGGACATATCGACCATTTGGTTCGGCTAACGGAACGTCAGCAGTCGCTAACTTGTTGCCATTGATACCCGAAATATCAGGCGCTGTTCTAACTTGTTGTCGCTTGATCGTTGCAATTGACGCTCAATTTATTCGTTTCCAAGGCGACCGTTGTTCGCAGCGACTATACAACCGCGAATGATGGAACGGTGGCGTAGCGGAACGAGACCGCGATTGCATCACGGGGTGACAAAAGCAATTAGCAAATCAACTGATCCGCCAAGTACGTGCGCAACACTAACCCCGTCAACAAGTATTTCTACGCCATTTCCATCAAGGGATGTTACCACCTCTGTCACAATATCGATGCGATCAATGACGTTGATGAGGATCACATCTTCAGCTTCATCGTAATCTGTTATTCGCACCGGTTGCTCATCAAAATCTGCACTAGAAATAGTTGCCTTGCTTAGGCTTATAACGAACTCGTCGTTCCCGTCGCCTCCATTAACGACACTGGCTGGGATTGTCGTGTCGCTACTAAAGCCTCCTCCAACTTGAGCGATTATCGTGTCGTTGCCAAAGCCTCCCGAAGCGGTTGCACCCGGAGTGACGCGAATTGTATCATCTCCGTCGTCTCCCATCGCGTTGCTGCCCCTGCTAGCGAAAATGCTATCATCACCTGCACCACCAGAAAGTGTATGTGTACCAAATCCAGAAGCTAACGTATCGTCACCGTCCCCACCGTACACTTCAGAGTTACCGTAAGAACTACTTATGTCGTCATCACCATCTCCACCAAACACTGTATCAGTACCCGGCTGAAGGTCTCCCTGCTGAGAGTTCGAATTTATGACATCGTTCCCTGCGCCGCCGTAAATCAAGTCGGAGCCGGTGACGCCATCTATAGTGTCGTTTCCGGCGCCGCCATGAAGCTCGTCGTTGCCGTAACCGCCATAAACGGAGTCGTTGCCCGATCCACCAAACGCGGTGTCATCTCCACGACCTAAATTCAGGGAATCGTCGCCTTGATTCCCGAATACGTTATCGTTTCCACTCACTGCGTTGATGCTATCATCACCGAACCCACCGAATACCGTATCGTCACCACTTCCTGCTCCAAGTGTATCGTTTCCATTAAACCCGCGAATTAAGTCTGCTCCACCTCGTGCTTCGAAAACATCATCGCCTGCCTGTCCCCAAAACAGATTAGACGAACTATTCCCAATAACAGCCGAACCGTCTTCGGAACCTTCAAAAAAGTTATCTTCGCTAAAGGCTTGCCTTTCTTCTGTAAGGTCCACAGCGCCGTTTGTGTCCTCTACAGTTTCTTCGCTATCTATGAAATCACTGTTGACATCTTCGCTATCATCGCCGTCGATTAGCGCTGGAATTACGACAGCAAGACCTAGTAAGCCCAATAACGCAAGCATCACCTCACCTCTTTACGTTTGAAAAATCATTTTTCGCGGGCTGTTCCCGCAACCCGCACCTTTTGTAATCCTACACGCGGAGCTATAGTGTTCGGTCATTGGGCAGATTGTAAATACGCAAAGCGAATTTTCATTCGGCCTGTAGAATTAGGTACTTTGGACTCGTTATCGCCGTTGGGGCAAACGCAGCAACCCACCGGTTGCCGCCTCGAAACCTTCATGGATCGGCCCAGAGCCGACCTTCCAACTTAGGTCACGAAGCTGCTGTGCGGTCCATCAGAACTGATGGGGTGGATGGCTCCTGCTCCAACCGGCGTCGCAATGCGCCATAGTAAAGGTGTCTCAATCTGCTTATGAAAAGAGCCACCCCATGCAAGTTACCACAATTGGCGTTGGTCTGGCCAAGAACGTTCTCCAGGTCCACCGGATCACTGCCACTGAGCACGTTGTGTTCAACAAGCCCCTGCGGCGGGCGCAGTTTCTTCCCTTATTTGCGAAGTTGGAGCCCTGCCTGATCGGTATGGAATCTTGCAGCAGCGCCCATCATTGGGCGCGCGAACTGACGGAGTTGGGCCTGGAGGCAATCTACAAACGCCCCCGAACCAGCCAGCCGCACCCGCAGCACCCGGTGTTTCCGTACTTGCTGAGGAATATGACTCTCGACCGCCCAAACCAGGTCTGGTGCGCTGATATCACATTCATGCCGGTCAAGAACGGCTTCTTGTACCTGGTCGCGATCATGGATTGGGCCACGCGCAAAGTGCTTCGTTGGAGACTGAGCAACACGATGCACGCGGACTTCTGCGTCGAGGTTGTGTAGGAGGCAATCGCCCAATACGGCCCGCCTGAAATATGCAACACAGATCAAGGATCGCAGTTCACAGGAGCCGCGTGGATCACGACCCTGACCGAGGCCGGCGTACGCATCTCGATGGACGGGCGCGGTCGATACCTGGACAACATCTTCATTGAACGGCTGTGGCGCAGCCTCAAGCAGGACGCGATCTACCTCGCAGAAATCAGTGACGGCTTACAGGCCCGGCGCGTCATCAAGGGCTCGATGATATTCTACAACACGGAGCGACCCCATTCCGCGTTTGATCGGCAAACGCCCGACAACGCGTATTGGGCGGGCTTGAAAGAGCGAAAAGCTGCATGAAACATAAATCTGATACACCTTAGAAAAACTGCAAAACTGTCCAAAAAATGCGACCAGTTCACATTGCCAGCATCGGAGGCGGCCATCAGCTCAGAAACGGTCGAGAGTTTGCCGCGTGGCTCGGTCTGACGCCCGCGAACAAATCCAGTGGTGGCAAGGAGAAGCTGGGGCGGATCACCAAAATGGGAGACCAGTATCTACGATCATTGCTTGTCGCCAGCATGACATCACTGGCCCGACAAACACGGTCCCACCCCGAACGCACCAGAAAGTGGTTGACGTCATTGCTCGAACGCAAACCCGCCCGTGTCGCAACCGTCGCAATGGCCAACAAGACCGCCCGGATTGTCTGGGCAGTGCTCACCCGCAACGAGCACTATAGCGCACGTGCTGCCGTCTGAGACGAAAGGAACAATGAACTAGCAAGACCCGCGAGATGATGGTGCATAAGTCTGCCGCCAACGCCAAGAAACTCCGCCGAATGGCGCGGGTGAAATAGCCCGAAGAGCTGATAGGAACTTGGTTTGCGGAACCCATCAGGGCCAGCGGTCAAAACCGCACAAACAGGCCGGACACATGACTGCTTCTGGCAAATGTACAAATCAGATCAAAAAGGACTTGCTATGCAGGAGTCATCTACACAGGCCGCTCGCCGTGCTACCGAAATCTTGACCCACACGAATTCACACATCGCGGGACGAAGTGCCCCTTCGCTGCGCCTGCTCCTATGACAGCTATTAGTCAGAAAATCACACCGTTTGAATTTCAGTGGCTTACCTATCTACTGGAAAGGCGAGCCGTACGGTTCGCCTTTTTTATGTTAGTCAGCTTCAACGCTTTAGAAAATGAAGTTGTCTTCGTGCATGAACGCATTCCAACTGGTCGCGTCATCGACGTCGACACGGACACGTTCATTCGTATCCCGGACCGTTACCATGAATAACATGTTGTCTCCGTCATAGATCTTGTTCGCCGTTAAGTCGGACAGCGACGATACACCCGCGAAAACGCTAAAATCGATTTTGTCCTGTCCAAGTACGAAGTCTGTAATCAAATCGAGTTGGTCTATTTTTTCTCCCCAGTTACCAGTGAGACGGTCCCAATCTAACAAGTCGCCAGTCTTAAATTCAAAAAGGTCGGAGCCCGAACCTCCCGTAAGAATATCGGTCCCCTGACCGCCGATGAGAATATCGTTCCCGCCTTCACCCTTCAAAGTGTCACCACCGGAACCGCCATCTATAGTGTCTGCTCCGTTTCCACCTCGGAGCGAGTCTTTGCCACTCTCGCCAAACAACTTGTCATTCCCATTGTGGCCTCTCAACTGATCGTTGTTGTTGCCGCCACGCAAAGTGTCGTTGCCGTTGCCACCGGCCAAGAAGTCGTTTCCGGATCCTCCCTGCAGCAAGTCATTCCCGTCGTCACCATATAGACGATCATTGCCTGCATTGCCGTCGAGGGTGTCGCGGCCGCTATTCCCTCCAATAATGTCATTATCGGCGCCACCAAGTAGATGGTCATCGCCAAGGCCGCCGTTAATTGTGTCCTTTCCGTTGCCACCATAAACAGTGTCGTGACCGCTGCCGCCCCAGACTCTGTCAGCGCCATGTCCTGCTTCTACAATGTCGTTGTTCAATCCTGCTGCGATCAGATCCACACCACTTGTTCCTTGAATAATCTCAATCGCATCTGCCGGTGTTTCATCGTAATCGTTGATGATATTGCCATCAGTAGTTGTGTATTCCGCAGGGACGTAATTCACAGGGTCCGTGTATGCCACGCCCTGCAGCGTAGAAAAATCCGGGACTTGGTTAAATGCCAGGAAATGCTGTTCTTGATTGGTGCCCGAACCGGTGTCCACACGGGCGCCTTCCAGAGCGTAAAAAATGTACCCACCGTTGGTGTTTTCAATCAAAAGCCATTGTTGTGTTCCAACATTATTAGGATCTGTGTGTACACCTTCAAATTCAACAACTTTGACTTTAATACCTGACGGCAAAGTCGCACCAGACGCGGGAATGGCATCAAGGTTGAGTGTGTGGCTGCCAACTTTTATTTCATCGCCACCACTGGAATGGTCGTAATCTTCAATCCGGCCAACTATCACATTGCCTGATGGAATGTTGTCAATGTTCGCGAAGTGAAAGACATCTGCCCCTCGGCCTTCCACGATACCATCCGAGTCACCTCGCACGTGATGACCTTGTCCCCATTGGGCAAGAGAAAAGTCCATAACAATGGTATCGTTGCCTTCATTGCCCCATAGGTGGATTTGGTTACTTCCACTTCGGCTGGCTATACCAGTTATGTAATCATCACCCTGCCGCGCTTGGATGCCCCCACCGCCGTGGTGTTCCGCGTTCCAGGTGAGTGTGTCGTTCCCAGCCGTCCCATTTGATCCGCCATGATTGTGCATAACGCGTCTCTCTTTTCTAAACACTGTGTTCGGTCACGCTTTTTTGCGTTTAGGTTTTGGAAGCGCCACCTGGGGTAGAATAATCGTATAAGTAGAGTTGAGTCGAGCTCGTTGTTCCAACTATGGTCGCGGTGCAAAGCCAAAATCGTTAACGGATTGGTCAATTTGAATGACAACCTGGACGCAAGAGTGTCTCAACATTTAGACATAACGTTAACCTAGCGGGAGAGATTGTGTGCAATCGTCATCCCATATGTAGCGCAGGAGCAGATGTGCGCCTACTAAATCGATAGTATAAGCTGCATTTTGCATATCTAGGGTTCAATCGGATTTTTGTTAACTGATTGTTAAATTCTGCGAACCACACGTAACCCATCGTTGGTGAGGGTTAACTATGAACAACGGCAAAGACCTAAAGTGGAAAGTACTGGTCGCTGCT
This sequence comes from Tateyamaria sp. ANG-S1, assembly GCF_000814025.1. Classification (GTDB taxonomy): domain Bacteria; phylum Pseudomonadota; class Alphaproteobacteria; order Rhodobacterales; family Rhodobacteraceae; genus Tateyamaria. Next base: position 60,577 of record NZ_JWLL01000008.1, on the reverse strand, counting down.
GATGAAGCCCGTAGGCATGGTTACGTGCACACGTACCACGCCCTGCTAGAGGTTCTGCAAGCACTGCGAGATACTTCCGATCAAACACTTTTACCGTTGAATGTCCCGCAACGTGTTAGGCTTAGCGAAGTTATTCACTGAACCATCCACAAGCCCAGCCGAGTTGAAGTTCTGTTAACCAATTGCGTCCAATCGTTGGGTTTGGAAGTGATTTGACGGGGACGGTTATGAACGACGACGACTGGCTTATTCGTTTTTGCCAAGACCTTTATACCTACGCGGAAGAGAACAACCTGAGACACGTGAACACAGCTGCCGAACATGCACTAGAAGTGGCAACTCGAGAAACAGAGGGCGCTACGCGACTGAAACGGCTGGTGAACTCTCCTCGGCATGCCCTTTAGAGCCATTGCTCCTCGAAGCATGCTTTCGGAATCAATGCCACCGGAAAACAGAACTTCATGGCTTTCCAACAAAATGTGACAGTAGGAAACGTGCGTTTTGCCGTTTGCGACCCGAGCGGCTTTTGGGACGTATTCGGCGAGATGCTTTGCCTTTATGAAGGCCTCCCTACAGCTTAACGAAAGCCCCAGCTGATCACTCGCTACCAGAACTCTATGCTGTTGCGACAAGAGCAACGGTCCGTGATCCCCGAAGAAACCTGGTCGAATGAGCACTGGCCGCAGTTGGTGAAAGCGAAGGAGCTCTGCGCGGTGTATGTGCCGTTTTCCTACCCATAGTACCTCTTTGAGACCATTGTCCTTTGTCTGGACAAAATCGCCGCTGCGGATGTCCTGAACGGGTGCCGCACCCGAATTCGTCTGAATGCTAGTGCCTTCCGCCAAGCAATCCGCGATTTCTTCGATCCCGCACGGCAGGCCCCGCTCATGCAGAACCGTGCCTTTGCCATCGACAACACAGATCGCGCAAGACCACAGCGATACATCCAAGCCAGCATAATACTCCATTCGAAATCTCCGTTGTTCACAGTTTCCCTGTGAGCCTACCGGGAGCTCGACCTTTGTTCAGGATCAGCCCAATTACGCATGCTTAGGGCTGAAGAATATGCTGGGTATCGTAACCAGCCCTTAATCAAAATCGATTTCAACCGCGGAGTGTCCAACGCGGAGCGCCCGAATGCCTGTCTGTCCATTCACGCCCAGGAAGTCGACGGCAGCTACTACTTTTCAGACGCGCAGAGCCTCATTCTCTCAAAGAACACCTTGGAAATCACTGACACCGTTGATGACGATTTGCACCGAACTCAGGCAGATGATCCCAACAGTGATCAGACATTCTCATTTAGAGGCGAGAGTGCGGTCACGGACTACACTGTCCAGCACCTGGACTTTGCGCAGGTTACCCGGAATTCACCCCGTTGCGGTATCGGAAAGTGGAACTAAGCTGCATTCCAGCCGATGTCGCTCATTGTGCGCAACCAGCACCGCCAATCAAAGGTCTGCGTGACGCATTCGAAAAGCGTTTCAATTTTTAGCCAAATAGGCGTCTGAACACCACGCTGTTTAACCGTTTCGAACTTGGCATTCGTTAAGGTTCCCCGGCACAGCAACAACAAGTGTGTTCGATGGTACCTGCAGAAATCCTCAATCAAATTAGTGACCGGTGTACCGAGGGTCTCGCTCTGGCACTGGCATCGCCAGATGATGGGGCGATTATGGAACTCAAATGGTGCAACAAGCCGTTCACCAAAGTCACTGGCTATAGTGCAAATGAAGCGTTGGGGCAGCGTGGAACCATCCTCATCGGGGCCGACCTGGAACATGGTGTTCACCTGTTCATTATTGAGAAACTGATGAACTGGGAGAACTTCCAGACCGAGGCCGTTAACAATCGCAAAGGTGGCGAAACCTACTTTCAACGAATGAGTTGGAGTCATTTGACTGACCCCACTACGGGAGATCGGTGGTGGCTGTGTTCGATCATTGATCTTGGAGACCGGAGGCAGGGATCGCCGCGCGAACAACACAAAAGTGAAGCGGTGTCGCATGTAGAGGATGGCACCAGTATCCTGTCGAAAGTCCATTCGCTTGAACTTGAGAACGCGCGTTTGCACAAACTGGCACAGTCAGTTGCCAAAGATGCCAACGAAGACGCATTGACGGGGCTGTCCAACCGCCGACACTTTGAGGTTGAGGTCAAGACTTGGATCAACAGGCTCAAGGAAGAAGGTCGGGAATTTGCCGTCCTCTACATCGATCTGGATCGGTTCAAATTCGTCAACGACACGCTTGGCCATGAGGCGGGCGACAATCTGCTAGTGACCGTCGCAGATATTCTGCGAGAACTCACCGACGATGCTGATCTGGTGGCCCGGCTGGGCGGAGACGAGTTCGCAATTTTGCGGTCGTTGAGTTCAAGTGCGTTGGCGATCAGCGGCCTTGCAGATGACATAGTTCAAAGAATGCAGGCTCCATTTTTTTGCGATGGCAAATCTACTTCGTGCAGCACCAGCATCGGTGTGGCCATTGCCAACGCGAATACAAAAGATCCCGAACGCATCGTGGCGTATGCAGATGAAGCGCTTTACCATGCCAAAGCACAGGGCAAAGGGCGGTGGTCATTTTTCACCGAGCAGATGCACGCACAGTCGATTGCAACGAAACGGCTTGCATCTGACCTCTTCCTCGCCTGCGAGAGGCAAGAGTTTATCCCTTATTTTCAACCGCTTGTTGATGCACGAACGGGGGAGGTGGCCTCGGCAGAAACATTGGTCAGGTGGGCACATCCAACACGAGGCATCCTGCCACCTGTTGAATTCCTTGATAGCGCCGAAAACGTGGGAATCCTCAAGCAGGTCGATAAGATCGTCTTTGAGAAACTGAAATTGGCCATAGCAGTTTTTGACGAAGCGGATGTGTTGCTGCCACGGGTAGCCATCAATGTCTCTGCGGCGCGCTTGATGGACCCAACTTTCATCCATGACATTCGAAGTTCGGGGATTGCGCCCAATCGGCTTACAATCGAAATCCTTGAATCCGTGTATCTGGACCGGCTTGGCGACCTCGTACGCTGGACAATCGACGAACTTGATGAGATCGGCGTTACAATCGCTCTTGATGATTTTGGTACCGGTCATGCATCTGTCAGCGGTTTGCTTGAGATTAAGCCATCCATTCTGAAAATCGACCGATCTTTCATTCAGCCGATTGTGGATGATGTTACCAAACAACGGTTAGTTTCTTCGATTGTCGGAATTGGCAAAAGTCTTGGGATGCGGATCGTTGCCGAGGGCATCGAGACCGAAGACCATGCGCGCGTGGTCAGCGCGCTCGGGTGCGATTATCTGCAAGGTTACTTCTTTGGACGCCCCATGAGCGCAGAAGATCTGAAAGCTTTGTTGTGCGCGACAGATGGGCTGCTCTGGCCGCGCGCCCGGTCCTATGGGGCAAGTCAGGAGGAGGAGTATAGTGAGAAAGCGAGCTAGTTAGTTTGCGCGCGTAGTTAACGATGCCACGATGAACGGCTATGCTGCGGCGATGACCGCGAGATCAACAGCCCGCGTCAACGCTTCCGTCTCGGATGCCCTAGGGGTCGCATCTCCGCAGACCTGCCGCCGTCCGGCGCCAACCTCATAAAGACACGCAATGAAGGCACCGCTTTCCAGTGCGGTTGCGCAAGGCACCCATCTGCCGCCTGGCCCTTCAACTGGGGTGCCCTTGAGAGCGTTCACCGCACCGGATGGCGGAAAAGAGATTTGTGTAAACCGGTTTATATCGTTTTTGGAAGTCATGCCGCACCCACTCATGTGGGTCTTGCTTCCAATGTTTTCTGGGCAGAAATAGGGCAACGGACACTGAAAATTCCGTCAAATTTTAGGGGTCGACAGGGCAAGGAAACGGATTTGGTGTCCGGGTTTGTTGCAAGCGTAAGTCACCGAAAAGCTATTGACCCAAAGTCAGTTTGCTCAACTGAGGGAACGGTCTGTTGTGATGATTGGCGGTCTTGGCGGGCGTTACCGAACGGTGTCTTTTTAGGTACGGTTCGATGAGCGACAGCCAGAAGTACCCGGCCCATTGGTGGGCCAGAAATGTGAGATGTGGCGAACTTGAGGAAAAAATACCTCCTTGGACCGCATACCTTTGCCAACCGATTGGTCAGCGTGCTCAAAGCAATACTTCATTAACCAATCGATGACTAAAAAGAAGTGGCGTCTGCTTTCGCTGAGTTGCTGAGGGGGAAGGAACATGTGCATCGGACCGAACCGACTATTTCGAACAATAACGCGCTTCGCTGATGTACTTAGAGAGCTTGAGGAAGCTGGAATTCACGTGGTGCTGGGTGATGATTTCCTGGAATATCGCCGCCACCGCGCGCAGCAGCCCGATCGCAGCCCGGTCTATCCGATGTTCGACGTGCAAAGCTCGTATATCGACCACACGAATGGTTTTTGGATCTGCGGGTACGATCCGGGCGGAGACCTGATCCATACGCAAGCAATCCGCCTGTTGAACCTACAGGGTCTATCGCTTGCTGAACACCTGACGCTGCACCGGCACAAATACATCACTCCAGATTCCACCCCCGACCCTGACAAGACATCGTTTACAGGCCCGCGCGCACTCACCGCGATCACTGGGAGAGTGGGATATCACGGTGATTTCTGGCTTCGTTCAAAGGGGCTGGCCGGACCGCGCAGCCACGGTGCCACGGCCGTGCTGTCGCGCTTACTCCTTGAAATCGCCGCGTTGACATGGAACCCGTCCTATATGTTCGCTTTGGTTCCCAAATCCCTGGCGGCAAAGGGCGCGCACCTGCGCTACGGATACATTCACTGCGAGCCTGGACGCTGGATTGGACCAGATCAACAGATTACCGACGAAGACCACCTGATCTGGATGAGTGCTGATGACATGGCTGCACTGATTGAGGAAACGCCGCCCAAGGTCAGCGCTCGAACCCCTTCTGTCTCTACAAGCGATGCGACCACACCAGAACAAGATCTTAGTGTGGTCGATGCCGCAGTGAACGCCTGAAGCACATACGTGTCCGTTTCTTCATCAAAAGCAGTGCTCGCGACCGACGATACAGCAAAGGTGGCGACTCGCATCGCTATTCTGGGGCCTGTTTCGGCTCAGATCGCGTTCGTCATGGAACTTACCCTGGTGCCGGTGCTGTTGCCATCTATCCAGGCGGATCTTGGGCTTTCGCTCTTGGAAATAGCCTTGGTTTTCAATGCTTACAGCATCGCGATGGCTGCGGGTATTGTCGCCTGCGCGATAGGGGGGGATAGGTTCAATTCGTCACAGGTTTTCGCCTTGGGCGTCGTGCTGTTTCTGGCGGGGTCGGTCTTCATTTATGCAGCGACCGATAATTCTACGTTGATCATTGGTCGGGTCTGCCAAGGTCTGGGCGCAGGAATGTTTTCGCCCTTGATACCGGTGCTTCTGACACAAGCCGCGCCGCGCAAACCCGGTCGGACGCTCATTTTGTGGGGCAGCACCGCGGGATACATCGCAGCCTTTGCACCTTTGGCTTATGGGACACTCCTGACCGAAGCGAATTGGAACTTGGCATTTCTGTTCATCGCATTTGTCGCGGGTCTGTCCTTAATTTTAGTCACTCTGTCACAAAGGACCGGCAAAGCAACACCTTCGGCAAAAACCTCAACAGACTACACCGCAATTTTCAGGTCAAAGAAGCTGTGGTTAACGTTCGCATATGTCTTTGCGACCTATGGAGCGATTACATATTTTCTGTTTCGTGTCCCGCTGTTGCTGGTTGAAAGCGGCAAGGACACAGCTAGCGTAGGCTTGGTCCTGTCTGCACTCTGGCTGTCCTTTTCCATCCTGAGCGCGCTGCTGCGCAACCTGGTCGACAACCATCGCCTTCGGCTCATCATGGTGTCTGCGCCAATACTGATCTCAGTCGGCTTGTTACTTGCTTTTAGCACGGAAATCCTTCTTCTGATGCTGTCAGCGTGTCTGGTCGGATTTGGGCTAGCCTGCAGCAATTCACCGTCGACACAAATGGTGTTGCGGTTTTCCCCCACTGGCCTTGAGGCCCTTGCGACCAGCATTGATATTAGCGCGGCGCGGCTGGGTGGTATCCTGATGGTCACGGCGCTTGTCGATGTCGATATGCGGGTTTCCGTTGGAGCGATTTTTGTGGCCAGTCTGCTTGCCGCAGCTTGCGCGCACACGGTTGCCTGCCCGAACGCAAAGTCGACAAAAGACCAGCGTTAGTTGCACTAAGCACGCAAACAATAGCTTGCGTCATGCTTGTCCACTGACCGCTTTGCATCTACGGGCAAGTTGTTTGGGAAATTGCCAGAAAATGTCATTTAGAGCGCGAAGTGAGTGGCAGCTTCCACTGCTGAGCTTGAACTGTGTGCAGCTGCAGCGCAGGTCCGGTTCCCGCCCTCCGCGTTGGCGTTCGCTACATACACCCGTATGTTTTTGCTGAATTTTCTTGCGCTCGCGCTGCTGTTTGTTCTTTATATGTTCTCATTCGTTCAACGTTTTGAGTAAGGAGTATGTTTATGAGTAACGAACACAGATCAGCAACCAAACCCGTCAACAACAAGCCATTCTTGTTGGGCTATACCGTCACGCCAATTGGTGATGGCCAAAAATCTGTTTGGAGCAAGATTGCGGCCGCCTGGGCACACAAGGATGGGGAAGGCTATGAGGTGCGCATGGATGCCTTACCCGTCGACGGGCGCTTGGTTCTGCGCACCGTCAAAGACGATCAGCAGCCAAACAATGAGGTTGTAGAGCCATCTACGGATGGCCCCGCCTAGCGTTTGCGTAACTGCGTGTGGGAAAGAGGCGTGCTGAGAGGCACGCCTCTTTTCTTTTAGGTTTTTGGGTGAGTTTACTTTGCGATCAGCAGGTCTTCCAATGACTTGCCGTTGGCGAGAGCGTCCTTTACCCAATTGGGTTGGCGACCCTTGCCAGTCCAAGTTTTGGCAGGATTTTCAGGGTGGCAGTATTTTGGTGCGGACTTCGTGCCTTTGGATTTGGCATCGCCCGTCAGTTCACCCAGTGAAAAGCCCAGTTCGGCAGCGGCAGCTTGAGCTGCGGCGAGCGCTTCTTTCTTTTTGCGCGCTTTGTAGCTGTCGATGGCTTTGGTGGCCTTCTTCTGAATGTCTTTCAGCTCATCCAGCGAAAGCGCATCCCAATTGATCTCTGTCATGTTGTCTTCCTTCTCGTCTTTGGGCTCCCTAGTGCGCGATGATCAAAGCCTCAACTCTGATTTCGTGTCAGGTCACTCGGCCAATATAGGCGTTCATTTGGTATCCAGTGAGAGTTGGGCGTCTCCCTTGCGGGCCGGGTGCGCGTGAACGGAACCTGCGCTGCGCTTGTTTCCGCCCTGCGGGCATTGCCCCCTGACGCATCTATTGAGGCGGCTGTGCCGCCGCTTCCAAATCTTTATCGGGGATGGCGACATTGACCCGCTGCCGTGCCTGATCATGGTGGAGGGCGATGATGCAACTGCAATTGAAGCCTCATTGGCGGAAAACATCGAACGCCTGCCCATGGACGAGGTGGATCAGTACAAAGCCTTTGCCAAGCTGGTCAAAGAGGGGCGGGAGCCAGCGGACATTGCCGCTACCTTCGGGATCACCGAACGCATGGTGTCGCAGCGGCTGGCGTTGGGGCGGCTCTATGGGCCCATCCTCACAGCCTATCGCAAAGGCGACATCCATGCCCGCGACATCCGCGTTCTGACCATGGCGACCCCCAAGCAGCAAAAAGCATGGTGGGCATTGGTGAAGGACGAGAACGCCTATGTGCCCACAGGCCAGCACCTGAAAGACTGGCTCTTTGGTGGGGCACATATCCCTGTCACCAACGCGCTCTTTGATGTGGACGCGTCTGGACTTGCCATCGTGTCCGATCTCTTTGGTGATGAGGTGTATTTTGCCGATGCGGAGGCGTTTTGGTCGCAGCAGAACGCAGCCATCGCACATGCTGTCGAAGACCTCAAAGCCGAGGGCTGGGCAGATGTGATTGTCATGGAGCAAGGCGCATGGTTTGCCACGTGGGATCATCGCAAAGCATCCAAAGCAGACGGCGGAAAAGTGTTCATCACAACCACCACGCAAGGAGAGGTCACCTTCCACAAAGGTTACATCACCAACGCGGAAGCCAAGCGGCGCGAGAAGGCTGCACAGCGCACCACCGCCGCACCCAAGCCCGAACTGACCAAGGCGGCTCAGAACTACGTTGATCTGCATCGTCACGCGGCTGTCCGGGCTGATCTTCTGGACAACAGTGGCATTGCTCTGCGTCTTGTAGCTGCGCATATGATGGCGGGATCATCTCTCTGGCAGGTCGAGACTGATCCACAGAAAGCCGCCAAGCCCGAGAGTGCCGAGAGCCTTTAGCAGAACACGGGACATCAGCAGGTATCTGATTGCGCTTCGCTTTCCGATCGAGCGCGTTGGCTTTGAATCGGGCACGTTGAGCCAGCATCTGTTCTACGGTTTGAAGGCCGAAGGATTTGACGTCGTCTGCTTGGAGGCGCGCCAGGTCAATGCTGCCTTGTCAGCGATGCGCAACAAGACGGATCGGAACCACGCATGCAGCATTGCCCAGATCCTGCGGACCGGTTGGTCCAGCCCCGTTCATATGAAAAGCCGGGAGGCACACGGGGTTCGGGCTCTACTGAGTACGCGCAAGGCCTTGTTGAGCAAAACCATTGATCTGGCCAACGAAGTGCGCGGCTTACCTGTGAAGACTGATAGTCAATGACTGGGCGCCCGGTTCGATAAATCCTCGAAGCCCAAGGCATCCAGTTCCTTGATGCCGATGACACCGCTCGCGGACCAAGTGTTGCGCTAAGGAACGATGGATTGGCTTAGCAGTAGATATCGATTGCGATAGCTGGGCTACGGGCTCGCAGGATTTCTGGCTAATCGGAGGAGGTGAGTTGACCATCAAGGGTACAGAAATCACCCATCAGTGTTCGATCCTGTCATCGAAACCTTGAATTTTTAGTCAGTTTTTCTCGCAGTTGTCTCTTGGTAGTTGTCTGCTAATTTTGCTGAGTCGAGTAGCACATGACAGACCAAGAGAAGATTGTACGTTTAGAGTGTTTGCTCGCAGACTACGTGTATCGATATGGCGCGCTGCCTGAAACAAGCCGGTATTTTGTAGATGTTTCCCAGGAAAGTGACGGTGAGTTCGAACCGTCTGAACAGGTGATCAGTCGATCACCGCTCGTGGCAGACGAACTCCATGAGAAACATCCGATGATTAACTCTGTGTTTTCGATTGTGCCATAGCGTAATACCCGGCGGTGGCAGTCGCCCAATAAACCTATCAAACCTCCGAAGCCAAAAACTAAACAGGTCTGATCAACACGATCAGACCTGTTACACTGTTGTTCAGAAGCCGTTAAAAATACGTGCGATGTAATGTTCTGAGCATTTTGACACGAACAACTGTCAGTCATAACTCGAGCTTTCAAATTCTGAGAACCGTTCGATTGCGGCAGTGCACCATAGTTCGTGACACTAGTGCTGAGAAATTCCTTTTAAGCGGCAATTGGGTTTCAGCTATGCTGCCTTAGGCTTACCGCTGATCGATTGTACTCGCAATGCGTAACCCTCGCCCCAAACTGTTTGAATGCAGTTTGATGTTGATCCCGCCTCGCGCAGCTTTCGCCTAAGTTGACAAACCCATACATCGATCACCTTGGTGCTGGGTGTATCTTGCCAACCGTAGATGTGGTTAAAGACCATGTCTGCAGTGATCGTTTTGCCAGCCCCCAGGAACAGAAGCTCAAGAACCTGATATTGCCGTCGCGTTAGGTTTAGCAATTCACCATTTACGGAAAAAGCATTGCCGGAGGTGTGGAATGTGACGTCACCGCAAGTAACGTTTTGAGCGATCAGCCCGTTCGCGATACGCAGTATTGCATCGCACTGCAGCTTAGCGAGCCGATCATCCCCACAGTCGACTATGAATGCATCGGTATAAGCTGCGACTGAACTTGCGGAACCATCAGCTAAGCTGCGAGGTACAAGGCCGATAGTAATAGGCGTACTCAGTTCGTTCTTCGCGACGCGTGCTGCATGCGCCATTTTCAACGCGTTATCGCACATTCCAAACAAAGCGGCGTGAAAGCAGTGCGTACCTTGATAGTCCAGCATATCGTTCACACTCTGTGCTCTGTGTAACTCCCAATCCTGGCCAACCGCTTGGCTAACCACACGCGAAAAGAGCTCGTCTGGTCCTACAAACAAGACGTTCATGAAGATGTTTCTCCTTCCCATGCAATACTTGCGCTCAGTTCAGCCGCAGACTGATCGCAGCTTTCTGGGATAAGAACCTTCTCCAACTCTTGTATCGCATCTTCGATGACACTTACTGCTTTTGGGGGCCCTTCGGTCACAAAGAATTGGCGAAGGTCTGCCAGCACAAAAAGGGTCCACACCGAAGAAGGCGGCGTGCCCTTTGGGGGAAATGGCACGACATTGTCGCAATTCATATCGATGTCCTTTCCATTGCAGCCCGGCGCTCTGCACTGAATGATCGAGTAAACTCATCCAACTGCGCCGTCGTTGGAAACTCCCGAAAGTGAGCTGTTGACCCAAACTGAGACACCAGATTGTCGATCCAGTCGGGATTGAATTCAGCGGTTGTCACCACGGGGACACCACCGTTCCTTGCCGCGTTCACGACCCGTCTTAACTGTTTGAAGCTGTCTTCATTGGAGGGATCGACAATCGTGACGACGCAGTCGAACGTGTTTCTCGCAAACAAGGTTTCGGCATCTGTTGCGTTCTTAGAAAAGCTATAGTCTTCCGCCATTCGCATTATGGCGTCCGCCACAACAGGCACACAGGAAACTACAAGGATCCCTTGAGCCGGGTCACCTCGGTACGTCGGTCTCATTTTTAACTCCATATGGTGCGACGAGCTGGTGTCAGTCGCGGTCTTTTTCAGTTGAGGCGCAAGCTAGTTGGGCGACCCGTTCCGCCAAAAGCCCCAGTTGTACGACCTGCACTCCCGGTGCTCGGGTCGCCGCGAGGTCGGCAGCCGCATCGATCAATTCACTCGCGGTCCCAAGCAAGAGGCGGTGGGTGCCAACAGGATTTGGAGCCGAGCACAGAGTGTTTATCCAGACCCTGACTTCGGCAAAGACCGCCAGTTCTTCGGGAGTGAAATCGGTACCCTCGTCGTCGAGCTGCGCTCTGCTTGCGTCGCTGTCCATAGAAGCAACCTTTCGATTAGCCTGCGTGTGGACCACCTCATGGGCGACACAGTTAAAAACGAACAGGTTTCAAAGGTTTGTCACAGGTTACACTTCAGAAAATCTTTATATATCAATTATTTATTCGTCCGTCGATTGCATCAGACAAATCTGAGTAGTACTGAATGAACCTCTCCGGTCGGCTCGATTCGCTGCACAAACGCGGAACCACTGAGCGAGCATAGTGCCTCGGGTCGAACCCATTCCAGTTATCAGATTGCCGATTGATGACGTCTATTGCATCTCCACGACGATCCAATTGGTTAAGAATTGCTGCTCTGCGCATGAAGGTATACGGGGTTTCGAAAATGAGTGCCGCAGCCTCCTCTGCGGCCAAAGCTTCAGACCATTCTTCGCGAAACATATGCAGCCAGCCGATCCAGGTTAAGGTCATCCACCGAAGTGGATTGTCAGCAGATAGTGTCTGATCAAAGTCAATTGCTTCGGCCAGTATCTGTTGTGGGGCAACTGCACATGTGTACGGGATAACCAAGTGCAGGAAACGAGCCAGATCATGCCTTGGGTCAAGCTCCAATACGCGAGCCATAGCGTTTCTACTCTGCGAAAGCCGACCGAAGTGCCAATGGGACTGAGCCACGTTAAATACAACGTCGGGATCGAGTGGTGAGAGTTCCATCGCGCGTTGGGAGTGAAACAAAGCGGCTGCGTATGTTTCCTGATTGTCTGAAGGCTCGTAAACATTCGCAAGATAGCCAAGTTTGTCAGCAAGCACCGAATGTGCAGCCCCAAAATCTGGATCTTTTGATAACGCGAGCCGTGCGTAGTGAACGCGCATGAGCTCCCACTCGATTGCAGACCGCGCTACTCCTGGCACCCAAGTGGCTAGAACAAATAGAGCCTCAGGGGATAGGTCTTCAGGATCCAGTCCCTCAAGGATTTCTTTTGAAGCGCCAAACAGGCGGACACGCAGCTCACTTGCGGATCGGGTCTCAACATCCGATATCAACAGAGCTTGTGTCTCTGCGCTAAGTTTGCTGCTCCAGAGTAAACGATCCGATGATAAATCTACCAACTCGATGGAGACAGCGAACATCTCGTCTAAATTCGAAGTTGATATGGCAACCTTGAAGCTAGCTCCGGTTGCTAACTCATTTGGTGTTTTAGGCTCTAGTAAACTGAAGGTCGTCGTTCGTGAAAGCGCCCTTATCAGTGATGATTTCGCCTCGATTGCTAGCTTGTCAGTTGTGTCAGTGACACTGACTTGAATCCCAATCGTTTGAGCTTCCCCAGGTGGCCATAAGGACTGCCATAGTACAAGCATTACTGCCATCACCGCCAGAACTGGAATGACTAGGTAGCGTGCAAATAGCCGTATTTTTGTGTAGACTAATGCTCGCTCTTCTACGGCATCTGAGCTTATGTCTTCTGCCACGGGTTCACGCAGTTCGATGGTTGGGCGATACGTACCAACCGGAATATCGACAATTATTCTAGTGTCGTTGAACTCGCTTGCTTCAAATAGAGCAAGTGCAGAGCGTAAGCGACCCATCTCAACACGAACAACGCTGTCTGCCGCCGGGTCAAACTCGGTAGGTTTTCCAAAAATATCAAGACCAATGGAATAGGCTTTCAACCTATCGCCCTGCTCAAGGTACTCGGACCGAATTAGATGCGAGAGAAGACGCGCTCGACGCTTACTTCTGCCAAGCACCGACGAAGCTTCCACCTGCGCAATGTAATGCTCTATATCGGTTTCATCTATTCCAGCTGAAATTGGCATTAGATACTACCTCATGAGGTTTCGAAATCTTGGCAGGCAAAGTGTCTTTCGAGTAGCTATGATCAGGGTGTTTTATTCTTGGTTGTGCCCATGGGCGTACTCTAAAGTAGGGTCGCTCCGCTTGTGAGGCAACTAAACCATCTGTGCTGCGGCAGTAACTAGCGACTAGCTTCGCCAACCCATAGCAGCTTCTGCAACCGAGCACGCCCAGCGGGTTCTGCGATGAGTAAGTATGCTAATTTATCGAAGACTTCTGCGGTGCACTCAACGCAGCCATTACCCGTGTTTGTTGACTAGCCCAGCCCATACTTGACCGTTTCCAGCAAGTAAGCGCAGACTTCCAACGAAGTCCTGAAACCGATTTTGACCAATGAATTTCAACCCTAACAAACTGGATCGCTGCTAGTGTGCGGTCGCTTCATTCTTAGCACTTTAAGCTGGTACGAGTACCACGAGTTTCTATCGATCCTCAGACCGACGGAAACGCGCGTCAGCTACAATATCAAGCCGACGCAGGATGTTGCTTGCGTCACTATGCGAGATGGCGCTCCGGTCGCTTCTACGGCCCGCTGGTGGTTCGTCCCGCATTGGCACAAGGGCGATGTGAAAGACTGGAAGCAGACCACGTTCAACGCGCGGATTGAGACTGCGGCAGAGAAACCAACCTTTCGGATAGCATGGAAGGCTGGGCGGTGCATCATTCCAGCGTCGGGTTACTACGAGTGGACGGGATCAAAAGGAAGGAAACGGCCTCACTTCATCACAGTCGAGCAAAACGCGCCCGTCTTCTTTTTCGCAGGCGTGCACTCTGTACTGCGAGATGGAACCGAAACATGTTCAATCATCACGCGCCCGGCGGAGCCTGAAATAGAGCAGGTCCACCACCGCATGCCCGTAATTCTGGACAGCGCGCAAGTGACCGGTTGGCTAGAGCAGTCGGATGATGATGCGCATGTGCTTTCAAACTACGGCATGAGTTGGACAAACAGGTTTTCAGTGCGCGATGTAAAACCGTTTGGTCGAGATAATGACGGCCCAGAGTTGATTGAACAGGATGGTTTTGCCTTCTAGCAGCGAGTCCCGGTGTAACGGTATGCAGGAACTATTCGGCACTTACCATTGGTGACGAGCAGTGAAACCTTTTTCGGCATCATCTGTGCCTTCTCTTGAGTGCTGACAGAGACCTATGGAGCCACCAAGGATTGCGCAGTCCCTGATCGGTTCATGGGCTGACCTAGAGGATTGCAACAACACGTCATGCCTTGCTGCGTTCAAGGCGTTATCCAGACCCGGCACAAGGTGGTTCAGGTGGTGTTTTCTTGCGTAGTCTTTCAAGTCATTGCAAACTTCAATAATCCAATCGTGGTCATGCATTGACGAATCCTCAGGTTGCTCCCTAGTCAACCAGAAGGCGTCACGGTTAATGTTCGGTAAATCCGAAACGTGTGTGGCTGTCTTGCTTCTTCGTATGGCCATGCAGCGACACATGGGGTTGGCTGGTTGAGAGGTGACCTATCATGCGCTCATGGCTCAGCCTCGAAGAGCGAAGCACGTCAACGAGGGCTAGGTAGGTTTGCTCAAATCCGGCTTTGCGTGCTTGCTCAGCGGCCAGCATCACTCTCATTTCGAACCATTCTTGTGTAGGCATTTTTTTTACCTCCATAAACGATAGGTAAATTCCGCACTAAGTTCCTTAATGAGGTCTTAACGTGCAGGTAAACTCATCTCACGCAGGCGAGAGTTCGCCGACTTCCAGGCCCCGAAAGAACAACGGCTGCTACTAGTGCATAGATTTCGCGCACGTAACTCGAGTTTTGAGCGCTCTCGAACACGTATTGCTCGTTTCGGGAGATCAACTGTAAAACTGACAGCCACTGGGCCAGCAGGCAACGGCATTTGTCCAAGGGTTGTTTACGGCAAAGCAGAATGGATCTTGCTAGTTGGCTCGGTTGGACAGCTGCTGAGAAAGGACACTATTGCACCAGGTTCATCCGGCGGTTTGAGCTTCGAGAAAGTGCAGAAGTTCAGAATTTCGCCGTCAGACCTTGCGCACCTTGGGATGCGATCAAAGCTGCAACAATCCTTTTGGCCGCGTATGATATTGGCTGCGCTCTAAGAGGGCCCCGTTTCGTAGTACCACTGCGATTTGTTCAACACTTCGGCGTACGGATGCATCGCTCGCCACATTTGCCGCGCCGCCAATGGCGCTGGGAGCCAAGAACAGCGGGTTGCCAGTGAGTGCAGTTGACACAAAACCGGCCCCGGCAGTGTAGTTGCCGGCACCGGTGAACGCTCAGCATCCTTCTGACTAGCGCTAGACGCAAAAGAAAGCGAGCGGCGGACCACGTGGACGATAAGGTGAACCAGATCCCAGTGCGCGGCAGTTTTCAAGCTTTTGTCAGAGTTTACCTCACCTAAAGCACCGGTGTGAGCTTCGCGTAGCGCCGCGAAAAGCTCATATATCCTCGTTTGCGAGTCCTATGTCTAGATAAAGCAAATCAGCTACCAAAGTACTGCTTGGGCATTATCCTCTGGTATGCGCGAACGCCCGCTTTAGTCTGATCACCCCCGGGACGGTCCATCTCTGTTCCTGACCTGTTTCTGCGCCATGTCCCGCCCATAGTGCCTTGCCCAGTTCGGTCTGTCTTCGGCACTCGTGAA
This sequence comes from Tateyamaria sp. ANG-S1, assembly GCF_000814025.1. Taxonomy (GTDB): domain Bacteria; phylum Pseudomonadota; class Alphaproteobacteria; order Rhodobacterales; family Rhodobacteraceae; genus Tateyamaria. Next base: position 44,952 of record NZ_JWLL01000008.1, on the reverse strand, counting down.
CAACCGCATCTCTTCGCTATGCCGGGTCATGGCGACGTATTGGCATGATAGGCAAGCTGATTGAGATTGTTTGCAATCCGCGACTGCCCCAACAATGCAAGCGCCTCAGCCGCCGCTTTCTTGTCGGCCACGGCATCTTTGGGCCGTCGCTTGCGCCGCTTGGATTCCTGACCAAACACACAGGCACGGACATAGGCCGACAACGTCATACCTGCTGCCAACTCTTCCAGGCGCGCCCGCTCTACCTAGGCAAACTCCGTGATTTCCTAGAGTCCGTTCAACCGGATCAGGGAGACGAGGATACAAAAGAGGAAATCGAAGGCCTCAGAGAACAAATTTCCGCTGTAAAGTCACACCTAAACTCTGACGAGACCTCCTCTCGAATGGACACGTTCCTAAGCCTCATCAGCCAAAAGATGACCGAGTATTCCTCTCAACTTGATCTGGAGCACAGTGGAAGTTCACTGCGTTTGGATATCAAAAAGCTGTCCATAGTGGCGGACACAGAGGATGGTCCCATTCCTTTGAACAGAATGGGAAGTGGCGAGAACTGGGTCGGATATCACGTCCTTGCTCATTTGGCTCTACACTGGTGGTTTAGAAAAAGGGATCGACCAGTACCAGCGTTTCTCATCTTGGATCAACCGACGCAGGCCTACTATCCATCCGACAGAACGGAAGGCGGGCTGGACCAGATCGAGAAAGATGAAGACAGACAAGCCGTACTGGCGTTGTTCAAACTTATGTATGAGGGTTGCAAGCAGATTGAATCGCCGTTTCAACTCATTGTTTTGGACCATGCCCACCTTGCCAATGATTGGTTTGAAGCATGCATCATTGAAGAATGGCGCGGCCAGAACGCTCTCGTACCAAGAGACTGGGTATCAAGTTAATACCGCATCCCTGGTTTAGCTTAGAAAAGTTTCGCTTATGCTGTGTAGACAGTGCCTTTTCCAATGCCATGTTTTGTTAAATGACGGTTTGCAACCAGTTCTCCAAGATGTTTTTTCACTGTGTCGCGGTTAGCGCTCGTCAGTTCAACGACCTGTGCGATCTTGACTGCCCCAACGGTGCAAGCGCCTCAGCCGCCGCTTTCTTGTCGGCAACGGCATCTTTGGGCCGTCGCTTGCGTCGCTTGGCTTCCTGACCAAACACACAGGCGCGCACATAGGCCGACAACGTCATACCTGCTGCCAACTCTTCCAGGCGCGCCCGCTCTTCCTCGGTCAAGCGAATGACCAAGGGCGAAACCGAGCGACGTACGCTGCGCTTTGGTTTAGCTGATGGTGATGTCAGCGCAGCATCCTGGAAAGCCCGCGCTGTGCTCTGAGAAGGCTTCGTCATGGCGAAGGCTCCTCGGGTGCAGGCGTGTGGCGCACCGCATCACCCTCAACCTCTTCTTCGTGGTCGTGCGCTGCGATCTTTTCCAGCCTGTGGATAACTTCCGGCTCAGCCTTGAGAATATCCGCCCAGTTCTCTAACTGTTCAAGTAGTTCAGGTGCCGAAAAGGGTTCTAGGTTGTTCCCCTCCGGTGCACCATATGCTTGGTATTTTTCTTTATTTGTCAAAAGCTTCAGTAAAACCGCACTTCTTAGTCCACCCGGACACCCACTTTCCTTGGTTTGAGTTCGAGTGATCTTGCGGGCAGCCGCGCATAGTCGCGTTGGCACCCGATGGGGGAAAGAGCACTTCAGCATTTCCTAACCATTGCCGTGGATAACCACTGTCGAACCATTGCGAGTTTGGGGGCGACAAATGGATCTGAGCGGATCAACAGCTTTCTACGCGAGCACAGCCGAATTGGCAGGTCTCGCGCAAACCGGCATCGAGATGAGCGCTGACGAAGTCTCTAAGCGCAGACAACTCTTATTCTGGCTTTTGAAACAGGAAAAACGTGCGCCGCAGAAATCTAGTCAACCATTTCTGTTGCGTCAGGAATGGCGGGTGGGGCTCGCTGATGGTGATGTTTTCCTGTTTACTTAGAAAGTGGGTGAGAAAACTGTGTTTTAAACGCTTGTGAGACGGTGCAACATAAAGACAAGTGCTTTGCCAGTTCAAACCATGTGGCTCCGCGCCACCACCAACGGCGGGTCCTTCGGAGAGCTCCTGATATCAAACCACTTAAAAGCTGTGCCATCTGCGTTGCGCTTGTCACCCCAGCGGATCGGATAACCATTCAGTGTCTTCCGGATCAGGCTAGCACTGATGACTCTAGGCTCCAGTAGACACCAACTTGCCAAGCCGTGTTTTGACCGTAGGGCGTGCCCATAGAACATCCAGTCGCCTTTGCTGTTCACTGTCTTGGCGAGTTCTGTTTCGCTGGCAAAGCGTGACTCGGTTCGAGTTATAAACTGATCGGGAAAGCACTCAGCATACCCGGGACGCCGCATGCGGGCGGCAATGCGCATGTCTGTGGCGTCCAGCATCACAAGGTCAGTGGCTTCGTGCCAATCAAGCTGATCGGGTGCCACACTAAGCAGTTGTGCGCCTACGATATGGCAGATGTCGGGACGGAACTGGTCTGACCGACTTCAATTCTGACGGTAGTGGTACACGTTTGAAATGGCCGGGAATATTCTGAGTGCTGCGCCTCCGCAGAGCCCGTTGTGTCATCTGCCGCCAACGGCTGCGATCAGCCGATCTTCGGGGTGTTGAAAAGCGGTCCTGGCAGGGATCGGGCGCAAGTGGCATTCAAAGTGAATGGATGAGCTTTATGATGTGCCGCGCCTGGTCCGTATCTACGACGCGCTGAATTCCGACCGGTCCGATTTTGATTTTTATACTGCGCGCTTGCCACCACCGCCCGCGCGTATTTTAGATATAAGCTGCGGTACAGGTCTGTTCACACTAGATCTGGCGCACGCAGGCTACGATGTCACCGGCATTGATCCGGCACCGGAGATGATCGCCTTTGCCAGATCGAAACCTGAAGCACACCGCGTGGATTGGCATATCGGTCGGGTGTCGGATCTTGGCGCAGGTCGACGCTTTGATGCCATTGTGATGACCGGTCATGCGTTTCAGTATCTGCTGACCGACGAGGACGTCGCTGAACTGTTTGAAGCTGTCGCCGCACGCTTGACCCGCGACGGCAGATTCTGGTTCGAGACACGCAATCCCTGTGCGCGTGCCTGGGAGAGATGGGCCCCTGAACGGGCCCAGCCACCCATAGATTTGCCAGGCGGCGGCTGCGTGCAGGTCATACAAGAATTAACCCATGTTGAAGGTGAGATCGTGACTTTTTCCGAACGCTATACGTTCAGCCATGGGCAGGCATCAGATCAATCACGCAGCCAACTGCGCTTTATGCCAGCGGACAGAATTGAGGCATTGGCGCACAATGCGGGTTTGGCTGTGGACGAGATGTTGGGCAATTGGGATGGTTCGCCTGTGTCACGGACCAGCCCAGAAATCATTATGTCGCTGAAACCGCACACAGCCTGAAGGCTTCGCAACGCCAACGCAGTCGTATCACGCATCATGCGCAAGACCGCGGGACGGCGATGCATGCGTTCACAAAATCTTCGCGAAACTGATACATTTCCGAATCCTATCCGCTTCATACCGCCGCCTGTGCAAGCCGGGGGATGGAATGCTCAGGATCGAAAAACTGACAAAGGCGTTTGGGCAGAACGTGGCAGTAGATGCGGCGAACGTCGAGGTCGACAAGCCGCAGATGATCGGGATTATCGGGCGGTCGGGTGCGGGCAAATCCACGCTGCTGAGGATGCTGAACCGGCTGACCGACCACACATCCGGCGCGATCCATTTCGAGGGGCAGGAGATTACTGCCCTCAAAGGCGCGGCAAAGCGCGAATGGCAGAGCCAGTGCGCGATGATTTTCCAGCAGTTCAACCTTGTCCCCCGTATGGACGTGGTGTCGAACGTGCTGCACGGCACGCTCAATCGCCGCTCGACCTTGGCGACGCTGTTCAACCTCTACCCGACCGAAGACATCCACCGCGCCATCGACATTCTGGACCGTCTGGGCATTGCCGAACACGCCCCCAAGCGGGCGGAGGCCCTGTCGGGCGGCCAGCAGCAGCGCGTGGCCATCGCGCGCGCGCTGATGCAAAACCCACGGATCATTCTGGCGGATGAGCCCATTGCCTCGCTCGACCCGATGAACGCGCAGGTCGTGATGCAGGCGCTGCGCCGCATTCACGAGGAAGATGGCCGGATGGTCATCGCCAACCTGCACACCCTTGATACCGCCCGCCGCTATTGCGACCGGGTGATCGGGATGCGTGCGGGCCGCATCGTTTTTGATGCCGACCCGTCCAAGCTGACCACATCCATGGCCCGCGAAATTTACGGCGCGGGTGCCGAGTTTTCCGAAAGCGCCACCTCGACCGAGATCGAGACACTGGACGCTACGGAGAAAGCCAAGATGGAGGCCGAGGCCTACGTCTGACCTTCACCCCCGATGCGATCTACGTCGGGGTTTTTTCGTTCCAACGGAGAGAGACATGAAAACGATCATCGCTGCCGCTTTGGCAACAACTGCCCTGGTGGGCACTGCAAGCGCCGAAGGCATCACCGAGTTCCGCATCGGCATCCTCGGGGGGGAGAATGCCCAGGACCGCCTGAACTCGAACGAGTGCCTGCGCGCCTATACCGAAGAGGCGCTGGGTGTTGAGACCAAGCTGTTCGCGCCCGCCGACTATGCCGGTGTGATCCAGGGCCTTGTTGGCGGCACACTGGATATGGCGTGGCTGGGTGCGTCGGCCTATGCCGCTACCTACCTGCAGAACCCCGATGCGGTTGAGCCTGTGCTGGTCAAGATCAACCTCGATGGCTCCTATGGCTATCACTCCATCGGTTTTGCCCGCGCCGACAGCGCCATCGCCTCGCTCGACGATATGGAAGGCAAGGTGTTCGGTTTCGGTGATCCGAACTCTACCTCTGGCTACCTGATCCCCTCCATCGAGGTGCCGCAGTACAAAGACGGCATCACCATGGAGTCGGGCGACTACTTTGGTGAGGTCAAGTTCACCGGCGGTCACGAACAGACCATCGTTGCCGTCAACAACGGTGACATCGACGCCGGTGTGACCTGGGCCGACGGCCAGGGCGCGTGGGAAGACGGCTACAACTCGGGCGCGCTGCGCAAGGCTGTCGATGCGGGCCTCGTTGACATGAACGATCTGGTCGAGATCTGGAAGTCAAAGCCGATCCCCGAAGGTCCCATCGTTCTGCGCAAGGATCTGCCCGCGGACGTGAAGGCCACGATGACCGCGCTGGTCGACAACATGTTCGACACTGACAAAGACTGCACATACTCCATCTCGGCCGGTGAGAGCCTGGGTTTCGACCCGATCACCCACGAGGCGTATGTGTCCGTGATTGAAGCACGTAAAGCCAAATCCAACTGATTTAAGCGCGCGTCTGCCGGGTCCTCAGCTTCTGAGGGCCCGGTAATTTATTGGGGGACAAGGGTATGGCAGAGACCACAGCAAGCCCGCGCGATCTGGGCGGCATCCACGACGATTACATGGCATTGACGCGGCAGAAGCGTCTTTACTCCCTTGTTCTGCTCATCATTTTTATCGCGCTAATGGTCGCCGGGTTTTCGGTGGCAGGCGGGCGCAATGCCGGTTCGTTCTGGGGTGGGATCGACAATTTCTTTGACTACCCGTCTGAACTGGTGATTGAGGCGAGCGGGAAGCTGTCTGAGTTTCCCGATCACTTCGTGACCTTTTTTCCAGCGCTGATCGAGACGGTGAACATCGCTGCTGCTGCCACGCTGCTGGGCGCGCTGGCGGCCATCTTCTTGTCGCTTTTGTCCACGCGCGGCATGGCCCGCTTTCCGATGCTCATCCCGGTCTTTCGCCGCATCATGGATATCAGCCGCGCCATCCCTGAGATCGTGGTGGCGCTGGTCCTGATCTTTATCCTTGGCGGCGGGCCGGTGCCCGCGATGATCGCCATCGCGATCCACACCGCAGGCGCCCTGGGCAAGCTGTTTTCCGAGGTGAACGAGAATGCCGACCTGAAGCCCGTTGATGGGCTTGCCTCCGTCGGGGCCACGTGGGGTCAGAAGATGTTTCTGGGCGTGGTGCCGCAGGTCGCGCCCAACTGGTTGAGCTATGCGCTGCTCAGGTTCGAGATCAACGTGCGCGCCTCGGCCATCCTTGGCTTCGTCGGCGCGGGTGGTCTAGGCTACGAGTTGAAGAACGCGATTTCCTGGGGCCAGGGCCGCTATGACGAGGCGGCGGCCATCTTCCTGCTGTTGTTCCTGACCATCGTGGTGATCGACCAGACGTCGAGCCACTACCGTGACCGCCTGACCCACGGGTCCAAATCGGAGCGCCGCTGATGACCATGCTTGATACCGCCGACCTGAAAGGGTCCGCCGACCGCGTGATGGCGCGCAAACGGCTGGTGGGCTTCGGCCTGCCCGCGCTTGTGCTGGCATACCTGACTTACGTCTTCTTTGCCTTTGGCGTGCCGGAGCTGATCCAGAAGGCGAGCGGGACCAATGCCCACGCGCTGGTGGCTGACACCTACAGCCACAAGGTCCACGTGACCCGCGACAACCGCTCGGGCGATGTGCGCGTCGCCATCGAGGGCGAGAACAAGGGTGCCTATCCTAACGGTGAGGCCCCCGATTGGGTCTCGCTTGGTGAAGAGACGGTGATTGATCTGGGCGACGGTCACATCATCACCTACCTGCCCGAGAACAACGGTGTGACCTATGACGTGCCGGGTTACGGGCTGATGACGTTCGAGGTGTCCCGGTCGCAGGGTGTGTTTCAAAACTATCCCACCGAAGAGTTGCCGGACTGGATCAGCGCCTCGAAAAACCGCGTGGCGATCACGACCGAGGCGGGCCGCCTGTCCGTCACCCGCAACCGGACGGAGGTGTTTCGGTACTTCGTCGGGTGGGAGCTGTTCTTTTTCACCCTCGACAGCCCCTATCACGGGATGAGCTTTGGTGAGGTGGTGGGCCGCGCCGTCAACGGTGAGGCGGGCACAATTGCCCACGACTTCTGGAACAATGCCATGTGGCGGCATGGCGATGTCGCCTGGGCCATATTCGAGACGATCCTGATGGCCTTTCTCGGTACCATGGGCGGTGCCATCGTTGCACTGCCGCTGGCCTTCCTCGCCGCGCGGAACTTTGCGCCGCTGGTGGCGGTCCGCATGGCGACACGGCGGCTTTTCGACTTTATCCGCGGCGTCGATGCGCTGATCTGGACGATCATCCTGAGCCGCGCCTTTGGCCTTGGCCCACTGACCGGCGCGCTGGCGATCCTGATCACCGACACCGGCACCTTTGGCAAGCTGTTCTCGGAGGCCCTGGAGAATGTGGACAAGAAGCAGATCGAGGGCGTGCAATCGACCGGGGCCAAACCGCTGCAACGCTACCGCTTTGGCGTCATCCCCCAGATCACGCCGGTTCTGATCAGTCAGATCCTGTACTTCCTGGAATCCAACACCCGCTCAGCCACCGTCATCGGGGCCATCACCGGGGGTGGCATTGGCCTGCTGCTGACGCAGGCCATTATCACCCAGAAGGACTGGGAAGAGGTCAGCTACTACATCCTGCTGATCATCGTTATGGTGGTGTTCATGGACTGGCTTTCCGGCCTCTTGCGCCGCAAGCTGATCAAGGGCGACGACGGCGGGCATTGATGGCAAACGCTTCGGGTGACCCCCTCATTCACGACGGGGTCGATCATGTGAACACGACCCTCGGGCGTTATACCGTGATCGCAACGGGCACACGTCTGGCGCAGGTCGAGATGGGTGACTACAGCTATTGTGATCGGTTTTGCGATCTGGCCAACGTGACAATCGGCAAGTTCTCCAATCTGGCGAGCTTTGTGCGGATTGGGGCCACCGATCACCCGCTGGAGCGCGCGTCGCTGCATCATTTCATGTACCGGTCGGCAGGGTATTGGGAGGATGCAGAGGATGACGCCGATTGGTTTGAGCATCGCGCGTCCCGACGCGCCTTTGTCGGGCATGACACTTGGATTGGTCACAATGCGCAAATCAAGCCGGAGGTGACGGTAGGCCACGGGGCGGTCGTCGCATCCGGCGCCATCGTGACCAAGGATGTGGCCCCCTACACCATCGTGGGCGGGGTGACGGCGACGAAGATCCGGGACCGCTATGCCCCCGGGGTGGCGGACCGGATGATGGCGCTGGCCTGGTGGGATTGGGACCACGCAACGCTGCGGGCGCGGTTGGACGACTTTCGCGCGCTGAGCGCAGAGGCGTTTCTTGAAAAGTACGCGTGACGGTGGCGCACCACGGGTGCGCCTTACGTAAGGCGGATCATGATCCGCCCTATTCGGCGGCCACTGACAACCGTGCCGGTGCGTCGCTGACACGGGCGGCGACCTCTCCGCAGAGATGCGTCCAGCGGCCACCGGCCATGGTCGCCTCGATCTGGCGGGTGTCGGCGTTGATGATGGTCAGATCGGCGCGTTTGCCGGTGTCCAGCGTGCCGCGGTCAGCGAGGCCCATGATGGCCGCCGGGCGGGTGGAGATCATCTCCCACGCCTTGGCGAAGGTCAGGACGCCATTGTCCGCCAGCTTGAACGCGGCCTGGGACAGGGCGGGGTAGTAGTAGTCCGATACCAGCGCGTCGCAGGCTCCTTCGGCAACCAGAACGGAGGCCGCGATGTTGCCCGACTGGCTGCCGCCGCGCACCACGTTTGGCGCACCCATCAGGATCGGGTCACCCCATGCGCGCGCGACCAGTGCGGCCTTCATCGAGGTAGGGAATTCGCAGATCTTGGCCCCGATCATCGAGTAGTGTTCGCGCGTCGCTGCATCGTGGTCGTCGTGGCTGCCATAAGTGACGCCCATCCGGTCGAAGGCGGCAGCGAGGTCGCAGAGATAGCGCGGTACGTCTTTATCCTGTGCTTGAGCGGCATGCACGCGCGCCATGTGCTCGTCCGCCGTACGCCCGGATTTGCGAGCCCAATAGACGATCTCTTCGGGTTTGGTGCGGGCGAGGTCCAGTGCCTCGTCCAGGTGATTGTTGAAGATCACATAGTCGATGCCATGGTCGCGGATCGCGGTGATCAGCCGGTCTTTCTGATCGACGGTGTGCGTTTCGCACCGGATCTGGATGCGCAGGTCCGTCTGCATCCGGGGGCGGTAGGCGGCGTGGGCCGCGAGGAATCCTTCCGCATAGTCGGGGCCACGATGCCCGCCCTCCCAACTCCAGCTTTGGGCCATCCAGGCCGTCGTGACACCGTTTGCGGCAGCGTCACGGTCGGTGCCGACGAGGCCCGTTTCAAACGGGAACGGGGCGGAGGGACGCGGCGCCATGTGGTGTTCGAAAGCGTCGCCGTGCAGGTCGATGATGCCGGGCAGGACGAGGTAGCCGGAGAGGTCGAGCTGGGGTTGCGCGGCGTCGACCACCTGCCCCTCGGCCACGCTGAGCGGAGCGTCCAACAGCGTTCCATCGCGCAGGATACGGGCGCCGGTCATGCAAAAGGCGGGAAAGGGTCGGGGCATCTGTGGGCTCGATCAGGGTATAGCGCGAAACGTGTTTCCCGTGATGGTAGCCTGTGGATATGTCAGCGCGGTGACGTCACAAATCTTTCACATGTCCTCGGCCAGCGTGAGGCTGACCCGGTCGCCCGCGAACCACGTACGGCCCAATTCGATGGGTCGCCCTGTGGTGTCGATGTTGAGGCTGTCACTGCGCAGGATCGGCGCGCCTTCGGCAATGCGCAGGTGCAGGGCCTGGGTCGCCGTTGCCGACTTGGCCGTGAGGCGGGTCCAGGCGCGGGTGTAGTCGGTGACGCCCCCAGTGTGCAGGGCTGCCGTGACTGATCCGGATTGGTTCAGTGCACCGGGCAGGTCCGGAAAGGGAGCGGCTGGAAAGACCGAGCGGAAGAGCGCGATGGGTTGGTTGTCGGCGAGGCTGAGCCCCTCGTAGGTGTGGACTTGGTCATTTGTGCCAAGGCCCAGTGCCTCGCGTTCCTTGCTGTTGGCGAGGCGGGTTGTGACAGACAGCACCTCTTTGGCCGGAATGCGGCCCGCCGCGCGCAGGTTCTGGTGGAAGCGCACCCGCTTGCCGATGGGATAGTCGGTGGGCGTTTGCGCAACGAAGGCCCCTGCCCCGCGTCTTGTGTGGACAGTGCCCGCCTCGACCAGCGCCGACAGGGCGTGGCGCACCGTGTGCCGGTTCACGCCAAAGCGGGACGCCATCTGCGCCTCGGTCGGGAGCTTGTCGCCGGGGCGGTAGGCGCCATCCGCGATCTCGGAGGACAGGGTGGCGGCGATGGATTTCCAGATGGGTGTGCGTGCCACGGGCGGCCCCCTGTTCGTGTCACGAAACTTTCACAACAAGCGGATGGACGGGATGCGCCGACTCGCCTATTATTTGTCTAGTTGTATAGTAATCTCGACAACTTCGCAAGGTGTATAGATGGACGGATCAGGCGACCCGAATGCAGCCCGCAAAGCGTGGCTGTCGGTGCTGGCCAAAGCACAAGCGGCGGATGTCGCTGCGCTGTGGGCCAAGGCGGGATATGCGCCGGACCACGAATTGCTGCGCGCGCCGGAGATTGGTGCCGTCATGGTACGTGGGCGTGCAGGGGCCGTGGGTGCGCCGTTCAATCTGGGTGAGATGACGGTGACGCGGTGTTCGGTGCGCTTGGGTTCGGGCGAGGTTGGGCATGGGTATGTGCAAGGGCGCGGCAAGGATCACGCGATACAGGCGGCGCTGACGGATGCGCTGATGCAGACGGTCGACGCGCCTGCGGTCGAGGTGGCAATCATCGCGCCCTTGCGCGAGGCCGCTGAGGCGCGGCGCACGACACGCGCGGCCAAGGCAGCGGCAACCAAGGTTGATTTCTTTACCATGGTGCGGGGAGAGGATTGATGGATCACGCAAGCCTGTCCGGCGGGTTTACGGACCCGCCACAGCAAAGCGCCGTGGCCTTTCGCGGTATCATGCAGGCCATGGCCCGGCCCGGTTCGATTTGCGAGGTGGCGGGGGCCGTGGCCCCAGCGCCACTGTCGGTTGCGGCGGGCACTGCTTTGCTGACCCTTTGTGACCCAGACACGGGTGTGCATCTTGCCGGGGCTTGGGACACGAAAGGCGTGCGCGACTGGATCACGTTTCAGACCGGCGCGCCGCTTGTCGCGGCAGAGGCGGCTGATTTCGTAGTCGGGGGCTGGGGCGACATTGACCTGTCTGTGCTGCAGACCGGGACGCCGGAGTACCCGGACCGCTCTGCCACCGTGATTGTCGAGATGTCGGAGTTGCGGGCAGAGGGTGCGACGCTGACCGGGCCGGGGATCAAGGAGCGCGCGGTGCTCAACCTGCCGGATTTGGCCGTATTCCAGCGCAATGCGGCGCTGTTCCCGTTGGGGCTGGATTTCATGTTCACGTGCGGAGCGCAGATGGCCGCCCTGCCCCGCAGCACGAAGGTGATCTGATGTATGTCGCGGTAAAAGGCGGTGAGAAGGCGATTGACGCCGCCCATGCCTGGCTGGCCGAAGAACGGCGCGGGCCGGAGGATGTGGCCGAGCTGTCGGTGGATCAGATCAAGGGGCAGTTGAAGCTGGCCGTGAACCGGGTGATGGCCGAGGGGTCGCTTTACGATCCGGACCTTGCCGCGCTGGCCATCAAGCAGGCGCGCGGGGATCTGATCGAGGCGATTTTTCTGATCCGGGCCTACCGTACCACCCTGCCCCGGTTTGGTGGATCGGAACCGGTTGATACCGAGGAGATGGCCTGCGACCGCCGCGTGTCGGCCACGTTCAAGGACGCGCCGGGTGGGCAGGTTCTGGGCCCGACCTTTGACTACACGCACCGGCTTTTGGATTTCAAACTGGCCGCGGACGGAGAGGCGCCCAGCGCGCCTGAGCGGGCGGAGACGCCGGAGAGCAAGCCGCACATCATGTCATTCCTCGACCGCGAGGACCTGATCCAGCCGGAACCGGAGGGGGCGGAGACGCCGCCGGACCTGACCCGCGAGCCGTTGGAATTGCCCGCCGAGCGCCCGCTGCGTTTGCAATCGCTGACGCGGGGGGATGAGGGGTTTATCCTTGGGATGGCATACTCGACCCAGCGCGGATACGCCCGCAACCACGCCTTTGTGGCCGAGTTGCGCATCGGTGCCTGCGCGGTCGAGATGGACATTCCCGAGCTTGGGTTTGCCATTGAGGTGGGCGAGGTCGAGCTGACCGAATGCGAGACGGTGAACCAGTTTCAGGGGTCGAAGACCGAGCCGCCGCAGTTTACGCGCGGCTACGGGCTGGTGTTCGGCATGTCAGAGCGCAAGGCGATTTCCATGGCGCTGGTCGACCGGGCGCTGCGGTGGAAGGAGTTGGGCGAGGACAATGTGGGCGCACCGGCGCAGGACGAGGAGTTCGTGCTGTATCATGCGGACAACATCCAGGCGACGGGGTTTCTGGAGCACATCAAGCTGCCGCATTACGTCGATTTCCAGTCCGAGCTGGAGCTGATCCGCAAGCTACGCCGCGAGGCGATGGGGCGACGGGCGCACAAGGAGGCGGCGGAATGAGTGCTCTTCACGCCTTGGCAGGCGATCATCGCGACGCAGGGCCGACAGACCTAAGGAGCGTTGTGCGATGACGGACTATAACTTTGCCTATCTGGACGAACAGACCAAGCGGATGATCCGGCGCGCGATCCTGAAGGGGCTCGCCATTCCCGGCTATCAGGTTCCCTTTGCGAGCCGCGAGATGCCGATGCCCTATGGTTGGGGCACGGGTGGGGTGCAGGTGTCGGCGGCTGTGATGACCGCAGGCGACGTGTTCAAGGTGATTGATCAAGGGGCGGATGACACGACCAATGCCGTCTCCATCCGCCGCTTTTTCGAGCGCACGGCGGGGGTGGAGACGACCGAGGCGACCGGCGATGCCACGGTCATCCAGACCCGCCACCGCATTCCCGAAGAACCGCTGACGGACGACCAGATCCTCGTCTACCAGGTGCCGATTCCGGAGCCTTTGCGCTTTCTTGAACCGTCGGAGGTGGAGACCCGCAAAATGCATGCGCTTGAGGAATACGGGCTTATGCATGTGAAGCTTTATGAGGACATCAGCGCGCATGGGGCGATTGCCACCTCCTATGCTTATCCGGTGGAGGTCGAGGGGCGTTATGTGATGGATCCCTCGCCCATTCCGAAATTCGACAATCCGAAGCTGAGCATGGCGGCCATTCAGCTTTTTGGGGCGGGGCGCGAGCAGCGGATTTATGCGCTGCCACCCTATACGCGGGTCGTGAGCCTCGACTTTGACGATTATCCGTTCGAAGCTTCGAAGGCCGAGCATGCCTGCGCGCTGTGCGGGGCGACCGACAGCTATCTGGATGAGCTGATCGTGGATGACGCCGGCACGCGCATGTTCATGTGTTCCGACACCGATTACTGCCGGTCCCGCCGAGCCGCCGGGCATGTCGGTGCGCAAGGAACCCCATTCAAGGAGGACGCAGCATGATCAACCAGCTGCGCATATACGAGGTCCCGCCGGGAAACCGGGGCCCGTTTCTGGATCGCTTTCGAGATCATGCCGCCCGCCTGATGGCTGACCATGGGTTTCGCATTCAGGCCATGTGGACGGATGAGCGTGAGCGGCGCGTGCGCTTTGTCTATCTGCTGGCGTGGGAAGACGAGGCCGAGATGGGCGACAAATGGGCAGCCTTCATGGCCGATGAAGAGTGGAAGCGGATCAAGGCCGAGACCTCGGCTCAGTATGGGGATTTCGTGTTGGGGATCGAGGAGATGGTGCTCATCCCGACCGACTTCAGTGCCGCAATCGGAGATGCCCCATGACCCCGCTTTTGCAGGTCGAGGGGCTGTCGAAGTTCTACGGGCAGCGGATCGGCTGTGCCGATGTGAGCTTTGACCTTTATCCCGGTGAGGTGATGGGCATCGTGGGTGAAAGCGGGTCGGGCAAGTCCACCTTGCTGAACTGTCTGGCGGGGCATTTGCCCCCCGACACGGGCCGGGTGATGTTCAACACCCGTGCCGACGGCATGCGCGACACCGTCACCATGAGCGAGCCGGAGCGGCGGATGCTGGGGCGGACCGACTGGGCCTTTGTCCACCAGCATGCCCGCGACGGGCTCCGCATGAATGTGAGCGCGGGCGGCAATGTGGGTGAGCGGTTGATGGCCGTGGGCGCGCGGCACTACGGCGACATTCGAGGACAGGCCATTGACTGGCTGGGCCGGGTCGAGATTGCGGAAGACCGCATTGACGACCGGCCCCGGCAGTTTTCCGGCGGGATGCAGCAGCGGTTGCAGATCGCGCGCAACCTCGTGACCGGGCCGCGGCTTGTGTTCATGGATGAGCCGACCGGCGGGCTCGATGTATCGGTGCAGGCGCGGCTGCTGGATCTGTTGCGCGGGTTGGTACGGGAGATGGGACTGAGTGCGATCATCGTGACCCACGATCTGGCCGTCGTCCGGTTACTGGCAGATCGGTTGATGGTGATGAAGGACGGGCATGTGGTTGAAACAGGCCTGACCGATCAGGTGCTGGATGATCCGCAGCACGCTTATTCTCAGTTGTTGGTGTCGAGTGTGTTGCAGGTGTGAGACCCGGGGCTCTGCCCCGGACCCCGTCGTATTTTTAGTCAGAAGAAGATCTGGGCATGATTGACGTCAGTGGAGTTGCGAAATCCTTTGTTCTGCACAATCAGGGCAGTGCGGTGATCCCCGTGATGCAGAGGGCTGCGCTGGCTGTGGCGCCGGGCGAGTGTGTCGCCCTTGTTGGGGCGTCGGGGGCGGGCAAGTCGACGCTGATGCGCATGATCTACGGCAACTACACCGCGCAGGCCGGGCGGATCATGGTGGGGGATGTCGATGTGGCAACGGCCCCGCCGCGGGACCTCTTGCGGTTGCGGCGCGAGACGCTGGGTTATGTCAGCCAATTCCTGCGCGTGGTGCCGCGTGTGCCGACACTGGAAGTTGTGGCGGAGCCTTTGCGTGCCGTTGGCGTTGATGCCGCGCGGGCCGAGGCGCGGGCGCGGGACTTGCTGGCGATGCTCAACATTCCGGAGCGCTTGTGGTCGCTAAGCCCGACGACCTTTTCGGGCGGTGAGCAGCAGCGGGTGAACATCGCGCGCGGCTTTGCCCATGACTATCCGGCGCTTCTGCTGGATGAGCCGACGGCGAGTCTGGATGCCACGAACCGGGCCGTCGTGCTGGAACTGATCGAAGCGGCCAAGGCGCGGGGAGCGTCCATCGCTGGCATCTTCCATGACGAGGCGGCGCGTGCGCAGGTCTGCGATCGGGAGGTGGATGTCAGCCACTTCACACCGGAGCGGGCAGCGTGAGTGGGCGCCTGATCGCTGTTGTCGGCCCCTCGGGCGTGGGCAAGGACACGGTGATGGAGGCCATGGCCGAGGCTGAGCCGCGTCTGGGCCTGGTCCGCCGCGTGATCACGCGGCCCACTGGTGCAGGGGGCGAGGTATTTGACGGTGTGACGGTTCCGGTCTTTCAGGCGATGGCGCGGGAGGGCGCCTTTGCGCTGTCGTGGGCCGCGCATGGGTTACATTACGGCATTCCGGTTTCGGTTGATGCAGCGCTTGGCAGCGGTCGGGACATGCTGGCGAATCTGTCGCGCGGTGTGCTCGGGCAGGCGCGCGCGCGGTTTCCGGGATTGCGGGTCATTGCGCTGATGGCTGATGCCGAAACGCTGGCTGAACGCCTAGGCGCGCGGGGGCGCGAGACGGCAGATGATATTGCAAAACGCCTGTCGCGCGCCGGTACCGATCTGCCGGATGGGACGCAGGCAACGGTCATCGACAACTCTGGCGAATTAAAAGGCACCGTGCGCGCGGCCCTCGGGGCGCTTTATCCGGTGAGGGCGTAGCGGTGGATCTGGTGAAACATGCCTGCATCATCCTCACCCAGCAGGGTCAGGCCGGTCAGCCGGTAGGGCGCGAGGTCGAGTTGCGACGGCATCAGGGCAAGCGCGGCTTCGGCGCGCTCAATGGTGGGAGTGTCCAGCTTGCCGCTGAGCGTGAGGTGGAACCGGAATTGATCGAGCACATAAGGATACCCCCAGCGGACCAGATGCGCGTCCTGCGCGGGCGTCAGGCGCGCAGCCCTGCGTTTGGTCAGGTCCGCCTCAGTCAGCGGGGCGCGAAACGGGTCAAGCTCTTGCACCGCGCGGGCGGCAAGCTGCGCGAGGCTGCTTGCATCCCCCTGCGGCACGAGCGCAAGAAAGCGACCCAGGCGGGTAAGCTGCAGCCCTTCAAGGGTGACTGGCGCGGACCTTGTGCAGAAGGCGGCCAGTGCCTCTTGCAAGCCTTCGGCTGTGTGCCCGTCCGCCAGCCTGAAGGGCGGCTTGATAGTGCCGTGAAAGCCGTATTTGCGCGGTGTGTCAGTCAGGGCCGCCACGTCGAGCCCGGCTATGTCGGGCTGCTGGCACGCACGCCCATTCGCACTGTCCCAGCCCAGCCATGCGGCACCGAAGTCTGCAAGCGGTGTTCCGGGTTCGGGTGTGTAGTAGACGGCATAGCGTTTGAACATATTCACCCCAATTCCATTGTGAGATGACAGCCACATGACACAAGACACGATCCTCGCCAACGCCCGGCTTGTTCTACCGGATGAGGTGTTCACCGGCCATGTGGTGCTGCGCGACGGTGTGATTGCCGAGATCGGGACAGGGGCGGCTGTGCCAACGGGCGGTCTGGATTGTGAGGGCGACTACCTTGCCCCCGGTCTGATCGAGTTGCACACTGACAACCTTGAACGCCATATCTCGCCCAGGCCCAATGTGCCCTGGCCGCACGGACCCGCAATCCTTGCCCATGATCGGGAATTGGCGGGCACCGGGATCACCACCGTGTTCGACGCGATGCGCGTTGGGTCGATCCCCTCGGGGCGCGCGCGCTACACAAAGTACGCGCGGGAGCTATCGACCGAGATGCTAGCGCTGCGTGCCCAAGAGTTGCTGAAGATCAGCCATTTCTTGCACCTGCGGGCAGAGATCTGTTCGGAAACCCTGACGGAGGAGTTGGCCGAGTTCACCGCCGATGATCGCGTGGGCATCGTCAGCCTGATGGACCACACGCCGGGTCAGCGCCAGTTCCGCGACATCGAGAAGATGAAGGCCTATGTGATGGGCAAGAACAACCTGACCGAAAACGAGTTCGCGCAGCATGTGGCGAAGTTGCAGGGGCTGCAGGACCGGCTGGGGGCCCGGCACGAGGCAGCAGCGGTGGAAGAGGCACGGCGGTTGGGGGCCGTTCTGGCGAGCCACGATGACACCACGACCGAACAAGTTGGTGTCTCAGCAGACCATGGCGTTGCTGTTGCAGAGTTCCCGACCACGGTCGAGGCGGCAGAGGCCTGCCGTGCGAACGAGATCGCCATCATCATGGGCGCGCCCAACCTCGTTCGGGGTGGGTCGCATTCGGGCAATGTCGCGGCGCGGGATCTGGCCGAGCGGGATCTGCTGGACATCCTGTCATCAGACTACGTGCCTGCCGCCTTGCTCTTGTCGGCGGCGCAGCTTGGCGAGATGTGGGGCGACATGGCGCGCGGACTTGCAACAGTCACGAGCACGCCCGCACGCTCGGTGGGTTTGACCGACCGAGGCACGGTCGAAATCGGTCAGCGGGCCGATCTGGTGCGCTTTGCCTATACGAACGAGACTGCCGTGGCCCGCGAGGTGTTCAGCCAGGGTCGGCAGGTGGCCTAACCAACAGGACATGGACGCGAAGGCGCGGCATCCTCATCTGCCGATGGCATAGGCCTGCATCAAGCGCGGCGTGGCAGCCGCTTTCATCAGCCCGCCCGGCTGATGTTGCGCCGCGCTGAGCCGCCCGACGGTCCAAGGTTCTGCAACCTCGACCGCGTGGCCCTTGTCGCGCAGCGCATCCAACGTGGCTTCCGGAAAGTGCGGTTCGGCCATGAGATGCGCCCGGCGCAGGTCCCTTGGGTAGAAGCTCGATTGCAGGTGGCCTGTATGGAACAGCGGCGCGTCGATGGCTTCCTGCAGATTCAGACCGTGATGCACGTGGCGCAGGAAGAACGCCAATTGCCATTGGTCTTGCTGGTCGCCACCGGGCGTGCCGAAGGCGAACGCACGGCCATCCTCATGTATGGCGAGCGACGGAGACAGGGTTGTACGCGGGCGGCGGCCCGGGGCGAGGGAGGTTGGCAGCCCTTCATCCAACCAGAACATCTGCGCGCGCGTGTTCAGGGGCACGCCAAGGCCCGGCACCACCGGGTTCGATTGCAACCACCCGCCCGACGGTGTGGCCGATACCACGTTGCCCCAGCGATCCGTCACATCGATATGCACCGTGTCGCCACGGCGGTTCGACAGATGCGCCATGGTCGGCTCGCCCCCGCCCACACCTGCTGTGGTTGCCGCACCGCGTGCGATCCGTTGGTGATAGGCATCGATCTGCGCGTCAAAGCCGGGGATACGGCCCGGACGGTCATCCGTAGTTGCCAGGTCAGAGATGTCCGCGCGATGTGCCGCCGCGTGGTCATCAGACAACAGCGTGTTCAAGGGGATATCCGCGTGCAGCGGGTCCCCGTAATATGTATCGCGATCAGCGAAGGCGCGTTTCAGCGCTTCGGTCGTCAGATGTACGAAGTCGCCACCAAGCGGGTCCAGATCGGCCAGCGGGTCGTTTCGCAGCATTTGCAGGCATTGCAGCAGCACCGGCCCCTGGCTCCATGCACCGCATTTGTGCACCTGCCAGCCGTGGTGGGACACGGAAACCGTCGGCTCATAGCGTGCGCGCCAATCGGCCATGTCTTGCCCCGTCAACACGCCAAGGCGGCGGGCGCCGAGGCCATCCATCAGCTCGGCCTTTGCGACAAATCGGTCGATTGTCTCTGCCACAAACCCTTCGGCAAAGATGCGGCGGGCGGCGTCAATCTGGGCGATGCGGCCCGATTCAGCCTCTGCCTCGGTTACCAGGCGATCCCAGAATGCGGCGAGGTCCGGATTGCGGAACAACGATCCCGGCTGTGGGGCGCGGCCATTCGGGGCCCAAACGGCTGCGGATGTCGGCCATTCAGACGCAAAGAAATCGGCCTGTCCGGCGATGGTTGCCGCGACGCGGGGCAAGAGTGGGTGACCATGGCGCGCATAGTGAATGGCGGGCTCCATCACCTGCCGCAAGGTGAGCCGCCCGTGATCGCGCAACATCAGCATCCAGGCGTCGAACGCGCCGGGTACAACTGTGGCAAGCAGCCCTGCGCCGGGGACCATGTCGAGCCCTTGCTGTCGGTAGTGTTCGATGGTTGCGCCTGCCGGGGCGATGCCTTGACCGCACACCACGGTTGGATCCTCTCCTGCAACTCGGATGATGGCGGGCATATCGCCCAAAGGCCCGTTCAGATGCGGTTCGACGACGTTCAGGGTGAAGCCCATACCGGCGGCGGCATCAAAGGCGCTGCCGCCCGCTTCGAGCAGCTTCATCCCTACGGCAGAGGCAATCCAGTGGGTCGATGCGACCATGCCAAATGTGCCGCAAAGTTCCGGTCGTGTCGTGAAACGCATGATGCACCCTTTGTCCTGTGTTCATGGACACCGTCCTACGCCACGACGCGGGATGCAAAAGCAAAACGACGGCTTCGGTTTCACACCAAAGCCGCCGCCTGCGATGCCAGCGCCCGTTTGCGGAAAAGGCGCGGCATCCACCCTGAGAACCTGGGGGGCGATCAGGGAATGAGAACGCGGTCGATCACGTGGATCACGCCGTTTGAGGTCAGGATGTCTGCCTGGATTACGTTCGATTTCTCGACCTTCACACCGTTGCGTCCGTCGATATGGACGTTGGCGCCGTTGACGGTCGCCACGCTCAGGCGCTGACCGGCCAGATCAGAGGACAACGTCTGCCCGGGCAGGACGTGATAGGTCAGGATGCTGACCAACTGGTCCTTGTTTTCGGGCTTGAGCAGGTTTTCCACGGTGCCTGCGGGCAATGCGGCAAAAGCTTCATCTGTCGGGGCGAAGACGGTGAAGGGGCCGGGACTTTTCAGCGTATCGACAAGGTCGGCGGCTTGCACGGCCGCAACGAGCGTGTTGAACGAGCCTGCGGCAATCGCCGTATCGACGATGTCGGGCTGCGTGTTCATCTCGGCACAGGCGCCAAGGGTGGCAAGGGCCGCGCCGACGGCGGTCATCTTCATAAAGGAACGGCGTTTCATGGTTGATCTCCTGATGGTGGCGCGGGGCTGGTCATTGCATGTGGGAATATTTCCCACACATGGCGAAATGACGCAGCCCCCGCAGATTTCAAGGATTTGCGTGGAAAAAAATTCCACGCGCGATATTCTCGATGTATGGCAAGAAGCGAGCAAACCAGTGCATCAGATGCATTTCTGCGTGTTCTCAGGGGGTTATTACGCCCATTGGTGCGCACGATGATTGCGCGCGGTCTGACCGCGCCGGTGGTCTACGGGCTGCTGAAACGGGTCTATGTCGAGGTGGCGGAGGAGTCATTTCGGCTTGATGACAAACCTTTGACCGACAGCCGCATCGCCCTGCTGACCGGGGTACACCGCAAGGATATTCGCACGATCAAGGCCGAAGGGCCTGATGAGACGGGTCAAAGCCGCCGCAAGAGCGCACTGTTGGCAACCGTTGTCGGGCAGTGGATGTCTGCGCCGGAATTCAGCGACAACGGCACGCCCCGACTGTTACCACGGCAGGCCACTGACAGCCCCGACTTTGAAACGCTGGTGCGCTCGGTCAATCGCGACGTGCGGCCCCGAACTGTTTTGGACGAGTTGCTGCATGCGGAACTTGTGCGCGAGACGGCGGACGGGATGCTTAAGCTTAAAACGGAAGCGGTCGTTGGAACAGGGTCGACGCACGCCAAGGAGGCGTTCTTTGCCGCCAATGTCGGTGACCACCTCGCGGCCGCAACCGAGAACCTGCTGGCCGATACGCCCCCCTTTTTCGAGCGGGCCGTGTTCTACAACCAATTGCCGCCAGATGCTGTAGACGCCGTCGAGGCGGCGGCGCGGGCCAAGGCGCAAGAGTTGCTGGAAGACCTCAATCGGCAATCCAGCGAGCTGCGTCGTGAGACGCAGGATGCAGAGGGCCCTCGACAACGCTACCGGCTGGGCATTTACTTCTACCGAGAAGACGCGGCAGACGCCGACACAGACGAAAAGGCCTAGGACCAGTGACACAACTGACCAGACGGCACACGCTTGGGCTCTTGGGTGCGGGTGCGCTTGGCGCTTGTGCCCCGGCCATTCCATCTGCACAACTTGGCGACGACCCGTTCGAGGGCGGTATCGGCGGGACGGGGATTGTCGGCCTTATGACGGGCAGCGGCAGTGTCCTGATCAACGGTTTGCGGGTCGAGGTGACATCGACAACCCGTGTCTTTGCTGCCAACCGACGTGCCAACGAGAGCCTGCTGGTGCCGGGACGCACGCTTACCATGCTGGCCCGCGCGCGCCTTGGCCGGTTCGAGGCGCAGCGGATAGATATTGACGATCCGCTGACAGGGGTTCTGCTGCGCCAGGGCATAGGCTTTACCGTCAACAGCACACCCGTTGAGGGCGTTGCGGGATTGGCCGCACATGCAGGCGACCGCGTGACCATCGGCGGCATCTGGCAAGAGGACGGCTCGGTCCGCGCCAGCCTCTTGCAGCAGAGTGCCGAAACCGATGATGTCGTCGCTGGTGTGCTGGAAGGCTCCGCCGGTGAAGGATGGCGCATTGGGCAGACACCGCTGGCACCGCCGCGCGGCAGAAGCCTGATCTCCGGGCAATTTGTCGTCGCGCGGGGTGAATTCACCCATGGTCGTCTGCAGGTGACATCCCTGCGCTTTGGGCGCTTCCGCGAAGGCGGCAACACGCTACGGCAACTGTCTGTCGAGGGATATCTTGAGCCGGTCGCCTCGGCACCGGGTTTCCGCTTGGCCGGTCTGGGGCACAGCTTTGACCAGCGCCTGCAACTGGGCGGCTTTGCCAACACGCGCGCCGTTTACTTTGGGCCCTACACGGGCCGCTTTGTCGCCCGACGGGCCGTCCTGCTGCCCGAAATGCAGGGACAGCGTGCATCGCTTTTGCGGCCCGGCGATGGCAGGTCGAGCGCAGACTACCTGTCTGGTGATCAAGCACGCAGCGTGCCAACCCGCTAGGACCCGTCGGAACAAAGTATAAGGCTCCGCGTCCCGAGACAGCTCGTTTGGCGCCTTGATACGCGGGCCGTTGCGAATGTGCGGCGGATGCTCAGCATCTTGTTGCGCAAGAGATTAACCAAATACACGTTTGCGTGTGACCCGGTGGCTCTGCCGCCAATTCCTGTCATCTGTTGGTGCGACAAAAGACCGATGCCGCCACAACAGGAACGTCCCGCCATGTCAGCACTCACGGCCCCCCTGGCCCCACCCCAAGCCATGGATCTTTTCGAGCGCACCCGCGCACGCACCGACGCGCTGGCTGCACCGCTCAGCCCCGAGGACACAATGCTGCAAAGCATGGAAGATGCCTCGCCCGCCAAGTGGCACCTTGCGCACACCACGTGGTTTTTCGAGGAGTTCATCCTGAAACCGCGCCTGCCGGAATATACTTCGCCTGACGACCGTTTCGCTTTTCTGTTCAACTCCTACTACACGCAAGCCGGGCCCAGACACGCGCGTGATCGCCGTGGGCTTGTCTCGCGCCCGGGTGGAGAGGCGGTGCGGTCCTATCGCAAGCATGTGGAGAACAGTCTGACCGATCTGCTGAATGCAGGGCGCGACGATGGCGACGACATTGCGGCGCTTGTGGAGCTGGGGTGCCATCACGAAATGCAGCATCAGGAGTTGCTGGTCACCGACCTTCTGCACGGCCTCAGCTTCAATCCGTTGCTGCCGGTCTACAAGGACCCCGAACCGCTTCCCGTGACCCAGGAAGTGCCGCTGGCCTTTAGCCGCCACGGGGGTGGTCTGGTAGACATCGGCCATGATAGCCCCGGCTTTGCCTACGATTGTGAAGGGCCGCGGCACAAAACCTACCTGCACCCATTCGAGATTGCCGACCGCCCTGTCACCAACCGGGAATGGATCGCCTTCATGCAGGACGGTGCCTATGAGGATACCCGGCACTGGCTGATGGAAGGGCACGCCGTTGCCCTGCGCGAGGGGTGGGAACACCCGCTCTACTGGTGGCAGCAGGATAGTGAATGGTGGACCTATACATTGCGCGGACCGCAACCCGTCGCGCTGGACGCGCCGGTGGTCCATGTCAGCTACTACGAGGCGGATGCCTTTGCCCGCTGGGCCGGGTGCCGTTTGCCAACAGAAGCCGAACACGAAGTTGCATTCCGCGACATCCCGATCACAGGTAACCTGATGGGCGATGCGGACACCACCGGTGCGCTGCGCCCCTTGCCGGGGTCAGGGATCTGGGGGGATGTCTGGGAATGGACGGCGTCGGACTTTGCGCCCTACCCTGGCTTCAGACCGCCGGAAGGTGCGTTGGGCGAATACAACGGCAAGTTCATGGTCAACCAGCGCGTCTTGCGCGGCGGATCCTGCGCGACACCGCGTGAACAGATGCGGGCGACATACCGCACGTTCTTCTACCCGCATCAACGCTGGCAGATGATGGGCCTGCGCCTTGCACGGGACGTTGCATGATGGACGGTGGAACCCGAATTCAGGACCGCAACGACGCACTGGTTGCAGATGCGCTGGCTGGCCTGACCGCCCGGCAAAAGACGCTGAGCCCCAAGTGGCTTTATGATCATCGCGGCAGTGCCCTGTTTGAAGAGATCACCCGCCTGCCCGAATACTATCCCACACGGACCGAGGCGGGCATCCTGCGGGACAATGCCGACGCACTCGCAGCAACAGTGCCCACGGGCGGCGCGCTGCTGGAGCTTGGGTCAGGCGCGTCTGTCAAGACACGGACGCTTCTGGATGCTGGTGGACATATCGGGACATATGCCCCCATCGACATCTCGCGCGACTTCCTTTTCGAGACGGCTGAGGACTTGCGCCATCGCTACCCCACGCTCGACATTGTGCCGGTCGTTGCGGATTTCACAGCGCCTGTTGCGCTCACAGCTGCGCTGACAGCGGTGCCAAAGGTTGCCTTCTTTCCCGGCTCGACCATTGGAAATCTGGAGCCATCCCGCGCCCAAGCGCTACTGTCTGCCGTGCGCGACTGGTCAGACATCCGGGCCTTTGTCCTTGGCGCTGACATGATCAAGGAGACCACAACACTGGTCGCCGCATATGACGACGCGCAGGGTGTGACGGCAGAGTTTATCGGCAACATCCTGATCCGCCTGAACCGGGAAGCGGATGCGGACTTTGACCCCTCCACCTTCGACTATCGCGCAACCTGGAATGCAGCGTTGGCGCGGATCGACATGCACCTGGTGTCGAAACGTGACCAGCACGTGACCTTGGCTAACGAAGTGATCAGCTTTGCCGACGGAGAAGCGATCCACGTCAGTGCTGCGCGCAAGTACGACCCCCAAATGCTTGCCGCTTTGGCGCGCAGTTCGGGATGGGATGTGAACAGGCAATATGTCGATGATCAGGCGTATTTTTCCGTCGCGGTGCTGACACCGATGAAGCAGTGGTCTTAAAGCAGCTGACTAGGACGAGCGCGCGGGCAATTGCATGAGAAAGGCGTGCAGTTCAGTCAACAAATCCGCGCCTTCAAGCGGCATTTCTGGAAACAGGGCGCGCAGCATAAGCGCGGACCGCATCTGTGCAACGGTCAGCGGGGGAGCGTGGCGCGCAGCCGTCCCGCTCCATTGGGTGCCGAGGACATAGGTGAGCACATAGTCGAGCGCCGTCTTGACCCCTGCATGTTGCAACTGCGCAGACGTGATCGTGCCGAAGATACCTTCGTAAACGGCCACAAGAGCGTCCCCGGGCGAAGTGTGTTCGGTCGCAACCGGAGCAGCGTTTGGCGGCAGCGCCAATAGCTGTTGAAACTTTGCCTTCCGTCGCATCGCAGGGTCCAAAGTGGGAAAGGGGCGATGGACCTGCGCCCCAATGACAAAGGCCAAGGGACCGGGCGCTCCTCCCGCCGCGTCCTCGCCCAGCTTGAGAACGAGACTGGGCGCGCCGGTCTGTGTATCGGTCTGCATCGCGGCTTTCGCTGCATGTTTGGAATTTGCCGAAACGTGCACATCACCCATGAGCGTCGCACTGGAGCCTGGACCGGTCGGAATGCTTTTGGCCAGGCGCGTAGGATCCCCGTTGGGATAAACGACCTCGAACGTGATAGCGCGACAGACCAGCAGCCTTTGCAGAAGGCTCATCTCGGCCGCCTGAAGCTGGGCGGTGTCGACCGGAAGCTGAAACTGGTACCCCGTTTTGGTGGTCCCCGACTGGTTCCGGGCCGCCTGGGTGATCGGCGCTTCGAGATACCAGCCGGTCCCATGCGTCGGGGCAAACGCTTGTGCCGACACCGTGATTTCTGCAGGTCCGTGATAGGTGATGCGCACCTCGGCACGATCACCTGCCCCGTCATGCGCCAGGACATCCTTTGGAGCCCCCTTATGCGCGCGCAGCTTCACCACAGATTGCGGAACACGTGCGGCCTGCGCCCCATCGACCGAAACAAGAGCGCTGCCGCTGCCAGCGTCACGCATCGACAACGACTGGGTGATTGTCTTTGATGAAGACAGGGTGTTTTCGATCTCTACTGTTGATGGTGCAACGGTGAAACTGTGACGCACATCCGTCACCCCGCTTCGATCAATGGTATACATTCCGCTGTCGTTTGCGACCCCGGGCGCAAAGGTGTTGTCTGCGGCATGGCGAATGGCCCGTCCCATATTCCACAGACTGTCAATCTCGGCCGCCCACGCCTCTTCATTTTGGAACGCGGCCTCCAGCAAGGGCTTTAGAACCTTGCGGACTGCCGCTGGCGCGCCTGTAAACAGACTGTCCATGGGCGTCGCCCTAATCTCGGACACAGTGAGCGGCGCGAGGCCGCTGTCCTTGCGACCACTCCAGATATAGGCGATTTGGTAATCGACCACGTAAATGAGGGTGCTTGCCGCGTTCAGACCAAGGGCCGTTGCGGCGGTTTGCTTGTCTGCCGGACTGATCGGCGACACCATAGACTGATATGCCTGGATCAACTGGGACTGGGCGGCACGTGCGTCCTTTAAATGCGTATCGATCCGGGCCCGATCGTCTTTCGTCCAGACATAAGCTGTCGCGCTGATCAGGTTGTAGTACCAGGTCGTCAACCCCGGGATCAGGCGCAGCATGCCGCTGGGCGCGCGCGCTGCAAAGGTGTTCAGAAACGCCCATGTCTGGGCATTGAAGGTGCCCATGTTGTTCCATTGCCAGGGGAATTCTCCAACACCTGAGGTATCGACGGGCATGAACTCGGGCGGTGTCGGGGCCGTTTTTTTCTGTTTGCCATTCTGCGGACCGCCTTGGATGTGTTGGGCCGCCGGTGACGAAAGCCTCAAGGATAAAGCAAGAGGCCGCCGCAAAGCGTTGTACGGGTCATGCATCTGCCCACCTCGCGTTACGAAATCATTGGAACCACGAATAGCGTCAAAAAAAACCACCCGGCAATCATCACTGATCGCCGGGTGGAACCGTAGCTGGCGCCCTTACTTCGCGCCCGGCCATGCGCAGTCTGCGCCGATGACGTAGGCCTGCGAAGTCAGGATGTTGCCCGGGATCACAGCGGGCGGGGGTGTCATGGTGACAGTCACGGTACCGCTGGTCGCGTCGTACTTGTAGACCGAGCTCTCGTAGCTTTCAGATCCGCCGCCGAGCGGAATGCCGAGGAAGCTGACGCTCCAATGCGCTTCTTGCGAGAAGTGCGACTTGAACTCCTGCTCGCTCGCGTTGTGGAACACCATAGTTATGGTCGGCAGGTCACAGATCGCCAGCACATCCAGCACACCGAAGTTGCCATCCTCGGCAAAATTGTAGGACTGGGGTGTGGTGAATGCGACACCGCTCACGCTCGGATCGTGGTTGGCGGCCGACTTGATCAGCGTCGGGTTCCACCAGCCCGTACCGGTACCGATGTTGTAGGCACTGGCCGACAGCTGCGGGGTAAACTTGGTCACACCCTTGAAGCTCAGGCTCAGATCAACCTGCGTCACGTTGCTGTCGAACGAGAACGCATTGTAGCTTGCGCTGGCGCCCGCACCGATATGGAACCAGTCAATCCAGCCGGACACACCCGCACCCCCTTCGACAGAGACCTGGGACGTCGACTGGTCGACCTTGGTCACTGACATGGCGATGTCAAAACCCTGACTGCCGTTCAGGCCATTCTGGATGGTGCTCGTCGGTTCGGCGATGTTGAGGTACGGCAGGATCGCCGTCTTACCCGTCACGTCCGCCGCCGACATCCAGCCGGGTTTCACCTGCGCCGGTGTCGGGCTCAGGTTCTTGGCACATTGAGCGATCTGGCTGTTGTAGCTGTTGACGGCGTTCTGAACCGTTGCAGCGGCATCCGTCTGGGACAGATATGTCATAAAGTCGCTGATCAGCTTGGCCGACCCCAAAGGCGCGTTGGGCAAAAGCGATGTGGGGTTCGTCGAAGTCCGGAACTCCGCCAGGGTCAAGCCATCCGCGCCCCACCCCAGGATCTGTTCTGTGATATAGATCAGCTTGGCTGTGGCCGTGGCGCTGTGGTCGGCCGGAATTGCGCCGAACATGGATGTGTAGTCACCCACCACGGTGTTCAGAATACCGGCGGCGTTCATGTTGGCCTTGTTCAGCGTCGCCTGATCCGCGTCCGTCAGTTTGTAGGCCATGGCCATATACAGGTTGAACAGGCCCGTGTTCAGCGCGGCACCGTCCGTGGTCTGCAGGTAGCCGTCTTCATTGTACTGCATCACGTTGTTGAACTGGTTCCACGTGTCCGTGTTGAAGATCGCGGCGTTGTTCCAGTACCAGAACAGATCACCCATGCCGGCGCTGTCCACCGGGCTCCAGTTCTGGATGTTCAGGGCCTTTTGAACGGGGCCGTCCGCCTTTTTGGCCAGACTGTCGTAGTAGGCCTTTTTGATTGGTGCGATATCTTGGGTCATGTTGCTATCCTCTTGATCCTATCAGACTCACATGCTTGGTTGATCAGTTTCCCCCGGAAGCATGTCTTGGTTGGCAGAAGTGCCGAGGACAGGCTCGCAGTCCGGGGCCGTCAAAGTCCTGAAACCCATCTGAAAAAGAACCGAGATTTGCTTGACCGCCGATTTCGGAAAGATTTCGGAAGAATTTCAGTCTTTTCCGAACGCGCTTGGACAATCTGCGGATGCCTCCCCGACGATGCGGGCCCGCGTCACGACCACAACAGGAAAGCGCAAAACAATAGAATGATGATGGCGCAGACCGAGACCCTCGAAGACATCAGCATATACCCGTACTACCGTGGGGTTCCGCTTGAGGTTGATGCCGTGGCGCAGGCTCGCAGGGGATCCTACGTGTCCGGCTTTATTGCCGGTCAATCCTACTACACGCTCGATCTGATCGAACCATTGGCTGCGCATGATCTGCATGTCGGCGCGACATACACCTGCACTGCCATCGGGCCAGACAAACGTCCTCTGAAGACGCACTGGCTGTTCTGCACTGCTCTGGCGCCGTCACCAAAGTTCGGGATCAGCAAGCACTGGAGCAACCCGAACAGCTTTTTCGCCGTGTTGCCCGACATGGATACGATACTGGTCCATCTCGAAGAGCTGACCGACATCGTTGCCGTGTTCCCGAGCGCCGCAGGCTCAACCAGTCTTTCACAGGCGCAGATCGGTAGGACCGGTTGGCTGGTCATGACGCGCATCGGATGCCCACACATGATCGGCATTCTGGTGAAGGCGCCCATCCTGCCATCGGGGATAACGCAAGGATCGAGGGACATTGTCCTGTCCGCACGCTCTGTTCGAACAACTCAATCGATCTCTCTCGACGCGCTGACGTGCATAAGCACCAGTGACGAGGCACTGTTTTTGCGGTTGGACGACTGATGTTTAGTCTATCCCAAACGCCGATTGACCACTACTGTAGGTTACGCAACCAGTCGCAGCCTTTGCCTGTGGACCGTCAGGTGTTCAGTGACCGAACGCCATGGGACACGCGCTATACCAACGCCGCAAACGCGCGTTACCGGCGCAGAGCGGTGAACAGGCTGGCGGCTGGCGGCATCTGGGGGACGTCGTCGGCGAAACGTTACATGAATGCACCGTCGGGGCATATTCGACTTGGCGACGCGACCTATTGCGTGGCGACGGACCGTATTGCGACGGCCTCCGGTGATGAAATTATGCTCCGGTCGCAATCCGCCCTCGTACTTCGGCACCTTGTATCGCGGCTGGGCATACTGACATCCCGGGAAGAACTGGTCGAGATTGTCTGGCCCGATGTCATGGTGACAGACGACAGCCTCACGCAGTGCATTCTCGACATCAGACGCGCGATCGGGGATCGGGACAGGGCCGTTCTCAAAACCGTTCCGAAACGCGGGTTCGTTCTGTACGGAACGCAAGTAAACACCGAACACACAAGCGCGCGTATTGAAGTCCTCACCCCGCCAGTGCGCAACGCAGCAGTGGCCCTGCCGCCCTCGGATGATCGGGCTCCGCACAACATCGCACCGCAACTTGACCCGCGTGATGTCTTGCCGACACTCGCGGTTTTGCCATTCCGCTCCCAACGGGACAGCGGAACTGGTGCCTTGATCAGCACCTTTTTGGGCGATGAAATCGCGACGGCCATAAGCCACTCCGAAGACATGAACGTTATCTCGCGCCTCTCAACCATGGACCCGGGGCAAAGCCACGGCTCCATGCAGGATTTCGGGCGGATGCTGAACGCAGACTTCATCGTGTCTGGCAGCATCTTTGAGCGGGACGACACCGTATTGCTGCTTGTTGAGTTTTCAGAGACCGACACGCAACTGGTGTTGTGGTCAGATCGGATCGGTCTGTCAGCGAGCGGCTGGATGCACGAAACAGAGTGCGTCGATCAGATTATCACCCATATCAGGCGCGCCATTATGGTGAACGAGGTGCAGCGCGCCCGCTCAAGGCCACTGACAGACCTTAAACTGTTCAGCGTGCTGCACGGCGCAGTCGGCCTGATGCACAGGTTTGCGCCGCGGGACTTCAACCTCGCGCGGAACTATCTTGAGTATGTGACGTCCAAGGTCCCCGACCACCCGACACCGTTGGCATGGATGGCGCGCTGGCATGTCCTGCGCACTGTGCAAGGTTGGGCCGACGATGCGCAAATCGAGGCACAAGCAGCGTTGAATTTGACGAGCCGCGCACTGGACATTGACCCGGACCATACGCTTGCCCTTGTGTGCGAGGGACAGGTGCTTGCGCATCTCGCGCACCGTCTAGACGAGGCCGGGTCAAGATATGACGCAGCGCTTGCCATAAATCCCAGTGACGCACAGGGGCGCGCATTGCGCGGCACGCTTGCGTCTTTTCAGGATCGCGGCGCCGAAGGCAAACGTGACACGGAGCGTGCGCTTCACCTTACGCCAAACGATCCTCATCGCTTCTTCTACTTGGCGCTCGCCGCAGGCGCGAACCTTTCGGCAGAAGACTACCCGCGTGCCGTTGCACTGGCCAAGGAGTCTTGGCGTCTCAATCGGACACATGCATCAACCCTGCGCGTACTGGCTGCGGCGCAGCAAGCCGCTGGAATGCTTGAGGATGCGCGGCAGACATCAGGTGAACTGATGCGACTTCAGCCCGACTTGCGCGTGAGCAAATGGCTCCGTTCGGCACCCAGCGCCAACTTCCAAAACGGTCGGCGTTTCGCCGAGCTGCTACGTGCCGCAGGCATACCGAAGTAAACATCAACACAAATAAATCGGGGAGATCACGATGAGCATTGGTCCGGAAAGCTCTTATAGTTCCTACAGCTCTTACAGCTCATATAGCTCGTACAGTTCCTACAGTTCGTACGGTGTGCCAAACGGCCTAAATCCAATGCTGACCGAAGCCCTGATCACCAACCGAGACGGGATTGTCGGCACGCATATCGACCATATCGCCGACGTCGCGCCGGGCGTACCAGATAGCCCCCACAACCTGCCTCGCCTCGCGCTGCAGGTGCGCGCGGCGATCTTTCAGGCGGAACTTGGCTCAAGTGTGGACATCACTGTCGACAGCGATGCCGGTCTGCCTGTGGCCACCCTGTGGCGCCGAACGTCGGAACGGGATGGACGGGCGCGCAAGGTGTCTTTCCACGAAATGGTGGAGATGACCGGCCCGACAACCGACCAACTCGCCACGCAGCTCAAACACGTGGCGGGGTATGCCCGCATCCGCCCGGATCGCGCCGCCGAAATCACGACGCAGGTGGGCGTGCCAACCGCTTTCTTCGCCTCCATCGGGTTTATGGACCCGGCCCGGACGCCGCACACGATCGAACTGATCTACACCGCGCTCAACTTCTCTTCACTGCTGATCCAGCGGACGAAATACGCGCTGGCCGTCAAACGGCCCATCGAATTTTCGCCTCAGGTGCAGCCGATGATCGAAACACCGACGCACGGCTCGCTGCCCAGCGGACACGCGACCGAAGCCTTTCTCATCGGGCGTCTGCTGTGGAAACTGCTGATCGAAAGCAAGGCGCCGCAGTACAATGATCGGGCCTATTGGGGCGCGATGTTGATGCGGCAGGCGTCGCGAATTGCCACGAACCGGACGGTTGCAGGTGTGCACTTCCCAATCGACAGCGTGGCGGGGGCGATGTTGGGACTCACACTGGCCGACCACTTGCACGCGATGTGTCGCGGCGGGACCTGGACATCTGCCATGTTCGATGCGCCCAAATTCGACCCGGAAGAGGATTTCGACTGGCATAAGCTGTACAACGCCGAAGGCGACGACATGAGGCGCAAGGCCCAATCAGATCGCGGCACCTGGGCCAAGACGAGGCAACACAAAGAACGTGGCGATGACACGCCTGCCCCCGCTCTCTCCTGGCTTTGGACGAAAGCCCTGGCAGAGTGGCGCGACCTCGGCGACGATTGCGACAACTGAGGGCGGAGCGAATGGAAAAGTGGCTCCCCAATCCCGACCCTGATGCGATACATGTCGTTGATCATGTGACCTTTTTCCGGCTGTCACGGGCGGATCATCACTATGCAGATGATCCTGACGCGGTCTGGTGGTCGGTCCTCGTGGAAGTTGAAGGCATCAGCATCGACCAGTTCCAGGACCGCGTCGCAGCTTTCGCCGACGACTTGCTGATCCCAGCAGCCTACGACGCAGCGGACCGCCGCGCAGTCCACGGGCGACAACCCATCGCGATCTATGCCCGCGCGCCGCTGATCCGGCATATCAATGACCGTCGCAGCGAAGTAGGGGTCGCAACTGTCCTGCTTGGCGCATCAGCTCCGGACAGGTTTCTTGACCGCGATGCGCAGCCGCGCGAGCTTCCCGAGGTGATCGTGGACGATGACGCGGTGCTTCAGGCGATCATCGATGATGGCATCGGCATTGCGCACGAACTCTTCCGCAGCAGCGCCACGGCAACACGCATCCACCACGCCCGCATATTCGAGGCCGAGCCGCTTGCCGACGGCAAGACCAGCGTGGGCCGCGGGCTGGACCGTGCAGATATCGACGGACTTCTGCAGAACTGCGCATTCGACGACATGTTGGACGAGGATCTGTTTTATGCCCGCTCGGGTCAGGTGGACTTTGGCAAGGGGGTCTTTTCGACCGTTGCGCTGCGCCGATCACACGGGACGCACATCATGGCCCTCGCCGCTGGTGAGCCAATGAGCGATGCGGCGCAAAAACACCCGATCATCTGCGCGGCCCTTCCGTCGCGTATCGTCAACGACACAACCGGGCTTGAAATGGTGCCGGTGCTGTATCTGGCCTTCCACATCCTGGTGAAGCAGGCGCGCCGTTTTCGCACGCGCGCTGGCGCTCCCGTTCCGGTCGTCTTCAACTTTTCCTACGGCAATACGGGCGGCCCACATGACGGGACCGGGATCTTTGCGCGGCTGTTTGACCACTATTTCGGAAAAGACGCCGAAACAGAGCAGAAAGCATGGCTCACCCTTCCAGCAGGCAATGCCAATCTTGAACGGCTGCATGCGGTGTCCGACGAACGGACAGAGGTTGACGGGACCACGACCCTTGATCTGACTGTCCTGCCGGACGACCGCACACCGACGCATCTGCAAATCTGGCTGCCGGTCAGCCCCGAAGATGAACAACCGAACATCGCTACGATTTCGGTGCGCACACCGTTTGGCATGGACGAAGGGACCATCGTGACCCAACCCGGTCAGCACGCGGCCCTCGTCAACAAGGCGGGCGAACAGATTGCATGGCTCGCCTATCAGTACATCGGCGGCCAGACACAGCGCGGTCTTGTCACGCTATCGAGCAACCCAACGGCCAATCTGCTTGAAACCTCTGACCTGGGGCCTGCAGGCCAATGGACCGTGACGATCCGACGGAACGCTGGCGCGTCCAAGGAACCCATCCATCTGTGGGTGCGCCGGGACGAGACGTTGCCAGGCCAAACCTCGGGTGGGCGACAGGCGTTTTTTGACAATCTGCATTACAAACGGTTCGACCGCTACGGTGCTCCGCTCCCCGTAGACCCGCGAGATACGACCTGCCCAGTCCAACGGGCGGGAACGCTCAGCGGCTTTGCCTGCGACCCGGCACCCATTGTCGTGGCAGCCTGCACGGAACAGGAAGCCGTATTGTCCGACTATTCAGCCGCAGGTCCTCTGGCCCCGTCGCCCCAAGGTCCTCAGCCGCCGCGCGATGGTCCCGACCTCGCAGCCAGAGGCGACGACAGCTTTGTGCGCCGTGGCGTCATATCAGCCGGGTCGCGCAGCGGGTCCTGGGTGCGCCTCGCAGGCACCAGCGTCGCCAGCCCACAGGTCGCCAGACTCGCTGCATCAGCAATCGGCGATGCGGCAGGCTCAGGTCGTGAGTGGAGCCGCGACGCCGTCGCGCGCGATCCGTTTCCGCTCAAGGATCACCCATCGAAAACCCGGACGGGCGCGGGGGCGGTGCGAACACCGAACCGTATGACACCCGACTGAAGCAAAAGCTTGATCCAGGATATCCAGTTGCCGCGAGGGACGTCTTCCCTATTCTTGCGTCATGAAAGATGTGGCGCAGCTTGACCTCGACACCCTGATCGCATGCCCGAAATGCGACGCACTCTATCGTGTGGGCGTGGTGAACAAGGGGGATCAGGGCAGATGCGAAAGGTGCCACACCCGGTTATTCACGAGACGGCGGGACGCAGGGCTGGTCATCATCGCGACGGCCTTTGCATCCACAGTTCTGGTCATCGCTGCGCTGTTCCTGCCGTTCATCGAGATCCGGCGCCTTGGCTTCAGCAACGCCGCCACCATCGTTGACGCCGCACTTGCGTTCTATGGTGGACCACTCTTTGCCCTGTCCCTGGCCGTGCTGGCGCTGATCATCGCGCTGCCGCTGGCCCGACTTGTGCTCACCATCTACACGCTGACACCGCTGGTGCTTGACCGCAAACCATGGCCCGGCGCAAAGCGCGCCTTTCGCTTCAGCGAGGCGATGCGGCCCTGGTCCATGGCCGAGATCTTTGTCGTGGGGTGTGCGGTATCGCTCATCAAGCTGACCGATCTGGCGCGGGTCGAGATTGGACCCGCCTTCTGGATGTTCGTGGCTGTGGTGGTGCTGATGGCAGTGCAGAACGTCGTGATGTGCCGCTGGTCCGTTTGGAAGGCGCTGGACAGGTGACGGTCACCGCAAGGGAAAAGGGTTTGGTGGCCTGCCGTGAATGCGCGCGGGTCTGGCCAGCGGATCACACGCATTGCAGCGTTTGCGGCAACACCATCCGGTCCCGCGACACGCAAAGCCTGCAAAAGGTCTGGGCATGGTGGATTGCGGGTGTCCTCGCCTACATCCCCGCCAACCTGTACCCGATGCTGAAAACGCGCACCCTTTTCCAAACCTCCGAAGACACGATCATCGCAGGCGCACTTGAGTTGGCGTCGCACGGGTCCTGGAGTGTCGCCATAATCATCCTGATTGCATCCGTCGCAATCCCGCTAGGCAAGTTCTTTGCCATTGCCTATCTCGCCCTCGCTGTGCGAAGCGGCGCGACCTGGCCGCCGGGGCGGCAATACATCCTATACGAAGTGGTCGAATACATCGGTCGCTGGTCCATGATCGACGTCTTTGTCGTGGCGATCCTCTGCTCGCTGGTGCAACTGAACGTCGCAGCCTCCATCACGCCCGGCATCGCGGCGCTGACATTTGCACTTTCCGTGATTTTCACCATGCTATCCGCACAAAGTCTGGACCCGCGCCTGATCTGGGACCGGATTGAGACAAAAGACACGAAAGACCCGGTGTGAGTTCAGACATCCCCGACATCTCGCAACACCAGGAGCCGCGACGTGGATTCTTTGCCGGGGCCCACTGGGTCTGGCTGGTGCCCATTGCGGCCGTCCTGACGGCAGTTTGGGTGACCTTGCAGGCCTACAACGATCAGGGTCCGCTGGTGCAGATCACCTTTGACGACGCGGCGGGCATTCTGCCCAACGAAACCGAACTGCGCTTTCGCAACGTGCCCGTTGGGATTGTCGAGGATGTGCAGTTCAACGAGGATCTGTCGCAAGTTCTGGTGGACGTGCGCCTCGACAAGACGGTGGCGCCGTTCGTGGACACCGAAGCTGTCTTCTGGATCGTCCGCCCGCAAGTGACAACCAGCGGCGTCACCGGGCTCGAGACCGTGCTGTCGGGGGTCTACATCGAAGGGACATGGGACAGCGTTCCGGGCGGGTTGGTCAATGAACATCAGGCCAATGAACGCGCGCCCCTGATCACGACCTACCAGCAGGGCACGGTGATCGAGTTGCGATCGACCCGCGCCGCGGGGCTGTCCGAAAACACGCCGATCCTATTCAAAGGGATCGAGGTGGGCCGCCTCGGCAAGCCTGCAATCTCCGTCAACGGTCAATGGGTGTCAGCGCCTGCCATCATCTATGAACCGCACGACCAGTTGGTGACCACCGCGACGCGGTTCTGGGACACCTCCGGCTTCAGCCTGTCCGTGGGTGCATCCGGCGCATCGCTGGATTTTTCCTCGCTGGCCTCGCTTATCTCGGGCGGCATCACGTTCCGCACCCTTGTGTCGGGGGGCGAACCACTGCGCGCCGGTCTGGTCTATGAAGTGCACCCGAATGAGGCCGCTGCCCGCAATTCCGTGTTTGAAGGCAGCGGCGGGGCAATTGTGCGCCTAACCGTGATCTTTGATGACAATGTCAGCGGACTGACGGCAGACGCCGATGTCGAGTGGCGCGGCCTGCGCATCGGGCGCGTGGCAAACGTATCGGGCATCGTGGACCCGGACGCATTTGGCGATTCCCGCGTGCGGCTCTTGTCCACGATAGAAATCAACACCTCCCGCCTTGGCATCGACGATGATCTGAGCCGTGCAGAAGTCGTCGATTTTCTGGACGCGCGGGTGGCTGAAGGCCTTCGGGCGCGGCTGGTGTCGGCGTCCCTGCTGGCCGGTGGGCTGAAGATTGAACTGATCACGGACACCGATGCACCGGCGGCCACCATCGACCGCGATGGCGACCCGTTTCCCATTTTCCCCGCCACCGACAGCGAGGTATCCGATGTCGCCGTGTCCGCCGAAGGCGTATTGGAGCGCGTCAACGCCCTTCCGGTCGAAGAACTGCTCGACAGTGCGATCCGCTTTCTCGACAACGCCTCCGCCCTCGTTGCGAGCGAGGAAATCCGCGAAACGCCGGGCGAGATCCTCGGCCTTTTGTCGGACGCGCGCGGTGTGATCGGTTCAGACGAGGTACAGGCCCTGCCAGAAGACCTGCGCATCCTGATCGAAGACCTGCAATCCGCCAGCGCCGATGTGCGCGGCCTGTTGTCCGATGTCCGCGACGCGCAAGCCGTGGACCGCTTGCTCGCCGCCGTGGACCGGGTCGGCCTTGCCGCCGAGCGGGCGGATACAGCATTGGCGGAGGTGCCGGACCTGACAGGGCGGATCGCAACCTTTGTTGATGGCGCCAACGCGCTGCCGCTTGACGATCTGGTCGCGCAAGCCATGGATTTCGCCCGCGAAGCGCAAAGCCTGCTGAGTTCTGACGACATCCGTGCAGCGCCGGGCGCAGTTGTCCAAGCCTTTGACGAGCTTTCCGTGGTTCTTAACGACATCACCGAAGCAAACACCGCCGACCAACTCAGCGCCGCGCTTACCGACGCCAGCGACGCCGCAACCGCCGTCGAAGAGGCAGTGGCAGGCCTACCGTCGGTGGTTGAGCGGCTGGACCGCATCGCGGCAGGCGCGGAAGACGTCGAACTCGACACACTTGCCGCCGAGCTTGAGAGCGTTCTGGCCACCGCCAGCCGCCTGTTTGGCGACGCAAGCGATGCAAATCTGCCGGACGCCCTGGCGGGCGCCCTGGAAGAAGCGGAGGCTGCCTTGGCCGAACTGCGCGCAGGCGGGCTGATCAACAGCGCAAACGCCACCATGACATCCGCGCGCGAGGCGGCCGCAGCCATCGAAACGGCAGCCGACGAACTGCCCGCTCTCGCAGGTCGCCTGAACAGCACATTGGCACAAGCGCAGGGCACGCTGCGCGGGTACGAGGAAGGCTCTGCATTCTCACGCGAAACACTCCGCGCTCTGAATGAGATCGAGCGGGCAGCCAAGGCCCTGACCGACCTGGCACGCACTATTCAACGCAATCCCAATTCCCTGATCCTTGGACGGTAACCCATGCGCCACGCCTTTGCCTTTCTCGCCCTGAGCCTCCTGTGGGCCTGCGGCACGCCGGATCAGTTCGTAGCCTCGCCCAAACTGGTGGCACAGGACCGTATCCCATCCCGCTTTGCCAGCATCGAAGTGGCTGACATCTCGCTGCCCGCATACGCCGCGCGAGACGAAATCACGGCGAATGAAGGCGACCTGCTGGTCCTGTCCGACACGCTTTGGGCGGATACACCGACGCGCGCCATGACGCTTGCGCTGACCCGGCACCTGTCGGAAATCACTGGCAGGCGTGTGGCGTCCGAACCCTGGCCCTTTGACGGTTTCGCATCGGGGCGGGTCGAGGTGCGGGTTGAGGATCTGAGCGTCGTCGCAGACCGGCTGCGTATGTCGGGTCAGTACTACGTTGTGGACCTCGACGGGCGAGGCCGCGATCACGCGTATCTGTTTGAATTGTCCACACCAGTGACGGATGGCGCTCCGACCTCCGTCGCGCAGGCCCGTGCGCAACTGCTGGTGGACCTCGCAACACGCATTGCTAAGGATGGGCTTTAGACCAGCGGAATTTTCCACTTGGACAGCAGCGACATCTTCCCTATCTGTTGCGCATAGCCAGGGGCGCCGCAAGGCTGAGACGTACCCTTCGAACCTGACCCGGATAATGCTGGCGGAGGGAGGTTGAACCGAAGAGAAACACTTTGGTGCGTCCTGTCCTCGCTAGAAGTGGACCGACGCGATGACGCCAAATCCTACCCTTGATGCCTTGCGCCAAAAGACCCAGCGCGTGCACGGCGTTTCTGCCCTCGGCTGTTCGCTAACCACGCTGACAAGCGCCTACGATCTCGACTCGGCCTGCGCCGCGGATGTGGACGGGCTGCATATTGGCCAGCGCGGCATATCCCGGACTGACACCACATCCAACCACAAACCGGCCATCGGCTTTGACGCCCTTGCACAACTCACGGCCCTCGCCCCTTGCCCAACCGTCGCCATCCGCGGTCTGAAACCGGGACAGTGCGCCGATGTTCTGGCGGCGGGTTGCGACGGCATCGCCGTCGTCTCTGCCATCTGCGGCCAGCCTGACCCATGTGTTGCTGTCCGCGCGTTGCGCACCGAACTGAAGGAAATCCAATGATCCCCAATGTCTTGTCCATCGCAGGCTCCGACCCGTCCGGCGGGGCTGGTATTCAGGCCGATCTCAAGGCCATTGCCGCCAACCGCGCCTACGGCATGGCGGCCCTCACCGCACTCACCGCGCAGAACACGCAAGGCGTCACCGGTGTGGAAACCATCTCGCCCGCCTTTGTGACAGCCCAGATCAAGGCAGTCTTTGCCGACGTCCGTGTCGACGCGGTGAAGATCGGCATGATCGCCAATGCCAAGATTGCGGACGCGGTGGCGGACGCGTTGGAAAAGCACCCGGATACCCCCGTGGTCCTCGACCCCGTGATGATCGCCAAGGGCGGCGCGCCGCTTTTGCAGCCAGACGCCATGGACACGCTCCGGACCAAGCTGGTGCCACGCGCCACGGTCATCACGCCCAACCTGCCCGAAGCGGCCCATCTGCTCGACCAGCCAGTGGCAACCACGCGGGACGAGATGGCGGCCCAGGCGAAAGCCCTGACCGACCTGGGACCGAAGGCGGCATTGATCAAAGGCGGGCATCTTGATGGTTTGGACAGTCCGGACGTGCTGTGCGTGCACGGCGAACAGCACTGGTTCAACAGTGCCCGAACCCCCGGCAAAAACACGCACGGCACCGGGTGCACGCTATCGTCAGCTTTGGCCGCACAACTGGCGCATGGCGTTGCCTTGCCAGACGCTATAGCCGCTGCAAAGACGTATGTCACCGGAGCAATCGCAGCCGCAGATATGCTATCCGTCGGCCACGGCCACGGTCCAGTGCACCACTTCTACGACCTCTGGACGTCCTCCAAGTAACCGTCTTTCAGCACTCCAATAAAACCAAGCTGAGGCCGTAAAAAAGCGTACGCAGACGGCGACAGTTACGCGCACAGCCCAAAGATGCGGCCGTTGCAACGGGTTTTCGAAGTATGAAGCGTCTTGTCTGCTAGAACGGCGGCGCATCCAAGATACGCCGCCACGGCGCCCGCCAGGTCGGCGCGGGATAGCTGTCCGGCCAAAACTCCTTTTGCCGCAAAATCAAATCGTCCTTGATGGTGTGAAACGTGATGGCGCGTGCCTCGAGTGTACCATCCATCACTTCCACATCGGATACGACCGCGTCATCATCCCCAATGATAGAGCGGACCGAAAAAGCCCATGTGCCCTCAGTCGAGTAAGCGTTATTCATGGCAGCAAAGCCTTCGCGCCCTCGCAAATACTCACCCGTCTGCGGCATGTAGTACTCAAAATCGGGATGCAGCCACATGCTTGCATACGTGAAATCATTGGACGCCATC
The DNA here is from genome assembly GCF_000814025.1 of Tateyamaria sp. ANG-S1. Classification (GTDB taxonomy): domain Bacteria; phylum Pseudomonadota; class Alphaproteobacteria; order Rhodobacterales; family Rhodobacteraceae; genus Tateyamaria. The sequence goes on along the minus strand of NZ_JWLL01000008.1, from coordinate 4,882 downwards.
GCGCCCGAAAACCCGGCGATCAACTTCTTCGACATGGCAGCATTCCACACGAGTGATGGGCACAGTCGTATTGTCGTCAAACACGGCCGTTGATTTACTGGTGACCAAAACCGAACTCTGGTCCTAAATCAAAACGTTATCTCTTGTTATCAGAGCACTGAAAATCTTCAACGAAACCTGAGAATGACCTGCAGAAGCATCAAACTGGTCTCACGAAGTGTCAAACTGGTTCCTCACTGCGACTTGCTGCAAAAAATGCCGCCTAAGCCGGACAGCGTTCAGTCTAGGTCGTTTCAGTCGTTTTTTAGCCAGTGAGTCTGTTCGGAGCGCCTTGTTCCTTGCGGGCTCGCGTCATCATTTTTTTGGTGTCGATCAGGTGCCATTCCGTAACAAGGAACGGATTCTGGTCCTCCGCACAGTCGATCCGGTCTTCAAAGACATCTGCGAAGTGATCGGGATAAACCACTGTGTCACCATTCGCCTTTGCTTCCGATACCGCTTGAATAACGAATTCAATCGCTGGCCCGAAACAGTCTGCACTGGCGTGGATAAGGATCATGAAAAACTTATCGACCTCGAATAGCCCGTTATCCGACAAACCAGCCACGGAAGCCAATATACGCACTGCTTTGCCCAACCTGTCAGGCTTTTCTAACTTGGCAGGACACATCTCGCACGATTTTAACGGACTGTGGAGAGTTTTATCACTTTTCAGCCAACACTTGGCGTCCCGTGTACCAGCCAAAATAAGGCAAACTGGCCAGACAGAGTCATGCATCAGGTTTCGGAATTTCTTCGCGAATTGCTCGTTAGAGTCATCCGTTTTGTAGCGACCAACATCTTGGATCTCATCAAGATGGATGGCTGCGATACGTTGCTCCACCAATTAGAATTGAAGCCGCGCTTGAAGGTCTGGTTGACTTGGGTTGCCCCTGATTGGATGACCCAATTGTTTCAGTATCTCTTTGAGGTTCGCTTTTTTCGATGCACGGCCGGGGATGACTGCAGTGAAAATAGTATGTCCATATTCCCGCTCTCCGGTTGCACCGACAACGTCTTCGAAATCCTTGGCAATTTCTTTGACCAAACGGAATTTCCCGGCCCCGAAGCTCCGACGATGGCAGCGCCCTGAGCTTTCAAGACGCCGCGCGACATAAGTGCTTCGCGCTGTTCCAAAACGCGGAACACGCGCTTGCGAAACTTACAATAGTCCTCCGTTGGAAAGAAGAACTCTGCTTGTAACCTCGCTGCCAAATCAGCTTCGGATCTGATACGTTCACGCTCCTGGCTTGAGTCTAGACGAGTCCTTGACCATCCTCCAACGTAGGTTTCCGGCGAAAGCTCTCGAGGGCTCCGGAGCCAGTTGCTTTGGCGGGCATGTCGTTAGTTGCCGACTGATCCGAAGGAGAAACCTCATCATCAATATCAACCTCGATCAACCAACTGCTTTTGTAAGCGCTTTGACGATCTCGTCTGCGCGTTCCTTTGGTTCGGCGCCGGTTTCGGCCGCATGCAGGAAGTGGCGGGTGAGATGGAGGTCTGCAGTGGCGAGGGTGCCGTCGGGCAGCTCGATCAGCACGGCGGCTGGCTTGTGTGCGATCTGGAGGCACATTTGCAAGTTATTTCCTTCACCTGACGGGGCCATATCAGACAATCGACGGCAGCCCTTGCGTGGTGTCACCAGTATCGCCGGCGAGGGCAGCCAGGCCGGGCGACATTGCGCTGCGTCGACCTCAAGGACAGGCGCAATGCTTTCCTAGTGACGGCGGACCTGGCCGAGATCGGCACCGGCGCACCACGACAAGGCCGCGGCGCCGAGCAGCGTTCATCCCGTCGCCGATCCGCGCGAGAGGGCATCCGTTCACATACACGGTCGGCGATCCGCCGAATACACTGCGACCATGTGGCTTGCACTTGCCGCAGCCACGGGGTGCAACTGTGTCGCCCTGTCGAAGCGCGGGGATGCAGTTGATCGCGACATTTGGACTGCCACCGAAGGCCGGGGAAGAAGGAAAGCAGCTGTGGCCGGAGCAGCTGTCGGATTTGCGGGGCGTAGCGGGGATTGTTATCTCCCGATGGACCGGATCAGCAAGCTTAAAGAAACTATACTCAGGATGGTATGCGGAAGATATCCCGCAGCCAGAAACCAGCCAGTAGGAGCATACAGGAAGGCCCCCATGAGAACCAGTAAGGCGATGATCGAGAGAAAATGCGATAAGAAATAGGAAGTCGGCATTCTGAGGAGCATGTGCGGCAGCAACAGTGTCCATGTCGCGCCCAGCACACGGGTCAAGCTTTCAACCTTGGCTCCCACAAACATCTGCGCGCCAGCTGCCAGGCCGATAACCGCAACAAAAACCGCAACCTCAACTGCAAGATTGCCCATCTGTGTAAAGGTCAGTTCCGTGACAGCCCCAAGGATGACGCAATGCCATATACTCCATAAAATGATAATCCATTTCGCAGTTGATGTGCTAGGCTCACCCATTTTCAGAAATACCGCTCAATAAGCTCGTTGCTAAACTGATCAACGGTAAAACCGGTTACCTCGCCGTAGTCAGGTAAGCTATCAAGGCGATTGCAGCAATCAATGCTCAGCCGGCTCAAACGACATTCAAAAAGAAGATAGTCGGCGATATCCTCCATTGTTACAGTCGCTCCTTGGGCATCCTCAGTGTCCATGGATATTGAGGACAGCGATTGCGGTAGTGAACAAAGATTTTGGAACCGGCCAAATCCGGTTCTGATCTGATCCTGCATCTGCGGGGCAAGCGGGGCAGTTCCAGTAGAGGTAGCGCCCTCCATCTCTATGTTGTAGCTTTCGGATCCTGATCCTCGGCTCAGATCGAATATAGCGATACGAGCGGCGACAAGCTGAGATGCCACTCCAACGTATTAAAGTGAACTAAACCAGTTCATTGCTGAGCCATCTGCCGGATAAAAACATTCCAAGTTTCTTCGGTGATTTCACCGCGATCAATTCATATATCCTGAATCCCATCGTCTTTTTCACAACCCATGCCAGATTGGCGTCGAATCTATTTGATATTTTCATGATGCCGTTGAAATGGTGAAGCTGTTAATCTCTAGTTCTAATAAGAAAGAAACCCACAATCATCATTGCGGCACCAGCCAATGCAATAACCCATATTTGTGATACGACTCCTCCCAAAAGAAAAATAAAACCAACACCGGTAACGATTTCAGCAAGGATGTTGACCAAGGAGTTAAAAAGGAACTTCAAAAAACCCACTAGTTTTGCCCTCCTCCTAAACCAAAGTCTAACAAAGCTTGTATAAACTCTCGATACAGTTCAAAATCTGGACCAAGCTCATCAATGAATGCTGCGTTCTCTGTCAACGTTTGGGCCGCGCGGAAGAGCGCCACATAAGTTTCGTTGTCCAACCCTGCATCGGCGTCACCTGTTATCCATGCAATGAAAATTTCAATGATACCAAAGTTCGACGGATGATTATGCGAGGCATGTATAGCAGAGCCCCACGTTAGCATTATGAAGTTCGTCCACCCGATACCTCTCTGCTCAATTTGACCTCCACCGCGCCGCCGAATCCTGCTTCTCATCCATCGTGTAAAGAAGTGACCAGATGCAAAACGGCCAGCTATTTGAGCCCGTCTTTCTTCATTGGGCATGGCACGATCAAGCGCTTGGTCAAACGCTTCTCTGTCAGACTGTGAGAGTTGATCTCGTGCGATATTTTGTGCAGTTTCGTTTGTTAACAGACGCCATAGCAAGCCTCGGAAAACAAGATAGTAGATCAGGCGAATCCCTGCATCGAGTACGTCAAGTATCCTGTCTCGATGGTAAATGCAGTTTTGTTGCACGCGTGGTCCATAAAAGCCGGCCATGCCGACTATCCAGTGAACACAAAGAGTATAGTCGAAGGGCCATGAATAGGCACCTTCTGCAGCACCTCCAACTATTGCCCTAAACCGCTCCCACGCCGATGGAGGGTTTTTGTTTGCAGCTTGAACAAGGAAGTTTGGATCGTCGTCAGGAATCTCGATCTCCAACGCCTCGTCCTCGCCACCTCCGGCTCCGGTCAAAACATCGCCGTTATATGCTATTCCATCCTGCGGCATCTTTCCCTCAATTCAAATCAATACGAGCAGCAACCACTTTGTATGCGGACTTTGCTGTTATCTTGACTGCATCCGTAAATGCCGTAATCCGTTTTCTGAAAGACAGGTTCATCGTCTCGCCACTAAGCTGGATGCGACCATCGGAATGCAGGGAAATTCGGGCTTCTCCGCAAATGAGCTCCACTTTGCGAGCCGCTTGGATAACCCGGCGCTCGCCCGCACTGTCAACGTGGTTGCCCGCCACAGCGACGTCCAGATGGGTTCCGACATCCAGCGACATATCCTTGGTAATTTGCTGATCCCAGCGCCCGCCAACGGAATACAGCACATGACGATCAACCTGTGCGGCCCAGCTACTTTGTACACGGAACGAAAGGTTGCCTTCTCCCATCGGCGCGAGGCCCCGTTCACCATAGTCCATGCCGACCCTGGTGATGCCCTGCCAGTTGGTAAGCGACGCTCTGCCAACAACATCACCACGATATTGCGAGCCAACGCTGACAGTCATGTTTCCACCAACGACCTCGTCACGATTGTTGTCCACCTCCATAGCCCGATTGTGACCGACGGACTGGATCCAATTGTTATCTATCCGCTCGGTGTGATTGTGCAGTACCTTCTCATTTCTGTCTTTCTGGGCATGCACGAAGATCTCCTCCTCGCCCGCCTGATCTTCGAACCTGAGTTCATTGAAACCGTCGGCCTTGTGGGTCTGGGTTCGCATGACCGACTTTGTCTTATGCTCTGGCAGGTCGTATGGGACTTTCTGGCGCTGGTTCGG
>NZ_JWLL01000007.1 GCF_000814025.1 Tateyamaria sp. ANG-S1 | reverse complement strand
GCAGTTGGAGGATGCAGGGCCTGGGAGCGGCGTAGCGAGTGAGAGTGACGGTTGTTTGGTGAGGGCGATAGTGGGTAAATCGTGAGACGGTTTGGGTGCTGGGCACACAGGTCTTTTATAACTGCATTTGGTGCCTGCCTCTCCTTCATCAGCTCCTAAGCCTTCCAATCGCCGGGGCTTTGACTTCCAATTGACAGGCGTTTGGTTCCCAATTACCGAAGGCTAAGCTTTCAATCAGTCGGCTCCGTACACCATGTTCAAAAGACTTCTCGAACCTCGCTTGCGTGAAGCGCTGACTGACACCCCTGTTGTGCTGGTCGTGGGACCAAGGCGTGCAGGCAAAACAACGCTCGTGCAAAATGTGGGTGGCGGCGATCGAACCTACATCACGCTGGATGACCAAACGGTACTCGAAGCTGCTGTAGCGGATCCTGCCGGGTTTGTACGAGGTCTGGACACTGTCACGATTGACGAGGTGCAAAGGGCACCTGAGCTTCTATTGGCGATCAAGAAGTCAATTGATGAAGACTACCGGCCCGGACGGTTTCTGCTGACAGGTTCCGCCAATGTTTTGACGTTGCCGAAGGTCGCGGATAGTCTCGCAGGGCGGATCGAAACCCTGAACATGCTACCGCTTGCCCGTTCCGAGATAGAAGGTGTCGAGGCAACCTTCTTAGATCAGCTTTTCGGAGGACAGCTGCGATCTGCAAAGAATCCTCCCCTCGGCAACGACCTCCTGCAGATCATTCTACAGGGTGGCTTTCCCGAAGCACTGTCACGTGTGAACGAACGACGCAGGCAAGATTGGGTACGCTCATATTTAACGTCGGTACTTACTCGAGACCTCAGGGATATTGCGGATGTTGAAAAGCTGACGGAGCTGCCGAAGTTCGTGCGATTTCTCGCGGAGTATTCAGGCCAGTTGGCCAACTATTCCCAGTTCGGCTCGAGCATCAATGTGAGCCACAAAACAAGCCAGCGCTATGTTGGTTTGCTTGAGCAAGTGTTTTTGGTTTCCACGTTACAGCCCTGGTACACCAACGCGATTAAACGGATCACGAAGACAGCTAAGCTGCATTTTCTGGATACGGCTGTTCTTGCCACGACACGTGGTCTGACATTTGACCGGGTGCAAAAGAACCGCGGTCTGGTTGGAGCACTGCTCGAGAGTTTTGTGTTTTCGGAAGTCATGAAGCTTATGACTGGGACGGACATGCGTCTGACACCCTACCACTATCGCGATCAGGAGATGCGGGAGGTAGATATCGTTCTTGAACGGGACGATGGGATGATCGCTGGCCTTGAGATCAAAGCATCCGCGACTGTGCGTTCTGCAGATTTCGGCGGCCTGAAGACGCTTGCCGATGTTTGCGGTGATCGCTTTGCATTTGGAGCAGTCTTGTACGATGGCCTAGATGTGGTTCCTTTTGGAGAGCGCCTTGCAGCTGTTCCAATTTCTAGCCTCTGGACGTCTTCTTTGGCCTAAGCCTCCGCTCTACCGAACATGATCTCGATCCGGTTGCGGCGTTTGTATCGACGCTTGTCGTATTGGACGGCTTTCTTGCGCTGCTTTCGGCCAGGGATGCGGGCGCGTATCCCTTTGTCGTGCAACGCTTCTCGGAACCAGTCGGCGTCATAGCCGCGAACATATGCGTCCGCCGTCCTCATAACCTGTTACTGGGCTCTCATTTCTGTTGAGATATCAAAGGCGAGTGTACCCACCGGCAAAGCAAAGCTAAATGGTGCTGTATCGATTTCAGCGGTGGCGTGGAAACCCAGCCATTCGCGTTTGTAGTAATCAATAAACTGTGCAGCAGGATGCGCGCCCTTGAGCAGCCTTATCTGACTGGTCCAAATTGATTGTTAGTGCATGATTGGCCTGTTTTCCATCGGGATGATGGTTTCCGGGGCTGGCGGGCGATAGCCCAACGCACTGTGGGGTCTCTTCGTGTTGTAGTGCTTTCTCCATTGTTCGATCAGGATCTGAGCCTCGCGCAGGCTGTAGAAGATTTCGCCATTAAGTAGTTCATCTCGCATCCGCTCGTTGAAGCTTTCGCAATATCCATTCTCCCAGGGTGATCCTGGTTCGATGTAGGCGGTCTTCGCTCCGACGGCAGCGATCCAGTCCCGGACTGCCTGCGCAACAAACTCAGGGCCATTGTCCGAGCGGATGAAGGCGGGAGCGCCACGCAGGATGAACAGGTCTGTCAGAACATCAATTACGTCTGTGGAATTCAGCTTGCGCTTCACCTTGATCGTCACGTTGCCCGGCAGGCGATTTGGCAAAGCCAAATCTGCCGAGAGGGGGACATTCCCGGCTGTGCTCATCAATGATGTTCAGCGTCCGGAAGACCTTTCCGTCATCTGTCCGGCAGTGCACGAAGTTGTAGCTCCAGACATGGTTCCGATACTCAGGCCTCAGCCGGACACATGATCCGTCATTCAGCCAGAGCCGCCCTTTCTTCGGTTGTTTTGCTGGAACCTTCAGCCCCTCTCGCCGCCATTCGACCATTGCCCTAGGACCAATGGCGGACAAGGTCTCGTCGTTCGACACGGCCATCACTTACCGACCAACCTGCCTCTCTGAGCAAAGCAGCGATCCGACGATAGCCGTAGCGGCCAAACTGTCTGGCCAGTTCGATCATATCGGCAACCAAACGATCCTCATCTGCAGGGCCTTTCGGGATTTGCCTTTGAGTGGAGCGATGCTGCCCAAGAACCCGACAGGCCCTGCGTTCCGAGACCTTGAACTGGCTTCGAACATGATCGATGCAAGCGCGACGGCAAACGGGGCTTAGAAGTTTCCCCGAGCTGCTTCCTTAAGGATCAATTTACCCAAAGTCAGATCAGATACAGCTCTTCTCAGTTGCTCGTTTTCCTTCTGCAGCCGTTTCAGTTCCTTCAATTGATCTACGCCCATTCCGCCATACTGCTTGCGCCAGCGGTAATAGGTCTGTTCAACAACGCCGACCTGCCTGATCGCATTAAGACGGGACATTCCTTGACCGATCAGAACTTCAACCTGCCGTAACTTCGAGATAATCTCTTCCGGCTTGGGTCGCTTGTTTGCCATTCTCCGTCCTCCGTTTCCTAAACATAGCGGTGGACCACTTCAGTTGGGGAGGCTCAAAGCATCGCGCATCTTTCTAGAAGACGTGCATTTTGTCGATCTTCGTTGAACTCGTTCTCAACCTTTTGCCGCGCTGTCCTTGTCATCGTGGCAACGTTCTGCGGGGCCTGAACAAGCGAAAGGATATTGGCGCAGAGCCCGTCCACATCCTTCTCGTCTGAAAGCAAGCCGGTTTCGCCATGGGAAACAAGTTCAGGAATTCCAGAATGGCGGGTCGCGCAGACCGGCGTACCAAGCGCCATCGCTTCCATCAGGGTAACAGGGATGCCTTCCTGATCGCCGTCATCTGCCGTTACACTCGGCGCTACCAACGCGTCGGCCTTTGACATGCGTAGTAACACCTCGTCATGGGACAGTTGTCCAATAAAGCTGATGCGCGACCCGAGCCCCAAACGCGCAACCTGTGCTTTCAGTGTCTCTGCCAGGGGGCCATCGCCGCCTATATCATAGTGCCAGTATATTTCAGGATGACGGTCCCGCAAAAGGGCGAACGTATCGATTGCAACATCAAGCCCCTTCTTTTCAACCAGCCTGCAAACACTCAGAAAACTCATAGTGCTCGTCCGCTTGGGCAGCGAGAATTGATAGCGTGAAACCGGGATGCCGAGGTGATGCCGTTCGACGCGTTCGGCAGGTGCTCCACAAGAGATCAGCTGTTGCGCAAAAGGTGTGTTGACCGTCAGATGAAGGTCGCCTTCGGCAAAGAGGTCCTGGTAGCGTGCCATGCGGTCTCGGCGGAGCTCGACACTGACATCACGACCGTGAAAGACGGTCACCAGTGGCGGTCGCGGGTGCCAACCGCGCTGTGCCCTTGCTGCTGCTGCCCCCCGATACCCGAAGTGGGCGATGACGACATCGGCGTCGATCTGGCGGCGCCAAGCATCCCGATCCAGTCGCGCCACGAGCCGATCACGAAGCGCGGTCGGGAGAAGCGCCAGAGAACTTGCCTTTGGCGGCGGCCAGATCACGACACGCACTTGGCGCAGGAGTTTCTGATCTTCGGGAGATAAGAGGGTTTCTTCTTCAATCGTTTTGCAAAGCACGGTGACATCATGCCCATTGCGCACAGCATGAAGCACCTGCGAGGTGACGAACGTCTGCGACAGTGCCGGAAAATTCGAAACGCAGAAGCTGATCCTCAAGACAAAGCTCCGTATCCGACCGCACGATCCGGGATCGGTCGTTGCGGCATGGCAGTCTCGAGTGTCTGGATGAATGTCCTATACTGCTGCTCGAAATCCAGTTCGGGTCGGCGCGCATAGGTCACCGCCCGTTCGGACAGTGTTGTGTAGGCGTTCGCATCGGACCAGAGTTCTTGAAGCGCTGATACCCAATCTTCAATCGGTGCATCATGTGGCAAGACTACACCACCCGGCCCTATCGCCTGGGGCAGACCGCCCCGGTCAGAGCCGATCACGGGAATGCCGCTGCAATGTGCCTCGGAGGCAACTCGACCCCAGGCCTCTTCCCACTGGCTTGGCGCAAGAAGGATCTTTGTTCGCCCGTAGACTTTGGACATATCGGAGGTTCGGCGCATGAATGTGACGTTCGGAAGAGCGTCGATTTCAGTCATGATTTGTTTGAACTGCTCATCCCAGAGCGTCCAGGCTTCCACGAACAGGAAGGGGATGTCGGGGCAAGCGCGGGCCATGTCCCGCGCTATCTCGTAGCCCTTCTTGGGGTGGATATTGATCAGTGTCACAAACTCGCGCGTGGTATCGCAGCGATACTTCCCAAAATCTATGGTCGGGGTGATCACCGTGCAGTCAATGCCGTAGGCGTCGCGATATGACCGCGCTGTGAAATTGGAATTGGCGATGAAACGCGCGCCTGGAATGGTGCTGACATCTCCGTCGTTCTCGTCGAATTCTACGTTCCGCAGGTAAAGAACGACGGGTATGCTCAAGGCTGCAAAAGCGTGACCAAGTGCCGCCGACCGCCGGGTCTGGATCACCACGACATCGGGCATGAACCTAGCGACGGCGGCTTCGATCCGCACTGGATCCAATGGCTCCCATGTGCGCATGACTTCGTAGCCTTGCGTCCGGTCGACGCTGAACGGGCGACCTGTGATTTTCCGCTGAACCTTCATGCGGAACCCGAACACGCCGCGACCAGAAAACCCGCAATAGACAGCGGCGGTGTGGCCGTTGGCCATGCTCTGTCGAATGAGGTGATCGGTGCTGTTCTGTGTGCCACCGCTGGCTTCCGGCAGCCATCCGTTTCCACCAGCAAAGAGAATACGCATGACAACTCCTATGTTGTGCGGGTCGCGACCACCCGTGGATGGCAAATGCGGCGCGGTCTGTCGCAGTCTTTCCAAGTCATCCCGGACCCACCCCGCGTTCGGCGACCGCGTGTTTAAGCGCTGCGCCAGCGGATTTGGCGGATGCCTTGAGCCGCGGAGCGGCCTCTTCCTGTTTGGTCGCGACCTCGTCAAGGGAGTCGAGCCAGTTCAGCACCCGATTGGTAAAGGGCACCGGCTCAATCTCTCCGATTGGGGTCACGAGTTCCGACAAACCTAGTTCTTCGAAGGTCTCCTCGAATTTCGGCTCGTACGATATCGGCAGGACCGGTGTGTTCGCGCAAATCGACAGAATTGCCATATGCAGCCTGCAGGCAATAAGGCCGTCAAAGGTCTGCAAGATCTGGATCAACTCTTGTGGCGTATGAAAATCGCGGTTCACGCTGACATGGGCGGCAACATCTGGTGGTAGCTCGGCAACGAATTCTGCGGCAATCGCGGAATCGTCCGTCCAGTATTCCGGGATACCCTGGCAGGTCGATATAAAGGTGATTTCGGCCCCCTTGTCACGAACCAAGGCGGTAACAGCCGCAAGAGTGGACTGCTTGAACTGCGCAGCACCAGTCTCGGTGTCGCGAGCGCCGTAGAACTTGAGCTTGCGAACCGCCAAGGCGATGCGCAGACGATCATCTTTTTTGCGGCCGCAACGCTCGCGTCGCTCTGCTGTAGACGTCGGGCCGGATGTCCAAAGGGCAAAAACGGAGTCGCTTACCTTTGTGACATGATCCGAACGCCCGAGTAGGGCATGTACATGTGCTTTTGATGTGTCGTGACGCACAAGGATCAGTTCCATCTTGTCCAATTGCGGCGCCAGATGCCGTGATCGAAAGTCATCGGCAAAAGCCTCGAAGGACTGGGTGAATGCGGCGACCGGTTTGGCCAGTTGGAAATCCTTGTGAAATTCCACAATACGTCGACTGTAATCATATTTGCTGAGCAGATAGGTGCCGCCGGTGGTAAGAACGAAGTCGGCCTCGAGATAGGGTTGGATGGCGCGCATCACGGGTGTCGGCAGCGGCAATCCCACTGACGTCAGGATCCGCGTCAGGATCACGGACGCCGACATGTAGAGCTTTCGCACGACAAGATAGCGTCGGTACTTCCCAAACAGTTTGGCCACGAGTCGAATGGACGGGGCGCGGTCCATTAGGAAAGATGGCAACGGGATAAAGTCGATGTCCGGATAGTAGCGCGCGATGCTTGGCATCCCGGAGTCGGCAAACTTAAGCTTGGCATCCGGGAAGCTCTCGGTCACGATTTCGCGTAGGGCAATGCCGATCGCACTGTCGCCACCGTTCATAAAAACACAGTTCTCGATGATGATACGCATGTCAGATCGCGCCTTTCTCGGCACGTATGCGCCGCGCCATGGTGGAGAGGCCGCGCACTTCGGCAAGAACTTCACGACCGAAGGGGGTGAGTGCCAAGAGACCCGCAAACATGGTGTAGCAAAGCGCAGTACCGCTCAGAAGCCGTAGTATGGCAGTCTCGGGCAACATGTCCTGAATGAGCAGCATCGCCACATAAGTCAGCATGGCGGCACAGAAGAGCGGCGCAATGCAGCTGCGGATGCTGTCAAACCCGACCGGTCCCTTGCGGCAGATCAGGACCCAGAGCGGGACCAGCTTGGCCATACTGGCCGCCGCATAGGCCGAAGCCATCTGTACCACGCCGTACTGCACGCTCCATACGAAGACTGCGCAACTGATCAGCGCTGATGTGAGTCCCCACCAAGCCATCTCGGTCGTTCGTCCCTGGCTGATGAACAACCATCCGGTTGGATTTGCTAGCGCCTGTGACAGACCCGCGATCCCCAGAGCAGCGAAGATCGGTGCGCTTTCCGCCCATTGCGCGCCCAAAAGAAACGGGACCGCCGTATCCGCCATTGCGGTGAGAGCGGCGACAGCGGGTAGAACGGCGAGTTGCATCAACCCGAAGACACGAAAAAACATGTGGGCATAGCGCTGTGGTTCGTCTTGCATTCGGGACAGAACAGGCACCATGACTTGCGAAAGCGGCTGTGCAACGCGGTTCAGTGGAAACAGCAGCAACTTGTAGGCCCGGTCGTAAAGCCCTAGAGCCGCTCCACCCCAAACCCGCCCGATCAGGATGCTGTCGAGGTTGCGCGAGAAGAAATTTGCCAGTTTGAAGCCGGTTACGCCCGCCCCGAAACCAACTAATTCTCTGGTGCCTTCGGCCAATGCTGGGCGGGACGGCGTCCAGGGAACCCAGAACCAGACCATGATTGCGCCCAAAAGCCCACCTGCGATCGTGCCAGCAACTAATGCCCATGGTGTCGGATCGATCAGAGCCCAAAAGATCGAGACGGACAGCGTAGTAACCGCGACTGCACCAGCATTTATTGCAATACGGCCAAAGGCCATCTGGCGGTTTAAGAGCGCAAAGTGCTGGGCGCCCAGAGCCGTGACGACCATATTCAGCGCCAACACGCGGATAAGCCAAGTCAGGTCTGGCTCATTGTAGAATTGGGCGATCAGCGGTGCCACGAGGATGAGAAAAATCGTTAACGCGACGCTTAAGCTAGTGTTGATCCAGAACAGGGCATTCAACTGTCCAAATGTCAGCGTGCGCTTCTGTATGACGGCTTGTAACAGGCCCATGTCGCGGAACATCGACAGGAATGCGATCACCGGGCTGATCATTGCAATAAGGCCGATGTCCCTGGGTGTCAGCAGACGGGATAGGACAATCACCGATCCTATCTGGCACCCTACGGTGACCCCTTGGCTGAGCGCTGTATAAAATGTACCGCGTGCGACGGTGCCACCGTAGCTACTTTGCCTGGAGGTTTCGACAATTGTCTCGGGCGGGTGTTTTGCCATTCCGTGTCTCAAATGAACCGGCCTAGTGCCGTTGGCTCGACCTGATCACAGTACGCCGCTGGACGCTCGCGCTTTTGCAGTTGCAGCATTCCTTTCAGCAGCTTCTCGCCCGCTCGCATGCGGCAACAGCAGAATTCTGCAAGAAGTCTAGGCTCATGCCGGACCGGCTGCTTATAAAACCGGCAACAGGGAAGAGCTGGAAAAGATGCGTGTCGATTTTCTTCTGATGCTCGTTTTCTTGCTCATACTGCGGCGAAGGATCGGCAGGCGTCCGCCCTCCATTGCGAACACCTTTGACTCACTTTCAGTGTAGTAGGTACTCGGGAAATGCTCTCTGTTAGCGTCAGGTGGCAGAATGAATGCAAGGGTTGTTGCCCCCCAAAGTATGTCACGAGATGGCCCGTCGGATTGCCGCGCGCGGATTCTATATCTGGCGCACGATCTTAGCGACGCAGCTATTTGGCGGCGTGTCGAGATGTTGCGATTGGGCGGTGCGCAAGTCAGTCTAGCCGGGTTTCGACGCTGTGAGAGCGCCTTGAACGAGGACGCACTGGTTCTAGGGCGGACTCACAACGCCAAAATGCTTCAACGTGCGCTACAAGTGCTGCGGGTGCGCGTTAGACTGAAACAAAACCTAGCCGACGTAGGGCAATATGACATTCTGCTTTGCAGAAACCTTGAGATGCTGGCCTTGGCTGTTCCATTGTGCAGAGCACTGCCGCACAGCAGTCATTCTAGGCTGATTTATGAGGTATTGGACATCCACCGGCTCATGTTGGGGTCAGGATGGGTGGCGCGCTGTCTTCGGTGGCTGGAACAGCGCCTGTGCCGTGACGTCGACAGGCTCATTGTGTCGTCACCTGGGTTCTTGCGAGAGTATTTCGACATTTATCACCGCTCTGCGATCCCGGCCTTGCTGGTTGAAAACAAGGTCATGATCGAAGATCGCGTGGATTTGCCAGTCGCGCAGTCACGTGCCCCGATTTCGCGTGCTGAGCCCATTCAAATCGGTTGGTTCGGTATTCTCAGATGCGCGTTTTCACTGCAATGTCTTGATGCGCTGACCCGCGGCAATCCGGGTCGATATCGCATCGTGATGCGCGGTCGTCCGGCGCTCGACGAGCTGACGGACTTTCACGATGTTGTGGCGCAAAATCCTGACCTCGTTTTTTGTGGACCTTATCGATACCCCGATGATCTGAGCCAAATCTATAGAGAGGTCGATCTGGCCTGGCTGGTCGACCGATACGATACTGGTGGCAATTCAGACTGGCTGTTGCCCAATCGACTTTACGAAAGCGGTCTGAACCAAGTGCCAGCCATCGCATTGGCAGGAACCGAAATTGCAACGCGGCTGCGCGCTATAAGAACCGGGCTGGTTCTTCCCGACGCGACGGTAGCCGCCGTTATGGACGCATTGAGTGCGATTGATGATGAAGGGCTTGCTGGCCTTCGCGCCCGACAACAGGCTGTGCCGGTTGATACCTGGCGCATCAGTGACGCGGAAGCCCAGGCACTGGTAGAGGAGCTCTCTCTGCCTCGTAAGGCTACCGCGGAAACTACGGTGGAGCCGGGTGATGGCGTCCTCATCGTCATCCCGACGCTGAATGAAGCTGCGCACGTCGCGGGTGTGATCAACGGGCTCAAACCTTTTTTAGCCCGACGTCTTGCCTGCGATGCGCCGGTACGAATGATCATTGCGGATGGGGGGTCTACAGACGGGACGGTCGATATCGTAACGGATCAAATTGGTGCCCTTTCGCAGTTTGACATTCATCTGCTTCACAACTCTGCCCGGTTGCAAAGCGCAGGCGTCAACCGCGCTTGCGAAGTGTTTGGCGGTGACATGCGCTGGCTCGTCCGTCTGGACGCACACTCGGCTTATCCTGAGAACTATGTGGATGAGCTTTTGGAGGAGGCGCAGCGCACTGGGGCACAGAGCGTCGTCGTCGCCATGCGTGCGACCGGAAATACACCCTTGCAGCGTGCCATCGCTCTTACTCAGAACACGCGTCTGGGCAACGGTGGTTCGGCGCATCGAAACGCTGGTTCTGGCGCGTTTGTCGATCACGGACATCATGCACTGATGCACCTTGCGGCTTTTCGGGCGGTCGGCGGCTATGACGAAAGCTTCTCGCACAACGAAGACGCCGAGCTTGACGTGCGGCTGACCAAGGCGGGCTACAAGATCTGGCTCACGTCGCGGACGCAGCTGGACTATATGCCGCGTAAGACCCTCTCTGCGCTTGCTCGGCAGTATCTCAACTTCGGGAGCGGTCGTGCCCGTACCGTAATGAAACATCGGCTGAAGCCTCGGCTGAGGCAGATGGTGATGATTGCCGTGGCCCCTGTGGTCGCGCTTGCTGCTTTTGCTTTCGTCGTACCTGCCCTGGTACTGCCGGCCTTGGCTTGGATGGCGGCTTGCCTGATCGGTGCGTTGCAACTGGCCTATGTGCGCCGTGATCAGCTTGCTCTGGCGGCGGCCCCCATCGCCATGATCACGCACATTTCATGGTCACTCGGTTTCTGGCGGCAGGTGTTGGCCCCCAGAGCGATGCCAAACCCGGTCGATCAGATTGCAGAGTCAATAGATCCTTCAACATCGCGAAACGTTACTGTCGCCGTGGGCATTTGTACCTTCCAGCGTCCCTCTTTGATCGACACACTCAAGTCTCTTGAAGCACAGGTCTTACCCGACGGCGTGCGATTATCCGTTATCGTTGCCGATAATGACCGTACACAAAGCGCGAAGGAGATTGTCGCTGCATTCTCCAATCATGCAAAGCACCCGATCACTTATATGCACGCGCCGTCCGGGAACATTTCGATCGCGCGGAATGCCATATTGGACGAGATCGACCATCAAGGCCTGCAAATCTGCGCGTTCATAGACGATGATGAATTGGCGCATCCTAAGTGGCTCGCCAAACTCCTCGAGCGTCTTTCGAGTGGAGAGGCTGACGTCGTGGTTGGACCGACCCGCGCTGTTTACACCAGCGAAGCGCCGGGATGGATGCAGAACCTTCGAAGCCACGATACCACTCCTGAACTCGGACCCGATGGCCGACCAGTTGCTGGACACAGCTGCAACGTTCTTATGGATCTTCGGCATCCCGCGCTCGCCGGTCGCCGCTTCGATCTTGACCGTGGGATCTCAGGTGGTGAAGACACCGCGTTTTTTGCAGATGCTATGCGTGCCGGTGCGCAACTTGCATTTGCTCCTTTGGCCTATGTTGACGAGACTGTACCTGCATCGCGAATGACGTTTTCCTGGTTGTTCCGGCGCCGCTTTAGAATGGGGCAAACCCATGGCAGCCTGTTGCGAAGGCCCGATGGTTCGACCAATGGCTGGGTGGCCTTGCCCTTAGCGGGTGCAAAAGTCGCGTACTGCGCAACGCTTGCCCTTATGACTTTGCCCTTCAGCACGTATCGAAACGCCAATTTGTTGCGAGGTGCACTACATCTCGGGACGATGTCATCCTTGCTGGGCGCGCGGACTGTAGCGATCTATGGTCACACACAAAATGATCGCAACAGAGTACCGCCAAGTTAGAGGCGGCAGTCGATCTACCCTTCAGTAGAATTAATCGGTTTGTTGACATACTGCACACCCGGCGGCCCGTAATTTTCTTGCGGACAGGACGGGTAAAATGTAATTGGTTGTAAACCTCCCGTTCGCTATATGTGCTAAGCGAACGACGACCACGCCCCTACCGTATCATAAAGCCAAAACCTGGAGCGTTGATGCGAATATCGGTTTTTTTGATAAGCCTCCTTGTTTCAGGCGTCTCTGCGACAGTTCTGGGTATCTTGGCTGGCTTTGAAACTGTCACTCTCGTTTTGTTTGTGATTGCGGTCATTGTGGCCGTGCAACTGGCTTATGTCGGGTTAGTTATGCTGCTTGTGATCGAACGAAAGCACGAAACTTCGCAGAGCAGCAATGTAGCGAGAAAAGCATCCTCAAAACACGCGGCGTCAGAAAGCGATCTTTGACGCAGAAAGCTGCGCAATTGATCATCAGCAGTGGCGGTTAGACGCTCGTTGGCTAGCAAGAACCTTTGTCTGCCTTTGCCATGATTTATCCATATACTATTGTTTTTGCTGCGTCCAAGTGGGCGCTACTCCAAGAGCAATAGACAGAGGGCCTATGCAACAGAGCGTAACGGTCATCATCGCAGCTTATAATGCAGAAGATACGCTTGCACGGGCTATCCGATCGGCGTTGTCCCAACCAGAGACCCTTGAAGTTATTGTGGTTGATGACAAGTCGCTTGATGCGACTGCCGCTGTCACACTTGAAGAGGCAAAAGCCGATCAGCGCGTCCGGTTGATCTCACTAGAGATCAATCAAGGCCCGGCGGCAGCGCGAAACCGGGCGCTTGAAGTTGCATCAGCCGACTTTGTTGCAGTTCTGGATGCCGACGATGCATTCCTGCCCGGACGGCTCAGCCGTCTCATGGAGTGTGACGACGCCGAGCTTCGGGTGGACAACATTGCTTTCGTGACGGCCGACGGGATCGGCACGCTGATGGATCGGACATGGCCTGACATCGCACTCGATTTCCAACCGCTGAATGTCACGCAGTTCGTCCTTGGGAACCTACGTAGAAAAAGTGTTGCCAGAGGCGAGCTTGGTTTTCTCAAGCCTCTGATGTCACGCAGCTTTCTGAACAGTCACGGTCTGCGATATGACACCCGCCTGCGGCTTGGAGAGGACTACGACTTGTATCTGCGTGCGCTGCTCGCTGGCGCGAAACTGAAGTTCACCCGTCGCCCAGGATATGCAGCTGTGGTCAGAAAGACCTCCCTCAGCGCGCAACACGGTGCGGCAGAGCTTTCCCGCATGCACGATCGATTGGTTGCTCATTTGCAAATGGATGGGTTGTCTCCCGATCTCATTCAAGCAATGCAGGCGCACCTTGATGAGGTTCAGCGCAAGCGGGACCATCGGTTGTTTCTCGATTTGCGCCGCGCAGAGGGGTCTTGGGCCGCCTTGCGGTACCTGTTTGGCGTGAGGGGCCGGGCATGGCAAACCGCAAGCCAAATCATATCGGACAAACTTGGACTGACTGCGATGGCCGGTGACGCAGTACATGAACATGATGTGAGGTTCCTTTTGCCGCCAACTGGACAGCAGTCAGCTCCTGTCGTCCAGTAGGGCGACCTCTGCGCCGGGCGGGACAGTCGCGCGCTCAGCCGTTTTAATGTCAAGCCGCACGCGGGCGGATGTCCAGAGCGGGATATAGCCAAGGGCGTCCAGACCTGGAGCGCCGTGAGCAATGATATCGGATTGAGCTTCGGTGGTGAGCCGCGCGAGGCGGCTGGCCAGCGCCCGATGCGCGCCCCAGTCTCCGTCAGGATTGTCTTGCCCGGCGACTGCGATGCGCAACGCACCTGCTGGGGCTGAGATTTGTTCAACTATATTTGCTTCTGCGAGGACAATCGTTTGGGGAGATGCGCGCCGATCCATTTTATTCGCCAACCGCTCACGCCTTCGCCTGTCTAAAAGACTGGTCGCCAGGTCGCCGATAAGCACTGGGTTGGACAGTACCCTGCCAGCAGCTTCAAACACCTTGTATGCTTTGATCGCATCGACAAGCTTTTGATACCGAAGCGCCCGATCCAGAGTCGCGCCGCGTGCGCGCAGGGCTTGTCGCAGATCGGAATTGTTGCGTTGAAATCTATCTGCGTCGGCTGACAAACGTTGGTGGGCTGTCAGAAGGCCAAGCAGCACCGGAACCGACAGACGGTTGGAAATCGATTTCTCGTGCTGTCGATACAGATAGAGCGGTGCAGGTATGACAAAAAACTTTGCATCTGCCAAAAGCAGGCGTGCATAGAGATCGAAGTCTTCGCCGATCCGCAGTGTTTCGTCATAGCGCAGAGCGCCAAGCGTATCGCGGTGGATCATCGGCTTGAGATAGCCGAACGAGCCAAGGCCCGAAGTAACACTATCGCTCCGCACGAGTTCCGCAGCGGTAAGCTGCAAGCAATCGGTCAGATATCTGCCCTCAAGCAACGTGCGTCCGGCAAGCGGCACCGACCCGAAGCTCACCAGATCATCCGCGATAACATCTGCGCCAAGTGCGTTTGCGGCCGTCAGCAGCCGTTCGATCCGTTGTGGATGCAGCAGATCATCCGCATCCACAAAGGCAACCCATGTGCCCCGCGCAGCGTCAAGGGCCGAATTCCTTGCGCCTGCCGGGCCGGCATTGGTGTCCTTTGCGATAAGCTTCAGCCTGTGATCGCTACACGCCAAGCGCTTCAGGATTGTTAGGCTGTTATCCTCAGATGCATCATCGGCCACGATCAGTTCGAGGTTCTGGTAAGACTGTGATAGAACAGAGGTCACCGCTGCCTCAAGATAGCGTGACCCATTGAAGTTCGACATAATCACCGACACCAGAGGTGCTTGGGCAACTTGCTCCGACGCAGTAGTATGCATGCCGACGTTCCACATCGATGTACTGGCCGACTTTGCCGTGTTTGCAGCGCATGCCGCTTCTCGCGTGGCAATGCTTCTAGGTGATGTCGCCTTCTGGTCCCGCAAAGCTGCGCAACCGGATTTCGATCTCATGACGTTTCGCTGGAGCGCATCGCCGCAGGGAGGGTCTTGGCTAAGATCGCGATATCGGCTGCAGCACTGAAGCGCTCAACATACAACCGGTCATAAGCCACCCGGCGCCTGTATGTGGTGCTGTTGCGTCCACTCACCTGCCAAAGGCCAGTGATGCCGGGGCGGGAGCGCAAGTAGAAGCGACGCGATTTTCCGTAGAGACGCAGTTCATCTGCTGGCACCGGTCGTGGGCCAACCAGGCTCATATCACCGCGCAAGACGTTGAAGAACTGGGGAAATTCATCAAGGCTGAGTTTGCGCAATACGTGGCCTGTCGGCGTGACCCGCGGATCGTCGTGCAGTTTTCGGTTCTCTTCCCATTCGCAGCGTGTATCTGGGTATTTTTGAAAGTGTTTCTCTAGAACCTCATCGCCGTTGACGACCATTGTTCGGAATTTCAGACAGTTAAAAGGTCTGTTGTCATAGCCCACACGCCGGTGCCGATAGAAAACTGGCCCCGGTGACGACATGTAGACCAAAAACGAAAGTCCCATGAGCAGCGGCGACAGAACAACCAGCATCGTAAAGGCAACTGCGATATCCATACCCCGCTTTACCACGCCTCCAAGGGGCGTATCTCGGCACTGCAAACCAGCCCATGCTGCGGCGGGAGAACGTTCAGCAGACTGGACGCGACTCTCGGGGTGGCCGGGTTCCACTTCGATCGATTTCATCTTCTAGTATCCTTGTTCCTGGTCATCTCCGAAACACGCCACCAAAACAAAGTCGGATGAGGGTCCACCACCTTTCCCCTCAACGTGTCCGCGGACGTACACCGCTGTGCAACAACTAAGATCAGACTGCTTTCCCAACCAATTCACGGGGTTCGCGTAAAAAGCGTACGACAAATGCTGCAGCTGCAGTATCGCGGTTATCGGCGCAGGCGAGGCACCGCCGACTTCGACCTGCGCTTTCGCATGGTTTTCGCACATTCAGGCTACATGCCGGGACATCTGTTGCTTTTAAAACGGTCACGCTGCAGGAGAAGTCAGCACATTTGGAACTTTGAAAGGCTTCTGATCGGCCCGTTCGAGAGTAAATATGGCCGTCAAAGATTGACCTGAAAGCAACAGAATCAGTTGATCATCAATTACAGAAAATGCCCTCAAAACAGAATTAAATGTGGCTTTTCAGCAGCACGCCTGTCGCCGAACGGCTCTCTCGCACAGATCATGATGTTCAGTTGCGCAAAACAGTTCTGCACCTTGCGGAGCGCAGTATGCTGGCCTAGCCCGGACACTCCGGTATTCACCGGCCCTGCCACAAAGTAATGGATACGTAGATGCAAAACGCAGGCATGAAAACCGATCGCCCGTTACGAATTCTTTTTGGCAGTGCACACCCGCATTTGCCCCAAATGTACGGCGGCGCACAGTCGAGCACCCATGAACTCGTCAAGCGGCTGCGGGCGAAGGGTCACGATGTTGCAGTTTTGGCGGGACTGACTGGTGCGGGTTGGCTGGGGGTACGTGGCCGTATCCTTCTGAAGCTGACGCGCCATGGGTACGTGCGCGACGATAGCCTCGGCTACCCCGTGTTTCGCGCTTGGTTTGCAGAGACGATTACAAGGCGGGTTGTTCAGGACTTCGCCGCGGACGCCGTCATTTTCCAGTCAAGGCTGCCCGTACCAATGGCAAAGGCCATCGACCGCCAGAAAACCCGCACTTTTATCTATCTTCGCAATGTCGAAAGAGAGGACCTTGGTGGTTCTCTTCGCGGCCTGGCGAACCTCGGTTTTATCGCCAATTCCCGATTTACAGCGGAGCGCTTTGCCGAAACCGATGCTGTGCATGCCGATGTGATTTATCCGATGATTGAGGCCGAAAAGTATAAGGTGAACTCGACCCGTCAAAATGTGACCTTCATCAACCCGCATCCGCACAAAGGTGTCGAAATCGCGCTCGGAATCGCTGCGGCTTGTCCTGAAATCCCCTTTGTCTTCGTGCGTGGTTGGCAGCTTTCCCCGGAACAAGAACAGCGTCTCACCGACGCTTTGGCCAATTTGCCGAACGTTACATTGCGACCATCAACCAATGACATGCGTGGCGTGTACGGTGATGCCCGGATCGTTCTGGCCCCCAGCCAATGGCAGGAAGCCTTTGGTCGCATAGCCGCCGAAGCACAGATCAGCGGGATACCGGTATTGGCATCACGGACGGGGGGCCTCCCCGAAGCGGTCGGGCCCGGCGGTGTCCTCCTGGACAAGGATGCACCGATCGACATATGGGCAGAGCGTCTTCGACATCTCTGGCACGATGCAAGTGCTTACGATACCGCATCGAAAGCTGCGCTTAACCACGCCAGCCGTCCGGAAATGGTGCCGGAATGGCAAGTCGACCGGCTGGTCGACATTCTGCGGGCACCTGTCCCTAAGATGCAGAGTTAACCAAGCCCATCAGGTGCTCAGGACGGCGGAAGACCACGCGTTGCACCATTGGATGGGCCCAGTGCGGTTGCAGGGTTAGCGGGAGGGACTGCTCGCTCTTTGGTTGAAGATGCTGTGGGCGCTGAGAGCCTGCGCACCGGAATCGCGTCATTTGGCCCTGGCATGTCCAGCACGACTTCCAATACGTCACCGCCTTGGAGTAAATCGCCCCGTTCAACTGCGAATGTGACCGGCCCCTCTGGCCTTTGCCGGGTAACCCGAAGCTGCGGCGCAACGAGCGCGGAAAGCTGCACAAGTCCTGTTCCCGTCCGAGAGGCGTCAGCAAAAAGCGCGGCATCGGTTTCCATGCGAATCCGCAGCTCTCCAATGGCGGCACGCTGGTCTTGCAGTCCCTGTACCAATTCGCGGCTGCGTTCGTTGACCAGATCAAGCCGGTCGCGGCGCGCTTCGTTGAGGCGCTGCTCGGCGTTCAGTCGAGCCGTCTCCACCTCCAGCAGCCGCACCTGCTGATCGGTTACCTGGCGCTGTAGCGCGCTCTGGCGTGAAGTGGTTGATAGTCCGCGCTCAACAAGACTCGCGGCATCCCGAAGCTCGCCCTCCAGCAAGCCAAGCTGCTTTTCACGCAACTCTGCCTGAGTGTTCAGTCGAGCGATGCGCTCTCGTAGTAAAACATCGAGGTCGTCGAGTTGCGCAAGGCTTGAACTGAAAGCAGATTGCCGGGACGCCATGACGCGTTGCTCCTCCGCAATCAATTCTGCGCCCAGCGGTGAGGCCGTAAGCTCTTCGGGTGGGGCCATCTTTGTCTCGGCTTCTTCGGCTTGCAGCCGGGAGAGTGTTGCCAACCGCCTTAACAATTCAAGCTCGCGGATCCTGTAATTTCCAAGCGCATTCAATGCGCCGCTTTCGCCTTGCACAAATGCAGTTCCGGGGCCGTCGATGCCACCGGCCATGCTAAGCGCCTGCAAAACGGTTAACTGCGGGGCATGAGGGTAGACACCCGGCGCGCGCACATCGCCAAGCACATAGATGGGGGCAAATTCAGAAATACTCACCACTACTTCGACATCGCCGCGCAGCCCCATACGCGCCTGAATCTGGTCCGAGATCTGCATGGCCAGATCATCTGGCGTCATACCGGACACAGTCAGCGCGCCGATAAGGGGAAGTGTTACAGTACCGCCCGCGCTGATTGTAAAAGCCCCGCCCACTGCCGGCCAGTCACTGTAGGCCTCCTGCACCGAATCCCAGCGTCCGATTCTGATATCGATGACTTGTTGCGGTGCCAGGGTCTGGTTCACAGCGGCTGAGGGTTCCGTTTGGGCGCGTAGTTGCAACGGCGAGAAGATCGTAACGACCGCGGTCACAAAGATCACAATCAGCGCTCGCAGTTCCGAAAGCGACCCGCCCCACACCTCACGCATTGATCTCAAGCTCCTCGTAGCTGCCTGAGCTCACATACCTTCGCGCGACTGCCAGTTCGGCGTCCTCGAGTACGGTGGTGGAAAGCGCATCCCGAAATCTCGGATGATCAGCCAGAGCGTCGGTTATGAAGTCTGGCGACACCTTGCCCCAAGGTATGCGTAGCACAGTCGTACCGTAAGCCCAGGCATGAGGGTCTGATTGATATGCGTCCGAAATGGGACGCAGGGCTAGGAGGATCACATCGAACTTCTCGCTTAGACGGCCGGCGATCTGGGTGAAATCGCGGTCCGCAACATTAACGCTACTTGCCAGCTCGCCCAGGCTCATAATCTCAAGATCCGTCTCCATTAGAGGTGCCTGCGGCACCTGCGCCTCGTCTTCGAAGAGCAGCAAAACGCGCCGCTGCCCGCAGCGCGACAGACGCGTCGCAAGCGCGATAGGCGTTGCACTTGGGTTTTCAAGCTCAGGCAGCAATGGCGCGATTGCGACAAGCCGCCCTTTGTTCTTTATCACTGTGCTGTCGCAGGCTTGTGCCAAACGCTCCAATGTGCGTTTGCGGGCACTGGACGCGCTTGTATCCTTGCGGCTTCTGCGTCCAGGAAGCAATCCGGCACAGCGCAGCCCAGCATCCTTGCGCAGCCCCGAAACGGTGCGCGCGGGCTTGGGTGTAATTTCGCGCACCGTCCCGATGAGCACGCCAATCAAACCACCTAGCAATACACCAGCGGCAAGCATCATCTTCTTCCGGGGACTAGAGGCGTCCCTTGGAATTTCCGCGGGCGAAATCACTTTGATCGAAGCAATTGGGAAGCCTTGTTGCTGCATTGTGACTTCGAGACGTTGGAGATAATCGCTGTAAACCCGTGCGTGGGTCTCTGCGATGGCCTCAAGCTGTTGTAGCTGACCGCGCAGAGCAAGTGCAGACTGTGAACCACCGGTGGCCAGTTCAAGATCGGTCCGCAGTGACTGTTCCCGGCTGCGCGCGATGTTGTAGGTCACGCGCGCTGCTTCAGTTGCCTGCTCAAGTTGCACCTTCAGTGCATCGCGCAGCAATTGCATCCGCTCGTTAATGTCCTGCGCCTGTGGATGCTCACTGCCAAACTGGCTCACCAACCGACCATATCTCAAACGTGCATCAAGGTAGTCGCGCCGAAGCGCTTCGCTCGATGGCTCCAATTGCCCATTCAGCCCAGGAACGGTGACGATCTCTTCTCCCTGTTTTGACCTGGCAAGAAGCGATTCCATGCTTTCAAGCTGTGCCTGAGCTTCGGCGGCGCTGGCCGAAGCGGTCACAAGCGCGCTGGCCAATTCCGATTGCTGCTGCTCCGTCAGTAAATCGCCACGCACCTGAACCAGATCGTTGGAGGCGCGAAATTCCTGTACGGCCGCAGCGGCATCGACACTTTGCTGTTCGAGAACATCCAGACGATCACGGAGCCACTCTTCGGCTTCTGCGGCAATTTCCGTTGACGTCGATAGCTGAAAATTCTCGTAGGCAATGCCATAACCCCGTGCGATCATTGCGGCACGGCGTGGCTCGAAATCTGAAAAACCGATCTGAATGACAAGACTGCGTCCTGCGCGGGACACTGACAGGCGATCTCGTAGTATCCGGACTGCCCGGTCCCTGTCCGTGACCTCAAGGTTGAAGTCCAGCCCGCCTTCCTCGGCCGTCCCCTCATCGACGGAAACAGAGTTCGACCGAGTGGGTGGTTCCGGCGTCAGCAGGTCCGCAACCGCACTTGTCACCTTTGAGACGAGCCCAAGCACACGTTCGGTTGTGCCGACAGGCGGCGACAGAAAGTCCTCATCCTGATCAAGTTCAAGCAGATCAATCACCTTCAACGCCAACACCCGGGACCGAATGATCTCAATCTCGCTCTGCACCGCGGTGTTCGATCGGACGGCGTTCGGGAGTGGTGAAACCTGGTTCAGCAGTTCCCCGCGCTCTTCGTCAAGGAGGACGGTTTCGACGGCCGTGTAGCGTGGCAAGGTCCCAAGGATCATCAGGATTGCTATGGTAGCCCCCACAGTGGCGCAGACTAACGCCAATCGGGCTTGCCGGCGGATCGCCCGCATGATTGCGCCGAGATCCAGACTTGGTTCTTTGCGGTCGCTGTTGAACCCTACGGGGGCTTCCCTTCTCCAGGTGATGTCACGCTCCTTGACAGGATGGGTCATAGCGAATCCTCTAGAACTGTTGGACGCGGACAACCGGAGCTGGCAGCGGTACGAAACATCAAAGAAGCCATTCGAAATAGCCTCATAGCGCCACACTCCGTTGGGACACAAACCGCACGTCCACGGCCGGTCGTAAGACTGGTCGATGAATGGGCTGCGGGCGATCAAGAAGCCGCATCAGAATGAAGCTGACAAGGAAGGTGCCCACCGTGTGAGGTGTGACGAAATCAACCTCCGCAACAGACCGCACCAAGAAAAGTACCGACAGACCAAACACTAACAGCAGTGACGCTGTATTTTCAGGCCTTAAGGCTGCGCGCAACGGCAGTACAAACAGCAGCACACACATCGCTCCAACAAGGGCGAGCCCGACCAGACCGACGCCTACATATGTCTCGATCAGTGCGTTGTGGAAATGAAAACCGGTGCGTGCGGTGATATAGAATTCTTGCCAGAGCATTTCTGCTTCCAGGCGCCCGTGGGTCCAAAACGCGTTGTAGCCAAGGCCCAACAGTGGTTGCTGCCCACCAATCTCAAAAGCTTGGTTCCACAAGTATGTGCGGCCAGTTAAGCTGGTGTCCCGTCCGAATGCCGACAACACCGCATTAAAACCGCCAAGCAGTAAACCGGCAATTGCAATGCCAAGAGCGCCAATAACGATGATGAATACGGCTGCGCGGCGCAACTTCGGCGGCAGAAGCAAAACGCCTCCGATCATAGCAATCGCAGCAAAAGCAGCCATCGCTGACAATAAGGATGTCGCAGAGTCCGACACCCACAGCATGACGAAGCCAAGCGCTGCAGTGACAAGAGCGACAAATCGTACAGTACGCAAGCTCTGGAAGATCGAGACTAAAGAAAGCGAAAACAGAATTGTAAGCGTTGCAAAATAGCCAAGCTGGTTCTTTGATGAAAATGCACCGCGAAACGCGAAATCACCGTCGATGTAATCGTATGAATAGCCACCTTCGAGCACCGAATAGATCAGAATCAGCAGACCACCGATTGTACTGCCGAGCGCCAGGTTGCCCATCGATACGATTCGCGCCGCAATCAACCCAGCGCCAAAGGTGATTGTATATTGGATTGCGCCGCGAAGGGTGGCTCCCGGCGCGTCACTCCAAAATGTTGAAAGTCCGAAAAAGATCGGCACGATCAGCAGCAGAACAGCAGTGCCGGGCTGGGCCAGCAGGCTTCGCGGCGCGATCGCGAAAGGCAGGGCCCAGCAAGCATAGAACGCTAGGACCGAGATCGCGCCGAAATTCACCGAATATGCAAAAACAAGCATTGAAAGCACAACCGCTGGAACCGCGAATAGCGTGTTCTCAGCGGGGTCAATAAGGCGCGATTGAGAGATCACCATGCGCTTAGTATTCCATTGCGCCAAGCCAGCTGAGACCGGTGCCTGTCACTGCGATACGTCCACCTCAGGCTTGCACAGCACAGAGCCGTCAAACGCACAGCCGGTGCCCATCTCGGTAAAGCCCATCCAGTCCACCTCAAGAGTCTGTGGGGCGGACGCCGGATCGAACCGTCCCATCCAATCGACCAGAGTGTCTGTGGACCACAAACTAAGATAAATCTTTTTCGGTTCGTTCGGTAAGACACCACCATGCTGATCGCGGATCATGGTCCCGTCTATGTACCAGCGGATACGATCTGGCTCCCAGATAAATGAGTATGTGCGAAATCCATCGTCCTCCGACGTGCGGTGCAACTCCTCATTGGTGCTGCTCGCCGCGGTGTGGAAGTTCGTTTGCAAGACCGGCTCGCGGGGCGCGATGAATTCAAAATCTATCTCATTGTGCGGACGGTCCTGCGGTGCGCCGATGAAAGTGAAGAGATTGGCGTTCATCCCTTCCGCGTATGGGACCTTCATACGCGCTTCGTAAGTGCCGTATCCAAACCGCTCGCGGGTCTGGATTTCAGCGCAGCTCAAATCACGGTCTTCCTTGGCGTCAGCAGTCAGCGAAAGCAGAAGCTTGCCGTTTTCAACCGCAACTCTATCCCGGTACCACAAACAACTCTGGTGGTCTCCATTGGCCCAGCCACTGGAGATGAACCACCGGCTTTTTGCCAATGTATCGAAGGGCTCGAAGAAGGAGGTGTCCTCTTGCGCCGAACCGTCAGAGGGCATTAGCAGGCAAATGGCAAAAGCGGTTTTTAACAGACAGACTTGTCCGAGACGTCGACGCATGGTTCGCATTTTCTCACATCCATTGAAGCGCAAAGACGTTAGGAAGACGGAGTAAAAATACTGCCCCGACATCGCTCGGACAAACACCAAAACCGGACATACGCGGCAGCTTGCCGACCTGAACACGATTTCGCCGTGTGTTGCTGCCAAAGCGTGTTTGCGGCCCAGAATTTAGGCGATTCCCTTATTCCGTGAATCCCTGCCAGTGCTGACTCAAATCCTTGCCGAGCAGCTCAGAGAGCCCAGCATTTCGGTCTGAAAGGTGCTGACACAGATATGCGCGCGTTTTCGCTCGCATGTCGGACGGTGGGTGATCTTGGATAAGTACCCGTTCCGAAATGAAATGAAACCAGCGCCGATATGCTTTGTCTCCGATACGTGATGACAACGGCACTTGCCCTTTGAAGTGCCTCGCATACCGATAACGGACCAGCAACTTGCCCACACGGTTGAGACGCTGCAATGTCTCCGCCTTTGCCGGATATCTTGTCCTGTTGTGCCAGGTCTCAACAGCCTCAACCGACATAGGTGAGAGGCCGAGGAATGCTGTCAAAGCGTCGAGCGTGGCCTGTTGATCGGCTTTGAATTCCTCAAACAGGACAACATGCACACGATCTTTCCCAAGCGCTGCGTAAAAGTTTCGCAAGCGCGGCGCGTAGGTCGATCCCAGTATGATTGATATCTCGCTGCTCAGGGCAGCTTCGAAGGAGTCGCAGGTACGCCCGCTGCGCAGCAGGTGCCAATACTGCGAGAACGCCCGCTTGACCGGGTCGCGCAGCATGAAAATCACCTTCACTTTGTCATCAGCCGCCTTGATACGAAACGGGGCCACATCGGACATAAGGTAGGTCGTTGTATCCTCGCCGATCAGCGCACCGTCGGGTGCGTCCGCAAAGCGCCTCCCATACATCTCTCGCATAGCCGGATCCCGAGGGTTGCGCCATGACAGGTCGTCTCCGTCAATACCTAGGAAGTCTCCGTGAGCTACCGGATCGTCTGCATCGAAGAAATAGATCTCGTTCTTTGCAATCCAGGCGTCCGGATGCTGATCCAGTATTTGGTGAAGCGATGTTGTGCCACATTTGGGCGCTCCGGCTATGACAAAGTCCGGTGTCATGAAAACTTCCTAGCCCAATGAATGTTGCGGAAAGGGTGGTTTCACAGGTCCATATGCTACACGCAGGTCGGTCTTCGCTCACAATAATATCGCATGGAACTAAACAGACCGGCTCGCCACGATCTTAATTGGGGCCGGCGTGCTGACAGGAAGGACCCTGATCGGGGTGCTTGGAGCGGTGTTACATCCAGTTGTCGAACAGCAAGCTCTCGTACGTGCCGGCAAGCGCGCCCGAAAAGCCAGCGTTGTAGTCCGTTGCGACCTCATTTGCGACATAGTCGCTGCGCACATCTTCATAGTCACCATTTCGGGCGGGGCCGCCGACCAGCGCTCCATGTAGGACGTAGACGTTTGGCTCTGGGTCATCTACATGCCTTGTGCCTGATGCACCGCGATGATGTGGGTTCAACGGAAAGTCTTCGCCGAAACCTACAACAAAGCTCTGCCCATCTGGATTGTCGCCCATCATGAAATCAAGTTGATCAGAGGCGAAATCCAGCAAATCCTCGACACGTTCCGCATTGTCTTCGGGATCGACCTCAGCCAAGTGCTTGGCATGCACTGTGGCCAGAAGCGATGTGTTCGCGGCATAGCGGTTCGATCCCCATTGATCGATCCAAGCCAAGCCATCGTTTGTATCGGTCCCCGGCGTAGTCGCGATGTCGTTCATCCAGTAGTCGAGATGACGATCCAGATCCTCGATATAGCGTTCATCCCCCGTTTGCTGCGCCAGCAAAAGCGTGGTGCCGTTGCTCATGTTGTCCCAGCCATAAGCAAAGTAAGTGTTTGGCTCCACGTAGTAGTCGATGGATTTCTCCAGATAAGCCTCGTCCCCAGTAGCTTGGTAGAGCCAGTTTGCAGCCCATGACAGCTCGTCCTCATAGCCACTCCAAGAGTAGTAGAATTGTGCCGCATCGGTCACGGTGTCTGTGTATTTCCCTAAATATGTCTCGGAGAATTCAAACAACTGCACGGCAGTGTCGAGCAACTCATCGGCATAGGCCGTATCGCCTTGCGCGCGGAAGAACATGGATGCAGAGGCCATGGCGGCCGCAGTTTGGGCGGTAACCTCTGTTCCGGGGTTTTCAGCATCAACGGAATAGACTGGACGGTCCATCAGCATGTCCTCTGGCGCACCCCAGAAGGCGTGGTCGTCATTGCCGTCTCCAACCTGCGCATGGAAGACGTCATCCGACAAATCCGCCGTGCCTTTGTCATCATAGGCATTCAGGAAATAGTCGTTGAGCTGGCGCAGGTGGTCGCTGAGCGCGTCATAAGCACCGGTGTCTTTGTATCCTTCTTCAAACTCAAGGCCACCCCAGGCAAGGGTCGTTGCAGTCCCAGCCATCGGCAAGCCGAACTTAACATGATCGCCGGCATCAAACATGCCGCCGGATAAATCCCGCCCAACTGCTGCTCCGTCATCAAGCGTTGAGTCCCAACGCCACGAAACCGGGTGGTCGTCAGGCAAATCACCCGCATAACTGGCATAGTAAAACTGCATGGACTTGTTCAAAACAGCGTCATAGTCGGCTGCGCCAAACGGTGCGCCGTCTTCTCCACCGACCGGAAGTGTTATGCTGTCATCCGCCGCCGGTAAGTTGCCTGCAGGCTCGGCGTCTTCAGGGACCCTGACGGTGCTGCCGTCTTCCAAGTTCGCATCAAAAACCAGACTTCCCAGTTCCGAGGGTTCTCCGCCTGCAGCGGAAAAGCCGAACGTGATTGATTCCGCGGGCGGTATATTGGTCGTCCAACCTCTGGCCTCAAAGTTGGTCATGTTACCATGAATAGCAAGATTTCCGCCCCATGCGCCGGTGATCAAATATCCAGTAGTGTCAAAGTCCAAAGACCAGTCTTCTATGATCTGGTCTGTTGTGTTCGTGATGGTGATCTTGCCCAGGAATCCACCTTGCCAGCGGTCTGTGACCTCGAAACTGATCATAGACTATCCCCCGTCAATCCTGTTGCTGCGACTTCACCTTGTGCGTTGCTGCCAGCGTACCGCGCTGAACCCGGTGCCATTTTGGTATGATGCTCTGCCATACAAGCCTCCCGCAGAAGTTGTGTCACGAGTTGGATCGTGTATGTCCGCAAGATTGGGCCTTAGCGACCATTAATTCCGCTCGTTAAGTCATTGCGCAAAAAGCTGCTGCTCAGACCGATCATCGCCACTCGGGTGGCCCAGTTTTTAGGCAGCACCGCAGGCTGGAACAGGGATTGCAGTAATCTGGCATCACGTGTCCCGAGGATGGGTTTGGCAATGCGCACATGGTTTGTGCGCGCATTATGCGTCTTAGGCACGCGTCCAATCCAAAGGTTGTTCACCTCGACATGCTAGACGAACAAACACGGCGGAAGAGGAGCAAAGCCCAAACAATCGTCACCGATGCGGTGAACTCGACAGCTTCCTCTAACAAGGAGACTGTCCGAGACGGCACGAGGTCCAGCAGAACGCCGCAGGCTAAAAGAACGACATGAACCAGAAGGGCGAAATGGAACTCGTCTTGCAGAAAACGCCGGATGGGATCGCGTGCTTTGTAGATCACTGCGACAAAGCCAATGAAAGCAAGCAGCAGAGAAAGCGCGACGACGAGCGATATGGCATCGCCTTTCTGCATTATCCTAAGCAGGATGATGGCAATGTCGTGCCCGCCGTCAAACTCCCCTCCACCCTCCATTGGTGGCATCTCGAAATCAAAGAAGCGCGCACCAAAACTCACCTCACTCAGAAAAAGCAAAAGCGAGAACAGAGAGACTCCGAGAAGCAACTGCACATCGCTTTTGTGCGCGAGTTCACGTGTTACCAAGGTCCAGAAAGCCAGCACACTTGCGAAAAGGAAAAGGGCCGCCGAGGCGAATTCCACCGGGCCATCTTCGACCATGATTGAGGGGCGGATCAGCCCCGCGAAAAAAAGCAGGCAAATGAGGGCTGTTGATGAAGGCAATAAAACAAGCGATAGGGGAGCGTGCCTGATCCAACCGACCGTCCTCCTTCGCCATACTGTCATGTAACTGTTTTGTTGGTGTGCTTTCATTAAAAAGACAGCAGTGAATCCATCCTATAGGCTAAAGTATATAAGGGTGTTCGGGAGGTGCGGGCACTCGAATGTAACTATTTGCGCGATAGTTCGCCCTATACCTCCACCTTTGGCAGTCTTTTGCTCATTCTTCGGTTCTGCCGCCGGTTGTAAATTGAACACTTGCTTATTGACGCTGTCACGAAAGCGTAATGCTCAGAACGTTATGCACGTCGCGTCGAACCGAGTTCATCGCATCGGCAACTTTCCGGTCCTTTTTGTGTACTTGGTCGTCCTTTCTAGCCCCTATTTCGGCACCAGTGATTTGACGTTTCTCCAATGAGCTTTTGCTTCGCTGTAATCATGAGTCATCAGCCTTGGCGGGTCGCGCCAACCGCACTTGTATTAGCGTCAAAGCTTGGGAACACGCCAACTATCAAATCACGAATAGACGCGATGCAATGACGGTTGCCGAACGCTTGATGAATGACCATCGCTTTATCGCCAGAGAAGCCCCCGATCCTGCGAATGAATTCGAGGTTCTTCCACCTCCGTCAATCGAGCGGCGGGTGTCAGCCGGTGATTTGCGG
>NZ_JWLL01000006.1 GCF_000814025.1 Tateyamaria sp. ANG-S1 | reverse complement strand
CAGAGCCAGAGCCAGAGCCGATCAATGTGCCCGAGCCGGAACCGGAACCAACTCCGCGCCCGACCGATGTCGCAATGGAAACGCCCGCCGCAGCGGTCGAGGATCTGCCGCAAGCCGTGAACCCCGAACCGGCCCCCATGGCCGCCGTCGTCAATCCCGCCGCACTGGTCGAAACAGCGCCCGCACCAGACCAACCCAAAAAGGGCCTTCTCGGTCGCCTGCTGGGCCGCCGTGACGCGGCCCCTGTCATGCGGCGCGAACTTGACGACGACATGCTGGAACAGCTTGAGGAGCTGCTCATCGCCGCCGATATGGGCGTCGACACCGCCCTGCGCGTTACTGCCAACATGGCCGAGGGGCGCATGGGCAAGAAGCTGTCGGTGCAGGAAATCAAGGAACTCATGGCCCAGGAAATCGCCCGGATCATGGACCCGGTCGCCAAACCCCTGCCGCTCTATCCGCAAAAACCGCAGGTGGTGCTGGTCGTGGGCGTCAACGGCTCGGGCAAGACGACGACCATCGGCAAACTCGCCAGCCAGTTCCGCGCCGCAGGCAAATCCGTGGTGATCGCCGCAGGCGACACATTCCGTGCCGCAGCCGTCGAACAATTGCAGGTCTGGGGCGAACGGGCAGGGGTGCCCGTTCTCACCGCGCCCGAAGGCACCGACCCCGCCAGCCTCGCCTTCGATGCCATGACCAAGGCGCAAGCCGACGGCGCGGACCTTCTGATGATCGACACCGCAGGCCGTCTGCAAAACCGCGGCGATCTGATGGAGGAACTGGCCAAGATCGTCCGCGTCATTCGCAAGAAGGACGAAAGCGCCCCGCACAACACGCTCTTGGTTCTCGACGCCACGACCGGCCAGAACGCGCTGGCGCAGGTCAAGGTGTTCCAGGAGGTCTCGGATGTCTCGGGCCTCGTGATGACCAAGCTCGACGGCACCGCCAAGGGTGGGGTGCTCGTGGCGCTCGCCGACAAATTCGGCCTGCCCATCCACGCCATCGGCGTGGGCGAGCAAATCGACGACCTCTCGCCCTTCGACCCTGAAGAGTTCGCGGCGGCGTTAACGAATTTGGAAGGGTCTTGATCCAGCAATTTCAATGACTTGCAAAATGTCCCACGCTGGGACACCCCACACATGACCGAATGGCTCGCCAGCATCGAAGGCACCGAAACGGGCCACACGGTGGCTCTCTATCTCGCCATTTCCGCGGCCTTCCTCCACGCCGTTTTCGGCGCCCTTCAAAAGGGCCGCCACGACCCCTGGCTGACCCGCGGTGCCATCGACGCCTCCTACGGCCTCATGGCCGCCCCCTTCGCCCTCTTTGTGGTCCCCTGGCCCGAGCCCCACATGTGGCCCATCTTCGGCGTCGTTTTCCTGATCCACGTCGCCTACAAAGTCCTGCAAGCCTGGGCCTACACCAAGGGCGATTTCACCGTGGTCTACCCCGTCGTCCGCGGCACCGGCCCGCTTTTCACGGTCATCGGCGCCTACCTCCTTTTCTCCGAAACCTTCACGATCATCCAATGGCTCGGCGTAGGGGTCCTCCTCGCCGGAATCTACGGCCTCGCCCTCTACAACCTCCGCCACCTCGAAACCAACCGCGACACGCTCCCCATGGCCCTCGGCCTCGCCGTGATCACCGGTCTCTTCGTCGCCCTCTACACCACCTATGACGCCTATGGCATCCGGGCGACCGAGAACCCCTTCACCTTCCTCGCGTGGTTCTTCATGATCGACGGCATCTTCATGCCGCCCGTCGCCTACATGCGCTGGAAGCGGATGGAGAACCCACCGGCACTGCCTCCCCTGATGCTCAAAGGTGTGATCGGCGGCCTCGTTGCCTTTCTCTCCTTCGGCTCCATCATGATGGCCACCCGGCTCGACAAAGTGGGGGAGGCGGCGGTGCTGCGGGAAACATCGACCGTATTTGCCGCAATCATCGGTTGGCTGGTGCTGAAAGAAACGGTAGGACCGCGCAGAATTGCCCTGATGGCGCTGATCGCCGCCGGGGCAGTAATCGTCGAGATGGGCGGATAACAAGAGGCAGAAGATGGCAGAGGCGCGCGAGATCAATCCGTTGTTGAAACAGGTGCTGGAACTGGGCCCACCGCTGGTCTTTTTCCTGATCTACCTGCGCATCCGCGACGAGACCTATGAATTTGCGGGCACTGAGTATTCCGGCTTCATTGTAGCTACCCTTGTCTTTGTACCCATTATGCTGATCGCCATGGGCGTCCTTTGGGCGCTCACACGGCAGCTCAGCCGGATGCAGATCTTCACCGCGTTCATGGTCATCTTCTTCGGCGCGCTCACGGCGTGGTTCAATGACGAGCGGTTCTTCAAGATGAAAACCAGCATCGTCTACGGCGTCTTTGCCCTGCTGCTCGGGATCGGCCTGCTGCGCGGCCAAAGCTGGCTGGCCTATGTGCTGGCCGATGCCGTACCGATGCGGCATGAGGGATGGATGATCCTTACCCGCAGGCTTTGCGCGATGTTTGCCACGCTGGCCGTGGCGAACGAGATCATTTGGCGGACCATGTCTACTGATACATGGGTCAAGATCGAAACCTTCGGCTTCCCCATCGCCATGATCGCCTTCATCTTCCTGCAATTCGCGGCGTTGCAGGAACACATGATCAGCGAAGAAGACGACGAAAGCTCCAAGGCCTAGGCCCGCGCGCTACGGACCTTTTCCGCGTCATGTTGCCAATTCCCCTGACGCGGCGCGACGGCAAAGGCGACCTTGAGCGCGAGGTCACGCGAGATCATCGCCTCCAGCGCCAGCTTGAACCGCGACTTGCGCGCGGCGCGGGCGCGCAAGTCCGCCACGTTCCATTCCAGCACCTCGGCCCCGGCCTCCAGCCGGGTCGTGGCGGCGCTGGGTTGATGTGACAGATACGCCACCTCGCCCACGAACAAGCGGGGCGGCATCACAAAACGCTCGCCGCGTTTCTCGATTTGGATGGCGCCCGAGATGACATAGAACAGCGACGTCATGGCCGAACCTTCGGTCGAGATGTCCTGATCCGCGTCCAGCGTGTAGCGGCGGGCGCGCACGACCAGTTCCCGGAAGTCACCGGGCGGCAGATCTTCGAACTGGGGATAGATGTCGCGATGTGCCAGCGGGACGGCCAGCGGGGAGTTCCGCCAGAACAGGCTGCACAGTCCGATCACATTGGCGACGCCCATCACGATGGAGGTATAGATCGCCTCCCACAGCGGGACATCGGCGGCCACCGCGTAATACCAGATATACAGCAACGTGCCGGTCAGGATCATCAGCCGCAGGATCACCTGATTGATGATCAGATAGCCCAGAGTGAACACAACACCTGCGGCCAGCACGATCCACTCCGGCGGCACCACTTCGTTCAACATTTTCGTCTTCCCGTTTCCCCGCCGCGCAGCGTGGACCGGAAGCCGCAATTCTCAAAGCACTTTTTGAGACGTCAGGCGTCAATAGTGGCGTCAGCCTTTGCGACCGAACAGGTTTTCTTGCGATGTCTTGTCCTGTTTGGCCGTCCGCAAATCGAGGTGCAGGGCATGGCCCCGCTGCACCGCAGGGCGGCTGCCCACCAGACCAAGCCAGCGGGCGAGGTTGGGTTTGTCGTCGAGGGTCTGTTCCTGTCCCTCCCACAACGACGCCCAGGGCCAGATCGCCATGTCGGCGATGGAGTAGTCACCAGCCACGTATTCATTCTCGGCCAGCTGCCGATCCAGCACACCATACAGCCGCGCTGTTTCATTACGGTAGCGGTCTTTGGCGTAGGGTATGTCATGGCCCATTTGGGGCGCGTATTTCAAAAAGTGGTGGGTTTGTCCGGCCATCGGGCCGACGCCGCCCATCTGCCACATCAGCCACTGATCGACTGCAATACGCTGCCGTTCGGTCTTTCCCCCGAAGCGGCCGGTCTTGCGGGCAAGGTATTGCAGGATCACGCCGCTTTCAAAAATCGAGACTGGTTCGCCGTCCGGCCCATCCGGGTCGGTGATCGCTGGCATCCGGTTGTTGGGCGCGATTTTCAGGAAGTCCGGCTTGAACTGGTCCCCGGCGCGGATGTCGATCAGGTGAACCTTGTAGGGCAGCCCGAATTCCTCAAGCGCAATTGAGACCTTCCAGCCGTTCGGCGTGGGCCAATAGTACAGGTCGATCATCATGTCCTCCGGGCAGTCCGGGGGTCATGTTGCGGTTTTCTGACCGGCGGGCAAGTAAGAGGGGAGGTGCGGCATAGCAAAGATGCGTGACCAGCGCGGTGCTGCGTGATCGGGCAGGGTGTCTTGCAGGGCATCCAGTGGCACCGCATCCGCATGGCGCAATGCGCGGGCGTAGAACCGGAGCGCGCCTGCGCGGGTGTAGCCGGACCAGTGGCAGATGCGCCGCTGCGGCGCGTCTATATGGCCCCCGAACCGGGTGAGCGCGGCGAGTGTGCGGGTGCAATCGAGTTGAATGTTGACGGTATGGGGCAGGGACAGGCCGTTGCCGATGGCGCGATCCTGCGCGACGTCGGGTGCAATCAGCCGTTCGAACATCAAGTCGAACACATCGTTCTCGCGGCTGGTGATGTTGAGCAGTTCGACCGTACGGCCCGCCACGGTCTCGAGTGCGGTTTCCGCAACGCTGGCATAGCTGGCCCCGGTGATCGCGATGATCCGCTGCAGTGCGTGGGGTGGCAGGTGGTGCAGCGCCTCAAAGATCACTTCGGAACCCATGGAATGCGTGATTGCGTGGATGGGCCGATCCGGCGCGCTGGTGCGCAGGGTGCGGATGGTCTGGGCCAGCGCCACGCCTGCTGCGTGCGCCGACCGTTGCGCGCGCCACAGGTTGCCACGTGCGCGCCATGCAAATGCGATCGCCAGCCCTTCATCGGCATGGCCGCAGC
Source organism: Tateyamaria sp. ANG-S1 (assembly GCF_000814025.1). Lineage (GTDB taxonomy): Bacteria > Pseudomonadota > Alphaproteobacteria > Rhodobacterales > Rhodobacteraceae > Tateyamaria. The sequence continues at coordinate 1,011,412 of NZ_JWLL01000006.1, read as the reverse complement.
CAAATCCCAGGGGCCGCAGCCACTGGCGGTGTGTGCTGTCCAGATGCCGGGTGCGGCCAAAGATGCGGGCGTGCGGGCAGAACCTTGTGTCACTGGGGTCGTATTTGAAACCGTGGATCAGGATGATGATCGGCCCCGTACCGCGGGCCGCGTGGCGCAGGGCAGGCAAAGCAGGCGCGGGAGAGCCGTGCAAAGCCAATCCGCCCGCACCGGCATTCAGTCTCAGGATGGGCATGTCCGCGCCTCCTACCACATGTTGTGGGGCTCCTATGACGCAGGCATATGACGCGGCGATGAATTTTAGGTTACAGCACCGTGACGGTGTTGACGCTGCGCTGCGGCAGGCGTACTTCGTTCAGTGTGGCGATTTGTTACCGGATTGCGGGCCACGTTAAACACTTCCGCTAAAAGGTCAGGATGAAAGCCCCCCTTTCGCTTGACCCGCGTCTGGGGGTTTTTTATGGCCTGACCCCATTTCAGGCCCGCGATGGAGACTGAAGATGTCCGACACATGGAATGCGCGTACCCGTGCTGTCCACGGCGGCACCCGCCGCAGCCAATATGGCGAGGTGAGTGAGGCGATTTTTCTGACGCAGGGGTTTGTCTATCCCACGGCCGAAGCGGCGGCGCAGCGGTTTGAAACGCTGGGTGAGGACGAGTTCATCTATGCCCGCTACGGCAACCCGACCGTGCGCATGTTCGAAGAGCGGATCGCGATGCTGGAAGGGGCCGAGGATGGGTTTGCGACTGCGTCTGGCATGGCAGCAGTGTCGGGCGCGCTGACGTCGATGTTGAAAGCCGGGGACCGGGTTGTATCAGCCCGCGCGCTTTTCGGCTCGTGTCTCTATGTGCTGGAAGAGGTGCTGACCCGCTACGGCGTCGAGGTCGAATTTGTTGATGGGACTGATATTGAGGCGTGGCGCGCCGCGATCACGCCCGGCACGGCGGCTGTGTTCTTCGAAAGCATCTCCAACCCCACGCTTGAAGTTGTGGACATCAAGGCGGTGTCCGACCTCGCCCATTCGGTCGGCGCGACGGTTCTGGTTGACAATGTCTTTGCCACGCCGGTGTTCTCCGAAGCCATCGCGCAAGGGGCCGATGTGGTGATCTATTCGACCACCAAACACGTGGACGGGCAGGGGCGCGCACTGGGCGGCGTGATCCTTGGCACGCAGGAGTTCATCCGCAAGACGGTCGAACCCTACATGAAACACACCGGCGCGGCCATGTCGCCGTTTACCGCTTGGGTCATGCTGAAGGGGCTGGAAACGATGGAGCTGCGTGTGCGTGCGCAGGCAGCGTCGGCCCTGCAACTGGCCGAAGCCCTTCAGGGCCATCCGGCGCTTGCCCGCGTGATCTATCCCGGCCATGCTAGCCACGCCCAACACGATCTGGTCAGCCGCCAGATGGGCGCAGCCGGGGGCACCGTTCTGTCACTGGATCTGGCAGGCGGGCAGGAAGCGGCGTTCAAGTTCCTGAACGCGCTGACCATCCCCGTCATCTCGAACAACCTGGGCGATGCGAAGTCGATTCTGACCCACCCGGCCACCACGACGCACCAGCGTTTGCCACAGGATCAGAAGGATGTCTTGGGCATCACACCGGGCCTCGTGCGCATGTCCGTGGGCATCGAACACGGCGACGATCTGGTGGCCGACATCCTGCAAGCCTTGGAAAAGGCACAATAATGCACAAAACGACCTCGCCGCGAAAAAGCGGCGGGGCCCCCATCTAAATGTCATCCATGTTGCAGGATCACACGTATCTGTAAGCAATATTGGAAAAGTGCTGCGCGGGGCTTACCTCTAAGCGGCACGCAGATAGAAAGGGGGGCTACTTTATGAACATTCATACGCCCGACATCACCGCAATACCCGAGCGCGACGAGGCCGAAGCAGCACTGGAACTTCTCCGCCGCTGGGCCCAAAACGCCACAACCACAGACATTATCGAGCTTGATCCGTCGGTCGCACGGCTTGTGCCGGGCGGCGATGGCGTCGACTATCCGTCCTTTGCACGGGACTATCCGGATGAGTTCCGAGTCGATGCCGACTACAAGGACACGCTGCCCGACCTGCAAAACGGCCCGTCAAGCCTGATCCGGGGCGCCAAGACGCGCATCCAGCACGTGGGCATCTCGAATTTTCGCCTGCCGCTGCGGATTGAAAGCTGCGATGGCGCGCCCCTGACGCTGGAAACCTCCGTGACCGGGACGGTCAGCCTGGAGGCGGACAAGAAGGGCATTAACATGTCCCGCATCATGCGGTCCTTCTACAAACACGCGGAAGAGACGTTTTCTTTTGGCGTGATCGAAGCGGCGCTTGATGACTACAAGGCCGACCTCGACAGCTTTGATGCACGCATCCAGATGCGGTTTTCCATGCCTGTGCAAGTGGATAGCCTGCGGTCTGGTCTGTCGGGCTACCAGTATTACGACATCGCGCTGGAGCTGGTCGAGCAGACGGGCGTGCGCAAGCGGATCGTGCATCTGGATTACGTCTATTCCTCGACATGCCCCTGTTCCTTGGAACTGAGCGAACATGCGCGAGCCGTTCGTGGCCAGTTGGCCACCCCGCACTCGCAACGCTCGGTCGCGCGGATTTCCGTAGCCCTGGAAGACGACGCCGAAACCCTGTGGTTCGAGGATCTGGTCGATGCCTGCCGTCGCGCAGTGCCGACCGAAACACAGGTGATGGTCAAACGCGAAGATGAACAGGCTTTTGCCGAGTTGAACGCCGCCAACCCGATCTTTGTCGAGGATGCCGCGCGGCTGTTTAGCGAACAGCTTTTGGCAGATGTGCGCATCGGTGATTTCCGGGTGGTCGCAAGCCATCAGGAAAGTCTGCACAGCCACGACGCCGTGTCGGTCCTGACCGAAGGCGACACTTTTGCCGCGGACAGCATCGACCCGCGGATGTTCCAGACCCTGTTCCATACGGGCTAAGGGCCGGGCGGAGGACACCTCCGCCTTACGAGTTGCAAGGCGCGCCTGATCGGGCGCGCCTTTTTCGTGCGCAGATGCAACCCGGCCATGCAGTATCGGCATTGGTAAGTCAGGGCTGAAAGGCGTATGTTCATGCCAACGGGAGGAGACTGATTTACGCAATATTTGCGAGGTACTCCAATGGCTTACGTCTCACACTCGAATACATCCATCCTGAGCAACGTGCTCGATCGCGTCACAGCATTCTTCACGGCTCTGGGTCATTCCGCTGCCATGTCCGCCGCTGCCGAAGCGCGCTTCCAGCGCATTGAAGCCCTGCGCGCCAAGTCCGACGAAGAACTGGCCGCCATGAACCTGCGTCGCGAAGACATCGCGGCCTATGTGTTCCGGGACATGATGCACCTGTGACCCATTTGCGGCGCTCGTCAGTGCCGCGCACAGGCTGACCTGACGGTGCGGTGCCAGTTGCTTGACACCGCCCGCGCACCCCGCCAACGCTGAGCGTAATGATCGACTTGCGCCCCGTTGGATATGTGATCGGCCTGCTGGTGGCCGTGCTTGGACTGGCCATGATCCTGCCGATGCTCGTCGATGTGGCGGAGGGGCGGGGGCACTGGCCGGTTTTCCTTGAATGTGCCCTGATCACTGTCCTGACTGGTGGTATGATCGCGCTGAGCTGTCAGAACGGCGTGCGCGAAGGGCTGACGATCCAGCAGACCTTCCTCCTGACAACCGGTGTGTGGCTGGCGCTGCCCGTCTTCGGCGCGCTGCCATTCTTTTTCGGCGCGACCGAGGCGCGCTACGTCGATGCGTTTTTCGAGGCAATGTCGGGCCTGACCACCACGGGTTCAACCGTGCTGTCGGGCCTTGATACATTGCCCAAGGGCCTCTTGCTGTGGCGTGGCATCCTGCAATGGCTGGGTGGCATCGGCATCATCGTTGTCGCAATGGTGTTCCTGCCCGAGCTGCGGGTGGGAGGGATGCAAATCTTCCGCACTGAAGCCTTTGACACCTTTGGGAAAATTCTGCCCCGCGCGACGGAGATCGCAAGCCGCATCTCGGTCATCTACGTGGCGCTCACCCTGATCTGCGCCCTCTGCTATATCGCTGCCGGCATGAGCGCGTTCGACGCGACCGTACACGCGATGACGACAATCGCGACCGGCGGGTTCGCGAATTACGATGCGTCCTTTGGCGCGTTCGGGCCCGCGCCATCCTACGTGGCAACGGTCTTCATGATCCTCGCAGCCCTGCCGTTCGTCCGTTTCGTACAACTGAGCGCGGGCACGGCACGGCCCTTGCTGCAAGACCGGCAAATCCATGTCTTCCTGATCACAGCGTTCACAATCGTCGCCGTGATCGCAGGCTGGAACCTGTGGCAACAGAACGCGGTGAACGAAGGCGCGGTGCGCGCGGCCCTCTTCAACACTGTGTCGCTGATGACGGGCACCGGCTACGCCAACGCCGACTACGGCCAATGGGGCAGCTTTGCTGTGGCGGTGCTGTTCTTCACCGGCCTCATCGGCGGCTGCGCGGGCTCGACCGCCTGTTCGATCAAGGTGTTCCGCTACCAACTCCTGTTCGCCTCGATCAAAGCGCAACTGCAGAAAACCCGCAGCCCGCACGGCATCTTCACCCCACGCTACGCGGGCCGACCGGTGGGCGAAGATGTCCTGAACTCGGTCATGTCCTTCTTCATGTTCTTTGTCGTGACCCTTGGTGTCCTGTCCGTGGCCCTCGCCATGACAGGGCTCGACTTCGTCACGTCGTTGTCGGGCGCGGCCACAGCGCTCGCCAATATCGGCCCCGGCTTCGGCGACCAGATCGGCCCGTCGGGCAATTTCGCGGGCCTTAATGACACTGCCAAATGGCTGCTGGCAGCGGCCATGCTGATCGGACGGCTGGAGCTGATGGCCGTCTACGTGATCTTTACCATTCAATTCTGGAGAGCGTGATGACGCAAACTCGGCCCTTGGGCGCACAGATTTCCCACATGCTCAAGGACCGCGGGGTCGACGTGATCTTTGGCATTCCCGGCGTGCACAATCAGGAAATGTACCGTGGGATCGAAGAGGCGGGGATCACCCACGTGCTGGCGCGGCACGAACAGGGCGCGGGGTTCATGGCCGACGGCTACGCGCGGGCGACGGGCAATCCGGGGGTGGCCTATGTCATTACCGGGCCGGGCCTGACCAACATCATGACGCCCATGGGTCAGGCGTATTCAGACAGCGTGCCTATGCTGGTGATCTCAAGCTGCCTGGATGAAACGGTGGCAACCAAGGGGCAATTGCACCAGATGAAGGACCAGCGCGCTGCGGCTGAGACGGTTTGTGACTGGTCGGAAGAGGCGCGGACGGCAAAGGCGGCCTATGTGCTGATTGATCGGGCGCTGACGGAGTTTCAAACCGCCCGGCCAAAGTCCAAGCACATCCAAGTACCGATATCTGTGCTTCAACAACTAGCACCTCCTGCACCGTCACAGCCTTTATCGGTATCGCGCGTGGTCCCGGCGCCGGGGGTGATCGCCGCTCTTGTAAGCGCGCTGGAGGGCGCGGACCGCCCGCTCTTTATCTTTGGCGGCGGAGCCGCGGATGCACTCCCGCCCGAAGAGGTTGGCGCCGTTTTGAAGGCCTTTGGTGCTGCCAGCTTCACGACATATGCCGGACGCGGAATTGTGCCGCATGACGCGCCCTTGCACTTCGGGTCAACTCTGGCACGTCCGTCCAGCGCGGAGGTGCTGGCTAAGGCTGACGTGACTGTCGTGATCGGCACCGAACTGGCCGAGGTCGACACGTGGCGCGATACGTCAGGCATATCAGGTGAAATCTGGCGCATCGATATAGACGCTACGAATCTTTCGTCCGTGCCGCAGAATGGCTGCGCGTTGAAACTCACCGCAGAAGAGGTCTTGGGGGACTTACACGATAGCGTGCAAGACAGGTCCATGGTTGCGCAAACCGCATGGCAGGCGTCAAAGGTGGCCGACATGCGCGCACAATGGCGCGCCGAGGTTGACGCCGAACGCCCCGGCATTGTCCCTGTCTGCGACGCCCTGCGTGACTGCCTGCCCGAAGGCACCATGATCTATTCCGACATGACCCAGTTCGCCTACACCGCGAAAGAGGTCTGGGACATGGACCGACCCGGCCATTGGCATCATCCTACGGGTTTCGGTACCCTCGGCTATGCCACGCCAGCCGCCATCGGCGGCGCTGTCGCGCGCAAGGGCAAGCCCACTATGGCTATCATCGGCGACTATGGGTTCCACTACACCATGCAGGAACTCGGCGTCGCCGTCGAACTCGGCCTGCCGCTGCCCATCATCCTGTGGGACAACGGCAAGCTGAAAGAAATCGAGGAAAGCATGGTCCGCGCCCAGATCGCGCCCAATGCTGTCGTCGCCCGCAATCCGGACTTCTGCAAACTCGCCGAAGCTTTCGGCGCTCATGCCGCCGCACCCAAAACACTGTCAGACATGCAAACCAAAGTCCGCGCAGCATTCGACGCAAACGGCCCGACACTCATCTATCTCACGCCAGACATATCAAACGCGAAGTAGCTTTCTCTTGGCCGAAAATACCTCGGGGGAGCCCGGCACGGGCGGGGGCAGAGCCCCCTAAAACATAGCGTCGCGCAAGCGGCCTTTGGATCACATCTTGGATCCTTCGGCACGGTAGATACCGCCCCAGGTCTTGCCTGAAATGTAGCTCGGGCAGCCCTTTTTGCGGGTGTTGACGATGAGGAACCACATGGTCTCGCCCGGACGGCCTGCACGGCTGTATTCGCAGCCCAAGGGATGCGTCCACCATTGTCCCTGATGCGACGCGGGCGGTTTTGCAACTGCGGTGGCGGCCACGGCCTCAGCGGCTGGCACGATGACGAACGCGGCCGCAGCCACGGTTTTCACAAGGGATTTGAACATGACACACTCCGATCACTGAACACGGTCAGACGCCCCCACGCCTTGCCTGCAACGTGGCGCCTGTCCCCTTAACAGACGGCTAACGGGTCATCTCGGAATGCACATGATTTTAATGAATTGCCGTCAGTCCCAGCAGCTCACAAGGACGGTCATGCCGGTTGCGGCTTCGGACAAATCAATGGGATCAATTGGTGCCGCGCTGTTGGTTCCAGCCGCTGCCATGCCAGCTTGCGCCAGAACATCCTGCAACACCTCCCGATCCAGGGCAAAGCGCACTCCGTCGGGCAGGGCACGGCCCGTCTGCGTCTCGGGCAACAGCATCCCAAGCACACCGCCGCCTGCATCAAGTACAGGGCCACCCGCATCACCCGGCAGCGTGTTCACGGACAAGCGCGCCAGGTCCGGCTCGCCATTCAGCCCACGCACATCACTCAGCGTGCCAAAGGTCATGGACGGCGCACCCAACACCCCTTCAAAGCTGAAACCGGCTGCGGCCACTTCCGATTGCAGACGGGGCTGCACTTCGGCAAAGCGTGCCACGGCGCGGGGTGCCAGAGTCGTCTCGGGCTTCAGCACCGCAACACCGCGCGCATCGTCCAATACCGAGACCTCAGCCTCAACATCAGAATCAATGGTCACGCGGGTGCAACTGTTGACGGCCTCTGCCGTGGTCAGAACCGTGCCGCGGCGATCCACGAAAAAACCGGACCGCGACAGGCGTGGTGTGCGGATCTCCAAGCCAGACACCAGATCAATGGCCTGCTCGGATGTACCCGCGCTGACCGGGATGGTGCCGTCGGTCCGGGCAAAACTCTTTTCCATCTCGTCCATCAGCCGCGTACGGCGTTCTTCGTCGCCTGCGGGCCAAACAACGGTGAATCCTTTGATCTGCCCATCTTCCAGCGTAACGCGGGTCTCGGACACGCGCGTTGCATCCTGTCCCACCAGCGTGAACGACCGGTCCTTCCGTTCGCGCGGGCCGTCGAGCGGCACGATGTCGAGCGTCTGCATGATGTCATAAAGGCCAAACAGTGTCGTCTGATCCCCCGCCTGGCTGATCAGCAGCACGGTCGCCTCAATATCACCCAAGGCGCTGTAATGCGCGAAGGGATATTGGTATTTCTCAAAGGCAACGACGCCGGTCGGCATCAGCATCTCGATACCCGCGGTCTCGTCGCGGACAACCTGAAGACCCAGGCCATCCAACACGGAATTGTAGTCCTGCAGCAGCACGACGCGCTGGCGCGTGGTCAGGATACCGGTCACGTCGAAGCCCTTGCGTTCCTGCCAGGTGGCCATCGCGTTGCGCGTGCCGCGGCCAAAGGCGCCATCGATGGCCCCCTGATAGGTGCCTGCCCATTGCAGGGCAATTTGCAGGTCCTCGCGCTCGGCGCGGGTCAGTTGTCGTTCGCTACGTTGCGCCTGTGCCGGCGTTTCATCGGCAGGTTCGGTGGCAGGGCCCTCGACCGTCGGTTCGGGTGTTGCAGGGGCCGCTGGCAGGGGCGCTTCCACCACGCCACGGTTCAGCACATTCGCTCCCACCGGCCAAAACTGCTGCCGAAAGGCGGAGCTCAACGCGATATAGCTGTCACGGGGGATCACACCTTCGGACCGGTAGACCCGCAAAACCTGCTCTGCATCCGAACGCGCATAGGGCCCAAGAGCGATGCCATACCATCCGCCACCCAGCGCAAAACCGTTCACATCGGGCAGTTCCGCGGCATAGACGCGGGCGCGGTCGGTGGCTGCATTCAGGTTCGGCTGCGCCTCAATCTGGATCCAGACCGGATCCTCCTGCGCAAAGGCCCCGACAGCCGACGCAAGTACCATCACCCACGCCAGCATCACACGCTTTAACATCCGCCCATATCCCCTTGGTTGGTCTTGGTGCCATACTTGTCCTGCGGCGCAGATTAAGCAGGATTTCGCCGCAATGGAAATGGTGGAATACCCGCAAAAAGCCCCCTCGCGCGCAATTGACCATTCGGGGGGTGGGCCGTAGGTAAGGCAGGCAAATCCAACCGATGGCAGCCCGATCATGTCCGACACCGTCACCACGCCCAAATCCTTTCAGGAGATCATCCTGCGCCTGCAGAATTACTGGGCAGCAAAGGGCTGCGCCGTGCTGCAACCCTATGACATGGAAGTCGGGGCAGGGACGTTCCACCCGGCCACAACTCTGCGGTCACTTGGCACGCAGCCCTGGGCCGCCGCCTATGTCCAGCCCTCGCGCCGTCCAACCGATGGGCGCTATGGTGAGAACCCCAACCGGCTTCAGCACTACTACCAGTACCAGGTGCTGATCAAACCCAGCCCGCCGGACCTGCAGGACCTCTACCTCGGCTCGCTCCGTGCCATCGGCATCGACATGGACCTGCACGACATACGCTTTGTCGAGGATGACTGGGAAAGCCCCACGCTCGGCGCCTGGGGCCTCGGGTGGGAGGTCTGGTGCGATGGCATGGAAGTGTCGCAATTCACCTACTTTCAACAGGTTGGCGGCCATGACTGCCATCCGGTCTCGGGTGAGTTGACCTACGGGCTCGAACGTCTGGCGATGTATATCCTCGGTGTCGATCACGTCATGGACATGCCCTTCAACGACCCGCAAACACCCATCGCGCTCAGCTACGGCGACATCTTCAAACAAACGGAAGAGGAATACGCCCGCTGGAATTTCGACACCGCGAACACTGAGGTGCTGTTGGACCACTTCGTGGAGGCCGAAAACGAGTGCAGGGCGATCCTCGCCGCCGAACACGACGACCCTAAGACCGGCAAGCGCATCATCATGGCCCACCCGGCCTATGACCAGTGCATCAAGGCGTCCCACATCTTCAACCTGCTCGACGCGCGCGGCGTGATCTCGGTTACCGAACGTCAGGCCTATATCGGCCGCGTCCGCGCACTGGCCAAGCAATGCGCCGACGCCTTCGTCCAGACCCGCGCAGGCGGCTGGCAACCCGAGGACGCAGCGTGAGCGGAAAAATCATTGGAATTGTCATCGTGCTGAGTGGGATCATCGCGGGCGCGGCCCTCTACTACCTGCAAGTCTACGGCTTCTACGAAGAGGTGGTCGAGGCGGACGTCCAGCTTGTCTCGGTCGTCACGGACGCACCCGAACCCATCCCCTTCGACAACTTCCAGGCCATCGACGCCGAAAGCTCGCCCATTCGCTACCGGGCCTGCTTTACCACCGACCTGTCGCTGTCCCTGCTGACGGAGACCTATGTGGGTCTCGAAGACGCCACCCCCCGTAACGCCCCCGGCTGGTTCGACTGCTTCGACGCCGCCGCCATCGCTGCCGAGCTTGACGCAGGCACGGCACTCCCCTTCCTGGGCCAGAAAAACGTCGATTTCGGCGTCGACCGCATCGTCGCCATCACCGAAGACGGGCGCGGCTATGTCTGGCACGAACTCAATGATTGCGGCGAAAAAGCCTATGACGGGACCATCGTCGGCGAAGAATGCCCGGAACGAGAAACAAACTAATGCCTGACCTCCTGATCGAACTCTTCTCCGAAGAAATCCCCGCGCGCATGCAAAAGCGCGCCGGTGAAGACCTGCAAAAGCTGGTCACGAACGGTCTTGTCGAGGCCGGGCTGACCTACGCCTCCGCCGCCGCCTTCACCACGCCCCGCCGCCTGACGCTGACGGTCGAGGGGCTGCTGGCGGAAAGCCCCACGACCCGTGAAGAGCGCAAGGGCCCCAAGGCCGACGCGCCGGAAAAGGCGATCGAAGGGTTCCTGCGCGGCGCGGGCCTGACCCGCGATCAAGTCGAAGAGCGCGAGACGCCCAAGGGCAACGTCCTTTTCGCCGTGATCGAAAAGCCAGGCCGCCCGGCGGCTGAGATCATTGCCGAGGTGTTGGCCCAGACCGTCCGCACCTTCCCTTGGCCCAAATCCATGCGCTGGGGGTCGGGCGCGCTCAAATGGGTGCGCCCGCTGCACTCGATCCTTTGCATCCTGAGCGATGAGGCAGGGACCGAAGTCGTGCCGGGTGAGGTCGACGGCATCGCCTTCACCGACACGACCGAAGGCCACCGCTTCATGGCCCCGGGCCGCTTTTCCGTAACCTCTTTCGAGGATTACGAGAAGAAGCTCAAGCGCGCTCATGTGATTCTGAACGCCGCCGACCGGTCTGAAGCCATCTGGCACGACGCGACCAACGCGGCCTTCGCGAGCGGCCTCGAAGTGGTCGAAGACAAAGGCCTCTTGGCCGAGGTCGCGGGTCTTGTCGAATGGCCTGTGGTCCTGATGGGCAAGATCGGTGACGACTTCCTCGACCTGCCGCCCGAAGTGCTACAAACCTCGATGAAAGAGCACCAGAAGTTCTTTTCCGTCCGCAATCCCAAAACGGGCCGCATCGAACGGTTCATCACCGTGGCGAACCGCGAAACGGCAGACAACGGCGCCACGATCCTCGCAGGCAACGAAAAGGTGCTGAGCGCCCGGCTGGCAGATGCCAAGTTCTTCTGGGAAAATGACCTGCGCGTCGCGAAGTCCGACATGAGCGTCTGGACGCAAGCCCTTGAAAACGTGACCTTCCACAACAAGCTTGGGTCACAAGCCGACCGCATCAACCGCATCGCAGCACTGGCCAAGGAACTGGCCCCCATCGTCGGCGCCGATGAGGCCCAAGCCGAAGAGGCCGCCCGCCTGGCCAAAGCCGACCTCAGCTCCGAAATGGTCTACGAATTCCCAGAACTTCAAGGGCTTATGGGGCGGTATTACATCGGCGAAACCGAGAAAAACACCGCCATCGCCGCTGCCGCCCAAGAACACTACTCGCCATTGGGGCCGTCTGATGATGTGCCTACTGCACCTGTTTCGGTCGCGGTGGCTTTGGCCGACAAGCTGGATACGTTGACAGGCTTCTGGGCGATTGATGAGAAGCCGACGGGATCGAAGGACCCGTTTGCGCTGCGTCGTGCAGCGTTGGGTGTTATTCGGCTTTTGTTGACAGCTCAGTACTCTTTCAGCCTTCGGCAAGTCATTAAGAATTCGTACTACGGCGTAGTCTGGGATATTTACCGTATACCGTATATGATTTCGCACTTCGTTTCGGGCGCAGAACGAAATCAGAATTTTTGGACTTCAGGTTATTCAGGTGACGTGGAAAACCCATCATTGCAGATGAATCGGGAAGTGTTGAAGGGTAAGCTGGACGCGGGGAACTTGGCTTGGGAAGTCGATGTGGATTTGCATCTTGACCGCAACTATCAGGTCTCCCCACTGCTCACTACGGAACAATTGGCAGCCGACCTCCTCTCCTTCTTCCACGACCGGCTCAAAGTCTACCTCCGCGACCAAGGCATCCGCCACGACATCATCGACGCCTGTATCGCGATGCCGCAAAACGACGACCTCACCCTGCTGGTCAAGCGGGCCAAAGCCCTCTCCGAAACCCTCGCCACCGACGATGGTGAAAACCTGATCCAGGGCTTCAAACGCGCCAACAACATCCTCACCCAGGCCGAGGAAGCGGACGGCGTCGAATACTCCTACGGCGCCGACATCAAGTTCGCCGAGGAAGCCGAGGAAAAGGCCCTGTTCGAAGCGCTGGACGCCGCCGAAGCCAAAATCGCCCCGGCGATGGAGGCACAGGACTTCGCATCCGCCATGCAGGCCATGGCAACACTCCGAGGCCCTATCGACGCCTTCTTCGAAGCGGTCCAAATCAACGCCGACAACCAGACCGTCCGCCGCAACCGGCTCAACCTGCTCAGCCGCATCCGCGCGCTCTGCCTCTCCGTCGCGGACCTGACAAAGATCGAAGGCTGATCCTCTTCATCTTGCCAGATAAACTCCGGGGGGTAAGGGGGCTGGCCCCCCTGTTTCACGCGACTAAACCGTTGCGCAAACCCTGCTTTCTGCGCCCGCAGCCGGTGTACAGGGGGTGCACGGGGTGTGTACGCATGGTGCCACCCTGTCACAGGCCGAAAGTCGCAGACCTAAACCCTTGTGCGGGCAGGCTTTCAGGCTATGCTGCGCCTCGCAGAGGAGCCATGCCGCAGTGCAGAATAACCCGCATACAACCCTGGTCACCCCCACCGCGCCCATTGCGACGCAGACCCATGGCGGGCGGGCCAAATGCCTGCAACGGCTCAAGCGGCTGGACCTGCCGGTGCCGGCTACGGTGGCCTTGTCTTTCGATGCCGTGCACGACATCGCAAACGGCCATCTCCCTGATATTCCAGCGATTTTAGGTGAATTCCCGGACGAGGCACTGCTCTGCGTGCGCCCCTCATCCGAGGACCCGGATTGGGGCGGCCCCTCGGCCATCCTCAACGTCGGCATGAACGACACGCGGTTCGAAGCACTCTGCGCGACGCTTGGAACCGATGCGGCGGCCACGCTCTTCACCCGCTTCGTGCAAAGCTACGCCATCCACGTGGATCGGCTCGATCCCGACATGTTCGACGACGTGACCGGCGAGGGGCCAGAGGCCCTGCAACAAACCCTCGAAGCTTATGAAAACGAAACGGAAATCCCGTTTCCGACCACCCGCGCCGAACAACTGGCCGGGGTGCTGAAATCCATGGCCCGCGCATGGGAAGGCACCTCCGCCCGGCTCTTACGCCAGGCCAAGGGCGCGCCCGCGGACGCGGGGCTCGGCCTCGTGGTCCAGCAGATGGCCTTCGGTGTGGGGCATGGCGAAAGCGGCTCCGGTGTCCTCCAGCTTGTGTCCTCAAAGACCGGGATGCCCCAGATCACCGGGCGCTACCTGCGCCAAAGCCAGGGCCGCGATGCGCTCCGCACCGACGCCAACAGCCTCTTCATCAGCCGTGACCCCCGTGGCCCCTCGCTTGAGGATCAGGTGCCCGACGGATTTGCCCAGCTTGTGGAACATGCGCGTCTGATGCGCGTCAAGCTGCGCGAAGAGATGCAGGTGGAATTCACCATTGAAAACGGGCACTTGCATATCCTTGACGGTGTGCGCGTCACACGCTCGTCCCGCGCTGCGGTGCGCATCGCCGTGCAGCTCGCGCGCGACGGCATCATCCCGCGACAAGAGGCGCTGATGCGGATCGAACCGCGCACATTGAACGAGCTTCTGCACCGTCAGGTCGACCGCCATGCCAAGCGTGACATCCTCGGAACCGGCATCGCGGCAAGCCCGGGTGCGGCCACCGGGCGCCTCGTCTTTTCGTCCAACGACGCGCAAGCAAGTGCTGCCCGACGCGAGGATTGCATCCTCGTCCGTCGCGAAACCTCGCCCGAGGATGTCCGCGGCATGCACGCCGCCAGCGCTGTCATCACCGAACGGGGTGGTATCACCAGCCACGCGGCGGTGATCGGGCGCGGTATCGGCCTGCCCTGCGTGGTGGGCGTAAGTGATATGCGCTTTCAGACCCGCAAGGGGCAGATCGTCACGCAAGATGGGCGCGTCATCAAGGCGGGCGAGATCGTGACCGTGGACGGGACCAACGGCACCATCCTTTTCGGTGCGCCCGAGATGCAGGAAGCGGCCCTTGATGATGCGTTCAACGACCTGATGGACTGGGCCGATGCGGAACGTGACATCGGCATCCGCGCCAATGCCGACACACCCGCAGATGCGCAAACGGCCAGCAATTTCAATGCCCAAGGCATCGGGCTGTGCCGGACGGAACACATGTTTTTCGAACCCGGGCGGCTCACGGTGATGCGCGAGATGATCTTTGCCGCCACCAGTGATGACCGCCGCGCGGTGCTGGAACGGCTCCTGCCCATGCAGCGCGCGGATTTCATCCAGCTGTTCCGGATCATGCAGGGTAAACCGGTCTGCATCCGGCTCTTTGATCCGCCCTTGCACGAGTTTCTGCCCACGGATCGGAACGGGCAACGTGCGCTGGCGGACGCCCTGAACCTGCCCCTCTCTGACGTCACGCGCAGGATCGAGGCGCTGATGGAATACAACCCGATGCTGGGCCAGCGCGGCGTGCGCCTTGGCGTGACGCTGCCCGAGATCTACGAGATGCAGGCCCGTGCCATCTTTGAGGCGACCATTGAAGCCAGCCGCGACGGCGAGCCGGTCGTGCCCGAGATCATGATCCCACTCGTCAGCGCCAAGCGCGAGGTTGAACTGGTGCGCGCGCGCGTGGATGCGGTCGCCACAACCGTGGCCATGACGGCGGGCGCCGCATTTGACTACAAGCTGGGCGTGATGGTCGAGACACCGCGCGCCGCACTGCGCGCAGGTGACATTGCCCAGCATTGTAGTTTCCTGTCCTTCGGCACCAATGATCTGACGCAAATGACATACGGCCTGTCGCGCGATGACGCGGGCCGGTTCATGTCCGACTATGTGCGGCAAGAGGTGTTTGTAGAGGACCCTTTCCACTCTCTCGACATCGACGGGGTGGGCGAATTGCTGACACTCGGATCGGAGCGGGGGCGCGCGGCGCGGCCCGACATCACGCTGTCGATGTGTGGCGAACATGGGGGCAATCCCGAATCGATTGCATTCTGTCGGAATGCGGGATTTGACTATGTTTCCTGCTCTCCGTTTCGCGTTCCGGTGGCTCGGCTGGCGTCCGCTCAACTGGCAATCGCCCACAAAATAGAGTAGCTGAGCGGGTCCAAACGCCTGTATGGCGTAGGCCGCCACAAGCCATATCTCGCCAACGCATAGCGGCCATGTGCGACCAAAACGCCCTAAAACTGGACGTTTCGTCGATTTTTCCCTAAATGCCGCGGATCGACAATGATCCTGGGGTGATCCATGCAACGTTTGGGTAAGGCGCTTCTCGCGTTCTTTATCTGCGCGGCCACACCGCTTTTTGCATCTGACGCGGACGGTCCGGCTGCCACCGGCGACGCGCTGCGGGCGGCCGAGGCGCGCGGTCTGCGCGGAATTTCGCAGGCGCGGCTCGGGGATCTTCTGACCCCACCGGCGCAAGCAACGAATGTGTCCTTCACACGAAACTGGCTTGACGCACAGCCCTCTGCCAAGGGCGGCGCACACTGGAAATGCCTGAGCGAAGCGCTTTACTTTGAGGCGCGTGGCGAAACGGTCCGAGGCCAGTTTGCCGTGGCCGAGGTCATCATGAACCGCGTGCGCAGCGCGCGCTTTCCCGACAATGTGTGCGGTGTGATCAACCAGGGCACGGGCAAGCGCTACCAGTGCCAGTTTACCTACACCTGCGATGGCAACCCCGAGACGATCCACGAACCCCGCGCGTTTGAGCGCGTGGGCAAGGTTGCCCGTGCCGTGCTTGACGGCCGCGCCCCCGACCTGACCGAGGGGGCAACCCACTATCACACCACCGCCGTCCGCCCGCGCTGGAGCCGCGTTTACACCCGGACCGCTGCCATCGGTGTGCACGTGTTCTACCGCCACACATTCCAGACCGCGTCGAACTGACGTTTTCGGGCGCAGGGGCGGCGTCTTTGCCCCTGTCCCCGCGGGGACAGCTTGGATAGAAGGGCGCGAGTTCCTCTGCAAAGGCCGCGCTCCCATGGCATCCGAAATACGTCTCGCTTTTTCCCATCCTTCCGAACGGTCAGAGGCGACGGCAACCTCCGCCCCGCTCGACCGCATTTCGGTCCGCGATCATACGGTCGACGTCGAAATCGGTGCCTTTCAGGCCGAGCGCGGTGTGACCCAGCGTATCTGCTTCAACATCGTTGTTGAGGTGCGTCCGCTCACCGGCCCCATTGACGACGACGTGGACCGCATCCTGTCCTATGACAAGGTGACCGAGGCGATCACATATGAACTGGCCGCAGAACGTCTCAACCTGCTGGAAACTCTCGCCGAACGTGTGGCCGACCGCATCCTGATCGAGCCACAGGCGATGCGCGTCTTTGTCCGCATCGAAAAGCTGGACCGGGGCCCCGGTGCTCTGGGCGTCGAGATTGTGCGCAGCCGGGGCACAGCGCGGCCTGTGGCGGCGGAGGATATGGAAGAGGACGTGATGCACCCCGAGCTGGTGTATCTGTCGAACGCGGCCATCGCCTCGGACCACCTGAGCGGCTGGATCGACCAGCTTGAAGCTATGGGCCGCCCGCTGATCTTCTGCGTCGGCCCTGCAGACATCGACGCACCGCAGGCCAGCCATCCACTTGCGCAGCGGCGCATCGACCTCTTGGCCATCGAACAGAACGCCTGGGTGCTGGCGGCCCGCGATGCGCGCTGCAAGGTGGTGGACACGCGGACCGAACTCGACTGGGCCATGCGCAACGGGCAGGCTTGCGTCTGGGCGCCGTCCAAGATCGTGCTGGATGCCGTTGACGGCCCTTCGGCTAAGGGTGCGGACGCTGTTGCGCTGGCGTCGTGGTTTGCCGCGACCTTCGATGTGCGCGAGATGCTGGTCATTGGCGATGACGGCCCCATCGACGCGCCCGTTGCGCTGCGCGCCATGCCTGCGGATCAGGCCACGCTCTGATGCGGAACGTCCGTCCGTTGATGCAGGTCGGTCCGGCCCGACCGGCGGGTGCGATCCCATGTGGCGGCTGTTGGTTTACGGATGTGGAGCTGCTGTCGCGCGATACCGCGCCGCGTGTGGTGCCGGTGTCCGAGTTGACCACTGCCGAGCGGGCGGCGTTTGATCGGACGTGGGACGCGCCGCAAATCATGGGCATCCTGAACACCACGCCAGACAGTTTCTCGGACGGTGGCCAACACAATGCGCGCAGTGATGCTGTGGCGCACGGGCAGGCGCTGATCGGGCAGGGGGCGGAGATCCTCGATATCGGGGGCGAAAGCACGCGACCCGGTGCGCAGACCGTCGATGTGGAAGAGGAAATCGCACGCACCGCGCCCGTGATCCGCGATTTGCGTGCCGCAGGTGTCACCACGCCCATCTCCATTGATACGCGCAAGGCGGCGGTGGCCGAGGCGGCACTGGATGCGGGTGCCAGCATCGTCAACGATGTATCTGGCTTCACCTATGATCCCGATCTCGCGCCACTCTGTGCCGCGCGTGGCGTGCCTGTGTGCGTCATGCATGCGCAGGGCGATCCGCAGACCATGCAGGACAATCCGACCTATGACGATGTGCTGCTGGATGTGTACGACTTCGTCGCCGAAAGGATCGAAGTTTTGCAGGCCGCAGGCGTTGCCAAGGACCGGATCATCGCCGATCCCGGCATCGGCTTTGGCAAGACACTGGACCACAACCTGGCCCTTCTGAACCGGATCAGCTTGTTCCACAGCCTAGGTGTGCCGATCCTGCTGGGGGCGTCGCGCAAGCGGTTTATCGGGACACTCGGGAACGCGCCCGAGGCATCCGCGCGGACGCCCGGGTCCGTCGCCGTGGCCCTCGCTGCCATCGCCCAAGGCGTGCAGATCATCCGTGCGCATGACGTCGCCGACCATGCGCAGGCCATTGCGCTGTGGCGCGCATCCGTGGCACATCCCTGACATGACAAAACTCTTCGGGACGGACGGCGTCCGGGGCACGGCAAACCTGGCCCCCATGACGGCCGAGATGGCGCTGCGCATCGGTGCGGCTGTGGGGCGGTACTTTCGCAGGGACGGGGACAGCGTGCACCGCGTGGTCATCGGCAAGGATACGCGCCTGTCTGGTTACATGTTCGAAAACGCGCTGACGGCTGGGCTGACCAGTACGGGTATGAATGTTCTGCTCTTGGGTCCAGTGCCGACACCCGCGGTTGGGCTGCTGACCCGATCCATGCGCGCTGACCTGGGCGTGATGATTTCCGCCAGCCACAACCCGGCCCACGACAACGGCATCAAGTTCTTTGGCCCCGATGGTTACAAGCTGAGCGACGCGGCCGAAGCCGAAATAGAAAACCTTGTGTCCCAAGGGGTTGAGCCTGTCCCCGCGGGGACAATCGGGCGCGCCAAGCGCATTGACGACGGCCGGTTCCGCTATGTGGAGCGGGTGAAATCCTCGTTTCCCCGACAGATGCGGCTGGATGGTCTGAAGGTGGTGGTGGACTGCGCGAATGGCGCATCCTACCGCGTGGCGCCCGAAGCGTTGTGGGAACTTGGCGCGACCGTGATCCCTGTGGGTGTGTCGCCCAATGGGCATAACATCAATGAGGGCTGCGGCTCGATGCATCCGCAAACCGCGGCCGAGGCGGTGGTGGCGCATGGCGCTGACGTTGGCATCTGCCTTGATGGCGACGCGGACCGTGTGATCCTGCTGGATGAAAAGGGGCGCGTCGGAAATGGCGACCAGTTCATGGGGCTGATGGCCGCCCGCTGGGCGTCAGAAGGGCGGTTGCGGAACAACGCCCTGGTGGCGACGGTGATGTCGAACCTTGGTCTTGAGCGGTTCTTGCAGGGACATGGCGTGCGGTTGGAGCGCACGGGTGTCGGTGACCGCTATGTGGTCGAGCGGATGCGGCAGGGCGACTTCAACCTGGGCGGCGAGCAGTCGGGTCATATTGTGATGACCGACTATGCCACCACCGGTGACGGATTGATGGCCGGGCTGCAATTCCTCGCGGAGCTGGTGCAATCCGGCAAAAAAGCGAGCGAAGTGCTGCACGTCTTTGACCCGGTGCCGCAGCTTTTGAAGAATGTGCGCTTTGCCGCGGGGCAAACCCCGCTTGAGGTGGAGAGTGTGAAAGCCGCGATTTCCGAAGCGGAAGGGCAATTGAACGGCAACGGGCGGCTTTTGATCCGCAAGTCTGGGACCGAGCCACTGATCCGTGTGATGGCCGAGAGCGAGGATGAAGCTGTGCTGACCGCAAGCGTGGATCATGTGGTCAGCGCGGTGGAGGCGGCCATTACACAATAGGCTGACCGACCCTCCGGGGGGAGTTTATCTTGCAAGATGAAGGTGTGGATCAGCGCGGAAAGAGCCTGCTGAGCGCGCCATATTGGCTGAGGCCGACGCCTGCGAGGATGAGTACCATAGCCGAAAGGAGGCTTGCTGGCAGCGGCTCGTTCAGGATCAGAGCGCCCATGACCACGGACCAGACCGGTACCTGGTAATTCGTGATCGACATGAACACCGGGCCTGCGCTGCGGATCACCAAGACGCGCAGCATGTTGGCTGCTGCTGTAGGGATCAGGCCAAGGCAGGCGATGACGATCAGGGTTTGTGTGTCGGGTAGGGGTGGCGGCCCCTCGACGATCCATGCGGCGGGCAGGGTGATGCAGGCGGCGATCAAAAGCAGTACCGTAGAGAGGCCGATGGGATCCACCGCAGGCAGGCGACGCATCAGGATGGAGGAGATGCCGTAGCAGCAGGCGGCACTGATGCAGGCGATGCGGCCCGCTGCCTCAAGCTGTGCGCCGCTGGTTTCGAACGCTTGTCCGCCGATCAGGATGCAGACGCCGACAAAACCGATAATGAAGCCAAGGCAGCGCCGCCACGTCATCTGTTCGCCAGGGACAAAGAAGTGCGAGAGCGGCAACACGATCAGCGCCACGGAGGCCATTGAGACGCCTGCGAAGCCCGAGGTGACGTATTGCTGACCCCAGGCAAGCAGCATGAAGGGGATGGCCGAGCTGAAGGCGCCTATGGCCACCACTGCTGTCCAAGTGTCTGGTGTAGTTGGGTTTTTGAACAGCTTGCCGCCGAGCGCCTGCCAGATCGCCACCATCAGGACGGCGGCAAAGCAGATGCGCCCGGCCGCCAGCCAGAACGGCGTGATCCCGCGCAGCGCGATTTCCGTCACAAGGAACGTGCCACCCCAGGTAAACCCAAGGATGGCAACCATCAGCCAGCTTGTGCCCGTGATCTTAGGGCTATCGGTCATGCAGGGCCTTGCTGTCGGTCGGCGCCTGATCGCGTTCGGTCATGCCGTAGTCGCGGATGACGCCAGCGACACGCAGCCGGTAGTTGTCGAAGTGAATGTCGCGACCCGCGCTTTGGGCAACGCGATGTTCGGGGAGTTTGCGCCAGTGTTCCAGTGCGGCTTCGTCCTCCCAGAAGGATAGCGACAGGAGCTTGCCCGGCTCGACAAGGCTTTCGAAACGTTCGACCGAGATGAAGCCGGGGATGTCGCTCAGGTGGTCCTTGAGGGCTGCGGCCCGGTTCAGATAGGGCGTGCGGTGGCCGTCCTTCGGCCAGACCTCGAAGATAACAGCAATCATGTGGAGCCTCCCTGTGGTGCGGACACGTTTTGCAGCCATGTCCTGTCTTCCTTGAGAATGAATTTCTCGGATTGTGCAAACAGGTAATTTTCACGTCCTTGTGGGTCGGCTGCGAGGCGGGCGCGGTATTGTTCATAAGCGGCAAGGTTTTCAATGTGATAGATGCCGTAGGCGAGGGTAGAGGACCCTTCGTATGGTGCAAAATATCCCACAAGGTCGGCGCCGCAGCGGGGGATGCACTGGCCCCAGCGTGCGCCGTATTCAGCGAACGCTGCGCGTTTGGTGGGGTCGATTTGATACTGGATGATGCAGGTGAGCATGTGTTGTCCTTTCGTTGCTGCGCATTGGCTAGCACTTTGACGGACGGGAATGCTTCGGCTACGGTCGAACTATGAAGGAAGGTCCAGACATCTCTCACATCGCGGCGCTGATCGGTGATCCGGCGCGGGCGAACATCCTGACGGCGCTTATGGATGGGCGGGCGTTGACCGCGTCTGAATTGGCGGAGGAGGCGGGTGTGGGCCTATCGACGGCCAGTGGGCATTTGTCGAAGCTGGCGGATGCCGAGTTGATCGCACCGCGCAAATCGGGGCGGCACAAGTACTTCAATCTGGCGGATGCCGAGGTCGCTGGTGTGCTTGAGGCGCTGATGGGGCTTGCGGCGCGCAAGGGGGCCACGCGGGTACGCACCGGGCCGAAGGACGCGCAGATGCAGGTGGCGCGGGTGTGCTACAACCATCTGGCTGGGCGGATGGGCGTGCAGATGTATCGCAGCCTTGTCGCGCGCGGATTGCTGGCCGAGCACGGTGAGGATGTGGCGCTAACAGGCGCGGGGCGCGACTTTGTCACCTGGTTCGGTGTTGATGTCGCCGGGTTGGAGGCGGGACGGGCGCGCATGTGCCGGACCTGTCTGGATTGGTCGGAGCGGCGCAATCATCTGGCTGGGTCTTTGGGGCGTGCCATTCTGAAACGTATGGAAGATCAGGCGTGGATGCGTCGGGATACAGGCAGTCGGGCCGTGCTGGTGACGGAAAAAGGAAAGGCCGCTTTTGCAGCGGCCTTTCCAGACGTCGGGTAGCGGTGCGCAGTGAATGCGCACCCTACGGGTTTTAGTTCTTTGATTTGTCGACCATTTTGCCGGCCGAAATCCACGGCATCATGCCGCGCAGGGTCTCACCTGTGGCTTCGATCTGGTGTTCGTCGTTGATGCGACGTGTGCCTTTGAAGAAGGGCTGGCCGACCGCGTTTTCCTGCATGAAGTCACGCACGAACTTGCCGGTCTGGATGTCGGTCAGGATCGCTTTCATGCGCGCCTTCGTCTCGTCATAGGGCAGCACGCGCGGGCCGGAGACGTATTCGCCATACTCGGCCGTGTTCGAGATCGAGTAGTTCATGTTTGCGATGCCGCCTTCGTAGATTAGGTCCACGATCAGCTTCACCTCGTGCAGGCATTCGAAATAGGCCATCTCGGGGGCGTAGCCGGCTTCCACGAGGGTTTCGAAGCCCATGCGGATCAGCTCGACCAGACCACCGCAGAGCACGGCCTGTTCGCCGAAGAGGTCGGTTTCACACTCTTCGCGGAAGTTTGTCTCGATGATGCCCGAACGACCACCGCCGATGGCGGAGCAGTAGGACAGGCCGATTTCCAGCGCGCGGCCGGAGGCGTCGTTGTCGACAGCCACGAGGCAGGGCACGCCGCCGCCTTTGACATACTCACCGCGCACAGTGTGACCGGGGCCCTTGGGCGCCATCATCACCACGTCGATGCCGGGCTTGGGTTCGATCAGGCCGAAGTGGACGTTCAGGCCGTGGGCAAAGGCGATGGCTGCACCCTCGCGGATGTTGTCGTGGACGTATTTCTTGTAGGTTTCGGCCTGCAGTTCATCGGGCATTGTGAACATGATCAGGTCGGCCCACGCTGCCGCTTCGGCGATGCCCATGGTTTTCAGGCCTTCGCCTTCGGCCTTGGCGATCGAGGGCGAGCCTTCGCGCAGGGCGACGACGACGTTTTTCGCGCCGCTGTCGCGCAGGTTCAGGGCGTGGGCGTGGCCCTGTGAGCCGTAGCCGAGGATGGCCACGTTCATGTCTTTGATCAGGTTGATGTCGCAATCGCGGTCATAGTAAACGCGCATGGTTTTCCCTCCGGAGTTTGTGTCTGGGGCGCGTTATACGGGCGATGTTGCCTCTGGTCAGCGTTGTGTTTTGAGTTTATTTGGCAAGATGAAGATTGGATCATTCGTCAAATTCAGGAAACTCGCAAATATCATGCTTGATGATGCTGACCGGCGCATACTGCGGCAATGGCAGGCAGACCCTTCACTTGCACCTGCCGAGCTGGCGGAGCGGGCGCGGGTGAGTCCGGGGCAGTTGGCGCGACGTCAGGCCAAGTTGCGCGAGGCCGGGTTGGTTAAGGGTGTGCAGGCAGTCATTGATTGGGGGGCGCTTGGGTACGCTGTTGAGGTGTCGCTGCGCGTGACCTTGGACAAGACACAATCCCGCGCGTTCGACGAGTTCATTGAGGCGGCGCGTGAGGTGCCGGAGGTCATTGAGATCCAGACCTTTCTTGGTCGCGTTGATGTGCGCCTGTCGGTCATTGCGCCGGATATGAGCCACTACCAGCACCTCTATCGCAGTCGCATCCTGACCTTGCCGCATATCGCGGACATTGAGGCGTTGATGCAGGTCGCGCGGATCAAAAGCGACGAGGGGCTGCCGCTGTGATCGATCTGGATGCGACCGATTTCGCGATTTTGCGCCTGTTGGCCGAAGATGCCGGGCAGGGGGCCGGTGCGGTTGGGCGGGCGTGCGGATTGTCTCAGCCTGCCGCGTGGCGGCGCATCAAGCGTTTGCGCGAGGCGGGTGTGATCCGGGGGCAGCGGTTGGTTCTGGATGCCGAGAAGCTAGGATTTGGGGTGACCGTCTTTCTGGGCGTTAAGCTGGCAACGAAAGGTCGCGTGAGCCTTGAGGATTTTGAACGCGCTGTTTCGGCGATCCCCGAAGTGCAAACGGTGGAGCATGTTCTGGGTCTCTATGATTACCGTCTGCGTGTCGTCGCCCGTGACCTGCCGGACTTCGAGCGTGTCCTGCGCCGCCGCATCATGACCCTGCCCGGTGCGGGTGAGGTCGAGGCGAATGTGCTGCTCAGCGAAGAGCGCCGACCGGGGCCGATTGGCTGACGGGGTTTCCCATCGGCGGCGCGCCATGCCGCACTGCCGCGAATGTATACCGTGATAGGCTTTGTTCCTGCGCGCCCAAGCCGCTATGTGCTGCTGAAAGAGAAAGGACATCACCATGCCCGCATTGCTGGATACTATTGACCCGCAGGGTCTTGAGGAATTCTCCGTCGTCTTCACCGACCGGTCGCTCAACCATATGAGCGCCGCGTTTCAAAGTGTGATGAACGACATCTCGTCGATGCTGAAAGAGGTGTACGCCGCCGATGCAGTCGTTGTGGTTCCGGGGGGCGGGACCTTCGGGATGGAGGCGGTTGCCCGTCAGTTTGGGCGCGGCGCCGATGTGCTGGTCGTGCGCAACGGGTGGTTTTCGTACCGCTGGAGCCAGATCTTTGAGACCGGTGGGCTAACGGCCAACACCACTGTGTTGAAGGCCCGCCAGACCGGGAATGCGTCGCCATCGCCCTTTGCGCCTGCGCCGATCGAGACTGTAGTCGATGCGATCCGCGAGCAGAAGCCGGATGTCGTCTTTGCCCCGCATGTGGAAACCAGCGCGGGTGTGATCCTGCCGGATGACTACATCGCAGCAATTGCCGCCGCCGCGCACGAGGTGGGTGCGCTGATGGTGCTGGATTGCATCGCGTCGGGATGTGCATGGGTCGATATGCGCGGCTTGGGCGTCGATGTACTGATCTCGGCCCCGCAGAAGGGGTGGAGCGCGTCGCCCTGTGCAGGGCTTGTCATGCTGTCGGAGCGGGCTGTGGCGCGGATGGAGGAAACAACCTCGGACAGCTTCGCGATTGACTTGAAGAAGTGGCACCAGATCATGATGGCCTATGAGGGCGGTGGTCATGCCTATCACGCGACGATGCCGACGGACGCGCTGCGCGATTTCCGCGATACGATGAAAGAGACGCAGGCGTATGGGTTTGACAAGCTGAAGGACGCGCAGTGGGCCTTGGGTGGCGCGGTGCGCTCGATGCTTGCTGAGAAGGGCGTGACATCAGTCGCTGCTGACGGGTTTGGCGCGCCGGGTGTGGTTGTGAGCTACACTGCTGATCCCGACATCCAGACAGGCAAGCGTTTTGCGGCGGAAGGGATGCAGATTGCCGCCGGTGTGCCGCTTCAATGCGATGAACCTGCGGACTTCCGGACCTTCCGGCTTGGGCTTTTTGGTCTCGACAAACTCTATGATGTTGACGGTACTGTCGCGCGCTTGAAGCGCGTTGTTGATCAGGTGCTCTGAGGCACTCGTAAGGCGGAGATGTCCTCCGCCTTAGCCTGCCGCCTGAACGCCAAGTCCCAGTTTCATCAGGGTTTTGCGCACCGGTGCGATCTCGTGCAGGGCTTTCAGACCCATGGCGCGCGCATCGCGGGCCAGCGGTGATGTCGCCTGGCTGGTGCGGTTCAGCAGGTCGATGCCCGTCACCCGCATCCGGATATCCCTGTAGCGTGCAGCGTGATAGGCGTCGAGCATTTTGGCGTCGCCCAGCGTGTCCGGGTGGGCAATCGCCAGATCCAGCAGCGTTGTCGTATCCGCCAGCGACATGTTCAGTCCCTGCGCCCCGATTGGGGGCACAACATGCGCAGCCTCTGCGATCAGGGCCAGTCGGGTTGCGTTCAGCCGGTCGGCGATCTGGCTGATGATGGGCCAGATCGACCGGCGCGAGGCGAGGCTCAGCGGCCCGAGGATATGGCAGCTGCGCTCGGTCATCTCGGCTTCGAACGCCTCCTTGTCCAGTGCCATCCGCGCGACCGATTTTGGGCCATCATCCATCCAGACGATGGCCGAGCAGGGCATCCCGTCGTGATCGGGCAGTGGCACGAGGGTGAAGGGGCCTCCGGTGCGGTGCACTTCGGTCGAGACATTGTCGTGTGGGATCGGATGCGTGACGGCGAAGGCGAGCGCCTTCTGACCGTAGCGCTTTGTTGTAACGCCGATGCCTGCCGCCTGACGCATGGGCGAGTTGCGCCCGTCGGCGGCGATCACAAGGCGCGCTTTGACCGATGTGCCGTCGCTTAGGCCGACACGGGCTTCTGCCGTGCGGCCGAGGAAACGGGTCGTGGCGGTGCCGGGGCGGAAATCGACGGTGTCCAATTCGTCAAGGCGCGCCAGCACTTCACGCCGCAGCCGCCAGTTGGGGAAGTTCCAGCCGAAGGGCAGGTCGGATACGTCGGACGCGCGAAAGGCTTTGACCTCACGCGCAGCGCCCGTCTCGGTCGCGGCATCGGCGATCTGCATCACGTCAAGCGCCGCGCCATGGGGCGCGAGGGCATCCCACACGCCTGCACGGTCAAGCAGTGCGCGCGCTGGTTGCAGCATGGCCGTCGTGCGCATGTCTGCGCCGTCAGCATCGCGGTTGGTCACCGGCGGGGTTGGGTCCACGCAAATCACTTTGAACCCTGCGGTGCCAAAGGCCGCCGCTGCCGTAAGCCCGGCGATGCCGCCGCCGGAAATCAGAATGTCACACGTGTTGGTCATCTCTTTCCTCCGCATCACCAACCTATGCTGTGCATTGGCACGGCCAAGGCGGCATCCTGTCCTACCCTGTCAGCCGCGCGAGAAACGCGCCGAGGTCGTCCGTGTAGTGATGGATATGTTCGCCATCGGCGCGTGCTGGGGCGACATGCACGGTCCGCATCCCCATATCATGCGGCACGGCGAGGTTGCGCGGCTCATCCTCGAACATCGCGGCCGCTTCTGGCGCCAGCCCGTCGCGACCGAAGACACGGACAAAGGCGGCGCGCTCGGGCTTGGGCTGGAAATCCGCATGCTCCACGCCATAGGTCGCGTCGAACAGCCCGGACAGGCCCCGGGCCTCAAGCACCCGCGCGGCATAGGGGGCGCTGCCATTGGTGTAGACGATCTTGCGCCCCGGCAGGTCGCGGATTTGCGCCGCCAGCTCTGGGTCCGGCGTCAGCTGATCAAAAGAGATGTCGTGCACGTCCTCGAGAAAGGGCATTGGATCAAGATCGTGTTCGCGCATCAGCCCCGCCAATGTCGTGCCGTGGGTGTGCCAGTAGTGGACGCGGAGCCGATCCGCCTCGGCCAGCGTGACGTTCAGCGCGTCCATGACATAAGCCCTCATCCGCTCTTCGATCTGGTCGAAAAGCCGTACGGCGGGCGGATACAGCGTATTGTCGAGGTCAAAGACCCAGGTGCGGACATGCGTGAAATCAGCGGATGGCATGGCCGCGTGGATAGGCGGGGCCGGGCCAATCTGCAAGGGCTTGGGGTTGCGCCATGCGGTATACCCGCACTACGGTGTTGAAATTCAACGACTTGCGAAGATGCCATGCCTGCTCCACGTCCCACCAACACCGATGCCTATTCCATGATCCTTGAGGCCATCGACATCGGCACGTATCGCCCCGGTGATCGGCTGGTGGAGAGTGAACTGGCCGAACGGTTCGGCGTGTCCCGCACGCCGGTGCGCGAGGCGCTCCAGCGGCTCGAAACCCAATCGCTTTTATCGCGGGATGGGCGCAGCCTGATCGTGGCATCGCTGGACCACAACCAGATGTCCGAGCTTTACGTCGTGCGGCGCGAGCTTGAGGGGCTTGCTGCATCGCTGGCAGCCCAACACGCGACGGCGGAAGAGGTGCGGATTTTGCGCGAGATGGTCGAGGCCGACAATGAGTTGGTCAATGATCCACCCGCGCTGGCCCGCGCCAACCGGCGGTTCCACACGCAAATCCACCTTGCCTCGCACAACCGCTATCTTGTGCAGCAACTGGACCTGGTGCACCGGACCATGGCCCTGATGGCGACCACATCGCTCGCAGCCGACGGACGGACCCGTATTGCACAGGAAGAACATGACCGCATTGTCAGCGCGATCGAGGCCAAGAACGCCGAAGAAGCGGGCAAGGCGCTGCGTGACCACATCTCTGTCGCATTCATGACCCGTCTCAAGCAGGACGCCGAAACGCGCCGGGACGAAGCCTAGGGCGCGGCCTGATCCCCTTCGTTGTGAATGGGCCGCACGATGTCGCCTGTTGCGGTGCCGTGCTGCGTCTTGTCCCAGTAGAATGGCGCGCGCACCATTTCATAGAGCGCCTTGTAACTTGCGAGGGCGGCTAGCGGAAAATAGAGCGGCAGCGTCAGTGCCCACGGGACAAGATGGCGGTGCGCCCGGTCTGACACAGCCATCATTGCAATGGTCAGGTTCAGAAGTTCGGCAAAAATAAACAGGATTGCGATGGGCCACATTACCGCCTGACCAAGTGTGACAATGACCGGGTGCGGTAGACCCGCGGCAGGCAGCCAAAAGCTCCACAGCACGGGCAGGGCCGCGAATTGGGACACGGTGGCCAGGAACATCGCCTGCACGCCGCAGAACCGTTTGAAGCCCAGATCGCGCAACAGCGCCATGGGGCTCCGCATGTGCACGCAATAGGTGATCAGGTAGCCCTTGAGCCAGCGCGAGCGCTGCTTGACCCACGGCCAGGCCCGGCAGTTCGCCTCTTCATAGGTGACGGTGCGGATGAGTTCGGTTCGGTATCCGCGACGGGCAAGCCGCAGGCCCAGATCAGCATCTTCGGTCACGTTGTGGGCGTCCCACCCGCCCAGTTCCTCAAGGATGTCGCGCCGAAAGAACAGGGTCGTCCCCCCAAGCGGCAGAACCAGTCCAAGCTGCTCGACCCCCGGCAGGACAAGGCGCCACCAGCTGGCGTATTCGATGGTAAAACAGCGCGCCAGCCAGTTGTGGCGTGCATTGTAGTAGTCCAGCATCCCCTGCAGGCAGGCCACGTCTGGCCCGGCTGCGGCGAACTTCGCGACCACCTTTTCGATCTGGTCGGTTTCTGGTGCATCCTCGGCGTCCCACACGCCGATGATGTCGCCCTGACAAAAGTCGAGCGCATAGTTCAGGGCGCGGGGTTTGGTGGTTATGGTGCCGTCATCCGGCACCTCGATCACGCGCATCCAGCGCGGCAGTTTCGTACGGGTGAGGGTGGCGCGGGTGACGCTGTCCTTAGCCTCAAGCACCAGCACGACGTCCAGCAGCGCCTTGGGGTATGTCAGCCGCGACAGGCGGGTGATCAGTGCCTCTGCAATGCGCTCTTCCTTGAACAGGGGCACCATGACTGAAACCCGGGGCAGGCGGGTGGGCAATTGTGGCGGCATCGGTTCGGTCGGCACAGGGACCTGGTACACCAAGCGCGCGATCAGGGCGGCCAGCTTCAGGGTTGTGGCCATGATAAGCGTGAGCATCGCCCAGCCGATGGCCGCGGTTGCAATCCATGCCGGAAAAAGCAAGCTCAGCAACATGAGGAGCGCAGCACCCGCATAGAGCCTGGAGGTTCTGTTGCTTAGGGGCGAGGACCACGTCCGACAACTCAGATCTTCGGGCACCTTGTGTGCGGCCTGATGGGCAAGGTGTGCGCCATAAAGCGCTGTGATCTGGTCATGAATTTGGTCGATGGGGGCGAGGACCGGCAGCACGGCCCAGGGTGGCTTGTCGAGAGCGCGGGCCAGGTCCGGGATACGGTCGGGGCGCGTCGTGGCCACAAGCAACGTGTTCCCGATCCAGCGCCAGGGCACCACGCCAAAGCTCTGACACAGATGCACAGGCATGGCTTGCGCCATGAGCGGACTGGGTGGATTGATAGTCAGATCGACGCGGTCGGCATCGTGCTGGACGGCCAGCGCATCCAGCACATCGCTGGGGTCCACATGCCCGTCTGCCACAAGGATCTCGCCCAAAGGCGCGTCGATCCTGTGCTGCTTGCTGAGCGCATCCAGCAGGGTTGTCTGGGTGATCAGCCCTGCGTTCACCAGTTGACGGCCCACAGGAACTGCGGGGCGCGGCCGCCGCGCCACGGGCTGCGGCGATGACAAACGTAGGAGTGGATCACTCATGAAAAGGTCCTGAAATCAGGGCCCTTCACCCATCGCAATCCGTGGTTAACAACCGGTTAAGGTTGTCCCTGTGTGCTTAAAATTCAACCTGCTCGGGAGGCCATTGCCTCGGCAAAGCGCTCGAACAGGTAATAGCTGTCTTGCGGGCCGGGGCTGGCTTCGGGGTGGTACTGCACGGAATAGACCGGTTTGCCCTCGACCCGGATGCCGCAGTTCGAGCCGTCGAACAGGGACGTATGTGTTTCAACCACGCCGTCGGGCAGGGTCTGGGCATCGACCGCAAACCCGTGATTCATCGACGTAATTTCGACCTTGCCGGTGTCCAGATCCTTGACCGGGTGGTTGGCGCCATGGTGGCCGTGGTTCATCTTGACCGTTTTGGCCCCAAGCGCGAGCGCCAGCATCTGGTGGCCCAGGCAGATGCCGAACACAGGAAGATCCTTCTCCAGCACGTCGCGGATCATCGGGACTGCATATTCACCGGTCGCGGCCGGGTCGCCGGGGCCGTTCGACAGGAACACGCCATCGGGGTCGTGGGCCATCACTTCGTCTGCGGTGGCGGTGGCGGGCAGGACGGTCACGTCGCAGCCTGCTGAGGCGAGGCAGCGCAAGATGTTGCGTTTGGCGCCGTAGTCCACCGCAACCACTTTGAACTTGGGATCTTCCTGCGGGGTGTAGCCGTCGGGCCAGGCCCACCGCTTTTCGTTCCAGCGGTAGGACTGAGCGCAGGTGACGTCTTTGGCCAGATCCATGCCTTCCAAGCCGGCGAAACCGCGGGCGGCGGCGACGAGCGCTTCGATGTCAAATATGCCGTCGGGGTTGTGCGACAACGCTACATGTGGTGCGCCCGCCTGCCGGATGGCGCGCGTCAGACGGCGGGTGTCGACGCCGCCGATGGCGATGCGGCCCCGGCTGGCGAGCCAGCTCGACAGATCCTGCGCGGCGCGCCAGTTCGAGGGGTCGGTGGGCATCCACTTGACCACCATGCCGGAGGCGACGGGATCGCCGGTTTCGTCATCTTCGGGGTTCACGCCCACATTGCCGATATGGGGGAAGGTGAAGGTGACGATCTGACCGGCATAGGAGGGGTCGGTCATGATCTCTTGATAGCCTGTCATGGCGGTGTTGAAACAGAGCTCCGCCTCGGTCTGGCCGGTGGCGCCAAACCCTTGACCATAAAACAAAGTTCCGTCGGCGAGGGCGAGGCAGGCGGTGGGTTTGGCTGGGGTCATGGCAGGGCTTCCTGAGGCGAGCAGAGACAGGTGGGTGCAGGCAAATTGCGCGGAAACTAGTGTGGAGACGGAGCTTGGTCAAGCCCGTTCATGAATTTACTTTGTGATTATAAAACAGTCACTTAGCCCATATCCTTGCCCTTGCCTCACTCTTGCCAATGCCCTATTTTAAGCGTTCAACACGTGCCCATGGGGATGGACATTAAATGGATTTGCGCACCAAGATTTCGGCCGCGCTTAAGCAGGCCATGAAAGACAAGGATGCAGACCGACTATCCACGCTGCGCCTGATCAATGCCGCCATCAAGGACAAGGATATCGACGCCCGTGCCGCCGGTCAGGATGACGGCGTAGGCGAGGGCGAAGTCCTTGCGATCCTTGGGAAAATGGTCAAGCAGCGCAAGGAGAGCGCCAAGACCTATGAAGAGGGTGGGCGGCTTGATCTGGCCGAGCGCGAGATGGCGGAAACCACGGTGATCGAAGAGTTTCTGCCGCAGAAACTGGATGATGCGGCATCTGCCAAAGCGGTGGATGATGCGATTGCCGAGGTGGGTGCAGACAGCATCCGCGACATGGGCAAGGTGATGGGCGTTCTGAAGTCCAAATACACCGGCCAGATGGATTTCGGTGCGGTGGGGCCAATGGTTAAGGATCGGCTCTGCGCGGCCTCCTGACGGGGCGGCGTGCGGTCTGTTAAGGCGGGTTAATGCCCGCCTTTTTTGATGCCGGGCGCTGTGCCCGGATGCGGAAACTGCGAAGTTTGCCTGTCAAACTGCGTGTTTTCAGGCGGCTGAAACGGGCCGGAATTGCCCTGATTTTGCGAAACTGCACATTTTCGGGGGCAAACTGCGTGTTTTGCCTAAGCCCGGGCATTGGGGCCGTTAACCGCGGTTAACGGCGCAGCGCGCGTTGAAGCTCATCGTAGAGCGCGATGCGCTCCTCTTCGCTGAGGAAGGCGCCGATTTCGACCTCGCGGCCCTTGCCCTTGAGCGTGACGTAGTGGGGCACCGGGCCCTCATCGTCGTATTTGGTCACTTGCGTCCAATAGCGGTTGCAATCCCATTCCTGCACCTGCCCGTTGGGGTCTGTCCGGGTGAGGTGCGTGTCATCGGCGTCCAGTGTCAGCACCTCGATGATCTGGCGGGCGCGGCGGTTGCGGCGCAGCGCGAAATACATCGCCCAGACGGCGCCCATCACGAAGGGCAGGAGGCCCCATAGGACCACGGAGCCCAGAAGTGGCAGGGCGGGGATCAGGATGAAGGTGAAGGTCGCGAGGACAAAGGCCGCCATTCCGTGTTGCGGCAGCGAGTTGTGCGGCCAGAGGTGCAGTTCCTGCACCTGTGCGTCGGGTTCTGTTGTCCAGCGATAGGGCATATCGTGTTTATATGCCGCAATGCTTCGAAGTCGAAGGGCAGGATGTCGCGGGGCGGCACGAGTGCGCCGCCCCAACTGCTGCTCGGGTGTTTTTTACAGGTCGGTGAAGGACGATGATGAGGCGGACGGTTCAGGCCGCAGCGTGCGTTCCCGCGTGCTGCCTGCTGCCAGATCGTCGCGGTAGATCTTGAGCAGGCCGCGGGTGCCGTCGGGATGCGAGGCGATGTCCTGGAAGGTCCGGTTGCCGCCCGCTTCGGCGCGGAAATAGGCCGAGGTCAGCAGGTGCTGCTGGAACGAGGTCAGCGTGCCGGTGCCTTCGTAGCCCATGTAGCGCTGGAAGTCGGCGATGGCGTCGCGGGTCCGGGACCCGACCTTGCCGTCGATGCTGCCCGCGTCAAAGCCGAAATAGTTGAGCGAGGACTGGATCTCGCGCCCCTCGGGCGTGGCCGGGATCGACGGGCGATAGGTCTTTTGTGCAGGCGCGCGGTAGGCGCGTTGCGTGGTTGTCGTGGTGCGCGGGGCGACGGCGCGGCTGCGTGCGGCCTGGCGTTCTTTGTTCTTGCGCACTTCGTTGTTGATGATTGCGCCGCCGATCCCACCCAGGAGGGCGCCGGCGATAAAGTCCTTGCTGTCCGCTGCTGCGCGCGTGGCAGGGACGAGGGCGAGTGACGCCGCGATGGCGGCGGAGATCAATGTTTTGGACAGCATGACTGCTCCTTTCTTCGTATCGCCTGGCTCCGGGATGTTCGGGCAGCACGGGGGACAGGCAGCTATGTGACTGGCATATGGGGCAGGGCCTGTGTCGGGGAAGATGGTTTGGGAGCCGTGCGCGCGCGTGGGCGGTGGTTCGCGCGTTTCTGCGCGGTCTTGGGCGGGAGATGGCCCAGTTTTGTTACGTGATATTGCATAACAATAGGGGTGGGGGTGCGGTTTTGCGGCGGTTTTCTTTAGGTGATCCAGTGTTGGATGGGGGGCCAGCCCCCCAAGCCCCCCGAGGTATTTTCAGCCAGAAGAAAGGGGGCCTTTGGCAATTGGTGTGCAGAGTCAGGGTCTGCCTTTGTGCCACGGGTTCACCCAGCGCGCGACAATAGGGAGCAGGAAGATCCCTGTTGTGGCGATCGCGTAGAGGATGATCGCGATCATGTAGGTCTGTCTTGCGTTGCTCAGATTGGTCATCAGGTCCCGTCGGTCTTCGGGCGATTGTTCGGCAAGTGGAGGGATGTTTGCGAACAGGGGGGCGGGGTCCATCAGGGCAACGGCAAGCCATCCCACGAGCAACGTCCAGTGCAGGATGTACCATGTGCTGCGTTGCGGTGCGCCGCGCCAGTTTTGTGTCAACGCCTGCCATGGCCCAAGGACCGCCAGCACCAGAAGGGGTACTGTGATCGATGTAATGAGGAGCGGGGCCTGACTGGCAAAAGCGTCGAATTGGTTTGCTATGCCATCGACAGCGAGCCCCGAAAGCGTCGCGGTATTATAGATGACGGAAGCGCCGATGCTGACGATACCAAGCGCGACAAGGGTCGCCGCGTGCATCGGGGCAGGGACGGTTTTGCGATGCAGAACGAGGCTGACGCCTGCCATTCCAGCGAGGCATATCAAGGAGAATACGTCGATAGAGGGCGGCGTTGGCATTTGAGGGCGGCTGCCTTTGAAGAAAAAGGGCCCCGGTCGCCACCGGAGCCCTTTGGTTTTTTGGATCAGACCGCACTTAGTGCGAGGGCTGTTTGTCCCAGTCTTCCTGCTTGGGCAGGGTTTCGAACGTGTGTTCCGGCGGCGGGCTGGGCAGGGTCCATTCCAGCGTGTCCGCGTATTCGTTCCAGGGGTTGTTTTCCGTCACCTTGGCGCCGCGCAGCAGCGAGTAGGCGATCACCCCGAAGAAGAACAGGAACGAGGCGAAGGACAGGAACGCACCCCAGGACGACCAGGCGTTCCAGTAGGCGAACTGCTCCGGGTAGTCGATGTAGCGGCGCGGCATGCCCTGGCGGCCCAGGAAGTGCTGCGGGAAGAAGGTGATGTTGGCACCGATGAACATGGTCCAGAAGTGCAGCTTGCCTGCCCATTCGGGGTACATGCGGCCCGTCATCTTGGGGAAATAGAAGTAGATCCCGGCGAAGATGGCGAAGACGGCGCCCAACGACATCACGTAGTGGAAGTGTGCGACCACATAGTATGTGTCATGGTAGTAGCGGTCCACGGCGGCCTGAGACAGCACGATGCCTGTCACCCCACCCACGGTGAAGAGGAACAGGAAGCCGAAGGCCCAGAGCATGGGTGTCTTGAACTCGACCGAGCCGCCCCACATCGTGGCGATCCACGAGAAGACCTTGACCCCTGTGGGCACGGCGATGACCATCGTGGCCAGCATGAAGTAGGCCTGCTGGTTCAGCGACATGCCGACCGTGTACATGTGGTGCGCCCACACGACAAAGCCCAGTGCGCCGATCGCGATGATCGCCCAGACCATTGGCAGGTAGCCGAAGACGGGCTTGCGCGAGAAGGTGGCAATCACGTGAGAGATGATGCCGAAGCCGGGCAGGATGATGATGTAAACCTCGGGGTGGCCGAAGAACCACAGGATGTGCTGGTAGAGCACGGGGTCACCGCCACCGGCCGGATCAAAGAAGGTGAAGCCGAAGTTGCGGTCCATCAGAAGCATGGTGATCGCGCCCGCCAGAACCGGCAGCGACAGCAGGATCAGCCACGATGTCACAAAGATCGACCATGCAAACAGCGGCACCTTGAAGAGCGTCATGCCCGGTGCGCGCATGTTCAGGAAGGTGGTGATCATGTTGATCGCACCCAGGATAGACGAAGCACCCGAGACGTGGACCGCAAAGATCGCGAGGTCCATCGACATGCCCTGTTCGTTGGTCGAGAGCGGCGGATAGAGCACCCAGCCCACGCCCGAGCCAAGCTGGCCGTTGCCACCCGGTGCGATGACCGAGCAGACCGCGAGCGTGGTGCCCGCAACGTAGAGCCAGAAGGACAGGTTGTTCATGCGCGGGAATGCCATGTCCGGCGCGCCGATCTGCAACGGCATGAAATAGTTGCCAAAACCACCGAAGAGGGCAGGGATCACGACGAAGAACATCATCAGGATGCCGTGGCCGGTGATCAGCACGTTCCAGAGGTGCCCGTTGGGGGTACATTCGCCCGCGGCAGCCGCTGTCAGGCGTGCGCCTTCCATGCACATGTATTGGACGCCCGGATCCATCAGCTCAAGGCGCATATAAACCGTGAATGCGACCGAGATGAAGCCGACAAGGGCCGAGGTGATCAGGTACAGGATCCCGATGTCTTTGTGGTTGGTGGACATGAACCAACGGGTGAAAAAGCCCCGTTCGTCTTCGTGCTCTTGCCCGTGAATGGCTGCGTCTGCCATGCGGTGCCTCCTGGCTGGTTGGTTTTATCGCGCACGGGGTTCCCGCTCCGCGCACGGATTCTTGAGTGGTTCTAAAGTTTTGGCCCGCGCGCATCAATGGAAGATACGCCCGAAGGCCGGGATGAATTGTCGCGTGTGAATCATGCTGCACATGTCATGTCACGTGCCGTCATCGCGGTCTGGAGTTGGTGCTGGCCTGCTATGCTGCGATACAATCAGCGCGTGCAACGCTGCATTGTTTCCAGAAACGCCGCAAAGCCACGGAATGGTCACAATATCGGACGCGCAGGGGCAGTATTCATCCCTCGTTCCGCCCGAATCCAAGGCCATTGCTGAGCCAACCGCGCCCAGACGCATCCAAGACCGAGTGCAGGATAATGGCAACGAACGACAACACGAACCCAGGCACCCAGGGTGATCAGGCCATTTCTGGCTCAAGCGGTGCGGATACGTTGACCGGCGGGTTTGGCAGCGACACGATCACCGGTGGCGGTGGTGCCGATGTGCTGACAGGCGACGGCCCGGTTGAGGGCGCGTGGCATTTCGAGACGTTTGACTTTAACTTTTCCTCGGCTGCCGGGCAGGCGTTTGACATCGAGAACGGGA
Organism: Tateyamaria sp. ANG-S1; assembly: GCF_000814025.1. Classification (GTDB taxonomy): domain Bacteria; phylum Pseudomonadota; class Alphaproteobacteria; order Rhodobacterales; family Rhodobacteraceae; genus Tateyamaria. The sequence goes on along the minus strand of NZ_JWLL01000006.1, from coordinate 974,909 downwards.
CGCGCACGGGCTCGGGCTATGTCACCGACTTCAACGAGGGCGGGCTGACCAACACGGTGCGCGGCACCAGCGGCAACCCGGAAGATTTCGGCGTCATCTACACCAGCACCCTGAATGTCACGGCGGGTGGTACGTACCGCCTGACCACGTCGTCCGATGACGGGTCCACGCTCCAAATCTTTGATTCCGAAGGAAATCCCGTTCAGTTCGACAACCAGACGGGCGGCACGCTGGACTATCTGAACAACGACTTTCACCAGGCGACGACCACACGGTTCGGGGACGTCACGCTTGATCCGAATGAGACCTATACGATCCAGATCCGCTATTGGGAGAACCGCGGCGGGGATTCGCTGTCGGCCACGATCAATGGACCGGACACCGGTGGTGCCACTCAGAACCTGCTGACCTCGCCCATGATCGGGATGCCACCGGGGCCGGAATACTCGGTCACGGGCAGCCCTGCGGGCGTCGAGGGCGACGATGTGATTGACGGTGGCGCGGGCGACGACACGATCACCGGGGATGGCGGCAATGACACGCTGTCTGGTGGGGCCGATAATGACAGTGTCGATGGTGGCAGCGGGAACGACAGTGTCAGCGGGGACGGCGGAGACGACGTTCTGACGGGTGGCACCGGAGACGACACGCTGGAGGGCGGTGACGGCGCGGACACGCTTGAGGGCCAGCAGGGGGCCGACAGCCTTGTCGGGGGGGACGGCGCGGATGTTCTCGTCGGCGATGACGGGTCCGATAGCACAACGCTTTACGAGGACGACTTTGAAAGCGGCGCCAGCGGCTGGTCCGACAACACGGCCGAAACTGACCCCAACCTCGGCACATCGCTGGGTCGCTTCGGTGCCGGTGATGGGCTGGTCGCGACCGAACGCACCTTTGAACTCGGCGCGGATACTGACGAGGTCCAGGTCGAGTTCGACGCCCTGCTGCTGGACAGCTGGGATGGCGAAGACTTTGTGATCACACTCAACGGCGAAGAGGTGCGGATCGCGCATCTGGCCGGTGACACGTCCTCTCCGGCGAGCCAGAGTTTCGTGGGCGCCGATGGCGCGACCTACACCATCGACTTCACGAACGAACAGACGGGCGAGTTGGGCTATACGACCGGTGGATCGGTGTCGAATTCGCAGGACACGATCATGAATGTCGTGATCACGATCACGAACCCGCCCGAAGACCTGACAATCGGCTTTGGCAGCACGCTGAATTCGAGCATCGCGAATGAAAGCTTCGCAATCGACAATTTCAGCATTGTGCGGGTGGATGCGGCCAATGACACGCTTGAGGGCGGCACGGGCAACGACACGCTGACCGGTGGGGCGGGTGACGACACCTATGTGTTCAATGCCGGTGATGGCGATGACGTCATTACGGATTTCAATGCGGGCAACAGCGGTGCGATCGACGACGGTGATCAGACCAACAACGATTTCATCGACCTGAGCGCCTTTTACACCAACATTTTCGAGCTGCGCGCCGATCTGGCCGATGATGGTGTGCTGAACCAGTCGGTTGGTGACTATAGCGACAACACGGCTCTGGGTGGATCGATCACACTGACAGGGGTGACCGGCAGCGACCTGACCTTCGACAACACCAATGTGGCCTGCTTTACCGCCGGTGCGCTGATTGAGACGACTGAGGGCCTGGTGCCGGTTGAGGCGTTGCAGCGCGGTATGCGCCTGCGCACCTGGGACAATGGCGACCGGCCTGTGCGGGCCGTCCTGCGACGCCGGGTCGATGGGTCGGGCGATCTGGCCCCGGTCCATATCTCGGCCGGTGCGTTGGGCAATGCGCGGGACCTGGTCGTATCGCCGGCCCACCGGATGCTGATCGCGGATTGGCGGGCGCAGATGCTTTTTGGCGCGGATGAGGTGCTGGTGAGCGCGGTCAACCTTGTGCGCGGCGACATGATCTACCGCGTGCCGCGCCCCCATGTGACCTACTACCATCTCCTGATGGACCGGCACGAGGTGATCTATGCCGAAGGTGCGCCGACCGAAAGCTTCCACCTGACACGGGAGGCCGTCGAGGCGGTGGAGTTTGGCGACACCGAAGAAGGGGCCGTTGCCCTGGAAATCGCACGCCTGTTCCCGGAACTTCTGATGTGCGCCAGCCGCTGCGTGCGCCCAGTCATGAAAGGCTACGAGGCGCGCGCACTTGCGGGCATGCTCGACTAGTCTTTCTTCTGGCTGAAAATACCTCGGGGGAGTCCGCAGGACGGGGGCAGCGCCCCTTAAAAAATGTCGTCGCGCAGCGGCCTTTGGATCACGGCTGCTTTTCGAACACTGTGTCGAAGGTCTGACGCAGTGCCACATCCACATCTTCCATCGTCACCGGCAGCCCAAGATCGACCAGCGACGTCACCCCGTGTTCTGCGATCCCGCAGGGCACGATGCCGTCGAAATGGGACAGGTCCGGTTCGACATTGATGCTGAGCCCGTGAAAGCTGACCCATTTGCGCAGGCGGATGCCGATGGCCGCGATCTTGTCTTCGGCCGTGGATCCGTTGGGCTGCGGCGGTTTTTCGGGACGGGTGACCCAGACACCGACGCGCCCTTCGCGGATCTCGCCCGTGACGTTGAAGGTCTCGAGCGTCGCGATCACCCAGGTCTCGAGCTGCTGGACAAAGGCGCGCACGTCGCGCCCGCGTTTGCCCACGTCCAAAAGCGTATAGGCCACGCGCTGGCCCGGGCCGTGATAGGTGTACTGCCCGCCGCGCCGCGTCTCGTGGACCGGAAACCGGTGTGGATCGGTCAGGTCCTCGGGCTTGGCCGAGGTGCCTGCCGTGTAAAGCGGCGGGTGTTCGAGGAGCCAGACACATTCGTCGGCGGTGCCTGCGGCGATGGCCGTTGCGCGCGCGTCCATCCAGGCTTCGGCGTCACGGTAATCGGTCAGGCCGGGTGTGGTGATCCATTCAACCATCTGTTCAGCCTGCGTGCCTTTGCCATGTCCGTGTTGCGCTCACCTGCCTGTGTCCTTTTCGGTTTTGGTCGGTCGGCTCGCCCGACTTCGCGATATGCGTGTGAAGTGCGCCAAACGAATCCGCATGGGTCGGGAATTAATGACTTCGCGAATCTGGAGACGCTGTTACAGTCTTGGCATATTCTGTGGAGTATTTGTCATGTTCAGAAAGCCGATTGTCGCATCCGTTCTCGCTTGTTCCGTTGCTTTTGTACCTGCCTCACGTGTCGCCGCCGATGCCGGTGACTTTGTGGCCGGGGCCATTATTGGCGGAATTGTGGGGGCAGCTGCAAACCAAAATCGAAAGAAATCGTCCGCAAAGCGGAGCTATACTAAGAAATCCTACAAGCCGCGCCTGCCCTCGACGCAGGAGGGGCGGCAGATCCAGACCTCGCTCAACTACTTTGGCTTCAACGCGGGCAGCGTGGATGGCCAATTGGGCCAGCGCTCGCGCAATGCGATTTCGGCCTATCAGAGCTTTCTGGGCTATCCGGCCACGGGGCAATTGACGCCGTACGAGCAGAGCCTGCTGATCGGCGCCTATAACCGGGCGCAGGCCGACCCGCTGGCTGCGTCGCAGCAGATTGCATCGCTGGGGCAGGGCAGCCGGGGTCTGCTGATTGCCTATCGCACCGATCTGGCCGGCGGCAGCCCGACCGCGCCGCTGGGTGACACCTATGGCCTGCCGCGTGAAGTGGCGGCGTCCGTCAACGAGATTGCGCGTAGCTCGGACCCGAGTGCGCAGCAGTTGGTGCAACGCTCGGGCTTTATCCAGCTGGCGGACATGAATGGCGACGGTCAGACCGATTATGTCATCGACACGTCCGTGACCGGCAGCGCTTTTTGGTGCAATGCGCAAAGCTGTGCGGTGCGCGTCTTTGCCTCCACCCCCGAAGGGTACGAGCGCAACGATTTTCAGGCGTTCAACGTGACACCGGCCATGTTCAGCTGTCAGCGTGGCAACTGCGCCAAGACGGACGGGGCAACGGTCGCCGTGGCGACACCGGCCCCGGCACAGCCCGCGCCGAGCCTGCCCGAGGTGCAGTCGGCGACGCTGCCTGTGGCGACGGCCATCCCGGCGTCGCCCGGCACCACGGCGGTGGCTGCGGCTCCGTCGGCCTTGCCGAACTTCCTCGGCGGGACCGGATCGGCCCAGTCGCTCGCGTCGCATTGCAACACCGTGTCGCTGCTGACCAACACCAATGGCGGCTTTACCACGGCGGACAAGATGACCGACCCGAACGTCGCGCTGAACGAACAGTTCTGCCTGGCGCGCACCTATGCCATCGCGAAAAGCGAGGACATGATCGCGAAGGTGCAGGGCTTTACCCCCGACCAGATCGCGGCGCAGTGCGAGCAGTTTGGCCCGGCCATGCAGCCCTATGTGGCGGCCCTTGCGCTGAAATCGCAGCAAGAGGTCGTGCAGGATGTCACGAGCTTTATCCTGACCACCGGCATGTCGCCTGCGCAGTTGAAAGGCACTGCGCAGATCTGCATGGGCGTGGGGTATCGCACCGACAACATGGATGTGGCGCTGGGATCGGCGCTGATGATGTATGCTATGGGTGATCATGTGTATGGTGAGATCATGGGCCACCATCTGGCGCAGGGGTTCGGCACCGCGCCGCGTGTGGACAATGCGCGTGTCTGGTATGCCGAAGGGCTGAAGGCCATCGACGCTGGCGCCAAGGCGGAGTTTGCGCCCGGCCAGCCCGAGCGCGTGGAGCTGCTGCGCAAGGCATCGTTGCAACTGGGCGTGTCCAATTCGGGCGTCGCACCGGCGCAGCCGACCGTGCAGCCTGTGGCCTTGCCCACATTCGGGATCGCGTCGGACTGATCCAGTCTGACCTACTTTGAGCGATCAAACCGGGGCCTTTTGCAGGCCCCGGTTTTTCTTTGAGTTTTCGGCTTGGCAAGGCGCGCGTTCGTCGCTAAACCCCGCTCACCAAGTCAAGGCGTGCGGCCGTGGCGGAATTGGTAGACGCGCAGCGTTGAGGTCGCTGTGAGGTAACACTCGTGCGAGTTCGAGTCTCGCCGGCCGCACCACTTCTTTCCCCTCTCTTCAGGTTTTCGAGTGTTCCTGCGGTGTTGCGTCGTTGCGGGAAACATCTTGATTTATGAATTTGCTTGAGAAACATTCAGATATGAGAATTTGAATGTGGGGGGATGCGGATGGATCGGCGATCTTTTCTGGCGCAAAGCGGTGCGGCTGCGGGGTGTTTGGGCCTGTCGCCTTTGGTCGCGCGGGCGGAGTTGGGGGCGGCGTCGCTTACTACTGTGAGCGATGGGAGCCTTACCCTGCCGGGCAGCTTCATCTTTGATCCGATGCCGCAGGATGCGTTGCAGCCGATCCTGGCGTCTTATGATCTGTCGTCCACTCAACTGACGCCAGAGTGCAATCTGGCGCTTTACCGGGATGGGGAGCGTACTGTGCTGTTCGATGTGGGCTCTGGTCCCGATTTCATGCCGACGGCGGGGAGCGTTGTGGATGGTCTGAACGCCCTTGGACTGGCGCCCGAGGACATTACCCATGTGGTGTTCACTCACGCGCACCCGGATCATATCTGGGGTCTGCTCGACGATTTCGACGAACCGGTGTTTGCCGATGCGACGTACATAATGGGCCGCGCTGAGTGGGAGTATTGGTGGAACCCCGAAACCGTCGATACCATTGGCGAGGCGCGCGCGGCCTTTGCCGTGGGGGCCAAGCGCCGGATGGAGGTGATTGAGGACAGCGTGGTGCTGTTTGACGGTGGGCAGGAGGTGCTGCCGGGGATCGCGGCAGTTGCCACGCATGGTCACACGCCGGGGCATATGAGTTTTGAAGTGCGCAACGGATCAGACGCCGCCCTGATACTGGGCGACGCGATTGGCAATCATCACGTCGCCTTTCACAAGCCGGAATGGATCAGTGGGTCGGATCAGGATGGTGAACTGGCGGCAAAGACGCGCTCGATGCTGTTTGACCGGATCGTGTCCGAGCAGATGCAGGTCGTGGGCTTTCATCTGCCGCAGGGCGGGATGGGGCGCGTGGATCGGACATCTGAGGGGTACGTGTTTGTGCCGGAGGGCTCATGATGCGGGGTGCTGTGGCTTTGGCGCTTTGCGCTGCACCCGTTTTCGCGAGTGAAGATATTGCGGATCAGTATCCGGGCTCGGTTCTATACTCCAAGCCGGTCGAGGTGATCCCGCATGTGTGGTCCGCCATCGGCGCCACCGCGCCGCCGACCTATGAGAACAGCGGGCACAACAACAATCTGAGCTTTATTGTCACGGGCGACGGGGTGGTCGTGGTCAATGGCGGGGCGGCCTATCTGCTGGCCAAGGCGCTGCATGACGAGATCAAGGCTGTGACTGATCAGCCGGTGAAGCTGGTGATTGATGAGAACGGGCAGGGCCATGCGATGCTGGGCAATTCCTATTGGGCGGAGCAAGGCGTGCCGATCCTGGCCCATGTGGATGCGGCGCATGAGATCAAGGAGCGGGGCAACCGCATCCTTGAGCAGATGAAGACGTATAATCGCGACAAGGCCGAGGGCACCTTTGTCGCGCCGCCGACGCGGACGTTTGAGGACAAGGAAGTCATCGAGATGGGGGACTTCCGGATCGAGGTTTTGCATCTTGGTCCCGCCCATGGTCCCGGCGATACGCAGGTGTGGCTGCCCGAGCAGGGCATGGTCATTGCGGGCGACATGGCCTTTCACGAGCGGATGTTACCGATTTTTGAGGATACCATTGCGCTCGACTGGATCGAGACGTGGGATTGTTGCTTTGAGCCGCTGGGTGCCACCTATGTCATTCCGGGGCACGGCCATCCGACCAACATGGCGCAGGTAAGGCGCTACACGCGCGACTATCTGGTGCATCTGCGCGAGGTTGTCGGTGCGCATCTGGATGCGGGCGGTGATCTGGCAGAGGCTTACTATGTCGATCAGAGCCCCTATCTACATCTCGATACCTATGAAGAGCTGGCCACGCGGAATGCGGGGCGGGTCTATGAGCAGATGGAATTCGAGTGACGCAGCAAAGCCTTGCGGATTACGCAGATCAGGGCGATCCGATTGCCGCCCCGGATGGCACGTGCCTGTTTCGCCCCGGTGATGAGGGGCGCGCGTTTCTGATCGTGCAGTCCGGTGTGGTTCGGGTGGAGCAGACGAATGCGGCGGGGCGGACGGTGGTGCTGTACCGCGTGCGGGCTGGCGACAGTTGCGTGCTGACGACCACCTGTCTTTTGTCGGGGCGGCCTTACTCCGGGTATGGATATGCGGAGGGTGCTGTGACTGCTGTGGCGATCAGTGCGGCGCGGTTTCAGGCGCTGATGGGCCGGGATGCGGGCTTTCGCGAGCTGGTGTTTCGCGGCTTTGCCCAGCGGGTGGGCGAGTTGACGGATGTGATTGATGCGCTGCTGCTGCACCGCACGGATCTGAAGCTGGCGCGGTGGTTGAGTGGGCAACCGGCCAAGGTTGCGCGGACGCAGCAGGACATTGCGCAGGAGTTGGGAACGGCGCGCGAGGTGGTGTCGCGGACGCTGAAGTCGTTCGAGCGGAGTGGATGGATTGCGGTGGAGCGGGGGACGATCACCGTTCTGGACCCGGCGGCGCTGGAAAATCACGGATTGCAGGACGGCGTGTGACGAAGTCACAGACGGCTGCGATGGATCGGGGCAGGGTGCGCCCGTAACCGCAGAATGGAGAGCTTCACATGACCCGCAACCTTGGACAGATTGACCGTATCGCCCGTTTTGTCATCGGCGCGCTTTTGATCGTGCTGGCGGCCCTTGGCACCATCGGTGTCTGGGGCTTTGTCGGTGCCATTCTGGTCGGCACTGCTTTCGTCAACTTCTGCCCGATCTACCGGGTGCTTGGCCTGAAGACGTGCCAAGACTGCTGACGCGGCTCGTTTGGATCATCGCGGCCGTTGGGTTTGCCGCGATGATCTTTCTGATTGGGACGCTTGTTGTCTTTGCTTGAGGTCACTGCGCCGCGATAGGACGGCGCGCGAGTTGGCATTGGGTCCAGAGGGTTTCCAAGGCTGACACGAGGTGATCCACGTCTGCCGCCGAGTGCACGGGCGACGGTGTGATGCGCAGCCGTTCAGTGCCTTTGGGTACTGTGGGATAGTTGATCGGCTGGATGTAGATGCCGTGGTCGCGCAGCAGCGTGTCCGAGATGAATTTGCATTTCACCGGGTCGCCCACCATCACCGGGATGATGTGGCTGGGGTTGTCGATATGCGGCAGGCCGATGGCGTCGAGGCGCGCGCGGACCTCTGCCACGCGGGCCTGATGGGCGGTGCGTTCTGCGGTGCTAGATTTCAGGTGCCGCACCGCTGCCGCTGCGCCTGCCGCGACGGCCGGGGGCAGGGCGGTGGTGAAGATGAAGCCACTCGCGAAGGAGCGGATGTAGTCGCAGAGGGCTGCGTCGGCCGCGATGTAGCCGCCCATGACGCCGAAGGCTTTGCCGAGCGTGCCCTCGATCACGGTCACCCGGTCCATCAGACCTTCGCGTTCGGCAATGCCGCCGCCGCGTGGGCCGTAGAGGCCGACGGCGTGGACCTCATCGAGATAGGTCATGGCGTTGTAGCGGTCGGCGAGGTCGCAAATTTCAGCAATCGGGGCGATGTCGCCGTCCATGGAGTAGACGGATTCGAAGGCGATCAGTTTGGGTGCGTTGAGGGGCAGGGCGGCGAGTTTGACTTCCAAATCGGCAAGATCGTTGTGCTTCCAGATTTGCCGCGCGGCCTTCGAATGCCGGATACCTTCGATCATCGAGGCATGGTTGAGCGCATCGGACAGGATCGTGAGGCCGGGGATGCGGGCACCCAGGGTGCCGAGCGTGGCCCAGTTTGACACGTAGCCGGAGGTGAAGAGGAGCGCGTTTTCCTTGCCGTGCAGGTCGGCGAGTTCCGCCTCAAGTCGCACGTGGTCGTGGGTCGTGCCGGAGATGTTACGCGTGCCGCCTGCGCCCGCGCCGGTGCGGTCGAGGGCGTTGTGCATTGCCGCCAGAACGTCGGGGTGCTGGCCCATGCCGAGATAGTCGTTGGAGCACCAGATGGTGACCTCGCCCGGTCCGTTGTGGCAGGTGGCATTGGGGAAGGTGCCGCGGTGGCGTTCCAGTTCCGCGAACTCGCGGTAGTTGCCGCTGTCGCGCAGGGTGTCCAGTTCGGTTTTGAAGAAGTCGGTGTAGTTCACGTCAGAAATCCGTTGCCTCGGCCACGATGTCTTTCAGCAGGTCTTCGACCGCTTGCATGGGTCCGTCGGGGTAGTCGCGGTGGCCGATCATCACGCCATCCGCGTTTTCGGCCACGAAGATGCCATAGGGGCAGTGGACGATGTTCATCGGGTCCGCCTCCATCACCTGGCGTGAGATGACGGCGGAGCAGAAGATGAAGATGTCGGCATCGCTGAAAATCACCGTGTCGCTGCCGACATCCGCGCCCGTGCGGTTCAGCATGTCGCCCACGTGGCTGACATAGTCGATGACCAGCCCGCGGTTCACGATGGCGGTTTCGACCGCGAAGGTCGCGTCGTCGAAGGTGCCGTCATAGGGGGTGACGAGCGCTTCCTCCGCCCATGTGGGCGTCGTCAGCAGTGCCAGCGCGAACACGGATCGCAGCATCGTTTCCCCCTATGTGGTGCTTTACGCCTTGGCCCCGAACATGTCAGCGGTGATGCCCGCGTACCAGCCTTCGGATTCCTCGTAGGTGGCTTTGCGCACATCCGCGCTTTCGCCGGTTTGCGAGATGAAGCCGTCGACCTTGGCGATCTTTTCTGCTGTCGCCTCGTAGGTGGCACCGACTTTGACGCCGTCATTGGTTTCGATCAGTGACCAGCAGGTGTTGGAGAACTTGGCCGGGAAGACCTTGGACCCCGTCAGCGCACCGCGCACGGCATTGGCGCAGACCTTGGCCTGGCTGTTGGCCGAGAAGCCGGATTTGGGCATGTCGCCCTGTTGGCTGGCGTCGCCGAGCACGTAGACATCCGGGTCCATCTTCGACGACATGTCTGCCGCGTTGACCGGGGCCCAGTTGCCGTCTGTCACGCCCGCGATGTCCGCGATGCGGCCCGCTTTCATGGCGGGGATGACGTTGGCGACGTCAACTTTGGTCACCTCATCGTCGATGGTGACGGTCATGGCTGCGTGGTCCACGGACACGTTGCCGCCGCCAAAGTCTTCGCCCACCCAATCGACCATACCTTCGTAGTGGTTGTTCCAGCCTTCCTGGAACAACGCCATTTTTGAGAATTTGGGCTTGGGGTCGGCCACGATGATCTTGGCCGTCGGGTTGTTGAGTTTGAGGTAGTGCGCGACCATCGAGACGCGCTCGTAGGGCCCTGGCGGGCAGCGGTAGGGGTTGGGTGGGGCGACCATGGCAAAGGTGCCGCCTTCGGGCATGGCTTTGAGCTGCGCCTTGAGGAGTTCGGTTTGCGAGCCTGCCTTGTAGGCGTGGGGCATGGCGTTTTGCGCCGATATGTCCCAGCCGGGGACGGCCATGTCGACAAAGTCGATACCGGGGCTGAGGATCAGCTTGTCATAGTTGAGCGTGCCGCCGCCTGCGAGCGTAACCGTCTTGGCGTCGCGGTCCACGCCCACGGCCCAGTCGTGCAGGACGTTCACGCCTGCAGCGGCGAGGCCACCGTAGCTGTGCCCGATCTCGTCAATAGTCTTGAAGCCGCCGAGATATAGGTTGGAGAAGAAGCAGGTGTAGTAGGTGCGTGTCGGTTCGATCAGGGTGGTGTCGATGTCGCCCTTGCTGTCCTTGGCGATGTAGCGGGCTGCTGTGGCCCCGCCCGCGCCACCGCCGATGACCACGACGCGGGGTTTGCCCTGCGCGCGCACCATCGGAGCGGCGAGGGTTGCCGCCGCGACGGCGGATGTGCTCAGAAATGTCCGTCTATTCAATGTCATGTTCGTTCCTCCCAATGCGCCTCAGTTTTCGAGGTCTTTGAAATACGCGGCGAGTGCCGCGATCTCTTCGTCGCCCAGCCGCCCGGCGATCATCTGCATGACCGGATGGTTGCGCTTTTTCGTCTTGTAGGCGTGCATAGCGACGACGAACTGATCCTCGGGCCAGAGCGTGATTGACGGGATGCCGTCGTCGCCGCCCGCGGCCTGGTGGCATGTGGTGCATTCGCCGCTGAGATAGGCGCCGTATTCCGGGTCGCCGACGAGGGCGAGGATGGCCGGGTCGAGGTCGTGGTCGATGCCTTGAGCAGTCGGGTCCGCCTCGGGGATGTTGGCGGGGTCGTCGGAGTATTGCCGCAGGAAGGCGATCAGGTGTGTCCGGTCCTTGGCGTTTTTCAGGCCGCGGTAGCTCATCCGCGTGCCGCTGGTCATGGCGCGCGGGTTTTCGAGGAAGGTGTCGAGGGTTTCGGCGTGCCATTCGAGGCCGCCTGCGCCTGCGCGCTGGAAGCTCTTGGAGTAGCGGAAACCGTCGAGGCCCGCCGCCTTGCGTCCAAACAGGCCGTTGAGATGTGGGCCGCTGCGGTTCGTGGCGCCTGCGCCGATCTGGTGGCAGCTTTTGCATTGTTGGAAAAGCTTTTGGCCTTTTTCGACGTCGCCGGGGTCCGCGAGCGCGGGCAGGGCGGCGAGGGCCGCCGCTGCCAGATATGCGGCGAGTGCCCTCACTCGGCGAAGCTTTCGAGATAGGCGGTGATGGCGGTCAGGTCCTCTTCCTTTTTCAGACCGGCGAAGGCCATTTTGGTGCCCTTCATGTATGCCTTGGGCTTGGCGAGGAAGGCGGCGAGGTCTTCGGGCGTCCATGTGCGCCCTTCGGCGTTGGCCTCTTGGAACACGTCGGAGTATTTGAACCCGTCGGCTGAGCCCATGGCGCGGCCCATCACGCCGTTGAGTTGTGGGCCGGATTTGTGTTTGGCCCCGTCGCCGACTGCGTGGCAGGCAGAGCATTTGCGGAAGACCTTTTTGCCTTGGGTGAGGAGCGCGTCGCCGTCATTTACCGCAGCCTTGGTGACTGTTGGGGCAGGGGTGGCGGGTTTGGGCGTCGCTTCGGCGATGAAGGACGGGCCCGCGGCTGAGAAGGTGGGTAGGTCGTCGACCGTTCTCGCATGGTTCATGACCGAATTGGACCCACCCTCTGGCGGGGTTTCGACGAAGAAGACGGAGCGCATGGTGACTGCGACCTCTTCCTTGCAGTTTTCCATGCAGGGTTCGGTCCGCCACTTGGCGTATTCCTGTTCGGCCCGGTCATCCACGATAAAGCCGTCCGCATTGTGCATGGGCACGTCGAGGAACGTGTCGCGGCTGAGGACGAAATCATCGTCCACAAGGTCGTTGGAATAGAGGATGTAGGCGACGATGGCGTAAGTGTCGTCGGGTGTCAGTGTGCCTGCCGCGCCAAAGGGCATGGAGCGGTGGACATAGTCCCAGACGGTCGAGAGGTACGGCCAGTAGCTGCCCACCGTCTTGACCGGGTCCTTGTCGCCCAAGGTGTCGAAGCCACCGGCGAGGACGGGCCAATTGTCGACCCCTTCTGCAAAGTCGCCGTGGCAGGAGGCACAGTTTTCGACATAGACTTCCTCGCCCGTCCAGACATCGCCGCTGCCTTCGGGCAAGCCGCGCCCGTCGGGCAGGATATCGACGTCCCATGCGGCGATCTCTTCTGCGAGCGCCGCGCGCCCGAGGCCGTAGCGTCCGTCCATCTGTGGCGCGGGTTGGGTGGCGCTGGCGGTCAGAAGCTGCGCTTGGGTGTTGGCCTGGATCTCGGCCACTTTGGCTTCCAGTTCGGCGGCGCGGGTCGCTTCGGCTTTGGCCTTGTCCGATGCGGCGCTCGCCTGCGCGCTCACCTGATCCACGCGCGTCTCAAGCGTGTCGATCTTGTCGGCGGCGTAGTCGCGGTTCATCACGCCGAATGCGACGCCCAGAACCAGTGCCGTACCCCCGAGCGCGGGGAGGAGGAGGTTAGGAGACTTCGACATTCTCGGCGATCCCTTCTGCGTTCACGTACCAGGTCTGGATACAGTTGTTGTGGTAGACGGAGTTCTCGCCCCGCTTGTCGCGCAGCTGCGCCTTGGTCGGTTGGACATATCCGGTGTCATCGATGGCGCGGGATTGCAGCAGCATCGGTGCGCCGTCCCAATCCATGTCGAGGTAGAAGCGGGTAAGCGCTTTGGTGTCGCCCTGCTTGCCCAGACGGGCGGTTTCCCAGGTGATGCCGCCATCCTTGGAGACATCAACGCGCGTGATCTTGCCATGGCCGGACCAAGCCAGCCCCGAGATGACCAGCGGCCCCTTGCCATGGGTGATCGGCATTTGCGGGCTGGGGGAGGTGATGACGGATTTGGCGTCCATCTCCCATGTCCATTTGCGGGCGGTGCCGTCTTCGAGCACGTCGGTGTATTTCGAGGTTTCCTCGCGGCTTTCCACGGCCATGTCGGTCACTTCGATGCGGCGCAGCCACTTGACCCACATGTTGCCTTCCCACCCGGGCACGACGAGGCGGACGGGATAGCCATGTTCCATCCGTAGCGCCTCGCCATTGGCTTTGAAGGCGACAAGCACATCATCAAGCGCCTTTTCCATGGGGATCGAGCGGCCGTTGGAGGAAGCATCGGCGCCCTCTACATAGACCCATTTGTCGGCGCTGATGTCCGCGCCCGCCTCTTGCAGCAGGGTGCGCAGGGGGACGCCGGTGTATTCCATGTTGTGGATCATGCCGTGGGTGAACTGCACGCCGTTGAGCTGCGCGCCCGCCCATTCCATGCCGGTGTTGGCGGCGCATTCGCAGAAATAGACGTGGTTTTCACGCGGGAAGCGCATCAGGTCGTCATAGGTGAAGACCAAGGGCTGATCGACAAGGCCGTTGATCATCAGGCGGTAGTCGGGCTTTGACAGCTCGATCGCGCCCGAGTGGTGCCGTTCGAACGCGCAGCCTTGGGGCGTGATCGTGCCGTCGAGCGCGTGGATGGGTGTGAAGTTGATGGACGAGATGGGCGAGGCGGTCAGCCATTCGACATTGCGGCGGACCACGTGGGATTCGAAGCTGATCGGCATGCCGTAGGGTGTTTCATCCACGCCGACGCCGGTGTAGCTGGCCCAGTCCTGCAATTCAGTGATCAGCGGGTCCGGGCCGTTTGCGCTGGCGGCACCGGCCACTGTGCCTGCGGCGACCGCCGCACTGCCACGCAGGAATGCTCGCCGGGAAGGTTTAAATGTGTCATCCATGGTGTTGAATCCGTTGGTTAAACGCCTGTGACGGTTACGCTGTTATTGTCGGGTTTGACGGTGACGGTGCCCATCTTGGCGATGTGGCTCTCGACCACATCCCAGATCTGCGGCCCTTCGGTGCCTTCGTTGACCGAGGCCCAGCCTGCGACCACGTAGTTGCGGGCCGGGTCGATGGGTTCGCCGGTGGAAAGCAGTGTCATATCGCTGATCCGACTGCCCTGTGGCTGGCTGACGTCGATGCTGTAGCCAAGCCCGCCGGTGCGGACCATGTCGCCGCCCTGTTGGTAGTAGGGGTCGGGGTTGAAGATGTTGTCGGCCACGTCCTCCAGCACGACTTTCAGGAATTCGCCCGTCATTTCCGTGCGGTAGGCTTTGCCATAGGTCATGGAGGTGACGTTGAAGATATCCTCGCGCGTGATGTCCTGACCGGGGATTAGGGACGGGCCCCAGCGGACGCCGGGGCTCAGCGCGATTTCGGCATCCCGTTCGGACAGCAGCGCGTCGCAAATCAGGTCATCCCACGTGCCGTTGAAGTTTCCGCGACGGTAGAGAAGGCTGTCGGTCTGGCCGATCACCTCTGACAAGTCGGCCTGCAACGGCGCGCGCTGCTCGTCGATCAGCGTGGCCATGTCGGCATCGGGAGAGATGACGTCGGAGAAGATCGGGATCAATTTGGACCGGTAGCCCATCATCCGACCGTCGCGGATATCGAGGTCAATGCGCGTCACGAACTTCCCGTTCGAGCCGGAGGGGAAGATCAGTGTTTCGCCTGACAATACGGGTTCGGGCAGAGCGTCATGGGTGTGGCCCGACAGGATCACGTCGATCCCGCTGACAACCGTTGCCATCTTCTTGTCCACATCAAAGCCGTTGTGGCTGAGCACGACGACGCATTCGGCGCCAGCCGCGCGGACCTCGTCCACCATGGCCTGCATGTTTTCGTCCCGGATGCCGAAAGCGTATTCGGGGAACATCCAGCCGGGGTTGGCGATGGGCATGTACGGAAACGCCTGGCCGATGACAGCGATCTTGGTGCCGCCGCGTTCGAACATCTTGTAGGGCGGGAACAGGTCGGTCGGTTCGTCCCATTCGACGTCAAAGATGTTTTGGCCGAGGGCGGCGAAGGGCAGGTTTTCCACCAACTCGTTTACCCGGTCGGAGCCGAGGGTGAATTCCCAGTGGAAGGTCATGGCGTCGGGTTCGAGCGCATTCATGACGTTGACCATGTCCTGCCCTTGGGTCTTGAGGCAGGTGTAGGAGCCGTGCCACGTGTCGCCGCCGTCGAGCAGGAGGGCGTCAGGTCGGTCGGCGCGGATTGCCTTGATCACCGTGGCGACCCGGTCCATGCCGCCGACGCGGCCGTAGCCTTGGGCGAGGGCGGAGAAGTCGCCCGACGACAGCGCGTAGTGGCTGGGGCTGCCGTCTTCGATGCCGTAGAGCTTGCGGAACTCGGCGCCCGTGACGTGGGGCACGGCCCCCTTGTTGCCGCCGACGCCGATGTTGATGGATGGTTCGCGGAAATAGATGGGCTTGAGTTGCGCGTGGATGTCTGTGACGTGGATCAGAGACACATTGCCGAAGGTGTCGAATTGCAAGAGCTGGTCTTGCGTCAGCGTCTGTTGTGCGGCCAGCCGCGCCCAGTTGCCGAAACCGAATGTGCCCAGAAGGGCCGAGGCCGCCATGCCCACCTGCAGAAAATCACGCCGCGAGATCATGTGTGATCTATCCCCTTATACATATGCGTATGTTTGAATTTATACGCGAAGAAAAGACCCCGCGCTGGAAAACGCGAGGCCCTTGGATTGGTTAGTTGCGCACCGACGGTGTTTCGACCGACAGGCCCTGACCGCGCGAGGCGAGGTACAGTTCCAGCGCCTTGAACTCGTCGCCGCCCTCGGCAAAGGGGGTAGCGCGGATGTTCTTCATGCAGCCCTTGAAGCGCCCGTGGATCGAGTTCAGCTTGGCGTTTTTCAGACGGTAGGTCGGAAAGCCGTTGATCTGGCCCTGGCTCAGATGGTCGGCGCGGATCATCATGCCGTAGTTGTCTTCGTGACAGTTCGAGCAGGACATATCCAGCTGGCCGACGCGGGTGTAGTAAAGCTCTTTGCCCTTTTCCCAGTAGGGGGCGGCGTCACCGTCGATGGCGACATCCATGGGCATTCCGCGCGATTGCAGACCGATCAAGGCGGTCATCGCGGTCATGTTGCCCTTGGACCACTTCCATGGTTCCGCCCCCATACGTTCGGTGCGGCAGTCGTTGATCAGGTTTTCCATGCTGACCAATTCGCCGTCCTGAACGCGGGGAAGCTGCGTGCGCAGGCCCGCGAAATCCTCGACATTCTCGTGGCAGGACGAACACGCCTTGCCTTCGGTCCCGTCAACTTTGTCAAAGAGATCAATACCCTGATCCACAAAGACAAAGGCGGGGTTGTCGAAATCGTCGGTTTCCAACGCCTGCGTCTCGCCCGAGCGGAAGCGCCAGCCGGAATAGATGGTGTCGAGGTTCTCCATATGGGCCGGGGCTGCGGCCTCGGTCACCATATCCTCACCCTCGATGGTCAGGCTGTTTTGGTCCTGGGCTGCGGCGGTGCTGGCGATGCCTGCAACCACCACGGCAATCCATGGTTTCATGTTCATGTTGTCCCTCCCTGGCTGACCCCTGCGGGCCTGGCTGGATCGTGCCCCTTGTTGATCAGGAGACTTCGATCTTTTTCGATGTGTCGTAGACGTCGCCGTCGTCGTCGTACCATGTGAAGGTAAACTCACCGGATTCCGGCACGACCGCTTCGAACTGGAAATACGGGTTGGTCGAAATCGCGGGTTCGAGCGTCACGTCGATGACGTTCTGGCCGTTAAAGTCAGCCGTAAAGCGGTTGATGATCGAGCGGGGGATGATGTTGCCATCATCGTCCTTGCGCTGACCGCTTTCCATTTTGTGGCTGATCAGGGTCTTGATCGTGATCGTTTCGCCAGCCGAGGCTGTTTTCGGGACTTTAACGCGGGGTTTTACGCCGGATGCCATGTGTTCTCTCCGATTGTCTGAGCGCCGTTTGAGGGCGCGTATCTCTGGGATCAGCCGCCGCAGCCGCCGATGGTCACTTTGACGTTGGCCGATGCCTTCTGGAACGACCCGTCCTCCATCTGCGCGATGGCGACGACGTTCTGGGTTGTGGCCAGACGGATGCGTGTGGAGGCGCTGCGCGAGGCGCTGAGCGGTCCGAACTTGAAGGTCGCCACGTTGGGCACTGGATTGCCGTCGGCAAAAAGCGTGATGGCCACAGCGCCGGGTGCATCGACCTCGATCGGGACAGTATTGCCGTTCTCGGCAATCTCGGGGGCGGTCAGGGTGATTGCCCCTTCGCCCAGGGCTGCGCCGCCCGTCAGTTCTGTAATCGCGTCATCGGTCAGTGAGGCGAAGGCGGGCAGGGAGCCCATGGCCGTCGCGGCCACCCCGGCGGAGCTGAGGATCAGCAGGTTGCGCCGTGTCAGTTTCATGTCATGTCTCCTCAGGTCTCGGGAAATTACTGCTCTTTGAGCGTCATCAGGTAGGCGACCACATCCTCGACCTGTTGGGCGGTCAGGATGGATTGGCCGGCAAAGTCGTCGAGCGGACGGTTGTATCCTGCATCGACGTAGAAGGCGGGCATGATCGTGCCCTCGAACATCATCTTGGAATTGGTGACGATGCCGCGCAGTTCGGCCACGGTCCAACGATCCGCAACGCCGTCCATGGGCGGGCCGACTTCACCGTGAAAGCTTTCCTCGGCCAGATCGGCGTTCATGTGGCAGGCGAGGCAATTGCCCTGCTTGCGGTTTGCGAACACCTTGCGGCCTTCCGCTGCATCACCGGGCTGGCCGGTCAGCGACTGTTCGACGGTGCCGTCCACAAACGCCACAGCGGTTGGTTTCACGTCTTCTGCGATGGCAACCGTTCCAGCCATCAGTGCAGCGAAGACCCCTCCAAGTGCATGTTTCATGCGCCCTCCCTTGGTCGATTCTTGGCTTTATTTTTCTGCACACTATCGTACACATTCTCGTGTACGCAACATCAAATTCAACTACTTGAATTTTTATATTTGTTCGCAGGCGCAGCATTTGGCGCAAGATTTTGGCTGCAGGTGCAGAAAGGGTTCAGCCCTTCTGCGCTTCGAATTTGCGGGCTTGGTACTTCTGAAACGGCTCGTCGCTGTTGTACCCTTTCTCGACCACCCAGTTCAGCATGTTGAAGGTGGTCCAGCGGCCAAAGGCGCCGGGCATGTTGGCAACAGCCGCCTCGTTCGCCTTCTGATCGGCAGCAACTTCCTCGGGGAAGAAATAGATGTTTGGCGTAAAAAGCGCGCCCCAACGTTTCACCATGTCCTTCTCGGGCAGGGTGGTGCCGTCGAAATCCGTCACCTCTACATCGCCGAACATGTTGATCTGCACGACAAAGAAGTTGTCCTCGATGTACTGTTCGATCTCGGGGATGACGAACACCTCTTCGTGCATCTTGGTGCAGTAGATGCAGCCGCGTTGTTCGACCAGGATCATCAGGCGCTTGCCCTCGGCGTTTGCCTCTTCCAGATCCTCGGTCAGATCCTTGAACGTGTCACGCATCCAGGGCGCTTTGTGCAGGCCGTCATCGCCCAGTTCGGCAGCACCGATTGGCAGGGCAAGTGCGAGCGTGGTCAGCAGTGCAATCAGGTGTTTCATGGTCTCCTCCCAGAGTTACCCAACGGTGCTGAACCACGGGATGTGTTCCAGCATCCATTGCGCGATGTAGTTGATGGAATTCGTGGCGATCAGGACGCCGAACAGGATCAGCAATGCGCCCATCGTCTTTTCGATCAGGCCCAGATGGCGGCGGAACCGGGCCATCCACGACATGAACGGACCGATGAACAGGGCGGCAGCAATGAAGGGCAAGGTCATTCCCAGCCCGTACACAAAGAGCAGGCTCGCCCCTTGGCTCGCGGTATCCTGACCAGCGGCAGTGAACAGGATGGCGGCCAGCACAGGGCCGACACAGGGTGTCCAGCCAAAGGCGAAGGCGAGGCCGATGACGAAGGCGCCAAGCAGACCGACATTCGACGTGTTGCCCGCATCAGCGCGGAACTGGCGGTAGAGGAACCCGATGCGGATCACGCCAAGGAAATGCAGCCCCATCGCGATGATGACGGCCGCCGCGATCCAGCGCAGGACGTCGAAGTATTCGCGGACCATCTGGCCGAAGGCGGTGGCCGTGGCGCCGAGACCCATGAAAACCGTGATGACGCCGAGCGCGAAACAGCAAGCAGCCAGAAACGCACGCATCCGCACCTCGCGGGAAATCTCGGCCTCTGCCGAGATCTGGTTCATGCCGACGCCAGCAAGATAGCTGAGATAGAAGGGCACGATGGGCAGGATACAGGGCGACAGAAAAGACAGCAGACCGGCCAGCAGGGCGCCCAAAAATGTCACATCAAACATTGCCCCTGCGTCCCTTGTCTTGAGATATTCAAGAATTAGATTATGATTAATTGTCGAACGGCGTCAATCGGAGCAGTCTGTTGAAACTCTTGCGCATGATGGCAGTGGCGGCCCTCGGCGGCCTGCCGCTGGGGGGGTGGGCGGACACCTATCTGCTGATGGCTGAAGAGGACGGGTGCTATTGGTGCGGCAAGTGGAACGAAGAGATTGCGCACATCTATCCCAAGACGGTGGAGGGGCAGGCGGCCCCCCTGCAACGCTATGACCTGCATGCCGAAACGCCCGATGTGGCGTTTACGCAGCGGGTGCATTTCACGCCCACTTTCGTGCTGGTGCAAGACGGGGCAGAGGTGGGCCGGATCGAGGGCTATCCGGGAGAGGATTTCTTCTGGGGCCTGCTCACGATGATGTTCGAGCGCGCGAACATTCCCTTGGACAACAGAGGTTAACACGGTATGTCGCTGGCTATGTCAACGGAACCTGACACGCAGACCACCACGCCTTCGCGCCTTCCTGTCTTTGACCCGGACATGTGTCCCGAGGACATGGACAAGATGATGCGCAACGCGCAGGCCGCGTCGAACTTCCTCAAGGCGATCAGCCATGAGGGGCGGTTGATGATCCTGTGCCACCTCGTGTCGGGCGAAAAATCGGTGACCGAGCTTGAGGATTTGCTGTCTGCGCGGCAGGCGGCGGTGTCCCAGCAACTCTCCCGTCTGCGGCTCGAAGGGCTCGTGAAACCCCGCCGCGAGGGCAAGGCGATTTACTACAGCTTGACAGATGACCGACCCAAGCAAATCATGGAAGTCGTCTATGACCTGTTCTGCAGGGACGACTGATCGCACGCTTCGCCAGCGTACGGTCCTCGGGAGGAAGCCGTTATGCTGGACACGCTTGGAGAAGCGAACACCGTTGTTTTGATTGGACTTTTTGGCGGGATCGCCTTGGGGCTCGCTGCCCGTATCGGGCGATTTTGCACGCTCGGCGCGTTCGAAGATGTGCTCTACGGCTCGGATGACAGACGTTTGCGTATGTGGGCGCTGGCCATCGGTGTCGCCATCATCGGCACGCATCTGGCCATGGCGTTTGGGCTGTTTGAGGCGTCCGAAGCGGCCTATCTCGACCGTGTCTGGAACCCGGCTGGTACCATCGTCGGCGGGCTGATGTTCGGCTACGGCATGGCGCTGAGCGGCAATTGCGGCTACGGCGCTCTGGCACGGCTGGGCGGCGGCGATTTGCGGTCCTTTGTCATTGTGATCGTCATGGGGCTGTCGGCCTATTTCGTGATGTCAGGGCCATTGGCACACGCCCGCATCTGGCTGTTTCCGGTTGAGTTGGATGCAACCGGCCCGCAAGGGCTGAGCCAATTGATCGAGGCGCAGTTCGGTCTGTCAGCGGCCATGACCGGGATCGTGATCGGAGCCCTTGTGATCGCGGCTGGCCTTTCGAGCGCGCACATGCGCCGGTCGCCGCAGCACCTGTTCTGGGGTACGGTTGTTGGGCTTGCCGTAGTGTCGGGTTGGATCGGCACCTACTGGGTCACCACAACCGGCTTTGAGGCTGAACCGATCGAGACCCACAGCTTCGTCGCCCCCATTGGCGACACGTTGATCTACATGATGACGGCGTCCGGCAATACGCTGTCTTTCAGCGTTGGATCGGTATTTGGCGTTATGATCGGTGCGGCGCTGGGCTCTTACTCCAAGGGGCATTTCCGTTGGGAGGCCTGCGAAGACCCGCGCGAGTTGCGGCGTCAGATCGGGGGGGCTGCGCTGATGGGACCGGGTGCCATACTCGCTGTGGGATGTAGCGTGGGGCAGGGGCTCTCTGCCTTCTCAACGCTGGCCTTCAGCGCGCCGGTTGCGTTCGTTGCCATCTTCATTGGGGCAAGTCTGGGGCTGAAGCAGCTGATTTCCGGGTTTACGCCCGCGGAATAGCGCAGGTTTAGGCTGTCGCGCTCAGGACGGCGGGCTCGGGCACCACATGGCCAACCATGGTGATCAGCTCACGCAGATCCACGGGTTTGCGTAGAACCATCCGTGCATTGCGGGTCATGGTGAACAACTCGCCCTTGGCAAAAAGCCCGCTGCCCGTGACATAGATCACTTCGGCATCCGGGGCGGAGTAGCCCGCGTAGTTCGCGACATCGGTCGACAACCCACCATCCACCATCAGGTCAAGCAGCAGAACATCGGGACTGCAACGGCGCAACGCATTCATGGCTTGTTCGTTGTCGGAGGCAATGTGCACTTCGTGCCCCGCATCTTCCAATGCTTCGCTGAACGTGAATTGCAAGCCGGGGTCATCTTCAAGCACCAGAACTACAGCCATGAACAACTCCGCTTTCGTACAACAGACATCTAGGTGTCACAGATTAAAAAAATGTTTAACACACCGTCCATTGCGGTAAGAAGTCCATGTTTTCTAAAAATATCGCAAAATTCAGAATTCGTTACACGCTCTATTTAAAGAATTGAAAGTAATATGAAATTCGGATCCGCTTTCGCCATCCGAGGAAGCTGAAATGGTCCATCCGTGCCGCCTGCACACTTCGGCGCAGGTCGATAGCCCCATACCTGTGCCTTCAACCGATGCGTGTAGCCGTCGAAATGGCAGGAATATGCCCTTGGCCTGACCGGGATCGAATCCGCTGCCATTGTCCGAAATGGTAAGCAGTGGCGCGCTGTCCACACCAGCCTCCAGCGCGACCTCAATCCGCAGCTTACGGTCCGGATGTCGATATTTCACAGCATTGCCCAGCAGATTTTGTAGCATCATGCGCAGCAATGTCGGTTCTGCCATCACGGTCCAGGTGGGGCACGCGATGTTTACTTCTATCTCGTCGGCCGTCATCCCGATCAGCACGTCCCGGCGAACGTCCTCCAGCGCGATGCGAAGGTCAATGGGCTCCGCCGCGACCTCGGCAGACACTGACCGGGCATGTTCCAGGAAATCCGAGGTCAGGCTGTCCATCTGCCCTGCCGCGCGGCGCATGACATCCAGATATTCATGGGCCTTCTCGGGTAGGTTGTCGCCAAACCGCGAGGCAAACAGCTGCAGCATCCCCGAGATTGTGCTGAGCGGGGTTCTCAGGTCATGTGACGCCTGATGTGCAAAGGCCTCCATCGCAATCAGAGAGGCGTTCAGATCAACAAATCGTTCTTCGATCGCGGCAAGATCATCCCGTGCGGCAACCCGGCGGCGGTTCATCTGCTCAAGCGCTTCCGCCGCCGCCTTCAGATGATCCTGCGTCAGCAGATACAGCCGTTGTCCGAGCGTGCTTGAGCGCAGCAAGGCAACCCGGAACAGGGTCGGGCGGACGGACCCCGCGCCGTGCAGGGTCACCATCGGCAGTTTCATGGAACTGCGTGCGGCCCCTTTTTTCAGCGCTTCCATCGTTTCTTCGTGGGTCAGCTTGGTCAGCTTGTGAAGCCCAATCCCGCGCAGACCATCCGGCTCAGCCGCTTTCGAGCGGAAATACATGCGTTCCGCGCGCCTGTTGCAGACCAGCACGCGCCCCTCCTGATCGATCAGAAGCGTCGCATAGGGCGAGGCGAGGAAGGCGGCGCTGAGCGTATCGCGGTCCACGTCCGCATCGGCAGGCAGCAGCTCCAGCGCCCGATCGACATCCTGCGAGTACCGGTTTTTTACAAGACGCGCCGTGGTCATCATGTTCATGTGGTATGTTCCGCTCAATTCCGATCCAGCCGATATTGAGCAGAGTTGGTGAACGGAGGGTTAACCCGCCGATTGAACCTGTTCGGCGTCGTGTTTTTCCGAAACCTCGTGGGCGCCAAGAACCCGCAAACTGCCGAAGACATGGCTGATGCGGCCCGTATCAGACGACCGTGCCCGCCCCAGACACGTGCAGGCTAAGCGCACACCCGTATCGCCCACCAGGGTCACGGTGCGATCAAACGGTGTGCCGCGTTCCAGTACGGCCTGGAAATCGTCAGCAAGTGCAGCGCGCTCTTCTTCGACAACCCGGGTCAACAGCGCCTCGACCGATGGTGTATGGCGTTCGGTGTCGAAATCCAGGATTTCGAACATCGCCTTGCTCCAGAGGCCAGTATTGTTTTCGATGTCAAAGGAATAAAAGCCGATGCCAAGGTCATCCTGCACGGCTTCCAGGCTGGACAGCTGAATGTCGCGGGCCAGACCAACAGCATCATTCCAGGTTACGCCAACCATCTGTACCGGCTCGCCTTCGGAATCGCGGATCAGCGTTATGCTGCCCTTGGTCTTCACGATGCGGCCCTCCGGGCCGAAGATGCGCGCCTCGTATGTCTTGAACGTTCCGTCTGCCAGAAGCGCATCGATCATCGCGCGATAGGACCCCCGGTCGGCCGGGTGGATCATGTCGATCGTCTCTTCCCATGTGGGCATATCGCCCGAATCCGAGCGGCCATGCATGGCGAACATGTCCTTCGACCACGTCAATTCACCGGTATCGAGGTTGTGCGACCAATGCGCGATATTGCTGGCACGGCTCATCATATCGACAATCAGGTTCATTGGATCACTGATGTCTTTGGTGACGGTGATCGACAAGCCAATCAGCTTGCGATGCACGTCGTGCACGGGCGACATCAGCATCGTGTAGTAGCGCCCATGCGACAGGACGGGCACGCGCCGGGGCTCTTGAACACGCAGGACGGTGTTCGCAATCGGTGCCAGCGCGGGAAAGCCCGCAGGCAGGTTGCATTGGCTCAGGTGGATGCCTGTGGGCGGGATCTCTCCCACCCCGAAAAAGTCCATGGCCACGTGTGACATGCGCCGAACCATCAGGGCCTGATCGGCAAGGGCGACGGAGTAGGGGGCCGACGTCATGGTCGCTTCCAACTCGGACGCCAGCGCCTGACGCTCCGCCGAACTGATCTGCAATTCCTCGTTGACGGTCAGCAATTCCTCGTTCGTGGACTGCAACTCCTCGTTGGAGGTTTCCAACTCCTCGTTGGTGGCCTGGAACTCTTCGTTGGTGGACTGAAGTTCCTCGTTCGAAGATTGAAGCTCTTCGTTCGCGGTTTGCAGCTCTTCGATGGTCTGTTGCAGGGCCTCCTGCGTGGACTTGATCTCAAGCTCCATCTTCTCGACGTAGGCGCGATGATCAAGCTTCGCGATGTCCTCAATGGACGCTTCGCCCACCTCTTCGAACTTGGAGTTGACAGCGATCAGGCATTGCGGCTCGCCACCGCGCTGGCTGATGAAGGGAAAGACCTGCAATTGCACATGGTTGCCGACCGGCAACGACACCTTGTGCCATCTGCCCGTGCGTCTGGCGCTGTTGCGTATGGCAACTGCCATGAGACTCATCGCCTCAGTCCGCAGCGGGTCGATCAGCATCCGCACATTCAGCGATGTCGAGGCGCCCGCCCGAATTTCCATGAACGGGCTCAGATCGCCCAACACCTCGATGATGTTGCCGTTCTGCGTGCAGATCATGCCATCGGGGGCCACAGCGCGGGCCAGCGACAGGTCGCGACGTTCGCCTTGCACCGTCTTGGCCTGCGCTTTGTCTCCGGCGGGATAGGCGCGCATGCCGCCCCGGTATCCCCGCACCGTGGAATCGATGGACAACTCACCGGAAATGCCACGCCGCTTGATAAAGACCTTTTCGGCCCCCTGACGGCCTTCAAAGAATACCCCCATCTCGCCTACTGTTTCGGAGGTGCCAACAAACAAAAGGCCGCCTGCCGCCATGGCGTAGTGCAACCGGCTGAGCACGCGCTCCTGCAAGGCAAGGTTGAAATAGATCAGCAGGTTGCGAATGCTGACCAGGTCCACGTTGATGAACGGGGGATCCTGGAAAACGTTGTGGTGTGAAAACAGGGTGGCGGACCGCAGCTCGGGGCGTACGGTGATTTCTGTGTTGCCGACGCTGAAATACTTGCTCAGCAGCTTGACCGGAATGTCCGAGGCCGCGGCGATGGGGTAGATCCCACGGCGCGCGACATCAATGGCGTTCTGGTCGATGTCGGTGGCAAAGATCTGCACGTTTCGGCGGGCGAGCATATCAACACCGCCGAGAACCTCGGCCAGAATGATGGCGATGGTATAGGCCTCTTCGCCGGTCGCGCAGCCAACGACCCAGACCCGGATCGGTCCGTCATCACGTCCGGCCAACTGGGCTTCGACCTCGCGGTGGAGTTTGTCGAACTGGTCCGGATCGCGGAAAAAGCGCGTGACCGAGATCAGGAGATCGCGGTGCAGCGCGTCGACCTCGGGCATGTTGGTGCGGCAATAGTCGACATAGTCGTCGTAATTCTGGATGCCGAGCGCCGTCATGCGCCGCGCGATGCGGCGGTTCAGTGTGTTTTCCTTGTAGTCGGCGAAATCCACCTGAGTGCGGGCCAGCAGGATGCCAAAGAGCTCGCCCAGGGGCTTCGGTTCGTCCTGAAGGCTGCGCAATCCGTCGAGGTTGCGGGGCTGCGCCAGGATCTTTTCAAGATGCGTGCCGATCTGTTCCGGCGACAGGGTCAGGTCGATGCAGCCCGTCTCGATGGCCGAGGTTGGCATGCCGTCATATTTCGCGCTCGCCGGGTCCTGCGCGATGGTGATGCCGCCCACCTCGCGGATGGCCTGCACCCCGTAGCTGCCATCGGATCCGGTGCCGGACAGCACGATGCCCATGCAGTTTTCACCCTGTTCGTTGGCGAGGCTCTTGAACAGGCGGTCGGCTGAAGGCTTGGGGGACGCCACGTGACCGGACGGGTTGCGCAAGCGCAGAATGCCGCTTCCCAGAACCACATCGGTGTTTGGCGGGGTCACGTAAATCGACCCACGCTCCGGTTCGGTTTCGGCGCTCAGCTCCAGCACGGGCAGGCTGGTTTCGCGGGAAATCAGCGTTGACAGCACGCTTTTGTGCGTGGGCGACATGTGCTGCGCGATGACATAGACCGCGTTGGCCTCTTGCGGCAGGTTTTGAACCAACAGCGATACCGCTTCCAGCCCGCCTGCCGATGCAGCGATGCCAATCACACGCAAGGGTTCTTTTGTTCGCGCTTCGGTGGTATCGTTTGAGGGAGTGGTGGTCTTCTGTTCAGGCGTATCCGCGCTCATTCAGTCCTCGGGTATTCTTCGCGGCGATGCGCTCGTCTCTATGGATGGGGTCAGTGGACCTGGCAATACTGATCTATCAGTTCCATCAGGTGCCCGGGCGACACCGGTTTGCTGGCGTAGCCGTTCATGCCCAGCTTCTCCACCACGCCGTCATCATGGTAGTCGATGTCGGCCGTCACGGCGATGATAGGAACGGCGTTCGGCGGAACCTGTGTGCGGATATACTTGGCCGCATCAATCCCGGACATCTCCGGCATGTGCAGATCCATTAGAACCAGCCCGTAATCTTCGGGGTTTTCATCCAGTGTGTCGCAGCCCTGTTTGCCATTCTCGGCAATGTCCACATGGACGCCAAGCATGTCGATCACTTCCTTCATCATGAAGCGACTGAACTGATCATCCTCGATCAGCAGAACTTTCTTTTGATGTTGCATTGGGTGTGTCCTGACCGACAGCGCGCACCATTCAACTAGTGCGACATACTTAGCATAACAAATAAATGTCTGACCCACCATCCCTTTGCACAAAAGGCCCTGCGACAGTTTCTGCGTCCCATCTGAAGGGGGTCATTCGCCGCCATTGTAAATTTGCGCGAACCGGCGCGCCAAGGCCCTTGCACACAGGCCTCACGCTGCATAGAAGGGCGCGAATTTACGAACAGCCCCCGGTCAGGGGGCTTTAATGCTATGGGAGCACACATGCAGGTCACCGAGACGCTGAACGAAGGGCTGAAACGCGGTTACGCCATCACCGTGACCGCCGCCGAGCTGGACGACAAGGTCAACGAAAAGCTGACCGAGGCGCAGCCCGATGTCGAGATGAAGGGCTTTCGCAAGGGCAAGGTGCCCATGGCCCTGCTGAAAAAGCAGTTCGGCCAGCGCCTGATGGGCGAAGCGATGCAGGAAAGCATCGACGGCGCCATGAACAAGCATTTCGAAGACAGCGGCGACCGCCCCGCCATGCAGCCCGAGGTCAAGATGACCAACGAGGACTGGAAAGAAGGCGACGACGTGCATGTCGAGATGTCCTATGAGGCACTGCCCGAGATACCCGAGGTTGATCTGGGCAAGGTGTCGCTGGAGCGTTTGGTTGTGAAAGCCGACGACGCCGCGGTTGACGAAACACTGGGCTCGCTGGCCGAGAACGCGCAGGACTTCAAGGCCCGCAAGAAAGGCTCCAAGGCCAAGGACGGCGATCAGGTCGTCATGGACTTTGTGGGCAAAGTCGACGGCGAAGCGTTCGAAGGCGGCTCCGCCGAAGACTACCCGCTGGTGCTGGGGTCGAATTCCTTCATCCCCGGCTTCGAAGATCAGTTGGTCGGTGCGAAGGCGGGCGAAGAAAAGGCCGTGACCGTCACATTCCCCGAAGACTATCAGGCTGAAAACCTGAAAGGGAAAGAAGCCGTCTTTGATTGCACCATCAAAGAGGTCAAGGAACCCGTCGCCGCCGAGATCGACGACGAGCTGGCCAAGAAATACGGGGCCGAAGATCTGGCCGGTCTGAAGTCCCGCATCTCCGAGCAGCTGGAAAGCGAATATGCCGGTGCCGCCCGCGCCGTGATGAAGCGCGCGCTGCTGGACCAGTTGGACGACCTTGTGAAGTTTGACCTGCCGCCCTCGCTGGTGGAAGCCGAAGCCAAGCAGATCGCCCACCAGCTCTGGCACGAGGAAAACCCCGAGGTCGAAGGCCACGATCATCCTGAAGTCGAGCCCACGGACGAGCACAACACCCTGGCAGAGCGCCGCGTGCGCCTGGGACTGTTGCTGGCCGAGCTGGGTCAGAAGGCCGAGGTCGAAGTGACCGACGCCGAGATGAGCCAGGCGATCATGCAGCAGGCGCGCCAGTATCCTGGCCAGGAACGCCAGTTCTTTGAATTCGTTCAGCAAAACGCCCAGATGCAGCAGCAACTGCGTGCTCCGCTGTTCGAGGACAAGGTGGTTGATCACATCGTCGAGAACGCCACTGTCAGCGACAAGGAAGTCAGCAAGGACGACCTGCAAAAGGCCGTCGAAGCGCTAGAAGAAGAAGACAGCTAAGCCAACCTGTCAGACGTTACACAATAGGAGGGTCGCACCGTGATCGGTGCGGCCCTTTTCTTTTGGCGGGGTGCGCACCGGTCGGCGGTCACGCGCGGGCCCCGGCGGTCCACCTGTTGTGGCGGGGCACACGACCCTATCTGTTGCCTATCGTCGTCATGAAAGGACAAGACATGGCCGCAACGCTCACCCGCTTGAACCCCGACACCCTGCCGGATCCCAGTGACCTCGGCTATTCGCAAATCTCGATCGCCGGTCCGGGCAGGCTTGCCTTTGTGTCCGGTCAGGTCGCCCTGTCTACAGACGGAAGCGATGCACCGTCATCGCTTGACGGGCAGGTGGCAAAGGTCATCGAAAACCTGAAGCATGCGCTGGCGGCCCTCTCGGCGAAACCGCAGGACATCGTGCAAATGCGTATATACATGACGGACCTCGATGACGAAGCGATGTCAGTCGCCATGCCACCGCTCACGGCGTTCCTGCAAGGCGCCCGACCGAGCGTCACGGGTATCGGTGTGGCCGCCCTCGCAATGCCGGGGCTCAAGATCGAAGTCGAGATGGTGGTGCATCTGCCAGCGGAGAGCGCAGGCTAGGTCAAAATGCGCTAAGATCCTGTAGCGTATAGCGATTGCGGACTGGAAAGTTCGGGTCTTCCTCGAACCGGACATCACTCACCAGACAGCCCGCCCCGCAAATCAGCCGCGCCTCCTGTGCGCGGGCATCAATGTACCATAGCCGCCCGCCCGGCGTAGCGATGTATCCATCGGTGCCGTCCTCAATGTCCGTGCGCATGTCATCGAAGGACGGGATTTCGGTCAGGTAGTCCGGATCGTAGGCCGCATGGGTGTGATACGACGCCAGAACTGTCACATCGCTTCCCGCACCTTGGGGTGGCAAACAACTGATCGCCGTCCCGCGCCGCGCCGTCGTCGCCACGTAGTCGCCAGACGCATCAACCCCGATCAGGCCGCAATACTCCCGGCCTTCATCAATCGACCGCACCTGTAAGTCGTTGAAGAGATCAGTGGCAAAGGCGACTTCGGCAGCAGTCTGCGGAATGGGGCGGGGGGCCATCACGATGTCGGCCACATTCAAATGCGAAGGCAGGGCATCGCAGGCGGCAGTCAGAAAGAGGCACAGGCCAAGATATCGTGTCATGCGGCGCAGACTGGCGACAGGACCCACAAAGGTCAAACCGCATCGGCAAAGAAAAACCGCGCCCGAATGGGCGCGGTTTCTATTCGGTCGGTTGGGCCTAAGGTCAGGCTTTGGGCTCGTCTTCTGCCGGTGCCTCTTCGGTGGCAATGCCAGCGGTCTCAGCCAGCTCTTCGTCGTCGGATGCGGCGGCACCGATATCGTCGAACAGCTCCTGGATTTCGAACTCTGCAGCGGCTTCCTCTTCGGCGGCCAGCTCTTGGATCGACTTGCCCGAGGCTTGCAGCTCGGCTTCTTCTTCCGAGCGGGCCACGTTCAGCTTGATGACCACGTCCACTTCAGGGTGCAGGGTCACGTGCACGTCGTGCAGACCCAGTTCCTTGATCGGGTTCGGGATCACGATCTGCTTACGATCGACACTGAAGCCTTCGGCGGTTGCCACGTCGGCTGCGTCACGGGGCGTGACGGAGCCATAGAGGTTCCCACCATCGGAGGCTTGGCGAATCACGACGAACTGCTGGCCGTCCAGCTTTTCACCGAGGGCCTCGGCCTCTTTCTTGGTTTCCAGGTTGCGGGCCTCCAGCTGTGCTTTCTGCGCTTCAAAATCGGCGATGTTCGCCTCAGAGGCGACCAGCGCTTTTTTCTGCAGCAGCAGGTAGTTCCGGGCGTAGCCAGGCTTGACGTCCACGACGTCGCCCATCTGGCCCAGCTTGGCCACACGTTCGAGAAGGATAACTTGCATGTCAGTCGCTCCTTATTTCACGGCGTAGGGCAGCAGCGCCAGGAAACGGGCGCGCTTGATGGCACGGGCCAGCTCGCGTTGCTTCTTGGCCGATACGGCAGTGATGCGCGAAGGCACGATCTTGCCACGCTCAGAGATATAGCGTTGCAGCAGGCGCGTGTCCTTGTAGTCGATCTTGGGTGCGTTCTCGCCCGAGAAGGGGCACACTTTGCGACGGCGGAAAAATGGTTTTGCAGCCATGGTTTAGCTCCCTCTCCTTAGCGGCGCTCGCGACGGCTGTCGCGTTCGTCACGTTTCTGCATCTGGATCGAGGGGCCTTCGGCGTGCTCGTCCACCTTGATCGTCAGAACGCGCATGACGTCGTCATGCAGGCGCATCAGGCGCTCCATCTCCTGCACGGCGGCAGCGGGGGCGTTGGTGCGCATATAGGCGTAGTGGCCCTTGCGGTTCTTGTTGATCTTGTAGGCCATGGTCTTCACACCCCAGTACTCGTTGTCCACGAGGGTGCCGCCATTGTCCGACAGGACGGTGCCAAAATGTTCGATGAGACCCTCGGCCTGCGTGTTCGACAGGTCCTGACGGGCAATCATCACATGCTCATAAAGAGGCATGGACTTCTCCACTTCTATCAAGGCGCATTTCATAGACCGGCCATCAAAGCCCTGCGGGTCGGTCACGAGAGACTGCGCGGCAAAACGGATTTGCAGGGATGCGCCCGTATACACCGCTGGGCTTGCAACGCAAGGGTGGATTGGCCCCGTGCGCCTATCACGGCCTTTTCACGTACAGGTCGTATTTTGGTCACGTTTTGCAGACACCAAGGCGATTAACCAACCTGGAGGATCACTGCCATGACTGCCACGTTCGACGCTACCACCGACACCAACGACTGCAACGCACCAAGCGCCCGGATGGACACAGCCACCGTGGCGCGTTTCGCCATGCGCACGGCGGGTGTCGTCCTCGTGTTGGCTGCCATCGGCGTCTGGTTGGAACCCACCGCGCATGCCGGGCCTGACCTTTTGGTGATGAAACTCGCCGTCTCCCTGTTCCTGAGCCTTGCTGGTTTCATGATCCTGCAGGACCGCCGGGTGCAGGAATCCCCGGATGTTGAAATCGACACTGTGCGCCGCGAAGTGCGCGTGATTGCCCGCAACGTGCGGGACCGCAAGCTGGTGCGCCGCATCGCCATCCGCGATCTGGGCAAGGCCGAGATGCTTGGCGACCGCGTCGTGCTCAAGGCCGCCAACGGGGACATGCTGGCCGATGTCTCCCTAGCCGATGCACGGGTCCGCAGCAGCCTCTGCCACGCCTTGCAGGATGCCGGGAAACTGTAACACCTGAGCCTCGCGCTTTATGCGGATCGGCGATGTTCAGCCATGCGCACAATATGTTGAGGGATGTGCAGTTGCTTACAGGGGCGGGTGCGACATCTTATCGTGGTATTGCAACTCTTGTGGAGCCCCTGCCATGAAACCCCTTCTCCTCGCCTCGGCCCTTGCCGCTTCGGCGTCGCTCGCTGCCGCCGCTGAACGCTATACGCTGGATGCCAGCCACAGCCAGGTCATCTTCTCCTACAGCCACCTTGGTTTTTCGACCACATTCGGCATGTTCTCCGGCTTTGAAGGCGAGATCATGTTCGACAAGGACAACCCCGCCAATTCCAGCGTGAACGTGTCGATGCCCACGAAGTCGATGTTCACCGGCTGGGAGGCGCGTGAAGAACACTTCATGTCTGACGACTTCTTTGGGGCAACGGACGAGGACCTGATCACCTTCACCTCGACCAGCATCGAAGTGACGGGCGAAGATACTGCGCTGATCACCGGTGATCTGACGATGAACGACATCACGCAGTCGGTTGTTCTGGACGCTACGCTGAACCAGACCGGCCCATATCCGTTTGGCCCTCAACAGGGCACGCCCACCGCAGGCTTTGACGCGACGACCACGATCCTTCGGTCCGATTTCGGCGTCGGCGCCTTTGCCCCAGCCGTGAGCGATGAGGTTGAGGTCCAGATCTCCATCGAAGCGCTGCAGGCCGAAGCCAGCTAAAAACCCACTCACGGAACAGAGAAGGCCGCGCATCATTGCGCGGCCTTTTTTGGTTGCTGCTGCCGGATGGGCGCGCCGTTGGCGCGACATGATTTTATTCAGGAGGGCCTTTTCAGACCCTCCTGGATGTGCCTCCGGCGGTGGTATTTTCGGTCAGAAGAAACGCATGTTGCGTCACTCGCTGGTGGGCGCGCGGGTTGCGGTCAGGTCCACGTCCACACCCACCGCAAAGGCCAGCGAGCTTTCATCGGCCATTGTTTCTCCGACATTGAAATCAAGACGGTTCAGCGTCAGCCCCCCGGCCATCGACGCGGTGTCACCGTCGATGGACAGGCCGAAGGGCAGGGTCACCGGCATAGACTGACCCTTGATGGTCAGCGTGCCTTGGGCTTCGTATCCATCCACGACCGGCACGATGTCGGCCACGTAAGTTGCCGTTGGAAACTCCTGCGCGTTGAAGAAATCCGGGCCCATCGCCTGATCCATGACCGACCCCAGCGTCAGCGACCCGATCGACACGGTCACTTCGACGGTGCCGGCGGTGCCGTTTTCGACAGTTTCGTCAAAGCTGATGGCGGCCGTCCAATCGGCGAACTGCCCTTCGACCTCCGAGCCAAGCTGCGTGACCGTGATGGCCAGGGTGCCGTCCTGCACTTGCCAATCCGATTGCACCACCTCCAGTTCGGCGGCGGAGACAACATCGCTGTGCGGCGCATAGACACCAAGCGCGGCGCCGCCCGACAGGGCCAGCGCCCAGAGGGCGAGGGCAGCGGTAACGGGGGCCGCGTGCTTGTGTCCATGCGCTGTTGTCGGTACGTCCGAAGGCCCGAACCACATCCGTTTCAGCGTGGCGTCCTTGTCGATGATATGGTGCTTTAAAGCACCTGCGATATGGAGGATCAGCGCCGCGGCGAGCACCTTGGTCAGCACCCAGTGCGCGCCTGCCATGGCGCCTGCCAGCGCCTCGGACTTGGGCACCAGCGGCAGGTTCTGGCCAAAGGGCCACCAGATCGGGGCAAAACCGACGGCGGCGGCATGATGAATCCAGCCCGACAGCGGCACCACCACAAGCGATCCATACAGCAGCCAATGCACGGTCTCGGCGGCAAGGCTTTCGACCTTGCGATCGGGGTGCATCAGGCCGGGCTTCGGCTGGCTCAGCGCCCAGGCTATCCGGGCCAGCGCCACGAAGAACACGGCAACGCCCATCGTCTTGTGCAGTGAAAACAGCCACGCGGTCTGTGCAACAAAGGCGTCGGATGTCTCTGCCCCTGTCTTGATATCGTAGGCCATGTTGTTGGCCACCACCCCCAGTGGGATCAGTGTGATGATCAGAAGGGCGGTCAGCCAGTGAAAGGTCTTGGTCAGGCTGCCATAGCGGTCAGCGGTGTTGGCGAGGGCCATCAGAGGTCTCCAAAGCGTGGTGTGCAGGTATAACACCTTTGCGTTTAATGTTATGCGCATGTCCGTCGCGGCAACCTGCAATTGGCGCACAGATGCCGTGCGACACTCTCTTGTCTGGCCCGTGCCGTCCCATTACACCCCGTGCAGGACCAAAAGACCAAAAAGGGGGCAGGCCATGAGCGTGGCATTCGTATTTCCAGGGCAGGGTGCCCAGACCGTGGGTATGGGCAAAGCACTGGCCGAGGCCTATCCCGCAGCCCAAGCAGTATTCGATGAGGTGGATGAGGCGCTGGGCGAAAAGCTAAGTGCGCTGATCTGGGAGGGCGATCAGGACACGCTGACGCTGACGCAAAACGCGCAGCCCGCGCTGATGGCAACATCTATCGCGGCCATGCGCGCGCTTGAGGCCGAAGGAATCACCATCGACAAGGCCAGCTTCGTGGCCGGTCATTCTCTGGGCGAATACTCTGCGCTCTGTGCAGCGGGCGCGCTCAGCGTGGCCGACACTGCCCGCCTGCTGCGCACACGCGGCAAGGCCATGCAAGAGGCGGTGCCTGTGGGCATTGGTGCCATGGCCGCACTTCTGGGCCTTGACTTTGAGACCGCCGCTGAAGTCGCGAAAGAGGCGGCCGATGGCGAAGTTTGCCAAGCCGCCAATGACAACGACCCCGGCCAAGTTGTCGTGTCGGGCCACAAAGGTGCCGTTGAGCGGGCCGTAGAGATCGCCAAGACCCGGGGTGCAAAGCGGGCGGTGATGCTGCCCGTCTCCGCCCCCTTCCATTGCAGCCTGATGGAACCCGCCGCCGCAGCCATGGCCGAAGCGCTCAGCCACGTCGACATTGAAACACCCGCAGTGCCGGTCATTCCGAACGTCACCGCCCATAGCTGCCAAAGCGGCACACTCGTACGCAACCACCTGGTCGATCAGGTCACCGGCTCCGTCCGCTGGCGCGAAAGCGTGATGTACATGGCCGCCGAGGGTGTCACCGAGATATGGGAGATTGGCGCAGGCAAGGCGCTTTCGGGCATGATCCGCCGGATCGACCGCTCGATTGCGACCCGTGCCGTGGGCACGCCCGACGATGTGAAGGCGGCCGTCGGCTGATCGCGCGGGATTTCCCGGTGCCAACAACGTGAGTTGAAATGCAGCCTTGAGCGCTTTGATCAGCTGCATCACAACGCGGGACATCATCATGCAAGACACGCTCACCCTCAGCGAAGCCATCGCACTGCAACCGGCCTGGATCGGCATTTGGCTCAACATCCTGTTTTTCGGGGCATTCATCCTGCCGATCAGCCTGTTGATCTGGAAAGCGACACGACTTGCGGCAGTGATCACAGTTGTCGGCAGCTTCGCCTCGGCGTTCCTGACGAACCTGATGTATGAACAGCTGGGCTATGTGAAGCTTCTGGGGCTGCCGCATATGCTGTTCTGGTTTCCGATTGCATATTACTTGATACGCCTGCGGGCACAGGACACGGTGCCGCCATGGCCGAAACGCATCATTCTGGTGGTTGTCGCCGTCATGGCGATTTCGCTCGTCTTCGACACTGTGGATGTGATGCGTTACGCTTTGGGTGAACGCACACCGCAAGCGTTTGAGCAATTATAGACCAAGGGACAGAAATGTTTGATCTGACAGGAAAATCAGCGCTGATCACCGGCGCATCGGGCGGCATCGGAGCCGAGATCGCGCGCACGCTGCACGGCGCAGGTGCCACCGTTGGCCTAAGCGGCACCCGCACCGACCCGCTTGAGGCATTGGCAGGAGAGTTGGGCGAGCGGGCACATGTTCTGCCCTGCAATCTCAGCGATCCCGATGCGGTCGATGCCCTGCCCAAGAAGGCGATCGAGACGATGGGTGCGGTGGACGTCCTGGTCAACAACGCTGGTATCACGCGCGACAACATCTTCATGCGTATGTCGGACGACGAATGGCAATCGGTGATCAACGTGAACCTCACCTCGACCTTCAAGCTCTGCAAAGGTGTGATGCGCGGCATGATGAAAGCGCGCTGGGGGCGGATCGTCAATATCTCGTCCGTAGTTGGCGCGACCGGCAACCCGGGTCAGGCCAACTATGCGGCATCGAAGGCGGGCATGGTGGGCATGTCGAAATCGCTCGCCTACGAAGTGGCGAGCCGCGGGATCACGGTGAACGCCATTGCACCGGGCTTTATTGCTACGGCCATGACCGACAAGCTGACCGACGATCAAAAGACTGGAATCATGGGGCAAATTCCTGCCGGTCGCATGGGCGAGGCGCATGAAATTGCCGCCGCCACGCTGTATCTGGCCAGCCCAGAGGCGGCCTATGTCACGGGCACGACCTTGCACGTCAATGGCGGCATGGCCATGTTGTAGGCGCGAGGGCCAGGATCTACTGGTCCNNGGACCAGTAGATCCTGGCCCACCACGCTGCGTATTGCCATCTTTCCGGGATGTGCTATAGGCGGCGCAGATTCCGGCAGCGGGCCACCATTCGGCCCATTGTCTCACCGCCCCAAGGGGGCAAGACCAGAGCCCCGTTTGCGCGGGGACACCACTTGGGGGCGGGAATATTTGCCCCGGACAGAATGAGGACAGTCATATGAGCGACATCGCCGATCGCGTGAAAAAGATCGTTGTGGAACACCTGGGCGTTGACGAAGACAAGGTCAGCGAAAACGCTTCCTTCATCGACGATCTGGGCGCCGACAGCCTGGACACCGTGGAACTGGTGATGGCCTTCGAAGAAGAGTTCGGCATCGAGATCCCCGACGACGCGGCCGAAACCATCCAGACCTTCGGCGACGCAGTGGGCTTCATCACGAAAGCCTCGTAAGTCATTCAGGCCCTTGCCTGATCCGGCGGCGTTCTTTCATGCGAAAGGACGCCGTTTTTTTATGTGCCTGCAATGTCCCCTTGCCTTTGACGTCCCCGTGGGGACAAGATCGGAAAAAACAAAAACATGTTCGGGCAGGACAACAGACATGGGCAGACATGTGCCGACCATCAACACGGCGCGCGTGACCTTGCGCGCAATGCGGCCGGGCGAGTTTGATCGCTTTGCCGAGATTTGGGCGATGCCCGAGGTGGCGATCTATATCGGTGGCAAGCCGCGCGCACGCAGCGAAAGCTGGCGGGCCTTTCTGGTGAACGCGGGCCATTGGCAGATGACGGGCTTTGGTCAATGGGGCATTGAAGAGCACGCGACCCAACGCCTTGTCGGGCAGGTCGGCTTTTTCTACGGCGCGCGGGGCTTGGGCGAGGATTTCGATTCCATCCCCGAGGCGGGCTGGGTGCTTGCCCCCGAAGCGCAGGGCAGAGGACTTGGACTTGAGGCCGCGCAGGCGGCCCACGATTGGTTTGATCGCGTCGTCACGGGGCCCGTCGTTTGCATGATGGACCCGGACCATGAGGCTTCGGCGCGGATTGCAGAGCAGTTGGGCTACGTGGATATGCGCGAGGCAGACGATGACGATGGGCCGATCCAGTTGAAGCTGCGGAAGTCTCCGCCTCAGGCGTGATCCAATTGAGCGCCTTTCGGCGCACGACATTTTTTATTTGGCGCTGCAGACTCACCAAAGCGAATATCTTTCGCGTTTGATCCTCCTTTGATGCTCTGGACATGACGGGTAATCCGATCCGCCCCAAGTTAAATAGCCGTCTCCCCGCACGCGGGGCCCCCGGCGATTTAACTTGGCTCGTATCCGCTCATCCGTCTTATCCGACGCAGCAAAGGCGGCTCCGAAGCGAAAGCGGTCGCGGCTGCGCAGGCAGACGCGGCCAGTGGCAAGGACTGCTTTGCTTGCAAAGCTGTCGGCCACACCGTGGAGTAGCTAAGAGAACCGGTTTCCGGCTGAGCAGGCAGACGCGGCCAGTGGCAGGGGTAGCTTTGCTTGCAAAGCTGCTAACCACCCGATGGAGTATCTGGGTGCCAGTCATCAAAGCCATCAGGCACACCATCGAGTACGCGCGCCGTCCTCCCTCGGGACTTGAACAGGGGCCAGCGGGCGCGGTAAGAGGCGAGCCAGAAAAGAGAGGGGCATGAGCAGATGCGCAGAGTTGTCGTGACAGGTCTTGGACTGGTGACGCCGTTGGCGGACGGGGTCGAGGCGAGCTGGAGCCGTATTCTGGACGGCCAATCGGGCGCGGGCCCGATCACGCAGTTTGATCCAGAGGGTCTGACTACGACATACGCTTGTGAAGTGCCCCGCGGGGACGGCTCGGACGGGACGTTCAATGGCGACACCTACATGGCGCCCAAGGAGCAGCGCAAGGTTGATACCTTTATCATGTTTGGTATGGCTGCCGCACAGCAGGCGGTCGAGGATGCAGGCTGGATGCCCGAGGACACCGAGAGCCTGGAGCGGACGGGCGTGCTGATCGGCTCTGGGATCGGTGGTTTGAACTCCATCGCCAACACGGCTGTGATGATGGAAGAGAAAGGGCCGCGCCGTGTGTCGCCTTTCTTTGTGCCGGGCGCGCTGATCAACCTGATCTCGGGCCAGGTGAGCATCAAGTACGGGTTCAAGGGGCCGAACCATTCGGTGGTGACGGCCTGTTCCACGGGTGCACATGCCATTGGCGACGCGAGCCGCTTGATCCAGCATGGCGACGCGGACGTGATGATTGCGGGCGGGGCAGAGGCGGCGATTTGCAAGATCGGGATTGCTGGCTTCAATGCGTGCAAGGCGCTGTCCACCAAACGTGCGGACGATCCGCAATCGGCGAGCCGCCCCTATGATGAGGACCGGGATGGGTTTGTCATGGGCGAGGGTGCGGGCATTGTGGTGCTTGAGGAATATGAGCACGCTGTCGCGCGGGGTGCCAAGATTTATGCCGAGGTTCGGGGTTATGGCCTGTCTGGTGACGCCTACCACATCACCGCGCCGTCCGAGGATGGCGAGGGCGGTGAGCGGTCCATGCGGGCCGCGCTGCGCAATGCGGGGCTGGAGCCGTCGGACATCGACTATATCAACGCGCATGGCACCTCGACCATGGCCGACACGATCGAGTTGGGCGCGGTGGAGCGCTTGCTGGGCAATCATGCGGCGAATGTGACCATGTCCTCGACGAAGTCGGCTACGGGGCACTTGCTGGGCGCTGCGGGCGCGATTGAGGCGATTTTCTCGATCCTGGCGATCCGGGATCAGGTTTGTCCGCCGACGATCAACCTGGACAATCCGGCCGTCGATACGCCCGTTGACCTGGCGCCCAATGCCAAGCGGGAGCGCAAGGTGGACGTGGCCCTGTCCAACAGCTTTGGCTTTGGCGGCACGAACGCGAGCGTCATCTTCGGGAAGGTCAGCTGATGTGGCGATCCATCGCCTCGAACGCGCTGACATTCCTGATCGTGGCCCTGTTCGTGTTGGGCGGGCTGATCCTGTGGGGACGCGGCCAGTATGAAGGCGCGGGGCCGCTGACCGAGGCGATCTGCGTGCAGGTGGATCGCGGATCGAACTTCCGCCGGGTGAGCCGCGATCTGGAAGAGCAGGGGGCTGTGGCCCATGGCTGGATTTTCCGGACGGGTGCGGACTATGCAGGCAAGACGGGAGAGCTGAAGGCCGGGAGCTTTCTGGTTGAACCCGGCGCGTCGATGGAAGAGATCGTCGATGTTGTGACCCGCGGGGGCGCCAGCACTTGCGGGACCGAGGTGGTTTACCGCATCGGGGTGAACCGGTTGAGCGCGCAGGTGCGCGAGCTGGACCCCACCACAAATCGTTTTGTCGAACGGGCCCAGTTTGAACCCGGTGAGGAAGAAGCGCCGGAGGCATATACCGAGGTTCGGGCAGAGCAGGACACGCGCTATCGCATCGCGCTCGCCGAAGGGGTGACAAGCTGGCAGGTCGTGGACGCGCTGCGCAACATGGATGTGCTGGACGGCGAAGTGGATGACATCCCGCCCGAAGGGGCGCTGGCCCCTGACAGCTATGAGGTGCGCAGCGGCGATGATCGCTCGGGTGTGCTGGCGCAGATGGCCGAGCAGCAGGAATTGTGGGTGTCCGCGGCCTGGGAGGCCCGTGATCCCGGACTTCCCCTGCAGAGCCCTGAGGAATTGTTGACCCTCGCGTCGATCATCGAGAAGGAGACCGGCGTGGCCGAGGAGCGAGGGCAGGTGGCTTCGGTCTTTGTCAACCGGTTGAACCGGGGGATGCGGCTGCAGACGGACCCGACAGTGATTTATGGGATCACGAAAGGGCAAGGGGTGCTAGGGCGTGGTTTGCGTCGGTCGGAGTTGCGGGCGGCGACGCCGTGGAACACCTATGTCATTCAGGGGCTGCCGCCGACACCCATTGCCAACCCGGGGCGCGCCAGCCTGATGGCGGCGGCGCAGCCGGATGAGACGCCGTATGTGTTCTTTGTGGCAGACGGGACGGGCGGGCACGCCTTTGCCGAGACGCTGGATGAACACAATCGCAATGTGGCGCGGTGGCGCGAGATTGAGGCCGAGCGGGCCAACCAGAATGATGGTGGGTGATGCGGGTGGCGGTGCGCAGTGAATGCGCACCCTACGGTCGCGGAGCGGATCACCCGTAAGGCGGAGGTGTCCTCCGCCCGTTTGTCCCCGCGGGGACACGCAAGGGTTGTTGAGTGATCTCAGTGGGTTGTCTGTCGCGTTAACCACATTTTAACCATGCGAGTAAGATTTTGTTAATGGCACCGTACGGTTAGCGGGCGATCCTCAACTGGATTTCGCTTGACTCTGCGAACGGTCACACGTATAACTTGTGACAAGCTAGAAGAAGTGGGCAAGCGGCCCCGGGGTGACCCGGTGGTCGCTTTTTCGTTTCGCTCGTGCGGAGACAATCCCAACGCATGAGAGGTCATAACACATATGACATTGATTACCCCGGAGGCTGAAGAGGCCCGCAGTGAGGAGCTTGTCTCTTCGATGCAGGACACTCTGAAGACGATGCGAAAGCAGTTCAAAGCCTTCATAGAAGAGGCTGGAGCCGGGGAGGATTTGAAGGAAACCGAGGTGAATAAGCAGCTTGCGGCGCTGACCCGCACGGTTGCCAACCTGGAAGGTATGGAGAAGAAGCTTGACGAATTTCGACAAGCCCGGAGTGGCATTGCCCAAAACGGATACGCTCTCAACCTTGACTTTGCCCGAGCTGAGGTACGGTGCGCGCTTGGTCGCCTCCGCGCCTGTGGAGGCACAGGAGCGGTTTCTGAATGAGTTGGGAGAGGGCGCCATTGGCGCCCTCCCTTTTCTGTTTGAGTTCTGGGCCATGGAACACCAGTTGCCGCCCGAGAGTAATTGGCGGACCTGGGTCATCATGGGCGGGCGTGGTGCGGGCAAGACCCGTGCGGGTGCCGAATGGGTGCGGTCGATGGTCGAGGGGCCGATGCCGCTGGACAAGGGAAAGGCCCGGCGTGTGGCGCTGGTGGGCGAGACCATCGAGCAGGTCCGCGAGGTGATGGTCTTTGGCGAGAGCGGGATCGTGGCGTGTAGCCCGACGGATCGGCGCCCGAAGTTTCATGCGGGCCGGAAGATGCTGGAATGGCCCAACGGGGCTGTC
Source organism: Tateyamaria sp. ANG-S1 (assembly GCF_000814025.1). Lineage (GTDB taxonomy): Bacteria > Pseudomonadota > Alphaproteobacteria > Rhodobacterales > Rhodobacteraceae > Tateyamaria. The sequence continues at coordinate 933,336 of NZ_JWLL01000006.1, read as the reverse complement.
GCCACCATTCATACCGCCTTTGACCCGGAAGGGTTGAGGGGGCCGCAGTTCGATTGCGCCTGGGTCGATGAGCTTGCCAAGTGGAAGAAAGGTCAGGAGACCTGGGACATGCTGCAGTTCGCATTGCGGCTGGGCGATGATCCGCGCTGTTGCGTGACGACCACGCCACGCAATGTGGATGTGTTGAAGGATTTGCTGGCACAGTCGTCCACCGTGATGACCCACGCGCCGACCGAGGCGAATGCCGCCAATCTGGCGGGTTCGTTCCTGAAAGAGGTGCGCCGTCGCTATGCCGGGACGCGGTTGGGGCGGCAGGAGTTGGAAGGTATTCTGCTCACGGACGTCGATGGGGCGTTCTGGTCCACGGCGATGTTGGATGCGGTGCGGCGGAAACGGAAACCGAAGCTGGATCGGGTGGTGGTAGGGCTGGACCCTGCAGTGAGTGCCGGGCGCTCCTCTGACGCCTGCGGCATCATCGTCGCGGGGGTGTCGATGGATGGGCCGCCGCAGGATTGGCGGGCGCATGTGATTGCCGATTGCACCGTGCAGGGTGTGGGGCCGAGTGGGTGGGCCAAGGCGGCGATTGACGCGATGGACAAGTACAAGGCCGACCGGTTGGTGGCTGAGGTGAACCAGGGCGGGCAGTTGGTGAGCGAGGTGATCCGGCAGGTAGATCCCTTGGTGTCGCTGAAGACGGTGCATGCCTCTAAGGGGAAGGTGGCGCGGGCGGAGCCGATTGCGGCGCTGTATGAGCAGGACCGGGTGACACATGCTCTGGGTCTTGGTGAACTTGAGGATCAGATGACGCGGATGACGCGGACCGGGTATGAGGGCGAGGGATCGCCTGACCGGGTCGATGCACTGGTCTGGGCGCTGCATGAGTTGATGATTGAGCCTGCGAATGCGTACAGGCGACCGGGGGTGCGGAGTTTGTGAGCCGCGCGCGGTTTGAAACCGACCCTCCGGGGGCGGTTTATTTGGCGAAATGAAGGGCTGGAACGATAGGTTCCGGCGCTGGATGGAGAGCGGCCCTTCGGGGAGAGTTTATTTGGCAAGATGAAGGATCGGGGCGGTGTCCCGGTCGGTGAGGCGGTTCCGGTTTGGGCCGCCTTTTTCTTTGGACGGACGGGGGATTGGCCTCTCTCGGGATCATGTGAAGGAGACAGGTGTGTTTGATTTCTTTCGGAGCCGGGCGCAGGCGGATGTGCCGGAACAGAAGGCGAGTGCGACGGGCAAGGTGGTGGCCTGGCAGACGGGGGGGCGTGTGGCGTGGTCGCCGCGTGATGCGGTGTCGCTGACGCGGGCCGGTTTTTCCGGGAACCCCGTGGGCTTTCGGTCCGTCAAGCTGATTGCAGAGGCGGCGGCGGCGTTGCCGCTGGTGTTGCAGGATATGGAGCAGCGGTTTGAAACGCATCCGATCCTGTCGCTGATCAAGCGGCCCAATCCGGGGCAGGGGCGTGCGGAGTTGCTTGAAGCGCTTTACGCGCAGTTGCTGTTGTCCGGGAACGCGTATGTTGAGGCGGTCGCTGGGGAAAGTGGCGCGCCGCTGGAATTGCATGTCCTGCGGTCGGATCGGATGTCGGTGGTCCCGGGGTCGGATGGCTGGCCTGTGGCCTATGAATATGCGGTTGGCGGGGCGAAGCATCGGTTTGATGCGGGTGGGGCGGTGAGCCCGATCTGTCATATCAAGAGCTTTCATCCGCAGGACGACCATTACGGGTTTTCGCCCATGCAGGCGGCGGCCATGGCGCTCGATGTCCATACGGCGGCGTCGCGATGGTCGAAGTCGCTCTTGGACAATGCGGCGCGGCCGTCTGGGGCGATTGTGTATCGCGGGGCGGATGGGCAGTCGCAGCTGTCGGGCGATCAGTATGAGCGGTTGGTGAGTGAGATTGAGACCAACCATTCGGGTGCGCGGAATGCGGGGCGCCCGATGCTGCTGGAAGGTGGGTTGGACTGGAAACCGATGGGCTTTTCGCCGTCGGACATGGAGTTCCAGAAGACCAAGGAGGCTGCGGCGCGGGAGATTGCGTTGGCCTTTGGGGTTCCGCCGATGCTGTTGGGCATTCAGGGTGATGCCACTTACGCCAATTATCAGGAGGCGAACCGGGCTTTTTACCGCCTGACAGTATTGCCGCTGGCGACCCGCGTGGCGGCGGCTCTGGCCGAGTGGTTGGGCGCGCATACGGGTGAGGATGTGGTCTTGGCCCCGGATCTGGATCAGGTGCCTGCGTTGGCTGCGGAACGTGATGCGCAGTGGGCGCGGGTGGCTGGGGCCGATTTCCTGAGCGTGGCGGAGAAGCGGCGTTTGCTGGGCTTGCCTGCGGTGTCCGAGGACGATGCGGATGGATGATGCCAAGCTGTGGGAGAAATTCGCCTGTGGACCGGGATTGAAGCTGGAGGCCCATGAGCGCCTGACCGAGGTCCATTTTGCCAATATTTCCGACCGGTTGCAGCGTCTGGAGACGTTGATGGAGCGGTTGGAGAAGCGGTTGTGGCTGACCGTTTATGGCGTTGTCGCGGTCGTTCTGGCGACCGGGTTTCAGTCGATCATGGCGGCTATTCCCCACTAATGAAAAGGAGTGAGTGGATGCAGGTGGAAACCGGTCTGGAGACGAAATTTGCGCGCTTTGGCGAGGGGGTCGAGGTGCAGGATGGCACGGTGATCGAAGGGTATGCCAGCCTGTTTGGCGCCTGTGACCAGGGTGGCGATGTGGTGACGAAGGGGGCCTATGCGGCGTCCTTGAAGGCCATTGCTGCCGAGGGGCGGTCCGTGAAGATGTTGTGGCAGCATGATCCGGCTCATCCCATCGGGGTGTGGGACGAGGTGCGTGAGGATGCCAAGGGGCTGTGGGTGAAGGGGCGGTTGTTGCCGTCCATTGCCAAGGGCCGCGAGGCGGCGGAACTGATTGGGGCGCGGGCCATTGATGGGCTCAGCATCGGATATCGCACCGTCAAGGCCACGAAGAATGACAAGGGCCAGCGGCTCTTGACCGAACTGGAGCTTTGGGAGGTGTCTTTGGTCACTTTCCCGATGCTGCCCAGTGCGCGGGTGGCGGCCAAGTCCGAGGATGTGCCCTCGGACGCGGATGTCCATTTGCGCGACATGGCGGCGGCCTTGCGGGCTGCGCGCGCGGAGTTGGCGCAGCGCTGAACGCGCCGGGCCGTTTCACAACCAACCATCAAGGACATGCTGATGAGCAAGACCGAGATCAAGGCTCGGGCCGGGGAAGGTTTGTCCCCGGTCCAGGACGTTGCCGAGGCCATGAGTGGTTTCGTCAATGAACTGAAAGGCTTCAAGGCCGACATTCAAACCAAACTTCAACAAACGGAAGAGCGACTAACCATGCTGGATCGGAAAAACATGACGGCTGCACGCACCCCTCTGGCTGGTGCGGTTGAGACGGATGCCCCCCATCAGAAGGCGTTCAACGCCTATCTGCGTTCGGGCGAAGATGATGGCCTGCGTGGCCTGGAGCTCGAGGGCAAATCGCTGTCCACGGCGGTGAACTCGGACGGCGGGTACCTGGTTGATCCGGCGACATCGGAGTCGGTGAAATCGGTTTTGAACGCGACTGCCTCAATCCGTTCGATTGCGTCCGTGGTGAATGTCGAGGCGACATCCTATGATGTCCTCGTGGACCACACCGATGTGGGCGCAGGTTGGGCAACCGAGACCGGCACGCAAGCCGAGACCGACACACCGTCCATCGACCGTATCACCATCTCGCTTCACGAGCTGTCGGCCCTGCCGAAAGCATCGCAGCGTCTGCTGGATGACAGCGCGTTCGACATCGAAGGTTGGCTGGCCGGTCGTATCGCCGACAAGTTTGCTCGCGCCGAAGCGGCGGCATTCGTCAATGGTGACGGCAACGACAAGCCCAAGGGGTTCCTGACCCACACGACCGTCGACAATGATGTTTGGGCCTGGGGCAACCTTGGCTATGTGCCCACGGGTGTGGATGGTGACGTGACTGCCGAGGCGATCATTGATGTCGTCTATGCGCTGGGTGCCGAGTACCGTGCCAATGCGACATTTGTCATGAATTCGAAGACCGCTGGCTTTGTGCGCAAGCTGAAGGACAATGATGGCCGCTTCCTTTGGTCGGACGGTCTGGCCGCTGGTCAGCCTGCGACGCTGATGGGCTATCCGGTTCTGATCGCCGAAGACATGCCTGATGCGGGTACGGGTGCCGATGCGATTGCGTTTGGTGACTTCAACGCAGGCTACACTGTGGCCGAGCGCCCCGACCTGCGTGTGCTGCGTGATCCCTTCAGCGCCAAACCCCACGTCCTGTTCTATGCCACCAAGCGCGTGGGTGGTGACGTGAGCGACTTTGCCGCGATCAAACTGCTGAAATTCGCAACCGCCTAAGGGCAGGTGCGGATGGCCGGGGGTGGATGACTGCCCCCGGTTCCCGGGTGCGCGCTGATCAAGTGCGCCGTGTTGTCTAGCTGCTCCCCTCCGTCCGAGCAACGCGGACTGGCGCGCGCCCGGACCTTTTGGAGCCGAGGGGCAGAATTTTCCTGGAGATGTTCCATGATGTTGAACGAGGTGACCACGGTGCCCGATGGCGCGCTGCCGGTCGAAGAATTCAAGGCGCATCTGCGTCTGGGCAGCGGCTTTGGCAATGACAGCGTGCAGGACGCGGTGCTGATCAGCTTTTTGCGGGCTGCTGTGACCGCGATCGAGGCGCGGACGGGCAAGGTGCTGATCGCCCGTGACTTTGTTTTGTCAGTGACGTCCCTGAGTGCGCCGGATGCGGTGGCGTTGCCCGTGGCCCCGGTTGTTGCGGTCAACGCGGTCGCGCTGGTGGATCGGGCAGGTGTGGAGACATCGGTGTCTGGCGATGCCCAATGGCTGGAACGGGATGCGCATCGTCCGAGCTTGCGATCTGTGGGGGCAGCTTTGCCCACCATTCCGGCAGCCGGTGCGTTGAGCGTGTCCTTCACCGCAGGCTATGGGGCCGTCTGGTCCGAGGTGCCCGCTGATCTGGCGCAGGCCGTCATGTTGTTGGCCGCGCATTACTATGAGTTCCGGAACGAGACGAGCTTGAGCGAAGGCTGCATGCCCTTTGGCGTGACCAGCCTGATTGAGCGTTATAGGCCCATCCGCTTGGGCGGGGGTGTCCGGTGAAGACGCCGCGCCTGAACCGGCGCCTGACCCTTGAGAGCCCGGCGCGTGTGTCTGACGGCGCGGGCGGTTTTGCCGAAAGCTGGTCGCCCCTTGGCGTGTTGTGGGCGGAGCTGACCGCGCGGACGGGGCGCGAGACCGTTGCCACTGGTGCTGCAGTCTCTGCCGTGCCCTACGCGATTGTCGTGCGCGGTGCGCCCGTAGGCCATCCGGAGCGGCCAATGGCGAAGCAGCGGTTTCGTGATGGCAATCGCCTGTTTCACATCCGCAGCGTAGCGGAACGCGACCCGGAGGGCCGGTATCTGATCTGCATGGCCGATGAGGAGATTGCGATATGAGCTATGCCGTTTCCGCAGCGCTGCAGAGCGCGGTGTTTTCTGCAGTCGCCGCCGATGTTGCCGTAAGTGATGCGGTGGGGGATGCCGTTTATGACGCGCTGCCCAGCGGGGCATTGCCCAGCATCTATGTCAGCATCGGTCCCGAGACCGTGCGGGCCGCAGACGACAAGACCGGCAGTGGTGCCGAGCACCGTTTTGACGTGTCGGTGGTGACCGAGGTGCCCGGGTTCTTCAAAGCCAAGGAGGTCGCGGGCGCTGTCTGTGACGTGCTGCATGATGCTGATCTGCCGCTGACGCGCGGCCGTCTAGTGTTCTTGCGCTTTGATCGTGCCCGTGCGGTGAAGATCGACAAGGGCACCGGCCGCCGCATCGACCTGACGTTCCGCGCGCGGACCGAAGATAACTAATCAGTTCAATTCAAACGGAGAAAACCCATGGGTGCTCAGAACGGAAAGGACCTGCTTCTGAAGGTCGACATGACCTCGGACGGGCAGTTCGAAACCATTGCGGGCCTGCGAGCCACGCGCGTCAGCTTCAACGCCGAGACGGTGGATGTCACCAGCCTGGAGAGCCAGGGTGGATGGCGTGAGTTGCTGGCCGGTGCAGGGGTAAGGTCCGCCAGCATCAGCGGTGCCGGGGTGTTCAAAGACGAGGGCACGGATGAACGTGCGCGCCAGATCTTCTTTGACGGGGAGACGCCGAATTTTCAAGTGATCATTCCGGACTTTGGCATCGTCGAGGGGCCGTTTCAGGTGACGTCGCTGGAGTACTCCGGCAGCCACAATGGCGAGGCCACCTACGAGGTGTCGCTGGCGTCTGCCGGGGCGCTGGCCTTTACGGCGCTTGTGGCCTGATGACCAATCCGTGGAGGGGAGAGGTCACCCTGGTCATTGACGGCGAGCCGCAGACCATGCGGCTGACCCTTGGAGCGCTGGCAGGGCTTGAGGCTGCCCTAGCGGAGCCGTCGTTGGTGGCTTTGGTTGAGCGGTTCGAACAGGGCCGGTTTTCCAGTGTCGACGTCCTTGCTGTTCTCAAGGCTGGTCTGACGGGTGGCGGCTCTGACTTTGATGAGGATGCTCTGGATCATGCCGAGATTGCCGGAGGGCCGATGGGTGCTGCACGCGCTGCGGCTGAGTTGATCGCCCGCGCCTTTGTGGTGCCGGAGGCATGAGCCGAAGCCTGGACTGGCCCGCCTTGATGCGGGCCGGGATGCAGGGGTTGCGCCTGACGCCTGAGGCGTTCTGGGCGCTGACCCCTGCCGAATTGCAGATAATGCTGGGCACACCTGCCCAGGCCGCGCCGCTGTTGAGCGAGGGCCTGGATGCGTTGATGGCGGCCTGGCCGGATGAAAGGTCGGAAGGGGATCCCGAATGAGTGAGTACAACGACGAGATCGAGAACCTTGAGGAAAGCAGCGAAAGCCTGCGATTCACGCTGAGCGCCACCGCGGACATGGTGACCGGATTTGACGGCGAGTTGCGCCGGATGCGGGAGAGTTTGGCCGCGACCAACAGGGATGTGGCAACGCTTGAAAAGGGTTTGTCGCGGGGGCTGCGAAAGGCGTTTGACGGGTTGGTCTTTGACGGCATGAGCCTGTCGGATGCGTTGGACGGTTTGGCCAACTCCATGATCAACGCCACGTACAATGCCGCGATGAAGCCGGTCACCGATCATGTGGGTGGACTGCTTGCGCGCGGGGCCGAGAGTGTTTTCGGAAGCATTCTGCCCTTTGCGGATGGTGCCCCCTTCAGTCAGGGCCGGGTGATGCCGTTCGCATCTGGCGGTGTCGTCAGTTCCACGACCCCGTTCGGAATGCGGGGCGGGATGGGTGTGATGGGAGAGGCGGGACCGGAAGCCATCATGCCGTTGGCTCGAGGGCCGGATGGCAAGCTTGGTGTGCGCGGTGCAGGTGCCGCGCAAGGCGGGCCAACTGTCGTGATGAATATCAACACCCCCGACGTACAGGGCTTTGCCCGATCGCAGAACCAGATCGCCGCCCAGATGAACCGCGCGCTCAGCCGTGCGCACCGCAACCGTTAAGAGACTGAAGGGGAGCCACCACCATGAATTTCCACGAGGTACGATTTCCCGCCTCTCTGAGCTTTGGGTCCGTCGGCGGGCCGGAACGCCGGACCGAGGTTGTAACGCTTGCCAACGGGTATGAGGAGCGCAACACACCCTGGGCCCATTCGCGGCGCCGCTATGACGCCGGACTTGGTATGCGGTCCCTGGATGACGTTGAAACCCTGATTGCGTTCTTTGAAGCGCGCATGGGGCAGATGTACGGGTTCCGCTGGAAAGATTGGGCCGACTTCAAGTCGGGCGCCGCCAGCTCGGATCCAGATTTTCTGGACCAGACAATTGCAACGGGAGATGGCGTGCGCGCTGTTTATCCGTTGGTCAAGACATATCGCTCGGGGTCATTTTCCTATGAAAGACCCATTGCCAAACCTGTTGCTGGTTCTGTCCGCGTCGGTTTGGGGCGTGATGAGATGCAGGAAGGTGTCGACTACGAGGTTGATCTGACCACGGGTCTGATCACTTTCCAACACCCTCCCGAAGAGAATGAAGAGATCACGGCGGGTTTTGAGTTTGACGTGCCGGTGCGGTTTGACACGGACCAAATCCAGACATCGGTCGCCAGCTTCCAGGCCGGTACCGTGCCCAATGTTCCCATAATCGAGGTGCGTATCTGATGAGCGGGCAAAGCGACGAATTTCTGGCGCACGCGGCAACGGGCGTGACAACGCTGTGCCGTGCTTGGGCGATTTCGCGCAAGGACGGCAAGACCTTTGGTTTCACCGATCACGATACAGAATTGACCTTTGACGGTGTCACTTTTCGGGCTGACACGGGCTTGTCTGCGGCCGCACTTGCGCAAAGTACGGGCCTGAGCGTTGACAACACGGAAGCGCTGGGCGTGCTGACGGATGCGTCGGTTCGTGAGGACGAAATTGAGGCCGGGCGCTTTGACAACGCCGAGGTGCGGGCGTGGTTGGTAAACTGGTCAGATCCTGATGTGCGCTGGTTGCAGTTTCGCGGCACCATCGGTGAACTTCGCCGCTCGGGTGGCGCTTTTCACGCCGAATTGCGGGGGCTGACTGAAGCACTCAACCGGCCCTTGGGTCGTATTTACCAAAAACCCTGTACAGCTGTGCTGGGTGACCGTGCATGCCGCTTTAACCTGGATTTGCCAGGGTACAGGCACGAGGGCCCTGCGGATCGGGTCATAAATGGTAGGGTGTTTGAGTGGGATGATCTAGCCGGTTTTGAGCCGCAGTGGTTCATGCGCGGGCGCCTTGACGTCTTGTCGGGCGCGGCAGCCGGTTTGTGGGGCATGATCAAGCGTGACGTGTTCGAAAGTGGCGTGCGTCGGATTGAGCTTTGGGAAGCCATACGCGCGGATATCGGGCCTGAGGATCAGGTTCGCCTGACTGTGGGATGTGACAAGAGGTTCGATACCTGTCGCCTGCAGTTCAACAATCTGATCAACTTCCAAGGCTTCCCGGATCTTCCCAGTGATGACTGGATGCTGGCCTATCCGACCTCTGGTGGGGTGAATGGCGGGGGGAGCTTGAGATGAGAGTAGATGCCTTTCGGATCGTTGAGGAAGCGCGCAGCTGGATTGGGACGCCGTACATTCATCAGATGGCTGCGCGTGGTGCGGGTACGGATTGTCTCGGGCTGGTGCGAGGTGTTTGGCGTTCGGTGATCGGGCGGGAACCTGAAGCGCCGCCTGCGTACAGCATGGACTGGGCTGAACCTCAAGGGCAGGAACTGCTTTGGGATGCTGCACTTCGTCATTTGGTGCCGAAAGACGTCGGCCATATGGCTTTGGGCGATGTCATCCTGTTTCGGATGAGAGATGGATCTGTTGCGAAGCATCTTGGCATTCAGTCGCAGGCGGGGGACGCGCCCCGCTTTGTCCATGCGTACAGCGGACATGGCGTCGTCGAGAGCGCGCTGAGCGCCCCGTGGGCGCGCCGGGTCGTGGCCCGCTTTCAATTTCCTGATGTGGAGGCCGGCTGATGGCAACCGTTGTACTTTCTGCTGCTGGAGCGGCGATAGGTGGCTCAATTGGCGGGTCCTTTCTTGGCCTATCTTCGGTAGCTATTGGACGTGCCGTCGGCGCAACCCTCGGGCGCATCATTGACCAAAGGGTTATGGGGCAGGGGTCCGAAGTTGTTGAGCATGGCAAGGTTGACCGTTTTCGCTTGTCTGGCTCAGGCGAAGGTATGCCGGTGTCTCAGCTCTATGGCCGTATGCGGATGGGTGGCCAGATTATCTGGAGTTCGGATTTTCTGGAAACGGTCACGGTGACTGGTGGTGGTGGAGGGGGAGGCGGCAAAGGGTCGCCTTCTGCACCACCGCCTGAGCCGGAAAGGCGCGAGTACTCATACTCGATCAGTTTGGCCATAGCTTTATGTGAGGGCGAAATCACCAGGATTGGACGTGTTTGGGCAGATGGTGAGGAGATCGCGCTGAACGACCTCAACATGCGTTTCTACACTGGCTCGGCTGATCAGCTACCGGATCCGTTGATCGAGGCGATCGAAGGTCAAGGTATGGTTCCAGCGTACCGAGGCACCGCCTACGTCGTCATTGAACGCCTTGAGCTGGGCCGCTTCGGAAATCGTGTTCCACAGTTTTCCTTTGAAGTTGTGCGACCAGAGCCCGCCGACCAGGACGGCGCTGACGAGGAAATGACGCGCGCGATTGAGGCAGTGGCGCTTATGCCTGGAACAGGTGAGTACGCACTCGCGACAACCCCGGTTAACTATGTGGATGCCAATAACGGGCGGTGGAGCGCAAACATCAACACGCCGATGGGGTTGACAGATTTTCGCATTTCCATGGATGCGCTGCAAAATGAACTGCCCAATTGTGAAGCGGCTTCGCTGATTGTGTCGTGGTTCGGAAATGACTTGCGCTGCGGTCAATGCCAAATTCAGCCAAAGGTTGAAAGTTGGGGCGCTGACGGCGAAAACATGCCATGGTCCGTGAGTGGTGTACCGCGCACCGCCGCCAATGTGATCACACAAGTCGATGGCCGTCCGATTTATGGTGGTACACCATCGGACAGATCTGTGATCGAGGCCATTCATGCGCTCGTCGCGGCTGGCAAGAAGGTGATGTTCTATCCCTTTATCTTGATGGATCAGCGCGAGGATAATCCGCTCCCGAACCCGTACAACCCAGAAGAAAATCAGCCGCATTTGCCGTGGCGTGGGCGGATAACACTTTCGCGCGCGCCCGGAGTTGACGGCTCGCCCGACGGAACCGTGGGTGCAGAGGCGGAAGTTGATGCGTTTTTTGGCACCGTTCAAGCCAGTGATTTCTACATCGACAACGAGATACACTATACCGGCCCTGCGGAATGGTCCCTGTCACGTTTCATCCTGCATTACGCAGCGCTATGTCGTGCCGCCGGTGGCATCGAAGCATTTTGCATCAGCTCCGAGATGCGAGGTCTCACCCAGATAAGGGGGGCTGGGAACCGGTTTTACGCTGTTGAAAAGCTTAGAGCGCTTGCCGCGCAAGTGCGGTTGCTGCTTGGGCCTGGCATCAAGATCAGTTACGCTGCTGACTGGTCTGAATACTTCGGCTACCAGCCTCAGGATGGGAGCGGAGACCGTTACTTCCACCTTGATCCATTGTGGGCTGATGACAATATCGATTTCATTGGCATCGACAACTACATGCCGATTTCTGACTGGCGTGATGGCGACGAGCATGCGGATGCCGCGTGGCGCAGCATATACGACCTCGACTATTTGCGGGCCAATATCGAGGGCGGTGAAGGATATGATTGGTACTACGCCTCGGACGCAGCCGCTGCTGCACAGATCCGCACTCCAATCACGGATGGCGCACATGATGAACCTTGGGTTTATCGGTTCAAGGATTTGCGCAACTGGTGGAGCAATGAGCACCATGAACGTGTCAATGGGATAAGGTCGGAAGCTTCGACTGATTGGGTGCCGCAATCAAAGCCGATCTGGTTTACAGAGCTTGGCTGTGCCGCGATAGACAAGGGGACGAACCAGCCAAACAAGTTCCTTGACCAGAAATCGTCCGAGAGCAGTTTTCCGAAATACTCGAACGGTGCGCGGGATGATCTTATCCAGAAACAGTACCTGAGAGCGATGCATTCGCACTGGCGTGCGCCGGCAAACAATCCTGTGTCGGAAGAGTATTTCGGACCAATGGTTGATATGTCACGTGCCTTTGTCTGGGCGTGGGACGCACGTCCATATCCATTTTTTCCCAATTCACTGCGGATATGGTCCGATGGTGAAAACTATCCGCGCGGGCATTGGATCAACGGTCGCACCTCTGGACGCACTCTTGCGTCGGTTGTCAGCGAGATTTGCGAAAGATCCGGGCTAACCCATTATGACACGTCGGAGTTACATGGGTTGGTGCGCGGCTACATTGTCAGCGACGTCACAGATGCGCGTGGTGCATTGCAGCCTTTGATGCTGCGCTTTGCATTCGATGCGGTTGAGCGGGATGGTATTTTAAAGTTCATCACACGGACTGGCCGGAATGCCATCGCTCTAGAGCCTGATTTGCTGGCTCTGAACTCTGATCTGAACGGAAGTCTGGAACAGTCGCGCGAGTCCGAAGCCGATTTGGCGGGGCGCGTCAGGTTGAGGTTTGTGCAAACGGACGGAGACTTTCACGTGCTTTCCGAGGAAGCCGTGCTTGCGGACGAGGCGACGCATGCGGTTTCTACGAGTGAAATCCCGATGGCGCTTACCCGCTCTGAGGGACGGCAGGTCGCAGAGCGTTGGCTGACAGAGGCGCGGATTGCGCGGGAGAGCGTTAGGCTTGCACTTCCACCGTCATTGATCGGGATCGGTGCTGGAGATGTGATCAAGGTCGCTCCGGACCAGTCCGAAGGTGCAGGGCTTTACCGCGTTGACCGCGTCGAACAGAGCGAAATGCAGTTGCTGGAAGCTGTGCGCATCGAACCTGAGAATTACACGCCTTCCGAGCTTTCTGACGAGCTTGCGGGCGTTCGTGAATTCGTTCCACCCGTGCCTCTTACATCGGTGTTCATGGACTTGCCGCTATTGACCGGTCATGAAGTTGAACATGCGCCGCATGTTGCCGTCACCGGATCACCGTGGCCCGGCAGCGTTGCAGTCTACCAATCATCCTACGGCTCTGATTTTGAGCTGAATTCTATCATTGCCGCGCGTGCAAGTGTCGGTTTTCTCAACAGTCCGCTGCTGAGAGCACGGTCTGGCCTTATCGACAATGGCGAGCCGTTGGAGGTGAAGATGATCCACGGTACGTTGCAGTCCATTCCGGACACCGCATTCTTGAGCGGTCGCAACCTTGCAGCCATAGGAGATGGATCGCCAGATAATTGGGAGCTAATACAGTTTAGAGATGCTCAGTTGATTGCCGCGAACCAATACCTGTTGTCACACAGGTTACGCGGGCAAGCTGGCACCGATGCGTTGATGCCCGAAGAGTGGCCGACCGGCTCTTGGTTCGTTTTGATGAACGGTGTTCCGTCGCAGATCACACTGCAGAGGGTGCTGCGGCGCATATCGCAGACATTCCGTATCGGACCGTCGAGGCGCAGCTATGATGATCCGTCTTACACCGAAACGGTGCATGCGTTTAGCGGCAATGGCTTACGCCCCTATTCGCCCGTTCACTTGAAATTGTCGCATGATGCCGGCGGTGTGAATGCGAGGTGGATCAGACGTACGCGACTTGACGGCGACGATTGGGAACTGTTTGATGTGCCGCTTTCGGAGGAAACGGAAAGTTACACGGTACGGGTAATCCAAGCGGAATCCGTTGTCCGTGAAACCGTGGTTCCCTCGCCGAACTGGTACTATTCGACGGCCATGCAACAGGCGGATGGTATGTCCGGCTCATTTGCGATTGCGGTCGCACAAAACTCAGCCCGCTTCGGGCCTGGGCCATTCAAAACAGCTGTCTGGGAGGTGCCGACCGTCTGACATGTCGCCCAAGTTGTCCTGGATACACAATCAATCGTATTCCGGAATGACGCTCATCACGGGTTTGCGTTTGGAGAACTGCCCTTATGTAGGTTAGGGAGAGCATGAAAGGACGCATCATGGCTGACCTACGAACAAATGTCTCTTCCATTGATCCCGTTTGGGATCAGATCACCGAAGAAGCGCGGCAGGCCGTTTCTGATGAGCCTCTCATCGGCGGCTTTGTGCACGCCTGCATCTTGCATCACAAGTCGGTAGAGAAGGCTCTGTCGTACCGGATCGCCGCAAAACTTGCATCAAACGAGATGTCGATGGTGGTCGTCCGCGAGATCGTCGAAGAAGCGTATCAGACATCGCCTGCCCTTGTCGCGGCGGCCCGCGCAGACCTTGTGGCCGTTTACGAGCGTGATCCTGCATGCCACCGTTTGCTGCAGCCGATCCTGTACTTCAAAGGCTATCAAGCGATGCAAGCCTATCGTGTTGGTCACTTCCTATGGAGTGAAGGGCATCGTGATCTTGCCTATTTCTTCCAGATGCGGGTTTCGGAGATCTTTGGTGTCGACATTCACCCGGCCGCCCGTATCGGTAAAGGCATTATGATTGACCATGCCCACTCCATCGTGATTGGCGAGACGGCAGTTGTTGGTGACAATGTTTCGATGTTGCATTCGGTGACATTGGGCGGGACCGGTAAAGAGGAAGAAGATCGGCATCCCAAGATCGGCGACGGTGTTCTGATCGGCGCGGGAGCAAAGGTTCTTGGCAACATCAAGGTTGGCAACTGCAGCAGAATTGCCGCGGGGTCGGTCGTTCTGGAGGAGGTACCGCCCTGCAAAACCGTTGCTGGTATTCCGGCCCGTATTGTGGGTGAGGCAGGGTGCGATCAACCGTCGGTCTCAATGAACCACATGTTGGGCAAAGATCAATAAATCAAACCTGTAAGAAAAAGGCCGGAGCGTCGCTCCGGCCTTTTTATGCCGCTTTAGGCCAGCATGGCCAACGGGTTTTCCAGATTTTCCACTATAGATTGCAGTAGCTGAGCGCCGAGCGCGCCGTCGATGACGCGGTGATCGACAGACAGAGTGACAGACATCACTGTCGCAACTTCAAGTTCACCATCTTTGCCAACAACTGGTTTCTTCACCCCAGCGCCAACGGCAAGAATGGCGCCATGAGGTGGGTTGATGACAGCGTCGAAATTGTCGATGCCGAACATTCCAAGGTTTGAAATCGCAAAACTGCCGCCTTGATATTCGTGTGGCGCCAGTTTCCGGTCACGTGCACGGCTCGCCAGATCCTTCATCTCGGCTGACAGGGCAGAGAGTGATTTCTGATGGGCGTCCTGGAGGACAGGTGTGAACAGGCCTCCTTCGATCGCAACGGCGACGGCAACATCCGACGGGGTCAGTTTGAGGATTTTGTCCCCCGCCCAGACCGCGTTTGCGTCTGGAATTTGTTGCAAAGCGAGTGCACAGGCTTTGATGATAAAGTCGTTCACCGAAAGTTTCACGCCACGTTCCGCCAATTGACCATTCAGGGTCCCACGGAACTCAAGCAGGGCATCCAACCTGATATCGCGACGCAGGTAGAAATGCGGAATGGTTTGCTTGGCTTCTGTCAGGCGCGCTGCAATGGTCTTGCGCATTCCGTCGAGCTTGATCTCTTCGTAGTCCCGTCTTTCGTACATTTTGGCAATCGCGTCGCCTGATGGACCTGCCGGAGCGGCGGCGGGTGTCGGCGCGGACGCCGCCGCTGCTTCTGCGGCTTTCGCAGGCGCTGCTTTGGCCTTTTCCACATCTGCCTTGACGATCCGACCATGGGGGCCAGAGCCTTTGATCGCGCTCAGGTCCAGACCCTTTTGCGCGGCGATGCGGCGGGCCAGGGGAGAGGCGAAGATGCGGGTGCCGTCTTTGGACGAGGCGGCTGGGGCCGGTGCTGTGGTTTCGGTGGATGGCGGAGGTGCGCTGTCGGCTTTCGCCTCGGGTTCGGGTGCCGCGGCTGGTGCGCTGCCGATGTCATCCGCGCTTTCACCGTCTTCCAGCAACATGGCGATCGGCGTGTTTACTTTGACGCCTTCAGACCCCTCGGGCACCAGGATCTTGCCCACGGTGCCTTCATCGACGGCTTCGAACTCCATCGTCGCCTTATCCGTTTCGATTTCGGCCAGAAGATCGCCGGACGACACCGTATCTCCCTCTTTCACAAGCCACTTCGCAAGCGTGCCTTCCTCCATCGTCGGAGACAGCGCGGGCATGAGAATTTCTGTCGGCATGTCTGCGGCTCCTTAACGGTAGGTGACTTGCTTAACGGCTTCGATCACCTCGGCCGTGGTGATGAGCGCGTGCTTTTCGAGGTTCGCGGCGTAGGGCATCGGAACATCCTTGCCTGTGCAGTTGATCACTGGCGCATCCAGATAATCGAATGCCTGCTGCATGATGACCGAACTGATGTAGTTGCCGACGGACCCTTGGGGCCAGCCTTCTTCCACGGTCACGCAGCGGTTGGTCTTCATGACCGAGTTGAGGATCGTGCCAGTGTCCATCGGGCGCAGCGTGCGCAGGTCGATGACCTCGGCGCTGATGCCGTCTTCGGCCAGCTTGTCTGCCGCTTCGAGCGCGTATTGCATCCCGATGCCGAAAGAGACAATCGTGACGTCCTCGCCTTCGCGCCAAACGCGGGCCTTTCCAAAGGGCACGGTGAAATCATCCATGTCCGGCACGTCGAAGGTGCGGCCATAGAGGATTTCGTTTTCCAGGAAGATCACCGGGTTGGGGTCGCGTATGGCGGTCTTCATCAGACCTTTTGCGTCGGAGGCCGAGTATGGCATGACCACCTTGAGGCCCGGGACCTGCATGTACCATGCCGCGTAATCCTGCGAGTGCTGGGCGCCCACGCGGGCAGCTGCACCATTGGGGCCGCGGAAGACCATGGGCGCACCCATCTGACCGCCGGACATATACAGCGTCTTGGCGGCAGAGTTGATGATCTGGTCGATCGCTTGCATGGCGAAGTTGAAGGTCATGAACTCGACGATGGGACGCAGGCCGCCGAACGCCGCACCTACACCGATCCCGGCAAAGCCATGCTCGGTGATCGGAGTGTCGATGACGCGCTTGGCGCCGAACTCGTCCAGCAGACCTTGGGACACTTTGTAAGCGCCCTGGTATTCGGCGACTTCCTCACCCATCAGGAACACGGTGTCGTCGGCGCGCATCTCTTCGGCCATGGCGTCGCGCAATGCCTCGCGGACGGTCTGTTCCTTCATGGCCGCGCCTTCAGGCCAGTCAGGCGTCAGCTCAACCTGTGGTGCGGCAGGCGCTGCGGCGGCAGCGGTCGGCGCAGGGGCTTCTGCAGCGGGGGCTTCGGCTGCTGGGGCAGGGGCCGTGGACATGTCACCCACCTCTTCGCCTTCTTCCACGAGAACAGCGATGGGGGTGTTCACCTTCACCCCTTCGGTGCCTTCCGCGATCAGGATCTTGCCTACGATGCCTTCATCGACGGCCTCGAACTCCATTGTCGCCTTGTCAGTCTCAATCTCGGCCATGATGTCGCCGGAGGAAACGGTATCCCCCTCCTTGACCAGCCACTTCGCCAGCGTGCCTTCCTCCATCGTGGGGGACAGGGCGGGCATCAGAATTTCGGTTGCCATGTCAGTGTCTCCCTTCAGGCGTTCTGCGGCGCCGCGTCGGCGTAGATGTCAGTCCAAAGCTCTTCGAGCGCAGGCTCGGGGCTTTCTTTCGCGAACTCGGCAGAGGCGTTCACGATCTCCTTGATCTCTTTGTCGATGGCCTTCAGGTCATCTTCGCTGGCGTGCTTGCCGGTCAGCAGCATAGAGCGCACGGCCTCAATTGGATCGCGCTCATCGCGCATCTTCTGCACTTCCTCGCGGGTCCGGTACTTGGCCGGGTCGGACATCGAGTGGCCGCGATAGCGATACGTCTTGATCTCCAGGATATACGGGCCCTTGCCCGAGCGGCAGTGGGCGACAGCCTTCTCGCCTGCGGCCTTCACGGCCAGCACATCCATGCCGTCCACTTCCTCACCGGGAATGCCATAGGCGGCCCCACGCTCCCAATAGCTGGGCGACTTGGTGGACCGCTTGGTCGATGTGCCCATGGCGTACTGATTGTTCTCAATGACAAAAATGACGGGCAGGTCCCACAGCTCGGCCATGTTGTAGGCCTCATAGACCTGGCCCTGGTTCGCAGCACCATCGCCAAAATAGGTAAAGGTGACGCGCCCGTTGTCCTTGTACTTGTCGGCAAAAGCGAGGCCCGCACCCAGCGGCACCTGCGCCGCGACAATCCCGTGACCGCCATAAAAATGCTTCTCTTTCGAGAACATGTGCATGGAGCCGCCCTTGCCCTTGGAATAGCCACCCTCGCGGCCCGTCAGCTCGGCCATCACGCCGTTGGGGTCCATGCCACAGGCCAGCATGTGACCGTGATCGCGGTAGGATGTGATGCGCTTGTCGCCGTCCTCGGCGGCGGCCTCCAGCCCGACAACGACCGCTTCCTGACCGATATACAGGTGACAGAACCCGCCGATCAGACCCATGCCATACAGCTGACCGGCCTTTTCCTCAAATCGGCGGATCAACAGCATGTCGCGGTAATAGCCCTTGAGCTCCTCCGCGGACACATTCGGTTTCGTCTGGGCTTTGCGCGCAGCCATGTGGCGACCTCCCTGAAAAGAATAGTTTAGCGTTAAACTATCCCCTACAGGATTCGGTTCCAAAGCGCGACCGTCAATTTGCCGCAACGGCAACCTGATGCATAACAGCCATGTTTTGCGGGGGGATCAGCGGATCACGATCTCGTCGCTGCGCAACATTCCCAAGATGCTGCGCGCCTGTTCATCCAGCAGATCCAGGTCCAGAAAGTCGTCCGACAGCCGCTTGGTCAGGTTTTCCATCTGTGCCACCTGCGCCTGCACCTCGGCCAGTTGGCGGGACAGATCACGCGCCTCGGCCTCGATCTCGGCCCGGCGGAACACACCGAAATCACCCTGCACGGCGGCAAAGGTAAAATAGGTCCCAAGCGCAAACGCGATCGAGAAAAAGACAAATGTGCCCAAAGCGGGACGTGCGGTGCGGGTCATACTGTTCTGCCTCTGATCCGCCTCTGCGGGGCGGTTTTGACCACTATGACACAGGTGATTCGCGCTGTGAATCCCCTTTATTTCAATTGGCTGTCATCGGCGGACGACACGTCCGCCTTACTATCGTAAGGCGCATCCTGATGCGCCCCGGCCGTCAGTGTTTGCCCATCACCTGTGCCGCAATCCGGGTGCTGATCCCGCGCGGGCTCAGACGCGGTAGAAAGGCCATGACCTTGTTCATCACCCCCGGCACCACGATCCGCTTTCCAATCCGCGCCTGAAGCCAACCTTGCTCGGCCACATCCTTGGCTTTCATGGGCTTCGTCACCTTCAACAGGCGCACGCCGTCCATATCCGCGTCGTCAAAGAAATTTGTGGCGGTCGCACCGGGGCAAAGGGCTGTGACGGTCACCTTGGAGCCGCGCAATTCCTCGGCCACCGCCTCGGACAGCGACAGGACGTAAGCCTTTGTGGCATGATACACCGCCATGTTCGGACCGGGGGTAAAGCTCGCCACGGACGCGACGTTCAGGATACGCCCCTTGGGCAGCCCATTCATATGCGGGATCGCCAGCTTCATCAGCCGCGTCAGCGCCAGCATGTTCACGTTGATCGAGTTCAACTCGCGGGCCCATCCCTGACCCTCGTCAAAGGGCCCGTTATAGCCAAGCCCCGCATTGTTCACGAGCACGTCAATCTCGCGCCCGTCCGTGGCCTCAGCCCACAGCCGCTCAACCTCGTCCATGTCCGACAGATCGGCAGGGATGACCACCACCTCGACACCCCGCGCGCGCACCTCGTCCGCAACGGCGTTCAGCTTGTCCTCGGACCGCGCCGTCAGGATCAGGTTGCGCTGTTCTTTGGCCGCGATGCGCGCAAATTCCACGCCCAAGCCCTCGGATGCGCCGGTGATAAGTGTCCAGGCCATGTGATGATCCCCGTATTTACTGCCTCAATACGGGGTCATATGGGGCCGGGGTGTCACGCCGCCAAGCGGCATGCGCGCTTATTGCATCAATGCCGCGACGCCGGGCAACTCCTTGCCCTCCATCCATTCCAGAAACGCGCCGCCGGCGGTTGAGATGTACGTAAAGTCCTCGGCCACACCCGCCTGATTCAGAGCCGCAACCGTGTCACCGCCGCCCGCGACGGTGACGAGCTTGCCCGCTTTGGTCAGCTCTGCCGCCGCTTTGGCCGCCGCCATGGTGGCCGTGTCGAAGGGCGCAATTTCAAAGGCGCCCAGCGGCCCGTTCCAGATCAAGGTTTCCAAATCGTCAAAACACCGCGCGATGGCCTCTGCCGCCGCATCGCCTGCATCCAGCACCATCTGATCGTCAGCGAGCGCCGTGTCTTGCCCAAGGGCAATCACTTCATGCGCCGCACCCGCCTTGAACTCCCGCGCGACGCGCCCGTCGCTGGGCAGGATCACCTTGCACCCGGCCTCTTTCGCAGCCGCCATGATGTCCCGCGCGGTGTCATGCAGATCGGCTTCTTGCAGAGACGCGCCAAGGTCCGCGCCCTGCGCAGCAATGAAGGTGTTCGCCATGCCGCCGCCAATGATCAGCACGTCGATCTTCTTCACAAGGTTCTGCAGCAGGTCCAGCTTGGTCGACACCTTGGCCCCGCCAACCACGGCACCCACTGGGCGCTTGGGCGTGGACAGCGCAGCCTCCAGCGCCTCCAGCTCGGTCTGCATCAACCGACCTGCGCAATTGGGCAACAGATGTGCAACCCCGGTGGTTGAGGCATGCGCTCGGTGCGCGGCCGAGAAGGCGTCGTTGCAAAAGACATCGCCCAGCGTCGCGAGGAACTGCGCCATCTGCGGATCGTTGGCCTCTTCCATTGCCGAGAAGCGGGTGTTCTCCACAAGGATCACCGCGTCGCTTGACTGCTGATCAATCCAGTCCCGACTGGGACGTTCGACAAAGGTGACAGGGCAGCCAAACGCCTCTTCCAGTGCAGGCACCAACGGCTGCAAGGACATCTCCGGATTGGGCTGGCCTTTTGGCCGTCCGAAGTGGGCGAGCAGCACCGGGCTGCCGCCCTTGGCGCGGATGTCGGTGATGGTGGGCACGATCCGTTCGATCCTTGTGGCGTCTGTGACGCGGCCGTTCTCCATGGGGACGTTGATGTCCACACGGGTCAGCACGCGCTTGGACTTGAGGTCCATGTCATCCAGCGATTTCCAGCCCATCTCGCGCACTCCTTCATTCAGCGGTCGCCCCTTCCATCGCGGCAAATGTCCCTTGGGTCAACCGGGTGACTTGTCCCTCGGCGTCCACAGGCTTAGGTAGGTGCCCAACCTGAATGGAAAGAGGCAGACATGGCCGAGATCAAAGACCCTGAAAACACGATCCTGATGGAGCTGAAGGGCGGCACCGTCACCATACAGCTGCTGCCCGACGTGGCCCCGCAGCACGTGGAACGGATGAAGGAACTGGCGCGCGCTGGCGAGTACGACAACGTCGCGTTCCACCGCGTGATCGACGGCTTCATGGCGCAGACGGGCGACGTGCAGCACGGCGACATGGAAGACGGGTTCAACATCCGCATGGCGGGCACCGGTGGCTCGGACAAACCCGATCTGCCTGCCGAGTTCTCCAAGATCCCGCACGCCCGCGGCTCGCTGGGTGCCGCCCGGTCTGCGAACCCGAACAGCGCAAACTCGCAGTTCTTCATCAACTTCAAGGACAATGATTTCCTGAACGGGCAATACACCGTCTACGGCCAGGTCATCGAAGGGATGGAGCACGTGGATGCCATCACCCGCGGCGAGCCGCCAGCCGAGCCCGACCGCATGATCAGCGTGAAGGTGGCCGCTGATGTGGCGTAACCTGATCGCTGCCGCAGCCCTCGCTGTCCCCGCGGGGACAGCCCTGGCGTCGGGACTTGAGATCGAAGTGGCGGGGGAGGCTAATGGAACCATCGCCATTGATCTGCTCGAGGATACGGCGCCGCAACACGTCGCGCGCATCATGGCGCTGGCCGAGGGTGGCGAGTATGATGGCGTTGCCTTTCACCGCGTGATCGACGGGTTCATGGCGCAGACGGGCGACGTGCAGTTTGGCGATACAACCGCCGACTACAACGGGCGTCGTGCGGGGACCGGTGGTTCGGATCAACCTGATCTTCCGGCGGAGTTCTCGGACATCACTTTTGATCGTGGCGTCGTCGGCATGGCGCGGTCGCAGAGCCCGAACAGTGCCAACAGCCAGTTCTTTATCATGTTCCAGCCGGGGCCGTTTCTGGACGGGCAATATACCGTGGTTGGCCGTGTGACATCGGGGCTTGAGGTGCTGGATCAGATCAAGCGCGGGCATCCGCGATCTGGTGCCATTGAAGGGCGGCCGGATGTCATGACGAAGGTCACTGTGACCGAGTGAAAATCTGTCCCCGCGGGGACAAATTGGAGGGGCGCGGGATTTTCGCGCCCTTTTTTGTTGCGAAGACAGGTGGTTGCGCAACGACGCTCACCTTACCTGGAAATTTACGAAGGTTAAGGTTTGGTTACGCTGCGTGTCAGCCAGCCCAAGGCGGCGCTGATCAGGGCGAGCGTAGTAGCGATCCAGGCGAGCCCCGAAAAGGCTGCTGTCATGGCGGCGGTGTGGCCTGCCGTATCGCTTGCTACGCCGAAGCTCGCCGTGCCGCCTGCGCCCGCATAGAGGGCCGCAATGATGCCGCCCACGGCGGCGACGGAGATCAGACTGGCCATGCGGGTTACCGCGTTGTTGATGCCTGACGCGATGCCGGACTGTGTCTCATGTACGGCGGCCATTACTGCGGTAGAAAGCGGTGCTGCAACGGCGGCCATGCCGAGACCGACGAGGCACATGGCAGGCAGGATGTGGCCCCAGAAATTCTGCGCGGGCGCGAGGAGGGCCATGGTGGCGTAGCCCATGGCCACGACGAGCGAGCCGCCCATGAGCAGTGGGGCGGGGCCGATGCGGTCGGCGAGTTTGCCCGCGCGGGCCGAGAGCAAAGATATGAAGATCGACATCGGTGCGAAGGCGGCGGACGCTTCAATCTCGCTCAGGCCCCAGCCTGTGATGAAGGTCATGGGCATGAAGAAGAACATGATCGAGAGCGCGGAATAGAGCGTGAAGCTTAGCGCGTTGGCAGCGGAGAATGGGCGGGACGCAAAGAGCGTGAGCGGCATCATGGGATGCGTGCTGCGGCTTTGGGTCCAGATGAAGACCAGCAGCATCATGGCTCCACCCGCGAGCCAGAGTGTGGCGTTGCCGCCGTGGTCGAGCGAGGTGAGGCCCCAGGCGATGGCGAGAAGGGCGAGGGTGGCGGTGAGGGCACCGCTGATGTCCACGTTGGCCTCGTCCCTTTTCGGGTCCTCGGCCAGATGCTGCCAGAGCAAGTAGAGCGCGACGCCGCCAAGCGGCAGGTTGATCGCGAAAATCCAGCGCCACATCTCGGGGCCGCCGATGGTCAGGGCAAGCCCGCCGATAATGGGTCCGGCTGCGGTCGTCAGCGCAGAGGCAGCGGCCCAGATACCGATGGCGCGCCCCCGGCTGTCCCTAGGGTAGGCGCGGGCGATCAGCGCCAGTGAACCGGGTACCATGATGGCGGCCCCGATCCCCTGCACCGCGCGTGCGATGATCATGAACCATGGGCTTGGTGCAATGGCGCAGAAGATGGAGGCCACGACAAAGAGTATGATGCCGAGGCCGAAGACGCGGCCCAGTCCGAAGCGGTCGCCCATGGCCCCGCCCACAAGGATAACGGCCGAGAGGGTGAGCATGTAGGCGTTGTGAATCCACTGCGCCTGCATCAGATCGGCGCCCAGACTGTCGCGCATGGCGGGCAAGGCGATGGCGACAACATGGCCGTCTATCAATCCGATGGATGTGGCGAGAACAGCGGCGGCAAGGATGTAGGGACGGCTGCGTTCCGCGCAGAAGCCCGCATGAAAAACGGGCGCCGCAGTGGTCTGGGGCGCCCGTTGATCTGTCATGTATAGAATTTAGCCGTTTTGCTGAGGCGCGGGGGCCGGTTGCTGCGGCTTGGGCTTGTTGCCACCGGCGTTCAGCGGATCGTCCTGACGCTGCACGGAGCCTTCGAAATGGGCACCGGACTCGATGGCGATGGTCTTGTGGATGATGTCGCCTTCGACACGGGCTGTCGACGTCAGGCGCACTTTAAGGCCACGCACGCGGCCCACGATGCGGCCGTTGATCACGACATCGTCTGCGACGACTTCGCCCTTGATCGTGGCGCTTTCACCGATGGTCAGCAGGTGGGCGCGAATGTCGCCTTCGACCGTGCCTTCGACCTGGATGTCGCCGGTGGTTTTCATGTTGCCGGTGATGTGCAGATCAGCCGACAGCAGCGAGGCGGGTGGTTTCGCCTTGGGCGCGCTGGCCTTGAATTCGCTTTGCGGCTTGGGCGCTGCGGGGGCAGGGGCGGCCGGTGCCGCGGGTTTGGCCGCATCGGAACTGGGGCCAGGTTCGTTGATTTTGCTCTTAGAAAACATCGTTGGCTGCCTTGATATAGATCATCGGGTTGACGGCTTTTCCGCCGACGCGGACTTCGTAGTGCAGATGCACGCCAGTGACCCGTCCGGACGCTCCCATATCACCTATCCGGTCCCCGCGCGAGACCTTTTGACCAACTTTCACACGAAGCCGTGAGAGATGCGCGTAGCGGGTTTCAATCCCGAATTCATGTTGAATTTTGACAAGTCGCCCGTAGCCCGATTGCCAGCCTGCATGGGTGACGACGCCGTCGGCTGTGGCGTAAAGCGGTGTGCCGTTCGCGGCGGCGAAATCGACGCCGTTGTGCATCCGCCGTCCGCCGGTTTTGGGGTCGCGGCGGAAGCCGAAGCCGGATGTGAAGCGGAAGGAGTCCTTGACCGGTGTCGCAAACGGCGCCTTTTCCGCAGCGATCCGGTAGAGGTTGAGCGTGTCCATCTGGTTCAGCAGACGGTTGGCGCGGCGTGTGTCGGGGCTGGGCTCTTCCCCGCGGGTCGAGAACGACAGGGGTGTGAGCGGGCCACCCTGGCCGGAGTAGCCGCGCCGCACCTCTTCGATGATCTGGTCGGTCGGCATGCCTGCGGCGCGGAACATCTTGTCCAGCGGTGCGACGGAGACGGTCATCGCCTCTTCGAGCTGGCGGAAGATCTGGTCGTTCTGCTCTTTCATGAGCGCAATCTCGGTGGCCATCTCGTCGGCGGCGAGCAGGGCGTCCTGCGCGTCCTTTTCGATCTGGTCCCGTTCGGCGGCGGTTTTGGCGAGCGCCTGGGCTACAAAATCTATGGGTGCCCCACCAGAATTTGCGGCCAGCGCCGTGCCCGCCCCACCGGTTTCGACCTGTTCCTGAAGCTCTGCCAGCTGGGTGCGTGCGGCTTCGCGGTCTTTCATCGTGCCGCGCAGCGTGGACTGGATCACTTCGATCCCGGTCTCAAGTTCGCGGCGGCGCGTCTCGGATGCGAGGAGTTCCGATTGCATGACCGAGATCTGTTCGAGGGCGGCGTTAAAGCGGTTTTGGGCGGCGAGCGCTTCCTCTGCGCGAGCGTCGCGCTGGCCTGCAAGATCGTTCAGTCGTGCCTGGTATGTACGTTGATCACGCTTGGCCTGTTCGCGGAAATTGCCCGCTCCGATGCTGTCCATGAGCAGGATAGCGGTGGCGATGATGGCCCAGGCCACGAGGAAGGAGCTGCCCGTAAATGCGATCAGTTGGGTGCCGGGTCGGAGGCGGATGAATCGGGTGTCATTGTCCGATTTCAGAAACACGCGCCGCTCCGGGAAATAACGTTCCAGTAGGCCGTGCCATTTGATCGCGAGGCGTGTCCGCAAAATCCTCGTCCCTTGTCCCATCCCAGTCCCGGCGTCAATATCCCCAAACACGACACCTTAACGCCTGTGCATAAAGTCACACCGCTTTGGCGGCAAGTCTGACGTCGCGATCCGGCAAAAAGCGGTGCCGAAATGTGTCAGATTGGCGAAAAACCGCCCATAATGACATACGGGTGTGTCTGGTCAGTCGGCGACGGCGAGGGGCCAGTAGAAGTCCGGAGGCAGCCCAGCCTCGGCACGCTTCTCCTCGTTAAAGGGGGGCTTGAGGGGGCTGTGGAAGTAGCGTTGAACCAGATCGTGAAAAGCGTCTTTGGGGTCGAGGTTGTCGCGGCCGCAAAGGAAGTGGAACCATTTTGAGCCGTAGGCGACATGGGCGACCTCTTCGCTGTAGATTGTTTCGAGTGCAGCGACGGCGCTTTCGAGTTTGGCCTTGCGGAACACTTCGATCATGCCGGGGGTGACATCGAGCCCGCGCGCTTCGAGCACCATGGGGACGACAGCGAGGCGGCCCATGAAATCGGTTGCCGTGTCTTCGGCGGCGCGCCACATGCCCGCGTGGGCGGGCAGGGCACCGTAGTGGCTGCCCAGCTCTTCGAGGCAGTCGCACATAAGGTTGAAGTGCTTCGACTCTTCGTCCGCCGCTTTGACCCAGTCGTCGTAGAAGCCCATGGGCATGGGCACGTGGGTGAAGCGGGCGATGATGTCCCAGTGCAGGTCGACGGCGTTCAGTTCGATATGGGCGACGGCGTGCAGCAGGGCGATGCGCCCTTCGGGGCTGCCGGGGCGGCGGCGTGGCACGTCGCGGGGGCTGAGCAGTTCGGGCTTGGCGGGGCGCGCAGGGTGGAGCGGTGGGTTTGCGCTGCCGATGTCGGGCGTCTGGCTGTCGGCGCGGGCGGCTTTCCATTCGGCGGCGAGCTTGCGCGAGAGGGCCGTCTTTTCCCGACCGTCAGCAGTACGCAGCACCGCCTCGGCCATTTGGGCGAGGGGTATCATGAGGCGAGTATGGGCAGATTGGCCCGAGACTTTGCGGAGGTGTATTCGCGGTGTGGCATATGTCCTGATCCCGGCAATTCCGTCAGCGGCGCGCCGCTCATCGCGTTTGAGATGTGCGTCGACGGATCAAAGGTATCCATGGATCGTCGGTTCCCTACAAGGGGGGCGTCGCGTTGCGGTCCGGGTCAGGCTGGTTCTGGCATGCCATTTTTGGGGCTGTGTTAACTTGGATGACCAATGTGTGGGAGGCGGTGAGCATTGTCGGGTTGCGCCATGGGGCCTGCGCGTTGTTTGGTGTTGCACTGGCGTGCTTCCAGTGGATGGCGAGTTGGAGCACATTTTTGCCAATGCCGCCGCCTAGATTGAGGCGGAACCTTCCAAGATTGAGACATTCTTGGTCACGCAAACAAACGAAGTTTTTATGTGCAGTGAAAAGGTCCAGGAGACCTCGCGTGAGGCAGCGAGAGCGCTCCATATTTCTCTTTTAAATCAAAGCAGCTTCGCATCGGGACTGATCAACTAAAGCTGCTCAATCTGTTAAGTCGACGTGATTGGCAGAGACTTGAGAACGATTGCGAAAACCCAATTTTGAATTGAGCCCGTCAGATCACCAATTTGCATTTTGATTGGGCCAACCCGAACCAAACCGACCGATACCAACTGGAGGAAGACTATGACTTTTCTGAAAAAAGTGGGACCTGCGGCACTCTTCGCGACCGTTTTCGCGGCAAGCGGCGCCTTTGCAGCGGATGAAGTGTTTATCTCGGACGCTGACAAAGGGATTGCGATCAATGGGTATGATCCCGTGGCCTACCACACAGACGGGAAGCCGGTGAAAGGCAGTGCCGACTGGAAGTATGAGCACGAAGGTGCGGTTTACAAATTCTCGTCAGAAGCAAACAAGAAAGCCTTCAAAGCGGAACCGGCAAAGTTCGCGCCGGCATTTGGCGGTTGGTGTACCGTGGGTACGAGCAAAGGCAAGAAAATCGCCACCCAACCCGAGCTCTTCGCGATCGTCGACGGAACGCTTTACCTGAATTCGTCTGACGGCGCCCACAAACTGTTCAAGAAAGACAAGGTCGGCACAATCGACACGGCAGAGTCGAAATGGACCAAAATTGAAAGCAAGCCTGCCGCGGAGCTTTAACGATACGGTTTTAGCCTTTTGGGAGCGCGAATAATTTGCGCTCCCATGCAAAATGCGGTGCACGGCAAATACATAAGTGAAAAGTGGTCAGTATCGTTTTCAGGTTGAATGTGTCCTGAAAACAACCATTGCAGCAACGTTAGCTTTAGTTACGGCAACTCCACTGAACCGAAGTGTCAGCCGAAAACCCAAGGTCGGCATCGGGTGGTTGGCGTTGGCTAACGTTCCAATGTCACCGAAAGGCAGCTTGGTCCCGCACTGCCGACATTTAAAAAACCCGAAAATCGTGGCGCGCCATTCGGTGTTAGGTTTCCGTTAACCTGCCTTCACGGGCTGTATGTGACAAGAGGGGCTTTGCGTTTGCAATAAGGGCGCGTTTGTTTCAGGACGAGCGCTGTACTCATTTGGTGTCCGGCTGATACGCCACGTTCTAAAGCACCCTTCTACGCGAAAGGGCCTGCCGATACTTAGGAACCTATCGGCAGGCCCCCTTCGGATCACAGCGCCTTCACAGCCGCCAGCACAGCCTCGGCATGGCCGGGCACTTTGACCTTGGGCCATGTCATGGCGACATTGCCTGCCGCATCGATCAAATAGGTGGTGCGTTCGATGCCCATGTACTTCTTACCGTACATGTTCTTTTCCTTCCACACGCCGTAGTCTTCGCAGACCGACCCGTTTTCGTCGGACAGAAGACCCACGGTGAGGTCACGTTTCTTGGCGAACTTTGCGTGGCTGGCGACGCTGTCCTTGGAGATGCCGAAGATCTTGGCGCCTGCCGCTTCGAACTCGGCCAGGTTTTCGGAGAAGGCGATGGCTTCCTTGGTGCAGCCAGGCGTGTCGTCGCGCGGATAGAAGTACAGCACGACCGGTTCCCCTTGCAGCGCCGAGAGCGTCACGTCATTGCCGTCCGCGTCGGGCAGCGTGAAATCAGGAGCGGGCGAGGCGATGTCGAGCATGTTTTGGCCTTTTCGTTACTCATGGGAAAGATGTGACTGGCATGATAGGGCTGAGCGGACAAGAATAAAGACATGAGCAGTGCCGACCCCTCAACCGATCCGCCATCCGAGCGGAAAAAGAGCCTGTGGCGCCGCCTTGGGTTCGGCAGCATGTTGCTGAGCCTGATGTTCGCGGCTGTTATGGGGGCGGCGATTTATGTGTTGATCGGACGGCCTGTTGTGGCTCCGGATTGGCTGCGCGACCGGATCGAGTTGCGCGCGGGCGAAGCGCTTGGGGCTGCGTCCCTGCGTTTTGATGCGCTGGATCTGGTGGTCGAGGAGAGCACCAAGCCGCGCGTGCGCATGACCAATGTGCAGGTTTTGAACGACGCCGGTGTCGAGATTGTCGGGTTTTCCGAGATGCGGATCGGCTTGTCCCTGACCGATCTGGTGCAGGGGAAGTTTCGCCCGACAGAGATTGGTGTGACGGGCGTTTTTGCCAAGCTGCGCCGCGAGGTGGATGGGTCTGTCATCCTGTCGGGTGGTCTGGATCTGGGCGCGCCGTCGCGGCAGGCTGACACCTTTGCCAAGCTGATTGAGGGTGTCGACGACCTTGTGTCGATCCCGGGTCTTGCCGCCCTGACTGTTGCCGATGTGCAGGCCCTAACCCTTGAGGTGGAGGACGTGCGGTCCGCACGGGCGTGGACTGTTGATGGCGGGCGGATGCGTCTGACCCGTGTTGGAGATGTCGTGCGCGTGACCTCTGACCTGGCCTTGTTGAGCGGCGGGCAGGGGGTGGCCACACTGGAGGCGAACTACGAGAGCCGCGTGGGTGCCTCTGCCGCGACATTTGGTGTGTTGGTCGATGACGTGGATGCCGGTGACATCGCCGTTCTGGCTCCGGCCTTTGAGTGGTTGGACGTGTTGCGCGCGCCCATTTCCGGCGCGGTGCGCGGTGTCTTTGGTGTCGATGGCACGCTGGCCCCGATCAATGTGGCCTTGAACATTGGTGAGGGCGTCATTCAGCCGACTGATGCGACCCGGCCTGTGCCTTTCCGGTCGGCCCGCAGCTATTTCAGCTATGATCCTGAGGGCACCGTCATCGTGTTTGACGAGTTGTCCGTCGACAGCGCTTGGATCACCGCGCAGATCGACGGGCAGGCGGTGCTGGGCATTGATGATCGTGGTGGTCTGGATGATCTGGTGGGCCAGTTTCGCGCTACGTCCCTGAGCGCCAATCCCGATGATCTGTATCCCGAGCCGATCCGGATGGAGGCGGCGCAGGCGGATTTCCGGCTGCGGCTGAATCCGTTTCGGCTGGATATTGGGCAGGCGCTGTTTCAGGACAAGGGGCAGGACCTGATCGCCCGTGGCGCGTTGATGGCGGACCCGGACGGGTGGCGCTATGAGCTGGACGCGCAGATGGCGGGCATGATGCCCGAGCGTCTGCTGGAGTTGTGGCCGGACCGTTATGCGCCGAAGGCCCGCACGTGGGTGCTGGAGAACCTGCTGGACGGTGCGTTGCGCGACCTTGATCTGGCCCTGCGCGACACGCCCGGCGGTCCTGTCGTGGCCTATACGAGCTTTGCCTATGAGGACGCGAAGGTCCGGTATCTTAAAACCTTGCCCCCGGTAGAGCAGGCCCGCGGCAGTGCAAGTCTGTTGGATGGCCGGTTCGTGGTGTCGGTCGATCAGGGGCACGTGCCAGCGCCGCAGGGGGGGCGGATTGATGTCAGCGGGTCTTCCTTTATCATTCCGGACGTCCGCGCGCGCGAGGAGGTGCCCGCCATTGTCCGGCTGGAAACGGATGGGACTGTGACGGCGGGGCTGTCGCTGCTGGACATGCCGCCCCTGAATGTGATGGAGCGGGCGGGGCTGTCGCCCACTGTTGCGGACGGGCGGATGGCGGCGCAGGGGACGCTGGCCTTTTCCATGAAAAAGGGGCTGACGCCGCGCGACGTGCAATATGACGCGACTGGCACGGCGCGCGATGTGCTGAGCACGGCCTTGATCGAGGGGCGGCGGTTGGCGTCGGACCGGTTGCAGGTTGTCGCCTCGCAAAGCGGGGTTTCGGTGTCGGGGCCGGGCACTTTGGATGGTGTGCCATTTGACGTGACGTGGTCTCAGCCCTTGGGACAGGGGCCGCAGCCAAGCACCGTCAGTGGCACGATTGAGCTGTCCGAGCGCACCATTGATGCCTTTGATCTGGGCCTGCCCGCGGGTCTGGTGTCGGGACGCGGCAGCGGGAATATCGAGATTGAGTTGCCGGCGGGTGGTGGCGTGCCGTCCTTTGCGTTGTCCACCAATCTGCGCGGTGTGCGTCTGTCGTCGCCGCCGTTGGGGTGGTCGAAGCCTGCGGGCACACCGGCCTCGCTTTCGCTGACCGGCGCGTTGGGCGCAGCGCCGCGCGTGGACCGGCTGGTGCTGGATGCGCCAGGGTTGCAGGCCGAGGGCGCCATTACCGCAACGCCGGGCGCGGGGCTGGAGCGCGCCAGTTTCAGTTCGGTGCGCGTGGGCAACTGGCTGAACGGCCCCGTCGATCTGGTAGGCCGTGGCCGGGGCGTGCCGCCTGCGGTCGTGGTGCGGGGCGGGACGCTTGATCTGCGCCAGGCCGACTTTGGTGGCTCGGGCGCGGGCAGCGGCGGGCAGCAGGGCGGCGGACCGCTGAGCCTGACCCTCGACAGGTTGCAGATCACAGACACCATCGCGCTGATCGGCGTGTCGGGTGAGTTCAACATGGCAAACGGGCTGGACGGCACCTTTGCCGCGCGGGTGAACGGGGGCACGCCCATTCGCGGGCAGGTGCTGCCGCAGAACGGGCGCAGCGCCATTCGCATCACATCCAGCGATGCGGGCGGTGTTGCTGCGTCGGCGCGTATCCTCAGGCAAGCGCGCGGGGGTACGCTGGATCTGACCCTGTTGCCCGTGGGTGCGGCGGGCTTTGACGGCACATTGACTGTGCAGGAGACCCGCGTTCAGGATGCGCCGGCAATTGCGGCCCTTCTGAATGCGTTGAGCGTCGTTGGACTGCTGGAACAGATGGGCGGCAGCGGCATCCATTTTCGCGACGTGAACGCATCGTTCCGCCTGACCCCATCGACCATGACACTGACGCAGGCAAGTGCCACCGGGCCGTCCATGGGGCTGTCGATGGACGGGGTGTATGACGTTGCGGGCGGGCGGTTGAACATGCAGGGCGTGATCTCGCCCCTGTTTCTGATCAACGGGATCGGCAGCATCTTTACCCGAAGAGGCGAGGGGCTGATCGGGTTCAACTATACCCTGAGCGGTCCGGCGGCAGATCCGCGTGTGCAGGTGAACCCGCTGTCGGCGCTGACGCCCGGTCTGTTTCGAGAGATTTTCCGAGCGCCACCGCCCGATTTGCCACGGGTTGAGGGGGAAACCCCTGCGCCGGTCGTGCCCGAAGCCTTTGCACCCGTGGACCCCGGGCCAAGTGACGCAGAGCGGCGGCGGCAGGAACGTCAGCAACGTATTGATGAACGCTGAGCGCGCGGATAGAGGGCGCGCATGAAACTCGATGACTTTGATTTCGACCTGCCCGAAGCGCTGATCGCGACGCGGCCAGCCTCGCCCCGCTCGTCCGCACGGCTGTTGGTGGCGGACGGCGATGCGATCCATGACCAGCGGGTGACGGACCTTGTGACCTGGCTGCGCCCCGGTGATCTGCTGGTGTTGAATGACACGCGGGTGATCCCGGCGCGGCTGTTCGGCACACGGGCGCGGGAAAGTGCGCAGGGTCTGACCGAAGCCCGGATCGAGGTAACGTTGTTGGAGCCGCGCGCCGATGGCGCGTGGTCGGCGCTGGTGAAGCCCTTGAAGAAGGTGAAGCCGGGCGAGGTTGTGCGGTTTTCCGATGACTTGTCAGCGACGCTGGAGGGCAGTGCTGACGGGCAGGGGCATTTGCGGTTCAACCTGACAGGCGATGATTTCGATGCCGCATTGGCCGAGGCGGGCGCGATGCCGCTGCCCCCCTATATCGCTGCAAAGCGTGCCGCTGATGACAAGGACAAGACCGACTACCAGACGATCTGGGCCAGGAATTCGGGTGCTGTTGCTGCCCCTACGGCGTCGCTGCATTTTGACGAGGCGCTGATGGCGGCGCTGGCGGAACGGGGTGTTCAGACCACCTATGTCACCCTGCATGTTGGGGCGGGGACGTTCTTGCCGGTGAAGGTCGATGATGTCACCCAGCACAAGATGCACGCCGAATGGGGGCAGGTGTCGGAACAGGCAGCGACGCATATTGCCGAGGCCAAGGCGCGCGGCAATCGGGTGATTCCTGTTGGGACGACCGCGCTGCGGCTGATCGAGACGATGGCCCGCGACGGCGGGATTGCCCCGTGGGAGGGCGAGACGGACATTTTCATTTATCCCGGTTTCACCTTTCGCGTGGCAGACGGGCTGATGACCAATTTTCACCTACCCAAGTCGACGCTGATGATGCTGGTATCTGCGCTGATGGGGCAGGACCGGATCAAGGCGATTTACGACCACGCGGTTCGATCCCAGTACCGCTTTTTCTCTTACGGTGATGCGTCGCTTTTGTTGCCGCAAACGTGACACCGGAAACCGACATTTGAACGTCGCACATATCTGCGACAGGGGCCCCTGAGACGGGCGAATTATGAACCCACCCCTCCGAGGAGTTTGGCGAGATGTTCCAGGTACTGACAAGCGCATGGGCGCTTTTGTTTGGCATGGGTCTGTTGATGGTTGGCAACGGGATGCAGGGCACGCTGCTGGGCATCCGGGGCGAAATTGAGGGGTTCTCGACCGCCGAGATGTCGATTGTGATGTCGGCCTATTTCCTTGGCTTTCTTGGCGGCAGCCGCATGGCACCGCGGATGATCCAGCGGGTGGGGCATGTGCGGGTGTTTGCGGCCTTGGCTTCGTTGATCTCGGCCGTGATGATCCTGTACCCAACCTTTGCCGATCCTTGGGCCTGGACCGTGGGGCGGGTCGTGATCGGGTTTTGCTTTTCTGCGGTGTACGTGACGGCCGAGAGCTGGCTGAACGATGCCGCTGACAACTCGAACCGGGGCAAGGCGCTATCGCTTTACATGATCGTGCAGACGACGGGCATCGTGATCAGCCAGTACCTGCTGCTGACCGCTGATCCGTCGGGCTTTATCCTGTTTGTTATTCCTTCAGTGCTGGTGTCGCTGGCGATCACGCCCATTCTGCTGTCCATCAGCCCGGTGCCCGCCTTTGACACGACAAAGCCGATGACGCTGCGCGAGCTGGTCGGCTATTCGCCGCTGGGCTGTGTGGGCATGTTCCTGCTGGGTGGTGTCTTTGCCGCGCAGTTTGGGATGGCGGCGGTTTATGGTACGGCAGCGGGGCTGAGTGTGGCGCAAATCTCGGCCTTTGTATCGACCTTTTTTATCGGGGCGGTGGTGCTGCAATATCCCATCGGGTGGATTTCGGATCGGATGGACCGCCGTGTGCTGATCCTGATCGTGGCTGCTGTTGGCGGGGTGGGGTCGGTGATTGGGCTGATCCTGGGCGGCAACTTTGCGATGCTGCTTGTGTCGGCCTTTGTGGTGGGGGGCATGTCGAACCCGCTCTATTCGCTGCTGCTGGCGCACACGAACGACTTTCTGGATCACGACGATATGGCGGCGGCCTCGGGCGGGTTGGTATTTATTAACGGGTTGGGTGCTGTTTTTGGCCCGCTGATTGTGGGCGCGTTGATGGAGAGTGTGGGGCCGTCAGGGTTCTACATGTTCACCGGTGTGCTCTTTGCCGCGCTTGTGGCTTATGCCGCCTATCGGACGACGCAGCGGGCCACTGTGCCTGTGGATGAGACGGGCGCGTATGTGGTCATGTCGCAGGCCACGACCACCCCGGTGGCGATGGAGATTGCCCAAGAATACGCCATCGAGACGGACCTGGAGGGCGAAGACGACAACCGGGCCGCGTAATATGTCGCACCTGTTGTATTTCGTGATTTGGGACCCAACGTAAACTGTGTAACGCTTTTTTGGCAGGACATGGGCAGGGAGAGAAAAGCCATGGTGGGTCCGGACGATATATTGAGGTTCTGGCTGGACGAGTGCGGTCCGGAGGATTGGTTCAAATCCGATCCCGCATTTGACCAGGAGATACGGGACCGTTTTGGCCCGACCTGGAAGGCGGCGACCGAGGGTAAGTTCGCGCTTTGGCTGACCTATCCGTCTGGCGCGCTGGCCTATATCATCCTGACCGACCAGTTCCCGCGCAACATGTTCCGCGATAATGCGGCATCATTTTCTACCGACAAGGCGGCGCTCGCCGCTGCCAAGTCGGCCATCGCCAAGGGCTGGGACATGCGCATCGATCCCCCGGCACGCCAGTTCTTCTACATGCCGCTGGAGCATTCGGAGAATGCCTGTGATCAGGACCGCGCGGTGCGGCTGATCTGTGAGCGGATGAATGATGCTGAGTTCCTGCTTCATGCGCGCGCGCATCGCGAGGTGATCCGCCGCTTTGGTCGTTTTCCGCATCGGAACGTCATGTTGGGGCGCGCCACCACTGCGGCGGAGAAAGCGCATCTGGATGCGGGCGGCTATGGCGCGGTGGTGCGCGGATTACAGGCCGCCGAGGCAGCCTGATAATTTTCTGAGCGTTGAAACGTTGCTGGCGCAGGGCTTTACCCTGCGTCAGTCGATTTGTCGCGCTCGGCTTTCGTTGTGGCTTGCTCAGAAATAGTTTATTGCTCAGAAATAGTTTAACGGTAAACTAGTTTTGACGCAGTGCTTGGCGAGGAGCTTGATATGGCAGCGAAATCCTTTGATGTGGTGATCATCGGCTCTGGCCCCGGGGGCTATGTGGCCGCCATCCGGGCCGCGCAATTGGGCTTGAGCACCTGCGTTGTGGAGCGTGAGCACCTGGGCGGGATTTGCCTGAACTGGGGCTGTATCCCGACCAAGGCGATGCTGCGGTCGTCGGAAGTGTTCCACCTGATGCACCGGGCCAAGGAGTTTGGCCTGAAGGCGGATGGCATCGACTATGATCTGGACGCTGTCGTGGATCGCTCGCGCAAGGTGGCGGGGCAGTTGTCCGGCGGCGTGCAGCACCTGCTGAAGAAGAACAAGGTGACCGTTATCATGGGCGAGGGCACGATCCCGTCCAAGGGCAAGGTGTCGGTGAAGACCGACAAAGGCACCGAAGAGCTGATGGCCAAGAACATCATCCTCGCCACCGGCGCGCGGGCGCGTGAATTGCCGGGGCTTGAGGCGGATGGCGAGTTGGTCTGGACCTACAAGGCGGCGCTGACGCCGAAGCGGATGCCGAAAAAGCTGCTGGTGATCGGATCGGGCGCCATCGGTATCGAATTCGCCAGCTTCTACAATACGCTGGGCGCGGACACGACCGTGGTTGAGGTTATGGACCGAGTGCTGCCGGTCGAGGATGCTGAGATCAGCGCCTTTGCCAAGAAAGCCTTTGAAAAGCAGGGCATGAAGATCATGCAGAAGGCGATGGTGAAGCAGCTCGATCGCGCCAAGGGCAAAGTTGCCGCTCATATTGAGGTGGGTGGTAAGGTCGAGAAGCATGACTTCGATACTGTCATTTCCGCTGTGGGCATCGTTGGCAATGTCGAGGGGTTGAACCTTGAGAAGCTGGGCGTGAAGGTGGACCGGACCCATGTTGTGACGGACGAGTATTGTCGCACCGGGGTCGAGGGCATCTTTGCCATCGGTGATATCGCGGGCGCGCCTTGGCTGGCACACAAAGCGTCCCACGAGGGCGTCATGGTGGCCGAGCTGATCGCAGGCAAGAACGACGTGCATCCGATCAAGCCGAACTCGATTGCCGGATGCACCTATTGCCATCCGCAGGTGGCCAGCGTTGGTCTGACAGAGGCGAAGGCCAAGGAAGCAGGCTATAAAATCAAGGTGGGCAAGTTCCCGTTCATCGGCAACGGCAAGGCCATCGCTTTGGGTGAGCCCGAGGGCATGATCAAGACGATCTTTGATGAGAAAACGGGCGAGTTGCTGGGTGCGCATATGATCGGCGCGGAAGTGACCGAGCTGATCCAGGGCTATGTCGTGGGACAAGCCCTGGAGACGACGGAAGAAGACCTGATGCACACCGTGTTCCCGCATCCGACGTTGTCGGAAATGATGCATGAAAGTGTGCTGGACGCCTATGATCGCGTGATCCATATGTAGACCGTCCGCTTTTCCGTATGGACGCAAACCGATGGTTGCTACTCTGCAGCCATCGGTTTTTTTGATTCTGGGGGACGGGATGCTTTGTTTCAGGCGTGTTTGTGTTGGCTTAGTCGGGGTTTGGCTGATGGTTTTGCCGGCTTCAGCGCAACAGTTCCAGTTCGAGTATTACGCAATGCTCAGCCCGCATGACACCTACAATTCGCGTGGTGTGCCGGTGAACGATGTTTGCGGGATCATTCAGCAGGACAGGGCCAATGTGCACAAGTTCGGGCTGCGCGATATGGCGGACAATGTCGACCCGTTCTTTACCACACCAGAGCGCCGAGCGATGATTGCAGGGCGATGCCAGTACGACCCAAGCTATCACACGGTGCAGCGCATTCGGTCCCAATACATTGGCTATGTGCTGGTGCGTGTCACAGGCGCGAACGGCGTGGTGACAAGCGTGCAGATTTTCGAAGCAGCGGGTTGACGCAGAAGGCATTGCGTCGCGCGCAATCCCGAGGTCACTAATGCACAGAACCGGCCCTTGCGGGTCCCCGCGAACGGGCGTAGCGGGTTGGCCATGACCGACCGCACATCATTCCCGCTTGTCTTTGCCCTTTGGGGCGCGGGGCTTGGTGCGGCAGGGCAATACGCCAAGATTTCCGTGATTTTTGATCAGCTTCCCGCAGTGTATCCTGATGCGGGTGCGGCGCTGGGGTTCATCGTTTCGTTGGTCGGGTTCGTTGGCATCGTACTGGGCGTCGTTGCGGGGCTGGTTGTGGCCCGCATCCGCTATCGCCGCGCGATGCTTTGGGCGCTGTGGGTTGGGGCCGCGCTGTCGCTGTTTCAGGCAACGTTGCCAAGCCTGCCGTGGATGTTGGTGAGCCGCGCGCTTGAAGGCGTGTCACATCTGGCGATGGTGGTTGCCGCGCCTACGCTGATCGCGCAATTGAGCGCCGAGCGGCATCGCGGATTTACGCTGACGCTGTGGAGTACGTTCTTTTCCGTGGCCTTTACACTGCTTGTTGTGCTGGGCCTGCCATTGGTTGATGCGATGGGATTGCCAGCGCTCTTTGTGGCGCACGCCATTTGGCTGGTGGTTTTTGCAGTGATCCTGGGCCTGTTCCTGCGCCCGCTTGAGGTTCCGCCTGAGGGGCGGCTGACGCTTGGAGGGATTCTGCGAGATCATGGGGCGATCTACGCCTCGCCCCGGATCGCCGCACCGGGGGCAGGGTGGATGTTCTACACGTTCTGTTTTCTTGCGATCCTGACGGTGCTGCCGCCCTATATTGCGCCGGAATGGCGGGCTTGGGTGATTGGAGCCATGCCGTTGGTGTCGATTGGCGTGTCGCTGACATTCGGGGTGTACATGCTGCGCCACATCTCGGCCGTGATGCTGGTGCAGATCGGCTTTGCCCTGTGCATCGCGTCGCTTTTGTGGCTGTGGATGATGCCGGGCCTGCCCGTCGCCTGTTTGGCTCTGGCGGGTGCCTTGGGGCTGGTGCAGGGGGCGAGTTTTGCCGCCGTGCCGCAGTTGAACGACACCGCGGCGCATCAATC
This sequence comes from Tateyamaria sp. ANG-S1, assembly GCF_000814025.1. Taxonomy (GTDB): domain Bacteria; phylum Pseudomonadota; class Alphaproteobacteria; order Rhodobacterales; family Rhodobacteraceae; genus Tateyamaria. The sequence continues at coordinate 895,177 of NZ_JWLL01000006.1, read as the reverse complement.
ACAGGCTTATGGCGGACTGGCGCAGACCGGCAATCTGGGCAACACGCTGGGCACGCCTGCCTTGCTTGCGGTGCTGAGCGTGGCGGGGTTTCCGGGCTTGGTATGGACCTGCATCGCCGTCTTTTTGTGCGGGATTGCGGCGCACGCGTGGATGGCGGCGCGTCGCTCCTGACAGGTTGCGGCAGCAAGAGGTATGTTCACGGCTTGTTCTGATTTTTCCGTTGGCTGTTTAAGTCATCTGACCTATGTACAGATCGTTAATCCGGGGGGCTGACATGGCCGAGCAAAAGAATATCGAGGTGCGCGGCGCGCGCGAGCATAACCTCAAGAGTATTGACGTGGACATTCCGCGCGACCAACTGGTTGTGATCACTGGCCTTTCCGGGTCGGGCAAGTCGAGCCTGGCCTTTGACACGATCTATGCCGAGGGGCAGCGCCGCTATGTGGAATCGCTGTCGGCCTATGCGCGGCAGTTCCTCGACATGATGCAGAAGCCGGATGTGGATCACATTTCCGGCCTCAGCCCCGCCATTTCGATTGAGCAGAAGACGACGTCGAAGAACCCCCGGTCGACCGTCGGGACTGTCACCGAAATCTACGACTATATGCGTCTGCTCTTTGCCCGGGTCGGTACGCCGTATTCGCCCGCCACTGGCAAGCCGATTGAGGCGCAGCAGGTGCAGGATATGGTCGACCGCATCATGGCGATGGAGGAGGGGACACGCGCCTATCTGCTGGCGCCTATCATCCGGGACCGGAAGGGCGAGTACCGCAAGGAATTTCTGGAGCTGCGCAAGCAGGGCTTCCAGCGGGTGAAGGTGGACGGGTCGTTCTACGAGCTGGACGAGCCGCCGACGCTGGACAAGAAGTTTCGCCATGACATCGACGTGGTGGTGGACCGGATCGTGGTGCGCGAGGGGCTTGAGACGCGGCTGGCGGATTCGCTGCGCACGGCTTTGGATCTGGCGGATGGGATTGCGATCCTAGAGACGGCACCGAGTGAGGGTGAGCCGGAGCGCACGACCTTCTCCGAGAAATTTGCTTGTCCTGTCAGTGGCTTCACGATCCCCGAGATCGAGCCGCGTCTCTTTTCGTTCAACGCACCTTTTGGCGCGTGCCCGTCCTGTGACGGGTTGGGGCATGAGCTGTTCTTTGATGAACGGCTGGTCGTGCCGGATCAGAACCTGAAGGTTTATGACGGGGCCTTGGCCCCGTGGCGGAAGGGGAAGTCGCCGTACTTCCTGCAGACCATCGAGGCGATTGCGAAGCATTACGAGTTCGATCCGCAGACGAAGTGGAAGGACCTGCCGAAACACGTGCAGCAGGTGTTTCTGTATGGCTCGCACGATGAGGAAATCCCGTTCCGCTATGACGAGGGCGGGCGTGTCTATCAGGTGACGCGGGTGTTCGAAGGGGTCATCCCCAACATGGAACGCCGCTACCGCGAGACGGATTCGAACTGGATTCGTGAGGAGTTTGAGCGGTACCAGAACAACCGGCCTTGCGGCGATTGCGGCGGGTATCGCCTGCGGCCCGAGGCGCTGGCGGTGAAGATTGGGCCACGCGATGATCCTGACAATCTGCTCCATGTGGGGCAGGTGGTCGAGATGTCGATCCGCGAGGCCTATGCCTGGTGTCAGGAGGTGCCGAAGCATCTGAGCGACCAGAATAATGAGATTGCGCGCGCCATTCTGAAGGAAATCCGCGAGCGTCTTGGGTTCCTGAATAACGTGGGTCTTGAGTATCTTACGATGTCACGTTCAAGTGGCACATTAAGTGGTGGTGAGAGCCAGCGCATCCGGTTGGCCTCCCAAATTGGGTCGGGACTGACTGGCGTGCTGTATGTGCTGGACGAGCCATCCATTGGGTTGCACCAGCGCGACAATGACCGGCTGCTCGGCACGCTCAAGAACTTGCGGGATCAGGGCAATACGGTTGTTGTGGTTGAACATGACGAAGAGGCGATCCGCGAGGCCGATTATGTGTTCGACATCGGTCCGGGCGCGGGCGTGCATGGCGGCGAGGTTGTAGCCAAGGGGACGCCGCAGGAATTGGCTGCCAGTGGGTCGATCACGGGTGACTATCTGTCGGGCAAGCGAGAGATTGCGGTGCCTGCCACGCGGCGGAAGGGCAAAAAGGGCAAGAAGAAGCTGACTGTCGTAAAGGCGACCGGGAACAACTTGCAAAACGTGACCGTGGACTTTCCGCTTGGCAAGTTCGTCTGCGTAACTGGCGTGTCCGGTGGGGGTAAGTCCACGCTGACGATTGAGACGCTGTTCAAGACCGCCTCCATGCAGCTGAACGGTGCGCGCCAGACGCCTGCGCCCTGCGAAACGATCAAGGGGCTGGAGCATCTGGACAAGGTCATCGACATCGACCAGCGGCCCATTGGGCGCACGCCAAGGTCCAACCCGGCGACCTATACCGGCGCTTTCACCCCGATCCGTGACTGGTTTGCCGGCCTGCCCGAAGCCAAGGCGCGCGGCTACAAGCCCGGTCGTTTCAGCTTCAACGTCAAGGGCGGGCGCTGCGAAGCGTGCCAGGGTGATGGTGTCATCAAAATCGAGATGCACTTCCTACCCGACGTCTATGTTGAATGCGAGACTTGCAAGGGCGCGCGCTACAACCGGGAAACGCTTGAGATCAAGTTCAAGGGCAAGTCCATCGCCGATGTGCTGGATATGACAGTTGAGGACGCGCAGGAGTTCTTCCAAGCGGTGCCGTCGATCCGCGAAAAGATGGACGCGCTGATGCGGGTGGGTCTCGGCTATATCAAGGTGGGCCAGCAGGCGACGACCTTGTCCGGGGGCGAGGCGCAGCGGGTGAAGTTGTCGAAGGAACTGTCGAAACGGTCGACGGGTCGGACGCTCTATATCCTCGACGAACCCACCACGGGCCTGCACTTCGAAGACGTGCGCAAGCTGTTGGAAGTACTGCATGAATTGGTGGATCAGGGCAATTCAGTGGTCGTGATCGAACATAACCTCGACGTTGTGAAAACCGCCGATCACATCATCGACATTGGCCCGGAAGGTGGCGATGGCGGGGGGCAGGTCGTTGCCACAGGTACGCCAGAAGACGTGGCCGAGGTCGCGGAAAGCCATACCGGTCGCTATCTCAAGCCGATGCTTGCGACCCGCAAAGTCGCGGCGGAGTGATTCCGCGCATCGCGTTGAACGTAAATCGCGGGATCGCCATCTCACCCCTACAATCTTGTTGGGAGGGTGAAGATGATGAGACCTTGCTATACGGTGTCGGTCTTGAGCGCTGCGCTGTTGGCGTCCCCCTTGGCGGCGCGCGAAATTGTGCATGACCTGTCCGGGTTTTCAAAAATTGACGCATCCAATCATGTGAAGGTTAATGTCTATTCCGGAGAGGCGTTCCGGGTTGTTTCCGATGTGTCGGGCACAGCGCGTGCGCGACACTTGCACGTGGAGCAGGATGGCGACACGCTTAAGATCTGGCGCACGGGTGACTCGTCCATGATCCTGATGGGCATGGCGGACCGTTACGAGGTGACGGTGTCCATGCCGGCGTTGACGTCGATCACAGCAAGCAGCGGGGTGAATGTCGAGGTGACGGGCACTTTTCCCGGCATCAGTTCCTTTGATGCAAAAGCCAGCAGTGGCGCCGATGTTGATGTGAATGGGCTTGAGGTGGAGAGCGTGATGCTCCGGTCCAGTTCTGGATCTGATCTGGATGTACGTGGCACCTGCACCACGCTTGTGGCTGAAGCCTCTAGCGGTTCGTCCATTGATGCAGAAAACCTGAAGTGCAAGGACGCGAAAGCCGAAGCGTCCAGCGGGTCGGAAATTGATCTCTACATCACCGGCACGCTGCGCGCGCGTGCATCGAGTGGCGGTGACATTGATGTCGAAGGCGCGCCGGTGGATGCGGATGTGTCCATAAGTTCGGGCGGGGACGTGAGCCTGCCGGACACCTGATCGCTGCCGTTGAGGTGCCTGCGTCAACCTGTCTGACCCTTTTTCCGCTTGTGGTCAGAATGCCGCATTCAATGGGGCGGTGTGGGTTTTTACCTCAGGCAAAACCTGAACGGAGAGCCCATTCGATGACTTCGACAACCACACACGTGCCGCCGCAAAAATCCTTTCTGTGGGGCGGAATTGAGGCCGTTAAAGATGTTGCCAAAACGATCACGCCTGCGCTGATCGGGACTGAAGCGCGTGTTCTTTACGTGATGCTCGCGCTGGTCAGTCTCTGGGGACTGGCGATTGCCACGTGGGGCTATCCTGCGCTGATAATCGTCGCTGTCGGACTTGTGCCCGTGATGTTTGGCGTTTTGCTGTTGATCACAGTCGGGAAGTAGCCGTCAATTGCGTCCACGGGCGGAGAAGCGGGGCAGCATGGCGCTGAAATCCCTGCCTTTTCCGCCTTCCTCCTCGACGAACTGGCGGTAGAGTTCGAGCGCGCGCTGGCCCATCGGTGTGTCAGCGTTCACCGCCTCTGCCGCTTGCTGGCTGAGCCCGAGGTCCTTGAGCATGAGTTCCGCGGCGAAGCCCGGCTGGTAGTTGTTGTCGGCAGGGCTTTGCGGGCCGACGCCGGGGGCAGGGCAGTAGGCGTTCATTGTCCATGAATAGCCCGAGGATGTGCTGACCACGTCGAACATTTTTTGCCGGTCTAGCCCGAGTTTGTCAGCGAGAGCGAAGGCTTCGCAGGTGGCGATCATTGTGGCGCCGAGGATCATGTTGTTGCAGATCTTGGCCGCCTGACCGGCGCCAGCGTCGCCGCAATGCACGGCCTTTTGGCCCATGATGTCGAAGAGCGGTTTGGCGGCGCTGAAGGCCGCATCGGTGCCGCCTGCCATGAATGTGAGCGTGCCGCCCGCTGCGCCGCCGATCCCGCCTGAGACAGGCGCGTCAACGCAGCCCAAGCCAGACCCGTCAGCCTGCGCCGCCACGGCGCGGGCGCTTTCGACATCGACGGTTGAGCAGTCGATGAGGGTTGCACCCGCTTTCATCGCCGGGACTACGTCATTTGCCACGGCGCGCAGGATGTCACCGTTAGGTAGCATGGTGATGACGATGTCCTTGTCCGCCGCCGCCTCGGCCGCACTGTCCGCATCTGCGACCCCTTCGGCAGAGGTGCCAGCGACGTCAAAGCCCGTCACCTCATGTCCCGCCTTGGCGAGGTTTTCGGCCATGGGCGCACCCATATTGCCCAGCCCGATAAATCCGATCTTCATGCCTGTTCCTCCCAGTTCAAGCGCCATTTTGCCCAGTGGCATCAGCATCTTGCTGACGGCCATGGGCGGGACCGACCCGTCGGCGTATTGCCATTGCGGATTGCGGTCCTTGTCGATGATGGCGGCCCGGATCCCTTCCAGAAAGTCGCCATGCTCCATCGCGCGCGCGGTAAAGCGGTATTCGAGGTCGAGCGCCTTTTCCAGCGTGAGGGAGGGGCCGCGCAGGCGGTTCAGCGCCTCGATCGTGCAGGCCATGGCGAGCGGGCTGTTGCGGTCCATGCGTTTGAGCGTGTCGCGAGCGAAGTCGCTGTCTTCGCCTTTGAGCGTTGTGAAGACGTCGCCGAGGGACACGCCGTGAAAGTGTCTGTCGATGTCCGGCATCGCCTCTTGCAAAGGGCCGGGGGCAGGGGTGGTGGCCGCCTCGACAATGCAGTCGGTGTTGCCCATTGCTTCGAGCGTGGCGATCAGGTTGGGCCACTGCGCTTCGGGAATGTAGTGATCGGCAAACCCGGCAAATATCGCGTCGGAGGCGTTCATGCGCGCCGCCGTGGTGCCGAGGTATTCGCCCAAGCGTCCGGGGGCGAGGGCCAGCATCAGCGAGCCGCCGACGTCGGGGATAAGGCCGATGCCGCATTCAGGCATGGCGATCTGGCTGCTGTCGCCCACGACCCGGTGCGAGCCGTGGCAGCCGATGCCGACGCCGCCGCCCATTGTGAAGCCCTGTAGGAAGCTGATGACAGGTTTGGTGTAGTGAAAGATCTTGTGGTTGAGGCGGTATTCGTCGGCCCAGAACTTCTGGCCGTAGGCGTAGTCGCCCTTGGTGCCTGTTGCGTAGAGTTCGGCGATGTCCCCGCCCGAACAGAAGGCGCGGTCGCCTTCTGCATCGAGTATCACGACCGCGATCCCGTCGTCGTCGCGCCATGTGTCGAGTGCCGCTTCGATAGCGAGGCACATCTCATAGGTCATGGCGTTGAGCGCCTGCGGGCGCTGCAATGTGATCCGGCCTGCTTGGCCAGTGATACGGATTGAGATGCCGGTCATCGGTTCTTCAGCATATCGCGCGCCACGATGACCCGCATGATTTCGTTTGTACCCTCAAGGATCTGGTGGACACGCAAGTCGCGCACCAGTTTTTCGATGCCATAGTCGGCCAGATAGCCATACCCGCCGTGCAGTTGCAGGCATTGGTCAACGACCTTGGATCCGGCCTCGGTCACGAATTTCTTTGCCATGGCACAGAACTTCGTCGCATCAGGCGCGTCATTGTCCAGTTTCCAAGCCGCCTGGCGGAGGAAGGTGCGGGCGGCTTGCAACTCGATCTCCATATCCGCGAGGCGGAATTGCAGGCCCTGGAATTGGTCTATGGACTGACCGAAGGCTTTGCGCTCGCCCATATAGGCTAGCGTCGTGTTGATGGCTGTCTGCGCCGCACCAAGTGAACAGGCGGCAATGTTCAGGCGGCCCCCATCCAAGCCCATCATCGCATATTTGAAACCAGAGCCCTCTTCGCCCACCAGATTGCCGCTGGGAATGTTGCAATTGTCGAATTGGACTTGGGCCGTGGGCTGGCTTTTCCAACCCATCTTGTCCTCAAGCCCGCCAAAGGACAGCCCTTCGGTGCCGTCTTCAACATAGACGGTGGAGACGCCTTTTGGTCCGTCTTCGCCCGTGCGGACCATACAGACATACGCATCGGAATAGCCGCCGCCTGAGATGAACGCCTTGGTTCCGTTAAGCACATAGCCCTCGTTCGTGCGCTCCGCACGGGTGCGCAGGGCGGCGGCGTCGGAGCCGCTCCCGGGTTCGGTCAGGCAGTAGCTGAGCACGGTGTTCATGCTCAGTACGTCCGGCATCACACGCGCCTTGAGGTCGTCATCTGCAAAGCTGTCGAGCATCTTGGCGCACATGTTATGAATCGACAGGAACGCGGCGACAGAGGGGCAGGCCATCGACAGAGCCTCGAACACCAGCGTGGCGTCGAGCCGCGACAAATCCGCGCCGCCTGCATCTTCGGAGACATAGAGGGATGCAAAGCCCAGTTCACCAACCTTGGGCCACAGATCCTTGGGGATCGTGCCTGCCGCTTCCCAGTCGCGCGCATGAGGGGCAATTTCCGACTGACCAAAAGCGTAGGCCATGTCAAAAATTGCCGTTTGTTCCTCGGTCAGTGCGAAATCCATGGTCCCTCCCGTCGCGCCATGCCTTGAATTGAACGCACGTTAAATTCCGATGTTTGCAGGACTATTGCAAGGCCTGTCGCCCGGCCGCGGGCGTCAGCAACGTATCCACCGTCTCGTCCGCCTCGCCCAGCAGGGTCAGGGCCTCGATCTCGCAGTCTTGAACAATGGGAACAACGGCGTGCACATCATTCCACGACTTGAAGAACAGCGACGCCAATTCCTGGCTGATCGGGCTGGGCGCGATGTAGACAACAAGCGATTGCATACGTGAGCTGGAAAAGCGCCCGGCCTTTTGGGCCTGCATCTGCATGAAGCGGACATAGTCCTTTTCGTAGCTGGTCACGCCACTGAAATCGACCAACTGCTTCTGGCCGGGGGCGTAGTGCGGATGGCTGACATAGGCGCGCGTGGCGCGCATCGTGTCTTCGATGGCCACATGGCCGGTGTACCGAACCACGACGAGGCCGCGGTTCGGCAGGATACGGAACTGTACTGGCATTTTACTCCATAACGGGGATCGAGAATTCTCCACCTTCCTTAATACCTGACGGCCACCGGGCCGTCACGGTCTTGGTGCGCGTATAGAACTTAAATGCGTCAGGACCGTGTTGATTCAGATCGCCGAACACGGATTTTTTCCAGCCGCCGAACGTGTGGTAGGCGAGCGGAACCGGGATCGGCACGTTGATCCCGACCATGCCGATGTTGATGCGGTTCGCGAAATCGCGTGCCGTGTCGCCGTCACGGGTGAAAATGGCGGTGCCGTTGCCGTATTCGTGGTCCATGGCGAGGCCGATGGCTTCTTCGTAGGTTTGCGCTCGGACGGTGGACAGGACAGGGCCGAAAATCTCGGTCTTGTAGATGTCCATGTCCTTTGTGACTTTGTCGAAGAGGTGCGGGCCAACGAAATAGCCGTCTTCGTAACCTTGCAGTTTGAAGTCGCGCCCATCGACCACCAGTTCCGCGCCCTGATCGACGCCGGTTTCCACCAGCCGTTCGATGTTGGCCTTGGCCGCCGCTGTCACCACAGGGCCGTAGTCTACGTCGTTGCCGGCGGTGTAGGGGCCAACCTTGAGCTTTTCGATGCGGGGCACCAGTTTTTCGATCAAGCGGTCGGCGGTTTCGTCGCCCACAGGGACAGCGACCGAGATCGCCATGCAGCGCTCGCCCGCCGCACCATAGCCCGCCCCAACCAGCGCATCTGCCGCTTGGTCCATGTCTGCGTCGGGCATGACGATCATGTGGTTCTTGGCCCCGCCAAAGCACTGCACCCTCTTCCCGTTCGCGCATCCTGTGGCGTAGATGTATTCAGCGATCGGGGTGGATCCCACAAAACCGATGGACTGCACGACGTCATGGTGCAGCAGGGCGTCCACCGCTTCCTTGTCGCCGTTCACCACTTGCAGGATGCCCTTGGGCAGGCCCGCTTCTTCCATAAGTTCTGCGAGCATCAGGGGCACAGACGGGTCGCGTTCGGACGGCTTGAGGATGAAGGCATTGCCGCAGGCGATTGCGGGCGCAAACATCCACATCGGGATCATTGCGGGGAAGTTGAATGGCGTGATGCCTGCCGTCACACCCAGCGGCTGACGCATGGAGTACATGTCGATGCCGGTGCCCGCGCTGTCGGTATATTCACCCTTCAACAGATGCGGCGCGCCGATGCAGTATTCCACTACCTCAAGGCCCCGCTGCACGTCACCGGCGGCATCGGGCAACGTCTTGCCGTGCTCGCGGCTCAGCGCCTCGGCCAGCTTGTCCATGTCGCGGTTGAGGAGGCTCACGAACTTCATCAGCACACGCGCCCGGCGCTGCGGGTTGGTTGCGGCCCATGCGGGTTGGGCTTTGGCTGCGATCTCGATTGCCTTGGCGACCTCCTCTGTAGACGCGAGCGGGACGCGGGCCTGCACCTCGCCCGTAGCGGGGTTCATCACGTCGGCGAAACGGCCTGATGTGCCGCTGACATGGGCGCCGTCGATGTAGTGGGAAAGCTCTTGCATGGGTTCCTCCTGATCGCTGTTGGGCGTAGGATAGTCTTGCAAAATACCGTGTAAAAGATGCAGTTGGGCAAAATGGTTCTGCATTTTTGCATGGTGGAGGGGCTTATATGCCGCCGCATTGGGATGATCTGCGCCTGTTTCTTGCGGTGGCGCGTGCCGAAACACTGTCGGCAGCGGCCAAGGCGGTGCGCAAGGATGCCGCGACCCTCGGGCGTCGGGTGGCTAGGCTTGAACGGGATCTTGATGTCGTTCTTTTTCGCAAGTCCCCGCAAGGCTACGCGCTGACCGAAGCGGGGGTGCGTCTGCGCGACCGGGCCGAGGCGGCAGAGGTTGCACTGCGCGCCGCCACTGAAGGGATCGCTGGGGCAGGGCAAGCAGAGGTGGACGCAGGGCTGACGGGGCAAGTCCGCATTGGTGCGCCGGACGGCTGTGCCAACTACGTGCTGCCGCAGGTCTGTGCAGCGCTGGCAGGGGAGCATCCGGGTTTGGACATCCAGATCGTCGCCTTGCCGCGTGTGTTTAACCTGTCGCGGCGCGAGGCGGATCTGGCGATTGGGGTCAGTGCACCGACGGCCGGGCAACTGACTGTGCAGCGGATCACTGACTACCGCCTGCATTTTGCAGCGAGCCAGAGCTATCTTGCAGATGCGCCACCGCTGGATGCGCTGGACGATCTGCACCACCACCGCGTGGTGGGCTACATTCCCGACATGATCTTTGACCGCGAGTTGGACTATCTGGCTGATGCAGGCGTGTCGCGCGTCGCCCTTGCTTCGAACTCGGTGGCGGTTCAGCTGAACATGCTGCGACAGGGAGGTGGGGTCGGCGTGGTCCATGACTTTGCGCTGCCCTTTGCCCCGGGACTGCGTCGTGTTCTGAACGGGGACTTCTCGCTTTCACGAAGCTTTTATCTGATCCGGCACCAGTCAGATACGCGCGATGCGCGGTTGAACCGTGTGGCCGAGTTGCTTGTGCATGCGGTCCGGACGGAGGTTATGCGGCTCGAAGGTCTTATCTAGTTTAAAAGTAAGGACTTACTGGGCGGATATGCTTCGTAATCTCGCTCAGGATCTGTTGATAGAGTTCATAAATTTCAACCGGCGGTAGATTGCCGTACCCCCTGCATACTCTTGACAGAAGGCCTGTTGGCGGCGGACGCTGGGGTACAGCCCAGAGTTGCGAGGTCCGAAGACATGCTTGTGCACCAGATTCTCAAGTCCAAATCCGATGATGCCGTCGTGAGCGTTACACCGGGCACGAAAGTGTCTGAGGCGGCGAAAATCCTTGCCGAGCGCAGGATCGGGACCGTTGTTGTATCGGGGGATGGGCAGACCGCCGATGGCATCCTGTCCGAACGCGACATTGTGCGCGTGCTTGCGAAAAAGGGAGGCACGGTGCTGATGGACCCGGTTGATGCCTATATGACGACGCAGTTGGTGACGTGCAGTCGCGACGACGACGCGGACGCGGTGCTGGCCACAATGACGGAGCGCCGGTTCCGCCATATGCCGGTTGTCGAAGACGGGCAGTTGGTGGGCCTGATCACCATCGGTGACGTGGTCAAGGCACGGTTGACCGAGCTGTCGATGGAGAAGGATGCCCTGCAGGGCATGATCATGGGCTACTGACCAGACGTCTGCGTCCTGCCTGCTTGCAATCGCGGGCGTGAAATGCTGCATTGCGGCCACGACGACTGACGGAGCCGCCCCATGCGCATCGGCCTATACCCTGGCACCTTTGATCCCATCACGCTTGGGCATATCGACATCATCCGCCGAGCCAGCCCCATGGTGGATCGCCTGGTCATCGGCGTGGCCATCAATCGCGACAAGGGACCGCTGTTTTCACTGGAAGAGCGTGTTGCCATGATCGAAGCCGAGTGCGCGAAGCTAAGTGCGCAGACGGGCACTGAGATCGTCGCGCATCCCTTTGAAAACCTGCTGATCGACTGCGCCCGTGATGTCGGTGCGCAATTCATTTTCCGTGGTCTGCGCGCTGTGGCGGACTTTGAATATGAATTCCAGATGGTCGGCATGAACCGGCGGCTGGATGACAGCATCGAAACCGTGTTCCTGATGGCTGAGGCCGAGCATCAGGCGATTGCATCCAAGCTGGTGAAGGAAATCGCGCGGCTTGGTGGGGATGTCAGCAAGTTCGTGACACCACTTGTGAACGACGCTTTGAAAGAGCAGTTCGCCTAAGACACTCCGTCTAGCCTAAATCCTGTAAGATCTTCGCTGTGGCGGGCATTCGGTTCAGAGTGGCCTCAATCCGTTGCCGCCAGCGCGGGCCACGGTCCAGCGCGTCCTCATATGCCTCGCGCAGATCGTCCGGTCGATCCTGCGCCATAACGTCAATCAGAAACTCGGCTTGCGCGCGGTCCTTGCGCGCCTTGAACTGATCCGGCCAGTCACGGCGGCGGTCTGCCACGATCAGCTTGTGAATGGCGTATTTCTCGGGGCGGGGCACTTTGACAAGGATGCCCGAGCGGTAAAGCGCAATCGCATGAATAGGGTCTGAAATCAGATAGTTGAGGTAGTTTAATGCCTGCGCACTTACACCCAAGGCAGGCAGCGCCTTGACCGTTTCGTCGCCAAAGGTGGGGGTCAGGAATTCGACCATGGCCGTGCCGTGGCTTTGCCGCCAGCGCCAGACCTGCGTATCCGTCACGCCGGGCACCGGGTCGAATTTCAGCGCGCCCAGGATATCGTTCGGCTGCGCCTCGACACGGTCATCAAGCGCCAAGGACAATCGTTCAAAGCTGGCAAAGTCGATGTCGCCGGTCTGCGCCAACTCGTCCGTATCAAAGCGGACGCCCAACTCACCCTGGTAGAGCGCATAGGCACCAGTGCCGATCATCGTGCCGCCCAGGCGGAACAGGCCCGCCCGCGCAAAGGCGCCCAGAAGCGACCCGGTGTCGCGGTCGGTGGTGATGAACCCCTCGGCCCGCAGCACCCGGGCGAGGCGGGCCATGCTCTTGCGCCGGGTGTCAGCCTCGGCTTTGAGGGCGGTGGCGCGGTCCAGACGTGCGCGCAGCTCGGGCGTGTCTTCGCCCAGATAGCGCGCCTTCATCTCGGTCCCCATGCGGAGGCGGTCGTAAAGACGACGCTGCCGATCAGATCGGCGGCGCGGTCATCGAGGTGCAGGCGCAACAGATCCTGATAGGCCACCTGTGCCGCGCGGGAATGAGATAAGATCAGCATGTGCATCATTTATTTATTTGATGCACACTAGCGTGAGCAAAGAAAAAGGGCGCCTCAGAGAGACGCCCTTTCATCAAAGTTTCAATGGCTTAGAGGTACTTGCCCATCTCAACCGCTGTGTCAGCCATCCGGTTCGAGAAACCCCATTCATTGTCGTACCACGACAGGATGCGGACCATGTTGCCGTCCATCACCTTGGTCTGGTCGGTGGCAAAGATTGACGAATGCGGGTCGTGGTTGAAGTCCATGGACACCAGTTTCGCGTCCGTTACGCCAAGAACACCTTTCAGCGGGCCAGCGGCGGCAGCCTCGGACATGGCGGCGTTGATTTGCTCTGCCGTGACGTCGCCATTCACCTCGACCGTCAGGTCAACGCAAGACACGTTGGGCGTGGGCACGCGAATGGCGACACCGTCGAGCTTGCCGTTCAGTTCCGGCATCACAAGGCCGACAGCTTTGGCAGCGCCGGTGGAGGTGGGGATCATGCTCATCGCTGCGGCACGGGCGCGGTAGAGATCCTTGTGCATCGTATCCAGCGTAGGTTGGTCGCCCGTGTAGCTGTGCACAGTCGTCATAAACCCGCGCTTGATGCCGAACTGGTCTTGCAGGACCTTCGCCACCGGCGTCAGGCAGTTCGTGGTGCACGAGGCGTTCGATACGACAATATCATCGCCCGTCAGGCTGTCATGGTTCACACCATACACAATCGTCTTGTCGGCTTCCTTACCAGGGGCAGAGATCAGCACGCGGCTCGATCCGTTTTCCAGATGCGCCTGGCAGGCCTCTTTCGAGGTGAAGATGCCGGTGCATTCCATGACGATGTCAACATGGCCCCAGGGCAGGTCTGCCGGATTGCGCTCTGCCGTGACCTTGATGGGCCCGTGGCCCACGTCGATGCTGTCGCCCGAAACGGTCACCTTTGCGGGGAAACGGCCATGCACGCTGTCATATTGCAGCAGGTGCGCGTTGGTCTCGACCGGGCCGAGGTCGTTGATCGCGACCACCTCGATATCCGTACGACCGCTTTCCACGATCGCGCGCAGAACGTTGCGCCCGATGCGCCCGAAGCCGTTGATTGCTACTTTGATGGCCATGGTGTCCCCCATGTCTGGTGTCAGAATGCTGTCTGAACGCGGCCCCAAGGTGCGAGGCGTGCGCCGTTACCGCTAACAAATGCATAGCAGCGGTATTGTCAACCGGGAATGCCGGTCACGATCCTGCAACATCAACGATGGGGATCAGCGCCAGAAGGCGATCCATTCCAGCAGTTCAGCAAAGCGCTTGCCCAGGAAAATCAGATGCTCTGTGCCATAGAGCATAACATCCGCAGTGATCGCACCGATGATCAGCAGGGCAAGAACAAGGGCAATGCTGTTGGTCATTGGCGGCGTCACAAAAGAAAAGGGCAGGGCTGTTGTGCCAGCCCCGCCCTTTGCTTGCAAGTTGTGACGTGGATCAGGTCAGCCGACCCATCGCAACGGCCACATCGGCCATGCGGATCGAGAATGCCCATTCATTGTCGTACCAGGCCAGCACGCGCACCAGCCGGTCGCCCACCACCTTGGTCTGGTCAGGGGCAAAGATCGACGAGTGTTCGGTGTGGTTGAAGTCGATGCTGACCTTCTGTTCGTCATCATAAGCCAGCACGCGGCCCATGGGGCCAGCGGCGGCTTCGGCCACGGCGGCGTTGACCTCTTCTGCGGTCACGTCGCGGGACGCTTCAAACGTCAGGTCCACGGCGCTCACATTCGGGGTGGGCACGCGCATCGCTGTACCGTCGAGCTTGCCTGCGAGGTTGGGCAGAACTTCCCCCAACGCCTTGGCCGCCCCGGTCGAGGTTGGGATCATCGCCATCGCGGCCGCGCGGGCGCGGTAGAGGTCATTGTGACGGCGATCCAGCGTCGGCTGGTCACCGGTGTAGCTGTGAATGGTGGTCATCACACCGCGCTCGATGCCCACGGCGCGGTCCAGCACCTTGGCCAGCGGGGCCAGACAGTTCGTGGTGCACGACCCGTTCGAGATCATGCGATCATTGGCAGCGAGCTGTTCGTCGTTCACGCCGAAGACAACGGTCTTATCAACGTTTTTGCCCGGGGCAGACAGTAGCACCTTCCTGGCGCCGCGCTCGAAATGAACCTTGGCTTTTTTGCCATCGTTGAACTTGCCCGTGCATTCCAGCACCACGTCAACGCCGGTCCAGTCCAGCTCGTTCATATCGTAGGTCGACATCATGCGGATCGGTCCGCGACCCAGATCCATGGTGTCGTTGGTCAGTTTGACTTCGTTCGGGAACCGGCCATGCACGCTGTCGTATTTGATCAGGTGGGCTGCAGTCTCAAGCGGGCCAGTGGCGTTCACGGCGACGACGTCGATGTCGTTGCGCAGCGATGTGGCGATGTGGCTGAGAGTGCAACGCCCGATGCGTCCAAACCCGTTAATTCCGACTTTGATGGTCATGGTCCCGGTTGTCCTTCCGCTGGGGCAGTTAAACTGTTGCGGGGTAGATAACCGCCGCACTGCAGCGTGAGAAGGGGGAAATCAGCAGAAAATCAAAGTGTTAGCGATAAACGTGTTCCATCGTATGCAGTTCGCGCTAACAGTATGCGGAACGTTTGGGCTGTGTTATGCGCTAACGTAACAACCAGGTGAAGGGACAGGCGGAATGAGCGGACTTTTGGCTCTTTTGGATGATGTTGCGGGAATCGCCAAAGTGGCCGCCGCATCGGTCGATGACGTGATCGGTCAGGCAGCCAAGGCGGGTTCCAAAGCAGCCGGGGCGGTGATTGACGATGCTGCCGTGACGCCGAAATACGTCCACGGCTTTTCCGCCGATCGCGAGTTGCCCATCATCTGGCGCATCGCCAAGGGGTCGTTCAAGAACAAGCTGGTGTTTTTGTTACCGGTGGGCCTTCTGCTGTCGAATTTTGCGCCCGGGGCCATTCCGCCCCTACTGATGTTGGGCGGTTCCTATCTCTGCTTTGAAGGTGCGGAAAAGGTTGCCCACGTTCTGGGCTGGGGGCACGGGCACGAGGACTATGAGGGCAAAGAGAACGAGATCGAGGATCCGGCACATCTGGAAGAGCAAAAGGCCAAAGGTGCCATCAAGACCGATTTCATCCTGTCGGCCGAGATCATGACGATATCGCTGGCTGCGATCCCTGAAAGCAACTTCTGGATGGAAGCCGCCACGCTTGCAACGGTTGCCATCATGATCACCGTGGCTGTCTATGGTTCCGTCGCGCTGATCGTGAAGGCGGATGATGCGGGTCTCGCGATGGCACAGAACGGGCGCATCGGGCTGATCCGGGCCTTGGGGCGTGGGATCGTTAAAGTCATGCCTGGTTTCATGAAGCTACTGACCATTGTGGGCACGGCGGCCATGCTCTGGGTCGGGGGTGAGATCATCGTGCACGGTCTCGCACAGATGGGTTGGCATGGGCCAGAAGACGTCATCTATGGCATAGCAAAGTCCATCGGCGGCGCATCTGGCACGGCCGTCTGGTGTATCAAAGCCGCGCTACATGGTTTGATGGGTCTTGCCATTGGCTTTGTATTGATCCCGGTGGGAGAGAAGGTGATTACACCCGTCTGGCGTGGGCTAGGGGCCAAACTGTCCCGCACATAGCCACCCCAGAGATCGCGCTTCCCACAACCCAATACCGTGGAGGTCAGTCGATGGCCTCCACGTGCGGCTTTGTCCTGCGCTTGGCAGTCTTCACCGCCAGGGTGAGTTCTGTCCGGCGGCTTGGTACTTTTTTGACTTCGGGAGAGCTTTCGTCTGTGCCCCGGCCCGCCAAAGCAATGGCCAAGCCAAGCATAGCCAGTGCCCCAGCCAAAGAGTAGACCAGCAAGGCGACCCACCAGCTGCTTCCTAGAACCAACACGATCGCTGCGGCGATCGCACCTACAAAAACAGAAATGATGAGAATGCCTGGCATAAAAGACCTGCGTTAAAGCATATACGACACCGGAGGCGGCAAACCAGTGCTGGTCTACCGCGTCCGCGCGTACTAGCCGAGTTCTTCCATACCCAGAGGTTAAATAAGTGCGTTTACCCGCCGTACAACCGCCTCAGTCGTGATTTCGAACTTTTCGAACAGCACATTTGCCGGGGCCGAGGCGCCGAAGTCATCCATGCCCACGAAATCAGCTTTGTTGGCTTTGCCGCGCTCGCCCAGCAACCAGCGGTCCCAGCCCTGACGCACAGCGGCTTCGATGCCGACGCGCACAGGACCCGCAGGCAACACCTTGCGACGGTAGCTTTCGTCCTGCTGCGCAAAAAGCTCCATGCACGGCATCGACACGACGCGCGTGCCAATCCCGGCCTCTTGCAGCTTCGCGCGTGCTTCCATCGCGATGGAAACCTCGGAACCCGAGGCGATCAGGATCACCTGACGCTTGCCTTCGGCTTCGGCCAGCACGTAAGCGCCCTGCGCCGTCATATTCTTCAGCTTGTGCTCGGTCCGCACAGTGGGCAGGCCCTGACGGGTGAGCGACAGCACCGACGGGGTTTCCGTCGAAGACAACGCCAGTTCCCAGCTTTCGGCTGTTTCCACCGCGTCGGCAGGACGGAACACCATCGTGTTGGGTGTCGCCCGGCTGATCGCCAGATGCTCGACCGGCTGGTGCGTGGGGCCATCTTCGCCCAGACCGATGCTGTCATGGGTCATGACGAATACCGTTGGGATCTTCATCAATGCCGCCAGACGCATGGCAGGGCGGGCGTAGTCGGTGAAGCACATGAACGTCCCGCCATAGGGGCGCAGACCACCATGCAGGGCCATGCCGTTCATGGCGGCAGCCATGCCATGCTCGCGGATGCCCCAGTAGATGTAGCGCCCGCCGCGGTTGTCGGTGTCGAACACGCCCAGATCACCCGTCTTGGTGTTGTTCGATCCGGTCAGGTCGGCCGAGCCGCCCACTGTTTCCGGCATGATCGGGTTGATGACTTCCAGCGCCTTTTCCGATGCGGCACGGGTCGCCAGTTTGGGCGCGCTTTCCGACATCTGTTTCTTGAACGCTTTGACAGTCGCCGACAGTTTCTTCGGCACCTCGCGGGCGAGGGTGCGGTTGAACAGCGCTTGTTTCGCGCCCGAGATAGAAGCGAAGCGCTCTTCCCAAGCCTTGCGGTCGTCCGTGCCGCGTGTGCCGATGGCCTCCCACGCGGCCTTGACGTCGGCGGGCACGTCAAACGGGCCGGTGGTCCAGCCATAAGCCGCCTTTGCATCGGCCATCTGGTTGGCATCGGTCAGCGCACCGTGACCCTTGGACGTGTCCTGTGCTGCGTGACCCAGCGCGATGTGGGTCTTGCAGGCGATCATCGTCGGCTTTTTCTGCGTCTTCGCCTTGGTGATCGCGGCGTCAATGGCCTCGGGATCATGGCCGTCGATTTCGATCACCGCCCAGCCTGCGGATTTGAAGCGCATGGGCTGATCGGTGGTGTCGGCCAGCGTCACGGGGCCGTCGATGGTGATGTTGTTGTTGTCCCAGAAGACAATCAGCTTGCCCAGTTGGTGACGACCGGCCAATGTGATCGCTTCCTGACTTACGCCTTCCATCAGACAGCCGTCACCAGCGATGACATAGGTATAGTGATCGACGACCTTCTTGCCGTATTGCGCGCGCAGGATCTCTTCGGCCATGGCAAAACCCACAGCGTTGGAAATACCCTGACCGAGCGGGCCGGTGGTGGTCTCGATCCCCTTGGCATGGCCGTATTCCGGGTGACCTGCGGTGATAGCACCCCACTGGCGGAAGTTCTTGACCTGCTCCAGCGTCATGTCCTCGTAGCCGGTCAGGTGCAGCAGGGAATACAGCAGCATGGAGCCGTGGCCCGCCGACAGGATAAAGCGGTCGCGGTCGGGCCAGTCGGGGGCCTTGGCGTCAAACTTCAGATGCTTTTCAAACAGCACGGTCGCCACATCGGCCATTCCC
This sequence comes from Tateyamaria sp. ANG-S1, assembly GCF_000814025.1. GTDB lineage: Bacteria > Pseudomonadota > Alphaproteobacteria > Rhodobacterales > Rhodobacteraceae > Tateyamaria. The sequence goes on along the minus strand of NZ_JWLL01000006.1, from coordinate 876,657 downwards.
ATGGGCATGCCGGAGTGGCCCGAATTGGCGGCAGCGACGGCATCAAGGGTCAGAGCGCGGATAGCGGTGGCCTTGGACCAGTGGTCAGGGTGGGCGGTGCGAAGGGCAGTAAGATCCAGGGGCATGATCGTCCTTTGGAATATGGGTTTGGCGCTGCATATCAGGCAAAGGCCAAAGATCAAGGTCGTCCGTTCCGGCAAAATAGCGCGCATGGGTGTCGGCGGTGATGCGCGACTTCAACGCCGCCCGCCAAGTGGTTGATCGCAAAGGGGGGCGCATTTCGGAACCGCTTTGGATAGACTTCCGCTTAACCAGACGCGAAATCGATTCGATGCGTGCCGTCTGGGGGGACGGGACGCGCCAGAGTGCAAAAAGAACAAGGGGACAGGCACCGCACATGAGTGACATCGACGGATTGCAACAGCGGCTCACCGCCGCGATGGACCGGATTGCCACCGGTCTGGGTGGGCTGGACGCCGCCGGGGCCGAAGATACGGCAGCGCTGCAGGCGGCCCTGGACGATGAAAAAGTTGCCAACGCGCAGCTGACCGAGCGGGTGCGGCAGCTGTCCGAAAGCCAGGAAAACGCCGCCGCCGAGGCAAAAGTGGCTGCCGACGCCGCCCGCGCGCAGGTCGAGGAATTGGACTTGGAGTTGCAGCGCCTGCGCAAGGCCAACGAACAATTGCGCGAGTCAAATGCGGCCCTGCGCACCGCGAACGAGGAAGGTGTGGGCGAGCCGCATCTCATCAACACGTCCATGATGGCTGAGCTTGAGGGGCTGCGCGCCGCCCGCGCCGCCGATGTGGCCGAGGCGAGCAGCATCATCAGCGCGCTGACACCGCTGCTCGATCAGCTTGAAGCCCCGGAAGAGGAGGACGCCGATGCCTGAGGTTACGATTTCCATCGGTGGCCGCCCGTTCCAGGTGGCCTGTCAGGAGGGCGAGGAAAGCTATTTGCACGCCGCGGCCAAGATGCTGGACGACGAAGCGCAAATCCTTGCGGATCAGGCGGGTCGGATGCCCGAGGCACGGATGCTCCTGATGGCTGGCCTGATGCTGGCCGACAAGACGGCGAGCGTCGAGGATCGCGTGGCAGAGGTCGAAGGCAAGTTGGCCGAGCGTGAGGCCGAGCTGGAGGGCCTGCGCAATATGGGCGCGCCCGAACCGGAACGGATCGAAGTGCCGGTTGTCCCGCAAGCGGTGACAGAAACGCTGGCCGAGCTGGCCGCGCGTGCCGAAGCGCTGGCGGCAGAGGTCGAGGAAAAGACTGCCAGCTAGGCGCGCAGCTCAGCTCTGATCCAAAGGAAAGCCGCGCCCCTATGGGACGCGGCTTGTTTCATTCTTCGTAAGGCGCAGGTGCCCCGCGCCGCGCCCGGCCTCAGCCGTTGGCTTCGCGGATCTTGTCGGCGGCATCCTTGTCATAGGTCACGCCGTTTTCGTCGAAGAGTGTGTCCAGTTCTCCCGACAGGGTCATCTCTGTGATGATGTCACAGCCACCCACGAACTCGCCCTTGACGTAAAGCTGCGGGATGGTGGGCCAGTCGGAGAAGTCCTTGATCCCCTGACGGATTTCCTCATCGGCCAGAACGTTCACATCCGTGAAGTCCACGCCCATATAGTTCAGTACACCTGCCACGCGGCTGGAAAAGCCGCATTGGGGCATGGACTTGGTGCCTTTCATATACAGCACCACGGGGTTGTCCTTGATGGTTTCGGTGATCCGGCTTGCAGCGTCGGTCATGTCATTTGCCTTTCTTCTGGAAGGCGCGGTGGAACCGCGCGGCATAAGTTTCGTCTTCGGGCATGGCGTCCACATGGGTGCTGGCGCGCCCCGCAAAGCTGTTAGTGCGCCCACCCGTCCGTATGGTCGCGACCCGCTCCAGCGCATCATTGCGCCGGTTGACCTTGTCGACCAGGTCCATATCCACAGCCTCCATACCCAGCGGAACGGAGCGTGTCTGGCCCATCTCCCCTCGATCCGGACGGCGCGCTGCCAAGGGGCGTCGCCCCTGCCGCGTGAACGCGCGCTGGATCAGGGATAGCAGCGCCATCAGGGTGCCTTGGTCGTCAGGGCCAGCGCGTGCAGCTCTCCATGGCTGCCATCCATCTTGCCCTTGAGCGCCTTGGTCACCGCCCGGTGCTGCTGCACCCGGTTCATGCCCTCGAATGAGGCGTCGATCACCTCCGCCGAATAATGATTCCCGTCACCGGCAAGGTCGGTGATGGTGATCTTGGCATCTGGAAAGCTCTCGCGGATCAAATCTTCGATCTCTTGCGCTTGCATGGGCATGAATGGTGTCTCCGGCAGGTCTTGATCCAAGATGTAGGCCGCAGGTCCGGGGCGTGCAAGCAGAAGCACGCGCAGGGACATGTGCTTAAGGCGGGGTTGTCTTCTGTTCAGCGCCGTGACTACGATTTGCCCGGGATGAGATCAGCAGAGAGTGGAACGCGATATGCCGTCGGTTGAAACCGCACCAGAACAGGCACTCGAGTGGGTCAAGGCGGGCAAGGGCGCGGCCCTTGCCACGGTGATCGAGACCTGGGGCAGCGCGCCCCGCCGTGCGGGTGCTCAGATGGTCGTATCGGGGGATGGCGACATGATGGGCTCCGTCTCGGGCGGCTGTGTCGAGGGTGCCGTGGTGGTCGAGGCGATGGAAGCGCTGGAGGATGGCGCGCCGCGGTTGCTGGAATATGGTGTCAGCGATGGCGACGCCTTCGCAGTGGGCCTCGCCTGTGGCGGCACGATCAAGATCCTGGTGGAACCCGTGGGCGCAGCCATGCCGCGCGCGCTCCTCGAAAATCTCGTCGCCGCGCGCGCACTCCGCGATCAGGTGGCGTATGTCGTGGACACGGAAAACTGGGAGCGGCGGCTGGACCGCGAGGGTCACGCCGCCCGCTTTGCCAAGGACCGCACGGGAATGGAGGAGGACGGCAAGACCTTCGTCGCCATCCACAACCCGCCCTTGCGCCTCGCCATCGTGGGCGGTGTGCATATCGCGCAGGCGCTGGTGCCCATGGCCAAACTCGCAGGCTACGATCCCTATATCATCGACCCGCGCGAGGCATTCGGGTCCGAAGCGCGTTTTCCCGGCGAGCGCGTGATCAACGACTGGCCAGACGAAGCGCTTGCAGAGGTTGGCGTGGACGCCCGCACCGCCCTTGTCCTGCTCACCCACGATCCCAAGCTGGACGATCCCGCGCTGCACATCGCGCTTAACTCCGACGCCTTCTATATCGGCGCGCTCGGCTCCACCCGCACCCACGCCAAACGAGTCTCAAGGCTGGAAGAGGCAGGGTTCACCGCCGACCAGATCGCCCGGATCAAGGGACCCATCGGCCTCGATATAGGGGCCGCAAGCCCGCCCGAGATCGCGGTTTCGATCCTCGCCCAGATGATCTCGACCCTCAGGCAAGGCGCATGAAGTTCGGCCCACGGCGCGCGGACGACGCGGTTGGCACCATCCTCGCCCATTCGCTGGCCGGGAACACGGGTCGCGTGCCCAAGGGCACGGTTCTAACCACAGAAAACATCGCCAACCTCCGAGCCGCGGGGCACGACACGCTCACCGTTGCCGCACTAGACCACGGCGACATCGAAGAAAACACCGCCGCACAAAGGCTTGCCGCTGCCGTGGCACCCGATCCCGACGCGCAGGGTCTGCGCATCAGCGCAGCCGGGGCAGGGCGGGTGAACCTCTACGCCACAGGGCCGGGCGTGGTGGCGCTCGACGCCGACCGCATCGCCGCCATCAACAGCGTCGATCCGATGATCACCATCGCCACAGTCCCCCCGTTCCACCGGGTGGACGAAGGGACCATGATCGCCACGATCAAGATCATCGCCTACGCAGTGGCCGAGACGGCGCTGGACGCTGCGACCGCAAATGCTGCCCACACCATCCGCGTCCTGCCTCCACGCTATACCACCGCGACCCTGATCGAAACGCAGGTCGGCAATGCTGAGCCGTCCGGCAAAGGGCGCGCGGCACTCACCGGTCGGCTCGACCGGTTCGGGATCGCGCTGAGCCCGCGCATCATAGTGCCACATCGCGATGCACCTCTGGCGCAGGCCGTTGAACAGGCGGAGGGCGAATTCATCTTCATCCTTACCGCGTCGGCCACGTCAGACACGCATGACGTCGCCCCCAATGCCGTGCGCGATGCGGGAGGCAACGTCACTGCCTACGGCATGCCCGTTGATCCGGGGAACCTGCTGTTCTTCGGCACTTTGGGCAACAAACCGGTGATTGGCCTGCCTGGCTGCGCCCGTTCGCCTGCGCTCAACGGGGCCGACTGGGTGATGGAGCGGCTGATCTGCGGCGTAGACCTAACGCAAGCCGACATCTCGCACATGGGCGTGGGCGGGCTGCTCAAGGAAATCCCGACCCGTCCCCGCCCACGCGAGAGCTAAGCCTCTGCAAGATCATGCACTTCGCGGATGCAGCGAAGTTTTCTGTTCTCAAGTGATTGAGCGCATGCTTAACTCTGAAACAGCGAAAAAGCCAAAAGGGAGGGTGCCATGGCACAGGTCTCGATGACCGTGAACGGAAAGGCTGCGTCTGGCGAGGTTGAGGGGCGCACATTGCTGTCGTCCTTCCTGCGCGACCAGCTGATGCTGACAGGAACCCATGTGGGCTGCGACACCTCGCAATGCGGGGCCTGCGTGGTGCATGTGGACGGCGAGGCAGTGAAGTCCTGTACGATGCTGGCGATCGAGGCGGACGGGGCCGAGGTTGCGACCATTGAAGGCCAGGCCAACGCCGACGGCTCGCTGAACGTCATCCAGCAGGCGTTTCAAGATCACCATGGCCTGCAATGCGGCTTCTGCACGCCGGGCATGGTGATGTCGGCGGCGGCTCTGCTCAAGGAAAATCCCAAGCCGTCCGAGCAGGAAGTGCGGGAATACCTTGAAGGCAACATCTGCCGCTGCACCGGCTACCACAACATCGTCAAGGCGATCATGGCGGCGTCCGGTCAGGACGTGACCGCCATCGCTGCCGAATAGACCCAAGCATTCCGCAGCCCGGATATCCTTCCGGGCTGTCAGTCAGCAGGCGCGCGGGGAGGCGTGCCACGCCAACAGGGAGGAATAGAATATGCCAAAAGACGGAGGCATCGGCGCCAGCAGCAAGCGGCGCGAGGACGTACGGTTCCTGACAGGGGCCGGGAACTACACCGACGACATCAACATGCACGGGCAAGCCTACGTGCATTTCCTGCGCTCTGACATTGCGCACGGAACGATCACGAACATCGACACGAGCGCTGCGGCGGGAATGCCCGGCGTGGTGCGCATCTTCACCAGTTCGGACTTTGAAGGCGTGGGCGGGATTCCCTGCGGCTGGCAGGTCACCGACAAGCACGGCCAACCCATGCAGGAACCGGCCCACCCGATCCTGGCCCAGGGCAAGGTGCGCCACGTGGGCGAACCCATCGCTGCCGTCGTGGCGGACAGCCTCGCCGAAGCGCGTGATGCAGCCGAAGCCATCGTCGTCGACATCGACGAGCTACCCGCCGTCGTAGACATGAAAGCGGCCCTGCAGGACGGCGCCACCAAGGTGCACGACGATCTCGACAACAACCTCTGCTACGACTGGGGCTTTGTTGAAGAGAACAAGGACGCTGTGAACAAGGCGTTCGAAGATGCGGCGCATGTGACGTCGCTCGAACTGGTCAACAACCGCCTCGTCGCCAACCCGATGGAGCCGCGCGTGGCCGTCGGCGACTATGCCCGCGGCACGGACGAGTCGACGCTCTACACCACATCACAAAACCCCCATGTGATCCGTCTGCTGATGGGCGCCTTCGTTCTCGGCATCCCGGAACACAAGCTGCGCGTCGTGGCGCCCGACGTGGGTGGTGGTTTCGGCACGAAGATCTTCCACTACCAGGAAGAGGCGTTCTGCACCTTTGCCGCCAAGGCCTGCAACCGTCCCGTCAAATGGACATCCTCGCGGACAGAGGCGTTCATCTCCGACGCCCATGGCCGTGACCACGTGACCAAGATCGAACTGGCGCTGGACGCAGACAACAACTTCACCGCGATCCGCACGGAGACGCACGCCAATATGGGGGCATATCTGTCTACCTTTGCGCCATCGGTGCCCACATGGCTGCACGGCACGCTGATGGCCGGGAACTACAAAACCCCGCTTATCTACGTGAACGTCAAGGCTGTGTTCACCAACACTGTGCCCGTCGACGCCTATCGCGGCGCGGGCCGACCGGAGGCGACGTTCCAACTGGAGCGCGTCGTGGACAAGGCCGCGCGCGAGCTGGGTGTCGATCCCATCGCGCTGCGCCGCCAGAACTTCATCACGGAGTTTCCCTATGCGACGCCGGTCGCGGTCGAATACGACACGGGTGACTACCACGGTACCATGGACAAGCTCGAAGAGATGGGTGACTTCGAGGGCTTCGCCGCCCGCCGCGCGGAAAGCGAAAAGAACGGCAAGCTGCGCGGTCTTGGTGTGAACTGCTATATCGAGGCCTGCGGCATCGCGCCGTCAAACCTCGTGGGACAGCTTGGCGCGCGTGCTGGTCTCTACGAATCCGCCACCGTGCGAGTCAACGCCACCGGTGGTCTGGTCGTGATGACCGGCTCGCACAGCCACGGGCAGGGACACGAGACGTCCTTTGCCCAGGTGGTGGCCGAGATGATCGGTATTGACGAAAACATGGTCGAGATCGTGCATGGCGACACGGCCAACACACCGATGGGCATGGGCACCTACGGCTCCCGCTCTATCGCGGTGGGCGGGTCCGCTATGGTCCGTGCGACCGAGAAAATCATCAACAAGGCCAAGAAGATCGCGTCCCACCTGCTCGAAGCCTCCGAAGCGGACATCGAGTTGAAGGACGGTGCGTTCTCGGTCGCAGGCACCGACAAGTCGGTCGCCTGGGGCGATGTGACCCTAGCGGCCTACGTGCCCCACAACTACCCTCTCGAAGACATCGAGCCGGGTCTGGAGGAAACGGCCTTCTACGATCCGTCGAATTTCACATATCCGTCAGGGGCTTATGCCTGTGAAGTTGAAGTGGACCCGGACACAGGCAAAGTGACCATCGAACGGTTCGCCGCGGCTGATGATTTCGGCAACATCATCAACCCGATGATCGTGACCGGACAGGTGCACGGCGGTCTAGCCCAAGGGATCGGGCAGGCGCTTTTGGAAAACTGCGCCTATGACGAGAACGGCCAGCTGCTCAGCGCGTCCTACATGGACTATGCGATGCCGCGCGCTGACGATCTGCCGATGTTCGACGTGGATCACTCGAGCCAGACGCCTTGCACGCACAACCCGCTTGGCGTGAAAGGTTGTGGTGAGGCTGGAGCCATCGGCTCACCTCCAGCTGTCGTGAATGCCGTTGTGGATGCGCTGCAATCGGCGGGCAAAGATGTGACCCATATCGACATGCCCTTATCGCCGGATCGCGTTTGGGCGGCCATGAACTGCTAAATGGATAGGGTGGAGCCGGGGGCCAGCCCCCGGACCCCCGGGATTTTTTTGAAACAGGGAAGAGGGAACCTCGTTCTCTGTTTCGGATGAAAGGACCAAGAGATGTACAACTTCGACTTTGAAAAGCCCGGTTCGGTCGCAGATGCGGTCGCAGCGCTCGGGGCCGAGGACGCGCAGGCGCTGGGGGGCGGGCAGACCCTGATCCCCACGCTGAAGCAGCGGTTGGCGCAACCGTCGAAACTGGTAAGCCTCAAAGGCATTGCCGAGATGCAGGGCGTTTGTACCGGCGACGACGGCGCGATCTGCATCGGGGGCGCAACAAACCACGCGACCGTTGCGGCGGAGGCAGGTGCCTATCCGGCGCTCGCGGCGACAGCGGCGCATATCGGTGATCCCGCGGTGCGCAACCGGGGCACGATCGGCGGCTCGCTCGCGAACAACGACCCGTCAGCCTGCTATCCGGCGGCCGCGCTTGGATCAGGTGCCACCATCGTGACCAACACGCGCGAGATTGCCGCCGACGACTACTTCCAGGGCATGTTCACCACTGCGCTGGACGAGGGCGAAATCATCACAGAAGTCCGCTTCCCCGTGCCGGAAAAGGCGAACTACCAGAAATTCGTCCAGCCTGCCTCGCGCTTTGCACTGGTGGGCGTGTTTGTCGCCAAATATGCCGACGGCGTGCGCGTCGCGATCACCGGCGCCAGCAATGACGGCGTGTTCCGCTGGGCGGAGGCCGAGGCGACGTTGTCGTCGAATTTCTCGCCCGACGCAATTGATGGCCTGAGCCTGAGCGGGGACGACATGATCAGCGACCTGCACGGCACCGGTGACTACCGCGCGCACCTATGCGGCGTGATGACCAAGCGGGCGGTGGCCGCTGCCGCCTGACATTCGCTTAGAACAATCGAAAGGCTCGGGCATGCCCCGGGCCTTTTGCATGTCTGAGGAAGAATAAAATGCCCCCACATAAGGATATCCAACGCTGGCACGCCCCGGCGCGGGGGCGCAGCCTCGCCGTTGCGCATGGCGGGCTGGTCTACGCGGTGGCCTACGACCCCGACGCCGCCCAGGGCATCGCGGCGCAAACCACAAATGCCTTGGCCTTTCTCAATGATCGTCTGGCTGAGGCCGGCAGCGACAAGTCCCGGCTTCTACAGGTCACCATCTACCTGCAGGACATGACTATGAAACGCGAGATGGACGTCGTCTGGACCGAATGGATCGGCCCACCGGAGAACTGGCCGCAGCGGGCCTGCATGGGCGCAGATATCGGGGACAACGGCACAACCCTAATCGAAATCGTAGCTATCGCCGCGCAGGTATAGCGCTTCAGATCGAGCCTGCCTCGACCATGAAATTGTTGGCCGTACACATCGCTGCATCATCAGACGCAAGCCACAAAACCATCCGCGCCACGTAAACCGGATCAATCAGATCCGGCAGGCACTGGCGCGCGCGGTGCGCCTCCAAAGCCTCAGGCGTTGCCCACAGCTCTTTCTGCCGGTCCGTCATGATCCAGCCGGGCACCACCGTGTTCACGCGAATACGGTGATCGCCCAGATCGCGCGCCATCGTGCGCGTCAGCCCATGCACCGCCGCCTTGGCCGTGGTGTATGCTGGAAAGCCGCCCCCGGCTTCCCACCAGGAATTGGAGCCGAGGTTGATGACCGACCCACTGCCCGCCTCAATCATGCCCGGCGCCACCGCTTGAATGGCAAAGAACATGTGGCGCAGATTGGTCTGCATCCGCTCGTCCCAATACTCGGGCGTCACGTCCTGCCAATTATGGCGGTCATCGCGGGCAGCGTTGTTGACGAGAACGGTGAACGGGCCAACCTGATCGGCCAGATCCGCAATGGCGCCCCGTGTCGCCTCGATGTCGCGCAGGTCGCACAGCGCATGCGCGGCCCCTGTGGCAGCACTCACCTCCGCCGACGCCTCGGCGTCGCGATCCAGAAACCCGACCTTCGCGCCCTGATCTGCAAACGCCTCGACCGTGAGGCGACCGATTCCCGACGCACCCCCGGTGATCAGAACAGGCGTGCCTTCAAGGCTTGGATAACGTGCGAATTCGGGCATGGCTCACCTCCGGTTGATACGTGTCCACCTTGTCTTGCGCCGCCACGCAGAGGTCAAGACACAGACAATTGCACAAGATGTCAGCACGTCACAGCAATCGGCCACCGTTTTTGAGCATGATCAACCGCAATTGCGCCCATCTGTGTTACCCTACAACCATCAGTGGAGGAGACAGCATGGCCCAGACCAAAGGCACCAAACCCAAAGACACCTCACAGACCACCGGCACCATGCTTGATGCGATGGCCAACTGGCAGGCGGCGGGCCTTGGCGCGCTCAACTGGTTCGGCCCGTCCACCATCGAACGCATGGGCGACATGGGCGCAGAATGGATGACCTTCGTGGCAGAGCGCGTGCGCGAGGACGTGGCCCTGCAGCACGGGCTCTTGCATGCCAAGTCCCCGGCGGAAGTGCAGCAACTGCAAATGCGGTTCCTGCAAAAGGCGATGGATCAGTACACGGCAGAGACGGGCAAGATGATCGAGATGAGTTCAAAGCTCTTCGATACCGATGACACTGACGCATCCAGCGACAACGTGAACGTCTGATACCAGCGCCCGCAATGGTATGGCGCAGCCATGCCACGAAAGGGCCTGTAACCGAAAACAAAAAGGGCGCTGCCATCGCAACGCCCCCCGTATGAGTATCGAACCGACTTAACCCTTCTGCGGCAGTGGCCCGATCATCATCACCATCTGGCGGCCTTCCATCTTGGGGAAGTTCTCGACCTTGCCGATCTCCTTGGTGTCGTCGGCAACCCGCTCCAGCAATTCGCGGCCAAGGTTCTGGTGCGCCATCTCACGGCCCCGGAACCGCAGGGTGACTTTTACCTTGTCGCCGTTCTCCAGGAACTTGAAAACGTTGCGCATCTTCACGTCATAATCGTTGGTGTCGGTGTTGGGGCGGAACTTCACCTCCTTCACCTCGATCACCTTCTGCTTCTTGCGGGCCTCGCTCTCGCGCTTTTGCTGTTCGTACTTGAACTTGCCGAAATCCATGATCTTGCACACGGGCGGGTTGGCGTTTGGCGAAATCTCGACCAGGTCCAGCCCGGCATCATCGGCCATGTCCATGGCACGGGCGGGGCTGACAACGCCGACGTTCTCACCATCTGCGCCAATCAGACGGATTTCGGGGGCACGGATCTTGTCGTTGACGCGCGGGCCAGTATCTCTTTGCGGCGGCGCGTTGTGGGGTCTGCGAGCGATGGTGGTCGTCCTTTGATCGTTCCAAAAATATGAGGCCGAAAAATAGCCTTTGGCCCGGTTTTCTTCAACCCTATGAATCGGCCATCCTGCGACCAAATCTACGATTTTCCCCCTTGAACCTTTTCAATGTGCCACGCATCTCAAGGCTGGAACCAAACACGCGGTCACGGCGTTGACCGAAAGACGTACAAAGGATGTGGCAATGAAAAATCTGATCTGGATTATCGTGGCGGTTGTGATCGCGGGCGGGGCGTACCTGCTCTATTCAGGTCAGACCCCGCAAGAGGTAGCAACCCAGGCCGCCGACGCCGTGAACGCACCCGAAGCGCTCGACAGCGCGAGCGAGGCCGCTGGTGAAGCTGCCGACGCAACCGAAGAAGTGGTGACGGACACTGTCGATGCCGCAACTGCCGCCGGCGAAGACGCCGCAGCCGCGGTCGAAGAAGCGGCCACGGACGCAGTCGAAGGCGCTCAAAACCTGGCCGAAGACGCAGCGACAGCGGCAGACAACGCCGTTGATGCCGCGACCGACGCAGCAAGCGCAGCGGTCGAAGAGGCAACAGAGACCGTCAACGACGCCATCTCGGCGCTCACCGACGGTGCGGCAGATGCCACTGAGACCGCAACGGACACAGCTGCCGACGCGGCAGAAGCCACAACAGACGCAGCCACGGAGGCGACCGAGGCGGTCACTGAAACGACTGAGGCGACGACGGAAACGGCCGACGCAACATCCGAAGCCACCGAGACTGCAACCGAAGAAGCCGTGGATCAGGCTGCCGAAGCGGCAACCGAAGGCACCGAAGAGGTCGCGAACGCAGGCGGCGTCGCAGAGTTGTTCACCGTCGATGGCTTCGACTTCGACCGCGTGGCCGAGATGATCGACAATTCCGAAGCGCTGAGCGTCGTACAGAAAACCACGCTCAAGACCGGGATCGAACAGGCGCAGAACAACCCCGAACTGCTGCAAGGGCTTCTGGACCAGTTGAAGCAAGCTATGGGCCTCTAAGCACGCTCCTTGCGACGACATTCAAGGCCGCGCCCCCATCGGAGCGCGGCCTTTTTCATGGCAAACAGTCGCATTTCATATTGTGCAAGCGTCACGCACCAGCCAACTCTGTGACATGCACGCCGACCCCCGCCTTCTCACAGAATTCAACGTCACCGACCCCCAACACGTGACCGAAACGCCCATCGCATCGATCTGGCGGGTCAAACAGGCGGATGGCACATTCGCCTGCCTGAAGCGCTACAAAGACGATGACCTGCGGGACGAGGCACCGGGCTTCGATTTGCTGACAGCGCAAGACGGCGTTGGAGCGGTCCGCATCTACCGTCAACACGGGGCTGCGATCTTGATGGAGTGGCTGGATGGCCCATCGTTGGGGGACATGGCGCGGAACGGCGATGACGCGCAGGCCACACACATTCTTGGAGATGTCGCGCAAGAGCTTCACAAAGCGGATGTCACACCACCGCACAGCCTCGATCCACTGCCCAACCGGTTCAAAGCACTCTTTGCCGCGACCTTCACCCCCGATTGCCCGCCCCAAGTTCGGGCCACGGTGCAGGCAGCGCGCAGGCTGGCCACTGACCTGCTGGCCAAACAAACGAACATCCGCGCCCTGCACGGGGACCTGCACCACGACAACGTGCGCGGCAGCGCGCGGGGCTTTCTTGCCTTCGATGCCAAGGGCGTGCTGGGCGAGCCGACCTTCGAACTGGCCAACGCCTTTCGCAACCCGCTCGGGTCGGACACGCTCTTTTCCGATCCGGCGGTGATCCTGCGGCGGGCGGAACAATGGTCGGCGGCCCTGAACGTGACCCAAAGCTACATGCTGTCATGGGCGGCGGCTTACAGCGCCCTGTCGCTCAGTTGGACGCACAACTCCGTCTTCGGGCCGGACGTGGCAAAGGACATGACACTGATCGACACGTTCCTGAAACTCCGCGCGCAAGGGACATCGGCCTAAGCATTCAATAAGTGACAGTTGCCCTTTGATCACTCGGATCGTCCGTCTTGCGCGGTCAGCCGGGGCAGGCGACATCATGGCGGCGATAACAATCGGCGCCGTTTGGCCTGCGCAGAAGGTTTATCACACCGGCCACTTGCGGGCGACACGCAAGCTGACATCATCGCCCGATGACACTTTTTCTACGTAGTATTGGAACTCTGGGACTGCTGCTGTTTGGCGGCCTTTTGGCGGTGGTTATGATGCTGCCGAATGCATTTGAACGATCTGCCATCAGTTTCACGAAATCAGAAGTGACGCGCGCCGTGATCGAGCGTTACCCGGACCTGGCCAACCAACCCGCGGTCGACGGCGTTCTGGAGGGGCTGAGTCGGTTCTCGTCTCAACTGGGAATTCGGCAAGACAGGCTGGATGAGATGTCGGCCTCCGACCTGCCCGAAGTGGTTGGGGCCATTGTCGAAAACCTGTGCACCTGCGGCCACGCCGCGCCCGAGGCGGTGAGCGCCCGTGCCGAAGCGATCCGCGCCGGATTACAGGCCCGTGCGGCAGTGCTGGGCCAGGGGCAAAACCGCTTGGCCGACTTCATCAAGGGGCGCTATGAAACCACGGTCGCGGCCCTGTACACAGAGCTTATAACATTTCTGCTGATCAACGTTGTCGCCTTTGCGGGCGTTCTGGGCGCAACATGCGTTCCGCGCGAGCGGCGGCATGCGGTGTTTGTGCCTGCGATGCTGATGGTTGCCTCGACCATCGCGTCATCGATCATCTATGTGTTTGGAACGAACTGGTTCTACACGATCCTGTTCAACGACTTCCTCGGGGTCTGGTATGCGCTTTGGATCGGCTTCATCTTCGCATTCCTCGCGGACATCGTGATGAACCGCGCGCGGGTGACGCTGAGAATACTGTCGAATCTGCCCCAAGGACTGACTGTACCCGGCTGCTAGCCGGGTACGTGATGTGCAAATAGCGGTCCCGACAACCCTATCGCATGGGTCCGAGCAGTGCGCGATCAGTCGAGAAAGGCTTTTTCCACGACGTAATGCGCGGGCTTCGAGTTCGCGCCTTCCTCCAGCCCGTACTCTTCGAACATGTCTTTCAGTTCGAGGTTAAAGGCCAGGTTCCCGCAAATCATCGCGCGGTCGCTTTCCGGGTTCAGCGGTTCCACACCCAGGTCTTCGAAGGCTTCACCGGATTTCATCAGGTCGGTAATGCGACCCATCTTCGGGCTCTCTTCACGGGTGGTGGTGGGGTAGTATTTGATCTTCTTCCAAAACCCTTCGCCGATCACCTCGTTCAGCAGCTCGTCGTGCTTCAGGCTCTCGATCAGGTCACGGCCATAGGTCAGCTCGCCGACCTCGCGGCAGGTGTGCGTGATGATGACCTCGTCATAATCCTCGTAGGTCTGCGGCTCGCGCAGGAGCGAGGCAAAGGGGGCAAAGCCGGTGCCGGTCGCAAAGAACCAGATGCGTTTGCCGGGCAGCAGCGCGTCATGGACCAGCGTGCCCACGGGCTTGGGACGCAGGATAATCTCGTCGCCCGGTTGGATGTGCTGCAGTTTCGAGGTCAGAGGCCCGTCCTGTACCTTGATGGAATAGAACTCCAACTCTTCGTCCCACGACGGCGACGCAATGGAATAGGCGCGCAAGAGCGGCTTTTGCTTGCCTGTCTCAGGATGCGGATCGCCCATCAGGCCGATCATCACGAACTCGCCCGAGCGAAAGCGCAAGCTGGCAGGCCGCGTGCAGCGGAAGCGGAAGAGGCGATCGGTGTAGTGCTCGATCTCTGTTACAGTCTGGGCGTCGGGCAGGGTGGGGGTGGCCTTGACGGCGGTTGTCTCGTTCACGGGGCTTTGCTCGGTCATGAATATGTCAACGCAGGCTTACACCTGCGCCTCTCCATTTGGGAAGGATTTTCGTGGTTTGTAAGGGCGCGAAAGGTCGCGTGCCTTGATCTGGCTCAGATGCGTTCAGTGATTGGACGCGCCCCGCAGGCGGGCCTGATAATCATGGCTCTGCCAGTCGGCGCGGAACTGCCATTGGTCTTCGGGCTGACGCGCGGCGAGCGCCTGGCTGATCTCAACCTCGTCAAAGCCTGACCGGCGGGCCATGGCATATTGATCGGAAATCACATGCCCCTTGGCCCGCAACCGGCCCTGATAGCCACGCAGGCGCAGCATCCGCGCAATGGTGAAGCCCCGCCCATCGGCAAAGCTGGGGAAATCCACGCGGATGATGTCCGCATTTAGCGGGATCTGATCGGGGTCCGCATCGCTCGGCACATCCAGTGCGGCCGCATCATTCGCCGCCTCACCCAGCGGGGTATAGCCGCGCTCCCATGTGTCGGGGCCAAAGCCCTGATCGGTCACTACGATTGTCATGTCTCTTGTCCTACTCGTACAAGTTTTCCGTCAACGAAGTGGATCCCACATTCGTCCTTGTCCTGATCCCGCCAGCGCCCCGCGCGCGCGTCTTCTCCGTCCGTCACCGGCGATGTGCAGGGCGCACAGCCGATGCTGGGATACCCCTTGGCCACCAGTGGATGCCGGGGCAGGCGGTTTTCATCCATGTAGTCGCTCACGTCTTCTGGCGACCAACGGGCCAGCGGGTTCACCTTGATCCGACCGGTGGCGTCCTCGACCTCGAAGAATTCGAGGCTCGTCCGCCCGGCCGATTGATACCGTTTCCGCCCGGTCATCCAGCCGCCATAGGGTGCGAGCGCCTTTTGCAGCGGTACCGTCTTGCGCAAAGCACAGCACGCATCGGTGTCGCGCTGATGCAGCGTGCCATCGGGATCGTGCGCTGAGATGTCATCCACCCGGATCACGGTGACGTTCTCCAGCCGCAACCGCTCTGCCACCTCCTGCTGATACACCAGCGTTTCGGCGAACAGCATCTCGGTGTCGATAAAGATCACCGGCACATCCCGCTTCACCATCGCCGCCAGGTGCAACAGCACCACCGACTCCGCCCCGAAGCTGGACACCAGCGCGATGTCCGGCACCGCTTGATACGCCGCACGCAACACATCGGTGGCGCCGTGATGGGTCAGTTGCGCATTTAGCGCGCTGACCATCACGTCGGCTTCCGGGTTGGTGGGCCCTCCGGGGGCGGTTTTCTTGGCGAAATGAAGCATGGATGCTTACTCCGCTGCCACCTTCGTCTCTGGGTAGAGGGCGGCTTTGAACGGAGTGAGCCCTGTGCGGCGGTAGGTGTCGATGAATGCCTCGTCTTCGTCGCTGCGGAGTTCGAGATAGGTGTCCACGATCCGCTCGACCGCCGGTACGACCTCGTCCGCTGAGAAGCCTGGGCCCACGCGGTCGCCCACTTTTGCCTGCTCGGTGTGATCGCCGCCCAGCGTGATCTGGTAGTTCTCCACCCCAGCGCGGTCGAGACCTAGGATCCCGATATGGCCCACATGGTGGTGGCCGCAGGCGTTGATGCAGCCCGAGATCTTGATCTTCAGCTGACCGATATCATGCTCGCGCTTCAGGTCGTCGAAAGCTGTCGCAATCTCCTGTGCAATCGGGATCGACCGGGCTGTAGCCAGCGCGCAGTAGTCCATGCCGGGGCAGGCGATGATGTCGCTGATGAGGCCGATATTCGCGGTCGCCAGCCCCTCGGCCTTGAGCGCCGAATAGATCGATGGCAGCGATGCTTTGTGCACATGCGGCAGGATCACGTTCTGCTCGTGGCTGATCCGGATCTCGTCATAGCCATAGGTCTCGGCCAGGTTCGCGATCAGGCGCATCTGGGCCGCCGATGCATCACCGGGTGTCGCGCCATGTTTCTTCAGGCTGATCGTCACGATTGCGTGGTCCGCATCGCGGTGCGGCGTCACATTGGTGTCGCTCCAGGCGCGGAAGGCCGGATAAGTTTCCAATGCCCGCGTGTAGGGCGCGGTGTCGGCCTCGACAAAGGCGGGCGGCGCAAAATGCCCCTCGATCTCGCGCAGCATCTGCTGGTCCACGCCCGAGAACGTCTTGCGCGTCTCGACAAAGCGTTCTTCGACCAGACGGCGGATCTCATCAATGCCGTGCTCGTGCACCGTGATCTTGATCCGCGCCTTGTACTTGTTGTCGCGGCGACCGATCTGGTTCCAGACGGACACGATGGCCTCAAGATAGGGCAGCAAGTCTGCTTCGGGCAGGAAGTCGTTGATGACCTTGCCGATCATCGGCGTGCGGCCCAGACCGCCACCTACGATGATCTCATAGCCGCGCGCACCATCGTGCTCGACCATACGGATGCCGATGTCATGCGCTTTGGTCACAGCGCGGTCATTTGGGGACCCGGTGATCGCGATCTTGAACTTGCGCGGCATGAACTGGAACTCGGGGTGGTCGGTGGACCACTGACGTAGCAGCTCGGCCACAGGGCGCGGGTCGGCAATCTCGTCCGCTGCAGCCCCTGCGAAATGGTCGGCGGTCACGTTGCGGATCGTGTTGCCGGAGGTCTGGATGGCGTGCATCCCCACCTCGGCCAGCGCGTCCAGCATGTCCGGCACGTCCTTCAACTCGGGCCAGTTGTACTGGATGTTCTGGCGCGTGGTGAAATGGCCATAGCCCTTGTCCCACCGCTCTGCGATGTCCGCGAGCTTACGCATCTTGGCGCTGCTTAGCGTGCCATACGGGATAGCAACCCGCAGCATATAGGCGTGCAGTTGCAGATATAGACCGTTCATCAGACGCAGCGGCTTGAACTCGTCCTCGGTCAGCGCGCCGGAGATGCGGCGCTCCACCTGGGCGCGGAACTGGCGGTTGCGTTCGGCCAGAAAGGCGGTGTCGAACTCTGAATAGCTGTACATCACTGCAGCTCCACTTGCTTGCCATGGGCGTAGTTGCTGGGGCCTTTGGCCCGGAATTCTTCGCGGAAGTGGGTCGGGACCGGCTTGCCGTCCTCGACAGCCACATCGGCCAGATAGGCACCAACAACCTCATCAACTTGCTGGCTGGCCTCGATCAGACGCAAATCGGCATCGGCCTCATCGGTCAGCACCTCGGCCTCTTCCAGCTTGCGGGTCCAACCATCAGCGGTCTGGTAGATCACGTCGCCCGCAAGCAGGTGGTTGGCGGTGACGACTTTGGGGGTGAAGGCTTTGGGCATCACTGTGCCTCCTGCATGTGGGGCATGGGAATGTCGGGAACGGCGGCAAGTGCGGCGCGGGGTGCCAGGCCGATGAAGGTCAGGGCAGGGCCACCAAGACCCGCCTCGGTCAGGGTCGGCTCCATCTCGGCCACGGTGGTGGACAGGATCTGCTGATCGGCACGGCTGGCGTTTTCGACAAAGGTTACGGGCGTGTCGGGATCAATCCCGTGCATCATCAGGCGGCCCTGAATGAAGCGGGCGGACTTCTTGCCCATGTAGATCGCAGCGACCTCACCGGGTTGGGCGAGCGCCTTCCAGTCATGATCCGCAAAACCACGCGTGTCATGGCCGGTCAGGAAGCGGACGGAGGAGTTGCGGCCCCGGCGCGTCAGCGACTGACCAATGGACGCGACAGCAGCAGATGCGGCGGTGATGCCCGGCACGATATGATGCTCTACACCGGCCTCGGTCACGGCCTCAATTTCCTCGTCGAGACGGCCAAAGACGGTGGCATCGCCGGATTTCAGACGCACAACCTGCGCACCTTTGAGGCCATGTTCGACGATCAGGTCGTTGATGGTCTCTTGCGGAGTCGAGGGGCCGAATGCTTCCTTGCCCACGTCGATCATGGTCGCTTCGCGGCGGGCCAGTTCGAGGATTTCCTTGGAAATCAGGCGGTCATAGATGACCACATCGGCCTCATCCAACGCTTTGCGCGCCTTCAAGGTCAGCAGTTCGGGATCACCCGGACCCGCGCCGACAAAAGCGACATGACCCTTGCGCGCATCACGCATCAGGTGATCGGCCAGCAGATCATCAAGTGCAGGCTGTACAGCCTCTTCGCCTGCGCTCATCGCTTTGGGACCGGCATTGAAGTAATAGTCGCGCCAGAAGTCACGGCGCGGGCGGCCAAAGGGCAGGGCATCAGCCGCCTTGCGGAACGCCTTGCCGATGCGGGCGAGGGTGCCGAGGGACGTCGGCAGGCGCTCTTCCAGATCGGCCTTGATCGCGCGGGCCAGCACGGGGGCGGCCCCTTCGGTGCCGATGGCGACGGTCACGGGATCGCGGTCTACGATGGCGGGGGTGATGAACTGGCTGTCGGCGAGGTTGTCGACGATGTTCACGAGCGCGCCGTCTGCATGCGCGATGGCTGCGGTGCGCTTGTCTTCGGCTTCGTCTTCATCCGCGGCATAGAAGAGAGCGGCGCACAGCGCATCACCCGGCTCCATCGCTCGGTCGATCAGGCGCAGCTTGCCGCTCTCGGCCCACGCCTTGATCTGGTCATCCGCGTCAGGAGCAAAGACCGTGATATGCGCCGTCGTTTTCATCAGCAGGCGCAACTTCGCCAGCGCCGCATCGCCGCCGCCGGACAGCACGATCCGGCGACCCGCCGTATTCAGAAAGATGGGAAAGTGGTTCATCTGTGCCTCGATCCGCGAAAACTGACCCTCAATATAGGAAAATTTTCCCGTTTAGCGCTAGACAGTGGCGTAGATAAGGATGATTGTTCTGTCTATTCGCAGGTGCAGAACGCCTGTTTCCTGAATCGGAGCGCTTTGGAATGTCTGTTCGCATCGACGACGTGGATCGCAAAATTCTGGCCGAGCTACAGCGCGACGCCAGCCAATCTCTGGATGATATCGCCAAGGCGGTGGGGTCGTCGAAGACGCCTGTGTGGAACCGGATTCGCAAGCTGCGCGAGGCAGGCGTAGTCGGCCAGCAGACCGTGGTTCTGGACGCCGAAGCGCTGGGGTTCGAGGCGTGCTTCTTCGTCCTCATCCGCACCTCCGAGCACGAGGCTGACTGGCAGGCGAAGTTCTTGCAAGCCCTGCGCGACCGCCCAGAAGTGCAGGAAGCGCACAGGCTTGCGGGCGACATCGATTATATCCTCAAGGTCCGCGTGAAAAACGCTCGTGCCTACGACGCTTTCTATCAGGCGCTGATCTCGGAAGTTCGCGTGCACAACGTCACGGCGCTTTTGTCGATGGAAGAGATCAAGTCCACCACGATGCTCCCGCTGGAGACGTGATCCAATTGCGCGCTACCGCGCATTGTCTATTCAGCCAGTGGTAAGGCGATGCTTTGTTTTTAGCGCTGTGCTGGTTGTGCCGTTTGGATGTTCTGCTGAGAGGTCGTTTAGGGCGCAATGCGTCCTAAACAGACCTGTTCTAGGGTGAGGTGAGTCGCGCCCGCATCAAGGACAAGCGGCGCAAAGCGCCGTCGCTGCGCGATCCTTGACCCGGTCCCGACTCACGTGGCCGAAACGATCAGCCGGTCGAGTTTGTGGAAATGGTAGCTGTCGGCGTACTGGGGCGCTTCGGTGATCTTTAGATCCGGCAGCGCCTCGAATAGCATCGGCAGCGCGATCTGCATCTCAAGCCGCGCCAGCGGCGCCCCCACGCAGAAGTGCAAGCCACCGCCAAAGGCCACGTGCGCGTTCTTCACCCGGCCCGGATCGAACTGATCCGCCTTGTCAAACACCGCCGGATCACGCCCAGCCGCCCCCAACATCAGCGCAATCTCGTCACCTGGACCAAAGCTATGCCCGCCCACCTCGATCGGCTCATAGACATGCCGCGTGAACATGTGCAGCGGCGGGTCAAACCGCATGACCTCCTCGACACACCGCTCCGGGTTGACCAGTGCCTTGGCAGGGCTGTAGTCCACCAGCGCCTTCACCGCATTGCCCAGGGAATGCACCGTCGCCTCGTGCCCCGCATTCAAAAGCAGCACACAGGTCCCGATCATTTCTTCCCGGCTCAGGGTCTCGCCCCCATCCTCGGCGGCAATCAACTCGGTGATCAGGTCATCGCGCGGATCTCCCCGTCGCTCTTCGATGTAGCCGCTCAGGAAAGCCGAAAACTCCCCCGCCGCCGCATTTGCTGCATCCTCAATGCGACGGTCACGCCCCGCCTGATACATCGCCACCATCGCCGCCGACCAGCGCAAGAGGTCCGGCCCCATCTCCTCCGGCACGCCCAAGAGCCGCGCAATCACGCGGACCGGCACCAACTGGCAATAGGTCGGGATCAGATCAAACGGCCCCTCGGGTAGCCCATCTAGCAACTCCGCACAGATGGCACGAATATCCTCCTCCAGCCCCGCAATCCGGCGCGAGGTAAAGGCATGCAGCACCAAGCGGCGCAAGCGCGTATGCTCCGGCGGCTCAAGCTCCAGCAACGAATACCGCTCCACCGCGTCAAACTCCGCCAAATGCGGCGCAGCCGCCCCACGACCCGGTACAGCACGGCCCAAGCGACGATCTCGTAACAACGCATGCACCGTCGCGTGGTCAAACGCTGCGTGCATCCCATAGTCTTGCCAATACAGCACCGGCCCCTCCGCCCGCGCGCGGTCGTAAAAGGCGTACGGGTCCTGAACAAAGGCGGGGTCGTGGGGGGACTGGATCAACATGGGCCAACATGTCTCAGGCCCGCGCCGCCTTGGCAAGCGGCAAGGGGCAGGGATAGGGTGCGCGCCATGTCGAACGGATATGTCAGACGGATCAGTGTGGTACTGGGCTTCATTGCGCTTGTCGCCGCCGCCTCGGCGGGGGTCTGGCGCTACGGCTATTTCCAAGCGCTCGACCAACTGGCGCGCCAAGGGCAGTCCGACCTCGCACTCGCCTCCGACCGGTTGACGGGGCAACTCCAACGCTACCGCGAACTGGCAGTACTTGTGGCCGACCACCCCCGCGTCGCCGCCGCACTGGCGGGCGAAGACATCTCCCAGACCGAAGAGCTGTTCCTCACCATTGCAGACAAAACGGCGGCCCAAGACATCCGGCTGACGGACGCAAACGGCCTGATCCTCGCCGCCGCACGGCCCGACGTGCCGGGGCTCGACATTGGCCCGCTGGTCCAGCGCGCGGCCCAAGGGGCGCTCGGCTGGGGCAACGGACGGACAGGACAGGGCACACGGGTCTTCGCCTACGCCGCCCCTGTCTTCAACAACCGCTCCGACGTGGTGGGCACTGTGGTCGTCACGGCGGACCTCGCCGGCATCGAATGGGACTGGGTCGGCTCCAACCCCGCCGTCTTCTTCACCGACGCGCGCGACCGGGTCTTCATCACCAACCGCTCTGAAATCGTCTACTGGCAACGCTCCGAAACGGGGGCCGAACTGAAACCCACCGACGGCCCGGCACTGCCCTTTGACAGCTACGAACTTGGGCGGCACGAGGTCTGGCAACTCGGTTGGGGACCGTACTTGCCGCAAAACGCCCTGCACCTAGTGCGCCCCCTCCCGGTCATCGGCATGACGGGCGAGGCGCTGGTGGACGTGGCCCCAGCGCGCCGCCTCGCCACGCTGCAAGCCGCCGCGGTCGCCGGGCTGTGCCTCGCCTTCGGCGCTCTCCTGTTCCTCGCCACCGAACGGCGGCGCACATTGGCGGAGGCCAACGCCCAGCTCGAAGCCCGCGTGACCGAACGGACAGCGGAACTCTCGGACACCAACGCACGGCTGAGGCGCGAGGCCGAGGAACGGGAGGAAGCCCAGACCGCGCTTGCACGCGCACAGGCCGACCTTGTCCAAGCGGGCAAACTCTCCGCCCTGGGCCAAATGAGCGCGGGGCTCTCCCACGAACTCAACCAACCCCTCATGGCGATCCAGACCTATGCCGACAATGCCCAGGCCTTCCTCGACCGCGACAAACCCGACCGCGCAGGCGACAACCTGAACCGCATCGCCGACATGGCCCGCCGCATGGGCCGCATCATCAAGAACCTGCGCGCCTTCTCCCGGCAGGAGAGCGAGCCAGCAGTGCGCGTGGACCTTGTCCACGTGATCCAAAGCGCCGTTGAACTCACCGCACCCCGCATCCGCAACGAAGATGTGACACTGACCGTCAACACGCCGCAAACCCCCATCTGGGTCTCGGGCGGCGAGGTGCGGCTGGGGCAGGTCTTCGTCAACCTGATCTCCAACGCCATCGACGCCATGGCGGGCCGCGACACACGCCACCTGACGATCACGGTCCAGGACACCTCTGTCACCATCGCCGACACCGGCCCCGGCATCGAAACCCCCGACCGCGTGTTCGACCCGTTTTATTCCACGAAAGAGGTCGGCGCCTCCGAAGGCATGGGGCTGGGCCTGTCGATCTCCTACGGGATTATTCAGGGCTTCGGTGGCGAAATTCATGGCAACAACAGCCCGGAAGGCGCTGTTTTCACAGTAGATCTACAACCCTGGACGCAAGAGGCCGCCGCATGACCACCCATGTCCTGCTGGTCGATGACGACGCCGCCGTGCGCGACGCACTGGCGCAAACGCTGGAACTCGCGGACCTGATCCCGATCCCGGCGGCCTCATTCGTGGTGGCCCAGGATCACATCGCCGCAGACTTTGACGGCGTGATCCTGTCCGACATCCGCATGCCCGGCCGCGACGGCTTCCACCTGCTCGCCCACACCCGCAAGATCGACGCCGACCTGCCCGTGATCCTGCTCACGGGCGAAGGCGACATTCCCATGGCCGTGCAAGCCATGCGTGACGGCGCGTTCGGTTTCCTCGAAAAACCCTGTGCACCCAATGAATTACTGGCCGTTCTTGAACGCGCCCTGAAAACCCGAGCGCTCGTCCTAGAAAACCGCCGCCTGCGCCAACTGGTCGAAAGCGGCGACCCGGCGGCCCGGATGCTGTTCGGAGAATCCGAACTGGCTGAAGGCCTGCGCGACCGCGTCCGCCTGCTGGCACCGTTAGAGACTGAAGTGCTCGTCACCGGCGCCCCCGGCTGCGGCATCTCCAAAGTGGCCGAGGTCATTCACCTGTCCTCCCTCCGCTCCAAAGCCCCCTTCGTCAAACGCGCCGCCGCCGATCTGCGCCCCGGCGCGCTGGCCGAGGCGATGGACAAGGCCAAGGGCGGCAGCCTGTTCCTCGACGAAATCACCCAGCTTCCTCACGCCAGCCAGCTCCCCCTGCTCGAAGCGCTGGAGGCCAGCAATGACCCGCGCCTCATCGCGGGCAGCACGCGCAATCTCGGTTCAGCCGTGGAAGAGGGCGCGCTGAACGCCGATCTCTACTACAAGATCGAACTCTTCCCAATCCGCATCCCCAGCCTGCGCGAACGACCCGAGGACATCCCGATCCTCTTCCGCCACTACGTCGCCCAGGCCGCCGAACAGGCGGGCCTGACCCCGCCCGCGCTCACCCCTGACCATATGGCAGCACTCATGTCGCAGGACTGGCCCGGCAATGCCCGGTCCCTGATGAGTGCGGCCATGCGCTTTGTGCTGGGCATGCCCGAGGACGCGTCCAAGGCCGTGGATCTCGGTCTCGCCGAACAGATGGCGCGCGTTGAGCGGTCCTTGCTGGTTGCGGCCCTTGGCCGTCAAAACGGCCATGCCTCGGCTGCGGCAGAGGCGCTAAAGCTGCCGCGCAAGACCTTCTACGACAAGCTGAAGAAATACGGGATTCGGGCCGAAGACTACCGGCGCTAACACTGTGCGGAAATCCGCACAGTGTTGCGTGGTGCAGTGCGAAAATCCGCACAAAGCTGTGAGGCGCAACACCCTAGATACTTTAATTTCGGATTTTAGGTATCTGAAAAAAAGTTAAAATCATCCCTTTCCGAGGTGTAGACAAAAAGAAAACGTGAACCCCACCGTACGGTCTGCTTTTCTCCAAATCGCTGTCCCCGCGGGGACACCACCTGACGTCCCCGCGGGGACAGCAATAAAAACACGACCTCTGGGAGGAGACAGACCATGAAATTCCTGACCGCCGCCGCCCTGGCCTTGACCGTCAGCGCAGGCGCCGTGGCCGCTGCCTGTGACGATGGCGAAATCGTCATCAAGTTCAGCCACGTCACCAACACGGACAAGCACCCCAAAGGCATCGCCGCCTCGCTCCTGCAAGAGCGCGTGAACGAGGAAATGAACGGTAAGGCCTGCATGGAGGTGTTCCCGAACTCGACCCTCTACAACGACGACCAGGTGCTCGAAGCCTTGCTGCAAGGCGACGTCCAGATGGCAGCACCCTCGCTGTCGAAATTCGAGCAATTCACCAAGCAATTCCGCATCTTTGACCTGCCGTTCATGTTTAAGGACATTGACGCCGTTGACGCCTTCCAGGCCTCCGAAACGGGTCAGGCGATGAAGGAAAGCATGACCCGCCGCGGTCTTCTGGGCCTCGCATTCTGGCACAACGGCATGAAGCAGATGTCGGCCAACACACCGCTCAACTCGCCCGCAGATGCGAACGGGCTCAAGTTCCGCGTCCAGAACTCCGACGTGCTCAAGGCACAGATGGCAGCCCTTGGTGGTTCGCCCCAGCCAATGGCGTTCAAGGAAGTCTACGGCGCGCTGCAAACCGGCGTTGTGGACGGGCAGGAGAACACGTGGTCCAACATCTACGGCCAAAAATTCTTTGAGGTGCAGGACGGCATCACCGAGACGAACCACGGCATCATCGACTACCTCGTCGTGACAGGCACCGATTTCTGGGACGGTCTGCCCGACGACGTGCGCGACCAGCTGTCGACCATCCTAGCCGAAGTGACCGAGACCCGGAACGGCGAGTCGACCCGCGTGAACGAGGAAGCCAAGCAAGCGATCATCGACGCCGGTGGCGTGGTCCGCACGCTGGATGCGGCCCAACGCGAAGAATGGGTTGCCGTGATGAAGCCCGTCTGGGACCAGTTCAAGGACGACGTCGGTCAAGAGAACATCGACGCGGCACAGGCGTTCAACGCCGCCACGAACTAAGGCCAAGTCCTGACGTTCCCGCGCCTCGGGGCTTTGATCCCGGGGCGCCCATTTCCCAATAAAACCTGAGGTTTCCGTGATGTCCGGGGCGTATGCACCCAAAGGGCCTGTGGGCCGCTTTGTCCATGAATTCGAAGAAACGATGATCGCGCTGCTGCTCGCTGGCATGACCATCGTGACCTTCATCAATGTCGTGCTGCGCTACGGCTTCAACACCGGGCTGATCTGGGGCCTCGAGATGGTGACGTTCCTGTTCTCGTGGCTGATCCTGTTCGGTGTGTCTTACGCCGTGAAGATCACCGCGAACCTTGGCGTCGATGCCGTCACCAACCTTTTCTCAAAAGAGGTGCGCCGCGTCCTCGCGCTGATCGCCGGGGCCATCTGCATCGTCTATGCCTTCCTGCTTTTGAAAGGCGCGTGGGACTACTGGGCCAACTTCGCCAACCTGCCGCAGACGACGGGGCGCTGGTTCCCCACCGGGTTTGAAGAGATGAAGCGCACGTCCTTCCGGGGCTGGTACGAGGTGGTGGACATCCCCATGCCCGAGTGGCTGCGCTGGATCGAGCCGCTGATGAACGAGGGCGAGGAATACGAGAAGATTCCGCGCTTCATTCCCTATTTCATCCTGCCCTTTGGCATGGCGCTGCTGCTGTTTCGCTTTGTGCAGGCATTCGTCCGCGTTTGGACGGGTGAGAACACCTCCTTCATCGTCAGCCACGAAGCCGAGGACGCCATCGAAGACGTCCGCCACATGAACGCCGGAGACTGAACCCATGGAAGTCGCTATTCTTTTTGCGCTCGTCATCGGGCTGATGCTGATCGGCGTGCCGATTGCGGTGAGCCTCGGTTTCTCGTCCATCCTGTTCTTGCTGGTGCTGAGTGACACGTCGCTCGCCTCCATCGCGCAGACGTTGTTCCAGGCGATGGCGGGGCACTACACGTTGCTCGCGATCCCGTTCTTCATCCTTGCCTCGACCTTCATGTCGACGGGCGGGGTGGCGAAGCGGATCATCCGGTTCTCCATTGCCATCGTGGGGCATTTTCCCGGTGGTCTGGCGATTGCGGGCGTGTTTGCCTGCATGCTCTTCGCCGCTCTCAGCGGCTCATCGCCCGCGACCGTCGTTGCCATCGGCTCCATCGTGATCGCAGGGATGCGGCAGGTGGGGTACACCAAGGATTTTGCCGCCGGTGTCATCGCGAACGCAGGGACGCTGGGCATCCTGATCCCTCCGTCGATTGTGATGGTGGTCTATGCCGCCGCTACTGACGTGTCCGTTGGGCGGATGTTCTTGGCGGGGGTCATTCCGGGGCTGATGGCGGGCACCATGTTGATGGTCACCATCTATGTCATGGCCAAGGTCAAGAACCTGCCTAGGGGTGAATGGCTGGGCTGGGGTGAGGTCTGGGAATCCGCGCTGCACGCCTCTGGCGGGTTGTTCCTGATCGTCATCATTCTGGGTGGCATTTACGGGGGTATCTTTACGCCGACCGAAGCCGCTGCGGTGGCCGCCATCTATGCGTTCCTGATTGCCGTCTTTGTCTATCGCGACATGGGGCCGCTGGCGACGCCGGAGGGGGAGCGAAACCATTCGCTGTTGTCAAAGCCCTGGGCCATCGTCACGGCATTCGTTCACCGTGACACCAAGAACGCGCTGTTTGAGGCGGGCAAGCTGACGGTCACGCTGATGTTCATCATCGCCAATGCGTTGATTTTGAAACATGTTCTGACAGATGAGCAGATCCCGCAGCAGATTGCGTCGGCCATGCTGGATGCGGGCTTTGGTCCCGTGGTGTTCCTGATCATCGTGAACGTGATCCTGCTGATTGGGGGGCAATTCATGGAGCCGTCGGGCCTGCTGGTCATCGTGGCACCGCTGGTCTTTCCTATCGCGGTCGAACTGGGGATCGACCCCATTCACCTTGGGATCATCATGGTGGTGAACATGGAGATCGGGATGATCACGCCGCCCGTGGGGCTGAACCTGTTCGTGACCTCTGGCGTTGCGGGGATGCCGATGATGCGGGTGGTGAAGGCGGCGCTGCCGTTCCTGGCTGTCCTCTTCGTGTTCCTGATCATGGTGACGTATATTCCGGCCATTTCGACGTGGTTGCCCACGCTGATG
This sequence comes from Tateyamaria sp. ANG-S1, assembly GCF_000814025.1. Lineage (GTDB taxonomy): Bacteria > Pseudomonadota > Alphaproteobacteria > Rhodobacterales > Rhodobacteraceae > Tateyamaria. The sequence goes on along the minus strand of NZ_JWLL01000006.1, from coordinate 849,019 downwards.
ATGGGGCCGGAGGTGATCATCAACTGACATGAATGACGCCTTCGGCGACACGATTCATTTTTTCGGACGAGGGGGCTGTCTGCCCCCTCGAGCTCCCCCGAAAGTATTTTTGGCCAGAAGAAAGGTTAAGAGGCGGCCAGCGCGTCGATGATGGGCTGGAAGTTGGAGGCGTTTAGCGAGGCACCGCCGACGAGGGCGCCGTCTACATTCTCTGCTTCGAAGATTTCGGCTGCGTTTATTGGTTTGACGGAGCCGCCGTAGAGGACCCGCATGTGTGCGCCTGCGTCGCCGAAGCGGGCGGTGAGTTTTTCGCGGATCATGTCGTGGGTTTCCACGATTTGTTCCATGGTGGGGACGCGACCGGTGCCGATGGCCCAGATGGGTTCGTAGGCGATCACTGTGTTCTCTGCCGTCGCCGCGTCGGGCGTGGAGCCGTCGAGTTGGGCGGCGATGATGTTGAGGCAGTCGGGGCCGAGCCGTTCTTCTTCGCTTTCGCCGATGCAGATGATGGCGGTGAGACCTGCGGCGTAGGCGGCTTCGGCCTTGGCGCGGACCTGGGCGTTGGTTTCGGCGTGGTCGGCGCGGCGTTCGGAGTGGCCGACGATGACGGACGTCGCGCCTGCGTTCTTGAGCATGGCGGCGGCGACGTCACCGGTATGCGCGCCGGATGCGTTGGCGTGGCAGTCCTGGCCGCCGATTTCGACCTCGCTGCCTAGCGTGACGTCGGCGGCGCGGGTGAGCAGCGTGCTGGGCGGGCAGATCAGGATTTGCGGGCCGTTCTCGCCGCCGGTGAGCGTGGAGAGCTCTGCCAGCATTTCGGGTGTGCCGTTCATCTTCCAGTTGCCTGCTGCCAGTTTGCGCCGCATGTCAGTCTCCGCTTTTAGTGGTCGCGGTGGTCCTAGCATTGGGGTGCGCCTTGCGCTAGGGCTGCGCCAAAATGGAGGGCGTGACATGATCCCACGGTTGGATGCGGCGGCTTTGGCGGCAGGCGATGCGGAGAGTCTGGCCGCGCTTGGTGAGGCGGCGACGGGGGTTGGCTTTGCCACTGTCTACAACACCGCCCTGTCTACTGAACGGGTCGAGGAGGCAATTGAGACATACGCAGCGTTCTTTCATCTGCCGGAGGCTGAGAAGCGGGCTGTGGACATGGCCCGGACCGGGTCGAACCGGGGGTGGGGCGCGCCGGGATCGGAGCAGGTCGATCCGGATGCCAACCCCGATTACAAGCAGTTCTTTGATGTGGGGTTTCAATTGCCCGAGGGGCATCCCCTTGGGGACAAACGGTTTTATGCGCGGAACCTGTGGCCGGACGATCCCGCGTTTAAGCGTGTGATTTCAGCGTATTACGGCGATGCGTTGGATGTGGCGAAGGGGCTTTTGCGCGCCATTGCTCGGTCCATCGGGGCGGATGCGGCGCATTTTGATGGGGCGTTTGAGACGCCGATGGCGCTTTTGCGTGGCAACTTTTATCCGGCGCGGCCCGATTGGGCCGGGGCGAAGGATTTCGGGATTGCGACGCATACGGATTACGGATGTTTGACGCTCTTGGCGACGGATGGGGCGCCGGGGTTGGAGGTGCGGAAGCGTGGCGGCGGGTGGATCCCGGTGAGTGCGCCGCCGGGGGAGTTCATCATCAACTTCGGTGAGATGCTGGAGTTTTGGACTGGGGGCCGGGTGAAGGCCACGCCGCATCGGGTTGTGGGCGGGTTGGCCGAGCGGATTTCGATCCCGATGTTTTTCAACCCGAGCTATGATGTGAATGTGGCGCCTGAGGGGGCGGGGCAGGTTATGTTGGCTGGGGATCACTTGTCGGCGCGGTTTGAAGAGACCTATGTGCATTTGCAAGGGAAGTCATAGGGTTGAGGTGCGCAGTGAATGCGCACCCTACAGGTGTTGCAGTGCTTCGCGGGCGAGGTCCGAGGCTTCTTCGCCGTCTTCGAGCGCGCTGTCGGGCATGATCCAATAGGGCATTGCGGTCTCGGATTTGCCGGGGCGTTGGTAGGTCCAGCGTTCCATGTCGAGGGCGTCGTAGCGGGGGATCATGTCGCCCTGGCCCTTCAGCATCAGGCGGCCATCGCGCATCATTACGGCGAAGATCGTGCCGTCGGAATAGACGCCGATGCCGCCGAACATTTTGCGGGTAGAAAGGTCGGGTACGCCGGAGAAGAGGTCAAGGACGTGGTCGATCTCTTCCGCCGTGAGGGCCATATCAGCCTGCGTTTTGTTCGGCTTGCAGTTCTTCGACGTCCTTGAACGAGATGCTTTCGCCGCAGCCGCAGGCGTCGGTCACGTTGGGGTTGTTGAACTTGAAACCCGACTCCAACAATGACGTTTCGTAGTCGATTTCGGTGCCGAAGAGGAACATCTGCGCCATGGGCGCGATCATCACGCGCGCGCCGTCCTGTTCGACGGTTTCGTCGTTTGGGTCGGCTTCGTCCACATATTCCATGGTGTATTCCATGCCTGCGCAGCCGCCCTTTTTCACGCCGATGCGGAGGCCGGAATGGCCTTCTTTCTCCATCAGTTTGGAGATTTGCGCAGCGGCGCGGTCGGTGATGGTCACGGCCTGTTTGCCGGGGATGGAAAACATGGGAACCTCCGGGGTTATCCGACCGATAAGGTAGGGCTTTCGGCGGCATCCCGCAAGGGGCGGGGGCGTTTGAGGAAAGCGCTGATGGCGTCGAGGGCGGCGCGGATCGCTGGGTCGTGGCGGGTGTCCTGGTGGCAGACGAGCCATTCTTCGGACGTGAGCGCGTCAACGATGCCGGAGACGCGGATCAGCCCTGGTGCTGTGTCGGCGGCGAAGGTGGGCAGGACGACGCGGCCCACACCGCTTTGCGCGAGCGCCATGCGCACCTGCGGGTCATTGGAGACGGCGACCATGTCGTCGCCATGATGGGCGATTGTCCAGGCCTCGGAGGGCAGGGTGGCGGTGTCGTCGCTGGGGCCGATCCAGCCTTTGATGTCCTCGGATACCGCATAGACGGCATGTTCCACGAACCCGGTGCGGCGACCGGCGAGCCAGTCGTGATTGGGGCGGCGGTTGCGGATGCCGATGTCGACCTCGCGCCGTTCGATGTCCATGTCGAGGTTGCAGCTAACGAATTCGGGGGTCCAGCGGTCGCCTTGGCGCCAGTAGGTGTCGAGGTGGCGGGCGAGGTAGAGCATGGTCCAGGTGCCCGCAGAGATACGCACGCGGGGCGGGCCGGATTGGGCGGCGGACCAGTGGGCGATGCCGCGGGCTGCGGCCTCCATCTTTTTGGCTTGTTCGAGCAGGGCGCGCCCTTCGGTGGTGGGGGTGTAGCCCGCGGCACCATGAGCGAAGAGCCTGCGGCCGGTCCGTTGTTCAAGGGCGGTCATGCGGCGCGAGAGCGTGGCCTGGCTGAGCCCCGTCTCATGCGCGGCACGGGCGAGCGAGCCGTGGCGGGCCACGGCGGCGAAGAGCCCGTAATCTGTCCAATCGGTGATTTGCATGATTGCAAGTCTAGGTGCGAAACCGGGGTCTGACAATGCGGATCTCGCTGCGCCATATAGGGTGCAGAACGAAAGGACATCCTATGCTACATCTTTACAAGTCAATGGAAACGCAAAGTATTTACACCCAAGAGCAGCGCCTATTTGCAGAAATGCAAGAGGCAGAGCAAAATCGCAAGCGCAGGCAGCGCCGCCGTCGGGTGTTGATGTGGATTTTGCGCCGCCTGTGAGCCAAAAAAGGGCCGCCGGGGGGACCGGCGACCCTTTCGAGCCTGTGGTGCGCGGGGATGGCGCGGGTGTACGGGTTACAGGCCCATGCAGTTTGCGTAGTAGGTGACCGTGGCAGGCCAGTCGGAGAAGACGCCCACGACACCCACGTCCTGCGCCAGCACGTCCAGCAATTCGTAATAGACGCCGTCATGGGTGGTCGCCTCGGCAATGGACTGGAAGTACCAGCCGCCGCCCGAACCCAGTGGGCCGGAGCGTTCGAGTGTCCACGTGATGATGTTCAGGCCAGCGGCTTTGGCCTCCTTGGCGTAGGCCGAGGGGACGATCTGGCCGTCTTCCATTGTGACCAGCATCCAGAGCGGGGGGGCCACGTAGCGTACGCCACGCTCATAGAGGCTTTCCATGCTGTCGGGGTAGGTAGCGGGGTCGTTCGCGTCGAACCCGTCGATGTTGTAGCTGTCGTCGAGATAGACGGCCTGTGCGCCGAATTCGGGTTCGGCTTCGATCCAGTAAAGCACGTCTTCGAGGTTGAAGCTTTGCAGCCAGACGTCGGAGGCGGGGATGCCTGCGGCCTTGTACTCATCGACCAGCTTTTGGGCGTAGTCTTCCTGGCTGAAGCCATTGTGGGGCATCTCGACCGAGGGGGTTTTGAGCTCGGGCGTGAACTTGGCGCCGAGGTAGGCGAAAAGCTCGATGGATTCGGCGTGAGTCATCAGTTGCGCGCCGTCGGTGTAGAGGTCGGTACGCCAGCCTGCGATGCCGCCTTGAAACTCCTCGGCCGTGGTGGCGGAGGCGTCGGAGCTGTCCATTTTCGGCGTCAGTGTCTGGAATTCGGCGAGCGTCAGTTCCGATGTGCGGCACTCGGCGGTTGCGTCCGTGTCGCCGCTGGCGGGCGAGAAGGGGGTGACGCAGGTGTCGGCCAGATCGGTGAGCAGGATGTTGGTCGTGGTGTGCAGGTCGTTCTGCGCGTGGCGGCAGACCAGTTCGTGATCTTCGGTAAAGGTCACGTCACATTCGAGGATGCCTGCGCCCATGCGGGCGGCGGCCACGTTCGATTCCACGGTGTGTTCCGGGAACATCATGGGCGCGCCGCGGTGGCCGATGGAGAAGTCGGATTTGGTGGGCGTCTGGCCCTGGCAGCTTTGCAGCTTCGACTTCAGCTCGCCCTCGGGCAGCTTGTCGATCAGGTAGGCGGGGCGGGGGCCGTAGTCGATGGCGACGGGAGCGGTCTCGGCAAACAGGGCTGCTGGGGCCGATGCGAGCAGCAGGCAGGCGGCGGTGAAACGCATGTGTATTATCCTTAGAAGGGTCTTAACCCCGCTAGGATGACGCCTGCGTGTGACGGTTTATCAATATCTGGATGATGGTTTTGTAACGGTGGGCGATGGGCCGCCGATTACATGAAGCCCAGTTCCAGCCGCGCCTCGTCCGACATCATCTCCATGCCCCAGGGCGGCTCCCATGTGAGTTCCACGTCGACCTGTTTCACGCCCGGCAGCGGTTCAACCGCATCCGCGACCCAACCGGGCATTTCGCCTGCGACGGGGCAGCCGGGGGCGGTGAGCGACATGATCACCTTGACCTCGTTCTCGGGCGAGATGTCGATCGTGTAGATCAGGCCGAGTTCATAGATGTTCACAGGAATTTCGGGGTCGTAGACCGTGCGGCACGCTTCAACCACCGCCTCGTGCAGCGGGTGGTCGGTGGAGGAGGGCGCGATCAGCGGCGTGCCTTCCATCTGGTCTGTGGGCTGGTTCATGGTGACCCCGTACTGGTTCCTGACCGTTTATATAGGGAAACGGGATCAGGGGGTAAAGGGTTTGGATGTCGGCTGCACCCAACTGGCGGTGGTCCAGCCGACACCCTTTCCGGCACGCCTGCCGGAGCTCTGTTTACGACTCGGTGGCTTCGTCGGCCGTAAACGGAATGGAGGAGTGGTGCAGGACGATCTTCATCTCGCCGTCGTCCATTTGCTGGATGCCAAAGGTGTATTCGACCTTGATCTCTTCGCCATCGGTCGTGGTGAAGAAGTAGTTGCCCATAGCCATGGCGGTGTCGCCGATGATGGTCGTGCCTTCGTTCTCCCAGCGCACGGCGGTGTAGGGTGCTATGGCAAAGCCGCCGTCTTCTTCGATGCTGCCGCCGACGAAGTAGGACAGCGCCTCGTCAAAGGTGCCGCGGAATTGGTCTTCGCTGGCGAGGGTGGGTTTGAAGAGAACGTCCGCGTCGCCATAGGCATAGAAGGTTTCGATATGTTCGCGTGCGGCGGCCTCGTAATCGCCGCCATCGGTGTGGATCTGGCCGATATTCACGATCCCTTCGCCCCAGGCGGTTTTGAATTCGGTCACTTTTTCTGGGGTCAGCGCGTGCTTGTCCGCTGATCCGGCCAGGCCTGCTGTTGCGGCGAGGGCCAGGGCGGAGGTCAGGGTGAGTGTCTTGAGCATACGGTTCTCCTTGGGTTTGGCGTCCGTCTGAGGACGTTGTGGCAAAGAGGTGGGGAAGGCCCCGTGCTACTTCCAATTGAAAGAAGCGCGGTTGCTCATAGATTTTTTGCATGGATGGCGCAGGCAATCCGCGTCTGTGCGGCTGCACCTAATTCGGTCAAGCATGGACTTGCGGTAATTTGGGCGCACCCGTTACAGGTGCGCCCGCCCTCCGTGAGTGGTGCACAAGTGCTGTGTGGGGGGCTTTGTGAGGGGCGTTTGTTGCATGCTGAGAGAACCACGCTGCGGGGCGGCGCGGTTGAGCGTGCTCACATGTCGTGGGCGGTCTGCTGATTTGCTGAGCATGTGATGGGCAAGGCGAACGCCACGGCATGTGCCGGGTGCGTCAAAGGACATCGGAGTCCGGTCCTGGGTCGCCCATCTATTGGACATGTGGTGCCCCTAAAAAGAGTTAAAAAAGATGTTCTTTCCTACGTGTCATACAGCTTTGATGCTTAACCCATGGTAAGCAAGTCGGCTGTTCCGCAGCAGGCGAGCCCTTGCCCATGCGGCGGCAGCGCTTTGCCGAAAGTGCGTTGAATGTGGGAAATCTGTGCGAAATCGGAGTCAAATACGCAGTGCGGTGCCGGATGTTGCCCGCATCGCTGCCTATTCTTTGTGCAGGTGCTTCGCCGGGTTGGAGTGACGCGATGTCCGGCGCGATCTGTCCCGGCGTGTAGGACCGGCCATGGTTTGACCCGAGAAAGCGCCTGTTCTCGTGCCGCTGCGCCGGGGCTTGGCTTTTGCGTTTTCGCGCGGCATGAGGAGCCATGAGCAGTTTCTCCTTTGACTTACAGGCCACCGACGGGCGCGCGCGCACGGGTGTGATTTCAACGCCGCGGGGTGATATCCGAACACCTGCGTTTATGCCGGTGGGCACCGCCGCCACGGTCAAGGCGATGATGCCGGAAAGCGTGCGGGCCACGGGTGCGGATATTCTGCTGGGAAACACCTATCACTTGATGCTGCGCCCCACCGCCGAGCGGATTGATCGTCTGGGTGGCTTGCACACGTTCATGAACTGGGAGCGTCCCATTCTGACCGACAGCGGCGGGTTTCAGGTGATGAGCCTGGCCGGGTTGCGCAAGCTGACCGAGGAAGGCGTGACCTTCAAATCCCATATCGACGGGTCGAAGCACGCCCTGACGCCGGAGCGGTCGATGGAGATCCAGCGCCTGTTGGGGTCGGACATCGTGATGTGCTTTGACGAATGCCCGGCGCTGCCTGCGGACCGGACCCGTATTGCGGACAGCATGCGCCTGTCGATGCGGTGGGCGCAGCGGTCGCGAGACGCCTTTGGCGACCGGCCTGGTTACGCGCTGTTTGGTATCCAGCAGGGTGGGCTTGAACAGGATTTGCGGGAAGAGAGTGCCGAAGCGTTGAAGGGCATCGGGTTCGAAGGCTACGCCATTGGCGGGCTGGCTGTGGGTGAGGGGCAGGAGGCGATGTTCGGCTGTCTTGACTATGCCCCCGAACAACTGCCCGTAGACAAGCCGCGCTATCTGATGGGCGTGGGCAAGCCCGATGACATCGTTGGGGCCGTGGCCCGCGGCATCGACATGATGGACTGCGTGCTGCCGTCGCGGTCGGGGCGGACGGGCCAGGTCTTTACCCGCCGGGGGGTGATCAACATCAAGAATGCCCGCCATGCAGATGATCCACGCCCACTGGACGAGGACTGCAACTGTCCTGCATGCAGCAACTACTCCCGCGCCTATCTGCACCATGTGTTCCGGTCGAACGAGATGATCGCGGGCATGCTGCTGACTTGGCACAACCTGCATTACTTTCAGGAGATCATGCAGGGGATGCGCGATGCTATTGCGGCGGGCACGTTCGAGGCGTGGCAGGCAGATTTCCACGCGATGCGCGCGCGGGGAGATATTGAGCCACTGTGACCCTGTGCGCATGGAGGTCAGGAATACCTCCATCGTCTGTCGGCCTCGCCATGAATATAGTCATGGATGTCACGCACCCTGGGGGGGACCGCCATGCAATTTGCCCTGTTTTCGTTTGTCTGGTTTTCAGTATCTGCTTTGGCGGTCCTCGCTCTCGTGTGAGTGATGGGGTTGGTGCGTCTTGGGCGTGCCATCCCCTCTGATCAGCCCGCGACGAGTGCCAGTGCCCAGCCCGCCATGCCGATTTGCGCCAGTTGGATCGCGACGCTCAGCCCGTGCAGCATCTTGAACCGTCCCGCATTGCCGCTGTCGGTTGCAGCGTTGATTTGCAGCATCAGCATTTGCCGCGTATAGGCCGTGCTGAGGGCTATGGCGAACAAGAGCCACGCGGCCAGCGCGCTGGTCGGATAAGCGGCCGCCCCGGCGACCGCCGAGGTCGCGATGACCCACAGATAGTAGTGCGGAAACGTGTTCCGGATGCCGTGCCGCGCGTTGTCGGGCCCATAAACGGCAAAGAGCACGGCGGCAAAGCCGAAGGAAAAGAGCGTCATTCCGCCAAAAAGCAGGGCGGTGAGCAACAAAGCGACTGTGGACATGGGTCAAATCCTCCTGAGCGGTGGGATTTAGGCCGTCTGCCCAAGGATCAAGCAGACCCCGGGCGCGCGGATTGCCGCACAAGTGCGCGCCTTGCCGATCATATTGCGGCGGGCAGGTCGCAGACCACGATAATTTGTTCCAAAAAACTGGGGACAGTTTGCCAGGCCCCATTGCACCCTTGCCCTGCGGACGTCAGGATACACCTTGACACGCATGGGCCAAGATCACAGATCAGACAGTCCGAACCACGGAGACAGCCATGGGTTGCCGCAAAGCGGGGCCGCGCTGTCTTGCCAATGATAAGGAACTTTTGAGCATGCAAGAGCCACTCAACGCCTCTTACCCGGTGCTGCCGTTACGCGACATTGTCGTGTTCCCGCACATGATCGTCCCCCTGTTTGTGGGCCGCGACAAGTCGGTGCGCGCGCTGGAAGAGGTCATGGCAGACGACAAGCAAATCCTGCTGTCGAGCCAGATTGATCCGTCCGAGGACGATCCCGAAGCCTCCGGCATCTTCAAGGCGGGCGTGCTGGCCAATGTGCTGCAACTGCTGAAACTGCCCGATGGCACCGTAAAGGTGCTGGTCGAAGGGCAGGCGCGGGTGCGCATCACCGAATACCTGGACAACGACAACTTTTTTGAGGCGCGCGCCGAGTATCTGACCGAGATGCCGGGCGACGTCGCCACGACCGAGGCGTTGCTGCGCTCCGTGGCTGACGAGTTCGAGCGTTATGCGAAGGTGAAGAAGAACATTCCCGAAGAGGCGCTGGCCGCTGTCGGAGAGACGACCGAGCCTGCGAAACTGGCCGACCTGGTAGCTGGGCATCTGGGCATCGAGGTCGATCAGAAGCAGGACTTGCTTGAGACGCTTGCGGTGAGCGAGCGGCTTGAGAAGGTCTATGGCCTGATGCAGGGCGAGATGTCGGTGCTGCAGGTCGAGAAGAAGATCAAGACCCGCGTGAAGTCCCAGATGGAGCGGACGCAGCGCGAGTATTACCTGAACGAGCAGATGAAGGCGATCCAGCAAGAGCTGGGCGATGGCGAGGACGGCAAGAACGAAGTTGCTGAACTGGAAGCGAAAATCGCCGACACCAAGCTGTCGAAAGAGGCCAAGGAGAAGGCCGAGGCGGAGCTGAAGAAGCTCAAGAACATGTCGCCAATGTCGGCTGAGGCCACTGTCGTGCGCAACTACCTGGACTGGATGCTGTCGATCCCGTGGGGCGTGAAATCCCGCGTGAAGAAGGATCTGGGCCGGGCGCAGGACATTCTGGATGCCGATCACTATGGCCTTGAGAAGGTCAAAGAGCGGATCGTAGAGTATCTGGCGGTGCAGCAACGCTCGAAGAAGATGAAGGGCCCGATCATGTGCTTGGTCGGCCCTCCGGGTGTGGGTAAAACTTCGCTCGGGAAGTCGGTTGCCAAGGCGACGGGGCGCGAGTTTATCCGCATCTCGCTCGGTGGTGTGCGCGATGAGAGCGAGATTCGCGGTCACCGGCGTACCTATATCGGCTCGATGCCCGGCAAGATCATTCAGGCGCTGAAAAAGGCGAAGACGACGAACCCGCTGATCCTGCTCGATGAGATCGACAAGATGGGGCAGGACTTCCGGGGCGATCCGGCGTCGGCGATGCTTGAGGTGCTGGACCCGGAGCAGAACGGCACGTTTGTAGACCACTATCTTGAGGTCGAATACGACCTGTCGAACGTGATGTTCCTGACCACGTCGAACAGCTACAACATGCCTGGTCCGCTGCTGGACCGGATGGAGATCATTCCGCTGGCGGGCTACACCGAGGATGAAAAACGCGAGATTGCCAAGCAGCACCTGATTGCGAAGCAGGTCAAAAACCATGGTCTGAAGGCCAAGGAGTTTGAACTGCAGGACGAGGCGCTGAGCGACATCATCCGCTACTACACCCGCGAGGCGGGCGTGCGGAACCTTGAGCGTGAGATTGCCAAGGTGGCGCGGAAGTCGCTGACCAAGATCGTCAAGAAAGAGGTTGAAGAGGTGGTTGTAACCCCCGAAAATCTCGATGACTTTCTTGGTGTGCGGAAGCATCGATATGGTCTGGCCGAGCAAGACGATCAGATTGGTGTTGTGACCGGGCTGGCCTGGACATCGGTGGGCGGTGATCTGCTGCACATTGAGGCGCTGAAGCTGCCGGGCAAAGGTCGGATGAAGACCACCGGTAAGCTGGGCGATGTGATGAAGGAATCCATCGACGCCGCGTCGTCTTATGTGCGGTCGATCAGTCCCGAGATCGGTGTGAAGCCGCCGCAGTTTGACAAGATCGACATCCACGTGCACGTGCCGGACGGGGCGACGCCCAAGGATGGACCGTCTGCCGGTCTGGCGATGGTGACGTCCATTGTGTCGGTGCTGACAGGTATTCCAGTGCGCAAAGACATTGCCATGACGGGCGAGGTGTCCTTGCGCGGGAATGCGATGCCGATTGGCGGTCTGAAAGAGAAGCTGCTGGCGGCGCTGCGTGGCGGGATCAAGACCGTTCTCATTCCCGAAGAGAACGAGAAGGATCTGGCTGACATCCCTGACAACGTGAAGGAGGGGCTGGAGATCGTCGCCGTGACGCACGTGACCGAGGTTTTGGAGCGCGCGCTGGTGTCGAAGCCTGACTCCATTGAATGGGATGAGGCGGCCGAAGAAGCGGCAGCAGCCGCAGCCGCTGCGGCACGGGATACGGGCGCAGGTGCCACGGCGCACTGACCCCGCAACATGAAGAAGGGCGCGCAAGTGATGTCTTGCGCGCCTTTTTTATGGGCTGGATGTGCCGTAAGGGGACGGTTGCAGGAGCATTCGGTGTATTGGTTGACCCCGAACCGTATCGTTGTGGAATGGAGTCAGGTTTCGCTGTAGGCTGACGTCAGGCAGTTTCCGAAAATGAGGCCGAAAATGGCGACCCGCACCACGAAATCGACGACAAAGACCACGCGCAGCACGAGCACGCGAAAGCCGCGTGCCACATCGACGAACTCCGAGACGATGACAAAGGCCCCGACCTCGACCACCAAGACAGCGAGTAAGACGGTAAAAACGACAGCCACGGCCAAGACGACCGTTGTTGTGGATGCGCCAACCCCCGTCGTATCGGGCCCGATGATGCGCAAGAAAGAGTTGGTGGACGCTGTTGTCGCACGCAGCGGGTTGAAGAAAAAGGATGTCAAACCGGCGGTGGAGGCGACGCTTGCAGTGCTTGGGGATGCGTTGAAAGAGGGGCGCACGCTGAACCTTCAACCCATGGGTAAGGTCAAGATCAACCGCGAGAAGGCGCTCGCCTCCGGTCGCATGATGGTCGCGCGCATACGGCAGCACGACCAGAAACCTGCCGAGACGACAGAGGCATCAAAAGCGGACCCGACACCGGACACGCCCACGGAGTAGTTTTTGGCGCAGCGCCTCTTGCACGGGTCGGCGCAGTTGGCTAAGACGCGCGAACTTGGGTGATTAGCTCAGTGGTAGAGCGCTTCGTTCACATCGAAGATGTCAGGAGTTCGAATCTCTTATCACCCACCATCAAAAGCACACCGCATGGTGTGCTTTTGTCGTTTCAAGGGATGGCATTTTGACCTTTCAACCAATTTACGTGATGCGCCATGGCGAGACGGTCTGGAACGCCGAGGGGCGCTTTCAGGGGGCGCTCAATTCTCCGCTGACCGAGCAGGGCCGCGCGCAGGCTGAAGCGCTGGCAGAGACCTTGGCAGCGCATGATCTGAGCGGTTTTGACGTGCGTGTCAGTCCGCAGGGGCGGGCCTTTGAAACGGCCGCCATCGCGCTGGCGCGTCAGGTTCTGGAACTGCATACCGATACCCGACTGCGCGAGATTGGCGTGGGGCTATGGTCTGGCAAGCTGCGAACCGAGGTGAGCCCGGGTGGCGCCGTTCAGGAGGACACGCCCGACGGACCTCTGGCGCTTTACGAACACGCGCCCGAGGGTGAGGGCTTTGCCGCGTTGCGGGTCCGCTGTCTGGACTTTTTGAACAGCCTGACCGCGCCAACCTTGTGCGTGACCCATGGGATTACGTCGCGCATGTTGCGCACCGTGGCGCTCGGCCAGCCGTCAGCCAGCCTTGGCGATTTGCCAGGCGGGCAGGGCATGATCTATGTCGTCGAAAACGGCGTACATCGCCGCCTGTGATAATGCGCTTGCAGACACGGTGCCGCTTGTCCTAAAAGCGCGTCGGACGGGTCGTTAGCTCAGTTGGTAGAGCGCTTCGTTTACACCGAAGATGTCGGGAGTTCGAGCCTCTCACGACCCACCATATTCCCACGTGTTCGCCTTGCTTCCACTGCAGCGCTTCGTTCGCAGACCCGACCGACGCGCACGACTCTGGGTCGGGAGTTAGAGCCTCTCACGCCCCATTTGCCTTTGGTACAAATTCTGCGCGTCAAGTGGACATTTATGCGCAAACATACTCCTTCTGCGCCGCTTTTGTGATAGGCTTCCGCCCACTGGGGGACGGACATGACACATGCAGTTCTGGAGGCCATTCGCGCCCAGACAGATACGCGCGCGCTTTGGACTTTGATGCAGCGGTATTTTCAGGATCGCGGCATCACCAAGATCAGTTACCACCATTTCACCGGCGACCTGCAGGCTGAGCGTTCGGTCACCGTAAATGCGTCGGGTTTTTCGGATGAATGGGTGTGTCACTACATCGAACAGAAGCTCTATACCATTGATCCCATCACCGAGCTGGCGCAAAGCGTGACCAGCCCGTTTCGGTGGTCGCATATCCGGGATCTGGTGCGATTGACGCCTGCGCAGACCCTGTATCTGAACGAGATGCGCGAGGCGGGCGTGGGCGACGGGCTGGCCTTTCAGGTGTTTGGTCCGGGCTTGCGCAACGGGTATTTCGGTTTGGGGTTGGAGCATCCGACGGACTTTCCCAGCGACGCCGTCGTGCTGGATTTTCAGGTCGTCGCGCAGGCGGGTCATCTGCGTTATTGCGAGCTTAATCCTCCGACACTGTCGCCGGGTGATCTGTCTCCGCGCGAACGGCAAATCCTGCGCTGGATCGCGCGCGGTAAGTCGAACGCCATTATCGCGGACATCCTGCTGCTGTCTCCGCACACTGTTGACACGCTGGTGCGGCGCATTTTTTCAAAACTGGGTGTCGCGGACCGCACGACAGCCGCGATCCAGGGGGTGGGCGCGGGGTTGATCCTGCCCTGACGCGACGAGCTGTCACGTAAGCGCGTGACATGACAGCATCGTCATGCACGCCCTACACGGCGGCAGTCGTTGATCTTCGGAGTGTTTGACCGTGACCGTTGGAACTGTAGCCCAGAACCCGCTGCTCGAGGGCCATGTGCAGCGCCTGTTACAAGAGCTTGATGCCTTGCCGCAGCAGGAAAAGACCAGTGCAGCGCTTGCGATCACCGCGGGCCTTCTGGAATACGCGGCCTACGAGATGGCGCAATCGGATGAGGCGCGGCAAGTGGCGCGCTTGATCCTTCTGGCGGCGGATATGGAACGGACCGCGGAGGATTTGCGCGGCGAGGCGACCCGAGCTGACCAGCATTGATGTGAATTTTCGCACATAAAAGGTGAAAAACCGCAGCTTGTGTGCGGGCGCTTGGGCTTTATCTTTGAGTGGACATTCACCCAAGGAGACATCGCATGAGCTGGACCCCGGCCCTTGACCCCGCCTGTCCCAAAGGGGACGCCGTTGACGCTATCGAGACGGTGATCGTGCCGCGTGCCCGTGATCTGGGCGGATTCGAAGTGCGCCGCGCCTTGCCTGCACCGCGCCGCCAAATGGTGGGGCCGTTCATCTTCTTTGACCAGATGGGCCCAGCGGAGTTCGTGACCGGCAAGGGCATCGACGTACGCCCGCACCCGCATATTGGCCTCGCGACCGTCACGTATCTGTATAAGGGCAAGATCCATCACCGTGACAGTCTGGGCACCGATCAGTGGATTGAACCCGGGGCGGTGAACTGGATGGTGGCCGGTCATGGCATCACCCATTCGGAACGCACTGACGGTGAGATCCGGCAGAAGCCGCACAACCTGTTCGGTATTCAGACCTGGGTCGCTTTGCCCAAGGATGCCGAGGACAATCCTGCTGACTTTCAGCACGCGGCGAAGGACACGCTGCCGTTCCTTCAGGGTGAAGGCAAGGAGGTTCGCCTGATCCTCGGCGATGCCTGGGGCGAACGCGCGCCGGTCGAGACCTTTTCCGATATGTTCTATGCCGACGCCGTACTGGAGGCGGGCGCCCGTATTCCGCTGCCGGACAACCATGAGGACCGTGGTGTTTATGTTGTTGAGGGGTCGATCACTGTTGCGGGTGAGCTTTATGAGGCAGGCCAGATGATGGTGTTCCGCCCGGGTGACGCGATGTCCCTGACGGCGGGCGATGAGGGCGCGCGGTTGATGTTGCTGGGTGGGGCGACGCTGGAGGGGTCGCGTTACATCTGGTGGAATTTCGTCGCGTCCTCGCAGGACAGGATTGATGCAGCCAAAGAGGCGTGGCGCGCTGGGGACTGGGCGCACGGCCGGTTTCAGTTGCCGCCGGGGGATGAGGACGAGTTTATCCCGCTGCCGGAGAAATGACCGTCTCCGTCCGTGATGCGGAACCGTCAGATGCGCGGGCCCTTGCAGCCTTGCATGCCAAAAGCTGGCGGGCATCTTACGGTCCCTATGTGCCGAAAGAGGCCCTCGGCGCGCCGCTTGATGTGAATATGCGCGCGCGGTGGGACACGTGGCCTGCGGATAGGCTGATCCTGTTGGCCGAGGAGGGAGGCGCTGTGCTCGGCTTTGCGGCTGTTGTGCGGGGCGCGGTGCCGCTGCTCGACAACCTGCATGTGGATCCGGACGCGCGCAGTACAGGGATCGGAGCGCGGCTTTTGTCCATGGTGGCCGCCCGGCTGCAGGGCGAGGGCTCTACGGCCTTGCGCCTGATCGTCATTGCCGACAACGCCCGTGCGCGACACTTCTATGTCCGGATGGGTGGGCAAGAGGGGCCTGCGCTGGATGACACGTTGTTGGGTGCGCCGGTGCGCATGGTGCCGTTTCGCTGGTCTGGTGCTGCCTTTGACGCTTTGGCCGCAGATTTCCACGGCCAAGCCGGAAAAGACGCTTGACGGGGCGGGGGGCTGATCATAAACCCGCCAAACGCAGCGGGCGGTTGTAGCTCAGTTGGTTAGAGTACCGGCCTGTCACGCCGGGGGTCGCGGGTTCGAGCCCCGTCAACCGCGCCACTGCTGCTCTCTGGTCCCGGAGAAACGGGCGCGCCGAAAGGCAAAATGCGCGGTTGTAGCTCAGTTGGTTAGAGTACCGGCCTGTCACGCCGGGGGTCGCGGGTTCGAGCCCCGTCAACCGCGCCATTTTTATCCTTCATCGCTGGATGGTTTGCGTCGGAACGAGGGGCCAGCCCCTCGCGCTCCCCGCGGTTTATTTTGCGAAATGAAGATGGATCAGTAGCGGTAGCCAAGCTGCGCTTCGATCTCTGTGTCGATTTCTGTGCGCAGGTGGTTCATGTCTGCGTTCGTCCACGTGTCGGGTAAGGCGGGGCGATCTGGTACGGCCGCTTTGAATTTGGATCCCAGACGTTTGACGACGGGTCGATATGCGGCATGCGGCGGGGCGGTGCCAAATGCCTTGGTGATGGCTTCAAGCGTTTCCTCGGGCCGGGCTTGGGCGTCTTCCATGCGGATCACGGCGCAGGTGCAGTCGCGGTTGAGCAGAGAGAGCATGGATTGCAGTTTGGCCGTGCGCAGTTTGAACAGGTTTTCAAAGCGCGCGCCCGTGACCGGGTGGCGGTCATGTTGGAGGGGCGTGCCGATGCTGCCGTTTGGGATGAGCCCTTCGAAATAGCGGGGGCGGTCGATGATCGTGTCCCAGGGCGCGCGGATGAAGTCTGGGAAGGGGAGGGCCTGCATGGCTGGCGTTGTGTGCCAGGGCTTAGAGAACATCGACCGCACCCATGTATCCGCGCTGCGGACGACGAGGATCACGGCCATGTCGGCAGGTATGGCCATCATGTGCGGAAAGCCGTGTTTCCAGCCGAGCGCCTCTGTCGGTTTGAGGTCGGTGTTGCGCCCGAGCAGTCGTTTGACAAAATTGGTGCCTGAGGATCGTTCGCCGATGACCTGATACCGTGTGACGACCGTGCCGCCTGTGCGCACCATGTGCAGTCCGGTCTGGGCGAAGTCAGGGGGCAGGGGCATGCGCGGCCTTTGCGGCAAATTAACGATTCTCTTGGCAGGGTGCTTGCGGTAGGGTGCGCAAAAAGAACCCGTTTGGCAGGACCTTAGCAGATGCAGACAGTGGCCGCTGTGACGATGGTGCGCGATGATGCGTTTTTCCTCAAGGCGTGGCTGCGCCACTACGGTGAGATGTTCGGGCGCGAGAACTGCTATGTCATCAACCACGGTCGTGGGGCCGAGGTGGCTGAGTTGGCTGCCGGGTGCAACGTCATCGGTATTCCAGGCGATCCGCACAAGAATTTCGACATCAAGCGGTGGGGGCTGCTGAACAATTTGGTCGGCGGATTGCGTCGTTACTATCGCCACGTGATCGTCGGAGACGTGGACGAGTTGGTGATCCGTGATCCTGAAGCGGGTGGCGATCTGCTGGCGTTTCTGGAGAGTGCGCCGGAGGGGCGGGTGCTGACGCCGCTGGGCTTGGAGGTCATCCACCGGATTGATGTGGAGCCGGAGGAGATCACCGATCACATCATCGGACCGCGCCGCCATGTGCGTCCGGCGCCGCATTATTCGAAGCCCTGCATCATCTCCGCCCCGGTCAAGATCGCGCGCGGTGGGCATTTTACGCAGGCTGATAAGCTGTTTACGCCGGATGAGTTGTACTTGATGCACCTGAAGTTCTGTGATTTTGGCGCTTATGTGGGTGTGATGGATCACCGCAACGCGGTGACGGATGAGGTGAATGCATCAGTCAAAGAGGCGTCCATTGGGCGGCACTGGTTTGCTGAGGCGCGGGGTGAGGACCGTGCTGTGTTCGAGGCGTTTGCCAAGCTGGAGATGGTCGAGGGGTTCGACATGCGCCCCTTGCGCCGAAAGATGCAGCGGACGTTCAAGCCGCGCGGCGATACCGGGTATTATCACTTTGACCGGCCTGACTACGGCACCCAATATGTGCTGCCAGAGCGGTTCGTCGGAGTGATCTGACGGGGGCGCAGGACACCTGCGCCTTACGAATGTGCCGTCAGGAAGTCTTTGAGTGCCTGTACCGTTTCGGCGGGGTGGGTGTCCGGGAAGAAGTGACCGCCGGGTAGCCCCTTTGCCTGCATGTGTGCCAGCCTGTCCCTCCATGTGGCGGGGACGTCATAGGCGCGGCCCATGATGCCGTCAGCGCCGTAGAGGACGAGGGCCGGGCAATCGACGGTGCGTCCCAGATCGGCAGCGTCGAGGTCGAAGTCAACGTCGATGGCAGCGCGGTAGTCGTTGCACATCGTGCGGATGCAGTCTGGGTCACGCCAGGATGTGCGGTAAGCGTCAAGTGCATCTGGATCGAAGCCGCCCATTCCGCCGCCCCAGCCCGCAAGGCAGCTCTCGAAGAAGGCATCCGGGTCATGGCCGATCATGGTTTCGGGAAGTGGTTCGGCTTGGGCTAGGAAAAACCAGTGATAATAGGCCTTTGCGACCTGTTGTGAAAGTTGATCGAGCAGATGGTGGGTGGGCACGATGTCCATCACCGTGAGTGACAGGATCGCCTCGGGGTTGTCGAGCGCCATGCGATGTGCCGTGCGCCCGCCCCGGTCGTGGCCGACGAGGTGGAACCGGTCGAAGCCGAGATATGCCATCAACGCGCGCTGGTCGGCGGCCATGTGGCGGAAGCTCATATCCTCCATCCGCGGTGGCTTGGTGCTTGCGCCGTAGCCGCGCAGGTCGGCGGTCACGACAGTGAAGTTCTGCGCCAATGCAGGTGCTATGGCGTGCCACATCATGCGGGTCTGGGGAAAGCCGTGCAGCAGGAGGACGGGTGGGCCGTCGCCCGAGACGTCATAGGCTATGGTGATGCCGTCTTTGGTCGTGAACTCTGGCATGGCGGTGGTCCTGATTGCGGGCGGTGGCGGGGGGGCCAGCCCCCGCGCGCGTGCGGCGCGCTCCCCCGGGATTTTTTCGAAAAAGGGAAGAGGACCGTCAGGTCAGCGCGTCGAGGATGCGAGCCCAGCTGCGGATGCCTTTGTGGAAGCTCTCCATGTCGTATTTTTCGTTGGGCGAGTGGATCTGGTCGTCGTCCTTGCCGAAGCCCATTAGCACGGGCGTGGTGCCGAGGATGTTCTGGAAGTGGCCTGCGATGGGGATGGAGCCGCCGCAGCCGACATAGGCGGCGGGGATGTTCCATTCTTCGGTGAGCGCCTTGCGCGCGGCCTCGAATGCCGGATCTGTGGTTTCTGTGACCGAGGCGCGGCCTGCACCGTGGCCGGTGAAATCGACCTCGCAATCGGCGGGCAGGGCGTCGCGCACCATCTGGCGGAAGCTTTCGCGGATCACGTGCGGGTCTTGATCGCCGACAAGACGGAAGCTGACCTTCGCGTGAGCTTGGGAGGGCAGCACTGTCTTGAAACCTGCGCCGGTGTAGCCGCCCCAGATGCCGTTCACGTCACAGGTGGGGCGCGACCAGATCATCTCGATCGGGGTGCGGTCCTGTTCGCCTGCGGGTTCGGACAGGCCCACATCGCCGAGGAACTTGGCGTGGTCAAAGGCAAGGCCTTGCCACTGACTGCGGATGTCATCGGGCAGTTCGGGCACGCCGTCGTAGAAGCCCGGCACCGTCACGCGGCCCTCGTCGTCGTGCAGCGAGGCGAGGATGCGCGTCAGCACCCGGATCGGGTTCATCGACACGCCGCCATACATGCCGGAATGCAAGTCCTTGTCGGGGGCTGTGATCGTGATTTCCTCGCCCAATAGTCCACGCAGCATGGTGACAATGGCGGGCACGCGGGATTCGAACAGGCCGGTGTCGCAGATCAGGGCGAGGTCGGATTTCAGCTCCGCCGCGTTTTCCTGCATGAAGGGGACGAGCGAGGGCGAGCCGGATTCCTCTTCGCCTTCGAAGAAAAAGGTGATGCGGCAGGGCAGGGTGCCGTGTTCCGCCTTCCACGCGCGGCAGGCCTCTACAAAGGTCATAAGCTGGCCCTTGTCGTCGGATGAGCCGCGCCCGCGGATGACCTTGCCTGCTGGCGTATCCTCGATCTGCGGATCGAACGGGTCGCGGTCCCACAGATCCAGCGGATCGACGGGTTGCACGTCGTAGTGGCCATAGAACAGCAGGTGCGGGCCATCGCCCTCCACATGACCCACCACCATCGGATGGCCCGGTGTGGTGCGCTTTTCGACATCCGCCCCGATGCTTTGCAGATCGGCCACCAGCCAGTCCGCTGCCGTCTGGCAATGGTCGGCAAAGGCCGGGTCGGTCGAGATCGAAGGAATGCGCAGCAGTTCCATCAGCCGTTCGGTGGCTTGGGGCAGATCGCTGTCGATGCGGGACAGAACGGCGTCGAGGGTCATGGCGGGTCCTTTGGTTCACATGCGTGCCGCCACACTACGGTGCCCCATGCCGGTGTCCAGTGGTTGATCTGGGTCAAGGTCATCGCCGCTTGGGTGAGGAATACCGGACCTGCGACATGACGCGCATTCGATTAGCATTGAAGCGCATACTCGCAATCTATATTCGTTCTAAAGCGCGGTGTAAGTGCATCGCACCAAGACCAAAATGGAGTTTCGCGTGGACTACACCGCCAAATTGGACGACGCCCTGCAACGCCTGCATGATGAGGGCCGCTACCGGACCTTTATCGATATCGAACGGCACAAGGGACAGTTTCCGCACGCGGAGTGGACACGGCCCGACGGGTCCAAGTCGCCGATCACAGTCTGGTGCGGCAACGACTACCTCGGCATGGGGCAGAACCCGATTGTGCTGCAAGCCATGCACGAGGCGATTGATGCCACCGGCGCAGGGTCGGGCGGGACGCGCAACATCTCGGGCACGACAGTCTATCACAAGCGGCTTGAGGCTGAGCTCGCTGACCTGCATGGCAAAGAGGCCGCGCTGCTGTTTACCAGCGCCTACATCGCCAATGATGCGACGTTAAGTACGCTGCCTAAGTTGTTCCCGGGCTTGATTATTTACTCCGATGCGCTGAACCACGCCTCCATGATCGAAGGGGTCCGCCGCAACGGCGGTGCCAAGCGGATTTTCCGCCACAACGACGTTGAGCACCTGCGCGAGTTGCTGGCAGCCGATGACCCGGCAGCGCCAAAGCTGATCGCCTTTGAATCGATCTATTCGATGGATGGTGACTTTGGCCCGATCGAAGAGATTTGTGACCTCGCCGATGAATTCGGCGCGTTAACCTATATCGACGAAGTGCACGCCGTTGGTATGTACGGCCCTCGTGGCGCGGGCGTGGCCGAGCGTGATGGCTTGATGCACCGCATCGACATCATCAACGGGACGCTTGCCAAGGCTTATGGGGTGATGGGCGGCTACATCGCGGCATCGGCCAAGATGTGCGACGCCATCCGGTCCTATGCGCCGGGTTTCATCTTTACCACGTCCCTGCCGCCTGCCGTCGCCGCAGGGGCGGCTGCGTCCGTTGCCTTCCTGAAAACAGCGGAAAACCTGCGTGCTGACCATCAGGCGCAGGCGAAGGCACTGAAATTGCGGCTCAAGGGCATGGGCCTGCCGATCATTGATCATGGCAGCCACATCGTGCCGGTCATGGTGGGCAACCCGGTCCATACCAAGATGCTCAGCGACATGCTTCTTGAGGATCATGGCATCTACGTGCAGCCGATCAACTTCCCGACGGTACCGCGCGGAACCGAGCGTTTGCGCTTTACCCCCTCGCCGGTGCACGGCCCGAAGGAGATCGATGCGCTGGTGCACGCAATGGATAAATTGTGGTCTCACTGTGCGCTGAATCGCGCCGAGAGTGCGGGATAATTCACTAATATTCGCAAATCGCGTTGCCATGTGGTACCGTCTGTTCAACAACAGAGGCGGGACGAATCGAGTGGGATCGGTTCGTAATTTCGTGGGAAAACGGGGCAGCGGTATGATCGGGCGTAAATCCGACAGCACCAAAATAGAAGAAAACGTCGAGCCAAAGGGCTTTGACGATTTTGAACTGCGTCTCGGTGATATCATGCGCGGTGAACGCGCGACGATGGGAAAATCCCTTCTCGATGTGCAACGCGAGTTGCGGATCAAGGCGAGCTATATTGCCGCCATCGAAGCCTGCAACCCCGACGCATTCGACACACCCGGCTTCATTGCGGGTTACGTGCGCTCCTACGCGCGCTACCTCAACATGGACCCGGACCGCGCCTTCAACACATTCTGCGCCGAAAGCGGCTTTGCCGTGGCGCACGGCATGTCCGCCGAAGCCTCCGTGGTCAAAAAGGCCGCGCGTGAGGAGCGGCTGCAAAAGCCACACGGCGCAGATATCTTTGCCGCACCGGCCACGCCGTTTGTGCCGGCGGGCGAGGCTGTGTGGTCGCATATCGAGCCACGCGCGATTGGGTCGTCTCTGGTGCTGCTCGCACTGATCGGCGGGATTGGGTTCGGCGGGTACTCCGTTCTGCAAGAGGTGCAGCGCGTGCAGGTGGCCCCTGTCGATCAAACGCCGGTTGTGCTGTCGGATCTTGATCCGCTGGGCAGCGCTGCGACGACCGCACCAGTCGAAGAGGGTCCCTCCATCGAAACACCCCGTGCGGATGCGCTGGATCGGCTCTACCGCCCGCAGGCGCTGGATGTGCCTGTGCTGGTGGCCCGCGACGCGCCCATTGCAACCCTTGATCCGCGTGAAATCGGGACTTTTGCCGCACCGGAACCGGCAGACAGCGTTCCGTCGGTGGGTAGCTCCACGCTCTCCGGCATTGATCGCGCACTGGCCGAAGCTGTGGCGCCCACCGTTCCGCAAGTCGTGGAAGAGGCCGCGCCGGCGTTGACCATGGTTGCCGTCCGCCCGTCCTGGGTGCGCGTGCGCTCTGCCGATGGCACTGTGATCTTCGAGGCGACCATGCAGGCCGGGGACACATGGGAAGCCCCCCTGACGGAAGAGCCGCCAACCCTGCGGACCGGCGAAAGCGGCGCGATCTACTTTGCCATGAACGAAAAGTTCTATGGCCCCGTCGGCCAGACTGGTGCCGTGACCTCAAACCTGCCGCTTGAGATCGCAGGGCTTAAAGAAACCTACCTACCGGTGGACATCAACAGTGATGACGGACTGGTCCGCTATGCCGAGGCCAAGGCCACAGCTCTGAGCCAAGACACCGAATAGTCACTGCTGCCCCATTGCCGGGCTGGTGCGCACTGTCTATCTTTCCTGACAACTTTATATGCGAACGGGGCCTCTCATGCCGCTGAACCACATCCGTCCGTGGCGCAACATCTATCGCCGGACCAGCCGCCAGATCATGGTCGGCAGCGTCCCCGTCGGGGGCGACGCGCCGATCACGGTGCAGACGATGACGAATACGCTCACAACCGACGTGGCCGCCACCGTCGCACAGGTGCAGGCCGCTGCCGAAGCGGGTGCGGACATCGTGCGCGTCTCGGTCCCGGACGAAGGATCGTCCAAGGCGCTGAAAGAGATTGTCGCCGAAAGCCCGGTGCCCATCGTCGCTGACATCCATTTCCACTACAAACGCGGGATCGAAGCGGCAGAGGCGGGGGCCGCCTGCCTGCGCATCAATCCGGGCAACATCGGCTCCGAAGACCGGGTGAAGGAAGTCATAAAGGCCGCGCGCGACCACAACTGCTCGATCCGCATCGGCGTGAATGCCGGATCGCTCGAAAAGCACCTGTTGGAGAAATATGGCGAGCCGACGCCGGATGCGATGGTCGAATCCGGCCTCGACCACATCAAGATCCTGCAGGACAATGACTTTCACGAGTTCAAAATCAGCTGCAAGGCATCCGACGTCTTCATGGCCGCCGCCGCTTATCAGCGGTTGGCCGAGGCGACGGATGCGCCCATCCACCTCGGTATCACCGAAGCAGGTGGGTTGACCTCCGGCACGATCAAGTCGGCCATCGGGCTGGGTAACCTCCTTTGGATGGGCATCGGCGACACGATTCGCGTATCTCTGTCCGCCGACCCGGTGGAAGAGGTGAAGGTCGGCTACGAAATCCTCAAATCCCTCGGCCTGCGCCACCGCGGTGTGAACATCATCTCGTGCCCGTCCTGCGCGCGCCAAGGCTTTGACGTGATCAAAACGGTCGAGGTGCTGGAAGAGCGGCTGGCCCACATCAAAACGCCCATGAGCCTGTCGATCATCGGTTGCGTGGTGAACGGGCCGGGCGAGGCGCTGATGACCGATGTGGGCTTTACCGGCGGCGGGGCGGGGCACGGCATGGTGTACCTTGCAGGCAAGCAAAGCCACCGGATGGACAATGACCAGATGGTCGAACACATCGTCGAAGAGGTTGAAAAGAAAGCGGCAGAGATTGACGCCGCCAGCGCCGCCGAAGCACAAGCCGCCGAGTAGCGCGCCGTTTTCTTACAAAGAAAACGGACCGGAATTTTTCAAAAATTCCGGTCCCTGTCAAAACGGGTCAGCCCCGTTTTTCGTCCACCAACGCCTGCATCTCGTCAAAGGGCAGGAAGCCGCGCAGAAGCTCGTCCTGCAGTACGAAAGTCGGCGTGCCGGTGATCTGAAGCCGTTGGGCCAGCGCACGGGTCTTGCGGATTTCATTCGTGACCTCTTCGCTGTCCATATGCGCCTCGATTGCGTCGGCATCCAGGCCAAAGGTCGATGCCATGCGGCGCAGGCTGCGCACGGACACTTCGCCCGACATCTCCATGACCGCATCGCTCATGCTCTTGTAGGCCTCGTCCCCCGCGATTTGCTTGGTCGCAATGGTAAAGCGCGAGGCGAGCAGCGATTGCTCGCCCAAAATCGGGAACTCCTTGACGATGAGGCGAATGTTGCCGTCGGTTTCAAGCAGTTTGGCCACTTCCACATGGGCGCGTTTGCAGAACCCGCAGCGGTAGTCTAGGAATTCGACCAGCGTGATGTCCCCATCGGGATTGCCGCCCACATAGCTGAACCCGTCGTTAAAGATGTCATCGGCATTGTCCGACACCAGCGACAGATCGGCCTGCGCCTGTGCGGCGACCTGCCGTTCCTCCAGCACCTGAACGGCGTCCATGATCACCTGCGGGTTGTCCATCAGGTAGGCGCGCACTTCCTCGCGGAAGATCTGGCGCTCTTCATCCGTCATGTTGTTGAGGTCCAGCGCAAAGCCGGGCAGGGCAAGGGATGCCACCAGCGCGGCAGAGGAAAGGGTGCGAGTAAGCATCGGCTATCTCCGGTTTCTTTGCTTTTCAGCGCGTTCAGAGGCAAGGAGCACATCCTGCGCCCGTTGCCAAGGGCCGGACCCGACGGCGAGCAGGCCGGTGGCCCGCTTGGCGTGAATTCCGGCATCTTCCAGCCGCCCGCGCAGTGCGTAGCGTTCGGCGGTGATCAGGGACGCCATGCCGCGCTGGCCCGATTTGGCATAGGCCACGCTCAGATCGCGCAGCATGGACCCGTCGCGAAAGTCGATCTGGCGCGCCCGTTCCAGCGCAGGCAGGGCGGCACGCACATTTCCCGCAGCCAGCAAGGCCCGCCCGTATCCGGCCTGAAGCAGCCCGTCATTCGGGCGCAGCTGCACCGCGCGCGCATGGGTGTTGGCAGCGGCAGCGAATTGCCGCGTCTCCATCAGGATCTGCCCCTTCAGATCATAAAGGAACGGATCCGTCGGACGCAGCGCGATGGCCTGGTCAATCGCTGCAATCGCTTGACGTGTCTGCGAGTTGCGGTGGCGCGCTGCGGCTTCCCGCATCAGCGCGATGTCGCGATACCCGCTTTCGCCGACGCGGTTCAGCGTCCAGCTTGGTCTGCGGGTAAAGGCGGTCAGCTTTCCCTTGGCCCGCATGAACCAATAGTCCCAGGCGGCAGCATCCGCGGCACCGCCGGTTCCGTAGGCTGACGCGAACCCTTCGATGGCACGCAACCGGTCGCGGCTCAACGGGTGGGAGCGCACGTATGGGTCCTGTCGGCTCTCGCTCAGCGCTTCCTGACCGCGAAACAGGCGGAACACATCCAGCATTCCCGTCACGTCGATCCCGGCGCTGCGCAGGTAGCGCACGCCCGACTGGTCAGCGGCGCTTTCCTCAGCCCGTGTGTGCCGGAGGAAGGCGCGTTGGGCGGCACTCTGCGTGCCGATCCCGATGGCAACAGCCCCTTCGCCCGCACCCGCAGCGGCCGCCAGAACCGCCAGCGCCTGGCCCAGTCCGGCGGCTGTACGGGCGTTGCCGATATTGGTCATGCGCCGCGTGATATGCCCGTTGGCAATATGGGCCGCTTCGTGGGCGATCACCGCCTGCAGCATCGCCGCCCGGTCCATGCGGCTGATCAGGCCCGAATGGATGTAGATGGCGTCGTTGCTGATGACAAAGGCGTTGAGCGAGCTGTCATCGACCACCAGGATCTTGGTGCGCGCGGCACTCAGCCCGGCAGCCTTCAGCACCGGGGCCGCGACCTGCGCCAGCGCGTATTCCATATCCGCGTCACGCAACAGCGTGACCGCACGCGCGGGCAGGGCAAGCGCAAGCGACACGATCAGGATTGACGCCACCCGCGTCAGGGTATGAAAGGTCATGGCTGGATCATAGGAGACCCCATGCGAACCTCAAGACGGAGCGAAGTCGATCCCTTCATTGTGATGGACGTGATGGAGGCCGCGCGCGCCGCCGAGGCCGCAGGGCGCCACATCATCCACATGGAAGTGGGGCAGCCGGGCACGGGCGCGCCGCAGGCAGCAACCCGGGCGTTGGCGGCGGCCATGGAAGACGGCCCTTTGGGCTACACCGTGGCGTTGGGTCTGCCTGCCTTGCGGTCCCGCATCGCGCGGCTCTATGGCGAATGGTACGATCTTGATCTGAACCCGGAGCGGGTGATCGTGACATCCGGTGCATCTGGCGGGTTCATCCTGGCCTTCAACGCGCTTTTTGACAGCGGCGACCGCGTCGGTATCGGGGCACCAGGCTATCCCAGCTACCGCCAGATCCTGACCGGCCTCGGCCTGACGCCCGTTGACCTGCCGACCAGCCACGCAAATCGCTATCAACCCGTAGCCGGCGATTTCCACGGCCTTGATCTGCAGGGCCTGCTTGTCGCGTCCCCGGCCAACCCCACCGGCACCATGCTGGATCACGCCGCGATGTCCGACCTCATCGGCGCGGCGCAAGGGGCAGGGGCCAGCTTCATAAGCGACGAGATCTACCACGGCATCGAATACGAGGCGAAAGCCGTCAGCGCCCTGAACGTCAGCGACGACGTCTACGTCATCAACTCGTTCTCAAAGTATTTCTCCATGACCGGCTGGCGCATCGGCTGGATGGTTGTGCCCGAGGGCCACGTGCGTGTTGTCGAGCGGCTGGCGCAAAACATGTTCATCTGCCCGCCCCACGCCAGTCAGGTGGCTGCCCTCGCTGCCATGGATGCCACGGACGAGCTTGAGGCAAACCTCGATGTCTACCGCGCCAACCGCACGCTGATGCTGGACGGGCTGCCGCAGGCAGGCTTTGACAAGATCGCGCCGCCCGATGGGGCCTTCTATGTCTACGCCGACGTGTCGGACCTGACCGATGACAGCCGCGCCTTCGCGGCGGAGATTCTCGACAAGGCAGGCGTCGCGGTGACACCGGGGCTCGATTTCGACCCCGTCCGAGGGCACCAGACCCTGCGCTTTTCCTATGCGCGCAAGACCGAAGACATCGCCGAAGGTCTGCGCAGGCTCAAGGAATTCATGGCAGCGCGCTGAAGAGGGATTCCCGGCGCGCACCGAACCCGGTACACTGTCTTCAAAACAAAAAAGGGCAGTGGCAATGCGGGCGATCCTGGTGGCGGTGATGATGTGGCTCTGCGCGACGGCAGTGGCAGCACAGGACTTGTCGGGCCTCGCGCGGGTCGATCCGGCCCGAAGCGCCATCTCCGACGGCTGGTTCGGCGGGACAGAGATCACGCTGGGTCTGAGCCAGGGCGTGCCATTTCGCGTCTTCACACTGGCCGATCCTGCCAGGCTGGTCGTCGACTTCCGCGAGGTGGATTTCGCAGGCGTCGCTCCAGAGACACTGCTGCCAGAACCGGGCCGGGTCGCTGCCATCCGCTTCGGCGCATTCAAACCCGGCTGGTCGCGGCTGGTGGTGGACCTGGCCGAACCGATGGTGCCGGACACAATCGCGATGCCCGTTGACGCCTCCTCTGGGCAGGCCGTGCTGAACATCACCCTGCGCGGGGCCGATGCTACGGCCTTCGCCGCTCAAACCGGTGCGCCACCCGACGCCAACTGGGCGGTGGAGGCGGCGGCCCCGCCACCGGTCGTGCAGGACGACAGCTTCGTGGTGGTCATAGACCCGGGTCACGGCGGCATCGATCCCGGTGCTGTGCGCGAAACGACCAGCGAAAAGGACCTGATGCTCGACATCGGCATCGCCCTGCGCGACGCGCTGCGCCGGGCAGGCGGGGTCGAGGTTGTGCTGACCCGCGACACCGACACATTCGTGTCGCTGACAGGGCGTGTGGCGCTGGCCCACCAGGTGGGCGCAGACGCATTCGTGTCGCTGCACGCCGATGCGCTCAGCCAGGGACAGGCGCGTGGGGCCACGGTCTACACCCTGTCGGATGAGGCGAGCGATGCCGCCTCTGCCCAGCTGGCAGCACAGCACGACCGCGCCGACATCTTGGCTGGCGTGGACCTCAGCGGCACCGATGATCAGGTGGCCGCCGTCCTCATGGACCTCGCACGCACCGAAACCATGCCGCGCACCGACACACTGGCCACCGCCCTGATCGACGCAATGGACGCAGCCGGCGGCCCCATGAACCGCCGCCCCCGGCGCGAAGCCGCGTTCTCGGTCCTCAAAAGCGCCGACATCCCCTCGGTTCTGGTCGAGGTCGGGTTCCTGTCCGACCAGCGCGACCTTGCGAATCTGCGCGACCCCATCTGGCGCGCCGTCATGGTCGAGGCACTCGCCACCGGCATCCTGCAATGGCGCGACGATGACCTCGCCATGCGGCCCCTGATCCGTCAATAACCGTTCACATCGGCGGGATCGCGCGAGGCCAGGCTTTTGACCCTGTTCGCTGCCTCGCGTATACGGGTGGCAAAGCAACCGTTAATAACAGGTGCGAGCGGTCATGTTTCGGTTTATTCTGTCTTTCTTTGGCGGCATCTTCACCACGGTGACGATGGGTGTCGCAATGATCGCGCTGTCGGTCGGTGCCGTGTTCTGGATGTACGGGCGCGACCTGCCCAGCCACGAGTCGCTGGCCCAGTACCAGCCCGCCACGATCAGCCGCATCTATTCCGGCGAGGGCCAGATCATCGACGAGTTCGCGCAGGAACGGCGGCTGTTCGCCCCGGCGGACACGATCCCCGACCTTGTGAAACAGGCGTTCATCTCGGCCGAGGACAAGAACTTCTACACCCATGATGGCTACGACC
Organism: Tateyamaria sp. ANG-S1; assembly: GCF_000814025.1. Taxonomy (GTDB): domain Bacteria; phylum Pseudomonadota; class Alphaproteobacteria; order Rhodobacterales; family Rhodobacteraceae; genus Tateyamaria. Next base: position 819,841 of record NZ_JWLL01000006.1, on the reverse strand, counting down.
TGCGCGGCATCGGCGCTGCGGCCTATGACGCCGTGCGCAGCCGTGGGCGCGACGTGCGCGGTGCCTCGACCATCACACAGCAGGTGATGAAGAACTTCCTGCTCTCCGGCGACCGCCAGGCCGAGCGCAAGATCAAGGAAATCATCCTCGCCGCCCGGGTGGAGGAAGCGCTGAGCAAGGAAAAGATCCTCGAACTCTACCTGAACGAGATTTTCCTCGGCCAGAACTCCTATGGCGTGGCCGCGGCCAGCCAGACCTATTTCAACAAGACGCTGAGCGAGCTTGAGCCGCACGAGGCCGCGTTCCTCGCATCGCTGCCCAAGGCACCGTCCGACTACCACCCGGTCCGCCGCAAGGACCGGCTGACGAACCGTCGCAACTTCGTCCTGAGGGAGATGAAAGAAAATGGTTATCTGGACGAAGCAACCTACGAGACGGAAAAGGCCATGCCCCTGCGCTCGGTCCAGAACGGCGACTTTGAGAGCTTCAAGGCAGAACTGCCGCCGCGCGACTACTTCACTGACGAAATCCGCCGGCAGCTGAGCCAGGATTTCGGTGAGGGCGAATTCTTTACCGGCGGCTACACCGTGCGCGCGACCATCGACGCCGAAATGCAGCCCATTGCGGCCTATGCCCTGCGTCGCCAGTTGGAAAGCTACGACCGGTCGCAAGGCACGTGGCGCGGCACCGGCAAGAGCATCGAGGCAGAGCAGCTCGAAGACTGGCAAGCTGCCCTGCGCAGCGTGTCCGTGGCCCGCGACATCGACCTGAACGGGGTCTGGCGCCCTGCCGTCGTGCTTGAGGTCGAGGATCAGCAACTGCGCCTTGGCATCGAAGGGTGGACCGACGCAGAGCCCGCCGCCGTTGTCCCGCGCGAGGATATCAAGTGGATCAAGGGCAACTTCTTTGACAATTTCGAAGCCGGTGACGTGGTGCATGTCCGCGCCATGACCGCCGACAATGACGGCTCGTTTATCCGTTGGACCTTGCGCCAGGTGCCGCGTGTGCAGGGCGGCTTTGTCGCCATGGACGTCAACACGGGCCGCGTGATCGCGATGCAGGGCGGGTTCAGCTATCAGAACTCTGTCTTCAACCGCGCCACACAGGCGAAACGCCAGCCCGGCTCGTCCTTCAAACCCTTTGTCTATGCCGCCGCACTCGACAGCGGCTACTCGCCCGCCACCATCGTTGTGGACGCCCCGATCGAGATCAACACGCCGCAAGGCCTCTGGCGGCCGCGCAACTCTTCGAACCAGTTCTACGGGCCAACCCCCCTGCGTACCGGGATCGAACGGTCGCGGAACCTGATGACCATTCGTCTGGCGGAAGAGGTCGGGATGGACATCGTTGCCGACTATGCCGAACGGTTCGGGGTCTATGACAACATGAACCGCTTCCTCGCCAACTCTCTGGGGGCGGAAGAAACGACGCTGTACCAAATGGTGTCAGCCTATGCGATGTTCGCCAATGGCGGCGAGCGTGTGGAGCCGACGCTGGTTGACCGCGTGCAGGACCGCTTTGGCCGCACGGTCTACCGCCACGACCAGCGCGAATGCCGTGATTGCACGCAACTGGCCAGCCTCGATCCCGGCTTTGCACCCCGGATCCTGTCCAACCGCGAACGGATCATGGACGGAGTCACCGCGTATCAGTTGACTTCGATGATGAAGGGCGTGGTGGATCGCGGCACGGCGTCCAGCACCGTGAAACTGCCCGTGCCCATCGCGGGCAAGACCGGCACCACCAACGACGCCAAGGATGTGTGGTTCGTGGGCTTTTCCAGCGACATCGTCGCAGGCTGCTACATCGGCTATGACCAACCCCGCAGCCTGGGCCGTGGGGCCTCGGGCGGCGGCATGTGCGGCCCAGTCTTCAACACCTTCATGCAGGAAGCGATTGCCAAATACGGCGGCGGCGCGTTCGAGGTGCCCGACGAGTGCATGTTCATCAAGATCGACCGTTTCTCCGGTGCACGCCTCGGCAACGACGCCTCGGGTCCCAACGTGGTCAGCGAATGCTTCCGCGACGGGTTCGAGCCCACATTCGGCATCACCTTTGACGGCGGCTTTGCCATGGGTGCCGACCTGCCGCTCTTCGAGGAAGTGGGCGGTGGTGGCCGTCAGGTGACAACCTCGACAGGCCGCAAGGCCGTCGTTGGCCCCAAGGCGAATTTCGGCACCCTCAGCTCCGGCGGTCTCTACTAAGCGCAAGGCGCCAACTGATCTTGTCGCCCCGTCCGGCATGAGCTATCCCAAGGCTCTGTTGGGAAGGGTTCGATATGCGCGCCGAAATTCAAAACGTCGTCGAAGAGATTGAAAAGTCGGTGGCTTTGCTGGCCCAACGGCTGGATGTCGAGACGGCCCAGCACCGACTGGAAGAGTTCAACGCGCGTGTCGAGGACCCGAACCTCTGGGACGACCCCGAAGCCGCGCAAAAGCTGATGCGCGACCGCCAGATGCTGGTCGACGCGATGGACACGCACGCCAAGATCAAACAGGACCTCGCCGACAATATCGAGCTGATCGAGCTCGGCGAGATGGAAGAGGATGACGAGGTCGTCTCGGACGCCGAAAACGCCATCAAAGCACTCGCCGAAACCGCCGCCCAAAAAGAACTCGAAGCGCTGCTGGACGGCGAGGCGGATGGCAACGACACCTTCCTCGAAATCAATTCCGGCGCGGGCGGTACAGAAAGCTGCGACTGGGCCGCCATGCTCGCCCGCATGTATGTCCGCTGGGCCGAGAAAAAGGGCTACAAGGTCGAACTGCAATCCGAGAGCGCAGGCGAAGAGGCGGGAATCAAATCCGCCACCTACAAGATCAGCGGCACCAACGCCTATGGCTGGCTCAAGTCGGAATCGGGCGTGCACCGTCTGGTTCGGATCAGCCCCTTCGACAGTGCCGCCAAACGGCACACCAGCTTCACATCCGTGGGTGTTTACCCGGTCGTGGACGACAATATCGAGATCGAGGTGAACCCCGCCGACATCCGCATCGACACCTACCGCTCCTCGGGCGCAGGTGGGCAGCACGTGAACACCACCGACTCGGCTGTGCGGATCACCCACGCGCCCACCGGCATCGTCGTGACCAGCTCGGAAAAGTCCCAGCACCAGAACCGCGACATCGCGATGAAGGCACTGAAGAGCCGCCTCTACCAGATGGAACTCGACCGCCGCAACGCCGCCGTGAACGAGATGCACGAGAACAAGGGCGATGCGGGCTGGGGCAACCAGATCCGGTCCTACGTCCTGCAGCCCTACCAGATGGTCAAGGACCTGCGCACCAACTTCGAGACGTCCGATACCAAGGGCGTCCTTGACGGGGACCTTGATGGGCTGATGGCGGCCACGCTAGCCTTGGACGTGTCGGGCAAGTCCCGGGCAGAGGCGCAGGCGGACTAACCCGCCAAAGCGGCCTGCCAAAACACAGGGAGGCCAAAAAGATGATCGAACAGGGCGCGCTCGCACTTCGGGCACAGATGGACGCAGGCGACACCAGCGCCGAGGCGATCATGGCCGAAACCCTCGCACGCATCGACGGGCTCAACCCGAGCGTCAACGCCATCGTCTCCCTGCGCGACCCGAACACGCTGATGGCCGAAGCGCGCGTAGCGGATGCAGCCCCCAAAACCGGCTGGCTGCACGGCATCCCAATGGCGATCAAGGATCTCGCCAACGCAGCAGGTCTGCCCACCTCCATGGGCTCGCCCTTGTTCGCAGGCCAAATCGCGGCTTCCGACGACGTCATGGTGGCCCGTCTGCGCGCGGCCGGAGCGATCATCATCGGTAAAACAAACACCCCCGAATTCGGCCTCGGCTCGCACAGCATCAACCCGGTCTTCGGCCCCACGCGCAATCCCTACGACCCGTCGCGCAGCGCCGGTGGGTCGTCCGGCGGGGCAGGGGTCGCGCTGGCGACTGGCATGCTCAGTGTCGCCGACGGGTCCGACATGATGGGCAGCCTGCGCAACCCGGCGGGCTGGAACAACGTCTACGGGATGCGGCCAAGCTGGGGCCTCGTGCCGTCCGAGCCGCTGGGCGACAGCTTCCTGCACCAACTCTCCACCAACGGCCCCATGGCCCGCACACCTGCAGACCTCGCCGCACTTCTCGACACCATGGCCGGGTCCGATCCCAGACAACCGCACGGCGTCGATGCGCCGCCAACTCTGCCACAGATCACCGGCGGGGCAGAGGGGATGCGCATCGGCTGGCTCTCTGATTGGGGTGGCGCACTGACGATGGAGGACGGCATCCTCTCCCTCTGTGAACGCACGCTCGCCGAAATGGAAACCCTCAGCGTCAGCGTGGAAGCGCTCGATACCCCCTTCAGCCGCGACGCCCTCTGGCACTCCTGGATCACGCTCCGCAGTTGGGCCGTGGCCGGCAGCCTCGGCGTGCTGCATTCTGATCCCGGCAAACGCGACCACCTCAAGGACACCGCCATATGGGAAATCGAACGCGGCCTCGCCCTGTCCGCGATGGAGGTGCACCGCGCCAGCGTCACCCGCTCCGAATGGTTCAAGACGGCCACCGCCCTGTTTGAGCGTTTCGAGGTGCTGGCCCTGCCATCGGCACAGATGTGGCCCTTCGACGTGACCCTCGACTGGCCGCGCAATATCAATGGAACAGAGATGGACACCTACCACCGCTGGATGGAGGTGGTGGTGCCTGCCAGCCTCCTCGGTCTGCCCGCCATCTGCGTGCCCGCAGGCTTCGGCGGTCTGCATGATCTGCCCATGGGGCTGCAACTGATCGGGCGGCGCGGCAGTGACGCGATGTTGCTTCGACTGGCACAGGCATGGCACGATGCGACAAACTGGCCCACCCGCCGCCCGCCACCAGACCTGCAAATAGGGATGTGACGATGACCCAAGCCGCCGACCCATACCCCGCCTTACCCGCCGGTGTTCCGCCGTTCCAGCCGCCGCAACCGGCGTTCATCCGAAACGCACTGGCAGCGGGCTGGGCGGATTTTCGGGCGGCACCGGGCTTTGGCATCCTGACCGGGTTTGCGGCGGTGGTCGCAGGCTGGGCGCTTCTGGGCCTGACAATGTGGGCCGGGCACACCTTCTGGCTGATCCTCGCCGTCTTCGGCTTTCCGCTCGTGGCCCCGCTTTGCGCTCTTGGCACCTACGAAGTGTCGCGCCGCATCGGACGCGGCGAAAGCGCGAGCGTCGGCGATGTCCTGTCACGCCTGCGCCGGGAACGCGGCCGCCAAATGCCGTGGCTGTCGATGCTGATGGTCGTGGCGCTGCTGTTCTGGTTCTTTCTGGGGCACATGATCTTTGCCCTCTTCCTCGGCCTGAAACCCATGGTCAACGTCACCACCTCGTTCGAGGTCTTCCTGACCCCAGACGGCCTGATGATGATGGCGCTCGGCACCGTGGTGGGGGGCATCTTTGCGTTCATCTTCTTTGCGATGTGCGTGCTGGGCCTGCCGCTCTTGCTCGCGCGCGAGGTTGATTACATGACCGCCATCCTCGCCAGTTGGGGTCACGTGCAGGCGCACCTGCTGCCCATGCTTAGCTGGGCTGTCGTCATTGTCGTGCTGATGTTCCTCGCGATGCTGCCGGGTCTCTTGGGCCTGATCGTGGTGCTGCCATGGCTCGGCCACGCCTCCTGGCACATCTACGCCCAGATGGCTGCGGGCGAACGCTAAAGCGGCGTCTCGCGCCCCATCTCAACCAACGTGTCTCTCAATCGCGCTGCATCGGGGTGCGCGGTTTCCATGGCAAAGACGTGCGCCTGCGTTAAAAAGAACGCGCGTTCGTCCTCGCTCGGCGCGACGCACGCCGCCTCGCAGTAGAGCGCCACCATCGCTTTGCCGTCACCCGCGGCATGCGCCGCAAGCAATCGCGCCTCCAGCCCGCTCATTCTGCCGCTTGCACCTGCCCGCGATGGGCCATCATCCTCTCGGCCACCCAGGCGTGGAACAGATGGGTGGGCCCGTCCATCGCCGGAGAGAATCGCCCCCCGTCAAAACCCGGCGCATAGCGCCCGCGCTGCATCCCCTCCACAACAAAGATGTCCTCCTCAAACACCTGCTTCCACTGCGCGGTGTTGCGCGCCCGCAGGTCCGCATCGGTGTCGGGCTGCGCGTAGTACAGATGCACCTTCTCCGTGGTTTGCGCGTGCGAGTCCGGCACCAGAATGATCACAAAGACATGGTCCCGATGCACGCCCAGCAGGACGTTGGGGTAGGCCGTGATGTACTCCGCCGCCGTGTCCCACTTTGCATCCAGCCCCTCGAAATCCGGAAACACCTCGCCCGCGTCGCCCTTGAGCTGGCGATAAACCACCGTGCCCTGACCGGAATAGAGCCCCGGCGCTTCGATATGATAGTGATCCTCCAGCCGGGAATAGGTGTTCAGATCCGGATGCACCCAGGGCAGGTGATAGCTCTCGCAGTAATTCTCGACCGCCAGCTTCCAGTTGCACTCAACGGTCAACTCAAACCGGCTGTCGGCACCCCCGTGATACAGCGGGCGGTCAAACTCCGCCCACCGCGCCAGCAAATCCGCATGGGCCTCCTCAAACGCAGGCGCATCGCCCGAGACGTTGATCCACACAACATCCATCCATACATGGCTGCGCACCTCCCTCAATCCCAGAAGCGCCTTGTCGATCCCCTCGGCCGTGTTCTGGCCGGGTCCGCCCACATGGGGCGTGGACACAAGCTGACCCTCGGTCGAATAGCACCAGCTGTGATAGGGGCAGCGAATGGCCCCCTCGATCCGGCGCGGCGCATCGACAAGGATCATGCCCCGATGGCGGCAAATGTTGTAAAAGACCCGGACCTGACCCGAGCGGTCCCGCACCAGTAACAGCGGCATGCCAAGAAAGGTGATGGGCACCGCGTCCCCAACGGCAGGCACATCCGACGCCACCGCCAGCCCGGACCACCCAGACATCAAAAGCGCCGAGCGTTCCTCGTCAAAGACCCCTTGATCAATATAGTGCGCATTTGGCAGCCCGTGCGCGGACGCAATGGGCTGGCGCACGGCTGCAATGTCGGTGATGTCCATGGCGGTCCCCCTGTTTGCTGCCAGGCCAGGCTAGCAGCGCACGGGGCAGGGGACGCGTGGATTTTCGACAGCACTTTGCTGTCTCCGACATGCGGTGAAGGTCAGCCGCGACGACGCTCCTGCGGGCGGGCTGCAGTCAAGGGGCGCATGGCGGGGTTCAGGCGGAAGGGAATAATCTCGGCGGAATCCGATACATCGACCTGCGGCTGCTGCGGTTTCGGCTGCGGCGTGTTGGCCAAGCTGTCGACCAGCGGTTTGGCCACGCTTTGCTGCAACCTCGTGACCCGGTTCACACGCCGCACATTCTTTTGGGCCACCACGTCAAATTCGACGACATCGCCGACATCAAAGAACACATTTGGCAAATCCCGACAGTCCGCACGGGACAAAAATGCGAGGTCGCCGTGATCTTCGCACCAGATCACCGCTTTCTCGGTTGCAGGATCGCTCCACAGTATGACACCAATCATCGCTCTACCCAGAGTTGGACGCCCTTAATCAAACTCAATTCTGGACATTTGTGACATGCCAAAGTCAGCAACGTGCGCTTGCATTTTGTGTCGGCAACAGTATCGTATGGTTGCAAATCGGCGTCACCGTTGACGCTGAAATGCGTCACCCGACTCGAAAAAGGTCGCTGAGTGGCGTCACGTTAACGATCAGAATTTCAGACACTGCACGAACAAAGAGACACGAATGCCCGAAATGCGCAGATCACCTGCAGAGTTGCGCAGCATGTTTGGGGAAAACCTGCGGATTCTTGCCGAGGCGTACCCCTCCATTTCCGAACTCTCACGACAACTGGGCATCAACCGCACCCAGTTCAACCGCTACCTGTCGGGCGAAAGCTTCCCCCGACCGGATGTTCTGGCGCGGATTTGCGACTTCTTTGACGTGGATGCGCGCGTGCTGCTTGAGCCTGTGCAAAATATTGCATCAGGCGCGGACCCCCTGACCGGCCCCTTTCTCAAGGACTACGTAGGCGTCGGCGTCGGGTCAGTGGACGAGGATATGTTCCCGACCGGCTTTTACCGCTTCTCGCGGCGCAGCTTTCTGGAACAGGACAAATACGTCACCGGGCTGGTCCGCGTGTTCCGGGCAGAAGGCACCACGGTCGTGCGCGGCTACGAGACACGCGACGCCCTCAGCACCCAAGGTATGTCCGTCACCCGGCAGGCACGCGAATTCCGCGGCCTCATCCTGCGGCAGGAGGATGGGGTCAGCGCGCTCATCTCCCGGCGCGGGTCCCATACGGCGTCGTTCAACTATCTCAGCCGCGTGACATCGTTCGAAAACAATTTCTGGGTTGGCTACGTGACCCGCACGATCAAGGAAGCGATTGGCGACGACCGAATTGTGCGCATGGTCTACGAATATCTCGGCACCGGCTTTGGCCCGGCCAAGGAAGCGGCGCGCAAAGCCGGCTATTGCACAGCCGACGAACTGGCGCCGTTCGAACGGCGCCTGCTCAAGGTGGGCGAGCCCTTCGCCTAGTCGCCGCGGGGCAGGGCGGCCACGCCCGTGCGCGCCACTTCCACCAGACCAAGCGGGCGCATCAGATCGGCAAAGGCGTCGATCTTGTCCGGCGCACCGGTGATCTCGAACACAAAGCTTTCCAGCGTGCTGTCGACCACATTGGCGCGGAAAATGTCGGCCAGACGCAGCGCCTCGACCCGCTTGTCGCCTTGACCGGCCACCTTGAACATCGCCAACTCGCGTTCCACGGACGGCCCCTCGACTGTCAGGTCATGGACCTCATGCACAGATACGATCCGGCCCAGCTGCGCCTTGATCTGTTCGATCACCTGCGGCGTGCCAACGGTGACGATGGTGATGCGGGACAGGTGCCCGGTGTGATCCACCTCGGCCACGGTCAGGCTTTCGATATTGTAGCCGCGGCCCGAAAACAGGCCAATGACGCGGGCCAGAACGCCCGGTTCGTTTTCGACCAGCACAGCCAGCGTGTGCCGTTCTTCCACGTCCGAGAAAGTGGGGCGTAGGTTGTAAGCAGAGTGGCTGGTGGAGCCTTTTTTGATCTTTAGTGCGGACATTCTCATCTCCAAGTTGAATGGCTGATCTATCGCCAATCTTCTTTTTCTTCATCCAGTTTCCCACGCGCATCGAATGCTCGAAGACAAATCGATGCTGCTGCTGACAACTCGTAAAACTGCTTTGACGCCAAAAAAACGTCCAAGCCTTGGTCAAAGATCGGGTCATCCAACACTGACGCAAGTCTTTTTTCAAACTCGCGTGTGGCAGACAGCTCACCCTTGCTCAATATGCCCCAACTTGGGTCGTCGGGTTTTGGACCGATTCTTTCAGGATCGAAGAAGTCGTAGAAACCTTCGACCAATTCACTCGGAACATGCACATATGGAACACTGGCTTGGTAGGTTCGCAGTTCGCTTGATGATGCACACCAACTTTCAATGCTCTCCATCAGTCTATTCCGAACACGTTGGTCGAAGATGCGTTCAGAAGTAGGTGACACATCTTGCGTGTTCACTAGACCAACACACTCCCCTTGGCATCAATCACACCCTGCGTCTCGGCCTCGCCCAGCAGCATCTCGTTATGCGCCTTGCCCGACGGGATCATGGGGAAGCAGTTTTCGTGCTTCTCCACCAGACAGTCGAACAGAACCGGACCGTCATGGTTGATCATCTCCATGATCGCATCATCCAGATCGTCCGGGTCGGAACACAAGATGCCCTTGGCCCCAAACGCCTCGGCCAGCTTCACGAAATCAGGCAGGCTTTCCGACCAGGAATGCGAATAGCGTTCGCCATGCAGCAGCTCCTGCCACTGGCGTACCATCCCCAGACGTTCGTTGTTCAGGATGAATTGTTTGACCGGCAGGTTGAACTGCATGGCCGTGCCAAGTTCCTGCATGTTCATCAGCCACGACGCTTCGCCCGCGACGTTGATCACCAGCGCCTCAGGATGGCCCATCTGCACACCGATAGAGGCAGGGAAGCCATAGCCCATGGTGCCAAGGCCGCCCGATGTCATCCACCGGTTGGGGTCCTCGAAGCCAAGATACTGCGCGGCCCACATCTGGTGCTGGCCCACTTCGGTGCAGATATAGCGGTCGTGATCCTTGGTCAGCGCCTCAAGCCGGGCCAGCGCGTGCTGCGGTTTGATGGTCTTGCCGGTCTGCTGGAACTTCAGGCAATCGACAGCCTTCCATTCCTCGATCTTTGACCACCATTGCGCGACGGCGGATTGGTTCGTCTTGCGCCCGCGCGACTTCCAGACCTTCAGGATGTCTTCCAGCACGTGGCCGACATCGCCCACAATCGGAATGTCCGCCTTGATCACCTTGTTGATCGAGGACGGGTCAATGTCGATATGTGCCTTCTTCGACTTCGGGCTAAAGGCGTCGATGCGCCCCGTGATCCGGTCGTCAAAGCGTGCGCCGATATTGATCATCAGGTCGCAGTCATGCATCGCCATATTGGCTTCATAAAGCCCGTGCATGCCCAGCATGCCCATCCAATGCTTGCCGCTCGCCGGATAACAACCCAGCCCCATGAGGGTTGAAGTGATGGGAAAGCCCGTCGCATCCACCAACTCTCGCAGAAGCTGGCTCGCACCGGGCCCGGAGTTGATCACGCCACCACCGGTGTAAAAGATCGGCCGCTTTGCCGTTTCGATGGCCGCAACCAGCTCCGTGATCGCCTCCATATCGCCCTTGACCTGCGGCTGGTAATGCGAGGTCGACGGTTTCGGCGGCTGATACGTGCCTTGGGCAAACTGAACGTCCTTCGGGATGTCGATCAGCACAGGGCCAGGGCGGCCTGCTGTGGCAACATGAAACGCCTCGTGCAGCACGCCGGGCAGCCTGTCGGTCTCCTTCACCAGCCAGTTGTGCTTGGTGCAGGGGCGGGTGATGCCAACCGTGTCAGCCTCCTGAAAGGCGTCCGACCCGATCATGAAGGTCGGCACCTGGCCCGTCAGCACCACAATCGGGATCGAATCCATCAGCGCATCGGTCAGCCCCGTCACGGCATTCGTCGCGCCGGGGCCCGAGGTCACCAAACACACACCCGGCTTGCCCGTGGCGCGGGCATAGCCCTCGGCGGCGTGCACCGCGCCCTGCTCGTGCCGCACCAAAATATGCTTGATCGAGTTCTGCTGAAAGATCTCGTCATAGATCGGTAGCACAGCGCCACCGGGATATCCGAATACCGTGTCCACACCCTGGTCGATCAGGGCTTGGACGACCATTTTCGCTCCGGTCATTTGACGTGTCATGTTCCGCGTGCTCCGATGTTGCGGTTTGTCATTGCGCATAAAAAAACCCCCGGGTTTCGGGGGCGCATGGGTGTCGGTCTGGAATTCCGTTACCGGCCCATGCGCGTGTCCACTACGATGACGACTAGTTCTGTCATACCTGACGGTCCTTCACTGCGTGGGCGGACATTATGCATGGCTCCAAGGGGCGTCAACAGCCGAAAACCAGAAAAATCTGTCTCGGGGCCAGAAAAATGCGCAATTATCTTGCGCAAACCCGCGGGCTACCGAAAGGAAGCGAATTTAGCGGCGGGGTGACGACCCCAAATCAGCCGGATTGCCGGTCATCGCGGCAATATCCCGACGCGCGGTCGTGGCCAGCATCTGAATCTCTTCGGCCAGCGTCTTGAACTCAACCGCAATCACGCCCAGGCCCCGGCCCGCATCACCAACGCGCGCCGCCTCGACCGAGGCGTTCAGCGACACCAGCCGCACATGCTTGCCGATCTGCTCCAGACGGCCCAGGGTTTTGGTGATGGCCTGACCGGCGGCAGCGGCATGTTCCACCTCCTGATGCCGCGTGGCATCCAGATCGGCCCACAACCCGTCGCAGAACGCAGTCACCTTTTCAAAGAACCCACCGCGCCCAACGCGCAAATGCTCCGCCAGCGCATCGCGCATCTGACGCACATCATCGCCCTCCGCGGCGATCACGACCGCATGGGTCAAATCCCGCATCTCAACAAAGGCCGTGACAGAGCGCGGGTGGGCCGCGCCATGCTGACCAATCCAGTCACACACCCAGCCCGGAACATCCTGCAACGGGTCGCTGCCCTGCACCAGCGACGCTGCACGCGCCACCGCCTCATCCTGTTCCCGCAGAACAGTGCGCCACTGCGCCCGCGTCTCGGCATCTTCGGGGCCCAGCGGATTGACCCGAAACAGATAGCTGCCAAAGAGTGCCGCGCGGATCGTACGCGCACGGGTTGTTGCAATCAGATCAATGGCCGATCTGCGCTGCGCAAATCGTTCCGCGTCCGTTTCGACGACCAGGGGTTTCGGCAATGGGTGCACCATATACCCCACTTGCCAGCAATGAATGTAGAAATGGTTAGTGCCGGGCGGCTACAGCGCGTTTCCCGTCCCCTGCAACACCCCATGCTCCAACGCATAGCGCGTCAAACCAGCGGTCGAGGATATGCCGAGCTTCCGCTTGATATTCTTGCGATGCGTCTCGACCGTCCGGACCGAGATGTCGAGTGCAATCGCCACCTCTTTGTTTGATAGCCCTTGTGCCAGTTGCAGCAGGATCGTCTGTTCGCGCCCCGTCAGCGCACCGGCCGTGTCCGACCGCTTGGGCGCAATCGCCCCCTCGGCCCCCGTGCACAGGTACCGTTCGCCCTTCATCACGGTCTCGACCGCCTCGGCGATCTCCTCCGTGGGCACGTCCTTCAGGACATAGCCCATCGCCCCATGGCTCAGCGCGGACGAGATATATTCGGGACTGTCATGCATCGACAGGATCAGAATCCGGGTGCCCGGGCGCTTCTCCAACACCAGTTCGGTGGCCGTCAGCCCGCCCATTTCAGGCATGTTCAGATCCATCAGGATCACGTCGGGGTCAAAATCATCCAACTGGTCCATCAGCATGCGGCCGTTGCTTAGGGTGCCGACAACGCTGATCCCGTCCTGATCCTCCAGCACGGATTGAATGCCCTGGGCGACCATCGGATGATCGTCAACGATAAGAACGCGAATAGTGTCGGTCATGCGCGTGCGCGCTCCTTCTTGGTCGTCGCGGTTTCGGGCGGCAACAGATGGGTCAAGGGGACAGTCGCCTCGATCACCGTACCACCATCGGGCCCGGCACCTGACAGGATACGCAAGGTGCCGTCCAGTTGCTCGACCCGTTCCTGCATATTGCGCAACCCGATGCCTGAGGATCGGCGGCTCAGCGTCCGGTCCAGCCCGACACCATTGTCCGAAATGCGCAGCGTCGCGCCGCGCTTGTGGCCGCGGATGTCCACGGACACATATGTCGCCGCCGCATGCCGCTCGATATTGGTCAGTGCCTCCTGCGCAATCCGGTAAAGCGCGATCTTGGCGTCCTGATCCAGCCGGTTTCGGAACACCACCGTATTGAACTCCGTTTCAACGCCGGTGCGGGTGGCAAAATCCTCCACCAGTGCCTTCAGCGCCGGGCCAAGCCCCAGATCATCCAGCGCACCGGGGCGCAGGTCACGGCTGATGCGCCGGACCTCGGAAATCGCGGTGCCCAGGTTTTCGATGCCTTGGGTCAGGGGCGTGGTCGGATCACCATTGCCCTTGTCCAGACGCCGCCGCGCACTGTCGAGCGCGTAGCGCACGCCCACAAGGATCTGGCTGATCCCGTCATGCAATTCGCGCGCCACACGGCCACGTTCCTCTTCCTGCGCGTCAAACACACGCTGGGTCAGCTTCTTCAGCTTGGCGTCCGCCAGACGCCGCTCGCGAATGTTCAGCGCCATGCCCGACCCGAACACCATCAGCAGAGCGGCCAGCGTAATGCCTGATATATAGTAGAAGGTGCGCTGCACCCGCGTCTCCACATCCGCGCGCGCTTCGGCCACAGATGTCAGCACATCGTCGATGAACACGCCTGTCCCCACAGCCCACCGCCACGACGGGAAGGATGTGACATAGGTGATCATCTCGGCCTCTTGCCCGTTCGATGGCTTGGGCCACAGATGGGTCAGGTATCCGTCGCCCTGCCGCGCAATGTCGATCAGGCGCGCCACCACGGGCGTGCCATCGCTGTCGGTCAGCTCCAGATGGTTGCGGTTGATCATGTTGGTCTGGCGCGGGTTCACGAGGTTCGTGCCGTCATAATCATAAACAAAGAAAAACCCCTCATCCCCGTAAATCATCGCAGAAAGGATCTGGGCCACCTGATCCTTCGCCTCCTGATCGTCAGGGGCGGCAGAGCCGTAGATAAAGTAGAACCCGTTGCGGGCCTGCGTGACGTAATTGCGCAACTCGCGCTTCTTGGCCTCGATCAGTTGCGATTCCAGCGCCTGTATCTCGCGCTCGGCCAGCGCACGGGACTGTACGGCCACAAGCAAGGCAATGGCCGCCACCGCAAGGATCAGCGGAACCGCCGCCACAAGGGACAGCTTCTGCGCATAGCTCAGGCGCATATGGGAAAAGATGTCGCGCACAGTCTGATTCGATACGCGGAATGGCGCTCGAATCAAAGGGGCAGGGGGTGTTTTGATCGCGCTAACAGGATGACTTCGGTGTGTTCGGGGCGTTTAGCGATGGTGAAATTGGTGAAAAATCCTGACCAAAATCGGCAAATTGCCAGCTTTCTACGCAGTACTAGGTATTTTCTTCGCGGACCTCATCACTAATGTGGCCGCACTCGAAACGATCCGCCCGCCCTGGGAGGGGACGGGTGTTATAATTGGGAGGAGTATCTCTATGGATCGTCGTTCTTTTCTAAAGACATCGGCACTGGGTGGTTCGGCTGCCGCCGCCACGACGCTGGCCGCACCGGCGTATGCGCAAGGCAAGCGCACGCTGACAATGGTCACCTCGTGGCCGCGCGGCTTTGCCGTTCTGGATGATGCGGCAACGTATCTTGAGCAATTCGTGGGCGCGATGTCCGATGGCCAGCTGACCATCGAGAAAAAAGCCCCCGGTGAGCTTGTGGGCGCCTTCGAAGTGTTCGACGCCGTGTCGTCGGGCCAGGCGGACATGTATCACTCGGCTGACTACTACTTCATCGGTCAGCACCCGGGCTACGCCTACTTCACCGCCGTGCCCTTCGGCGGCACCGCGCAGGAAGTGACCAACTGGTACGAGCACGGCGGCGGCCAGGAGCTGCACGACGAGCTGGGCGAAATCTTCAACCTCAAGGGTCTGCTGGCCGGTAACTCCGGTTCGCAATCCGGTGGCTGGTTCCGCAACGAGATCAACTCAGCGGCTGACTTCAACGGCCTGAAGTTCCGTATGCCCGGTCTGGGCGGCAAGGTTCTGGGTAAACTGGGCGCATCCGTCCAAAACATCCCCGGTGGCGAACTGTATCAGGCGCTGTCCTCTGGTGCCCTCGACGGTCTGGAGTGGGTTGGCCCGATGGCTGACGAACGCGCGGGCTTCCAGGAAGTGGCGAAAGTCTACTACACCGCCGGCTTCCACGAGCCTGGCTCGGCTCTGGCCGCCAACGTCAACCTCGACGTCTGGAACGACCTGACACCGCAACAGCAAGCGATCCTGACCAACGCATCGCGCGCCACCACGCACTACCAGCTGGCCGAAACACTGGCCAACAATGGTGCGGCCCTGGCCCGTCTGCAACAGCAGGGCGTCAAGACGCTGCAATTCTCGGACGACGTCTGGGACGCATTCGGTGCCGCCTCGGCAGAGGTCATGGACGAGAACATGGGCGACGAGCTCTTTGCGAAAATCCGCGCCTCGTTCGAAGCCAGCCTCGCCAACTCCGCAAGCTGGATTAACAAATCCGACGGCTACTACGTCCAACAGCGCGTGCGCGTGCTGGGCGGCTAAGCCGACACCATCAAACCACATCAAGGGCCCCGATGATCGGGGCCCTTGGTCCACGTGAGGAACTGAGGCGATCCGCGGGCCAGCACAGGGCCGCATCGCAGGGGGCACATCCATGGAAAACGAGAACGGGGCGGAAGCCGCGGGCACCTTTGCAACGTTGATAGACGGCATCCTGTGGTTCTTTCAGAACCTCGCAATGGCCTTCTACAACATCGCCTATGCGATCAGCCACCCGGGGTCATGGCTGGACTGGGTCACCTGGGCCAACACCGACGAAGACAAGCTGTCGCTGATGAAATTCATCTACTACGGCGGCTCGGTCGAGTTCTTCTTTGCCATCCTCGCGATCATCGTCGTGGTCACGGCCATCGGGCTCTGGCGCAACGAATTCATGTGGGGCTGCGTGCGGGTGATGGAGGGCATCGCCAACACCACCGGCCGCTTCTTTGCCTGGGCGGGTCTCTTGATGGTGATCCAGCAGATCATCATCGTGTTCATGCAGCGGATCTTCACCCGGCCCGACATCTCCATCGGCTTCGGCATCCCGCTGCAATTCGACATCTCGTGGTTTGCGGAAGAGCTGAAACTCTACAACGCACTCGTCGTCTGCCTTTGCGTCACCTATACGTTTGTGCAGGGCGGACACGTGCGGGTCGACCTGATCTACTCGGCGGTCAAGCACCGGACCAAGCGCATCATCGACATGTGCGGCTGTGTCCTGTTCATGGCACCCTCGGCCACGCTGATCTGGATGTATGGCTGGTACTTCCTGTGGCGGCACCTGGTGACTCCGAAACCGGCGGCAAGCTGGGACCTCGAACGGGCGGAACGCTCGGCACGGGCGGTGCGCTGGAACGTCGAAACCATCGGCTTCAGCCCCAACGGCTTCAACGGCTACTTCCTGTTCAAAATCCTGCTGGTGGCCTTTGCCGGGCTCGTCTTCCTGCACGCCATTGCCTTCTTCTACCGCTCCTTCCTCGAATGGAAGGAAGGCGAAGAAAGCGCAGGCAAATACCTCGACCGCGACAGCCTGGGCGAGGGCGAAGAAGCCTACGAGGGGACACACTGATGATGGCCGCTCAAACATCCAATTCGCGCAGCACGCGCACCCAAGAACTCAAGTAAGGGCTGACCCATGTTGTTTGGACTTGATGGCGTAGAGATCGGCCTGATCATCGTCTTTATCTGCCTCTTCGGCGGCATTCTTTCCGGCTTTCCCGTGGCTTTCGCCATCGCGGGGGCGGGTGTCATTTCCTTCGGGATCATCGCTGCACTCGACAGTGCGGGGCTACTGATCCACCAGGCGATTGACCAAAGCACACAAGCCTACCGCGACCTCGTGAACTCAGGCATCAAACCCGACACGATCAGCGTCTTCCGATACCCGGACTTGCCGCGCATCGGTGAACCCGTCTTCCCCCGTGGCTGGGAAGTGGCGCTTGACCGCAACGTGTCCTTTGTCGTGAACCGGATGAACGAACGTGTCCTCGCGGGCCAGTCGATTGAAACGCTGCTGGCGGTGCTGATGTTCGTGCTGATGGGCATCACACTGGAGCGGTCCAAGATTGCAAACGACCTGCTGACCACCATGGCGCGCGTCTTTGGCCCGCTGCCCGGCGGTCTGGCGGTGTCGATTGTTGTCGTGGGCGCGTTCCTCGCGGCCTCCACCGGGATCGTTGGCGCAACCGTGGTCACGATGGGTCTGCTCGCCCTGCCGACCATGCTGCGCAACAACTACTCGCCGGAAATCGCAACAGGGGTCATCGCGGCCTCCGGCACGCTGGGGCAGATCATTCCGCCCTCTATTGTGATCGTTCTTCTGGGCACGCTGGCCGGTGACCTTTATTCGGCCGCACAGGAAAACCGCGCGCAGCTTGCGGGCTGTACCGACGCGCTGACCTATTTGGGGGAACCTGCGGTCGTGTCGGTGGGCACGCTGTTCCAGGCGGCACTCCTGCCGGGGATCATGCTGGCGCTGCTCTATGCGCTCTACGCCTTCGGCTACGCGCTTTTGAACCCGGACAAGGCGCCTGCGGTCGAAATGGGCGCCACCAACGCCGAACCGATCACCCGCAACGAAGCCTTCACATGGTTCCTGGGCGCACCTGTCCTGATCATCGTGGGCACGATCCTGCTGGGCAACCTCAACGTCGTGGGCAGCCAATCCACGCAGGTCTCGGCCTTCTCTGACATTGGTCAATCAGCCAGCCTGCGCACCAATGTCGGTGACGAGTGCAAAGCGGCGATGATCGAATTGCATGGTCAGGCGGCCTGGGACGACGCTGTCGCTCAACAGGAAGAGATCGACGCCAACGGTGGCGTGCAGCAATCCCAGCGCCTCACGGACGAGGAATTCGCCGCAGCTGTCGACGCCAAGGTCGCAAATGCAGCGCCCATCGGCACAGGCACGGCCATCCTGCTGGTCCTGCTCGGCCTGATCCTGACCACGGCCAAGGGCATCGCGCCCAGCCGTGAAAACCAGCCGCTGCTGATCGGTGGGATCGGGGTGGTGTTGGCGCTTATGGCTGACATCATCCTGCTCGGGCCGCTCAACAGCGCGGGCTACTACGTGTTCGTCATGGCGATCCCCTTCGCGCTGATCATGTATGGCGTGGTCGAGGGCGTGAAGCGTTGCGCCCAGAACGAGCTGGTGCGCGTGGTCTTCCCGCCGCTGATCCTGATCGTCGCCGTGCTTGGCTCGATCCTGGGCGGCATCACCAACCCGACGCCTGCGGCTGCACTGGGGGCAGGTGGGGCGATCATGCTCGCGGCCTACCGGAAGCTGACGGATATGGACCGTAGCCCCAAGGTGATCATCTGGTCCACGTTGGCCATCGTGGTCTGTATCCTTGTCGGGGTGAACTTCGATCTGCGGATCAACCAGCAGAACGTGTCCGCGCAAAGCTGGTTCGCCTTCTTCGTGGCCTATGGCGCCTATCTCTATGCGCTGTTCGGTCTGCTGTTCTCGTGCTGGATCCTCTACACCTCGGGCGTTCTGTCGCCGGTGGTGCGGGAGACGGCCAAGGTCACGTCGATGGTCTTCACCATCCTC
Organism: Tateyamaria sp. ANG-S1; assembly: GCF_000814025.1. Classification (GTDB taxonomy): domain Bacteria; phylum Pseudomonadota; class Alphaproteobacteria; order Rhodobacterales; family Rhodobacteraceae; genus Tateyamaria. Next base: position 800,979 of record NZ_JWLL01000006.1, on the reverse strand, counting down.
ATCGGCTCGCAGCTTCTGAACCTCGTGGTCATCTCCTTCGGGGGCGAGCATTACATCCAACAGTTCCTCAAGTCCTTTGACAACGAGTTCACGGTCTTCCTGATCGTGATGCTGGTGCTGTTCGTGCTGGGCTTCGTTCTGGACTTCCTCGAGATCATCTACATCGTGATCCCGATTGTGGGACCTGTGATCTACGGCGGCACGTTTGATCCCAAATGGGTGACGATCATGATCGCGGTGAACCTGCAGACGTCCTTCCTGACACCGCCCTTCGGCTTTGCGCTCTTCTATCTCAGGGGGGTTGCACCGAAGGAGGTCACGACCGGCCACATCTACCGCGGGATCATCCCCTTCGTGTTGATCCAGGTGGCAGGGCTCGCGCTCTTGTGGACGTTCCCGGGGATCGTGACCCTCATTCCGGACCTGATCCCGAACTGATCCAAAGGAAAGGGCGGCCAAATGGCCGCCCTTGCTTCATTATGAGGGGGCTTTGCCCCCGCCGCCCATGGCGGCTCCCCCAGGATTTTTTTGAAACAGGGAATTCGAACCGGTCCGCGCAGCGGCAAACGCCGTGGGGGAGTGTTTGAGGTTCGAATGGGCGGAGCCCCGGAGCAACAGGCTTCCCGGAAACGCTCTGGGGGAGCGTTTCGCCTGCGAATGGGCGGAGCCCCGAAGCCAAGGGCGCAGCGGTAGTCACCGCAACTCCTAACAAAGAGTAAATCCACCCCCGCAAGCCCTTGATTCCACGTAGGTGCTAAGCCGTCCCACAATGGGACGCCCATTCAAGGCTTATGGGTCGGCCGCGTGTCCGGCAGCGAAATATTGGCCACCTGCTCCGCAATCGGATCGGTCGACAAGGGGTGCGTATCGGGGCTGAAATTCTCCGGATCCCGCATCTTCTGCCAGCGCCCGCCAAGGTAGACCTCAAGCCCGGAAAACTTGGACTTGTACCCCATTTTCTGACTGCCGGGCACCCAGTAGCCAAGGTAGACATAAGGCAGGTTCGCCTCCTGCGCGATCTTGATGTGATCAAGGATCATATAGGTCCCCAGCGAGTGCCGCTGCATGTCCGGCGCGTAAAAGCTGTAGACCATGCTGAGCCCGTCGCTCAGGACATCCGTCAGGCTTACGCCGATCAGATCGCCCGAGGTCTTGTCCAGATACTCGATAACCCGGCTGCGGATCGGGGTCTCTTCGATCATGGCGGCGAATTCGAACACGTCCATATCGGCCATGCCACCATCAGCATGGCGGCTGTCGAGATATTCGCGGAACAGGGCATACTGGTCCTCGGTCGCCCAAGGCGAGGTCGCGCGCCGCTCCAGATTCGCGTTCCGCTTGCTGGTTCTTTTCTGGCTCTTGGACGGCTTGAAGGCCGATACATCAATCCGTGCCGAAAGGCAGGCCGAGCAGTCCGCGCAGGACGGGCGGTAGAGCACGTTCTGAGAGCGGCGAAAGCCCTGCTGGCTCAGGCTGTCATTGAGTTTTTCGGCGTTTTCACCCTGCAGTGCGGTAAACAGCTTCCGCTCCATCCGCCCGTCAAGATACGGGCAGGGCTGTGGCGCAGTCACGTAGAACTGCGGAGCAAGGGGAAGCGTGTGGCGCATCGGGATCCAATGACTATTTCGCGGAGATGATACCAGCGCTTCTTGTGCTGACAAGTGTGTAACGTGCCGTCAGGCCCGGGCACGACGATTGAGCGCGGCGCTGCCCATCACGATGTCGGTCAAACCTTGGCCTCGGTTGGATGTGGCCATCAGGACAATCGAGATCAATTGCAAGGGCGCGACCGCCCAGCTGACCGTGTAGCCCAACGTGTGCAGAAAGGCCTGTCCCAGATCGAAACGCGCGCCAGAGGCATCGCGTAACTCGATCGCCATCAGGCGCATGCCCCACGTGGCGGACCCGGTGGCGAGCGTGATCATACGGTACATGAAACCCACGACTGCATAGAGACCCATAAACACGAAGAGCGCCAAAAACGCCGTGAAGGGCACGATCAGCAGACAGAACAGGCCGATGATGATGGTGTCGATGATCCATGCCGCAAACCGTTTGCCCGCGACATCGCGATAGAATTGCGGCTGGGTGATCGGATCGGCGAGGTGCATGGGGGTGCTCCGTGCAGACATAATTATGGCCCCGGATTGCGCCGGGGCCGACATACGGACGTGCGCTTAGTCTTCGGATTTCGCGGCCTTGGCGCGTTCGTTCATGAATTGGTCGAACTCGGCCTTGTCCTTGGCTTCGCGCAGACGCTCGAGGAAGGCTTCGAAATTGTGCTGTTCTTCTTCCAGACGGCGCAGCGTGTCGGCCTTGTAGGCGTCGAACGCCGAGTTGCCGGTCGAGCGCATTGTGGTCATCGCGCCACCCATGCGGCGCGGCGTGCAGGATTTCGAGAACATGCGTTTGCTCCAGATCATGTAGGCCAGCAGGGCGAGGCCGACGGGCCAGAAAAAGATGAAACCGAGGACCATGGCCGCGATCCAGGCACCCTTGCCGCGTTCATCGAGCCAGCGTTCGGTCTTGGAAAACCAGCCGCCTGCGCTGTGTTCGGCGGGGGCAGTGGTGGACATGGACGTCATTTTCAAACCTTTCACAAAGGCGGGGTCGGCGCCCCGGTGATGTGTGTGACTGTATGTGAAGCCGTTTCACATCATAAAAGATTGGGGTTGTGACCCGACGTTGCAAGGGTTGATGTGAATGTTTTTTACATATGTTGGATTTACGACGTAAAATCAGATATTTGTGCGCCGGAAAGCTGCAGTAAATCATCCAGCGCGGCCCGAAAAACATGGTGCGGCGTGCCCGCAGCGGCCCAAACAGCGTCGAAATCACTCAACCTGGGGTCGAAAAAGGCGCGGATCGGGTTGATATGGCCCACCGGGGCGACCCCACCGATGGCAAAGCCGGTTTGGGCCCGGATCAGGGCGGCGTCAGCCTTGCCAAGCGCTTCACCCGTAACCTCAGTCGCTTTGACTGTGTCGACCGTATTGCCGCCTGCCGTGATGAACAGGATGGCGGTCCCTCTGTGCTCGCCCCGGAAAATGATGGATTTGGCGATCTGGTCGATCTCGCAGCCGATCGCGGTTGCCGCATCCGCTGCCGTCCTGGCAAGTGGCGTTTCCATGATCTCGGTATCGATGCCCGCCGCCTCAAGAGTGGCGCGGACACGTTTCAGGCTCTTGCTCATGGCGCGACCCTGTCGTGAGACGAAAGCCGGTGCAAGAGGCATTGACGCGCCCCCGCGCGGCTTCGATGGTGCGCGCATGCGCTTGGCCGACCATATCACCCGCGTTCCACGCGCCTTTGATCCTGAACGGGGGGCGGCGGTGGCGGCACTTGTGCCTGACATCACCGATGACATGCGCGACGTGATTGTGGGCACCGCCGGGTGCAGCCCCTACCTGGCTGGGTTGATCGAGAAAGAGGCCACCTGGCTGCCGCAGGCGATGGATGACACAGACGCGGCGCTGGCACAGGTGTTGTCGCCGCCCGAAGCGGACGTCACTACGTTGAAGCCCGCACTGCGCCAGGCCAAGCGGCGGGTGGCGCTGCTGGCCGGTCTGGCGGATCTCGCAGGCGCGTGGACGCTGGAACAGGTCACGAGTGCGCTTACACGGTTGGCTGATATGGCATGCGATGTGGCCCTGACCGCTGCGCTGGCAGAGCAGGTGCGTCGGGGCAAGCTACCGGACACGGATGTGGGCGTTTTTGTCCTGGCCATGGGCAAGATGGGCGCGGGCGAGTTGAACTATTCCTCGGACATCGACCTGATCTGCCTGTTCGATGAAACGCGCCATGACCCCGCCGACTATGCCGCTGTACGCAAGGCCTGCGTGCGGGCGGTGCAGGACATGTGCAAGGTGCTGAGCGATCTGACGCCGGACGGCTATGTCTTTCGCACCGACCTGCGGCTGCGGCCAGACCCATCGGTGAACCCCGTCGTGCTGTCGGCGGGCGCGGCAGAGCGGTATTACGAAAGCCTTGGCCGCACATGGGAGCGCGCGGCCTATATCAAGGCGCGGCCCTGCGCAGGCGACATCGCGGCGGGGCAGGCGTTTCTGGAGGAGTTGCGCCCGTTTGTCTGGCGCCGCCATCTCGACTTTGCCGCCGTGCAGGACGCGCATGACATGCGCCTCGCCATACGCGCCCACAAGGGGACCGGCGGGCCAATCACACTGCCGGGCCATGATATGAAGCTGGGGCGTGGCGGCATCCGCGAGATCGAGTTTTTTACCCAAACCCGGCAGTTGATTGCGGGGGGGCGGGACGCTGACCTGCGGGTGCGCGACACGGTGACTGGCTTGCAGCGGCTAGCTGAGAAAGACTGGGTGACAGCAGGCACGCGCGACATGCTGATCGACCACTACCGCTTTGCCCGCACGGTGGAGCACCGCGTTCAGATGCAGCGCGATGCGCAGACGCACAAGCTGCCGGGCAGCGATGAGGGGTTCGAGCGGCTGGCGGCGATGATGGCGACGGATCGTGCCGCGCTTGAGGCCGAGTTGCGCGACCGCCTGTCGGCTGTCCACGCCGAGACAGAAGGGTTCTTTGCCCCCGACGCTGCTGAGCCGACCCCGACTGTCGCGCTGGATGCCGCCATGCAATCGCGTTGGCGCAACTATCCCGCGCTGCGCAGTGCCCGCGGGGCGGCGCTCTTTGACCGGATCGAGCCGATGCTGATGGAGCGGCTGGGCGCTGCCACGAAGCCGCAGGAGGCGCTCGCGGCCTTTGACGGCTTTCTCGCGGGTCTGCCCGCCGGGGTGCAGCTGTTTTCGCTGTTCGAGGCGAACCCGCAGCTTGTCGATCTGCTGGTGGATATTGTGGGCACGTCGCCTGCTTTGGCGCACTATCTGTCACGCAACGCGGCGGTCTTGGATGCCGTCATCGGCGGCAGTTTCTTTGCCCCCTGGCCGGGGCGGGATGCGCTTACCGAGATGGCGGTGGACCGCCTTACTGCGGAGGATGACTACGAGGCCAAGCTCGACGCCATTCGCGCCTGGGCCAAGGAATGGCACTTTCGCATCGGAGTGCATCACTTGCGGCAACTGACCTCGGCCATCGAGGCGGGCAAGCAGTATAGCGATCTGGCGCGCGCCAGCATCGCGGCCCTTTGGCCTGAGGTGCAGGCCCAGTTTGCCAAGCGCCACGGGCCGCCGCCCGGGCGTGGAGGCGTCATCCTGGGGATGGGTAGCCTGGGTGCCGGGCACCTGACGCCGCAATCCGATCTGGACCTGATCGTGGTGTATGACCCGCTCGACGATGAACAGTCCGAGGGCAAACGCCCTTTGCCCGTCGGCAGCTACTATGCGCGATTGACGCAGGCCATGATCACGGCGGTCACGACCCAGACGGCGCAGGGGCGTCTCTATGAGGCCGATATGCGCCTGCGCCCCTCTGGCAATCAGGGTCCGGTTGCGACAAGCTGGCCGTCCTTTCAGCGCTATCAGCGCGAGGATGCCTGGCTGTGGGAGCATCTGGCGCTGGTGCGGGCGACGGTCGTTGCGGGGCCGGAGGCGCTGACCGGGGATATTGCTGCCTTTCGCGAAGAGATCATGCAGCGGCCACGGGACCAGTCAGACGTCTTGGCCGAACTCGCCCAGATGCGCGCGCGGATTGCGGCGGCCAAGCAGCCCGCGTCTATCTGGGATGCCAAGATCGGGCCGGGGCGCTTGCAGGACATCGAACTCTTGGCGCAAACGGGGGCCGTTTTGACGGGCGCGCTGCGGTCGGGCGTCAGCGCCGGGCTAGACGCTTGTGTCGCCGCCGGTGTACTGAGCGACGCAGATGCACAACATCTGGCGCAGACCCATGCACTACTCTGGGCCGTGCAGATCGCCTCGCGTCTGCTGAGCACGCAGGCCGTGGATATGGATGATCTGGGTGCTGGCGGGCAGGACGTGTTGCTGCGGGCGGTTGGCTGTGATGTACGCGAGGCGGCGGAGCGGCAGTTGCGGGATGCAATTGAGCGCACAGCGGGGATCATCGGGAACGCGGTAGGGGCAGCGGAGTGATACAAAAGGGTGATGATCTGGACCCCAAGGGTCTGATCTTTGAAGCGTACCGCATTGACGGGATCTCCGGTCCGGAATGCCGGACCATCTTTCTGGATTGGGCGCTGAGCATACCCGGTACCACGGTGCCTGCTGATCTGATCACAGCGCTTTTGCAGCGGTATGAAGGCGCATATCCCGACCATCCGATGACGGAGACGCTGAAAGAGGGGTTGGAGAGGATAGGACAGCCGCGCCGCCGCGGCGGGTGGCGCAGTCGGCCCCGCGATGCATAACGCGCGACCGGTCGCGCGCATTTCTGGCCTTTCGCAGTCCCGCCATTGGCACTAGAGGGTAGCGCTATGACTGCCTCCCCCATCCCCGACCGCCCCGTTCTGCGCATGCGTCCAAAGATGGATGCGCGGCGCATTCGCCATGGATTTCCATGGGTCTATGCCAATGAGGTGGTACTGGACCGTCGGACCAAGGCGCTGGTACCCGGTACGCTCGCGGTGCTTGAGGATGCCAATCGCAGTGCCCTGGGCCTTGTGGCTGTTAACCCGCTTTCAAAGATCGTCGGGCGTGTCCTCGACCGAGATCCAGCAGCTTCGGTGGACGCCGACTGGCTGCGCGCGCGCATCTCACAGTCGCAGGCCCTGCGGGAGCGGCTCTTTGATGCGCCGTTTTACCGTCTGATCCACGCCGAGGCGGATGGCCTGCCCGGTGTCATCGTTGACCGCTTTGGTGATGTGGCCGTGATCCAGCCCAACGCCGCCTGGGCCGAGACCCATCTGGACCTGATCGCGGCAGCGCTTGCCGAGGTCGCGGGTGTGACGCACCTGATCAAAAATGCCAGCGGACGGACCCGCGCGCTTGAGGGCTTGGACGATCAGACCGTCATACTGGCCGGGCAAATGCCGGATGCGCCGATCCCGGTGCCGATGAACGGTGCCACCTACATGGCCGACGTGGCGGGCGGCCAGAAGACGGGCCTGTTCTTTGACCAGCGGCCTAACCACGCCTTTGCTCAGTCGGTGGCCAAGGGCGCGCGCGTGCTGGATGTGTTTTCCCATGTGGGTGGGTTTGGACTGGCCGCACTGGCCGGTGGCGCGGCCCATGCGACTTGCGTGGATGGCTCTGCGGCCGCTCTTGAGCTGGCCGAGCAGGGGGCATCTGCCATGGGCGTCACTGACCGGTTTGCCATACGACAGGGCGATGCGTTTGACGTGCTGAGCGCGCTGCAGGAGGAAGGCGCGCAGTTCGATCTGGTGATCTGCGATCCACCTGCGTTCGCGCCTTCGAAACAGGCGCTGGATGCGGGCCTGCGCGCCTATGAACGGGTGGCGCGGCTGGCGACCCCTCTTGTGGCCGAGGGCGGCATTCTGGGTCTCTGCAGTTGTTCACACGCCGCCGATCTGGCCAAGTTCCGCACGGCCTCCGCCCGTGGCATCGGGCGGGCCGGTCGGTCGCCTGCGCTGCTGCACACGGGCTTTGCCGGGCCGGACCACCCGCAACTGCCGCAACTGGCGGAAAGCGGCTATCTCAAGGCGCTGTTCTTCCGCCTATGAAAGTGCTGATCGACGCCAATGTCCTTTACCCGACCGTCATGCGTGAGGTGGTGCTGGGGGTGGCCGCGGCCGGGCTGTTCGAGCCGCAATGGTCCGACCGCATTCTTGAAGAATGGGCGCGTGCCGCCGCGCGGTTGGGGCCGGACGGGGAAGCACAGGCACGCGGTGAGATCGCCATGCTGTCGGCGCGTTGGTCGCGCGCCACTGTCCGATACGCCCCGGAGCTGGAGACCCGACTGTGGCTGCCAGACCCTGCGGACGTGCATGTGCTGGCCGCCGCAATCGCAGGATCGTCCGACATCATCCTGACATCGAACGCCAAGGATTTTCCGCGCAATATCTTGGCCGAAGAGGGGCTGTCGCGGGCCGATCCAGACGGCTTCCTGCTGGGATGTTTCGAGGCGCAGCCAGAGGCGGTGTCACGCGCAGGTCATGCGGTTCTGACCGAAGCCAGACGTCTTTCCGGCGACGATTGGACGATGCGCAGCCTGATGAAGAAAGCGCGCTTGCCGCGTCTTGGCAAAGCACTGGAGCGGCACAGTTAAGGCGCGGGTACCTGCGCCCATTTGGCTTCCAGATCTTGCAGCGCTTTGATCCGTTCGGTGGTTTTCGGATGGCTCATCAGCCACGCAGGCACGGCACCTGAGTTTGACTTCGTGAGCTTTTCCAGCTTTTCGAACAGGGAAATCTGCGGTCCGATCCCGATGCCCGCCTTGGTGAGTAGTGCGGCGGCATAGGCGTCGGCCTCGTACTCGTCACTGCGCGACAGACGCGCGGCCAGAAGCGTGGTCAGAGCGTTGGCAATCAGCACGCCAATGCCGGGGATGAAGCGCGACAAAACCATGGCAAGCGCCGTGCGCAGCGCGTTCTGCCCCGAAAAGTCGATCATCCGGCGGCGGCTGTGGCCGAGGGCCACATGGCCCAACTCATGCGCAATCACGCTCGCCATTTCCGACGCGGATACGGCCCCTTGCCGAAACTTGTTGTAGAACCCGCGCGTGATGAAAATGCGCCCGTCCGGGGCGGCGAGGCCGTTGACCGGGTCAATCTCATAGATGTGCACCCGGATCCGCTCAAGATCCAGCGCAGCGGCCATCTGGTCGCACATTTGGCGCAGCATTGGGTCGGCCAACTCTGTCGATTGCGCATCAAGCTCGCGCGCCATGCGCCAGACCGAAAAACGGTACATGACCAGCCCGTAAATGATGGCCAGCAGGATCGGGGTGAATTTAATCATGCCTTGGATATGGGGCGCAAACCGCCTGTGGGCAATATGCAACATCCCTTGAAAGGGGAGCGGGCTTTGTCTGTCTCTATTTCGCGTCAGGGTGACCATACTGTACCGTCAATTGTGTTGTTTAACGAAAGGCATCTGATATGGAATTGGCCCTCCTCGCTGCATTGGGACTGGTTGCCTTAGGCTTTGGATTTGCGAACGACGATGATGACGCAAATGTGTCTGATGCGGAAACAGGCGAGTCCGCGTCTTTCCCAGAGACGGTGATCGAAGGAACACCTGGCGGCGACGATATCGTTGCCGGTTCCGATGCGGAGTTCATCCGCGGACTGGATGGGAACGATACCATCGATGCAGGTGGCGGTGATGATAGGGTCGCCGGTGGCAGTGGCGCGGATTATCTCATTGGGAACGACGGTGCAGACACTCTGCTGGGCAGTCTGTCGAACGACACACTTCTGGGTGGACGAGGCGACGATGTGCTGAACGGCGGGTTTGGTGCAGATAACATTGATGGTGGCGACGGCGACGATTCCATCGAAGGTGGGGGAGGCGCTGACACGCTGTTTGGTCGGAACGGCGACGACATGCTCGACGGTGGCGCTTGGCAGGACGAGCTAAACGGCGGCTCCGGTGATGATACGCTGCAGGGCGGTTTCGGTGCCGATACCTTGTCCGGCGGCCTTGGTGACGACCTTCTCGATCTTGGGGAACGTGATGCGGTTTACCGAGGGAATTTTGAATTTGCGGATGGTGGTGAAGGCAATGACACGATTTTTGGAAACGAGGGGCAATATCGTCTGATTGGCGGTGCAGGAGATGACGAAATCCATGTTTCCGGTCACCGCGACACGAATGGTGATATCGCATCGAATGTATCGAATTCCGTGCGAGCGGGCAGCGGTGAAGATACGGTTTATGTGCGCGCTGGTGAATCGGACGACATGCGGGCTAACGTGTCGATCCGGTTGAACGACTCCGAAGAGTTCAATGGATCGATTGAAGATGCTGCAGACCTAGTCGTTGTTCAGAATGAAAACGCGCTGATCTCCATTTCGCAGTTTCAATATGGCAGGGAAACAGATGGCACGCGCGATCAGATTGACCTTACCGATATCACCGGGCCAGACGGCGGGCCGATCACCACAGACGACATGACCCTTGCCTTTTTCGGTTTCGAGAACCAGAGCTTCGCTGTCACCATGGAGACAGGTGATGCCGGAGAGATATTGCGTTTTGAGTTCAGCCAGACTGATCTTGGCGGCGCGGATCCGAACGCGCCCGATTTTTCTCAAGACGTGTTTCTGAGAAACATTTTTATGCTTGCCTAGCGCGTCAACGCCCGCATGCCCCGGCTCAGCCCGTCGAGCGTCATAGGGACCATGGTGTCCTTGCCAAAGATTTCCTGGATCATGCCGATGGAGTGGGTGTAGCCCCAGTATTTCTCGGGCACCGGGTTGATCCACAGGTTCGACGTCCACTGATCCCGCGCGCGGGAGAGCCAGACCTGACCCGCTTCCTGGTTCCAGTGCTCATTGGCGCCGCCGGGATAGGCGATCTCATACGGCGACATGCTCGCGTCGCCTACGAAGATGCACTTGTAGTCGGGGCCGTAGGTGCGCAGCACCTCGTGCGTCGGTGTCTGAGCGTCCCAACGGCGGCGATTGTCGCGCCAGACCCCTTCGTAAAGGCAGTTGTGGAAGTAGAAGTATTCGAAGTGTTTGAATTCGGACTTCGCGGCCGAAAACAGCTCCTCCACGATCTTCACATGCGGGTCCATGGAGCCGCCAACATCCAGGAACAGCAGCACTTTCACTGCATTGCGCCGCTCGGGGCGCGTTTTGACATCGAGGTATCCGTGTTCCGCGGTCGCGCGGATGGTGCCGTTTAGGTCCAACTCTTCCGCTGCGCCATCTCGCGCCCAGCGGCGCAGGCGTTTCAGCGCAACCTTGATGTTGCGCGTACCGAGTTCAACCGTGTCGTCCAGGTTCTTGAATTCACGCTTGTCCCAGACCTTGACCGCGCGCTGGTGGCGGCTTTCCTTTTGGCCGATCCGGACGCCTTCGGGATTGTAGCCGTAAGCGCCAAAGGGCGAGGTGCCGGCGGTGCCGACCCACTTGTTGCCGCCCTGGTGGCGGCCCTTCTGCTCCTCAAGCCGTTTCTTGAGGGTTTCCATGAGCTTGTCGAAGCCTCCTAAAGCTTCGATCTCCTTCCGCTCTTCCTCGCTCAGATGCTTTTCTGCGAGCTTTTCCAACCAGTCTTGCGGGATGTCCACCGCTTCTAGCACCTGATCAATGCTGATCTGCTCCAAGCCTTCGAATGCAGCAGCAAAGGCGCGGTCGAACTTGTCGATATTGCGCTCGTCTTTGACCATCGCTACGCGGGCGAGGTAGTAGAACGCCTCGACATCGTAAGTGGCCAGCCCCGCCTTCATCCCTTCGAGAAAGACAAGGAACTCGCGCAAGGACACCGGCACGCCGTTCTTCCGCAGGCTTTCGAAGAAGGGCAGGAACATGTCAGCCTCGCATCGCGCGGTCGATCATGACGGTGGCGATCATGCCCACGATAACGAAGGCCAGAGCGTAACCCGCTGCATATTGCAGGATGTCGAGCCGGTTGCCGTTGCGCTTGCTTGCCGTATATCCGCCGATCAAAGCGCCCAGAAGGGCGGCCACGATAACGATCATTTGCCTTGCCTCTCAATGCCTTGGGGCGGCAAGTTCACCCTTTCAGCGGGCTCAGCGAGGAGATTTCCCGCAGCTTGGCCCGCACCGCCCAGTCAGAGCCGAATCCGTAGCGCGCCCACCCCAGGCTGTCCAGCCTGACCGTGCGTGCCTCGGCGGCGCGGCCTTGCAGGTCCAGTGCCTCGGCGCGCAAGAGCAGAAGTGTCGACAGAAGTGCTGCGTTTTCGTTGCGGGCAGCCCGGTCGATATGGGGGGCGAGCGTGATCATGGCGGCGTCGCCATCGCCGCGGCTGATGGCATAGGCGGCCAGTTGGGTGGCGACATAGGCGCGGTGCAGGTCGGCACCTGGTGTCGCTGCATAGAACTGGTCGGCAGCGCGGAAATGGGACTGCGCGGCGCTAGGATCGCTGGCGAGCAGCAGACGGCCATTGGCGTAGTGAGCAAAGGCGCGGCGGTGATCTCGCCAGCCCATTGCTTGCGCAATGTCGAGCGCGCGTTTGGCGGCCTCCCTGCGCTGCGCGGTGGTGGCACCGGGGCCGAGGGCCGTTTGTACCGCCTGGCTCCACGCCCGTGGCGTGCGGGTTGCGTATTTGGCCGGTAGGCCCTCACCACCCGGATTGATGCGGGCAAAGATCTGCGGCAAGCGCTGTGCCACCTGTCCGCGCGTCATGCCAGAGCGGAGTTCAGGTGAATAATACGCTTTGAGCATCAGCATGTCGAAGCCCGTCAGGACAGTGTGCACGTTGTCGTCGTTGAACACGCTGTCGGGCAGGCGGTAGAGGTCGTTGAGCGGGCCAATGGCTTGCGCCAGTTCCTCGTGCAGGCAATCGCGCACCTCTTGCGGGCTTGCATCATTGGGCAGGAAGATGGCCAGCCGCTCGCGCGTGCGCAGGTTCGACCAGCTTGTGCGCGGGGTACGGCGGTTGGGCTTGTATTCCGAGATGGTCGTGATGTTGGGCACGACGAAACAGGCGGCATGGGGCAAGGCCTTGCGGATGTCCTTGCGGGACACGGCCTCAATCGTGATGTTGGCCGGGTTGCCCGGGGCGGCTTCGTAGATGTCGATGTTCGCCTCGCTCCGCAGCCGGTGCATTAGGCGGCGCAGGTCGGTGCCGAGCGATGCGGGCGGGGCGCCGGTGACGCGGACCGATATGGGGCCTTCGAAGCGGGTGAAGACAGGCAATTCGCGACCCGATTCCAGTTGAAAGCTGAGTTCGATGAAATCGAGTGCCAGGTCGTTGTTGGACCGGATCGGCTGGACCGGGCGCGGCGCGCCAAAGGTCTTCATCGGGGGCAGGTCGTTTCCGGACGACAGGGCGCGCGTCGGCGTGTCGCCTGGCGTGACGGGCACACAGGCGTTGAGCAACAGAACGAAGGGCAAAACAAAACGGCGCATCTGGCTTATCCCCGATCGTACTTGATGAAGGGGGACAGGGTGCCGACGCGGTCGTAGAGCTTGCGGGCCTGCGTGTTGGTATCCTGGGTGAGCCAGTAGACCGAGGACGCTTTTGCGGCGTCTGCTGCGGCGTAGACGCCTTCGATCAACGCGCGGCCAATGCCACGCCCCCGGACAGACGGATCGGCATAGAGGTCCTGCAGATAGCAGACATTCTCGACCTTCCAGCCATGGCGGTGGAACAGGTAGTGGGCAAGGCCGACAAGCCTGCCCTTATCCTCGGCCACAAGCGCGTTGAAATCCTGGGGGTCATCGCCCAGCAGGCGGTCGAAATATGTGTCGAAAATCTCTTTCGGGCGGGATGTCTCGTAAAAGTCGAGATAGGCTGCCCACAGACCATCCCACGCGGGGCGATCCGACGACAAAAGAGGGCGCACTTTGAGTGCGTCTGTACCGGTCATTATAACTGCCTGCCTGCCTTTTAGCATATTGGATGCGGGCGTTTTCGCCTCTCATCACGGTCAGCGTATGGAGCAATTCAGGCAAAATAAAGGTTTTTTGTCTTCAAATCAGACAGGTGTCGCGCGGGCGCGCGGAATGTGACCCAAAAGACTCGCCTTTTGGGTCACATGCTTACGTAAAGTGCGATGACGTCAGCGTTGGCCGCGCGCCATGAAGGCAAGCCGTTCGAACAGGTGGACGTCCTGTTCGTTCTTCAAGAGCGCGCCATGCAGTTTGGGCAGGGCCGAGGCGCCGCCGGATTTGAGGTCTTCGGCGCTCATATCCTCGGCCAGAAGCAGCTTGAGCCAGTCGAGCACTTCGGAGGTGGACGGCTTTTTCTTCAGCCCCTGCTGTTCGCGGATTTCGAAGAACTGGGTGAGGGCCGTGGTCAGCAGGGCTTCCTTGATCCCCGGGTGGTGGACGGCCACGATCTGCTTCATCGTTTCCATGTCCGGGAAGCGGATGTAGTGGAAGAAACAGCGGCGCAGGAAGGCGTCGGGCAGTTCCTTTTCGTTGTTCGAGGTGATGATGACCACGGGGCGCTGGCGGGCCTTGATCGTCTCGCCGGTCTCGTAGACGAAGAACTCCATCTTATCGAGTTCCTGCAAGAGATCATTGGGAAATTCGATGTCGGCCTTGTCGATCTCGTCGATCAGGAGGACGACTTTTTCGTCGGCCTCGAACGCCTCCCAGAGCTTGCCTTTCTTGATGTAGTTGCCCACGTCGTGGACCTTGTCCTCGCCCAGCTGGCTGTCGCGCAGACGGCTCACGGCGTCATATTCGTAAAGGCCTTGCTGCGCCCGCGTGGTCGATTTGATGTTCCATTCGATCAGCCGCAAACCAAGGCCCCGGGCCACCTGTTTGGCCAGCTCTGTCTTGCCCGTACCGGGTTCACCTTTGACGAGCAGGGGCCGCTCCAAAGTGACGGCGGCATTCACCGCGATGGTCAGGTCGTCGGTGGCGACGTAGGCGTCTGTGCCCTGGAATTTCATGTGTGTTCACCCATTTGCGGCAATCTCTTCATCACGCAGCTTTTAGCCAATCTGGGGCGGGAATGGGTAGTGACAATCCCATGTCCCTCGGATAGACGCTGCGGCAGGGAGCTGGTCGGGGCAAAGCACAGGACCAACTGGGGAGCCGCTATGGCCAACGTCAGTCGTATCGAGGGGAATGAGATGAAACAGGAAGTTTTCCTGCCGGATGACTATCGTCCGGCCGAGGACGAGCCGTTCATGAATGACCGGCAGGTTGAGTATTTCCGCCGCAAGTTGCTGAATTGGAAGAACGAATTGCTGGCGGGCAGCCGCGACACGATCGAGGGGCTGCAGGACGGCACGCGCAATATTCCCGACGTCGCGGACCGCGCGTCCGAGGAAACCGACCGCGCGCTGGAGCTGCGCACGCGGGACCGGCAGCGCAAGCTGGTGGCCAAGATCGACGCAGCACTGCGCCGGATTGACGAGGGCGAATACGGATATTGCATCGTGACGGGCGAGCCGATTTCGCTCAAACGTCTGGATGCGCGGCCCATCGCGACCATGAGCCTTGAGGCGCAAGAACGTCACGAGCGGCGCGAAAAGGTGCATCGCGACGATTGATCGGTTAACGCACCGTACGGTGCGGGCTTGGGGTGGTCGTCGCCCCAAACTGCAAATTTTGGCCGGGAAACTGCGCGTTTTCCGCACCCCGAAAAGCCCCGGTTTCCGGGGCTTTTTTGCAAAGTGCACATTTTGACGGTGAAACTGCGTGTTTTGCTGCGCTGTGCGGGTTCAGCTTCTGTTAGGATTTGCACGCTCGTTCATGTTTGTCCGGGTGCGTTCAGGATTGGTTAAGACCTGAGCAGCGGAGGCCTGCCAGACAGTCCACGCAATACAAAACGCACACCGGATTTTCGCCGACCGAACCGCCGGGCAGAAAGAGCGTGGCAGGCACGCTCTTCCCGGTTGTGCGGCGCGTTACACGAGCGTCAGCGCGTTGTCCTCAAAGGGGCGGTTGTTGATGTCGTAATCTGTCACGACGAGACCTGCGTAGTGGTCGTTCAGTGTGCCGCTGCCAATGCCGACGAAGTCCACGTGATCTTCGAACCCTTCGACGGCATTTGTGATCTCGAGGATGTAGAGCGTGTATTCCAAAATATCGACATCGGCCGTGACGATGTGGAAGCCGTAGTTGACCAGCGTGCCCTCCTCATAGACGCCCGCGGGGATGGTGTAGGTGTCGCGCACCTCGTTTACGACGGTAAAACTGTTGGTGCGTGTCACAGAACCGCCCGTGCCACCGGTGGTCGTCAACGAGGCGGATGCACCGATCCCCAGAAACTCGCCGGAGGCTTCGATCGTCGAGGCGACGGAAACGTTCCAGTTGTATTCGGACGCGGTGGTGTGGGCCTGTTCTGTGCGCAGCACCCATGTGGTCGAGGCTTCGCCCTTGCCAATGACGATGGAGTTGGATTCGGAGGTCGGGATCAACTTGGTCGGGCGCACGTCGAGGACGCGCAGGTCGCCGTTCACGTTGGTGTAGGCGGCTTTCATCTTGTATTGGTCCAACACGCCATCGTTGTTCAAATCGAACCTGCCCTGCGCCCCGGAAATGTCCAGGTCCCGGGCGCCCGGATTGACCAAGGTTGGTTGGTCCAGCCGCTCGAACGGGGCAGGGTTGTCCAATCTGGTTTCAACCTTGTCGTACCCGATCAGACCATTGGGAAACACGAGCGCGGAGGCAAATGAGTTCCCTTCGGGTCCCGCAGGGGTTCTGCTGGAGGCTTCGGCCGTGCCAAATGCGGTTTGGACGGTGTCGTTTTCGGCAGCGGTTGCATAGGCGGCCAACGCGGCGGCGTCCGCCGTGCCCTGAAGCCGGGCAACAACTTCTGCGCCAAAGTCACCATCAGAGGCGTCTTGGAAGGTTTGATAGAACGCCTGCTCTGCGATTTCTTCGATCAAAGTTGCCTTGAGGTGCGCGCCGCTCAAATCCGCGTCGAGGACGATCCGGCCATTATGTGTGGCGATGCCGTCAAGTTTTTGCCCGTCCGTGGCGCGCAGGTCTTGTGTCAGTGTCATGTCCAATGCGTCACCCATGAGCGTCAGGGCATCTGTGCCGGTGCGGATGTCAGCCGCCTGTGCCAGATCGAGTAGCTCCGCGAATTCGGCTAGTGTGTCTGTCTGTGCGTCGGTGAGGTCCGTGTCTTGGGTACCGCGCGCCAGCAGCGATTGGGTCAGTGCGTGTTGACCTGTGGTCGCCGTGTCCGGTGTGTCGTGTTGGAGGCCCGCGTGAAACACGAAGCTGTCGTCGGCGGTCTGTAGTGCGTCGAGTGGCATTTGCATTTTCCTTTTGAACTTGCGTCTTCAAGTGCAGTAATGCGGAGGGAAGTGGCTCTCGCATTTGCATTTTTAAATTTTAAAATGCTGATTCGGTGTCGGGCGCAGTGTAAGTCAGCGCATGGGCAAGATCTTGCGATGGCTTGCGGGCCGGGGTGGCGTGTAAGTGACAACACAACCCTTGGTTGGTTTTTTGTGCGCAAAAATGCCGGCTTCCGTTGGGGATGACGCCGGTTTTTGCCGGGCGCGCTGTGGTATCGCGTTTCTTCGGACGCGGTTTTTTTGGGGGGGAGGCACGCCTGATTGGAGGCGTGATTGTCGAGCAAGGCGCTTTGACACCTTTGCAAGATATGGATTGGACAGAGCGATGTGTTCGCTCTGTCCGTCTAACGAGATGTTTCAGGCAAAAGCCAGAATCTCTCCGCCCAAGGGGGGATTGTTGACGTCATAGTCGGTCATGACAAGACCGACATAGTGGTCTTGAACGATCCCTCGGTTGAAGCCTTCGAAACCGACAAACTCTCGAACCCCTTCGTTTCGCGAGTTGGTGATTTCGAGGTCGTAAAAGGTGTTTTGTGCAACATCCACATCTCCCACGATCATGTGGAAGCCGTAGTTCACCAGGGTGCCGGGTTCGTATGCGCCCGCTGGAATAGTGTAGGTTTCACGCACCTCGTTGGCGACAGTAAATTTGTCGGTCGACCTATTGCTGCCGCCGCCCTCGGTTGTTGCCGTCAACGATGCTGACAAGCCAACCCCCAAAATCTCGCCCGACGCCTCCAAACCAACGGCAATTGATGAGTTCCAATTGAATTCCGACGAGGTTTCGTAGCTTTGCTCCGTCCTCAGTACCCATGTCGTCGAGGCCTGACCTTGACCGATCAGGATGGAATTCGACTGTGACGTTGGGATCAGTTTTGTGGGTGTCTGGCCAATCACTTGAAGGTTCATGAACGCATTTGGTTCGACCGCTCTGAGTGCATATTGATCCAATACGCCGTCGCCGTTCAAATCGTATTTCCCTTGAATACGGGACAGATCTAACTCCGCGGCGGTTGGGGTCACCAGAGGCTCCCTAAAAAATCTGTCGCCTCCGTAATCCTCTGGGGCAATGGAAGTGAAAGTGATGTTGTTAACTTCATCGAGGTCGTTGCTGCGGGAGATGTCTCGGGTGAGAGCACGGGCGATCCCTGCGTCAACCGGACGCGACACAGCCGCTTCTGCCGTCCCGAATTCGGTTTCTACCGTGTCATTTTGCGCGTCGGAGTTGAATGCGGCGAGTGCCGCCGGGTCGGCTTCCCCAGCGAGGCGGGCGGCCACTTCGGCGCCGAAGTCACCCTGCGATGTGGTGTCAAACGCGTCTTTGAACGCGGCTTCGGCGATTTCTTCGACAAGCGTGGCTTTGAGTGCGGCGGTCGTCAGATCAGCATCAAGGATGATCTGGCCGTCTTCGGTTGCGGCGCCGTTTAGTTTTTGGCCGTCGGTGGTGCGGAAGTCTTCGACGAAGGTGATGTCGAGCTGTTCTCCGAACTGCGCGATCACGTCGGACTTTGTCTCGAGCTCGGCGGCGGATGCCGTGTCGAGCAGGTCGGCATAGTCGGACAGGATGTCTGACTGTGCCTCGGTCAGTTCGGAGCTGTCGATATCGCGGCTCAGGAGCGCTTGGGACAGCGCGAATTGACCTGTGGTCGCGGTGAGCGGTGAGGACAGGTCCGACGGGGTGATGAATTGAAATTCATCGGTGCCGGAGTGAGGTGCATCGAAGGGCATTTCGTCTTCCTTGTGGTCGTTCATCTTCAGGGTTCATTGCGCGAAGAGTGACGTGCGCAAGGGCAAGGTGGGGGCCGTTGACGCTGATTCGCACCAAATTGGATTCCCGTTTTACGAGTAGGCAAATTGATGCTTGCCGCCGCCGTGCGCGTCGGCATTGAAATGATGACGCAACCCCGGATTGAATTTTTGGGCTGAGCGGTGCCGCATGCGCCGCCTTAAAGCGGCTGAAACATGCTGGGCTGTGCTGCGCATGCGGGGTGTATGGACGCAAATGGGGCGTCGTTGATGCGATAAAGGGCGACGTGTATCGGAAACTTGGGCGGGCTGACGTGCCTGTTATCCCTTCGCCCGTGTCAGCATTCCGAAGAGATCGCGCGGATCGTCCGGGTCGGCCAGCAGGTCGAGCGGGTGGTAGTAGGGCGTGCCGTTGATCCGGTCGCGGACGTAGCGGAGGGCGGAGAAGTCTTCGATCGCGAAGCCGACGCTGTCGAAGATGGTGATTTGTTTGTCGGAGGTGCGGCCCTTGGCCTGGCCGGTGAGGACCTGCCAGATTTCGGTGACGGGGTGGTCGTCGTCCAGTTGCTGGATGTCGCCCTCGATCCGGGTTTGGGGCGGGTATTCGACGAAGATGTCGCCGCGTTTGAGGATGGCGGGGGCGATTTCGGTTTTGCCCGGGCAGTCGCCGCCGATGGCGTTGATGTGGACGCCTGCGCCGACCATGTTGTCGGTCAGGATCGTGGCGTATGCCTTGTCCGCCGTGCATGTGGTGAGGATTTGTGCGCCTTGGATGGCGTCCTCGGCCGTTTTGCACTGCGTGACCCTGAGCCCGGTGCCCGCGAGGTTGGCGGCGCATTTGGCCGTCGCTGCCGGGTCGGTGTCATACAGGCGGACTTCTTCGATGCCTGCGATGGCTTGCATGGCGAGGGACTGGAATTCCGACTGGGCGCCGTTGCCGATCATGGCCATGGTCTTGGCCCCTTTGGGCGCGAGGGTGCGTGCGACCATGGCGGAGGTGGCCGCCGTGCGCAGGGCCGTGAGCATGGTCATTTCCGTCAGCAGGACCGGGTAGCCGGTGTCCACATCTGCCAGCAGCCCGAAGGCCGTGACCGTTTGCAGCCCGTCGGCGGTGTTCTTGGGGTGCCCGTTGACGTATTTGAAGCCGTAGGTCTCGCCGTCTGACGTGGGCATGAGTTCGATCACCCCTTCGGCGGAGTGGGAGGCGACGCGGGGCGTCTTGTCGAACAGCTCCCACCGTTTGAAGTCGGCCTCGATGTAATCGGCCAGCCCGCGCAGCATGTCGGCCACGCCGATGTGGTGGATCAGCTGCATCATGTGATCGACGGAGACGAAGGGGACGAGGGCCTTGTCGGAGGGTTCTTGCATTGTCTGTCTCTCTTAATAGGCGCGGGTGGGGCGGTCGAAGACGCGGCGCCCGAAGGCGGAGGCGGTGAGGTCCACCATCAGCTGTGCGGTGCGTCCGCGTTCGTCGAGGAAGGGGTTGAGTTCGACGATGTCGAGGGAGGAGAGAAGGCCGCTGTCGCAGATCATCTCCATCACCAGGTGCGCTTCGCGGATGGTGGCGCCGCCGGGGACGGTGGTGCCGACGGCGGGGGCGACGGAGGGGTCCAGGAAGTCGACATCGAGCGAGACGTGGAGGAGGCCGTTTGCTTTTGCGACCCGGTCGAGGAAGGCGGTGAGTGGCTTGGCGATGCCGTGTTCGTCGATATGGCGCATGTCCACATACGTGACGTCGGTCTGTTCGATGGCGGCGCGTTCTTCGACGTCGACAGAGCGGAGGCCGAGCATGGCGATGCGTTTGTGGGGGACCGGGTGGGGGACGGGCGGGAAGCCGTCGAACCGGTCGCGCCCCGTGACGTAGCCCATGGGTGTGCCGTGCAGGTTGCCGGAGGCTGTGGTGGCGGGCGTGTGGTAGTCGGTGTGGGCGTCGAGCCAGAGGACGAAAAGGGGGCGGTTTGCTTTCGCGGCGGCGTTCGCGAGGCCGCGCACGGTGCCGAGGGCGAGGGCGTGGTCACCGCCCATGAAGATGGGGATTGTGTTTGGTGTAACCGCTTCGGCGCGGTCGGAGAGGGCTGCGGTCCAGGCGATGGTTTCTTGCAGGGCGTGCAGGTGGGTGCCGGTGATTTCTGTGAAGGTGGCGGGGCTCACGTTGCCGGTGTCGGTGACGCTGTGGCCGAGGTCCGACAGCGCCGTGTGAAGGCCCGCGGTGCGCAGGGCGTCTGGGCCCATGAGGCAGCCTTGGCGGCGTTTGCCGCTGTCCATGGGCACGCCGATCAGGTCGATTGTTTTGGGTGTCATCTGTCGCCTCACGTGTTGTTGTGTGAGATGTCTGATCAATTTGCGTCGTAGACAAGCGGTCAAAGTGGACGTATCGGAACCTGATTGATCGGATCGGAGGTTCGCATGGACGATATTGACAACCGTTTGATCGCGGCGCTGCGCCATGATGCGCGGGCGTCACTGTCGGATCTGTCCATTCGGTTGGGCTTGTCCCGCACGACGGTGCGGTCGCGGATCGAGAAGTTGCAGACGCGCGGCGATATTGTCGGCTTTACTGTGGTGCTGAAGGCCGACACGGCGCGCGATCCGGTGCGGGGGCTGATGATGATTGGGATCGAGGGGCGGGGGACGGAACGCATCATCCGCCAGCTTCAGGGCATGGTCGAGGTGCGCGCGGTGCATTCGACCAATGGACGCTGGGACGTGATTGTCGAGATCGGGACGGAGACTCTGGAGCGGTTTGACGCTGTGCTGTTCGACATCCGGCGGCTGGATGGGGTCGTGGCGAGCGAGACGTCGCTTCTGTTGTCTACGCGGAAGTCGGCCTGACGCGGAGGGCGGCGACCCAGACGCCGGCGATCATCAGCGACAGGACCATGTTCCAGCCTGCCATGGAGAGGCCCGCGAATTGCCACGCAATCTCATCACAGCGGATCAGGGGGGCGGCCATGATCTGGTCGAAAAGCGCGTCGGGGTCGAGCCCGTCAACGGCACCTGCCGAACAGCTTGAGGGGCCTTGCCACCAGCCTTGTTCCACGCCGACATGGTAGCCGCCAATGCCAGCCGTTGTGAGGGTTGCCAGAGCGCCCAAGGCAAGGAGGGCGGGACCTGGAACAACCACCGCAAGCGCGCCGAGCACAGCGGCGACTGCATGGGGGTAACGTTGCCAGACGCACATTTCGCAAGGCGCGTATCCCAATGCCTGAAAGATGAACGCGCCCGCCAGAAGCAGGGCGGAGCCCGCGGCGGCCGAGACAATGAGACCTTTGCGTGTGCTGATCATAGGCCGATCCACGTCTTGATCAGGCTGACCAGCGTTGCGCCCGCAAAAAGGAGCGTTCCGATCCACGCGGTTCCGAGGGCCGCACCGAGCAGAACGAGGATGCCGTCCCGTTGCAAAAGTCCCATGGCCACAATCACGACGGCAAATCCGGGCACCGTATTGGTGCCAGGCAGGGGCACGAGGATGGATGCGCTGAACAGCACCAGCGCGAAACCGACGATCCGGTCGAGCGGTGCGTGCGTCAAAACGGTCAGCCGCGGTCGGCTGACGGCCTCGATCCGCTTTAACCACGGGGCAGAGCGACGGGAGAGCGTGCCGAGACCCTCAGCCGAGAACGTCCGGGTGCTGAGTTTGCTGGGCAACCAAGGCACGCGGCGGCCCAGAAGGATTTGTGCCGATACAAACATGAGTGGCAGGGCCACGATCTGTGGCAGGCCGTAGAGGAAGGGCACGCAGCAGGGCAGCGCAAGAATGAGAAGGAACAGGCCAAAGGCGCGTTCGTGCAGTTGCGCCATGATCCAGTCCAGCGTCACGGACTGCCCGTATGCGTCAGACACCAATTGCGTCAGCCGATCCGAGATCGTCAAATCCTGCGCTGTTGATGCCATGATGCGAAATCTCCTGCATGGTCGGCATGCGGTATCAAATCATCCACCGATGTGCCAGTGCCAGCGCTGTTGCCCTGCGGATGTGGTCAAAAAATGTCGTCCGGGTCGCGTGACCCCCGCTTGCCCATGCCAATGTCCCGGTGTAGGAGAAGCGCGAGGCCCAAGTGGCGGAATGGTAGACGCAGGGGATTCAAAATCCCCCGCCTTTGCGGGCGTGCCGGTTCGAGTCCGGCCTTGGGTACCAGCCTCATCGCGTTTTCGAGCACATCTGTTTCTGGCGCGGCCAGCGTCTGGCGCGGGCGTTTTTATGTGCGATGTCAGCGCGCTGTCGATTCGTTCATTTTTGTGTCCTTGTTCCATGCTGCGCACCAGTGGGCGAAATCTTTCAACATTGGTGTCAGTTCGTGAACGTATGTTTTTGGGAACGCGGCAAAATCTTGACGGGTTGACGTAGGGTTAATTGTTTCACCGCGAGAAACCCGACGTTGAATCCGGGCATCGGCGAGAAACCGCCGTAATGATGTGAATACAGACGCTTAGGCGAAAAAACGCGCATTCGTGTCAGTATGCCGGAAGGTCATCTTCAACCGGTAGTGGTAGGACTGTTCCGTAAGGGCACATAATGCGCGTCGAGATTGCGGCAATGCTGACGTTTTTCGGACATTTTTCCCTTTGTTTGCCTCAAACGCCGCCGTAAGAACATTCTTGCCCAACTGGGGGGCGATGTCTGTAGGTCAAGGGGGCGACCGCACAAGACGCACTGGGAAGGTGCGGGAAATGTGTGTTCGCTGGGTTGCGTAAGCAACAACTGATGCGTGTGTGCGTCGGGCGTTTCGCCCGTGTTTGTAGCGCTGTGGACCGTCATTTTCCCTCATTTTTGGCAGGCGTGCGTGTGGATCGCCCAGTTACCGACTGCGTCGCCTCGTCCGGGTGAAGAGTGAGGGAAAGATGGAGACGTTTCCATGTGCAGATCAACGCACATCATGATGCCGCAGGCGTTGACCGCGTGGTCGTTTGCCCAAGAGGCCGGCGCGTCCGTTTCCATTCTTCATAGTGTATCTTTTTCGGTCGCGTTGCGTGCTGCGCGCAACCCTGCCTAGGAGGCCTGATCCATGACTAAATTTATTGATTTCAATTCCCTGGCCACCGGCACAGTGGTTGATAACGAGTTTTCGGCCGAAGGCGTGACCATCTCGGCCGTGGGTGGGTCGAACAAGGCGATGATCTTCAACACCGCGCATCCGACCGGTGGCGACAGCGACCTGCGCACGACCAACCTGGGCAAGGCGCTGATCATTTCGGAAGATGGCGACAGCCATGATCCCGATGACAATGCGGGCGGCGGGAAGATCAACTTCACCTTTGACGACCCGTCGTCGGTCAACCGTCTGACCTTCCTCGACATTGAAGAGGGCGCGCGGGTCAAGTTCTTTGACGCGGATGGGCACCTGATCAAGTCGGTCAGCATCCACGACACTGACGACAACGGACAGGCCATTGTCGATTTCGATGTCGATGGCGTGAGCCGTATGGAAGTTGAGCTGCACGGCTCGGGCGCTATCGACAACCTGGTGTTCGACACCACCGGCGACGGTGTGGTCGAGGGTGACAATGACGCCAACCTGATTGACGCCGGTTTCACCGGCGATCCCGAGGGCGACATGATCGACGCGGGCGATGCGCTGCTGCCAGGTGAAGGCCCGGATGACGACATCGTGGACGCGCTGGGGGGTGACGACACCATCAAGTCGGGCGATGCCGATGATGAGGTCTATGCCGGGTCCGGCGATGACAGTGTGCTGGGTGGCGACGGTGATGACGTCATCTATGGCGACAGCAACTATGCCGGGCCGGGCGCAGGTGTGTCCGAGCGCGAGGTATTCGAGTGGGAGAAGTCCCCGTTCGGTGACGGCAACGATCTGGGCAACTTCACGCAGGACACGGGCAATGTGACCGTGTCGTTCAAGATCCTGAGCCAGTCCGGTGCGTCCGAGACGATCCAGTCCGATGACGACCAGAATGTGTCGAATATCGACGGTGACGGCAATAACATCGACGACAACAGCTCGCTTGACAACGTGTTGAATGGCAAGGGCAATTCGGCTGATTACGAGCTGTCCTTCTCTGACCCGGTCGAGGATGTGTCGTTCCGCATCAATGACATTGACGGCGACGGCGTGGTCCGGGTGAAGGCGTATAACGCCGCCGGTCAGCAGATCGAGGTCAACCTGGAGGGCGGCAGCAATCTGACACTGAAGGACACCGACGGTGTGTCCGGCAATGACACGGCAGACAGCAACGGTGGCTATCTGGACGACACGTCGGATGAGTATTCGGTGCTGGTCAGCATTCCGGGGCCCGTTGCACGGATCGTGATCGAGCATGATCAGGACGGCAACAACAACTCGGGCATCAACATCACGGATGTCTATTTCGATGCGCCCATCGTGGATGATGGCGAGGCGGGCAATGACGTCCTGCAAGGCGGTGCCGGTGACGACACCATCTTTGGCGAGGACGGCGACGACACGCTGAAGGGCGAGAATGACGACGACACCCTGGTCGGCGGTGACGGCAATGACCGTCTGGAAGGCGGCAAGGGCAATGACCTGCTGGATGGCGGCGATGACCGCGACATCCTGCTGGGTGGCTCGGGCGCCGACACCGGTTTTGGCGGTGGCGGCGATGACGAGATCTGGATGGGGTCGGGCGATGACGTGGCCGAGGGTGGCGACGGCAAGGACTGGATTCACGGCCAGACCGGCGATGACACGCTGGATGGCGGTGCCGATGACGACATGGTCTTTGGCGAGGATGGCGATGACGTTCTCATCGGTGGCGGCGGTGACGACCTGCTGAAAGGTGGCGCGGATGCCGACACCATCTTTGGCGGTTCGGGCGACACGGTCGATGGTGGCGCGGGCGGCTTTAACGCTGATCCGGCACTGAACACCGACAACGATGTGCTGGACCTGACGGGTCAGGGGCCGTTCTTCCTGGACAACGTGACCCCGGACAGCAACGGCAACGGCATCAACGGCACGGTTGTGTTTGTCGATGGTGACGGCAATCCGAACGGGCTGACCCTTGCCTTTACCGAGATCGAAGAGGTCATTGGGGACGAGATCAACCGCGGCCCGGATGCGGTGGATGACACCGCGATCGTGGCTGAGGACGGCAGCGTTGTCATCAACGTGCTGGCCAATGACAGCGATCCCGACATCGGCGATGTGCTGAGTGTGACCGAGGCGACGTCGCCCGATGGGGATGTGACCATCAATGCCGACGGCACGCTGACCTTTGAGCCGAGCGAAAACTTCAACGGCGACACGACGATCAGCTACACCATCTCAGACGGGAATGGTGGCGAGGACACGGCGACGGTCAATGTCACTGTGACCCCGGTTAACGATGCGCCGGATGCCATCAACGACACCGCAACCACGGATGAGGACACGGCTGTCACCATCGACGCGCTGGCCAATGACACGGATGTGGATGGCGACGACCTGACCATCACCGGTGCCTCTGTCCCCGCGGACCAAGGCACGGTCGAGGTTGTGGACAACAAGCTGGTCTATACCCCTGCGCTGAATTTTAATGGCGATGCGACCATCAGCTATGCCATTTCGGATGGCAACGGGGGCACGGACACCGCCGAAGTCACTGTTACCGTGAACCCGGTCAACGACGATCCTGTGGCGGTCGATGATCTGGCTGACACGATGGAAGACGAAGCCGTTGTGATCGACCTTTTGGGCAATGATACGGATGTGGATGGCGACACGCTGATCCTTGATGCCGTATCGGTGCCTGCCGATCAGGGCAGCGTGGTGGACAATGGCGACGGTACCGTCACCTTCACACCTGCGCCGAACTTCAACGGCACGGCGACCATCGACTATACCGTGTCGGACGGGAATGGCGGCACCGATGATGGCCAGGCCATTATCAGCGTGGGCGCTGTGAACGATGGCCCGACGGCTGTGGACGACACCGCCACGACCGACGAGGACACGCCTGTCACCATCGACGTGGTTGCCAATGACACCGATCCAGACGGCGATGCCCTGACCATCACGGGGGCCTCTGTTCCTGCGGATCAGGGCACGGTTGAGGTCGTGGACAACAAGCTGGTCTACACGCCTGCCGAAAACTTCAACGGTGATGTGACCATCAGCTACGCGATCACGGACGGGAATGGCGGCACGAGCGCTGCCGAAGTCGCCGTGACCGTGACCCCGGTGAACGACGATCCGGTGGCCGTGGACGACATCGAGACCACGGACGAGGACGTGGCGGTTGTTGTCGATCTGCTGGGCAACGACACGGATGTCGATGGCGACACGCTGGAAATCGGATCGCTGAGCGTTGATCCGGCGGAAGGGTCGGTCGTGGACAATGGTGACGGTACTGTCACCTTCACGCCTGCGCCGAACTTCAACGGCCCGGCCACGATCACCTACACCGTGATCGACGGTAATGGCGGCGAGGACACGGGCGAAGCCGTGGTGTCCGTGGGGGCCGTGAACGACGGCCCGGTGGCTGTGGATGACAGCGAGACGACCGAGGAAGACACGCCCGTCACCATTGACGTGTTGGCCAACGACACCGACGCCGATGGCGATGATCTGACCGTGATTTCGGCTGTTGTGCCCGCGGATCAGGGCACCGCAGAGATCGTTGACAACAAGGTGGTGTTCACCCCGGCTGAGAACTTCAACGGCGATGTGACCATCACCTACACCATCTCGGACGGGAATGGTGGCACGGATGTTGGCGAGGTGTCGGTGACTGTGACCCCGGTCAACGACGCGCCCGAGGCCAATGACGATGCCGAGACCACGCCCTTCAACACCGCCGTGGACATCCCGGTGCTTGCCAATGACACGGATGTGGATGACGATGCGCTGCGCGTGACCGAGGCGACCTCGCCCGATGGGGACGTTGTCATCAACAGCGATGGCACGCTGACCTTTACGCCCAATGACGGGTTCGAGGGTGATGCGACCATCGACTACACCATCACCGACGATGAGGGCGGCTTTGACAGCGCGCAAGTGACCGTGACGGTCGAGCCGAACCCGCTGGACGGCATTGTCGAAGGCACCGACGATGGTGAGTTGATCGACGAGGATTATACCGGCGATCC
Source organism: Tateyamaria sp. ANG-S1 (assembly GCF_000814025.1). Lineage (GTDB taxonomy): Bacteria > Pseudomonadota > Alphaproteobacteria > Rhodobacterales > Rhodobacteraceae > Tateyamaria. Next base: position 773,449 of record NZ_JWLL01000006.1, on the reverse strand, counting down.
CGAAGGGGACATGGTCGACAACGGCGACAACATCTTCTCGGACGATCCGGCGGATGCTGACGATGACATCATCGAAGCGGGCGGCGGCAATGACACCATCATTGCCGGTCAGGGCGAAGACGTGGTTGACGGCGGTGATGGCGATGACCTGATCGAGACCGGCAACGGCGACGTGATGCCTGATCTTGGGTTCCCCAATGATGACGGCACGCCTGCACCGGGCTTCCCCTTCGGCTTTGCGGCTGACGAGGATCCAGAGAACGACCGCGACTCCGTTGACGGTGGTGCGGGTGATGACACGATCAGCACGGGTGATGATGCCGATACGATCACGGGCGGCACCGGCGATGATGTGATCGACGGTGGCATCGACGATGACGAGATCTTTGGTGAAGACGGCTTTGACCGCATTGTCGGCGGTGAGGGCAACGACCTGATCGAAGGTGGCATCGGCGACGATACCATCTATGCCGGTAATGATCCTGATCTGGGTCTGGACCAGTTGAATATCGAGGATGACGGATCGAACCCGATCTTCCCGTCGGATCCACGTCCCGACAACGGGATGGACACGGTCTTTGGCGGGGACGGCAACGATCTGATCTTTGGTGCCGACGACGATGACGAACTGTACGGCGAGGACGGCAACGACACCATCGACGGTGAGATCGACGACGACTTCATCGACGGTGGCATTGGCGACGACAGCCTGCTGGGCGGTCAGGGCAACGACACGATCGAAGGCGGAGAAGGCAACGACTTCATCGACGGGGGTCGAAACGCTGACACGCTGAACGGTGGTGCGGGCAACGACACCATCCTGGGCGACAATGGCGCCGATGTGATCAACGGTGGTGAAGGCGACGATCTGATCGACGGCGGCACCGGTGACGACACGCTGAACGGTGATGGCGGCAACGACTCGATCCTTGGCTCGACCGGCGATGACGTGATCGACGGGGGCGCTGGCAACGACACGATTGATGGTGGCAATGGCGGCGCGGACATCATGTCCGGTGGGGCCGACCGCGACCTGTTCGTGAATGTCGATGCGGGCGAGGTTGTCGATGGCGGCAGCGAAGGCGATGACTTTGACACGCTGGACCTGCGCGGTTCCGTGCAGGGGAACGGTTCCCTCAAGGTGGTCTTTACCAACCCGGATTCCGACGGCAACGGCTTTGACGGTGTGGTCAATTACTTCGACACCAATGGGGACCAGGTTGGTCAGCTGACCTTTACCAACATCGAAGATGTGATCCCCTGCTTTACGCCGGGCACGCTGATCGCGACGCCGGGTGGTGAGCGCCGGGTGGAGGACCTGAAGCCGGGCGACCGGGTGATCACCCGCGACAACGGCATTCAGGAGATCCGTTGGGTTGGCCAACGCGCGATGACGGGTGAAGAACTGGCCAAGGCGACGCACCTGCGTCCGGTCCTGATCCGTCAGGGGGCCTTGGGCAAGGGTCTGCCAGAGCGTGACATGCTTGTGTCGCCGCAACACCGTGTGCTTGTCGCCGACAAGAAGACGGCGCTGTATTTCGACGAGAGCGAAGTTCTGGTCGCGGCCAAGCACCTGACGGGCATGGATGGGATCGACGTGGTGGACGTGTCGGAGACGACATATATCCATGTCATGTTCGACCAGCACGAGGTCATCCTGTCGGATGGTGCATGGACCGAGAGCTTCCAGCCGGGCGATATGACACTGAACGCGATGGGGGATGCGCAACGCGCTGAAATCCTGGAGCTGTTCCCGGAGCTGGAGACGGTGGACGGCATTGCCAACTACGCCTCCGCACGTCGGAGCCTGAAAAAGCACGAGGCCAAGCTGCTGACGCAGTAAGGGCGGCGCGCCTTATCAGCCAATTCATGCAGCGTCCTCGCGATTCGGTTCGCGGGGATTCAGGAAACGGGGCAGGGGGCTGCACCCGTTTCCTGTGTTTAATGGTGTCCGTATAGGTCTATTGTTTCCGCAACGGTTCCGTATGGTGCTGCAATGCGGCATCTTTGTGCAGGAAAATGGCGACGGTGCGTCAACTATACTTTTTCCCCCTGAAGATTTGCCACGTTTTGAATTAAACCAGTGTCTCGGGTGTTGGATCTGTGGGGGCAGATCAGCGCCCCGGTAATTTGTTTGAGCGTATGAGGCTGCTGCCATGGCGAATATCAACGGAACGTCTAACAACGACACCCTGCAGGGGACCAATGACGACGATACGATTCAGGCCTTCAACGGTCAGGATCTGGTGTCGGGTGAGGGTGGCGACGACAGCATTCTGGGTGGTGGCGGCGACGACACAATCTTTGGCGATGTGGGCGAAGGCACGGCGCCTGGCAATGACGCAACCCCGTTGGTGATTGACATCAACAACCTGGTGAGCCCCAACACCGGCAACGTGAACGCGGGCGCATCGGCCGTGTACAAGAACGTGGCCCAGCTTGAGGACGGCACGCAGGTTTCGGCGCGGCTGATCCTTGTGTCCAAGTCCGATGACCGGTTGACCGTGGATTTGAACGGCGGCGACGGGTTTGAGATCCTGATGAACGGACGCGGCAGTGGGGACACAGCCGACTTCCGTATGGAGTTCTTCATTCCCGACACGCCCAACGCAACGACTGGAACGCCGGTGGCGTTGAATTCGACGGCGACGATCAATGACCTGGATCGCAACAGCCCAGGAGACCAGGAAGCTGTCATTATCAATGCAAGCAGCTTTAGCGCCTTTGCCGTGTCGGACGATTCCGTTCTGAACGTGGTCGAAAGCAATGGTCAGGTCACGGCAGAGGGGCGTGGCGACAACGACCCAGACGATCAGGAGGCGTGGTTCTCGGCATCGTTCGAAAACCGCACTTTTATCGAATTCACGCTTGAATCGCGCAACAGCAACTCGGGCTTCTCATTCTCGGGCGACCTGATTGACGATGCTGTCGTGACGCCGATTGAGGCGGGTGATGATACGATTGACGGGGGCAGCGGTCAGGATGTGATCTTTGGCCAAGGGGGCAACGACAGCCTGTCTGGCGGTCAGGGCGATGACGTCATCGACGGTGGGGAAGGCGATGACTTCCTTGATGGCGGTCAGGGCCAGGACGAGTTGATCGGTGGCGCAGGCAACGACACACTGGTGGGTGGCACCGGCGACGATACGCTGCTTGGGGGTGCTGGCGAAGATTTGATCACGCTGGGTCCTGACAATGACCGGGCCGAGGGCGGCACCGGGTCGGACCGGTTCATTTTTGATGGCCTGGGCAATCATAATATCATCGGCGGCGAAGATGCCGATGGCTCGGACATCGACGTCATCGACCTGACCGGTGTGAATGCGAATGTTCTGCCCGATGGGCCGAATTCGGAATCCGGGACTATTGAGCTGTTGGACGACAACGGCAATGTCGCACGCCGCGTGACCTATTCCGAGATCGAGCAGATCATCATCTGCTTCACGCCGGGCACGCGCATTGCGACACCGCAAGGCGAAGTGCCCGTAGAGCGGCTGCAAGCGGGCGATCGTGTGTTCACCCGCGACAACGGTGCGCAAACCCTGCGCTGGGTGGGTCGCCGTGATCTGAGCCCTGACGAGATGCGTGGCAATGACAGCTTCCAGCCGGTGCTGATCCGCATGGGCGCGTTGGGCAAGGGCCTGCCAGAGCGCGATATGCTGGTGTCGCCCCAGCACCGGATGCTGGTGAATTCGGATCTGGCCGAGGTGATGTTTGAAGAACGCGAGGTTCTGATCGCGGCCAAGCACCTGACCGGTCTGGACGGGGTGGATCAGGTGCGCACGGGTGCGATCAGTTATCTGCACCTGATGTTTGACCAGCACGAGGTTGTGCTGGCGGACGGTGCGTGGTCGGAAAGCTTCCAGCCGGGGGATCATTCACTGCGCGGTATCGGTGCGGAACAGCGCGAAGAGGTTCTGACCCTGTTCCCGGAACTTGATACTCTGGCCGGCCTCGACAACTACGGGGCGGCGCGTGTGGCGCTGAAGCGCCATGAGGCTGAAATCCTGGTGGATCGGCTGAAGTAACCACTCTCAGTTCGCCTGGCGGGCCGCCCGCCAGGCGGCCCAGTCTTCGGGCGTATCGAGATCGCTTCGCGCTCGCGTGCCGGGCAGTGGGACGAGATGTACCTTGTGTCCGGCTGAGGCCACGACGCCGCGCCCGCCGTCATCCCCGCTGAGGGATTTCAAGGCCGGGAAGAGCGGTTTTGCGAAGATGATGGGGTGGCCGCCGTGCCCGTCTGACGTTGCGCCGCGCCAGACGAGGGCGTCGGGGTGGGTGTCCACGGCTCTTCCAACCGTGCGCAGGTCGTCCGCGGTGATGTCCGGAAGGTCGCCCAGCAGGAGCATGGCGTGGGAGATGTCCGGTCCGAGCGTTGCGAACAGCGTGCGCAGGCTGGCCCCCATGCCTTCGGCGGCGTCCGGGACCGGTACGGATTGTGCAGGTGTGCCGTGGAGGCAGGCGTATCTTGGGTGCGGTTCCGGGGGCAGGGCCACGCGGATGTCCGCGCTGATGCCTTCTGCGATGCCGATCTGGCGGGTCAGCAGCGGTTGGCCGTCTATATCCTCAAGCAGCTTGTCGGCGCCGCGCATGCGCGACGACGCACCGGCGGCGAGGATCAGGACGGGCATCATGGTTTGACGTTAGGCATCTGGACCGGGCGCTGCAACACGGACGCGCTGGGGCGCGACGACATTGTTTAGGGGGCTTTGCCCCCGCCGCCCATGGCGGCTCCCCCAGGATTTTTTGAAACAGGGAATTCGGACCGGTCCGCGCAGCGGAAAACACTCTGGGAGAGTGTTTGAGGTCCGAATGGGCGGAGCCCCAGACCGGTCCGCGCAGCGGCAAACGCCGTGGGGCGGCGTTTGAGGTTCGAATGGGCGGAGCCCCGGAGCATCTAAGCGACGTATTGCCTTAGCCGCGCATCCTGCTTCCGTCCGCGTCGAAGAGCGGTGTGGTGGTGAGGCGCGCGTCTCGCATCCGGCCGAGGATTTCGATCTGGACTGTCAGGCCGTCTTTGATCCTGTCCGTAGGCAAGAAGCCGAGTGCCACGGAGGTGTCCGCGTGATGTGAATAGCCGCCTGAGGTGCAGAAACCGACTACCTTGTCATCGAGCCAGATCGGTTCGTAGCCTTGCACATCGGCATCCTCTGCATCGACTGTGAAGGCGCAGAGTTTGCGGGCCGTGCCGTTAATGCGTTCGGCCTCGGAGGCGGCGCGGCCGATGAAGTCGGTAGGTTTGCTCCATGCGATGAAGCGGTCGAGGCCAGTTTCGGCGGCGGTGTAGTCGGGGGAGAACTCGCTGAGCCAGGAGCCGAAGAACTTGTCGAGCCGGAGCGACATCATGGCCCGCATGCCGAAGGGTGTGATGTTGTGCGCTTGGCCTGCCTGCCACAGCGTCCACCAAAGCTGGCGTTGCGCCATGGGGTCGCAGTAGATCTCGAACCCCAGATCGCCGGTGTAGCTGACCCGTTGGACGATGCAGCCGGTCATGCCGACTGTCAGCGGGCGGACGTCGAGGAAGTTTATGTCTGTGATGTCTGTGCGGGTGCAGGATTGCAGCACGTCGCGGGCGCGTGGGCCTGCAAGTTGGAAGCCGTTGCGTTTGTCGGCGATGTTTTCGGTGGTTACGCCGGGTTCTTCATGTTGCTGGAAGTGGCGCATGTGGACGGCTTGCGCGCCGTAGCTGGCGGTGAGTTGGAATTCTGTCTCGCTCAGGCAGGACATGGTGAAGTCACCGATCAGACGCCCTTTGGCGCTGAGCATCGGCGTCAGTGACACGCGCCCCGGTTGCGGTACGCGGCCTGCCATGATGCGGTCGAGCCAGGCGCGGGCGTTCGGGCCGGCGACGCGGTATTTGCCGAAATTGTGGACCTCGTTGATGCCGACGCCGGTGCGGACGGCTTTGACTTCGCGCGCGGTGGCGGCGAAGGCGTCGGAGCGGCGGAAGGATGGGGTTTCATAGGTCGGTTCATCGTCTTTTGCGAAGTAGTTGGCGACCTCGAGCCCGTATTGCTGGCCCCAGACTGCGCCCATGTCGGTGAAGATATCGTACATGGGGGTGGTGCGGTTTGGACGGGCGGCGGGCAGTTCCTCGTTCGGGTAGGCGACGCTGAACCGTTTTTGGTAGTTTTCGATGACCTTGGGGCGGGTGTAGCCGGGGCTGATCCAACTGCCGAAGCGGGCGACGTCCATGGCGGTCACGTCGCGTTCGCATTCTCCTTCGGTCATCCATTGGGCAAGCATGAGGCCAACGCCGCCGCCTTGCGAGAAGCCTGCCATGACGCCGCAAGCCGACCAGTAGTTGCGCAGGCCCGGCACAGGTCCGACGAGCGGGTTGCCATCGGGGGCGAAGGTGAAGGGGCCGTGGATGACCGACTTGATCCCGGCGGTTTCAAGGACAGGAAAGCGGTTGTAGGCGAAGGCGATGCTGTCCTCGATCTTGTCGAAATCGTCGGGCAGGAGTTCGTGGCCGAAGCTCCACGGCGTGCCGTCGACGGCCCACGGGCGGCAGGGTTGTTCGTAAAAGCCGATGCAAAGGCCGCGCCCCTCTTGCCGCAGATAGCTTTCGCCTGCGGGGTCCATGACGTGTGGGTGTTCGGCATCGCGGTTGTAGATGTCGGGGATGTCGTCCGTGACGATATACTGGTGCTCCATCGGGTGGAGGGGGAGGTAGATGCCCGCCATCGCGCCCACCTCGCGCGCCCAGAGGCCGCCCGCGTTGACCACATGTTCGGTGTGGATCGTGCCCTTGTCGGTGACCACGTCCCATGTGCCGTTGGGGCGCTGGTTGGTTTCCTGCACCATGGTGTGGGTGTGGATCGTGGCGCCGCTCATGCGTGCGGCCTTGGCATAGGCGTGGGTGGTGCCTGACGGATCGAGATGGCCGTCGAGCGGGTCGTAGAGCGCGCCGAGGATGCCGTCTGTGTTGGTGATGGGGGCGATTTTCGCGATTTCGTCGGGGGTGACGATTTCCGTCTCAAGTCCCATGAAGCGGTGCTTGGCCCGTTCGGCGAGCAGCATGTCGAAGCGGTCCTGGTTGTCGGCCAGCGTTACGCCGCCCACGTGGTGCAGGCCGCAGGACATTCCGGTGATCTCTTCCAGCTCCTTGTAGAGTTTGATCGTGTAGCCCTGCAGGGCGGCCATATTGGTATCGCCGTTGAGAGTGTGAAAGCCACCGGCGGCGTGCCATGTCGATCCCGAGGTCAGTTCAGACCGTTCCAGCAGCATGACATCGGACCAGCCGAGTTTTGTCAGATGGTAGAGGACAGAGGCGCCGACGACGCCGCCGCCGATAACGGCGACGCGGGTGGTGGTTTGCATGATCTTGATCCTTGGCGTTTGGGTGGCAAGCCGGCCCTTCGGGAAGAGTTTATTTGGCAAGATGAAGGGTGCGGCGGGTCATCTGCGACATGTTTTGTCGGGAATGGGAACGGTGGTGACTGTGACGGCGTTTGCACCGTATGGAGTTTCTGAAGCTGCTGCCCATGACCATCCTCGCCTCGGTCCGCAAATATACCCGCAAGCTGTGGGTGCGCGTGACGTTGATGGGGCTGTTTGCCTTTGTCGCACTTGGGTTGAGCCAGCTGATCGAACCGATGGTGCCAGAGGATCTGGCCACCACCTTGCCCGGATCGGCCGCGGATCGGCTTCTGAACGTCATTGCCAATGCGATGTTGGCAGTCACCACCTTTTCCCTGACGGTGCCTGCCTTGGCGCATGTCCGTGGACGGGGGATGTGCCGGAGGACGCATGGCCTGTGCCCGCGTCTGACAGCGGGTATCTGCAGTATCTCTACGTTGACGCGTTGCAACAGGTGGCGTGCGATCACGATGTGACCCTGTATCTGGACTGTGCCATCGGCAGCTTTGTCTTTGTCAACGAGCCGCTGGTGTGGGTGGTGGGCGAGCCCGGGGACCGCGATGCGCTGGTAGAGGAATTCAACGTTTGGCCGAGACAGGTAACGTGCGCACCTATGATCAGGATCCGCGCTTTGGCTTGTTGTTGAGGTCTGGGATCGTGTCAAAAGCGCTGTCGTCTGGCATCAATGATCCGGGCACCGCGATTGATGTGTTGAACCGGTCGGCCCGCATTCTGTCCCTTTACAAGGATGAGACCGCAAGTGACGCAGAACCCGTGCATGACCGTCTGCATATTCGACCGATTGATCCTGCTGACCTGATCATAGACGCCTTTGGCGGGATTGCCCGTGATGGCGCGCGTGAGGTCGAGGTGCAGCAGCGCTTGCAGCGGGTGATGGCCGGGTTGATGCAGCACCCGGATGAGGGGGTGAGTGCGGTGGCCTGCGATCTTGGCAAAGAGTTTCTGGAGCGCGCGCGGGAGGCCATCACTTGGGGCCCAGACCGGGACCGGTTGGTGGCCAAGGCGGCCAAGCGGCTGCGTGACTAAATCCATGGCCTTTGCCCCAAGCGACGCGAGATGTCGCGTGCGGGCAATCGGGCGGGGCGGCCGGAGCGCAGGGTGACATGCAGCGAAACACTGCAAAGGCATCCCCATGCGCACCCACGCACAGGCCGTCGTGATCGGCGGCGGCGTTATCGGCTGTTCCATCCTGTATCATCTGACGAAACTTGGGTGGACCGATGTGGTTCTGCTGGAGCGGGACGAGTTGACCTCGGGCTCGACCTGGCATGCGGCGGCCAATATCCACGGGCTGCACGACAGCACCAATATCAGCCGCATCCAGCACTACACCATGGGGCTGTATAAGGAGTTGGAGCAAGAGACGGGGCAGGGTTGTGGGGTGTTTCAACCGGGCTCACTGTACCTTGCGCAGACCGAGGCGCGGGAGCATCAGTTACGCCTTCAGGCCGCGAAGGCGGCGCTGTACGGCATGAACTTTCATGAGGTGGACCGGGCGGAGGCCGAGCGGCTGCACCCGTTGGTCGATTTCGACGGTGTCCGCTGCATCATGTGGGAGCCCGAGGGTGGGAATGTGGACCCGTCGGGTGTCACCCATGCCTATGCCGCGGGCGCGCGGCAGAACGGGGCGGAGATTGTGCGGTTCTGCCCTGTGATCGGGACGGAACAGCGGCCGGATGGCACGTGGATCGTACGGACCGAGAAGGGGGATATTGCGACCCCGTGGGTGGTCAATGCCGCGGGGCTGTGGGGCCGTGAGGTGGCGGCACTTGCCGGGATTGAGCTGCCGCTGCAACCGACAGAGCACCAGTATTTTGTGACCGAGACCATTGCCGAAGTGGCTGCGATGGATCGCCGCCTGCCGTCGGTCGCGGACCGGGATGGTGAGTATTACCTGCGGCAGGAGGGGCAGGGGCTGCTCGTCGGGGCCTATGAAAAGGATGTGCGGTTTTGGGCGGAGGACGGCACGCCGCAGGGCTTTGGCCATGAGCTTTTTGCCGACGATCTGGAGCGCATTGAAGAGAACATGATGCGCGCCATCGACCGGGTGCCGGTGGTGGGAACGGCGGGGATCAAGCGCGTGATCAATGGACCGATGATCTGGTCGCCGGATTCCAATGTCCTGTTCGGGCCGGTGCCGGAGTTGCAGGGATACTTCTGTTGCAACGGGATCATTCCGGGCTTTTCCCAGTCGGGTGGCATGGGTCTGCTGGCCGCGCAGTGGATTGTCGAGGGGGAGACGCAGTACGACATGTTTGCGTGGGACATGGCCCGGTTTGGGTCGTGGGCGGGCAAGGCGTTCACCAAGGCGCGTGTGGGTGATCAGTATGCGCATCGGTTCAAGATCCACTTCCCCGGCGAGGAACGGGCGGCGGGGCGCCCTGTGCGCACCCGTCCGGTGCACGATATGCAGGTTGAGATGGGAGCCAAGATGGGCCTCAACTATGGGTGGGAGCATCCGCTCTATTTCGGCGATGTTGAGGATAACGCTGGGTTCACGCGGCAGCCGTGGTTTGATGTTGTTGGGCAAGAGGCCCGGATGCTGCGCGAGCGGGGTGGGATCATCGATATTTCGAATTTCGCCAAATATGTGTGCAAGGGGCCGGGGGCGGAGGATTGGTTGAACGCGGTCTTTGCCAACCGGATGCCGCGCGTCGTGGGCCGGTCCTGCCTGACACCGCTGATTGGCAAACGTGGCGGGATTGCGGGGGATTTTACTGTCACACGTCTCGGGGACGAGGAGTTCTGGGTCATCGGGTCGGGCATGGCCGAGCGGTATCATCAGCGCTTCTTCAAACAGGTGCCATTGCCGGAGGGGACCGTGTTTGAAAGCCGGACGGAGGCTGTGTGCGGCTTCAACGTGGCGGGTCCCGATAGTCGAGCGCTGTTGCAGCGGCTCACGAATGCCTCTCTTGAGACGGCGGATTTTCCGTTCATGCGGTCACAGCGGATTGTTCTTGCAGGGGTTGAGGTTATTGCGTTGCGCGTCTCCTTTACCGGTGATCTGGGGTGGGAGTTGCACTGCCGGACCGAGGATCAGGTCACGCTTTATACGGCGCTGATGGATGCGGGACGCGAGATGGGGATCGGCCCGGTGGGCAGTCGCGCCCTCATGAGCCTGCGGATCGAGAAGGGTTATGGGTCTTGGAGCCGGGAATACAGTCCGGAATACTGGCCGCAGGAGGTGGGGCTGGATCGGCTGATCAAGCGCGATAAGGCGTTTCTGAACAAAGAAGCTGCCATCGACGCTATGGGGCGTGATGCGCGCGAATCAATGGTGATTCTGCGTCTGAATGGTGCTGACACCGACGCCTCACATGCTGATGCAACCGGCGGTGAGCCTATTTTTCGGGGCGGTGTCGGTGTCGGACGGGTGACGTCCGGTGGCTACGGGTTCAGCGTCGGGATGAGCCTTGCTCTGGGGTTCGTACGCGACCCCGTCCCGGGCGAACAGGTTGACGTCAGGGTGCTTGGACAGCCGCATAGAGCAATAATTCTTGGAGCTGCGCCGTTTGATCCGGAGGGCGTGCGCCTGCGCGCCTAAGGTCGCTTTTGCGAGATACGGAGGCACGGGCAGGCGCCATTACTCATCGATGGAGGCCTGCAACTTGCACTAGATGTGATGCCCGCCCGTGCCCCGGATAGGCCTGCGAATGCGTTTACTCTATTTAGCGTCACATGTTAGACGTGTTTTATGTTTCAGAAGACCTTTGACCACGAAATGCATGTATATGTCTCGAACGGGACGTTGACGCATTTCACGATGCGTGAAGTGCACGCGCTCTATGGGTCTTGGCAGCTGTGGGTTTTGGTCCTGGTCGGCTTCATGATCATGGCCACTGGTCATCCGGCAACGCTGCCGCAGTTTGACAGCTTTGGTTTGCGGCTCGCCTTCTGGTTCATTGCCCTGATTGTTTACCTGCTGATCTCGACCGTCTACTCGGTCTTGGCCTGCCGGGCCTGGAAGGCGGTGTTTGGTGGACCCATCCCGTTGATCATCCTGTCGACACCGCTGGTTCTGGCGGCGACCTACATCACGTCGGTCGGCCTGACATTCCTGTTCGAACCGGACAAGCCACCCTTTCTCAGCATGTCCTGGCAGATGAATGTCCGAAACATTCTGGTGGCCCATGTTTTTGAAACGACGGCGTTGATGTGGCTTTTGCCAGCACAGCGCGCCCGCAAAGCGGCGGAAAAGGAGGCGCGGAAGGTGACCCTGTCTGGCCGCACTGTATCGCTGGAGCAGATCGGTCGCGTCAAGGCGGCGGAACACTACCTTGAGATCCACACGCCGGAGGGGATCGAGATCATGCGCGAGCGGTTGGGCACATTTCTTGAGCAGGTCGGCCCCGAAGACGGCATTCAGACGCACAGGTCGCATTGGGTGTCACGCCACAAAGCGCAATCGCTCTCCGGTCCCAAGCTGCTCTTGGACGATGGGGAAAAGGTGCCCGTCGCGCGTGGGCGGCTGGAGGATGTGCGCGCGTGGCTTGCCGAGCAGACTGACGGTGATGACGACCAGCGCGTGGCTTAGTGCGCGCTAGTCCAGACCCTGGATGCGCAGGGCGGTGATCCTGTTGCCCTCGCGTGCCGTCACTTCGAAGCGGAAGCCGTGGAAGCTGAAGACCTGGCCGATATCCGGGATCATCTGCGCCTCGTGAATGACGAGACCGGCCACCGTGTTGGCCTCATCATCCGGCAGGTTCCAGTCCGTGGCACGGTTGAGGTCACGGATCGTCATGGCGCCGTCGATGTAGTAATGCCCGTCTTCGCCGCGCTGGACCACGTCCTCGTCATCGGGGTCGAACTCGTCCGTGATCTCGCCCACGATCTCTTCCAGGATGTCTTCGAGCGTGATGAGTCCCTGAAGTGAGCCGTATTCGTCAACCACGAGGGCGAAGTGCGTGCGCATCCGCAGGAACTGGCGCATCTGGTCGTCGAGCGTTGTGGTTTCCGGCACGAAATAGGGCGACATCGCGACGTGACCGATATCGAAATTCTTCAGCGCAGCCGCTTCGCCGTCCGGTCCGCCGATCACCTGGTACATCGCGCGCAAGAGATCCTTGGCATGGATGACGCCGATGATGTTTTCCTGTTCGTCCCGGTAGACGGGCAGGCGGGTGTGGTTGGATTTCAGGCACTGTTCCAGGATGTCTTGCGGGTCGTCATCGGCATTGATCATCTCGATGCCCGACCGGTGGAGCATGATCTCTTCTACTGTGCGGTCGCCCAGATCCAGCGCGCCGAGGATGCGGTCGCGGTCTTCTTTTTCGACCACGCCTTCGGAGTGGCCGAGTTGCAGGGCACCCGCAATCTCTTCGCGCACGGCCATGATGTGGCTGTCGGGGTCGATCTTGACCCCGAAGATGCGCAGGACACCGCGCACCAGCAGACGGACGGCAGCCACGATGGGCGAGAAGACCAGAACCACCAGCGAGATGGGGCGCGACACGAGCGACGCGGCCTTTTCCGAGTTGGTGATGGCGTAGGTCTTGGGCAGCACTTCAGCGAACACGAGGACAAGCACCGTCATCACCAGTGTGGCCAGCGCCACGCCGGATTCGCCGAACGCCCGTGTGAACAGCGCTGTGGCAAGCGACGTCGCAAGGATGTTCACGAGGTTGTTGCCCAGAAGGACAGAGCCGATCAGCCGTTCGTTGTCTTCGGTGATCTCAAGCGCCTTTTCGGCGCCGCGCGACCCCTTGTCCGCCTGCGCCCTGAGTTTGCCGCGCGAAGCCGCTGTCAGCGCCGTTTCCGAGCCGGAGAAGAAGCCGGACATGACCAGCAAGCCAAGGATCACGGCACTGGTGATCCAGAAGGCCGCGTCCAGCACCGATGTTGGGTCGTGCATTCGTGATTTATCCTTTGATCGTGCATGGTTTATGGGGGTGTGACGCGATGCAATCAAGGGATGCGGCAGGATGCGGGTGCAGGATCTGGGGGTGATGGACGGCCCTGTGCTTTTGTTTGGCGGTCCGTATTCCAATTTGCAGGCGACCCGAGCCGTGCTGGGGCAGGCGGAGCACCTAGGGGCCGATCCGATTTGCACCGGCGATGTCGTTGCTTATTGCGCGCGCCCTGCCGAAACGGTGGACGCCATCCGTCAGGCTGGTTGTCCGGTGGTGGCTGGCAATTGCGAGATCCAATTGGCGGCGGGTGCCGCCGATTGTGGCTGCGGGTTCGAAGAGGGCAGCGCCTGTGATCTGTTGTCTGTCGGATGGTACGGGTTTGCGCAGGCGCGGATTGATGATGGCGCGCGTGGGTGGATGGCGTCCTTGCCCGATGTGATCGTCTTTACCCATGCGGGCGCGCGCTACGCCACTATCCATGGCGGCGTGTCCGATGTGTCGCGGTTTTTGTGGTCCACATCGCCTGACGCAGCGTTCCGCGCGGAATGGGCGGCGTTGGAGGCACGGGTTGGTCCGGTCGATCATGTGATTGCCGGTCATTCGGGTATCCCATTCCAGCGTGAGATTGGTGTGGGGCGGTGGATCAATGCCGGTGTCGTGGGAATGCCGCCGCATGACGGATCGACAGAGACAGCCTATGTCATCCTTAGGCAAGGCGTGCCGACGTTCCATCGGTTGCGATACGATGTCGATGGTGCCGTGGCCGATATGGAGGCCGCCGGGCTGACCTACGGGTATGACCGCGCGCTGCGCTCCGGTTACTGGCCTTCCGAGGACGTGTTGCCGCCTGATTTGCGCTTGTCCTTGGCCAGCGGGTGATGATCCAGCACAAGCTGGGTCAGCCGTTCATCGACGACGTGGGTGTAGATCTCGGTCGTGGCGACATCGGCGTGGCCAAGCATGGTTTGGATCGCCCGCAAGTCGGCACCACCGGCCAGAAGGTGCGTGGCAAAGGCGTGGCGCAGGGTGTGTGGTGTGACCTTGGAGGGATCAACACCCGCATGCACGGCGAGCGACTTGATCCGGGCATAGAACCAGTGGCGTGTCAGGTATCCGGACGCGCCACGCGATGGGAAAAGAAAGCGGGACGGGGCAGCGCCTTGGGCCTCTGCCGCTTCACATTTGGCATCGCGGCATGAAATCCAGTCGCCAAGCGCCGTGCGCGCCGACGGGGACAGCGGCACCATGCGTTCCTTGCCCCCTTTGCCGAGGATCAGCAGCATCTGCGGATCGCCGCGGGCCGAGGAGACAGGCAAGCTGACCAGCTCGCTGACCCGCATTCCGGTGGCATAGAGCAGTTCCATCAGGCAGGTGTCGCGCAGCCGGTCATGGTCGCCGCGCCCGAAATTGCGGGCGGCGACCAACAGGCGCTCGACCTCGTCTTCGTCCAGCGTCTTGGGCAGGCGCTTGTCCTGGCCGGGGCTGGCGATCTGGATCGCCGGGTTGTCGCTGCGCCAGCCTTCTTCGAAGGCGAAGCGGTAGAGCTGTTTGATCGCCGACAGGCGGCGGGCGCGGGTGGATTTGGCGAGGCCCTGGGCGTCGCAGTGGATCAGGTAGGCTTCGATCTTTGCGGTGTCGGCGGTTTCGAAATCCGTGCCCTGGTTCGCGAGCCACGCATCCGCGTCCTTGAGATCCCGGCCATAGGCCAGCAGCGTGTTGCGCGCAGCCCCCAGCTCGGCGGCTTGCGCATCAAGGAAGGTGGAAATCCAGCGATGGTTCATCCCGCGTTCCCCAAGAGAAGCACTTGCAGAGCCGTGCGTCGGGCGACGTCCTCCAGCCCAAGCGCGCGCAGGGTGGCCAGCCCGGTGGTAAGCCGTGCCACGTCCCCGCCTGTGCCGCCATGCGTCAGGGCAATGGCGTTCAACAGGGCAAGGCCCAGATCGCCCGCCTGTGCCGCTTCAACGATACCAGCATCGGGCGGCGCGTCGCGAAATGCAGCGAGGATTGCGCCCCGAACCCCGTCGGCGGTCAGGTCCGCAGGGACGTCACCGGTTGCCACAGCCACGGCCACCGGGCGCTGAAGGGCGCGGGACGGGAATTGCCGTGCGGCCATTTCGTACGCTGGCGACAGCAGAAGGACCTCAAATGCCAAATCCGCGGCCGGGCCGCTCAGCACCAGCTTGCCCACGTCCTCGGCAAAGAGTTTGGCAAAGACGGTTTGCAGGCCGATCTGGCCCATGGCGCGCCATGCGGCGGGCAGGGTTTTTAATACAGCCGCCTCGCTGCCTGTGCTCAACGCGGTTTCAAACCGTTGCACGGCAGCGGCGCGGTCCCAGACGCCGCCCGATGCGGCAGGCTGGCGTTGCGTATAGAGCCCCAGCAGCCGGTTGTCCCCCAGCGCGCCGCGCTGTGCCAGCCGTTCGGCGGCTTCAAGCTGCGCTTTCCAGCCCGCATTCGGTGACAGGTCCGCATTGGCGTAAACGAGCGGCCAAACCCGGGTGGGGATCGGTGTTCCAATTGCCTCGAACAACCGGAAGGTCAGCGGATCGGGCGTGCTGGGTACGGTCAGGGGCGGGTCGCCCTCGAAGAGTTCGGGGTCAAGGAACCGTTCCAGCGCTGCGGCCCGGTCTTCGGAAATGAGGCCGAGAACCCGTGCGGTTCCCAGGACAAGCACCGCATCCTCCCAATTCCCGGCGCGGGCATTGCAGAAGACGTCATATGCCTCACCCGGAGAAAGCTTGGGGTTGGCCAGTATCAGGGTGCAGGCCGTGCTGACGTCGCCCGACATCAACGACAGGTCCATGTAGCGCGCGAGTTTTGCGGCCCGCTTGTCCAGTGGTGTCTGTTCAAGCAGTGCAATGGCCGGATCCAGTGCGCCGAACGTCGTCAGCGCATCGACACGCGCCAGATCGAAGCGTTGGGCTTCACCTTGTGGCGGGTTGGCTTCGGCCAGAAGCAGGGTGAGGATCAGGTCTTGGAGCGCAGGCAGTGGCGCGTCTGGCAAGGCGTTTACAGCGCGCGACAGCGATGCGGCATCGGTCGATTGCCAGAGCGTATCTGGCAGTCCGGTGACGTTTGACGGGGCAAGCCCCACACGTTGTGCGGCATCCGTGCGCAAGGGCTGTACCGTCACCTGCGGCACTGTTCCGCTGGCGGCCACGTCAGGCTCATCAGGCTTGGGCACGGCAGCATCAATGGCACCTTGCGTGTCGAGCCAGTCGATCACGCTCAGCGGGGCGGTCGCCTCATTCTGCGCGCCGAGGCTTGTGCCAGCGCAGACAAGCGCGGCAAGCAGGGGAGTGGACCTATTCCGCATCCAATGTCACAGGCAGGCGCATCTCGTCCTGGGGCGGGGAAAAGTTGGCGCCGAAGTATTCGCCGACATAGGCATAGCCCACGAGCCCCACAAACCCGATGATCGCGAGAAAGATCAACAGCTTGAATAGACGGATCATATGCTTGCCTGCCCCAGAAGTCTTGATTGTGGTTCTTTGTTTTGCCCAAAGCATATATAGCCTTTTTTGCAAAATCACGTCATTGACAGCGATATGAGCGAAATTCAGCAGGACAATGCGGTTGAAACGGGCTTGCGACTGAAAAAGACGGTCGTGATGGTTGGTATGATGGGCGCGGGCAAGACGGCTGTGGGCCGTGCCTTGGCCTTGCGCCTGAACGTTCCGTTTTTGGACAGCGACGCCGAGATCGAGACAGCCGCCAACATGAGCGTTCCCGAGATTTTCGAACGTGATGGGGAACCTTTCTTTCGCCGCAAGGAAACGCAGGTCATTTCGCGCCTTCTGGACGAGGAATGTGGGATACTTTCCACCGGTGGCGGCGCCTTTCTGGCCGAGGAGAACCGCGCAAATATCACTGCGCGTGGGGTGTCGGTCTGGCTGAATGCAGATCTGGACCTGCTCTGGCAGCGCGTGCGTCACAAGGACACCAGACCACTGTTGCGCACCCCTGATCCGCGCGCGACGCTGGCTGATCTTTATGCGCAGCGCGTCCCTGTTTATGCGTTGGCTGACGTGGCCGTCGTGTCCAAGCCCGATTTCACGATCGAAGAGATGGTGGACCGTGTCGTCGCGACCCTTTTGACCGAACGCCCCGATGTTTTGGAGAAAACCGATGCGTGAAACCGTGCATGTGCCCCTGGGCGCGCGGGCCTATGACGTGGTGATTGGGCCCGGCCTGATGGAAGAGGCCGGGACGTTGATCGCACCGCTGCTGCCCCGCCCGCGCGTGGCTGTGGTCACGGAAAAACGGGTGGCGGCCCTGCATCTTGCGGCGCTTGAAAACGGTCTGGGCGCGGCGGGCATAGACTGTGTCGCGCTGGAATTGCCCCCCGGCGAAAGCACAAAAAGCTGGACGCATCTGGCGCAGGTCACCGAATGGCTGCTGGATCAGAAGATCGAGCGGCGGGATGTGGTTGTGGCACTGGGCGGCGGTGTCATTGGTGATCTGGTGGGCTTTGCCTGCGCCATCCTGCGCCGGGGCGTGCGCTTTGTGCAGGTGCCCACATCGCTTTTGGCGCAGGTCGACAGTTCCGTCGGGGGCAAGACGGGGATCAACACGGCGCAGGGCAAGAACCTCGCCGGGGCGTTTCACCAGCCCAGCCTTGTTTTGGCTGATACTGATGTGCTGGCATCCCTCGGCCCGCGCGACTTTCTGGCGGGTTATGGTGAGGTGATGAAATACGGCCTGCTGGGGGATGCGACATTCTTTGCCTGGCTGGAGGAGAACGCGCAGGCGATGGCGGCGGGCGATGTCGCCTTGCGTGTCGCAGCCGTCAAGCGGTCGGTCGAGATGAAGGCCGACATCGTGACCCGAGACGAGACGGAGCAGGGCGACCGTGCCTTGCTGAACCTTGGCCACACGTTCTGCCATGCGCTTGAGGCCGCCACGGGATATTCCGACCGGCTGCTGCATGGGGAAGGTGTGGCCATAGGATGCGGTCTGGCCTTTGAGCTGTCGGCGCGGTTGGGGCTGTGCAGTCAGGAGGATCCCAGCCGCGTCCGCGCGCATATCAAGGCGATGGGGATGAAGGCCGATCTGGCCGA
The DNA here is from genome assembly GCF_000814025.1 of Tateyamaria sp. ANG-S1. Taxonomy (GTDB): domain Bacteria; phylum Pseudomonadota; class Alphaproteobacteria; order Rhodobacterales; family Rhodobacteraceae; genus Tateyamaria. The sequence continues at coordinate 755,157 of NZ_JWLL01000006.1, read as the reverse complement.
TATTCCCGGCGACTTGCCCGACGCCGCAGGGGTGCTGGATCTGATGGGGCAGGACAAGAAGGTCGTGGCAGGCACGTTGAACTTCATCCTCGCGCGCGGGATTGGCGAGGCGTTTGTGACCTCGGACGTGCCGCGCGATGCGGTGATGGCCGTGCTGGAGGATGCCCTGACAGCCCGCTAGGGCGCTTTTGAAAAGGAGACAGGCTGATGACCCCCGAGAGACTGCGCGAACTTTATGGCGATGTGCATGAACGGGCCGCGGCCAAGGTGATCACATCCTTTGATGACCACTGCCGCCAGATCATCGCGCATTCCACCTTTCTGGTGTTGGCGACGTCGGATGGGCAAACGCTTGACGTGTCACCCAAGGGCGATCCGGCGGGGTTTGTGACCGTCGAATCCGACACCACGCTGCTGCTGCCGGACCGGCCCGGCAACAACCGGATCGACAGCCTGATGAATATTCTGGCGCATCCGCAGGTGGCGCTTTTGTTCTTGATACCCACCGTGGACGAAACGCTGCGCGTGAATGGCACGGCGGAGATCAGTGAAGACACGGCACTGTGCGACCAGTTCCAGGTGAACGGGCGCAGCCCCAAGACGGTGGTGCGTATCACGGCTGACGAGATTTATACCCATTGCGGCAAGGCGCCTTTGCGGGGGGGGCTATGGAAGCCGGAGACATGGCCGTCACAACGCCCGGTCGCGACCCTGCTTGAGATGTTGCGCGATCACACGGCGATACCGCAGGAACGGACAGAGCAGGATGCGGTCGACAAGCTCTATCGCGACACGCTTTACTGACCCAACGAAAAAGGCCCGCCGGAATGGCGGGCCTTTTGCAATCAGATTGCTTCGGTCAGAACGGAATTTCATCGTCCAGATCGCGGCTGGGGGCTGGGCTGGGTTGGCTGCTGCCGCCGCCATATCCGCCGCCCTGGTCGTCATAGCCCATCTGGCCACCGCCACCACCACCGTAGCTGCCGCCACCGCCGCCGCCTTCGCCGCGGCCATCCAGCATCGTCAGGGTCGAGGTGTAGGGGCGCAGCACCACTTCGGTTGAATAGCGATCCTGGCCCGACTGATCCTGCCATTTGCGGGTTTCAAGCTGCCCTTCGAGGTACACCTTGGATCCCTTGCGCAGATACTGCTCGGCCACACGCGCCAGCGGTTCCGAGAAGATTGCGACCGAGTGCCATTCGGTGCGTTCCTTACGCTCGCCGGTGTTGCGGTCCTTCCACGTCTCGGACGTGGCGATGCGCAAGTTGCACACCTTGCCGCCGTTCTGGAACGTGCGCACTTCGGGGTCGCGCCCCAGATTTCCGATCAGAATGACCTTGTTGACTGAGCCTGCCATGTCTTTTCCCTTTGTCCCGTGCCGGGCTGATTCCACGCCTCGGCCTTGCGTTCTGGCTAGACTACACTTGGTTAACGCAGACTTAAATCTCAGAGGTAGCAAACTGGAGAAAAAGCCGTATATTGCGCGTCAAGAAACGATGGCAGTGTACGAGCTGGGGGACGGTGAAGATGCGAGCATTCTGGGTTGGGGCGATTGTCGCCGCCTTCGTTGCAGATGCGGCCATGGCGCAGAACCTGTCATCGAAAAACCGGAACAGCCTGTTCAAATCCCAGACCAAGGTTTTGGACAATCGCGCCTCCAAGCAATACTCGAATTCGGTCCGGCTGCAGCCGCGCAAGGTCGTCACACCGACCAAGTGGGACGCGGAAACCAAGCGATTTACTGGAAAGTATCGCGGTCCCTATCTGAACATGGCGAGGGACGCCGCTCGCCGTCACGGCGTGCCCGAGGATCTGTTCCTACGTCTCGTCCAGCAAGAGAGCGGTTGGAACTCCAAGGCGAAGTCGCACAAGGGCGCATATGGTCTGGCACAGTTGATGCCTGCGACGGCGCGCAGCCTGGGCGTTGATCGTGAGGATCCGGCGCAAAACCTTGATGGCGGTGCGCGCTATCTCAAGGAACAGTACCGCACCTTTGGAAGCTGGCGTCTGGCGCTGGCCGCCTACAATGCGGGGCCGGGGGCCGTGAAGAAATACAACGGCGTGCCGCCCTTCCGCGAGACACGCAATTACGTGAAGGTGATCTGGGGCAGCTAAGGGTTGCCGCTACGTCACGTCGTATCTGCCACAAACATGCCACGACCAAAGTGTAGCCCACCCGGTAGGACAAGGGCTGAGAGTAGGCATGAAACCGGGACAATCCACATTTGACGAACGGGTGACGCGCATCAACAAGGGGCACACGCTGAATGCGCGTGATGTGGTTGTGACGAAGCCCAAGTTGATCCACCAAAGCCGGTCGGCGCGGCGCGTCCACCTTGATATGCTCGCGGCCGGAGGGATCGCCGGGGCGATTGCCGGGATGCTTTTCGCGTCCAACATTGGTTTTCTGTTCCTGATCACGCTGGACTACACCACCCTGTACGGTCTGTTGGCCGCAGACATGATGATGGCTGCCTGTATCGCCGCTGTTGTTATGGGCCCACTTGGCTTTCTCTGGACATTGATCCTGTCCCGGACTGCAAAGCGCGCGTTGCAGTTCTGGACGGCCTATTGCGCAGGTGTGCTGGCACTGAATGCGACTGACTTGCGCTATTGGGCCGAAACGACGGCCATACCGGCCTTCTGGCAGTTCATGGAGAACTACACAGCGGCCACGAACGCGGTTTGATCACTCTGCTGCAATTTTGATCACCGGCTCCATCCGCGCAAGGATGTCATCGGCCAGGTGGCATTTGACCTGATGCCCCTCCGCCAGATGGCGCACGGGCGGCACCTCTTTTTCACACAGACCGCCCGGAACGTCTGATTTCCAGCGACAGCGCGTTTGGAACGGGCATCCGGGCGGTGGGTTCATGGCGGACGGAATGTCGCCTTCGAGCACGATGTGCTGTTTTTCAACCGATGTGTCCGCGATGGGCACGGCAGACAACAGGGCCTCTGTGTACGGGTGGTAAGGCGGGGCAAAGACCTGTTCGGTCGTCCCCAGTTCGACCACGTGCCCCAGATACATGACCATCACCCGGTCGCTGAGATAGCGCACGATGGACAGATCGTGGCTGATGAACAGGAGCGTCGTCTTCTGCTCGCGCTGGATCTCCATCAGCAGGTCGGTCACGGCCGCCTGCACCGACACGTCGAGGGCGGAGACGGGTTCATCCGCCACCACGATCCGCGCATCACCGGCAAAGGCGCGGGCGATGCCGACGCGCTGCTTCTGCCCGCCTGACAACTGCCGTGGCATCCGGTCCGCAAAGGCGCGGGGCAGTTTCACCAGATCAAGCAATTCCAGCATACGCTGTTTGCGCTCCGCTTCGTTCTTGCCAACCTTGAAAATCTCAAGCGCGCGGATGATCTGACGACCCACGGTCATGGACGGGTTCAGCGTGTCAAAGGGGTTCTGGAACACCATCTGCACGTCGGCGACGGTTTGCGTGTCGCGCTCTTCAATCGGCACGTCCTGAATCGGCTTGTTGCCCAAGGCAATCGTGCCCTCAGTCGCCGTCTCAAGCCCCATCAGCACCTTGGCAAAGGTGGACTTGCCGCAACCGGATTCACCCACAATCGCCAGTGTCTCGGATTCCCGCGCCTCGAAACTCAGCGTTTCATTGGCCTTGACCACCTTCTTGTTGCCACCGCCAAAGAGGGCAGAGGCCGCGACCTCATAATACTTCTTGAGGTTGTCCATCTTCAGGACAACATCGCCGACCTCGCCCTTTTCTTTCTGTTCGCCCAACGTCAGTGGGGCGTTCCAATCAATCTCCTTGAACTTCAGGCAGCGGGTTTCGTGGCTGCCATCGTCATTGGCTGGAAACATCGGGATCGCTTTGTCCTGGTTGCACAGGCCTTCTTCGAAATAGTCGCAGCGCGGCCCGAAATTGCAGCCGGGCGGGCGTTCATGGGGCAAGGGGAAGTTGCCGGGGATCGCCACCAAGGGGCGCGCGTTCTTGTCCGCGCCGGGCAGGGGGATCGAGCGGAACAGCGCCTGAGTGTAGGGGTGCTGCATCTCGTCGAACACCTGTTTGATGCTGCCGCGTTCGACGGCTTCGCCCGAATACATCACACAAATGCGGTCGCAGGTTTCCAGCACGAGGCCGAGGTTGTGCGAGATGAACAGCATCGAGGTGCCGTATTTCTTGCCCAGGTCCTTGACCAGTTCGACCACCGCGGCTTCGACCGTCACATCCAGTGCGGTGGTCGGCTCGTCGAGGATAAGGAGCGACGGCTCGGACATCAAAGCCATCGCGATGACGATGCGCTGTTGTTGCCCGCCCGACAGCTGATGCGGAAAGCTGTTGAGGATGCGCTTGGGGTCCGGCAGCTTTACGTCCGTGACCACCTGCAAAGCACGGTCGTAGGCGTCCTTTTCGCTCATGCCCTGATGGATCATGGGCACTTCCATCAGCTGTTTGCCGATTTTCATGGCCGGGTTCAGTGACGCCATTGGCTCCTGATAGATCATCGCGATTTCCGAGCCGCGAATGTCTCGCAGCTCTTCCATGCTCATCTTGCCCAGATTGCGGCCCTTGAACTTGATCGATCCGCCTACAACCCGCCCGTTCTTGCCCAGATCCTGCATGACGCCTAGGGCCACGGTCGACTTACCGCACCCGGATTCTCCGACCAGCCCGACGGCTTCACCGGGCTGTACCGTCACCGAAAAGTCCATGACCGCAGGAATTTCCCGCAGCCGCGTGAAGAAGGAAATGCTCAGCTTGTCGATCTCGAGGATCGGGCCGTCATAGTCCTGTTTCGCCATCTTCATTTCTCCCCGCCAGTTCGCGCATCTTTGGCTTTCTTCTGGCTAAAAATACCTCTGGGTCTGGGGCAGCGCCCCAGTCCTACGGTGTCAACTCAGTCCTTCAGGCTTTCTTCACGCAGCCCGTCCGCCAACAGGTTCAGCCCCAGAACCAATGTGAGCAGCGACAAAGCTGGTGCGATGGCCGCGTGCGGATAGACCGACAACAAACGCCGGCCCGCATTGATGGTTGTTCCCCAATCCGGGCTCTCGCTTTGCAGGCCGAGGCCAAAGAACCCCAAGGTGCCCAAAAGGATCGTAGTGTAGCCGATGCGCAGGCAGAAATCGACAATCAGCGGTCCGCGTGCGTTGGGCAGGATCTCCCACAGCATGATGTACCAGGGCCCTTCGCCGCGGGTCTGAGCGGCAGCCACGTAGTCCCGCGTCTTGATGTCGAGGGCGAGGCCCCGCACGATCCGAAACACCGTAGGCGCGTTGACGAATACGACCGACACGAACACCACGAGGATACCGGGGTCAATGTCGAAAAGGTCCAGGAACTCCGGCAGCACCGCGACCTTGGTCCCACCGTCCGAGATCAGTGAAAGGTAGATCCAGCCCATGATCCCCAACACGATGATCAAAAGCGGCGTGCGGAAACTCGGCTGCGTATAGTAGCGCGAGTTCAGCAGGACGCCGACAAAGATCAGCGGGAAGACGAACAGGACGGTCGCCATGTAGTTGGGAATGCCCGTCGCCACGATCTCCGGCGTGACCAGCAGGTAGAACAGCAGGATCACAGGGAAGGCGAGAATCAGGTTGGCGAGGAATGACAGGAACGCATCCAACCGACCGCCATAGTAGCCCGCGGGCAGGCCCAGCGTGATGCCCACCATGAACGCAAAGAGCGTGGCCAGCGGTGCGATCTGGACCACGATCCACGCGCCTTTGAATAGGCGGCTGAACACGTCGCGGGCAAGATTGTCGCCGCCCAGCAGATACCAGGCATACTCGCCGTCCTCGGCCCCGCGCATCGGCGTGCCGGGCACCTTGTTCTTCATGCCGGACACCTGGCTGAGGCTGTCATGGGTGGTGATCCAGTCGAAGAGGCCAGCCATCGCGCCCGCATAGACCCAGAACATCACCAGCGCGAAACCGATCATGCCCACCGTGGAATCGAACAGTTTGCCGTAAAGACCAAGCTTGCGTTTGAAGGTGATCGACAGCGCGAACGTAACGATCAGCGCGATCCAGACCGGGATCAGTTGTTGGCTCATCCCGCCTATGATGCCGGTGGTGGCGGGGCCGCCAAATACGCCAAGTGCGATATACGCTAGTATCACCAATAAAAGCGCGAAGCCGGTCCAGCGCGTGGCGGTGGCCGACAGGTCATACGCCCCGCCCGCAGAACTGAGTGTGCCATCCGGGTTCGTGACGATGCGCGATCCGCCGGTTGCCACGCTCATCACGATTTGCACCAGCACTGCGACCAGAAAGACTGCGCTGAGTACGTACAACGCCGGGTCCAGAAATTGCCCAAGTGGGCCTGTCCATGTCAAAGCGTCCATGGGTTTGCCTCCTTAGGAAATGCGAATGCGGGGGTTGAGGAACACGTAGCCGATGTCCGAGATCAGCTGCGTGATCAGCACCACGACGACGGATACGACCGACACGGCGAGCAGCAACTCAATGTCGTTGTTGCCTGCAGCTTGCACCAGCAGCCAGCCGAAGCCCTTGTAGTTGAAGAGTGTCTCGACAATGACCACACCGTTCAGCAGCCACGGGATTTGCAGCATGATGACCGTAAAGGGGGCGATGAGCGCATTGCGAAGAGCATGTTTGAGGACGATGTTGCCGAAACTCACGCCCTTGAGCCGCGCCGTTCGGATGTATTGCGCGGTCATCACCTCGGTCATACTCGCCCGCGTCATCCGCGCGATGTAGCCCATGCCATAAAGCGCAATGGTCAGGACGGGCAGGGTGAAGTTCTCGAATGTTGCGTTCTCGATGGCTTGCGTCGCCGACCCCTTGAACCACTTCAGACCAAAGGCGGATGAGGCGAAGATCGCAATGAATATCACGCCCGACACATATTCGGGCGTTGCCGTCGTCGCGATGGAGAAGGTGGACAGCGACCGGTCCAGCCCCGACCCCTCACGCATCCCCGCAAGTACGCCCACGATCAGCGACATCGGCACCATTACGAGCAGCACAAACCCCATCAGCTTGCCTGTTGCCGCGAGCCGGGTCGCCACGATGTTGCTGACCTCATCCTTAAAGACCAGTGAAAAGCCCCAGTCGCCTTGCAGCACGCCACAGAACGTCGCGCGCTCCTCGACCGGCGCATTTTCTGCGAAACACTGTCCGGTGACGATACCGTCGTCTTTCTCCGTAACCCAACCGGGCACTACACCCAGCCAGCGGCCATACTTCACAAACGTGTTGTCAATGTACCCGCGGTCATCTAGCCAGCTTGCCACGGCCTCGTCCGTCATACGGAAATTGCCCTGGGTCTTGGCCAGCTTTTCGAGGTTCGGGTAGAGGTTGGTCAGAAAGAACACGATGAACGTCAGGCACAAGGCCGTCAGCAGCATCACGCCCAATCGTCGGAGAATGAAAAGTCCCATATGTCGCCCCTGTTGGGTGGCTTGCAGGCGGGTCTTTGCCGCCGCTTTTGACTACCGGGCGTTCTTTGGTCGACGCCTCTGGCATGGCTCGGATGAACCACAAGATGGAAGTGGTGGTGATTGTGCCTACACTGACGCCCCCAGTAACCGAAGCAGACCCAAGTGGTGGTCCCCTGTGCGTGTGTCCGGTTCGTTCCGGACGTCTTCGTGCACATCTGCGATCTTTGTTGTTCCCTGACCTTATGAGGCAACAGATAGGCACACAGGTCAACGGGGCGGTTTCAGAAATCAGAACACGTTTGCGACATTTGCCTATCCTGTTTGCGACATCGCCAGTGTTGGGCAATGGATTCGCTGCGCCGCCCTACCGCGCGGCTTTGCGCAGTGCAGTGGGGGTTTGACCGGTGTGCTGCTGCATGAAACGGGTGAAATAGGCCGCCGAACCAAAGCCCAGGTGCCGGGCGATATCCTGCACGGGAACGGTCGTCTCAACAAGTGCTGTGCGTGCGGCATACAGGATGCGTTCGGTCAGCAGATCGGCTGCCGTCCGCCCGGTCGCTGCCTTGCAGGCGCGGGTCAGGTGGGTAGCGGTGACGCCAAGTTCAGCGGCATGTTCCGCCATCGACAACCCGCTTGCATGACCGCGGGCCACCCGTTCGCAGAACCGCGCGCTCAAACGCGCTGCGGCATTCATTGCTGTGGGCAAGTTTTCGGGTAGGGCGATCTGACGTCTGAGCCAGACCGACAAAAGCGACATCTGCGCATCAATAGCATCCTGCGCCAGCGCCTTGCCTTGGGTCGTTTCCCGATGTGCGGCTTCAAAGATGCCGGTCAACTCGCCGATGGCATCCACGTCTCGTATCCGCAACTGGCGCGGGCCAAGGGGCAGGCGTACCTCCGTGCCGTCCGGGATCAGCGCGGCCATTCCGACACCTTGCCGACCCAGATCCAGCGAAAACAGCGTATGCGGCGGGATCGTGAGCGCGTTGTGCGTGCCGACGCCGCGCCGTGTCCCGTTCAGCAACAACCGCCCCTGTCCACGGGTCACCCAGATGACGGCATGCTGTGGCCGGTCATGGGCCAGCGCGATCCGCCAGTCCTGACCAAGTGTCAGCTGGCTCAACGGTTTGATTTCGACCGGCGGCAAGGACATGGGTGATGGTCCGTTTTCGACAAGTCAACGACGCGCTTCCCCACAAGAATGGCGTCAACGCTATGGAATATGTCAAGTGGCGACCAGGTCAGGGGACGAAATCCGGTGCCAATCCGCCATCCGTGCGCGAAACCACGTGCGCTGCCGCTTGGCATATTGGCGGGTTGCGATTGTGGCACGTTCGACGGCGGTGTCGTGATCGATCTCGCCCCGCAGCACCGCCATCGCCTCTGCCGCCCCGATGGCGCGGCAGGCGGGCAGGGCGGGATCGAAGCGATCCTGCATCGCCCGGGCTTCGTCCAGCGCGCCACCTTTCAGCATTTGGTCAAAGCGGGCCTCGATGCGCGGGGTCAGCCATTCCTTGGGGCTCTCCATGACGATGCCGGTAAAGCTACCGGCTTTCAGAACCGGGGGCCGGGTCTGATCCTGCCAATGGGCCAATGGCTGACCTGTGGCTTGCTGCACCTCCCACGCGCGCTGCACGCGGGCGCGGTTTGCACTGTCGATCCGGCTGATCGTCTCGGGATCAAGATCCGCGAGCATTGCGGCAACATCCAGAGTATCCGCCAGAGCCCGAATGTCGGGGGGCGTGGCCGGAATATCCGCCAAACCTTCGGTCAGCGCGCTGAAGTACAGCCCCGTACCGCCCACGATGATGGGGCGCGGGCCACCCAGCAACGGCGTCACTTCCTGCAACCAATGCCCGGTTGAGTAGGGCGCGTCATAGGCAACATGGCCATACAAAAGATGCGGCGCGCGCGCCTCTTCCTCTGTCGAAGGTCGGGCGGTCAGCACCCGCCAACAGTCATAGATCTGACTCGCATCGGCGTTCACGATGACCCCGCCCTGTGCTTCTGCAATGGCCAAGGCCAGCGCGGATTTGCCCGAGGCAGTCGGTCCGGCAATCAGAACCGGCAAGTCCTTGGACAATTTGGCGATAAGGTCGCGGATCATGTCGTGTCGTCCATTGAAAACCTGCCGCATTTAGGACAGGTTGCGCGCAAATTCAAAGAGCGGGGACGCACCATGACCGAGACCGAAACACAGGCGAAGTTCAAGCGGGTCATGTTGAAGATCTCGGGCGAGGCGCTGATGGGCGATCAGGGCTTTGGTCTGCACCCGCCGACGGTCGAGCGGATTGCACTGGAAGTGAAGTCGGTCCACGACATGGGTGTCGAGATCTGCATGGTGATCGGCGGCGGCAACGTGTTCCGCGGATTGCAGGGCTCGGCTCAGGGGATGGAGCGGACGACCGCCGACTACATGGGGATGCTCGCTACGGTGATGAACGCGCTGGCCATGCAGTCTGCGCTGGAGGGGCTGGGCGTCTTCACCCGCGTGATTTCAGCGATCACCATGAATGAGGTGGCCGAACCCTACATCCGCCGCCGCGCCGTGCGTCACCTGGAAAAGAAGCGGGTCTGCATCTTTGCCGCCGGTACAGGCAACCCGTATTTCACCACGGACACTGCCGCGACCCTGCGCGCGAATGAGATGTCCTGCGAAGCGATATTCATGGGCAAGAACGGTGTCGATGGCGTCTATGACAAGGATCCCAAGAAACACGCGGATGCCAAACGCTTCGATGTCGTGACCTATGACGAGGTGCTCGCCAAGCGGCTGGCGGTTATGGATGCCTCTGCCATCGCGCTTGCGCGCGACAACAACCTGCCGCTGATTGTCTTCCCTCTGGATACGCCCGGCGGTTTCAAGGAAATTCTGGAAGGCAACGGCACCTTCACGCGCGTACAGGGCTAAGCGGCGCAACTCGCGCTGGTCATATGCGCGCGGCTTGATTTATATGCATGTCAAACGCCAATTGGGCGACAAGAAGAAACACGGGGAATACCATGTCTGACGATTTCATGCTGGACACAGACGACCTTGAGCGCCGGATGGACGGGGCCATGGCCAACCTCAAGACTGAATTTGCATCGCTGCGCACAGGGCGCGCGTCTGCCTCTATGCTTGAGCCGGTGATGGTCGATGCCTATGGCTCGATGACGCCTATCAACCAGGTGGGCACCGTGAACGTGCCTGAACCGCGCATGGTCACGGTCAACGTCTGGGACAAGGGGTTAGTGGGCAAGGTGGAAAAGGCCATTCGGGAAAGCGGGTTGGGCATCAACCCGCAGCTCAACGGCACCATCATCATGCTGCCCATCCCCGAGTTGAACGAAGAACGACGTCGCGAGTTGGGCAAGGTCGCGGGCAGCTATGCCGAAAACGCGCGGGTCAGCATCCGCAACGTGCGCCGCGATGGCATGGACCAGATCAAGAAAGCCAAGGCTGACGGTATGTCCGAGGACGACGAGAAGCTGTGGCAAGACGAAGTGCAGGAGATGACGGACAAATTCATCAAGTCCGTTGATACGGCACTCGAAACCAAACAAAGCGAGATCATGCAGGTTTAACGACCGGACCGGGCCTCCGGCCCGGCAAACGCTCCGGGGGAGCGTTTGGGTCGTTAAAGGGCGGAGCACCGGACTAAAGGGCGAAGCCAGCCGGGCGACCATCGCCGAAGACAGCCAAGGACAGCACTATCGCAGATGCCTCACATACCGGCCCACGCCACGTCGCCATCATTATGGACGGCAATGGACGCTGGGCCACCCGACGGGGGCGTCCGCGTCTGTTCGGTCACCATGCCGGCGCAAGGCGCGTGCGCGAGGTCGTGGAAACCTGCCCGGATATCGGGGTCGAATACCTGACGATCTTTGCCTTCTCGACTGAAAACTGGAAGCGGACCCAGGTTGAAGTGGCCGGGCTGATGAGCCTCTTTCGGCGCTACATTTCCAAGGAAACCCGGTCGCTGAACGAATTTGGCGCGCGCGTCCGCTTTATCGGGGACCGCGTGCGTCTGGATGCCAAGCTGATTTCACTCATGGACGAGTTGGAAGAGCTCACCTCCGGCAACACCACCGTGAACCTGACCATTGCGCTGAACTATGGCGGGCGGGACGAAGTGGCCCGCGCCACCCAGCGTCTGGCCCGTGACGTGGCTGATGGCGCGCTGCATCCTGATGATGTGGACGAAGAAACGCTGCCCAAGTACTTGGATACTTACGTCTTGCCCGACCCGGACCTTGTGATCCGCACCAGCGGTGAGGCGCGGATTTCTAACTTCCTGCTCTGGCAATCCGCCTATTCCGAATACGAGTTCATCGACACGCTCTGGCCCGATTTCAGCCGCGAGGAGTTCACCCGTCTTTGTGCCTCCTACGGCGTACGCGACCGGCGGTTCGGCGGGGTCAAGACGTGAACGAGAAGTGGTCCGATCTCGCCGCCCGCATGGGCTCGGGGCTGCTGATGGTGCTGATCGGTATCTGGGGCATCTGGATGGGCGGTGATGTGTTCCACGTACTGGTGGCCATCGTCTGCGGCCTGATGGTGTGGGAACTGGTGCGTATGGTGTCGCCGACACAATCAAGCCTGGCCATCCAGCTTGGTGCGGTGTCGGGGGCTGCGGTCCTTTTGGCGATCTACCTGCCTGTGGGCTTTGCCCTGCCGATCCTGCTGGCGCCCTGTATGGTCGGGCTGGGGCAACTGGCAAAGAACCGCTCCACCTACATGATCTTTACCGTGCTCGTTCTAATGGCTGGATTTGGCATGATGCAGGTGCGCGACGATCTGGGCTTTGGCTGGATGACCTGGCTCGTGATGGTGGTCGTGGTCACGGACGTCGTGGGCTATTTCGCGGGCCGCACCTTTGGCGGGCCTAAATTCTGGCCGCGTGTCAGCCCCAAGAAGACGTGGTCCGGCACCGTGGCAGGCTGGATCGGGGCAGGGGTCGTGGGTGCGGTTTTTGCCATCAATACCGAAGCAACTGCCCAGTTAGTCGGTGTCTCGATTGCGTTGTCGATGGCCAGCCAGATGGGCGATATCGGCGAAAGCGCTATGAAGCGCCGCATGGGGGTCAAGGACAGCTCGGCCCTCATACCCGGCCATGGCGGCGTGCTTGACCGGTTCGACGGGATGCTGGGCGCGTCGGTGTTCCTTCTGATGCTCGGCCAGGTCTCGGGCTTTCCCGGGGGTGTCTTGTGACCCGCCGTGTGTCGATCTTCGGGGCAACCGGCTCTATCGGGCAAAACACCATCGACCTCATCGCACGCGATCCCGACGCCTACGATGTTGTGGCGCTGACCGGGGCCGCGAATATCGACCAACTGGCGCGTGACGCGATCCGCCTGCGTGCTGACATCGCTGTGACCGCAGATGAAACGCGGCTCGAAGATCTGCGCGCGGCGTTGCAGGGCACCGGGGTCGAAGCCGCAGCAGGGCAAGCGGCGCTGACCGAAGCGGGGTGCCGACCCACCGATTGGGTCATGTCCGCCATCGTCGGTGCGGCAGGGCTGGCCCCCGGCATTTGCGCATTGCAGCAGGGCGCAACCCTTGCCCTTGCGAACAAAGAGTCGCTGGTCTGCGCGGGCCAATTGATCCTGTCGACGGCCAAGGCAAACAATGCCCGCCTCTTGCCGGTGGACAGCGAACACTCCGCCGTGTTTCAGGCGCTCGTGGGCGAGGACATGGACGCAGTCGAGCGGATCATCATCACCGCAAGCGGCGGCGCCTTTCGCGACTGGCCGCTGGACAAGCTGGCCGACGCCACGCTGGCCGAGGCGTCATCGCATCCCAATTGGGACATGGGGCAGCGCATCACAATCGACAGCGCGTCGATGTTCAACAAGGCGCTGGAGCTCATTGAAACACGTGAATATTTCGATGTTCGCCCCGATCAGATTGAGGTGCTGGTCCACCCTGAGTCGATGATCCATGCCATGGTCGGTTTCAACGACGGCGCATTGATGGCCCATGTTGGACCAGCCGATATGCGTCACGCCATCGGCTACGCGCTTCATTGGCCCGACCGCCGCGCGCTGCCCGTCGAACGGCTGGACCTCGCGCAAATCGGCGCGCTCACCTTCCGTCCGCCGGACGAAAAACGCTGGCCCGCCCTTCGGCTCGCACGCGAGGTGATGGAACGGGGCGGGCTGTCTGGGGCTGTGTTCAACGCGGCCAAGGAAACGGCACTGGATGGGTTTATCGTGGGCCATATTGGCTTTCAGACCATGGCGCAGGTCGTCGAACAGGTGCTCAATGACACTGATCCCGGCCATATTGATGCCCCAATGACCCTTGATAACGTATACGCTGCGGACCAAATGGCACGACAAGCCGCCCGCGACGTGATCGAGCATAAAGCAGGATAAATACCCTTGGACATTTCGGCCTTGATACCCGCCTTTGGCGGTTTTGCCTGGACCATCTTCTTTTTCGTTGTGGCGCTCAGTGTGATCGTCGCGATCCATGAATATGGGCACTACATCGTGGGCCGCTGGTCAGGCATCCACGCTGACGTGTTTTCCATCGGCTTCGGTCCAGTGATCTGGAGCCGCTTGGACAAGCGCGGAACCAAGTGGCAGATCGCGGCACTTCCCTTTGGCGGCTACGTAAAATTCGCAGGGGATGCCAACGCCGCCTCGGGCAAGGACGAGGTGGCCATGGAAGCCGCTGCCGCAGACCCCAAGGCCCTGCGCCGCACGATGCACGGCGCGCCATTGTGGGCGCGGGCGGCGACGGTCGCGGCGGGTCCGGTGTTCAACTTCGCGCTGTCGATCATGGTCTTTGCCATCGTTGGCTATTCAAATGGTGTTCCGCGCGATCCACTGACAGTGGGTGAGCTTTATACGCTGCCGACCGAAACACAGGACCTGCAGGCGGGCGATGTGATTCTGGAAATTGACGGAACGCCTGTTCCCAGTCTGTCGGACCCGGCTTATGCCGATTTGATCGACAACCTGCGCATTGCGCCACAGCTGGACTACACGGTCGAACGTGACGGCGAACGGATGGTGGTGCAGGGCCCGTATCTGCGTCCGCCCCTTGTACGGTCTGTTACGCCACGCAGCGCAGCGCTCGCCGCTGGGCTTGAGCAGGGCGATGTGATCACCTCGATCAACGGCGAGCCGGTATTTGCCTTCCGCCAGTTGGTCAACGCGGTCGAGGGGTCGAACGGCGCAACTCTGGAGCTTGGCGTATGGCGGGATGGCGAGACGCTGGAGAAAAGCCTCGCGCCCAAACGGGTTGACGAACCGCAGGACGGTGGCGGGTTTGCCACACAATGGCGGATCGGGGTTGCCAGCGGAAATGCGTTTGATCCGGCAAGCGAGGCGCCCGGCGTTGTCGATGCTGTCACCGGTGGTGTTGAGCAGACATGGCGGATTATCACCGGGTCGATTTCCGGCCTTGGCCATATGATCACGGGGGCCATCAGCACCTGCAACCTGTCTGGCCCGATTGGAATCGCCCAGGTGTCTGGCACGATGGCAAGCCAGGGCGCGCAAAGCTTTGTCTGGTTCATTGCGGTGTTGTCCACGGCCGTTGGTCTGCTGAACCTCTTTCCGATCCCGGCACTCGATGGTGGGCATCTCGTGTTCTACGCTTACGAGGCCGTGACCGGTAAACCGCCCAGCGACGGTGCGCTGCGTGTGCTGATGACTGTGGGATTGACGCTGGTTCTTAGTCTCATGCTCTTTGCTGTGGGCAATGATCTTTTCTGCCCGTAGGTCGGAAGCGGCTCGGGGCACATGCCCCAATCCTGCCACAATTGGCCCCATCTGCTGCCGCAATCTGTTTGTAGTTCACATCCGTCAGAGGATGAAACGATGCAAACACTTCAAAGCGGATACCGGGGCCTGAGCCTGTTGATGATGCTGAACTGGGATCGCGCCCTTTATGTCGCGACCTTGGCCGGTGCGCTGGCCGCAGGAGCTTGGTTGGGCAGTCTCTAGCCACCGCCACTAATCCACAAGATGTGCTACCTGCCTCGTGATGATCCACGGGGTTTTGCGCTTTTGACAACACCTCGCAATGCCGTTACTCACGTCAGTATTGGATGTCTGAACACGTGGGGCAAAACCATGGGACTGGGGTTGAGGGGCGTAATCGCGCAGGCACAACAGTGCGGGCGCAAGGCGTTTTTTAGAGCAGCAATTTTCGCACTGGTGTCAGTGTCTTGGGTGGCCTCAATGGCCCCGGCGCAGGCGCAGAGCTTTCAGTTTTCGCGCATTGTCGTGGACGGCAATCAGCGGGTTGGCGACGCCGCGGTGATCGCACGCGCAGGAATCGCACCGGGCCAGACGCTGACCGCGGGCCAGGTCAACGCCGCGCGCCAGAACCTGGAAAACAGCGGTTTGTTCGAAACCGTGTCCGTCGCGGCGCAAGGCAGCACGCTGCTGATCACCGTAGCGGAATTCCCGACGATCAATCGCATCTCCTACGAAGGCAACCGCCGCGTCGATGACGAGGCGCTGGCAGCCACCGTGCAAAGCCAGGAACGCCGCGTGTTCTCGCCCGCCCAGGCCGAGCGCGACGCAAGTGCAATCGCCGAAGCCTACAGCACCCAGGGTCGCGTTGCGGCGCGTGTCACGCCGCGCATCATTCGGCGTTCGGACAACCGCGTGGACCTCGTCTTTGAAGTATTCGAGGGCGATGTAGTCGAGGTGGAGCGGATCAGCTTCGTCGGCAACCGCGTCTATTCCGACCGCCGTCTGCGTCGTGTGCTCGACACGAAACAGGCGGGCTTTTTACGAACTTTGATCCAGACGGACACGCTGGTTGAGGATCGTATCCAGTTCGACCGCCAGGTCCTGACCGACTTCTATAACTCACGGGGCTACGTGGATTTCCGGATCGTCAGCACCAACGCACAGCTGACAGAAGAGCGTGACGGCTTCTTCCTCACCTTCAACGTGCAGGAAGGACAGCAATTCTCCTTTGGTGACATTTCCGTGACCAGCGAAATTCCATCGGTGGATGGTGACGCCTACCAAGAATTGATCAGGGTGCGTCCGGGCGTGATCTATTCGCCCACGCTTGTAGAAAACGAAATCACCAGGTTGGAGCGTCAGGGCCAGCGCGACGGCGTTGACTTTCTGCGGGTCGAACCGCGCATCGTACGCAATGATCGCGAACTCACTCTGGACGTCGAATTCGTGATCAGCCGCGGCCCGCGCGTTTTTGTTGAGCGTATCGACGTCGAAGGAAACACCACTACCCTTGATCGTGTGATCCGCCGCCAGTTCCGCGTGGCTGAAGGGGACCCCTTCAACCCCCGCGAAATCCGCGACGCGGCAGAGCGTATCCGTGCACTTGGCTATTTTTCCGTCGCCGACGTCAACGCACGCGAGGGATCGACGCCCGAGCAGGTGGTAATTGACGTCGACGTTGAAGAACAGCCAACCGGCTCCCTGAACTTTGGTGGCGCGTTCTCGCAGGATGACGGCTTCGGACTGATCGTCAGCTTCACGGAACGCAATTTCTTGGGTCGCGGACAGACGCTGGGCTTTAACTTTTCAACAGCCGAAGAATCCGAACAATATGGCATCACCTTCGTTGAACCAGCGTTCCTGGGTCGCAATGTCGCCTTTGGCTTGAACCTGCAATACAGCGAGACGGACTCGAGCTTTGCAAACTACGACACGGAATCCCTCGTATTCCGTCCCAGCCTGACCTTTCCTGTCAGCGAACGGGCGCGGCTTCAGCTCAACTACAACTACTCCGCCAACGAACAGATTGCGCGCGACCCTATTACCAATGGCACTATCGTTCAGCGTGAGATCGACGCTGGGGAGCAGGTGGCGTCTTCTATTGGCTACACCTACACCTACGACACGCGCGAGGGAGGCCTGAACCCCAATGCGGGCGTGCTGTTCGAGTTTTCCCAGGACTTTGCAGGCGTCGGTGGCGATGCAGAATTCATCCGCACCCGTGGGCGCATTGTCGGCCAGCGGCTGGCCTTCAACGAAGAGGTGACGCTGCGGGCGTCTCTCGAAGCGGGATACCTGGCCTGGAACGGTGGCACCAACCGCACCGTTGACCGCTTTATCTTGGGTCCTAACATCATCCGCGGGTTCGAACCGGGCGGCATCGGTCCCCGCGATTTGAACACCCCTGGCGAAGATCCTGATCCACTTGGCGGCAACATCTTTGTCGCGGCACGGTTCGAGGCGGAATTCCCCCTCGGCTTGCCCGAAGAGTTGGGGATCCGCGGTGGCCTCTTCTACGATGTGGGCAACCTGTGGGATCTCGACTCTGTCGACCTGTCCGGCGGCAACGTCGTGGGTGAGGGTGGGTCTTTCCGCCACGTGATTGGGTTCTCGATCCTGTGGGACACGGCCATCGGTCCGCTTCGTCTGAACTTCTCGAACGCGCTCGAGAAGGAAGAATTTGACCGCGAGCAAAGCTTCGACCTGACCATCTCGACCACATTCTGACCAGATGGGCAGGCTTGCGCGCGCCCTTGCCGTCTTGCTTGTGGCCCTGTCATGGGCCACGGCATCTCCGGCGCAGGACGTGCGCAGTCCAATCCTGACAATAGACAGCGAACGGTTTTACCGCGAAAGCGTCTTTGGGCGCCGGGTATTGAACGAGATCGAGGCGCGAACGTCCGCGCTGTCCGAAGACAACCGCCGCATCGAGGCCGAGCTTGAAGCCGAAGAGCAGGCGCTGACAGATCAGCGCTCCGATATGGCACCAGAGGCGTTTCGCGCTCTTGCAGACGCATTTGACGCCCGGGTGGAAGCCATCCGCCGTGATCGCGATGAGCAAAGCCGGGAAATTGCCGACTTGCTGGAACAGAACCGGGATCGGTTCCTGGCCTCAGCCGCGCCTGTCCTAGAAGAGATCATGCGCGACACAGGGGCTGCCGTGATCCTTGAACAGCGTAGTGTCTACGTCAGTGCCAACGCCATCGATATCACCGATCTGGCAATTGAACGCATGGACGCGAGCCTGGGCGATGACGACGCGCAGCAATAGGCGCGCTTGCGGGCCTGCGCCGCTCTTGCTAGGCAAAAACAGACCAATGATAAAAGGGCCGAGCACCGCATGACTTCCGAACTGAAAACCGCTGATATCGGCCTGATCCAGCGGATTATCCCGCATCGCTACCCGTTCCTGCTGGTGGACAAGGTGATCGACATCGACGGCCACGCCAGTGCCACCGGCATCAAGAATGTCACCATGAACGAGCCGCATTTTCAGGGCCATTTCCCTGGCCATCCGATTATGCCCGGCGTCACTATTGTCGAGGCGATGGCACAGACCGCAGCCGTGATGGTGGGTGTTGCGCTTGATCTGGCCGACAAAGAGCTGCTGGTCTACTTCATGTCCATCGACAAGTGCAAATTCCGCCGTATGGTCGTGCCCGGCGATGTGCTAGAGTTGAAGTTGACAACAACTCGCGGCAAACCCGGCGCCAAGGTCTGGAAGTTCGCCGGCGTGGCAGAGGTTGAAGGCGAAATGGCGTGCGAGGTTGAATTTACAGCCATGATGGACATCCCCAAAGCATGAGCAGCGCAGGCGTGCATCCGTCCGCCGTCATTGAGCCGGGCGCGCAGATTGATCCGACAGCCACGATAGGGCCGTTTTGCGTCGTCGGCCCGGATGTCGTGATCGGACCTGACGTGGTGCTGAAAAGCCATGTGGTCGTCACCGGTCAGACCGATGTGGGCGAGGGAACAACCATCTTCTCCTTTGCCGTGATCGGTGAAGTGCCGCAGGACCTCAAGTTCAAGGGCGAGACCAGTCGCCTTGTAATCGGTAAACGCAACCGTATCCGCGAGCATGTGACTATGAACGGCGGCACCGAAGGCGGCGGGGGCGTCACGCGGATCGGGGATGACGGCTTGTTTATGGCCGGATGCCATATCGCGCACGACGCCCATGTCGGCGACCGCGTAATCGTCGTGAACTCTGCCGCGGTGGCGGGGCACTGCATCATTGAAGATGACGTGATTGTGGGCGGCTTGTCGGGCATCCACCAGTTTGTGCGCATCGGTAAAGGTGCGATCATCGGTGCGGTGACCATGGTGACGAATGACGTCATACCATACGGTCTCGTACAGGCACCCCGTGGGGACCTTGATGGTCTCAACCTTGTTGGTTTGAAACGCAAGGGCGTGGCACGCAGCGACATCACCGCGCTGCGCGCGGCGTTCCAGATGCTGGCACAAGGCGAGGGCACGTTTCACGACCGCGCCGAGCGGTTGGGCAAGGAAACCGACAGCGCATATGTGCGCGAGATCGTGGCGTTCGTGATGGGCGACAGCGACCGGTCGTTCCTGACGCCCCGGTGATGCTGGCGCTGATCACGGGAACAGGCGCGCTCCCCGCTACTGTTGCAGGCGCGCAATCGTCACCACCTCTTGTTTGTGCGCTCGAAGGCCACGCGCCGGACGGTCTTGACGTCGACCTCAGGTTTCGGATCGAAACCATCGGAACGCTGCTCCACACGCTCCGGCAGCGCGGCGTGACAGACGTCTGCTTTTGCGGGGCCATCCAGCGCCCCGGTTTCAATCCCTTGCGCCTTGATGCCCGTACGATGCCGCTTGTGCCCGCGATCGCAAAGGCCGTGAAAGCGGGCGAAGATGCCGCACTGCGCGCTGTCATTGCGCTCTTTGAAGCGCGGGATATGGCGGTGCGCGGCGCGCATGAGTTGGTGCCCGAGTTGCTGCCGCTCCCGGGTGTGTTGACTAGGACGCCCGTGCCGGATGACATCGACATGCAGGTGAAGGCAGCCCAGCAAGTCTCGGTCGAGCAGGGCCGCGCCGATGAGGGGCAGTCCTGCGTGATCCGCGCCGGTCAGGTGATCGCGCGCGAGGATGCGCGGGGCACAGACGCCATGCTGCGTGGGTTGCTTGATAAGCCGGTCAAACCGATGCCACCCGCGGGTGACGATCCGTTTGCCGCCGCGATGGACTTTGTCGGTGACATGCTGGACGACGCCGCCGACTGGCTGTCTGGCCCCGTGGCCGAAGCGCGGGCGCAAGCCAGCGGTGGTGTCTTTTTCAAAGCCCCCAAACCTGGACAAGACCGAAGGATCGACCTGCCGACCATCGGTCCGAGCACGGCAAGTGCCGCGATTGCGGCGCGGTTGGATGGGCTTGTGCTGGAGGCGGAGGGTGTCATGGTGCTGGACCGGGACGAGGTTGTGCGACGTCTGGATGAGGCGGGGCTGTTTTTGTGGGTGCGCTAAGGGTTTTTGTTGTGGCGGGCGAGCCGTCGGGCGACGCTCTTGGCGGGGCATTGCTGGCCGGGCTCAAGAAAGAGGCGCGAGAGGTCAGCTTTGACGGCATTGGTGGTCCGCTGATGCAGGCGCAGGGGCTGGTGAGCCGGTTTGACATGTCGGAACTCAGCGTCATGGGCATTGCAGAGGTGCTGCCGAAATACCGCCATTTGAAGCGTCGGATTGCCGAGACGGCGCAGGCTGTCATTGACCAGAAACCGGACGTTCTGATTACCATCGACAGCCCCGACTTTTCGCTGCGTGTCGCAAAGCTGGTCAAGGCCGCGTCCGACATTCGCACCGTGCACTACGTGGCACCCACCGTGTGGGCATGGCGGCCGGGTCGGGCCAAGAAGATGGCAGCCATGATAGACCATGTGCTGGCGCTGTTTCCGTTTGAGCCACCCTTTATGGAGGCCGAGGGCATGGCGTGCGACTTCGTAGGCCATCCGGCGGCCACAGTGCCCCGCGCCAGTGTGGCAGAGGTTGCAGCGTTCAAGGCGCGGCACGAACTGCGCGATGCCGATCCGCTGCTGCTTGTCCTGCCGGGGTCGCGGCGCGGAGAGATCAAGCGGATGGCCCCGACATTTGGGGCGGCGCTGTGGCAACTGGCGCAGGACAGGCCAAAGATTAAGCTGGTGCTGCCTGCTGCGGGTGCGGTTGCGCCACTGGTCCGCGATGCGGTCTCTCAATGGCCTGTCCAGCCCTTGGTGCTGGATCCGACGGGACAGGATCCTGATGCTGCCGCCACTGAAAAGCGGATCGCCTTCGCGGCGGCGGATGTGGCGCTTGCGACCTCCGGAACCGTCTCATTGGAGCTTGCGGCGGCGGGCACGCCGATGGTCAGCGCCTATGATCTGCATTGGCTCAGCCGTGCTATCATCAGCCGGATGGTTACGACCGACACCGGGAGCCTGATAAACCATGTTTCGGAGACCCGCGTGGTGCCCGAGGTGGTGGGCAAGGATTTCAGCGTCGACAACGTGGTGCGCGCGATGGAGGGCCTGCTGGCCGATCCATCGGCACAGCGGGACGCGATGGAACTGACCATGGACCTGCTCGGGCGCGGTGGCGCCGACCCGGGCGTGCGCGCGGCGCGGGCGATTTTGATGCGGTTGGGGTAATCTGTCCCCGCGGGGACAGATTTGACCGTACGGTCCAAGATTAACCGATTTGGACCAATGCGTGGCGCTTTTTGCCTGCGGAGAGCTTGATTGGCTCCGAAAGTGTTAATGCGTCGATCATTGTTCCGGCTTCGGTCAGGGGCACGTCGTTCATCTTGGCGCCGCCTTCGGCAATGAGCCGCTTGGCTTCCTTACCCGATGCGGCGAGGCCGGATTTGACGATTAACTGAACGATGGAGATGCCGTCGCCCACATCATCTGCCGAGAGCGTCAGTGTGGGCAGGTCGTCTCCGACGCCGCCCTTTTCAAAGACTTCGCGCGCGGTCTCTGCCGCCGCTGCGGCCGCCTCAGAACCGTGCAGAAGGGTCGTGACCTCTGTCGCGAGGTGTGCCTTGGCTTCGTTGATCTCGGAGCCTTGCAGCGCGCCAAGACGGTCGCATTCATCCAGTGGCAATTCTGTGTAGAGCTTTAGGAAGCGACCCACATCGGCGTCCGTGGTGTTGCGCCAGAACTGCCAGAACTCGTACGGCGACAGCATTTCCGCGTTCAGCCACACGGCACCAGACTGGGACTTGCCCATCTTCTTGCCGTCGGAGGTCTCCAAAAGCGGCGAGGTCAGGCCGAACACCTCTTTCTGGATCACGCGGCGGGTGAGGTCGATTCCGTTGACGATGTTTCCCCATTGGTCACTGCCGCCCATTTGCAGGATGCAGCCGTAGCGGCGGTTCAACTCCATGAAGTCGTAGGCTTGCAGGATCATGTAGTTGAATTCGAGGAAGGACAGCGACTGTTCGCGATCGAGGCGGGATTTTACACTCTCGAAGGACAGCATCCGGTTGATCGAGAAGTGCCGCCCGATGTCGCGCAGGAAATCAAGGTAGTTCAGATCGTCGAGCCACTCGGCATTGTTCAGCATCTGCGCGCCTGAATCGTAGTCGATGTAAGCGGAGAAGACCTGTTTGATGCCCGCGATATTGGCGTCGATCTGTTCGGGGCCAAGCAGTGGGCGTTCGTCGGCGCGGAAGGAGGGGTCGCCCACCTTGGTCGTGCCGCCGCCCATAAGTGTGATGGGTTTGTGCCCAGTCTTTTGGAACCAGCGCAGCATCATGATCTGGATGAGCGAGCCCACGTGCAGCGACTTGGCCGTTGCGTCAAAGCCGATATAGGCCGTTTGCCCCGGAACCAGCAGCGCTTCGTCCAGCGACTGCATGTCGGTACAATCGGCCAGGAACCCGCGGCTTTGCATCACGTGCACAAAATCGGATCGGGGGGTGTAGGTCATTAGGCTTGTCCTTGGAACGGCTCCGGCGCAGTCTATAAGCGGGGGACGGGCAAAGGAAAAGGCCATGGATAAGGTCAAAGAGAAAGGGGCGGTCATAACCGCCCTTGGGGCGATGTCGGGCACGTCTTTGGACGGGGTCGATGCGGCGGTGTTGCAGACCGATGGTGTTTCGATCCACGGGTTTGGGCCGCACGGGTATCGGGAGTATTCGGAAGAGGAGCGCGCGGCGTTGCGCGCGGCTCTCGGGCATTGGTCCGGGCCAACGTTGGAGCCTGCGACTGAGGTTGTGATGGCCGTCCATGAGGCGTTGCTGTCCGGCTTTGAGGGCATTGATCTGGTTGGGTTTCACGGACAGACCGTGGCCCATGCACCTCGGATGCAAGGCACCTTGCAATTGGGCGATGGGGCGGTCTTGGCGCGTGCGCTTGACCGCCCTGTCGTTTGGGATTTCCGCAGTGCGGATGTGGAGTTGGGGGGCGAGGGCGCACCCTTGGCCCCGTTTTTTCACTTCGCCTGTGCAAAGTGGATGAAGGCGACGGGTCCGGTGGCGTTTCTGAACCTTGGCGGTGTGGGGAATTTGACTTGGGTCGATCCGAGTGCGGAGCGGCCCGAGGAAGAAGGGGCGCTGTTGGCCTTTGACACCGGGCCTGCCAACGCGCCGGTGAATGATCTGGTGCAGGTGCGGCGCGACGTGCCCTTTGACGAGGGTGGGCGCATTGCGGCGTCGGGCACGGTGGAGACAGGGGCGCTGGAGTTGTTCTTGGCCGAGCCGTATTTTGCACGGATGCCGCCGAAGTCTCTGGATCGGAACGACTTTGCCGAGATGGTGGGGCTGGTCCAAGAGTTGAGCGATGCGGATGCCGCAGCGACGCTAACGGCGATGTGCGCGGCAGGTGTGGCGGAGGCCATGCAGCATTGTCCGTCTCCGCCGTCGCAAGTGCTGGTGACGGGAGGCGGGCGGCACAATCCCGTGTTGATGCGGATGCTGGAGGTGTCTTTGGACTGTCCGGTCCGACCCGTCGAAGATGTCGGGCTGGACGGTGATATGCTGGAGGCGCAGGCCTTTGCCTATCTCGCCGTGCGGGTGGCGCGCGGGTTGCCGACGTCTTGTCCGGGGACGACTGGGGTGCGGGCCGCGGTGGGCGGTGGCACCGTCAGCTACCCCTAGGGATATCGAAGCCTTCAGGTGCGAGCGTGAACCCCTCGAACTGGAAGCCGGGGGACACGGTGCAGCTGACGAGCGTGTAGTCACCTGTAGTCCGCGCGGCTTGCCAGTGGTGTTCGGGGACAATGAGTTGCGGTGCGCCTTGGGTCAGGTCCGGGGTCAGGAGGTGGTCCTTCGCGGGGGTCTCTTCGCTGGCGCTCATCGACAGAATGAGCGGGGCGCCTGCGTGGTAGAGCCAGATTTCGGTGGCATCGACCTTGTGCCAGTGGCTGGCTTCGCCCGCTTTCAGAAGGAAGTAGATGCAGGTGCCTGTTGGGCGGCCCGCGTTCTCGGCCACCCAGGTTTGGCGGTAGTGGCCGCCTTCGGGATGCGGTTGCAGGTGCAGGTGGGCGATGATGTCGTCGGCGGTCATAGCGGATGCTCATAGTAGCGCAGGTGTGGCAGGAAGGCGGGCGGCACGTCGTAGTAGGGATCGCAGGGCTTGAAGCCCAGCCGCTCGTAGAGTGCGATGGCTTCAGTTAGTCGTTCCATCGTGTCGAGGACCATACGGGTGTAGCCGTCGGCACGAGCGTGGGCCATGGTGGTTTCGATCAATTTGCGACCTGCGCCGGTGCCTCGCGCGCTGGGGTCGACATAGACGCGCTTGATCTCGGTCACGCCGTCGAGGGCAAGCGGGTAGTACATGGCGCATCCAACGACGGTGCCCTCCATCTCTGCCAACAGGATGTCGCCGCGCGGGCGGGCGTGGATGCGCGGAAGGTCGTCGATCAGGGCGCGATAGGTGTCTTCGGGATAGAACTTGGCCGTCATGGGCGGCAGCCCGGCCTCTCGCTCGATCAGAAGGGCGCGGTAGGCCCAGCAGAGCCGGGCGATGTCGTCCATGTCGGACGGCGCGGCCGGGCGTATGGTGAGGTCAGTCATGCCCTATCAGTAGGTCGGTCAGCAGGTCGGGTGCAATGGGGCAGCGGAGGGAGATTTCGGTGACCGTGTCGGGGGTGCGTTTGAGCCCGCGTTTTGAGCGGTTGTGGCGGAAAGCGTCGAGGCCGGCGGCCAGCGGGACGTAGAGCCAGTCACCCCGGCGGGCGTGTGCGCCGCCTTGGGTAAAGTTGCCGGAATTGATGGGGCTGAGGTCTATATGCTCGCGGAATGCTTCGGCCAGTTTGGTCGTGTTGAGCCAGAGGATGGTGATGGCAAGATCGCGTTTGATGGAGGCGGCGAAGGCTTGGCCCTTGCGTTCCGGCCAGAGGAAGACCCGTTGGTCCAGTTGATGCGCCCAGCTTTCCGGTGTGTGGTCGTCAAGGACGCGGTGGGCGGCGTTGAGGCCGTGCAGGATCGGTTTCTGGTGGTTCAGAGTGGCGGGGCCGACCTGCATTCGGTGGTTGCGCAGGGCGATGTCCGTTGGGTCAATTCCCGCGTCCGCTGCCAGCTGACTGGCGGGTCGAAGGCCTTTTGCGCGAATTGATCGCACGTTGGTCGAGGCGGTGACGTGGGCGATCGTGCCGCCCACGGCTTTGACGAAGTCGCCGATCACTTCAGGATCGAGCGGCCTGCGTACTCTGCGGTCTCGCCCAGCATCTCTTCGATCCGGATCAACTGGTTGTATTTCGCCAGCCGGTCTGAGCGGGCCAGCGAGCCGGTTTTGATCTGGCCGCAATTGGTGGCGACGGCGAGGTCGGCGATGGTCGCGTCCTCCGTCTCGCCCGAGCGGTGGGACATGACGTTGGTGTAGCGGGCACGGTGGGCCATGTCGACGGCTTGAAGAGTTTCCGTCAAGCTGCCGATTTGGTTGACTTTTACCAGCATGGAGTTTGCGCAACCGCGTGAAATGCCGTCGGCCAGACGCGCGGGGTTGGTCACGAACAGGTCGTCGCCCACAAGCTGGACCTTGTCGCCGATCGCGTCGGTCAGAGCCTTCCAGCCGTCCCAGTCGTCTTCGCCCATGCCATCCTCGATCGAGATGATTGGGTAGTCGTTCACCAGCGCTTCGAGATAGGCGACGTTTTCGTCCGACGTCAGTGTTTTGTTTTCACCCGCAAGGACATATTTGCCGTCTTTGAAGTATTCTGTGGCTGCGCAGTCGAGGGCGAGGTGGATGTCATCACCTGGCTTGTAACCAGCCTTTTCGATGGATTTCAAAATGAAATCAAGTGCGTCACGGGTGGAGTTGATGTTGGGTGCAAAGCCGCCCTCGTCGCCTATGCCGGTGGAGAGACCCGCAGCCGACAATTCTTTCTTCAGTGTATGGAACACTTCTGAGCCCATACGCACGGCTTCGCGGATGTTGTCCGCAGCCACCGGCATGATCATGAATTCCTGAATGTCGATGGGGTTGTCGGCATGTTCGCCACCGTTGATGATGTTCATCATCGGGACAGGCAGGATACGGGCCGAGGTGCCGCCCACGTAGCGGTAGAGCGGTTGCGAGGTCCAATCGGCGGCAGCCTTTGCGGCGGCCATGGACACGCCCAGGATCGCGTTTGCGCCCAGACGGCCCTTGTTGTCGGTGCCGTCCAGTTCGATCATCGCGCGGTCAAGTTCGACCTGTTCGGTGGCGTCGATGCCGACCAGCGCTTCTGCGATCTCGCCATTCACGGCGGTGACCGCTTCCAGAACACCCTTGCCCATATAGCGCGCCTTGTCCCCGTCGCGCTTTTCCACAGCTTCGTAGGCACCGGTCGAGGCGCCCGAGGGCACGGCCGCGCGGCCCATAGTGCCGTCTTCGAGGGTCACATCGACCTCAACTGTCGGGTTGCCGCGGCTGTCGAGGATTTCGCGGGCGTGGATGTCGATGATGGTGCTCATGGGAGGAGGGCTCCTGTCTTGGAAAGTTACGCTGCGT
Organism: Tateyamaria sp. ANG-S1; assembly: GCF_000814025.1. Classification (GTDB taxonomy): domain Bacteria; phylum Pseudomonadota; class Alphaproteobacteria; order Rhodobacterales; family Rhodobacteraceae; genus Tateyamaria. The sequence goes on along the minus strand of NZ_JWLL01000006.1, from coordinate 728,144 downwards.
CTAACGCGGTGTTTGCGCTAACAACAAGTTCTTTTACGCCGCATTGGGTGATTTCCTGATCTGCTCGCGCCACAATGTATAAAGGCCGGACAGAATGATGATGGCTGCGCCAAGCAGTGTGAGCGCGTCGGGGCGTTCGTTGAAGACGAGCATGCCAAGGATCAACGCAAAAACCATGCGCGAGTAGCGGAACGGGGTGACAAAGCTGATCTCACCCACGCGCATGGCTACGGTGATCCCGAAATAGGCGATGCATCCGATAGCCACGGATGCAAGCAACAGGCCAAGCTGCGCTTGGGTTGGTACGACGATCTGGTCGCCGCCGAGATACAGAAGAATCGCTGCGCCGGGGATGGCGACCAGAAAGGCGAGGAAGCTCAGTTGGACCGAACTGACATTCGCCTGGACTCGGCGAGTGGCCAGATCGCGGGCGGCCAGGCCCAATACGCCCACTACGGCGAAAAGCAGCTTCCAGTCGAAGGCTGCAGTGCCCGGTTTGATGATCAGCATCACGCCGAAGAAGCCGACGAAGATCGCGGCCCAGCGGCGCCAGCCCACATCCTCGCCCAAAAACACGGCAGCGCCGAGCGTCACCAGCAGGGGGGCGGCTTGCAGGATGGCGGAGGCGGTGGACAGCGGGATCAGCGCAAGGGCGGTGACGAACCCGATCAGCCCGACCACCTCTGCCAGGTTGCGGATCATGATCGCGGGCGTGAGGAACGCGCGGTCCCACAAGCGTTGTCCCTGCATTCGGGCGATGATGGCAAAGACCAGCGTGCCGCCGATCCCGAGAAACCCGATCACCTGACCGACCGGCAAGGCGCCTGCGAGGAATTTGATCACAGCGTCCTCGATGGCGAAGCCGAGCATCGCCAGCACCATGATGGCTGCACCGCGCAGATTGTCCATGTGATCAGCCCGTCCGCTTGAGGCGCATCATCAGCTGATTGCCCTGTTTGCGTGTCTCGACCCCTTTGAGCGCCTGCACCAGAGCCGATAATTTGCGGTGCCCGTATGTGCGCGTGTCAAAGTCGGGGTGGGCGTTCTGGATGGCCTGGCCAATCTGGCCCAAGGCGTACCAGTCGTCATCCTGGTCGATCTTGTTCATTGCGCTTTCGATCAAGGGCAGAGCGTCTTTGGGCGCAGCGCGGCCCTTGGGCTGCTCGGTTTCGCCCACGAGGTTTTCGATCAGGATGAAGCGGTTGCAGACGTTGCGCAGGGCTTCGGGGGCTTTCGCCTCGCCGATGCCGATGACCATTAGGCCGTCTTCACGCAGCCGGTTGGCGAGGGCGGTGAAGTCGCTGTCGGAAGACACGATGACGAACCCGCCGAACCGCCGCCCGTGCAGGATGTCCATGGCGTCGATAACAAGCCCGATGTCGCTGGCGTTCTTTCCGGTGGTGTTCGATGTGTCCTGATGGGCGACGAGCCCGAGTTCGAGAATACGCTCGGACCAGGCCTTCAGCCGACCAGATGACCAGTCGCCATAGACGCGGCGCAGGGCAGGTTCGCCAATGGACGTCACTTCGCGCAGCACCGCGTCAGCGAATTTGGCAGGCACGTTGTCGGCGTCGATCAGGACGGCAAGCAGCGGGCGGTCGCGGTCGGCCATGTGGCCCCTTTCATGCGGTTACCGCTTGCGCGGCACACCATAGAGTTCCAGCCGATGCCCGCGCAGTTCATAGCCCAGCTTTTCGGCGATCTTTTCCTGCAGGGCTTCGATCTCTTCATCCACAAACTCGATCACCTCACCCGAATTCAGGTCGATCAGGTGGTCGTGGTGCTCGCGTTCTGCGTCTTCGTAGCGGGCGCGGCCGTCGCCGAATTCCAGCTTGTCGAGGATCCCCGCCTCTTCGAACAGTTTCACCGTACGGTAGACCGTTGCGATGGAAATGCCCGAATCGACAGCGCTGGCGCGGTTGTAAAGTTCCTCGACATCCGGGTGGTCGTCGGACGCCTCCAACACCTGTGCAATCACCCGGCGTGGATGCGTCATGCGCAGCCCCTTGGCTTCGCTGCGGTCGGTGATGGTGGCGCGTTTGGCAGTCATGATCCTGCATTTATCGAAAGCTTCCGGCAGGGGCAATTGCGGTTGACGCTGGGGTGGGATGGGTTCACTGGGGGCCATGAGCGATTTTGATATGATGAACCTGCCCGATGCGTTGGCCAAGCGCGTGGCAGAGATGGGTTTGGCCGAGCCGACGCCGATTCAGGCGCAGGCGATCCCCCATGCGCTGAACGGGCGCGATGTGATGGGGCTGGCCCAGACGGGTACCGGTAAGACGGCCGCCTTTGGCATCCCGCTGATCGCGCGGCTGATGGAGGAAGGGGGCAAGGCGGCCCCGAAGACCGCCCGCGGTCTGATCCTGGCCCCCACGCGCGAGTTGGCGGGGCAGATTGCAGCCGTGCTGCGCGAGATGACGAGCATGCGCGTGCAGATCGTCGTGGGCGGGGTCAGCATCAATCCGCAGATCCAGCGTTTGGCAAAGGGCGCCGACATTCTGGTGGCGACGCCGGGGCGCCTCTTGGATCTGGTCGATCGCAAGGCGATCAAGTTGGCGCATACGGGTTTTCTGGTGCTGGACGAGGCGGACCAGATGCTCGACCTGGGCTTTGTCCACGCCTTGCGCAAGATTGCGGAGTTGATGGGCGAGGATCGGCAGACCATGCTGTTTTCCGCCACCATGCCCAAGCAGATGAACGAGATTGCACAAAGCTATCTGCAGAACCCGATCCGGGTCGAGGTGAACCCGCCCGGCAAAGCCGCTGACAAGGTGACCCAAGGGGTGCATTTTATCGCGAAGGCGGAGAAGTCGGCCTTGCTGATCGAGCTGCTGGATACGCACCGGGAAAACCGCGCGCTGGTGTTCACCCGCACCAAGCATGGGGCTGACAGGCTGGCGCGAGCGTTGGAGCGGAAGGGCTTTGCCGTCGCTGCGATCCACGGGGACAAGCGGCAGGGGCAGCGTGAGCGGGCCTTGGCCGCGTTCAAGGCGCGCGACATTCGGGTGCTGGTGGCTACGGATGTAGCCGCGCGTGGGCTTGATATTTCGGATGTGAAGTTCGTCTACAACTATGAGCTGCCCAACGTGCCCGAAGCCTATGTTCACCGGATCGGTCGGACGGCGCGGGCGGGCAAGGATGGCTCTGCCGTCGCGTTCTGCGCGCCGGAGGAAATGGATCAGCTCAAGGACATCCAAAAAGTGATGAAGCTGAGCATTCCGGTGCTATCGGGGCGCGCGTGGGAGCCTGTTCCGGACCCCAACGCCAAGCCTGCGGGCGGTCGGGGTAGGGGGCGTGGACGCCCCGCCGGTAAACCGGGCGGCGGGCGGCCTGGCGCGCCGGGGACGTCGAAACCGTCGAACCGGCGGCGGCGGAAGCCGAAACCCAAGGGGCCGCGCGCGTAACGCGGCCCGCGCCGATCAGGTGTAGAGCGATGGCATACCCAATTGAGCGTGGATGTCGTTGACCGTTGCCGCGTCCATGTTCAGCGCTTGCGCGAGCCTGTGCAGATACTGCGCCTCTGCTTGGCTATCGAGGTCGATGGCGAGGACGGACATCGCATAGACTTGCGGTCCCATGCCATTTGGAACCTCGTTGGCAAGCGCCTGTGCATCCACGGAGCGCTGCATCTCGGTCTTGAGAAAGGCGGCTTCTTGGGCGTCGATGTCGCCGCCAAGCTGGCCCATCAGTTTTTCCTGTTCCGCGTTATCAAGCTGGCCGTCGGATTTGGCGGCTTGGATCATCGCGCGCAGCATCAGTGCGGCGGCAGCTTCCTGATCCGCGGTGGGTTCGATGGGCTCTTCTGGCGTTTGGTCGAAGTTCGAATTCAGAACCTGACCGAAGCTTGTGCCGTTGTCTGCAGGGCGCTGGACGACGGCACCGCCAAGCGCACCCAGCAGGTCAGCAGCCCCCGCGCCACCGGCAAGACCGCCCAGCAGACCTTGCAGGCTCTGACCCTGTCCACCGGAGCCGCCAAGACCCTCAAGCAGACCGCCAAGGCCGCCGGAGGCGCCCTGCGATCCCCCCATGAGGCCGCCAAGCATATCTTGTAGGCCAGCGCCGCCTTGGGACTGTCCGCCCGCCAAACCGCCTAGCAGACCGCCCAAGCCAGCTCCGGTATCGGTCGAACCGGCCCGCTTCTGCATCATGGCGCTCGCACCTTTGGCGACGGCCACGCCGATGGCCACCTTGGCCAGTGTTTTCATCAAGCTCATGATCTCTCCTCCATCCTCCCGGGGAATCGTTGACCGGCAGCTTGGCATAAATCTCGTCCCAAACGGCGGGGAATGTTGGGCGCCAATTGACATTGACCGACAAACGGGCCGTTCTGCGCCGATGACCCGGAAGTCCCATATCGACCTGATCGGCGCTGTTGCGCTGACGCTGTTCTCGCTGAACCTCGGGTTCAATCAGGTGGTGATCAAGGTGGCGAACGGAGGCTTTCAGCCGGTGTTCATGGCGGGGCTGCGGTCGCTGGGAGCGCTGGTGCTCTTGGGTCTGTGGATGTGGGCGCGGGGTATTTCGTTGCGTCTGCCCGTCGAGGGGCGTGTCGGTGGCATTGTCGCGGGGCTGCTCTTTGCCATCGAGTTCATTTGTCTGTTTCTGGCCCTCGACCTGACCAGCGTCGCGCGGACATCGATCCTGTTTTACTCGATGCCCGTCTGGCTGGCGCTGGCGGCGCATGTCCTGTTGCCGGGCGAGCGGCTGACGGGCGTGCGCCTGATCGGGCTGGGCTTTGCCATGTGCGGCGTCGTTCTGGCGCTGCTCGACCGTGATGCGGGGCAGGGCAATCTGCTGGGTGACATCTTTGCCCTTGGTGCGGCGCTGTGCTGGGCCGGTATCGCGCTGTGCGTGCGGGTGACATCCCTGTCGCGCATCCCGGCAGAGCAGCAGCTCTTCTGGCAATTGCTGATTTCCGCCCCGGTGCTCTTGCTGCTGGCGCCGGCCTTTGGCCCGCTCTTGCGCGAGTTGGAGGCTATTCACGTGCTTGGGCTGGCCTACCAGATCGTGTTTATCGCTAGCTTTGGCTTTCTGTTCTGGTTCTTTCTGATGAAGATTTATCCCGCCTCCGGAGTGGCGTCGTTCAGCTTTCTGTCGCCGGTCTTTGCCGTTGTGCTGGGATGGGTGATCCTGGGCGAAGACATTTCGGGCACGATCTGGCTGGCGCTTGGGCTGGTGGCCGTGGGGCTTGTTCTGATCAACCGTAAGTAAGGCGGAGGTGTCCTCCGCCCAGCATCAGGTGCCGCAGAAGGTGGCGGGTACAATTTCGGCGTCCGTGGGCGGGCGGCGCAGGTCGTCCAAATCCGCTGGCAAATCGAAAGGCGTGCTGAGCGCTGTCATCAGCCGTTCAAAGGGGGCCATGTCACCGGCCACCGCCGCTTCGATCATCGCTTCGATCCGGTGGTTGCGCGGGATGATCTGTGGGTTCTTGCGTTTCATCAGCGCCATGTCGGGGGAGCGGGCGCGCCAGCGTGCGGCCCACGCGTCGAAGGCGTCGCGGTCCGTGAACTGGTCGCGTGCCTGATCGGTGTGCAGGTGCGCGAATGTGTTGGTGAAATCGGCGCCATCGGTTTGCATGAGGGTCAGTAGATCCTCGATCAATGGCTGGTCGTCTGCTGTGGGCGCGCTCAAACCGATCTTGGCCCCGAAGCGGCGCAACCATGCCATGGAGAGTTGGCCGGGCATGGCGTGGACGATGGCGGTCGCGTCTTCGACTGCGCGCTCTTTGTCGTCGAAAAGCTGGATCAGTGCGGTCGCCAGTTGCGCCATATTCCACACTGCGATCCGCGGCTGGTTGCCAAAGGCGTAGCGCCCCATCTGGTCGATGGAGGAGAATACGCGCCCCTCGTGATAGGCATCCATAAAGGCGCAGGGGCCGTAGTCGATGGTTTCGCCCGAGATGGTGCAATTGTCGGTGTTCATGACGCCGTGGATGAAGCCGACGGACATCCAGGATGCAACCAGTTCCGATTGGGCGGCACACACGGCTTTGAGCAGTCCCATCGGGCCGTCCGCATCCGGGTGGTGGCGTGCGATGGCGTAGTCGGTAAGGGTGCGTAACTCGTCGATCTGGCCGCGATGGGCGAAGATCTGGAAGGTGCCCACGCGCAGGTGGCTGGCCGCGATCCGGGTCAGAACCGCACCGGGCAAGGCACCTTGCTCGCGGTAGACAGGCTCGCCGGTGGCGACTGCGGCAAGGGCGCGGGTGGTGGGGATTCCAAGTGCGTGCATCGCCTCGCTCACCACATATTCGCGCAGCACCGGCCCCAGCCAGGCGCGTCCGTCGCCCATGCGGGAATAGGGTGTGGGCCCGGAGCCCTTGAGCTGGATGTCGCGGCGTTGACCGGTTTGGTCGATCACCTCGCCCAGCAGGATGGCGCGCCCGTCACCCAGTTGCGGGTTGTAATTTCCGAATTGGTGGCCCGCGTAGAGCTGCGCCAGAGGGGCGGCGCCATCGGGCACGGTTGTGCCCGCAAAGACAGAAGGGTCGGTGCCTTCGATCCCCAATTCCGCCGCCAGCGGCGCGTTCCATGCCAGCACATCCGCACGCTTGACCGGCGTGGGATCAAGCCGGGTGTAGAACCCCGCAGGTAGGGTGGCGTAACTGTTGTCGAAGGGGATGTGCAAGCTCATGCACCGGATATAGGGGCGCGGCGGCCCGGATGCCAAGCACAGGTTGAGATCGACGCATCCGGGCTATGGTTATGTAGACAATACTCAGACTGGAGAGAGACGATGGCCACCTCAAATCGTGTCGGGATGCAGCTGCGTGACCGGCCGGAATACGAAAACAAACCAAGACCGCTCACTTTTTCGCCCGAGGCATCGGTGGCTGAGGCCGTGGATGCGATGTGCCAGAAGAACTTTGGCTCGGTCATTGTCGTGGATCCCGATGACAGGGTTGTCGGTGTCATGACTGAGCGGGATGTGATGCGTAAGCTGGTGCATGCGGGGTTGGACCCCAAGACAACGCAACTGACAGACATCATGACCCATGAGCCGCGCGTGGCGCTCGAAACGGATGATGTGGTTGACTGGCTGCGCATCATGTCCAACGACCGGTTTCGCCGATTGCCCGTGGTAGATCAGGAGGGGCGGATTAAGGCCGTGTTCACCCAAGGAGATTTCGTCAGCTACACGTGGCCCGACCTTGTTTATCAGGCTTCGCAACTGGCTCGGGCCTCACTGGCGCGCAATTACGCTGTGTGGCTGATTGGAGGGGGTGTGGCGCTCTACACCCTTCTGATGATCATCGTGGTGCGGTCGATTTAGCCCACTGCATTACAACGTGCGGGTCATCAGCGCGTAGCCGTCGCGCCGCTTGAACCCGGCGCGGGTATAGAGCCGCTGTGCGACGCTATTGTCGTCGCCAACCTCAAGGTGCAGGGCCTTGACCCCCGCCTCTCCCAGCGCGCGGGGCAAGGCGAGCAGAACTTCGGTGGCGATGCCGCGTCCGCGCACGCCGGGGCGGATGAAAATCTCGTCCACAAAGCCATCCATGCCGCCGAACTCAATGGACCATCCGAAGGTGACGACGATGTAGCCGATGGGCGCGCGGGGCGGGCCGATCAGGTAGGCGACGCCGTGCGGGATGCCGTCGAGCAAGGGTTTAAGGCCAGCGGCGCGCGCCTCATCGGACATCTCGATGCCCTCTTCGGCGTGAAACGCAACCACAAGCGCGCTCAGCCTGTCGAAGTGTTCGGGCGTTGCCAGGGTAAGTGCCGCGCTCACAACCGGGCCAATCGTTCAGTGAGCAGGTCGAAAAAGCCGTCAGCATTCAGATCGCCGATAAAGAGCGCATTGGTCGGGCGGTCGGTGACCCCCCACCAGTCGGCCACGGTCATGCCCATTGTCAGTTCCGACGACGTCTCGATCTCGACATTGATATGCCGCCCGGAAAACAGATCCGGGCGGATCAGGTAGGCGGTCACGCAAGGGTCGTGCAGCGGCGCACCGGCGGAGCCATACTTTTCTTTGTCGTAGCGTTCGAAGAAATCCGTCATCTCCGCCACGGCGATGCCAGCGGGTGTGCCAAGTGCGCGGAAGGCGTCATTGCGGGGTTTGGTCACAAGGGCCTTGTGCGTAACATCGAGAGGCATGACCACGATCGAAACACCGCTTTTAAACACAATATCAGCGGCTTCCGGATCGACATAGATGTTGAATTCGGCCGCGGGCGTGATGTTGCCAACCTCGAAGTAAGCACCGCCCATAAGCACGACTTCCTGCACGCGTTCGACAATATCGGGTGCTTTCTGAAACGCGGTAGCGATGTTGGTGAGCGGGCCAAGTGGGCAGAGGGTGACGGTTCCGGGCTCATTGCTCCGCAACATGTCGATGATGAAGTCGACACCGTGCTGGTCCTGTAGCGGCATGGTCGGGTCGGGCAGGTTCGGACCATCGAGGCCGGTTTTGCCGTGCACGTGCTCTGCCGTCACCAGATCGCGGCCCAGCGGACGGTCGCAACCGGCGTAGACTGGAACATCAACTTTGCCTGCCAACTCACAGACAATACGTGTATTCTTGGCTGTGAGTTCCAGCGGCACGTTGCCTGCGACGGCGGTGATACCCAGCACCTCGACATCTTCAGGGCTGGCCAGGGCAAGCAGGATTGCGACGGCGTCATCCTGTCCCGGATCGGTGTCGATGATGATCTTGCGCGCGGTCATTCTGCCCCCTCAGGTTTTGGCGCACCGTGGCCGCTTTGGCACCCCTTGTCCAGAACCGCTGGAAGCAGATACGCAAAACCTTGCATGGGGCCGATGCGCTGCGCTAATGGCGAGCAACATGGCCGACGCCCCGATCTATATCCATGCTGGTGCGCATCGCACCGGAACGTCGTCGTTCCAGCTGTGCTTGCACGAAAATAGACAGCTTTTGGATCAGCAGGGATGGACCACAGCCTATCCGGGGCGCGATGGTATTCCGTCTGGGGAGTTGGCGCTGCGGCTGCCATCGGGCAGGCGGATCGATCAAAAGGCGGCGGCGGCGAAGGCCGCTGGCACGTTGAGCGCATATCGCGATGGCCGCCCTGTCATCCTGTCCGAAGAGAACATCACCGGCCGCATGTACAATTTCATGCAGGGCCAGTTCTATCCCTTTGCGGAACAGCGCTGCGTGGCGTTACGCGCGGCGTGGGATGGGCCGATTGCGCATGTGCTGTTGGTGGTTCGGCCTTACGATCAGCTTTTTGTTTCCGCTTACCGTAAACGCGCGGAAGACAATGCTATGCCCGACTTCGATGAGGTGCGCGACGGTTACATCAATATTGATCGCGGATGGCCTGAATTGGTGCAAGGAATCTACGAGGCGTTGCAGCCCGACAGGATGACCGTCGTGCCGTATAGCGCGCGGGGCACAAATGTGGACTTGCTGCAGCGTTTGGTGCCGAACTTGCCACGTGATGGGTTGGTGGAGCCGGAGCGGGTTGTCAACAAGAGCGCGACAGATGCGGCGCTTGAGATTTTGCAGGGCCATTACCGGTCGGGTAAAAAACTGTCACGGGACGCCTGGACGGGCATCATCGCTGCCCACGCGGATGACAAGGAGTCGCGTGGCATTGCGGTGTTTTCTGGCAAGGAAAAGGCCGCATTAGCAGCACGTTACGCCTCGGATCTCAAGCAGATCGAGTGGATGCAGCAGATCAGCTTCGTTTCGCCTTTTCCTGCGCCTTGACGGCATCCCAGAGGGCGTCCATTTCCTCTAATGTGCTGTCCTGCGGCCGTTTGCCATCCTTGGCCAGCGCGGTTTCCACGGCGCTGAAACGGCGGGTGAACTTTGCATTTGTGCGCCGCAGCGCTTCCTCGGGTTCTACGCCAAGGTGTCGGGCGAGGTTGGCGACGACAAAAAGCAGATCGCCCATTTCGTCCACCATCTCGTCATGGCCCATGGTATCGCGCGCCTCGACCAGTTCGGCGGCCTCCTCTTTGATCTTGTCGATCACTTGCGCGGTTTCGGGCCAGTCAAAGCCCACGCGGGCGGCGCGCTTTTGCAGCTTCACCGCGCGCAAGAGTGCAGGCAGATTCATCGCAACACCATCAAGCGCGCCTTTCTGCGCTTTGCCCGCGCGCTCTGCGGCCTTGATCGCTTCCCAGTCGCGGGTTTGCTGTTCGGCGCTTTTGTCGCGGGATTCGTCGCCAAACACATGCGGGTGCCGGTCCACCATCTTGTTCGAGATGTTGGTGACGACGGATTGAAAGCTGAAATGTCCAGCCTCTTCACCAATGGCGGTGTGGTAGACCGATTGCAGCAGTAGGTCGCCCAATTCGCCTTCCAGCTCGGTCCAGTCCTGCCGTTCAATGGCATCTGCAACCTCATACGCTTCCTCAATCGTGTATGGCGCGATGGTCTGGAAGGTCTGTTCGACATCCCAGGGGCAGCCGGTGTCGGGATCGCGCAGGCGGCGCATGATTTCAAGCAGGCGCTCTATCCCTGCGTTTTGGTCATGGATCAGGTTGTCGCCCATTGCAGCCCCCGCCGGTTTCAGGTTTGCTGACATGTGACGTATCCCAGCGCCCGGAGTCCACCCATGCCCATCATCAACCGCATCGGCGATCTTGCCCCCGACATGGCCGCATGGCGCCAGCATCTGCATTCGATCCCGGAACTGTCGTTTGATTGCCCCAAGACGTCTGCCTTTATCCTGGAACGGCTGGCGGAGATTGGTGTGGACGAGGTGCATGGAGAGATCGCGCAGACCGGCGTCGTGGCGATCATCAACGGACAGGGCGAGGGGCCGACCATTGGCCTGCGCGCGGATTTCGATGCACTGCCAATCGAGGAGCAGACCGGCGTGCCGTACGCGTCGACCCATCCCGGCAAGATGCACGCCTGCGGGCATGACGGACATACAGCGATGCTGCTTGGTGCTGCAAAGTACTTGGCCGAGACGCGGAACTTTGCTGGGCGGGTCGCGCTGATCTTTCAACCCGCCGAGGAAGATGGCGGCGGCGGTGAGGTCATGGTGCAGGAGGGCATCATGGACCGTTTCGACATTGGCGAGGTCTATGCGATCCACAATTCGCCGGGCAAAGATATCGGCAAGTTTCACACCCGCCCGGGTCCCATCATGGCGGCGGCGGACACATTCCACATTCATGTCACTGGCAAGGGGGGGCATGGTGCACGCCCCTATGATTGTGTGGATCCAGTGGTTGCCGCGTGCGCTGTCGTGACCGCGCTGCAGACCATCGTCAGCCGCAATCACCATCCGATGGAACAACTGGTCATCTCAACGACCCAGATCCATACCGGCACGACTGACAATGTCATCCCTGAAAGCGCTTACATCAACGGGACCGTGCGCACCTTTTCCAAGGATGTGCAGGCCATGGTGGTGCGCCGGATGGAGGAGATTGTTGCGGGCACCGCTGCTACCTATGGCTGCGTGGGGCGGCTGGAGTTCGAGTTTGGTTATCCTCCGACTGTGAATGACGATGACAAGGCGGCTTTTGCGGCCCGCGTGGCAGCAGAGGTCTCTGGGGAGGCTGGCGTTGATGCCGATGTGGAACCCGTCATGGGAGCAGAGGATTTTTCCTATATGCTTGAGGCGCGACCGGGCGCTTACCTGATGCTGGGGCAGGGCGAGGGCGTCGGCGTTCATCACCCCGAGTTCAATTTCAATGATGAGATTGCGCCGATTGGGGCGTCGTTCTTTGCCCGTTTGGTCGAGACGGCGCAGCCGTTGCGGTAAGGGGCGCTGACCTGCCGCGCGTCGCATCATCCCGGGATTTTGGAACCAGAGAAGAGGGACGTGGGATGGCGTTGGAAGACGCGAAACATCAGATGGATCATGCCTTTACCCGCGACGATCCACGGGGGCCGTCCTATGAGTTGACCTTTGGCGGGGCGACATCGTTTCTGCGGCGGCGCTATACCAAGGATCTGACGGGCGTCGACATTGCCGTAACGGGTGTGCCCTTTGATCAGGCAGTGACCAACCGACCCGGCACCCGGCTGGGCCCGCGCGCGATCCGCGAGGCGTCGTCCCTGCTGGCACCTGATGCGCCTTATGGCTGGCCCTTTGACGTGGTGAGCGAGCGGGTCATCGTCGACTATGGCGATGTGGCGTTTGATTATGCCGACATTCCCGCGTTTCCCGATACGCTGACAGCGCATATCCGGGGGATACTGGAGGCAGGCACGGCAAGCGTCGTGTTGGGAGGGGATCACTACATCTCGTTCCCTATCCTCAGAGCCTATGCCGAAAAGTACGGGTCCATGTCGCTGATCCAGATCGACGCGCACACGGACACATGGGCAGACGATGACATGTCCCGCGTGGATCACGGCACGATGTTTTACAAGGCAGTGAAGTCCGGCATCGTGGACCCTGCTACATCGGTCCAGATTGGGATACGGACCACGAATGAGGATACGCTGGGCGTTAATATCATTGACGCGCCGGAATTTCATAAGATTGGACCGGAAGCGGCGGCGGCGCGTGTGCGCGAGATTGTCGGCGACCGGCCCGTTTACCTGAGTTTCGACATTGACGGGCTTGATCCGGCCTTTGCCCCCGGCACGGGTACGCCGGTCTGGGGCGGCCTGAGTTCCGCGCAGGCCGCGGCTTTGCTGCGCGGTTTGGCTGGCATCAACATTCAGGGCGGTGACGTGGTCGAGGTATCGCCCCCCTTCGATACGACCGGGGCAACGGCCATCGCAGGTGCCCATGTGGCAACCGAGATTTGTCAGCTTCTGGGATGGAGGATGCGCGGTGGCGCCTAGGAATCAGCCGATTAGCGGCAATGATCTGGCCCGGTTCTCCGGGCCCAACACATTCATGCGTCTGCCGTTTTCGAACGAGTTGCAAAAGCTGGATGCCGCCGTGCTGGGCGTGCCCATGGACATTGGCACGTCATGGCGTTCGGGCACGCGGTTCGGGCCCAAGCAGGTGCGCAGCGAGTCCGCGATGATCCGGCCCTATAACCTTGCGACGGGGGCCGCACCCTTTGACAGTCTGCAGGTGGCCGATATCGGTGATCTGGCGATCAATACGTTCTCACTGGCCGAAAGTCTCCGCATCATTGCAGAGAGTTACGAGGCGATCCTCGACTTTGATGCCGTTCCGCTGGCCATCGGCGGTGATCATTCCATCACCTTACCTATCCTGCGGGCCATGGCCAAACGGCATGGGCCGGTGGCGATGGTTCATGTGGACGCGCATGCCGACGTCAATGATGAGATGTTCGGCGAGAAAGAGACCCACGGCACGGTGTTCCGGCGCGCATATGAAGAGGGGCTTCTTCAGCCTGCGAAAGTGTATCAGGTCGGGCTGCGCGGCACCGGGTATTCGGCAGAGGACTTTACGGAAGCGCAGGGCTGGGGCTTTCAACATTTCCCCGCCTCTGAATTGTGGGGCCGCAGCCTGAGCCAGTTGGGAGCGGAGATCCGGCGTGATATTGGCGATGCACCGACATATGTCAGCTATGATATCGACAGTCTTGATCCTGCCTTTGCCCCCGGCACCGGGACGCCGGAGATCGGCGGACTGACAACCCCGCAGGCGTTGCAATTCATCCGGGCGCTGCGTGGTCTCAACATTGTGGGGTGCGACCTGGTTGAAGTCTCGCCGCCCTACGATACATCGGGAAACACGGCGCTGACCGGGGCGAACATCTTATACGAACTGTTATGCGTCCTTCCGGGCGTGACCTATCGTTAAGATTGCGAGAGCCTCCGGCGGCGGTTTATCTGGCTAAGTGAGGGGCGCGGGATGAGGTTTGTGATGTATCTCTTTGTGGTCACTTGTGTTTTGGTTCTTGGATTGCTGGCTTTCGTGCGCCGTGCGCCGACGGATGCGGCGCGTTGGCATCAGCCCATTGCAGAGACCAACAGCCAGAACATGGCGGGCGGCGCAATCCGCGTGATCGAGGCGGCACCCGAGGCTTTGGCCCGTGTGGATGCTGCTGCCCGCGACCTACCAAGGACCCGCGTTATCGCCGGGTCAGTCGCGGAGGGGCGCATCACTTATGTGACCCGGTCGAAATGGATCGGCTTTCCCGACTACACCACCGTCGAGCACAATGATGGGACGCTCAAGATGCATGCCCGGCTGCGCTTTGGCCGGTCAGATCTGGGCGTCAACCGCGAGAGACTGGAGCGGTTGCTGGGGGCCGTCCAGGAGGGATGAGCTCATACACCCTTCCTGCACCTCGCGCCACATGGGCGAGTTCAGCGACATCTGGCATTGCGCCATGAACATCCTGCCGTCCACCTGCAAGCAGATGGTTTGACCCAACTCGATCCTGCTACCAGCCTTGTCGGTGCAGTAGCATTCGACCGTTTTGCCCGAGGGCGATGTCACATCCGCCAGTGCAGGACTTGCCATCGCCAGAAAAATCAATGTGTTGCGTAGCATGATGGCGAGTATAGCACAGACCGCCCCTTGACCAATAGTCAGGCTTGGATCAAACCGGCGTTATGATCCCCCAAGACCGCCTTTTGCAGATCACCCAGCGCTTTCAGTACCTTGAGGCTGCCATGGCCGACGGGTCCGGCGACATTGCCGCGCTGGCCAAGGAGTATTCCGACCTCAAGCCTGTCGTGGACCAGATCAACGCCTATCAGCAGATCGTGGCCGACATGGAAGAGGCCGAGGCCATGCTGTCCGATCCGGACATGGCGGAACTGGCCCAAGAGGAATTGCCGCAGCTCAAGGCGGCCTTGCCCGAGGCCGAGGCGGCGCTGCAAATCGCGCTGTTGCCTAAGGATGCGGCCGATGCCAAGCCCGCCATGCTTGAAATCCGGCCGGGTACTGGAGGCGATGAAGCGGCGCTCTTTGCGGGCGACCTGCTGCGTATGTACCAACGCTATGCCGAGGGGCGTGGTTGGAAGCTGGATGTCGTCGAGGAGCAGGCCACGGAATTGGGTGGGATCAAGGAGGTCGTGGCCCATATCACCGGCGACAATGTCTTTGCCCGGATGAAGTATGAAAGTGGTGTGCACCGCGTGCAGCGGGTGCCGACGACCGAAAGCGGGGGGCGCATCCATACGTCCGCCGCCACGGTGGCGGTGCTGCCGGAGGCCGAGGATGTCGACATCGACATCTCGCAACAGGACATCCGCATCGACACCATGCGTGCCTCCGGTGCGGGCGGGCAGCATGTGAACACCACCGACAGTGCCGTACGGATCACGCACCTGCCCACAGGTATCGTGGTGACCAGCAGTGAGAAGTCGCAGCACCGCAACCGCGAGATCGCCATGCAAGTGCTGCGCGCGCGGCTTTATGATCTGGAACGCAACCGGGTGGACAGCGAACGTTCCGCCGACCGGGCGGCACAGGTGGGATCAGGCGACCGGTCTGAGCGCATCCGTACCTACAACTTTCCGCAGGGGCGCATGACGGATCATCGGATCAACCTGACGCTCTACAAGCTGGATCAGGTGATGCAGGGCGATCTGGACCAGGTGATTGATGCGCTGACTGCGGATGCACAGGCGCGACTGATGGCAGAGATGGGCACGTGACGACCGCAGCGCAGGCTATGGTGGCGGCCACTGCGCGACTGCGCGCGGCAGGTGTGCCGGACCCAGCGCGCGACGCGCGGGTTTTGCTGGCCCATGCGGCACAAGTAGACGCCGCCCGCGTGACGCTGATCGCGCCCGAAGACATCGCCCCCGACATTGCCGACCGTTACGATCACTTGATTGCGCTACGTGCGGTCCGTGTGCCGGTGAGTCATCTGATCGGACAGCGCGAGTTTTATGGGCGCGCTTTCAAGGTCAGCTCGGATGTGCTGGACCCGCGGCCCGAGAGCGAAACGCTCATCGAAGCGGCACTGACCGAAGATTTCGGGCGCGTTCTTGATCTGGGCATTGGATCGGGTTGCCTGCTGATCACGCTCTTGGCTGAACGGACTGAGGCGCAGGGCGTTGGCGTCGATCTGTCAGAGGCTGCGTGCCTGCAAGCCTCGGCCAATGCGGTGCTGCATGACGTGGCCGCGCGCGCGACGATCCGGCAGGGTGACTGGTTCGACCCGGTTGAGGGGCGCTTTGATCTGATCGTTGCGAACCCGCCCTATCTGTCTGCCTTCGAGATGGAAGAGATTGCGCCGGAGTTGCGGGACCATGAACCGCGCATGGCGTTGACAGACGAAGGCGATGGCTTGACCGCATATCGCACTATTGCCGACGAGGCGGGCAGCTATTTGACTGCGCAAGGCCGCGTGCTGTGCGAGATCGGTTGGCAACAGGGCCCGGATGTGCGCGCCATTTTCGAAAGCGGTGGGTGGGGTACAGTTGACGTGCTGCCGGACCTTGATGGGCGTGACCGTGTCGTTCTTGCGCGGAATCCGGCGTGAGTGGTCCAAAAAGTGTCGAAAATGCCCCATTAACTCTTGTCGTCCGGTGCTGAGCGTGCATATTCAGTTGCAGACGCAGACCGCGCGGCCTTGGTCATGCAGCAGCGTCCCATCCACAAGATCGCCAAGAGACTGTGACACGCAACCAGGCTGATGCGGCGCAGGCGATCTCAAAGTATTTTGCCAGAGAGCTGAACACATCCATGAAGTCTTCGAGATCACGGTCCCGGTCCAAGAGCAACCGCAACCGCAATTCCGGCGGTGGCGGCAACGTCGTCAACCGCGTGTTCGACAGTTCCGGCCCCGAGGGCAAGGTGCGCGGCACACCGCAGCAGATCATCGACAAATACAACCAGCTGGCCCGTGATGCGCAGCTGTCCGGTGACCGGGTCGCGACCGAGAACTTCCAGCAACACGCGGAACACTATCTGCGCATGCTTGCCGAAGCGCAGCGAGAGATCGAAGCCCGTCGCGAAGAGCAGGACCGCCAGAACCGTGAACGCCAGGCCGAACGTGATCGTGAGCGCGCCGCCCGCCAAGAGCAGGAAGCCAATGCCGCCGATCCCGCCCAGGCTCCGCAGCCCGATGTGGTAGAAAACGAAGGCGACAGCGGTCTGGTTGAAACGCCGGAAAGCCAGCCGAAGCCCAAGCCAAAAACGACCCGCAGCCGGTCGCGTAAGCCCAAAGCTGAAGCCGAGGCCCCACAACCCGAAACCGTCCCTCAGCCCGAAGCAGACGGAACCGCCCCGGAGGCCGCAGAGTAACAGCTTTGCATCGCAGAACACGGGCGTGCCATCGGCACGCCCTTTTTCGTTTAGCCCTTGGCGACTTCGCGGGCGAGGGCGCAGAACCCTTCCAGCGGGACCTGCTCGGCCCGGTCTGTCGGTTTGATCCCGGCAGCCCTCAACCGATCTTCGATGTCCGTTGCCGTGCCTTTCAAAGCAGCCCGCAGCATCTTACGCCGTTGATTGAACGCGGCAGCCACGACGCGGCTGAGCACGGAGGCGTCCGCCTCGAACCTCGGCTTGGGCAGGGCGGTGATGTGGACCACCGCGCTTGAGACCTTGGGCGGCGGCGTGAACGCGCCAGGGGGCAGAGACATCACGATCCGCGCATCGGCGCGCCATTGCGCCAATACGGCCAAGCGGCCATAGGCTTTCGATCCAGGCTGCGCCACAATACGCTCCGCCACTTCGCGCTGGAACATCAGCGTCAGCGACTGCCAGAACGGCGGCCATGTCGGCGGCGTGAGCCAGCGTACCAACAATTCGGTCCCCACATTGTAGGGCAGGTTCGCCGCCACCCGGATGGGCGGGGTCAGATGCGCCAGCGGATCAATGTCGAGCGCGTCGCCCTCAATCACTTGCAAGCGGCCTGGATAGCGGTCGCCAATCTCGGCCAGTGCGGGCAGGCAGCGCGCGTCCTTTTCGATGGCGAGTACCTTGCGCGCGCCTTCGGACAGAAGCCCCCGGGTCAGACCACCGGGGCCCGGGCCGATCTCGAGCACATCCGATCCGCTCAGCTCACCGGCTTGCCGCGCGATCTTGGCCGTCAGGTTGAGGTCCAGAAGAAAGTTCTGCCCCAGCGCTTTGCGTGCGCTTAGCCCGTGGGTCGCGATCACCTCGCGCAGCGGGGGCAGATCGTCAATCGCACTCATGCACCTTGCGCCATCTTGTGGGCCAGACGGATCGCTTCGATCATGCTTGTGGGGTTGGCGATGTCGCGCCCTGCAATGTCAAAGGCGGTGCCGTGATCGGGCGAGGTGCGGATGATTGGCAAGCCGAGTGTCACGTTTACGCCGCGGTCGAAATCCAGCGTTTTGATCGGGATCAGAGCCTGATCGTGGTACATGCAGATCGCCGCGTCATAGCGGGCGCGCGCGGCAGCATGAAACATAGTGTCAGCCGGCCAGGGGCCGCTAACCTCAAGGCCGTCTGCCGCCATCTCAGCAATCAGGTCCCCGATCCAGTCCAATTCCTGCCGGCCCATTGCGCCCCCTTCGCCCGCATGGGGGTTCAGCCCCGCCACCGCGATACGGGGGGCGGGCAAGTGGAATTGCTCGCGCAGTGCGGCTGCGGTGATTTCAATTGTGTTACGCAACAGCTTGGGTGTTAGGGCTATGGGCACCTCTTCAAGCGCGATGTGGATTGTTGTGGGGACCACGCGCAGCGCGTCCGAGGCAAGCATCATGACGGCGCGCGGCGCGCCCGTCAGCGCCTCCAAATATTCGGTGTGACCGGGATAGGCGAAACCAGCACCGTCCATGAGAACTTTCTTGTGGATCGGCGCGGTGCAGAGCGCTGCCGCATCTCCGCGCGTGACCAGTTCGACCGCGCGCGCGATCACGTCGATCACGCCTTGGGCGTTCTCAAGTGTCGGGGTGCCCGGAGTTGCAGGCGACGGAAACTCGTGGCGCAGAACGGGCAGGGCATCGCCTGCCGTGGCTTCGGTGCAGTCGGCGATTTCTGTCCATGGCGTGTCTTCCGGCAGATGGCGGGGGTCGCCCAGCCAAACCATCGGAACCTCACGGCGCAGTGCCGCCCATGCCTTGGCCGCGATTTCCGGGCCGATGCCCGCCGGTTCGCCACAGCAGATGGCGACGGGCTTTGCGGTCATTCGAGAATGCGCACGTCGGCTTCTGCGCGCAGTTCGGCCAGCAAAGTCTCGGAAAACGCATTCAGACGCTGGTTGCGCAGTTGGGTTGCAACGGCACCGCGATCAACTTCCTGATCTTCTTCAAGCGCTGGGGTCCGGCCGCACAGCATCAGGAAGACAAGCGTATTCCCGTTGGCGCGTGTCAGCGTCGTCGACACCTCGCCGGGGTCCAGCTTGGACAACTCAATCGCGATGTCATTCGGGATCTCATCCGGCGGCAGGCTGCCGCGATCCAGAACCGACGGGTCCTGACCTTGAGCGATACCATATAGGTCGTCGCAACGGTCCACGCGCGCTGCAATCGACTGGGCGCGCGACAGCGCCTCGGGCGTTCGGCCGCCATTGATGTAGTAGGCGGCGTACTCGATGGCAGAGAAGGTTTGTTGCGGCGCTTCGGTCTCGCGAATGTCGCGCAACTGGAACAGCGCCACGGCATTCGGGATCTGCAAAGGCGCGGTCACATCGCCCGGTCCAAGCGCCAGCAGCAGCGGGCGGAGGACAGGCGGTAGTTCGGAGATTGGGGTCCAGGGCAGACGACCACCTGCATCGCGGGATGCGGTTGCGGAAAACTGGCGAGCAAAGCTCGAAAACTCTGCCTCGGAGGTGGTCTGGGCAATGATTTCGGCTTGCTCAAGCACTTGCTCGGCCTCTTGCGGCGGGGCAGGGATGATGATCTCGGACACCAGCACCTCGATGCCGGAGTTGCCGCGGGTGGATTGGACGGCGCGATCAATCTCGCGCTCGTCAATGCTGACGCGGCTGCCAAAGCGCGCGCGGATATAGTCGCGCCAGACAAGCTGGATATTGACGAAATCGCGGAAGGTTTCTTCGGCAATGCCTTCGCTGGCGATGCCTTGAATGAATTCTTCGGTGCTCAGGTCCGCGCGGCCTGCAAATTCGGCCAGACCTGCGGCCAGTTCGTCCGGTCCCAAAATGATGCCAACAGCGCGGGTTTCCGCCTCGCGCAGTCGGTCGCGGATCAATTCTTCGATCACTTCGCTGCGGCTGCCGCCGCTCGCCCCGAGAACGCGCAGGAATCGCTGGCGCTGCTGCACCTCGAACTCTGTGATCGTGCGCTGATCAACTTGTGCCACGGGGTCGAATAGTCCCTGCGCCGGTGCCTGCGCCGTGGACAGGATCAGGGCGCATGTTGCAACCAACGTTTGCCGAAATGTCTTACCGCTCATCTTGCCTGCTTTCCGCATGATCGTGCTTCGACGCGCTCTCCGGTATTCACCGAAAATCCACGCAAGGACACTGTTAACCCCAGACTGGTGGAGGGCTCAAGGGTTGTCGAGTCTGCGAAGGTGCGATTGACTGACAGGCCTACGCTGACGCATTCGTTAGTATAGGCGATCCCAGCGCCTGCGGTGGCTGCGCGCCCTTCCTCTAGATCGTAGCGCCAGGTCGCGTTTGCGGTCCAGAACCGGTCGATCGTGAAACCACCGTCAAAGGTGACCTCGCCAATATTGGATTCGAGATCAATGGCCGGGTCTTCGGATATCCAGACATAGCTGCCGCCGACGCGCAGCCTGTTTCCGCTCCACGCGCCGCGCACCTCGGCTTTGGAGACGTCAAAGTTTTCGTTGAACAACGTCCGTCCGGACAGTGCCAGCCCGCTTTCAAGCTCGACCTGGCCGGCCAACAGGAAGTCCGACGTGGTGCCGGACAGGCCTGAGGTGTCGTTAAAATTAACCTGTTCCTCTTCGCGCAGGATCTGGGCCAGTGTCAGGCTTGCCGACCAACCGTCGGGATCCAGCCGCGCCCATGTGCCGCCATAGGCGAGTGCCCACCCACGTTCGCGCCGGTCCTCGGATGGAAAGCGGCTGAGCGACAGCAGGTTGCCTTCGTCAAATTCCACCCGCGTGCTTTCGTCATTCGGCACAAACAGCCCGTCACCGCCGGTCCATGAAAGCTGTGCGATGGGTTCGAAGAATTGCCGCACACCGTTGTTGCCGCGCCGCACCAGCGGGTAGCGCAGGGTGATCCCGGCCTTGGGCGCAAGCCCGCTGTCGCCACTGCCAAAGGTCGCGTCGTCACTTACGCGGATGACATCTGCGGCCAGACCAAGGGTGGATTGCACCTGAAGGCCGCCGAACTGCATACTGCGCAGCCATTCCGCATCGAAACTGAAACGCAGCACATCGGTGCCGTCTACGAACCCGTCGCCATCGGCATCGAAATCCACCTTCGATGGACGCTCATGGGCATGGGCCTCGGCTGCCAAACGTATCTCGCCCCCGATGCGGCCGGGATGAAAGCGCCGCTCATATAGCGCGTCGACAACGTCCGACGGCAGTAGATCGTCATCCTCGCTGTCTCGCAGGGATTTGAAGTTCACGTAGGACAGCCGGATGAACTCGTCCCTGCGTGTGCGGGTCAACTGGATCGAACTGTCGAGCCGGTCTTTGCCAAATAGGCCGTAGTCATTGAGATAAGCATCGTCCGATACGGATTCGATGTCGAATTCGAGAACGAAGTCGCGACGCAGCGCGAACTCACCCGCCGCAAAGATGTAGCCGCGCGTGTCATCGGGCTGCAGGTCGTCGTCTGAATAAGCACCCTCGACGATGATTCTGCCGCGCCGGAAGGCTTGCCGGTAGCGGAATTCAAGCGTGCGCGTGCCGCTTGAAAAGTAGGGGGTGAGGGTGAGATCGCGGTGATCGCCCAATCTGAAGAAGTAGGGCACGGCCAGACCGGTGCCGAGGCGCGAGTTGAAGCGAATTTGCGGAAACAGCACGCCTGTCGCGCGGGCAAGCGTCGGGTCGGGCAGGCGCAGCCGTGGCAGATAGAAGATCGGTGTGTTCAGCACCCTCAACTGTGCCCCGTCGAAATAGAGCTGACGCTCTTCCTGATCGTGGATGACCCGCTTGGCCCGGATTTGCCACAGCGGTGGGCGCGGATCTCCTTCGCAAATGCGGCAGGACGTGACGGCGGTCTTGTAAAGCTGCGTGTACCGGCCGCCGACCCGGTTCATCTGGACGGATGCGAGTTGCAGCTGGTCATTGAGCACGAGCCGCGCGCCGGTCAGGAGGCCGTTTTCGAGGTCTTCGCTCAATTCCGCCTGGCTGGCCAGGATCAGCACGCCCTCGCCATCTTCGATCACGATCGGGCCTGTGATCGTCAGTGCACCTGTATCGGGATTGTATTCGATGGCCTGTGCACTCAGTCGGGTGGTGCCCTGAAACGCCTCGACATTACCGCGGGCAATCAGGCGACGGTCGCGCGTGACCTCTATGTCATCCGCGACGAGGACGGCAGCCGGCGCCTCGGTCGAGGAGACATCGGGTTCTGCCTGGGCATGCGCGTGGCCGGTCAGAGCGGCCAAGAGCAGGCCGATGGCAATCATATGCAGAAAGACGTGCCGCACCCTAGCCATCCTCAGCCCTGAGAAGCAGCCCGAGCGCCAGAAGGATAGACGCAATCGGCGGCGCCCACGCTGCAAGCAGCACGGGTATCTGGCCATTTTCGCCCAGTATCTGTGCAAAGCTTCGGATGAAGTACAAGCCAAACCCCAGCAACACCGCAGCCAGCACTGCCGTGCCGGTTCCCCCGAACCGGGTATGGCGCATCGTGAAGGCTGCGGCAACCAGAACCATGCCCATCAAAAAGATCGGACGGGCGAGTTCGGACTGCATCCAGACGACATGTTTGCGCGCGGAGAAGCCGGCCTGCTCAAGCTGTTCGATAAACTCGGGCATGTCCCAGATCGAAACGCCGGCCGGTGTGCCCAGACGCTCTCGTATGCTGTCGAGCGTGAGGGTCGAGGGCACTTCGAGCAATTCGTGTTCGACCGCGTTGGCCTCGGGGTTGATGCCCACGATCAGGGGCCATGCCTTGGCCTTGCGCAGCGACCATGCGCCATCGCGCAGGGCGGCACTTGCGGCTTCGATGCGTTGGATGGGCCCGCCATTGGGTGCGTAGGCGACAAAGGTCACGCCATACAGCACGGATGCATCGGCGTTTGATCGCGCAGCGCGGATCACGGTCTGGCCGTTTTCGCCGCCTTGCCGCAGCCACAGGCCTTCTTCGGAGATCGACAGGGCTGACACGCCGCCTGAACGGTAGGTTTCCGCCAGCGCGGCATAGCGCTTCGACGTGGCGGCAACCATGGGCCCCAGCGTGGTTGTGGCGAGGATGCCGATGATAAGCGACACGGCAACGGGACCGATCAAGGCCCGCAACGCTGACCGGCCCGCGGCCCGCGTCACCACAAGTTCCGACGACCGGGCCAGAGATATGAACAGTGCAACCGTGCCAAGGATCATGATGAGCGGGAGGATCTGGTTCAGCGTTTCCGGCACATTCAGCAGTGTCAGCCCGATCCGCTTGCCGAAGCCGACGTCGAACTGCGCGAACCGTCTGGTTTGATCAATTAGATCGACAAGCGCCACCAAAGCCGTCAGAACCGCGGCAATTCCGAGCAGGGCAAGTGCGAACCGGCGCGCGAAGTAGAGATGTAGGATCATGTCGCGCGCACCCGCAAGCGGCGCAGTCGCGCGCCGCCGCCCGAAGCGACCCACAACAGCGTGGCGGTCAGCCCCAGGCCAAGCATCGAAGGTGTGTAGAGGATCGGCCACATGCGCGCGTCCTCCAGGACGGGCGTGGACAGCGGGCTGCGCATCCCGTCAAGGGCGATCAACAGCAGAAATGCGATCACCACCTCACGCCATGCACCGAACCGCGAATAGCCGCCGACCAGCAATATCGCGAAACCGATCAGCGCGGTGACAAGGCAGAAGGCCGCGCGTGCAAACCGGCTGTGAACCTCTTCGGCTATGGCTCCGGGCGTGGTGCCAAGCGCCTGCGCCGTTTCAGTCCAGCCTTGCAACAGCTCGTGTGTCCACAAGAACGGCAGGGACGGCGCGATATGATCTTCGCCGCTCATCAGTGGCGAGATGTCGAACGAGAAATCCTGGAACTTGGCCGTCGACAGCCGGTTGTCATCTGTCGCAAGCCGTTGGGCCAGACCATCCACCATGATCAATGCGGTACCCTCAGCGCCCCGCACCAAGTAGGCTTCGGCCGCGGTGTAGATCACCCGCTCGTTCGGCGTGCGCCTGTCGGCAAGGAACACATCCTGTAAAACGCCATCTTCGTCGATGGCGCGGGTATAGAAAGTCACGCCCGGTGTCGGGCTGAGAAATGTGCCCTCGGTCAGCAGGCGCGAGGTGATGTTGCGCGAAATCTCTGCCTCGCGCTGGGTCAGTTGTTCGCTGGCCGCAGGGACGAGGATGTGGCTGAGAACCGACATCATCAGCGCCGAGATCAGGCCGAACGCGGCAACGGGCCGCGCCAGACGCCACGGCGATGTGCCCGTCGACATCATCACCGTCAGCTCGCTTTCATTGTTCAGCCGGTTGGTCACATAGACTGCGGCGGCGAAGGTCGCGATGGGCAGCACCGTTGTGATCAGGCGCGGCAGGCCCAGAGCGGAGAATTCAAGAAAGACAAGTGCAGTTTGCCCGTCGCCGATCAATCGGTCGAACAATTGCACGGCGCGGTTGATCCAGAAAACGGACACCAGCACGAGGGCGAAAAAGCCAAAGAGCCACATGAGCTGTGACAACATATAGCGGTCAAATCGGACCAAGTGCCCCCCGGTTGTGGTGTGTTCGTCTTTTTGAACGCGGCAGCATTCGTGGAGAACCTACCCCAACCGACGCGCGGGGAAAACTCCAAAACTGATGCCAAATCGCACCCGGGGTGCTGGTCAGTGGCACGGTGGCGCGTTACGTCTTGTCCAAAGACATAGCCGGAGCACCCAATGACCGACCTGACCCCTGTCACCTTCACTGCAACCGACCTTGATGCCATTGCGGGACACGAGGGCCGCGTCGCCGTCATCGTCACGCCGGACGGCAAGCTGGAGCAGAGTGCGCGGCGCGCCAACCGGCTGACCAAGGGGGCTGTCCAGCGCTTTGTCGACAGCGAGGGCTTTGCAAAGGTAAAGCCGGGACAGGTGACGAGCTTCGCGTGGCCCGTGGGCATGGCGGCTGAGGCGCTTGATGTTGTGTGCTTGGCGCGCAATCACGCGGTGGAGGATGCGCGCAAGGCGGGGTCGGCCCTCGGCAAACTGCGGGGCGGCAAGGCGGTGCTTCTTGCAGCAGATGGCGCCCGCCGTGTGGCTGAGGTAGCCTTTGGCCTCGTCATGCGGGACTACGACTTTTCCGCTCACAAGACCGATGCCAAGGACAGCGACACAGGCGTGACTGTCATGTGCTCGAAACCCGATGAGGCCGAAGCGGCTGCGGCCCCGCTGATGGCGATTGCCGACGGTGCGTTCATGACCCGCGACCTGACCAATGAACCCGCAAACGTGCTGACGACAACCGAGTTTGCCAACCGCCTCGTCGAGATGAAGAACCTTGGCCTCGATGTCGAAGTGCTTGAAGAGGCAGAGCTGGAAAAGCTGGGCATGCGCACGCTGCTGTCCGTGGGGCAGGGATCTGACAGTCCTTCAAAGGTTGTGGTCATGCAGTGGAACGGGGGCGAGACGGGTGCGGCACCTCTGGCTTTGGTGGGCAAGGGTGTCGTGTTTGACACCGGCGGCATCAGCCTAAAACCAGCCGCGGGCATGGAAGACATGACCATGGACATGGGCGGTGCGGGTGTTGTTGCGGGCACCATGCGGGCGCTGGCAAAGCGCAAGGCCAAGGCGAATATCGTGGGTCTGGTTGGCCTTGTTGAGAATATGCCCTCGGGCAATGCGACCCGGCCCGGTGACGTGGTGACGTCGATGAAGGGCGATACGGTCGAGATCATCAACACCGATGCTGAGGGGCGGCTCGTTCTGTGTGACGTGATGTGGTACGCGCAGGACCGGTTTGAACCCGCAGGTATGGTAGATCTGGCGACGCTGACGGGTGCCATCATCATCGGGCTGGGTCACGAAAAGGCGGGCGTGTTTTCCAACAATGACGACTTCTGCAATGCCTTCCTGAAGGCGGCGGACACGGAAAATGAGGGCGCGTGGCGGATGCCGCTGGGCAAGGCCTATGACGAGCAGCTCAAGTCCCGGATTGCAGACATGAAGAATGTTGGCGGACGGCCAGCCGGCTCGATCACGGCGGCGCAGTTTCTGCAGCGCTTCGTGAAAGAGGACACGCCCTGGATTCACCTCGACATCGCGGGTGTGGCCTCGGTCAAGTCGGCCACGGCGCTGGCACCCGCGGGCGCCACGGGTTGGGGCGTGATGGCGCTGAACCGCCTTGTGGCCGATGGGTACGAGACGGAGTGATATGGGCGCTGCCTATTTCTATCACCTGACGCGCCGCCCGCTTGAGGACACGCTGACCATGCTGCTGGGCAAGGCCCTGCAAGCCGGTTGGCGCGTGGCGGTGCGCGGGCCGGATGCGGGGCGCCTGGGTTGGCTCGATGAAAAGCTGTGGCTGGGCGCGGATGAGGGGTTCTTGCCCCATGGGCTTGCGGGCGGTCCGCATGATGCGGATCAGCCTGTGTTGCTGACAACCGGCCCGGCTGCCAACAATGCGACCTGCGTCATGACCATCGACGGGGCAGAGGTCACGGCAGAGGAAGTTGCAGCACTCGACCGGGTGTGTGTGCTGTTTGACGGTAACGACCCTGAAGCGCTGAACGTCGCCCGTGCGCAATGGAAGGCGCTGAAGGACGCGGGCGCATCGGCGCAGTATTGGTCCGAGGAAAGCGGGCGCTGGGAGAAAAAGGCCGAGACCTAGCGGCTCAGCGTCATTTCTCCGCCCGCGATTTCGATCCGGCCCCAGCGCTGCAGATAGCCCATGCCCAACAGGGATTGACCCAGCTCGCCGTCGTTCACGACCGCAGGCACGTTGGTGTCTTCATGCGGACCAATTGCCACGCTTTCCAGTCGAACCGGGGCTGTGCGCACTTCACCATTTGCTGTTGCCGCGCGGCCCAGAAAGTTCAGGTTGGCCGGATCCAGTCCGACAGCCTCGGCATCGGCGCGGTTCAGCACGATGTCTGTCGCACCCGTATCCACGATGAAATCCGTGGCCTGACCATTGATGTCGAGCGTTAGGTAGTAGTGCCCGTCAAAGTTGCGCGGGATGATGATGGTGCCGCTGTCGTCAAACCGGGTCTGGTTGGCCAGCAGGTCGTCCTGGATGTCGTCCCACAGGCCCACCACGCCGATGGCTCCGATGAAGATCAGCGCCCAGATCGCCGCCATCTGCAGGGTCTGGCTGAGTTTCAGCTTGGTGGACAGCAGGAAGCCGCCCCCTAGCACTAGCGCGAAGGTGCCAAGATAGATCAGTTGTGCAATGCTGTCGCCGCTCATACCGCTCATATAGGTCAGGTGCGTATGGGTTTCAGCCCGACATCAACCCGAAATTGCGCAGACCGTCCAGCACGAACTGGACCGACAGGGCGGCTAGCAGCATACCCAGAAGGCGGGTGACGACTGTGATGCCGGTCTTGCCAAGGGCGCGTTCAATCAGGCCGGAGGCGAGGAACAGGACAAGGCAGACGCCCAGAACAAGGGCGGTGATGGCGAGGACAAGGGCCAGCCCCTCCACCCCTGGTTTCTGGCCGGTGAGCAGGATAACGGACGCGATGGCACCTGGTCCGGCAATCAGGGGGATGGCAAGGGGGAAGACCGACGGATCGTCGTGGTCGGTATCTTCGGATTGATCTTCGCGCCGCTTGGTGCGCCGTTCGAACAGCATGTCGAGGGCGGTCAGAAACAGAAGGACACCGCCCGCGACCCGGAAGGCGGGCATGGAGATGCCGATAAAGCCCAGCACGGCCTCTCCGAAGAGGGCAAAGACGATCAGGATGATCATGCCGATGGCGCAGGCGCGCAGGGCGATGGCGCGCCGTTGGCGTTCGGGGACGCCTTGGGTGAGGGCGACGAATAAGGGGGCCAGCCCGATGGGGTCGATCACCACGAACATGGTCACGAAGGCGGTGATGAGAAAGGCGGTGTCGATCATGGTGGTGTCAAAATGTGCGCCTTTGGCGCGTTCGATTTATTCTTGAATGGGGGCTCTGCCCCCAAACCCCCGAGGTATTTTGGGCCAGAAGAAAGATCAGGCGCGTTCGGCGGTTTCGAGTTTTTCAAGGTCCTGCATCCAGATGCTTTCAGCGCGGTCCAGGGCGTCCATGACCTCGGCATACTTCTTTTGCCAGACTTCCATTTCCGAGATGTTTTCGTCTTCGTACAGGTTTGGATCGGCCAGTTTGTCTGCCAGCTTGTCTCGCATCTGGTTCAGCTTTTCGACGCGTGCTTCGGATTTGCGGACTTCGGAGCGGAGGGCGAGGATCGCGTCGCGGCTGGGTTTCTTGGGTTTTGGGGCGTCGGCTTTTTGGGTCTTGGCCGGTTTGCCGTCGCTGAGCAGGAGCTTGCGGTAGGTTTCTAGATCGTCGTCAAACGGTTTGACGGTGCCGTTCGACACCAGCCATAGGCGATCGGCCACAAGTTCCAGAAGGTGCATGTCGTGGCTGACGAGGATCACCGCGCCGGTGTAGTTGGTGAGCGCTTCGACCAGCGCCTCGCGACTTTCGATGTCGAGGTGGTTGGTCGGCTCGTCGAGGATGAGCATGTGCGGGGCGTCAAGCGTAGCGAGCAGGAGCGACAGGCGTGCCTTTTGGCCGCCGGATAGCTGGCCTACGACCGTGTCCGCTTGTTCCGCCATGAGCCCGAAACCCGAAAGCCGCGCGCGCCATTTGGCTGGGCTTTCTCCGGGTCGTTCGCGGCGCAAGTGATCAAGTGGGGTTTCGTCGATATGCAGCTCGTCCACCTGGTGCTGGGCGAAGTAGCCGATCCGCAGCTTGGACGATTTGGTCATCTTGCCCGACATCGAGGGCAGCCGGTCGCTGAGCAGTTTGGACAGGGTCGACTTGCCCTGACCGTTCTTACCCAGCAGGGCGATACGGTCGTCTTGGTCGATGCGCAGGTTCAGTTTGTTTAACACCGTTGTGTCGCCGTAGCCGGTGCTGGACCCGTCGAGGTGGATGATGGGGGGCGAGAGCTCTTCAGGGTTGGGGAAGTCAAAGCGTTTCAGCCCAGCCTCTTGCGGGGTGGTGATCGGCTGCATCTTGGCCAGCGCCTTGAGCCGGGATTGAGCCTGCCGCGCCTTGTCGGCCTTGTAGCGGAAGCGGTCCACATAGGATTGCAGATGGGCGCGGCGCGCTTCCTGTTTCTTGGCTTGGGCGGCGGCGAGCGCCAGCTTTTCGGCCCGTTGGCGGGCGAATTGGTCGTAGGGGCCCTGGTAGTAGGTCAGCTTGCGGTCTTCGAGGTGCAGGATGCTGCCCACGGCGCGGTTCAGAAGGCCGCGGTCGTGGCTGATGATGACGACTGTGTGGGGATATTTGGCAAGGTAGCTTTCCAGCCACAGCGCCCCTTCGAGGTCGAGATAGTTGGTGGGCTCATCGAGCAGCAGGAGGTCAGGCTGGGCAAAGAGGACGGCGGCGAGGGCCACGCGCATGCGCCAGCCACCGGAGAAGTCAGCGCAGGGTTTGAGCTGGTCTTCGTCGTCGAAGCCGAGTCCCTTGAGTATGGTGGCGGCGCGCGCCTCTGCCGACCAGGCGTCGATGTCGGCAAGGCGGGTCTGGATTTCGGCGATGCGGGTGGCGTCTTCGGTCTCTTCTGCCAGCAGCGCTGCGCGCTCCGTGTCCGCGGCCAGCACCGTGTCGAGCAGGGAGGTGTCGGAGGCTGGGACCTCTTGCGCCACGCCGCCGATCCGCGCGCCAGAGGGCAGGGAGATGTCGCCTGATTCCAGCGCCAATTCCCCGCGGATCAGACGGAAAAGCGTGGTCTTGCCGGTGCCATTGCGGCCCACGAGGCCGACCTTGTGGCCCTCGGGGATCACGGCGCTGGCCCCCTCGAACAGGGGGCGGCCCGCGATGGCGTAGGTGATGTCGGATATGCGCAGCATAGGCGCGCTCTAGCAGAGGGTTGCGGGGCGTGCTAGCCCCGGCGGATGACCCGGACGCCGCCCCACCTTGTGACCCTCGTTTTGCTGACGGCGCTGAGTGTGCTGACGCTGAATATGTTTCTACCTGCGCTGCCTGCGATGCGCGAAGCGTTCGGGGTGTCGGAGGCGGTCATGGGGCGGTCCATTTCCCTCTACATGCTGACGGCTGCCGTATTGCAGGTGCTGATCGGGCCGCTGTCGGATCGGGTCGGGCGGCGGCCTGTGATCCTCGGGCTGCTTGTCGTCTACGCGGTGGCGTCGGTGCTGTGTTCGATGGCGGACAACATCACGCTGTTTCTGATCGCGCGGACAGGGCAGGCCGTGGCTGTGGGGGGCAGCGTGCTCGCCTCTGCCGTGGTGCG
Source organism: Tateyamaria sp. ANG-S1 (assembly GCF_000814025.1). Taxonomy (GTDB): domain Bacteria; phylum Pseudomonadota; class Alphaproteobacteria; order Rhodobacterales; family Rhodobacteraceae; genus Tateyamaria. The sequence continues at coordinate 697,907 of NZ_JWLL01000006.1, read as the reverse complement.
GGATATGTATGACGGGCGCGTGGCGGCGGCGAAGCTGTCACTGATTGCCTCGGCCATGGCGATTGCGCCGATGCTGGCGCCTATGGTGGGTGGAGTGCTCGACACTGCCTTTGGCTGGCGGTCGGTTTTTGTGACCTATGGGGCGCTGGCGCTGGGACTGTTGGTATGGTGCTGGCGGGACCTGAGCGAGACGCATGCACCCGGGCCGGGACGTCGGATGGAGTTTGGGGCGCTGCTGCGCGCGCGGCTCTTCTGGGCGTATGTCGGGGTGCAAGCCCTTGGGGTTGGGACGTTTTTCATGTTTCTGACCGGCGCGCCCTTTGTGGCGGCAGATGTGTTTGGGCTGAACCCGGCGCAGATCGGGATCGGGTTGGGGTCCACGACGGCGGGGTTCATCCTGGGGGCCGGTGTGTCGGCGCGGCTGGTGCAGCGGGTGGGGCCGATGCGGTTGATCCTGCTGGGCCGAGTGGTGCCGATTGCGGGGCTGGGTTTGGCCTTTGCCTACTACGCTAGCGGTGGGGCGCTGGTCTGGCCGCTGTTTTTGAGCACGGTGACAGTGGGGATCGGCAATGGCCTATCGCTGGCCAATGCCAATGCGGGAGCGCTGTCGGTGCGGCCCGATCTGGCGGGCAGTGCGTCGGGGTTCGGCGGTGCGATTGTGCTGGCTGTCGGCGCGGGGCTGAGTTGGGTGACGACGGCTGTGTTAAGCGGGCGGGCGACGGCGGATGGGCTCCTGCTTTTGATGCTTATCACCCTTGGTCTGGCGCTGATTGCAGCACTGGCCGCCGCGGCCTGGGAGACAAGCGAGACAGGGGTTTCCAAGCCCAAAACCCCGTGATACGGGGGCGCAGAATTTTGCACCGGGACGGTCCCGGATGCCGCTGACAGGAGAGACCCAATGGCGCTCGAACGCACCTTTTCCATCATCAAACCCGATGCCACCCGCCGCAACCTGACAGGTGCGATCAACGCCAAGTTCGAAGAGGCGGGCCTGCGCATCGTGGCGCAAAAGCGCATCCATCTGACCAAGGCGCAGGCGGGTGTATTCTATGCCGTGCATGCGGAGCGCCCGTTCTATGACGAGCTGTGCGAATTCATGGCGTCGGCCCCGATCGTGGCGCAGGTTCTGGAAGGTGAGGGCGCCATTGCCAAGAACCGCGAAGTGATGGGTGCGACCAACCCCGCCGACGCTGAGCCGGGGACGATCCGGGCGGAGTTTGCGGAGAGCGTGGGTGAGAACTCGGTTCACGGGTCGGACGCGCCGGAGACGGCTGCGGTCGAGATCGCCTACTTCTTCTCGGGTCTGGAGTTGGTGGGCTAAGCCTGCCGCACCTTCCGTGCAGATGTGATACACCGGCGTGCCCTTCGGGTGCGCCGGTTTTTTGTTGATTGATGAGTGGTTAATGGGGCGTGCGCGCAACGGATGTTGTTTTAGATGTGTTTGAAGTTCAAGTACATTCGGTAACTATCTGAAAATAATTTATTTTTATCGCTTCTGGGGTCGATGACGCCTATGCACCACCCGTACACCCCTTGTGCACCCCCTGTACACCGGCGTTGTGCCCTTTTGCCGGAAAGCCACCGGATGTAGTATCCGGCAGAGCTTGGCCATTGATGGTTAATAGAACGTGACCGTACCGTGCGATGCTGGCTCTGGATGTCGTTCAAAATGCCTTTGCAACAAGGCTGCGTTGCGGGTGTTGGCTCTCCAACCGATATCAGAGAGATCGTCTACCAGCGAGATGAATCCGATTACGGCATCTATGCCGACGTGTCCCAGCATGCGCGCTTTCAATGCACCGTGTGTACGCATGCGGTGCGCCCTCAGTTCGATGTAACCCGCAGACCTGAGGGTCAGGACGTAGCACGCGCCGGAGATCAGGCCGAGAATGCTGTGGAGGCTCACGTGCACCTCGACTATGGGCAAGCGCACCGCCCGGTCCATGGTCCGGGCGATGCGGTCGAGATGGTCAAGTTGTGCCGCTCGATCAGGTATGTTCTGGCGTGCGGGCGATGATGCAGACGGCGGGCACGATGCCGGGGATGTAGCCCAAAAGGGCCATCAGGATGTTGATCCAGAAATGCTTGCCAATGCCGACTTACAGGAACACGGCCAGCGGGGGCAGAACGATACAGAGGATGATGCGGATCAGGTCCGTTGTGCCGTCCTTTCGGCTGTGCTGCGTTTGCACAACTGACCTAGGGACGGCGATGGAAGTTCCCAAAGTGTCAGGGTTTGGCGATCACGCCGATCTCGTCCAGCGCGCGTTCAAAGGCGCTGAGGTCCTTGTCGAAGGCTTGCGCCTTGATCGCGTCGAAGCGTTTGCGCAGCGCCTTTTTCTCGTCGCCCTTGCAGTCGTTCCAGGGGCGGCCCTGCAGCCCCATGACGAGCACGTAGTAGCCGATGAAATGAGGGCGTATGCCGCTGCGCAGGAGCCGGGCATAGGCTTCGTCGGCGCCTAGCGTGCGGAGGGTTTCGGCATCGTGAATACCTGCCTTGGCACAGGCGGCGTCCATGGCCGGACCAAGGTTGCGGATGGAGGATACAGGCTCGCTCATGCCGCGACCATATCCAGCCGTCTCCGCGGTGTCACGCCGCGTTAGATGCTGGCGTAGTCCGTGATCACCGGGGCCGGTTTGGACTCTTTCTTGGGTTGCGGTTGCGGCGGTTGTTGTGCCGCCTCGGGGCGTGGTTTGCTCGACATTTCGTTACCTCTTACGTTTTGTCGCTGGCCGCGAACAGGATGCGACCACTTCACCCCAGCACGGGTCTGTGCCGAGGTCATGGCTGAAATGTGGCTATTATGTGGCGCGCTTAAGCAGCGGTGTCAGCCTATATGTCGTGGTCTGCACGTAAGGGTGATCCGGCGTTACGATGACATCCGGGAAATGTGTGTGGTTGACGGCGTCGGGCCAGCCCTGCGGTTCCAGCGCGATGCCTGCGAGGGGGGCGATGTTCGCCTGCGGGATCTCGGGCAGGAACGCGCCGGAATAGGCCTGTAGCCCCGATTCCGTGCTGTCGATCTGCAGCGTGTGGGTCTTTGTGTGCAAGATCGCCATTGGACGCGGGGTCGGTGACGTCATGTCTGCCACGCAAAAATTGTGATCCGTGCCGGGATCAATGGGCCTTGGGGTGCGGTGGTCGAAAGGCGTGCCCGCGACCGGGGCGATGCGGCCCGTGGGCAGGTTTGCGTCATCTGTAGGCAGGTAGTGGTCGGCGTGGATGCGCAGGCTGTGGCCGCCCGTGACCCGCCAGTAAGGGTGATGCGCGATGGAGGCGGGTGTGGGCGCGTCCGTGGTCATTGCGATGCGTAGCGTCAGGGTGTTCGATGTGAGTGTGAACGTGACCGACACGTCCCGGTTGCCGGGCAGGCCGCCATGGCCATCGGGCAGGTGGCAGGTGAACGTCAGTGTAGCATTGTCCTGTGCGCTCGCCGTCCATTGCATCCGGTCGAGGCCATCTGGCCCGCTGTGCAGCGCCGTGGTTCCGTTTTCGTTGCAGGGCATTTGGTGAACGACGGCGCCCAAAGGCACCTTGCCGCCGCGCACCCGGTTTGCCAAAGGCCCTACGATGGTGCCCCCGTATGTGTCGCGCAGTGCCGAGGTGATGCCTTCATCCGCGTCGAGGATCAGGTTTGGTCCGCCATCAAGGTGCAGGCTGCGCATGCGTGCGCCATCGGGGTCGAAGGTGGCCGTTAGGCGGTCGGAATGGATCGTGTAGGTCGTCGTCATCGCCGCACCATGGCGCAGGTGTTTGCCCCATGCAAACGGGTCCGTGCCTAGAGGTCGTAGCGTTTGCAGACCAGCCCGTCGGGTTCGCGGTAGGTGCGGAAGCCCATGGCTTCGTAATAGGCCTGGCCCTCGGCGTTGGTGGCACCGATGGAGGCGTCGATGGAGGACAGACCGGCCTCGCGCGCGGCCTGTCGTGTGATGGGAAAAAGTGTGCGTCCGACACCGCGCCGCGCGGCCGAGGGGGCGATATGGGTGCCGATGACGCCCCAGCCGGGCTCCACCCCCCACGGGTTGCCGGGTGTTGCGAGGCTCAGGGCCTGGAAGCCGAGGATGGTGCCGTCCTCTTCCGCCACGGTCAGGCGAATCCTGTTTTCGCCGAGGATGTAATAGTTGCGCACGTGGTCCGGATCGTCCCGGCTGGTGCGTTTGCCCAAGGCGGTCAGCTCCTGCAGGAACGCGCTCATCTGCTCCACGTCGTCGAGTGTGCCGTCCCGTGTGATCATGTCCGTCCGCTCCCCTGTGTTTGGCACAGGTGTAGGGCAGGGCGCATCCGAGTGCAAAGCGCCTTGCGCGGTGCAGTGGCGGGGTGGCATGACGGTGCCTATGACAGACACCCCCATCTCGACCCATGACGCCGCCGCTGATGAGCGCAACGATCACATTCTGATCTATGTCGATGGCCAGATTGTGCCGCGTGATCAGGCGGTTGTGTCCGTTTATGACAGTGGGTTCATGTTGGGCGATGGGATCTGGGAAGGTTTGCGCCTCTGTGACGGGCATATCCCGTTTTTCGACGACCATCTGGATCGGTTGTTCGAGGCGGCGGCCTATACCGAGATTGACATTGGGCTGGACCGGGATGCGCTGAAAGGTGCGGTGTGGAAAACGTTGCAAGCCAATGAGATGCACACGGATGTTCATGTACGCCTGATGGTGACGCGGGGCCGCAAGGCCAAGCCGTTCCAGCATCCGCATCTGAGCCTGTGGGGGTCAACCATCGTCATCATCGCCGAGCATTCGAAACCGGATGAGAGCGTGGTGGCGCGTGGCATCCGGCTGCATACGGTGCCGCATCATCGGGGTCTGCCGCTGACGCAGGATGCGAAGCTGAACTCGCATTCCAAGCTGAACTGCATCATCGCCCTGAACCATGCCGTCCGGGCGGGGGCGGATGAGGCTCTGATGCTCGACCCCTTTGGCTTTGTGAACACGACCAACGCCTGCAACTTCTTCATCGTGAAGAAAGGGGCGGTTTGGACCTCGACCGGGGACTATTGCATGAACGGGATCACCCGGCAGAAGGTGATTGATCTGTGCCGGGCGGAGGGCATCCCGGTGTTCGAGCGGAACTATTCGCTGGTCGATACCTACAGCGCGGATGAGGCGTTTCTGACCGGCACCTTCGGGGCGCAGACCCCGGTGTTCGAGATTGACGGGCGGGTGATCGGCGGTGGCGTGGCCGGGCCGGTGTTTTTGCGGCTGAGGGCGGCGTACAAGGCGCTGATTGCGGAGAGCCGGTTTAACGCGCCGGACGCATCGGGTTAGGGTCACTAGTTTGACATGAAGGTGGCAATTGTGCGCTCTACCCGTTTGAAGCAACAGATCCCGACCTGATATCGTTCGTTTGGTTGGGGGGCGCCGTCTATAGCCGCGATGTCAGATCTCCAGGGTGCTGCGTTTGGCGGCCATGATGCTGAGCGTGCACATGTGTCCGGGGAAGAGTTCTGTTTCGATGCGCCCGGCTGTCGTAAAGCCGAGCGCGGTGTAAAAAGCGATGGCATCGTGGCTTTCGGTATAGACCTGCACCTCAACCATCGCGTCATCCGCCAGATCCGCGCAAAGTGCTGCCATGATACGGCGCCCTATGCCGGTCCGGTGCAGGGCGGGGTCGACGTAGAAGCCCCACGCATAGAGCGTGCCGTGGCGCAGGACACCGACGCCCATGCCGACAAGGTTTTCTTGGCTGCGCGCTGCAACGAGCCGTCGGTCATCGACATCTTCGGCGAGGATCTCGGCGGTCTGGACCCTTTCGACGTTGTCTAGGATGTCAGCCGTCGCCATTGACGGGTAGGCCGCTGCAAAGCAGCGTTTGAGGAAAGCCTGCGCTTCGGACAGGGAAATGGCGCCCGGGGCCACGAGGGTTCGGCTTTGTGGGGTAGGCTGCGGAGTGGTATCTTTCTGCATGTGCTTGTCTCCTGCGCGCAGAATGCGGCGCCGCGCGGTGCGGGTGAAGCTGTTTTTATGCCTCACGGTTCAATCGGATTGGCGCATCGCATGCGTTGCCAGCTGTCCACACGATGAGCTACCGGCACCGCCTGGGCGCGGCGCCGGTTGGTGATGCGGCTGGGTGCGGGGTCATCCTGCAAGGGCGCGTGGCGTTTGTTCATCCTGAAGCGCAACCTGGTTCCATATCTCCGGATAGGCGTGCAGGCAGGTTTGCGCGGCAAGATAGATCCGGTGCTCTTCCTCGCGCGACCAGTGGGGCATGAGCCGGTTGAGCGACATGTTGATGAGGGACGTCGTGACATTTTCGAGTGTTGTCGAAAAATGAGGGCTTTGGCCAAGCTGCGTCAGGCGCTGTGCACTCTGTGCGTGGATCATCGGGGCCGGGTATGAACTGCCTTCCTTAATTGCGGCAATCGCGGCGGACACATCTTCCCGATATGCGCCGCGCTCGGCCCCCGTGCTGGTGCGCAATCGTTGACACATGTGCCTGATCAGATCCTGCGACTGTGTCCTGGTCATCGCCACGGCCCGGTACCATCCGAGGGTGAGAGCGACCGCCGCGGGACGTGCGGTGTCTGCGGTATAGCGCCCCTCGGCCGCCAGTGCCTTGATCGTCGTGATGGCCTGTTTGCTGTCAAAGCTGAACAGTTTTTCGACGCATGGCATCGCTGCCTTTCCGCCGAAGCGCGCCCATTCCCGGCGGTAGGGTTCAATTGTCCAGCGGTCGATCTGACCGTCGCGCATCATGCGGTCGAGCAACGTGCCGACGCGCTGAAGGACCTCTTGAGAGCCCTCGGCGTTGCCGGCAAAAAGGCGCAGGCGAAAATGTGTGTCCCCGTCCGCGTATCTAACAAAAAACCACTTCGCGAGCATGCCGCGCGCTTCGAGCTGGTCCAACCTGGGCGACAACACTTCCAGAAGCATCGCCAGCAAACGGTCCTGCCGTCCATACATCTTGACGCTGAGAATGGGCCCAAGGACGGGCTCGTATGTTGGATCGAGAGGATGTGCGGAGACTGAGGTCGGCTTAATCGGGGTCGAGGGGCGGCCGCCTGTGCTGAACCTGACCATTGTCTCGGCCCCTGTGACAGTCCGATCCTGTTCAGGCCATGTCACAGTGCCGAGCGTCAGGGCGAGCTTCAAAATCACCGTGCAAAGCCGCCTGCACGCCGAAGGTCAGAAAGGCATCAGCCAGCCAATCGTGTTCCCTGGCTTCAGTGGGCTCCGCGATATCTGTTTCGTTGTCGCGGTTCTCCAAACCGGGCTCGTCCAGCATTTCTTGAAAAATCGCCAACGGGCATTCTTCGTCATCTTTGGGTGTCGCTACGTTGGCGGCGAGTGCTTGTTCCAAGTGTCCGACTGTGAACCCGGCATCAATAGCGTCCGCAATGTCCCATCCCGGGAAGCATGCCGCAGACACCTGACTGGCGAGGGCTTCTGGCTCGAGGCATACAATTTCCCGGGCGCCCACGTCTGCCAGAATTTGCTACAAAGCCTCAGCTGCCTTTCGCCCGGGCGTATCATTGTCGGGCAGAACGATCACCCTGCGACCGATGAGTGGCGCGAAGTCTGTTTTGCGGATGGCCTGGGCACCATTCATCCATGTCGTGGCAACATAGCCGGGGAATGCTCTCGCGGCCGCAATGACACATTTCTCTCCTTCGCAGAGAAGTACTGGCGTATCGGGCCTTTGCGACAGCTCGACCAAGTTGAACAAGGGCCACCGCCCTTGCAAGACCCTTGAAGTGCCACATCGGATCGCCGTGCATGTTGCGCCAGAGGGTTACCGGCCGGAAGATCTTGCCACGATTGCCGTCCATGTAACTTGCGATGTAGCACGCGCAGACGCCATCTGCGTGCTGATACCCGTAGATCGCTTCAAGGTCCCGACTATCCAGAACCAAATTAGGCGCGGGAAAATCAGCAGGAACCCTTTCAATGATCTCGCATTCAGGCGTGATGTCCGAGTCATTGAAGACCATGTCGCGGGGAAAAAAGGGGGCATCAGTCATTGTCGATCCCCAGGATACCAGCAAGCTCTTTCGCGGCTTCGATCTGACGCGTTCCCCGGACGTAGGCGACAAAAGAAATGATATCTCCGCCGCTGCCGCCGGTCGCAAAGTCCGCCCACAAGCCGGAACGTACATTGATGCAGAAGCTGCCGATGTTGCGGTCTGCGCGGGTAACCGCACAAGCTCTGTGGTGGTGACGTGCCGATGCGCAGAAAATCAAGGGTTTAGGCGAAAACTCATAGAGCCAAGAACACAAAAGACTACCAAACCATCTCGGGCGCGCTTTGACGCGCCCTTTTTCATTTGAGCAGATACTTTGCCGTTTTCGACCCGCCCAGCGGTCAGTATTCGATATATATTTCGACGAATATTTTGACATTAACTGTCGCGTTCCCACATAGAGATCGCACGAGGCTCGACGTCTAGTGCATCGTGAGCCGCCGAGTATGTGGAGAAAATGATGGACGGGAGCGCTAATATGTCGAATAGGGCCAGTGCGAAACATGAGAAGTTCCGCGATCTAGCTGAGAGTCGTACGAACAAGGCCCTCGATGCGATAGGCCGGATCGGCAACCTGTCTAATCGGTCGCTCTACGAATGGGATGAGGCCGAGGTCAGGAAGGTGGTCAAGGCACTGAAGGACGCCGTTTCCGAGGTTGAGGCCCGCTTCGCCTCACCAAAGGGCAAGGTCGGCGCGAAGTTTAAGTTGTGAGCGGGGAGGCCAAGATGGAAAACCGAGCAATCCTTGACCGCTTGATGGCTGCCGAGAAGGTGGAGGACGTCAGGGCTGTGTTGGCCGAGTGTCGGCAGCACCCGACAGTTGACCTCGTACCGTTCGGTCGCCTGGACAATAACCGTGGAGCCATCGAGGTTGCCAGCGACCCCGCTCGCTCTGCCATCGAGCGAGTGACGAACGCACACGACGCGATCTTGGAGTACGAACACGATCAGCACGATGGCAAGCCCAAAAGCGGTTCGCCTCGCGAAGCGGCTGCACATTGGCTAGGGGTGCCGATGAAGGGCGAACTTTCCGCCCTCGGCACGGGTGACCGTCAACGCCTCGCGGCGGAGACGGTGGTTCGCCTTGAGGAGGGCGAAGGCTGGCAATCACGATTGCTGACCGTCATCGATAGGGGCACTGGGATCGCGCCGGAGCAGATGGAAGGTACGATCCTCAGTCTCAACGAGAGTAACAAGATACAGAAGCACTATCTCGCGGGTACCTACGGTCAAGGCGGCTCCAGTACCCTGGTCTTCTCGAAGTACGTCTTGATCGCCTCGCGTGCTGTCGGCTCGGACGAGATCGCCTTCACGGTGGTCTGGTACCAGGACCTCCCTGCGGACCAGTATAAGACGGGACGCTACGTCTATCTGACCCGCGACGGTGGGCTGCTAACCGCGAAGGTCGAGGACGGGGACCCGGAGCGCGGAACCGTGGTCAGGCACTTCGGCTACGACCTCTCGGGTTGTACCTCCTCCATCGGACCGAAGAGCCTGTACGGGGCGCTACAGAGGGTCCTTTTCGACCCGGTCGCGCCGATCCGCTTCGAGAACCGAGTCCACGGCTGGAATCGAACCATCAAGGGCTCCCGGAACGCCCTAAACGGTGCCGTGGACGACGGCGACGACGGTACCGCCAAGGGCCCCGAGATCACTACCGGCTCCCTACGTTCAACGTCTCTCTGGGGGACCACGGGGAGATCGGCGTCGAGTATTGGGTCCTCGCCCGCAAACTGAAGAAGGATGGCAAACCGTCCAACGAGGCGCCGTCGCGTGCTTTCGTCGACAACCTGAAGCCCATTGTCCTAACCCACAACGGCCAGAACCAGGGTGAAATCACTGGGCGTCTAATCCAGAAGGACGCCGATCTGTTCTACCTTCAAAAACAAGGGCGCCTTATCGTCCACGTAAACTGCGACCATCTATCCCCGCAGGCTAAGCGTATGCTGTTCTCGTCAACGCGAGAGCAATGGCGGGAGGGCTTCAGCCGCCATGCAGGTAGCAGTGGACCTTCGGGCACATCTCGACAAGATCACCGACGTCGAAACTCGCCATTTCGTAGAGGAAGCGATCAAATGTCACGAGGCAGAACTGTATCGCTCGGCCATCGTAATGGCTTGGCTCGGAGCAATGGACGTCTTGCACAAGTATGTTCATTCGCATCATTTGTCTGCGTTCAATACCGAAGCGAAGCGGGTAGACGGTAGATGGAAAACCGCCAAGACGTCGGACGACTTCGGCAGGATGGGTGAGGCCGATTTTCTGAACCGGATCGCTGCAATCTCTGTTATCGGCAAGAACGCCAAGGAGGAGTTGCAGAAGGCGCTCGGGCTTCGCAATGGCTGCGGTCATCCGAATAGTCTCAAGGTTAGCGCAAACAAGTCTGCAGCGCACATCGAGACGCTGCTACAGAACTTTTTTGAACGGTTCGCTTAGAAGCAATATGGTCCGTTGTTGCGGGATATGTTGCGGGAATCATGGCCCCGCTGAAGGGATTTCAACCAAGAAATCCAGAAAATTCAATAAAATCAATGAGTTAATGTGAATTGTGGCTCCGGCGGTAGGGATCGAACCTACGACCAATTGATTAACAGTCAACTGCTCTACCGCTGAGCTACGCCGGAACGGTTTGCGCCGTATAGCAAGGGCGATTCAGGTCGTCCAGAGGGATTTGCGTCGTCGGCGCGAAAAATATTCTTGTCGCTCATTTGCGCACAAAGCGCGCGTTTGCGCTGAGCGGATCAAGCGGGTGGACCCGAGATTTTCCCATCAGATCAACAAGATGCGCCAGTACATTTCGGGTGGCAGCAGGCAGCAATGCACGCGGCGTGTCGATATACACCGCGTCCGCAATGTCAGCCGCTGTTGCTGGTCCGTCGTTGAGCGCATCGAGTATTGCGCGTTCACGGGTGTGCCGGTGTTCGATCAGCCATAGCAGACGTGCCTTGGGCTCGGTGATCGGTGCTCCGTGGCCTGGGTAGAACACGCGCCAATCGCGCCGCATCAGCTTGTGACAGGATGACATGAAGTCTGTCAGGTCTCCGTCCGGAGGTGATACGAGCGAACTGGCCCAGCCCATCACGTGATCGGCTGTCAAACAGGCGTCGCCAAATCCAAGGCTGATATGATTGCCCAAATGTCCGGGTGTGTGGAGGACTTCGAGCTGCCAATCCGCGCCTGAGATCACATCACCATCTGCAAGGCATTGATCCGGGGCGAATTCCTTATCGATACCTTCGCCACCGCCTGACAGGCCCGCCTTTGCAAGCTGCCGCATGATGTCGCTCCGTCCGGCGGTTGCGTCGCCAAAGGCCAAGATGGGCGCGCCTGTGGTGTCCGATAGGGCGCGGGCGAGGGGGGAGTGGTCCAGATGACTGTGCGTGACCACTATGTGCGAGACATGCTGGTGCGGCTCAACCGCCTGCAGGATTGCGTGCAGATGGTCTGCGTTATCCGGGCCGGGATCCACCACCGCCAGGGCCGTTTCACCGACCAGATATGTGTTGGTGCCCCGATAGGTCATGGGCGACGGGTTCGGTGCCACAATGCGCCGCAGCCCTTGTTCCATCACCTCTGCCACTCCGATGATCGGGTCAAAATCGTCTGGTGGTGTCATGGTCTCTTTCGTCCCCGGGCGTGGCCAGATAGGCTCTAGCGCATGTCCTTTGCATGGCTCAAACTTTATATGCCGCGCGGTATCTATGCACGGGCCGCGCTAATCCTGCTGCTGCCTGTGGTCGTGGTGCAAGTCGTGGTGTCTGTCCTTTTTGCGCAGCGCCATTTTGAGGGGGTGACCGTGCAGATGGCGGACACCGTTGTGCGCGAGATCCGGTTGGTGCTGCAAGACCTCTCTGATCTGCCGCGAGGTGCGGATGTGCAAGTCGCAACAGCGGATGTCGCCGATCCGCTCGATATGCGGGTGGAACGTATTCCTGCGCCCGAGTTGGAGGCGCCGAACAGTCGTGACTGGGATGATTTTTCCGGCTTAGTGGTCATTCGGCGCCTGAGCGAGCAGGTGCCCGAGATCCGGTCCTTTGATTTGTCGAGCAGTGCTGCGGTCAGGTTGGCGGTCGATACCGGCACGGGGCCGGTCGCAATCACGTTCGACCGGCGGCGTATCTCTGCGCGTAATCCGCACCAATTGCTGGTTTATATGGTGTTCTTTTCGATCCTTACGACGATGGTGTCCTTTGTCTATCTTCGCAATCAGTTGCGGCCCATTCGGCGGCTTGCGCGTGCTGCCGAAGCCTTTGGCCGTGGCCGCAATATCCCATTTTCGCCAGCTGGGGCGTCTGAACTGAGAGCGGCGGGCACGGCATTTGTAGACATGCGCAACCGGATCGAGCGGCAGATTGAAACCCGCACGCTGATGCTGTCGGGGGTCAGTCATGATTTGCGCACGCCGCTCACCCGCATGCGGCTGTCGTTGTCGATGCTGGAAGACGATGACCGCGAAGCGCTGGAGCAGGATGTGGATGACATGCAGGGCATGATCGACGCTTTCCTCGACTTCGCCAAAGGCGACGGGCAGGGCGAGCCTGAGCGTACTGACCCTGTCGCGCTTGCGACGACGGTGGTCGAAGACGCACAGCGTGCGGGCCAGCCCGTTTCGCTGGCGGAGGTGGAGGGCGCGGGCACCGTCCGTTTGCGTCCGCTGGCCATGCGTCGGGCACTCGACAATCTTGTGTCCAATGCTGTCCGCTATGGCGGGCGCGCGGAAGTGTCGGTGCGGATCACCGAAAAGTCGCTTCGCTTCCGGGTCGAAGATGATGGGCCGGGCATTCCCGAGGAGCAGCGCGCGGACGCACAGCGGCCGTTCACCCGGCTGGATCCGGCGCGCAATCAGGACAAGGGGTCGGGCGTGGGTCTGGGCCTTGCCATCGCGACAGATATCGCGCGTGGGCATGGGGGCACCCTGCGGCTTGGACACAGCAGCAAACTGGGTGGGTTGCGGGCTGACATCGTCATTGCCCGCTGATTTGCCGCAGCGGCACGCTTGCTGCGCTGCGCCAACCGGCTTTACTGGCGCAAACCAGCCAAGGAGCCTGACATGACACCATACGACATGATCCGCGAGCAGTTGGGCAAAGCCGTGCCCTTTGCCAACCACGTCGGTGTAGAGTTGATTGAGGTGGGCGACGGGCTGGGCGTCGCGGCGCTGGATCAGCGGCAGGAGACCTCGAACCACATCCAAACCCAGCACGCGGGTGCTATGTTCACGCTTGGCGAGGCGGCTTCGGGTGCGGCTTTGGCCGGTGCCTTTGGCCCGATGATCTTTCAGGCGCGCCCCGTGGCATCGGGGGCGCAGATTTCCTACGTCAAGATCGCCAAGGGGCGGCTTGAGGCGCATGCCAAGACCGAACGGCCAGGGCCAGAGTTGGTCAAGGAATTGCAAGAGGTCGGCAAAACAGCGTTCGACATCAACGTCGATATCCGCGACGACACGGGCGACACTGTTGTGACCATGATCGTCGGTTGGCACGTGCGCAAAGCGTGAGATCGGCGGAGAATGTGGTAGGCCCGGCAGGACTTGAACCCGCAACCAAAGCGTTATGAGCGCTCTGCTCTAACCAATTGAGCTACAGGCCCGCCATGCGTGATGCGTATGCGGCACGCGCGGTGGCGTCAAGACGTCCGTTGCACCGGACGGCCCGTTGGTCTAGCAGGTGCGCAACCAGCGGACGGGGACAGCGATGGCGCAGGGCAAGAACGGAATGACATACGCCGATGCGGGCGTGGATATTGACGCAGGCAACGCACTTGTGGACCGCATCAAACCGGCTGCTGCAGCCACGAAACGGCCCGGTGTCGCCTCTGGTCTGGGCGGCTTTGGCGGGCTCTTTGATCTGAAAGCGGCGGGTTTTGTTGATCCGGTTCTGGTCGCAGCCACGGACGGAGTGGGCACCAAGCTGCGCATCGCTATTGACACTGGAAACGTGGACGGCGTGGGCGTCGATCTGGTCGCGATGTGCGTGAACGATCTGGTGTGTCAGGGCGCGGAGCCGCTGTTCTTCCTAGACTATTTCGCCACGGGTAAGCTGGAGCTGGATCAGGCCGCGCGCATCATCGAAGGGATTGCGCGGGGTTGCGAAGCGTCGGGCTGCGCCTTGATCGGGGGCGAGACGGCAGAGATGCCCGGCATGTACCCGGCGGGCGATTTCGACTTGGCCGGTTTTTCGGTCGGCGCGATGGAGCGGGGCACGGCACTGCCCGCAAGCGTGGCCGAGGGCGATGTGCTTTTGGGCCTTGCCTCGGACGGCGTGCATTCCAACGGCTATTCGCTGGTCAGGAAGATTGTCGAGGCGTCGGGCCTTGGTTGGGACGATGCCTGCCCTTGGGGCGAGGGCACGCTGGGCGCAGCGCTGCTGACGCCCACGCGGCTTTATGTGAAAGCCGCGCTAGCGGCGATCAAGGCAGGTGGCGTGCATGGCTTTGCCCATATCACCGGCGGCGGGTTGACCGAGAACCTGCCGCGCGTGCTGCCCGAAGGTTTGGGTGTGACCGTGGATCTGGACACATGGGCACTGCCGCCCGTCTTCCAGTGGCTCGCAGCGCAGGGTGGCATGGATCAGCCGGAAATGCTCAAGACCTTCAACGCGGGGATCGGCATGGTGGTGGTTGTCGATGCGGTCTCGCAAGCGGCAGTGACGACCGCTTTGGAAGCCGAAGGCCAGGCCGTCACGCGCATCGGCACTGTTGGGACAGGGCAGGGCGTCACTTACACGGGTTCCCTTCTTTGAAGAAACGGGTTGGGATTTTTGTCTCCGGCGGCGGCTCGAACATGCGTGCGCTGGTCGAAGACATGGACGCCACGCATCCGGCAGCCCCTGTTGTTGTGGTGTCGAACAACGAGAACGCAGGTGGCATCACCTGGGCGCAGGAGGCGGGCCTGGCCACGGTCGTCGTCGATCATCGCCCTTATGGCCGCGACCGCGCGGCGTTCGAGGGCGCGATTAACGAAGCGCTTTTGCCCTATGATCTGGACCTGATTTGCCTTGCCGGGTTCATGCGTGTGCTGACGGCAGGCTTTGTGACGCCGTGGCGTGGACGGATGCTGAACATTCACCCGTCGCTTTTGCCGAAGTATCGCGGCCTGCACACGCATACCCGTGCGCTTGAGGCGGGCGAGACTGAGCATGGCTGCACCGTGCACCTTGTTACGCCGGAACTGGATGATGGCCCGATCCTCGGGCAGGCGCGCGTGCCTGTTGAGGAAGGCGATACGCCCGATACGCTGGCCGCCCGTGTGCTCGTGCAGGAGCATAAGCTTTATCCGGCAGTGTTGCGCCGGTTCACCGCCGGGGACAGCACGCCCCTGATGCTCTAGCCAGCGACGGCGAGTTGGTGTAGGACCAAACAACCAGACGGTGAAAAGCAACAAAAAGAACCGCATATGAGAACCATCACGACAACGGATGCGCTTGCCGACTTCTGCACCGAGGCGCGCGCGCACCCGTATGTGACCGTGGACACCGAGTTCCTGCGCGAACGGACCTACTACTCCAAACTCTGCCTCGTTCAGCTTGCTATGCCGGGCACTGACGAGGACAGCGCAGTATTGGTGGACCCGCTGGCGAAGGATCTGTCGCTGGAACCACTTTACGACCTGTTCCGGGACACATCGGTGGTCAAGGTGTTCCATGCCGCGCGTCAGGATCTGGAAATCTTTTACGTCGATGCGCAGGTCTTTCCCGAGCCGCTGTTCGACACGCAGGTCGCCGCGATGGTTTGCGGCTTTGGCGAGCAGGTGGGCTATGAGACGCTGGTGCGCAAGATCGCCAAACAGTCGCTCGACAAGACATCGCGCTTTACCGATTGGTCGCGGCGGCCCCTGACAGACGCGCAAAAGACCTATGCCATCGCGGATGTGACGCATCTGCGGGAGATCTATGAATTCCTGTCGACCAAGCTGAACAACAGCGGTCGCGCGCGCTGGGTGTCAGAAGAGTTGCAAACGCTGCTGAGCCCTGAAACCTATATCATCCAGCCCGAAGACGCCTGGAAACGGGTGAAAACCCGAACGAATTCGGCTCGCTTTCTTGCCGTGGTCAAAGAGCTTGCAGCCTTTCGCGAGGCGCATGCGCAGTCCCGCAATGTGCCGCGTAATCGCGTGTTCAAGGATGACGCGCTGGTCGAGCTGGCCAGCAACAAGCCCAAATCTTACGAAGACCTTGGCCGTTCACGGCTGCTGTTGCGTGAGGCGCGCAAGGGCGACATCGCTGACGGGATCCTCGCCGCCGTGAAATGCGGGGTTGAGATGGACCCGGACGCCATGCCACGCCCCGACAAGTCGCGTGAAAAGTTGCAGGTGAACCCTGCACTGGCGGACCTGCTGCGCGTGCTTTTGAAGGCCAAGACCGAAAGTGCGGGCGTTGCAGCCAAGCTGATTGCATCGGCGGCGGATCTGGATGCGCTGGCCGCAGGTGTGCGGGACGTGCCTGCGCTGCACGGCTGGCGGTCCGAGGTGTTTGGCACGGATGCGTTGCGCCTGTGCGATGGGCAAGTCGCGCTTACGGCCAACGGGGCTGACGTTCAGATCATCCCGCTCGACTGACAGATGCGCGCGCGTGTGCGCGTCAGCGGCGGGTTGTGCTTTGGGCGTTGCGGCGGCCCTCGACCCGGATCACCCGGATTTCCGCGAGTTCCTGATCGGTCAAACGCCGCGCGGCGGTGACAGTTCGGACCCGCTGGCTGAGTGTGCGGGTCGGACGGTCGGTATGGACGGCGCGCATCTGGTAGGTCAGCACGCCATCGACGGGCACATTTTCGTCGCTTTCAGTGGTCAGGCGCACGTCATATGCGCGATCCTCGTCCACGATACCAGTGGCCCGCACGATGGCACCGCCCGGCACGCGCTCGATCACCAGATCTGTGACCTGATCGATGGGTGTGCCAACGTAAACCTCGGCCTGGTCACGCAGGTTCGAAAACAGTCCAGCGCGGGTCGTTTCGGGGATCAGTGGGTTGGTTGCTGCGCGCGGATCGGTCCGGATCGGCTCCGACCGGCTGCTTCCAAACCAGTTGAACGGGTTTACCCGGCTGTCACGCACCGTGGCGCATGCCGACAGGGTCAAGGTGGCAACCAAAAGGGCTGGAAGGATCTTGGGCATCGTCCGCTCGCGTCTTTGCTCTTGGCAAGTTGGTAACGGAAGCGGCGGCACTTGAAAAGCATCCTTTGCCGCTCTGGACCTTTGCGGCCAAGGCGCATACTTCACCTAGGCTACGACTATTCCCGGGGGCAACCGATGGCAACGCCGAGTTTCGAAGAGATTGTCGAGGATTTCGAGTTCCTTGAGGACTGGGAAGACCGCTATCGCTACGTCATTGAACAGGGCAAGGCGATGGAGCCGCTGCCCGACGCGCTTAAGGTGCCCGCGACCAAGGTTGACGGTTGTGCCAGCCAGGTCTGGCTGCACCCGCATGTGGAGGATGGCGTGTTTCACTTTGACGGCGACAGCGATGCCATGATCGTCAAGGGGCTGATCGCCGTTTTGCGGCGTTTGTACAATGGTTTGACATTGGACGACGTACGGGCTGTCGATGCGCGGGCAGAGATGACGCGGCTGGGTCTGAATGATCATTTGTCGGCGCAGCGGTCAAACGGTTTGCGCGCGATGATCGAGCGAATCCAATCCGTAGCTGCTGCCTGATCCAAAGGACGCAATGCGGCGGCGCGCTTCATTTTTATTGATGAGTAAGACAGCCTGCCGCTTCAAGGCTTCCCAAGCTTTCTGCGTTGACAATCGCACATTTTCTTTTCCGACAAGATCAGGCGGTTGGACTATTTGCTGGCCATCCGAGAAGTTGGTAGCCGGCAGGTCCACCGGACGAAGTGCGATGCGGCCACGCGAACCAAAGACGATTGGAACCGTGTCAGCTGTCCAGTGCGAAGCATCCGGCAGAGTTCGGTGTTCTAGTGCCCTGAATGTGTCCGCTGTCTTATGTGGCTTACCCAAATCGGCAAAAGCCGCGAGGGAACAACTCCTGCAATAGCTTTGTCTTCGTCTTGGTTGTCCCGCTACGACTGTGCAACCAAAGGGCGAATTGCCGCGCCCATCGGTCGGGACGTTAATGGAACATGAACTATCCTTACCTAGGCGTTAAGTTCCCGCTTTGAGAAAAGGCCCAGACCGACATGAAATCACAAGATGTCACGCAAGACATTGAACGGGCGCTGAAACACTGCGCATCAGAACCGGTGCACATCCCCGGCTCGATCCAGGGCCACGGTGCCTTGATGGCGTTCGACAATGATAGCTTGCGTCTGACACACGCCAGCACAAACCTAGCGGCTGTGACGGGCTTGGACTGCGGTGATGTGCTGGGTCAAAACATCAACGACGTTTTTCCCACCGGTGTGCGGCATGATATGGTCAATGGCCTGCTTCCCAGTTTCCTGAAGCAGGATACCAGACTGCTTGATCCTGTGCGCATTGGCCAAACGGACCTGATCGCATCGGCCGCCGCGGCAGGATCAGCGACGATCTTTGAATTCGAACCAGCCGAAAACCAGGCGTCGATGTCCGGCGATGCACTCAAGCAACTCGCCTTTTCAACGGCGCGCCTTCAGAATGTTGATGAGGCAGATGCGCTGTTCCAGCTGGCCGTGCGGCTGTTGCAGGCACTCACTGGCTACCAGCGCATCATGGTCTATGAGTTTGATGGCGAAGGCAACGGAACCATCCGGGCGGAGGCGCTGTCCGGAGGGCTGGATTCTTTCTTGGGGCTGAACTTCCCGGCATGGGATGTACCCGCGCAGGCCCGCGCGATTATGGCCCGTGTTCCGCTTCGCTACATTGCCGATGTAAGCGCGCCGAATGTGCCCATCCTGGCGGCCAGCGCTGACATGCTACCGTTGGACATGACCCAAGCCCACCTGCGTGGCGTGTCTGCGGTGCACATGGAATACCTCAGAAACATGGGCACGCAGGCGACATTTACACTGAATGTCGTTGTCAATGATGAGCTGTGGGGCATGATTGCGCTGCATCACCCGATACCGCGTGTTCCGACACAAAGCGTGCGCGAAGTGTGCCGGAACTTTGTCCATTTCTTCGGGTTGAAACTTGCCACGCTTCTGCAACGGGACAGACTGGATCGCTTGCGTCAGGCAAACGCGCTAAGGTCGGAGCTTACGAATGTCGCGTCCTCTGGTGAAGCAGACATTCGCTTGGGCATACAACTGCTCGAACAATTGACAGACGCGATGGAGGCAGATGGCGCGCTTCTGGTAAAGGAGGGGTTTGTGCAGTCTTGCGGTTTGGTCCCGCCAAGCACCGCGATTAACACACTGATGACATTTGCCAACGCAAAGACTGAAGCCGTTGCCACCGCGAAGCTGAACGAGGATTAACCCAACTTGGTCGCTGCTTTTGGCACGGAGATCGCGGGTATGCACCTCACGCCTATCAGCAACGACAATCTCGTGGCGTTTTTCCGGCGTGACAGAGAGCAAATGACAACCTGGGCCGGGATCCCGGAAAAGACGATTGTCGGAACCGGCGCGGATGCGCGATTGCGGCCACGTGGATCCTTTGCCGCTTACAAAGAGACGGTGCGCGGCACGTCGGCGGCCTGGACACAGGAACAGGACCGCATCGCCAGCGACGTCTGGTCGATCCTGATGAACTCCTCCGAGTATAAGGCCCTTATCGAGAAGACCACGCGCCAGCAGAAGATGCTCATCAATGAGCTGAACCACCGCATCCGCAATCTGCTGACACTCATCAGGTCGTTGTCGCGACAATCACGCGCCACGTCGAGTTCAATTGATGATTACGTGAATACGCTCGAAGCGCGGATCGAAGCCGTTGCCAATGCACACTCACTTGCCGTGGAGGAACCCGAGGCACTGGTCAGTGTGCAGAGCATTCTGCAACAGGAGGGGCGCGCGCATAGCGGTCAATCCGACCGTGTCCGGATCAACGGGCCCAAAGTGGGACTGCAACCTGAGGTCACCCCTATCTTTGCGCTGGTCATTCACGAACTTATGACCAACGCAACGAAATATGGCTCCTTGTCGGTTTCCGAAGGGTCGCTCGACATTGAAATCATGCTGCACGAGGGACGGCTAAAGCTGTTCTGGACCGAACGCGACGGGCCACTTGTGACCCCGCCAACCCGGATGGGATTCGGCTCGATCCTGCTCGACAACGCGGTTCCGAATGATTTTCGTGGCACGATACTGCGCGACTACGCCAGAGACGGTTTCAAATGCGTTTTGGAACTCCCAAGCACCTTGATCACAGACGCCGTGAGCCAATCGGACGTCCTGAAACGGACCGCGTCAACGACAGCTGAACGATCAAGCACCCTCAGGGATCGTGCAACGCTCTCATGTCTTTTGGTCGAGGACAGTTTCGTTGTGTCCATGGACACCTTGGCCACGCTGAATAGCGTTGGCTTCGAAAACGTACAGATTGTGAATTCGAGCCGCGATGCCCTGCAAGCCATCTAGCAAAATGTCCCAGAGTTTGTTGTTCTGGATGTGAACCTGTCCGATGGTGACACGTCACTTTGCATTGCTGAGGAGTTACAGCAATTGGGTACGCGGTTCGTCTTTGTGACCGGCTACGGCGTTGACGAGGTGCAGAAAGATCGGTTTCCCGATACCCCCGTGCTTCAGAAACCCCTGCGGAAATCCGCGCTGGCCGAGGCGCTGTCAGAGTTGCAGCTATGATCCAGCTTACGATTGGTGACGTCCGCAGTGAGGTGGCTCAAGCCACACGTCAGATACATGATGCCCTGCATCGAGATCCCCTGCTGTCGTGCCTGATGCATGCGGATCTCACGCAGGCAGCGTATCAGAGCGCGCTGGGTGTCTTTGCGCAGTTTTACGGTGCAATCGAGACTGCGCGAAACGCGGTAAACCTGTTCCCCGAGTTTCACCTGAAGGCGGAGTGTGTTGCGTTGCAGCAAGATGTTTGTCTTGTTTCACCGCCAGAACCCCGTTTCGCCCTTCAAGGCCGCCAGGCGCTTTTGGGTGCACTCTACGTCGCGCACGGCGCAGCGTTTGGTCGCAACAGCATGCGGACCAACGTCATTACTGCGCTCCCAAATGCATCGCACCACTTTCTGCGTTGCCCTGCACCAGCGCATCGCTGGAGAGCGCTGATCTCGACGCTCGAACAGGTTGGGCACGGTCCACGCGCGCGGCAACGCATCATAGATGGGGCCCAGCAGGCGTTCTCGTTCGTCGCCGACATCAGCAAAAGTGAGCAGCTCGACTGTGCATGCGAAGGACTACAGCGCGGCCAGTGACGTTTGCAGGTCGCCGT
Organism: Tateyamaria sp. ANG-S1; assembly: GCF_000814025.1. Classification (GTDB taxonomy): domain Bacteria; phylum Pseudomonadota; class Alphaproteobacteria; order Rhodobacterales; family Rhodobacteraceae; genus Tateyamaria. The sequence goes on along the minus strand of NZ_JWLL01000006.1, from coordinate 676,660 downwards.
AGCCGGTAAACCGGCGCTCGAAGGCGAGACCGAGCGTTTCGGCAGCGGCGCGCGCTTTGTCTGTCAGGGCCGGATCTTCTGTTTGGGCCTGGTAGACCAGCTTGTCGTAGTTGCCGAAATACATATCCCGCAACTCGGGGTGGCGGTCGAGGCCCATTGGCCTAATCACGAATGCCTCGAACTGGCGGACGAGGAAGTCGGTCAGGTAGAAGGTGGTGATGTCACTTTCACTTTGCGCTACAAAGCGTTCATTTCCCTCGAAAAAGCTGTAGCAATGCGGGCCTGCCACCATCTCGACACCCATATCGTCGCAGGCTGCCTCCAACAGTCCGCCAGTGCCGCAATCGGCGTAGACAACAAAGATCGTGTCGTAGGTGTCGCGGTGTTTTGCAACGCTGTCGCGTACCGCTTGGGTGATTTTCTCGGGGTAGAGGTGGTATTTGGCTGGCAGGCAGGTCAGGTCCATGTGGTCCCAGCCGTTCATCGCCTTGAGGTCCAGGATTTCCCGCGCCAGCGCACCGCATGCAATAAGCAGGATACGCCCCGCGCCGTCAGCCGCGAGTCCGTCTTCGTTCAGGGCCACGTCGCTCAGCGCCATTTGATCGAACAGCCCATGCTGGGCGTCTGGTCGCGCGGGCCGACGCCGGTTTCGGCGATCTTGCGCATGGCATTGACCAGTTCGGGTGTGCGATCGCTGGCGTCGCCCATGCGCGCATCGTCCAAACGCCCGCGATACTGCAGCAGGCCATCCGCGCTGAAGCCGAAGAAATCCGGCGTGCACACGGCGCCATAGGCGCGGGCGACCGATTGGTCTTCGTCGATCAGGTAGGGAAACTCGAACCCGTGTTTTTCGGCAAATCCGGGCATTTTGTCCGGCGCATCCGCAGGGTACGCAGTGTAGTCGTTGGCGTTGATCGCCACCACCCCGATCCCTTCATCCCGCAGGGTCTTGGCATCCGTCGCAAGCCGGTCCGCGAGCGCCACGACATAGGGGCAGTGGTTGCATATGAACGCGACGAGAACGCCGTGCGGTCCTGAAACATCGCTTAAACTGTGCATCTGTCCGTGCGCATCGGGCAGATTGAAGTCTGGGGCAGGGTCTCCGAAATCGCAACCGGGTGTTTCAAGCAGCATTGTGTCCTCCGGCAGTCCTTGGTGACAGAACGGTGTCGTCGGGTGTGATCATTCCAGTTTGACGGCCGTACCATAGGCCACGATCTCGGATGCGCCTGCCATGATGGCCGATGTTTCCATGCGCACGGCTACGATGGCATCCGCTTGCAGTTCCGTTGCAGCCTCAATCATCCGATCAAGGGCCTGTTCGCGCGCACCGGCCATGAGTGCCGAATAGCCGGTCTGCTCCCCGCCAACGAGGTTGCGTAAACCGGCCACAAAATCCGTCCCGATATGCTTGGATCGCACCGTTGCGCCCCGGACAAGGCCCAGGGTTTCGACGATGCGTCGGTCTGCAATCGTTTCACTCGTAACAACAAGCATCAGTGTTTCATCCCGTCATAGTGGTCTTCTGCAGGGTTGCCCAAGCGTTCGGACAGCAACCGCCACAGAACGTAAATGGCAAATGCGATGATCACCACCGCCCCGATCAGAAGCAGTGGGTGGGTCAGGCTGCCCGCGATCAGCAGTGCGACGGCGCCACCGGTGGCGGCGATCCCTGCGACGATACAGATCAGGATCAAGAATATCTTGTCGAGGGACATTATACATATTCCCCGGACGTAAATCGTAAGCGCCAAACGCAGATTTTGAGCAGCATGTCGTCCTCCGTCATGGAGGCGACAGGGTTATCCCGCCGCCAATTGGTTGTGTTTGCGCGCCACGAATTCCTTGGCCGTCTCAACTGCGACAGCCGCATCACGGCAGTAGGCGTCGGCACCAATGGCCTTGCCGAACTCTTCGTTCAGGGGGGCGCCGCCGACCAGCACGATATAGTCGTCGCGGATGCCCTGTTCGACCATCGTGTCGATCACAACTTTCATGTAGGGCATCGTGGTTGTCAGCAGGGCCGACATGCCGAGGATATCCGGCCCTTCCTGTTCAATGGCTTCCAGGTAGTTTTCGACCGGGTTGTTGATGCCCAGATCGACCACTTCAAAGCCCGCGCCCTCCATCATCATCGAAACGAGGTTCTTGCCGATGTCGTGGATGTCGCCCTTGACCGTGCCGATGACCATCTTGCCCACGCGTGGCGCGCCGGTTTCGGCCAGCAGCGGCTTCAGGATCGACATACCGCCCTTCATCGCGTTGGCGGCCAGCAGCACTTCGGGCACGAACAGGATACCGTCGCGGAAGTCGTGGCCCACGATGGTCATGCCGCCCACAAGCGCCTTGGTCAGGATGTCATAGGGTTGCCAACCCCGTTCCAGCAGGATGTTGACCCCTTCCTCGATCTCTTCCTTGAGACCGTCATAGAGGTCATCGAACATCTGCTGGACCAGCTCTTCATCGTCGAGCTCGGACAGGATGATGTCGTCTTCTTCGGACATGGTGTGATCCTTATGCGTGGGTGCCGGACCCGGTGCCTATTTTCCAATATATCGTTCAGAATGTCGCAGGCGGACTGTCCGGATTGCGACATGGCCCGCGTCCGGTGCGACGCGAAGTTTGGTTTTCGTGTGCGATTGTATGCACTTTTGGTACTGTCTCGCCGTGGACTCTTGGCGAGTGTTCCCGTTGTGTTCTATAATCGCGTCATGAAGCCCGACCTGCAGACCCGAACGGCTAAGGCGCGCGGCGCGGTGACCAACGCCGCCAGCCGCTATGACCGGTTGAGCCGCCATGCAGAGGCGGACGGCTGGGCGCAGGACGATGATCTGCCAGCCTTGCGGACAGAGGTGAGCGTGGAACGTCCACGGTCCCTCATCAGTTACAATCGCTCGCCCGATCTGCCCTTTGATCGGTCGATCAACCCCTATCGCGGGTGCGAACATGGCTGTGTTTACTGCTTTGCCCGGCCAAGCCACGCCTATCTGGGCCTGTCGCCGGGTCTGGACTTTGAAACGAAGCTCGTGGCGCGCCCCGCCGCGCCGGATGTTTTGCGGGCGGAATTGGCGCGCAAGAGCTACCGCGTCGCGACGCTGGCCATCGGCACCAACACCGACCCGTATCAACCTATCGAGCGGGACTACGGCATCATGCGCGCCTGTCTTGAGGTGTTGGAGGCGTGCAACCACCCCATCGCCATCGTGACCAAGGGCACGCTGATTGAACGCGACATCGACATCCTGGCCCGTATGGCACAGCGCGGGTTGGCGCGGGTGGGCATTTCCGTCACCACGCTCGATCCCAAACTCTCGCGCCAGATGGAGCCGCGGGCCCCCACGCCCAAACGGCGGCTGACGATGATCCGCAGGCTGGCCGAGGCGGGTATCCCGGTGCGCATCATGGCCTCGCCCATGGTGCCGGCGCTGACCGATCCTGAACTGGAAGCGATCCTTGAAGCGGGCAAGAACGCCGGGGCCCGCACCGCCAGCTGGATCATGCTGCGCCTGCCGCGTGAGGTCTCTCCGCTCTGGCAGGAATGGCTTTCCGTGCATTACCCGGATCGCGCAAGCCGCATCATGTCCAAGCTGCGGGACATGCACGGCGGGCGCGACTACGACGCGCGCTGGGGGCATCGCATGCGGGGGAAAGGGGCCTATGCCGAACTGGTGCAACATCGGTTCAAGATCGCGCTCAAACGCCTCGGGTTACGGGAAACTGCACCGCCCATGCGCACCGACCTCTTTCGGCCACCACACACCGACAGCGCGCAACTCAGCCTTTTCTAGGCCGCGCGCCGTCCACGGCGCTTGCGGGCAGGCCGCCCATCACCATCGCCGGTGCCATCGCTGGTAGAGGAAAATGCGCCCAGGGCGGCCACGATCTGATCCAGAGTGGGGGCAGGGCCAATGGGTCGCTCATCCAGCGCTGCACGCATCGTTTCAAGATGGGCAGGGGTCGTCCCGCAACATCCGCCGATGACCCGCGCGCCGCAATTGCGCGCCATCTCGGCATAATCCGCCATCAATTCGGGCGTGCCGTCATAGTGAATATGACCATCGTGATACTTCGGAATGCCTGCATTGCCCTTGGCCACGATGGGCAGTTCGGTGCCCGTGGCTGCAAAGCCCAACACCGTGCGCAGCAGATCTGACGCCCCCGTCCCGCAATTGGCGCCAAAGGCGACGGGGGCAAAGTCCAAACCAGCGACCAGCCCGACCATATCGGTGCTGGTCACACCCATCATGGTCCGGCCCGCCGTGTCAAAACTCATGGTGCCGACCCAGGGCAGCCCGGCGCGGGCAAAGCCTTCGGCAGCGGCGGTGTATTCCTCGGGGGCCGAAATGGTCTCAAGCCAACCGATATCTGCTCCGCCTTCCTTCAATCCGGACGCGGTTTCGTGAAACATCTCGACCGCATCGGCATGGGTCAGGCTGCCGACCGGCTCCATAATCTCGCCCGTCGGGCCAACCGACCCGGCCACCAACACTTTGCGGCCCGCGACATCAGCGACATCCCGACCAATCTCAGCCGCAAGCTTGCTCAGTTCAAAGGCGCGGTGTCCCGCATCATGCAGCTTTAACCGCGACGCATTCGCGCCAAAGGAGTTGGTGAGGAACAGATCACTGCCCGCATCCACCGCACCCTGATACAGCGCGCGGATCTTGGCAGGCTCGTCCTCATTCCACAGCTCCGGCGCATCCCCGGACATCAAGCCCATCGCAAATAGGTTCGTGCCCGTGGCACCATCTGCCAGAAGCGTGCCCTTTTCAGCCAAAAGGGCGGTCAATGGGTCAGGATGGGTCATGGGGCAACACCTCTTGCGTGCGTGATGCCGTCATGTGTCATGCTGCCGAAGGTGAAGCCAGTTCATAATTCTCATCTTCTTGATGAGGTGTATTTGCATTTGCGACAGGCAACGGGTCCGGGGTGCGGATGGTGCGCGCGATGTCGGCCAGGCCTAGGGCCAGCGCCACCCAGTTCGGCGCGGCGGCATATCGCGGTACCCAGCGCGGGGCAAAGGCGGACTTGAACTGGCGCAAACCGGTGCCACCCGCATGGATGACGGCCCGAGCCGCCGCCCACCGCCAAATGGCACGGCCCGGATCGGGGCAGGCAATGATAGAGGCGAGGCTGACCCGCGCCACACCCATCGCCTGCGCGTCTTCCAGCGCGTGGTTCACCAGCGCGTGCATGGTGCCGTCCGGGGCAGCCGCGCTCTGGCGCATGATGTCCAGACACCAGTCCTGTGGCCCCCGATGAAACGTGGCAAAGGCCACAAGGGTTTCACCTGAATAAGCGCTCACAACCCATTGTTTTTCAATGTATTCAGGGCAATAACGCCCCATACTCCCGCCACGTGCCGCACCGCTTTGCGTCTGCCAGTCGGCATCAATCCGTGCTGCCGCATCAGCATCCGGCAAACGGTCCGATCGCACGGTGATCCCGGCCTTGTCAGCAGCGCGCAGTTTGCGCCGCAGCCGTCGCCGATCCGGTGTGTTGATGTCATACGCCCGCAGATCGACAATTGCATCGTTCGCAATATGCAGGACGGCCCAGCGGGCCCGGCGCGCCACTTGTGCCAGCGGCGCGCCGGATTTGTAGATCAGCGGTACACGACCGTGGCGTGCGGCCCGCTCTTTCAGCAAGGTAAGCGCAGCGCGCGACACGCCCTTGGGGTCGGTAAACAGCGTTTCGGTCTGCGCCGTTTGCCAGAGGGGTGCTGTCGTGCCAGGCGCCGTCTCGACCCGTCCACCATTCTGACGCAGCGCCTGCACCTCGCTACGCGGCATGTGATGCCACTCGGGCGGGCGGAGTGTGACTGGCTGCGGTGTGGGCAAGGGCCGCAGCATGGCAACCATGGCGATGCACGCGGGCAGAGCATAGTATACGATGCGGAATGCCAAGATGGCCGCCAGCACACCGGCTTCCGCGCCAAGTGGCAGGCCGGACACCAGAACAAGCTCAAATGGGCCGACGCCACCCGGCGTGTTCGAGACAAGACCGCAGCCAAGCGCCACCACGAAAAGGGGCAACAGTGTTAGAAAGCTCATCGTTCCCGCGGGCATGAGCACCCACAGCGCGGCGGCCGCCAGCACCATATCCGCAAAAGCCCACAGCAGGATCGCACCCGATACCCGCAGGCTGGGCAGCGGAATGTGATGTTTTCCGACCTGCAATTTCGGATGCCAGAATAACAGGCCCGCACAGATAGGCATCAGGATGAGAGTGCCCAGCGACAGCACTGTGGTCCACGCGGGCGCAGGCAGCAGTGCGCATATAACGCCTGTCACGCAGGCCCAGGCCGCAACAAACGTCAGCGAAACAAAAGTTGACAGCTTCAACGCCTGACCGACGCTCATTTCTGGCAGCATGCGCCAGCGCGCCACCGCGCCCGACACCAGCCCAAAGCCGACGGTCTGCCCAATTGCGATACCGACGGATCCGGTGATCCGTCCGCGCCGGGCGCAAACGCCTGTGTTTAGGGTGCGATGCGCTTGTACATCATATTGCGCAACTGCGAAAAAACTGCCCACGGTTAGCACGGCCGCGGTAATCCATTGCAGCGCGGTGATGTTGGCAAGTTGTCGGGGCAGGGTGGCAACCACGTCCATCGGTATCTGCCGGGCCAAAAGCATCGCGCAACCGGTCAGGATCAGGATTGGAAAACTGATGCGCACCGCCGCACGCGCGACGGCTACCGCCTGTGATCTGTGCATACTCGTGACCCCTTTCCCGAACGCCCGAACCAACGGCTAGGGATCAATGGTAAGTCAAGTCTTAACGGGCGAGCAGGAAGTATGGAGAATACAAATCAAAAGGGCGTGGGCCGATTCCGGCGCACGCCCTATCTGCATGAAGTGTGGGGTGTAAAATTCTGTTTTCAGTCGATTTCTTGCATCAGCTGTGCTTTGGCTTCGACCATTAGCTCTGTCATCTTTGCGCGAATTGTCGCTTCATCGGCCTTAGCGCCCAGATCGCCAGATACCTTGCGATAGACATCCTCGTCACCCGCTTCCTCGAAGTCGGATTTGACCACCTCGCGGGCATACTCCGCAGCTGCGTCTCCGGTCTTGCCCATCAGGTCAGCCGCCCACAAGCCAAGCAGCTTGTTGCGGCGGGCGTCGGCCTTGAACTGCATCTCCGCATCATGGGCAAACTTGTTCTCAAATGCGTTTTCGCGATCGTCAAAGGTGCTCATTGGCCCCCCCTTTTTTTGGCAATGTTTCCATATCAGATAGGCAGTCACAGCCGCTCCATGCAACCCCATTGCTTGCGGCAATTGGGTCTATTGCTTATGAGGTGCGCAACGGTGGGCAGACTCAGCCGCCCGCACACGCGAAAGGACGCCCATGGCGCGACGCAAGAAGATCTACGAGGGCAAGGCCAAAATCCTGTATGAAGGCCCTGAGCCCGGCACGATTGTCCAATATTTCAAAGATGATGCCACTGCCTTCAACGCCCAGAAAAAGGACGTGATCGAGGGCAAGGGCGTGTTGAACAACCGTCTGAGCGAGTTCTTCATGACTGGTCTCGGTCAGATCGGCGTGCCGACCCACTTCATCAAGCGCCTGAACATGCGTGAGCAGCTTGTTCGGTCCTGCGAGATCGTGCCGCTGGAAGTGATCGTGCGCAACTATGCCGCTGGCACCATGAGCCAGCGTCTCGGGATTGAAGAGGGTACGCAATTGCCCCGTCCCATCGTGGAATACTGCTATAAGGACGATAAGCTGGGCGACCCGCTGGTGACGGAAGAGCACATCGCCGCCTTCGGTTGGGCCAGCCAGCAGGATATGGATGACATTCTGTCTCTCGCGCTGCGTGTGAACGACTTTCTGTCGGGCGTCATGCTAGCCGTCGGCATCCGACTTGTGGACTTCAAGATTGAGATTGGGAGGATTTATGAGGGTGACTTCATGCGCCTGATCATCGCCGACGAGATCAGCCCGGACAGTTGCCGCCTGTGGGACATTGAGACGGGTCAGAAGCTGGACAAGGATGTGTTCCGCCGTGACCTCGGCAATCTGGCCGATGCCTATACCGAAGTGGCCCGCCGCCTGGGTGTGATGCCCAAAAACGCGGCTCCCATAACCAAACCGACCCTGATCAACTGAAGGACCCAACCGACATGAAAGCGACCGTGCATGTGATGCTCAAGAACGGGGTTCTGGACCCGCAGGGCGAGGCGGTGCGCCATGCGCTGGGGGCCCTGGGCTTTGACGGGGTCAACGGGGTGCGGCAGGGCAAGGTCATTGAACTGGATCTGGCCGATGGCACCAGTGAGGACGATGTTACTGCTATGTGCGAGAAGTTGTTGGCCAATACCGTGATCGAAAGCTATCGGGTCGAGATGGGTTGAGATGTTAACTGGCGTGAGCGGCTTTGTTTGGTTTAAATCATTTTAAAACCGTGATTTACGCGCGAAATCTTATCTTGAATTGTCTCCTGATCTTGCCATGATCTTAGCGCTTAAGGAGTGTGCGACGTGAAAGCTGCTGTTGTTGTCTTCCCGGGATCCAATTGTGACCGTGATCTCGCCGTCGCTTTCCGTGCCGCGGGTGCTGAGGTTGAGATGGTCTGGCACAAGGATACCGAACTGCCACAGGGCGTCGACATCGTGGGCGTGCCGGGCGGCTTTTCTTTTGGAGACTACCTGCGTTGCGGGGCGATCGCGGCGAACTCACCCATTTGCAAGGCGGTAAAGGGCCATGCAGACAAGGGCGGCTACGTTTTTGGTGTTTGTAACGGGTTTCAAGTGCTGACAGAGACCGGGATCCTGCCGGGGGCGCTGCTGCGCAATGCGGGGCTAAAGTATATTTGCAAAACCGTTGGCCTGCGGGTCGAAACCTCGCAATCGGCGTTTACCGAAGGGTATAATGCGGGCGATGTGGTCGATATCCCGATCGCGCACCATGACGGCAACTACTTTGCGGATGACAGCACGCTCGATGCGCTTGAAGGCGATGACCGCGTGGCCTTCCGTTACACGGACAATCCCAACGGGTCCCAGCGCGACATCGCGGGCATCCTGTCCGAGAACCGCCGCGTGCTGGGGATGATGCCGCACCCGGAACGGGCGGCGGATGCCGGCCATGGTGGAACGGACGGACAGGCGCTCTTCCGCGCAGTGGTGGGGCAACTGACATCCGCGTGACTTGAGCGAGCCTGACCGAGGCCGTAGGGTTGTGATTATGTCAGTTGCTGCGCGTAACAAGGAACCTCGAACCTCCACGACAAGTTGGCGTGTGCGGATCTCATTGGTGGTTCTGACCGTCGCAGCGGTGCTGACCGTCTTTTATACAAATCGCCTGCTGACGGACCGGTTTACAGAGACGACGCGTAACCGGGCGGAACTGCGCCTTGCGCTCTATTCCGGCAACCTGCTGAGCGAATTGCGCCAAAACCAGATCGTACCGCAGCTTTTGGCCCGTGATCCCACGCTGATCGGCGCATTGAACAGTCAGGATTATCAGCAATCGACGCAGCGGCTGATTTCCTTTGTTGAAGAGATTGGGGCGGCCAACCTGATCCTGCTGGACGGGGACGGGCGGACGGTCGCGGCGACCGATCGCAGCAGATTGGGGTCGAACCACCGCACAGCGCCCTATTTTATTGATGCATTGCGCGCGAGCAATACCATCTTCACGGTTACTGAGCGGGAAGCAGGTGGATTCTCATTCATCTATTCGCGCAGGGTCACAGCAGGCGGCGATGTGCTCGGTGTGATTGCTGTTGAGGTGGACCTGCAGAAGTTCGAGCGCGCCTGGGCCGGTATTTCGGCCGCTGTTCTGGTGACCGACAGTGAAGGGCAGATCATTCTGGCGACCGAGCCGCGCTGGCGCGGCCGCACGGAAGAGGTCGCGCTGGCCCGGCAGACCCCGCAAAGCGCCATCGAACGTGCCATTCGCGCCACCGCCGATTGGACCGCGTTGCCGCCTGATGCCTATTTGCAGGGCGAGGGGGTGATGCGGCTTGAGGCTCGTATCCCGTTCCGCGGCTGGCGGATGACATCATTCACCACGTACGAATCCGTACGTGAGCGCGTGAATGGGGTCTTGGCCCTTGAAATCATGGGATTCGCCATCCTTCTGGCGCTCGCTTTTTATGCAATGAGCCGCCGGTCTGCTTTGCGCGTCGCCTTGTTTGCACGGGAGTCGGCAGAGCTTCGCCGGCTGAACATCCAGCTCCAGCGGGAAATCGCCGAGCGAAAAAGGGTGCAAGAGGACCTTGCACAGGCTGAACAGACGCTTGAGCAGTCGTCGAAATTGGCCGCTTTGGGCGAGATGTCGGCGGCTGTCAGCCACGAATTGAACCAGCCGCTGGCTGCTATGAAAACCTACCTTGCCGGAGCGCGGCTGCTGCTGCGCCGCAACCGCCCGGACGAGGCGTTGGTCAGCTTTGGCCGCATTGACGATCTGATCGAACGGATGGGCGCGATCACGCGCCAGCTCAAGTCCTATGCCCGCAAGGGACAGGACGCGCTAAGCCCTGTAAACATGGGCGATGCGCTGGCGTCAAGTCTGTCGATGATGGAGCCGCAATTGCGTCAGCGTCAGGTGTTGATCAACCGGGTTGTGCCCCCTGAACCCATTGAAGTGATGGGCGACCGGATGCGCATCGAACAGGTGATGGTGAACCTCTTGCGCAATGCCATCGACGCCACCAAGTCGGAGCGTGAGCCGCAGGTCGATATCATCCTGTCCGCAGGTGAAACCGCCACCCTGACGGTGCGTGACAATGGTCCGGGGATTGAGGATTTGGACAGCCTGTTCGAGCCGTTCTACACAACCAAGCAACCCGGTGACGGCGTTGGACTGGGCCTTGCCATATCCTCCGGCATTGTAAACGATTTAGGAGGACGGCTGGTCGCCCGCAACGGACAAATGGGCGGCGCCGTATTTGAAATGCAGCTTCCTGTGCTTGGTGACGAGGACACGGAAGGTGACAACAACAAGATCAGCGCGGCGGAATAGAGACCCGCGAGGAGCATAGAATGACCCAAGCCATGAAGATTGCCATCGTCGACGACGAGCAGGACATGCGCCAATCCATTAGCCAGTGGCTGGCCCTGTCGGGCTACGACACCGAGACCTTTGCCAGCGCCGAGGATGCGCTGAAGGTCCTGGGGCCGGAATACCCTGGCATCGTTATTTCAGACATCAAAATGCCCGGCATGGACGGGATGCAGTTTTTGAAGAAACTGATGGGCAACGACAGTGCCTTGCCCGTCATCATGATCACGGGCCACGGGGATGTGCCCATGGCGGTTGAAGCCATGCGCGTCGGGGCCTTTGATTTCCTGGAAAAGCCGTTCAACCCGGATCGCATGAGTGAGCTGGCCAAGCGCGCCACGGGTGCGCGGCGCTTGACCATGGACAACCGTGCGCTGCGTCGTGAGTTGTCTGATGGCGGTCAGTTGATGAAGAAGCTGATTGGTCAGAGCCCGGTGATGGAGCGCTTGCGCGAGGATATTCTGGATCTTGGTCAAGCTGACGGTCACGTCTTGATCGATGGCGAGACCGGCACCGGCAAGACCCTTGTGGCGCATGCGTTGCACGCGGTTGGCAGCCGGGCGGGCAAGAAGTTCGTGTTGGTCAGCTGTTCGGCGTGGGAAGAAGAGGCGCTGGCAAAGCGTCTGTTCGGGCCGATGTTGCCCGAGGATTCGGCTTTGCCCGCGGTCGAGGAGGCCCGTGGGGGCACGCTTGTCCTTGAAGACATCGAGGCGTTGAGCGAGGCGCTGCAAGCCCGTTTGCTGTCCGTCATCAATGACCAGGGCACCCCGGCAGAGACCCGTATTGTCGGCATCTGCAACATGCAGGAGGCTGGCAGGACCTGTGAGGATGCGCTGCGTCCTGACCTTTACTATCGTCTGGCAGCGTTGAAGATCACCGTGCCGCCACTGCGTCAGCGGGGCGAGGACATTCTGACCCTGTTCACTCGTTTGAGTGATCAGTTTGCGGATGAGTATGGCTGCGAGGCCCCCAAGGTGTCTGCGCAGGAAGCGGCCCAGCTGTTGCAAGCGCCGTGGCCGGGCAACGTGCGTCAGTTGATCAACATTGCCGAGCGTGCTGTATTGCAAGCCCGGCGCGGCACCGGCTCCATCGCGTCGCTGTTGATGAACGATCATGAAGAGATGCAGCCCGTGATGACGACCGAAGGCAAGCCGCTGAAGGAGTATGTCGAAGCGTTCGAGCGGATGCTGATCGACAACACGATGCGTCGGCACAAAGGCTCGATTGCCTCTGTCATGGAAGAGCTGTGCCTGCCGCGCCGGACCCTGAACGAGAAGATGGCGAAGTACGGGTTGCAGCGGTCGGATTACCTCTGACCCAACTGTAACAGCCTGTTGGAACATGTGACCGCCGGGGCCCCGGCGGTCATTTCATGTGGGGTGGGGCCGTGGCATGAGGAACCCATAGGTCCCAAGGAGCTTTCATCATGCCCCCACATGCGTACCTGTTTGATATGGATGGTCTGCTGCTTGACAGCGAGCGGATCTATGGCGCGGTGGCGCGGGATATTCTGATGCCCCGGGGCTACGAGGCCGCGGCGGTGGACGCTTTTTTCCTGACGATGGTGGGCTGTTCCGGGGCCGAAAGCGTGCGCCGGTTGGAGACCTTTCTGAGGCCGGAGACGGATGTGCACGCCTTCAACGCCGCCTGGCACGCTGAAGTGGCCGTGCGCGTGGGCGCTGATGTGCCCTTGCGCCCAACTGTGCGCGAAAGTCTTGAGCGGCTTGCGGGGCAGGGCGCGCGGATGGCCGTTGTCACCTCGACCAACGGCGACGCCGCGCGGCGGCATCTTGGTCGTGCGGGGCTCTTGACGCACTTCGAGGTGATTTTGGGCGGCGATGAGGTGTCGGCGCGTAAGCCTGACCCCGCGCCTTATAAAGAGGCAGCCGCCGCCCTTTGCCTTGCGCCGGAACTATGTGCCGCATTCGAGGACAGTGATCGTGGGATCACCTCTGCTGTTCATGCAGGCTGCCGCGCGGTGCAGGTGCCGGATATGCGCCCCGCCGACCTGCCTCTGCCTGCGCTTGGGCAGATGGTGGCGGCGGACCTTGCGACTGCGCTGTATATGGTCGGGGCGTTTGGTCATCGCAGCGTGGCTGAATGAGTCGGGCGACAGTTTGCCTTGTGGGTGGGACCAGGCAGTGAGAGGCTGCAAGACCGTGATCCGGGGTTACGCGATGAAGATTGTCAGTCTGAATGCTTGGGGTGGTCAGGTTTGGGATGCCTTGGCGCCTTGGGTGTCCAAGGTGCAGCCCGATGTGTTGTGCCTGCAAGAAGTCACGCGCGCGCCTGTATCAAGCCCAGAGTGGCTGCGCTATGTCGATCCCTATCGTAATCTTGCCCAGCGGGCGGATCTGTTTGGCGATGTGTCGGCGTTACTGCCAGACCATCAGACCTACTTTGCACCGGCAACACGCGGCGTGCTTTCGAATGATGCGGGCGATGCTGTCTCATCCGAACATGGGCTCGGAATGTGGGTGCGGCGCGATCTGGCAGTCACCCGAATGGCCCAGGATTTCGTACACGGCACCTTTCGCCCGGATGGATGGGGGCCGGAACCTGTGCCGCGCACGATGCAGGCGGCGCGGATTGTGGATCCGGACACCTGGGCGCATGTCTGCGTGGGCCATTTTCATGGTTTGCGCGATCCTTCGGGCAAGGGCGACACGCCTGCGCGGGACCGGCAGACCGAAGCCGCAATCGCGTTGTTCCAGCGCGTCCGGGCAGGAGAGGGCGCCGCTGTGCTGGCGGGGGACTTCAATCTGTTGCCGGACAGTGCGGCCTTTGCCCGGTTCAAGGCGGTGGGTCTGTATGATCTGATTGCCCATCACGGCGTCACCGACACCCGCACTGCGCTCTATGAGAAGCCGCAGCGTTTTGCGGACTATATGCTTGTGTCTGACGGGTTGCTGTCTGCGAGCTTTGACGTCCCGGCACAGCCTGTGGTGTCGGATCACCGGCCGCTCATCTTGCGTTTCTAAGCACTGCCGGTTTTTGCCGCGAAAATCGCGGAGAAACCGGCGAGGTTTCCTATAGTATTGCGCTATTCTCTGCTGCGGAAAACGGCCGCGAAAACGTGTCATTCTCCGGTGACGGAGATTGCCCATTGTCATTTGCCACGCCTTGCTCTTATCTAGGGGTTGAAGCGCAGGGTGCAGGCGCACCGCTTCATGTGAGTTTCGCTGTTGATTGATCCGGGCAGGCCTTCTGCCGCTTTCAACAGACCGATTGGGCCAGAAATGGCCACGAGTTGCTGACGCGGGCCGAGGCCTGGCGCAGCGTATGAACGGACACCGCACGACCACTCGTGCGTGTGTCGGAGAAGAACCGCGATGACGCGCGTGAGGACATCACTGATCCCGGCAGACGGCCCAACCGGCCTGATCTGCAGCGCGTCCCCAATCGCCCAGACAAGACACGCCCCCAATACACTTGCGCCGCCTGGCGCGAGGCGCGCGGGGGCGCGCAATGGACTTATATGGCTAAGAAAATGCTTATCGATGCCACCCACGCGGAAGAGACCCGCGTCGTGGTGGTGGACGGAAACAAGGTCGAGGAGTTTGACTTTGAATCCGAAAACAAGCGCCAGCTTGCTGGCAACATCTATCTCGCAAAAGTAACACGGGTCGAGCCGTCGCTTCAGGCGGCGTTTGTTGATTATGGCGGCAATCGCCATGGCTTCTTGGCCTTTTCCGAGATCCACCCGGATTACTACCAGATCCCCGTCGCCGACCGTGAGGCGCTGATGGAGGAAGAGCGCGCCTATGCCGAGGCGATGAAGGCGCGTGACGAAGAGGACGAAAAACCCAAGCCCGCGCGCAAGCGGTCGTCACGGTCAAAATCCAAGGCGGCAAAGACCGAGGACACGGATGCCACGGTGTCCACAGAGATCGAGGGTATGGAGACCATCGACCTCGATGCCGACGCGGGTTCTGATGTCACCGTGCCTGAAGGCGAGGCGTCGTCGCCGATGGAGACAGTCAAGGACACACCGGTAGACACACCCGAGGCGGGCGAAGAGCCTGCCGAGGCCGACGCTGCCCCTGCCGATGCGGCATCTGATAGCGAGGGTTCTGTAGATGATGCGGTGCCATCGGAAGACGTTGCAGCCAAGGCAGATGATGCTTCAGACGAAGATGCAGCGCCTGATGAAGACGATGATGAGGTGAAAGCTAAGGGCTCTGATGCCACATCCAAAGATGACAGCATCGAGTCCGTGGCCGACGAGGACGACAGCGAGGACATCCGTCCGCCGCGCAAGCCCCGCCCGCGCCGCTACAAGATCCAGGAAGTCATCAAGGTCCGCCAGATCTTGTTAGTGCAAGTCGTCAAGGAAGAGCGCGGCAACAAGGGTGCGGCCTTGACCACCTATCTGTCCCTGGCCGGTCGCTACTGCGTGCTGATGCCCAACACCGCCCGTGGCGGCGGCATCTCCCGCAAGATCACCAACGCTGCCGACCGCAAGAAGCTGAAGGAGATCGCCAACGAGATCGAGGTGCCGCAGGGTGCTGGCCTGATCGTCCGCACGGCGGGTGCCAAGCGAACGAAGGCCGAGATCAAGCGCGACTATGAATATCTGCAGCGTCTGTGGGAGCAGATTCGCGAGTTGACGCTGAAGTCCATCGCGCCTGCCAAGATCTATGAGGAAGGCGACCTGATCAAACGCTCGATCCGGGATCTCTATAACCGTGAGATTGACGAGGTGTTTGTCGAGGGCGAGCGCGGCTACCGCATCGCCAAGGACTTCATGAAGATGATCATGCCGTCCCACGCCAAGAACGTGAAGCAGTATCAGGACAGCCTGCCGCTGTTTGCGCGCTATCAAGTCGAGACGTACCTGGCCGGTATGTTCAACCCGACCGTGCAGTTGAAATCGGGTGGTTACATCGTAATCGGCGTGACCGAGGCGCTGGTGGCCATCGACGTGAACTCTGGTCGCGCGACCAAGGAAGGGTCGATCGAAGAGACCGCGTTGAAGACCAACCTGGAGGCTGCCGATGAGGTGGCGCGCCAGTTGCGATTGCGTGACCTTGCCGGTCTGATCGTCATCGACTTCATCGACATGGACGAGCGTAAGAACAACTCGGCCGTCGAAAAGCGTATGAAGGACCGGCTCAAGACCGACCGCGCGCGCATTCAAGTTGGCCGCATCTCGGGCTTTGGTCTGATGGAAATGAGCCGCCAGCGTCTGCGTCCGGGCATGATCGAGGCGACAACTCAGCCGTGCCCGCATTGCCATGGCACGGGTTTGATCCGCTCCGACGATAACCTGGCTTTGTCTATCCTACGCCAGATCGAGGAGGAAGGCACCCGCCGCCGCTCGCGCGAGGTTCTGATCAAGGCCCCTGTGGGCATCGCCAACTTCCTGATGAACCAGAAGCGTGAGCATATCGCGCAGATCGAGGGCAGGTATGGGCTGTCCGTCCGTATTGAGGGCGATCCTCATCTGGTGAGCCCCGACTTCTCGCTTGAGAAGTTCAAGACGGCGACACGCGTGGTGAAGGCAGTCGATATGCCGGTTGTGTCTGTTGACACGTCCATCATGGATCAGGTGGACGAGGAAGAGGATGCGGTGACCGAGGCACCTGATGCACCTGCAGCGGAGGAGGGTGAAACGAAGCCAAAGCGCCGCCGTCGTCGTCGTCGCAGCCGGAGCCGGAGCAAATCCTCCACGACCGAAGCGGCCGAAGCGGGGGATCAGGGCGAGAATGCAGCCTCGAAAGCTGCGTCTGCAACTGAAGCGGACAGTCCAGATGAGGCGCCAGCAGATGCTGCGCAGCCAGAGGGAGGAGAGGCGCCGCAACCCGAGACTGCTGATGCTCCGGCCGAAACAGTTGAGGAGGCGCCAAAGAAGGTGACGCGCAGCCGCTCTACGCGGTCGCGGACATCTTCGAAGGCCAAGGCCGAGGCCGATGTTGCAGAGGCGGACGCACCAGCAGCGGAGAATGCTTCCGAACCCGCATCGGGGGATGCTGGTGAGACTGCTGCGGACGCGCCCACTGAGACACCCAAGAAAGCGACCCGCTCCACCAGGTCGCGAAGCACAAAGGCCAAGACGACCAAGGATACTGAGTCGGCTGTGGTGCCGGTTGAGGGCAATTCCGCCACAGACGCCACGGCGGTTGCGGAGCCCGCGTCCCCTGAGCCCGCAGCGGAACCGACGCCAGAGGCGACGCCTGCTGAAGAGGCCAAGGTGCCTGAACCCGTTGCGGAGGCGGCGGCGCCTGCACCGGACGAACCACCCAAGCCGAAAAAGCGCGGCTGGTGGTCGCTGGGCAAATAGGCGAAAACTGGGAACGAAATCAAAGGGCGTGCTGATGGCGCGCCCTTTATCCTTTGCGGATAGCGTAGCGCTGAATGGGCCCGTCGGTGTCGGCTGAGACGAGCGTGTGTCCGGCCTCGGCGCAGAAATGG
This sequence comes from Tateyamaria sp. ANG-S1, assembly GCF_000814025.1. Taxonomy (GTDB): domain Bacteria; phylum Pseudomonadota; class Alphaproteobacteria; order Rhodobacterales; family Rhodobacteraceae; genus Tateyamaria. The sequence continues at coordinate 659,234 of NZ_JWLL01000006.1, read as the reverse complement.
GGCACGTCCACCACCGCTGCCGGGTCATCTGCTGCGACGATCAGGACATCGCCTTTGGCGAGCGCCTGCAGGCGTTTGCGTGCCTTGAGCACGGGCAGGGGGCAGAGCAGCCCAACGGCGTCGAGTTCATGTGCGTTGTCGTTCATATCGGCAGAATTAGGCGCGATGTTACATCCTGTCCACAGACATGTGACCGTTGGCCCCCGTGACGCAGGCGCGCATGACCGCTAGGTGGGATACATGTTCGGAATTGATATCATCGACGCCAGCCTGATCCCCGCCATGACCGTGGCGCTGTTTGCAGGCATCATCAGCTTTCTCAGCCCCTGCGTGCTGCCCATCGTGCCACCCTATCTGGCGTACATGTCGGGCATGAGCGTGGGCGAGATGTCGGACGACCGCGCAGGGCGCAACCGCGCAACGGTGACGGCACTGTTCTTTGTGCTGGGCCTGTCGACGGTGTTTATCTTCCTCGGCTTTGCCGCGTCGGCCTTTGGCGCGTTTTTCCTGCAGAACCAGGTGCTCTTTGCGCAGATCTCGGGCGTGATCATCATGATCTTTGGCCTGCACTTCCTGGGTGTCTTTCGCATTCCGTTTCTGGACCGCGAGGCGCGGATGGAGGCGGGGGACCAGGGGGGATCGGCCTTTGGCGCCTATATCCTCGGGCTGGCCTTTGCCTTTGGCTGGACCCCGTGCATCGGGCCGCAGCTGGGCGCAATCCTGACGCTGGCGGCGACCGAAGCGTCGGTGACGCGGGGTACGTTCCTGCTGGGTATCTATGCGGCGGGTTTGGGCATTCCGTTCCTGCTGGCTGCGATGTTCATGAGCCGTGCCATGGGCCTGATGAACCGGATCAAGCGGCATATGGCGCTGATCGAGAAGGTGATGGGGGGCCTCTTGCTGCTTGTTGGGGCGGCGATGCTCTTTGGCCTGTTTACGCGGTTTTCGTTCTGGCTGCTTGAGCAGTTTCCGGCGCTGGCGACGCTGGGGTAAGCGGTCTTTGACGCAAAGACCGGGTGGAAATCGACGCGATTTCCTTTGCCATCTGGACCGGTTTTCGCGTCGAAAACCTGACGGAGACCGCGACGGTCTCCGCCTTACTTTGGTCCCAGACCTGCGCTAGAGTACGCTCAAGAGGTGCAGGAATGAGCAGGTCGCATCCCAATCCAGTCACGCGGCGCCGGGTGTTTTACATTCCGGGTTACGACCCGATTCATCCGCGCAGGTATCGCGAGCTTTACCGCAAGGAGGGAGCCGCGCAGGCAGAGATTTCGGGATATGAGATCGCGCTGACACCGGCTGCGAAAGCAGAGCATTTCGGCTGGCAAGTGGATGCGCGGATGGACGGGCGGCCCGTGCGTGCGGATGTCGAGGTGCTGGTCTGGTCCGACATCGTGCGCGACAGTATGGAGGCGACCATTCCCGGCACCTATTTGCAACTGGTGCGCACGGCATGGATCTACATCGCCTCGGGTGCGCTGCGGCGCTTGATGCGGTTGCGCAAGGGGCCGGTGATTGCGGCGCTTTATCCAGTGGGTATGCTCTTGGGGCAGGCGCTGCTCGCGCTGGCGCTTTGGTATGCCTGTTGGCGCATTGGCGGCATGTTTGGCCCAGGTGGCGCGTTCGCAGGAGCAGTGCTTGGCACAGTTGGGTTCGTGGCGCTGCTGCGGTGGTTCAAAGCGAAGGATGGCAAGTTCTTTGCCTACTACCTGATGCACGACTATGCGTATTCTGCGGCGTCAAACGGGGCCAATCCGCCAGCATTGGAAGAGCGTATGCGTGCGTTTCAGGATAGCATAGCGGCGGCACTCGAGGACAATGTGGACGAGGTGCTGGTGGTCGGACATTCCTCAGGCGCGCATCTTGCAGTTTCGATCCTGGCCGACCTTATCCGGGCGGGACGGGTCCCGGCCGATGGGCCGGCACTTGCCTTTCTGTCGCTCGGTCAGGTGGTGCCGATGGTGTCATTTTTGCCCGACGCGCACCGGTTGCGGGCCGATTTGCAATACCTGTCTGCTCGCCATGAGTTAACTTGGGTGGATGTGACCGCACCCGGTGATGGCTGCGCCTTTGCCCTGTGCGATCCGGTGTCCGTGTCGGGGGTGGCCCCGGAAAACAAGCGCTGGCCATTGGTTTTCTCTGCTGCCTTCACGCAATCCCTAAGCCCGGAACGCTGGAAAGAGCTGCGCTGGCGGTTTTTCCGTCTGCACTTTCAGTATCTTTGTGCGTTTGATCGGCCCCGGGACTACGACTATTTCCAGATCACTGCCGGGCCTTTGACGTTGGCCGACCGCTACGCTGACCGACCGCCGTCGAAATCGCGCATCGACGTGGCCGTCTCGAAATACACCAGCGTGGCGGCATGATCCCACCCAAGCCCCCAAGTCGCCCGGACCGTGTTTCGTTGTGGCGCTACATGCAGCTTTTCCGGCAGGACATCCTGTCGGCGCAGCCTGCGCGTCTTTATCGCGCATGGATGGCGGAGTTTCGGACGCCGTTTTTCCGCAGCTACCTGATGAACCAGCCCGAGCTGGTGAAAACGGTGCTCAAGGACCGTCCAGACGATTTTCCCAAATCGGATCGTGTGGGCGAGGGGCTGCGCCCGCTTTTGGGCAATTCGGTGTTTCTGACCAATGGCGATGTGTGGAAGCGGCAGCGGCGGATCATCGACCCGGCCTTTGAAGGCGGGCGGCTGCGCGAGACCTTTCCGGCGATGTGGGATGCGTCCGAAGCCACAGCGGCACGGCTGCCGGAGGGCGTGGTCGAGATAGAGGAACAGACGAGCCATGCGGCGGCGGATGTCATCTTTCGCACTTTGTTTTCCATTCCGATCGAGGATGCGCTGGCGACCGCCGTGTTTCACGAGTTCCGCACCTATCAGCGCAGTCAGCCGATCCTTAATCTGGCGGCCTTTGTGCCGTTGCCCCGTTGGGCGCCACGCCTGTTTCGCCGGGACACGCGCGCCAGCGCGACGCGCATTCGGGGACTGATCGCGCAATTGGTGGACCGGCGGGCTGATGAAATTGCGGCAGGCACGGCCCCGGATGATCTGGCGACCAAGATCATGACGACCCGCGATCCAGTGACGGGCGAGACATTTACGCCCGACGAAATGGTAGATCAGGTGGCGATCTTTTTCCTTGCCGGGCACGAAACAAGCGCGTCGGCGCTGGCCTGGGCGCTTTATCTGATGGCGCTGTACCCGGAGTGGCAGGAAAAGGTGGCGGCCGAGGCGCAGGCGCTTGAAACCTGCGACTTTGCCGTGATGTCGAAGCTGCCGGTGACGCGGGACGTGTTTCGCGAGACGCTGCGGCTCTATCCTCCGGTGCCGATGATGGTGCGCGAAGCGACGTGTCCCGAGCGTTTCCGAGACCGGGATGTGAGACGGGGCAGCCAGCTGGTGGTGAGCCCGTGGCATCTGCACCGCCACGAGCGGCTCTGGCAGCGGCCCGATGACTTTGATCCCGGTCGCTGGCAAACCGAGAATGGGCGGCGTTGTGGCCGTGACGCCTATATCCCGTTCTCTGCCGGGGCGCGGGTGTGCACAGGGGCGGGCTTTGCCATGGTCGAGGGGCCGCTGATTCTGGCGCGGCTCTTGCGCGATGTGGTGGTTTCGCCGGTAGAGGGGCGCGTGCCGGTGCCCGTGGCGCACCTGACGGTGCGGGCGCGGGACGGGATTTGGCTGAATCTCGCCAAAAGATAGCGCAAACAGAGACTTGGCGGGATGACGTTGGGGGCCGGAATGCGCTAGGTCTGAGGCAATTGAAGCCATGACTTTGGAGCACGGTATGACCGACTTTGCCAAGATGCGGGATCAGATGGAAAACGGGAGCGGGTTCATCGCCGCTTTGGATCAGTCGGGCGGGTCCACGCCCAAGGCGCTGGCGTTGTATGGTGTCGACGCCTCGGCCTACGAGTCCGAGGACGAGATGTTCGCCGAGATCCAGAAGATGCGCGCGCGGATCATCCTGAGCCCGGATTTCACCAGCCAGAAGGTGATTGGCGCGATCCTCTTCGAAAAGACGCTGCATGAGCAGATCGAGGGACAACCGGTGCCGTCCTATCTGTGGGAAAAGCGCGGTGTGGTGCCGTTTCTGAAGATCGACAAGGGGTTGCAGGACGAGGCCGACGGTGTGCAACTCTTGAAGCCCATTCCGGGATTGGCCGAGATGCTGGCGGCGGCCAAGCCGATGGGCATTTACGGGACCAAGGAGCGGTCGGTGATCCACAGCGCCAATGCGGACGGGATCAAGGCCATCGTCGACAACCAGTTCGAGGTGGCGCACGAGGTGATCGCGGCGGGTATGGTGCCGATCATAGAGCCGGAGGTGAACATTCATTCCGAGACCAAGGCCGAGGCAGAGGCGATGCTGTCTGAGATGCTGATGGCGCAGACCGAGGCGTTGGATGAGGGGCAGAACATCATGCTGAAACTCACGCTGCCCGAGCAACCTGGCATTTATGATGCCTTGGCCGATCATCCGCGCGTGCAGCGCGTCGTGGCGCTGTCGGGCGGCTATTCGACGGATGATGCCAGCGCGCGTCTGGCAAAGAATCACAAAATGATTGCGAGCTTTAGTCGGGCGCTGACCGAAGGGCTGCAGCGTGACATGAGTGATGACGGCTTTCATGCGGCGCTGGGTGGGAATATCGACCAGATTTACCGCGCGTCGGTGGCCTGATCGGTTTTCGGCGCGAAAATCGGGTGGAAATCGGCGCGATTTCTAGTGAAGTGCCTGTTTTCCACATCGGAAAACCCACGGAAAGCGCGACGCTTTCCGGTTATGTCAGGATACGGGCCGGTTCGGCGTTGCAAAAAACGATGATCTGCCCCGCATTTTCAACGGCCCGAAATCCGCGTCTATTGAGTTCTGACAAGAAACGGTCGCGGCCGATCAAGCGATCAATATCGCGAGACTTGCGGCGAATGACTGCGCCATCGCGGACAGCCTTGGATCTGAAAAGGTCACGCATGTAGGTTTCAGGATCAAGTGGGCGGGGCAACACATGATGTGTCATCCCGCCAACTTGCCCGACGTTTGGTTAACGATCCCTGAAGTGCCGCAGCACATAGACGCGGATCGCCGAAGCAAGCCCGACATCCCCACGCCCTACATCAATTTCAGCGACCAAATCATTGATTGGGCGGCCTTCTTTCGATGCTATGGCGCGGAATGCATCCCAAAACTCAGGTTCAAGCGACACGCTGGTGCGGTGTCCCTTGAGCGTGAGCGAGTGCTTTTGCGGCCGCGTGCTCACGGCGACTTACTCTTGCCATCAAGATCTCGCTTGGCGCGTTCATTGTCTTTTTTGACGCGCTCTTTTTCGGCCTTGGTCAATCCGAACGTCACCGCGTTGGCGTCTGTGCGCGCTTTCTTTTCAGCGCGAGCGCGGGCCTTGCGGGCCTTGTTCAGGTTGATGGGTGTGCTCACTTGGGTCCGATCATGTTCTCAGGGCGCACCACTTCGGCAAACCGCTCTTCGGTCACAAAGCCCAGCTTGACCGCTTCCTCGATCAGCGTCGTGCCGTTCTTGTGCGCCGTCTTGGCGACCGTGGTGGCGTTGTCATAGCCGATCTCGGGCGCAAGGGCGGTCACCAGCATCAGCGATTCGCGCATCAGCTTGTCGATGCGGACCTCATCCGCTTGCAGCCCGTCGATCAGGTTGTCGGTGAAGGCCACGGACGCGTCGCCCAGAAGTTGCATGCTCTGCAGCACGTTATAGGCCATCATCGGCTTGTAGACGTTGAGTTCAAAGTGCCCCTGCGATCCGGCAAAGCCCACGGCGGCATCGTTGCCCATCACATGGGCGCAGACTTGTGTGAGCGCCTCGCATTGGGTCGGGTTTACCTTGCCCGGCATGATGGACGAGCCGGGTTCGTTTTCGGGCAGCACCAGTTCGCCCAGACCGCAGCGGGGGCCGGAGCCAAGCAGGCGGATGTCGTTGGCGATCTTAAAGAGCGACGCGGCGACTGTTTTGAGCGCGCCCGACATCTCGACCATGGCGTCGTGCGCGGCGAGCGCCTCGAACTTGTTGGGGGCGGTGATGAAGGGCAAGCCGGTGATGTCGGCCATGTGGCCCGCGACCGCTTCGGCCCATCCGACCTTGGTGTTGAGGCCCGTGCCCACAGCGGTGCCGCCCTGAGCCAGTTCATAGATACGGCCCAGCGCGTCCTTTACCCGCTGGATGCCCATGGCGACCTGATGGCTGTAGCCGGAAAACTCCTGGCTCAGTGTCAGGGGCGTTGCGTCCTGGGTGTGGGTGCGCCCGATCTTGATGATACCATCGAACTGCGCGACCTTGGCTTCAAGTCCCGCGTGCAGCTTTTCGAGCCCCGGCAGCAGCACGTCGCGCGCGGTCATCGCGGTCGAGATGTGCATGGCCGTCGGGAACGTGTCGTTCGAGGATTGACCCATATTGCAGTGATCGTTGGGGTGTACGGGGTCCTTGGACCCGATCACGCCGCCGAGGATTTCGATGGCGCGGTTGGCGATCACTTCGTTGGCGTTCATGTTGGATTGGGTGCCGGAGCCGGTCTGCCACACGACCAGCGGGAAGTTGTCGTCGAGCTTGCCCGCAACCACTTCGCTAGCGGCCTCTATGATTGCATCTGCCAGCTTCGCATCCAGCGCGCCCTGCGCCTTGTTCTGCATCGCGCAGGCTTGTTTGATCACGCCCAGCGCGCGCACCACGGCAACGGGCTGCTTTTCCCAGCCGATCGGGAAGTTCATAATCGAGCGTTGCGTTTGCGCGCCCCAGTACTTGTCGGCGGGGACCTCCAGCGGGCCAAAGCTGTCGGATTCGGTGCGGGTGTCGGCCATCGGGCGGCTCCTTGTTGCGCAGTGTCGTCTTAGCTTGTGCATGTACCGGGCGCGTGCCCGCCAGACAAGCGCGCGACGCACATGTGATCACACGCCGCATCCGCGAGGGTGCATCCTGTCGCGACCGGTCCTATATTGGACACACCGGAAGAATGAGGGTCCATTCATCATGTTCGCACGCAGCATTCCAGTTTTGTCTCACCAGCAGGTCTGGACCGCATTGATGGCTTTGGGCGTTGCCGTGCTTGCTTTGGCAACGGCTGTGCGGGCCGATATAGCGCCCTTTGTGGGCTCATATTCCGGCAGCGCCGATGTGGTGCAGGTCGATGGCACAAGCGTGCCGCGTGACATGAGCGTGGAGATCAGCGAGACGCGGGCCGGATTTACGGTGACATGGACATCGGTGACCCACCGCGACACCGGCAAAGTGTCTGAGAAGTCCTATACCGTGGATTTTGTGCCGAGCGGGCGTGGACAAGTCTATGCCGCCGCCCAGAGAAAGAACGTATTCGGCCATGAGGTCCAACTCGATCCGATGAAGGGCGAGCCCTATGTCTGGGCGCGTATCGTGGACGAAACGCTTACGGTGTTCTCGCTCTTCGTGGATGTCGATGGGGGATACAGCCTGCAGCAATATGATCGAACAGTTACAGAAGGCGGTCTTGACCTGCGGTTCCAGGTCATTCGGGACGGTCGCATTTTGCGCGCCGTCGATACGTTCCTTGAGCGCGGCTAGGCGTTCAACTCACTTCCTGAAACTGTCGAGCGAGACGATGTCGGCATCCTTGCCGTCTTTGCCCCCGTTCTTGGCCTCGTCCGCTGGTTTGGGCGCAGCGGGGGCGCGGCTGGGCAGGATCTCTGGTGGCGGTGCGGGAACGCTGTCGTCGTCCTCGTCCGCTTGCGTTTCAAAGCGCAGTCCGAATTCTACAGACGGATCGACAAAGGTCTTGATCGCGTCATAGGGGATATAAAGCGGCTCGGGCGCGTCGCCGAAGTTAAGTGTAACGGCAAAGCCTTCGCTGCCGACATCCAGGTTGTCATACCAGTGCTGCATGACCACCGTCATCTCACCCGGATACCGGTCGCTCAGCCAATCCGCCAATTCGGCATCGGGGTGGCTGGTGTCGAAGGTGATGAAGAAATGGTGCGCACCGGGCAGGCCGTTTTTGGACACATCGGTCAAAACCTTGCGGATGAGCCCCCGCATGGCCTCGTGCATAAGGTTGCCGTAATCAATGCTGCGGCTCATAGTATCCCCCGTCGTTGAGCCAACCATATCCCAATTTGACGTAGAGGGAAGGGGCCGCAGGCTCTGTTCGCGCTAAACCAGGCCTGTAACGGAAAGTGTACAGCCCAGACCTGCCATCATTGCCAGTGTGGTGAGCAACCCGATCTTCAGCCGCAGCATCAGGTAGGCAGCGATGAATGTAAGACCGACAGCCCACCCATTCAGTGTCGACAGGTCAGGTTGGGGCAGAGCGAGGATGCTGCTGCCGCCAACGGTGCCAAAGATCACATGCAGTGCAAACCACACCGACAGGTTGAGGATGACACCGACCACCGCAGCCGTGATTGCGGACAGCGCAGCAGACAATCGGGGCCGCGCCGCGATATGATCGAGATAGGGACCGGCTGCGAATATCCATATAAAACAGGGGATAAAGGTGACCCACAGCGTCAACGCCCCGGCGGCAAGGGCAAGGGACATCCCGCCTTGGGCGTACCCGGCAAGCAGGGCCACAAACTCGGTCACAAGGATCAGGGGGCCGGGGGTCGTTTCGGCCAGCCCCAGCGCGTCGATCATCTGGCCCGTGGTGATCCAGCCGTGCTCCTGCACCACCTCCTGCGTCATGTAGGCCAGCACGGCATAGGCGCCGCCAAAGGTGACAAAGGCGAGCTTGGAGAAGAACAGGCCGATGTCGAGCAGGAACTCCCGCGCCGTGATCCAGATAAACACAAGCGGCGCGGCCCAAAGGGCGGCGAAGGTCAACACCGTTGGCAATATGCTATTCTGCGACGTGTCGGGGATCTCTTTCGCGCGTTCTTTTGTGCTTAACGCACCGAACAAGCCAGCCGTTAACACAACCACAGGAAATGGCAGACCAAAGACAAACAAAGCAACGAAAGCAGCCCCGGCCAGCACCCATGCAGTACGGCCGGTCAGCGCCTTTTGGCCCAATCGCAAGAGCGCTTGGAGGACGACGACAATCACCGCCGCCTTGACACCAAGAAATGCCGCTTGGACGAACGGCACATCGCCAAACTGAACGTAGACGAGTGCCAGCCCGAGGATGATCACCGCGCCCGGAACGACAAAGAGCAGCCCCGCGAGCACGCCACCCGCAACACCACGCAGACGCCAGCCTGCATAGGTGGCCAGTTGCATCGCTTCAGGTCCGGGCAAGAGCATGCAAAGAGACAGGGCGCGCAGAAACTGATCCTCTGTCAGCCATTTTTGGCGCGCCACGAGCGCGTCGTGCATCAGGGCAATTTGCGCGGCAGGGCCACCGAAGGACAAAAGGCCGATGCGGCCAAAGACGCGGGTCATCTGGGACCAGTTAAATTCCATCATGTGCGATCCTGCCCAGTCAATTGGCGATGAGCAAGCCACGCGGCGTCGAGGACGGGCAGGGCGGCTTCGACCAAGTCTTCATCAGTTTCGTGAAGGTTGGGTAACATGTCGATCCAGTTGGTTCCCGGGGCCTTGCCTGTCTCGATCGCGTCCACATGTGTCAGCACGTCAGGGTCCGTCAGGCCAAACGCCGTGCATGTCGATGTCAGAGCAGTTTCGCCGCTCCAGGCCGGTGCGTCGAAACGATGTGCGACATCCTGAACATGGTCGGGCGGCACCCAGAGCAGCGTCGCGTTTGCATCAAACCAACGACGGACGATCCACGCGCTGAGGGGTGCGCGGCGATCTTTGGTTGCGGGCAGAACCCATGGCGTGCCGTGGGTCGGACATGTTGCGAGCGACAGGGTTGGGTATTGGGCGTCGCGCCACGCAGCATTCCCTCCGTACAAAACCTGCGCTGAAAAACCTGCGCTGCGCAGGTGTGCCGCAACGCCATGCGATAGTTTCAGGCCTCTATGGCAGATCGTGACTACCGGCCGTGTTCGGTCTAGCACCCAGGCTAACTCTGCAACGTCTCGATGTGGCACATGTCGCGCCGTGGGCAGTCGATGCGGAGTTTCGCAGATGTCTTCGGGAAAGCGCACATCGATTAGCTGGGGCAGGTGAAATGTACCTAACTTATCAACTAGATCATGCGCAGAAACGGCGTAAGGCGTGTGGTCCATATTGGCATCCTTTGAACACAACAAAAGGATGCGACATTTGGGCCAGCAGAAGTGCAACGCCTGATGGGGCAGTCGCTTTGGCCCCTATATGGACGTAGCGAGATTGGGCCGCCTCCGTCAAGCCAGACGATGCGCGGCGGGCAGAAGCCCTAACGCAGCCGGTTGCCGCTGAGCATGACCGCCATCGCATTCTCCGGCAGAAGTCCCAGTTGTTCGAACAAGGTCAGAGAGTCTGTCCCTGTATACACTTCGGCAATTTGCTCACCTTCAAATCGGGCGATGACCTGGCCAAAAACATGCACGGGGTCGCCCGTATCGGCTGAATGGCTTTTGATTTCGACAAGAGCCGACAACCAGTCGTCCTGCTCCATCGTGATGGGCAAGGTGATTTCGATATCGCCCAAAAGCTCGCGCACCATTGTGACCAGTTCGGTCAGGTCTTCGATCGAAAAGGGCATGTCCCCCATGATCCCGCGCGAACGCGCATTGGGAGCCAGGAATTTTGGAATCGCATCAAGATCCCCTTGGGTCCACACTTCGTCGTACCAGCCTTGCAGGGTCTTGACCTTGTGCGGCATGTATTCTGTCCCGAATAACCTCTTTGATCGCCAGAGTTAGCGCTCGGTCGTTAACAACCGTTGAAGCTATGGAAAAAAGTCGCGCTTTCGGACTGATGTTATGGGGATGAAAGTGCAGGCTTCTGTTGCCAGGTGCCTGCGAACCCCGCCTTACGCGGCTAGGCGCAAGGGCTTAAAGTCGGTTCGACAAGGGCTGCTTACGCAGCCATTGCAACCGGAGCACGATTGTCGTTTGCAATTGTACTGTTTTCGCCGGTAACGGTGGCAGACAGCCGAGACAAAGCAAACCCCTTTAGACGTCCGTCGATCCTGTTTCGGCCCCATGATCCCGCAAACGACAGGATATTTGGTGGAGCCGCCGGGTACCGCCCCCGGGTCCGATCCGCTTATTACGAGCGCGTTTATGTCCATAGTCCCGAAGGACATCACATAAATATGTCAGCCACGCGCTCTTTGCAATCTGCGGGAGCCTCCGGCGGGGATTTTTTTGAAACAGGGAAGATGCTGCCTCAGTGCATAATCTTCGCCGTGTAGTGTATTGATTAGAAAGGGTTTGCAGCTATGAACCATGCGGCGAGCGCCGCTTCTATTCCGCCAAATAGAAGCACTTTTTTTAATGGAGGTTTGTCCAATATCAGAGATATTACCCGACCCGCAGCGGCACCCACAAAGGCGAAACCGATCATCGCATAGGCCAGTGGCGCATCTATCCAAATCGCAGCGAAACCCGCCACGACAAAGAGCCCACCGACAGAGGCGCGCATCTCGCTCAGTCCCATTGTGCTGTCCGTGGGTGCGAGGTCGAGCGCGGAGGCGGTGTAGCGCGGAGCCAGAAAGCCGAAAAGCCCGAATGCGATGGTCAGCAGGGCGGCGACGATGTTCAGGATGTCAATCATGCGCGGCAGGTAGCGCCGGTGGCGCGGCGCGGCAAGGTCAGAAGTGGTCGCGGAGAGGACGATTCAAGCGCTCTTCCAGATCCCGGTTGAAGTCGGACAGCTCCATCTGCGGATCGAGGTCATCCACCGTCTTTATGTCGACCGAAATATGGCGCCGGCCTTTGCTGCGCCCGATGAAGGTCCAGAAATAGTCGTAGCGGGCGGGTTGAAACCGGCCCAGCCCATCGATGCGCAGCAGCAGGACGGGTCGGTCGGGCCGCTTTTGCAGGATGTCGCGCGCGCCGGACAGGTGTGGGGCGATGATTTCGGGGCCGACCTGCCGCGTGTGTCCGGCCGGAAAGAGCAGCACGCTTTCGCCACGGTCGAGGGCGGCCAGGATGCGCGCCATGCTGCGCTCTTTTTGCGCCTGACGCTTTTCGGCGGGCCATGATTTGGGGGAACTGACATGGATGGCGCGGGCCACGAACATGGGGAACCACTGCACCCAATTGTGGTATTCGCGATAGTGCACCACCGGTCGGATGCGCTGGGTCGTGTAGAGGATCGCGGCAATCAGCGGGCCGTCGAAGCGGCTGACATGGGTGGCGAGGATCAATGTTCCCGTTGAATCCTGCAGCAGGTGTTTGCCCGAGCAACTGACATTGTAGAACAGCGAAAAATAGGTGCGCACGATGGCGAAAAAGAAATGGCGCAGCCATTTGCCCAGCGTGTTGTCAATGAACCGAACCATGTCTTGGGATACCTGAACGTCGTCGCACTCGTACCAAAACTCGCGATCCGGTGACGTTTGGTCAATCGGTTTTTCAGAAGGCGGTCCAAAGGCCGATGCCGCCCACAAGGATCAGGCTGAGCGCCCAAACCAGTTCCAAGTCGAACCAGCCACGCTTGAGGAAATTGAGGCCGAGCCAGCGGTGGACGGCATAGGCGACGGCCCCCCCTGATCCCATCATCGCGGCGGTGTGCAGGACGGCAACGGCAAGGGCGAGGGCGGTTGTTGCCATAAGCGCAGAGGCCGCGCGGTGGCCTGCGTCGAGTTCTTCGATCGCGCAGAGGCCGAGGTAGATGGGCACTAGCATAAGGGCTGCGCCATGGGCGAGGGCCACGAGGAACGACCAGAGCGTTAGCTTGTGCGGCGGGATGCGGGCGAGGAAACGGGCGTGTTTGCGGGTGATGGCGAGGTAAAGGCCCATGCCGATGACCAGAATGCCCGCACCGATGCGGATCTGGGCCTCAAAATCGATGAGCAAGGTCATCATCGAAAAGGGGAGCAGGATGCCGAGCATCGCGGCGAAATGGCCCAAAGATAGCGCGCCCAGCGCGGGCCAAAGCGCGCTGCGACGACGCTCGAACAGAGCGGAGGAGACCGCAAGCGGCCAGCCCATGCTAGGGTTCAGGCCGTGATAGAGGCCGGAGAGGATCACGGCGAGCCAGAGGCCCGCCGCGGTCGTCATGTCCATCAGCCCACCGACGGGTAGCAGAAGCTGTCCGTGGAACAGTCGCCCCCCTCAAGCCGGATCTGGTGGCTGCGGTAGCCTTCGGGGAAGTCAATCCAGAAGTCGGGATCAAGGGCAAAACTGCCATCTTCGCCCACGCGCGCCATGACCATCGCCGCACCGCGGTCGCCGGGATAGAACTGGTCGTCCCAGGTGGAATAGAGCGAGTTGGTCCAGTAGACCCGCTTGCCGTCGCGGCTGACCTCAACCATTTGCGGGCCGTAGCCGAAGGTCTTGCCATTGGGGTGCTTGTGGTTGGCGACGATCCCGCCGATCTCGACCTTGCCTGCCAGCACCGGGTTCATCGGGTCGGACACGTCGTATTGGTGCATCTCGCCAAGACCCCAGCAGGCGACGTAGAGGTACTTGTCATCGAGGCTGAGGTCGATGTCGGTCACGAGCGGAGGCACGGCGCCGAAGCCTTTGAGCAACTCGGGCAGATCGTCGGCATCGGCAGGCACAGGGTCAATGGTGATCGTCTTTTTCGCCTGCCATTCGCCATTCTCATCGCGCCACCAAGTGAAGATTGCGCCCTGCAGGTTGGTCGTATCGACCACCACACCGCAGAAGCCGTATTCCTTGACCGGATCGTGGGCGGGCCGGATCTCCAGCGCCATCTGGTGATGTGCACCAAGATCAATGGACTTTGTCACCTTACGCCCACGTAGATCCCAGAAGTGGATCGTGTGGCCGTATTTGTTGCTGAGCAGATCCTCGGGCACCACGCCATTTTCAAACTGCGGCGGCAGGCCCCATTCGCTGCTCACCATGTAGTCGCGCGGCAGGTTCCACCAGAAATCGTAGTGCTTGTCCTGAATGCCGCGGTCCATCTCGTACCGGCCGAGGATCTCGAAACTCTCGCAATCCATGATGAAGATGCCGGGCGGGCCATCGGTCCCATCCTCGCCACCACCGCCGAGGGTCGACACATAGATGCCTTCGGGGCCGCAATGGATCGTGTGAGGGCGGGAGTATCCCGTCTTTGCCATCAGCTCTTCGGGTTCGATGATCTTGTGGATCTTGGCGTTCAGCGGCTCTTTCACATCAATGATGTAGATGCGCGATGACCGGATGCCGGGGATGATCAGGTAGCGGCGTTCTAGGAACGCATGGCCGGTGAGCGGCGACAGGGCCGAAGAACAGGCGTTCCAGCCGAAATGGTGAAATTCATCGCCGAGGTTCGGCACATAGAGTTCATGAACGATCTGGCTGTAGGTCTTGCTTTCCGGATCGACATCCACGACGGCCAATCCGTCGGGTTTCGTGCCATCCGGGCTGAGCATCAGCGTAAAGGCCAGCTTTTCCACCGGCGCGTGGATCGCGTCATTGGGGGACGGATAAAATGTGGGGTCAGGTCTTAAATTCATGGCTTCCTCCCTGAAGCATATGTCTATCGGTGCCTGGCCCCTCGGCTGCCTTTGCGACTTGGTGGGGAGGGATCAGGCGGTCTTGTGCTCCTTTTCCGCGGCCCGGTTTTCGCGGGACTTGACGACGGAATGCGCCAAGAGCCGCGTGTAGGCTTCTAGTTTAATAAGTGCCGCGTCGAGTTTCGGCGCATCCTGCGCTTCCACCGCGTCTGCGATATCGGTGTGTAGCGCCACGATCTCTTCCCGCGAACGGGCAGTGAAGGTGATCATGTTCATAAGAGGCTGCATCGCCTCGACCGCGCCTGCAAGCTGGTAGCTGAGTACCTTGTTGCCCGCACCATCAACGAGGGCCCGGTGAAAAGTGACGTCTGAGGCGCAGAAGGCCTCATCCGTGAGGCCCGGTTGGCCCTGGCGGTGGATCTCGGCCCGCATGGTCGCGAGTTGGTCCGGCGTGCGGCGCTGTGCTGAGAGCGGGGCGCAGGCGCGTTCAAGCGCGTAGCGTGCTTCACAAGCGACGTCGAAGCTGACGGCGTTCATGGACAGAAGCAGGGTCGAGGTGGTGACCTGCTGCGCATAGGCATCTTCGAAGCGCAGCCGGTTGACGAAAGCACCGCCAGCGGCACCGCGCTGGGTGCGGATCAAGGATTGCGCTGCCAGCCGTTTCAGCGCCTCGCGAACCGTTGGGCGGGAGACGTGAAAGTGGTCCGCAAGTTCGGATTCGGATGGCAACCGCTGATCGACAATCAGATCACCCGCAATGATCGCATCCCGGATCGCCTTTGCAATCTGGGCCGACAGGTCAACCGTGCTGTCGGGATCAATTCTCATGCGCGCACTTTTTCATTTGTCATACATTTTATTGTCTGACATTTAATCTCGCAAGCGTTGAGTCGTGTGCGTCGGGGAGGACACATGCCGCATCTCGTCAGATCAACACTCTGGCTGGGGTTCTTTGGAGCCATCCTGGTGGCATGGTGGGTCATGTATGCCATGTCGGTCGACATGGACGTGGACCTGATCGGGCGACCGGGCGAGATGGGCGCGCGCATGGCCGCGATGGACCCGCGCATGCCCATGTATATGCCGATGGCGAATTTCGGACCGCTGTTCGCGATGTGGGCTATCATGATGGCGGCAATGATGCTGCCGACACTGGTACCGACCCTGCGCAGTTATGAGGACCTGATGGTCAGCGCCAACGGCACGCGGGCAGGCTGGCTGGGCGTTCTCACCGGCTATTCCATCGCATGGGTCGCATTTGCCGCGCTGATCACGGGCGTGCAGCTTGCGCTGCTCTTCGGCGGTGTGGTCGACATGCTGGGCATTTCCAAGACCACGACATTCGCGGGCGTCCTGCTGCTGGCCGTGGGCCTCTTTCAATTCACCCGCGCCAAGGAAATCTGCCATGGCGTCTGCCACAGTCCGATGACCTATTTCCTCGGCCATTGGCGCACCGGCTTCCGAGGTGGTCTTCGCATGGGTCTTGGCCTTGGTGCGTTCTGCGTGGGCTGTTGCTGGGGCTTCATGGCACTTGGATTCGTCGGCGGGGTGATGAGCCTGCTCTGGATGGGCATCGCCACGCTTTTCATGGTGATCGAAAAACTGCCGCAGATCGGGCATGTTGTCACAAAACCCATGGGTGCTCTGCTGGTGCTGGGTGGCATCGGTGTGCTCGCCTATCCATACGTTACAGGAGGTTAAGATGGCCGTGAAAAAACGCCCCGACGCCGACAAGCTGCCGGTCAGCCAGCGCATCGACAGCCGCATGCCGAACCCCGGTCGCCGCCAGATGTCGCCCACCGAATGGGCGATCAAGGGCGAGCTGTTCCTCAACTGCTCGTGCGAGGTGTTCTGCCCTTGCGTCGTCTCGCTAGGCGCACACCCGCCCACCGAAGGGCACTGCCACGCCTGGATGGCCATCGCGATCGACGAGGGGCACTACGAGGGCGAAGACCTTTCCGGTCTGAACGTGGGCCTGATGGTCGACATTCCAGGCCGTATGGGAGAGGGCGGCTGGCGCGTCGCGGCCTATGTGGACGAGCGCGCGAGTGGCAAAGCCTACAATGGGCTGTTGCAAATCTTCTCGGGTGCTGCCGGGGGCACCACAGGTCTCTTCACCATGCTGGTGAGCGACATCGTGGGGGCCGAGCGCGAAAAGGTCGAGATTGTCCGCGAGGGCAAGAAGCGCGGGCTCTACATCGGGCGCAAGATCCAGGGCGAGATCGAGATGATCGACGGGAAGTCACCGGATCATCCGGTGATGATCTCCAACTCAAAATACTGGATGGGGCCCGACATCATCGCGGCGCGCGGCGTGAAATCCAAGGTGCGCGACTATGGCCGCATCTGGGACTTCGGCGGCAAATCGGCCGAGATCTGCCCGATCGACTGGAAAGGCCCCAAGCCGTGATCGACGCGGGTTATGTGCGCACCATGGCCCGTTACAACGCCTGGCAGAACAGCCAGTTGACGGAGATGCTGACGGGTGTCCCGGACGATGAGCTGCGCAAGGAGCGCGGCGCCTTCTTTGGTTCGATCATGGAGACGCTGAACCACATCCTGTGGGGCGACACAATGTGGATGAGCCGGTTCTCTCCGGACGTGGCAGCGCCTTCGATACCCGCTGAAAAGCACAAGGAATTCGCGCCCACCTTTGCTGTCTGGGCTGCCGAACGCTTCCGCATGGATGGCACGATCCGGCTTTGGGCCGATGGGCTCGATACGGTCGACCTGAAAAGCGAGCTGTCCTGGTATTCCGGAATGACTCAGCGACAGCTTCAGGCACCGTTTGAGACCTGCGTCACGCATCTTTTCAACCATCAGACCCACCACCGTGGCCAGATCCACGCCATGATGACCGCAGCAGGGCTGCAAGCACCGGTCAGCGATCTGGTCTTTATGCCAAAGGAAGACTAATGGCCGTCATATCCCCCTCGCGCCGCCTGCGCCGCACACCGTTTTCCGACGGGGTCGAGGCGGCAGGCGTCAAAGCCTATACCATCTACAACCGCATGCTGCTGCCTACGGTCTTTGAGAGTGTCGAGGCCGACTACCGGCATCTCAAGGATCATGTGCAAATCTGGGACGTCTCGGTCGAGCGGCAGGTCGAGCTGCGCGGCCCCGATGCGGGGCGGCTGATGCAGATGCTCACCCCGCGCGACCTGCGCCGGATGCTGCCCGGCCAATGCTATTACGTGCCCATCGTGGACGAGACAGGCGGGATGCTGAACGATCCGGTTGCGGTGAAGCTCAGCGAGGACCGCTGGTGGATTTCCATTGCGGACAGTGACCTGCTCTTGTGGGTCAAGGGGATCGCCAATGGTTACCGGCTGGATGTCCTTGTGGATGAGCCCGATGTGTCGCCACTTGCCATACAGGGACCCAAGGCAGATGACCTCATGGCGCGCGTCTTTGGTGACCGCATCCGTGACATCCGCTTTTTCCGCTTCGACATGTTCCAGTTCGAAGGGCAGGACCTTGCCATCGCGCGGTCTGGCTATTCCAAACAGGGTGGATTTGAGATTTACGTTGAAAATGGGGCGCTTGGCATGCCGCTTTGGAACGCGCTGTTCGATGCAGGCGCGGACTTGCAGGTGCGGGCAGGGTGCCCGAACGGGATTGAGCGGATCGAAGGCGGGCTGCTGAGCTATGGCAATGACATGACCGACGACAACACGCCCCATGAATGCGGGTTGGGCCGGTTCTGCGACACGCAGACCGCCATTGGTTGTATTGGGCGCGACGCGCTGTTGCGCGTCTCCAAGGAAGGACCGGTGCAACAGATCCGCCCGATTTCTATCCATGGCGAGCCGGTCCCCACCTGCGACCGCCCATGGCCGCTTTACGCGGGCGGCAAGCGGGTAGGGCAGGTGACTTCGGCCGCCTGGTCGCCTGATTTCAAGACCAATGTGTCCATAGGTATGGTGCGGATGACCCATTGGGATCCGGGCACGGAATTGGAAGTCGAGACGCTGGACGGCATGCGCCGCGCAACGGTGCAAGAGGCGTTCTGGTTGTAAGCGTCGGACCGGGGCTCTGCCCCGGACCCCGGAGTTTGTTTTGCAAGATGAAGCAGGGGATCATCCCTGAATTAATGGAGAGCGATATGTTCAATGCATTGGTGGTCAACAAGGACGAGGAAAGCGGCAAGACATCTGCTGCAGTCACCGAACTGTTTTTGGATGATCTGCCACAGGCCGACGTGACCGTGGCGGTCGAATACTCCACCGTGAATTACAAGGATGGTCTGTGCATCGGACCCGGCGGTGGTCTCGTGCGCAAGTATCCGCATGTGCCCGGCATCGACTTTGCCGGGACGGTCGAGGCATCGGACGATGACCGCTACAAGCCTGGCGACAAGGTCGTGCTGACCGGCTGGCGCGTGGGCGAGGCGCATTGGGGTGGCTATGCGCAGAAGGCGCGGGTCAAGGCCGACTGGCTGGTCCCGCTGCCCGAAGGTCTGGACACGCGGCAGGCGATGGCTGTCGGCACCGCCGGGTTCACAGCGATGCTTGCGGTGATGGCGCTGGAAGATCACGGGATCAAACCGGGGCCTGTGCTGGTCACGGGCGCTGCCGGTGGTGTCGGCTCTGTCGCGACCGCGATCCTTGCAAATCTGGGCCACAAGGTTGCTGGCGTCACTGGGCGGCCTGAGACGGCCGAGTATCTTGAAAGCCTCGGTGCAACGCAGATTGTTGCCCGCGAAGAGATCAACGAAACAGTGAAACGCCCGCTGGAATCCGAGACATGGGGCGGCTGCGTTGATGCGGTGGGCGGCGCGATGCTGGCGCGTGTGCTGGGACAGATGGAATACGGCGCTTCGGTCGCCGCTGTCGGTCTTGCTGGCGGTGCAGGCCTTCCTGCAACGGTCATTCCGTTCCTGCTGCGCGGTGTGAACCTCTTGGGCATCGACAGTGTCATGCAGCCCTATGACAACCGCGTCCGCGCCTGGCAGCGCATCGCCAAGGATTTGCCCATGGACAAGCTCGATGCCATGGTCCAGCCCGCAACCCTGTCCGATCTGCCGCAACTGGGGGCAGACATCCTCAAAGGGCAGGTCAAGGGCCGTGTCGTGGTCGACGTGAACGCCTGATCGGTCTAAACGGGTCTCCGAACACGCATTCGGAGACCCGCATGACCGCCTATGACGACCAGAACATCTTTGCCCAAATCCTGCGGGGCGAGATCCCGTGCTTCAAGGTCTACGAAGACGACGACACCCTGTGCTTCATGGACATCATGCCGCGCACGGATGGGCATTGCTTGGTGATCCCCAAGACACCCTGCCGCAATGTGCTGGACGCAAGCGACGCACAACTGGCGGCTGTCATGTCAACGGTCAAGAAAGTGGCAAATGCGGCCAAGGCGGCTTTTGACGCCGATGGCATCACCCTCCAGCAGTTCAACGAAACGGCTGGCGGGCAAGAGGTGTTTCATCTGCATTTCCACATACATCCCCGCCATGCAGGCGTGTCGATGCGCCCGCCCGGGACGATGGGTGATATGGATGTGATCAAGGGGCATGCCGAACAGATCAGTGCGGCCCTGTAGAAGACCGACTCAAGGAAGGTGAGCCTCGCTCACGCTGGTGATTCTGCGACACCAAACAGCGCGGATTTGTCGGTTTTCGTCGATCCAAAGCCAATGTCGTGCCCGATTCTCGCAAAAATGAGACAAACAACGTCGGAAAAGGACCAACCAAGGCGTAAATTCTGCGCGATCTCGGTCACTGATTCTGAAATTCCCGTAGCGAATTTCATATACGACACAAAACCGGCGATCACGTGCCAATTCCGACGCGGGAAGCTACATTTTACCCTTCGCGCGCGCCGAAACCCGTGCTTTCCTAGTGTCATAAAAATGACAACAGGAAGGTATCCATGTCTATTCAACCCCCTTTGACGGAGCTTCCGATCAAGACCGCCGACAGCGGTTTTTATCGTGGGTTCAGCGTCAATGTTGCGGTGATCAGTAAGATCATCATCAGTCTGCTTGTCGTCTGGTGTATCGTCTGGCCGACCGAGGCCGGGACGATCCTGGGCGATTGGAACAGCGTCATCCTCGAAAACTTTGCCGCCTGGTACATCTGGGTCGTAACGTTTTTCGTGATTGTCTGTATCGGCTTGGCCATCTGGCCGACCGCCGGGAAATTGAACCTCGGCCAGCCGGGTGAAAAGCCGGAGTTCAGCAATTTCTCATGGTTTTCCATGATGTTCGGCGCCGGGATCGGTGTCGGTATGCTGACCTGGGCCGTGGCCGAACCGGTGGCGCACTTCAAAAACAACCCCGCTGTCATCCAGGGCGCAACAACCGCGCTGGGTGAGGACAACGTGCGCGAGGCCTATGTCTGGTCGTTTCTGCACTGGGGTCTGGGCGCGTGGGCCTGCTATGCGATTGCGGGCCTTGCGCTCGCGTTCTTCAGCTACCGTCGCGGCCTGCCGCTGACGATCCGGTCGTCGCTGACGCCGCTCTTTGGTGCAAAGTTGTCTGGCTTCCTCGGCAACCTGATCGACATCGTGGCTGTTGTGGCAACCATCCTCGGTGTGGCCCAAACCCTGGGCTTCGGTGTGGAACAGTTCGTGGCTGGCCTGACCCGGATCGGGATCGGCGGCCTGATGGAAGAAAGCGGTTCTGCAACCACACTTGGCATCATCGTGGCCCTGCTGGTCATCATGGGCGCCTCGACCCTGTCCGCACTGTCCGGCGTCGGCAAGGGCATCAAGTGGCTGTCCAACATCAATATGGTTCTGTCGATCTTCCTTCTGGGCTTCTTCATCCTGTTCGGGGCGACCTTCTTCGGTGCGGCGGCCTTCTTTGTCGGCATCTGGGACTACCTGGTGGCGCTCCCGTGGCTCAGCTTCAACGTCTACCAATCTGACGGTGTCGAAGGGTCCGAAGCGTTCCTGCTGGCACAATGGCAGGGCTGGTGGCCGGTCTTCTACTGGGCCTGGTGGATTGCGTTCGCACCCTTCGTGGGGCTGTTCCTGGCGCGCATCTCGCGCGGTCGGACCATCCGGGAGTTTGTGCTGGGTGCCATGATCGTGCCGTCGCTGATGTGCTTTGTCTGGTTCTCCTGGGCCGGTGGCACCGCCATCGACCTTGAACTGAACGGTGACGCAGGTGGTGTCATTCTGGACGCGGCCAATGGCGACAAGATCTTTGCCATGACCGAGTTCATGCTGGCGCCCATTGCTCAGTTCCTGGCTTGGGGTATGGCCGTGGTGATCGTTGTCCTGCTGATGACGTTCCTCGTGACCTCCGCTGACTCCGCCGTGCTGATCGTGAACACCATCAACGCTGCCGGTGACGAAGGGCCCAAGGCACGTCCACACATCCTGTTCTGGGGCTCGGCCCTTGGGCTCGTGGTGGCAGGTCTGCTCATCTCGGGCGGAACCGGGGCCATTCAGACCGCCATGGTAATCGGGGCCTTGCCGTTCTCGATCGTGATGGCGCTGATGTGTCTGGCACTGATCAAGGCCATCTACAATGATGGCCGTCGCGAGGCTGCAGGTGTGCCTGCCGTGCACTCGGAAATTCCGGGTGCCACGGGGAACGGGCTTTCGCCTGCCGAGTAGTACGCAGTCACACGCGTGAATCATGGGCCCCGGCGCTTGCGTGCCGGGGCCTTTTTCGTACTCTGGGCATGACGTTGAAAGGTCCGCCCATGTCCCTTGATCTCGACTTTGTCCGCGCTCAGTTCCCGGCGTTTTCCGAACCATCCCTGCAGGGGCAAGCTTTCTTTGAGAACGCGGGCGGCAGCTACACCTGCAAGCAGGTCATCGACCGGCTCTTTCGCTTCTACACTCAGCGCAAGGTGCAGCCCTACGCCGATTACGAGGCGTCGCGGCTGGGCGGCGAAGAGATGGATGAGGCACGCACGCGCATGGCCGCCATTCTGGGCGTAGAAACGGATGAGCTGAGCTTTGGCCCATCAACCACGCAAAACACTTACGTATTGGCCAATGCCTTTGCTGGTATGATGCAACCGGGTGAGGCCATCGTCGTCACCAACCAGGATCACGAGGCAAACTCCGGCCCCTGGCGGCGCTTGGCCGAACGCGGGTTCGAGGTGCGCGAATGGCAGGTCGATCCAGGTACTGGCCACCTTGACCCGGCAGCGCTCGAAAACCTGCTTGATGAAAAAGTGCGGCTGGTTTGCTTTCCTCACTGCTCGAACGTGGTGGGAGAGATCAATCCAGTGACAGAGATCACCGCACTGGCCCACGCTGCCGGAGCATTCGTCTGTGTCGATGGTGTCAGCTACGCGCCCCACGGCTTCCCCGATGTCGGCACACTCGGCCCCGACATCTACCTCTTTTCAGCCTACAAAACCTACGGCCCCCACCAGGGTCTGATGGTCATCCGTCGCGCCTTGGGTGAGCTGTTGCCGAACCAGGGTCATTATTTCAACGCGGGCTCTCTTTACAAACGCTTCACCCCCGCAGGCCCCGATCACGCGCAAGTCGCGGCCTGTGCAGGCATGGCAGATTATGTAGACGCACTTTACGATCACCATATCGGTGGGGGTGAGGCACAAGTGTCCCCGCGGGGACAAATCGTCCATGACCTGATGCGCAGCCGCGAGGTCGAGGCGCTGACCCGCGTGATGGACGCCCTGAAAGACCGCAACGACCTGCGCGTGATCGGCCCAACCGATCCCGTGACCCGCGCCCCGACGGTCGCCGTTGATCTGGGCCGCGACCCGGTCGCTGTGGCCGCAGAACTGGCTGGGCACGGGATCATGGCGGGCGGCGGGGACTTCTACGCCGTGCGCGCCTTGCAGGCCATGGGCGTCGATCCGAACCGGGGCGTTCTGCGCCTGAGTTTCACGCATTACACGAACGATGCCGAAATCGACCAATTGCTGACCGCACTTGACGCCGTTCTTTGACGCAAAGGCACCCTGCGACATCTTGATCCAAGTGCGGACACGCTACGTAAGCCTCGGTAAGTAAAAGAGGACGGGGCGTTGAGCAGCACACCGATCATCATGTGGTTCCGCCGCGACCTCCGGCTGAGCGATCACCCTGCGTTGAAAGCCGCCTGCGACAGCGGACGCCCCGTGATCCCGGTCGTCATCCGTGACGCCAGCGTCGATGCCCTGGGGGCCGCCCCCAAATGGCGCTGGGGGCTTGGGGTCGGGCATCTGGCCGCGTCGCTGGCCGAAAAGGGCAGCAAGCTGATCTGCCGATCCGGTGACGCGCTGGAGGTGCTTCGAAACCTCGTGGAAGAAACTGGGGCCGGGGCCGTTTATTGGTCGCGGCTGTACGATCCAGAAGCCGTTGAGCGCGACAGCAAGATCAAGGCGACGCTGAAAGATGCTGGAATAGAGGCGCGCAGTTATGGCGGACACCTGATGTTCGAGCCTTGGACAGCAGAGACGAAAACCGGCGGCTTCTACAAGGTCTATACGCCCTTCTGGCGGACAGTGAAGGATCGCGAGGTCGATGCGCCTTTGTCCACTCCGGGCAGCATTCCGGCACCGGATGCCTGGCCGATGAGCGAAGCGCTTGATGACTGGAACTTGGGTGCAGCGATGAACCGTGGGGCGCAGGTCGTGCGCCCTTACGTGCGGCTTGGTGAAAGTGCCGCGCAGTCCCGGTTGGGCGCGTTCATGGCGTCCAAGGTGGCGAGCTATGATGACGGACGCGACATCCCGGCAGAGGATCGCACCTCGAACCTGTCCGAAAACCTCGCTCTGGGAGAGATCAGCCCGCATCAATGCTGGCATGCTGGCATGCGGGCTTTGAACGAGGGGAAGGCCGGAGCCGAGACCTTCCTCAAGGAACTTGTCTGGCGCGAGTTTGCGTATCACCTGATGCATCACACGCCGCGCATCGTGGACCAGAACTGGAAAGAGGATTGGGACGCCTTTCCCTGGAACGAGGACGAGCGCAAGGCCGAGGTCAAAGCCTGGAAACAAGGGCGCACCGGCATCCAGTTCGTGGATGCGGCCATGCGCGAAATGTATGTAACCGGCCGTATGCACAACCGGGGGCGCATGATCGTCGCCTCGTATCTGTGCAAGCATTTGATGTGTCACTGGCGGATTGGCCAGAAATGGTTCGAAGAGTGCCTGATCGACTGGGACCCGGCCAGCAATGCGATGGGCTGGCAATGGTCGGCAGGCTCCGGTCCAGATGCGACGCCCTATTTCCGCGTGTTCAACCCGGTCACACAGCTCGACAAGTTCGACAAGAACCGCGACTACGTGAGGCGCTGGATCGCAGATGGGCGCAGAAACAAGGCACCCGAGGCGCTTTCCTATTTCGATGCGATCCCGCAGTCCTGGCAGATGTCACCGGATGACACCTATCCCAACCCGATTGTGCCTGCCGACGAGGGACGCAAACGTGCGCTAAGTGCTTATGAAAACCGCGATTTCTGATGACAACGGCGCGCGGATGCTTGCGCCGTGCAAACTGTCTAGTTAACTTGACAAAAACGCGAACGGGGAGCGTGTATGATCCTGACAACAACTGACGGCCAGTCAAACTTGCCGCGCTATTTCGCCCGTGTCTTCGACATGGCGCAGGGGATGAACAACGGACGGGTGGATTTCGTGCTGCCCGATGGGCGCCACTTTCGGGCGGAGGGGCCGAACCCCGGTCCGGTGGCCGAGGTGCATATTCACAATGACGACCTCTTTGCCCGCCTGATCCGCGAAGGCGATCTTGGGTTTTGCGACGCCTATCTGGACGAGTGGTGGAGCACGCCGGACCTGCAAGCCTTCATGGATTGGGTCCATGCGGACAATGACGACATCTATGATGGCTTTCCGGGCATGGGGCTGGTGCGGCGGTTTGAGAAGTTCCGCTTCTGGCTGCAACGCAATCACCGCGAGCAGGCGCGCAAGAACATCAGCTATCACTACGATCTTGGCAACGACTTCTATGGTCTATGGCTGGATGACACGATGACCTATTCCTCGGCCCTGTTCGAGACGGGCCAGGAAAGCCACGAGGCGGCGCAGATTGCAAAATACGCCAGCATGGTGGACCAGATGGGTGCACAGCCTGGTGATCACATCCTTGAGATTGGCTGCGGCTGGGGTGGCTTTGCCGAATACGCGGCCAAGGAGCGCGGGCTGAAGGTCACGGGGCTGACGATCAGCGAAGAGCAGTTCAAGTACGCCCGAGAACGCATTGAGAAGGCGGGCCTTTCTGATCTCGTTGATTTCAAGCTGCAGGACTACCGCGATGAGCGCGGCACTTACGATGGCATCGCGTCGATCGAGATGTTCGAGGCCGTGGGCGAGAAGTATTGGCCTGTCTATTTCGAGACGGTCAAGGAAAGGCTCAAGCCGGGCAAGAACGCGACGCTACAGATCATCACGGTGCAGGATCGCCGCTGGAAGGTCTATAAGCGCGGCGTGGATTTCATCCAGAAATACATCTTTCCCGGTGGCATGTTGCCAAGCCCATCCGTGCTGCGCCAGCAGATCACCAAGGCGGGTCTGGGGGTCGAGCGGTCCATCGAGTTCGGGCAAAGCTACAACATCTCGCTGCGTCGCTGGCATGAGACCTTCAACCAGAAGTGGGACGAGATTGCCGAGATGGGGTTTGACGACCGCTTTCGCCGTATGTGGAATTTTTACCTGACCTCTTGCGCGGCCACCTTTGAAAGTGCCAACTGCGACGTGACGCAGATCACGATAAAACGACCTGGATAGATATGAAAGACCTGACCGATGCCTGACGCAGCCAAACTTGTCGGTGGCTTAGGTCTGGCGCTCGTGGCGTTCATCGTGTCCGGCATGATCATGCCGCTGTTTGAGGAAGACACAAATTTCGGCTGGTTCACATATTTGAACGTGGCCGTAGGTTTCATATCTGGTTGGATGGTGATCGGCGGGCGTGCAGGGCGTGGCATGACGTCGGCCGTGAATGTGGGCCTGACGGGCCCGGTTGTGTTGGTGTTTTGGGCGCTCTTCATTCAATCCTGCAACGAGATGGTGCGATTGGCGATGAAGAACCGTTATGACGGACCATTCGAGGCCATCGTCGCGATCTTTCAGATTGGGGCGGAATGGGCGCTGCTGATGTCAACGATCCCGATCTGGGCAACACTTCTGGCGGGCGGGGTCATCACCGGGCTTATGACCGAATACGCCTGGCGCACCTGGCGGTAACACAATGAGATCTTTGTTCTTTTACGGCACGTTGCAGCACGGGCCGCTTTTGAACTGCGTGCTGGGGCGCAGCGCTAGCGCGTGCAAAGCCACTGCTGCAGAGCTGCCGGGATACGCGGCGCGCGCGTCTGCGGATGGTCTGTATCCTGTGTTGGTCGAGGCGCCTGATGCGGTGACAGCAGGTGTTGTGGTGCAGGGTATCACGGATGATGAGCTTGCGCGGTTGAACTTCTACGAGGGCGGTTTTGACTACGATGTGCGGGCTGAGCGCCTTGCGTCGGGCGAAGAGGTGCATGTCTATGTCCCGGGGCAGGGTGTGTCTGCCACCGATGCGCTTTGGGATTTTGAGGCTTGGCGGGCAAAGTGGGCCGAAATGGCAGTATGGGCTGCGCGTGAGGTCATGGCAGGCTATGGTTGCTTGAGCAGGGATGAGATCGCTGCCCGTTTTCCCCGCATCCGCGCCCGGGCCTGGAGCAAGGTGTTGGCCCAGTCCGGTCGCCACGGCCGCGATGTTCTGGATGGGCGGGTTGAGATTCTGTCGCGTCGGCAGGGCTATGTAAACTTCTTTGCCATGGAAGATGTGGTTCTGCGGCATGAGACCTTTGACGGTGGCATGTCCGACGTGATGGATCGGGGCGTGTTCGTGTCCTCTGACGCGGCGTTGGTGTTGCCCTATGACCCGGTCCGGGATCGCGTCCTGCTGGTCGAACAAATCCGCATGGGGCCTGTGGGCCGTGATGATCCGGTGCAATGGCAGCTGGAACCGGTGGCGGGTCTGATCGACCCCGGCGAAAGCCCCGAAGAGGCGGCGCGACGCGAGGGGCTGGAGGAAGCGAACCTGCGCTTTGACGTGCTTGAACCTGTTGGCGAATGCTATGCCTCGCCCGGTGCGACGACGGACTTCTTTCATATGTTCGTTGGCCTGTGCAATCTGCCCGATGGTGTTGCGGGGATTGGTGGCGAACCTTCGGAAGGGGAGAACATTCGCAGCCATGTCATGGGTTTTGACGCTTTGCTGGCCATGGCCGACGACCGCTACATCGCGAATGCGCCGCTGGGGATGCTGACCTATTGGCTGCACCGGCATCGTGATCGCTTGCGCGGCGCATCGTAACCGGACGCGGCTTGAGGTCGCGTCATTGCATCGCTACACCTTTGATCGAACGACGGAAGGAACGCCTTATGCGCTACGCATCTGATCTGGCCGCGGCCATTGGAAACACGCCCCTGATCAAGCTGCGGCGGGCGAGTGAGGAGACGGGCTGTACCATTCTGGGCAAGGCCGAGTTCATGAATCCCGGCCAGTCGGTCAAGGACCGCGCGGCGCTGTCGATCATTCAGGAGGCTGTCGCGAGCGGTGCGCTGCGCCCGGGTGGCACGATTGTCGAGGGCACGGCGGGCAACACGGGCATCGGTCTGGCACTGGTGGGTGCATCGATGGGGTTCAAGACCGTCATTGTGATCCCAGAAACGCAGAGCCAGGAAAAGAAGGATATGCTGCGCTTGGCCGGTGCGGAACTCGTTCAGGTTCCCGCGGCACCCTATCGCAACCCGAACAATTTTGTACGCTATTCCGGGCGCTTGGCCGAGGAACTTGCCAAGACGGAGCCGAATGGCGCGATCTGGGCCAACCAATTCGACAACGTGGCCAACCGCAAGGCGCATGTCGAGACGACCGGGCCTGAGATTTGGGAGCAGACGGACGGCAAGGTCGATGGGTTCATCTGCGCTGTCGGCTCTGGCGGCACATTGGCAGGCGTGGCTGAGGTCTTGCAGCCAAAGGGGGTCAAGATCGGCCTGGCAGACCCCGATGGGGCCGGCCTGTTCAGCTATTACACCACCGGTGAAATCGCGATGGAGGGGGGCTCCATCGCTGAAGGCATCGGGCAGGTGCGCATCACCAAGAACCTTGAAGGGTTCGCGCCGGATTTCAGCTACAATGTCTCCGACGCTGAGGCGCTGCCGATCGTTTTTGACCTGCTGGAGAATGAGGGCCTGTGCCTGGGCGCATCGTCGGGCGTGAATGTGGCGGGGGCCATTCGGCTCGCCAAGGATCTGGGGCCGGGGCATACCATCGTGACGATCCTGTGTGATTTCGGCACGCGGTATCAGTCCAAACTGTTCAACCCGGACTTCCTGCGCAGCAAGGACCTGCCGGTGCCGGACTGGCTGGAACAGGGGCCATCCAGCATTCCCGGTGTGTTTGAGGACGTTTGATGCCCTTGGCGTGGTTGCGTACCGCACTTCTGACTGCCTGCATCGTTCTGTTTGCCAGCCTTGCGGTCGCTCAGAACAACGGACCGGATTACGAAGCGTGGGAAAACACCGCCACCCGGGCCGAACGGGCGGTTGAGGTTGCCGAGGCCTCGAACCAGGCCTTTGAAACCTTGCGCGCCGAGGTGGCCGACTGGCGCATCCGGTTTGAGAACCAGCTCAATGCCAATGCAAGCCGGTTGCAGACCTTGCGCGATCAGATCGCTGCGTTGGGGCCAGCCCCCGAAGAGGGTCAGGAGGAACCGACAGAGATTGCAAACCGTCGCGCGGAACTGACTGAACAGCGCGAGCGGTTGAGCACGCCAAGGCGCACGGCAGAAGAAGCGTTCAGCCGGGCCAACGGTATCATCGCCGAGATTGACGGTATCCTGCGGGACAGGCAGACCGAAGAGCTGCTGAACATGGGCCCGTGGCCGGTCAACCCGAACAATTGGCCCGCCGCGTTGCGACATGCGCAGGAATCTCTAACAGCACTTGTCGCGGGCACGCGCCAAGCCTGGCAAAACCCTTCGCGTCGATCCAGTGCAAGCGATAATCTTCCGCTGGTTCTGTTTTTGTTGGCGGTTGGCATTGTGCTTCTGGCCCGGTCCCGACATTGGACAGAGTTGCTGGCCGTGCGCATTCAGCGGGGCGGGACAGGATCAAGCGCCGGGGTCGCCAGTTTTGTCGTGTCGCTGGGGCAGATCATTTTGCCCATGCTCGGCCTGTTTGCCTTTATCCGCGCGGTCCGTGCGACAGAGCTGTTTGGACCAAGAGGTGATCTGCTGTTGGACGGGCTGGAGATCTTTGGCCTTGTGCTGTTTTTCTCGCGCTGGTTGGCCAGCCGTCTGTTCCCACAAGATGATGCGTTGCGGCTGTCTGTGGCTATTCCGGACAACCGGCGGGGCGAAGGCCGCGTCTATGCCGCCATCTTGGCGTGTGTCTTTGGTCTGGCTGTCCTGCTGACCGGCGTGTCCGATTTTGACCGCTATGATGCGGGATCGGATGCGGTTCTGCATTTCCCACTTGTGATCGTCGCGGGCCTTGTCCTCGTGCGGTTGGGTTGGCTCTTGCGCCGCAAAGTGCGCGAGCGCAGCACGGATTTAGAACAACCGGTTCCATACGGTGACCGGGTCGCCGCCACGATTGGCCGGGCCGTGATTGCAGTTGGGTTGCTTGCCCCCGTCCTCGCCGCGTCTGGCTTTGGTGCAGCGTCGAAATTTCTGATCTATCCAACCATCCTCACCCTTGCGTTGATTGGTACTGTCGTTCTGCTTCAAGGCTTTGTCCGCGATGTCTATGCCGCGTTGCGCCCGGGTGAAGGTGCCCGCGAAAGCTTGGTGCCGACCCTTGTCAGCTTCCTACTGGTTTTGCTTGCCATTATCCCCCTATCGCTGATCTGGGGCGCTCGTGTCACTGATTTGACCGAGGTTTGGGCCGCCTTGCGCTCTGGTCTGACCATCGGCGATGTGACGATTTCGCCCGGCAACTTCTTTACCCTTATCATCGTTTTCACCATTGGTTACGTGCTGACCCGCGCGGTGCAAAACGCCCTAAAGACATCCGTTTTACCCAAGACGAAGCTCGACCCCGGTGGGCAGGTCGCGATTGTGTCTGGCCTGGGGTATGTCGGGATTTTCCTTGCCGCGCTGATTGCCATCACATCAGCCGGTATCGACCTGTCGAGCCTCGCCATCGTGGCGGGTGCACTGTCGGTGGGCATCGGCTTTGGCCTACAGACCATCGTGTCGAACTTTGTCTCGGGCATCATCCTTCTGATCGAACGCCCGATCTCCGAGGGGGACTGGATCGAGGTCGGCGGGCAGATGGGTTATGTTCGCTCGATCTCGGTCCGGTCGACACGGATCGAGACCTTTGACCGCACCGATGTGATCGTGCCCAATGCCGACCTGATTTCCGGCACGGTCACGAACTACACCCGTGGCAACACGGTTGGCCGGGTTATCGTGCCCGTCGGTGTCGCCTATGGCACCGACACACGGCGTGTCGAACGCATCCTGAAAGAGATTGCAGATGCCCACCCTATGGCGCTGGCCAATCCGCCCCCGGCGGTTCTGTTCATGGGCTTTGGCGCCGACAGCCTGGATTTCGAGATCCGCATTATTCTGCGCGACGTGAACTGGATGCTGGCCGTCAAGAACGAGATCAACCACCAGATCAACGAACGCTTCCAGCAGGAGGGAATCGAGATACCCTTTGCCCAGCGGGATGTCTGGTTGCGTAATCCTGAAGTGTTGCAACCCAAGGTTGCGAGCGTGCCTGAGGCGACCACAGACAACAAGCCAACCGCAGATCACATCGAATACAGCGACATTGAGCCGGATGCCTCGGCGGATGATGGCGACGGAGACGCAAGATGACCGA
Organism: Tateyamaria sp. ANG-S1; assembly: GCF_000814025.1. Lineage (GTDB taxonomy): Bacteria > Pseudomonadota > Alphaproteobacteria > Rhodobacterales > Rhodobacteraceae > Tateyamaria. The sequence continues at coordinate 628,015 of NZ_JWLL01000006.1, read as the reverse complement.
ACCGCTGTTTCGCGACGATGCCTATATGCGGGATGCCGATGGCGTCGTCATAGCACACACGCCCGAAGGTGGCATCGTTTTGAACCGATCGGTGTTTTATCCCACGGGCGGCGGACAGCCGGGCGACAGCGGATCGCTGAGTTGGGATGGCGGGGCGCTGACCATTGCCACGACAGTCAAAGGCGATGGCGACAGTATCATCCTTGTTCCGGCCGAGCCACGCGCCTTGCCCCCGGTGGGTGCGCAGGTGGTGCAGTCGTTGGATTGGGATCGGCGCCACGCCCATATGCGTGTGCATACGGCGCTGCATTTGTTGTCCGTTGCTTTGCCGTTCGGTGTGACGGGCGGGTCCATCTCTGCCGGGCGCGGGCGTCTTGACTTTGATATGGCTGACGCGCCCGAGGACAAGGACGCCATTGCCGACGTTCTGAACGATCACGTGTCCGCCGATGCCCGTGTGAGTGCCGAGTGGATCACTGAGGCTGAGCTGGATGCCAACCCGGAAATGGTCAAGACCTTGTCCGTGAAGCCGCCGCGCGGCGCTGGTCAGATCCGGTTGATCCGCATTGGCGAAGGGCCGTCGACGATTGACCTGCAACCATGCGGTGGCACCCACGTGGCCAGAACAGGCGAGATCGGTGCATTGCGTATCGGCAAGGTTGAAAAGAAGGGGCGCATGAACCGCCGCGTCTATCTTCATCTCGACGGTTGAGATTTTTCGCAACGAACCCGCTTGCATCCCGGTGCCTTCATTCGATAGAGACGGCGGTGGACAGGTGGCCGAGTGGTCGAAGGCGCGCGCCTGGAAAGTGCGTAGGCGGGAAACCGTCTCGAGGGTTCGAATCCCTTCCTGTCCGCCACTCCCTCTCATTCCATTCTGGTCTATCGCGCGGCCAAGGCAGATCACCTTTGCATTTGCGACAAGCCGTTGTCAGAGCGTTTGATTTTCGTCCTGCGCCACTTAGCTTTCGAGCAAGGCAAGGATACGCGACGCAGATGGCAGATCATTCCAATCTTTCCCGCCCTTTGGCGGTTCCGGCGGGACGTCTATCGCGCTTTGGTCGCATGGGGTCGCTGGCCGTCGGTGTGGCCGGGCGAATGGCAGTAGATGGCGCGCGCCAGTTGGGTCAGGGGACACGCCCGAACGCCCGCGACCTGCTGCTGACCCCCGCCAACATGCGCCGCGTTGCGGACGAGCTGGCGCGGATGCGCGGTGCGGCCATGAAGGTGGGACAGCTTGTGTCTATGGACACAGGTGACGTTCTGCCGCCAGAGCTTGCCGATATCATGGCGCGCCTTAGAGCGGATGCAGATTTTATGCCGCCCAAGCAGTTGCGCGACGTGCTGGATGCCGAATGGGGGGCTGGATGGCGTGCCGGGTTTGCCGCATTCGATGTGAGACCCATTGCGGCAGCTTCAATCGGTCAGGTCCACCGGGCCGCCTTGCCGGATGGGACGGAATTGGCCATCAAGGTTCAGTATCCCGGAATTGCCCGCAGTATCGACAGTGACGTTGTCAATATCGGGCGTCTGATCCGGCTGTCCGGCCTGCTGCCCGAGGGCTTCGCCCTTGATCCGTATCTGGAAGAAGCGCGCGGGCAGTTGAGGGAAGAGGCTGATTACCGCGCTGAGGCCAAGCATCTTGCGCGTTTCGCGGGACTTCTTGACGGCGATGCCAGGTTTCTTTTGCCTCGGGTCCATGCCCCCCTGAGCACCGAACGTGTGCTTGCGATGTCATTCGTGCCGTCCGAAGCCATTGAAGCTGTCAGCGAAGAGACGCAGGACGCACGGGACCGCGTCATGCGCGACCTGTGTGAGCTGGTGTTGCGCGAGCTGTTCGACTTCGGGCTCATGCAAACCGACCCGAATTTCGCCAACTACCGATTTGATCGCGAGAGCGGTCGGATTGTTCTGCTGGACTTTGGCGCGACCCGAGCGGTTCCGTCTGGCCTGTCTGACCAGATGCGGGCGCTGATGCGCGCAGGCATGCAAGGCGCGCGGGATGAGGTGTCCGGGATCGTGGCTGACATGGGGCTCGTCCCTTTGTCGGTTGCACCCGCGTTTCGCAATCGCATTCTCGACATGACCATGCTTGTTTTTGACGAATTGCGGACGCATCCCTTTCTGGACCTTGCCCAATCTGACCTGTCGCGGCGTTTGCAACAGATGGGCGAAGCGCTGGCGCGGGATGGGTTCGTGCCGCCGCCGGTGCCCATGGACCTGCTGTATATCCAGCGCAAGTTGGCTGGTATGTTTCTGCTGGCGCGTCGGCTGCGGGCGCGTGTTCCTGTGGCTGAACTGATTGCGCCCTACACGGCACGCGCATGACACAGATCGAACCAGTCCTGCACCTGAGCGGTGTCACCAAGTCTTATGCCGGTGCGGATGGTCCTGTTCAGGTGCTGCATGGTGTGGACCTGACGCTTGGTCCAGGTGAAACGCTCGCCCTGACGGGCGAATCCGGCAGCGGAAAGAGCACCCTCTTGCACATTGCCGGAGGGTTGGAGACGGCGGATACCGGCCAGGTGCATGTTGCGGGGCAGGATCTGGTGCCGATGTCCGATAGCGCCCGTGCCGCTGTGCGATGCAAGGACGTGGCCGTCGTGTTTCAGCAGTTCAATCTTATCCCCTCGCTGACCGTGGCGGACAATATCGCGTTTCAGGCGCGGCTCGCGGGTCGTGTGGATACGGACTTCATTGGCCACTTGGTTGCCCGACTGGGCCTGTCCGAACAGATGAGAAAGTATCCCGAGGCCCTGTCTGGCGGACAGCAGCAACGGGTCGCTATCGCTCGCGCACTGGCGGCGCGCCCGCGTGTCCTGTTGGCGGATGAGCCGACCGGAAACCTGGACGAAAGCACGGCAGATGACGTGCTGGAACAGCTGATCGGGCTTGTCGCCGACACAGGTGCGGGTTTGCTTTTGGTCACACATTCGCCCGGCATTGCCGCACGCATGGACCGACGCCTGCATTTGCGGCGGGGTCGGGTGGAATGACGCGCGCGTGTCTTGCAGCACTCCTGTCGCACTGGCGGCGCAACCCGCTTCAGTTGTTTGCCTTTCTGGCCGGTCTCGCGCTTGCCACTGCCCTTTGGTCCGGGGTGCAGGCGATCAACGCGGAAGCGCGTGCCAGTTACGATGCGGCGGCAGAAACGCTGGGCGAAGGTCAGTTCGATCAGATCCTGCCCATATCGGGTGACCGGATCGCACAGTCGGACTTTGTCGATTTGCGGCGCGCAGGCTGGCGGGTCGCGCCTCTGATCGAGGGGCGCTTGGGCGATGTCCGCCTGCTTGGTTTCGATCCGCTCTCCTCTCCCGCGGGGTTTGGTGCCGGACAGGATGGGGATCTGACCGACCTTTTGGCCGGGGATCGCGTCTTTGCCAATCAGGAAACGGCATCGCGGCTGCCGTCGGACTTATCGGTGACTGTGGACCCCAGCGTTGCGCCAAACCTGGCCGTGACCGATATCGGCGTCGCGCAACGGCTGCTGGATCGCGATGATCTGAGCCGATTGCTGGTGCTGCCGCAACAGCCGTTGATGCAACCGGATCTTGCCAGCATCACCCCGCATCTGCGTCTGCAGCCTGCGAGCCAGACAGCTGATGTGGGCGAGTTGACCGACAGCTTTCACTTAAACCTGACCGCCTTTGGCCTGCTCAGCTTCGCCGTGGGGCTGTTCATTGTCTACAGCACCATCGGGCTGGCGTTTGAGCAGCGGCGGGGGATGGTGCGCACCCTCCGAGCGCTGGGTGTCCCGCTGCCGCGCCTGATCACCTTGATGGTGGTTGAGGTTTTGATCCTCGGCGTGATTGGCGCGGGGCTGGGTATTCTTCTGGGCTATGTGGTTGCCGCCGCCCTTCTGCCAGACGTCGCAGTGACTTTGCGCGGGTTATACGGAGCGGAGGTTTCCGGCAGCCTGCAGTTCCGCGTGTCCTGGTGGGGTTCGGGATTTGCGATTGCGGTGCTTGGCGCGTTAGCCGCCGCAGGTATACGGCTTTGGCAGATCGCCCGCATGCCGCTGTTGGCCAGCGCACGGCCGCGCGCCTGGGCGATGTCGTCGCGCCGCGCGCAGCGTGTGCAGGCTGTTTGTGCTGCCTTTCTTTTTGTTGCCGCAGTGGCACTGGGGGCAGTGGGGCATGGCCTGCTTGCCGGTTTTGCGCTGTTGGGGTGTTTCCTGATCGGTGCGGCTTTGATCCTGCCAGTCCTCATCGCGCCGCTTTTGAAGATGGCAGAGCAGGGGGCCACCTCTCCGGTCTGGCGGTGGTTCTGGGCCGATACACGGCAGCAATTGCCGGGGTTGAGCCTTGCGCTCATGGCGCTGTTGCTGGCGATTTCAGCTAACATCGGCGTGGCAACGATGGTGTCCAGCTTTCGGCTGACCTTCGTGTCCTTCCTGGATCAACGGCTTGCGCCGGAGCTGTATGTTCAGACCGACAGCACCGAACAGGCGCATGACATCGAGGCGCGACTGACGCAAGCCGGTGCAACCGTGCTGCCGCTTCTTTCCGTCGACCGGCCCATTGCCAATTTGCCAGCCCGTTTGTTTGGTGTCCGCGTGGGCCCGACGTATAGGCAAAGCTGGGCGTTTCTTAACGCAATGCCAGACGCCTGGGACGCGGTGGAGAATGGACAAGCTGTTGTCCTGAACGAGCAGCTGGCGCGGCGGGCCAACCTTTGGCTTGGTGATTTGGTCGAGATTGCGCCTGGTGCGCCCTTGCCCGTGGTTGCGATTGTCGCCGACTACGGAAATCCGAAAGGGCAGGCCATTGTCAGTGAGGATATGTTTCGATCGCTCTATCCAGAGGTACGTCCACGGCAATTCGGCATCCGCACCGACGATGCACAGGCCCTGCGCGACATGCTTGTTGCAGAGCTGGGTGTGCCGGACAGCGCCATCACGGATCAGGCGGCGCTCAAGGCGTTCTCACTTCAGGTGTTCGAACGCACGTTCACCGTGACGGCTGCGTTGAATATTCTGACCCTGAGTGTTGCGGGCTTTGCGATGTTGATGAGCCTGCTGACCCTGGCCGACCTGCGTGTGCCGCAACTTGCCCCCGTCTGGGCGCTTGGTTTGACGCGGGCGCGCATCGGCAGGCTGGAGTTGTTGCGCGCAGTTGTCTTTGCCGCTGTGGTGTTTCTGTTTGCCGTGCCTGTTGGGCTGGGGTTGGCCTGGGTGCTTTTGGCCATCATCAATGTTGAGGCTTTCGGCTGGCGGCTACCGATGTTCCTGTTCCCGGGCGACTATGCGCGGCTGGGGGGCTATGCGCTGCTGGCTGCGGTTGCGGCGGCTGCCTGGCCCGCATGGCGGCTGATGCGCACGCCGCCGAATGCCTTGCTCAAGGTCTTTGCCCATGAACGTTAAGGTGCTTTTGCTTTTCCTGTTGTGGCCGATGGCAGCCTTGTCACAGGGCTTTGCCGGGTTGGGAACCGATGCGGACGGCTTTGCGATCCCAGAACCCGACCCGGTTTTCGACTTCCCCAGCGACCATGGCCCGCATCCCGACTACCGGATCGAATGGTGGTATCTAACGGCCAACCTGAGCGATGCGGATGGCACGCCCTATGGGCTGCAATGGACGCTGTTCCGGTCTGCGTTGGCCCCGGGCGAGGCAGAGGGTTGGCAGTCGCCGCAAGTGTGGTTCGCGCACGCCGCTGTGACCACGCCGGATGCGCATTTCGCAACCGAACGGTTTGCGCGCGGTGGCACTGGTGTTGCAGGCGTTGTGCCTGAACCGTTTCGCGCATGGATCGACGAGTGGGTGATGGAGGGGGAGACCCTTGATGCGGTGCGCCTGCGGGCGCAGGGACCAGATTTTGGCTACCAGATGGAACTCACGGCACAGGGGCCGTTGGTCTTTCAGGGGCAGGGCGGTTTTTCGGTGAAGTCCGCAGACGGGCAGGCGAGCTATTACTATTCGCAACCGTTCTATCAGATCGCAGGCACTTTGATGCTGCCAGAAGGGCCTGTTGAAGTGACAGGGCAGGCGTGGCTTGATCGTGAATGGTCTTCGCAACCTTTGTCGGAGAACCAGACTGGGTGGGATTGGTTTTCACTGTCTTTTGACAGCGGGGACAAGATGATGGGTTTTCAGTTGCGACAGCGCGACGGCAGCCGGTTCACCGCCTCGACATGGATTGAGCCGGATGGATCGACGACGCCTTATCCCGACGGCGCGTTCCGTGCCGAACCGCTTGAAACGACGTCCGTCGCCGGGCGGGATGTGCCCACTGCGTGGCAGGTGCGTTTGCCGGACCGGGGCGTGGATGTCCGGGTGGAAGCGTTGAACCCGAACGCTTGGATGCCGCTGAGCATCCCGTATTGGGAAGGACCGGTGCGTGTCTCGGGCAGCCACACAGGCGTCGGGTATTTGGAGATGACGGGATATGAGTGATCCTAACGATTTGTCGGCCTTTCTGGGTGAGGCCTGGCAACTCTTGCGCCGGGGGGTGGCCGACAGCCGATCGCCCGCGCGGTATCCCACCTTTGCCACAGTGTCGCCCTCGGGCGTCCCCGAAGCGCGAACGGTTGCGCTGCGGCATGCATCGCAGGCGGAGGCTGTGGTTGAGGTTCACACGGATATCGTCACGCCGAAGGTGACTGCCTTGCGCGCGTTTCCTGTGGCGGCCTTGCATGTCTGGATACCGAAATCGAACTTGCAGATCCGGCTGACGGCACGTGTCGAGATCCTGACCGGTGATCAGGTCAACGTGGCGTGGGCCAAAGTGCCACCTGCCTCGCGCGTGTCTTACGGCACTGTGCCAGATCCGGGCACAGCGATTGATCACGTCTATGCGTATGACAAGCCGCCAGAACGCGACCGCTTTGCAGTTCTGCGTTGCGTGATCGACCATATCGATCTGGTGCATCTTGGCGAACGGCACCGCCGCGCTGAATATGTGCGACAGGACGATTGGGCGGGGACCTGGCGCGCGCCGTAACCGACTAGCTGCCCAGAAGCAGGGTTCGGCAGGCAGCGATATGTTGTTTGGCCACCTTCTGCGCGGACTGAGCCCGCTGGGGTGTGGTCCCGAAACTTGCCTGCTGCAACAGGGCTGCATGTGCCAGTTTCACCTCAATCCGGTGATTGAGAATGTCGCGCCCCTCATTCGGTGCCATTGTGGCAGATGTGAGCATTGAAAAAGACGCCCGGTCCGTTTCATGATCCGACGCGCCGAGGTCATTCATCAGCCACGCATGTTCCATTTCTGCTGAAAAGCGTCCTGCACACTCGGCGAAGGTGTAGGCTAGTGTGTCATGTGCGACTGCCGCGCCTGCCATGATTAATGTGACTGCTCCGGCGGTCATTATCGTTTTTATTCCGCTCATTTCTTGAGCATTGCGCCAGAAAACACGTCCGTCAACTGTGCGATATGAAAACTTTGACTGATTTCAATCTTCGCGGGTGGATCATGTGGGTTTGAGCACTGGCAATCGGTCAGGCTACACTTTGCGCGAGCCATACAAAGGAAGCGGATACAATTGTCGCGCCTTCATGACTGGCATTGAGCCTTTTGGCCGAAGTCGGTATGTGCGCGGTATACAATGGTGTGCAGAACGTCACACCAAGCGCCCGGAACCCGAAACAAGCGAAAGACCGCCCCATGTCCCAAGACGCCGCATCCGATATCATCTACACCGTTACCGACGAAGCGCCGCAGCTTGCAGCCGCCTCGCTCTTGCCCATCGTGCGCAAATTCGTATCTGCGGCAGGCATCGACGTGTCGACGCGCGATATTTCGGTCGCAGGGCGTATTCTGGCGACCTTTCCTGAGCGCCTGACCGCCGAACAGGCCCAAAGCGATGATCTGGCTGCGCTCGGCCAACTGGTGACTACGCCTGAGGCAAACGTCATCAAGCTGCCGAACATTTCCGCCTCCGTCCCGCAGCTTCAGGCGGCGATCAAGGAATTGCAGGGGCAGGGGTTCGATGTCCCTGACTATCCCGAAGCGCCTGCAACGGATGAAGAAAAAGACATCCGCGCGCGTTATGATACAATAAAGGGGTCGGCCGTGAACCCGGTCCTGCGCGAGGGCAACTCTGATCGCCGCGCGCCTGCGGCTGTTAAAGCCTACGCGAAGGATAACCCGCACTCGATGGGTGCGTGGTCCGCTGACAGCAAGACCAAAGTCTCCACCATGGGTGCCAATGACTTCCGGTCGAATGAAAAGTCCGTCACTTTGAGCGCGGCACAGGCCGGCGCGCTGAAGATCGAACATACCGCAGCGGATGGCAGCGTCACCGTGCTCAAGGACGGCATCGACATGCCCGAAGGCGCGATTGTCGATGCAACCTTCATGTCCCGCGCGGCACTGATGGATTTCCTTGGCAAAGCCATCGATGAGACCAAGGCCGACGGCACACTCTTCTCGCTGCACATGAAGGCTACGATGATGAAGGTGTCAGACCCGATCATCTTCGGCCATGCCGTGCGCGCCTATCTCAAGCCCGTCTTCGACAAGTATGACGCGGAGTTCAAAGCCGCTGCCGTCAACCCGAACTCGGGCCTTGGCACGATGCTGGACGTCATCGCGGGCATGGATAAGGGCGCTGAGATCAAGGCCGAGATCGACGCCGTCATGGCCGATCGTCCGCCGATGTACATGGTGAACTCCGACAAGGGCATCACGAACCTGCACGTGCCGTCGGACGTGATCATCGACGCCTCCATGCCCGCTGTATTGCGCGCAGGTGGCAAGGGCTGGGGTCCGGACGGCAAGGAAGGTGACACGAACTGCGTGATCCCCGACAGCTCCTACGCCCCGGTCTATGCCGAGACGGTAGATTTCTTCAAAGCCAACGGTGCGCTGGATGTGACCAAGGCGGGCACCGTGCAGAACATCGGCCTGATGGCGAAGAAGGCCGAGGAATACGGCTCGCACCCGACCACGTTCGAAATCCCGGCAGACGGCACGGTCAAGGTGATCGCAGCCAATGGCGACGTGCTGACCAGCCACGACGTGGAAACAGGCGACATCTGGCGCATGGCCTCCACCCGCAGGGAAGCCGTGGTGAACTGGGTTGATCTGGCGATTTCGCGTGAAGCAACAACGGGTTATGCGTCGGTCTTTTGGCTAGACGAAACGCGCGGCCACGATGCCGAACTGATCAAGATGATCACTCCGATCCTGGCCGAGAAGGGCAAGGCAGATACGTTCCAGATCATGGCGCCTGCTGCAGCCACACGCCACGCGCTTGAGGTCATTACCAAGGGTGACAACTGTATCGCTATCACCGGCAACGTGCTGCGCGACTACCTGACCGACCTGTTCCCGATCCTCGAGGTCGGCACCTCGGCCAAGATGCTGTCGGTCGTGAAACTGATGAACGGCGGCGGTATGTTCGAAACCGGGGCAGGCGGCTCTGCCCCGAAGCACGTTCAACAGTTGATGGAAGAGAACCACTTGCGCTGGGACTCGCTTGGTGAATTCTGCGCCATCGCGGAAAGCCTGCGCTTTTTCGGCGAAGCTCACGGCAACGCCAAGGCCGCAGTGATGGGTGATGCGGCGGATACGGCCATCATCAAGCTGCTGGGCAAAGGTAAGTCACCGGGCCGCAAGGTGGGTCAGCCCGACAACCGGGACAGCCACTTCTTCTTTGCGCTCTACTGGGCCGAAGCACTGGCGGCACAATCCGACGACGCCGAATTGGCCGCAAGTTTTGCCGATCTGGCAGGTGCGTTGAATGCGCAGGCCGACACCATCTCGACCGAGATGATGGCAGGCCGCGGTGCGGCCGTGGATTTGGGTGGCTATTACAACACCGATGACGCGAAAGTCGCGACTGTCATGCGCCCGTCAGCCACGCTGAATGCCCTGATCGACAGCTGATTTGGCCGGCCTGCAGTATTCAGGATGTGAATGCTGCGGGTGCAAAGTAGCTAAAACTGAGACAAAACACCGGCCCATCTTTCGAAAACCGAAAGGTGGGGCGATCTCTTTCTGAAACTCGTCAAAGGCCTCGGCGCGGGCCTTGCACCTGCCTGTGACCTGGCCCTAGCGTGCGGCCAACGACCGGTTGATCAGGGCACTCAATGGCACGCGAATACCTCAAAAAAGCAACACTCACGGCGACCTCCGGCGCGTCTGACGTTCATGACATCGTCACCGGCATCCTGAACGACATCGAAGTGCGGGGGGACGAAGCGGCCCTGGAGTATGCTGCAAAGTTCGATAAGTATGGCGGCAATGTCCTGTTAACCGACGCAGAGATCGAAGCCGCCTGTGCGCTGGTCCCAGAGAAGCTGAAGGCAGACATTCAGTTCGCCCATGACAACGTTCGACGCTTTGCTGAAACTCAGAAACAGACGGTTGCGAATGTCGAGATGGAGGTCGTGCCGGGCCTGATCGCAGGTCAAAAGGCCATCCCGGTCGATGCGGCAGGCTGCTACGCCCCCGGCGGGCGCTACAGTCATGTGGCGAGCGCTATTATGACTGTAACCACGGCCAAAGTCGCAGGATGCAAACACATCACCGCCTGTTCGCCCCCGCGTCCCGGCGTCGGCGTGGCCCCCGCCATCGTGTATGCCGCACACATCTGCGGCGCAGACAAGATCATGGCGATGGGCGGCGTGCAGGGCGTGGCCGCCATGACCTTTGGCCTCTTTGGGCTGCCCAAGGCGAACATCCTTGTCGGACCGGGCAATCAGTTCGTGGCGGAAGCCAAGCGCATCCTCTTTGGTCGCGTCGGCATCGACATGATTGCGGGACCGACAGACAGCCTGATCCTTGCCGACAGTCAGGCTGACGCGCATATCGTTGCAACTGATTTGGTCAGTCAGGCCGAACATGGCTACAACTCTCCCGTCTGGCTGGTCACTGACAGCCGAGATCTGGCGGAGACGGTGATGGAGATGGTGCCGAAGCTCATCAACGACCTGCCAGAGGTAAACCGCGAGAACGCGACCGCCGCATGGCGCGATTATGCCGAAGTCATTCTGTGCGCAGACCGGGAAGAGATGGCGGCGTGTTCTGACGACTATGCACCTGAACACCTGACAGTGCAGGCTGACGATCTCGATTGGTGGCTCGACCGGCTTACGTGTTACGGCTCGCTGTTTCTGGGTGAGGAAACGACGGTGTCGTATGGCGACAAGGCGTCGGGCACAAACCACGTTCTGCCCACATCCCGCGCCGCGAACTACACCGGCGGCCTGTCCGTCCACAAATACATGAAGATCGTGACCTGGCAGCGCGCGACACGCGAGGGGTCCAAACGGGTTGCCGAGGCGACCGCACGTATTTCCCGTCTCGAAGGGATGGAGGGCCACGCGCGCGCTGCCGATGTGCGCCTTGCCAAGTATTTCCCGGGCGAGAATTTCGATCTGAGTGCCAATGAGTGATTTCGGCTCACCCGGCTGTGGTCACCGCCGTGGAAGCGGTGGGAAGGCCAAAGCATGAAAGCGCTGGTCTATGACGGGGTAGAAACCCTGATATTTAGGGACGTCCCTGACGCCATCGCTGCGCCGGATCAAGAGTTGGTCCGCATCGCATCGTCAGGCATATGCGGGTCCGACATGCACGCTTATCTGGGCCATGATGATCGTCGTCCGGCCCCTCTGATCCTCGGCCACGAGGCCGCAGGTACAATCATTGGCGGCGCGAGAGACGGGGAACGGGTGACGATCAATCCGCTCGTAGGATGCGGGACCTGCCAGTACTGTACCTCGGGCCGGGAAAACCTGTGCCCTGAACGTAAAATCATCTCGATGCCACCCCGCGAGGGTGCCTTTGCCGAGCTGGTTGCGATGCGGCCTGAAAACCTCGTGACGGTGCCCGATCACGTGCCCTTTGACAAAGCGGCATTGGCGGAACCGCTGGCGGTCAGTTGGCATTCTGTTCGCCTTGGGCTTGCAGCACTTGATCCCGGAGCCAGCAGGTCAGCACTTGTGCTTGGGGGCGGCGCAATTGGGGTCGCTGCCGCTCTTGCGCTCAAAGCGCAGGGGCTGGACGATGTGGTCATTGCTGAACCCAACGAAACCCGGCGCCTGTTTGTGGAAAATCAATGCCTTATCTCATCTGTCCCCGCGGGGACAGGTCAGTTCGGGATGGTCGTGGACGCGGTTGGCTACGCCTCAACACGCGACATCGCCTCATCACTCACGGAACCGGGCGGTGTGATCGTGCATATCGGTTTGGGCGAGGACCTTGGCGGTCTCGACATCCGCCGCATGACCTTGCAAGAGATCACCTTCATAGGCACCTATACCTACACACCCAAGGATTTCCGCGATACCTGTGCCGCCATATTCGACGGTCGTTTGGGCCCGCTCGACTGGACGGAACAGCGCAGCCTGTCGGACGGGGCTGATGCTTTCGCCGACCTGCGCGCCGGGCGCGTCGCCGCCCCGAAAATTATTCTGCACCCCTGATGCCGGAGATTGCTCACAGATGGACATAGACAAGAAGATCACTGACGACCTGGTGGCGAATGACATTTCATTCGTGACTACGGTGCCCTGCAAGCAGTTGGCCGGTGTGATCGAGGAAATCGACAACCGCGATGACATTTTCCACATCCCGTCGAACAAGGAAGACGAGGGGATGGGCTTGTGCGCGGGCGCATGGATGGGCGGCAAGCGCCCCGCCATCATCATGCAGAACACGGCCATTGGCGTGACGATCAATACGTTGGCGACGCTGATCCAATACTACCGGATGCCGCTGCCCATGTTGATTAGCTACCGGGGTGAGCTGCGCGAACCCGTGGCCTGCCAGGTCGAAATGGCGGTGCACACCAAAGCGCTGCTCGCGCAGTTGAACATCCCGACCTACCACTTCCACCATCAAAAGGACGTGGAAGAGCTGGATATGATCCTGAAATACACTTTCATGTGCAACAAACCCGTGGCGATCCTGACCGACGCCAACTTCTGGGGAGGCTATGGCGACCAATGATCCGTTCTGAAATCCTAAAGGAAATTGCTCCGATCCTGCGTGACCAACTCGTAGCCTGCAACATCGGTATCCCCAGTCAGGAACTGCACGCTATCGACGACCAGCCGACGAATTTCTACATGCTTGGCACGATGGGCCTGGCGTCGTCCATTGGGTTGGGCCTTGCGCTGGCGCAGGACAAGACCGTCATCTCGATTGATGGGGACGGGTCGGTGCTGACCAACCTGTGCACGCTGCCAACGATCGCGAACAATGTGGCTGACAACTACATCCTGATGATTATCGACAACGGCTCTTACGGCTCTACCGGTGATCAGCCGACCTACACCGGAAAGAAGACGTCGCTTGCCGGGATGGCACGCGCCGCCGGGTGTGAAAACGTGGTTGAGGTTATGGATGTCGACACTGGGCCCGCGTTGGAAAAGGCCATAGCCGAACGCAAGATGACTGTCATGGTTGTCAAGTGCGACAGCGGGAATGCCAAGATGCCAGTCATCACAATGGACCCCGTCGTCATCAAGGACCGGTTTATGAAGGCCGTCAGCGCCTGATTTTAAAGGTCGGTTTGCCCTTCTCAAAGCAGGGTTATTAACACAGCATTCATGCGTGTTGGCCTAACCTGTCCGCCAAATGTACCGGCATCTTGGTGGACAGGTCACCTTGCTCTTTTCAGTCTCACGAATTGATACGTGTATGCGCGCTGGAACAGCGGTTTAGCTTTGTGTCTGCGCGGCCTTACAACACGCATGATCACAAGCCGCATCGGGTTGTCGTCGTTGACGACTCAAACGTGATGCGTCGCTGGTTGGGAAGCATGATTTCCACTGATCCGCGCCTTGAATTGGCGGGAACCGCAGCTTCGGCCGATGAAGCGCGGCATGTGATCAAAAGTACAAATCCGGATGTGTTGACGCTGGATGTCGAGATGCCGGGAATGGATGGGATAGAGTTTTTGTCCCACCTGATGCGTTTGCGTCCCATGCCCGTCGTGATGCTGAGCAGCCGTATGCGCAGAAACGACCCACAGGCGCAGCGCGCACGCGCCTTGGGTGCAGCGGCCTGTCTGTCCAAGCCAACTATACCGACGCCCGAGGTGCTGGAACGCCTCTGCGACAGCATTGTTGCGGCTGCACGTCATGAAGATGGCGCAGAGCATGAGCGTTGGGCGAAGTCAGACAAGATCATTCTCATCGGTGCATCGACCGGTGGTGTGACTGCGCTGGAGAGCATTCTGCCTTGCTTCCCGGCAGACGGCCCTCCCATCGTGATTGCGCAGCATATGCCGCATGCGTTTCTGAACCGTTTCATCGAACGGTTGGATCGACAACTGGATCGTTGCGTGGATTTTGCCGCAGATGGCGAACGGTTGAGAGCAGGTCAGGTTCGGTTGGCGCGTGCCGAGACCATGCAGACCAGCCTAACCTGGCACAGTGGTGCATGGCATGTGCAATCCATCAGGCGCGGGCGCGATGACGTGTTTTGTCCCTCTGTTGATGTGCTTTTCGGGTCTGCGGCCCCTTGGGGGCATCAGGTTGGTGCAATGATCCTAACGGGGCTCGGCAATGATGGCGCCAAGGGGTTGCTGATGCTGCGCCGCAACGGGGCCCGGACGCTTGGCCAATCCGAACGGACATGCGCTGTCTATGGCATGCCAGCGGCTGCCCTGGCAATGGATGCCGTCGATGAGGAGCTGGACCTTGCGGCCATGCCATCGCGCATGGCGCATCTGCTGTTTGGTGGTGAAGCTGCCCCATGACAGAGCAATATATCCATATCACGCAAGGAGAACACGCCACCGGAACCGGGCCGGATGTGGTGATCGCCACGCTGCTTGGATCCTGCGTGTCCTGTTGCCTATGGGATCCAACAACAAAGGTCGGAGGCATGAACCACATGTTGCTGGCGCATGCGAGCGGACAGACTACGCACAGAACGCTGTCGGGCATCAATGCCATGGAGCTGTTGATCAATGATCTGGTCAAACTTGGCGCTGACCGCACGCGGTTGAGAGCCAAGGCATTTGGCGGTTCGAGAATGATATCAGGGCTGTCCGATATCGGGATGCAGAACGCGAACTTTCTGAGGGAGTATCTGCAGCAGGAAGGTATCCAGCTTGTCACGCATTCCTTGGGGGGCACGCTGGCCCGCAACATACGGTTTTGGCCGGGGACAGGCCGGGTGCTGCAGCGGATGACGGACGCGATTGTCCAGGACACAGCGGCAAACGTGCAGATGCCCAAAGGAAACGGCCTGGAACTCTTCTAGCACCTGCTGACGTACCGCCGTCAGAACAGTTCAACTTCTCCAGAAGGTTTGGGCACGCTTGCGGCAGGATCGCCGTACAGGATCGCGCGCGTTTCAGACAGACTCAGTTGATTTTGTCGCTGTGTCACATCGTTCATTCCGTCGGCGAGTATCTCGGAAACGATGGACAGGTCGCGCAGTGATTGGTCCAACCGATCTAGTTTTTGCAACTGTTCAAGCTGTGCACCCTCCAACGCCGCGCCCTGCCCTAACACCAGTTCCGACACCAGATCTGTCACAGAGGACATGTCGTTTTTCAACGAACACAACAGTTTGGACATGCGCAACAGGGCCAGTCGAGTGGCAGCGTCCGGTTCGGGATGCATCAGAGCGGACCGACGACCGTTTCTATGCATTGTCTTAGCTGCGTCGCTGCAAATGGCTTTTTGAGGTAGTTGTTCATACCCAGTTTCCGACCATGATCTATGATCTGATGTTCCGCTCTGCCGGTGATCAGGATGAAGCCGATACCGCGGGTTTTGGTGCCACTGCGCAACGTGTGCAGTAGTTTGAGCCCATCCATGTTCGGCATGTTGTAGTCCGATATCACGAGATGTGCAGGTGTTTTGGCCAAGAGCCCAACCGCGCTGGCACCGTCGGGTGCCGTGAATATGTGGCGAATGCCCAAAGCCTCCAGCGCCTGCACAAGAAGCCCTCTGCTCGTGGACATGTCATCAACGACCATTATTCGGATTTGATCTCGCAGTGCCATTGTGGATCTCCTACTGCGCTTTGAAATTTTGAGGCGTCGATTTGACGTACGCGGTTGTTCCGCAGGATCGAAATCCATACGCGCTTGGATCTGCGATGCGTTCAGAGTGACCGAGAAAAAATAGACCGCCAGGTTGCAGGGCGCGACTGAAACGTGGCCACAGTTTTTCTTGCATGGTCTGGTCGAAATAGATCACGACATTGCGGCAGAAAATGGCGTCGAACTGGAACTGCATGGGCCAATCCGAAAACAGGTTGAGTTCTCGAAAGGACACGATAGATTTCAGCGTGTCATTTATGATCCTGTCACCTGTTTGATCGGGCCGTTCGGTCGTAAAGCATTCCAGGTGTTCCTGAGGCAATTCGCTAAGTTGCGCCGGACTGTACTGTCCCTTGGACGCAAAACTGATCACGCGAGGATCAATGTCTGTCGCCAAGATGCGAAAGTCGGCGAGGGCGAGCTTTGGCTCCTGAGCCAGAAGATGCATGGCGATGGAGTAAGGCTCTTGACCGTTTGAGCATCCGGCGGACCAGATCCGGATCCGTCTCTTGGTTGATACACGCTCTGTAAATTCTGGCAGCATTGCTCGGCAGAGTGCCTCGAAGTGCTGCGCCTCGCGGAAAAACTGTGTGACGTTTGTGGTCAGAGCCGAGATCATGAAGCGTCTTTCATCGGCGCCTTGCGTCGATGTCACGTGATCGGCATATGATGAAAAACCCTCGATATTCAGAGCCCTTAGCCGGTGGCGCAAACGTGATTGCACCATAGCCCGTTTTTCTGGCACGAGTTTTATACCGCTTTCGCGGTACGTCAGCGCCGCAATCCTGTCGAATTGCTGGTCGTCTATCTGAGGTGGGCTCACCGGTTGGCGCATCAGGCGGCGTCGCTCTCGGCCTGAACAACGACCTGGGCCAGATCAAGCACCCGTATCATGCGCTCGTCTATCACGGTGAGTGACTTGATAACGTGCATTCCATTCCCGCCGGCGGCGTCCGGCGGATCCTGCAGATCACTATTGCCAAGCGCCACGATGTCCGACACCGCATCGACAAGGAGCCCGGTCATATGACCTTCGAGCTTTACGACGATGATCACGTTTCGATTGTTCTGGCCGCATTTGGGAAGGCCAAGCCGTTCAGCCAGGTCGATGACAGGCAAAACTGTTCCTCTGAGGTTGATCACACCGCGCATGAAGCTGGGAGCAAGCGGCATCGGTGTTGCCTTGGTCCAGCCACGGATTTCGCGAACGGACATGATCTCAAGGGCGTATTCCTGATCTCCCAATTTGAATGTCAGCAATTCAATGGGCTGTTTCATGTCGCCATCGCTCATGCATGCGCCTCCAATACTTGGTGTTTGCTCAATGTTTTTTCGGATGTGCCCGCATGGGCCACGATATCTGCTGGATCGAGGATCAGCGCGATCTGACCGTCGCCAAGAATGGTGGCGGCGGCGATCCCAGGCGCGCGATAGAAACTGTCATCAAGTCCCTTGATCACAACTTGTCGCTGATCGTGGATTTCATCGACGACAAGGGCCACGCACATATCGTCGTCTAACGTCAAAAGCAGGGCGATCCGATCAACGAAGCAATTTGTTACGTCGCGGTAGCCAAGGAGTTCACCCAGATCGAGGAGTGGCAGAAATCCACCGCGATTTCGTACAATCGAACAGCCGGAGCGCACCATCTCGACGTTTTGGTCCGTAAGTGTCACGGTCTCGGACACGACGTTCAGAGGCACAACCAGTGTTTCACCTTCGACGTCCACCACCATTCCGTCCAGCACGGCAAGCGTGAGCGGCAGCGATATGCTGAAGGAGGTGCCCAGCCCCATGGTTGACTGGATCGCAATTCGACCGCCCAATGCGTGAATAGCCGTTTTGACAACATCCATACCGACACCGCGGCCGGAAAGGTCGGACACATTGGATGACGTCGAAAATCCGGGCATAAACAACAGATTGTCGATTTCCGTGTCGGACAGTTTGGCGTCGGTAGGGACGAGCCCCTTTGTTTTTGCGATCTCAAGAACGCGGTCGCGGTCAATGCCGCCACCATCGTCTGAGATGTCGATCACCACGCGGCCAGACCGATGTGATGCCTTCAGGCGGACTTCGCCGTGTGCGGGCTTGCCGTTTGCCACCCTTGACTGTGCGCTTTCTATCCCATGATCCACCGCGTTGCGGATCATATGTGTTAGCGGATCGGCCAGGCGCTCGATGACTGTTTTGTCCACCTCCGTGGTTTCGCCTTCCGTGATCAGGCGGACGTCCTTTGACACGGAGGCAGACGTCTCGCGGACGATGCGCGACATGCGCTGGAACAGGGATTTCACGGGTTGCGCACGGATCATCATGACGCTGTCCTGAATATCCCGTGTGAGGCGCTGGAATTCTTCAAGGCCGTTCATCGCGTCGGAATGCGGAGATAGCCCTGCGGATTGCATACTTTGTGACAGCATGGCCTGGTTGATGACCAGTTCGCCCACCAGGTTCACAAGCCGTTCGACCCGTTCGATATCGACACGAATGACGGTTTTCTTTTTGGTGTCTGTTGGTGTTGACGGTGCGGGCTGATCTACCTGCAGTGGAGCCGCGTTGGGCGCATCACTGCTCGGCAATTTGGATTTGTTTTCGGGATATGGCGCGCCCATTTCAGCCATTGGTTCAGGCAGTATCTGTAGATCGCACAATCCTTCGACAAACTCGAACGTTGACGCGATTTCGGCTTCATCCACGTCGGTCTGCAATACAAGGGACCAGCTGAGGTAGACGGCTTCTGGCACCAAAAGATCCAGCGTTGGAATACGGCCGGTATCACATTGAACGTCGAGCGTCCCCAGTTCGGCGAGCGCTGCAAAGATGTGCGGCACGTCGTTGCCTGTTTCAAAAAGCTCAGGCTCGGGCG
This sequence comes from Tateyamaria sp. ANG-S1, assembly GCF_000814025.1. Classification (GTDB taxonomy): domain Bacteria; phylum Pseudomonadota; class Alphaproteobacteria; order Rhodobacterales; family Rhodobacteraceae; genus Tateyamaria. The sequence continues at coordinate 609,197 of NZ_JWLL01000006.1, read as the reverse complement.
TGAACTGGATGATGAACCGCTTGGCTTGCGCATCATCATGTAGTGCAACGTCATCTGCAATGTTGAGATCTAGATTGAGTGCAACCGGCGCAAATGCAATCTCTTCTGGCGGCGATTGTGGTGCTGCATCGGTAACCTGGGCATCTAACTCTGCCAGAATGGCAGCGCTGGTCTGGACGGGAAAGTTCTCCTCCTCCCGCGCGGCGCGGATAATGTCCGAAAGGTGATCGGCCGCTCTGAAAAACAGGTTCAGGAGTTGAGGCGTGACCGGCAGACGCCCGTCCCGAACCGCGTCCAGTACCGTCTCGTACTGGTGGGAGAACTGTACCAAATGGTCGAACCCGAACGCGCCCGCGCCCCCTTTTATCGAATGCACAGCTCGGAAGACGACATGGATGGTTTCGCCATCGTCGCTTCCATTCTCCAAGGCGCAAAGGCCGTCCTGCAACGCTTCGAGAAGCTCCTCACACTCAACAAAAAATGAGGCGCGGATCTCTGCCATGGGGTCCGTGGACGACATGAGTGGATCTATCCCGCGACCATTTGCAGGGCTTTGACCAATTTGGTGGGGTCGAACGGTTTGACGATCCAACCAGTGGCACCTGCCGTCCGCGCGCGCATCTTCATTTCCGGCGCGGCTTCTGTGGTCAGGACGAGAATGGGGGTCATTTTGTGCTTTGCGCCTTCGCGGACCGCGTCGATGAAGCCGAAACCATCCATACGTGGCATGTTGATGTCGGTGATGATCACGTCGGGGTCGATGTCGGCCAGCACTTCTGTCCCATGGACGCCATCGTCTGCGGTGTGCACTGTGAAACCGACCGGTTCAAGCGCCAAGCGTATCATGTCCCGCATTGTGCGGCTGTCATCCACCGCGAGGATTTCAAGGCTCATGTCACTTCCTTTGGGGTTGTCAATTCAGTCAGGCCCATCAGGGTCAGCTGTTGGCTGGCGCGCGGTTGCAGATTGGCGATGATCAGCGTCGTGCCGTTGGCGACAGTGGTCTGCCGCGCACTTGCAAGCACCTGCGCCCCCAGTGCGCCAATATGCACTGTTTCGCCCGCATCAAGCCGCATGTCAGCGTGGGGATCGCATGTGAGCAACTCAGCCGCCAAGAGCGGAGCGGTGGCGGCATCAAGCCGGACGGGCAGGGGTATCACGTCATTCATGGTTTATGCGGAAAGCTACGCCTGAGCGGCGGCGTATCCTGTCCCTCCGGATTGCGACTACGCTGCCCCGTGTAGCGGACGCTCCGTTAAGACTGGGTTACCGAAACTGTGCTGATAGCGCCGCGACAACAACTGAAAACCGCCCGGGGGATGAGCCCGGGCGGAACGTGTTCAAGGCAGTGAAAAGACGCGTCAGCCGCGCCGCCGGCGCCCCCCGCGTCCACCACGTCCACGGCCCTCTTCACCTGCTTTTGCCGGTGCCCTGTTGAATTTGATCCATTCGCCACCGCCCTCGTCATTGTTGGTTAGGAAGTTGGCGGCGCGGATCGCTTCCATTTCCTTGCCCGCACGCGGTTTGGTCGAGCCCATGCCGAACATCTGGACAAAAGCTTCGTCATCCATCCCGTCAGGTAAAACGATGCCTGACGCTGCGATCTCGGCGCGCTTTTCGGCGATTTTCTTCGGGCCGACGGGCAGGGCAACCGGGTTCATGATGGCCGAGGTCATGCCTGCGCCCATGGCCATCGGCAGGAAAGCATTGTTGATGCCGTGCCGGTTCGGCAATCCAAACGAGATATTGGAGGCACCACAGGTCGTGTTCACACCCAACTCCTCACGCAAGCGCCGCACGAGGGTGAAGACCTGCAAACCGGCCGTTCCCATCGCGCCAATGGGCATTACGAGTGGATCAACCACGATGTCGTGGGCCGGAATGCCGAAGTCGGCGGCCCGTTCGACAATCTTTTTGGCTACGGCGAAGCGGACATCGGGGTTTTCGGAAATGCCGGTGTCATCGTTCGAGATGGCGACGACCGGCACGTTGTACTTTTTGACCAGCGGCAGAACCAGTTCCAGACGTTCTTCTTCACCGGTGACAGAGTTCAGCAGCGGACGCCCTTCGGCGGCCGCGAGGCCGTTTTCGAGCGCACCCGGTACCGAACTGTCGATGCAAAGTGGGCAGTCGGTGACCGCCTGTACGGTTTCAACAAGCTGTCTCATCAACTCCGGTTCGACAAAGTTGTTGTCAGCGTAGCGCGGATCCTCGGCCATTTTCTTTGAAAAGACTGCGCCGGAATTGACGTCCAGCACGGTCGCACCCGCTTCGACCTGCGCGATTGCATCCGCCTGCACGCGGCTGAAATCGCCGCGCTCGAGCTCCTCATTCAGGATCTTGCGGCCCGTAGGATTGATCCGTTCGCCGATCACGCAAAACGGTTGGTAAAAACCGATGAGCGCGGTCTTGGTTTTGGATTCGACGACGGTGCGGGTCATGGGCGCGGCCTTTGTGCATGTGATGAGCGAAGTGTTCGTCCGATTCCCGTGCTGCTGCGCAGGTCAAAACGACATCTCGCGGATTGGATAAGACACCTACCGCGCAGCGGCGACCTGCGCGAGAGGGACAGGGTTGAAACCTTTTCAGGACGGTTATGAGGCAGATTAGCCTGCGGCGGCTGGCACAGCGGACGCCCCACCGTTCTCGATGGCCCAGTTGGCGTTGGTCTTGATGCCGCCAAGGGGGAAAAAATGGACCTGAGTGATATTGAAGTCCGGATGCGCGGCCTTGTGCGCGGCCAGTTCCGAAATCACATCTGTCGGTTCGAACGGCACCAGCAGCTTGGTCACATCCTTCGCCCGCCGTTGCAGCACACGCAGCGAGGGGCCGACACCGCAGGCGATGGCGAACTTGATCATGGTTTGCAGTTTCGCCGGACCGGCAATTCCGATGTGAATGGGCAGATCAATGCCGGCCCTCTTGAGGGCATCGGCCCATTGGATGATCGGACCGGCCTCGAATGCAAACTGGGTTGCGATCGCCATCTCGGCATCGGTTCGGTCAGAGAATTTCTGTTTCCATTGAAGCGCTTCATCGACGTTCTTCATGCTGCCGTCGGCGTCGATATCCTTGTTGCCCTCCGGATGCCCGGCGACGTGCAAGCGTTTGAAGCCCGCCCGGTCGAAGGCGCCGCTTTCCATCAACTGCATGGAGCTGTGAAAGTCGCCGTGTGGTTGATCAACGCCACCTGCCAGGAGCAGGGCCTGGTTAACGCCTGCTTCGCCCTGATATCGGGCAATCCAATCCTCAAGCGTCGCCTGATCCTTGATGATGCGCGCTGGAAAGTGCGGCATGACAGGGAAGCCTTCGGCTGTCAGGCGTTTAGCCGTTGCAACCATGTCTGCGATTGGCGTGCCCTCGATATGCGCAATGTAAACGCGCGTTCCGGCGGGCAGGATGGCGCGGAAGTCTTCGACCTTTTGCGCTGTGCGTGGCATCACCTCGATCGAGTACCCTTGCAGAAAGGCCTCGACCTCGGGCGACAGTGTTCCAGCCACCGGGCCGTCGTCGCGTTTGAAATTCAGCAATGCCATGGCGGCACCTCCCACTTGCCGGGACCTGGGGTCAGGCCCACCCTTCATTGTCGATCAGCGCCTTGATACGGGTCTGATCATATTCTGTTTCCAGCCTGACGGCTTCGGCCTCTGCCACCTCTGCCGGATCCCCGTCGACGGGGTAGGGGGCCGCTTTGCGCCACTCGGCCAGATAGGCATCAGCGTCCTTGGCGTTCACTTTCATCGCAGCGCGGTCGATGGCCTGTTCGAAGCGTTCCTCAAGCTGGCGTTTTGCCCCACGACGCCCCTTGCCCACGATCACCTGGGCCGGGATGTCCCGCCAGAAAACGATGGTGACGTCAGGCATGTGATTCCTCCGTGGATGATGGCCCTGCATACGCGAGGACATAGGGACACAGCAGCCCGTTTTCGACAAACAAAGCTGCACTTGCGACGCGCCAGGTTGTGAACATTTTTGCGATGGTGTCGCCCATTTTGCGGATTCCGCGCGCCTTTTATCCAGGGAGATGGCTCTTTGCACCGGCCAGCTGCACCAGATGCCCATCTCCGCAATGTTCAAACGTAGCTGTCGGCGGCTTCGTCAAAGATCGGACGAGACATCGGATCGTTTAATCATCTCGAACGCGCGGCGGACACCGGGATGAACGGATCTTCGCGTGTTGCACAACCCCTGAAACGGGGTGGAGCATATGCCGCAAATAGTGGGGTTACTATGCGCCGCGAAACCTTATGAACGACTTGGGCTCCAACCCTCTTGCGTGAATGGGTCACAGAACATATCGTCAAACTAACCCGTTATGAAAGGCGCAGAATATGGCGCCACAGCGTCCCCAAGGTGCGGGCGCGACAAAGACCAAAGGCCCCCGTGACAGGGGCAAGCCCGTGCCGCGTGCCCCAGGATCGCCCGAGCTCTATGCCGCGCTTGATCTGGGTACGAACAGTTGTCGCATGTTGATCGCCGAGCCGCGAGGCGCGGGCTTTCATGTTGTGGACAGTTTCTCGAAGTCGGTGCAACTGGGTCTTGGTCTTGAGATGTCCGGCAAGCTGTCGCGCGGGTCCATGACACGCACGGTGCAAGCCATGCGTATCTGTCAGCAGAAATTGAAGCGTCACAAGGTCAGGCGCATGCGTCTTGTCGCGACCGAGGCATGCCGCCGAGCGGTAAACGCACGCGAATTCGTACAGCGTGTGCATCGCGAGACGGGTCTGCGTCTCGATATCATCGAACCGGAGGAGGAGGCGCGCCTCGCCGTGATCTCCTGCGCGCCGCTTGTCAGTCCGAAGACCGAGAACCTGCTGGTGGTCGATATCGGCGGCGGCTCGACCGAGTTGGTGTGGATCGACCTGTCCGCTGTCGCACGCGAGGATCGCCCGCAGGCCATCATGCGTTTGCATTCCGGCTTCACGCAGGCCGCATCAGAGATCCCCGAAGCGCGTGTTGTCGACTGGATCAGTGTGCCCTTGGGCGTTGCCACGTTGCGCGAGCAATTCAACGATGTGGAGGACGATTCTGCGCGATTTGCCCTAATGAGTTGGTTTTTTGAGGAAAACCTGGCCGATTTTTCCCCATACCACGCAACCGAACCGACCGAGCGCTTCCAGATCATCGGGACATCGGGCACAGTCACCACGGTTGCTGCATCCCATCTGGGTCTCAAGCGCTACGACAGGACCAAGGTGGACGGTTTGCGGATGACGTCCGAGCAGATCGACAAGGTTATTCGCTCCTACCTTGCCATGGGGCCAGGCGGGCGGCAGGCCGATCCACGGATCGGGTCGGACCGGCACGCCCTGATTATGTCGGGGGCGGCGATCCTGCAGGCGCTGATGCGGTGCTGGCCGACAAACCGACTGTCTGTTGCTGACCGGGGCCTACGCGAAGGGTTGTTGTATGCTCAAATGAGCGCCGATGGCGTTCTGGAGGATCAGACCGCCTGACGCGGGTGCCGTGCAGGTCTGGGGCCTGCAATTCGGCGCAAAAACATCTATATTGCACTTCTCTTGATGCGCGCGGCACGGTAACGCGATGTCGAACAGGACAGGTGAGCACAGTGGCCAAGACACCCACAGGCAAGAACACATCCGGACGCGGGCAGCGCGATCTGAAGGTCAAGGTCAAGACCGCCCGCGGACGCAAGCTGTCCTCCACCCGTTGGCTGCAACGGCAGTTGAACGATCCCTATGTCAAACGCGCCCAGGCCGAAGGATACCGGGGCAGGGCAGCGTTCAAGATCATGGAACTGGATGACAAGTTCCGCTTTCTGGTCCCCGGTGCGCGCGTTGTTGATCTGGGGGCGGCGCCCGGCGGCTGGTGCCAGGTGGCAGTCAAGCGTGTGAACGCCCTAGGCGAAAAATCTGGCAAGGCGGTGGGTACGATTCTCGGCATCGACTTGCAGGAGATGGAGCCGATTGCGGGCTGCGAATTGCACCAGTTGGACTTCATGGAAGATGACGCCGACCTCAAGGTCAAGGAATGGTTGGGCGGCAAGGCCGATGTTGTCATGTCCGACATGGCGGCTGCCTCCTCCGGGCACAAACAGACCGACCACCTGCGCATCATCTCGCTGTGCGAAGCGGCGGCATATTTCGCCTTCGACGCGCTGGATGATGGCGGCACATTCGTCGCCAAAGTGCTGGCTGGCGGTGCGGAAGGGAGCCTGCAAAAACTGCTCAAGCAGCGCTTTGCCAAAGTGGCGAATGTCAAACCTCCGGCGTCGCGCGCCGACAGTTCAGAGAAGTTTGTGGTTGCGACCGGGTTTCGTGGCAGCGCTGATTGATCCTGCACGTTCAAAAGATTGCAGCGCGGTCGACTTGAGACGCTCAAAATCCACGCGCGGCGCTTGCGCGGTGTCCTCAACGTCTTGCGTCAGCGTCACGACCAAGGCGCTGTCGTTTTGGCGCAGTAATTCGAAGACGCGGCGGTGGCGCGGCGATTTGGGATCGTGCAGTGACATGCGGCGGTCGGCAAAGATGCTTTTCGGCAGGAGCGTTTGGTTTCAGCGTTGGGCAAGTCCAACCGCGCTTCAAGAGCCGATGTACGGCTTCGACTTGGAGTGAGCGCAATTCATAGCGTGTCGGCCAAAACAAGTGCATCACCGTTGAAACGAAGCGAGTGCCGCAGCCTGAAGTCTGGTCGAGGCGTCGCCGTCCTCCCGGTCCGGGTGGGATGCCGCCACCTTCGCAAGGCGTTGTTGGCGCATCAATTCGAACAGTCGCATATGCGCTGTGACATTCGGCAGAATTGGTTTCATATGCGCAGCCTGCGTGCGCAATCCGGCTCAAGAATGAAAACGAAATGGCAAAGGCGTGGCGTATCGCAATCAAATCGACAGGCGGGCTGCGTGTGTTCCACGTTCCCGATATGGGGTCGTGTCGTAATGCGCCCGGTAACACTTCGAAAAGTGCGAAGGGGACGCAAATCCGCAGGCAAGTGCGACGTTGATTACACTCATATCTGTCTGCATCAGCAGGTTACGGGCCTTCTGCAGCCGCAATTCCATGTAGTAACGCTTGGGACTGCGGTTGAGATAACGGCGAAACAGCCGTTCAAGCTGCCGGGTCGACATGCCGACATCCTTGGCCAGAATTGAGGGGCTGATCGGCTCTTCGATGTTCTGTTCCATGATCTGGATGACCTGGCTCAGCTTGGGATGGCGCACGCCGATGCGTGTCGGAACAGACAGGCGCTGCGTGTCCTGATCGGTGCGGATCGAGGAATAGATCAACTGATCCGCCACGGCGTTGGCCAAATCCTCGCCATGATCATCAGCGATCAATTTCAGCATCAGGTCGATCGAGGACGTGCCGCCAGCCGTGGTCAGACGCTTTTCATCGACGACGAACACGGACTTTGTCAGCTCAACTTCCTGAAATTCTTCGGAAAAGCTGTCCTGGTTTTCCCAATGTATGGTCGCCTTCCTGCCATCCAGCAGCCCTGCTTTGGCAAGTGAATAGGCCGCCGTGCAAAGGCCCGCCATCGGCACACCCTTGCGGGCCTCGCGCCGCAGCCAGCCAAGCAAGCGTTTGGTCGTTGCCGCCTGCACATCGATACCGCCGCAGACCATGACCACATCATCACGCGTCAACTCGTCCAGATCACCGTCCAACTTGAAACCGGTCCCGGCGGAACAATATGCAACGTCGCCGCCTTCGCCGATGATCTTCCAGGCATACAGCTCTCGGTCCGCCATACGGTTGGCAATGCGCAGGCTTTCGAGCGCCGCCGAAAAGCAAAGCATTGTGAAATTGTCGAGCAGGACAAAAACGAAACGCTTGGGTTTATCGACCTCTTGGCGGGTCTGATTTGCCTGGCGAGAAAGCGACATCGCGGCGCACATCCTGTTGTCGTTGCCGGGTGTGAGCCGCCCGGATGTTTTGCCAGCCTGATCACGGGCCAAACGCTACGTCAAGAGGCTGCAATTGTGATATGGTGTCCGTTAGATACCTTTTGTATAGAGGCCTACGGTCACGTGACCGCTAACAGCTTATTGCGGAGAGAGAGAAGATGAGCGATTGGACGAAATCTGACTGGCGCGCCAAGCCCCGGATCCAGATGCCCGATTATACCGACACTGCGGCACTGAACGCGGTTGAGGCGCAGCTTTCCAAGTATCCTCCGCTGGTTTTTGCAGGCGAGGCGCGGCGGCTAAAGGCTCATCTCGCCGATGCATCCCGTGGCAACGCCTTTTTGTTGCAAGGTGGCGATTGTGCTGAAGCGTTTGACCAGTTCAGCGCCGACAGCATCCGTGACACCTTCAAGGTCATGCTGCAAATGGCAATGGTACTGACCTACGGCGCCAAAGTGCCGGTGATCAAACTGGGCCGCATGGCCGGTCAGTTTGCCAAGCCGCGCTCGGCCCCGACCGAGGTTGTGGACGGCGTGGAACTTCCCAGCTACCGCGGTGACATCATCAACGAACTCGCCTTCACGTCCGAGGCGCGCATTCCCAACCCGCAGAAGATGCTGCAAGCCTACACCCAGGCCGCCGCGACCCTGAACCTGCTGCGCGCGTTCTCGACCGGCGGTTTCGCCGACATGAACATGGTGCATTCCTGGACGCTTGGCTTTGCAGACGGGCAAGGGACCGAGAAGTATCGCGAGATCGCAACACGCATTCAGGACACGATCGACTTCATGGCCGCGGCTGGCATTGATGCCGACACCACGCACGAGTTTTCGTCCGTGGAGTTCTACACAAGCCATGAATCCCTGCTTTTGGAATACGAGGAAGCGCTGACGCGCATCGACTCGACCAGCGGCAAATGGCTGGCGGGCTCGGGTCACATGATCTGGATCGGTGACCGCACGCGCCAGCCCGATGGCGCACATGTAGAATTCGCGCGTGGTGTGCAGAACCCCATCGGTCTCAAATGCGGTCCAAGCATGACGACAGAAGACCTCAAGGTTCTGATGGCGAAACTGAACCCGGAAAACGAGGCAGGTCGCCTGACACTGATCGCACGCTTTGGTGCCGGATCGGTGGGCGAACATCTGCCACGCTTGATCAAGGCGGTTCAGGAAGAGGGCGCGAATGTTGTCTGGGTGTGCGACGCGATGCACGGCAACACGATCAAGTCGTCGACCGGCTACAAGACCCGGCCATTTGACTCGGTCCTGCGCGAAGTGCGCGAATTCTTCGGCGTCCATGCGGCCGAGGGCACAGTCCCCGGCGGTGTGCATTTCGAGATGACGGGACAGGACGTCACCGAATGCACCGGCGGCGTGCGCGCCGTAACCGAAGAGGACCTGAGCGACCGCTACCACACGGCGTGTGATCCGCGCCTGAATGCCTCGCAGTCGCTGGAACTCGCGTTCCTGGTGGCCGAGGAGTTGTCCCAACTGCGGTCCACCCGCGCCAAGGCGCGCGCGGCAAGCTGACAAACGCAAACGCGCCGGACCTTTCGGTTCGGCGCGTTTGTCTCAAAAAGAGGTTTGGATCAGCGGTCGTCCGACTTGACCAAACGCAAGTACGGAACATCCGACCGCGGTGTCGTCGTTTCAAAACTCTTCTGGCTTTCGGCAAAGCCATCGACCTTGGCGCGTTGTGCTTCCTGTTGGACTGTCGGTTTGACCGGTGCGGGCGCAGTTGATGGCGCCGAAATGGGCCTGATACGCGCGCCGACGACATTGAAGCGCCGCGGCGTGTGGCCGATCTCTCCATTTGCGACCATGCAGCCAAGGATACGGCTTACATCGCCCAAATCGCTCTTGAGCGGCAAAAGAAGCAGCCTTGCTTCCATATGCGGCTTTGAAACCGTTGTCTCGGCGCTCATCCGCAGCTCGCAAACGGCTGGGCGTTGGCACACATCTTCGATAGCGTCCGCAATCTGCCGGCGGCAGGGCGGGGTGATCAGTGATGTCAGCGGCATTCCACGCACTTCCATCCCCATCAAATCACCCAGGTGGCTGCCCGCAATGCGGATACGCGCCATGCCCGGTGCAATCCGTTCAAGGACAAAAGTGTATTCCAGAGCAGACTCGATCCCACGCGGGTCAATTTCCGACCGCTTTGGCATCAGCCGTGCACCGCGCAGGCCCTCCCAATAGGCCTCCACCTGCGAAATCGCGGAAAAACCAATTTCTGCACGAAACTCTGTCATAGCCAACACATTGTGCGGGTTCAGCTTTGATTTGTCCATCGGTACATACTCTCACTACTGCATCCGGGCCTGTTCAGGCGCCTCTGATGCAAAACATATCAAATTTGAGGGGCTTCGCGCGCAGAAAGCTAACGATTGGTTAACCACTGTTGATGAACCGCAGTCTGTTCCCGCGGGTATATGTCTGATGGCTTGCCCAGCCACGCACTTCCCCCTAAACGCTTGGACATGACGAAAAAACGCCAAGATGCTACCGTGCGGTCGATGACCGGGTTTGCAGCTCTGACCGGCGCGTCACAGCCGTTTCGCTGGGCGTGGGACATTCGAAGTGTCAACGGCAAGGGCATGGATTTGCGTTTGCGGGTGCCCGATTGGATTGACGGGCTTGAAGCGGCGTTGCGCCCGTTGGTTTCGGCACGTGCCAAGCGCGGCAACGTCACTCTGTCCTTGCGCATCACCCGCGATGATGCGGCGACCGGTCTGGCCCTGAACACTGACACGATGCGCGCGGTGATCGCGACCCTTCTCGAGATCGAAGCAGAAGCGAAAGAGCAGGGACTGGCGCTGGAGCCATCGCGCGCCATCGATATCGCTGCGATGCGGGGCGTCATGGATGCCGGACCGGCTCAAGACGACCCAGCCCCCCTGCGCGCCGCACTGCTGGCAGAGGTCCCGACACTGCTGGATGCCTTTGATGAGATGCGCGCCAGCGAAGGGGCCGCGCTGCGCGAGGTTCTTCTGGGTCAATTGTCGGACGTCCAGGCGCTGACCGCACAGGCTGCGACGCTGGCGGCTGCGCGCCAGGACGACATGGCGGCTGCGCTGAAGCGGAATCTTGCGCGCGTTCTGGACAACTCCGACGGGGCCGATGCGGACCGGGTGGCGCAGGAACTCGCGCTGATCGCAGTCAAAGCCGACGTCACCGAAGAAATTGACCGCTTGCAAACCCATGTGCAGGCCGCACATGCGCTGCTGAATGATGGCGGACCGGTCGGACGCAAGCTTGATTTCCTCATGCAGGAGTTCAACCGCGAGGCCAACACGCTCTGCTCCAAGGCGCAAAGCACGGATTTGACCGCAGTAGGGTTGGCTTTGAAGGCGCTGATCGACCAAATGCGCGAACAAGTTCAGAACGTGGAATAGCAGATGACCGAAACGCTGACCCGACGTGGTCTTTTGATCATCCTCAGCTCACCATCCGGAGCCGGCAAAAGCACCCTGGCACGCCGTTTGCGTGACTGGGATCCCGACCTTGGGTTTTCGGTGTCCGCGACAACGCGCAAACCGCGGCCCGGTGAGGTGGATGGTGAACACTACCGCTTCGTCACCGAGGCGGAATTCAAAAGCGATGTGGCCGCAGGCGAGATGCTGGAACATGCCCATGTGTTCGGAAATTTCTACGGCTCCCCCAAGGGTCCAGTCGAAGAGGCGATCAACCGGGGGTGCGATGTGCTTTTTGACATCGACTGGCAAGGGGCACAGCAGATCACCAATTCGGCCCTTGGGCAGCATACGCTGTCGATCTTCATCCTGCCGCCCTCCATTGCCGAACTGCGTCGCAGGCTAGAAACCCGCGCACAGGACGACGCGGATACAATCTCGCGCCGGATGCAGAAAAGCTGGGACGAGATCAGCCATTGGGGCGGATATGACTACGTTTTGGTCAACGATGATCTGGACGCGACCGAAAACCAGTTGAAAACTATCATCAGCGCGACGCGGCTTCGGCGCCAGCAGCAGCCACAGCTGACCGACCACGTGCGTGACCTGCAATCCGAGTTCGAGGAGTTGGCATGACCCTGTACGCACTTGGCGATGACCGCCCGCAGATCGCAGATGATACATGGGTTGCACCCGATGCCAACCTGATCGGCAAGGTCATCTTGGAAGAGGCGGCGAGTGTCTGGTTTGGCTGTACCATCCGTGCCGATCACGAGGATATACGCATTGGCGCAGGCACCAACGTGCAGGAAAACTGCGTGATGCACATCGATGCCGGTTTTCCACTGACCATCGGGCCCGGCTGCACCATCGGACACAAGGTCATGCTGCATGGCTGCACGATTGGTGAAAACAGCCTGATTGGTATGGGGGCCACAGTTCTGAACGGTGCCAAGATCGGCAAGAACTGCCTGATCGGGGCAGGGGCGCTGATCACAGAGGGCAAGGAAATCCCGGATGGGTCGCTTGTGATGGGCGTGCCCGGCAAAGTCGTGCGCGAACTGAACGAACAGGCCATTCAGGGGCTGCGCGCCTCGGCGCTGCACTACCAGGAAAACATGCGCAGGTTCCGCGACACAATGGTCGAGGTTACGGGCTGATGCCGCATTGCGACCTCAGCTATTCCGGTGACCTGAACATCGACGCCAAGGCTATTCTGGCCGAAGTCGAGGCCTGCATTCTGCGCCACGACGACGGAGCAGGACAGACCAAAGGCCGCGCCTATCCCGCGGTCGCGTTTTTGCATACGCACATGAAGGCGTCCGTTGCACTGCTGGCCAAACCGCACCGTGGCGCGGCGTTCACCGCCGCGTTGCAGAAGGAATTGGTCGACGTGATCTCGGCCCATTTGCCGCGGCCTTGCTGGTTGAGCGTCGACATCACCTTCAGTTCCCAGACATATCATACGGAGTTCCTGGAATGACCTCGAACACCAAGGGGTCGCTCACGCGTCCCACGCCCTTGCCCGAAAGTGCCTCGCGCCCAGTGGTCACACCGCTCAGCCCGTCGGTTGTTTACGCTTCGGACACGCCTGACATGCTGGATGCGCAGTATGACGGTGATCTGCATGGCTACACGTACAGCCGGGAAGGGCACCCAAATGCAGATGTCGTCGCCAAAGCCATCGACCGCATGGAAGATGCGCCGCATCTGGGTGTGTTGACCTCATCAGGTATGGGCGCCGTGTCTGCTGTTCTTCTCGGCCTGCTTAAGTCCGGGGACCACGTCATTGGTGGGAACCAGCTTTACGGACGCAGCCTGCGGATGATGGCTGAGGATCTGCCGCGACTGGGGATCGAAACCTCAATGGTCGATCCCGGTGATGTCGAGGCTGTGCGGGCTGCATTGCGGCCTGAAACCAAGATGATCCTGGTCGAAGTCGTCTCCAACCCGACCTTGCGCGTCGCCGATGTGCTGGGGCTATCCGCGCTGGCCAAGGAAGCCGGGGTTTTCTTCGTCATCGACAACACCTTTACCACGCCGCGCGCGTTCAAGGCGTTCGATCATGGGGCGGACATCGTGATCCATTCGCTGACAAAGCTTCTGTCAGGGCACTCCGACGTTATGCTGGGTTACGTTGCGGCCAAGGACAAAGAGGTCAACGACCGCTTGCGCGTGTTCACCGTGACCGCAGGCATGACGCCCAGCCCGTTCGACTGTTGGCTGGCCGAACGCGGGCTGCTCAGCTTCGATCTGCGCTATGACCGGGCACAGGCAACGGCTGCTGTGCTGGCCGAACACTTGGCCGATCTGCCAGGGGTCAAGCGCGTCATCTATCCGGCGCGACGGGATCATCCCGATCACGGGCGGGCCGAGGCGCTGCTGAAGGGCCAGTATTGCAACATGGTCAGCTTTGAAATCGACGGCGGGCGCGCGGCGGCGAATGCCTTTGCCCGTGGGGCCGAAGGATTGAATTTCGCACCGACGCTTGGGGACGTGGGCACGACCATATCACACCCGGCGTCATCCTCTCACCGCGCGTTGACATCGGAGCAGCGGGCGGAGCTGGGCATGTCCGAAGGGTTCTTCCGCGTCTCTGTCGGTCTCGAAGACCCCACGACACTGTGCGAGGTATTCAGCCGCGCGGTCGAGGCAGCGTCCGGTTGAAGGAGCAGGCCAATGGGAAATGATGTTCTGGACGCGCTGCTGTCGGCATTTCCGCTGCCGACACTCGCCATTGACGGCACCGAACGCATCATTGCGGCCAATGCTGAGGCGCTGACGCTGATCGGGCAACAGGCCCTTGACCGGAACTACGTCACAATGCTGCGCCAACCCGCGCTGCTGGACGCGATCGAGGCCACCTTGCAGGACGGGCAGCCGCGCGGCACCAGCTATCTGGGCAATGACGGCGCACAGGATACAACGTTCCGCGTGAGTGTGCGAGCGGTCCCCGGTATGGGCCGCAATGCGGCAGGGGCGGTCGTGCTGGTGTTCGAGGACATCACCCATGTGGAACAGGCCAGCCAGATGCGGCGCGATTTTGTGGCCAATGTCAGCCACGAATTGCGGACACCGTTGACGGCCCTGATGGGCTTCATCGAGACGTTGCGCGGCCCCGCCCGCAACGATCCCGCGGCGGCCGAGAGGTTCCTGAACATCATGCAGGACGAAGCCGAGCGCATGAACAGGCTTGTGGGTGATCTGATGTCGCTCAACCGGGTCGAAGGCGACGAGCGTGTGCGCCCGACCGAGGCTGTGGTGTTGAATGACATCCTGGATTCGACATTGCGCACCCTAAGGTCGTTAGCCGAAGAGGCAGGTGTCACGTTCGAACGGGAGTTCAACGGCGATCCGGTGCACATCATGGCCGACGCAGATCAGCTGAAGCAGGTGTTCACCAACCTCATTGAAAACGCGATCAAATATGGCGGCACTGGCGGGCGTGTGACGGTGCGTGTCACCACCAGCGCGCGCGAACCTGCGCTGCGCGCGCCCGGTGTACGGGTGCAGATCGTGGACTATGGACCGGGCATCGACCCGGTCCACCTGCCACGCATCACCGAACGTTTTTACCGGGCCGATGATCACCGCAGTCGCGCGCTTGGCGGCACGGGGCTCGGCCTTGCCATCGTCAAGCACATCATCAACCGGCACCGTGGGCGGTTGCGCGTGGAAAGCACTCTGGGAGAGGGCGCGACATTTACCGTCGTTCTGCCGATGCAGGAAAATTTGCGCTGACGTCAGGGCATTCTGCGGCCTGTCATAAAACTGTTACGTATCTGTCACAAAAGCATTGCGCACGGTCCCTAGATGGGCGGCAAGGTTCCCATAGGGGGGATCAAGAGAAATGTTCAGACAGGAGACATTCATGTCCTTCGTGAAACTCACCACATCGGCGCTGGCCCTTTCGGCCATGGCTGCAACTGCCGCTGTGGCGCGTGACCAGGTTCAAGTTGCCGGGTCGTCCACCGTTCTTCCGTACGCATCCATCGTTGCGGAACTCTTCGGCGACAACTCCGACTTCCCGACACCGGTTGTGGAATCAGGTGGCTCCTCGGCTGGCCTCAAGCGCTTCTGCCAGGGCGTTGGCACCCAGCACACCGACATCGCGAATGCTTCGCGTGCGATCCGTGACAAGGAAATCAAGGCCTGTGCCGAAGCCGGAGTGACCGACATCATCGAAGTGCGCATCGGCTATGACGGCATCGTGTTCGCCAGCCAGATCGCAGGCCCCGAATTCACGGCCTTCACACCCTCCGACATCTTCAACGCGCTGGCACCCCAGGTGATGGTCGATGGCGCGCTGGTCGACAACCCGCACACGCAATGGTCCGACTTCAACGCCGACCTGCCTGCAGCGGACATCCTGGCCTTCATCCCCGGCACCAAGCACGGCACACGTGAAGTGTTCGAGGAAAAGGTGATTGCGGCAGGCTGCGAAGCCACAGGCGCGATGGAAGCAATGATCGCGGGCGGCATGTCCGAGGATGACGCCGAAGATGCCTGCCTGAGCGTTCGCACCGACAGCCGTTCGGTCGACATCGACGGTGACTACACCGAAACGCTGGCCTCGATCGACGCCAATGCTAACGCCATCGGTGTGTTTGGTCTGGCCTTCTACGAAAACAACACCGACAAGCTGAAAGTGGCGACCATGTCGGGTGTTGAGCCGACCACCGCAACCATCGCAGCCGGTGAGTACCCCGTGTCACGTCCGCTCTACTTCTACATCAAGAAGGCGCATATCGGCGTGATCCCTGGCCTCAAGGAATTCGCAGAATTCTTCGTCTCGGACGCTCTGGCAGGTCCTGACGGTCCGTTGGCCGCCTATGGCCTCGTGTCCGACCCTGAGCTGGCGGAAACGCAAGCCATGATAGCCGAAGAACAGACCATGGGCAGCGGTTCCTGATCTGAGTACGGATCATCTCATGCCAAAACACACAATCGGGCGGCGCCTATGTCGCCCGGTTTTCTGCTTTCAAGGCCGCCTGAGACGCGCGCCTCGCACTTTGGGGGACATATGCCTGTCATCTGGCTCACGCTGATCGTTCTGGCGATCTCGGTTGTCGGGTTCGTTCTGGGACGCCGTCGCGCGCTGGCCAGTGCGGATGGCGACAGCCGTAACCTGCACTCGCTGCCGATCTATTATGGCTCAAACGCCCTGATGAAATCGATCGTGCCTGCATTTGGCCTGATGGTTTTGTGGCTGCTGGCGCAACCGCTGTTCATCGACAACCGCATCGCCCAGATGATCCCCGAGGCCGGAATTGCCGAAGGGTCGAACATTGGGCTGGTGATGGCAGAAGTGCGCCGGACCGCCGATGGTCTTGAGAACGCCGTTGCGGCGGGTTTGCTGGACAATGATGCCGCACGAAACGGTCAATCGGATGTCGCCGAACTGACGCAGATCCTGCGCGATGCTGGGCAGGTGGTGACGGGCCAGATCACACAGCCTGTTCTGGAAGCCGCGCAAGCCTATCGCGCGCTCAGCGGAACATCGAACCTGCTGATGACAATTGCGGTGCTGATCGTGGCGCTCGCAGGGGCGGTTTGGGGCGCGAGCGAGGGGCAGAAAACCTTTCGCGCGCGAAACACTGTGGAACAGGGCGTGCTGGCACTGCTGATCGCCGCAGCCTCTGTCGCGATCCTGACGACGGTTGGAATTGTGCTGTCTCTGATCTTCAACACGGTCGAGTTTTTCCGGCTGTACCCAGCCTCCGAATTCTTTTTCCTGCTGGAATGGGCGCCCAGCTTCTCGGGTCGCGGCGGGGCTTCGAGCCTCGGGATCATCCCGCTTCTTTGGGGCACGCTTTACATCTCGTTCGTGGCTCTGCTCGTCGCTGTGCCTATCGGGCTCTTTGCGGCGATCTACCTATCGGAATATGCAGGTCCCAGGATGCGCAGCATCGCCAAGCCGCTGCTGGAGGTGCTCGCCGGCATCCCGACCATCGTCTACGGCCTGTTTGCGCTTCTCACCATCGGGCCGATCCTGTTGTCGGTCTTTGGCAATGACGGTCTGGGTTGGATGCAGGGGCAACGCGCTGTTCTGACGGCCGGATTGGCGATGGGCATCATGTTGATCCCGTTTGTCAGTTCGCTGTCTGATGACATCATCAACGCTGTGCCACAGGCGATGCGCGACGGATCCTATGGCCTAGGCGCAACGAAGTCCGAAACCATCAAGCAGGTGGTGCTGCCAGCCGCCTTGCCCGGCATTGTGGGCGCTGTTCTTCTGGCCGCCAGCCGCGCGATTGGCGAGACGATGATCGTTGTGCTTGGGGCAGGGGCCGCGGCCCGGCTCAGCCTCAACCCGTTTGAGGCCATGACGACCGTAACCGCCAAGATTGTATCGCAATTGACCGGCGACAGCGACTTCGCCTCGCCCGAGGCGCTGGTGGCCTTCGCCCTCGGCATGACGCTGTTCATCATGACGCTCGGGTTGAACGTTCTCGCCCTCTACATCGTGCGCAAATATCGGGAGCAATACGAGTAATGACTGACGCAAGCCTCAACTCCCCAGACAACGCGCGTGCGCCCAGATCACTGACGCAGGAAGACGCGCGCACCAAGAAACGCAACGCATCCGAGCGCCGGTTCCGCGCCTACGGCATCGCCGCCATTTGCACTGGATTGTTCTTCTTGTTGGCCCTGTTGGCCGCAATCCTCAGCGCAGGGCTGCCCGCCTTCCGCCAGGCTGTGGTCGAAGTGCCCTTTACCCTGACGCAAGAACAGCATGACGAAGCCGAAGAGGCGATGCTGAAGACTGCGATCTACACCAATTACTTCATCACATCGCTGTCGAACACGATGCAGGCCGAAGGTGTGCAGATCAAGTTCGATGAAGACGCTGTTGAGCGCCTTCTGGGCAAGGTCGGTGGCGATCTGCGTTCGCATTTTCGCGACAACCCGGATCAGATCGGGGAAGAGATTGAATTTGAGCTGGCTGCGTCCTCGCGCGTGGACCGGTATCTGAAAGGCACCTTTACCCGCGAAGACTTGCAAGGCGGCAACCGCTTCTTCATGCCCGAAGATTTCGATCTGATCGACGCCATGAAAGAGGCTGGTCTGATCAAACAGGTGTTCAACTGGAACTTCATCACGGGCGTCGACACTGGCGTGGACAACCCCGGTGGCGCAGGGATCGGCGCCTCGGTTTTGGGCTCGTTCTTCATGATGCTGGTGGTGCTGGTCCTGAGCCTGCCCATTGGTGTGGCGGCATCCATCTACCTTGAGGAATTTGCACCCAAGAACCGTTTTACCGACTTCATCGAGATCAACATCGCAAACCTTGCTGCCGTGCCGTCCATCGTGTTCGGTATCCTGGGCCTTGCTGTGTTCATTCAGTTTGCGCATCTGCCGCAATCCGCGCCGCTGGTTGGTGGGCTGGTGCTGACGCTGATGACATTGCCGACGATCATCATCTCGACCCGCGCATCGCTCAAGGCGGTGCCGCCGTCGATCCGGGATGCGGCACTTGGGGTAGGGGCCTCAAAAATGCAGGCCGTGTTCCACCATGTGCTGCCGCTGGCCGCGCCCGGTATCCTGACCGGCACCATCATCGGTCTGGCCCAGGCGTTGGGGGAAACCGCACCATTGCTGCTGATCGGGATGGTCGGTTTCGTGGCGCGCTATCCGGACACGTTCCTCGAAGGGTTCCTTGAACCGAACTCGGCCGTGCCTGCGCAGATCTACAACTGGGCCGCGCGTTCCGACGCGGTCTTTACCGAAAAGGCCTGGGGCGGCATCATTGTGCTGCTCTTGTTCCTGGTCACCATGAACACCATCGCCGTGATCCTGCGGCGCCGGTTCGAACGCCGCTGGTAGGGGCAAGCCCATGAACGACATGAGAATTGTGGAGAGAGACGTGCAGCAAAACGACGTCAAGATCGCGGCCAAGGGCGTGCAGGTCTATTATGGGGACAATCACGCGATCAAGGACGTGGATGTCGAGATCGAAGACAAGACAGTGACCGCGTTCATTGGACCGTCGGGCTGTGGCAAGTCGACTTTTCTACGTTGTATCAACCGGATGAACGACACAATTGATGTATGCCGCGTGGTCGGTGACATCCATATCGACGGCGAAGACATCTATGACCCTAAGGTCGATCCGGTACAGCTGCGTGCCAAGGTCGGGATGGTGTTCCAGAAGCCCAACCCGTTTCCGAAGTCGATCTATGACAATGTTGCCTACGGCCCGCGCATCCACGGCCTTGCGAAGAACAAGGCGGAACTTGATGAATTGGTTGAGAAATCTCTGCGTCGCGGAGCGATCTGGGACGAGGTTAAGGACCGTCTCGATGCGCCTGGAACTGGCCTGTCTGGTGGTCAGCAGCAGCGCCTGTGCATCGCGCGGGCTGTGGCGACGGAACCTGAGGTGCTGCTGATGGACGAGCCATGCTCGGCCCTCGACCCGATCGCAACGGCGCAGGTTGAGGAACTGATCGACGAGTTGCGTCAAAGCTATTCGGTGGTGATCGTCACGCACTCCATGCAGCAGGCAGCGCGGGTGAGCCAAAAGACGGCCTTCTTCCACCTCGGCAATCTCGTGGAATATGGTGAGACGGGTCAAATCTTTACCAACCCGAACGATCCGCGCACCGAAAGCTACATCACTGGCCGCATCGGCTAAGGAGCAGAACATATGCAAGACCAACACATTGCGTCGGCCTTTGACCGGGACCTCGAAGCGATCCAGGCGCAGATCATGAAAATGGGCGGGCTGGTCGAGAACGCCATTCTCGAAGCCGCCATCAGCCTTGAGACGCGCGACGAAGAGCGTGCCGAACAGGTCCGTAAGGGCGACAAGGCAATTGATGAGCTGGAAGAGCTGATCAACGAGGAAGCCGCGCGCGTTATCGCGCTGCGTGCGCCTACGGCCATCGATCTGCGGCTCGTGCTGTCTGTGATCAAGGTGAGCGCCAACCTGGAGCGCATTGGAGACTATGCCAAAAACATGGGCAAGCGCACCAGCGTTCTGTCCCAGATGGCGCCGGTGAACGACAGTGCCGCCGCCTTGCGCCGCATGGCGAAAGAGGTTGAACGGATGCTGAAGGACGCCCTTGATGCGTACGTGGCGCGCGATGCGGAACTGGCACAGGATGTGATCGATCGAGACACCGAAGTCGACCAGATGTACAATGCGCTCTTCCGCGAATTCCTGACCTTTATGATGGAAGACCCGCGCAACATCACGGCGTGTATGCACCTTCATTTCATCGCCAAGAACATCGAACGGATGGGCGATCACGTCACATCCATCGCCGAACAGGTCGTGTATCTGGTGACCGGCACAACACCCGACGAAAACCGCCAGAAGGCGGACAAAACCTCGCTTCAGGCCTAGGAGAACAGTCCAATGTCCGCCGATCAGCCCCGAGTTCTGGTTGTCGAAGATGAGCCGGCACAACGCGAAGTGCTTGCGTATAACTTAGAGGCCGAAGGCTTTGCCGTCAGCCGCGCGCAGAACGGCGACGAAGCGCTTTTGCTCGTGGACGAAGACATGCCGGACATCATCGTTCTGGACTGGATGATGCCGAACCTGTCGGGGATCGAAGTGTGTCGCAGGCTGAAGATCAAGCCAGAGACGCGCGGCATTCCGGTCATCATGCTGTCCGCACGCTCCGAGGAAGTGGACAAGGTGCGCGGGCTGGAAACCGGTGCGGACGACTACGTGGTCAAACCGTATTCGGTGATCGAGTTGATGGCGCGGGTGCGCAGCCAGTTGCGCCGCGTGCGGCCGTCAACCGTGGGCCAGCGGCTTGAATTTGATGACATCGTGTTGGACGCCGAAAGCCACAAGGTGACGCGCGGTGCGGATGAGTTGAAACTTGGACCAACAGAGTTCCGTTTGCTCAGCACGTTCATGGAGAAGCCGGGGCGCGTGTGGAGCCGCGAGCAATTGCTGGACCGTGTTTGGGGCCGCGACATCTACGTTGATACGCGGACCGTGGACGTGCATATCGGTCGCTTGCGCAAGGCTTTGACGTATTTTGGCGGTGCAGATCCGGTGCGGACGGTCCGGGGCGCCGGATACGCACTTGGATGAGTTAAGCACTATAAGCAGCTGTTCTACATGCTTTTAGTCACTCCTATAATTTACATAATTTGGATTATAAGGTTTAGGCACAACTGCATCAAATGTCGATCATCCATGACGTTCCGTCAGGTTTGTGTCCAAGCGCCCTCGTCCCTTGGCACATCATTCTGTGCATCCTAGGGTTGTTCCTAACGAGTACCGCCGTTCAAGGAACAGCAATGGACATCAAGGACAAGGTTGTCGTCGTCACAGGCGCTGCAGCCGGTATCGGCCGCGCGCTGTGCAGCGCTTTTGCAGCCCAAGGCGCGCGCACGGTTGTTTGTGCGGATATCGACGCCAATGGCGCCGAAGAAACAGCATTCTCAATCAATGGGATAGCCAGGACAGTTGATGTGTCCCACGAGGCTGAGATTGCCAATCTGATTGCGGATGTCGAACAGTCCGTTGGTCCCATCGACATCTTTTGTTCAAACGCGGGCGTGCTGGTCGAAGGTGGCGCAGACGCGCCGGATGCAGACTGGCAGCGGCTTTGGGACATAAATGTCATGGCGCATGTCTGGGCGGCGCGCCATGTGGTTCCACGTATGATCGAACGCGGTGGCGGGTATTTGTTGAACACGGCCTCCGCCGCAGGTCTGCTGAACCAGATCGGGTCAGCGCCCTATGGCGTCACCAAACACGCTGCCGTCGGGCTTGCCGAGTGGCTGGCGATCACACATGGCGATGCTGGGATCAAGGTTTCGGTTCTTTGTCCTCAGGCGGTGCGCACCGCGATGACCGAGGGGCACGAGGATCATGTGGCCGCAATCGACGGGATGCTTGAACCGGCGGACGCGGCCAATGCATGTATCGATGCCATCCGCAGCGAGGCGTTTCTGGTTCTGCCGCACGCCAATGTGCGCAAATACATGCAACTCAAGACAGCCGACTACGACCGCTGGATTGCCGGGATGCAAAAGCTGAACCGCGCCTATTCGGGCTGATCCTTGGGCGTGATCGGGCGAATAAGCCCTTCCTGCGCAACGGAAGCAACAAGCGTGCCGTCCTTGTCGTAGATCATTCCTCGGTTAAAGCCCCTGCCCTTACCGGACCAAGGGCTGTCCATCGTGTAAAGATGCCAGTCGCAGAACGTCGCTGGCGCGTGAAACCACATGGCGTGGTCAAGGCTCGCCGCCATAACGCGGCCCGTAAACCATGTCTGTCCATGCGGGCGCAGCGCTGTGCCCAGCAGGTTCAGGTCAGAGGCATAGGCCAGCAGACAATGCTGCAATTGCGGGCTGATGCCGCGTGCAGCCGCCATGCGGAACCACAGATGGCTGCGGTCGTCCATCGGCTCTGGCGTGAAGAAATCGCGCGGCGCCACCTCGCGGATGTCGATGGGACGCGGGCGCAGGAATTCCTCGTGATACTTCTCCGGAATGCGATCGACGACGGTTTCACGCAACTCCTTGCGGTCGCGCAGGTGCTCGGGCCCTTCGACTTCGGGCATCGGATGCTGGTGCGACCACCCATCCTCGTCCGCGTGGAACGAGGCCGACATGTTTAGGATTTGTCGCCCATGCTGGATTGCCACCACGCGGCGGGTGGTGAAACTGCCCCCGTCGCGGGCACGGTCGACCTGATAGATGACGGGGATCGACGGGTCACCGGGCCGAATGAAATAGGCGTGCAGCGAATGGCACAGCCGGTCTTCGACCGTGAGATAGGCTGCGGCCAGCGCTTGCCCGATCACCTGTCCGCCAAAGATGCGGGTCGGGGTCTCACCCCCCTGCCCTGTGCCGCGAAATAGATCGACCTCCAGCCGCTCGACGGCTAGCAGATCCAGCAAGGTTTGATGTGCATCTGTCATGGGCGCTGTCCTGTCACATCAATGCGCCATGCACCAGCGCCTTGAGTTCTGCCCGGGCCGGGTAGCTTGAGGACGGGCTGAGCTGCGTGAAAATCACCACGCTGAAATCATGCACACGGTCCACCCAGAAAAAGGTCGACGCCATACCGCCCCAGCTGAAATCCCCAATGGAAGACGGCACGCGGCTGCGCGCCGGGTCGATGACGACGGCGCCGCCGATGCCGAACCCCATCCCCTCCATCGGTTGCTCGGCAAAGCTGGCCGGGCCAAGGCTTGCGATGTCTCCGGGCAGGTGGTTCGACATCATAAAGTCCGCCGTCGAGGGTGAGATCAGCCCCTGACCCCGCCGCCGCAAGCATTCGGCAAAGGCCATATAGTCATCAATGCTGCCGACAAGACCGCCGCCGCCGCTGAAACAAGTCGTGTGCCGAAACGGAGAGCCCGCCGCATCATCGAACATACGCAAGGTCGTATCGCCGTCCGCAGAAGCGTTCAGGTTCATCGCGTCCCCTGCCAGCGGCGTGTACAGGCTGGCAAACCGTGAAAGCGCGCTGTCAGGAATTGCAAAGCCCGTGTCGACCATCCCCAAGGGTCCTAGCACCCGGTCACGAAACACCTGATCGAGTGTTTCGTCAGTAATCACTTCAATCACACGGCCAATAACGTCGATCCCGACGGAGTATTCCCAGCGCTGCCCAGGCGCAAAAGCCAGCGGCAGCGTTGCCAACAGATCACATTGTTCCGCCAATGTGCCAGCCGTGGGTTTGAACAGAAGATCCAACGCCTCCATCGCTTGGGGCAATACGCCGGGATTGAAGGGATAACTCAGACCGGAGCGGTGCGTGAGCAACTGGTGCAATGTCGGCGTCGCGCACGGATCTGTGTGCGTGATGTCGGTAGCACCAGACCGAAGCGCGCGCATATCCTCGAACGCGGGCAAGAAACGGGATAGCGGCGCGTCCAGATGCACGCGCCCCTCCTCAACCAATGTCATCAGAACAAACGAGGTGATGGGTTTGGTCATCGAATAGATGCGCGCGACCGTGTCTCGATCAAAGGGCGCGCCGGTGTCGAGGTCACGAACCCCGGATTGAACGAACAAAACTTCCTTGCCGTGCTGGTGGATGAGAACAGATAGTCCCGCGAACTTCTCCGCCCCCACGTACCCGTCGGCCCAGGTTTGAATACGAGACAGACGGGCGGGATCAAGGGTCAAGGGCATGCCGCCACGATACGGGGCTGTGCGGCCTTGCCAAGGCAAAAGCATCATGGCTAGCCTTTGTCTTGAGGGAGGACAGAATGCTGAAACTTTACTTTGCACCGCGCAGCCGCGCGGTCCGGGTGGCTTGGTTGTTGGAAGAAATGGGGTTGGGCTATGACCTTGTGTCCTACGCCCTTGGCGATCCGGCCATGCGCAGCGCAGACTTTCGAGAGCAGGTGCATCCAGTGGGGCGCGTGCCGGTGCTTGTCGATGGCGATGTGCAGGTCATGGAAAGCGGCGCGATCCTCGAATACCTGCTGACACGGCACGGTGACGGGCGCTTTCGCCCCCTGCCCGACAGCGCAGACTACCCGGCCTATCTGCAGTGGCTGCACTACTCCGAGGGCATGATCATGCCGCAGGTGAACAGCTATATGGTGGAGACGTTCTTTTTGCCCCCGGAGCGGCGATCAGAGGTGCATGCCAAACGGGCGGCGAAGCTGATGGGTCAAATGCTGGTGCCGGTCGATGCTGCACTGCAGGGGCGCGACTATCTTGCAGGGGATTTTTCAGCGGCTGACATCATGACAGGTTCGGCGGCAATCTCTGCCAAGGGGATCGGCATTGATATGTCAGACATGCCGCATCTCTCTGCCTATGTTGCACGGCTGACGGCCCGCCCTGCTTATGAAAAAGCTGCGGCTCTGTGATCCAAAGGACGCCTTGCGGCGACGCGATCCATATTTAGGAATGAGGGGTTTCACCCCTCAAACTCCCCACCGTATTTCCAAAGAGAAGAAGGTTAGACTTCCAGCCATTCCTTGCGCACATCGTCGCGCGCCTTGAGCTCGGCTGGCGTGCCTTCGAACACCACTTGTCCGTGACCCATCACGTAGACGCGATGCGCGATGTCGAGGGCAATGGACAGCTTCTGTTCCACCAGCAGCGTCGCAATCCCGCGCTTGGCAATCTCTTGCAGCAGTTGCGCAACACGCTGCACCATCTGCGGTGACAACCCCTCGGTCGGCTCGTCAATCATCACGAGGTCTGGATCGCCCATCAGGGTGCGGCACATGGTCAGCATTTGCTGTTCGCCTCCCGACAGGACAGACGCTTCGACGTTTGCACGGCGTTCGAGGTTTTCAAACATGTCGAACATGTCCTGCATGGACCAGCGCCCTTCCCCATCCTTCTGGCCGGGCTTGAGACCAAGTATCAGGTTCTGCCGCGTTGTCAGACCGGGAAAGATATCGCGGTTTTCTGGCACGTAGCCGATGCCCATATTGGCCACCTCATAGGCCTTCTTGCCTGCAATCTCCTGCCCCCGGAACCTGACGGAGCCGTACGGCTCAACCTCGCCCATCACCGCCTTGCAGGTGGTCGAGCGCCCGACCCCGTTGCGGCCCAACAACGCGACGATCTCCCCTTCGGCGATCTGGATGTTCACACCCTGAAGGATGTGAGACTTGCCGTAATAGGCATGCAGATCAGTGACATCGAGCATCAGTGCACCTCCATCGCTTCGCCAAGGTAGGCTTCCTGCACCTTTGGGTTGGCGCGCACGGCTTCAGGTGTGCCGGTCGCGATGATCTCGCCATAGACAAGCACGCTGATCTGATCAGCGAGGCCAAAGACAACGCCCATGTCGTGTTCCACCATGATCAATGTCTTGCCCTCGGTCACGGCGCGGATCAGCTCAACAATGTAATCGGTTTCCGAGTGGCTCATCCCGGCCGTGGGTTCGTCCAACATGATCACATCCGCGCCACCCGCAATGGTGATCCCGATCTCGAGCGCGCGCTGTTCGGCATAGCTAAGCACACCGGCGGGCAGATCACGTCGGGCGGTCAAGTTGATCTGGTCGAGGATCCTGTCCGTCCCTTCGGTCAACGCCCGGGACCGGCCCACCATGGACCAGAAATTATAGCGGTAGCCCATCGACCACAGCAGTGAACAGCGCACGTTTTCAAAAACCGACATCTTGGGAAAGATGTTGGTGATCTGGAAACTGCGCGACAGGCCCATGCGATTGATCTGGAACGGGGCCTTGCCCGCCAGATCCTGCCCGTGCATGCGGATATGGCCTTCGGATTGCGGAAAGCGCCCCGTGATCAGGTTGAACAGCGTGGATTTGCCCGCGCCATTCGGCCCGATGATCGCGTGCCGCTCGCCCTTGCCAATACTCAGGTCAACGCCGCGGATGATCTCGGTCTTGCCAAAGGACTTCTTGAGCCCATCGAGTTCGAGCGCGGCGGTCATCTTGGGGCTCCGTCAGGTGTGTTGGCCTCGTTCCATGCCTCAGCCAGTGCGGGGGCTGTGCGGCGCGCAATGCCCAAGCCCACGAAGGTGACCGCGATCGCGACGATCCAAGGCAAGATGGTGTGGCTGTCGAATGTGATCCAGAACAGGGTCATGCTGTGATCGCCCGCGCTTGCATGGCGCAGATGGAAGGTCATTTCGATCAGTCCCGCGGCCCCGAGGCATCCGATTGCACCTGACCCGAGCGTTTTCAGGTACGGCACACCCAACCGGCCCAGCTTGCCCAGACGCATGGCAGGCACATGCATCATCAAGAGACCTGCCAGCCCGCCGGGGAAAAACATCACTGTGACGACAAAGACGATGCCCAGATAAAAGGCCCAGAGTTCAGTTTGCAGGCTCAGCACGGTCTGGACCAACGTGAAGACGATGGCCCCAAGGATGGGCCCAAAGAAAAAGCCCACGCCACCAAGGAAGGTGGCCAGAAGGATCAGCCCGGACTGCGTGGTGTTCAGGTTCTCTTCGGTCAGGATTTCGTAGTTGATGGCAAAGAGTGCGCCCGCGACACCTGCGAAAAAGCCGGATGCGACGAAGGAAAAGAAACGCACCCAGCGGGCAGAGTAGCCAAGGAATTCTGCACGTTCTGGGTTGTCGCGCACGGCATTTGCCATCCGGCCCAGCGGTGTGCGGGAGTAGAGATACATCAGCGCAGCCGAAATCAGCAGCCACGCCGCAATCAGGTAATACACCTCGATCTGTTGCAGGAACTCGACGCCGAAGAATGGCATGCCGTAGGTGCGGTCGCCGGAAATACCCTCTTCCCCGCCAAAGAAGGCGACGATGATCACCGAACAGGCTGCGATCAACTCGCCCACGCCCAGCGAGATCATGGCAAAGACTGTGCCTGCTTTACGGGTCGAAAAGGCGCCCACGATCGTCGCGAGCCCCATGCCCATCAACCCGCCAAAGATCGGTAGCAGTGGCAGCGGGATCTGCGCAAAAAAGTCGTCCATGTTCATGATGTGAACGCAGGCAAAGCCGCCGACGCCGGCGTAGACGGCATGGCCAAAGCTTAGCATCCCGCCCTGCCCCAAAAGCATGTTGTAGGCCAAAGCAAAGATGATGGTGATCGCCATCTGATTCATGATCGTGATGGCGGAATTGGCTGTGAAGATGAACGGAAGGACCATCAACAGCGCCGCGGCCAGTACCCAAGGGATGAGGGGGACGGTCAGGGACCCTGCCCCAATCCGCTGGGCAGGTTTGGTCGGGTCGGTGGTCAGCTGATCTGTCATGCGTCACGCTTTCCGAACAGGCCATAGGGGCGGAAGATCAGGATCAGCACCATCAGGATGTAAGGCAGGATGTCTGCAATCTGCGGGCTGGTGATCGACCAGAGGTCACGCCACGCACTGTCCCAGATGGGTTCCGGCTTGGTGAAGCCGAGCCAGGTGAGCAGATCCTCCATCCGCAGGTTGTAGGCTTTGGAGAATGTCGTGATCCATCCGATGAGCAGAGAGGCCACCAGCGCCCCCCAGAGGCTGCCAAGCCCCCCGATGACAATGGTGACAAAGACGATGGAGCCGAGGACGAAGGCCATGCCCGGAAACGTGCCCAAGACCGGACCTGCGATTACGCCTGCAACACCGGCCAGTGCTGTGCCCACGCCGAACACTCCCATGAAGATGAGCGGCACGTTGTGGCCCAAAGCCTCGACCGTCTTGGGATAGGTCAGCGCTGCTTGGATGATCATGCCCACCCGTGTGCGCGTCAGCACATACAAGAGCCCGATGAAGATCGCGATGGAGATGAAGATCATGAAGATTTTGTAGGCCGGGATCGAATTGCCCGCGATGGAGAAGGCAGTGAATTGCAGGATCTCGGGCGTGGCATAGGGCATCTGGTTCTTGCCCCAGATGAACTGCACCAGCTCTTCGATCAGCAGGGCAAGGCCGAAGGTAAAGATCAGCTCGGGCACGTGACCGTATTGATGCACCCGCCTGAGGCCATATCGTTCGACCCCTGCCCCCAGCACGCCTACAACCAATGGAGCGATCAGCAGACCCATCCAAAAGCCGAGGTAAAGGCTGATCTGGAAGGCGAAATAGGCCCCCAGCATGTAAAAGCTCGCATGGGCAAAATTGAGTACACCCATCATCGAAAAGATGAGCGTGAGACCCGCCGACAGCATGAAAAGCAGGAGGCCAGTGACAAGTCCGTCGATGAGATTGACGAGAATGAGGTCCATATCAGCTGTGATCCAAAGGACGCCGTGCGGCGAAACGATTCATGTTTGAGGAATGAGGGGTTTCACCCCTCAAACTCCCCACCGTATTTGGAAAGAGAAGAAGCACGGGATGTGGTTGCACCCCGTGCGCACCGTTTACGGGCGACGCATCTCGCACGTCGTTGGGCTGTCTGCGGCCGCCATCTCGACTGTTTTGACGACCTTTACGCCGAAGCCGGAGTTGTCATGGTCGTGCACCACGTCGCTGGTGTGTTCCATGATATGCACGTTCTGGATCAGCTGGTGATCGCTTTCGCGCATCATCAGGTTACCACCCCACAGGCTTTCATGCTCCATCCCGGCCAGAGCGTAGGCCACGGGCACCACATCATCAGCTGTGCCCGCCTCATTGATGGCCTTGGCGAGCATTTCAATCACGTTGGTGATCCGCGCCTGGCTCAGATTGCCATCCGGATATTTGGCTTTGAACGCTTGGATGTATTCCGACGCACGGTCGTTCGGCGGCGGGTTCAACTGGCCCTCAGCCACCAGGCGCAGACTGCCCACACCTGCATCGCCAAAGGCGGCGGTGATCCCGTCTGCGGCGGCATAGTAGGTGTAGATCGGACCGGTAAAGCCATTCTCAAGCACCGATTTGCCAAGGCCCACCATGTCTGCGCCCCAGTTTCCGGTGATCACCGCATCCGCGCCGGATGCCACGATCTTGCGGCTGTACGGCGTGAAATCCTTGACCTTGCCGATGGGGTGTAGCTCATTCCCGACGATCTCGATTTCGGGGGCCTTTTCACCCAGATACCTTACCGCCGCCGAAGCAACCGCTTTGCCAAAGCTGTAGTCCTGACCAATGATATAGACCTTCTCGATCTCGTCATTACTGACGATGCTGTCGGTCAGGGCGTCCATCTTGATGTCGGCATTGGCATCAAACCGGAAGTGCCAGAAATTGCACTTGTCATTGGTCAGCGCAGGATCGACGGCCGAATAGTTCAGAAACAGCACCCGGTCGTCTGGATTGCGACGATTGTGCTTGTTGATGGCTTCGGTCAGGGCGTTGGCAACGCCGGACGAATTGCCCTGTGCGATGTAGCGGATGCCCTGGTCAATCGCGACCTGCAACTGGATCAGGGACTCTTTTGGGCTGATTTTGTTGTCGAAGGCGACAATCTCGAACATGTCGCCATCCAGCACGCCGCCCTTCTTGTTCACCAGCTCTTCGGCCGCGAATTCATACTGGTGCAACCCGTTGGTGCCCGTCCCGGCGAAGGGTCCGCTGAGCGGATCGATAAAGGCGATCTTGATGGTGTCAGCGCCAGCGGCAAAGGCACTGACGGCAAGTGTCAGGGCTGTCGTCAGCCCCAGCATGGTCTTGGTGCGCATGATGTTCCTCCCTAGAACGCGGTCCGCCAAGCGGCCTCTTCGGGCCAGTTTGCGAGGCGGGATAAGTCCAGCGTTGCACAGGTACAGGATAAGTCAAGCGTCTAGGTTGAATCCGTTTGCGTTCAGCATGGCGCGGCAAGCTACTTCAGGTAACACATAAGGATAGCATCGCAAACCATTGCTAAACATCATTTTCCAGTGCCTTCAGACCATTCTCAGCAAAGACCGAAACAAAGGCACCAAGTTGCATGGCACGTTTCGGGTTCGACGCATTGCCATCCAGCGCCCGTTTCAGCACCCCCTGGATGATCGCGCCCATGCGAAAAAAACAAAAAGCGACGAAAAAGCCGAAGCGGTCCACCCGCTCTAACCCGCGGCGTTGGCAATATTCCGCCACAAATTCCGCGTCCGTGGGCAGGCCGAGCCCCCCTCGATCTACGCCCATCAACCCGCGGCCCTCTGATCCAGCGGGCAGTTGCCATTGCATGATGACAGATGCCAGATCAGCATTGGGATGACCGATGGTGCTCAGCTCCCAGTCCAGCACGGCAAGGCAGCGAGTGCCCTCCGCCTCAAAGATCATATTGTCGATCCGGTAGTCGCCATGCACGAGCGTTCGTTGCCCATCATCCTCCGGCATATCGGCCGCCAGCCGTTCGATGAGACTGTTCATGGCCGGGATGTCCTGCGTTTCCGAGGCGCGGTATTGCTTGGTCCAGCGCCCGATCTGCCGTTCGAGATAGTGCCCGGGCGGGCCGTAATCGCTTAACCCAACGGCGTCCACATCCACGTCATGCAGGGCTGCCAGAACCCGGTTCATGTCTGAAATCACCGCGGTACGGTCGGCGTTGGTCAGCCCCTCCATCGTCGGCTCATTGAAATTGCGACCTTTCACGTGATCCATCACATAGAAGTCCGAACCGATCACAGAAGCATCCTCGCACAGCACATGCATCTTGGCGACGGGCACCTCAGAGCCATGCAGGGCCTTTTGGACACGAAACTCGCGGTCGACGGCGTGCGCAGACTTGAGCAATTGTCCCGGCGGCTTGCGGCGCAGGACATAGTTTCCCGCGCCCGTCTCCAGCAGGAATGTCGGGTTGGACTGCCCGCCTGTGAACTTCGTCGCCGTGATGGCCGTATCGAACCCGGGCAGCTTGTCCCTGAGAAAGTGCGCAACAGCCACGGTATCGAGTGTTTGCGTGTCCATAACTACCCCACAAAATCCCGCGCAAGCCGTGCGCCCGCAGCCGCATACTCATCCGCCATACGGTCTACAATTGCGCCCGCCGGACCCACGGATGTGACCGCACCGATACCCTGCCCCGATCCCCAAATGGTTTTCCACGCCTTCGGTTTGGAAGAACCAGACGCGAAGTTCATGGACGAGGCATCTGCCGTTGGCAGATTGTCGGGGTCCATCCCCGCAGCCTCTACCGATCCGCGCAGATAGTTGCCCCAAACACCGGTAAACAGGGACGAATAGACGATATCTTCCGCCCCGCTTTCGACGATCATGTCCTTGTATCCTTGCACGGCGTTGGCCTCGTCCGTGGCGATAAAGGGCGAGCCGACATAGCCGAAATCAGCACCCATGGCGCGGGCTGCCAACAGTGCCTCGCCCGTCGCGATGGCGCCGGACAAGGCAAGCGGTCCGTCAAACCATTCGCGAATTTCGCGGATCAGGGCAAAGGGTGATTGCTGGCCCGCATGTCCACCGGCCCCTGCCGCCACGGCGACAAGGCCGTCCGCGCCCTTGTCGATGGCCTTGCGGGCAAAAGTATTGTTGATGACATCGTGCAAGACCACACCGCCACAGGAATGGGCGGCCTCGTTCACCTCGACCCGCGCGCCAAGCGAGGTGATCCAGATCGGCACCTTGTGACGCACACAAATCTCCAGATCGCGGTCCAGCCGCGCGTTCGAACGATGCACGATTTGATTTACGGCAAAAGGTGCCGCCGGCCGGTCCGGATGTGCCTGGTTATGGCGATCTAGCTCTTCCGAAATCTGCGTCAGCCAAGCTTCCAGCAGCGGCGGCTCGCCTTCGGCCTCCCGCGCGTTCAACGCCGGAAACGACCCGACAATACCCGCCTTGCACTGCGCGATGACCAGTTCCGGCACTGAAATGATGAACAGCGGTGCCGCGATCATGGGAATCCGCAAGCCCTGCAAAGCGGCAGGCAAGTGTCGGTCAGCCATCATATCTCGCGCCACGGGTCCATCCTTCCCTGTTTCAAAAAATCCCCGCCGGAGGCTCCCGCACCCTCAAACCAAGCCACGGTCACAGCACCTCGAACAGACCAGCCGCCCCCATGCCGCCACCCACACACATGGTGCAGACCACATGCTTGGCTCCCCGCCGTTTGCCCTCTATCAGCGCATGGCCCACCATCCGCGCGCCCGACATGCCATATGGGTGTCCGATGGAAATCGCCCCGCCGTTGACGTTCAACAGCTCGTCGGGAATGCCGAGCGTATCGCGGCAATAGAGCACCTGAACCGCAAAGGCCTCGTTCAATTCCCAAAGGCCAATATCGTCCATGCCCAGCCCATGCGCCTCAAGTAATTTGGGCACGGCAAAGACGGGTCCAATTCCCATCTCGTCCGGCTCGCACCCGGCGGCCATGACGCCGACACACCGGCCCAAGGGCGAAAGCCCCTTCTTCTCGGCGAGCGACGCCTCCATCACAACAGCAGCAGACGCCCCATCAGACAGCTGCGAGGCATTGCCCGCAGTGATGTATTCACCCTGCTCAACATGAATGCCATTCGCGAAAACCGGCTTTAGCCCAGCGACGTTCTCGTAGGTTGTTTCGGGCCGATTGCCCTCATCCTTGTCGAGCGTCACCTCGTGCTCCGAGATCGCCTTAGTCTCCTTGTCCTGGAACTTCATCACCGTGGAAAGCGGCACGATCTCATCATCGAACTTGCCCGCCTCCTGTGCTGCTGCGGTGCGTGCCTGACTCTGCACGGCGTAGCGATCCTGCGCCTCACGGCTCACGCCGTACCGGGCCGCAACAGTCTCGGCTGTCTCAAGCATGGTCATGTAAATCTCGGGCTTGTTCTGCTTCAGCCACGGGTCTGCATGGGTCCGCATCTCCTGCGTCTGCACCATCGACACGGACTCGACCCCGCCACCGACGACAACTTCCATCCCGTCATGCACCACCTGCTTCGACGCGGTCGCAATCGCCATCATGCCCGAGGCGCACTGCCGGTCCACGCTCATCCCCGCCACGGTCACGGGCAGCCCCGCCCGGATCGCGGCCTGTCGTGCCACGTTGCCCGCCTGGTGGCCCTGTTGGAGTGCGGCCCCCATAATGACATCCTGCACCTCGGCCCCGTTAAGGCCTGCCCGCTTGACCGCATGTTCGATGGCATGGGCCGCGAGCGTTTGCGGCGGCGTTGCATTGAATGCGCCACGGTATGCCTTGCCGATGGGCGTGCGGGCGGTGGAGACGATAACGGCGTCGCGCATGATCAGATGTCCTTGTGTTTTGAGAGGTCAGGACCGGGGCGCTGCCCCGGACCCCGGAGTTTACTTGGCAAGATGAAGGGGATTGGGGTCTTACCAGTCAAGGTCCACCCCCTTGGCTGCGGCTGCCCGAAGGGCGTATTTGCGGGTTTGTGCAAAGGCGTTTTCAAGCGGTTCGGCACCCGTCGGGTCGGTTATCGTCGACCATGCAGCCGCCACGGCTTCCGGTGTGACGTCACCGTCGATCAGCGCGCCTTTTGTTTCGGTGATCTGCGTCACGGCAAAGGTGCCACCGCCCGCCGACAGGATCGTGCGGCTCGGGGCGTTCTTGCTCACCAGATACAGAACGCCGGGTGTGATCGTTTCCGGCTGCAAAAGAGCAAGTGCCGCGTCCGGCAGCAACCCTTCGGTCATTGCCGTAGCGGCGGTTGGGGCCAGCGTATTCACGCGGATATCGTCGCGTGCGCCCTCCAGATGAAGCGTATTCATCAACCCAACCATCGCGGCCTTGGCCGCTGCATAGTTCGATTGGCCGAAATTCCCGTAAAGCCCGGACCCGGATGACGTCAGAACGATCCGGCCGTACCCCTGCGCCCGCATGATCGGCCAGACCGCATGGCAGCACAGCGCCGTGCCCATCAGGTGCACCTCTATGACTTTGGCGAAATCAGCCATGTCCATCTTGGCAAAGGTCTTGTCCCTCAGGATGCCCGCATTGTTGATCAGAATATCGATCTGGCCCCAGCGCTCCATGACCTGCGCGACCATATCGGCGACGGCCTGTGTGTCGGAGATGTCTGCCGCTATAGCGAACGCTTCGCCCCCTGCGCTTTCGATCTCGGCCACGATATCGCCTGCCGCGTGCATGTCGTTGATCACGACCTTCGCACCCCTGGACGCAAGCCCAAGGGCGTGGGACCGGCCCAATCCTGCGCCCGCCCCGGTGACGATCGCAACCTGATCGTCGAAGCGGATCATCCGCCCAAGGCCGCGCGGAACAGGTTCGGTCCGGTCATGACCTGAACACCACCCGACACCGGCAGCACCGCCCCTGTCAAATACGCGCCTCCGCGCCCGCAGAGGAATTGCATACAGCCCGCGATGTCCTCATCCCGGCCCACGCGCCCCAGCGGCACATCGGCACCGACTTTTTCACGCATATCCTCGTCAGCGGTGGCAAAGGCCGTCATGTTAGACACGAACGGCCCCGGCGCCAGCGCATTCACGGTGACATGATGCGACGCCAGTTCCTTGGCCATGATCTTGGTCATATGCAGCACAGCGGCCTTGGATGCGGCATAGGAATAGGCCCCATCCCCAAGCGGCACCTCGCCCATGACAGAGCCCACGTTGACCACGCGCGCCGGATCATCGGCGGTACCGGTCTTGATCAGCACAGGCAGCAGCGATTGCGTCAGATGGAACATCGCGGCCACGTTCACATTCATCACCTTTTCCCAGGCGGCATGGGGGAACTGGCCCATAGGCGCACCCCAGGTGACGCCAGAATTGTTCATCAGGATATGAAGATAATCCGTTCGCCCGGTTACCTCAGCCACGAGGGTTGCGATTCCCTCCTCGCTGCCAATGTCTCCGGCAAAGCCCTCGACTGAGCCCGGGGCGTCCATGGCGTTCAACTCCGCCGCGACCGCTTCGCAGGCATCGCCCTTGCGGCTCGCAATCAAAACACGCGCACCGGCCATCATCAGCCCGGTGGCGGCCATCCGCCCAATGCCGGTCGCACCACCGGTCACAAGGGCCACCTTGCCCTCCAACGAAAACAGGGTCCTGGGGTCCATCGCTTTTCCTCCCTTGCGCGGGCTACCGCTACGTCGCCCGGCCCAGCCGCTTTACAGCGGCGCCTCCTCAACTGCAGGATGAGACAAAGGCAGGCACATTGCACCCCTGCCGTAACGTCACGGGAGGGAGGACCCGATATGCACGCCATGCTCAGCACCGCGCCCGGCAGACCCGAAACGCTGGAATGGACCGAAGGGCCGACCCCTGAGCCGAAGAAGGGTGAGGTCCGGATCGCGGTCAAGGCGGCGGGCGTGAACTTCCCCGACACGTTGATCATTCGCGATCTCTATCAGGTCAAACCGCCGCGTCCCTTTGCACCGGGTGGCGAGGTTGCTGGCGTGGTCGAAGCCGTTGGCGAAGGCGTGTCGCATCTGGCCGAAGGCGACCGGGTGCTGGCGATGACCGGCTTTGGCGGCTTTACCACCCATCTCTGCGCGCAAGCCATAGCCTGCGTTAAAATCCCGGATGACATGCCTTTCGAAGATGCTGCCTGCTTTATCTTCACATACGGAACGTCCCATTATGCATTGAAAAACCGTGCGGAATTGCAATCCGGTGAAACTCTGCTCATCCTCGGGGCCGCAGGTGGCGTAGGCGCTGCGGCCATCGAATTGGGCAAGGCTGCGGATGCCCACGTGATCGCTGCGGTCAGTTCACAGGACAAGGCGGATTTTTGCAAAGAGCTGGGCGCTGACGACACGATTGTTTATCCACGCGAGATGGACCGCGACGCGCAAAAGGCGCTGTCGGTGGAGATCAAGAAGATCGCCGGCCCGGATGGCGTCAATGTCGCATACGACGCGGTGGGTGGTGACTATGCCGAGCCGGTGATCCGCTCCATGGCGTGGGGCGGCCGGTTTCTTGTTGTCGGCTTTCCAGCAGGTATCCCGTCGATCCCCCTCAACCTGACACTGTTGAAATCTTGCCAGGTCGTCGGCGTCTTTTGGGGCGCATCCATCTACCGCGACCCCGCTGGACACATGCAGAATGTCGCGGAGCTCTTTGATATGTATGCAAAAGGTCAGGTCAAACCGCGCATCTCTGCCAGCTTTCCGATGCAGGACGCTGCTAAGGCGCTGAATTTGATCGCGGACCGAAAGGTGTTGGGCAAAGTGGTGCTGACCAACACCTAGAGGTGCGCCAGATGCTGCGTATCATTGAACCCGAGCACCCTCATCCGACCGTCGGTGATCACCAACCGGCTGATCGACCCGTTGGCAGCCCCGAGAAAAGCAAATGGCTCGGAGCCCGAGGCGATGGCCATCGCGGCTCCGATCACGCCGCCATGTACGAACACGGCAACCCTCTGATCCGCATGCGCCTGAGCAATGTCCAGCAACCCTTTGCGCACGCGACCAAAAAAGCTGTCTCGGGTTTCGGCGTTTGGAATAGGCGACCAGTCTTGTGTATCAACAACCTTGCGGTAGATCGGATCGCCTTCAGCCGCCTTGATCCGATACAAACCACCGTCCCAATCGCCAAGACTCACCTCATGCAGGTCGGGGTTCACCTGCGGCGTCAGCCCAAGATGCGCAGCAAGCGGCGCCGCCGTCTGATGTGTTCGCGTCAACTTCGTCACGTAAAGCGCTGCAAAGGCTTCACCTTTCAAACGATCACCCACGGCCAAAGCCTGCCGCTCCCCTTGCGGGTGCAATGGCGGGTCGCCATGCCCATCTTTCATCGGAAACGACACGCCGGGGCGCGCGGGCGCGCTCTCACCGTGCCGGATCAACAACAGATCAGCCGCCCCCGCGGGCGGCGCATAGACGGGCTGGCGGTACTCTTTCGTCATGCCCCCTCATACACAGGAGCCACCATATGACCAACCGCCAGATTGTCGTCGCCGAACTGCCGCAGGGCTCCCTCAGCCCGGATCATTTCGAACTGCAGACGGGGCCCATGCCCAAGCCCCAGGACGGCGAGGTGCTCCTGCGCACCATCCTGATGAGCATCGACGCCGCCAACCGCTCGTGGATGCAGGGCGCCACCTACCGCGACGCGGTCAACGCAGGCGATCCCATGCCGACCTACGCCATCTGCGAAGTGATGGAGAGCACGTCCCCCCGCCTCAGCCCCGGTGACATCGTCGCTGCCGAAAGCGTCTGGGCCGATCATGTCACGCGCCCCGCCCACAAGGTGCAGAAACTGCCTAAGGTGCAGCCACTCAGCCACCTACTCAGCGTCTACGGCATCGCGGGCAAAACAGCCTTTCACGGGCTCATGCAGATCGGCCAACCGCTGGCCGGTGAAACGATCGTGGTCAGCGCGGCGGCAGGATCAGTGGGCGGCTATGTAGGTCAAATCGGCAAGGCACTGGGCTGTCGGGTCGTGGGTATCGCGGGTGGCCCCGAAAAATGCGCGTTTGTTACCGAAGAACTCGGCTTTGACGCCTGCGTCGATTATCGTGCGGACGGCGTGTTCAAAGCGCTGCGCGCCGCCTGCCCCGATGGCATCGACGTCTATTTCGACAATGTCGGCGGCGAGATCCTCGAAACAACGCTAGGCCTGATGAACGAACGCGGGCGCGTTGTGTGCTGCGGTGCCATCAGTCAGTACGACACGACAAACCCGACTGGACCACGTAACCTGCCGGGCGTTGTTGTTGTGAAACGCCTGCGTATGGAAGGGTTCATCGTCATGGACTTCGCCCGCGACGACGCCAAGGCAACGCGCGCCCTGCAGGAATGGGTCGCACAGGGCAAGATCAAGGTGACCGAAGACATCGTGGATGGCCTCGAAAACGCGCCGCACGCGCTGATCGGACTGCTAAACGGCGACAATACCGGCAAGCGCATGGTGCGCGTGGGCGCCGATCCATGAGCATCGAGGCGGCATTCGATGCGCTCCAAGCACAAATCGGGTCCGAGGTCGGCGTATCCAACTGGATCACCGTCGACCAACCCATGATCAACCGATTTGCGGACGTCACCCGTGACGACCAATGGATCCACATTGACCCCGTGCGTGCCGCCGACAGCGACCTGGGCGGCACCATCGCGCACGGTTTCCTGACACTCAGCCTCGCATCGCGATTCGCCTACGACTGCTTCCCGCTCCTGCCGGGGCAAAGCATGGGCATCAACTACGGCTTTAACCGCCTGCGGTTTCTGACACCCGTGCGTCCGGGGCAACAGCTGCGCGGGCGCTTTACCCTGCGCGATGTCAGCAAACGCAGCCCAACCGAGTTGTTGCGCAGCTTCGATCTGACAATTCAGATCGAAGGCGTCGAAACCCCTGCCCTTGTTGCAGAATGGCTTGGGTTGGCGGTCTTTGCACAATTGCATCAACGTATCTCTGGACAGGCATAGTCCAGACTCGCTAACACCTCGGGAACATCAAGGTAATTTCGATGACTTCCGTTCTGGTTCTCAATGGGCCCAACCTCAATCTGTTGGGCACGCGCCAACCTGAAATCTACGGCGCTACAACGCTGCCGCAGGTCGAACAGATGTGCCGTGATCACGGCGCTGCCAATGGCTGTGACGTCACCTGCGACCAATCCAATCACGAAGGCGCGTTGGTAGATGCAATTCACGCGGCCAAGGGCACGCATGGCGGCATCATCCTGAACGCTGGTGCCTACACGCACACCTCCATCGCGCTGCATGACGCGATCCTCAGCACAGAACTGCCGGTGGTCGAACTGCATCTCAGCAACATCCACGCGCGCGAGGCATTCCGCCACCAAAGCTACATTTCCCCTGTGGCCATTGGTATGATTTGCGGCTTCGGCGTTGCTGGGTATACTCTGGCTCTGGACGCATTGATCGGGCATCTTGGGGGACGCACGTGAAAAGCTATCTGCACAGGTTGTCAAACTGCCAGACCATCGAAGAGTTGTGGGAAGCCCACACGCGCAAGATGGAAGAGTACGGGTTTGACCGGCTGATCTACGGCTTTACGCGCTACCGCTCTGGCACGTCGCTGGGCGATCCCGAAGACTTCATCATCCTGACGAACCACGCCAAGGAATACACCGACACGTTCCTGGGGGAGCAGCACTATGTGCACGCCCCCATGGTCAACTGGGCGCTCAACAACGAGGGTGCTTGCAGTTGGGGTATTCTGCGCCAGATGCAGTCGACCCAAACGCTCACCAGATCCGAACAGCGTGTGCTGGAGTTCAACTTCTCTATGGGCGTGACCGCCGGCTACACGATCAGTTTCAAATCCGTGTCCGCCCGGTCCAAAGGGGCCATCGCTCTGACAG
The DNA here is from genome assembly GCF_000814025.1 of Tateyamaria sp. ANG-S1. GTDB lineage: Bacteria > Pseudomonadota > Alphaproteobacteria > Rhodobacterales > Rhodobacteraceae > Tateyamaria. The sequence goes on along the minus strand of NZ_JWLL01000006.1, from coordinate 569,454 downwards.
CCCGCGCAGGGACGAGCCAGGAAGACGTCGATGCCATCTGGGCTGAACATGGGCGCGACATTCACCTGATGAACAACGTCGCGCACCTCAAGATCCTCACCCTGCCCTACAGCGCGCCCAACCGGTCCCTGACCAAGCGGCAGCGCGAAGCGTTGGAATGGGTCGGGGACGGCAAAACCATGCAAGATATTGCAGTCCTCATGGGCCTGACATCTGCCACCGTGGAAAAGCATTTGCGCCTTGCACGCGAAGCGCTGGCGGTGGAAACCACGGCACAAGCCGTGCTCAAGGCGGCCTTCGCCAACCAGATGTTTATCCTCGAGGCCTAGCCCATGCCAAAATCCGTGTTGCGGTATCTGAGCCACCCCCAGGTTCAGATCGATCCCGCTGTTGAAATCACCGAATGGTCGCTGAATGACGTCGGGCGCGCACGGATCTACGCGCTCGCGGCTGTCGCATCCAACAGGCTGGCAGGGACAACGGCCATCTACTCCAGCCCGGAACGCAAGGCCCGCGAGGCCGCCGAACCGATTGCCGAAGCCCTTGGCATGCCGGTCCGAATTGCCGATGACAGCTACGAGAATGACCGTTCATCCACCGGCTTCCTGCCCCCGGCTGAATTCGAAAAGACGGCCGATGCTTTCTTTGGAAGACCCGGAGAATCTGTTCGCGGTTGGGAGCGCGCGGTCGATGCTCAGACCCGGATTCTGCGCAGTGTCCAACACGTATTAAGCGAAGCACCGGACGGTGATGTGTTGATCGTCGGACATGGTGCCGTCGGAACGCTGCTTTTTTGTGCAGCCAAGGGGCATCCCATCAGCCGCGACTACGATCAGGGGCCCGGCGGTGGCGGAAATCTTCTCATGTTCGACCGTGAAACACTTGAAATCAATAGTGAATGGCAGTCCCTCGAAGGTCACTTTCGCCTATAAAACAAAGGTGTTCAGGCGCACCTCTACTCCGTTTCACGTGTCCGATCCGAAACAAAAATGCAACAAACCCTACGTCATTAGAAACATTTGACTGTCGGGTAAGGAATCCCCCACTTTGCCATTCCCGACTAAATTTGGCATTGTGGCCAAGTTCCGTGAGTGGTGGCTTTAGCCAGGGAACAGCGGGGCGGACCCCTCGCGATATCGGGGGCTCTTCGTTTCGACCGGTTATCCGGAACCGACTCGCCTGCTTATTGATCGGCAGGTGGGTCGGATTTGTAGCGTCCACGTGTCTCATCCCCGTGGCCAAGGACGCCGACAAAAGGGCGGGATTGCGACCCCAAACGCAGTCCCGCCCACCTTGTTTCTCTAGTCTGCAAACCGATCCGTAGCCGCGCGTATGGCCGCTGACATTTCTGCATCCAGTGCGGAATGGGTTGTGCCGCCCAGTATTTGCAGGGTGGACGCGGGCCATGCCTGCGCCAGCTCCCACGCACCGCGCAAAGGACACGATGGATCAAATCGGCTGTGGATCATGGCACACGGGATATGGGCCATGCGACCGATGTTCTTGCGCAGAATGTCATCGGGCAACCATGCCCGATGGGCAAAATAGTGCGTAACGATTCGCGCAAAGCCAAGGCGGAACGCCGGATCCGCATAGCGCGACGCCGGATCATGAATATCTCCGCCAAAGATCGCAGTTTCCCACTGACACCACGAATCAGCCGCTGGTTGTGCCCGTTCGGGGTCCCGCACCCTCTCCGCATATGCAGAAATCCTCTGCGGGGTCGCAAGCGCATCATCCGGGATCTCGGGAACATGCGCACAGAACGCAGCATAGGCTTCCGGAAACATGGCCCCCACATCGCTGTAGAGCCATCGCAGATCGCGCGCCGACGTTGTGGCTACACCGGCCAGCACCATCCCTCGCACGCGCGCCGGGTGCGCCTGCGCGTAAGCCATCGCCAGCGTCGTTCCTCACGACCCGCCAAACAGCAGCCACGCCTCAACACCCAGATGCGCCCGCAACGCCTCGATGTCTGCGATCAGATGCGCGGTCGTATTCGCCTCCAAGGCTTCCAGCGTCTCGGATGCCAACGGCTCTGACCGCCCGCATCCCCGCTGATCAAGCAAGGTCACCCGGTAGCGGGTCAGATCAAACAGATCATAATGCCCCGGCCTGCATCCAGACCCTGGCCCGCCATGCAGCACCAGCGCATCCACGCCCTGCCCCGCCTGCTCAAACCACAGGCGGTGTCCATCGCCCACATCCAGAAACATCGCAGCCCTCCAACGCAAAACGGCGCGCCCTCATGGACGCGCCGTTTCGAACTCAATGCAAGGAGAAGCTTAGCCTTGAGCGGCCTTGGCCACCTCGGCTGCAAAGTCTTCCTTCTCGACCTCGATGCCCTCACCCACTTCCAGACGGGCAAAACCGGTGATGGTTGCCCCGGCTTCGGTGGCTGCGGCCTCAACCGTCAGGTCAGGGTTCACCACGAAGGACTGGTTCAGCAACGTCGCCTCGGCGACGAACTTCTTCATGCGGCCCACGATCATCTTTTCGATGACCTGCTCGGGCTTGCCGCTTTCGCGGGCGATGTCCATCTGGACCTGCTTTTCCTTCTCGACCACGGCGGGGTCCATGTCAGCCTCGGACAGCGCGGCAGGATTCACAGCAGCGATGTGCATCGCAACCTGCTTGCCAAACGCCTCGTCACCGCCATCCATGGCGACCAGAACGCCGATCTTGCCCATGCCCGCCGTGGCGGCGTTGTGGACATACGACACAACAGTGCCGCCGGAGATCTTTGCCATGCGACGCACAGACATGTTCTCGCCAATGGTCGCGATCTTGTCTGTCACAACGTCAGCCACGGACTTGCCGCCCATGTCAGCAGCCACCAGCGCGTCCACATCATCAACGCCCAGAGCGGCGGTGGCGATACCCGACACCATTTCCTGGAACTCAGCGTTCTTGCCAACAAAGTCGGTTTCCGAGTTCACCTCGACCGCAACGCCGGTACCACCGTCAACGACGACGGCGACCAGACCTTCGGCAGCCGTACGGCCAGACTTCTTGGCCGCTTTCGCCAGACCCTTGGTGCGCAGCCAGTCCACGGCGGCTTCCATGTCGCCACCGGTCTCGGTCAGCGCCTTTTTCGCGTCCATCATGCCTGCGCCGGTGCTGTCGCGCAGTTCTTTCACCAATGCTGCTGTGATTGCCATCTCTCGGCTCTCCTCAAATAGGTGTGTGCTGCGGCAGGGCTTAGCCTGCCGCATATGTCAGTTCCGTGACGCTTCAGCTCTCGGCAGGCGCTTCGGCTGCGGCTTCCTCGACGGGCGCCTCTTCGGCCACAGCTTCCTCGACCGGTGCTTCTTCCATCGCACCCAGGTCAACGCCAGCCGCACCCAGTTGGGCGCTCATACCGTCCAGAGCCGCGCGGGATGCCAGATCGCAGTAGAGCGCGATGGCACGGGCCGCGTCGTCGTTGCCGGGAATGATGTAGTCCACACCATCGGGCGAGCAGTTGGTATCGACCACAGCCACAACCGGAATGCCCAGTTTGTTGGCTTCTGCGACGGCCAATGCCTCTTTCTTGACGTCGATGACGAACAGCAGGTCGGGACGACCGCCCATCTCGCGGATACCGCCAAGCGAGGCTTGCAGCTTGCCCTGGTCACGTTCCATGCCCAGACGCTCTTTCTTCGTCAAACCTTCAAAGCCGGTCTCGGCCTGCTCGTCGATCGACTTCAGACGGTTGATCGACTGCGACACGGTCTGCCAGTTGGTCAGCGTGCCACCCAGCCAGCGATGGTTCATGTAGTATTGCGCGCATTTCTCAGCTGCTTCGGCCACGGGGCCGGAGGCTTGACGCTTGGTACCCACAAACAGAACGCGGCCGCCCTTGGCGACGGTGTCGCGGATCGCTTGCAGAGCCTGGTCCAGCATGGGAACGGTCTGCGTCAGGTCCATGATGTGGATGCCATTCCGCGAGCCGTAGATGAACGGCGACATGCGCGGGTTCCAACGCTGTGTCTGGTGACCAAAGTGAACGCCTGCTTCCAGCAGCTGGCGCATGGTGAACTCGGGAAGAGCCATGTGCTTTATCCTTTTTCCGGTTTTCGCCTTGCCCGGGGTATCAACGCGGATGCGTCAACCGGTGGACATCTGGGGATGTCTCCCCCATCTGCCCGCCCCGAACTGCGGATTGATGCGCGGGCCTTACGGCAGCCGCCCCCAATTGACAAGCCCCAAATGCCCCACCAACCGCAACTCCCATTCTTCTGGCTGAAAATACTTCGGGGAGTCCGCAGGACGGGGCAGAGCCCCCTAAAACATGTCGTCGCGCGTCCGCGCGGCCTTTGGCTAAGTGACAGTGCTTTCTGTAACGCCCTGTTCATCCGAGGCAAGCCGGTGACTGTCCCGCACAACCGCCTCCGCCGCCGCCGCCAGCGCCTTGCGATCCGCCACATCCGACACCGCAATCGCCGGATGATAGATCACCTCGACATGACCGTGGCGCGGCAACGCAAGCGTGGCCAACAGATGCGTGCCAAATTCCATATCTCCCCACCACCCATAAGTCCGCGCGTCGCGCCCCCGTGGCGCGTGATAGACAACGGTGACGGGTTGCACAGCCACGCGCGGGCGCAGGTCATCGGCAAAGAAAGACGCAAAAAGCGTCGTCTTGAATGGCAAGACACGCTGCCCATCGGTGCTGGTACCCTCGGGAAAAAACAGCAGCCGCTGACCGGCCAGCAAACGCTCCTGAAACAGCTCCGTCTGCGCTTTGGCCTCCCGCCGATCGCGGGCGATGAACAGCGTGCCCGTCGCGCGTGCCAATGTCCCGATCCCGGGCCAACCTGCCACTTCGGACTTCGACACGAAATAGATGCGGTCAGCCGCGTTCAGCACAAAAATATCCAGCCAGGACGAATGGTTCGCCACAATCGCCCCCTGCCCCTTCATCGGCTTGCCACTGCGACGATAGGCCAACCCAAGCCAGAACAGGGACAGGCGGCACACGACCTGCGTGATCCAGGGCGTCCACGGGCGATGCAGACCAAACAAGGGGCGCTCAATCAGCCTCAGCGGCAGCAAAATCGCAAGGCCCGCCAGAATGATCAACAGAATGCCCAGGCCCCGCCAAACCACGCGCAGGACCGCAAGCGGCCCCAGCTTGATATGCGCGGGCGGCGGCGCACCGTCCCATGTAATACTCATGCCTGCGCCCCGTAGATGCGTTTCTGTCGCTCCGACATCGCGGCCGTGTCCATGATCAGGCAAACATCAGTGGTGTTAAAGCCATGATCCACAAACGCCCCTTCCCCCACAACGCCGCCCAGACGCAGGTAGGCCTTGATCAGCGCGGGCACCTCCAGCATGGCAGCCCGCCTGTCGATCTCGGCTTCGGACAGCAGGTTCATGGAAACGGCATGGGGCGGACGGGCCCGTACGCGCAGGTGCTCCGGCGCGAGATGCCGGTGATGCAGTAACGACAAGGGTTGCGCCAGACGCCCCGTGTCGGTGCCATGAAAGGACGCAACACCAAACAGAATCTCGATCCCGTGCCGGTCGATATAGTCCGCCAAACCGTTCCAAAGATGGAACATCGCAGGCCCGCCGCGATAATCCGCATGCACACAGGACCGCCCCAACTCCAACAGGCGGCGCCCCGTGGCGCGCAGGGGCGCCAGATCATACTCATCCTCGGAATAGAACTGCCCGGCCGCCTCGGCCTGTTCGGGACGCAGCATCCGGTAGACGGCCACCACTTGCCCCACGGCATCGTCATGCAACAGAAGGTGGTCAAAGAACGGATCAAACCGGTCCCGCTCCAGCCCGGCCTCATGGTCAACCAGCGGCCCACCCCCACCCAGCTCGCGCACAAACACATCATAGCGCAGGCGCTGCGCGTCCTGCAGATCTGCGTCAGTGTCGGCGAGTGCTATGCGGAATTCAGGCGCGTGGGTCAGGGTCATCGCAGGCCGTTTAGCGAGATCATTTGAAATTGGATAGGCATTCCAATGCAGATGCGACCACAGGTTGCAACACGTTAACAATTCAGAAAGGATGTTCAGGCATCAAACACCGGGATCAGTGCAACCCGCGTCCCATCGATCACCACCTTGCCCTCATTGGGAAAATTCACGGTGACTTTGCCCGCGATGTTGCTTTGAACCTGACCTGTTCCCCAGTCTTCATGCTGCGGGTGACGCACCAACATACCGGGGGCCAGAATGGCGTTCAGATCTTCCATGACAGGGCCTTCCCATATTCTGAACTGGGGGGCCGCTGATGGGCCAAAGTAACATCAACCTGGCCGCTCTCATCGGCAGCAGGATCTGCCACGATCTCATATCCCCGATTGGGGCGATCAACAATGGCCTTGAACTGCTGGGGATGTCCGACGCGCGCGAGGGGCCGGAGCTCGACCTGATCTCGGAAAGTGTTGGCAATGCCAGCGCCCGCATCCGGTTCTTCCGTATCGCCTATGGCGCTGCCAGTGATCAATCCCTGGGGCGCGCGGAAGTGGTGTCGATCCTGTCTGACAGCATGCGGGGCGAGCGGCTCAAGGTCGTTTATGGCCCGCTTGATGCGCAACCCCGCTGGGCTGTCCGCATGGCCTTTCTCGCGGTGCAATGCCTGGAAACCAGCCTGCCCTATGGCGGTCGGATCGAAATGGCCCACGCCAATGGCACCTGGGACATCTCGGGGCATTCGGCCAAGCAAAGCGTGGATGCTGGCCTCTGGGGCCTGCTGGAGGGGAATGAGGTGGACGAACTTGCCCCGGCCCACGTTCAGTTTGCGCTCCTGCATGAAGTTGCAAAAGATGCAAACCGCCCCCTCAGCACCGATATCGCACCCGACAGGCTGTCGATCCGGTTCTGACCGCTATGCCCGTACGGTGCCGTCGCCGCGCACCAGGTATTTGAAACTGGTCAGCTGCGCAGCACCCACCGGACCGCGCGCGTGCATCTTGCCAGTGGCAATCCCGATCTCTGCGCCCATCCCGAACTCGCCACCATCGGCAAACTGGGTGGAGGCGTTGTGCATCAGGATCGCGCTGTCCAGTTGTTCAAAGAACTGGGCCGCAGCGCCCGCATCCTCGGTCAGGATGCAATCGGTGTGGTTTGACCCATAGGTCCGGATGTGATCGATAGCCGCGTCGATATCAGCCACAATGCGCGCTGCAATATCCATGTCCAGATACTCCTTGCCCCAGTCCGCGTCGGACGCGGCCAGTACGCCCTCGATGGTCTGAAGTCCGACGTCGGCATGCACCCGGACGCCCGCGTCCATCAGCGCCTTCACCACACCTTGCCCGATGGTCGGCGCAATATCCGCGTGTATCAGCAGGCATTCGGCCGCACCGCAAATCCCGGTGCGCCGCGTCTTGGCGTTCAGGACAACCTTCAGCACCTTTTCGGGGTCGGCATCCTTGTCGACATAGATGTGCACGATGCCCTCAAGATGGGCAAAGACGGGGACACGCGCCTCGCGCTGGACAAGGCCAACCAATCCCTTGCCGCCACGGGGCACAATCACGTCAATGGTGTCCGTCATGATCAGCATTTCACTGACCGCGGCCCGGTCGCGGGTCGGCACCAGTTGAATGGCATCTTCGGGCAGGTTGGCATCGCGCAGACCCGCCTGCAACGCCGCATGAATCGCGGCGGAGGAATGGAAACTCTCGCTGCCGCCCCGCAAGATCACCGCATTGCCCGCCTTCAAGCAAAGGGCCCCGGCATCCGCCGTCACGTTGGGGCGGCTTTCATAGATCACGCCGACAACGCCCAGAGGCGTGCGCACACGCTGGATGTTGAGCCCGGTGGGTTGCGTCCACTCGGCCAGGACCTCACCAACCGGGTCAGCCTGCTCCGCCACAGCCCGCAAACCGTCCACGATGCCCCGAATACGCTCTTCATCAAGGCGCAAACGATCCATCATGGCGTCGCTCAGGCCCTTGTCGCGGCCAAAGGTCATATCCTTTTCATTGGCCACGATGATGGCGTCACGGCTGTTCCAGACATGGTCAGCCGCGGCGATCAGGGCCGCATGTTTGCGTTCCGCACTCGCAAAGGCAAGCGTGGCGGCGGCAGCCTTGGCCCGCGCGCCGATATCGGCCATCAACGTGGGAATGTCAGCGAAGTCTTTCATTGTGTCGCGTCCTTTGCAGGCGGTACACCGAAGGATTTCCATGCCTCCGGCGGTGGTATTTATAGTCAGAAGAAGATCACAGCGCCATATCATCCCTGTGGATCAGCGCAGCGCGGCCCGGGTAGCCCAACAGCGCTTCGATCTCCGCGCTTTTGTGGCCCTTGATCTTTTGTGCCTCATCCGCGGTGTAGCGGCTCAGACCCAAACCCAATTGCCGTCCATCAGGTCCGGAGATCGAGACCGGGTCGCCCCGCCCAAATGCACCGCTAACGGCGTGAACACCAGCAGGCAAAAGGCTGTTTCCATTGAACAAAGCCTGTGCCGCTCCTGCGTCGAGCGTTACAGAACCTAACGGTTTCATGGCTGCGATCCAGCGCTTACGGGCAGCTTGCGGATCCAGCGTCGCCGTGAACCACGTCGCGTTTGCCCCGTTTTCCAAAGCTGTCAGCGGCCGAAGCGCCGCGCCATGACAGATGGCCATCCGGCACCCGGCTGCGGTCGCCGTTTTCGCGGCCATCAGCTTTGTCTTCATCCCGCCCTTGGACAATCCAGATCCCGCATCGCCCGCTTGTGCCTCAATCTCCGGTGTGATCCGGTCGATTGTTGTGTAGCGTTGCGCACCGGGGTCCACGGCGGGGTTCGCAGAATAAAAACCATCCACATCCGACAGCAACACGAGCGTGTCAGCCCCAATCGTTGCGGCGATCTGCGCGGCCAGCCGGTCATTGTCGCCAAAGCGGATTTCATCGGTGGCAATGGTGTCATTCTCATTGACGATGGGCACCACGCCCAGACCCACCAGCTGTTCCAGCGTCGCGCGTGAGTTCAGGTAACGTCGCCGGTCGCGGCTGTCCTCCAGCGTCATCAGCACTTGTGCTGTCGTGATGTCGTGGGGGGCCAGCGCCTCTTCATAGGCGCGCGCGAGACGGATCTGCCCGACAGCTGCGGCGGCCTGCGATTGTTCCAATGCCAGATCGGTCAACGGCAATCGCAAAACACCGCGCCCTAGTGCGATGGAGCCCGAAGATACGAGCACTACCTGCACCCCCTGCCCTTTGAGCCACGCCACATCGCGTGCAAGGGCGGCCAGCCAATCCGTGCGCAACGCACCCGTGGTCCGGTCGACCAGCAGGGCCGACCCGATCTTGACCACAAGCCGCTTGGCCGTGGTCAAGGACGCCATGGTTCCGCCTCTTCCTGGGGTTTGTGACGCAAACGGTCATCGTCAATCTGACCGCGCAAGGCGCGCAGAACATCCGTCACGCCTTCGCGTGCGACACTGGACATCAGCATAACCGGGCCGCCTGATGCCGCCTCCAAAGCGGCGCGTGCCTCGTCCCTTTGGTCCTCGTCCAGCGCGTCGATCTTGTTCAGGACGGTGATACGCGGCTTGTCGGCCAGATCACCGCCATAGGCTTCAAGCTCACCGATGATGGTCGCGTAGTCTTCGGCAACCGTTTCCGATGTGCCGTCGATCAGATGCAGCAACACGGCGCAGCGTTCCACATGGCCCAGGAACAGATCACCCAGGCCGCGTCCCTCGCTGGCGCCTTCAATCAGGCCGGGAATGTCGGCGACCACGAATTCGGTGTTGTCCACGCCCACAACGCCAAGGTTCGGGTGCAGCGTGGTAAAGGGATAGTCCGCAATCTTGGGCCGCGCATTGGACGTGGTGGCAAGAAAGGTGGACTTGCCCGCATTGGGCAAGCCCAGCAGGCCCACATCGGCAATCAGCTTCAGGCGCAACCATAGGGTGCGCTCTACCCCGTCCTGCCCCGGATTGGCGCGGCGTGGCGCCTGGTTGGTGGCGGATTTGAAGTGCAGGTTGCCCCAGCCGCCATTGCCGCCACGGGCGAGTTCGACCGTGTCGCCCACGTCCACGAGGTCAGCAATGACTGTCTCTTGATCCTCGTCCAATATCTCTGTCCCCGCCGGGACACGCAGGACAATGTCATCGCCATCCTTGCCCGTGCGCTGCCGCCCCATACCGGGCTGGCCGTTCTTGGCAAAGAAGTGTTGCTGGTAGCGAAAATCGATCAGCGTGTTCAGGCCGTCGACCGCCTCGGCAATAACCGAGCCGCCCGTGCCGCCGTCACCGCCGTCGGGACCACCGTATTCGATGTATTTTTCGCGCCGAAACGAGATGCACCCGTTCCCGCCTGCACCCGAGCGGATGTAGACCTTGGCCAGATCAAGAAACTTCATGGGGTGGGCTTAGTCCAGATTGGAGTGGATTGGAACGGGGATCGGCCGCGGAACCGGGGGAAAAGCCCGTCGCCATTGTGCTTGAACCAATGGCGCACAATGGCGACCCCCGGGATTTTTTTCAAACAGGGAAGTTGAAGAGCGACTAAAGCTTGCGGCTGTACGTCCAGGTTGGCACCGTGGCGTCCCGCGCGACCGAGAAGCTTTCTGCATCGCCCAGATATTCGAACCCGCAATGGGTCAGCACGCGGGCCGAGGCCGGGTTGTCCTGAAAGACACTCGCGAACATGGTGTCGTTGCCCATCGGGTTTGCCTCGACCAGTGCCTGCACGGCGTCGGACGCGAGCCCCGTGTTCCAGAACGGCGGCGCAACCCAATAGCCCACTTCGGACTGGTTGCGGTCCATGCGTGTGAGGGAGATCAGGCCCATCACCTCTGTCCCGCCAGCCTTGTGACCATCCATCGCCCATACGTCTTCGTCGCGTTCATCGGTCATTGCGCGCGCGACAAACGCCTCGGTCGATCCGGGTGGCATGGGATGTGGAATAGATGCCGTCATGTATGCCACGCGCTTGTCGCTGGCATACATGTCGATCAGGCCCATGTCGGATTTGCGCAAGGGCCGCAGCACAAAGCGCTCGGTCTCGATCACATCCTGGGTCACGATTTTCTCCATTTCCATCGTCATGTCCCTCCTCCGAACAAAACAAACAGGACCGATGCGACGGTCAGCGCCGCAAGGCTATACATCAGATAAGGTTCCGCCGGCGTCCCTGCGAGGGTGCGCGCAATGCGATCACCGGCAAGTGTCCAAAGCGGATGCAAAACCATCTGTGTGGCCAGCAGTATCCCGCCAATGGTTGCGGTTGCGATAACGGGATCGGTGCCCGGGGCGACAAAGCCCGTAAAGCCCGCAACGATCATCGCCCACGCCTTGGGGTTCAGCGGGTGCACGATCAACCCCGCCAGAAAGCCCGGCGCCTTGGGTGCGTGATCGGACGGGCCAAGCCGCAGTTGCGACACCTTCCACGCCAGCCAGATGATATAGGCCGCAGAGATCCATTTGAGCGTCTCGAATACCCAAGGCGCCTGCTCTGCCAGCTCCATCAGACCAAAGCCCACGGGCCAGATGATGAACTGCTTGCCAAGCGCAACGCCCGCAACGAATGGCAGCGCCGCAGTGAACCCATAGCGCGCACCGGTTGCCAAAAGCGCCATGTTGGCAGGCCCCGGCGTGCCGACCTGGCTGGCCGCGAACACGGCAAAGGATGTGGCCGCGACGCTCATGTCAACCGCGCCAGATCGCGATCAAGCAGGCCCATGATCAGATCATCATGCCATTCCGCGTCGATAAAGGCCGATTCCCGTTCCTGCCCCTCGACCACGAAGCCAACCTTCTTGTAGGCGGCAATCGCGCGTTCGTTAAATGTCAGCACCCGGCAGCCAAGCCGGTGCAGGCCCATCGTGTCAAAGGCATGGGCCGCCAGCACCTGCATGGCTTCGGTGCCATAGCCGTGACCCAAAGCGTTCTGATCCAGAATACCGATACCGATTAACGCACGCTTGTCCGCAAAGTTGATCGGGTGAAGCCGGAGCGAGCCGAGCATCACGCCACCGGCCTCGATGATCCAGGCATGGCTGTCATCGGCAACGGTCTTCACCCAAGCCTCTGCCGCGTCGCGGGTGATATCGCGCACCTGACCGGGATCGCCTCCGAACATCTTGACGATGTCCGGCGTGTTCCCAAGGGCAAAACGGGCGTCCACGTCACTCGGCACCGCATCGCGCAACGTCACGCGCGGGCCATGCAAGACGGGTTTGGACATCGTGTTCATATCTGTGCCTCCCATGCGGAGTGGGTCAGAACCATCTTCTGCAGAACATGACAGTCACCCGTCGCCGGGCACCGCGCCTGTTCCTGCGAGGTCCTGACAAAGCCGAGCTTTTCCAACACGTGCCGCGACGGCCGGTTTTCCGTGAAGTGACCGCTGATCAAATCCTCGGTGCTGCGGCTGAAATGGCGCGCGACCATCGCGCGGCAGGCCTCGGACGCATAGCCGCGGCCCCAGTGGTTCTTGCCCAGCCAATAGCCAAGCTGCCCCTCCGTGCCGATACACCCGACCACTTGCCTGCCAACGCACACAACGAATGTGTTTCCATTCCCGTTCTGCACGGCAGAGATAAACTCATACGCATCCGACAGCCCGTAAGGATGCGGGGCCCGGGTCAACCAGCGCGACACATCCAGATCCCCCACAAGCGACGCAATCGCTGCCGCATCGGCCATCTCGGGGCGGCGCAGGGTCAGGCGATCGGTTGTGATTATCTCTTTCATGTGACTGTCCTCGCTGCTTGCGGGGCGCGGGCGGAAACGAAAAAGGGACCGGCGTTTCCGCCGATCCCCTGAATTTCGAAAAACCCTGTGTGGTTCGGCTTATTCAGCAGCCTCCGCGACCGGAAGCACCGAAATAAATGTACGACCTTTCAGACCCTTGTGGAATGTGACCGAACCTTCTTCGGTCGCAAAGATCGTGTGGTCCTTGCCCATGCCAACACCCTGGCCCGGCCAGAACTTCGTGCCGCGCTGACGGACAATGATGTTGCCGGGGATGGCCGCCTGGCCACCATAGAGTTTCACGCCAAGACGGCGGCCCGCGGAGTCGCGACCGTTACGGGATGAACCGCCTGCTTTTTTATGTGCCATGCGTCTCTCTCCTTAGCCTTTGGCCAGTTCTTTGGCCTGGTCGATCCAGCCTTCGCGCTCGATCCGGCCTTTGAACGACAGTTTCTCGTCCATAGCAGCAACGTCCTCTTCGGTCCATGCTGCAATCTGCGCGAACGTGGTCACACCAGCGTCGTGCAGTTTCTTCTCAAGCGCGGGGCCCACACCGGACAGTTGCTTCAGATCGTCGCCAGCTGCGTCCGCTTTGGGGGCGGCTTTCTTGGCTTCTTTCTTTGGCTCTGCCTTAGCTTCGGCTTTCGGTGCCTCGGCTTTCTTGGCGGGCTTTGCGGCAACAGGTGCTGCGGCAACGCCAAAACCTGCGCCATTCTCGGCCGCCATCACGCCCGACTTGTCCGCGCCCGAGGCAAGGATGTCGGTGATCTTGACCAGCGTCAGTTGCTGACGGTGACCCTTGGTGCGCTTCGACGAGTGCTTGCGACGACGTTTGACGAAGTTGATCGTCTTGGGGCCCTTGATCTGTTCGATGACTTCGGCCTGCACGCCTGCGCCTGCAACAACGGGCGAACCAACGACGGGGCTGTCACCACCGACCATCAGAACTTCGTTGAATTGAACCTTGTCACCTGCATTTGCGGCCAGCTTTTCAACGCGGAGCGTGTCGCCCGATTGAACCTTGTACTGCTTGCCGCCGGTTTTCATAACCGCGAACATTGCGTTCTTCCTTTTGCTACCGCGTCTTGTGGCCCCCGAACCCGGGTGTTTTGGCTGTTGCCGCCTCAGACAGCGCGCCCCTTCGGACGATATCCATAAAACCCCGGCCACATAAAGATGACCGGAGTGCGCGCTTATTGAAGCATTCACGCAGCAAGTCAATAGCCTGTCGCGCGCGCCTGCGAAAAACCCCGCCGATGAACTTATCGGCAGCGCATCGCCGCCCAAGTGCTCTTCAGGTCGGCGGAACTTCTATCAGGGGTTGAAATACTGTACCTTAACGATTGGGTAATCACAGGAGTTGGCGGCCACATGCCCCTTTACACGCTGCGATGGGTGTACCAGCTGAATGATTTTGACACCACGGGGGGCAATATCACGCCCCCAAATGAACAAGGCGCGCGTGCCGCAGGCTCCGCGCCGTTCAACATTCGCCTCGATCCGGCAGCTCAGCCAATCCAGATCGTGATTGATGACGACGATGCCGACTTTAACGAGGCGCCGACAGACACTAATCAGGTTCTCGCAAACGATGTGACCATTGACGGGGTGACGTACCCAGCGGGCTCACTCGTCACGATCAATTACGTGCTGACAGACGACAACGGGTTCGAAGGGTTCTCCATCACGATCGGTCAGAACAACAACGGCAACAACACGACGACGGCGTTCATTTCCAACCAGCCCATGGTGCCGGGTCAGCAATACATCTTCACCCAAGAGGACAATATCGGCCGAAACCCGCGGCCGTATTCCGAATTCGTTTGCTTCACTGCGGGAACACGCATCAGGGTGCCGGGCGGCACGTCCTTTGTCGAAGATCTGAAGCCGGGCGATCTTGTGACGACGATGGATTTCGGACCACAGCCCATACGCTGGGTCGGCAGCCGGACGGTGCCGGGTATCGGCGCGCGCGCGCCGGTGACAATTGCGGCAGGCACGCTTGGCGCGCGCCGGGATCTGACCGTCTCGCCCAACCACAGAATTCTGATAGACGACCCGGCCACCGAACTCATGACCGGAGAACCAAGCCTTCTGGTGGCGGCCAAGCATCTCGTGAACGGCCAAACAATCCGCACGACGCCGCGCGGCTTTGTCACCTATGTCCACATCATGTTTGACGCCCATCAGGTCATTTGGGCAAACGGATGCGCGTCAGAAAGCTTCTATCTGGGCGAATACGCACAACGCACATTGGATACGGATCAGGCGCGGGAACTTCTGGCACTGTTTCCGGAACTTGCGCCAGATACGGGCTGGAACGCCGACATGGCCTATCCCGTCGCCACCTCGCACGAGGGGCGTGTGCTTGCTACCTATATCTGAAGTACCAGCCTGAGGCGGGAATGGATCATAGCTCGTTCTGCGGCACCAAACGACCTGCCGCCTGCCCCAGCGCGAAAGACAGCGTGGTATAGCTTTGACCAAAGGCCAAAAACAGCGCGTCATCGACGGCGTTGCCCACCTCCGTTTCCCAGAAGGACGTATAGATCGCGATGTCATCGGCACTCAGCGCGGACTGGACCAGCGCGTTGTAGCCGCGCAGCCAGCTTTCGGTGTCGACCAAGATGCGCGCACGCAGCCCGTCCATATCCGGCACGTCGCCTGCCTGCCCTGACGCCTCGGCCAGCCCATCGAGAAACGCGGCCTGCGCCGCCACCGCCACATCCGCATTCCGGTCGATCAGGCCACGCGCACTCAGATACGCGGTGACCGCCTCGCCCGACGTCGATGGGGCCGCCTTGGCTGCCGCCTCCACCTGTTCGTCCATAAAGGCCTGGCGCGCCTGAACCTCCAGCGTGATGATCCGCGCGCCCAGTTCGCTTTCAAAGAACAACAGCGCCTGCTCTGCCGTGGCGGCATCCAGCTCTTCGGCCATCACGGACCGCAACTCGCTCTCCATCCGCTGCGGGTCATAGATGCGCTGGACCGTCTCGGCCCAGACGGCACCACCCTGCCCGTTCAGAAATGCCTCGTTAATGGATTGCCCTGCATCGCGACCCTCGGTGACAAAAGCATCGATCAGCGGCGGAATGCCCATGGCGTCAATCAGACGGTCGACGTCCGCCCAAACCGATTGCGCCATCACGCTCAGGCATAGGGACAGGGTCGCAAGGCGCATCTACAGCTCCTGACTCGGCTGCAGCGACTGCATGGCCCGCGCCAGCGCCTCGAACCGGTTCGCCATGATCTCATACTGCACGGCGTTCATCAGGTCGTAGACATTGCGCATCTTCGGATCTTCCAGCGCCTTGGCATAGTCCAGCACCTCCTGGTCCGAGAAGGATTGGTAAGTATAAGCCGCACCGGACAGGGCGCTGGCCGCAAGCTCTTCCTTCAGCACATCCTCGTCGCTGGCCAGCAACTCGCGCAGGTCAGGCTCATCCAACTGCAGTTCGATCACACCAGCCCCGGCAGCGGCCATGAGAAAGCGCACCTGGATCTCCTGGATCGCACGCACGCTCACGCCAGCCGTATCCGACGCCTCATTCATGCGCTTGAGATACTCAAGGCGCGGGCTCTCCAACCGCTCAAGCCCGGCCACGATAGCCTCGCCACTTTCGTGCTTGAGGGTGTCATCCTCTTTCATATGACTGGCATTCTCGGCCACAACCAACCTCTGCCCCAGATCCGTGGCATAGAAATCTGCCGCATGGGTTAGCATGTCGTCATCCAGCGTCTTTTCCAGAATATCGAGGGCCAGATTGTGCATCGTTTCGGTCTTGAACACATCCGTGGTCAGGCGCGTCCATTCGGTTCCGAAATCCTCGGCCTGCAAGCCCAGCATCTGGGGCGCGGATTCGGCAGACAAACGAATGCTCTCCAACGCCACGTCAAATCCCGTGACTTCTAGAAAATCCTGCAACTTGGCGCGGTCGGCGGCCCAGGCCATCACGGGCATGGCCAGGCTCAGCACAAGGGCGGCGCATCCTGCTCTGAGTGCTTGCATGGTGGTCCTCACTTTCAGGTTCTGCTCGGTTTTGCTTATTGCGGACAAAGTTATGCGTTTTTCACAGCGCGTCCATCAAATTCCCTCAAAATCCCCGTGTGCGCTGCTTTGCGCAAAAACTGCCTTGCACGCGCGCACGCTTCCCTCTAATTGGGCGCACCAGACCCCCGCGGAGAGGTGCCGGAGTGGTCGAACGGGGCGGTCTCGAAAACCGTTGTGGGTGCAAGCCCACCCAGGGTTCGAATCCCTGTCTCTCCGCCACTATCCACCGCAATTCCCTCAGCACGAATGGCCCAAACGGCACATACGGTGCCCTTGCCTTTGCGCACCAAAACGGGTCGCATGCCCGCAAGCCACCCAAAGGAGCCCTTGGCATGACAACCGCCGCAGAGATCGCGTTTGGAAGCCTGTTTCTGGTCATATGCGCCATCGTTCACGTCGGTATCGTCACGGGTGCCATTCCTGTGATTATCCGGGTCGCCTCGGCGCTTGACGGCGCGCGCACGGCGGTCAGTGTCCTGATGCTGCTCAGCTTCGGCGTCATCGTGATCCTATTCGCGCACACGATTCAGGTCTGGTCATGGGCGTTTGCCTTTCTGTTCGTCGACGCCTTCGACGGGTTTGCAGAGGCGTTCTATTTCGCGATGGCGACCTACACGACCGTCGGCTATGGCGACATCGTCCTTGATCCCGGCACCCGCATCTTTGCCACATTCGCGGCCGTGACCGGGTTTCTGACCTTCGGCATCAGCACGGCATTCCTGATGACAGCGATCAGCGCCCTATTCCCGAAAATCCACGGCCCCGACCACTGAAGCGCGCGCCATATCCGCGACCTTTTGACGGAACGAATGGAAACCCGGCGCGCTGTGGCTAGTTGGGCCGTCATGCAAAACGACGCGCCATCCCCTTTCAGACGCCTTTGGAGCCTCGCCATAGGCACATTGCGCCCACCCCCTGGACGCAGGCGTATCGCCGTGGCATGGGCATACGGGATCGTGTGCCACACGATTTTCGCCGCCGCCGTCATCGCCATGATCGTCGCGATGTTCTTCGGCATGAGCGTCAGCCTCGGCACCCTTCCTGCGCCTTGGTCCTATATCGCCAACGCGCTGCTTCTCCTACAATTCCCGCTGGTGCACTCGCTGCTTCTCACCCAGCGCGGCGGGCGCAAGCTGGCACATATTGCGCCGAAACCCCATGGCGGCACGCTGGCCACCACCAGCTATGCCATCATCGCCTCGATCCAGCTTCTGGCGCTCTTTGCCCTCTGGACGCCCACGGGTACGATCTGGTGGCGGGCCGACGGCGCTGCCTTCACCGCTCTATGCGCCGGCTACGCCGCAAGCTGGGCCCTGCTGATCAAGGCCAGCTATGACGCAGGGGCCGAGGTGCAGTCGGGCGCGCTGGGCTGGATGTCTCTGGCACAGAACAAGACACCGGAATTCCCTGACATGCCCACGGGCGGGCTGTTCCGCCTGATCCGCCAACCCATCTACGTCTCCTTCGCACTGACCACATGGACCGTCCCGGTCTGGACACCCGATCAACTGGCCGTCGCCCTGACACTGACGGCCTATTGCCTGCTCGCCCCGATCCTCAAGGAACGCCGCTTTGCCGCCCGCTACGGCGACCGCTTTGCCGCCTACAAGGCGCGCGTGCCCTACGCCCTTCCCCTCCCATGGACCCGATCCGATGACACAGTCAAAACGCAACAACCTTCAGATCTATGACGACGTCGCGGGCCATTGGTGGTCCGATGATGTCAAATGGGTGCGCACGCTGAAAAACATGGTGCCCGGACGGCTTGGCTGGTTTGACCGCCATTTCGACTGGTCCGGCAAGGACGTGCTGGACCTGGGTTGCGCGGGTGGCTTCATGGCAGAGGCCATCGCAGATCGCGGCGCGCAGGTCACCGGGATCGACCCAGCAGCGCAAGCGGTCGAGGCCGCGCGCATCCATGCCAAGGCGCTGGGCAAGACCATCCGTTATGATGTCGGCGTGGGCGAGGATTTGCCCTATCCCGATGCCAGCTTCGATGCGGTGGTTTGCGTCGATGTGCTAGAACATGTGGCCGATCTTGCGCAGGTGCTGTCTGAAGTGGCCCGCGTCCTGCGCCCCGGCGGCATGTTTCTCTTTGACACGATCAACCGCAATCCGCTGGCAAAGCTGGCGACCATCACAATCGCCGAAGATATCATTGGCCTGTTGCCCAAGGGCACGCACGACCCGGACATGTTCATCAAACCGGCGGAGTTGACGGCGGCGCTGCGGCAGGCCGGATTCGACATCGGACCGCAGACCGGCTTGGGCCCGCGGGGCATCAACCGGCAGTTCGACTTCACCTTTGGCCCGCTGCCCAGCAAGGCGATCATCTACATGGGCATCGCCACCCTCCCGCACGGCCCGGCCACATGAAGGATCCGGTCAACCGCTACCTCACACTCACACGCGAGGTTCTGCCGCAGATGGCGGCAGATCAGGGACGGACGTGGCCCGTGCGCAACGACCACTGCTTTCAACGCATCGTGCTGGACAACATCTGTGGCGGGGTCTGGTACGACCATATCGACCGCCCGGCCTACAAGCACCTGACCCCGGCCAAGGCCCAAGCCGCCGTGGCTCTTTGCAACGACATCATCTCAGGCCGCGCCGATCTGCACGCGCTGAACCGCCAGTCGCTCGCATGGCGCGGCAAGCTGCGGGACAGGGCCTGAGCGATGCCCAAACGCACCTCACCGAAAGACGCCCGGCGCGTTGAAGTGGCCGATGATCTCGACGAAATCGTCACCGACAAGCGCGAAGGCTGGCGTGCCACGGCGGCCAAGGCACGGCGCAGGCAACGCCGTTATGCAAAACAGCTGACCCACGAGCTGACGTGCATGGCGCGGGATGACGAAGACGACACCTAGTCGGCGATAAAATCCACGTGGATGTGGTTGCCATCCGGGTCCCAGATGTTGAAGGCCACAAGGTTCATCGCCTCGATCGGCGGAACGACACACCGCGCTCTTGCAACCTGCGTTGGAACGCCTCCGCATCCCCCTGCCCGCGAAAGGCAAAATGCTCCAGCTTCAACGCCGCTTCCGACCCAACCGCGTCTTCCGCCTCAACCGCGACCAGATGCACGGCCGCCACATCACCGGCATAAAGCCACGCACCGTCCATCGCGAAATTGGGCCGATCCCCGGCCCTGAGGCCAAGGACCTCATCATACCACTGGCTCATTTCGGCCAGCCGGGTTGTCCGCAGATTTACATGGTCCAGTCGGGCAATGGTCATGGGTGTCTCCTCTTCCAGCCCGCACCCTAACGCGCCCTTTTTACCGCGTCATCCGGTAGACCGTGCCATTGCCCACCGAAATGAACAGGATGCTGCCGTCGGGGGCCTCGACAATGTCGCGCACGCGCAGCGTCTCGTCCCCTTCGATCTGTTCGACCTCGCGCACCGTGTCGCCGTCCATCTCCAGCCGCGAGATATAGCTGAACTTGAGCGAGCCCACGAACATGTCCCCGCGCCATTCCGGGAACATGTCGCCCTGGTAGATCATCAGGCCCGACGGCGCCATGGACGGATCCCAGTAAAAGGCAGGCTGCTCCATCCCCTCCTGCGCGGTGCCTTCCCCGATGCTGCGCCCGGAGTAATGCACGCCATAGGAAATCACCGGCCAACCAAAGTTCGCCCCGCGCTGCACCTTGTTCACCTCATCCCCGCCGCGCGCACCATGTTCGGCGGTCCACAACTGACCGCTCGCATCAAGGCCCGCGCCCTGCGGGTTGCGATGGCCATAGGACCAGATGTGCGGCTGCACACCCTCCTGCCCCAGAAACGGGTTGTCGGCGGGCACGTTGCCATCGCGGGTCACCCGGATCACCGCCCCGTTGTGGTTGCTGCGGTCCTGCGCCGAAGGACGATCACCCCGGTCGCCCGTCGTCACAAAAAGCGTGCCATCCGGGGCCTCAATCACCCGGCTGCCATAGTGGCGGCCGGTACGCCCAACCGGCGCGCTTTCAAAAAGGTCCCGCAGGTTCTCAAGCTGCGTGCCGTCCGCGCTCAGCTCCGCTGCGGCCAGCGCAGTGCCCGATCCCCCCCGCTGCGGCTTGGAATAGGTCAGAAACAGCGTGCGGGTGGTGTCAAAATCGCGGGCCAGGGTGATGTCCAACAGACCGCCCTGCCCCTCCGCCACAACGTCTGGCACACCAGACACCTCCCGGTTTTCTCCGCCCCTGGAAAGCACAAGCGCCCCATCCCGCTCGGTCACCAGAAACGACCCATCGGGCAGCTCGGCCACACCCCACGGCGCATCTAGGCCGGTCACAACAGGGGTCACGGTCACGGCCCCCTGTTCGGTGTCCAGCGCAAGCGCTGTCGCAGGCAAAAGGGCAAGGCTCAGGGCGGCGAAACGGTACATCGGGCATCCTCCTTGATGGGTTGCACGATACGTAGGCACGACAACGGCCTATGCCACCCACATTCTCGTGGGTCCAGGCCCGCAGGTGCGGGCAGACTATTCGTCTTTTCTTTTTCGAAAGCCGCGCATAGGCTCCGCTGCAGGACAGCAGATCCACAGGGAGTAAATACATGAAAAAACTGCTTACGGCTACGGCTGCAACGGCGCTGATGGCGGGAACGGCCTTTGCGGACGACGTCAAGATCGGCGTCATTCTGGGCTTCACCGGCCCCATTGAATCGCTGACACCGTCCATGGCGGATGGCGCGGAACTGGCGATGAAGGAAGTGACCGACAGTGGCCTGCTTCTGGACGGCGCCTCTGTGTCGTCGGTGCGCGCGGATTCTACTTGCGTAGACGCCGGTGCAGCCACAGCCGCAGCCGAGCGTCTGGTGACGTCCGATCAGGTGAACGCGATCATGGGCGCCGACTGCTCCGGTGTGACCGGCGCGATCCTGAACAACGTGGCCGTGGCCAATGGCGTCGTGATGATCTCGCCCTCGGCCACCTCGCCCGGCCTGTCGCACAACGACAACGAAGACAACGGCCTGTTCTTCCGCACAGCCCCCTCTGACGCACGCCAGGGCGTCGTGATGACCGAAGTGCTGATGGAAGAAGGGATCAAGGAAGTCGCGGTCACCTACACCAACAACGACTACGGCAAGGGTCTCGCCGACAGCTTCCAGGCGGCATTCGAGGCCGCAGGGGGCACAGTGACGATCAGCGCAGCACACGAAGACGGCAAGGCGGACTACTCCGCCGAGGTTGGTGCACTTGCGGCTGCAGGCGGTGAGCGTCTGGTGGTTGCCGGTTACGTGGACCAGGGCGGCTCCGGCATCGTACGCGCGGCCCTCGATTCCGGCGCATTCGACACGTTTCACTTCCCCGACGGCATGATCGGCGCACAACTGGCCGAAAACTTCGGGGACGAGATCGAAGGCTCCACCGGTCAGCACCCCGGCACGGACAGCGAAGGCGCTGCGATGTTTGCCGAAATGGTCGGCGACGCATTCGACGCCACATCGCCCTTCACACCCGAAAGCTACGACGCCGCAGCCCTGATCATGCTGGCGATGGAAGCCGCAGGCTCCAAAGACAGCAATGTCTTCAAAGAGCATGTGATGGACGTGGCCAACGCGCCCGGCGAACAGATCTTCCCCGGTGAGCTAGCCAAGGCGCTGCAAATCCTCAAGGACGGTGGCGACATCGACTATGTGGGCGCAACGGCTGTCGAACTGATCGGCGGCGGTGAATCTGCGGGCAACTACCGCCAGATCGTCATCGAAGGCGGTGAAATCACCACGGCCAAGTTCCGCTAAACGCCATTTGACTTGACCAGACAGCCCGTGGCGCAATCCTCGGGCTGTTTCAATTTGCCAAGACTGTCCCAAGACAGCACGGGGAAGCACATGATCGTCGTTGACGACATCCACAAGCATTTCGGGGGCTTTCACGCCGTGGACGGCGCGTCGCTGTCCATCGAACCGGGCTCCATCACCGGCCTCATCGGCCCGAACGGCGCTGGAAAAACCACCCTTTTCAACGTGATCGCGGGCGTTCTTCAACCAACCTCCGGTCGCGTGACCATGGATGGCGAGGACATCACCGGCCTGCCGCCGCACACCCTCTTCCACAAGGGGCTCCTGCGCACCTTCCAGATCGCGCATGAGTTTTCGTCCATGTCCTGCCGCGAGAACCTGATGATGGTGCCCGGCGACCAAACGGGCGAGACGCTGTGGAACACGTGGTTCGGACGCAAACGCATCGCAGACGAGGAACGCGCGCTGGCCGCGAAAGCCGACGAGGTGCTCGAATTCCTGACCATCGAACACCTGTCCGACCACAAGGCGGGCCAGGTGTCGGGCGGTCAGAAGAAACTGCTGGAACTGGGCCGCACCATGATGGTCGACGCCAAGATCGTGTTTCTGGACGAGGTCGGCGCAGGCGTGAACCGCACGCTTCTCAACACCATCGGCGACGCTATCCTGCGGCTGAACAAGGAACGCAACTACACCTTTGTCGTGATCGAACACGACATGGATTTCATCGGCAAGATCTGCGACCCCGTCATCTGCATGGCCGAGGGCAAGGTGCTGGCCGAGGGCACGCTGGACGAGATAAAGGCGAACGAACAGGTGATCGAGGCGTATCTGGGCACCGGCCTCAAGAACAAGGACAAGGTGGGCGCATGACGGCACATGTCCGTGGGGGCCAGCCCCCACACCCCCGGGATTTTTCTAAAACAGGGAAGATGAAACGCACGGCAAGTTTGGCAAGCGCTGCGGTTCTTGGGATAGCCTTGGCGACCCCGCTAGCGGCAGACACCTGTGATCCGATCATGCCCAACGTCACCTACTGCTCAGAGATCGAGCAATGGCAAAGCTGGTCCGCCACATACGCCTTTCCCGATCTCATTGGCGGATACCGCTTCCGCATCGACGGAAACCTCGTGGTCTCGAACGTGGTCGTGATGCCCTATGACCGCGAGATCAAAAGCCCCGACGACGCCATGCGCATGATGCTGCGACAATTCATGGACATCGGCGGCGCCGGGGCAGCGTCGATCGAGGAGGTGCGCGTCGGCCCCTCGACCCTTGCAGGCCAAACTGCCGAACGCGCCTATTTCGAGGGGCTGAACGGCAATGGCGGCACCTTTGCCATCTATGTGGTCGAGGTCGTCCAGAGGCCTGAGGCCCTGATGATGGTCTTTACCGAATTGCAGGGGCGCCGGGCCAAGGAAAACATGACCTTTGGCGAGCTTGAGGCGGTGCACGAAACATCACTGGCTAACCTGGAATTCAACTGACATGAGCGATCCCTTCCTGATCGGCGACACGATGACGGGCGGCTATGGCGCCGGGCCCGACATCCTGCACGATTGCACTGTGGCCGTCGAGCCGGGCGAGATTGCAGTGATCGTTGGCCCCAATGGTGCGGGCAAATCCACCGCGATGAAGGCTGTGTTCGGCATGCTCGACGTACGCCAAGGATCGGTGCGGCTGGATGGCGAGGATATCACCGCCCTCACCCCGCAGGACCGTGTCGGCAAGGGCATGGGGTTTGTGCCACAGACGTCGAACATCTTCACCTCCATGACGGTCGAGGAAAACCTCGAAATGGGTGCGTTCATCCGGCGCGACGATTTCTCGGACACGATGGCGCAGGTCTATGACCTGTTCCCGATCCTCAAGGAAAAGCGGCGCCAGCCTGCGGGCGAGCTATCAGGCGGTCAGCGCCAACAGGTCGCCGTGGGCCGCGCGCTGATGACCCAGCCCAAGGTGCTGATGCTGGACGAGCCCACCGCCGGGGTCAGCCCCATCGTCATGGACGAGCTCTTTGACCGTATCATCGAGGTCGCCCGCACCGGCATCCCGATCCTGATGGTCGAACAGAACGCCCGCCAAGCGCTTGAGATTGCAGACAAAGGTTATGTGCTGGTGCAAGGCCGGAATGCGTATACGGGAACGGGCAAGGAATTGCTGGCCGATCCTGAAGTGCGCAAAAGCTTTTTGGGGGGATGAGGATGGGTTTGCATAAAGCAATACCGCTTCTGCCGCTTTCGCTCTTTACAGCCCCGGCGTTTGCTGAGGGAACTTGCATATTGCAGCGGATCTGTTCCGACGACCAGCCCTGTGAGGCTGGTGAAATGACGCTGGCTTGGAGGACAGATAGTGCCAGCAAAATATGGGTGAACGGTGAAGAACTGGAAGCCTCTTGGATCAAAGCTGGCGAAGCCAAGGACGAAGTCCGATTAACCGACACAACTTGGACCATCGTAAACACCAATGACGTGATCTGGGCGTCCGATGGCAATCTCACCGTGGGCATTGCACGCAAAGACCAAAGCTCGACCGTCACTGCCACCCTGATGCCGGTCAGAACGCGTCGTTACGTTGATTACGCCGAAACGATAGATCAGCGTCGAGTGTTCTCCGGCGCGTGCGAAGGACTATTCTAATGGATCTCCTCAACGCCTTCATCACCCTGTCGAACTTCGTCCTGATCCCCGCCATCGCCTACGGCTCCCAACTTGCTCTCGGCGCACTCGGGGTCACGCTCATCTACGGCATCCTCAGGTTCTCCAACTTCGCACACGGCGACACGATGGCGTTTGGCACCATGGCGACCATCCTCATCACCTGGGCCTTCCAAGGGCTGGGCATCTCCGCCGGTCCCCTGCCCACGGCGCTGCTCGCCCTGCCCTTCGGCATCGGCGTCTGCGCCCTGCTCGTCCTCGCCACCGACCGCGGCGTCTATCGCTTCTACCGCGGGCAAAAGGCCAAACCGATCATCTTCGTCATGGTCTCGCTTGGCGTCATGTTCATCATGAACGGCCTCGTCCGCTTCATCATCGGCCCCGATGACCAACGCTTCTCCGACGGAGAACGCTTCATCATCTCGGTCCGCCAGTTCAAAGCGCTCACCGGCCTCGACGAAGGGTTGGCGATCAAGACGACCCAAGGGATAACGGTCGTCACCGCCATCATCGTGGTCGCACTCCTGTTCTACTTCCTGAACCGCACGCGCACGGGCAAGTCCATGCGGGCCTACTCGGACAACGAAGACCTCGCGCTCCTGTCGGGCATCAACCCCGAACGGGTGGTCATGGTCACATGGCTGATCGTCGCGGCGCTCGCAACGGTCGCAGGGGTCCTCTACGGCCTCGACAAATCTTTCAAACCCTTCGTCTATTTCCAGCTTCTGCTGCCCATCTTCGCCTCCGCCATCGTGGGCGGCCTCGGCAACCCGCTGGGGGCCATTGCGGGCGGCTTCACCATCGCCTTCTCCGAAGTGATGATCACCTACGCCTGGAAGAAGGTCGCAGGCTACGCCCTGCCCGACAGCCTCGCGCCCGATGGCCTCGCCCAGCTTCTGTCGACCGACTACAAATTCGCCGTCAGCTTCGTGATCCTGCTGATCGTGCTTCTGTTCAAGCCCACCGGCCTCTTTGCGGGGAAAGCGGTATGACCGACACCACACGCAACCTCTTCTATTTCGGCTGCATCGCCGCGCTGCTGATCGGCACCGGGATCATGACGTCCTGGAACCTCGCCATCACGATCCTGAACTTCGGGCTCATCTCGGCCATCATGGCGCTGGGGGTGAACCTGCAATGGGGGTTTGCGGGCCTGTTCAACGTCGGCATCATGGGCTTCGTGGCGCTCGGCGGCCTCGCCACCGTCCTTGTCGCCATGCCCCCGGTGGGTGAAGCCTGGGCCGCAGGCGGCCTGCGCGTCATCACCGCCCTTGTCCTGGGTGCTGCCACCATCGTCGGCGCAATCCTCGCCTACAACGCCCTGCCCAAAGGGCGCATGCGCACCCTCGGCCTGCTCGCCATCCTCATCGTCGGCTTCTTCATCTACCGCGCCGTCTTTGACGGCGGTGTCCAAGCGGTCGAGGCGATAAACCCGGCCACGACAGGCTATCTCGGCGGCCTCGGCCTGCCGGTGCTGCTGGCCTGGCCCGTGGGCGGCCTGCTCGCCGCAGGGGCCGCGTGGATCATCGGCAAAACGGCCCTCGGCCTGCGCTCCGACTACCTCGCTATCGCCACGCTCGGCATCGCGGAAATCATCATCGCCATCCTCAAAAACGAGGACTGGCTCGCCCGCGGCGTCAAAAACGTGGTCGGCCTGCCGCGCCCCGCGCCCTACGAGATTGACCTGCAAAACAGTGACACCTTCGTGGAACGCGCCACCAGCCTCGGCATCGACCCGGTCACCGCCTCCACCCTCTGGGTCAAGGCGATCTACGCGGGCCTCTTCACCGTGGTCCTCCTGATCCTCTTCATCCTCGCCCAACGCGCCCTGCACTCGCCCTGGGGCCGCATGATGCGCGCCATCCGCGACAACGAGGTGGCCGCCGAAGCCATGGGCAAGGACGTCACAGCCCGCCACCTCCAAATCTTCGTCCTCGGCTCCGCCATCTGCGGCATCGCAGGGGCGATGATGACTACGCTCGACGGCCAGCTCACGCCCGGCACCTACCAGCCCCTGCGCTTCACCTTCCTTGTCTGGGTCATGGTCATCGTGGGTGGGTCGGGCAACAATCTCGGCGCGGTACTCGGTGGGTTCCTGATCTGGTGGCTCTGGGTCATGGTAGAGCCCATTGGCCTATGGCTGATGCAGGTCGTCACCTCCGGCATGGCCGACGGCTTCTGGCTGCGCGAACACCTGCTCGACAGTGCGGCCCACATGCGACTTTTGACCATGGGGATTGTCCTGCTTCTGGTGCTACGTTTCAGCCCCCGAGGGTTGATACCGGAGAAATAGGATGACACGCAGCAGCGCCCGCACGCGATGGAGCATTGCGGGCCTTGTGTTGCTCTTCATCCTCGTGCTGGGCTTCACCTGGCATTCCCTGCAACGGGGCACACTTGGGCTGTCGGGCGACACATCCGTGATCGAGCGGCTGACCGGGCCGCAGCCCAGCCTCATGGCGCTTTTCGCGCATATGGTGACGGGTGCGTTTGTCACGGTCCTGTCGGTCGTCCAACTCGCCGGACCCATCCGCCGCCGCTGGCCGCGCGCTCATCGCGTCTCAGGTCGGGTGCTGGCCGTGACCGCCCTGATCACCGGCATCGGCGGGTTGGTCTACATCGCGCTCAGCGGCACGGTCGGCGGTATACCGATGTCCATCGCCTTCGCCCTCTACGGCGTGCTGATGATCATCGCCGCGATTCAGACACCACGCCTTGCCATGGCAGGCGATTACGAACGCCATCGCCGCTGGGGTCTGCGCCTGATCGTGCTAGGCTTGGGTTCGTGGCTCTACCGGCTGCATTACGGTCTTTGGTACGGAACCACCTGCAGCCTCAGCGACACCCTGTGCGGCCTGGCGGCAGAGCCGGATTTCTCCGGCCTCTTCGACCAGATCAATCTCTTCGCTTTTTACCTGCCCTACCTTCTGGTGTTGGAATGGTGGCTGCGCCGCGAACGGCAGGGGGACGCAGACCGCACGCCCTACGCCCGCCCGTAGGGTGCGCATTCACTGCGCACCGCACGCCCAACCCTAACCAATCGTAAACGCGCGCCGCCAAACCTTAACGCGGCCCAAATCTGAACAGCAGGTTTACGCAAGCCAGCATGCCAAAACGCGCAGTTTCTGCCCCAAAATGTGCAGTTCGCCCAAAACCCCGAAAAAACCGCGCATCTTAAGCGGCCCAAAACACGCAGTTTCACCGCCAAAACATGTAGTTTCCAAAGCAGACGCTCCGGCCACCCCACCGAACGGTGCGTTAACGGATGGTCTAGCGTCCCTTGAACAACCCGCCCAAAATCCCGCGCACCATCCGACGGCCCGTCGTCCCGGTCAGCTCCTTGACCACCATCTTGGTCATCGCCTCACCAAAGCTCGCGCCGCGCCGTGTTGACCGCGACGATGACCGGGTCACTCGCGCGCCGGAATACCGCCGCCCGGCATTGAACTCGCGCAGGACCGGCTCCATTTCCTCGGCCTTTTCTTCGGCTTCCGCCGCCTCTGCCGCGGCCTTGTCTGCCCGCTCTTTCAGGATTTCAAAGGCTGATTTACGGTCCAAAGGCTGATCATATTTCCCAGCCATATCAGAGGCTTGCAGATGCGCCTTGCGCTCTGCCTTGGTGATCGGGCCAAGTTGCGACGACGGCGGCCGGATCAATGTCCGCTCCACAATCCCCGGCACGCCCTTCTTTTGCAGCATCGATGTCACCGCCTCACCCACGCCGACCTCGCGAATGGCCTCTTCGGTCTCAAAGCGCGGATTTTCACGATAGGTCTCCGCCGCCAACCGCAATTCCTTACGGTCCTTGGCGGTGAAGGCGCGCAGCGCATGCTGGAACCGATTGCCCAATTGTCCCAGAATACCCTCGGGCACGTCAGCCGGATTTTGCGTTATAAAATAAACACCTACGCCCTTCGACCGGATCAACCGCGCCACCTGCTCGACCTTGTCGACCAGCGCCTTGGGCGCGTCCTCGAACAGCAAATGCGCCTCGTCAAAGAAGAAGACCAGCTTCGGCTTGTCCGGATCGCCCACCTCGGGCAGTTCTTCAAAGAGCTCGCTCAGCAGCCACAACAGGAACGTGGCATAAAGCTTCGGCGCGCCCATCAGCTTGTCAGAGGCGAGGATGTTGACCATCCCCTTGCCCGCCGCATCCGTTCGCATCAGGTCGGAAAGCTCCAGCGCAGGCTCTCCAAAAAGCTGGCTAGCCCCTTGATTTTCCAGCACAAGCAGCCGCCGCTGGATCGCCCCGATCGACTGGGCCGACACGTTGCCATAGCGCAGCGAAAGCTCCTTGGCGTTCTCCCCGACCCAGACCAGCAAAGCTTGCAAGTCCTTGAGATCCAGCAGCGGCATGCCCTCTTCGTCTGCCAGACGGAAGGCAATGTTCAGGATGCCCTCCTGCGCCTCGGTCAGTTCCAGCAACTGTGCCAGCAGCAGCGGCCCCATCTCGGACACCGTGGTGCGCACAGGATGGCCCTGTTCCCCAAACATGTCCCAAAAGGTCACCGGACAGGCATGGTAGGTATAGTCGGAAAACCCAATCTTTTCCGCACGTTCCATAAAGGGACCATGCAATTTGTGCTCGGCCGTGCCCGACTTCGCCAGCCCCGACAGGTCCCCCTTAACGTCCGACAGAAACACCGGAACGCCCGCGTTTGAAAATCCTTCGGCCAGGATTTGCAGCGTCACCGTCTTGCCCGTCCCGGTCGCGCCTGCCACCAAGCCGTGTCGGTTAGCGTACTTCAGTGTCAGGCCCTGTCTGTCGGCATAGTCAACCCCGCCGCCCCCGATGAAAATATGATCGTTCATGCCGTTAACCTTTTGTCCATGGGGGCCTTCGGGGGGACCATACAAAGTTAACCATTGGGTGCCATAGTGTTTTTGTTCCCGTCGAGAGTCCTCCCGGCGCGGAACACTTCCTCCCTGTCAGACTGGGCCGCGCTTCGTGCGCGGCCTTTTTTTGGTTAAATGAACGATCCGGTTTAGCCACTGATTTCACAATGTTTTCTTTTTTACATATTCCCTGTTGACCACTGCCAAGCGCTTTCGTACCTTCCCCGCCATAAGTCGGCCAGTCCGAC
Source organism: Tateyamaria sp. ANG-S1 (assembly GCF_000814025.1). Classification (GTDB taxonomy): domain Bacteria; phylum Pseudomonadota; class Alphaproteobacteria; order Rhodobacterales; family Rhodobacteraceae; genus Tateyamaria. Next base: position 539,298 of record NZ_JWLL01000006.1, on the reverse strand, counting down.
GGGGAGAGAAAAACGACATGTGGAAAAGGGGGCTTTGGGGCTCCCTTTTTTGCTGTTTGCCGCTGGTCACGAAAACTTTGCGCTTTGGCCCTGACACTGGTTTCAGTCCGTGCTAGCACTTCGCAAAACGAAACAAGAGCGGAACCGATATGCGCACGTCACTGATTGCCCTTTCCATGGCCTGCCTGATGCCAATTAGCGTCATGGCTCAAGATGCGGATACAACACCCGAAGAACCGACCGATGCGCCCAACGTTGGCAGCACCATTGAGGACCAGTTGAGCCTTGGCGAAGACGCTTCGGCCCCGCAGGTCGGCCAGACCTATACCGCCGAAACCATTGGCGATTGGGAACTGCGCTGCATCAAGGCGGAAGAGGGTCAGGAAGAGCCCTGCCAGATGTATCAGCTCATGAAAGATGACGAGGGCACACCGGTTGCCGAAATCTCGATCTTCCGTCTGCCTGAAGGTGGGCGCGCGGTGGCAGGTGCCACAATCATCGTGCCGCTCGAAACCTCCCTGCCGCAGCAGTTGACGATGGAAGTCGATGGTGGTCAGGCGCGGCGCTACCCCTATGCCTTCTGCAACCCGATCGGGTGCTATTCGCGCGTGGGTCTCGTGGCCGATGAGGTTGCGCAATTTCGGCGCGGGGCCAACGCCAAGTTGACCATCGTTCCGGCCCTCGCGCCTGATCAGCAGGTTGAGCTGAACATGTCGCTCAGCGGCTTTACTGCCGCCTTCGACAAGACGTCGGTTGCACAGTTCTAAGGCGATCAACCGGCCCAAAGGAAAGCCGCCCTCGGGCGGCTTTTTTACATCTTACGCAATGCCAGCACGGCGTTCATGCCGCCGAAGGCAAAGGCGTTCGACAGGGCAACACTGACCTGCGCGTCGCGCGCGTCGTTCGGCACAACGTCCAGGGCGCATTCGGGATCCGGCTCTTCATACCCGATGGTCGGCGCGACGATGCCATCGCGCAGCGCCATGATGCAGGCCAGCAGTTCGACTGCCCCCGTTCCACCAATCAAGTGACCGTGCATCGACTTTGTCGACGAGATCATCAGCTTGTCCGCGTGGGGGCCGAAGACGTCAGCGACCGCAGCGCATTCCGTCTTGTCATTGGCCGCAGTGCCGGTGCCATGGGCGTTGATGTAGCCAACCTCGTCCGCGTTCACTCCGGCATCGGCCAGCGCGCCGGCCATGGCCCGCGCGGCACCGTTCTTGGAGGGCATCACGATATCGGCCGCATCCGAGGACATGGCAAAGCCCGCGACCTCGCACAGAATGTCAGCGCCCCTGGCGCGCGCGTGCTCGTATTCCTCGAACACGAAAACCCCCGCACCTTCGCCCTGCACCATACCGTTGCGGTTGGCGGAAAACGGGCGGCAGGCATCCTTCGACATCACGCGCAAGCCTTCCCATGCCTTGACCCCGCCAAAGCACAGCATCGATTCCGACCCGCCCGTGATCATCACCGGGGCCATGCCGCTGCGCACCATCTGGAAGGCTTGCGCCATGGCATGGTTGGACGACGCGCAAGCCGTCGCCACGGTAAACGACGGCCCCTTCAGGTTCCATTCCATCGACACATGGCTGGCCGCCGCGTTGTTCATCAGCTTGGGTACGACAAAGGGGTGAACCCGGTTCTTGCCCTCTTCGTAGACAAGTCGGTAGTTCTGATCCCAAGTGCTGACGCCACCTGCCGCCGTGCCAAGGATCACACCCGACTTCGCGGCTTGCTCACCGGCAAAGCTCAGGCCCGATTGTTCAATGGCTTCCTTGGCCGCAGCCAACGTAAACTGCGTGAACCGGTCATAAAGGCTCATCTGCTGACGGTTGTAGCGCCCTTCGGCCTCGAACCCGTGCACCTGGCCGCCGATCTTGATGGCCAGCCGGTCCACGTCCCGAAAGTCCAACTCGCCAATGCCGCAGCGCCCTTCGCGCATGGCTTCAAGGGTTTCGGGCACATCATGGCCCAGGGCATTGACGGTGCCCGCCCCGGTAATGACAACGCGGTGCATCAGGTTTTCTGTTCTGAGATCAGCCGCTCGATGCCGGAAATGATCGACTGCACGTTGGAGATGTCAAAATCGCTCTCCTTCGGCGCATTCGCATTGAACGGCACCTGAATGTCGAACTCTTCCTCGATGGCAAAGATGCTTTCGACAAGCCCGAGGCTGTCGATCCCCAGATCCTCAAGCGTGTTGGTCAGCCCCACATCCGACGGCTCCAACACCGCCTGTTCCGCAACAATCTCGATGACCTTGTCCTTGATGCTCACGACGGCTGCCCCCTTGCCCGTGCCTGACTTGGCGTTGATTTAGTCACTGCCTTCCGACTTGAAAACAGCTTTCTTCAACTCCGCAACGTCGCGCAGGATGCGCGGCAGGCGCTTGGTGTTCTTATACATGTCGAGATTTGTTTTCATCTCGTTGGCAGGATAGCCCAGCATGACCTTGCCGTCCTTGACAGAACTCATGACCTTGCACGCGGCGGCCAACACGACGTTGTTGCCAATGCTCAGATTGTCCGAGACACCCACCTGCCCGGCCATGACGACGAAATTGCCGACCGTGACCGACCCGGCCAGCCCGACCTGACCGCAGATCAGGTTGTCTTCGCCGATGACGCAGTTGTGGCCGATGTGGACAAGGTTGTCGATTTTCGTGCGATTCCCGATCTGCGTGGGTCGGATAGTGCCGTTGTCGATGGCCGTATTGGTCCCGATCTCGACATCGTCGCCGATGACCACGGCGCCAAGGCTGGCAATCCGCGCCCAGGGCTGCCCACTGGCTTCGCCCTGCTCACCCAGCGTTTCGCGCACGTTTTCCACGCCGCTCTTTTCCGGCGTGACAAAGGAGAACCCGTCACCGCCTATGCGCACGCCAGGATTGGCAATGAAATTGGCCCCGATCCGCACCCGCGCACCGATGCTGACATGTTCCCGCAGAAAGGCGTTTGGACCCAGCACGGCTTGCCACCCGACAAAGGACATCGGCCCGATGACCGAGCACGCGCCAACCTGCGCCTCGGGCCCGATGACAGCCCCTGCCCCGATGGCCACATCATCGCCCAGCTGTGCGGTCGGATCGACCACCGCGCTGGGGTGGATGCCCGTGCCGAACTCATGTCCGGGATCGGCCATTGTCGTCAGCCGCGACATGGCAAAGCGTGGGCGTTTCGGCAGGATCGCTGCGCGCAAACCCAGCGCTTGCCAATCCGCGTCTTCCCACAACAGAGCGGCCTGTGCCGCCCCGGCAGAGAGTGTGTCTGCGTATTTCGGGTTACTCGCCAACGCCAGATCGTCAGCACCGGCCTGCGCGGGCTCCGCTAAGCCCGTCACAATGGTGCTTGTGTCGCCAACAGCCTGCGCCTCAAGTGCAGTTGCAATCTCGGCAACGGTGTAACGCATGGCAGGTCCCCTTCGCACATAGCTCAGGGGTGCGATTTACCCCTGAACTGCGCGCAGTGCCACCCCTGCATCGGACAGCGCCCGCCACACCTTCGCATCGCGGCCATAGATGTCGCGGCGGTACTGCGTATGCCCTTTGGGCGTGGTAAAGGCCGTGCGATAGATGATGTGCACCGGCACAGGGGCCTTCAGGTCCACGCGGGTCTCGCGCCCGGTGGCCAGAACCGATTGGAAATACTGTTCCGGGTTTGATTCCTGTTTCGCCAACAGCGCATAGGCAAAGTCGAACGGATCGGCCAGACGCACGCAGCCGTGGCTGTAGGCGCGCACCTCGCGACCAAACAGGTTCTTGGCGGGTGTATCGTGCAGGTAGATGTTGTGCACATTCGGGAACATGAACTTCACCAGACCCAGCGCGTTGCCCTTTGAGGGCGGTTGACGCATGGCAAAGGGGAAGGTCCGTGCCGTGTATTGGTTGAAGTTCACAGCAGAGCGGTTCACCTTGCGGCCCCGGCTGTCGGTGATTTCGATATGACGAACGGCATTCCGGTTCCGCTTCAGCGCGGGCAGGTATTCTTTGGTGACGATCGAGCGTGGGACATACCAGCTCGGGTTGATCACCATGAATTCCATCACATCGGAAAACTCGGGCGTCGGTCGGTCATCCTTGTTGGCCCCCACAACAGAGCGGGTGGAGAACGTCACCTTGCCGTTGTCGACGACGTTGGCTGTGAAGTCCGGGATGTTGACCAGGATATGGCGCTTGCCGCGCTCCTGGTTGACCCAGCGCTCACGCTCCATTGCGACGATGATCGATTGCAGACGCTCCTGCACCGACTTGTTCATCTCTGTCACTGTTGCCTGCCCGGCGACACCATCGGCCGTCAGCCCGTGGGCAAGTTGGAATTGCTGGACCGCAGACTGCACCGCCGCGTCATATGTCTGCGTGTTGGTGCGCTTGAGAAAGCCCATGGCGATCAAACGGTTGCGCATGATGGCGACCGCATCGCCGGATTGACCGGGCTTGAGCGAGCTCACCGGCACCTGCTGACCCCAGCCCCCTTGGGCGAGCAGCCGCTCCATCCGCAGCTTTTCCTTCATCAGCGCGTTGTATTCCATGGTCTTGGGCGCCAGCGCCTTGAAAAAGCCCGACGGCGACGATTTGGAGAAATTCACCAGATAGGACGTCCGATCCCGATAGGGCACCTGACGGACAATGGCGCGGTCCACGCGCGACGGCACCAGCACACCTGTTTGCAGATCGCGTGAATACTGCAGGAAGGTGCGGCTCATCTCGACCTCGACCAGCCCGCGGTCGCGCTGGGTCGTCGCGGCTTTCATCTTGGCTTTCAGGCCATCGGCATCGTAGCGCGCAGCAGGCAGGCCATGATTGCCCGCCTGATCAAGCGCCTTGAACAGTGCCACACGGCGCTGACGCTCACGGCCCGACCGACCGGTCCAAAGGCTTTCATAGCCATTCGCTTTGTAGAAAGCGGCGATATCGGCGTCGCGTGCGGCCGCCTCGGCAACCGCCTGTTTAAAGGCCGTGACCTGCGCCGACGCGCTTTGCGGCGCTGACCAAAGCGCCGCCGCAAGAACGAGGCCCAACGCCACCGTCCAAGATCTGAAAAAATTCACCGTCATATCGCACCTGTTTTTTATAAATTTCGCGCTGGCCTGTATTATCCCAAGCGCGTGCAAAGCCTGTCTATTCACATTGCCGCCAGACCGGCAACAAGCATCGGCCTGATGCGCGCCTGCATCGCCCCGCGGCCTTTGCGCCACATGAGCCAGATTTTGCGCAAAAATCTGCCTAATTCACTTGCGAGGCTTTTTGGATCGGATTCAGCGCTTGGTAAACGAATCGAGCTATGCCATAGAAGTGTTGCATCTGGGGATGAGATGACAAAACCCGTGTAACATCACGGATAGGCAGGCGTACGGGACGGCGCAGTGATATGAACAATACCTCTACGGGCATGACCCGCCGAGCCATACTTGGCGCATTCGCGGCAACGGCGGTAACGGCGGCACCAACTTTCTCAAACGCAGCAGGATTTCTTCGCGGGGCTGGCGATATCAGACGCCTCCGTATGTATTCCGGTCGCACGGGCGAACGGATCGACATGATCTACTGGATCGAAGGGAACTACATCAAGGACGCGGTGCGCGAAGTGAACCACTTCATGCGCGACTGGCGGACCGACGATGTGAAATCCATGGACCTCCGCACAGTCGATATCATGGCAGCAGCGCACAATCTGCTTGAGGTTGACGAACCCTACATGCTGCTGTCGGGCTATCGCAGCCCGCGAACAAACGCGATGCTGCGGGCGCGCGGTCGGGGTGTCGCGAAAAACTCTTTGCATATCAAAGGACAGGCCGCTGATCTGCGCCTGACCACACGGTCCGTCAGTCAAATGGCACGCGCAGCCCAAGCCTGCCGCGGTGGCGGCGTCGGCAAATACTCCGGCTCGAACTTCGTACACATGGATTGCGGTGTCGTTCGGTCCTGGGGACGGTAACCAAACGCCATTGCACGACTTCTCCAATTGGGGCGCTTCGGCGCCCTGTTTCGTGTCGGGTGGCACGCTCCGAGGGGGAGGATTGGCGCGCCACCCGAGGGGACAGTTGTTCAGAACAACACCCGTCCAACTGCACAAAACATGATCGGGTTCCCTGCCCCGGCAGATTTTTTGCGCAAGGTTCCGCTTGGCGCGACATGAAGCTGTGACACATCATGGATACGTGCCTACCGTAAATGGAACAGCCACGACTGGGGGACCCACATGACACAGCTGATTTCGCGCCGGACATTCCTGGCCACCACCGCCACATTTGCGGCGATGCACCCGTTCTCACTGCGCGCCAGCACCAATCAGGCGCATTTGCGGATCATGGAAACCACAGACCTGCACGTGCATGTCTTTCCCTACGACTACTATGCCGACAGGCCGCGTGACACAGTCGGCCTGTCCCGCACCGCATCGATCATCGAAAGCATCCGGGCCGAAGCCACGAATTCCATGCTCATCGACAATGGGGACTTCCTGCAGGGCAACCCCATGGGCGACTACATCGCTTACGAACGGGGCATGAAAGAAGGCGACAGCCACCCGATCATCACGGCCATGAACACCGTGGGCTTTGACGCAGCCACGCTCGGCAATCACGAATTCAACTACGGCCTCGACTTCCTGATGAAGTCGCTCGCAGGTGCCGACTTCCCCGTCGTCTGTGCCAACGTGGCCAAGGAAATGGGCGCGGACGCCGCCGCCGACACCACGCTGGTACCACCCTTCGTTATCCTCGACCGGACGGTCACGGATGGCGCTGGGGAATCGCACGCGATCAAGGTCGGCCTCATCGGCTTTGTCCCGCCCCAGATCATGACCTGGGACCGCCGCCATCTCGACGGGAACGTGCAAGCGCGCGACATCGTGGAGACAGCCAAGACCCTGGTGCCCCTGATGAAAGAGCAAGGGGCCGACATCATCATCGCGCTCAGCCACTCGGGGATCGGTGCCGCGGATCATTCCGACGGGATGGAAAACGCCTCGGTCCCGCTTGCTGCGGTGGATGGGATCGATGCGATCCTGACCGGTCACCATCACCAGGTGTTCCCCTCGCCCACCTATGCCGACCTGCCCGCCGTCGATGTGGCTAATGGCACCATTCACGGCAAACCAGCTGCCATGGGCGGCTTCTGGGGCTCGCATCTTGGCGTGATCGACCTGATGCTGGAACGCGACGGCGCAAACTGGCGGATCACCGGCCACGGCTCAGAAGCGCGCCCGATCTCCAAACGGAATGAGGACCGGTCCGTCACCGCCCTTGTCGACGACTATCAACCGCTCCTCGACAGCGTGCAGGCGGACCACGACGCCACGCTCGCCTATGTCCGCCGTGCGGTTGGCAAAACCGACGCGCCGCTGCACAGCTACTTTGCGCTCGTGGCCGATGATCCGTCGGTCCAGATCGTGTCCATCGCGCAAAGCTGGTACATCGCGCAGATGATGCAGGGCACCGAATATGAGGGGCTGCCGATCCTGTCTGCTGCTGCCCCCTTCAAGGCCGGTGGCCGGGGCGGCCCGGAATACTTCACCGACGTGCCAAAAGGCGACGTGGCGATCAAGAATGTGTCTGACCTGTACCTGTATCCCAACACAGCCCGCGCTGTGCTGGTCACGGGCGCGCAGGTCAAGGACTGGCTCGAACGCTCGGCCGGTATGTTCAATCAGGTTGAAGCAGGTCAGGCAGATCAACTGCTGCTGAATCCTGAATTCCCGTCCTACAATTTCGACGTGATCGATGGCGTGACCTACCAGATCGACCTCAGCCAGCCGTCCAAGTTCGACCCCGAAGGTGCGCTGATCAACGCGGATGCGAACCGCATCGTTGAGCTGAAGTTCAACGGCGAACCCATTGACCCTGAACAGAAGTTCATCATCGCCACGAACAACTATCGCGCCGGTGGCGGCGGCAACTTCCCCGGCGCACAAGGCGATACCATCGTGTTCGAGGGCCCCGACACGAACCGCGACGTCATCGTACGCTACATTGTGGAACAGGGCACGATCAGCCCCCGCGCGGATGCCAACTGGTCCTTTGCCCCGCTCGCGGACACCTCGGTCCTTTTTGAAACGGGTCCGAAGGCCAAGGACTACATTGACGATGTCCAGGGCATGACAATCGAACCAGCGGGCGATGGTCCCGATGGGTTTGCCCGCTTCCGTATCACGCTCTGATCAACGCAAGGCGCAGGTGTCCTGCGCCTTGCCCGACTTTTGCAATTGCAGGGCGCGGATGGCACCGCTATACCGCGCCCCAGTGGACCGTTAGCTCAGCTGGATAGAGCGCTGCCCTCCGAAGGCAGAGGCCAGAGGTTCGAATCCTCTACGGTCCGCCACTCACATTCAATCATGCGAAAAACAAGGCGCTTTCTCGGTATCTCGACGTTCACCTGAACGTCCTTAGGCCCCATGATCCAGCGCCTTTGACGACCCCGTCCGCCGCGTGCGGCGATAGTCCAACACGAACAGCACCGCAGACGCTGCAATCGCAATCGCCGCGCCCATTGTCGCGACCCCTTGGTAGTCAGTCACACTTGAGCCCGCGGCAAAGATCGCGGACGCAATGATCGCCCCGCCAAAGTGATTGACGGACAACAGCGAACTCCCCGCCCCGGCCCGGTCCGCAACAAGGTTCTGAACATATCCGATGGGGATCGACAGAACGATCCCGGCACCAATCCCAGCAGGCAGGACAAGCCACCACGCAAACCCGATAGAGGGCATAAGCCCCAGAGCTGCAAGAAAGCCGCCGTAAATCACGACACCGACAAGAATGAGAAACGACGCTGACACGACGCGCAAAAACCGAACGGTCAGCATCATAATGGGAATCTCGACAAAGGCGACAAGGCCCGCAAAGACCGCAACATCTGCATCGGCGCCGCCCAGATTGTTCAGGATCAAAAGGCCCAGCAGGATGTTGTACAGCCCATTCGTGGCCGAGATTACGCAGATCAGAACCATGCGCAGCACGAGCCCCGGTTCAGTCAGCTCACGGAGCGACGCCAGCAACCCTTTTCCGGACTTCGCGGTTTGCGACACGGTTCGGTCGCCCCGCCAAAGCATCACGACAGCCGCAAGGGCCAGAATGTTGGCACAGGCCACCACGACATAGGCCCCAAGCACATCAACGCCCTGAACCAGCACATAGCCCCACACCACTGGCGTTACCGCAAAGGCCCCCGAAAACGTGGCCCGGGCCAGCGTGGTCGTGTAGGGGCGATCAAGCCTCGGGTTCTCATTGGCTGCCATGACGGCAATGGCGAAGTATTGTGTGAATGCCGTGGCACCCACCGGAAACAACACGACATGCACCAGCAAAAAGGCGACTTTTGACGGCACCAGAAACATCAACACGCCCGCGATCGCGCCAATGGTCAAAGCCGCAAGCAACGCTTCGCGAAAGCGTCCGGTCTGGTCCGTGTAGATCCCCACCAGAATGGAGGCCACGACGCTAAAGAAAGCACCACCCGTGACGATCAGGGCATAGGCCGCGTCGGAGAAGCCAATCTGCTCGATGCCGATGATCGACTGGAACGGTCCAACCGTTGCCGCGCCAACACCCATGAGTATCAGCCCGATCAATGCAATTTGCAGGAACCTGTCGGTCAGCGCCGTTTTTATCATTGATCCAGTCCAGACCGGGCGGCGGCCAAAATACGTAAAATGGGAATGTCTGCCCTGCCTATAGAGCCTTCAATGACAGATGAAAATGGCCCGGCCCAGGGCACAAGCGCCGTCCGCCCGCCTTCGGGGCGTAGGGTCCCATTCCGCCTGTTAATTTTGAGCAAATCAGGCGCACGCACATCAAGCTGTTGAATTCAGTGCGCTTCCACAGGTCGGTGAAGATACCCAAAAGGGTGCGAACGACTTGTCCCCGCGGGGACAGATCACGCAAACAGGTCGTGCGCCAGCTCCAAAGCATCGACCAGCACATCCACCTCTTCCTTGGTGTTGTACATCGCGAACGACGCGCGGCAGGTGGCGTTGAGCCCCATATGCTCCATCAACGGACCCACACAGTGCTGTCCGGCCCGCACCGCGACACCCTTCTTGTCGAGGATGGTCGAAATGTCATGCGCATGCCCTGCCCCATCCAAAGTGAACGAGAAAATCGCACCCTTGTCCGGCGTTGTGCCCTGCACCTGCAACCAGTTGAGCCCGGCAAGCTTCTCCACCGTGTAGTCGCGCAAGCTGTCCTCATGCGCGGCGATGGCATCCATCCCGTGGCCCATCATGTAATCCAGAGCCACACCAAGCCCGATCATCTGCACGATCCCCGGCGTGCCCGCCTCGAACTTGTGGGGCGGATCGTTGTAGATCACGCCGTCTTTCGACACTTCTTTGATCATGTCACCGCCGCCGATGAACGGGCGCATCTCGGCCATCCGCTCGGCCTTGCAATAGATCGCGCCAGAACCGGATGGACCATACAGCTTGTGACCGGTGATCGCGTAGAAATCCGCGCCCAGATCCTGCACATCCACTGGCATGTGAACGGCCGCTTGCGAGCCATCGACCAGCACCGGCACACCTTTGGCATGCGCGCCTTTGCATATCGTCTTGATGTCCACCTTCGTGCCCAGCACGTTGGACATGTGCGTCACGGCCACCAGCTTCGTCTTGGGGCCAATCGCGTCGATCACCTTCTGCGGGTCAAGCGCGCCGGTGGTGTCCACATCGACCCATTTCAGCACGACACCCTGCCGTTCCCGCAGGTAGTGCCAGGGCACGATATTGGCGTGGTGTTCCATGACCGAAAGCACAATCTCGTCCCCCGCCTCCATCCGTGGCATCGCCCAGCCGTAAGCGACCATGTTGATGCCTTCGGTGGTGCCCGAGTTCATGACGATCTCGTCTTCGGAACCTGCATTCAGGAAGCGGGCAAGCTTGCCGCGCACGGCCTCATAGTTCTCGGTCGCGAGGTTCGACAGATAGTGCAGCCCCCTGTGAACATTGGAGTATTCTTCGGCATAGGCTTTGGAAATTGCATCAATCACCACCTGCGGCTTCTGCGCGGACGCGCCGTTGTCGAGATAGACAAGCGGCTTGCCATTCACCTCGCGCGACAGGATCGGAAAGTCCCCGCGGATGGCGTTCACGTCATACATCTCACAATCCTCCAGCCGTCACGCCCGTCAGCGTCACAAGCATCATCATTCCAATAAACAGGCCCGCCAGCACCACAAGGAGCAGGCCAAAGGCACGAAACAGAGAGTCAAATCGTAGGGCCGCGCTGATGAAATGCAAAAGCAACCAAAAGGCCACAATCGCAACACCCAAAGCGACCAAACCGGCAATCCCGGGGACGATAAGGCTCAGCACCAGAACCAACGCCTGTGCCGCGGCCCGCAGCGCCTGTAGCCAGGTAAGCAAGGCCAGCATGTCGGTGAATTCGCCATGACCACCCAAGGCGCGCCCGGCCCAGACCAACCCGTGCACCATCAAGAGCAAACCACCGGCAATGATCGCGAACAACGCAAACGGGCGTTCAAGCAAGGCAAGGATCGGCATCGCAGCGCGCGCTGTGGGATCGACCTCGCCTTCCAGCAGCACGACAGGCGCGGATGCCAGCAGGGCATTCACCGCAGCAACCGCGACAAGCGCCATATACAGCGTCCCGCGATCCAGCTGCCAACTGATGATCTGCCGTGCGACCTCTTTGGGGTCACGCAGCGTATCCATGGCAAGGTCCGAAACAGCGCTCATTCTGCACGCTCCTGCGCGATGGATCCACCGATCCAGAACCACAAGAAAACCAGGACCCAGATCAGGCCGACGGCCTGTTTCTCCAATCCAGGGCCGATGAACCCGGACACCAAGCCATGCAACAGGATCAGCGGTGAGGACGCCAGCAAAGCCCAGAACAGCGCCAGCCGCGCACCATATGCGGTTCCCTTGCCCCCGAAGACCCGACCCACAAACCGCGCAAGCAGCGCAATGGCATAGAACATAAGGGGCGCGATAAAAATCAGCCCCATGAGCGACGCGCCCATAAGCATGTTCAGGTCTTCGCCAGTTAAATGCGATTCACGTGCAAGCCGCGGCAGCTGCGCGATGAAGATCAGGACGCAGGACGCCATAAGGTAGGCGAGCGCGCGGTCCTCCCGTTCGCCCAGCGACAGGAGGTGCCGCACGACACGACCCGGCCCCCGATAGGTGGCCCCAATGTTCCGCGTAACCGCCATGGCTTAGCCTCGGTGCCGCTCCAGCCAGCCTTGCAGGCGGTCGACCAGTGCGGTGCGCAGGTCCTCGTCCTCAATCTCTTCCACCGCTTCGGCAAGGAAGGCGAGCGTCAGCAGATCGGTCGCGATGTCGGCAGGTACGCCGCGCGAGCGCAGGTAGAATAGTGCCTCTTCGTCAATCGCGCCCGAGGTCGAGCCGTGCGAACAGGCCACGTCATCAGCGTAGATTTCAAGCTCGGGCTTGGCGAGGAATTGGCTGTCATCGTCCAGCAGAAGCGATTGGCTGATCTGGTAGCCATCCGTCTTCTGGGCGCCTTCCTTGACCAGAATCTTGCCCTGGAACACACCTACCGCACCGTTACGCAGCACCTTCTTGAACACCTGACGGCTCTCGCAGCGCAGGGCGTCATGCGTGACAAACACGGTGTCATCATGGTGGAAGTCACCGTCGCCAACGCAGGCACCTGCAACATGCGCAACCGCATCGTCACCGGTCAGCTCAACCACGCATTCATTGCGGGTCAGGCGGCCGTTAACGGTCAGGGTAAAGGTCTTGAACACGGATTCCGTGCCCAGTCGCGCAAAGATATGCGTGGCGGCGCGGCGCTCGTGATCACGGCCTTGCGCACGGACATGATGGAAGGTCGCAGTGTCGGCAACATCCACTTCCATGCACTTGTTGAAACGCGCCGCCGCAGGGCCGGTTTCAAGCAGCGTCAGTTCGGCACCTGCATCCAGTTTCACAACATGGTGCAGGATCGCGTCCGAGGTTTCATTTTCATGCAAGTAAATGAAATTGATCGGCTTTTCCGCTTTGTCTGTGACGTGGATCAGCACGCCATCGGTGGCATAGGCCGTGTTCATGGCGGCAAGCGGACGCTGCACATAATGCCCGTTCGCTTCCAAAGTGCCGTACAGGTCCGCAGCCCAGTGAATGTCAGCGCTATCGGCCAAGCGATCAATACGCACACCTGACATGGTCAGATCGTCGGATTGAGCAGCGTCGAACACGCCATCAACGAAGACGATCTTGAGCCGGTCCATTTCGCCGAACAGCGGTGCTTCGTCGTTGTGAAACAGCGCCGCCTGCGGGGCATCCAACTGCACAAGCGTATCTGGTCGCGTGAACTTCCAGTACTCGTCACGGCGGCCGGGCAGACCCATTTCGCGCACGCGCGCTGCGGCTGCCTTGCGGGCCTCGTCCGCCCAGCCGTTCGACGGCATGGTCAGGGTCGCCAAGCGGTCCTCGGTAGGGTTTGGTTTGGTTGCAGCTTCGCCCATTACGCCACCTCGGCCAGAATGTCGGCATAGCCGTTGTTCTCGACCTCAAGTGCCAGTTCCGGCCCACCGGTTTTGACGATCTTGCCGTCCGCCATGATGTGCACAACGTCGGGTTTGATGTGGTCCAGCAAACGCTGGTAGTGCGTGATGACGAGGAACCCGCGCCCTTCATTGCGCAGGGCGTTCACACCTTCGGCGACCAGCTTCATCGCGTCGACGTCGAGGCCGGAGTCGGTCTCGTCCAGGATGCACATCTTGGGCTCAAGCATTGCCATCTGCAAGATCTCGTTACGCTTTTTCTCACCACCCGAGAAGCCCACGTTCACAGGGCGCTTCAGCATGTCGGCGTCGATTTTCAGCGCCTTGGCCCGCTCGCGGATGATCTTGAGGAAGTCGGCCGCGCTCAGCTCTTCTTCGCCGCGCGCCTTACGCTGTGCATTCACAGCCGTCCGCAGGAAGGTCATGTTGCCCACACCGGGAATTTCGACCGGGTATTGGAACGCCAGGAACAGGCCTGCCGCCGCGCGCTCTTCGGGTTCCATATCCAGCAGGTCTTCGCCGTCCAGAGTCGCTTCGCCACCCGTCACTTCATAGCCATCACGGCCCGACAGGACATAGGACAGCGTGGACTTGCCCGAACCGTTGGGGCCCATGATCGCGTGCACCTTGCCCGCCTCGACCGTCAGGTTGACGCCCTTGAGGATCTGCTTGTCCTCTTCTTCAAGTTGTACGTGCAAGTCATTGATATTCAGCATGATATGTTCCTCATCCTGCGCGGACACCGCGCGTTATTTCAAAATGACAGCCGTGCCCGAGACATGGGCTGTCAGCATTTCATGTGTCACGACCGCCCCTGTGTCGTGGCTGTGATCATTCCGGGTCCCCGCAGCGTTGATTGCACCGCGGGCAGATGCAGTCGCCCGTGCGGGCGCGTTGCAGCATGGTCACCAGGCGCACCGTGAGCGCGCCCCAACACACGAACAGCACCAGACCAAACAGAAGTTCGATCTGTTCGGCGTAACGGGCAAAGATCCAACCGTCGGCCACCATCTCAGCCACGATTTCGTCATGCCCGATGGACAGCAGGAAAACGATCACGTGCCCCAGGATGAGCAGTGTCAGGGCCCGCGTTTCCTGCATCAGCCGCCAAGGGTGGCCGAAGCGGATGCGCACATCGCTGGATTTTCTGGGTGTGTCGGGGGCCATAGCGTCAGGCTCCGTTCGGGTTGTCAGTTGCAAAGGTCATTCCACATCCTCGACCGTCTCACGGGCGAACACGTGCTGAACACCCATTCCGATGGCGATCGACATCATCAGAAGCACACACCAGACCCAGAACGACGTAAGCGCCCCGGGCGCCAGCGATGCGGCAGCGATCATCCCGCCGATCACCGCAATGACAAAGGCAAGCCCGCCCTGCTGGGTGCCATCAAGGTCTGAAACGGTGTGACGCTTGATCGGTTTGCGTTGTTCGGTAAGGTCCGTCATTTCCGCTTCGCCTGCATATCTGCCAGAGCCTGTCGTACCTCTTCATCAGTTCTGCTGTTGCCTTGCGCGTATTCATCTTTGCTGACGCGCCCGGTAAATCTGGCGGTCATCGCCACATACGCCGCAGCGCCAGCAAGAAAACCCAAGAAACCGAACTCAACAAGCCAGTCCGAGAGAAGCAGACTGCCGACATAAGCAAACAGCAAAGCGCCTAGCACTGCCGAAAACACAGTACCGTAGAGCGCGTGCGCCTTCGACCGCGCCCAAGGATCTTGAGGGCCTATCCTTGCGTGCCGATCAATGTTGGAGCCGCTATCATCCATCTCGGAACAACATCCATGCGACGGCGATGGCGCCAGTCGTCATCGCTCCGCCAATGGCCAGAGCTGCCGCGAAATCCGGCATCAACATCACCCCGAGGCCACCACCCAGCACGGCACCGCTAAGTACCGAAAGGGCCATGACCGCAAAGGCCGACCGAGATTTCTGCTCAGCAGCCATTGCTTAACCCACCGACCCTTCGAGCGAGATTGCCACAAGCTGTTGAGCTTCCATCGCAAACTCCATGGGCAGCGCCTGCAACACGTCCTTGCAGAACCCGTTGACGACAAGGGCCACAGCCTCTTCCTCATCCATGCCGCGTGACCGGCAATAGAAAAGTTGGTCGTCATCCACCTTGGATGTCGTCGCCTCATGCTCAACGCGGGACGAGTTGTTCTTGACCTCGATATACGGAACCGTGTGGGCGCCGCACTTGTCGCCAATCAGCAGACTGTCACATTGCGTATAGTTGCGGCTGTCCTTCGCCTTGGGGTGCATCGACACTAGTCCACGATAGGTGTTTTGCGCTTTGCCCGCGCTGATCCCCTTGGACACGATGCGCGACTTGGTGTTCTTGCCCAGGTGCACCATCTTGGTGCCGGTATCCGCCTGCTGCATGTTGTTGGCAATAGCGATGGAGTAGAACTCGCCCTGACTGTCGTCGCCGCGCAGAATGCAGGACGGGTATTTCCACGTTACGGCAGACCCGGTTTCCACCTGCGTCCACATCACCTTGGCCCGATCGCCCCGGCAATCGGCGCGCTTGGTCACGAAGTTGTAGATCCCGCCCTTACCGTTCTCGTCACCGGGATACCAGTTCTGAACGGTTGAGTACTTCACCTCGGCATCTTCTTCGATGATGATCTCGACGACCGCAGCGTGCAGTTGCGATGTGTCCCGCTGCGGTGCCGTGCACCCTTCGAGATAGGACACATAGCTACCCTTGTCCGCGATGATCAGCGTGCGTTCGAACTGGCCTGTATTCTCGGCATTGATACGGAAATAGGTCGACAGTTCCATGGGGCAGCGAACACCCGGCGGCACGTAGACAAACGAGCCATCCGAAAAGACGGCAGAGTTCAGCGTGGCATAGAAGTTGTCGGAAACGGGAACTACCGAGCCAAGGTACTTCTTCACCAACTCCGGATGCTCTTTGATCGCTTCCGAGATCGAACAGAAGATCACGCCCGCTTTCTTCAACTCAGCCTGGAAGGTCGTGCCGACGGACACGGAATCAAACACCGCGTCCACAGCGACCTTGCGCCCCTCGGCAGGCGCATCTTCGGCCCCTTCGACACCAGCAAGAATCATCTGTTCCTTCAACGGGATGCCCAGCTTTTCATAGGTGGCCAGCAGCTTGGGATCGACCTCGTCCAAAGACTTCGGCTTCACTTCCATGCTCTTGGGACGGGCGTAATAATACTGATCCTGAAAGTCGATCTCCGGATAATCGACCATCGCCCAATCGGGCTCTTCCTTTTGAAGCCAGCGCTCGTAGGCTTGCAGACGCCATTCGGTCATCCACTCCGGCTCTTCATTCTTTTCCGAAATCAGGCGCACGATGTCAGGGGTCAGCCCTTTGGGGGCATATTCCATCTCGATGTCGGTTTCCCAGCCGTATTTATACGTGCTGACGTCCCGCACGGCATCGACTGTTTCCTGATCGACGCCGTCCTTGACGACCACATCTTCTACAACATTGTCCATGTCAGACTTTCCTCTCGCATCTGAGCGGTTCACGCCGCCCGGCACCCGTGTTTCTTCAGTTTTTGCGCCCAAACCTCGGCAAAGCGCATTACATCTTCTTCTGTCGTCTCAAGACCCAGAGACACCCGAACGGCGGATGATGCCTCAAGCTCTGAATACCCCATGGCGCTCAATACCCGGCTTGCCCTGACCTTGCCAGATGAGCAGGCAGAGCCCGCCGAGATAGCAAAACCCGCCAAATCCATCTGCATCACCTGCGTCTCGCCCTTCCACCCGGGCGTGATGAAACAGGAGGTGTTCGGCAGCCGTCGCGCGCCTTTCCCGACAAAAATAGTTGTCTTTGAAGCGGCAGCAAGAGCGTTTTCTAGAATATTTCTAAGTTTCTCGACCCGGTCCCATTTTCCGTCCGCGATATCGCGCTGCGCAGCCTCTGCTGCGGCACCAAAACCAGCGATGCCAATGACGTTTTCGGTGCCGGACCGACGCCCCATTTCCTGCCCACCACCGCGCACTTGCGCCTGCACATCAAGCCCCTGGCGCAGGATCAGCGCACCGACACCCTTTGGCCCGCCCAGTTTGTGGGCCGAAATCAGCCCCATCTCGATTCCAAGCCAGCCGAAACCAAAGGGCAGCTTGCCAAAGCACTGCGTCAGATCGCTCAGCGCCAACCCTCGTGGCACATCCTGCACCACACCGGTTTCGGAGTTAGCGTATTGCAATGTGGATGCGCCCGGCGTCTCGATGGCAACCAGACCCTGCGCATCCGCGCCCAAAACAGGATCGACCCAAGCGCCCACCGCGTCATGCTCAACCGCCGCGCCATGCAATGACCGACCTGCGCACGCGAGCGCTGCGGCCTCCGTCGCACTTGCCGTGAACACGATATCAGCACCAGAGGCACCAAGAGCCTCTGATATCTGCCCCCGCGCCTTCTCAACAATCGCCTTCGCCGCCCGCCCCTCGGCATGTACGGAAGATGGATTGCCCACCACATCCATGGCGCGCAACATCGCCTCCCGCGCCGCGGGCCTCAGAGGTGTCGTTGCGTTATGATCCAGATAGACCCGGTCCATCACTTCCCTGTTTCAAAAAAATCCCGGGGGAGTCGCACCAGCGACGGGGGCTGGCCCCCTCGGGCATCAAGCATCATCGACAACCGCAAACAAGTTCGGCACCGCCGGACAAGGGGCAAGATCATTCGAAATCACGTCCGACAACCGGGTTTGGTGCAAGAACACATAGACATGCGCACTCAGTCCCTCCCACAAGCGGTTTGTCAGTGACTGCGCCTTGGATCCGGACGCGGCTCCAGAGGCACCCGCCCCCTTGTGCATCGCATCCACCTTCTCATCCACGGCAGCCAACACATCGGCCACGCGAATTTCAGATGCCGACCGCGCAAGGCGATACCCGCCACCCGGCCCCCGCACGGACACAACCAGATCGGCCCGCCGCAGCTTTACGAAAAGCTGCTCCAGATAGGGCAGTGAAATGTCCTGCCGACCGGAGATGTCGCTCAGGCTCACCAGCTTATCCACGGGCTGCATGGCAATGTCCGCAAGTGCCACCATCGCGTAGCGCCCTTTCGTAGACAGTTTCATCGCAAAGCCCCCAATTGACGTTACCCGCCCAAACCCATACATCCGTGGCCACTGCAGGATGTATGCCTGCGCCTTAAGTTAGAACCGTTCTAAGGTAACCGATCAATTTCGTCAAGAAATCGGATGCCGAAAAGACGCGACAAGGACAGTACCGCATATGCCCGAGGTCATTTTTCCCGGACCCGAAGGCCGCCTCGAAGGCCGCTACCACCCTCAAAAAGAACGTGACGCCCCCATCGCAATTGTGCTGCATCCGCATCCGCAATTCGGCGGGACGATGAATCACAAAGTGGTGCACGCGCTGCACTATGCGTTTTTCAACATGGGCTTTACCGTTTTGCGCTTCAACTTCCGGGGCGTGGGGCGCAGCCAGGGTGAGTACGATCAGGGCATTGGTGAGCTGAGCGACGCAGCCTCGGCCCTCGACTACCTTCAGTCGATGAACAACAATTCCAAGCACTGCTGGGTCGCGGGCTTCAGCTTTGGCGCATGGATCGGCATGCAGCTTCTGATGCGGCGGCCCGAAATCACCGGTTTTATCAGCGTCTCGCCCCCCGCCAACATGTACGACTTTTCGTTTCTGGCGCCCTGCCCGTCTTCGGGCCTGATCATCAACGGCACAAACGACCGTGTAGCCCCGCCTGCAGACACGGAATCGCTGGTGTCCAAGCTGCATGATCAGAAGGGCATCACGATCACCCACACGCAGGTTGAAGGCGCTGGTCACTTCTTTGAAGAGCCGCATCTCGACACCCTGATTGGCAACACGACCGACTATGTCAAACGCCGCCTGACGGAAACGACCCGCTGACATGGCCGACCCCGTCGTCATCGAAATGGCCAACAAACTGGCCGAAGAATGCCTTGCCGTGCAGAACGAGATCGGGAACGACCGGCTGTTCATGGAAGTCGGCGACGTGCTGGGCGCGTCGTCGCAAACTTTGGAAGAGGCGTTCCTGACAGCGATCCGCACACGGATGGCCAACGACCAGGGCCGCCGGTTTTTGGCTCGGAAGATCAAGGCGCACCGGGCGGCGCAGGCGCCCGAGTGACACGGCTCGACCAGCAGATTGCCTTTCTGAACGAGGCGGACAAGCTGAAATCGGTCAACCGCGCAACGACCCTGGCAGACGGCAGCCGGCCTGAGAACAGTGCGGAACACTCGTGGCACCTCACCCTCTATGCGCTAGTGCTCGCCGATCAGGCCGGACCAGACGTGGACATCAATCGCGTTATAAAGATGCTGATCCTGCATGATCTGGTCGAGATTGACGCGGGCGACACACCCATATTCGAAAACTTCGATGCTGCCGATGTCGCAGCCAAGGAACAGAAAGCAGCCGACCGCATCTTTGGCCTGCTCCCCACCGACATCGCAACGGCCCTGCGGCCGATCTGGGAGGAGTTCGAAGCGGCCCTGACCCCAACCGCGCAATTCGCGCGTGCGCTCGACCGGTTCCAACCGCCGATGCTGAACCTCGCCTCGGGCGGTGGCAGCTGGACCGACTACAACGTGACCGAGGACATGGTCACTGCCCGTGTCGGCACAAAGATCGAACTCGGAGCGCCCGGTTTGTGGGCCTATGCCCGCGAACGCATCGCTGCGTTCTTTGCGTCGGTTTCGTAGATCACTTTTTATTTGTATACCATTGCATACACTCTTTCCAAACCGGTCCTAAGGCGCTAAGCGACGCGCAAGCTACACCTGTGCGCAAAGGACCCTCCCCATGAGCAAGATCAAGGTAGAGAACCCCATCGTCGAAATGGACGGGGACGAGATGACCCGCATTATGTGGGACTTCATCAAAAAGAAGCTGATCGAACCATATCTGGACGTTGATTTGCTCTACTACGATCTGGGGATCGAGGAACGCGACCGGACCGAAGACCAGATCACCATCGACGCCGCTGAAAAGACCAAAGAGGTCGGTGTTGCTGTGAAATGCGCCACCATCACACCGGATGAGGCGCGGGTCGAAGAGTTTGGCCTCAAGAAGATGTGGCGCAGCCCGAACGGCACGATCCGCAACATCCTGGGCGGTGTGATCTTCCGCCAGCCGATCATTTGCCGCAACGTGCCACGCCTTGTGCCTGGCTGGACCCGCCCCATCGTGGTGGGCCGCCACGCCTTCGGTGATCAATACAAAGCCACCGACATGAAATTCCCCGGCGCCGGCACGCTGACCATGAAATTCGTGGGCGAGGACGGGACCGAGATCGAACACGAAGTCTACAAGGCCGACAGCGCGGGCGTGTTCATGTCGATGTATAACATCGACAAGTCGATCTACGACTTCGCGCGCGCGTCCTTCAACTATGGCCTGAACCTGGGCTGGCCAGTGTATCTCTCGACCAAGAACACGATCCTCAAGCAATATGACGGGCGGTTCCTGGAGATCTTCCAGGAGGTCTATGACGCTGAGTTTAAGGACCGGTTCGAAGCCAAGAAGATCTGGTACGAACATCGCCTGATCGACGACATGGTCGCCTGCGCGATCAAGTGGAATGGCGGTTTCGTCTGGGCCTGCAAGAACTACGACGGCGATGTGCAGTCCGATGTAGTGGCGCAAGGGTTCGGCAGCTTGGGCATGATGACGAGCCAGCTGATGACGCCCGATGGCAAGATTGTGGAGGCCGAGGCCGCCCACGGAACCGTCACCCGCCACTACCGCCAGCATCAAGCGGGCGAGCAGACCTCGACCAACTCCATCGCGTCGATCTACGCCTGGACCGGCGGGCTCAAGCACCGCGCGAAGCTGGATGGCAACGCAGCGCTCAAGAACTTTGCCGAAACGCTGGAGCGTGTGATCGTCGAAACGGTGGAGGCTGGTCACATGACCAAAGACCTCGCACTGCTGGTCGGCCCCGATCAGGGCTGGCTCACGACCATGGGCTTTCTTGAAAAGATCGACGAAAACCTGAACGCCGCTTTGGCGGGCTGACACGCCCAAAATCCAAGCATTGAATGCGGGCCTGCACAGTGCGGGCCCGTTTCGCGGATACCGGGCTGGCGTTGCACGCAGCGTCACCATACTCCGCGCCTATGGTGACAATTGACGAAACCAAGGCGTCGCACACGCCGCTCGACGATGCGCAGGGGCTCGGGCTTGGCGTATTCTTGTGCAGTGTTGGCATGCAGTTCCTGACCCATGCGGGGCTGATCACCGGTCAGACGGCAGGCATTGCGGTCACTATCAGCTACCTGTCCGGCTGGTCCTTCGGAGCCGTCTTCTTTGTCATTAACCTGCCGTTCTATGCGCTCGCCTACAAACGGCTGGGGTTGGAATTCACTGTAAAGTCCCTGATCTCGGTCACAGCGCTGTCATTGCTGACCGACCTTTTGCCGCTGGGCTTCACGATCGACAGCCTGCACCCCGCGATGGGCACAGTGATCTTTGGCGCGGCGGTGGGCACCGGCCTGTTGGCCATGTTCCGGCACAACGGATCGCTGGGTGGTCTGGGCGTGATTGCCCTGCTCGTGCAGGACACCACCGGGTTCAAGGCCGGGTATGTTCAGCTTCTGTCGGACGCGGTGATCTTTGCGATAGCAGCGCTGCTGTTTCCGCTTGGCGTGGTGGCATGGTCCCTCCTCGGCGCAGTCATTTTGAATATGATCATCACCTTCAACCACCGCCGCGACCGCTATATCGCGACCTAGTTCTGACCCCTGTTGTGGGTGCGTGCATACATGTCGGCGATCATTCGGCTTGCCGTCTTTTCAAACAGGCAGGGAATGACGGCATGGACCGCAGCAGCGCCCCCAGCCAACAGCAACCTTAGCGCGAATCCGCCCGCAAAAACGGCATGTTGCGCGTAGCTCTCGTCTACGCTGCGCGGATGGTTCAGAAAGATACGTGTAATCATGGGACCTCGTGCTTATCTGACATGAACGTACGGCGCGAAGCGTGGTACATGTTCCCAAATCTTTCTGAGTTGAGCAGTTTTTATGTAAAATACTCCCATCGTTCGGAGAAGTAAGATGACGTTTGATGCGATCGACGTAAAAATTATGAATGCGCTGCAGCGGGATGCCGGACAGTCGCTTGAAACGCTCGGGGCCGATGTTGGCCTGAGCCGGAATGCGTGCTGGCGTCGGGTGAAGGCGCTCGAGGAGTCGGGGGCCATTACCTCCCGTGTGGCTCTTGTGGATGCCAAGGCCGTGGGCCTGGGCCTGATGGTTTTCATGCAGGTCAGGACACATAGTCACGACCCGGAATGGCAGGCCAAATTCAACCGTGCAACCTGTGTCATTCCTGGGATACTCAGCGTATACAGAATGACTGGCGATCTCGACTATCTGATCCGCGCCCGAGTGCCGGATATGGATGGGTACGATGCGCTGTATCAGCAGCTGATAGAACAAGTGCCCATCGCCGACGTATCGGCCAGTTTCGTGATGGAAGAGATCAAGGACAGCACCGCCCTGCCACTTTGACGTCATGTGACGATGATCGCGAAAGACTGTCAGTCCAAGCCCGTTGGCTGGAACAAGTGCATTGTTGACGGCACAAGGTCTTCGCCGCTTGACAGCCTTGGGGATGCCCACCGACATGGTCGGGCGTCCTTGTCCAACGGTGATCTCATGCCTCTGCACTACATCTACCTGATCGTGGCCGTCGCCGCGGAAACCATCGGCACGACCGCGTTGCAGGCCAGCAACCAGTTCACGCGGGTCGCACCGACCATGCTGGTGGTCGCAGCCTACGGGGTTGCCTTCTACTTTCTGGGCATCGCTCTGAAATACATCCCCGTCGGTATCGCCTACGCGCTTTGGTCAGGGCTGGGGATCGTTCTGATCGCGCTTATCGGCTTTACGGTCTTTGGTCAGCGGCTTGACCTGCCCGCGGTGGTGGGCCTTGCCATGATCATCGGGGGTATCGTGGTCATTCAGCTCTTCTCAAACACCGCGACACACTAGACCTTTCATTCTGCACTGCGGCGCTATATGGGCCGGGCAACAACTCATGAGGCCCGTTCTATGGATCTGCGCAACATCGCCATCATCGCCCACGTCGACCACGGCAAGACCACATTGGTGGACGAGCTGCTGAAACAGTCGGGCACCTTCCGCGACAACCAGGCCACGACCGAACGGGCCATGGACAGCAACGACCTGGAGCGCGAGCGTGGGATCACCATTCTGGCCAAGGCGACATCGGTCGAATGGAAAGGTACCCGCATCAACATCGTGGACACACCCGGCCACGCCGATTTCGGCGGTGAGGTGGAGCGCATCCTGTCCATGGTCGATGGCGTTGTACTGCTGGTGGACGCGGCCGAAGGGCCGATGCCGCAGACAAAGTTCGTCACATCCAAGGCGCTCGCCCTCGGCCTGCGCCCCATCGTTGTGCTGAACAAGGTGGACAAACCCGACGCCGAACCGGACCGCGCGCTGGACGAATGCTTTGACCTCTTCGCAAATCTCGGCGCTGACGACGACCAACTGGACTTCCCGGCCATGTATGCCTCGGGCCGTTCCGGCTGGGCCGATATGGAACTGGACGGGCCGCGTGCGGACCTGTCCGCTCTCTTCGATCTGATCGTCGACCACGTCCCCGCGCCCAAGCAACTGGAAGCCAAGGACGAGCCCTTCCGCATGTTGGCGACAACTCTGGGCGCCGACCCCTTCATCGGACGCATCCTGACGGGCCGCGTCGAGTCCGGGACGCTGAAACCGGGCGAAACAGTGAAAGCCCTGTCTCGCGACGGCACGCTCATCGAAAACTTCCGCTGCACCAAGATCCTCGCCTTCCGCGGCCTGCAACAGCAGCCCATCGACATGGCCGAGGCGGGCGACATCGTTTCGCTGGCAGGGATGTCAAAGGCGACCGTGGCCGACAGCATCGTCGCCACATCGGTGTCCGACGCCCTGCCCGCCCAGCCCATCGACCCGCCTACCATCACCGTCACCTTCGGCATCAACGACTCCCCGCTTGCGGGCCGTGACGGCAAGAAGGTGCAGTCCCGCGTCATCCGTGACCGTCTGATGAAAGAGGCGGAATCGAACGTCGCCATCCGCATCAGCGACACGCCGGGCGGCGAAGCCTTCGAAGTGGCCGGTCGTGGCGAACTTCAGATGGGCGTGCTGATCGAAAACATGCGCCGCGAAGGGTTCGAACTGTCGATCTCCCGCCCGCAGGTGCTGTTCCAGGAAGAAAACGGCCAGCGGATGGAGCCCATCGAAGAAGCGACAATCGACGTCGATGACGAATACTCGGGCGCGGTCATCGAAAAGCTGACCGGCGCACGCAAGGGCGAACTGGTCGAGATGAAGCCCGCAGGCGCAGGCAAGACCCGCATCGTGGCCCATGTGCCGTCCCGTGGCCTAATCGGCTATCATGGCGAATTCCTGACCGACACGCGCGGCACTGGCGTGCTGAACCGCGTCTTCCATGGTTGGGCTGCGCATAAGGGCCTAATCCCGGGCCGTCGCGCGGGTGTCCTGATCTCGATGGAGAACGGCCAATCTGTGGCTTACGCCCTATGGAACCTCGAGGAACGGGGCAAGATGTTCATCGGCGCGCAGGCCGACGTCTACACCGGCATGATCATTGGCGAGCACAGCCGTGACAACGATCTGGAAGTGAACCCGCTCAAGGGCAAGAAGCTGACCAACGTGCGTGCGTCGGGTTCGGACGAAGCCGTACGCCTGACCACACCAGTGACGATGTCGCTGGAAGAGGCGATTGCCTATATCGACGATGACGAGTTGGTTGAAGTGACACCCAATGCGGTGCGGCTGCGCAAGCGGTATCTTGATCCGCATGAACGCAAGCGGATGGCGCGGGCGTCGTAGAGGCGAACCGGGGCTCTGCCCCGGACCCCGTGGTATTTCCAGTCAGAAGAAGACCTATTCCGTGGTCTCGACGATCAGAAGCTCGCGCTCGGATGCGCCGCGGGCGTGTTCGAGTGCGGCCTGATATGCGTCCGAATGGTAGCAACGCTCTGCCGTTTCTACGTCCGGAAACCGGGCCACGACGTTGCGCGGACGGTCCTTGCCCTCAAGCTGGACGTAACGCCCGCCTCGGGCAATGAACGTGCCGCCATGATCAGCTATGGCGACTGTCGCACCGGCGGCGTATTTTTTGTATGCCTCTTCGTCCGTTACCGTGACATGCGCAATCCAGAGTGCTGGCATCTTATCCTCCCATAGCGGCTTTGGCCGCAGCGATGGCGGCGTCCGCGTTGCTTGCATCCTTGGCGCCACCCTGCGCCATGTCCGGGCGACCACCGCCCCCCTTGCCACCCAACTCGACCACGGCGGCCTTGACCAGATCAACCGCATTGACGCTGTCGGTCTTGTCTTGCGTGACACCTGCTGCCACGGCGACCTTGCCGTCCGCATCGGCGATCAAAAGGATCGCGCCAGAGCCCATGCGCCCCTTGTGCTCGTCAATAAGCGCGGGCAGGTCCTTGCCCGTCACGCCGTTCAGCACTTGGGCAAGGAAGGGCGTGCCGTTTACGTCCTCAGCCTCGGGCGCGGCCTGACCGCCGCCCGCCATCGCCAGATCGCGCCGCAGCTGCGCCACCTCTGCCGCCAACGCCTTGCGTTCATCCATCAGCGCCTTAACGCGGGCCGGTACGTCTTGCGCCTGCGCCTTCAGCTCTGTCGCCGTCTCGGCCAGCAGGTAATCCTGTCCGCGCAGATAGTCCATTGCCGCCTGTCCGGTCAGCGCCTCAATCCGGCGCACACCGGCGCTCGATGCGCTGTCGCCCAGCGTGACAAAGGCTCCAATATCGCCCGTCTGCCGCACATGTGTGCCACCGCACAGTTCCAGCGAGTAGGTATCGCCACCCGTGCCCTTGCCCGAACCTGCCTGGGTGCCCATGGACACCACGCGCACCTCATCACCGTATTTCTCACCAAACAGCGCCTGCGCACCAAGCGCGCGCGCATCGTCCGGGGTCATGATCCGTGTATCCACCGGCGCGTTCTGGCGAATATAGGCGTTCACTTCGGCCTCAATCATATTCAGTTCCTCAAGGCTCAACGCCTTGCCATGGCTGAAGTCAAAGCGCAGCCGATCCGGTGCATTGAACGACCCGCGTTGGGCGACGTGATCCCCCAACGCCTCGCGCAGCGCTTCGTGCAACAAGTGCGTCGCCGAGTGGTTCGCCCGGATGTTTGTGCGGCGCGCGTGATCAACTTCAAGAACAGCCGCTTCTCCTTTGAAAATACTTCCCTTTGTGACTTCAGCGACGTGTACAAATACATCCGCCGTCTTGCGCGTATCGGTCACCCGCGCTTCACCACTCTCGGTGCGGATGATGCCGGTATCGCCTACCTGACCACCGCTTTCGGCGTAGAAGGGCGTCTGGTTCAGCGCAATCTGAACCTTCGCGCCTTCACCCGCGCTGTCAGCCTGCGCCCCTTCGACTATAAGCGCCACGATCTGGCCTTCAGCCGTTTCGCTGTTATAGCCCAGAAACTCGGTTGTGCCATTGGCCTCAGCCACATCAAACCACACGGTCGCATCCGCCGCTTCGCCGGAGCCTGACCACGCCGCGCGCGCCTTCGCCTTCTGCTCGGCCATCGCCGCGTCGAACCCGTCCCTATCGACGCCAAGTCCCTTCTCACGCAACGCATCCTGCGTCAGATCCAGCGGGAAACCGTAAGTGTCATAAAGCTTGAACGCCGCCTCACCGGGCAAATCCGCGCCATCACCCAGCCCGGCCACCTCGTCATCAAGCAGCTTCAGACCTCGGTCCAGCGTTTGTTTGAACCGGGTTTCCTCGGCCTGCAGCGTCTCCGTGATCAGCGCCTGTGCCTGCCCCAATTCCGGGTAAGCCGCGCCCATCTGCTGCACCAGCGCAGGAACCAGCCGGTACATGACCGGATCCTTCGCCCCCAGCAAATGCGCATGACGCATGGCCCGTCGCATAATCCGGCGCAGCACATACCCACGCCCGTCATTCGACGGCATCACCCCATCCGCAATTAGAAACGAGGTCGAGCGCAGGTGATCCGCAATCACCCGGTGATGCACATTTTGATCACCGTAAGGATCGACGCCCGTCGCATCTGCTGACGCCTCGATCAGCGACTTGAAAAGATCAGTGTCATAGTTGTCGTGGCTGCCCTGTAGCAGCGCGCCGATCCGCTCCAGCCCCATGCCAGTGTCGATGGACTGCATATCCAGGTCGACCATCGAGCCGTCCTCGAACTGCTCGTTCTGCATGAAAACGATGTTCCAGATCTCGATGAACCGGTCGCCATCCTCTTCGGGCGATCCCGGAGGGCCGCCCCAGATATGATCGCCATGGTCATAGAAAATCTCGGTGCACGGACCGCAGGGCCCTGTCGGTCCCATCTGCCAGAAGTTGTCGGACGTCGCGATGCGGATGATCCGATCCTCCGGCACGCCAACCTTCTTCCAAATCTCGAACGCCTCGTCATCCGTGTGGTAGACGGTGACATACAGCCGATCCTTCGGAATACCGAACTCACCGGTGATCAGGTTCCACGCAAAGGGGATCGCCTCATGCTTGAAGTAGTCGCCAAAGCTGAAATTCCCCAGCATCTCGA
Organism: Tateyamaria sp. ANG-S1; assembly: GCF_000814025.1. Taxonomy (GTDB): domain Bacteria; phylum Pseudomonadota; class Alphaproteobacteria; order Rhodobacterales; family Rhodobacteraceae; genus Tateyamaria. The sequence goes on along the minus strand of NZ_JWLL01000006.1, from coordinate 511,205 downwards.
AAAACGTGTGGTGACGCGCTGTGTAGCCCACATTGTCGAGGTCATTGTGTTTGCCGCCTGCCCGTACACATTTCTGCGCCGTGGTTGCGCGGGTGTAGTCGCGTTTCTCAAGGCCTGTGAACAGGTTCTTGAACTGCACCATCCCTGAGTTGACGAACATCAGCGTCGGGTCGTTGCGCGGCACCAGCGGGCTGGAGGGCACAACCGCATGCCCTTGTTTTTCAAAGTAATTCAGAAAGGTGGAGCGGATGTCGTTGAGCGATTGCATGAGCTTGGGTCCGGGCGTCTGATTGGTCGCACTGACATAGCGCTGCGCCGCGGCGGTGTCCACAAACGAAACGGGGCGCCGCCGTCGCGACACCCCGTCCCGGATATGTCCGCATCACGTCTGATGCGCCAGGGACGTTTTGGGCCTAGTCCCCCGTGCCCGACCGGTCAGGCCTCGAGGATATCGTCATCTTCGGTCTGTTCATGTTTGGGCATGTCGAAATCAAGTCCGTGCGCGGCGCGGATCTTGTCCTCGATATCCAGTGCGATGCGGCTGTTTTCCTTCAGGAAGGTCTTGGCATTCTCACGTCCCTGCCCGATCCGTTCATCGCCATAGCTGAACCAAGACCCAGACTTTTCAACGACGCCCGCCTTGACACCCAGATCCAGCAGCTCGCCCATTTTCGAGATGCCTTCGCCATACATGATGTCGAATTCCACCTGCTTGAACGGCGGTGCCACCTTGTTCTTCACGACCTTCACGCGCGTGGCGTTGCCGACAACCTCGTCACGGTCTTTCAGCGCACCGATGCGGCGGATGTCGAGGCGGACGGAGGAATAAAACTTCAGCGCGTTGCCACCGGTGGTCGTCTCGGGCGAGCCAAACATGACGCCGATCTTCATCCGGATCTGGTTGATGAAGATCACCATGCAGTTCGAACGGCTGATCGAACCGGTCAGCTTGCGCATCGCCTGGCTCATCAGACGAGCCTGCACGCCCACGCTGGAATCACCCATGTCGCCCTCAAGCTCGGATTTCGGCGTGAGCGCCGCAACCGAGTCGACGATGACCATGTTCACCGCACCGGACCGCACGAGCGTGTCCGTAATCTCAAGGGCCTGCTCACCGGTGTCGGGCTGCGAAATCAGCAACTCATCCAGGTTCACGCCCAGCTTGCGTGCATATTGCGGATCAAGCGCGTGTTCTGCATCGACAAAGGCGCACACCCCTCCCGCCTTCTGCTGTTCAGCCACGCAATGCAGGGTCAGCGTGGTTTTACCAGAAGATTCAGGACCATAGATCTCCACGATCCGGCCCATCGGCAGCCCGCCAATGCCAAGCGCGATATCCAGACCCAGCGACCCGGTCGAGCTGGCCTTGATATCCTGAATGGCGTTCTCATCGCCCAGCTTCATGATCGAGCCTTTGCCGAACTGCCGTTCGATCTGGGCCAGCGCGCTGTCGAGCGCCTTTTGTTTGTCTGCCGATTTCTTGTCTGTCATGGTCAAAAGGTCTGCCGTTGCCATTGCTTTGGTCCTTTGTGTCATACCCGCCGGGGGGCGGCAATCACTGCCGCAGCTGCGTCGATGTTCCCCTTACGTTCCTTATGAGATCAAATCGGGAACATTTCAATAAATTTCTACACGCCCACCTTTTGCCGTGAGGGGTTAAGGAGTAGTTTACGCGCCAATGGCACGACAAAAAAATGATCGGGGCAGGATATGATGGTTTTCTACAAGGCCAGGCTGGCCTTCCTGTCGGTGCCCAAAACCGGCACGTCGGCCTATGAAACGGCCCTGCGTCCGCACGCGGATCTCGTTATTTCAGAGCCGCCGGACCTCAAACACGCGCCAGTCTATCGCTACAACCGCTTCATCCGACCGATGTTCGAAAAAGTCTGCAATATCGAGCTTGAGGTGATGGCCGTGATGCGTGAGCCGATCAGTTGGCTGGGCAGCTGGTGGCGGTATCGTCAGCGGCCCTTCATGGAGGGAAAACCAAACGCCACCCACGACATCAGTTTCGATGATTTTGTACTGGCTTATATGAAAGGGCAGCGACCGGGCTTTGCCAATGTGGGCAGCCAACTCAAGTTTCTTGAGCGCCAACCCAATGGCACCGGCGTCACGCACCTGTTCCGCTACGAGGACCAGGACCGGCTCCAATCTTTCCTGACCGAACGTCTGGGTGTGACATTCAATCTCGGTCGGGAAAACGTCTCGCCCACACGGTCGGTCGAGTTATCCGCGGATGTCGAACGACGCTTCCGCCGCAAATTCTCTGACGAATTCGCTCTGTACGACAGTATTCCGACCGACTGACGGCAGCGTTCAGTGCAGTTGCTGATGCACAGTCTCAGCCAGATCGTTCAGGGAGAACGGTTTGGGCAGGAACACGGAGTTGGGGATTTCGCGCTGCTGATCGCTCAACCGGTCTTCGGCGTAGCCTGACACGAAAACCACACGGACATCCGGACGGTCCTGCAGCGCTTCGCGCACCCAAGACGGACCATCCTTGCCCGGCATCACCACATCCGTCACGAACAGGTCCACATTCAGCGTCGCATCCTCAAGCGTCTTGAGCGCGGCCTCTGCCGAATCCGCCTCAAGAACCGTATACCCTCGCAGGCGCAACGCGCGGCTCGCAAAGGCGCGCACCGGTGCCTCATCCTCAACAAGCAGGATCACACCGTCGCCATGTTTGGGTTCGGCACGTTTTTCTGGCACTTTTGGCGCATGAACCTTGGGCGCAGGCACTTCGAGCACAGGGAAGATGATGGAAAAGCACGTCCCCTGCCCCAAAGTACTGTCGACAAAGATGAAACCGCCCGTCTGCTTGACGATACCGTAAGCGGTGGAGAGGCCCAGTCCCGTCCCTTCACCGGTCTTCTTGGTGGTGTAAAACGGCTCAAACACTTTTTGCAGCTTATCCGAGGAAATGCCGACACCCTGATCCACGACACGCAGGCAGATGTATTCGCCCGCAGGCACGTTCACCCGATCCCGCTCAAGCGGTTCGGTCAGGGTCATGCTTTCGGTCTGGATCTGGATTTCGCCGCCATCGGGCATGGCATCCCGTGCGTTCACCACAAGGTTCATCAGCACCTGTTCCAGCTGGCGCTTGTCGGCCCGGATCGGCTTCAGGATCGGATCGTGCGAGAGCGTCAACGTCACCTTTTCGCCCACAAGCCTGTTCAGCAAATGCGTCAGGTCAGACATCGTATCCCGCAGATCAAGCTCTTCGGGGCGCAGGGTCTGTTTGCGGGAAAAGGCAAGCAACTGCCCGACCAGCGCCGCCGCGCGGTTGGCGTTCTGGTTGATCTGGACAAGATCGCTGTAGTCCGGGTCACCTTGGTCATGACGCAACAACAGCAGGTCACAATGGCCCGAAATAGCGGTGAGCAAGTTGTTGAAATCATGTGCAACACCACCCGCAAGCTGCCCGATTGCCTGCATTTTTTGACTTTGCACAAACTGGGCTTCCAGCGTCTTGAGTTCGGTGGCGTCGGCAAACACCGCAATGACAGATGTCTCTCCATCGTCCTGCATCCGGTTCAGCGCCACCTGCACGAACATTTCCTTGTCACCGCGTGTCAGCCGCAGGAATTCCGACTGTTGCACCGCTCGGTCGGATACCGTTTCCTCAAGCCAATCGGCAATGGGACGTCCCAGACCGGCCATAAGATCGGAAATATGTTCACCCGTCGCCAGTGCCGGACCGATCAGATCAGCCGCACTGCGGTTGAAGCTGCGCACATCACCATCCGGTGAAAAACGGACCAGCGGCACGGGCAAATCCTCGAAAGAGGCCCAACTGCCGGTCGCTTGCGGCGTTTCTTCCGGTGGTGGCAGCAGGTAATAGGCCTGCCGGCCCGCGCCTGCGTCGATCTTTGTGACGAGCACGTCTATACTGCCCTCACTGGTGGACACAGCGCTGATAGCACCTGACGCCACCTGCGGCCTGTCAAAAACCGCTTCCAGCGTTTTGACACGTGCGCCAATCAGTTTGCGCGCACCTTCGTTCATGTACAGGATTGCACCTGTTCGACCGACCATCAGCATCGGCAAGCCCGGGCCATCGGCACCGCGCCCCTGTCCGGTATCCGGTGCCGCCTCAAGCCGCCACAAAAGCGTGTCATCGTCCATGTGGTGCACCGCAAGGCGCATATGTCCCCTGCGGGTCACGATATCTTCGCGCGCGGCGCCCTCAACGGCCGCCTGGTTCTTGAGGCGAAACAGGATCCCGCCCGGATTCGCAAACGTATTGCGCAGCGTGCCCGCCAGCGTTTCGCCGCGCCGCGTGGCATAGGCCTGCCGCGCCGCTGCATTGGCCCGCAAGACCTCTCCATCCGTGGTACAGACAAAGCTTGGCGAGGCGTCTTTTTCGATAAATGCACCGATATTCGATAGGGCCGCGCCCTTCTGCGTTTCTTTCCGACGTGCCGATACCAGTATGAACACACCAAAGACAAGGAAAGTGAACGCCGCCGCCAACAGGCCCAACTGGATCAGACGCTCGGGCGCCAACACGCCCATGACACCCAAAAGGGCGGACGCAGCCAAAAGGCTGACAGACCGGTGCGCCCCGTTCTGCCTCGGGCGGATCAAGCTGAAGGATGGTTGCACGCTGTCCGGCACCAGACACCTCACCTGTAACGATTCGTTCCGCCCATTTGCGCGGATAACGGTTAATCGGCTCTTAATCGGCGTCTTGCATGCACTCCGAATGCTACCAGAGATGCGCAAAAACCACGCATTAATAAACCTGAGGTTGAGTTAAGCCCGTTCAACCGGCATGCGTCAAGAGCGCCCTGTAAAAGCCATCACCCCAGCCATCCACAGGCCATGACGTTTCAGAGCACATATCAAAGCTTGAATTTTGTCCGACAAACCACTGTACTTGATCGCTATTTTCGCAATCAAAAACAGAGCACGTCGCGTAAACCAGCGTCCCACCCGGGGCGACCAGCCGCGCAGCCTTGGCAACAACTTCTCGCTGTATCCTGACCAATTCTGCAAGCCGTTCAGACGTCAGCGCCCATTTCGCTTCCGGCGTGCGCCGCCAGGTGCCCGATCCGGAACACGGCGCATCGACGAATACTAGATCAAAAGGCGCAACGGTCTCCACCTGATCTGCCGGGCATATCTCGATCTCGTGCTGCCCGCGTTCGGCACGGGCGGGCAGGTCTTTCATCCGTTTGGCATCAATGTCACTCGCAGTCACAGACCAACCCTGCGCGGCCAGTGCAAGAGCCTTGCCCCCACCGCCAGCGCACAAATCCAGCGCGCGCCCGACGCGCCCGAGCCCCAACACCGCAGCCTGACTTGCGGCGTCCTGGATTTCGATACGCCCCTCTCGATACGCACTGCTGTTCCTTACACGCCTCGCCCCCTCAACGACCGTCAGGGCCGTGTCAGCGCGTGGATTGGCAACGACCTCGATGTCGTCTTGCAGCAGCTCGGAACGCACGGCATCCGGCGCTGACGTCGCAGTATTGATACGCAGTGTCACAGGCGCGCGGCCTGTCAAGGCCAGGGCCGTTTCCTCTGCCGCAGCGCCCAGGCTCTCTTCAAAAACGGGAGCCAGCCAATCGGGCAGATCCCATGCCTCGCCGCGTGTGCTCGGTGCCTCCCCCATGGCGCGTTCGGTGTCCGAAAGAGGGGCCGGTGCGTGGCCTTGACCGTCAAAAACCTTGTCAGGATCAATCTCCTGCGCCCGCAACCGGCCAATCATGCGCGCACGACCTGTCTGCGCCCCGCCACGTGCTGCATCGCTCCGCCAGTGGCGCAAGACGTCAAAGACATGATCGCGCACCGCCGCCCGGTCCTTGGATCCGGCAAACCTACTGGCCCGCGCCCACCGGCTCAGGGCTTGTTCTGCGGCCTGGCCATCGGCAATTGCATCCAGTATTTCAATAGCTGCAGCCACGCGCGCACCGGGTTTCATGGCACTAACAAGACTTTAAAAATGCCACGCAACCTCATGCAAAGTCACATAATTCGATAGTTCGGAGACTCGCGCGTGATTTGCACGTCATGCACATGGCTTTCCTTGAGGCCCGCCCCGGTGATCTTCACAAAACTGCAATTGCTGCGCATCTCATCCACTGTGGCGCAACCGGTGTAGCCCATGGCTGCACGCAGACCGCCGACCAGTTGATGGATGACCGCCCCGGCGGAGCCTTTGTAGGGCACCTGCCCCTCGATCCCCTCGGGCACCAGTTTGTCGCTGGCGGCATCTTTCTGGAAGTAGCGGTCGGCAGACCCGCGTGCCATGGCACCAAGCGAGCCCATGCCGCGATAGGATTTGAAGCTGCGCCCTTGGTACAGGATCACCTCACCGGGGGACTCGTCGGTACCGGCGATCATACTGCCGACCATGGCGCAGGACGCACCGGCCGCGATGGCCTTCGCGAAATCGCCGGAAAACTTGATGCCGCCATCAGCAATCACCGGAATGTCACCCGCAGCAGCGGCGCAATCCATGATCGCAGTGAGTTGAGGCACGCCAACACCAGCGACCATGCGCGTGGTGCAAATGGAACCGGGACCGATACCCACCTTCACAGCATCCGCACCCGCGTCGATCAGCGCTCGCGTCGCCTCACCTGTCGCGACGTTGCCCGCCACGATCTGCACTTCATTGGACAGGTTCTTGGCCCGGCGGACGGCCTCGGCCACGCCTTCGGAATGCCCGTGCGCTGTGTCGATCACGATCATATCGACGCCCGCATCCACCAGCGCCTCCGACCGCTCAAATCCCGCATCGCCCACAGTCGAGGCCGCCGCAACACGCAAACGGCCCAGATCGTCCTTGCAGGCCGTAGGGTTCAGCACAGCCTTTTCCGTGTCCTTCAACGTCAAGAGCCCGGTCAACTTGCCATCGGCATCTGTAACAAGCAGCTTCTCGATCCGGCGCGCCTTCATTAAGCTGATTGCCTCATCGCGGTCGGCAGGCTCGTGCAGGATCGCGAGGTCCTTGGTCGTCATCATCACCGACACGGGCGTCTTGTCATTCTCGGCAAACCGCATGTCGCGGTTTGTCACGATCCCAACGACGCGGCGGTTCTCATCGACCACCGGGAAGCCGGAAAAGCCATAAAGATCAGACAGTTCACGCGCATCAGCAAGGGTCTGATCGGCGCTGAGGGTAATCGGGTTGTAAACGATCCCACTTTCAAACCGCTTCACCCGCCGCACTTCCTGCGCCTGCGCCTCGATATCGAGGTTGCGATGCACGACGCCCATGCCGCCCGCCTGCGCCATGGCAATCGCCATACGCCCCTCTGTCACCGTGTCCATGGCAGAGCTGAGCAGCGGGATGTTCAGCGCAATGCTGCGGGTCACCCGCGTGCGAGTATCGGCGGTCGTGGGCAGCACGTTGGACGCGGCCGGAACCAAAAGAACATCATCGAAGGTGAGCGCCTCGCGAATCTCCATGGGTCTCTCCTTGGGAGGGTTCGTTTGACGCTTCCCTATTTCACGGGTCCGCAAAAATGGAAAGGGGCAAATGGGTGGCTTGCGCGTGGTGATGGCGCTGCGCAGAGTGCGCCCATGACGAACAGCTACGACACCGGCCGCCTGAACCTGCCCTTCGTGGGCATCTCGACCTTTGGCAAGAGGCCCTATGTCGAAGATTGGAACAACATCGAAGCCGATGTCGCCATCCTCGGCGCACCCTTTGACGCAGGCACGCAATGGCGCTCGGGCGCACGGTTCGGGCCGCGCGCGGTGCGCGAAGCGTCGACGCTGTTCAGCTTTGGCCACGCAGGCGCTTACGATCATGAGGATGACGCCACCTACCTGCCGGAAAGCGTGCGAATCGTCGATATGGGCGACGCCGACATCATCCACACAGACACCGAAGGGTCGCACGCCAACATCGAAACGGGCGTGCGTGCGGCCCTCGCCGCCGGTGCCCTGCCCGTCACCATAGGTGGCGATCATTCCGTGAATATTCCGTGCATTCGCGCCTTCGACAGCCAAGGCGACATCCACGTCCTGCAAATCGACGCACATCTCGACTTTGTCGACGAACGGCACGGCGTCCGGCACGGCCACGGCAACCCGATGCGGCGGGCCGCAGAGCTGGGTTACGTCAATGGGCTCACCCAAGTCGGCATCCGCAATGTCAGCTCCACGGCCAAGGAAGGCTACGACGACGCCCGCGCCATGGGCTCCGACATCCTGTCGGTGCGGCAGGCCCGCGCCCTTGGCCCCCAGGGCGTGATCGACCGCATCCCGGCAGGTGCACGGCTTTACATCACCATCGACATCGACGCCTTCTGCCCCTCGATTGCGCCCGGCACAGGCACGCCCAGCCACGGCGGGTTTCTTTACTACGACGTGCTTGAGATGCTTCAAGCGGCGGCCAGGCGGCATGAGGTCGTGGGCATTGATCTGGTCGAGGTGGCACCCGACTACGATCCGACAGGATCAACCGCCATTCTGGGTGCGCAGGTGCTGATGAACCTGTTGGGCTTTATCTTCCACGCCCGCGTCGACGGATAGGGTGCAGGGGGCCAGCCCCCTCGGCGCGATGCGCCTCACCCCCGAGGTATTTTAAGCCAGAAGAAAGGGGTAATCTGCCGCCATGTGAACGGCTCATGTCGTTTGACACCTTTCCCCTGCCCGCCCGGCCACTATGGTATGCGCAAGCAAGTCATCCGAGGCGTCCATGAGCACCGATCCACTCGTCGTTTTCACCCCCTCCGGCAAGCGCGGGCACTTTCCGGTGGGCACGCCGATCCTCACTGCCGCAAGGCAGTTGGGCGTGGACCTCGATTCCGTCTGCGGTGGGCGCGGGATCTGCTCCAAATGCCAGATCACGCCGAGCTATGGTGAGTTCCCGAAACATGGGGTGACGGTGGCCCAAGACGCGCTGTCAGAGTGGAACAGCGTCGAGGAACGGTACAAGTCCAAGCGTGGCCTGATCGATGGCCGCCGCCTCGGCTGTCAGGCCACCGTGCAGGGCGACATCGTCATCGACGTGCCCCCCGAAAGCCAGGTGCACAAGCAGGTCGTCCGCAAACGGGCCGAGGCGCGGGACATCGTCATGAACCCCTCGACCAAGCTCTACTATGTCGAGGTGGCCGAACCAGACATGCACGACCCCTCGGGCGATCTGGAACGACTTGTCGCCGCGATTGAGGCGGACTGGGGCATCACCAACATCCACGCCGATCTGCACATCCTGCAGGACCTGCAACCGGTGCTGCGCAAGGGCGGCTGGACCGTCACGGTCGCCATCCATCTCGGCGACGATGAAAACGCCCCGCGCATCATGCACATCTGGCCCGGCTACTACGAGGGTGCAGTCTACGGCCTCGCCGTCGATCTGGGCTCCACCACCATCGCGGCGCACCTGTGCGACTTGACCAGCGGCGATGTTGTCGCGTCGTCAGGTATCATGAACCCTCAAATCCGCTTTGGTGAAGACCTGATGAGCCGCGTCAGCTACGGCATGATGAATGCGGGCGGCGCGGCAGAGATGACCGCAGCCGTGCGCGAAGGGATGAACGCCCTCTTCACCCAGATCGCGACCGAGGCCGAGATCGATAAAGGGCTGATCGTGGACGCCGTCTTCGTCTGCAATCCGGTCATGCACCACCTGCTTCTCGGCATCGATCCGTTCGAGCTGGGCCAAGCGCCCTTTGCGCTCGCCACATCGAACGCTCTGCGCCTGCGCGCCGACGACCTCGACCTAAACATCCACCCCTCCGCCCGCATCTACATGCTGCCCTGCATCGCAGGCCACGTGGGGGCTGATGCCGCCGCCGTGGCGCTGAGCGAGGCCCCCGACAAATCCGACGACCTGATGCTGGTCGTCGATGTGGGCACAAACGCTGAGATCCTTCTGGGGAACAAAGAAAAAGTGCTTGCCTGTTCCTCCCCCACCGGCCCCGCCTTCGAAGGGGCGCAAATCAGCGCGGGCCAGCGCGCCGCGCCCGGCGCCATCGAACGGGTCGAGATTGACCCCGAGACGAAAGAGCCGCGCTTCCGCATCATCGGCGTCGACATGTGGTCGGACGAGGACGGGTTCGAGGCGGCCGCCGCAGGCACCGGCATCACCGGCATCTGCGGCTCTGGCATCATCGAGGCGATTGCCGAGATGCGGCTTGCTGGCGTGCTTGATGCGTCGGGCCTGATCGGCAGCGCCGAGCAAACGGGCACGGCCCGCTGCGTGCCGGACGGGCGCACCCACGCCTATCTGCTGCACGACGGCTCTGCCACCGGCGGGCCGCGCATCACCATAACCAACCCGGACATCCGCGCCATCCAGATGGCCAAGGCCGCGCTCTATTCCGGCGCGCGGCTGCTCATGGACAAGTTCGGCGTCGATACCGTGGACCGGGTCGTGCTGGCGGGTGCCTTCGGCGCGCATATCTCATCCAAACACGCCATGGTGCTGGGCATGATCCCCGACGCCTCGCTGGACAAGGTCACGTCCGCTGGGAACGCGGCAGGCACGGGCGCGCGTATCGCACTGCTAAACCGCGACGCACGGGGCGAGATCGAGGACACAGTCCGCCGCATCCACAAGATCGAAACAGCCATCGAACCGCGCTTTCAGGAGCATTTCGTAAACGCCTCCGCCATTCCCAACTCCGCCGATCCCTTCCCGATCCTGAACGGCATCGTTGACCTGCCCGACGTCAGCTTCAACACCGGGGGCGAGGCCGAAGGCGGACGCCGCCGCCGGAGACGCGCATGAGCAATGCCGACCAGGAGGAGTTCTGGACCTCGGACGCAGGCCCAAACTGGGTGGCTCAGCAGGAAAACATGGACGCCCTGCTGGCACCCGTCCTCGACCTCCTGCTTGACCGCACGCCGCTAAAGTCAGGCGATACCGTCCTCGACATCGGCTGCGGAACCGGCGTCAGTGTAGCTGCTGCTGCCCGCATCGTCGGCACAAAGGGGCATGTCACCGGCCTCGACATCTCGCAAACCATGCTCGACCTGGCGGCACAACGGACAACAGCGACAAACGCATCGTTCCTCAAGGCTGACGCCCAAAACCACAGCTTCCACACCTCATTCGACGCCATAATCTCCCGCTTCGGCGTCATGTTCTTCAACGACACGGTCGCCGCCCTGGCCAACCTCGACACAGCCCTCGCACCCGGCGGCACGATGACCTTCGCCGCCTGGGGCCCTGCCCCGCAAAACCCCTATTTCATGGTGCCCGCCAAGGCGGCCATAGGCGTGCTGGGCGAGATGCCCAAGGTCGACCGCACCCTGCCTGGCCCCTTCGCCTTCGAAGACAGCAACCGGGTTCTAGGTATGATGACCCGAGCCGGGCTGGGCGATCCAGGCGTCGAAACGGTCCACCTCGATCTCACTCCTCCGGGCGACGCCACCGAGACAGCCGCCCTGCTGCTCAAGATCGGACCGGCGCAACGCGCCATCGCGCATCACGAGGCCGACGCCGCAGCGACGGCACGTGTGCAGGAGGCCGTCGCCAACGCCATATCGCAATTCGACACCGACCTCGGCTTGCGCATCCCCGCCTGCATCCACATCTATAGCGCTCGCAAACCCGCTTGACGCCAGCCGCCCCCACGCCTATCCCAAGTTCCGAGCGCGGGTATGGTGAAAAGGTATCACGGCAGCTTCCCAAGCTTTAGTTACGGGTTCGATTCCCGTTACCCGCTCCATGTGTAAAACATTATTTTTGCTGTATCTTCCCTTTTGTTACACTCTGGCAGTGTATGCTGACTGAGGAAAAAACGGGAACGTTTAGGAGCCTTAGGGTGAACGAGTCCCACAGTTTCTCCCGAAGCCTCCGCACAACATAACAAAGCCTTCCCATGATGCACATGGGGAACGCACGCGGAACATATGTCAGGCGGAATTTGCATCCACGTCGAATGTCCATGCGGTCATAGGTTCTCCGTGCCTGACGACGGATTTGACGCGCATAAACGAGGATAAAGCACTATGGAATTCAAGAATTACACAGTTCAGACCGAAGCCGGTGAGGCGCTGCGCGATGCAACGGTTCGTGTTTTCTTCCAAGGCACAGCCAAAGAACAGACAGCATTCTCAAAAGATGGCACGCCGATCAGTGAGTTGAAAACAAATGACGGGGGCCTTGCAGGTTTTTCAGCGCCCAATGGTGTCTATGACATCGAATTCCGTTCTGGCCCGATCGTCCAGCTTCTGGAAAGTGAGCTGTTCTTTGACCCCCTTAGCGCAGCTCAGTTCGTATACCCAGATCGAGAGACCGCCGAGGCGGCGATCATTCCGACAGAAATTCTGCAGATTGCCTATTTTGACAACGGGCGGCGTTTGGAATTTATTCGCGATGGTGGGGGCGACGCTCTGGTGACAAATGGTTCTGTCAGCTGGTCGCCTTTGGGTGACGTGAGGTGGGGCCACTTTAATTCGACTGCCAGAACAACGTCACAGGCGATGGCGGCGGCTGACAGGTTTGCACGCGACAATGGGCGCAGGCATCTCATTGACGATATTGCGCTGAACGCGCCCGTTGTTCTCAATTGCCAAGATCTGGTGGCTCTTGGGACCATTTCTCTAGCTGAAAATTTCAATCCTGGCACCAACAACTATGTCATCTCCTACGGCCAGAGAAACTTTGTGGATGGCGGTCGCGCAAATGTCTCTCTCAACTTCAATTTCATTGACTACATTGGACGGGCGGCAGGAACTTGGGATGCTTCCTCTGGCGCATTTCCTTCTGGGGCTTCGCAAAACGACAGTTACAAAGTCACTGGCGCAGGAACAGTTGATGGAGTTGTATTTGCCGTAGGGGACACTGTGCGGGCAGATATCGCAAATCCCAGCACAACAACATACGTCGGAAACTGGACACGTCGCCCCTATCTAGCAGCGCTGCGTGTCAGCGGCGTTGCCTTGGGACTGGCGCGATTTGATATCAGGGGAACCCATTGTGACCATATCTTAGATGTTTTTGGCAATTGCGAACGCACGCCCTACAAAGCATCTGGTGCTTTCTCGCATTGCATCGTGCGCGAACGCTCTGACGATGTCGGCGGCGGCAGCCCAGACAACAACACATTCGACATTCGCGGAGCCAGTTGCGGTCAATGGTATGTGAACGAGGGTACGGTTTTATCCAATGTGTCCTTCGATGCGCAGTCATCTCTCAACGGCTACGGCCTGGCTCCTGTCAGCATCAATGCCGTGCGGACGACAACTTTGACCGGGTCTATGCGCGTTCCCCAAAGCGGCTGCATCGAAATCGACCAAGGCAGCGACGCGCGTCAGACAGGTGTGATTTTCGATAACCTTAACATTGCCCAACCTCGAAATGGTCCTTGGCTGGACGTGAAAAGCACCGGCCAACTCACGGGCTTGGTCAGAGTGGGCCAACCACAGGATAGTGCTGCGGTGATCAGACGCGACAATGGCTCATGTCTGACAATTGTCGTTGAAAGCCAAGACACCGGACCGCTGGTTACGTTTGGCGATCCCATTGGCCTCACCAATGTAACCAGATCGAAATACACGGTTGTGGCTGCCCGCCACAGGGGGGCCACTCAAGCTCTTGTTCTGGACCGCGTGTCGCAGTGTGACATCGAATATGTGGGCGAGCCGCTGCCGGTCAGCATCGGTGTTGCGCCGAACACGTCCTTACGGCTGCCGTCGCAGTTCATTAAGACGAACACCGCTATCAACGGAAGTGACGACGCTGAAATCGAATTCTTTGGTTCAGCGGACTATGCGGATTTTGTCGCCTACGCGACGCCGAAGCGCGGGATGCGCGGCTACACCGATGACAGCCTCAAGCTGCCTGTTCAATACGTTGGCGGACGTGAAGGTTGGGTGGTTGCAGAATTCCGACCCTTTGTTGCGAATGGCGTTTACTCCAACAGCGACACCGCAACACGGTCTGGTAATGGCATCGTGACGGCCTTCTCGATCCCCCACGGTCTGAGCGCCGCACCAACGACATTCGACGTGCGTCCAGCCTCAGCGGATGCGGCGGGCAATCACTATGTGTCAGCTACAGCAACGGATGTGCAGATAACTTATACGACCGCGCCACCAACAGGGACGAACAACCTGCAATTCTCATGGTGGGCGGAGAGCTGACCGCCAACACATGGCGGATCAGTGCAGCAGAGAGCATTTCGCAGCGGTCGATCTGCTCTCTCCGCACGACTGCAGCAGCCCCCCGGCACCTGCCGCTACACCGAATCCCACTCGCGCTACGGCACCCGCAATGTCATATCGACCGTCACAATCAAAAACGGCATCTGGCACCACACCAAACATAAGGACAAAGTGTCCCCGAACACCCTGTTCGAAAAGGGCACGCAAAGCGTCGACCAGTACGGGGTCGCCATCGACCGTGACTACCAGAGTTTCGAAAACGGCGCGGTGACCAAGACCGGCTGGACGCGCCGCAATCGCTGATCAGCCCACCAGCACCTCGCCAAACTCATCGCGCAGGTTCCGCTTCAGCACCTTGCCCGTCGCGTTGCGGGGCAGCACATCGGTAAACACCACCTTGTCCGGCACCTGCCACTTGGCGATCTTGCCGTCGAACACCTCCAGCACCTCCGCCTCCGACGGGCTCTGCCCGTCGGCCGCCACGGCCACCAGCACGGGCCGCTCATCCCATTTCTCATGCCGCGCGCCAATCACGGCGGCATCGGCCAGCGCCGGATGCGCGATGGCGATGTTCTCCAGGTCCACGGACGAAATCCACTCGCCCCCCGACTTGATGATGTCCTTCGACCGATCCTTGATCGACAGGTACCCGTCAGGGTCCAGCGTCGCCACATCGCCGGTATCAAACCACCCATTCGTCAGCGTCTCGTCCACGCTCTTGTGGAAATAGCTGTCCAGGATCCAATGCCCCCGCACCATCAGCGCCCCTTGCGCCTCCCCATCATGGGGCAACGGATTGCCCTCATCATCCATGATCTCCAACTCGACCCCCCAGGGCGGACGCCCCTGGTTCTCGCGCAGCTTGTGCTGCGCCTCGATCGGCAGATCGGCGTGCTTGGCCAGCGGCTGATTGGACGAGCCCAAAGGTGACATCTCGGTCATGCCCCAGGCATGGATCAACTCCACATCGTATGTCTCGCGGAAGGCCGCAATCATCGACGGCGGACAGGCCGACCCACCCACAACCGTCCGCTTCAAGGATGCAAGCTGCGACCCCGACGCCTCCGCCTCACCCAGCAGGCCCAACCAGATCGTCGGCACACCAAGCGCAATCGACACCTTGCACCCGTCAATCAGCTTCACCAGCGACGGCCCATCCAGACCCGGCCCCGGCAACACCATCCGCGCACCCACCTGCGCACAGGCATAGGGCGTGCCCCAGGCATTCACATGGAACATCGGCACGACAGGCAGCACCACATCACGGGCCGAAAACCCGATGCAGTCCGGCGTGTTCGACGCAAACGCATGCAAAACAGTCGAGCGGTGTGAATAGAGCACACCTTTCGGGTTACCCGTCGTCCCGGACGTATAGCACAGCGACGAGGCGGTGTTTTCATCGAACTCCGGCCACGCGAAATCTGGCACGCCAGTGGCCACCAACTCATCATAGAACTCCAGCCCGTCGATCTCGGCCGCCGCCACCTCGTCGCGCCCTTCCATTAACACGACATGCTCCACACCGGGGATCTTGTCCCGGATTGCCTTCACCAGCGGAATGAACGTGCGGTCAATAAACAGCACCCGATCCTCTGCATGGTTGATGATGTAGATCAGCTGTTCCGGAAACAGGCGCGGGTTGATCGTGTGGCACACCAGCCCCGCCCCGGACACGCCAAAGTAAATCTCCAGATGCCGCCGGTTGTTCCACGCAATGGTGGCACAGCGCGCCTGCGGCTCCAGCCCCAGCTTCAACAGCGCATCGCCCAACCGCCGACTGTTGGCGCCCACCTGCCCCCAAGTGGTCTCCTCGACGCCGCCGCCGGTATTCACGGACGTGATCACCGTCTCGGCATGATACCGCGCCGCATGGTCGACCAGCGATCCAATGGTCAGGGGATAGTTCATCATTTGGCCAAGCATCGGCGCCTCCCGTTTTTCCTGTCAGAGCAACGCCTTGCCCGCACGCACCCTCCCCGGTGCGCGCGCGTTCCTCCCTTGGTCCAACCCTGCCAAGGGGCGGCGCACCTTGCAAGCACGGCGTCACGCGGCTGACGCAAAGAAAAGGGCCGACCACATCATGGCCGGCCCTCTCTCATTCACTGCAATCGGCTCAGCCGCACTGCAAATCCTCGGCATGGGCAATATGCCCCCGATGCGCCTCGACATAGGCGATCAGCCCTGCCATCACGCTCGGCTGGCCCGTAAACCCGTGCCACGGCTTGAAGTGCGGCACATGCAGGAAGGTCGTGGGATCACGCTTCAGCAGGTTGGCAAAGACGGACGCCACCAGACGACCCCCCGCCCCGGTCAACTTGCCATGACCCTTCTGTTCCGCTTCCTGCAGGCAGTAGAACCACAGCGGCGTCTTGGTGATGCCCTTGGCCTTCAGGATCGCAGGCGGATCAATGGGATGCGTGCCCAGATGCGCCGCCAGTTGCTGCCCGCTCGCCAGTTGATAGGTATAGCGGTCGCGCACCATGTTGCGCAGGGCCAGGTTGGCAGATTGCGGCTGCGTCAACGTCTCCCCGATCTCCGCCAACTCAATCGGTGCATGGACAAAGGGCAGGTTCAACAGCGGCATGCCCAACTTCGGCGCCACAGGCCGCGCCTTTTGCGAGGTAACATCCCCATTCATGCCAAAGAACATGGCATAATCGATGTTCCCGCTTGTTGGCCTGCGTCCGAAACCAAGCGTGGCAAACAGACCCTTGGGGTCAGCCCCATCCGTCAGCGCATATTCAAACTGCGTGGTCGCATGTCCAAAGCGATAGCCAGCACCGGTGAACTCCACCGGCATCACCGGCGCATCCCAGCCAAAGGGATCATTCTGCAACGCCCAGTCCAGGCACTCCTGCTGCACAAAGGCGGGCAGCAACTCACACCACACAATCCACTGGTAATGCAGACGAATGAACCGGCGCACTTCTTCAAAGTTCGCCAGCTTCGGGCTCACATGATCATGCCAGACATGCTTGGGCAGCCCCTCATGGGCGCAGGCGCTGATGTCCTTGGCGTCATCGCCGCCCTCGACCCGCTTGCTCATCAGGATGTTGTGCAACTCGATGAACACCGACTGCACCTGCGCGACCAGAATGTTCTCGTCATTGCGCGGATCGCCAATCAGCGCCTTGCCCGCACAGGTCCGCGCCAGATCCCGCGGGTTGTCCTTGCGACCATGAACCAGGAACTGCTCCGCCTCGCCCGCACCATAGAGATGCGGCGACGCCTCCGGCCCTGCGCCATAAACGCAGTCGAGATCGAGGCTCGGCGTCCGCACATTCGGAATGGTCGAGGGGTCAATGCGCGTCCCGAGGGCCGAGGTCGCATCCAGCGTGATATCATGATCCACGAACTGCCCAAGGAAGGTCATCCCCGCATCCGCAGGCCCGTCCTCATTCTCGGTCGCGCCCATCGCGTTCGCCAGCTCGTGCAGCGTCGCAATCACGTCCGCATGGGTGATGTTCTTGATGCGAACAGGGTTCGCGGGCAACACCCGCCCCAAGGTTTGCGCAAAGGGCCGCGCCGGTCCCTTGCCATGAATACACGTTTTGAAAAGTTGATCGAGCCGTGTCAGCCCGTGTTGTGTGCCAGCCATAATATTGGCCTCCGGTGCATGTTGAAAGAAACAGGGCGAAAATATTGGATGCCCTGACGCAACAATGTTGCGCTTTCAACCATAAGTCAGGTCAGATATTCCCGACCAAACGCACCTGCATCGGCGAAAAACCGCGCATATACACCTCAGCCTTTCTTCTGGCTAAAAATACTTTCGGGGGAGCTCGAGGGGGCAGACAGCCCCCTCGTCAGCAAAAAATAGATCGCGTGCGCCGTCAGGCGCGCCGTTCAACAGCAGTCATGACCGATGCGCATGCAGATAGGCGATCAGGCTGCGGGTCGATCCGTCCTTACCCTCAGCCGATGCCGTCCCTTCGACAACAGGCTGCAACGCCGTCGCCAATTCCTTGCCCAATTCCACACCCCATTGGTCATAGGAATTGATGCCCAGGATCACACCCTCGACAAACACGCGATGCTCATAGAGCGCCACGATCTGGCCCAGGGTGAACGGATCAAGCTTGGGATAGATCAGCGTGGTCGACGGCCGGTTGCCCGCAAACACCCGATGCGCCGCCTGCCGCTCAAGCTCTGCACCTTCGAACTTACCCGCGATCTTGGCGCGCGCCTCATCTAGCGTCCGCCCGCGCAACAGCGCTTCGGACTGCGCCAGGCAATTCGCCACCAGCAAATCGTGATGATGACGCAACTCCGGCTCGTGCCCCTCGCAGGCCACCATGAACTCACAGGGGATCACGGACGTGCCCTGATGGATCAGTTGATAAAACGCATGCTGCCCGTTCGTGCCCGGCGCGCCCCAGACCACAGGGCCACTCTCGACCGGCACCACGCCACCATCCATGGTCACGGATTTCCCGTTCGATTCCATCTCAAGCTGCTGGAAATAATCCGGCAACTGCCCCAACCGCTGGTCATAGGGCAGCACCGCCCGCGTCGCATGGCCCAGCACCTGCCGGTGCCAGATGCCCACCAGCGCCAGCATCAAGGGCATGTTGTCCGCCCCTTCGGCGGCACAGAAATGGCGGTCCATCTCCTGCCCACCGCGCAGAAACGCGCGGAAACCATCAGGCCCGATGGCCATCATCAGCGACAGCCCAATCGGCCCCCACATCGAATAACGCCCGCCAACCCAGTCCTCGAAGCCAAAGACGCGCTCGGCCGGAATGCCAAACTCCGACGTCTTCTCAAGGTTCGTAGACAAAGCGGCAAACTGCGCCGCCGGATCACCGCCCTGATCCAGCATCCAAGCCCGCGCCGTGCGCGCGTTGGTCATGGTTTCAATGGTGGTAAAGGTCTTCGACGCGACAATCACCAGCGTCGTCTTGGCATCCAGCCCCCGCAACGTGTCGGCAATATGCGCCCCGTCCACATTGGACACAAAGTGCACACGCGGCCCATCATGGTAAGGCGACAGCGCCTGCACAGCCATCGCGGGCCCAAGGTCCGATCCGCCAATCCCGATATTCACCACATCCGTGATGGCACTCCCGCGCACCTCTGCGGCATAGGCCTCCATCCGCCCGAGTATCTCCAGCACACCCGGCATGACGTCTTCGCCATCCACATGCACCGGACCGCCATCAAGGTTGCGCAAGGCCGTGTGCAGCACGGCCCGCCCCTCGGTCTCATTGATCTTCTCGCCCGCAAACATCGCATCGCGCCGGGCTGCCACATTGGCACTGCCCGCCAGCGCCAGCAAAAGCGCACGGGTGTCGGCATCCAAATTCGTCTTCGAATAATCAAACCGCATGTACTGCGTCTGCACGGCAAATTCATCCGCACGCGCATCATCAAACAGGTCCAGAATGGCCCGATCCGCTACCGCATCGGCCTTCGTCTTCAATTCAGTCCACATAAAATCACTCCGCCCAATGCACCGTGAGGCTGCTCATAACCGCCTTAATTGGCGCTTGCGTGACATCCAGGCTCTCCGCCCGTTCCAAAGCGTCCCGCTTCTCAGCCCCATAAATCACCAAATGCTTCGCCATCGCCCCGGCCAACGCAGGGCCCGAGAACGAAATCCGAGGCTCCTGCCCCTCAACCGACACCGGCACCACCAGTGGCGCATCATCGGCGAGCATCTCGGCCAACCCGACAGCGCCCGGAAACAGCGAGGCCGTATGCATATCCGCCCCCATCCCCAAAAGCAGGATGGAGATTGGCATCTCCTCCGCCAACTGCTCGGACAGGACAGGCGCCGCCTCTTCCGGTGTCTGCCCCTCAATATAAAACGGCACGAACTTGGCCGCCGCCGCACGGCTCTGAAACAGGTGTTCCTTCAGCAGTTTCGCATTCGACCGCTCGTGATCCTCGGGCACCCACCGCTCATCGCTCAGCATCACATGCACGCGTGACCAATCCACATCCGCAGCGCACAGGTTGTCAAAGATCGGCCCCGGCGTCGTGCCGCCCGGCACCACGAAGGACGCCCACGGATGGACCAGCAGACAGTTCTTCAACTCGCTCGCAAGCGCATCGGCCAACCCGATGGCCAGCAGATCTCGGTCGGGATACTCGACGATACTCATGGGGCCACTTTCCTCCACACGCGGGTGTCGCGTGCCAGAAGCTGTACGGCATCCACAGGGCCCTCGCTACCGGCATCATAGGTCTTGGGCACATCTCCGCGCGCCTCCCAGCCCTGGATGATGGGATCGGTCCAGGCCCAGGCGGCTTCAACCTCATCACCCCGCATGAACAGGGTCTGGTTGCCGCGAATGACATCCATGATCAGCCGCTCATAAGCATCGGTCTGATCCGCCCCATCCGGCCCCAACGCCTCGGCAAAGGACATGTCCAGCGGCACATTCATCAACCGCATGCCCCCCGGACCGGGCTCCTTGATGGTCACGCCCAGCGTAATCCCCTCATTCGGCTGCAACCGAATGGACAGCTCGTTGCGATGCTCCCCCGCCTCACCAAAGATCGAATGGTTCAGCTCCTTGAACACGACCACAATCTCGCTCGACCGCGCCTTCAGCCGCTTGCCGGTGCGCAGGTAAAACGGCGTGCCCGCCCACCGCCAGTTGGAAATCCCAACCTTCATGGCAATGTAGCTCTCGGTCCGTGACCGCGGATCACCCACCGCCTCACGATAGCCCGGCGCATCCGCGCCCGGCTCATACTGACCGCGCACGATATGATGCGGCACCATCGGATCCAGCGCCCGGATCACCTTTAGCTTCTCATCACGCACCGCATCCGGGTCGAACTTGGACGGCGGCTCCATAGCGATCAGGCACAGAAGCTGCATCAGGTGGTTCTGCACCATGTCGCGCATCGCACCCGACTTGTCATAGTATTCACCCCGGCCACCCACGCCGACGGTCTCGGCCACGGTGATCTGGATGTGATCGACATATTGACTGTTCCACAACGGCTCAAACAGCATGTTGCCAAAGCGAACGGCCATCAGGTTCTGCACCGTCTCCTTGCCCAGATAGTGGTCGATCCGGTAAATCTGCCGCTCGTCAAAATGCTTGGCCAGATCGCGGTTCAACGCCTTCGCCGTCTCCAGATCACGGCCAAAGGGCTTTTCGACCACGATCCGGCTGTCCGCATCGGTCAGCCCATGCTTGGTCAACCGCTCAGCAAGATCCCCAAACAGGCTCGGGCCGACCGAGAAATAGAACGCACGCACCACATCATCGCGCATCAACGCGACCAGATCGGACCACCCGTTCTCGCCGCGCGCATCAATGGT
This sequence comes from Tateyamaria sp. ANG-S1, assembly GCF_000814025.1. Classification (GTDB taxonomy): domain Bacteria; phylum Pseudomonadota; class Alphaproteobacteria; order Rhodobacterales; family Rhodobacteraceae; genus Tateyamaria. The sequence continues at coordinate 489,838 of NZ_JWLL01000006.1, read as the reverse complement.
GACGAACTCCATCCGCTCCAGGAAACCGTCCAGCGTGCCATCCTCACAGGCACGCCCGCCACCAAACTCGGCAATCGCCTCGGCAACAAAGGCGCGGTACGCAGCACTGTCCATCTCACCCCGCGCGGCCCCGATCACACGCGACCCGTTGGGCATCTGCCCTGCACAAAAGCGGCGAAACAGACCGGGCAGGATCTTGCGCCGGGCCAGATCGCCCGTGCCCCCGAAAATCACCAGATCAAAGGGGTCCACCGGAATGACGCGCGATACCATGGCAAGGGCTCCCTCTTTTCCGTGCCTGCGAAATGTTTGCGCTACCACTAGCAGATTCAAACAGATACTCAACGCCCGATGCTGCATGTGCAGCACGAACCGGCACCTTTTTATCACAAAGCCGTCAGGGGGCCACAGTGCGCTTTTCCCTTGTGATCGCAGGGCATAGGTCTAACCTCCGACGGCATAAGCAGAATTGGACCACCGCGCATGAAAGATCTGGCAAACCTCGGCAAGTTTCAGGACCCCGATGTCACCGCCAAGGGCGAGCCGCGCGCCAAGGTCTCGCTGACCCATCCCGAAACGCTCTGGTTCAACACCGGCACGCTCTGCAACATCGCCTGCGCCAACTGCTATATCGAAAGCTCGCCCACCAACGACGCGCTAGAATACATGACAGCGGACGAGGTCACGAACTACCTTGACCAGCTCGAAGACCGGCAATGGAACGTGCGCGAGATTGGCTTCACCGGGGGCGAGCCTTTCATGAACCCCGCCTTCCTCGATATGGTCGAACGGTCGCTGGCCCGCGGCTATGACGTGCTGATCCTGACGAATGCCATGGCCCCAATGATGCGGCCCAAGATCAAGGCGGCCATCATCCCGCTGGTCGAGACATATGGCGACAAGCTCACCTTCCGCATCTCGCTCGACCACCACGCCGCATCCGTCCACGACACCGAACGCGGCGTCGGCACCTTCGCCAAGACGCTCCGCGGCATCGACTGGCTCGCCTCCATCGGCGCACGGCTCGCGGTCGCGGGCCGCATCGAAATGGCGGAAAGCGAGGCTGAGGCCCGCGACGGCTACGCGGCTCTCTACGCCAAACACGGCTGGGACATCGACGCGCAAAATCCCGGCATGACCGTCCTCTTCCCCGAAATGGACGACACGGTCGAAGTGCCCGAAATCACCACCGCCTGCTGGGGCATCCTGAACAAACACCCCGACGCGGTCATGTGCTCTTCCTCCCGCATGGTGGTCAAACGCAAAGGGGCCTCAGCCCCCGCCGTCCTCGCCTGCACGCTCCTGCCCTACGACCCGCAATTCGAACTGGGCACGACGCTGGAACAGGCCGAAGCCGACGTGTCGCTCAACCACCCCCACTGCGCCAAGTTCTGCGTTCTGGGCGGCGCCTCCTGCTCGGCCTAGACGGGCGGCCCTGACGAAAGTCTCATTTAACGACACGGCAAGCCGGTGCATTCTGCCACCGCAATGCAACGTTTGTTCATGTTGATCGGATGTATCTGCCTCATGGCAGCCAGCTCCCTCTGGGTGACAGCTGATCCGTGGCAATCGGCGTCCCGCAAAGGCGCAGCAGACGCACAGGCGCTCAACCACATCCAAAACCAGCCGGACCGCATCAGCTTTTACCTGGCAAAAGACACAAGCCTTTTGAAAGCCGTCATGTGGTCCCCGAACGGGTCACTTCTGTATCCCGGGCCGCACGCCTACGTGCCGACACGGTTCGATCTGTCGCCGGAAGAGATCAGCGAACTCACCCGCCTCACGTCAAAGCCCCTGGCAGGCAACTGGTCTCCCTATGACAGAGACGGGCACGAGCGTCTTTATTGCCAGACAAGCCCACGGATGTGCCTGATCTACGCTCATGCCGAATTGCAGAACGGCTTTCAAACCGCCCTGCATGGATGGACCAAGGGCGTGACATGGGCGTTGACGTTGCTGGGGTCGCTCAGCCTGCTTGTGGCTTGGCGGCATAGGGCAGCACAGCCATCCGACGACCAACTCGTCCTCCTGCCCGACCAACACAGCGCACGGCACGGCACGCTTCAGGTTGCGCTGACACCACGCGACTTTCGCTTGCTTGAATTCCTCCAGGAAAAGCACGGAGCCGTTGTCACCAAGGATGAGCTTTACGACGCAGGATGGGGGCGTGATTTCATGCCGAACTCGCGCGCACTCGATCAGCACATCATCAACCTCCGCAAGAAACTCGATCCGGACAAAAGCCGCTCACCCGTCATCGAGACGGTGCGCGGCGTTGGCTACAAGTTAGTAAAATAGCGTTTTTTGCGCATTTTTTGCAGAAGTCTCACACGTTTCTGGCACTCCGCTGCGCCGAACACTCCAGTCTGTCGATGCAACGTCTAGGATTGGAGACCGATATGAACATCAAACGCACCACATGCATCCTTGCATGCGCAGCCTTCGCATCTCATGCCATGGCCGAGGACCGGGACAGCCATGTTTCGGATGAATTTGGAACAAAGAACCCCGAAGAGCTTTCCATGCGAGGTGCCCTGGACCGCATGCGGCATGGGGAATGGCACCCGATGACCGGCGCCATCGGGTATGGTGCCGCCAAGGCTGGCATGCATGAAGAGGCGCGCGAAATCTTCTCGGAAAGCGCCCGTCGGGACAATGTACAGGGCCTGACATGGCTATCATGGATGGAAGACAACGGCCTTGCCGGCCCGGAAAACCCCGAAGCTGCGGCAGAGCTGGACCGCCGCGCGATGGAACTTGGCTCGGAAATCGGCGCATTCAATTATGGGCTGGACGTGCTGCGAGGACGCGGCGTGCCCTATGATCAGGACCTGGGAGAACAGATCATCCGCAAGGCGGCCGAGATGGGCAGTGAGACCGCCCAGCACCTGATCGACAATGACTTCGACCTCGATTCCGTCACGCCCGATGCGGACGCTTGGAAATACGAAAAACGACTGTTCTGAGGTCCGACATGCAGTTCATCGGAATATGGGCCAATCACGCCCAAACCTACATGCTGGTTCTGACCTGCGTGACCTTCTTCGCATTTTCCCTGCCGATTTTTCTGGCGCCGCGCGTGTGGGCCCGGATGCTGCTTTGGCGGCTCCCCGACGACACAGATCTCGCTTGGTACTTCGCCCGTTGCCTGGGGTCCTTTGCGATTGTCACCAACGTCTTTTTTCTCCGTGCCGCACTCGATGGATCGGGTCTTCAACTCTTGCTCGAATACTTCACCTTGTTCTGCGTCTTCATGGTCGTCGTCCATGTCTGGGGTTGGCTTGAGGGGTCCCAACCCATCACCGAAACCCTTGAGACGGGATTCTGGGCTGCACTGATCGGCCTGAACCTGTGCTTTCTGCCAAGCGCGTAGTTGGGCACATCACTGACAACCGCAAGCGGCGATACTTCAATGGGCCCGGCGGGTGGGTGAATTTGCGCAGCAAAGAGCGCACCTGCCGGGCCGGACAACAAAGGTTAACGCCGACGCACATCTTACCAACAGGTTAATCGCTGCTGCGCACCCAAAACACGCAGTTTTACGGCCAAAATGTGCAGTTTTGCCAAATGACGTGGAAAACCGGCCAAACGCGACCGTCAAAAATGCGCAGTTTGAAGCTGAAAATATGCAGTTTCGGGTGTTAGCCACCCGTCTCGCCCCACCGCGCGCTCCACTAACTTTCACTGCAGCGTGAACTCGCCCGTCACGTTCTGCCACTCGCCCGGCCCAATCATCTTGCGGTGAGTAAAGCGCACAGAATGCAGCGCCCCCTCAATCTCCGCCCGCCAGAAGTCGATAAACTTGAACAGCCGCGGATGGTCCGGTGCCAGATCGTAGTCCTGCCAGATAAATGTATTCAAAACATGCACATAGTCCGGCATATGATAGAACATCTCCGCCGTGGTCAGCCCATATCCCTTCAGCATCAACTCGGTCTCGCTCTCGGCCATATCGCACCTCTTTATTTCTGCTCTATGCTCAGCAGAGCCGATCACCGATTAATTTTCAATGAAAACAACAGCCTATCACCGATCCGGGCAGAGTGCTAACAACGCCGCACCTCAAGCATTGCACCCTATATGCGGTTTCTGATAGAACCAGACCCAAGATATAGAGCACGCGACAGAACGGGCAGAGCCACGTGAACGACACGCCACAACCCCCTGAAAATGATGATGAAATGCGGCCAGAGCGGCCGGAATACGATGGCCCTTCGGTCTCCATCGAAGCCGAAATGCGCACGTCCTATCTGGACTACGCCATGTCGGTCATCGTCTCCCGCGCCATTCCCGACCTGCGCGACGGCCTAAAACCTGTGCACCGGCGCATCCTTTATGCAATGCACGAAACCGGGAACACACACGACAAATCCTACCGCAAATCCGCCCGTCCTGTCGGCGACGTCATGGGTAAGTACCACCCTCACGGCGACAGCGCGATCTACGATGCGCTCGTGCGCATGGCGCAGGATTTTTCCATGTCTTTACCGCTACTTGACGGGCAAGGCAACTTCGGCTCCATGGACGGCGACAACCCCGCTGCCATGCGCTATACCGAAGTCCGCATGGACAAACCGGCGGCCTTCGTCCTCGCCGATATCGACAAGGACACGGTCGATTTCCAGGACAATTACGACGGCAAAGACCGCGAACCCACAGTCCTGCCCGCCCGCTTCCCCAACATGCTGGTCAACGGCGCAGGTGGCATCGCCGTTGGCATGGCCACAAACATCCCGCCCCACAACCTGGGCGAAGTGGTCGACGCCTGCCTCGCCCTGATCGAAGACCCGGACCTGTCCTCCGAAGCGCTCATCGACTACGTGCCCGGCCCTGACTTCCCAACAGGCGGCATCATGCTGGGCCGCTCCGGCGCGCGCAAAGCCTACCTCGAAGGACGCGGCAGCGTCATTGTCCGCTCCAAAACCCGCGTCGAGGAGTTGAGGAAAGACCGCTACGCCATTGTTATTGATGAGATTCCTTATCAGGTGAACAAGGCCACGATGATCGAACGCATCGCCGAGGCCGCACGTGAAAAGCGCATCGAAGGGATCAGCCACGTCCAGGACGAATCCGACCGCAACGGCGTCCGCGTGGTCATCGAATTGAAGCGCGACGCGACCGCGGAAGTTGTCCTAAACCAGCTCTTCCGGTTCACCCCGATGCAAACCTCTTTCGGCTGCAACATGCTGGCACTGAACGGCGGCCGACCCGAGCAACTGACCCTGCGCCGGTTCCTCACCTCGTTCCTCGATTTCCGCGAAGAAGTCGTCATCCGCCGCACCGCATTCGACCTGCGCAAAGCACGTGATCGCAGCCACATCTTGTGTGGCCTCGCCGTTGCGGTCTCAAATGTAGACGAAGTGGTCGCCACCATCCGCTCCTCCGCCGACGCGGCAGAGGCACGCGCCAAACTGATGGAACGCCGCTGGCCCGCCGCCGAGATTGAAGGCTACCTGCGCCTCATCGACGATCCGCTGTCCAAAATGCACGACGATGGCACCTACAACCTGACGGAAATTCAGGCGCGCGCCATCCTTGATCTGCGCCTGCAACGCCTGACCCAGATCGGGGTCAAGGAAGTCACGGACGAACTTGAAGAACTCGCTGCAAAGATCAAGGAATACTTGGAAATTCTGGGTTCGCGCGAACGGATCATGGGTATCATTTCGGACGAATTGACCGAGGTGAAAGACCAGTTCGCCGTGCCCCGTCGCACCGAAATCGTCGACTGGTCCGGCGACATGGAAGACGAAGACCTGATCGAGCGTGAGGACATGGTCGTCACCGTGACCTCTGGCGGTTACATCAAGCGCACCCCGCTCGCCAACTTCCGCAGTCAGAAGCGCGGCGGCAAGGGTGTCAGCGGCATGCAGACCAAGGAAGAGGACGTGATCACCACCCTCTTCGTCGCGAACACGCACACGCAGCTCTTGTTCTTCACCACCGATGGCATGGTCTACAAGCTCAAGACCTGGCGCCTGCCGCAAGGTGGCCGCACGTCGAAGGGCAAGGCGATTGTCAATATTCTGCCGATACCGCAAGGGGTTAGCATCGCGGCCATCATGCCTGTGGATCGCGATGAGAAGGAATGGGATGACCTGCAGGTCGTCTTCGCCACCTCTGCCGGCACCGTGCGTCGCAACAAGCTGAGCGACTTCACCAATGTGAAGGCGAACGGCAAGATTGCCATGAAATTCGAGGATGAACACGCCGACACGACCCTTATCAACGCCCGCATCGCGTCCAACGATGACGACGTGATGCTGGTGACAAACTCGGGCCGCGCCATCCGGTTCCCGGCCACCGACGTGCGCGTGTTCAACAGCCGCTCGTCTGTGGGCGTGCGCGGGGTCAAGCTGAACGGATCGGATCGCGTCGTGTCCATGTCGATCATCCGCCATTTCGACGCAGATGCCGAAGAACGCGCGGCTTACCTCAAGCAACGCCGCCTGATGGCTGGTGTCACCGAAGAGCCGGAAGGCGATGAGGATGATGTCGCACCCGGCAACCTGTCCCCCGAACGCTATGCCGAAATGTCCGCGGCCGAGAACCTGATCCTGACGATCACTGCGACCGGTTCCGGCAAGCTCAGCAGCAGCCACGACTACCCCGTGCGCGGTCGCGGTGGCTTGGGTGTTGCGGCCATGGACAAGGCAATGCGCGGCGGCGACATCGTCGCCTCCTTCCCAGTTGAGATGGACGACCAGATCATGCTGGCGACGTCCAAGGGCCAATCGATCCGTGTGCCCGTCGAAGGCATCAGCTTCCGCTCGCGCAGCGCGGGCGGCGTGCGCGTGTTCAACACGGGCAAGGGCGAGGAAGTGGTCAGTGTCGCCTGGATTGCGGATCAGGCTGATGAGGAAGACGCAGAATAGCGGTGCGCATTAAATGCGCACCCTACCAATATGCGTAGGGTGCGCCCGATGGGCACAGCGCTTCTAAAACCCGTAAATACCGCTGAATTTGTCTTTGAGATACGCCAGAAGCGGCTCCGGCCCCGGCGCGCGGCCACTGGCTCGTTCGATCATCTCACGCGGCTCGTACAAACTGCCATGCACCTGCAAATTGTCGCGCAACCAGCCTGTCGCCGCTGACGTTTCACCTTGCGCCAGTTGCGCATCAAGATCCGGAACAGCCGCCCGCAACGCCTCGTGCAGGCACCCGGCATAGACATTGCCCAACGAATAGGTTGGGAAGTATCCAAACAGTCCAACAGACCAATGCACATCCTGCAAAACACCGTTTGACGGCTTGTCGACGGCATAGCCAAAGTCAGCCTTGAACCGGTCGTTCCAAGCGGCCTCCAGGTCCGAAACATCCAGGTCACCGGACATCAGGGCCCGCTCCAGATCAAAGCGTAAAAGGACATGCAGGTTATACTGCACCTCGTCGGCTTCGGTCCGGATATAGCCATTCGAGACACGGTTCACGGCAGCATAGAACGCCTCTTCGTCCGCGATCCCGAAATCACCAAACGCATCGCGCATCTGACCGTAAAGCCAACCGGTAAACGCGCGGCTGCGCGCCAGCTGGTTCTCATAGATGCGGCTCTGGCTTTCATGCACCCCCATCGACACACCGCGCCCCAGCGGGCTGAGCAGGTAGGCATCGTCGATGTTCTGCTCATAGCAGGCGTGCCCGACCTCGTGGATCGTCGAGTAGAAACAGTTGAACGGGTCGTCCGGGTTCGTGCGCGTGGTGATCCGTACGTCATTGCCCGAGCCGGAAGAGAACGGATGCACCGCCTTGTCGATGCGCCCATGTCCCAGATCGTAGCCAAAGGTCTTGGCCAGCAGGGTGCTGATCTGCAGCTGCGCCATTTCGTCGAACGGCCCTTGCACCTGTGCAGGCGCAGGTTTGTCGAGGATTGCAGCCCGCAGCTCGGTCAAGGCCGGACGCAACGCGCCGAACATCTCCTCCAGATCCGCACCCGTCGTGCCGGGTTCGTAATCCTCCAACATGGCGTCATAAATGTCGCCGCCATTTGCGAGCGCCGCACCTTCTTCGCGCTTCAGGGCAATAACCTCGGCCAGCACGGGGGCAAAGGCCGCGTAGTCATCCGCCTCGCGCGCCTCGGCCCATTTGCCTTGCGCCGTGGACGTCACACGCGCGATCTGTGCCGCCAGATCCGCCGGTACCTTTGAGGCGCGGTCATAGCCACGCTTGATCTCGCGCAGCTTGGCCGCATCGACGGCACTCAACCCACCCGCGTCAATCGCGGCCAACCAATCACCGACCTTTGGATCTGTCCGGCGCGCATGCAGCACGCTTTCCATCGCAGCCATCTCTTCGCCCCGTTGCGCAGCAGCACCGCGCGGCATCATCGTCTCCTGATCCCAGCCAAGGCGACCTGCCACCTGTCCCAGAGCCTGCGTGGTGTGGTCATGGGCAAGCAGGTCGTCAAACGCACTCATCAGGATGTCCCCCGGATGGATGTTGCAATCGGATATGCGGCGAGGAAACGCCCGCGCAGGATCAATGCCCACAGGACCACGGCCAGGAACTGGTGCAGGATCGCCACCTGCCACGGCGCGCCATAAAGGACAGTGACAATGCCCAGCACGATCTGCAGGCTCATGGCGGCAAAGACCGCGTTGAAGGTAAAGCGCGTCCGTTCATGCGCCGATTTGCGCCCGCGCAGCCAGACGACGACGGCAAAGACAAAAAGCAGATAGCCCGTGATCCGGTGGATAAATTGCACAAGGCCGGGGCTTTCAAAGAAATTCCGCCACCATGGCTCAAACACAAAGGCCGTCGCGGGGAACACCTGCCCGCCCATGAGTGGCCAGTCGGTGTACGTGCGCCCAGCATCAATGCCCGCAACCAGCGCGCCGATCAGAATTTGCAGAAAGGCAAAGTGCATCAGCCCGGTGGACATCGAAAACAGCTTGGCTTCCTTGTCGCGGCGCGCCTGCATCAACTCCCGCTCAGGACGGCCCAGCAAGTAAGTATACCAGGCAATGAAGCCCAGAATGACAAAAGCAAGGCCCAGATGGGTCGCCAGCCGGTAGCTGGCCACATCAAGCATCCCCTCGCCCTGCGTTACACCGCTCGCAACCATCCACCAACCGATCGCACCTTGCAGCCCGCCAAGCACGCCCAGGCCCAGCAGACGCGGTGTCCAACCCGTCGGGATCTGGCGGCGGATCAGAAACCAGAAGAAACCAATGGCCCAGACAAGGCCGATTACCCGGCCAAGCTGCCGGTGCCCCCATTCCCACCAGTAGATGACCTTGAAGTCGGCCATGGTCATCCAGGCGTTCTGCAGCCGAAACTCGTCGATCTGCTGGTACAATGCGAATTCCGCCTCCCAATCCGCCTGGCTCAGCGGCGGAATGGCCCCGGTAAAGGGCCGCCATTCGGTGATCGACAGCCCACTGTCGGTCAGACGGGTCAGTCCACCCACAGCAATCATCACGACCACGAGGGCAAAGAGCATCATCAGCCAGACGCGGATCGCACCGCGCGCGCCGCCCCTGCCCTTGTCGATCACCCCCGTTTCGACCAACTGCTTTTCGGTGGTCCCGACCTCTTCGAAAATACTACGGTTCTTTGCCATCTTGGCTCCGGTTCTTGCTCACCGCGCAACCTAAGTCCGCCGTGCGGGGTCGTCCAGCGTCAGGGGCGGTTCGCCCACCGGACCATCTGACGCAGCATGCCGTGCAGGGTCTGCACATCGGCACGGGTCAGCGGCATCCGGCTCCACAGATTGCGCAGGTTCATCTTCATGCTGGGGGCCTTGTGTTCGGGGAAAAAGAACCCGGCCTCGTCCAACCGCTCCTCGAAATGGCGTGCAAGATGGTCGATTTCGTTCCCGTCGGCCCATTCGGTGCCCGCCATCTCGGTCACGCGATGCTCAATCTCCGCACTGGCACGCCGCCACTCGTAGCCCACCAGCAAAACGCATTGGGCAAGATTCAAAGATGGAAATTCAGGGTTCACAGGCACCGTGATCAGCGCATTGGCCTGCGCCAGATCCTCGTTCTCCAGCCCAGCCCGCTCCGGCCCAAACATCACGGCCACGTGCTGGCCTTCTGCGATGCGACGTGCGGCGTCCTGCATGGCGGCCTCGGGGCTCAGCACGTCCTTGGTCATGTCCCGCATCCGGGCCGTCGTGGCATAGACATAGGTGCAGTCAGTGACGCTGCCCGCCACATCCGGATGCACCGTTGCGGCATCCAGCACCCGCCCCGCGCCGCTCGCCATCGCCACTGCCGCAGGATTGGGCCAGCCGTCGCGGGGATCCACGATGCGCATCCGGTCCACGCCAAAGTTCAGCATCGCGCGGGCAGCCGCCCCGATGTTCTCGCCCATCTGAGGGCGCGTCAGCACAAATGTCGGTGTCATGGCGCGCCGTCTACCGCGACACAGAACGCCCGACAATCCCCTTCCCTGTTTCAAAAAAATCCCCGCCGGAGGCATAAATCTTTTCAAGCCCTGCCTTTTCCGGCTAGAGCGGCACGCAAGAGCAGAAGGACAACGCCCATGAGTGCCCCCGAGCAGCCGCAGATCTACCTCCTGACCCCGCCTGTCTTCGAGCTGTCCGTCTTTCCGGGGCAATTGAACGCCGTGCTTGAGGCGCATGACGTGGCCTGCATCCGCCTCGCCCTTGCCACACAGGATGAGGACCGCATTTCCCGAGCCGCCGATGCCTGCCGGGAAGTCGCGCATGCCCACGACGTTGCCATCGTATTGAACAACCATGTGAGCCTGGCCGAGCGTCTTGGCCTCGACGGCGTGCACCTGAGCGATGCCGCCAAATCCGTCCGCGACGCGCGCAAGGCGCTGGGGCCCGATGCCATCATCGGCAGCTTCTGCGGCACCTCGCGCCATGATGGCATGACAGCGGGTGAAGCCGGTGCCGACTACATCGCCTTTGGTCCTCTCGCCGGTGTGGCGGAGGAGGCGACAGCCGAGGACGACCTTTTTGCCTGGTGGTCCGAGATGATCGAAGTGCCCGTGGTGGCCGAGGGCGGCCTGACGCTCGACACAGTCAAGCGCCTTGCCCCTATCACTGACTTTTTCGGTGTTGGCGAAGAAATCTGGGGCGACGATGATCCAGCCGCCGCCCTCGCCCGCCTGATAGACCCGATCGGTTAAAGCAGCGTCCGCTCGATCACCCAGTAGATCGCAATCACCGCAATCAGCAACGAACCGGTCAGTGACCAGGCCCGGAACATCACGTTGTAGTCGGTGATCGTCTCTTCCTGCCCCTCAAGGTCGGACATCCGCGCCGCGCGCACGCCCAACCAAAGCAGTATTGCCGACAGCGCGATGACCGTCAGCTGGCCAATCTCGACCCCGACATTGAAGCCGATCAGCGCCGGGATGAACTGCCCCTCGGGCAAGCCGAATTCGCCAAGGACCGAGGCAAAGCCAAGCCCGTGCAGCAACCCAAAGCCAAAGATGATCGCAGGCCGCCATGGGTTCAGCCCACGGGCAAAGATGTTTTCGATGGCCACATAGACAATCGACGCCGCAATCAGCGGCTCCACGATGCTGCCCGGCAGGTTGACAATCCCCAGTGCGCCAAGCGCCAGCGTGACCGTATGGGCAATGGTAAAGGCCGTGACCTGCCACAGAAGCGGGCCCAGCCGCGTGGACAGGAAAAACAGCCCCAGCACGAACAAGATATGATCAAGCCCCTTGGGCAGAATGTGATCAAAGCCTACGGGCACGTATGCGCCAAAGGTCTGCCAGCCAGAGGCAGCACCTCCCCCCGCAACAGCAATCGGACCACTGCTGTCACCGCCCGAAATCAGACCGGTATAAGGCGAGTCGACCCCCTGCTGCCGCAAAACCAGATCTCCGGCACCGGCAGGCCAGGCCACCTCAATCGTATCTGTCCCCGCGGGGACAACTCCGGTCAGAACGACATCCGTGATGCGCGCCAGTTCTTCATTCTCCACCTGCGGAACAGCCGCGGTATCAAGTGCAAAGCTCACAGCCTCGCCACCCATGCTCACCAGTGGCAGCGCATTCAGGGTCTCGACAAGCGACGGCACCAGCGCCTCCACCTCGCTGTCACTCAGGGCGCGCAGCGCGTCATAATCTGCGGCATTCTCGGCGTTGTCGGTATCCTCAACCAGATCCAGGTCGATGCCGGACATCTGCGCCTCGACATTCACGCGCATTTCCACCCGGACGGTCCCGTCTGTCACTGTCAGGTCAGCAATCGTCGGCACGACCTCATGCGCGGCGGCCATACTGGCGCACAGGCCAAACCAAAGAGTTGACAACAAAGCCCAAAGCGGCAGCTTTCGGGATACGCTAGAGAAGGCAGCTTGCATGATTTTCATCCGTTTGATCGTTCCGCTTTGGTGCGCCATCTGTGCCACAAGCGCAACCGCCCATGAGTTCTGGATCGAACCGGAACGTTATCAAGTGCCCCCGTCGGCACAGATCGTGGCGCGGCTCAAGAACGGCGAAGAATTCGAAGGGGTGAACCTGTCCTATTTCGAACGGCGCATCGCACGCTTTGACGTCGTCGTGGGCGACACCATCCGCCCGGTTGAGGCACGTATGGGCGACAATCCGGCGCTCGATGTGCCGGGGCCGGTCGAAGGGCTCGTGATCGTGGTGCACGAAACGACACCATCGCTTCTGACCTACCGGGAATGGGCCAAGTTCCAGAAGTTCGCCGATCACAAGGATTTCCCGAACATCGCCGCACGCCACGCCGACAACCGATTTCCCGAACCGCCATTCAAGGAACGCTATACACGCCACGCCAAGTCTCTGATCGCCGTGGGAGACGCCATTGGCACGGACCGCGCGCTGGGTCTGAAAACCGAATTCATCGCGCTGACAAACCCCTATGCGCCGGATTTCGATGGCATCATGCAGGTGCAGGTCACCCTGGATGGCGAGGTGCGCGCCGATGCACAGGTCGAGGTATTCGACCGCGCACCCGATAACAGCGTCACAATCACGCTGCACCGCACAGATGAAAGCGGCATCGCTGCCATCCCTGTCACGCCCGGCCATGACTACCTGTTCGATGCAGTCGCCATCGCGCCCACACCGGACGCAGACACGGATGCCGTCTGGGACACGTACTGGGCGGCACTGACCTTTGCGGTGCCGGAGTAACGCGCGCTCTTGCCTCTTGCCTCACGCAACGTCACAAGACGCGCATGATACGAACACCTGACATTCTGTGCATCGGGTCGGTGCTGTGGGACGTGATCGGGCGCGCGCCGCTCGCGATGCGTCAGGGATCGGACGTGCCGGGCCGGATCACGCGGCTGCCCGGTGGCGTCGCCATGAACATCGCCATGACGCTTGCCCGTTTCGGGCTGACGCCTGCCCTGCTGACAGCCATAGGGCGTGATGCCGAGGGCGACGAGCTGATCGCTGCCTGCAAGGCGCGCGGCATGATCACCGACACCGTGTACCGCTCCGAAGATCTGCCGACTGACCAGTACATGGCGGTTGAAGGGGCCAACGGCCTGATCGCAGCGATTGCAGACGCGCATTCGCTGGAAAGCGCGGGTGCCAAAATCCTGCGCCCGTTGACGGACGGCACGCTCGCCACGGCAGAAGCACCGTTTGCAGGGCTCGCGGCCCTTGACGGCAACCTCACACTTGATCTGCTCAACGAGATTGCCACCAGCCCGGTCCTGGCCCGCGCTGACCTGCGCGTGGCCCCCGCCTCACCGGGCAAGGCCGAGCGGCTCGGTCCCTTTCTCACCCACAGCCGCGGAACGCTCTACGTAAACCTTGAAGAAGCTGGGCTGCTTTGTCAGCGCGGGTTCGACAACTCGGTCGAGGCGGCAGACGGGCTTTTGCAACGCGGCGCATCGCGCGTTCTGGTCACCGACGGCGGCAAGACCGCAACCGAGGGCTCTGCCGAAGGTCTCGTCAGCGAAACACCCCCGCAGGTGCTGGTCACGCGAATCACGGGCGCCGGTGACACATTCATGGCAGCCCACATGGCCGCCGAACTGCGCGGCGCCAACCGCTCGGACGCTTTGCACGCCGCGCTTGAGGCTGCGGCCATCTATGTTTCAGGAAAGACGCCCACATGACGCTTTTCACCACCTCCCCCGAAGTCGCAGGCGCACTGGAAAACGGCACGCCCGTGGTCGCGCTGGAAAGCACGATCATCACCCACGGGATGCCCTACCCCCAAAACCTTGAGGTCGCGCGACAGGTTGAAGGTGACATTCGCAAGGGCGGTGCCGTCCCCGCCACCATGGCCGTGATCGACGGGGTCCTGCATGTCGGCCTGACCGACGCGCAGCTAGAGGCTCTCGCGCAATCAAAAAAAGTGGCAAAGCTCAGCCGCGCCGACATGGCCGTCTGCATGGCCACAGGCGGCACCGGGGCCACCACCGTCGCCGCCACGATGATCGCCGCGCGGATTGCAGGCATTTCCGTCTTTGCCACGGGTGGCATTGGCGGCGTGCACAAAGGGGCCGAGCACAGCTTTGACATCTCGGCAGACCTGCTGGAACTGGCGCAAACGCCGGTCACTGTTGTGGCGGCAGGGGCCAAGGCGATCCTCGACATTCCCAAGACGCTCGAAGTGCTGGAAACGCAAGGCGTGCCGGTCATCGCCTACGGCCAGGATGACATGCCTGCCTTCTGGTCGCGCAGTGCGGGCATGACGGCGCCACTGCGGATGGACCATGCCGCTGACATCGCCGCAGCGCATCTTCAGCGCGCGGCTCTGGGCCTGCCCGGCGGCCAGCTGGTGGTCAACCCGCTTCCCGAAGCGGACGAGATCGACCGCGCGACCCTCGCCCCGATCATCGCGCAAGCCACGCAAGACGCCGAGACGCACGGGATCAGCGGCAAGGGCGTGACGCCCTACTTGTTGCAACGCATTTTTGAATTGACCGATGGCCGGTCATTGACGGCGAACATCGCGCTTGTCCGCAATAATGCGCGTCTGGCCGCGCAGATCGCCGCCGAATTGGGCACGCGCGCCACGGATGCCTGAACAAAAGGCACAAACCATTGTAGTGCCGAAAGCGTTGCCTTACGTAACCTGTGAAGATGTGCCGGGACCACGATGAACACCCCTTTTGATCCAGAAGAACCCCGGCGCCCCGGTATTTTCTCGCGACTGCGCGCGTCCTTTCTGACCGGCATTGTTGTCATTGCGCCAGTTGGTCTGACTGTTTGGCTGATCTGGACCGTCATCGGCTGGGTTGATGGCTTTGTCTGGCCGCTCGTGCCTACGGCATGGCAGCCCGACTCCCTTGTAAACTACTTTCTGAACAACCCGCGGTTCATCGATGAAAACGGCGTGCGGGTGCCGAACCCCGACTGGATCAGGGTGAACGTGCGCGGCGTGGGCGTCATCGTCTTTTTGCTGTTCACGATCCTTGTGGGCTGGATCGCCAAGGGTTTCATTGGCCGGTCGCTTATCCGCTATGCCGAAAGCCTCGTTGAGCGGACACCTGTGGTGCGCTCCATCTATTCCGGCATCAAGCAGATTTCTGAGACGATCTTTGCCCAGTCCGAACGGTCTTTTGAGAAGGCGTGCCTGATCGAGTATCCGCGCAAGGGCATCTGGGCCATTGGCTTCATCTCGACCACCGCGAAGGGCGAGGTGAGCGACCGGGCGGGCAATACAGGGGCATTGCTGAGTATCTTTGTGCCCACGACGCCGAACCCGACATCGGGCTTTCTGCTGTTTTTCCCGGCCGAGGACGTGATCGAGCTGGATATGTCGGTCGAGGACGCGGCGAAGCTGGTGATCTCTGCGGGCCTTGTGTACCCCAATGGCAAGGATCCGACCATGCCACCGTCCTGACGGGGCAAGATTTTTACAAAAAATCTTGTCAAAAATCCGTGTCGGATTTTTGAGCTACGAAAACATCTCGCGCATGTTGACGCTGTCGCCGGTGCCGATCTGATCGAAATGCGTGTCGAGGAAGGTCTGCGCAGCCCGTGCCCCGGCCTCTCGCAACTTGCCCATCACGAAACTGTTCGGCACCAGTTTCGTCGCCACGCTCAGATCATTCATCAGCGCGTCATCCGCAATCATGTGCATGTTGACGCGGCGCATCTGGCCCTTCTCGATCGTGCCCTCGTCGATCAGGCGCTTCACAAATGAAATCGCCCGCATCTCGCGCAGAAGCGAGGAGTTGAAACTGATCTCGTTGATCCGGTTCTGGATCTGCTGCGGCGTGCGCGGCAGGTGATCGCGTTCCAGCGGGTTGATGTTGATGACCACGATGTCGTCTGGCAGCGAGGCGTCGAACAAAGGAAAAAGCGCGGGATTGCCGGTATAGCCGCCATCCCAGAACTCTTCCTCCTGCCCTGTTTCGGTATCGTGGATCACGACCGCCTGAAACAGTGTCGGCAGGCAGGCGGACGCCATGATCACGTCCGGCGTCACCTCTGCCTGACGAAACACACGCAGCTTGCCGTTGCGCACGCGGGTAGCATTGATGAACAGCTGCGGGCCGTCATCGCAGCACACTTTGTCCATGTTGAACTTCGACACGATGTCGGTCAGCGGATTGCGGTAGAAGGGACCGTAGGTATAGGGCGACACCATGCGGCCGACCGCGTCCCCGATGGCATAGGGCAGCGAGTATTCCAGCGCCTGCGAGATCTGCGCAGGCCCAAAAGGGGCCATCCACGTCGCCATCCGCATGTCCTGCACCCCGGCCACCTGTGCCCAGAGCCAATCGAGGTTCTCGCGCGCCGCATCTTCGCCGCCTTGCGCGAGCCCCGCCTTGATCGCCGCCCCGTTCAGCGCGCCCGCCGATGTGCCCGAAACGCCCGCGATCTCGATCCGGTCGTCAGCAAGAAGGACGTCAAGCGCACCCCAGGTGAACGCGCCATGTGCTCCGCCCCCTTGCAGGGCCACGTTGATCTTCTTGCGCGTCATGGTTGGACCTCTGGTCTGGACGGAGAGTGCGGGAGCCTCCGGCGGGAGTTTTTCTGGCAAGATGAAGGACGGATCAGAGCGCCGTCCAACCGCCGTCTACGCTGATTGTTGTGCCGGTGATCTGGTCCGCGGCGGATGAGCAGAGGAAGACGGCGGTGCCGCCCATCTGTTCCGTCGTCGCGAATTCCTTGGATGGCTGGCGCTTGAGCATGACGTTCTTGATCACCTCTTCGCGGCCCATGTCATACTCTTTCATCGTGTCAGGGATCTGGCTTTCGACCAGCGGGGTCAGCACGTAGCCCGGGCAGATGGCGTTGGCGGTGATAGGCTCTTCGGCCGTTTCCAGTGCTGTTGTCTTGGTCAGGCCAACGATGCCGTGTTTGGCCGCGATATACGCCGATTTGTACGGTGAAGCGGTCAGGCCGTGGGCGGAGGCCACGTTGATCACCCGGCCCCAACCTGCATCCCGCATCATGGGCAATGCCGCGGCTGTGGTGTGAAAGGCGGAACTCAGGTTGATCGCGATGATGGCGTCCCATTTCTCGACCGGGAATTCAGGGATGCCCGCCACATGCTGGATGCCCGCGTTGTTGATAAGGATATCGCAGGCCCCCGCTTTTTCGACCAGCGCGCGGCATTCATCGCCCTTGGACATATCAGCCCGAATGTACCGCGCATTTGTGCCGGTCTCATCAGCGATCTCCTTGGCGATGGCGTGATCTTCGTCGTTGTCCGTGAACGAGTTCAGCACCACATCGGCCCCAGCCCGCGCGAGTTCCCACGCCATGCCCAGCCCGATGCCCGAGTTGGAACCGGTGATGACAGCCGTCTTGCCGCTGAGAGAGATTTCAAAAGCCATTGCGGGGATCCTTTCGCCAAAGTTGTGCGCATCCTGTCATGCTGCACCTGCGAAAGGAATGGTTCTGCACCCCAATGGGTTTCACATACGCCAAAAAAAACGCCAGCACGAAGCTGGCGTTAAGTTATTGAGGCAGGTTTCATACAGGCAAGAAACCTATCGAGCAGTGCCCTTGTTATACGCAAACCCGCCCGAAGAGTCCAAGCTAAAAGTTTGATAATGCGTAAATGTCTGTTGGCCGCTATTGTTAACAAAACAAGGGCGATCAAGGATTGTTTACAAAATGAGCAGGCATTTTTTCCAAACGCGACTCAGCAAAAAACGCAGCGCTTCGGTGATTCTTGCGGGCCTTGTTGGCCTTGCCGCAATGGCACAAGCAGAGCCACAACATGGCATAGCTATGTACGGTGACCCTGCCCTGCCACCGGATTTTGTGTCTCTTCCGCACGCGAATCCAGATGCACCCAAAGGTGGTGCCATCACCTTGGCCAGCACGGGCAGCTTTGATTCGCTGAACCCCTACATCCAGAAGGGCAACGTGCCCTGGCAGCTGCGGTTCCTGACCCATGAAAGCCTGATGGGCCGCAGCCGCAACGAACCTTTCGCCCTCTACGGCCTGCTCGCCGAATCGATTGAGACGGATGCCGACCGCACATGGGTCGAATTCACCCTGCGCGAAGAGGCGACATTCTCCGACGGCAGCCCGGTAACGATCGAAGACGTGATGTGGTCCTACGAAACCCTCGGCACCCAGGGGCACGGGCGCTACCGCAGCCTGTGGGCGCAGATCGAGACCATGGAGCAAACCGGGCCGCGCAGCATCAAGTTCACGTTCAATTCCGAAAACCGCGAACTGGCCCTGCTGGCCGGTATGCGTCCGGTCCTGCAAAAAGCCCAGTGGGAGGGCAAGGATTTTGCCGCCGCCACGATCAACGACGTGCCCATCGGCTCTGGCCCTTATGTTGTCAGCAACTACGAAGGCGCGCGCTACGTCACCCTGACGCGCAATCCGGATTACTGGGGCAATGACCTGAATTTCCGCCGTGGCACCTTCAACTTTGATGAGATCACCATCGACTTCTACGGCGATGGCGACGTGGTGCTGGAAGCGTTCAAGGCCGGTGAAATCTCGGCCTGGCGCGAGTTCAATGCCGAGACATGGAACAGCGAATACGACTTTCCCCGCGTGCAATCGGGTGATGTCATCAAGACAGAAATCGAGCACCAGAAACCGTCTGGCATCACAGGCTTTGTCATGAACACCCGCCGCGTGCCCTTTGACGACTGGCGCGTGCGCGAGGCGCTGATCACCGCCTTCAATTTCGAATACATCAACGACACGCTGACTGGCGGGGCACAACCGCGCATCACCTCCTACTTTTCGAACTCACCGCTGGCGATGGAACCGGGGGCCGCCAAGGGGCGCGTGGCCGAACTGCTGGCGCCGTTCAATGGCAAGCTGCTGCCGGGCGTGATGGAAGGCTATACCCTGCCCGAAAGCGACGGATCGCTGCGCAACCGCAGGGGGCTGCGCCGTGCCATCGGTCTGCTGGAAGAGGCCGGATGGACCACGCAGGACGGCAAGCTGCGCAATGCGGATGGGCAGGCAATGGCCTTTACCATCCTGCTCGATCAGCAACGGACCGAAGATCGCGCCATCGCAAACCTGTATATTCAGGCGCTGGAACAGCTTGGCATCGACGTGCGCATCGACCTTGTGGACGGCGCCCAGTTTACGGCGCGCGAGGACGCATTCGATTTCGACATGGCCTATATTCGCCGTGCCTTGTCGCTGAGCCCCGGCAATGAGCAATGGTTCTATTGGGGCTCCACCGCGGCAGAGGAAGAAGGCTCCGGCAACCTGATGGGCGTGCAGGACCCGGCCATAGACGCCATGATCACCGCCATGCTGACAGCCACCACGCGCGAGGACAGCCTTGCGGCGACCCGCGCCCTTGACCGTCTGCTGACCGCAGGCAGGTATGTCGTGCCCTTCTGGCAGTTCACGACGGGCCGTATCGCCCATGTATCCGAGATGAAGCACCCCGAGGTGATCCCGCTTTATGGTGACGGGCCGGACTGGATGCCGCAATTCTGGTGGTGGGACGAAAACTGACGGAATTCGGAACGTAAGATGATACAAAAACTCTGGGCCGAGGGGTTGGGCACCGCCTTGCTCCTCGTCTCTGTCGTCGGCTCCGGCATCATGGGCGAGGCGCTGGCGGGTGGAAACGTGGCCATTGCGCTCCTTGCCAATGCCATTGCGACAGGCTGCATGCTCTACGTGATCATCACGGTGCTTGGTCCGATCTCGGGTGCGCATTTCAATCCCGCCGTCACGCTCGCCTTTTGGCTGCGCGGAGAGATCGGCACGCGCCTTGCGCTGCTCTATGTTGCGACACAGGTCTGCGGCGGCATTGTCGGGGTCTGGGCAACGCACGGCATGTTCGACCTTCCCCTGCTGCAAACGTCGACCACGATGCACCGCACCGGGCTGGCCCAGTGGTGGTCCGAAGGCATCGCGACCTTTGGCCTGCTCTTTGTCATTTTCGGTGGCTTGCGCAGCAGGCCGGACGCTGTGCCGACACTCGTCGCGCTCTACATCACCGGTGCGTACTGGTTCACCGCCTCGACCAGTTTTGCCAACCCAGCCGTGACCATCGCGCGCGGGTTTTCTGACACCTTTTCAGGGATTTATCCCGGCCACATCCCCGCCTTCATCGCAATTCAACTTGTGGCTGTAGGTGTCGCACATGCGACACTCCGTCGACTGTTTGCGGTCAACAGTTGATCTGTCACGGAAATGTAATATGGTCCGGGCCGTGGTGGATGTCTGACCCGCTGTGGGAGGCGGACGAGGACATGCGTTCAGCACTTGTTGAAGCAAAACCCCGGGGGTACGCATGAACTGGAATGACCTGACCCGCAACTGGGCGGACAACTATCGCGCGCTTCGCAAAGAGTTTCCAAAGCTTGAACCCAGTGCCATGCCGTTTCTCAAGGCAGACCAGGATCGCTTCGAAAGCTATCTGGCCGCAACGCACGACATGTCGCTGAAAGAAGCGCAGGACGCCTTTGACGCCTTCCTGTCGCAGCACGCCGAAACGCGCCAGACCGCCTGACCGCGCCAGGCTCAGGCCAGCGACGTCACCCAGAGGATCAGCGCATCCTCGTCACTGACAGACACCACGTTATGACCCATGGTCGCGTCGTAATAGGCGCTGTCGCCCCGACGCATATCGACCGGCTCGTAAAACTCGGTATACAGGCGAATAACCCCCGTCAGCACATACAGGAACTCTTCGCCGTCGTGCCGCACCCAGCCGTCAAATTCTTCCATCGACCGCGCCCGCACACGCGCACGGTAGGGCAGCATCTGCTTCTTGGTCAGCGTTTCTGCCAGAAGCTCGTGCTCATAGGTCACCGTGGCCTGCGCATTGCCTTGTCCCGATTGCGTGACAACCATGCGCCCGTTGATCTGCCCCTTTTCCGGCGGCGTGAACAGCTGCGGCACGCTGATTTCCAGCCCCACGGCCAGCTTCTTCAGCGCCTCGTAGGTCGGCGACATCTGCCCGTTCTCGATCTTAGACAGGGTCGAGCGGGCCAGCCCAGCCTGATTGGCCGCCTGTTCCAGCGTCCAATCGCGCGCCTTGCGCAACTCGCGCACACGCGCCCCCAGGTCAAGCGGTTCCGCGGTTTCGTCCCGGCCGGTCGAGCGGGCGATCTGGATCAGTGTTTTGGGGTCTTTGCCTTGCATGGCGACCTCTATAGGATGCACGGTTCGCCCATGCAACGCCGCCTGTGCTAAGCGTTTTCCGCGGCACACCTCCGCCACCCTGCCCCGCGCCCTTCAACATGGCGGCCCACGTGCTGGCGCATGCGGATGCGATACCGGACAAAGTGGCCGTATCCGTCGTGGATCAAACTGACGCGACGACCCTCACATATGCCGCGCTAAAACAGGCAGTGCTGGGCACCGGCGGCGGCCTTCTGGCCGCAGGCTGCGTGCCGGGCGACATCGTTCTTCTGCGGCTCGGCAACACCATCGACTTTCCCATTGCCTATCTGGGCGCACTGGCGGCGGGCCTCGTGCCGGTCCCAACCTCCGCCGCCCTGACAGAGCCCGAGGTTGCGCGGATCGTGACTGAGCTGCGCCCGCGCCTGATCCTGCGCGACCCGCACGTGGCCTCGGCACCAGGCGCGCCTGAAATCAGGCTCGCAACGCTGAACGCACTGCGCAACCACCCGCCCGCCGACTGGCATATGGGGGATCCCGAACGGCTGGGATACATCATCTACACCTCGGGAACCTCGGGGCAACCCAGGGCCGTGGCCCACGCCCACCGGGCCATCTGGGCGCGCCAGATGATGCACGATGGCTGGTACGGGCTGCGCCGCGACGATGTGCTGATGCACGCAGGAGCCTTCAACTGGACCTACACGCTGGGCACCGGCCTGATGGACCCGTGGTCCGTCGGCGCAACCGCACTGATCCCGGCACCGGGCACCCCACCCGAGGCGCTTGGCAGCTTGCTCAGCGCCCATGGCGCGACGATCTTTGCCGCCGCACCCGGCGTCTATCGCCAGATGCTCTCACGCGCCGAAATGCCGGGCCTGCCCGCCCTGCGCCACGGGCTCAGCGCAGGCGAAAAGCTGCCCGAAACGACGCTCGCGTCATGGCGCGCGTCCACCGGCACCGACATTTTCGAAGCTTACGGCATGTCGGAATGCTCCACCTTCATCTCCTCCAGCCCCGCACATCCGGCAAAGCTGGGCGCTCTGGGTCAACCGCAAGCAGGCCGACACATTGCCATTCTGGGCGATAACGAACCGACCCCGCGCGGCACGCCCGGCACCATCGCCGTCCATCGCTCGGATCCCGGGCTGATGCGCGCATACCTGAATGCCCCGAATGAGACCGCAGCGCGGTTTTCGGGCGACTGGTTTCTGACCGGCGACATCGGTGTCATGGATGAGGACGGGCAGATCACATATCTGGGCCGCAACGATGACATGATGAACGCCGGGGGCTACCGCGTTTCCCCGCTTGAGGTCGAATCCGCCCTTGCCGACGCGCCGGGTGTGACAGGCGTGGGGGTCACTCAGGTCGAGGCCAAGACCGGAGTCTTCATCATCGCAGCCTTCTACACATCCCCTGCGCCACTGGACGAACGCGACCTACGCGCCTATGTCGAGCCGAAACTCGCGCGGTACAAGCAACCGCGCGCCTATATTCACGTGCCGATGCTGCCTGCGGGTGCAAATGGCAAGCTGGTCCGGCGGCGCCTGCCCCTGTTCTGGTCCCAACCGACGAAAGCAAACTGATGCCCGATCCGATCAAACTCGACATCATGTCCGACCCGATCTGCCCATGGTGCTATATCGGCAAGGCACATCTGGACCGCGCGCTTGAGGCGAACCCCGACCACCCCTTTGTCATCGAATGGCACCCCTTCCAGCTCAACCCGGACATGCCAGCGGGCGGCATGGATCGTCGCGAATATCTCGAAACCAAGTTCGGGGGCAAGGAAGGGGCCATACGCGCCTACGCCCCCGTCGTCGAACATGCCGAACAGGCAGGGCTCAAGATCGACTTCGAAGGCATGCGCCGCACCCCCAACACGATGGACGCCCACCGGCTGATCCACTGGGCCGGGATCGAAGGCAAGCAGACAGCGGCCGTATCCGCCCTGTTCAAAGCCTATTTCGTCGACACACGCGACATCGGCGATCACGAGGTGCTGGCAGATATTGCCGACGGGATCGGCATGGACGCCAGCGTGGTGCTGCGCCTGCTGGCATCGGACGCCGACAGGGAAGACATCGCCGCACGCGATGCCCACAGCCGCCAAATGGGAATCGGGTCCGTCCCGACATTCATTGTCGCCAATCAGCACGCGGTCCCGGGCGCCCAACCGCCAGAACTGTGGTCGAAGGTCATAACGGAACTGCAACAGGGCGCCGCCTGAGCATCACGGATGATCACAATTTAATCGTTCGGTTGCTTTTCAACCTTAAGTCGTTGCCAAACCGCATTGGTATCGTCAAGGTGGCGCGCACTAGCGTCATTTTCAGCCGGACACACCATTCAAATCGTGACTGAACCCGAGGGACAAAGACTGGGCAAAGCCGAATTCATCGCCCTGATGGCGATGATGTTCGCGACCATTGCGTTCTCCATCGACGCGATGCTGCCAGCCCTGCCCGCAATCGCCAACGACATCGCACCCGAAGGCGGTGTGGCACAGGCCGCACTGGTGATGACCTTCTTTGTGATCGGTATGGGTGCTGGCACTTTCTTTACCGGTCCATTGTCTGACGCCATTGGGCGCAAACCGGTAGTCTATCTGGGGCTCGCAATCTACGCACTCGGCGCGGTGCTAAGTTGGGTGGCACCCACACTCGAACTGATGCTCGCCGCACGGGTCCTTCAGGGGCTAGGCGCAGCGGGCCCCCGCGTGGTGTCAGCGGCCATCATCCGCGATCTCTATGCCGGGCGCGCGATGGCCAGCATCCTGTCGCTGACGATGATGGTGTTTCTGCTCGTGCCCGCCATCGCCCCCCTTCTGGGCAAGATCATCATGGACGCCGCCGGATGGCGCGCCATCTTCCCTGCGTTCCTGATCTTTGCCCTGATCCTGCTCCTGTGGTTCGGCACCCGCGTGTCCGAAACCTTGCCACGCGAAAACCGTCGCCCGTTGCGTTGGCCGTTGATGATCGACGCCGTGGGCCAGATGTTTGCAAACCGCACCGTACGTCTGTCGATCTACGTGCAGACCCTGATGCTGATGATCCTATTTTCTGTCCTGACGATGGTGCAGCCGATCTTCGAAGTCTCGTTCGACCGGGCCGACACGTTCCCGCTGTGGTTCGGCGCCATCGCCTTGGCATCAGGCGTATCGAGCCTCCTCAACGCCGCCATCGTTGGACGCTTCGGTATGCGCAGAATGGTGACATGGGCGTTGACCGCGCAGGTCGTTGTCTCCACCGTCTTCGTGATGTGGATGATCGCCGACATGCCGGGCCTGTTCTGGTTCTACATCTTCTGGCAGTGGGGCGTAATGTTCCAGGGTGGGCTCACGGTCGCCAACCTCAACGCCATCGCGATGGAGCCGATGGGACATATCGCAGGCATGGCAGCCTCGGTCATCGGTGCCGTGTCCACAGTGCTGGGCGCGGCGTTTGCATCACCCGTCGGGCTGATGTTCGACGGAACGCCCATGCCGCTCATCGCGACCGTGCTGATGGCCTGTATCGTAGCTTCCATCCTCATGCAGCAAATGCGCCGCGCGGAAGAGGCTGTGGCCTAATCAGGCCCGTCCCGGTGTTTTCAATACAAGCGCTATCACGACGACAAGCGAAAGCGCCGAGAGCATGGTTGCACACAACCAGATCAGACACTTTTCATTTTTTACTTTGATGGTTACTCCCGGAACGACGATGTGCACGGCGTAAGGATCAGTGTTGTCCGTCATCGCATCAACTCCAATGTGCAGCTGATCCTGACATACTTTAGTGAATGGATGCCGACGAATCAGGAATTCTTAATCACAGCATGTGGTGGTTGCAAAGTTGCAAACACCCATATGGCGTTACGCCTTCGCCTTCTTCTTCTCCGCCACAACCTTCTCCGCCAGATCCCGTGCAATCGCAAAAGCGCCCTTGATCTTGTCGCTGTCCTTGGCCCAGTCGCGGCGCACAACAATCTTGTTGTCCTTGACCTTGGCCATGCCGCGCTGATCCTGAATGAACTCGACAAGCCCCTGGGGCGAGGCGAACTTGTCGTTGTGGAACTGCAGCGTCGCCCCTTTGGGCCCACCATCCAGCTTCGCGATCCCGGCCCGCTTGCACATCGCCTTGATCCGCACGACCAGCATCAGCGTGTTCACTTCCTTCGGCAACTTCCCAAACCGGTCGATCAACTCGGCGGCAAAGCCCTCAAGCTCCACCTTCGTACTCAGCTCCGACAGACGCCGATACAGCCCCAACCGCACGTCCAGATCAGGCACATAGTCCTCGGGGATCAATACCGGCACACCCAGATTGATCTGCGGCGCCCACTGCCCGTCATCGTCGGTCAGCGCCTCCATCTCACCCGCCTTGATCTTGCCAATCGCCTCTTCGAGCATCGATTGGTAGAGTTCAAAGCCCACATCCCGCATCTGGCCCGACTGTTCTTCGCCCAGCAGGTTCCCTGCCCCGCGAATGTCCAGATCCTGCGACGCCAGCGTGAACCCAGCTCCCAGCGTATCCAACGACCCCAAAACACGCAGCCGCTTCTCAGCCGTAGCCGTCAGCTTGGCGCGCGGCTTCGTCGTCAGATAGGCATACGCCCGCGTCTTCGACCGCCCCACACGGCCCCGTATCTGGTAGAGCTGCGCCAGACCAAACATATCCGCCCGGTGCACCACCATCGTGTTCGCCGTCGGAATATCCAGACCGCTTTCCACAATCGTCGTCGCCAACAGCACATCGAACTTTCCATCATAAAAGGCGTTCATCCGGTCATCGAGTTCACCCGCCGCCATCTGCCCGTGGGCCACGACGTACGTCAGTTCCGGCAACTGCTCCTTCAGGAACTCCTCGATCTCAGGCAAATCGCTGATGCGCGGCACGACGTAAAAGGACTGACCCCCACGATAATGCTCCCGCAACAGCGCCTCTCGTATGGTCACCGCGTCGAATTCAGAGACATATGTCCGGATCGCCAACCGGTCCACGGGCGGCGTGCCGATGATCGACAGATCACGCACGCCCGTCAGCGACAGCTGCAATGTGCGCGGAATGGGCGTCGCCGTCAGCGTCAGCACGTGCACGTCCGAGCGCATCTGCTTCAGCCGCTCCTTGTGCCCGACCCCAAATTTCTGTTCCTCATCAATGACAAGCAGGCCAAGGTTGTTGAACCGCACGCCCTTCGCCAGCAGCGCGTGGGTGCCCACGACAATATCCGCCGTCCCCTTCGCCATGCCATCGCGCGCAGACGCCGCCTCTTTCGCGCTCACAAAACGGCTCAGTTGCCGCACCTCTATAGGAAAACCCCGGAACCGCTCGGCAAAGCTCTTGTAGTGTTGCCGCGCCAGCAAGGTCGTGGGCGCAATCACCGCCACCTGCACACCCGACATCGCCGCGACAAAGGCCGCGCGCATCGCCACCTCGGTCTTGCCAAAGCCCACATCGCCACAGATCAGCCGGTCCATCGGCTGGCCCGCGGTCAGATCGTCCATCACCGCAGCAATGGCGTTCAACTGATCATCCGTCTCCTGATACGGGAACCGCGCGGCAAAGGCGTCCCACATCCCCGGCGGCGGCTCCAGGATGGGCGCCTTGCGCAAGGCACGCTCCGCCGCAAGCCGGATCAACCGATCCGCCATCTCGCGAATGCGCTCTTTCAGCTTGGCCTTCTTGGCCTGCCACGCCCCACCGCCCAGACGGTCGAGCAAGCCCTCTTCATGGCCGTATTTCGACAGCAGTTCGATATTCTCGACCGGCAGATACAGCTTCGACCGCTCCGCATATTCCAGCAGCAGGCACTCGTGGGCCGCACCAGCAGCAGTAACCACTTCCATGCCCTGATACCGGCCAATCCCGTGATCCACATGCACCACCAGATCACCGGGAGACAGCGACTGCGTCTCGGTCAGGAAATTCTCGGCCCGCCGCTTCTTCTTTGGCTGCCGGATCAACCGATCCCCCAGCACATCCTGCTCGGAAATCACCGTCAGGCCGGGCGCTTCAAACCCATGTTCCAGCGCCCAAACCGCCAGATGCAAACCCCGTTTCCCGATGCGGGTTGCATTCGGGATCGGAATGACCTCCGCCAGCCCCTCATCCTCAATCAGCCCGGTCAAGCGTTCCCGCGCACCTTCGGAATAACTAGCGATGACAACCGGCCCACTCGCCATCTTCCCTTTAACATGCGATGCCAAAGCCCCGAAAAGGCTTATGGATTCCTGCTGGCGCTCGGGCGAGAAATTGCGCCCGATCCGCCCACCCGCATCGGTGACACCCGGCCCGGTCGCCTGCGGCAACTGGGCAAAGGACAGCACACGGAAACCGGCCACAGCGGCCTCCCACGCGGCATCGTCCAGATACAGCCCCTCGGGCTTCGCCGGCTTGTACACCGTGTCCATCTTGGACCGGTTTTCCATGGCAAGCCGCCGAGTTTCATACTGGTCCTCAATGCTCTCCCACCGCGCCAGCCGCGCAGGTGTGACCTGATCGTCCAACGTGATCGTGGCACCGGGCAGGTAGTCAAAAAGCGTGTCCAAACCATCATGGAACAACGGTAACCAATGCTCGGCACCCTGATGCTTGCGCCCGGCACTGACCGCCTCATAGAGCGGATCGTCCGTGCCCGCCGCGCCAAACTCCAACCGGTAATTCTGCCGAAACCGCGTGATCGCCGCCTCGTCCAGAATGACCTCGGACACCGGGGCCAGTTCGATCACATCCAGCTTCTCGGTCGTCCGCTGGGTCGCCGGATCAAAGCGCCGCGCGCCATCCAGCACATCGCCAAACAGGTCCAACCGCACGGGCCCAAGGTCGCCCGGCGGATAAATATCGATGATCCCACCGCGAATGGCGTAGTCCCCGGGCTCCATAACCGTCGGGCTCTGCACAAACCCCATACGGACCAGGAAATTGCGCAAGGCCGCTTCGTCCACACGATTGCCCACCGTGGCTGAAAATGCCGCCTCACGCAGCAAGTCCCGCGCAGGCACGCGCTGCGTCGCTGCATTCAGCGTGGTCAGCAGCACGAACTGCTCGGGCATCCCATGGACCAATGCCGCCAGCGTCGCCATCCGCTGGGCGGAAATGTCGGCGTTCGGCGACACCCGGTCATAGGGCAGGCAATCCCAGCCCGGAAACACCAGCACGGGCATGTCGGGCGCAAAAAACCGCAGGGCAGCCTGCATGGCTGCCAACCGCTTGTCGTCGCGGGCCACATGGCAAACAGCGCCGCCCTTGGCCACTTCGTCAAGGATCAGTCGTGCGTCAAACCCTTCGGGCGCGCCGGAAACGGTGATGTGTTGGGCGTTGGACATGGATCAGCAGATGTTGGGAAACCAAGAGGGCGTAACTTGGCGTTTTGGACGCCGCTGTCAACCGGCGAGCGGCCCAACAGACAGGTTTTGGTACATCCCCCACAGCGCGGTGACAAAGATCGACACCATACCGATGGCCTGCACGATGGTCCGGTGCCGGGTCAAACGTCGCCACAGCGCCTCGCCCGTCGCCCCCTCGTCCTGGATCAGCCGTGCGGTGGAAAGGTTCAAAGCCCCCACAATGCTCATGGGAAAGGCCAACAGGAACACGGCCTGCGCAAACTCCACATCATAGAGAAAGCCCAGCAGCACCAGCCCCGTCATCAGAAAACAGGCGATCCCCAACAGCCACAGCCCCGAGACAGAGCCGATAAACAGCAACCGGTTCGTGTTGATGCGGATCAGATCCTCAAGGTCCTCCGCCGCCTGCCCGCCATGCCGCCGCGCCCGCGCCACCATGTCATAGGGCACACCCAGCACCCAATGGCTTGCCGTGGACCACATCACCGCCAGCGCAATCCAGAACCACAGGTTCGAGAAAGAGCGCATGTCGATGAGCTCGAAAATCGTGTCGTACCAGTCCACGCCTGTCCTGTTGCC
The DNA here is from genome assembly GCF_000814025.1 of Tateyamaria sp. ANG-S1. Lineage (GTDB taxonomy): Bacteria > Pseudomonadota > Alphaproteobacteria > Rhodobacterales > Rhodobacteraceae > Tateyamaria. The sequence goes on along the minus strand of NZ_JWLL01000006.1, from coordinate 460,482 downwards.
CGCGTTCAGGGCCATCTAACCTCGGTTGGCGCCCCTCTTAGCGCGCGCACATCGCAGTGCCTAGACACCTCCTACCGAAAAAAATATGCGTCAACATGTGCAGCACGCAAAACACGATGGAACCGACGACCATGAAAGAGATTTCACCGGGTTTCTTTGAGAAGATTGGCCATCTGCGATCCGGCATAAGATCAATGTACCGGGTATCGGCCAGTGTCGATCTGATCCACAGCGGTGACAAAGACTTGCCCATCACGCTGAAATTGGCGTCCACTGCCGGTCCGCAATACCACCCTTTGAGGCGAGAGGAGGCGCTCGCACTCGCAGCCGCTCTCGTCGATCTGGCCGAACGGGACCTTGCCTGACCGCAAGGTTCATGCCACCCATGCACTGTCACTCAAACTGGACACCTGCCATGCGCCCGACCCAAGCTCCCTTCCCCGCCACCCGCCTGCGCCGCACCCGCCAAAGCCCCGCAATCCGCGGCATGGTCCGGCAGAACACGCTGACAGTCGATGACTTCATCTGGCCCGTCTTCGTCCGCAGCGGCGAAGGGATCGAAGAGCCCATCCCCTCCATGCCCGGCGTCGTCCGCCGCTCGGTCGACAAGGTGGTCGAGGCCGCGCGCGAAGCCGCCGATCTGGGCATCCCCGCCATCTGCATCTTCCCCTATACAGGGCTTGAGGACCGGACCGAAGACTGCGCGGGCGCCTGGGACCCCGAAAACCACGCCAACCGTGCCATCCGCGCCATCAAACAGGCCGTGCCCGAGATCGCGATCATGACCGACGTCGCCCTCGACACCTACAACATCAACGGCCACGACGGCTTTGTCGAAAATGGCGAGATCGTGAATGACCGCTCGGTCGAGGCATTGGTCAAAATGGCGCTCAGCCAGGCCGAGGCAGGCGCCGACATCATCGGCCCCTCCGACATGATGGACGGCCGCATCGGTGCGATCCGGCAAGCACTGGAAAGCGCAGGCCACCAGAACGTCATGATCCTCAGCTACGCCGCGAAATACGCCTCAGCCTTCTACGGCCCCTTCCGCGACGCGGTGGGCGCATCGGGCGCACTGACGGGCGACAAGAAAACCTACCAGATGGACCCCGCCAACTCAGACGAAGCGCTGCGACTGATCGAACGGGACCTGACCGAAGGCGCCGACATGGTCATGGTCAAACCCGGCCTGCCCTATCTCGACATCTGCCGCCGGGTGAAAGACAGCTTCGGCGCCCCCACCTTCGCCTACCAGGTGTCGGGTGAATACGCGATGATCGAAGCGGCCAGCGCCAACGGCTGGGTCGACCACGACCGGGTGATGATGGAAAGCCTGATGGCGTTCAAACGGGCGGGGTGTGACGGGATCCTGACATACTTTGCGCCAGCGGCGGCGAGGTTGCTGAACGGGGACACGTCCGCCTAAACGCCGAGGGCTCCGCCCATTCGCAGGCGAAACGCCGCCCCACGGCGTTTCCGGGAAGCCTGCGAATTCCCTGTTTCAAAAAAATCCCGGGGGAGGCGCAGCCGGGGGCAAAGCCCCCAAATACCAAGGCAGAAACCCGCGCAGCCCATCCTCCATAGTGACAGATCGCCCCAATCGGCGTATATCTGCGCACGAGGTCCGGAGAAACCGGGCACAAACAAGAGCAACACAGGCGGTTCAAAATGAAATCGAACGGAATCTCGCGGCGTGCCTTCGCCGCAGGGGCGCTTGCTGGCACGGGGCTGCTGGCGGCATGTGGGAATGGCGTGGGCAGCAGCGGCGGGTCCGTGATCGACGCGCGCGTCGACGCCACGCTGGACGAGATGTTTCGCAGCTACCCCAACACGGTGCAACTCGCCGAAAAGGCAAATGGCATGCTCATCATGCCGCTGGTGACCGAAGCCGGGTTCGTCTTCGGCGGCTCCTACGGGCGCGGTGCCCTTCGGGTCAACAACGTCACGGTTGACTACTATTCGGTGGTCAAGGGCTCCGGCGGGCTGCAAATCGGAGCCCAGCAATCAGCGCACGTCCTGTTCTTCATGACCGAAGAGGCGCTGAGCGAGTTCCGCCGCGGCCCCGGTTGGGCCGCAGGGGCAGACCTGGAATATGTCGTGTCGGGCGAAGGCGACAGCGTTGCCGCGGACACCACAACGGCCCTGTCGCCAGTCTTGGCAGCGGTTTTCGCCCGCGCGGGCTTGCGCATCGGCGCAACGCTCGAAGGGACGAAGTACACCCGCATCATCCCCTAGTGCGGCTGCGCAGGCAGACGCACTAAGTGGCAAGGGTAGCTTTTTCAAAGAAAAAGCTGCCAGCCACACCGTGGAGCACCTGGGCGCAGCACGAGAACGGCTGCGCATTTAGGGGCGCCGCAGAAAGACAGCCATTTCCCGCAAAAGCTGCCAGCCACACCTAAAGCATCTAGGCGCAGCCCCAAACGGGTCGGTGGGCGGGCGCCTTTGCGCAGCAAACAGAGCCGCCCACCGACAAAACCCTACCCAATCGTCCGCAACCGCTTGAACAGGCTCGACGTATCCCAGCGCCCGCCGCCCATCTTCTGCACATCCTTGTAAAACTGATCGACCAGCGCCGTCACCGGCAGGCTGGCGCCATTCTCATCAGCAGTATCCAGACAAATCCCCAGATCCTTGCGCATCCAGTCCGTGGCAAAGCCGTGATCGAAATGATCATCCAGCATCGTCTCATACCGGTTCGACATCTGCCACGACCCGGCCGCACCCTGGCTGATCACCTCGACCACCGCACGCCCGTCCAGCCCCGCCTTCTCGGCAAAATGCAGCGCCTCGGCCAAGCCCTGAACAACACCCGCAATGGCAATCTGGTTGCACATCTTGGTCATCTGCCCCGCACCGCTCTCGCCAATGCGACGGCACAGCTTGGCATAGGCCTGCATGATCGGCTCGGCGCGGGCATACGCGCCCTGATCCCCACCACACATGATCGACAACTGGCCGTTCTCGGCCCCCGCCTGCCCGCCTGAAATCGGCGCATCGACAAAGCTAATCTGTGCCGCATCCGCCGCCGCATAAAGCTCGGCCGTGACCTTGGCCGACACCGTGGTGTGATCGACAAAGACAGTGCCGCTGGCCATCCCGGCAAAAGCGCCATTCTCACCCAGACAGACGGACCTCAAATCATCGTCATTGCCCACGCAGGCCATCACGAAATCGGCACCTTCGGCGGCCGCACGCGGCGTGCGGACCATCGCCCCACCATGGTCATTGACCCAGTCCTGCGCCTTGGCCGCTGTGCGGTTGTACACCGTTACCTCGTGGCCCGCCTTCACCAGATGCCCCGCCATGGGCGCGCCCATCACACCCATCCCCAGAAATGCCAGCTTTGCCATCCGTGATCGCTCCTCGTGTTTTGCGCCGCCTCTGGCTTGCGCTTCCGTCCCCGCCTACCTAACAGTCGTGGCCCAAGGGTCAACGCGCGACGATAAGGGCGACACGGCATGGCAGTGGTCTTTCAATGGCTGGTACGGCTGACGGCAGCACTGATCGTGCTCGCGGTTCTGGCGGTCGGCATGGTCTATTACCTCGCCTCCCGCTCGCTGCCCAACTATGACGCCCGCGTGCGCGTGCCCGCCATCTCCGCCCCGGTCGAGATCGTGCGCGACAATGCCAACGTCCCCCACATCTTTGGGCAAACGGACACCGATGTGTTCCACGGCCTCGGCTTTGCCCACGCCCAAGACCGGCTTTGGCAAATGATGATGCTGCGGCGCACCGCCCAAGGCCGCCTGAGCGAGCTGTTCGGCACCACCACGGTGGACACCGACAGCTTTATCCGCCGCCTCGACATCTACCGCCTGTCGGTTCAATCGGTCGACGCGCAAGATGCAGAAACACGCGCCGCGCTCGAGGCTTACGCCTCCGGGGTGAACGCCCGCCTCGACCAGATCAACGCCGAGGCGCTGGGGCGCGGCGCGCCTGAAATGTTCCTCTTCAACACGCCCCTCGCGCCCTGGCGCCCTGCTGACAGCATCGCGGTGGCCAAACTCATGGGCCTGCAACTCTCCGGCCATCTGAGCGAAGAGGTGCTGCGCGCCCGCATGTCGCTCGCACTCGACGATCCCGCACGGCTCGCGGACATCCTACCGGATGTACCGGGCGAAGGCATCGCCAGCCTGCCCGAATACGCATCTCTGGTACCGGGCGTTGAGACTGACTTTGCCGCTGTTGAGCCCGAACCGCACCCGCTCTCGCCCTTCCGCCCCCGCGGGTTTGCCGGGGCCTCCAACGCCTGGGCCGCGGCCGCCGCCCGCTCGGCCTCGGGCGGCACGCTTCTGGCCAATGACCCGCATCTGGGCTTTTCCGCCCCCGCCATCTGGTATCTCGCCCGGCTCGAACTGCAAACCGGCGGCGTCATCGGCGGCACGATCCCCGGCATGCCAGTGGTGCTGACAGGCCGCTCCGACCTGCTCGGCTGGGGGCTGACGACGGCCTATGTCGATGATCAGGACGTGTTCATCGAGGAACTGAACCCCGAAAATATCGGCCAGTACCGCACGCCAACGGGCTGGAAAGATTTTGAGACCCGCGATTCCATCCTCGAAATCGCGGATCAGGACCCGGTCACGCTCACCCTGCGCTGGACGGACAATGGCCCCGTCCTGCCGGGCAGCGTCCGCAATCTCGGCACGGTCACACCGCCCGGCCACGTCGCCGCACTCAGCTGGACCGTGCTCAGCCCCAACGACACCTCGCTCAGCGCGGCCCTCGGGATCATGAAAGCCCAAAACGTGGCCGAGGCGATCACCGCAGGCGAACGCTACATCGCCCCGGCCCAGAACATCACCCTGGTGGACCGCAGTTCGATTGCCATGAAAACCATCGGCGCAGTGCCCAACCGCAACGCCGCACATCAAAGCCAGGGGCGCATGCCGTCGCTGGGCTGGCGGCCCGAAAACCGCTGGCAGGGCCGCATGCCCTACACCTCAAACCCCGGCTTTGTGTCACCGGTGGGCGGCATCCTCGGCAACACCAACAACAAGACGGTGGACCGCCCCTTCCCCAACCACATCAGCTTCACCTGGGGCGATACACAACGGGTGCAACGCTGGCGCAGGCTGATGCAGGCACGAGAGGTCCACACACGCGACAGCTTCATCGAGGCGCAACTCGACACGGTCAGCTTCACCGCCCGCTCGCTCCTGCCCCTGATCGGGGCTGAGCTGTGGTTCACCGGCGAAGCCGCCCCCGCAGGCACGCCGGAGCGGCAACGCCAACGCGCCCTCGCCCTACTCGCCGAATGGAACGGCGAGATGAACGAGCACTGGCCCGAACCGCTGATCTACGCCGCCTGGCTGCGCAAGCTGCAGGACCGGCTCATCCGGGATGAACTGGGTCCCATGGCCGACACGCTCACCCACCCCGAACCGCTCTTCATCGAACGTGTGTTCCGCAATGTCGACGGCGCCGCGATCTGGTGCGACGTCCGCCAATCGGCCCCGGTCGAAACCTGCGCCGACATGGCCCGGCTCGCCCTCGATGACGCGCTCCTCGACATCAACGAAACATGGGGCAGCCAACTGGAAAGCCTCCGCTGGGGCGACGCACACCAGGCCACCCACGACCACCAGGTGCTGGGCGACGTGCCGATCCTGCGCTACTTCGTCAACATCCGGCAAAGCACATCCGGCGGCGACAATACCCTTCTGCGCGGCCTCACCCGCGGCACCGGCCCCGACCCGTTCCACAATGTCCACGGCGCAGGCTACCGCGGCGTCTATGACTTCGCCGACCCCAACTCCTCGGTCTTCGTCATCTCAACCGGACAATCGGGGCACTTCCTATCGCGACACTACGACGATCTGGCGCAACTCTGGCGACGCGGGGAATACATCCCCATGTCGCTCGACGAAGGGCTCGCACGGGCCGCCGCAGTCGGGATCACACGGCTCGAACCGCTCCAGTGACGACGATCCTCTTCAACAAACCCTACGGCGTGCTCTCGCAGTTCACGGACAAGGGGACCGAAGGCTCCCCGCGCCCGACGCTCTCAAACTACATCGACATACCCGGCGTCTACGCCGCAGGCCGCCTCGACCGCGACAGCGAAGGGCTGATGGTCCTGACCAGCGACGGCCGGCTCCAGGCCAAGATCGCGCACCCAAAGTACAAAGCGCCCAAAACCTACCTCGCACAGGTCGAAGGCACGATCACAGAAGACGCCCTCACACACCTCCGCACCGGCATCACGCTAAAGGACGGGCCCACCAAACCGGCCAAGGCACGGGCCATCGCACCCCCCGACATCTGGGACCGCGACCCACCCATCCGGGTCCGCAAATCCGTCCCCGACAGCTGGCTGGAACTGACGCTCACCGAAGGACGCAACCGACAGGTCCGGCGCATGACAGCACATGTGGGCTTCCCAACCCTGCGCCTGATCCGGGTCCAGATCGGACACTGGACACTGGACAATTTGCAGCCGGGAGACTGGCGTTCGACGTGACACCGTTTTCTTTCAAAGAAAACGGACCGGAAATTTTGTAAATTTCCGACGCCGTTCAGAGGCCGTCGAACCGCGCCTTCTGGATCGCCGTCCAGCGCACATCGAACTCGAACCCGTCCTCACCCTGCCGCTCGGCCTGCACGACGTCCTGTTCAAACAGCCACGCCCGCTTGCGCCCCTCGGCATAGGGCAACAGCAGCGTCTCCTCGCTCACGCTGCCCTGCAAGGTCGCGGCCACATCGGCCAGCAGCGCGTCAATCCCCTCGCCCGTGATGGCCGACATCGCGAACACACCTTCATCCCGCTCTGCCCGCGCGCGGGCCGCATCGGCCTCCTCTTCGGGCAGCAGGTCAATCTTGTTCCAGACCTCGACCATCTCGCGGCCCTCGCCCACGCCCAGATCGCTCAGGATGGTGCGGACGTCCTCGGCTTGCGCCTCCGTCTCGGGGTGCGAAATGTCGCGCACATGCAGGATGACGTCAGCCGCCAGCACCTCTTCCAGAGTCGCCCGGAACGCCGCCACCAACTCCGTCGGCAGGGCCGAGATAAAACCAACCGTGTCCGACAGGATCACCTCTGGCCCGTTCTCCAATTCCACCCGGCGCATGGTCGGGTCGAGCGTGGCAAAGAGCATGTCTTTGGCCATCACATCCGCACCGGTCAACCGATTGAACAACGTCGACTTGCCCGCGTTCGTGTAGCCCACAAGCGCCACGATGGGATAGGGCACCTTGGCCCGTGCCGCGCGGTGCAACGTCCGTGTCTTGACCACCTTGTCCAACTGCCGGCGCAAGCGCACAAGCTGCGTGTCGATGGCGCGCCTGTCCGCCTCGATCTGCGTCTCACCGGGACCGCCGACAAATCCCAAACCACCGCGCTGTCGTTCCAGGTGGGTCCAGGCGCGCACCAATCGCGTCCGCTGGTAGCTGAGTGCTGCCATCTCGACCTGCAACACGCCTTCGCGGGTTGCCGCCCGGTCGCTGAAAATCTCAAGGATCAGCCCGGTCCGGTCCAGCAATTTGACCTTCCAGGCTTTTTCCAGATTGCGCTGCTGCACGGGCGTGACAGGTCCATCGATCAGAACCAGCTCAACCTCGGCATCGTGCAAGCGCTCGGCCAACTCTTCAATCTTGCCGGACCCAAACAGCAGGCCCGCCTGCGGGCGCGGCAACGGCACGATCTCACTGCCCACAACCTCCAACTCGGGCAAGGCATGGGCCAGCGACACGGCTTCGGCCAGCGCAAAGCTCGCCTCGCGCCGGTCCGGGTCAGATTTGATATCAGGATGGAGCACCCAAGCGCGGGTGAACTCCGGCATCTCACCCATCAAGAGGCGTCTTCGCCCTCATACAGGCTGATCGGCTGGCTCGGCATGATGGTCGAGATCGCGTGCTTGTAGACCAATTGGCTCTGCCCATCGCGGCGCAGCAGCACGCAGAAGTTGTCAAACCACGTGATAACCCCCTGCAGTTTCACGCCGTTGATCAGGAAAATCGTCACGGGCACCTTGGTCTTGCGCACGTGGTTTAGGAATGCATCTTGTAAATTCTGTCGGTCCGAAGCCATGTCGGTTAACCCTTTTTTTCTTGCTTAGGCCTGCGGATCAGACCGTCCCTCCGGACGGAGTATGTCGCGCGGTTTAGAAAGATTCCACCCCAAAAATCAGTCCGTTACGGACCTACCGCAAAGCCTCGCCTACCCGCGCCACAAATCAGGGGTGAAAAGGGCAATGATGGCCAGCGTCTCAAGCCGCCCCAGCACCATGGCAGCCGCAAAGATGGCCTTGGCCCCAGTGTTCAACTCGGTCAGCGTAATTGGCGCGTCCTTGGCCACATCCAGCAGCGGCCCGGTGGTGGACAGGCCCGACACTGCAAGGACAAGCGCTGTGTCAAAAGACAACCCCGTCAAGGCCAGCAGCACCGTGATCACCGCCAGGCTCAGCGCAAACAGCATGAAGAATATCCACGCGATAAAGGCCCCGTCCTTCTGCAACCGCCGCGCCCGCGGCCCCGCACTACTCACGGACGACGGATGCACCAGCCGCTCCATCTCGCGCACGCCATTGCGGTAAAGCGCAAAAACCCGCAGCAGCTTGACCCCGCCCGCCGTTGTGGCCACCCCCCCTCCGATCAGGGCGAGCCCCATCAGCAGCAGTCCCGGCGTCTGCAGCCCCGACCAGGCCTGCGCATCCACCCAATGGGCCGACGCAAACCCCGTCGTCGTCAAGAATGACAGGACGGTAAAGGCACTGCCCCAAAGCGCCCGCGCAGCCCCCATCAGATCGCTTTCCGCGGCCACGTCATAAGCGCCCAGGAAATGGCGCAGAAACAGAAAGACGGGCACGGCGACCACCACAATTGCGCCAATGCGAAATTCCGGGTCTTGCCACAACCCGCCCGACTCGGCCGTCGTCGTGTCGGTGGAGAACGTCAGCCGCGACAGCGCGAAAAGCATGAACAGCAGCATGACCGCCTCACCCGCAATGCCCGACCCGGCACCGGTCAAACCGCCCACAGGCGATATGCCCGACGTCGCCATGATCGCCATCGCATGGCACACCGCAACAAGGCTTGCATCGCCCCCGACCGTCAAAAGAACCCACAACAGCAGCGTCAGCCCCATATAGATCGGGATCAGAACCGCCGACACCTTCCGCACGCGCACGCGCACCTCTGCCGACGACATGCCGATGTCCCGGCTTGAGCTGCGACCGGGCTCTGCCCGGGCCGTCACCTCGAACCCACCCAGGTTCAGGGGTGCGAGGATGGCCGAGGCCGCGATCCACATCAGCAAGCCCCCCAGCCAGCCCACCATGGACCGCCACAGATGCAGCGTGCCGTTCAACCGCGCCGGATCATCAAACATCGTGGCACCGGTGGTGGTGATGGCGCTCACCATCTCCACATAGGCGTTCAGAAAACTGGTGGTGCCCAGACCCTCATAGAACGGCACCGCCAGGATGACGGGCAGAACGGTAAACGCGCTGAAGAGCGATAGCAGCGGCCCAAGCGTGCCAAGGTTCGGATCACGGCCCGCATGGGCCAGCCCGATCAGGGCAAAGATCACCACCCCCAGCAGGCCCGCATAAAGAAACGCACGCGCCGCATCCAGATCGCGCACGACGCCGCCATAGATGGCAGGCACAAGCATCGCCGCCGAAAAAACGCCCACCAGCAGCAGAAACAACGGAAGCTGCAGAACAGACGCCCAAAACGGCTGACGGGGATGCGCCCGGTCCGGCATCAGAAAAAGTCGATGGACACCTGCATCAGGCGCTCCACCTCGGGCACATCGGTGGCCAGGGCAAAGATGGCAACGACATCGCCCTCATCGATACGGGTGTTGCCCACGGGACGGATCACGTCCGTCCCCTTGCGGATGGCCCCCACCAGAACACCTTCGGGAAAATCAATCTCGTTGATCTTCTTGCCCGCAAGCGGCGAGGTCGACAGCACCTCCGCCTCGATCACCTCCGCATCCGCATCCCCAATGGAATAGACGGAGCGCACACGCCCATGCCGGATATGGCGCAAAATCGAACTCACGGTCGTCGCACGCGGATTGATATAGGCGTCAATCCCCAGCGGCCCCATCATCGGCACCAGCGTCGGATCGTTGATCAGCGCAATCGCATAGGGACACCCCTCGGCCTTGGCCCGCACGGCCGCCAGCATGTTGGTCTTGTCGTCATCGGTCACGGCCAGCATCGCGTCGGCGCGGCTCACCCCCGCCTCAGCCAACAGGTTCACATCGAGGCCATCGCCGTTCAAAACAATCGTGCGCTCCAACCCCTCAGCGGCAAGCTCAGCACAACGGCGGTTGCGTTCGATTACCTTGGCGCGCACCCGGCTGGCACGCTGCTCCAGCGCGCGGGCCACGGTCAGACCAACATTGCCCCCACCGACCAAGACCACACGCTCCTGCTTGCGCATGGTCTTGCCAAACACCTCCATGGTGCGGGGCACGTCATCCACATGGGCAAAGACATACGCATCATCGCCCTCAAACAGCTGGTCCGAGGCTTCAGGCGCAAACAGCGTCCCCTCACGACGCACGCCAACGACAACCACGCGCAAGGTCGAAAACAGGTCGGTCAACTGGCGCAACGGGGTATTGAGCACCGGGCAATCCGCATCCAGCGAAATGCCCAAAAGCTGCGCCTGCCCGTCCATGAACATCTCGGTGTCAAAGGACGCAGGCGCACTCAACCGCTGCAAAGCGGCCGCCGCCACCTCCTTCTCGGGCGAGATCACCACATCAATAGGCATGTGATCCCGGCGATAAAGGTCAGAATAGATCGCCGTCAGATAAGACTGGCTGCGCAGCCGCGCGATCTTGCGGTTCACGCCAAAAACGGAGTGGGCCACCTGACAGGTGACCATATTCACCTCGTCTGAATAGGTCGCAGCAATGACCATGTCGGCATCCCGCGCACCTGCACGGTCGAGCACATCGGGGTAGCTGGCAAAGCCCGCAACCCCCTGAACATCCAAGGTATCGGTCGCGCGCCGCACCAGATCGGGGTCATTGTCGACCACCGTCACGTCATTGCGCTCGCCCGAAAGGTGGCGGGCAATCTGCCAACCCACCTGGCCTGCCCCGCAGATGATGACCTTCATCCATGTCCCCGTGATGACGCGCCGCATCGCAGCACACTCGGCCCCTTTGCATGACAGACAGGGGGCAAGCGGTCAACGCTTGGCCCGGCATCCACGCCGCAGCGTGATGTGGGCGCCGCATCCGGACGACATGAAACCGGACGGCGACATAGGATTGATCTGGAAGTAAGTATGCGAACACAACAGCCGTGTGTTCAGAGCGCTGACCGGACCGGAATCAAGCCGAAGGCGCCGGTCCAACATGGGGCCCGTCCCGACGGGCTGGTGTTTTGGATACTGTAGTAAACCGAATTTCTGTGAGATGTGCTTGGCTGCCATAAAGCGCTGCCGAACGTCCGGCGTTACACCAGCCCACGGGCTTGTATTGGACCGGCTTGGCGGCGGGTTTGCTGGCAAACCTGTCGTCGGTGGCAGTTCTAGATGCGCTCACATGGCATCCTGTGCGAATTTATGAATTTTCTTGCTCTGGGGATCGGGTCACCGAAGTATTGATCGGGACCCCGGTGCTGCCGCTTGTTCAATTCGGACGTATCAAGCAGGCAGAAGTCCACCGCTATCACAGTCGCTGTCCACCCATAGAATTGCTCTTGATGCCATTTCCAATATCGTGAGAGCAGATTGTCGCGATAAGAATAGCCATGAAAATCAAATGCGAGCACACCATTGGTCGCATAGACGTGGGTGCCGCGGAAACCATCACCAGGCTCAATCCACTCTCCATAGAACCCCTCCACTGACATCTCTTCCAGAAATACTCCGGCCAGAATGTGACAGGCACCAAACCCGAAGAACACGCGGTCACGCTGTTGCCAACGCTTTTCCGGGTGGCTCTTAAGGTTGCGCTTAGGTCTGAACATGCAGTCAGATTGGTCTCACAAGGAGACAAGTTCAATCTTCGTTTTGGCCTCCCACCACTCATCCCCTCTTACGCGAACCTCCGCTCACGACCCCGCACAACACCCCATCCGCACCCCAAACCCCGATTGCCAAAACGGCCAAGCTACGGCACTGTCACGGCGATGCGTGCGCTCTTGCTCCTTGCCCTGCCGGTGGCCCTGTCCGGCTGCCTGCCGCTCTCGACCTATTATGCCGAGGGCGTCAGCTTTGCGCAGTTCGAACGGGATGACACCAATTGCGACGTCCGCGCCCTGCGGGATGCGCCCGTGGCAAACCGGGTGCGTCAGGGTGCGCCGCGCTACGTGCCGCGCCGGGTCTGCAACGCACATGGCCACTGCTTCACCCACGGCGGCTACTGGGTGCCGGGCGAGGTTTATACCGTCGATGTAAACGCCAACCTGCGCGCGCGGGTCAAAGGGCAATGCATGGGCGATCTGGGCTACCGGCCCGTCGAAATCCCCGCCTGCCCCCAAGGCGTGTCCAAGGCAGCGCCCCCCGGCCCGTCAGCCACCCTGCCCCGGCTCAACGCCCGCAGCTGCGCCATCCGCACCGGCGATGGCAGATTCCGCGTTGTCACCCAAGGATAATTCAGGCCCCAGGGCCACCCGGCCCCTCAAAGAGACCCCGATGCCCCACACAACCAAACCACACACGGCCGACGCAGGCCCCCTGTCGGAGAACGCCACCCGCCTGCAAGACGCCAAAAGCATCGTGCTGGCCCATCACGCCGCCATCAGTGATGCCGCACGCGGTGGCGACATGCGCAAGGCCCTCGCCCTGCACATGGAGCCCGACGTGCATTGGCGCGGCATGCACCCCTGGCACGACCAGCGCGGCATCGCCGCCGTGGCAGACCGGTTCTGGACCCCTTTGACAGCGGCGCTGCGCAGCCCGCAGCGGCGGGTGGACGTGCTCTTTGCCGGGGACAACAGCCTTGATGGCGCGCCCGGTACATGGGTCTGCGCCATGGGCCACATCCTCGCGCTCTTTGACGCGCCGTTTCTGGGCATTCAGCCCACGGGCAAGATCGTGATGCTGCGCTTTGCCGAGTTCAGCCGCGTGTCCGAGGGGCGCATCATCGAACAGGCCTTCTTCTGCGATCTCTTGCACCTGATGGCACAGGCCGGTCAGTATCCGCTGCCTGGCATGACCGGCGCACAACTGGTGCAGCCCGGTCCGATGACGCAGGATGGCGTGCTGTCAGATGCGCAGGACCCGGCACAGAGTGCCGCGACGCTTGATCTGATCAACGCGATGATCGGCATGATCTCGACCGTGAACGCGACCGAAACACCGCCCGACCCGCGCGAAGAGCTGCGCCAGCACTGGCACGACGATATGCTGTGGTGGGGGCCGACGGGCATCGGTGCCACCTACACCATCGACCGCTACATCGAACAGCACCAGCGCCCCTTCCGCACCCAACTGGGCGCGCGGACGTTCAATGGCCATATCTGCCGCATGGCCGAAGGGACCTATGGCGGCTTCTTCGGCTGGCCGAACCTGACGATGGAGTGCACAGGTCCCTATCTCGGCCTGCCGCCCTCGGGTCGCAAGGCCGACCTGCGCGTGGTCGACATCTATCGCCGCGATGGCGACAAGCTGGCCGAGAACTGGGTGTTCATCGACATGCTGCACTTTCTGAACATGCAAGGTCTCGACGTGCTGGCACAGCTTGACGTGCGCAAAGGTTAACAAAATTAAGGATTTGAGCGCCCGCTAAGCCCTTGTGATTGCGGCGTTTTGGAAAGTGTCCCACGCTGGGACACGTCAGGACGCCTCCACCTCTTCCTCATCCAGATGCGCCACCCGCGCCCCCGATTTAGAAGAGGTCACCACCCCCAGAGATTTCAATTTGCGGTGCAAAGCCGACCGCTCCATCCCCACAAAATTGGCCGTCCGGCTGATATTTCCCCCAAAACGATTGATCTGGGTCAGCAAATATTCCCGCTCAAACGCCTCGCGCGCCTCCCGCAGCGGCAGGGTCGCCAGCGCCCCCGAAAGAACCACGCGCCCTTCCTCACTGGCAGGCTCCTCTGAGCCCGGCAATTCCTTGGCATCAATCGGCCCGGTCCCGTCGCCCAGGATCAGCACCCGCTCCACCATATTCTTGAGCTGCCGCACATTCCCCGGCCACACCATCGTCTGCATCAAAGCCGCCGCATCCTCGGTCAACTCCCGCTTCGGTAAGCCCTGCGCCGTGTTGCATTCCAAGATGAAATGCGAGGCCAGAACCGGAATATCCTCGCGCCGATCCTCAAGGCTCGGCACCGCGATCGGCACGACATTGAGGCGGTGATACAATTCCTGCCGGAAGGTCTCGGCCGCAATAGCCTCTTCCAGATTGCGGTTGGTGGACGAGATGACACGCAGATCCACACGCACCTTATCCGTCCCGCCAACCCGCTGGAATTGCTGATCCACCAGCACGCGCAGGATCTTGGATTGCGTGCCGATGGGCATGTCGGCAACCTCATCGAAATAGATCACACCACCATGGGCCTGCTCCAGCAGCCCTGGCTCAATCCCACGGTCGGCGGTTTCCTTGCCGAACAGAACCTCTTCCATGTTCTCAGGCGCAACACCGGCACAATTCACGGTGACAAAGGGCGCGTCAGAACGGTTCGAATTGGCATGAATGTAACGCGCAGCGACCTCCTTCCCGCAGCCCGCGGGACCAGTCAGCATCACCCGACCGTTGGATTTGGTGACCTTATCGAGCTGCGAGATCAGCGCGCGGAAGCTGGCGGAGGCGCCGATCATCTTGGCCTCAGCCACTTCCGGGCGGCGGAGGCTCTGGTTCTCGCGTCGCAAGCGAGAGGTTTCCATGGCGCGACGAATGACGACCAGCAGCTGGTCGATATTGAACGGCTTTTCAATGAAGTCGTAGGCACCCTGCTTGATCGCCGCGACCGCAATCTCAATGTTACCATGTCCCGAGATGATCACCACGGGCACGCCCGGATTGTCGCGCTTGACCGCTTTTAGGATGTCGATCCCATCCATTCGGCTGTCCTTGAGCCAGATGTCGAGGATCATCAGCGCCGGTTCGGCATCATTGATGGCCGACATCGCATCGTCGGAGTTCCCGGCAAGCCGGGTCGCATACCCCTCGTCCTTGAGAATGTCCGAGATCAGTTCCCGGATGTCGCGCTCGTCATCTACGATCAGGATATCGCTCATACTGCTTCCTCTTCCTCAATTGCCTGTGCGACTGCCAGGACGGGCAACGTGATGACCGCCTTGGCGCCGCTATGTGTCTGGCCCTCGAACGGGGCCGCGTCTTCGAGGGTCAAAGTGCCCCCGTGTTCTTCGATGATCTTTTTGACGATGGGCAGGCCAAGGCCTGTGCCCTCGTCACGGGTCGTCACGTATGGTTCGAACAGGCGCGCACGATCTTCGGGCAGGCCGATGCCGTTGTCCGAGATTGCGATCACTGCGCCGGTCGGGTCCGTCTTCATGGCCACTTCGATGCGGGGTACATGACCCTCCGGAGCGCCTTTCTTCTGCAAGGTTTCAATGGCTTCGCCACCGTTCTTCACCAAGTTTGTGAGCGCTTGGGAGATCATGGTCGCATCGACTTCGGCATGTATGGCCATGTCTGGCAGATCCGCCACGATCTGCACATCAGGCTGGCCTGACTGCTGCAATACGACGGCATCCTGAACAAGCTGGGTCAGGTCCTCGCTCTTGCGCTCCGGTTCTGGCATGCGCGCGAACTTTGAAAACTCGTCCACAATCCGGCGCAGATCGCCTGTCTGGCGCACGATGACATCGGTCATCTGTTCGAGGCTGTCGCTTTCTTCCCCAAGTTTCGGGCTGAATTTGCGCTTGATCCGCTCCGCGCTGAGCTGGATCGGGGTGAGCGGGTTCTTGATCTCGTGCGCGATGCGTCGGGCAACATCGCCCCACGCGGCCATCCGTTGTGCCGACACAAGGTCAGTCACGTCGTCAAAGGCAACCACGTACCCTTCAAGCGTACCTTCGACGCTGCGGCGGGTGGACATCCGGACCAGCAGGTTTTCAAGGCGACCGCCGCGTGTGACTTTAACCTCGCCCGTTGC
This sequence comes from Tateyamaria sp. ANG-S1, assembly GCF_000814025.1. Classification (GTDB taxonomy): domain Bacteria; phylum Pseudomonadota; class Alphaproteobacteria; order Rhodobacterales; family Rhodobacteraceae; genus Tateyamaria. Next base: position 444,439 of record NZ_JWLL01000006.1, on the reverse strand, counting down.
CACCTCTTGCGGTCCGGCCTTGAGAAGCGCGAAGAGCGCGGCAAATTCGGGGACGGCAACAGCAAGCGGCACGGCCTCGCGCCCTTCCTGCCAATCGAGCAGACGCGCGGCAGAAGGGTTCGCGAATGTGACACGGCCCTGCGCGTCCACGCCCACAACGCCGGAAGTGACAGAGCTGAGCACGGAATCGAACAGGCGACGGCGGCGTTCGATTTGTTCGGTGTTGGCCAGCAACGTCTGGCGCTGGCCCTTGAGCTGCTTGGTCATCTGATTGAAGTACCGCCCAAGCATGGCGATTTCATCATCGCCTTCCTCTTCGCGCACCTGCACGTCGAGGTCACCCGCACCGACGCGCTGTGCGGCACCCGTCAAACGCCCGACGGGGCCTGACAAGCGTTCAGCAAACCACAGACCCAGCCAGATGGCGGCAAGGATCAGGATCACGGCGAAGCCAAGATAGAGCAGACCGAACTGGAACAGCACGGTGCCGCGTTCGCTTTCAAGCTGCTGGTAGAGGCGCACGGTTTCCTTGGTTTCGTCCAGAAGTGACAGAATCTCGCCATCCACATCGCGGCTGACATAGACAAACCGATCCACATAGCTGGCGAGTGGCACCAGCGCGCGGAATTCGTTGTTGTCCCAGTCCTGGATCACAAGCCCGCCGATGTCGCGGGATTGTTTGATTTGATCCGCCGAAGGCTGTTCGAAATCAAAGAGATAGGATCGGTCGCCGCGCGCCCGGATATCCCCGGTGCCGTCGATGATGTATGCCTCGCGCAGGCCACGCTGGACCTGCAACTGGCCATCGGTCAGCACCTCGCGGTCACTGACGATCTGGGCACCCCGGACGGTGTCAATGTACCGCGCCAGCGCCCGAGCATCAGTGATCAGATCCTCGCGCTGTTCGGATTCGTAGGCCTCAGCCGCGGCAAGTGACGCGCCCACCACGCGGCTGACGCGGTCAGAGAACCAGCCTTCGAGCCCGATATTCACCGTGAGACCTGCAAAGACAGCGACCGTCACCGTAGGAATCAGGGCGAGGAGCGCGAAAACTCCGGTCAGCCTCAGGTGCAAGCGGGAGCCCGCAGATTTGGCGCGCCGTGCCGCAATCAGCCGTGCAATTTGGGACAGGATCAGCGCGACAAGCAGCAGCACATAGACCAGATCGGCCAGCAAAACGAGCCGCAGGGACAGCGTGTTTGCGCCCTGATCCAGCGGGCCGAGGACAAGGGAGGTTGCAAGCGCCAGAATAGGCGCCAACAGAACCAATCCCAGCGTCGCAAGGTTGCGCACGCGCCTGCGTCTTCGCAATCGACCCAGCGTCATCCACCAGCTGGTGCGTGTTCCGGATGCCACTTTAGTGCGCCCTCGATGATGTGGCACGTCTGTGCCTTACCGCCATATCCCGTGATCTTCGGCACCGTTGAGGCGCAGATGCCACGGGTTGTGTGGCAGTATTACATCAACTTGCGGCGGCGTGTCACCTCAATATCCAGATCGGTGATTTTCTTGCGCAAAGTATTGCGATTGATGCCCAGCAGGTCCGCGCATTTCGCTTGGTTCCCGCCGGTGGCATCGAGGGCAATCTCGATCAGCGGCGCTTCGACTTCGCGCAGGATGCGCTGGTAGAGGCCCGGGGGCGGCAGCATGTTGCCGTGCAAGTCGAAGTAACGCTTGAGGTGGCGGGCGACGGAGGCACCCAGCTTTTCGGTATCGCCTGCGCTGCGGATCGGTTCCAGTTCCGGCTGGCTGCCCAGCACCTGTTCGACTTCGGAGGCGGAGATTTCCACCGCTCTGCTGGTGAGGCCAAGGCGGCGCACCGCGTTTTCAAGTTGGCGGACATTGCCCGGCCACGAATAGGTGCGGAAAATCTCTGCTGCCGCGTCCGAAAGCACGCGACGCTGCTGGCCTGTCTTTTCGCCCTTAAGCAGGAAGTGTTCGGCGAGCAGCGGGATGTCATCCACCCGTTCGCGCAGGGCTGGCACGTTGAGCGTGGCGCCGGACAGGCGGTAGTAGAGGTCCTTGCGCACCTGCCCCGCCTCCATCGCGGCTGTGAGGTCGGTTTGCGAGGTGGCGAGGAAGCGTGGGACGTATTCGCCGGGTGTGTCCATCATACGCACGATGCGGGCCTGGATTTCCTCGGGGATGTCGCCGATTTCGTCGATCAGAAGTGTGCCACCCTTGACCCGTGCAAGCACGCGCGCGGGCCCTTCGAGGTCTTGGAGTTCGGACGCGGTGACGGTGACAAACGGCAGCGTTCGGCGGTCAGAGAAATCGTGGATGGCGCGCGCGATCAGCGACTTGCCGGTGCCGCTTTCGCCCCAGATCAAGACCGGCAGGTCGGTGTTCATCACCCGTGCGACGACACGGTAGAGCGCCTGCATGATCGCAGTACGGCCCACCAGCGGCAGCTCGTCGGGGCGGTCCACCTCTTCCTCGCGCGCAGGGGCGTGGGCCTTCTGTTCCAGCGCCTTGGCCGTGCGCTTCATCAGGTCGGGCAGATCGAAGGGCTTGGGTAAGTAGTCGTAGGCCTCGGCCTCCGCCGCCTGGATGGCCGTCATGATGGTGTTCTGGGCGCTGATGACGATCACCGGCAGGCCGGGGCGATCTTCGGAGATTTTGGGCAGCATTTCGAGCCCGTTGCCGTCGGGCATCATCACGTCCGAGATGACCACATCGCCTTTGCCCTCGCCCACCCAGCGCATGAGCGTTGTCAGGCTGGAGGTGGCGTGGACCTTGCAGCCCGCCCGTGTGAGCGCCTGTGTCAGAACGGTGCGGATCGTGCGGTCGTCATCGGCGACAAGAACGGTGCCATCCATGTGCTAGTCCTTTGATTGGTCGGAATGAAGTTGCGCTGATTTTGGTGCGCGTGGCAGTGAAAGACGGAAAACGGTTTTGCCTGGGGCGGAGGTGACGGAGATCCAACCGCCATGGTCGGAAATGATCTTAGACACGAGGGCAAGGCCAAGGCCGGTGCCATTCTCCTTGCCCGAGACAAACGGATCGAAGATGTCGGCGGCGATGGCCTCGGGCAGACCGGGGCCATTATCTATGATTTCGATCTGTAGCGGCAAGGATTGGCCAGACCCGTCGGCGCGGCGCAGGCGGAAGGAGTGTTCGAAATAGCTGTGCAGGCGGATCGAACCGCCATTGTCGCCCGCCGCCTCCGAGGCGTTCTTGAGCAGGTTGAGGACGACTTGCAGCAGCTTGTCTGGATCGCCATAGGCCAGCGGCAGGGAGGGGTCGTAATCCTCAATGATCTTCATCTGTGCGCCGAAGCCCAACAGCGCGGAGCGGCGGGCGCGGTCAAGCACGTCGTGGATGTTCACGGCTTTGAGGTCCGGTGGGGACAAGTTGCCGAACTGTTCGACCTGTTCCAGCAGTTTGACGATGCGCCGCCCTTCTTCCACGATCAGGTCGGTCAGTTCCAGATCCTCGGGCTTGAGGTTCATGCTGAGCAACTGGGCGGCACCCGTGATGCCGGCAAGCGGGTTCTTGATCTCATGCGCCAGCATTTCGGCCATGCCGATGGCCGACTTGGCGGCGGATTTGACCGAGTGGTTCTGGGTCATGCGGCCCGACAACTCGCGGGGTGAGATCATCAGGACCATGTGATCCGGCGCGCCGATCAGCGGTGCGATCTGCAGCGCGCATTGCAGCGGCGCGCGCTGGCCGTGGCCCACATCCACGTCATTGACGAACAGCGGCGTGCCGTTCTTGCGGGCGCGGGCGAGGTTGTCTTCGAGCGGAGCATCGACCGCGAGCTCGTCCCAGAGCGGCAGGCCCTTCATCGTCTTGACCGAGGAGTTGAAGAACCCTTCGGCAGCGGAATTGATGTCCACAATCTCGTCCTGCGGTCCGATAATGATGACCGGTACGGGCAACGACGCCCAGAGATCCCCTGCCCCCGTCATGCCGCAGCCATCCCAGTTTCCGGGCACAAGGCGCGCAGCAAAAGCGCCATCGTGGCATTGGGCGTCTTCGCGGTCAGCACAGCGCGGCGCAGGTCAGCGGGCGTGCCTGCGGTGTCCATGAACCAGCCCAGATGCTTGCGCGCGACCCGCAGGCCAAGCACATCGCCATAGAAGCGCAGCATGTGGTCATAGTGCCCCATCACCATCTCGGCAAAGGCATCGCCGCGCGGCACATGTGGTGCAGGCGTGCCGTAAAGCGCGTGCGCTACGTCGGCGAGCAGCCAAGGTTTGCCCTGCGCACCCCGCCCGATCATCACGCCATGCGCACCCGACTGGTCGAGCGCTTTGCGCGCGGTGGCACTGTCAACGATGTCGCCATTCGCAATCACGGGTATATCGATGGCATCCACAACGGCCCGGATCGCCGCCCAGTCCGCCTGCCCCTTGTAGAACTGACAGCGCGTGCGACCGTGGATCACGATCTGCTGAATGCCCGCCGCTTCGGCCCGTGCGGCAATGTCTGGTGCATTCATCATCGCGTCGTCCCAGCCGAGCCGGGTTTTCAATGTCACCGGAATATCGACAGCGTTCACGACCGCTTCGATCAGGGTCAGCGCGTGGTCCGGGTCACGCATGAGGGCAGAGCCGGAATAGCCGTTCACGACTTTCTTTGCCGGACATCCCATGTTGATGTCGATCACCTGCGCGCCCTGCCCCGCGACCATGCGTGCCGCTTCGGCCATCGGGGCCGCTTCCCGACCCGCGAGTTGAACGGCCGTGCCGTCTGCGCTAAGTCCCAACTCCGCCTTTTCGCGGCTGCCGGGGCGCGCGTTGAGCATATCGTGGCTCGCCACCATTTCGGACACCACCATACCTGCCCCAAACCGGGCGACGAGAGACCGGAACGGCAGGTCTGTGATTCCGGCCATCGGGGCCAGCATCACAGGAGCAGTCATGTCGAGGGGGCCAGCGGCCATGCGCGTTGCCTAATACTTGTGCGTTTCTTTCTGGTACTGCACCGCAGGAGTTTTCTCAATTCTCTCAGAGCGGTTTGCGCTGATTACGGCGACCATCCGCCCAAAAAATAGGCACAACCGCAGGCCATGGACAGGATGGTCATCTGCGCCTAGAGATCGGGCATGAGTGGAAATGAACTGCGATGAGACGTGCCGCTGCCGTGATCGTGGCCGCAGGGCGCGGGGTGCGTGCCGGTGGAGATGTGCCGAAGCAGTGGCAACTGCTGGCGGGGCGGCCCGTTATCGCGCATACGCTGGATGTCTTTGCCCGCCATACAGAAATTGCGGAGATTGTGCTGGTCATCAATCGCAACGACAGCGACCGTATTGACCAGCTTGGAACGGAAGGTGTGAAGCTTGTCGAGGGCGGCGAAGATCGTGCTGGATCGGTGCGCAACGGGCTGGCTGCAGTCCGAGGTTCTGACCGGGTGCTGGTGCATGATGTGGCGCGCCCGCTTGTGACCTCTGCCACCATTTCCGCGGTCATTGCAGCGTTGGACGCAACACCAGGCGCCGCGCCCGCCCTGCCTGTGACGGATGCCTTGTGGACGGGCGCAGATGGTCAGGTGACCGGCACACGGGATCGCACGGGGCTATACCGCGCACAGACACCGCAGGGCTTTCACCTGGCTCCGATCCGCGCGGCTCATGCCGCCCATCCCGGCGGTGCGGCCGATGACGTCGAAGTCGCCCGCGCCCATGGGCTTGCTGTTGCCATCGTCCCCGGCGATGAAGACAATCTCAAAATCACCCTGCCTGCCGATTTTGCGCGGGCAGAGAGAATCTTGCGAGGGCGCGATGGACATTAGACTGGGCAATGGGTTTGACGTACACGCCTTTGGCCCCGGCGATCATGTGACCCTGTGCGGCGTGCGCGTGCCCCACGACAGGGGTCTTGTGGGCCATTCGGATGCGGATGTGGGGATGCACACAGTGACCGACGCCATCTATGGCGCCTTGGCGCGCGGCGATATTGGCCAGCATTTTCCGCCGAGCGACCCGCAGTGGAAGGGTGCCGCAAGCGACATCTTCTTGCGTCATGCCGTGGCGCTGGCCGCCGAGATGGGGTTTGAGATTTCGAACGTGGATTGCACATTGATTTGCGAAACACCCAAGATCGGGCCGCACGCGACGGAGATGCGCACCGTGATGGCGAGTATTATAGGGCTGGAGCAAGATCGGGTGTCGGTCAAGGCGACGACCTCGGAGCGTTTGGGCTTTACCGGGCGCGGCGAAGGGATCGCATGCATCGCGACTGCGGCGCTGATCAAGCCATGATTGCCCGGGTTTTAGGCACTGCTTGTTTTGTTGGCTATCTGCGGCCCGCCCCGGGCACATGGGGATCGCTCGCCGCCCTGCCTGCAGCCTGGGTACTGCATGTTGCGGGCGGCTTTCCCCTGCTGGCGCTGGCCGCTGCGGCGTACTTTGTCGCCGCGTGGTGGGCGACAAAGGAGATGACAACTGGCACCGCTGATCACGATCCATCAGAGATTGTCGCAGATGAGGTGGTGGGTCAGTGGATTGCGCTGTTCCCCCTCAGCTACGCGGCTTGGGATCGGGGCATCGACATCCTAGCCATGTGGCCGGGCTGGGTGGCTGCCTTTGTCCTGTTTCGCCTGTTCGATATCTGGAAACCTTGGCTTGTGGGCTGGGCGGACCGACGCGGAGATGCGCTTGGCGTGATGCTGGATGATGTGATTGCGGGTGTGTTCGCAGCCGTCGGCGTTATGGCACTCGCCGCATTTGCGCATGGGGTGTTGATGAGATGAACCTCGCCGTGGATGTACTTGATTACGCGAAAAAACACGGGATCACGATCGCCACAGCGGAAAGCTGCACGGGCGGCATGGTTGCTGCTGCATTGACCGACATACCGGGATCATCCGCGGTCGTTGAACGGGGCTTTGTCACCTACACGAACCGCGCCAAGATGGAGATGCTGGGCGTAAGTTCGGATACGCTTGGCGCATTTGGCGCGGTCAGCGAAGAGGTCGCGGCTGAGATGGCGCGCGGGGCTCTCAACCACGCACCCGTTCAGCTTGCCGTGTCGATCACTGGCATCGCAGGTCCGGGCGGGTCGGAGTTCAAGCCCGAAGGGCGGGTTTGTTTTGGCATCGCGGACGGGCACGGTGTACGCACCGAAACCGTCGAGTTTGGCGCGATGGGCCGCGATAAAGTCCGTTTAGCGGCCCGGGATCATGCGCTGGAATTGCTGAAACAGGCCCTAACGGCGCAATAGAACGCTTTACGATTTGCACTTAAATTGATCAATCACATCCCAAATCTGCACACTTTTTAGTCACTTACAGAAATGCTGCACAAATCAGCGGTATTGACGTAACTTGCCTCTTTTTTCGGCAGCCCTCCTCCGTCACAGCCCCACCCACATAAAAATCCGGAGGGGACAATGAACGGAGCCGATACCGCCTGGATCATCGTGGCAACCGCACTGGTGCTGCTGATGACATTGCCGGGCCTTGCACTTTTTTACGGGGGCCTGGTGCGCGCCCGAAACGTGTTGAGCGTTTTCATGCACTGCTATGCCATCGCCTGCCTGATGAGCGTGCTGTGGTTCGTGGCAGGTTATTCCATCGCTTTTGGCAGCGGCGGCTCGGGCTATTGGGGTGGTCTGGACAAGCTGCTGCTGAGCGGTGTGGACACAGACAGCCTGTCGGGCACGTTGCCCGAGGTGCTGTTCTTCGCCTTTCAGATGACATTCGCCATCATCACGCCTGCGCTGATCGTCGGCGCATATGTCGAACGGATCGGCTTTGGCTTTGTCCTGCTGTTCTCGGCCCTGTGGATGCTCTTGTGCTACGCGCCGGTCGTGCACTGGGTCTGGGGCGGCGGGATGCTGGCCGATGGCGGTATCTTTGGCGAGACGGGCGTGCGCGATTTCGCGGGCGGCATCGTGGTGCACGAGACCGCGGGTATCGCGGCCCTCATCCTTGCTGTGTTTCTGGGCGCGCGGAACAACCAGACCACGCCGCCGCACAATCCCGGCATGGTGATGATGGGCGCGGCTTTGCTGTGGGTCGGTTGGTTCGGCTTCAATGGCGGATCGCAGCTGGCTGCCGACGGCGGCGCCGCGATGGCGCTGACAGTCACGCATATTTCGGCCGCGACCGCATCGCTGACCTGGGCGCTGTGGGAGCGGATCAAATTCGGCAAGGCGTCGCTTGTGGGCATGGTCACCGGCACAATTGCAGGCCTTGCGTCGATCACGCCGGCCTCCGGCTTTGTCGGCCCGGTTGAAGCACTGATCATCGGTGCGGTAGCCGGTGTGCTCTGCCAGGAAGCGGTCACGCTGATCCGGAACGTGCTGAAAATCGACGACACGCTGGACGTCTTTGCCGTGCACGGCGTCGGCGGCATTTTTGGCACGATCATGATCGCCGCCTTCGGTGCTGGGTCATGGGCCGCACAGCTAGGTTCACTGGTGATCGTTGGCGTCTTCACCACCGTGGTCACGGTTGTGCTGGTCCTGATCGTAAGGGCTGTGACACCGATGCGCGTGGACGAAGAGACGGAAGTCAACGGTCTCGACCTCGCCGTTCATGGCGAGCGCGCCTACGACGTCAGCAGCTGAGCGAAACGCGGCAAGTCGTCGTCTTCGATGGCTTGCGCAATCTCATCCGCCCGTGCGCCGACCAGCGCGCGGGCTTTTACGTGGATGCGATCTTGTCGCATATCAAACGGCAAAGGGGCATCGAGATCATGGGTGTAGACCACGCCATCAACGACGACACGCGCCTGCATTTCGGTCAGGGTGTCATCAGCCTCGACCCCCACTCTGTCCCGCCAAGCTACAAGCGCCGCATCCTGCGCATTTGCGTCCGAGAACGCGGTGATGTCGCCCGTGTCATGGCCATGCGCCGCCATGGCCAATACATGCCGGTAGGAAAACTTCGCACCCAGCCCTGTGTCTGGGGAGGGCTGGTTGCACACCGTCATCCAGCGTGGGTGGGTGTGCACCGTGATCTGCGCCGCACCAGACAGGTCAACGTCACGCACAGCCTCCAAAACCGCATGCAGACCGTGGCAGCAGGCGTGGAACTTGTGGCTGACCGATCCCATGCGCCAGGCAAATGGCACATCCGCCCCCGCGCCGTGATGCGTTGCGCCAAAGGCCAGCGGGCCTGCCAAGCCATCCTCTGCCGATGTCAGACCGGCTTGCGCCCAAAGCGCAGCCTCGACACCCGTCCGTGCCGCAAGTCCAGCGTTTAGCGGCTTTCCCATGGTTCCGAATTGGGACTTCAAACCTGACGCTATGGTCGAGCACAGGCCAAGCGCCGCGCGCATGTGCTTTGCCGATAGACCAAGCAGCCGACCGGCGGCCACCGTTGCCCCAAAGGCACCGGCGGTCGCAGTTTGATGAAACCCGACCTGATAGTGATCGCGCCCCAGCCAAAGCCCAACGGCCACCGATGCTTCTGCGCCAACAAGCGCCGCGTCAACCATCTGCTCAAGGGGCAGGCCCCGCGCCTCGGCAACCGCCAAGGCCGCCGGAATGACAACGACAGAGGGGTGCCCAATATGGGCAAAGTGCGTGTCGTCGTAGTCCAACGCATGAGACAGCGTGCCGTTGACGAGCGCCGCTTCGGCCAGTGCACTACCACGCCCATCAAATCGCGTCGCGGCGCCTTGCCCCGTCAGCGTCGCGGCCCAACTGTCAAAAGCACCGTCCTGATGCCCCGCAATACCGCACGCGGCCCAATCCAGCACCGACAGCCGCATGACGGCGCACACATCCTCTGGCGGTTCTGCATGCGCATAGGCCAAAACCAACGCGGTGATGTCCATGCTTCCCTGTTTCAAAAAATCCTCCCCGAAGGGCCGGTTGGCAGCGAAGCCTACACTTTATCCGTAAAGCGCTGCCGCCCGCCGCTCAAAGGCCCGCACGATGCGCTGCATAGCCTCGTTAAACACCACACCGATAATGCCCTGCAGGATCGCATTCTTGAACTCGAAGTCCACGAAAAACGACACATCGCAGCCACCATCTGCTTCGGCAAAGGACCAGTTGGATTTCATGTAACGAAATGGACCGTCGAGATACTCCGTGTCGATCTTCTTCGCCTCAGGGTACAGCACCACGCAGGATCCAAAGCGTTCGCGAAACACTTTGAAGCTGATCACCAGATCGGCCTCCATCACCTCTTGGTCGCCCTTGGGCGTAACCTTGCGCACGCGGGCGGCCGCGCACCAAGGCAGGAATTCAGGGTATTTTCCCACATCCGCCACCAGATCATACATCTGTTGCGGGCTGTAAGGCAGGAAGCGGGTTTCGGAGTGGGTCGGCATTGCGATAGAGGTGACCTAGGAACACGTGTTGCTGGCATGTGTCCCGAACGCCCAATGAAATCAAGGGGACGCAGATGTCAGAGCGGCCATATGTCATAGACCAGATGATCTCGGCCAAGGCCATCGCGGCGCGGATCGAGGATTTGTGCGGCGAGATCCAGACCGAGTTTGCGGGCACGGACAAGCTGGTTGTCGTAGGCCTGCTGCGCGGGTCATTCGTGTTCATTGCCGATCTGGTACGCGAGCTGGACCTGCCGATCGAGGTCGATTTCCTCGAGGCCTCTTCCTATGGCGATGGGATGGAGAGTAGCCGGGAAGTGCGTATTCTCAAGGACTTGCGCGGTGCCATCGAAGGGCGCGACGTGTTGGTGGTCGAAGACATCGTCGATACCGGGTTCACCATGCGGCACGTCATTCGCCTGCTGAAAGGCCGCAAACCATCCAAGCTGCGCACCATTGCGTTGCTCGACAAACCCAGCCGCCGTGAGGTCGAGGTCAAGGCGGACTGGACGGGTTTTGAAATACCGGATGAATTTGTCGTGGGCTACGGCATCGACTACGCGCAGCGCAATCGCAACCTGCCTTTTATCGGAAAGGTTCGGTTCACTTGAACAGGCGGACTTTGCCCTTTTTCTGTACCTGCCCATCCACGATACGCCCCGATTTGGCATAGCGTGTTTCGCCGCCCTGAGACGTTGCATCAAGTGCGTCGATGGCGTCCTGCAGATGCGCAATCGCCACCTCGTTCTTGCGCGGATCAAGCCCTGCAATTAGCGCTTCGAGCAGGGTGATGGTCTCCGCCGGGTCGGTCATGGGGCGCACTCCTTGGTGTCTATCCCGCATTCTCGCTATGCGCCGCGGGTGCCAAGACTGTCAAGCGGAATTGCCTCTCCCTAGGGTGGTATCCCTTTGTAAAGCCACACGAAAAACGGTACTAAAACTTTAGTCAGGAAGGGTTTAGCAGTTTTCGGGATCACTGTTTTCGTGACAAATATCTGCGCCCCTGGCAAGCGCGCAGCGCGAATTTGTATGCAAGACCCAAAGGTTGCGCCACCCACGGTCAAGATCTAGAGGCCGAAGGCTCAATGCCCGACACCGCGCGATACCGAATACTGATTTCTTATCCGAATTTTGCCTGGCGGGCCGCTCGCAAACGCGCGAAATCGTCGCCTGCATGGTAGGATGACCGCGTCAGCGGCGTCGCTGATACCATCAGGAACCCTTTGCCATAAGCCGCCTTTTCGTAGGAGGCGAATTCATCCGGATGCACAAACCGGTCGACGCGGTGGTGCTTTGGTGTGGGCTGCAGGTACTGGCCAATAGTCAGGAAGTCGATGTCGGCCGCACGCATATCTTCCATCACCTGGATGACGGATTGGCGATCCTCGCCTAGGCCCACCATGATCCCTGACTTGGTGAACATGGTCGGGTCCAGCTCTTTGACCCGCTGCAAAAGACGCAGGCTGTGGAAGTAGCGCGCGCCCGGTCGCACTTCGGGATAAAGGCCCGGGACGGTTTCAAGGTTGTGGTTGAACACATCCGGTCGCGCCTCGACCACCACCTCCAGCACGGACGGGTCGCAACGGATGAAGTCGGGCGTCAGGATCTCGATCGTCGTGCCTGGACTGCGGTGGCGGATGGCGCGGATGGTCTGGGCAAAGTGCTCCGCCCCGCCATCTTCGATGTCATCGCGGTCTACGGACGTCACCACAACGTGGTTCAGGCCCAGCTTTTCAACGGCGTGAGCCACGCGGCCAGGCTCGAATGCATCCAGCGCCTCAGGTGGTTTGCCAGTCGCGATGTTGCAGAAGGTGCAGGCGCGGGTGCAGACTTCGCCCATGATCATCATGGTGGCGTGCCCCTGGCTCCAGCATTCGCCGACATTGGGGCACCCGGCCTCTTCGCACACGGTGACAAGGCCGTTGTCACGCATGATCTTGTGGGTGTCTTTGTAGCCCGCGCTCACTGGTGCCTTGACCCGAATCCAATCAGGCTTCTTGGGCTGCGGGTTGTCGGGCCGCCGCGCCTTTTCCGGGTGCCTCTGCTCGGGGATCTTCAGGTCGCGCATGGGTCTCTGCCAATTGGTTCAGCGTTAAACTTGTTTCTAACATAAGCGATACTGCAAAAAACACCACGTGGCGCATGGCCGCTATGCACACGCCATGTCGGACATGGCGTTATTCGGGTGATCCCGCCCGATCAAAACCGCCGTCGCACGCCAAAAACAAAGCCGGTTGATCCGGCATCGACTTCAAATATGCCATACCCGTCTGAGCGATGATGAAGCCGGAGAAAGGATGTAACCGCCGGATCGGGCAAGTCGAATTCAACCTCTGCCATCCAGTGTATGAACCACCGCTGGGATGCGCCATTGCGGTCAATTTCGACTTGCGGCACCTTTGTGGCGTAGGACAGCCCCAGACCCGCAGCCAGCGACGCCACGCCCGTCGGCCTCCCAAGATGGTAGCGCAGGACAATGGGTACGCTCAATTCCAGGTGATCCTGCCGACCGAAATGAGCCACCAGTTGCGCTTCGGCACCCAGGCTGAACTGGCTGTGGCCGAGTGGTTGGTCGGTGCCCACAGCCACACCAACCAGATGTGATCCTGCGAAACTCAAGCGATCAGGGCTTACGGTTTCGTGCCAACTGCCCTCGGTCATCGTGCCAACCACGACAGACCTATGCGTGATCCATTCAGCATTAGCGGTAGGCGCTTGGCAAATCAGCAGGCAGGCAGTTGAAACCATGCGCGTGAGCACTTGAAAATGCTGCATCTTGAACAAAGCCTGATTCAAATGGAATTGGTCTTTGCCCGTTTATGCACGGCACATTTGCGGCTCTCTTTGACCGAGCGCAAATGCGAGCCGCTTTCTGTCAACCCCGCACAAAAAATGGCGCCGCGGGAGGAGCGCGACGCCATTCGCAGTCACCAGGCGGGGCAATCAGCCGATCATACCGCCGCCTGGTCCTGTTGTTTCATCATAGTGCTGCTTGAGCCGCATCAGCGCGATGCGCAGTACGATCTTGCCCGACCTGGCCGACCACCCCAGTTGCTTTTCGGCGCTTTCGAGCCCTTCAAGGTAGCAGCAGCAGCGCAGAACGACATCGGACAGACCGGGTCCCAGATCGCGAAGCGCCGCGGCGACCCGATTGCGCGCGCCCTCTGGCCCGTTGCCGACACCACTGTCCATGGCAAAGCTTCCACGTCCGCCACCGGTCAGGAAACGGTCCCAGTTCTGGGCGACACGCGGGCCCATTTGGGCCAGCTCAAAATCCTCGCGCAGCCGTTCCCCTGCGGTAACAAGATCGTCCGACAAAAAGGGCTGCCCGCCCTTGTCTCGCCGCCGGGCCAGCGCCGTGAGTGGTGATTCAGCAAGGTTGTAACGCACCTTGCGCGGCTGGCCTGTATCGGTGTCCCGTATGGTGCGTTCGCCCCATTGGCGGTGCTGATCGGCGAACGGCGTTGCTGCCTCGGCAAAGCCGGGCTGTTCCTGCTCCACCTCGCCCATCATATCGGCCAGCGCTGTACGCCCTGCCGGAGTGATCTTGTAACGGGTGATGCGCCCGGTCTGGTCAGCAGCAATCCAGTCCTGCAGCGCCATTGCTTCTGCGACCTTGCGGTCCACCACCGCTGTTCGGGTGCTGCTGCCCGTGACGCCATCGCGCACCACGACCGCCTTTTGCATATCGACCGCGACGGCCAGAACAGCGCCGGTTTCGCAAAGACGGCGCAGGATGCGCACCATGTCCTGGGTCATGGCGGCGGTTTCGGGGGGCGTGTCGTGATCAAGTGCGAAAGCAGTTTGCATATCAGCGTCATCCTTTTTGGGCCGATGGTCAGCCGACGAACGCGCACGACCCACAGAGGCACCCAGTTTGCGCAACACCGCGTCCACTAGGGGATCGTCCCGCCGGGTCTCGAACCGCCTGATCTGACGCAACACAGTCGAAGCGTGACACCCCGACTTGCGCGCCAGTTCGCGAATTGGCAGCCCCGCTTCGGTATGAGCCAGATAGTGTACGGCCGCGTCCGGAACCCAAGCAGGCAGGTTCAGGTCCGTGGCGCAGAATGCATTGCTGTTGCGCATCGGTAGTGTCCGTCCTTCTTCCCTTTGGGGCCCCGCGTGTCGTGATATTCGCAGCGGGTTGTCCACAGAATTTTCCACACAACCTAAAGCTGCATTGATTACCGGATCGTTAACATTCGTCGTGATGAGCAGCATTGTTTCTAAAAGATAAACAGTTGCTAAACGAACGTTCGGGCGTCTCCGGAGACGCGCAACACATCTTCAGGTTGTGCAATGGTTCTTGCAACGCCGCTCTCGGGGAACGAGCGACGGGCCAAAAAGGAGACCGGAAATGCAAGATATTCTGACCATGCTCAGCACCCTACGCCGCCCACGCCTGTTGATGCGCGCGGCACGAATCGGGGCCGAGGACTATCGCCGCGGCGCGCACCTGCCGCGCCTATTGGGCTATGGCCAGCTGCCGCGCCACGGCGCAGCACTCATGCGCCTGATCGAGATCGAAGGCGAGCTGAACGCGCAACGCATGACGGACGATTCGTCCTACAGCCTGTTGCGCCACATCGATATTCTGATCGCCATCGTCGGCGAAGCCCGCATCCTACGCGCGGCACAGACCGAAATGGCGACCTGATCACATGAAGCTGTCGGGCTCTGCCGCCTTCTTTTCGGCCACGTAGGCGTCCAGGGCCTCGCGTATCGCGGGGTCCATGGCCGGTTGCTGATAGTCCGCCAGCAGCTTTTTGACCCGAAGCGTGGCAAGCTGCGTTGTGTCACGCGCGCCCTCGTCTTCCCAGGTCTCGAACGGTTTGTAGTCGAGCAGGTCGGACTTCCAGAACGCCTCCTTGAAATTCGCCTGCGTATGGGCGCACCCCAGGTAGTGTCCGCCCGGACCAACCTCACGTATGGCATCAAGCGCCTGCGCGTTCTCGTCCACCTGCACGCCTGCCGCCAGATGGTGCAGCGTGCCCAGCTGGTCGGCATCCATCACGAACTTCTCATAGGAACTGACCAAGCCGCCTTCGAGCCAGCCACAGGCGTGCAACATGAAGTTCACACCAGCAAGCAGCCCCATATTGAGCGAGTTCGCCGTCTCGTAGGCCGCTTGCGCGTCGGGCAGTTTGGATCCACAGAACGATCCCGCGGACCGGTAAGGCAAGCCCAACCGGCGTGCCAATTGGCCAGCGCCATACGTGATGTGTGCCGCTTCCGGCGTGCCAAATGTCGGCGCACCCGAATTCATGTCGATGGACGTCACAAACGCCCCAATGATCACCGGTGCGCCTGCGCGGCACAGTTGGGAATAGGCGATCCCGGCAAGCACCTCGGCCAGCACCTGCGTCAGCGTACCGGCGACAGACACGGGCGCCATTGCCCCACCGACGATGAACGGAGAGATGATGCACGCCTGGTTCGCCTGGGCATAGACCTCAAGCGCGCCCATCATCACATCGTCAAAGGTCATGGGCGAGTTGATGTTGATGAGCGATGTCATCACCGTCTTGCGCTGTACGAAATCTTTGCCAAACACGATCTCGGCCATTTCGACCGAATCGCTCGCACGGCTGGGTTCGGTGACCGATCCCATAAAAGGCTTGTCCGACAGGGTCATATGGGCATGCAGCATGTCGAGGTGTCGCTTGTTCACGGCAACATCGGTCGGCTCGCAAACGGTCCCACCCGAGTGGTGCAGCCATTTCGACATATAGCCAAGCTTAACGAAGTTGCGGAAATCCTCCATCGTCGCATAGCGACGCCCGCCATCAGCATCACGCACAAAGGGCGGACCATACACGGGTGCGAGGACAAGGTTCTTGCCACCCACCTCAACCGACCGGGCCGGGTTGCGGGCGTGCTGGGTGTAGGATGAAGGTGCGGTCTTGCACAAAGTGCGCGCCAGACCACGCGGGATGCGCACGCGGTCGCCGTCCACATCGGCACCAGCGTCACGCCAACGTTGCAAGGCTGCCGGATTGTCGGGAAAGTTCACACCGATCTCTTCGAGCACCGTCTCTGCGTTGTACTCGATGATCTCGAGCGCCTCTTCATTCAGCACCTCGAAGTTGGGAATATTGCGCTCAATAAAGCGGGCCGTCTCGAAGGACACCGCACTGCGCTCGGCCCGGCGCGCGGCTCCACCGCCCCCGCGTCCCCGTCTGCGTATCGCTGCCTCGGCCATGACCTATCCCCCTTTTCATATCACTGGGTGCACCTGTGATTACCGCATCGCAGCATCGCAGGCAGGCTCATAGCGCCCCCCGAGAGAAAAAAGCGACATGTCCGTTTCTTCTGACCAAAAATACCACGGGGTCTGGGGCAGCGCCCCAGTCCAACGCTTGCCACCACCCGCACGCACGCCTATTGCAGCGACATGACCGATCAGAGCCACGACCGCCTCCTCATCATCGACTTCGGCAGCCAGGTAACGCAGCTCATCGCGCGTCGCCTGCGCGAGCTGGATGTGTATTGCGAAATCCACCCCTACCAGAACATCACCGGCGTAAGCCTTGCAGAAATAGCGCCCAAGGCCGTGATCCTGTCCGGCGGCCCGGATAGCGTGACGCGCCCTGGCTCACCCCGTGCACCCGAAGCGCTGTGGGAGATGGGCGTTCCTGTACTGGGCATCTGCTACGGTCAGCAGGCGATGATGCAGCAGCTCGGTGGCCAGGTGGACGGCGGCAAGATCTCGGGCGGCGGCGGGACGGCCGAATTTGGCCGGGCCTTCGTCACACCGGAGGGGCAACTTGACCTGCTCCAGGGCTGGTTTGACGACGGGCGCGAGCAAGTGTGGATGAGCCACGGCGACCACGTGTCGAAGCTGGCCCCGGGGTTCGAGGTCTATGGCACCTCCCCCAATGCGCCATACGCGATCACAGCAGACACGTCGCGCAACTTCTACGCGGTACAGTTCCACCCCGAGGTGCATCACACACCCAAGGGCGCGAAGCTTTACGAAAACTTCGTGAGGCTGGCAGGGTTCAGTGGCGACTGGACCATGGGCGCCTATCGCGAAGAAGCGGTGCAACGCATCCGTGAGCAGGTCGGCGACAAAAAAGTGATCTGTGCGCTGTCGGGCGGTGTCGATAGCTCCGTCGCTGCTGCCCTGATCCACGAAGCGGTTGGAGATCAGCTGACTTGCGTGTTCGTGGATCATGGCCTCCTGCGCAAGAATGAGGCGGAAGAAGTTGTGGGCATGTTCCGCGACAATATGAACCTGCAAGTCATCCACGCGGATGAAACGGAACTCTTCCTAGGCGAGCTTGAGGGCCAATCCGACCCTGAAACCAAACGCAAGATCATAGGTCGCCTCTTCATCGACGTGTTCCAGAAATACGCAGACCAGATCGAAGGGGCGGAGTTCCTGGCGCAAGGGACGCTTTATCCCGATGTCATCGAAAGCGTCAGCTTTTCCGGCGGACCGTCGGTGACCATCAAGTCGCACCACAATGTCGGCGGCCTACCGGAAAAAATGGGGCTGAAACTGGTCGAACCGCTGCGCGAGCTCTTCAAGGATGAGGTCCGCGCCTTGGGTCGCGAACTGGGTCTACCGGACCATTTCATCGGGCGTCACCCCTTCCCTGGCCCGGGCCTTGCCATCCGCTGCCCCGGAGAGATCACGCGCGCCAAGCTCGACATTCTGCGCGAAGCCGACGCAGTGTATATCGACCAGATCCGCAAGCACGGGCTCTATGACGACATCTGGCAAGCCTTCTGTGCCATCCTGCCCGTGCGCACAGTCGGCGTGATGGGGGATGGCCGGACCTACGACTATGCCTGCGCCCTGCGTGCGGTGACGTCTGTGGATGGGATGACGGCCGACTACTATCCATTCAGCCATGAGTTCCTGGGCGAGACTGCAACCCGGATCATCAACGAGGTGCCGGGAATCAATCGCGTGACCTATGATATCACCTCGAAACCTCCAGGCACCATCGAATGGGAGTGACGCTGGACGGGTTTCTGCGCTGCGCGTCGGAAGAAGAGGCTGCTCGGGTGCGCGCCGCCCTGCCCGAGCATATGCGCCTGACCCGCGCTGAACCGGGTTGCATCCGCTTCGACGTTGTGCCGACCGATGATCCTCTGGTTTGGACGGTGTCAGAGGCGTTTACCGACCAAGCTGCGTTCGAGGCACATCAAGCGCGCGCGGGCGCGTCCGATTGGGCGCAACAGACCGCCGGGATTGCCCGCGACTACACGATCAAGGGCATGGAATGAGCCCAGTTCTGAAGGCGGCCCTTTGGATGACAGGCTCTATCGCGTCCTTCTCGGCCATGGCCGTGGCCGGGCGCGAGGTGTCAGACAGCCTCGATACATTTGAAATCATGATGTACCGCAGCCTGGTTGGCGTGGTTGTGGTCTGTGCCCTGGTCGCAATGACGGGCGCATGGCGCAGCATCCGCACCGACCGGTTGGGCACTCATGTGGTGCGCAACCTGGCGCATTTCACTGGACAAAACCTATGGTTCTACGCGGTCACCGTCATCCCGCTGGCGCAGGTCTTTGCCCTTGAGTTCACTTCGCCGATCTGGGTGATCGTTCTAAGCCCGCTTGTCCTGGGCGAGCGCCTGACCGCCGTACGCGCGTTCGCGGCGATCATGGGGTTCATCGGTATCCTGATCGTGGCACGACCTGACATGGCGGGCCTGAATGCCGGTGTCATCACCGCAGCGTCGTCGGCAATCTTCTTTGCGCTGACAATCATGCTGACCAAGCGGCTGACGCGGCACGAGGGAATCGCCTCTATCCTCTTTTGGCTTACCACGATGCAGTTGGTCATGGGGGTGGTCATGGCAGGCTATGACGGAGACATCGCCCTGCCCGACTGGCAAACCGGGCCGTGGGTGTTCCTGATCGGATGCGCCGGTCTGTTGGCACATTACTGCCTGACCAATGCACTTGCGATTGCGCCTGCGACAGTGGTCGTGCCCATTGATTTCATACGGTTGCCGACCATCGCCGTGATCGGCATGCTGGTCTACGGAGAAGTGATCGACATCTGGGTTTTCGTCGGTGCGGCGATCATCTTTGCCGGAAACTATGTGAACATCTGGGCGGAATCGCGGGCGTCCAAAGCGCTGTGACCTGAATGTCACAGGCTTATGACGCTCCGTCACATGACCTGATGTGCCCTAGCGTCAATATTGACGCACCCCCCTTGAAACCGGCTTATAAGAGCCCAAGGCGCATCCACTCGACATTCACGCCGCGCGCTTTTGGGAGGAAACATCATGAAAACCCGTCTACTGACGGTTGCGGCTTTGCTCGCATCCACAGTCTCCGCACACGCAGTCGGCCTCGACCGCTCCGGTCAACGGATTGGCATTCTGTTTGAGGAAGGCAACCGCGTTGAGCTAAGCTTTGGCTACAGCGAACCGTCGCTTGACGGCGCAGCAATCACCAGCCCGGCCCTTGGCCCACTGTCAGGCCAACCGATTGACAATGTCGGCGAAGATTTTCTGATCTGGAATCTGGGTCTGAAATACGATCTGACAGACAAGCTGTCCTTTGCAGTAATATCGGATGAGCCCTACGGTTCTGATGTGCTGTATCCTGGCTCGAACGCCACCACAATTCTTGGCGGCACTGGTGCAACTGTTGACAGCAACGCGGTCACCGCATTGCTTCGGTATAAGTTCAATGACAACTGGTCGGTACATGGCGGCCTGCGCTACCAAGAAGTCTCTGCCAATGTTACGCTGGGTGGTGTCGCTTTTAACTCATCAGCTTCGCCACTTACGACAAGCGGCGTAAATGGATACGAGAGCAACTTTTCATCCGATGGCGACTTCGGATACGTGGTTGGCGCTGCCTATGAGATCCCGGCGATAGCGCTTCGCGTAGCTCTGACGTACAACTCAGGAACAACACACGATTTGCCGACGACAGAAACAATTCGCGGTATCCCTATTTCGCTTGCAACCCGCGGCGCTGTTGCTGATCTGACTACAACCACCGTTGACACACCTGAAACCATCAATCTGGATTTCCAAACAGGCATCGCTGCCAACACGCTCGTTTTCGGTAGCCTTCGTTATGCCCGTTATAGCGACACCGTCGTCCGCCCCGCCGGCTTTGCACTCCTGACAAATGGGTCCGCGTTGACCGATCTTGAAGATGGATATGATTTCGAAATCGGTATCGGTCGCCGCTTTAACGAAAAATGGTCCGGTTCAGTAGCTGTTGGCTTTTCGACCGTTGGCGACGACAACATCGTATCACCTTTAGGGCCAAACAATGGATCGCGGCACGTTGCAGTGGGTGCGCAATACGATGTGAATGATGACTTCGCCATTTCTGGCGGTGTTCGTTACACCATGCTGGGTGATGCATTTTCGGCTCCTGGGGGCCGCCCGGCAGCAATATTCGAAGACAACAGTGCTATGTCTTTCGGGATCAAGTTCACATACAAGTTCTGATCTTTGTCCCCGCGGGGACAGATCATGGAAACCCCGCCCCTCACCGGGCGGGGTTTTTCTTTGCGCAGGTTCCGGGTGGCTTGGAACGGTCAAGCCTGACAGGGTACTGGCATGACATCGCAAAAAACATTGTCCGGTCGCGCTTGGGTCGAGTTGATCCTGCTCGGCACGATTTGGGGCGCGTCGTTCCTGTCCATTCGCATCGCGCTGGATGAGGTCGATCCCCTGACGAGCGTTGCACACCGCACGTTCTGGGCCATGTGCGCGCTTTGGATTATTGTGCTGGCCTCGCGCCTTACGATCCAACGCGATCCGCGCATCTGGGCGGCGTTCATCGGTATGGGGCTTTTGAACAACGTCATCCCATTTGGCCTGATGGCCTGGGGTCAGCTGCATATTGAAACCGGCCTGACCTCAATCCTGAATGCGGCGACCGCCATCTTTGGCGTCATTGCGGCAGCTCTGTTCTTTGCGGACGAGCGCATCACTCTGCGCAAGGCTCTCGGGGTCTTGTTGGGCTTTTTCGGTGTCGCAACAGCAATTGGGCTCGACAACTTCCGATCCTTTGACTTGCGCAGCCTCGCGCAACTGGCCGTGGTCGCGGGGACAATCAGCTATGCGCTGGCCGGCGTATGGGCACGGCGGTTTTTAGGTGACTTGCCACCGCAAGTGGCCGCGGCTGGGATGCTGACCGGATCGACGATCATCACGGTACCCCTCGCATGGTTTGTAGACGGGCCAATCGTCCTTAACCTCCAAAGCGATACAATCGTTGCCATCGCTTACTACGCACTTGTCGCCACGGCTGGCGCCTATCTCTTGTACTACCGCGTGCTGGCCATGGCGGGTTCGGGAAACCTGATGCTGGTCACACTTGTCATCCCGCCGGTTGCCATTGTCCTCGGCGCCTTGGTTCGGGACGAGGCCCTGTCACCCAACGCCTTTGTCGGCTTTGCCCTCCTGGCGCTGGGGCTGGTCATCCTTGATGGCCGCATCCTGACAGTTCTCAGACGGGCGAGCGTTGACCGCCCTACCCGGCGCCGCTAGGACAGCCCGAAAAACGGGGACATGGGGACCATGAATACTTTGCTCTATCGCGATGCGGATGCGTGGCGCGCAGCACCAGC
The DNA here is from genome assembly GCF_000814025.1 of Tateyamaria sp. ANG-S1. Lineage (GTDB taxonomy): Bacteria > Pseudomonadota > Alphaproteobacteria > Rhodobacterales > Rhodobacteraceae > Tateyamaria. The sequence goes on along the minus strand of NZ_JWLL01000006.1, from coordinate 422,636 downwards.
CAAGCGTGTGCTCGTCTTTGGCATGTCGGGCCTGGGCAAGACACATATGTCCACCACAGTGCGCGACAGTGGTAACTGGTTTCACTACTCGATCGATTACCGCATCGGCACCCGCTATATGGGCGAGCGCATCACCGACAACGCCAAGGCTGAGGCGATGAAGGTGCCGTTTTTACGCGACCTTTTGATGTCCGACAGCATCTACATCGGCTCGAACATCACGTTCCACAATCTCAGCCCGGTTTCGACCTATCTTGGAAAGCCCGGTGATCCGGCCAAGGGCGGTCTGCCCATCGCCGAATACCGCAAGCGGCAGGAACAGTTCCGCCAATCAGAGATCGCGGCCTTAAACGACACCGGACATTTCGCGGAGCGGGCGCAACAGCTTTACGGTTATCCGCATTTCATCTGCGACACCGGCGGTTCAATCTGTGAATGGGTTGATCCGGCGAATGACCACGATCCGCTCATGACAACGCTCAGCGCCGTTGCACTACCGATCTGGATCAAGGGAGATGAGGCGCACACGGCAGCCCTGATCGCACGGTTCGACAAAGCGCCGAAGCCGATGGCCTATCAGCCGGAATTCCTGCTGTCCTGCTGGACCGACTATTTGGCCGAAACAGGTTTGGCCGAGGGCAAGGTCGACCCCGATGCCTTTGTGCGCTGGACCTATGCCCGCGCGCTCGCGCACCGCCAACCGCGATACGAGGCGATGGCGCGCTGGGGCGTGACGGTCACAGCGGACGGGGTTGCCTCGCTCAAAGGTGAAGCGGATTTCATCCAACTTGTTGCCACGGCCCTTGAGCGTCGGGCTGTGTCGGCCTAAGTCCGGCCTTCAAACTTCATTCGGACCAGACCTATGCCCATCAAATTGCCATCCACCCTGCCCGCCTATGACGTTCTGACGAACGAGGGTGTGATGGTCATGGACGAGGAACTGGCCGCGCATCAGGACATCCGCCCGCTCAAGATCGGGCTGCTCAATCTGATGCCCAAGAAGATACAGACCGAAACTCAGTTTGCCCGGCTGATCGGTGCGACGCCCTTGCAGATCGAGCTGAGCCTGATCCGCATGTCAGAGCATGAGACCAAGAACACTGCCGCCGAGCACATGGAGAGCTTCTACCGTCCGTTTCAGGACGTGAAGGCCGAGAAGTTCGACGGCTTGATCATCACCGGTGCGCCCATCGAACATCTCGATTTCGAAGACGTTTACTATTGGGGTGAGCTGCAGGAGGTCATGGACTGGACCCAGACCAACGTGCATTCGACCTTTGGCGTGTGCTGGGGCGGCATGGCGATGCTGCACCACTTCCATAAGGTGCCCAAACATCTTCTGGAATCGAAGCAATTTGGTACGTATCGGCACGCAAACCTGTCACCCGCATCGCCCTATCTGCGCGGGTTTTCGGACGACTGCGTGGTGCCTGTTTCTCGCTGGACAGAAGTGCGCGCGCCCGAGGTCGAAGCGGCGGGTCTACCGATCCTCTTGGGCTCGGACGTAACCGGGCCCTGCCTGATCGAAGACCCGGACCACCGCGCGCTCTACATCCTCAACCACTTTGAATACGACAGCGACACGCTGAAACAGGAATATGACCGCGACCTCGCCTCGGTGCAGGTCGAAGGGGCCGAGATTGCTCTGCCCGTCGGCTACTTCCCAAGCGACGATCCGACGCAGACCCCCACCAACCGGTGGCGCAGCCATGCGCATCTTCTCTATGGCAATTGGCTGAGCGAGATTTATCTCACCACCCCGTACGACATGGAACGGATCGGGCAGGACCGCACCGACCTTCGGGGGTAAGGGAATGAAAACAGCGTTTTACGTGGTTCTGGGCCTCGTTGCCCTGGGCCTTGTGGTAGTGCAGGTTCTGGCAGCCAAGCGCGAGCGGGACGCGGCTGCCGCCTTTCCTCCGACGGGGCAGATCATCGACGTGGACGGCGTTAGCGTGCATGTCGAGCAGATGGGCGAAGGCCCCGATCTGGTGCTGATCCATGGGGCATCCGGCAACACACGCGATTTCACCTTTGCCTTTGCCGACCGTGTCAAGGACCGCTACCGGGTGACGATCCTTGATCGGCCCGGGCTGGGCTGGACGGACCAGATCTTGCCGCAGCACCGATCAGCCTGGACCACGACACACGCTAATCCAACCGAGCAGGCCCGCCTGCTCAAGTCGGCGACGGATCAGCTGGGGGTCAAGCGGCCTATAGTATTGGGCCATTCCTTTGGCGGCATTGTTGCGCTGGCATGGGCGCTGGAATTCGATGAGCTTGCCGGGATCGTGTCCGTCGCTGGTGTTGCCAATCCGTGGCCGGGAGAGCTTGATTGGACCTATCAGGTCAATGGCTCGGCCTGGGGTGGCGGGCTGATGGTGCCGGTTCTGGCCGCCTTTGTCCCGGACAGCTACATCGACAACGCGGTGTCCAGCATCTTTGCCCCGCAGACGGCACCCCAAGGCTACACCGATCACGTCGGCCCTGCCCTGATCCTGCGCCGGGCGTCCATGCGGGCCAATGCGCGGCAGGTAAACTGGCTGCGTCCTCATGTGGTCGAGATGTCAAAGAGTTACGGCAATATCACCGTCCCGGTTGAAGTCGTGCATGGGGATGCAGACACCATTGTGCCGCTCGACGTGCATTCGGCCAAACTGCCGGGCCAGATCGAGGGCGCCAACGTAACCGTGCTACCGGGCGTTGGTCATATGCCACAACACACGCATCCTCAGGACGTTATTGAAGCGATCGACCGTGTCGCTGCACGTGCGGGTTTGCGTTAAGCGCTTCTCTGACCCATATTGATGTTAAGAGCAGTAACTTGAGGCTAAGACCATGAGCCTTCCCTTTGACGGCGCGATCACGGAATTCTACGAGACCGGCGCGCCGGATGATATTCGTGACAAGATCAGCAGCGCAGACAAGGGTGATATCCTGACCCCGACATACCCTTATGCCGAGCGGATGCGGCGCAAGGACTATGAGCCGCAGATTGAGGCGCTGCAGATCGAGCTGGTCAAAATGCAGAAATGGGCGGCCGAGACCGGCGCGCGCATTGTCTGCGTCTTCGAGGGGCGCGATGCGGCTGGCAAAGGCGGCACGATCAAGCGGTTCCGCGAGAACCTGAACCCGCGCGGCGCACGTGTTGTCGCTCTTTCGAAGCCTACGGAGAAAGAGGCCGCTGAGTGGTATTTTCAACGCTATATCAGGCATTTGCCGACAGCCGGTCAGATCACGTTCTTTGACCGAAGTTGGTATAACCGTGGTGTGGTCGAGCATGTGTTCGGATTTTGCAAACCGCAACAGCGCGAGCACTTTTTTGTCCAGGTGAACCCATTTGAATCTATGTTAATCGACGATGGCGTGCACGTATTCAAATTCTGGCTGAACGTCTGCCGGGCGGAACAGCTGCGCCGCATCCTCGCCCGCGAGAACGATCCCCTGAAACAGTGGAAGCTGAGTTGGATCGACGTTGAAGGCTTAAAGAGGTGGGACGCCTACACCGATGCAATCCGCGAAACCCTGGATCGGACCCATTCCCCCCATGCGCCGTGGACAATCGTGCGCTCGGACGACAAAAGACGTGCGCGTCTGAACGCCATCCGCACGCTGCTGCACGGGCTTGATTACACGAACAAAGACCCGCAAGCCATTGGCAAAATAAGCAAATCCATCTGTGGCGGACCGGATATCTGGGATGCCTAAACGCGGCTACCACCACGGCAATCTGCGTCAGGCCCTCATCGAAGCCGCGCTGAAGCTGATCGAGGAAAAGGGCCCGACAGGGTTCACCCTGTCCGAAGCGGCCAAGCAGGCGGGCGTGACCCCTGCGGCGGTCTACCGGCACTACGAGGGGCGCGAGGACCTGATCGCAGAATGCGCGCGGCAAGGCTACGGTATCTTTGCGGATCTGATGGAGCATGCCTACGAATCCGGGCAACCTTCGGCCCTCGCGGCGTTCGAGGCCACGGGGCGGGCCTATCTCGCATTTGCCCGTCGCTTCCCGGGTCATTACATCGCTATGTTCGAAAGCGGCATTTCCACCAACCGGACGCCTGAACTTGCCGATGTGGTCAGCCGCGCCAACGTGGTTTTGGAAAAGGCAGCCGGCGACTTGTCCGAGCATATTCCGGAAGACAAACGGCCACCGGCGTCCATGTTCTCGGCACATATCTGGGCATTGAGCCACGGCGTGGTGGAACTGTTCGCGCGCAACTCACCCGGAAAGGCGTCCCCCTTCCCGCCGGATGATCTTTTGGAAACCGGGATCGGGATTTATTTACGCGGTCTTGGTCTGATCAAACCCGACGGCTAGGTCGTGTGGAAATGCGGGAGCAGATCGTCCGCGATCCGCTTCAACGTATCTTCGACATCATCGAAATTGTAGCGCAGGTTGAGAGCCACGTGGTTCACGCCCATCTCTTGCAAACTGTGTAGATGGTCCCGCAGAAAGGGCGTGCCCGTTTGATACCCCAGAACAATGGGGCGCGTGGGGGCAGCGGGCCTGTCTACCACATCGACATAGAGCGATTGCATTACAGGCTTGTCCGCGCCACACACCGCCGCCACGTGGCGGCGATATGAGCTTATCAGATCCCTTTGGTTCTCGGCATTTCGAGGATAGGTGATCCAGCCGTCCCCGTGTTCCGCCCCCCATTCCGGCGTTTGTTGGCTGCCCCCAGTGATCAGCAACGGCACCTGGCCCGCGATGGGCTTCGGCAACATATCTAAGTGCCCGTTCAACCTCCCCTGAGCTGCATCAAGTTTGGGGAAATGCTCAAAACACGTCCGAATGTAGCTCACACTGTCCCGGAACCGCGCCCCGCGGTTGTCATAGCTCATGTTGAGCGCCGGGTATTCCTCGGGCCGGTCCCCGGAGGCGATGCCCAACATGACCCGCCCTCCGGACAAAACGTCCGCAGAAGCGGCAGCTTTCGCCACATGCGCAGGGTGGCGCAAGGGCAGGATGACGCTGCCCACGCCCAGGCCAATCCATGACGTACATGCCGCTAATGCCCCGAGATAGACAAACGGATCAAAGATCTGGCCGACATCCCCAAATGCAGGCACGTTGAATGGAACATCGCGCAGCCAGACAGCAGAAAAGCCAAGGCTCTCTGCCAATTGCACCCGCTCGATGTGCCGCTGCAAGGTGGGGACGTCTTCGGGTCCGTATTCCTCAATGGGCAGAAACAGCCCGATACTCAGGCGACCGGGTTGGAACGTGGCATTGTAAGCCCGGTTCATCTTGGGGAAGGAAAGGTCAGTCTTCATCGCTCATGTCACGTTGTACCTGCTGCCCTACCGTGTCGGTGCCGCGTCGAAGGTCAATCGGAAAAAGAGCGTGTCATAAGGACATGGTCATTTTGCATGCGCTGCCAGAGTGCATGAGATCAGACACCTATTGGCATCAGGTGCAGCTGGGATCTTTGTTTAGAGCATTTAGATGTGTCGAACTGAACAGCAGTTTAAAGCTCTATGAGGCGCTGAACCGAAGCCTATGCGCAACGCAGTGACACAGCCACGCCTTGCCCCACGCCAACGCAGAGTGAACAAAGAGCGCTGTCTTTGCCTGTGATCTTAAGCTCGCGCGCAGCGGTTCCGATGAGACGCGCGCCAGTCATTCCCAGAGGATGGCCCAAGGCAATCGCGCCGCCATTGGGGTTGATATGAGCATCCATTGGGTCAAGGGAGAGTTCCCTGCATACTGCAATTGCCTGCGCGGCAAAGGCCTCGTTCAACTCGATGAGGTGGTAGTCGTTGAGATCACGCCCGGCACGCGCAGCAGCCTGGCGCATGGCATCCACCGGGCCAATCCCCATGACACACGGGGCAACGCCAACATGGGCTGCACATTCATACTCCGCCAACGGTGTCAGGCCACATCTTTCGACGGCTCGTTCGCTTGCCAACAGCAATGCGGCGGCACCGTCGTTGACGCCAGACGCATTGCCGGCGGTAACCGTTCCGTTCTCTCGGAAGGGCGTGGGAAGCGAAGCGAGCGTTTCAATCGTCGTGTGTCGGATATGCTCATCGTCAGAGATCACAGCCTCGCCTCTTCGCCCGTTTCGTACCGTGACAGGCGTGATTTCCTGGGCAAACCGCCCCGCGGCACGCGCGGCAAAGGCGCGAGTTTGGCTGGACAATGCAAGCGCATCTTGGTCCTCGCGCGTCACATCCCACTGCGCTGCGACATTTTCTGCGGTTTCGGGCATCGAGTCAGTGCCAAAGTCGGCTTCGATCCTTGGGTTCACAAAGCGCCACCCGATGGTCGTGTCAAAGATCTCTGCCCGGCGCGAGAACGGGGTATCAGCCTTGGGCATCACCAACGGCGAACGGGACATGCTTTCGATCCCACCCGCGATGACAAGCTCGGCCTCGCCCACCTGGATGCGTCGCGCCGCAGCGATCACCGCGTCCATGCCGCTGGCGCAGCGCCGATTAACCGTGACCGGCGGGACCGTATCCGGCAAGCCGGACAAAAGCACCGCCATGCGCGCGACGTTGCGATTGTCCTCTCCAGCTTGGTTGGCGCAGCCAAGTACAACCTCATCGAGTGCTGACCAATCTATACTGGCGTTTCGGTCCATCAGCGCCGTGATCGGCAAAGCGGCCAGATCATCCGTGCGGACCGACGACAACGCGCCTCCGTAGCGTCCGATGGGTGTGCGCTAGTAATCGCAGATAAAAACGCGCGAAAGGCTCATGCAAGATGCGCGGTCGCTTCGATTTCAACCACTGCTTCGTCTTCGACAAGAGCGGAGACAACGACCATAGACATGGCCGGGAAGTGGCGGCCAAAAACCTCGCGATATGCAGCGCCAACCTCGGCCTGTCTGCGCGCGTATTCTTCCTTGTCCGTGACAAACCAAGTCAAGCGGGTCACATCACTGACCTGCCCACCCGCGGCTTCGACGATGTCCCTGATGTTTTGCAGCGCCTGGCGCATCTGACCGATAAAGTCAGAAGAGACAAATTTCTTGTTCCCATCCCATCCGATCTGTCCGCCGATATGGAGCGTGCCGTCCTTGGTGAGCATTCCGTTGGCATAGCCCTTTGCCGGCAGCCAACCTTCTGGATGGATTGTCGTGTGGCTCATGCCGCCAATTCCTTCTGTTCTTGCAGTTTTGCACGCATCTTGTCCGGCCATGGTGTCGACTTACCGGCGTGATTGACGAAAACCATGGTGCCCTTTGCTTCGAAGCGCAGCTCTCCTGCCGCCGACGCGCCCATGGTGTAGTCCATGGATGACCGCCCGACTCTGTTGACCTCAAGCCGCATGGTCAGTTCGTCCCCCTGACGGCTTGGCGCGGTAAAGCGTGCGCTGATTTCCGCTGTCGGTACACCGGCATTTTGGTGCATCTGATCCCATGGCGCGCCGATGGCTTGATCAAAAAAGCTCTCCAACGCGTCATTGATCATCTCAAAATATCGCGGATAGAACACTATCCCGGCTGGATCGCAGTGCCGAAAAAGCACCCGTTGATGAACCTCGAACGCCATGGCATCCGTTCTCCTAAAACACATTGAGCGTGATTGTGACCGGGATCCATAAAGCCTGAACAAGATGGCGGATGCTCATGACGGCTGCGCCTCTTTGAGCTTGAAGCGCTGGATCTTACCCGTTTGGGTCTTTGGCAATGCGTCGGTGAAAATGATGGAACGCGGGTATTTGTACGGCGCAATAGTGAGCTTGACGTGATCCTGCAGCGCCTTGACCTGCGCGTCATCCCGGGCGGCGCCTTCGGCGAGCACGATATGGGCCTGAACGATGTGCCCCCGCTCCTCATCCGGTGTGCCAATGACGGCGCATTCGGCAACGACCTCATGGCTCAGCAGCGCTGCCTCGACCTCGGGTCCTGCAATGTTGTAGCCAGCCGATACGATCATATCGTCATTGCGTGCTGCGAAGTGGAAATAGCCATCTTCGTCCTGCATGAACGTATCGCCAGTGATGTTCCAGCCATCGATCACGTAGCCCTTCTGCCGATCACCTCTGAGATAGCGACAGCCCGTGGGCCCGCGCACAGCGAGCCGCCCAATCTCGCCCCGCGGTGCTTCCGATCCATCATCGGCCAGAACTCTCGCTTCGTACCCACTTACCGTCTTGCCCGTACACGCCGGACGATGATCATCAAAGCGGTTGGAGATGAAGATGTGCAGCATCTCGGTCGCACCAATGCCATCCAGCATCGGCTTGCCGGTCTTTGACATCCAGTCATCGTAGACCGGTTGCGGCAGCGTTTCCCCCGCCGATACCGCAGCGCGCAGGCTGGACAGATCGGCCCCCTCGTCCATTGCGCGCAACATGACGCGGTAAGCGGTGGGTGCGGTGAAGCAGACCGTTGCTCCGTATTTCTCAATGATCTCAACCATTTTGAGTGGTGTTGCCTGCTCAAGCAACGTGGCTGTTGCCCCGAAGCGCAGGGGAAAAAGCGCGAGACCACCCAACCCGAACGTGAAGGCCAGCGGAGGCGAGCCGACAAAGACGTCGTCGGGCGTCACACCCAGAATTTCCTTGGCATAGCCGTCTGCGATGATCATCAGATCACGATGGAAGTGCATCGTGGCCTTCGGCTCACCCGTTGAACCGCTGGTAAACCCAAGCAAGGCCACGTCGTCGCGTCCCGTGGCCACGGCACCGAACCTCACAGGTTTTTCCAGTGCGAGCCGGTCAAGTTCGGCATCGTGATTTGAGGTGCCGTCAAATGCGAGGACTTTCAGGTTCGGGCATTGCGCCGCGCAGTCCTCCATTTCTTCCATCAGCCGTGTGTCGCAGAGCGCGAAATCAATCTCTGCCACCTCGACGTATTTCTGAAGCTCAATGGCGCGGAGCATCGGCATCGTGTTGATCACCACCGCACCAACCTTCGTCGCAGCAAGCCAGCAGGCGACCATGGCCGGGTTGTTGGCGGAACGTACCATCACACGATTGCCCGGCACGACGCCCATATCCTCTACCAGCACATGGGCTATGCGGTTGGTCCAGTCACTCAACTCTTTGTAGGTGCGTATCCGGCCGTTTCCGACGAGGGCCGTGTTGTCGCCAAAGCCTCTTTCGACCATGGCATCGGTCAGCTCATAACCCGCGTTCAGCGTTTCCGGGTAGTCAAATCCGTCAAGCAGAAAGTCAGGTTGCAACGTCTCAGGCGGCAGGTTGTCCCGCGCGAAAGTGTCTACATGCGCAGTATGTCCAAGCATCAGGAACCTCCCCCATAGGCCGCCAGGGCCTGGCGTGCGATGATGACTTTCTGAACGTCAGAGGCACCTTCATAGATGCGCAAGGCACGGATCTCCCGGTAGAGCGTTTCGACGGTGCTGCCGGCACGCACTCCGTCTCCACCAAAAAGCTGCACGGCCTTGTCAATGACCTGTTGGGCCTGATCCGTCGCAAAGAGCTTGGCCATCGCGGCTTCGCGTGTGACGCGGGGGGCGCCACTGTCCTTGGCCCAGGCAGCCCGGTAAATCAGCAGCGCACTCGCATCGATATCAAGTGCCATGTCAGCGATGTGTCCCTGCACGAGTTGCAAATCCGCCAGAGGCGCACCTTGCACGTGTCGGGAGGTTACACGTGCAAGGGCCTCATCGAGCGCGCGGCGGGCAAACCCCAGCGCGGCTGCAGCAACGGTGGACCGAAAGACATCAAGCACGGACATCGCGATTTTGAAGCCCTGCCCGGGCGCGCCGATCATGGATGTGGCAGGAACGCGGACATCCGAAAACCGAAGTGTGGCAAGCGGATGCGGTGCAATCGTATCAAGCCGTTCCACCACCTCAAAACCCGGCAAATCCGGCGTCACGATGAAAGCCGACATGCCCTTAGCGCCGGGCGCGTCTTCGCTGCGGGCAAACACCGTGTAAAGATCGGCGATCCCACCGTTCGAGATCCAGGTCTTTTCACCGTTCAGAACAAAATGGTTGCCGTCGAGCACCGCGGTCATTGTGTTGTTGGCCACGTCCGACCCCGAACCGGGTTCTGTCAGAGCAAACGCCGAGATGGCGTCACCCGCACGGGTTTTCGGCAGCCAGTCCTGCCGCTGCTCTGGCGATCCAAACAGGGAAATCGCACCGGTTCCAAGCCCTTGCATGGCAAAGCTGAAGTCCGCGAGCCCGTCATGACGCGCCAGGATTTCGCGGCAAAGGCACAGGCTGCGCACATCCAGTCTGCCCTCAATGCTCGCCGTATGTTCAAGAAGACCCGCTTCACCAAGTGCCTTGACCAATGACTTGCAGGCGCGGTTAGTGTCGCTGTGATCGATGGTGAGGCTTTGCGCAACGTTTTCAACGCGGGCTGCAAGAGCCGCGTGTTCGGGAGAGAAAAAGGGCCAGGAAAGAAAGCTCTGATCTGCCATCAGTTTCCCTCGAAGACAGTTTTTTCTTTGGCGACAAAGGCGTTGTATGCGCGCTCAAAATCACCGGTCTGCATGCAAATCGCCTGCGCCTGCGCTTCAGCCTCAATCGCTTGCTCAATCGACATGGACCATTCCTGCGCCAGCATCGTTTTCGTCATCATATGGGCAAAGTTTGGTCCTGCCGCGATGCGCTCTGCCATCTCGTTGGCGGTGCTTTCCAGCGCGTCTGGCGCAACGATTTTGTTGTAAAACCCCCACCTCTCGCCCTCATCCGCGGACATTGAGCGCCCGGTATAGAGTAGCTCAGCCGCCCGCCCCTGACCGATGATCCGGGGCAAGATTGCGCAGGCCCCCATGTCACAGCCCGCAAGGCCCACTCGGGTAAACAGGAATGCGCATTTGGCCTCAGGCGTGGCAATGCGCAGGTCTGAGGCCATGGCAATGATCGCCCCGGCCCCCACGCAAACCCCGTCAACCGCCGCAATCACGGGCTTGCCGCAATTGACGATGGCTTTCACAAGGTCACCGGTCATGCGGGTGAAGGTCAGAAGCTCCTTCATATTCATCCGCGTCAGCGGCCCGATGATGTCGTGCACGTCACCGCCGGACGAAAAGTTGCCGCCATTCGAGCCGAAGACCACCACATCCAAATCATCGCGATAGACAAGGCCCCGGAACCAGTCGCGCATTTCCGCGTAGCTTTCGAATGTCAGAGGGTTCTTCCGGTCTGGCCGATCAAGGGCCACGTGGGCGATACGTCCTTCCATGCGGCACAAGAAGTGTTTTGGGGTGTCAGACATTGGTATTCCGCTCCTCGGGTAGGCTTGCTTCCAGGGCCTGAAGGTCGTCTGCAAAGGCACGCGCCGCGCGCGCGTCAAAGCCTAAGAGCATCTCGTCGATCCACGCCTCATGCGCATCGGCCTGCCGCGCGAATTCTTCTCGCCCATTTTTGGTAAGCCGGACCAATGATGCGCGACGATCACCGGGCACAGGCACCCGCACCAGAAGCCCTTCTTCGGCCAAACGGTCCACGATGCCCGTCACATTGCCATTGGAGACCTTCAGCACCCCTGAAATCTGGCTCATCTTCAGCCCACCTTCGTAGCGCGAGAGTGCTGCGAGTACATCGAAGCGCGGCAATGTGCTATCGAACTCTGTCTTGAAGTTTTCGCGCAGCGTCGCTTCGATCGCGCGGCTGGTTTTCAAAAAGCGCAGCCACAGGCGCAAACGCTCTTTTGATGCACTCTCAAGCGGTGTTGTCGCGGGTGTCGATGTCATATCTCACCTCCCGACAGGCTCAGCGCATGACCGTTGACGGACTTCGCGGCATCAGACAGCAGCCAATGCACGGCGTCCGCCACTTCACCTGTTTGCACGAAACGTTTTTGCGGGTTATTCGCCGCCAGTGATTTCGCGGCGTCATCTCGGCTCATCCCGGTCTTCTCAACGATGTTGTCTATGGAGCGGTCGAGCATCGGCGTTTCGACAAAACCCGGACAAACGGCATTCACGGTGATCCCGCTACGTGCAAGCTCCAGCGCCAAGGCGCGGGTCAATCCGATGACACCATGCTTGGCCGCGCAGTATCCCGACACATAAGGGTATCCCTTGAGACCAGCTGTTGAGGCGACAGCCACCAAGCGCCCGCCTTTGGCCTCTTGCATATCGAGCAAGCCAGCCTGCCAGACGTTGAAAACACCGCCAAGATTGACGTCGGTCATGGCGGTAAGATCGGCGGCCGTCATCTTGTGAAACGGGACAGAAGTAGCGGCCCCGGCATTTGCCACAACGGCGTCTATGGGCCCAGCATCCGCCCGCGCCGCTTCGAATGCAGCATGGACGGCGCCCGGATCTGTGACGTCGCAGATCTGATATGGCAAACCTTGCGCTTCCAGAGGCGCTTGTGTTCGACCCATGATCGTTACGGTATGGCCCTCGCGTGACAGGGTCTGCGCGATCTCGGCCCCCACGCCCGTTCCGCCGCCGGTGACAATCACATGCATGATCAGACCCTGCCTGCCGCTTCCGCCGCCCGGTCGGCAAGGCGCCAGGCCTGATCCCGTCCAGCCTCATAGGGCTTGGGCCAAGCTTCCTGACGGTCGCCAATCTCAGCGCCGGCACGCAATGTCCAGTAAGGGTCAGACAGATGCGGACGGGCCAAGCAGACGAGGTCCGCGCGTCCGGCCATAAGGATCGAATTGACGTGATCCGGCTCATAGATATTACCCACGGCCATTGTCTTGATGCCGCGTTCGTTGCGGATGCGGTCAGAAAACGGCGTTTGGAACATGCGGCCATAGACCGGTTTGGCCTGTGTCGAGGTCTGGCCAGCAGACACATCAATGATGTCTGCCCCTGCGGCTTCGAACCTGGCTGCAATTTCAACCGCCTCTTCCGCCGTCACCCCATCATCACCGGCCCAGTCGCTGGCAGAGATGCGCACTGACATCGGCTTTTGCTCAGGCCAAACGGCACGCATGGCGCGGAACACCTCAAGGGGGAAGCGCAGCCGGTTTTCCAGGCGGCCGCCGTAGTCATCATCCCGGGTGTTCGACAGCGGCGAGATGAAGGAAGAGATCAGATAGCCATGGGCCGCATGCAGTTCGATCATGTCGAAACCGGCGCGGTCAGCCATTTCAGCGGCAGCTACGAATTCATCGCGCACCCTGTCCATGCCTGCACGGTCGAGCGCAGTAGGCGTTGCATTTTCATCCGACCACGGGATCGCAGAGGCGGACACGAGCGGCCAGTTCCCCTCTTTCAGCGGCTGGTCCATCCCGTCCCACCCGAGGCGCGTGGACCCCTTGCGCCCCGAATGGCCGATCTGGCAGCATATCTTGGCTTCTGTCTCAGCATGCACAAAATCTGTCAGCCGCTTCCACGCCGCTTCATGTTCAGGTGCATAGAGGCCCGGACATCCCGGAGTGATACGTCCCTCGGGCGACGTGCAGGTCATTTCCGTATAGACGAGGCCCGCTCCCCCCTTGGCCCGCTCACCATAGTGGATCAGATGCCAGTCTTTAGGGCAGCCATCCACCGCCTTGTACTGGGCCATAGGCGAGACGACGATACGGTTTTTTAAATCCATGTCGCGCAAGCGCAATGGTGCGAACATCGGCGCGCGTGCCGGTGTGTTGCTGCCTGCCCCTGCTTGAGCCATGAACCACGCCTCGGCCTCGCCCAGCCAGTTGGCGTCACGCTCGCGCAGGTTTTCGTGGCTGATCCGCTGGCTGCGCGTCAGCAGCGAGTAATTAAGCTGCACGGGATCGAGATCAAGGTAACGCTCCACATCCTCGAACCACTCGACCGAGTTTCGTGCGGCCGACTGAAGGCGAAGCACTTCGAGGCGACGCTCCTCTTCGTAGCGCTTGAATGCGGCCTCAAGCGTGTCTTCGGTGTGGATCAGGTCGGCCAGAGTGATCGCGCTTTCCAGTGCGAGCTTTGTCCCCGAACCGATGGAAAAATGCGCCGTCGCGGCGGCGTCGCCCAGAAGCACGATGTTTTCGTGATGCCACTGTTCGCACAACACACGCGGAAAGCGCAGCCAGGCAGAACCACGGATGTGATTGGCATTGGTCATCAGGGGATGCCCCCCCAGGTGATCCTTGAAGATGTCCTCGCAGGTCGCGATGCTCTCTTGCTGGCTCAACTCACCAAAACCATAGGCATCGAACGTCTCTTGCGTGCACTCCACGATGAATGTCGCGGTCTCATCGTCGAACTGATAGGCATGCGCCCAGACCCAGCCCTTCTCAGTGTTCTCAAAAATAAAGGTGAAGGCGTCGTCGAATTTCTGATGTGTGCCCAGCCAGACGAACTGACAAAGACGGCGGTCGATATCGGGCTTAAAGACATCTTCAAACTCGATGCGGGTCTTTGAATTCAGGCCATCAGACGCAATGACAACGTCAAAGTCGTCTTTGTAGGCGCTGGCGCTTTCGACTTCAGTCTCGAAGCGCACCTCAACGCCAAGCTCAAGCGCCCGCTCCTGCAACAGAAGAAGAAGACGTTTGCGACCAATGCCACAGAAGCCGTGCCCGCCGGATACCGTGCGCTTGCCCTGATGGATCAATGCGACATCGTCCCAATATGCAAAGTGCTTGCGGATGGACGCCGCACTCACCGCGTCATTTTGCGCCAGGTTATCGAGTGTTTCGTCCGAAAGAACGACGCCCCAGCCGAACGTATCGTCGGCGCGGTTGCGCTCGAACACGACGACCTCGGCGGACGGGTTGCGCAACTTCATCGAAATTCCAAAGTAGAGCCCGGCCGGACCGCCACCAAGACAAGCTATTCTCATCCCAAACGCCTCTCGTTCGAAGTCATATCCGGACGATATGTTTCAGCGCCAAACATTTCAAGGTCAAATATTTTATACTTGAAATAAATGGGTGGGCCGATAGTTTGCGCGCAGACAAGGATAGGAGTTGCACCGATGAATGCGCCGACACTTATGAAAACTGGTCCCGAAATGGCCCGCGCCAAGCCCGCGCCGCTTTCATGGGATGACCCTTTTCTGCTGGACCAGCAGCTGACCGAAGAAGAGCGTATGATCCGCGACACAGCCTATGCCTACGCGCAGGATGGCCTGATGCGCAGGGTGGTTGAAGGGAACCGCCACGAAGTTTTCGATCGCGACATCATGGCTGAGATGGGCGCAATTGGAATGCTTGGGGCCACGATCCCGGAGGAGTACGGCGGTGTCGGCGCCAACTATGTGTCCTACGGCCTGATCGCGCGTGAGGTGGAGCGCGTCGACAGCGGCTACCGCTCTGCAATGTCGGTGCAAAGCTCTTTGGTCATGCATCCAATCTATGCTTACGGGACCGAGGGCCAGCGCAAGAAATACCTTCCCAAACTCGCAAGCGGCGAGTGGATTGGTTGTTTCGGCCTGACCGAACCCGATGCCGGTTCGGACCCCGCAAGCATGAACACCCGCGCGAAAGTCGTGGATGGGGGTTACAGCATCTCTGGCGCCAAGAACTGGATCACCAATTCGCCGATTGCGGACGTGTTCGTGGTGTGGGCGAAGTCCGAGGCACATGATGGCAAAATCAAAGGTTTCATTCTTGAAAAAGGTATGAAGGGCCTCAACGCGCCAAAGATCGAAGGCAAATTCTCCCTCCGCGCTTCGATCACTGGCATGATCCAGATGGATGACGTCTTTGTACCCGAAGAGAACCTTCTTCCCCAGGTGTCCGGCCTTGCCGGTCCTTTCGGCTGTCTGAACCGGGCGCGCTATGGCATCGCCTGGGGCGCGATGGGTGCAGCAGAAGCGTGTTTCCATGCGGCGCGACAGTATACTCTTGACCGCAAGCAGTTTGGCAAGCCGCTGGCACAAACCCAACTGATCCAGAAAAAGCTGGCCGATATGCAAACTGAAATCGCCCTTGGCCTTCAGGGTGCCCTGCAACTTGGCCGGATGCTCGACGACCACACAGCGCCTGCGGAACTCATCAGCCTGATGAAGCGCAATAACTGCGGTAAGGCGCTCACCATGGCCCGAGACGCGCGTGACATGCATGGCGGCAACGGTATCAGCGACGAGTACGGCGTGATCCGCCACGTTATGAACCTGGAGGCCGTGAACACCTACGAAGGCACCCACGACGTTCATGCACTTATACTCGGACGCGGTATTACAGGACTTCAGGCTTTCGCCTGATTGCTATCACAACAACTGTCTCGGCCGGGATTGCAACAGTCACCGTCGACAACCCGCCCGTGAACGCCGCCGGGCATGCCGTGACGCAAGGTCTTTGGGATGCTGTCGCGGCGACCGAAGCAGATCCAACGGTTCAAGCGGTCGTACTGACCTGTGCAGGCCGCACATTTGTGGCGGGTGCAGATGTGCGAGAATTCGGCAAACCGCCCGTAGAACCGCATCTTCCGGATGTGATCTTGGCACTGGAACGCGCGGCGAAACCCTGGATCACCGCAATCCATTGAGCAGCGCTTGGCGGCGGGCTTGAAATTGCGTTGGGCTGTAGTCACTGCATCGCGCTTGCCGACGCTAAGCTCGGACTGCCGGAAGTGACACTGGGCCTCATCCCCGGCGCAGGCGGTACGGTTCGTCTGACACGTCTGATTGCTGCGGAGGCGGCTTTACAGATGATAGCGACGGGCAAACTTTTCACCGCGCATACTGGCGCACGATGGACAAAAGCTACTGGACCGATCTCGCCGAAGGCGCGCGTTCCAAAGGGTGGGCTGTCGCACTTGTCCAATACACGCTGGCGCCCAAAGCGCGTCTACATCAGATCACGCGGCAGGTGGCGGCGGCCGTCTCCAAAGCAGCCATATTGATTTCGGGTCCGATCCGGTTGTCTGGTCACTCGGCGGGCGGACATCTTGTGACCCGGATGGTCTGCGCGGACAGCCAGCTTTCCCCCGATGCGCTAGACTGGTTGCAACATGTGCTGTCGATCAGTGGTCTTTATGATCTGCGCCCGCTGATGTGGACCGCAATGAACGACGATCTCAGGATCGACGAGGCAGAAGCGCTGCGCGAGAGCCCTGCCCTGCTGCGCCCATGGGCTGAGGCGAATGTCACCGCCTGGGTCGGCGGCGGCGAACGGCCGGAATTCTTGCGTCAATCGCGCCTGCTGGCGCTGATTTGGGAAGGTCTTGACGTCAAAACCGCTCTGGTGATCGACGGTGAGCATAATCATTTCTCCGTGCTGGATGCCCTCAAGGACCCGGATAGCGATCTGACGAGAACCTTTGTCGGGTAGACGAAAGCGCTCCGCCGGTCCGGCAGTGCCTATAATCGCGCTAGCAAGCTACCCCTTTTGATCTAACACACCCCGTGACCTCAGGCGGGTAGCGGACGGTTTTGGAAGAGAGTCAAACTTAAACACGAAACAAATAATCATATATGATTTACAGAATTACACATGGATGCTAGTGTCACTGAAGAAAGACATGGCCATGAATCAGCGACCATCGAAGTCAGACGCGCTCTATGCGCAAATGCGAGGCGACATCCTGGCTTTGTCACTACCACCGGGAAGTGCGCTGCGCCTGCCCGGCTTGTCGGAACGCTACAATACCGGGGTGACCCCGATCCGTGACTGCCTCAACCGGCTCACCACCGAGAAACTCGTGGAGATGGAACACAACAAGGGCTTCCGCGTCGCGGCATTGTCTTTGACGGACCTTCTCGATCTGGAGCGGAGCCGAAGTACCATTGAGGGCGATCTTTTCCTGCGCGCCATGGAACAAGGCAGCGATGTGTGGGAGGCGGGTGTCATAGGGGCCTATCACCAGCTCTCCGCCCTGCAGCCGGTTTCCCTTCTTGGCACTGATGCGGAGCTTGCGCTTTGGAACCGCCGCCATGCCGCATTCCACATGGCACTCATAGCCCATGTGGATGCGCCTTGGATGCTACATTTCCACAGGCAACTGACCGATCAGCTTTTGCGCTACCAGACCTTCATCCAGACCGGACTGCGCGATCTGTCGCAAAGCCATCCCGACTCTGCACCGCAAGCGGCCGAGATCTACGCAGCCGCGCTTGCCGCCGCGCCCCACACCACGCTGTATGACGTAGCCATGGCCCGCGATCTCGCGTCAGCGCGTAGGGTCATGGAACGCCACGTGAATTTGTCGATCGACGCCTTCCAAAAGCTGAGCACACTTGTCCCCGCCAACACACATGTTGCCGAAATCCTGCGACACCCAGATCCGGAGATGCAGCTATGACCGCCTATGACCCCTCTTCCGACGGCGCGCAGATGTCTTTCGCCAAGGACATGTCTTATATCGACTACCTTGCGCTTGATCCGATCCTCGGGGCCCAGCACCGCCAGTCGAATGCCCACGATGAGATGCTTTTTATCATCCAGCATCAGACGTCGGAGCTGTGGATGCGACTGGCCCTGCATGAGTTAGCAATAGCGCGGGAAGAGCTCGCCGCCGGACAATTCGCGCCCACCTTCAAAAAACTCGCACGCGTGGCACGGATCTTTGAGCAGCTGAACAGCGCGTGGGACGTGCTGCGCACCATGACGCCAAGCGAATACACCGCCTTCCGCGATGAGTTGGGCAAATCGTCGGGCTTTCAGTCACACCAGTACCGACTGATCGAATTCATCTTCGGCAACCGCAATGCTGCAATGATGAAGGTTCATGAACACCGGCCGGAGTTGTACACCATGCTGGGTCAAGAGATGCGGCGCAAATCCATGTACCATGTGGCACTCGATCAACTGGCCAACGGTCTTGGCATAACCCTTGATCCGGGCATCTACAAAATGGATCAGCCGCATAAGGCGGACCAGGCTGTCATTGATGCCTGGACGACGGTCTATGAGAACCCGGAGACGTATTGGTCACTCTACGAACTGGCCGAAAAGCTGGTCGATATCGAGGATTACTTTCGCCGTTGGCGCTTTAACCACGTCACAACAGTGGAACGGATCATCGGCTTCAAACGCGGGACCGGCGGCACGTCCGGCGTCAAATATCTTCGCAAAATGCTCGAGGTCGAGCTGTTCCCCGAACTCTGGCACCTGAGAGGTCAGCTATGAAAGACGCGGTTTATACCCTTCCCGTGAAGGAGAAGTTCCACCTGCCCGAGGGTATGATCTATCTCGACGGCAACTCGCTTGGCCCTCTGCCAAAAGGAACAAACGAGCGTTTGGCCGCCATGGTTTCCGAGGAATGGGGCAGTCACCTGATCACCGGCTGGAACCGGGATGGCTGGATGGCGCAGCCAGAACGGGTCGGGAATATGGTGGGACGTCTCATCGGTGCGCCGGAGGGGAGCGTGACCATGGGTGATACGCTTTCCGTCAAGGTGTACCAGGCGCTGTCTGCCGCGCTGAAGATGCGCCCAAACCGCCGGGTGATCCTTTCCGACAGCGGCAATTTCCCATCTGACCTCTACATGGCGCAAGGGCTCATCCAGCAACTTGGCCAAGGCTATGAACTGCGCGTGGTCGCCCCAGAGGATGTCGCGATGTCGATGGATGACACCGTGGCCGTCGCCATGATCACACAAGTTGACTACCGCACGGGCCGCATGCACGACATGAACGCCATCACCAAGGCAGCACACGATGCTGGTGCGGTGATGCTGTGGGACCTCGCCCACAGTGCAGGCGCGGTTCCGGTCGACCTGGTCGGCTCAAACTGCGAATTTGCGGTGGGATGCACCTATAAGTATCTCAACGGCGGCCCGGGTGCCCCGGCGTTTATCTATGCAAGCACCGACGTGGCAAAGACGATGGACGCAGCCCTTGCCGGTTGGCTGGGCCACGATGCGCCTTTTGCGTTCGAACCCGACTACCGCCCTGCCCCCGGGATCGGACGCATGCGTGTGGGGACACCGCCTGTGATGCAAATGACCGCGCTGGAACACGCGCTGTCTGTTTGGGACAACGTAGATATGACCGACATCCGCGCAGCGTCGATCCGGCTTTGTGATCTGTTCATAAAAGAGGTTGAGGCGCGCTGCCCCGACCTTACGCTGGTCAGCCCACGCAACGCGAATGAGCGTGGCAGCCAAGTGTCCTTCGCGTTCGGGAATGGCTATGCCGCCATGCAGGCGCTTATCGCACGCGGTGTTGTCGGAGATTTCCGCGCACCCAACATCATGCGGTTTGGTTTTACGCCACTCTATATCGACGATGATGATGTCGTTGCGGCAGTCGATGTGCTTGAGGACGTGCTGAAAAACCGCCGTTGGGATACACCCGAATACAAGCGCAAAGCGCGTGTAACCTGAGGCACGCGAGACTGTCAGCGCCGCGACAGGGCGCTGACATAGCGTTCGCTAGGCGCCTTTCAACCAATCAGGTGACACGTCTTCGGGCGTGTTATCCATGTCAAATGCCATGCGCCATGCACCGTCTTCCTTGCGGAACAGCAGGAAAACGCGGCCTGTGGACCCTTCCTTGCCAGTGCCTGCTTCTGCGGTGGGCGGCTCAAAATAGTAGGACCCCAGAATTCCGGCGAGATTGCCGGACTGCCAGGCCGCTTCTTCCTTGTGCAAAAGCCGTCCCTTGAGGTTCGGGATCGACCCCGCATACCAGGGCTTCACGGCGTCCAACCCCAGTTTCAGCGGTGCCTTGGCATTCGCGTAGACGCTGTCCTGTGTATAAAGCGCAAAGAGCGCGTCGAGGTCCTTGCCATTGAACGCGGCCAACCATGCAGTCAGGGTGGCGCGCGCGGCGTTCATTTCGTCTTGGTTCTCGATCATCTCAAGTCTCTCCTGTGTCGGCCACCAGGGCTTCTGCCTCGATCTCGACGCGGAAGTCGCCAACCAGCTTGCCAACGACATAGGTGGTATTTGTGGGCGGATACGTTCCAAAGACACGGCAATGCGCACGGCTGACGGCTTCTGCGTCTTCTTCCCCGGTCAGGTAGGTTCGTGTTCGGATCACATCTTCAAGCCCGGCACCAAGGGCTGTGAGCGTGGCCGCGATCTTGTCAAGGATATAGGTCGTTTGTGCCCTGGCATTGCCGGGGGCGATATCGTGATCATGAGCGTGGGTCGCAGTCGTTCCCGAGACGACGATGCGGTTGCCGTCACGCATTCCACGACAGTAGCCCGCAATAGGCTCCCACTTCGAACCGGAGAAAGCCCATTGTCGGCCCCGTGCGTCTGTCTGCACCTTCAGCACGGATGGGATCTGTTCCAGGTGATGGGACAGATCACCGCTTGCCGTCAGAAAGGGTGGCTGGCGGTATTCATCGCAGCAATCTCCGGGGGATCGGCTTGGTTTGGGCAAAGGCCGCGTCGAGCAGCGCGTGGTCGTCGGAATCAAGGCTGAATTGAAAGAGCTTGAGATTGTCCGCACGATGCTCTGCCTCGCCCAGCCGGGCGCCGATGATCACACCGGCCACATGGGGCTGCTCAAGCACCCAGCGAGAGGCAACGTTCGAAAGCGATACACCATGCCTGCGCGCCACCTGGGCGGCCGCCTGCAGCACAGTCTGAAAGGCGTCCCATCCGCCAGCGGTTTCGATAAAGCGCATATATTTCGTGGGGTTCCAGTCAGCGATGTCCGCAGGCTGCGGCTGACCCAGCGATTTATCCGTCAAAAAGCCACCGCAAAGCGTCCCGTAGGCCAGAAGCTTAATCCCCTTTGCCATGCACAGATCGGCCATTTCACCGGCGGCGCGGCGATCCATGAGGGAAAATGACACTTGGTTGGAAACGAGCGGGATGCCTTCGGCCAGCGCAAGCTCCAGATGAGCCGCGTCGAAGTCTGTCACGCCGATGGCTTTGATCAACCCCGCGTCCTGCAGCTTTTTCATCTCCTGCAGCGCGTCCAGCCAGGCGGGATGTTCAAAGCTCCACTAATGGAACTGCAGCAGGTCGATAGACTGCACCCCGAGGCGATCCAAACGCTCCTGAATGCCTGCCCGCACGACATCCGCTGTCATCTGGCCGGGCTCCGGGCACCATTTGGTGAAGGCACGCGCCTCCGGCTCCCGTTTGAGAACCTCACCGGCAATGAGTTCTGCACTGCCATAGTGATCGGCCGTGTCAAAGGTATCAAAGCCCGCCTTGGCATAGTCCTGCAAGGCGTCAGCAGCGGCGGTGAGGTCAGAGGTCTGACCCTCTTTCTCCTGATCCGCGACCTACCAGAGCCCGGTGAGAACACGCGAGATCGTCAGCTCTTGGGTCAAATCCGTTCGGTCAGGTGTCATGACGCGCTCCCAGATGTTTCGAGATTGTCTGGCGTTCGGGCAGCAGCCCCTGTGGCCGCCAAAGCAGCAGCAGGCAGAGCATCACACCGATCACTACGATCTGAAGCGAGGCCGCACGGGCCTGCTGGTCTGCCGGAAAGACTTCTGAAATCAGGCTGCCTGACAGCGCCCAGATCGCCCATACGAGCACTGCCCCGAGGATCGCGCCCTTGTTGTTGCCTGATCCGCCCACGATCAGCATCGCCCAGACCTGAAAGGTCAGCATGGGCAGGTAATTTGGTGGTGAGATGAAGCCAACGAAATGCGCCTGAACTGCACCGGCGAGGCCCATGATGCCACCACCCAACGTAAAGGCCTACAGGCGCAGCGCAGCCGGATTCTTACCCAACGACTGCGCCGCCGTCTCGTCCTCGCGCATCGCGCGCCCCCAGGGCGAAGACGCAAGATGCTCAAGCAACAGATAAAGCGCGACAACCAGCGTCGCGGCGAGCGCCAGATTTGCATAATTGAAAAGCAGCGCATTGGACTGCACGTCCCCGAAGGCACGGGGGACGAAACCCACCCCAAACACGCCACCGGTCAGGACCTCGACATTCTGGAAACACAGCTGCAAGGCAATCGCGATGCCAAAGGTGGTAATAGCGAGGTAGTTGGCCCGCAATCGCAATGTCAGCGCGCCAACAAGGAAAGAGACCGCCGCGCTGATCATAGCCGCACCCAACCAGCCCACCGCAATCGGCAATGCTCAATGGGCTCGGGTCTCGTAGCATCATCTCAAAGAACGGTTATCCCAAAGCCTGGCCGGTGATCGCAGTGATGCGCGGCGCGGCGTTGGTAATCTAATCCAGCATATGCCCGTACGGGCCGACCCGACTGCCAGTCACAAGACCGCCGGGCAACACGTTGATCTCGATTTCCGGATGTGCCTTTGCAAAGGCTCGCAATGTAGGCACAAGGCAGAAGCACCACCCGCACAAGGGATCGTAAACATATGTGATGCTGGGCATGCCCAGTTCTCCTTTTACCAGCCGGCGATATGCTCCGCCGCGCGGTCCAGTCTGACGCCAAAAAACTCAAGCGCTTCCGTATCCGAGTGTTGAGATAACTGCGTTAGCCGCACCCGAACACCCAACCGGGGCATCAAGTGTCTGGCTTGCAGCATTGAAACCTATCGGGCTACATTCAACGAAAATGTGCAAGTGTTCTCAGTACCATGTAAAGTGACGTCGCGAGCACGGTGCCCGGAGCAGATCGGACATACGGATATTGCTCGGTTGGACGCGCATATCCACCGCAGTGTCGTCGCCCATCACACAAAGCTCTTTACCGTAGCAATCGCCCCGTCGAGCGCTTTCTCATCCGGATCCTGTAGCGCGGCCTCGCGCAGACGCGCGACCCACTCGGCAGCGTCGTCGCGACCTTTAAGAAGCTCCGCGGTGGACATGACTTTGGCGAACTTTGTAATACTGCGCGCGTGGGTGTCGGAGTACCCTTTGATCAGCCGCCGGTTTTTGAATAATTCGACCGCGAGCGCGTAGTCTTCTGCGCGCACCTGCATGCAAGCCTTAAACCAATCTTCCAGGTGTTTCACTTCAACCGAGTGCCGCAGCGTTCGCAAACGATAGCGCTTCATGCCGCCCAGGATATGCAGCATGAGAAAAGCACGTAGACTGTGTGTTCTCAATCGACGCCCCTTGGAAAAGAGACGGTTCAGCAGTGCCATCCGTCTTGCGCTCGCCTCCCACCGCGCGCCCATTTTGGCGGGAAAGAGGCTAACGACTTCTTCGGCACGCGGGTGAAAGAACTCCGTCAACTCCAGCACTTTGTCGTCAGACGTCCCCATCTCCTCGTGAATGCGCTGAAAGCGAGAGCTTCTTGTTTTCAGATCGGCAACACGAAAAATATCGTCGTAGACCATCGCGTTGGCGATGTATTTGGCGGCTGTCTGGGTCAGCTCCCACATGTGATCCGAGCTATCTTGCGCGTGAACCTCGGACAGCCGGTCCAGATAAAGCGCGCCGTAGGCCACGTCCTGAAAGTCGATCACTTTCTTGAGCCCAGCCTGCGCAATAGACTGTACTGACGCTGGCATGTTTTCGAGACGTTTTTCGAGACCCTGCCATTCACGGATCAGCGCTGGCGGGCCAATCATTTTCCTTTTAGGCGGCGCATAGGGCACCTCCGCCGCAGGCACGCCGGTAACTGCCGCGTCAAATCCTGCGCTGAACGCCCGCAAGGAAGCATCCACACCCTTACCGCTTCTCCGGATCGCTTCCTCAAAAGCGTCACGCGCAAAAGGCAACACGCCTGCCCCTGCCAAAGCCCCGAAAAGGCTGGAGGAAATAACTGATCCTTGCTCGACCGCCAACCGGTCCATATCCGCCAAAATCAATGTCTGCGCAGCGACCTCAGCGGCGGCCCGGACCTCGTCAGATTTTGCAATACCGTCACCCGGTGCGGTTTTCTCCGATACTGCAAGCGCCCTGTGCGTCGATCCGATGAGAACAGTACGATCAGGGGTCACGAAACCGCGCATGACCGCGCGACCGACCTCCATCATTTCTGCGGCAATCACGACGTCCACATCACCCTGCGCCGGGGCGAGTGAGAATACAGGCGTCCGATCTGATGCGGGCATCATCTCAATGTAATAGATTGTGGCACCTGTCCGCTGTGCCACGCCAGCGACCGAGGTCGCCTGACAGGCATAGCCTTCGGCACGGGCCAGACTTTCGATCCAATTGGTCAGCACACCGCCGCCCTGTCCGCCCACAGCGATGATGGCGATCTTCAGAATACGATCGACGGCCGGATCTGACGGTTTCGGAGCAAGAGCGAGGTTCATGCGGGCGCATCCTCGAACCGCAGTCTTTTGCCATCCCGTCTGGTTTGCAGCCAGCCAATCAAACGGCTGCGCATCCTCGCGCGCCAGTTTTCAAATCCGGTCGGGTTGTGGACCACATCGGCACGATAAAACGATGGACAGAGAACCGCGGCATCCGCCACCTCGCCGCAATTGCCACACCCGACACAGGTCTGGTCGATATGCGCAATCGGATCATCGCGCAGCGGATCATCGAGCTTTTTCAGCGATAACGAAGGGCAGCCCGACAAACGAATACAGGCGTGATCGCCCGTACACACATCCGCATCTACGCCAAAGCGCGGGATCTCGACGCGCCTGCCATCCTTGATCGCCTTGTTACGGATCGGTTTCTCACGGCGCTGCTTGTTCAACATACACTCCGAGGACGCCACGATGACTTTGGGGCCCTTGAAATCGGTGGTCAGCGCCTCCCGCACCGTGTCGCGCACGTGACCAACGTCATAGGTGTTGTCGATCTGACGTATCCATTCGACACCAACGCCTTTGAGCGCATCACCGATCGGATTGTTTGTCGCCTTGGTCTTGTTCTGTGCGCGCGACGACAGGATGTCCTGCCCCCCGGTCGCCGCAGAATAGTAATTGTCCACGATCACCACGACATTGTCGGATTTGTTGAACACCATGTTGCCGATGGAGGAGCTCAACCCGTTGTGCCAAAAACCGCCATCACCAAGGATCGAGATGGCGCGCCGGTCGCCGCCACCGTCAAAGGCGCCATTCGCTGCTGGGCCCAGGCCATAGCCCATGGTCGCGCCGCCGATTTCGAACGGAGGCAGAGAACCAAAGAGGTGGCAGCCGATATCAGCAGTGATCTGACTTTTGCCCAGTTCCTGCTCGACAAGCTTTAGCCCGGCAAAGATCGGACGCTCTGGGCAGCCTGTGCAAAAACCTGGCGGACGCCCGGGCACGGTTTGTGACAGATCCGGGATAAGCGGCGCGTCCTGATTTGGCGCGCGCACCTGACTGGGCAGAAGATCGGGTGCCGCCTCTTTCAGAAAATCGGTGATCCCATCCAGCATCACCTGGCCGGTGTACTCCCCCGCCATCGGCAGAACACCCTTGCCGTACAGTTTGAGCGTTTGCCCGGCCTTGTAGAGGAAGTTACCAAGGGCCTGCTCAATATGCTCGGGCTGACCTTCCTCGACCACCAGAATATGGTCCTTGCCCTCGCAAAAGGTGTCGAACTCTGACCGCACCAGCGGGTAGGTGACGTTCAGGCAATAGATTGCTATATCCGTGCTGCCGAAGACATCCGCAAGGCCAAGACGCTGCAGCGCCCGGATCACCCCGTTGTACATCCCGCCCTGCACCACGATGCCAACCTTGGCATCCTGCGGCCCGAACATTTCGTTCAGCTCGTTTTCGACAATGAACTTTTCTGCTGCAGGCCAGCGCTCTTCGATCTTTTCAACTTCGTGGGTGTAGCTGGCCGGGGGCAAGACCACACGCTTGAAGTCCGATTGCGGGTTGGCGATAGCCTCTTTCACCGTCAACGGCGGGGACACGTTATCCTTTGTCATGAAACTACCGGTCACGTGGCAGGACCGGATGCGCATCATCAGCATCACGGGTGTATTGCTGGCCTCGGACAGCTCGAAGCCGTCCTTCACCGCCTTCGTGATGCTGGGCAGGTTCGGACGCGGGTCGAGCAGCCAGAACTGTGACTTCATGGCGAACCCGTGGCTGCGCTCCTGCATGATTGACGAGCCTTCGCCATAATCCTCGCCCACAATGATCAGCGCCCCGCCGTTCACACCTGACGAACACAGGTTCGCCAAAGCATCCGAGGCGACATTCACCCCCACCGGGCCCTTGAAGGTGACCGCGCCGCGGATCGGATAATGCACGCTTGCCGCCAGCATCGCCGCCGCAGCGGCCTCCGATGCGTTGGCCTCAAACCGCACGCCAAGTTCGGTCATCAGGTCCTCGGCATCCGCCAGGACATCCATCAAATGGCTGATCGGCGCACCCTGGTATCCGCCGACATAGCCGACGCCGTTTTCCAGCAGAGCCTTGGTGATCGCCAGAATACCCTCACCGGTGAACACATCACCATCGCCCTTGCGCAGATGTTCTACTTCCGCCTTGAACGACCTCTCAGCCATACGTCCTCCTAGAAGTTGTGCTTTCGGATATTTCGCAACAATGTCTGCAGCGTTGAAACAAAGGCGCGCTGCTCCTCGTCGCTGATGCCTTTGAACATGGCCGCGTACGAGGCCGACATGCGTGGCCAGATGCGTTCAAACGCCTCGCGACCCTCATTCGTGAGAAAGATGCGCGTGCTGCGGTTGTCAGTGCTGTCCGCTTCGCGGCGGATCAACCCGCTCTCTTCCAACGTGTCCAACGCGCGACTGAGCGTGGATTGCTCGGCAACAGCATATACCGCAAGATCGCGGATCAAGGGGCCATCGATTACGGCCAGAACGGCGATCGTCCGCATCTTGACCGTGGTGAGGCCCATGGCCGACATCTCGTCACGCAGGGATGCGTTGTACCGGCCCATGATCCGGTTCATCAGATAGGGCGCATAGTTGCCAAGACCGATTTCCCCAAGCGGAAGGTCCAATTGATCCGTATCATCTTGTTTGCTCACGCGCCCAGCTCCTTTGCCACATTAAAGCCAGAGCCGCCGCCCAGGCCAGGCCCGGGATGAGTGGACGCGCCTATGTGATAAAGGTTCTTCACGCCCGTGTTGTAATTCGACTGCCCTGCATGAGGGCGCCATACAAAAGACTGGTCCAGAGTGCACGCCCCGCCGTAAGGATCGCCTCCAACCAGATTGACATTCATCTTGGCCAGATCCGCCGGAGAATAGGCGCGCCGCTTGAGGCGGATCGCATTCCAGTTGCGAATATGCCGCGCGAGCATGTCTTCCACGCGATCCGCAAATGCCTCGCGTAGTTCATCTGTCCAATCGGGCGTCGTTTCTATGAGGTCTGCTGCGTCCCCTTTGATCATGCGCGGCGCGTCAGGGACTTGCACCCACAGGATTGCCTTACCCTCGGGGCACCGAGTGGGGTCCAGCCTATGTGGCTGCCCCACGCAAAGCGTTGGCGTTACGGGCAGCATGCCGCGCTCCGCTTCATTCGCTGACTTCGACACTGAATCGATCCCGTCAGCCAGATGGATGAGTGCGACGTCCTCCAAACCCTCGGCTGCCCAGTCAATCGGACCGTCTAAGGCGAAGTGAAGTTGGAAATTCCCGCGGCCATAGCGATATGTTCGCGCCGATGGCGCGCCTTCCTCTCGGGAGATAAGGCCATCGTACAGCTGGGCGGGGGACGTGCTGGCAATGACGTTGGTCGCACGCAGCGTATCTCCTGCTGCGGTCTCGACACCCACACAGCGGCCCGCCTCGATAATCGCGCGGCGGGCTTCGACGCCGGTTCGGACCTCTCCGCCCTGGGTTTCGATCACCTTGCGAAGCGCTTCCGCGGCCTGCCCCGCCCCGCCCTTAATGACCGGTGCCCCCGCTGCCTCCAACGCGAAGGCAATCACTCGCCCCATCTGTCCGGAGTAAGTCGCCTCTGGCGTGAGACCGGTGTGCAGAACCCAGGGTGCCCAGAGTGCCTGCACATCCGTACTGCGATAGCTGGCCTCCAACCATCCGCGTGCGGGTTGCAATGCCTGACCAAACCACGCCTTCATAGGGCCAAGTCCGACCTTCCATGCCCTGCGCGCCATCAACCACGCGATGCGCCGCGACCACAAAGGCTGACCCAACAGCGCGAACAGGAATTCGGCATCCTGTTCAACGGCGCCGACATCCTGCGCATGCCGGTCCCCATCGCCGTCTGCACGCGCATTGAACGCCGCCACATTTGCGGCGCGATCTGTCGTCAGCACCAGCATGGACCCGTCCGGGCGCAGTACGGCCGTTGGGTGCGCGCCGTTGCAATAGGCCATGCCATGGGCGGCCAGATCATCCCCCAGAGCAGCCTGCGCCGGCCCAGTCAGGAACAGCACAAAGGTCGCCGCCATCACGTCATGATGAAAGCCCGGCAAGGTCACCTCATCGGAGGTGTAAAGACACCCTCCGATACGGTCCTCACGCTCGATCACCAGAACCCGCGCACCGGACTTGGCCAGCATGGCGGCGGCCACCAACCCGTTGATGCCCGACCCGATGACCAAATGATCAACACGGTCTTCGGTCATCCTTTGGGAACAAGCGCCAGCGCGCGGATCGGGCTTCCGGTGCCCTTTGCGATCTTCAGAGGCGCCGCAATCAGGATCGCGCCTTTGGCGGGCAACTTGTCAAGGTTGGCCAAAGAGGCGAGCCCAAAGCAGTTGTCGCGGTGAAGCAGATTGTGTGCTGGGAACGGCGGCTCCATGCCCCCGGCCTGCCCGGCATCTGTGCCGATGCACTGCGTTCCCCAACCGACGATCTTTTTGCTCAACAGATATTCGATGCAATCAGGTGTCGGACCGGGCGAATGCGGCCCGGCGTCATCCGCATTCAGGAACTTCGCCTCATCACCGACCCGCGCATCCCAATCGGTGCGCATGACAACCCAGTCACCCGCCTCAATCTCACCATGCTCGGCCTCCCAGGCTTTCACATGGTCGGCGGTCAATAGGAAATCCTCATTCTCAGCCGCTTCTTTGGAGCAATCGAGCACGTTTACAGGGGCCACGAGGCGCTGCACATCAAGGCTGTCTGTATAGCCATCCTCATAGTCCTTGCCCGTGATCCAATGGTGCGGCGCGTCAAAGTGGGTGCCTGAATGCTCACCCAGCACCATCCAGTTCCACGCAAAGAATGGGCCATCCTCATCATATTCCGAAATCTTGTGAATTTCGACTTTCGGCGTGTTGCGCGCGAAGTCAGGCGGAAGCTGCAAAATCGGCGTTTCAGGCCCCAAAACGCCCGAGCAATCCACCACTTTGATGCCGCCCGAGGCAAGCAGCCCGCCCAAGCTCTTTACTACGTCTGTTGCGCTCAATTTTTCATCTCCCTGCATGCCGAAGCCGTCACGCTGCCTGGCCCTAACGATTCAAAGCTAGACAAATTTATATGCGTTTGCAATTATATTTGAGGGAGATCGGACGGTGAAGGTATGACGAGGCAACCAGATGCTGTTTTTGTGGGAACTGGCCACAACGCCCTGGCATGTGCTTGTCACCTGGCCAAACTGGGATGGACGGTCGAGCTGTTTGAACAGGCCGCAACTCCGGGCGGAGCGGTAAAGACCGGTGAATACACAGTGCCCGGCTTTCGCCATGACTGGGCGGCAATGAACCTTTCGCTCTTTGCGGGATCAAAATTTCATACATCAAATGCAGGCGAACTGGCCCAGCATGGTCTAAAGTTCGCACCAACGGCCCATCCATTCGCATCTGCATTTCCCGATGGACGCTGGCTTGGGGTGTCAGCCAACGCGGCTCTGACGACTGCCCGCCTTCGCGGCTTTTCCGAGGCGGACGCGAAGGCCTGGTCAGAGTTGACCGCAGCTTTCGGTGGGCAAGCAGAGCAAATTCTTGGCCTACTTGGCTCACCCATGAAGTTTCGTGCATTTGCATCTTTCTCCTGGAAGGCACACCGCAAACTTGGCACCAGCGGCGCACTCGATCTGGCGCGATTTCTGACGATGTCCCCGCGCGCATGGCTCGACGAGACCTTCACGTCGCCGCATGTAAAGGCGTTGCTGGCCGCTTGGGGTATGCATCTTGATTTTGCGCCCGATGTCGCCGGTGGCGCCGTGTTTCCGTATCTCGAAGGCATGGCCGGACAAGCCTTTGGCATGGTTCTCGGCGCTGGTGGTGCCGACACGATGATCAACGCCATGGTGAGCATGATCGAAGCGCATGGGGGCAAGGTGCATTGCAACGCAGATGTCGCCGAAATCCTGCATGAGGGCGGCTCTGCCACCGGCATTCGCCTCGCCGATGGCAGAGAGGTCCGTGCCAGCCGTGCCGTGATTGCCAACGTGTCCCCCGGAGCGTTGGTCCGGCTGACCGGTGGCACCGGCGATGTGGGCTACGATCAGAAGCTGAACACGTTCCAACATGCCCCGGGGACAATGATGATCCACGTGGCGATGGAAGCACTTCCGAATTGGACTGCGCCTGAACTCAAACGCTTTGCGTATGTTCATCTCGCCCCTTCCATGGACCAGATGGCGCGGACCTATGCGCAGGCGAAAGCCGGGCTGCTGCCTGACGAGCCCGTGATTGTCTGCGGGCAACCCACGGTCGTCGATCCATCACGTGCGCCGGACGGCAAGCATGTCCTGTGGCTGCAGGTCCGCATGGTGCCCGGCCAGATCAAAGGAGACGCCGGCGGCTCGATATCCACAACCGACTGGACCGAAGCAGGACCTGCCATGGCGGACCGTGTACTGGGCATCCTGGATCGCTACGCACCCGGCACCAGCGCAAGTATTTTAGGCCGCCATGTGGTGACCCCGGACATGCTGGAAGCAGACAACCCCAACCTCGTCGGCGGCGATCAGGTCTGCGGCAGCCACCACCTTCATCAGCATTTCCTGAACCGCCCAGCACGCGGCTACGCGGATGGCAGCACGCCGCTGCGAAATCTCTTTCACACCGGTGCCGCCGTCTGGCCGGGCGGCGGAACGGGTGCAGGCTCAGGCATGATGCTGGCCGAAAAACTGGCTGGAAAATAACAAAAAATCAGGGAGATTTTCATGACACTTTCCAGAAGAACACTTCTTAAAACCACGGTTGCAGCAACCACTTTTGCAACGGTCGGAATGCCGTTGCTGGCCGCGATCGATGATCTTGTCATCGCCTACAACGTCACCCTGCCCAGTTGGGACCCGACCGTGGGCCCTTCGGCTGTGAACCCGACGCTGCAAGGGTACTACCTGTCGGTCTTCGATCTCTTCATCCCGCAGAACCCGGACCTCAGCTTTGGGTCGGGGATCGTGACTGATTACGGATGGACCGATGACAACACCAAGATTTTCCTCAATGTGCGCGA
Source organism: Tateyamaria sp. ANG-S1 (assembly GCF_000814025.1). GTDB lineage: Bacteria > Pseudomonadota > Alphaproteobacteria > Rhodobacterales > Rhodobacteraceae > Tateyamaria. The sequence continues at coordinate 390,787 of NZ_JWLL01000006.1, read as the reverse complement.
AGGCGTGACCTGGCACAATGGCGATCCGCTGACCGCCGAAGATGTCGCCTGGTCGCTGCAACGTGCGGCCAATCCCGACACCGGCAATCCTATTCAATTCATCTGGGGCAAGATCACAAATATCGCCGCTGACGGAAACCGGGTGACCGCCGATGTGGTGGAGTTTGAACCCACGATCTTCAAGTGGATGTCATTCCTCACCGGTTATGTGATGCCCAAGAAATACTTTGAAGAAGTCGGCGCAGAGGGTTTTGAGGCCGCGCCCATAGGCTCCGGCCCCTACAAGGTTGAGCGGTTCGAACGGAACGCCTTTGTCCGTCTGGTCGCAAACGAAGACTACTGGGGCGGCGCGCCGGAGTTTAAAACGGTGACCATCAAATTCGTAACAGATTCCGCCAGCCGAGTGGCAGAGGTGGAATCCGGCAATGCCCATGTGACACTCGAGGTGCCTTATGAGGAATACGACCGCCTTCGCGAACAGGATGGTATCGAAGGCACAGCCTCCCCCATTTCCGACATCGGGATGATCTTTCTGAACGACATTGAGGTGATGGAAGATGCCAACGTGCGCAAGGCGGCGGCCCATGCCATCGACAAGCAGTTGATTATCGACCGGCTGCTGTCGGGTTACGGGATCGCCATCGACACGCTGCAAACGCCTGACTACATCGCCTTCGACCCAAACATCAAGGTGCCTTACGATCCGGACCTCGCGAAATCGCTGCTGGCGGAGAGCGGCTATGGCCCCGACAACCCGGTGCGTTTCAAGATCCAGACCACGCGTGGCTTCAAGCCCAAAGACTATGAGATGATCCAGGCCATCGTTGGTCTATGGCGCCGCGTGGGGATCGAGGCCGAGATCGAGGTTTATGAGATCGCCAAACATTTCGAGCTGCGCGCAGCCGACCAACTGGCACCGGCGGCCTTCTATAACTGGGGCAATTCGGTGGGCGACCCCACCACCTCGACCGGGTTTGCGATGTTCGGCCCCTCACCGCATTCGGTTTGGGATGGTGAGGAGACGTTCAACAAGATCCTGCCGCTGTGGGGAGAGGCGGACGAGGACAAACGTATCGAGGGCTGGAAAGCGGTGGACCGCAGCATTGCCGAAAATGCCGAGGTGATCCCGCTGCTGCAGTATGTGCAGCCGATCCTGCATGCCTCTGGCGTCAAGGTGACACCGCACCGCTCGGGTGCCTTGCAACCCTATCTGATGACCCGCGCATGATCGGCATGAGCAAACGGGGCGGCGCAAACCGCCCTGTCCAATCTGGACCGCCCCCATGACCCTTCTGCGCGCGCTTTTCATGCGGCTTTTGACAATGGCGATCACGCTCTTTGGCGTGGCGGTTGTCGTGTTTTTCCTGATCCGCGTCGTGCCCGGCAACCCCATCGCGATGATGCTGCCGCCCGGCGCGACAGAGGAGGACATCACCCGGCTGCAAGCGCTCTATGGGTTCGACAAGTCGCTCTTTCAGCAGTTCCTGATCTGGGGCGGTGACGTGCTGCGCGGGGACTTCGGCACCTCGATCTCCCTGCGCCAGCCGGTGTCCGAGCTTGTGCTGGGCCGCCTGCCCGCGACGCTGGAACTGTCTCTCTTTGCGTTGGTGATCGCCATTCTGCTCGGCGGGCTCATGGCCTTTCTGGGCACGCTCTATCGCCACTCGATGGCAGAAGCGGCGGTGGATGTGACGTCCGGCACGGCGCTGTCGGTGCCGGATTTCCTTTGGGCGCTGGTGCTGATCCTGCTCTTCGGTGTGCTCTGGCCGGTCTTCAGCATCTCGGGCCGGGTCTCACCCTCGCTCGACTTCGATTTTGCGACCAACTTCTACATCATCGAGGCGGCATTGCGCCTGCGGTTCGATGTGGTGGGGCATTTGCTTGGCCGCTCCTTCATGCCCGCCTTGGCGCTGGCGATCCCGCTGGCGGCGATCATCGCGCAACTGCTGAAACAATCGCTTAAGGAAACCATGCATCTGGATTACGTCACGCTGGCCCGCACCAAAGGGTATAGCGAGACGTGGGTGATCCTAAGCGAGGCGTTGCCCAATGCGGTCTTGCCCACGCTCACGCTGATCGGGGTGCAGTTCACCTTTCTGATCGGTGGCACGGTCATCATAGAACGTCTTTTCAGCTACGAAGGGCTGGGGAATATGGCCATCGACGCGGTGATCAACCGCGATCTACCGCTGATCCAGGGGATCGTGCTGCTCTTTGCGGCGCTCTTTACGGTCATCAATCTGGTGGTGGACATGCTCTGCGTGATCCTGAACCCCAAGCTGCGCCATGCGTGACGCAAGGACACAGATCAGGCGACCCTTGGGTGCGCGGCTCTGGCTCTCGGGGACATGGTTGGGCCTGCTGGCGCTGGCTGCGCTTTTCGCCCCTTGGGTCGCGCCCCATGATCCGCTGGCCCAGGATCTGTTTCTGGGCCGCCTACCGCCCTTCTGGATGGACGGGGCGGAGCCGGGGTATTGGCTGGGCACCGACAGCCTCGGCCGGGACGTGCTGTCGCGCATGATCCACGGCGCGCGCATCGCCCTTATGGTGGCGCTCATCGCGGGGACGCTCACCTGCCTGATCGGCGCCACGCTTGGGGTGCTCGCCGGTTTCTATCGCGGCTGGTCTGACCGGATCATCAGCCGACTGGTGGATATCTGGATGGCCTTTCCGCCGGTGCTCTTTGCCATCCTGCTGATTGCGGTCCTTGGGCCGGGCTTGCTGTCGATCATCCTCGCCATTGTGATCATTGACTGGACACGCTTTGCCCGTGTCATCCGCGCCGAGACGCTGAGCCAAGGTGCCATGGACTACGTCGCAAGCGCCCAGGTGGCCGGGCGCACCCGGTTCAGCACCATGATCGCCGAGATTCTGCCCAACATCCTGCCGACAGTCATCGCGCTGCTGACACTTGAGATGGGCATCGCGGTGATTGTCGAAGCCATCCTGAGTTTCGTGAACCTCTCCATCTCGACCGACAGCCCCACCTGGGGCGGGATGATCGCCGAAGGCCGCACGTCAGTGCATCAGGCATGGTGGGTGCTGGTCTTCCCCCTCTTTACGCTCTTCCTCACGGTGCTCAGCTTTTCGCAATTGGGCGAAGGGCTGAAAGACCGGTTCGACCCGGTGCTGCGATGAGCGGTTTCCTCGATATCAAAGGTCTGACACTGCGCCTGCGCGGCGGGCCGACGATCCTGCGTTCCGTTTCACTGCGGGTTGCATCAGGCAAGGTCCACGGGCTGGTGGGAGAGTCCGGTGCGGGCAAATCGACGATCGGCAAGGCTGTGCTGGGTACCCTGCCCCGCGCGATTGAAATCACGGGTGGCGAGATCTGGCTGGACGGGGTCAACCTGTTGGCCCTGCCCCCGCGCGAGCGGCGGCGGCGGATCGGAGCCACGGCGGCATTGATCCCGCAGGATCCATTGACAGCGCTCAACCCCTCAAAGCGGATCGGCCCCCAGATCACCCGGCGCCTGATCGACATTCTGGGCTGGTCCAAAGCTGATGCGAACCGCCGCGCGCGGGATATTCTGGACGAAGTGCATATTCCCGATGTCGCCCGCGTGATGCGGAGCTATCCGCATGAGTTGTCTGGCGGGATGCGGCAGCGGGTGCTGATCGCCTCAGCTTTCGCAGCCGAGCCAAAGCTGATTGTCGCGGATGAACCCACGACAGCATTGGATGTGACGGTGCAGAAACAGATCCTCCGCCTTATCAATGAGATGCGGGCGCGCCATGGCACAGCACTTCTGTTTGTGACCCATGACCTGGGGGTGGTGTCCAAGGTCTGCAACTCACTGTCGGTGCTGTATGCTGGCAAGGTGGTGGAAGAGGCGCAGATGCACCGTTTTTTCACCCAACCCATTCACCCCTATTCGCGCGCGTTGCTTGCGGCGACACCCACCTATCTGGACCCTGACGGTAGCTTGCAACCCGTACCAGCGGAGGTGATTCAGGAGGTCGAAACCGAAGTCCATCAGCATGCGCAAAGGGCCGGATACGATGTATGAAATCCGTAACCTTCGGCTGTCGTTCCCGGACATGGCGCACAAACCACTATTCGGCGCGCCGCCGCAGATCGAGATCTTGAAAGGATTGAGCTTCGACATCCCCAAAGGTGTCGTCCTTGGCATCGTCGGCGGCTCCGGTTCCGGCAAATCCACGCTGGGGCGGGCCATGCTGCGGCTGTTGGAGCCGTCTTCCGGCACCATCCGGTTTGACGGCACCGACATCACCCACCTGTCAGAGCCCGAGCTGCGCCCGCTGCGACGTCGCTTCCAGATGATCTTTCAGGATCCCATGTCGTCCCTGAACCCGCGGCGGCAGGTCCACGGCCTGATCGCAGGGCCACTGCGCCTGCATGGGATGGAGGATGTGACAGGGCGCGTCTCGCGGGCGCTCGACATGGTTGGCCTGCCGCAGAACTTTGCGACCCGCTATCCGCATGAGCTTTCCGGCGGGCAACGCCAAAGGGTCGGGATTGCACGCGCCCTGGCGCTGGAGCCCGACTTCATTCTGGCGGACGAGATTGTCTCGGGCCTCGACGTTTCTTCTCAGGCGCAGGTGCTAAACCTGCTGAGCCAACTCGTGGATGAGCTGAGGATGACGCTCGCCTTCATCAGCCACGATCTATCGGTGATCCGGCGTCTGTGTACGCGAGTGCTTGTGCTGCATCACGGGAAGATCGTGGAACAGGCGGAGACGGCAGCGCTCTTCGACGCGCCCGCGGCAGATTATACCCGAGAGCTTCTGGCGGCGATCCCATTGCCCGATCCGTATCAGGAATGGGCGTGAGCGACTCCCAGAGTGGCATTGCGCCAATGCGGACCCCACCGAGGACGTAACGCGTCTGCCCGTTGACAAAGCTCTTGGCTCGGTCAGCAGAGAACAAAAATGTGTCGGTGGTTCATGTGGCCATTGCCTGCAATCCCGTCTGGCGCACTTTATCGAAAACATGGTCAAACGTGGCCTTTTCGAACGCCGGAGCGATAAGGCCGATGGTCGTCGCGTCTACATCTATCTGACCGATTTTGGGCGCAAGCTGGCGCAGGATCTGATTGAGCAGGCTGCCGCGCATGACACGCGACTGCCAGCCCGGTTCAACAGCGACCGGGTGAGTACGCTGAAACTTACATTGACGACCCTTCTAAAGATACCGGAGCAAAGACAGGACGAACCCGCCCTACCGATTTTGCGCATTTTGGGGTTCACATCCGCGCAATTTGCACATCCTCTTGCGGTCAAAACCACTTCGAAAGTCGATTTCGTACATGACAAAGATCTTCAGCACAGACCGCGCACTCCGGTTCGGCGACTGCGACATTTCCGGCACCGCTTACTTCCCGGCCTACGTCAATATCCTGAACGGTGTGAACGAGGAGTTCTGGACCCATATCGGCTTCCCGTGGCATGACATTATTTGGAACGAGCGTTGGGGCACACCGACCGTGCACCTGAGTTGCGACTTCTCAAAACCGTCCATGTTTGGCGAAACCCTGACCTTTGACCTTGGCGTCATCCGTCTGGGCAGGTCTTCAGTCACACTGCGCCACCAGATCAGCTGCGAGGGACAGCAACGCTGGACCAGCACACAGGTTCTGGCCGCCAGCGATCTGGACAAGCACAGCTCGATCCCCTGGCCGGATGCCGTGCGTGACACGCTTCAAGGTTGGGTCACTCCGCAAGAAGAGTTGGGTTTCTAGCACCTGCCGTCGCATTTGCGTCGGCAAATACGGTGCGACAGCGGGCACCGCGAGCAACTGGATAAACCGAGTGATGTCAGCAACCCAGAACGGCATTACACCGCGGCAACTCCTCCCCGCAAGCACATCGCCGACAGCACCTTTCAGCACAAAGACATTAGCCCCACAAGCGGAGTGATCAGACGTGTCTCGGTCAGCACGACAACGATGAGGCCAAACAAGGTCGGGGCGTAGCCCCGCAAGCTTCGCGGCGGCGATGTAGAGTTTTTCAGCGTCGCATCAGCTGCAATTGCGGCTGCCGTTTTTAAGGCAAACGCCATCCCTGCGCCCAGCAGTGAGGCCATAATCTGCGTGTTTTTTGCATCAAGCGCCACCATTGCTTCAGCATCTGAAGACGCCGAGTTGGTGCATGGTGATTAAGTCATGTGCTTTGTGGACGCGCGGCCACGGAGTGCGATTGCCAAAGGCAAGGCTTTCAGAGGAATTCCTTGCTTTGTATACGTTATTGTATAGATTAGTTTAAGCTTAATATAGTTTCGCGGTACACCAGCCTGTTGGCTGGACGCAATGATGGGGAAGACACAGTGACGTCAGCGCAGCGGTCTGAATTGGACCTCCCAACAGCGCAAGCTGAACTACAGACAAGACAAAAAGAAAGGCGCCGAACCGCATTCGAACAGGCACGCAGGGCGCCGTTCTTTGCAGGTAGGTTGGACGGCATAAATCCAGACGCCGTCACCGATGATGACGAATGGGCAAAAATTCCGATATTGGACAAGGAAGAACTGCGCGCGTTGTCGCCCAAGTCCTTCTACGACAATTTCTGCCTTGGTGACCGTCGCGACATAACCGAGTTCTGGCGCTCTGGCGGCTCAACTGGAACACCGCTGTTCTATCCCCGCACCGCAGAAGACATCAAATACGGTCAAATCGGTTTCAAGCGTGCACTGGATTTGGCCGGATTTACTGCCGATGACGTGGCGCATATGTCGATGCCGCTTGGCATTCATCCCGCTGGCCACATGATGGCGCGGTCGGGTTCGGATATGGGCATCGGAATGGTCTGGGCCGGGGGCGGAAATACCCTTCGCTCGGACAGTCAGCTTGATCTGCTGCGCATGTTTGAACCCTCTGCCTGGATCGGAATGGCAAGCTACGGGATCCAGCTTGCAAACCTTGCCCGCGCTGATGGGTTCGACCTGGCCAGTGCCAGCGTAAAGCGCATCCTTTGCTCGGCCGAGCCCTTGTCGCCCTCGAAACGCAGCAAACTGTCCAGCTTGTGGAACGCGCAGGTGCGCGACTGCTACGGCATGACAGAGGTGATGATGCTGGGCGCTGAAGACGATGCATGTGACGGCTTCCGCTTTTGGTCGGACTATTGCTACCCGGAGGTTCTGGACGAAACCACACTGGAGCCTGTGCCCCAGGGAGAGCCGGGTTTGCTGGTGGTCACGCCCTTGGTCACCAACAACGCCACACCTTTTATTCGGTGGAATACCGGCGACATCGTCACCATGCGCACCGGCATCGAACGGGGGACGGCCTATGACGTCTTTCCCCTGATCAAGCATACCCACCGCACTGCCGGTTTCGTCAAAGTCCGGGGCGTGAACATCTCCTTCGGCGATCTGGAAGATCTAATGTTCAACAGCGACGATGTCGCTGATTTCCGCGTCGAAGTGGTCTGGCAAGACGACCGGGACGAGCTTGACATCCACGTCGAACTGACCGGCGCGGCGGATGACACCACGGGTCAGGAGCGCATCAAGGCACAAATCCGTCGGGTGTTTGGTGTGGCTCCCCGGATTGTTGTCAGCGCTCCGGGTGCCATCGCCAAGTCGTTTGAAGGCGCCTTTAAGCCCCAGCGCGTTCAGGATTTGCGCGGCTAGCACGATCCTGAAGGAGACCGCCCACCAACATCTGCCAACACTCAACAACGGGAAAAATGACGATGAGAACGACATTTGCAGCCACAGCCCTGACAGCAATGGCGGCCGCCTCGGCCACTGCCGAGCCGGTGACATTGACAGCCGGTGTATTCCTGCCACCACAAGCGGCGTTCTCTGTCCCCTTCATACGATGGGTTGATCATGTCAACGACGTCTGCGCGGATCACGTGGCTATTGAGGTAACCGGCCCGGACGCCATCGGATCGTTCGAACAGCCCAATGCGCTCAAGATCGGCGTGCTGGATCTGCTGGCCTCACCCGGCACCTACTACAAGGGTGATATGATTGAGGTGGACACGCTGGTCTTGGGCAACGTGCCAATGGCCGAACAACGCACCAATGGCGCGTGGGAGCTGCTGAACAAGCTTCACAATCAAAAAATGAACGCGCAATTCCTGACCGCATATGGCGACGGCATCAGCTTCTTCGCCTGGACAAAAGAACCGTCGGACGATGGTCGCTTTGACAATGCCCGCCTGCGCACCTCGCCCTTGTTCGAGACGTTCTTTCAGTCGCTTGGGGCCACCACGGTCCAGATCCCGCCCCCGGATGTCTACACCGCCCTTGAGCGCGGCACAGTTGACGGGCTCGGCTGGCCCAGTTGGGGCGTCACTGATTTTGGCTGGGAAGAGATCGTGAAGTACCAGCATGGTCCCGGCTTTATGAACGTATCGATATCAATCCTAAGCAACCTTGACCGCTGGAACACCCTGCCAGAACCGGCACGCGCCTGCCTGAACGAACAAGCGCTCTGGATGGAGGCGCAATGGCCGCTTTGGCTGGAAGAGCGGAACGCGCAGGAAGACGACAAGATCAGGGCGGCTGGCATCGAGTATATCGACCTCGGGCCGGAGTTCCGGCGCGCCGCGCATGAGAGCTACTGGCAATTCCTGCTGGAGCAGAACGAAGAGGACGTGAGCGCGCTGCGCCCATTGGTCAGCACGGAATAGCCTGTGGCACGCGCGCTCGACAGGGTGATTGATGCACTTGCCGTGCTGGCAGGGGCTCTGCTTGTGGTGGTGACACTATTGCTCTGCGTTGATGTGGCGGTGCGGTACATGCAGATCATAAACATCACCTGGATCGGTGACATCGCCTCCGTATCCCTTTTTGTGATGACGTTCCTCGCCGCTCCGTGGGTGCTGCGCGAAGGGGCGCACATTGCAGTAGATTCGCTGGTCATGACGCTGCCCGACCGACTACGCGCGCTTGTGGAACGGCTCGTGAACCTCTTGGGGTGCGCGATCTGCGCCCTGCTTGGCGTCTATGCGGTGCGGGTTCTCGTCGGCTCCTATACGGCGGACACACAGGTCTACAGGATGCTGGTCTATCCGCAATGGTGGCTGTTCGTGCTGCCGCCCGTGACCTTCGCCTTGATGGCGCTGGTGTTTCTGCGCAACGCCGCAAGAAAGACCGCCTGATGGAGTGGTATTGGGCGCTGTCGATGCTGATCGGCTGTTTGCTGGTGCTCATGGCCTCCGGACTGCCTGTGGCATTCGCGTTTTTTGGCGTCAACATTCTGGGCGCGGTCGTGTTCATGCGCGGCGATCCGGGGGTGCTGCAGTTCCTGCGCTCCATGGTCGATGGGGTGCAGTCCTTTTCCCTGTTGCCGATCCCCCTGTTCATATTGATGGGTGAGGTGATGTTTCACACCGGCGTCGCAGGTCGCGCGATCGCGGCAATGGATCGGCTGATTTCCCGGGTCCCTGGCCGGCTCTCCATCCTTGCGATCCTGGGCGGCACCGTCTTTTCCTCCCTGTCCGGAAGTACCATTGCCAACACAGCCATGCTTGGCTCAACCTTGCTGCCCGCAATGCTCAAGCGCGGCTATAAACCCGCCATTGCAATCGGCCCCATCGTGGCTGTCGGCGGGATCGCGATGCTGATCCCGCCCTCGGCTCTGGCCGTGCTGTTCGGTTCGGTCGCTCGCATCCCTATCGCAGAGCTGCTGCTGGCATCCATCATCCCTGCCCTGATCCTGGCCGCGCTATACTTCTTCTACGTGATCCTGCGCTGTACGATCGACCCGACGCTTGCGCCCGCCTACCCGGTTGAAGAGATAAGCCTGCGTGACCGTTGGGTGCCCTTCTTCCGAGATGTTGTACCGCTTCTGGGGATCTTCTTTGTCGTCGTGGGCTCCATCATCACGGGGCTTGCAACACCCACGGAAAGCGCGGCCCTGGGCGTTCTGGCCACTTTAATCGCGGCGGCAGCCTATCGCGCCTTAAGCATCGAGGGGCTAAAACGGGCGCTGGTTGAGACGCTGAAATACTCAACCCTCACCCTGTTCGTGGTCGCAGGGTCGCTCACGTTTTCGCAAATCCTGTCGTTCTCCGGTGCAACACGGGGGCTGTCCAGCCTGATCCTCTCCGCTGATCTGGCACCCTACATTATCCTTCTCGGGATGCTTGGGCTGACCTTGCTGCTGGGGTGTTTCATTGATCAGGTGAGTATGATCCTGCTGACCGTGCCGCTCTATCTGCCACTTGTCAGCGCCCTTGGGTTTGACCCAGTTTGGTTCGGCGTCCTGATGCTGCTCGTGCTTGAGATCAGCCTTGCGACGCCTCCCTTTGGCCTGCTGCTCTTCGTCATGCTGGGCGCAGCGCCCAAGGGCACGACGTTAGGCCAGATCGTGGCTTCGGTCTTTCCCTTCCTGCTTATGTCAGTGATGGTACTGCTGCTTTTGCTGGCTGTCCCGCAGATTGCCCTGTGGTTGCCCAGCCTCATACAACGCTAGGGCCACCTGTTAATCGGCAGCGCCCGCTTCCGCCTCAGCCTTGGCGCGCTTGGCATCGCGGATGGCCTTTATGCGATCCTGCTGACCCTTCAGATCCGGCATCAACGCATGATCTTTCGCACGCTCCAGTACGGTGAACGGCCCCTTTTCAGACGCCCACCAGCTGGAGGGTTTGATCTGATCATGCATCCGGGTCTTGTCATCCAGATGCAGGGCAAGCTTGCGCAGCCGGGTCGACAGCAAAAAGCGCAGGACCTTCGACCACAGCTTGTCGAACTCCTTGTTGTAGGGACAGGTGCGGATGCAATTGGCGCAATCGCTGCCGCGCGACACCCAGAACTTGAAGCATTTCTCGCCGTCCGTGGTCCATTTCTTGATGCCCCGCGTATTTGAGCGGTTGAACGTGTACGTACTGGGAGGGCCGTGATCTATCGCCTGAGGCGGGCAATTGTTGGCGCAGCGACGGCATATTTCGCAGGTTTTCTCAACCCCGAAGGCAATCGGTTTGTCGTGGTCCAGCGGCATATTCGTCAGGATACGCCCAAAGCGCACACGGGGACCATATTCCCGCGTGATGCAAAGCCCGTTTCGCCCGTATTCGCCCAACCCCGCCTGAATAGCGTAAGGAATGGCAAGGTTCGTGTCGTTCTGATTGGCAATGGCGATGTAGCCGAGACTGCGAATGTACTGCGCCAACGCCAGCAAGGTGATCGCATCCTCGGCATACCCCGCAGCAGATGAGGTCGCCGCCGTGGCTGTTGGTGACATGCGCACGACGTCGTGCCGCATACTTTTGCCCAGGACGATCACATTGGTCACTTCCGCAGGGATCTCGACCGGTTTTGAGGCGATCTTGCGCGCGCTGAATTTCGACCGATAGGTCCAGCGTGGATCATATGCCGTAATGCCCACCAGATCAGCCCCGTACAGCTTGGCCACTTTCTTGACGCGCTTCGTGGCTTTGGCCGGACTGCCCATGTCCATGGGCTCGACCTTAGGCGGGATATGCGGGCTGAAATCATCGGTGAAGCCTTCCCGGCGGTCATCGTGCTTTTTCATCTCCGCAAACATCTCGGTTACGACCCAGGGGCCGTTGCGCACGGCAAAGTCCTCCTGCCCAAAACCCTCTTCGTCGCGCATCCGCTCCTTGGGCTTAACAAAAGACCGAAAGAACCGCATCGTTATCCTGTTGGCGAAGCCCTTGTCCCAAAACCCCCGGCTGAACATATCGTTGTGCTGATGAAACCCGCTGAACTCCGGCGTAATCTCGATGTTCTTGGAGTTTGCAAACGGCTCGTTCTGCGCAGGCGCTTGGGCTTGCTCGGGAAACAGCAGCTTTGCTGGTTTGGTATCTGCGACCTTGTTCATGAGTGTGCCGCTCCTTTCAGATGCGCACGTCAATCTTTGGAGGGGAAGGCACCCATCCAGCGTGCGGCTTTGTGATAACTCGGGGGCAGTTCACCGGCCTGCTCTGCCATGTAGTAGGCTGCGGCCCGATCGGCCTTTTCGGGCGTGGCTTCTGGTATATCGTCCAACACGTCAGACAGGCGCGTATAGTCTTCACCGACCGGGCACACGTCCTGGCACCGCCTGCAGCCCGTCACCACACCGGCACCGCGCAACATGGATTGCCAGATGTAGAATTGATCCTTGCTGCGCAGCATCTTCTTTTTCTCTGCCGGGTCCGGCTCGTCGATAATGCGCGACAAGTGGTCTGCCAGTGCGCGAAACCCATGTGGCGAGCGATGGGTGTCACAGGCCTGCCAGTCGCGTTCGAAATGATGCACGGCGTCGGCCGGGCAGGTTTGCACGCAGCGCCCACATGAGGCCCCGAGACATAGGGCGTCCGTCCGCTTGGTATCTGCTTCAACGGGTGCGGAGGTCAGAACGGCGGTTAGCAGAACGCGCGGGCCATATTCGGGAGTAATCAATTGCTCGGCCATGCCCAAAGTGCCAAGGCCCGCCTCAACCGCGGCATGGGTCAGCGACAGGATCGTCTCTACATGCTGATCCGGCTCTCCGAAATAGACCCAAGGGTCGACATGGGTTGGCGGAATGATAAACGCCGGATATCCCCGGTCCTCCAGCCACAGCACCATTTCAAGCGAGATGCTTTCAAGCTCTGTCAGGGTCAGTTCGTCGTTGTAGTATTTGTGTCGCTCATCCACGCGCGGCAGCCGGGTCGTGCCCACGCTGTACCGTTTCGCCATCACGATGCAGCGGTCGCCGTCATGATCCGTGATCCGTTCTGGTGTTTGCAGCACACGCGGATTGGGCGGATGCGCGTTCATGATGTGACCATCGGCAATACCGACCAAATCCGCCCCGAGGCTGCGCGCCTTGTCCTTGATGTCCGAGGCGGCGATCGGTTCCTGGAACATCACCGTCATGTATCAGCACCCGGCTGCTCTGCGTCTTCGGCGCGCTTTTTCTGCGCCGCTTTGAAGCCCTTTAACTGGCGCGCGACGATCCCCTGATACCCCTCTTCGCCGACCCAACGTTTGTTGTGATCCGACAAGCCGGTCACAGGCTCGCCCGCCAAGCGCGCGGCTTTAAATGCCTGGGCTTTGGCCACTTTCTCGGGCGTCTTTTCCGGGATCACCTTCTGCGGCTTGGCCAAAAAGGCATGGTAGTCATTGCCCACCGGACACACGGCCAGACAGCGCGGGCAGTCCCCGAAAGACCCCACGACCCGCAGCATGCCTTGCCAGAAACCAAACATATCCCGGCTTGCGATCAACTCCTTCTTTCGCGTCGCATCGCCGTCGACCATGGCTTCCCACAGTGCAAGCGACGTCATGAAGCCGAACTCCTGAGCAGCCTGCGCGCAAGCGCGTTTGTTCAGATTGAAATGCTCGACCGCGTCGGTGGGACAGGAATGCAAACAGCGCGAGCAGCTTTCTCCGATACAGACCTGCTCGGTCGTCTTGCCGTCGGGCTCAAGTTCCAGCTCCGTCAGAATGCCGGTCAGGTAGACGCGCGGCCCGTATTCGGGCGTCAGTATATTCACATCAAGGCCAAGTGTGCCCAGACCAGCCTCCACCCCAAGGTGGCGGGTCGAAAGCCTGCCGTAGCTCGCGCGCTTATAGTCCCAGTCAGTCTCCTGCGCGGCCGTGACAAAGCTGGGATGCCCCGCCTCTTCCAATCGCGTCGCAAGCCGATGGGATATCTTGTCCATGCGCCGCAACACCAGCATGTCCATGTACTGCACGGCCACGCTGGACTTGGCCCGAAAGGCCGCAACCGGGATACGGCTGGCGATGACGATCACACTTTTGCAGTGCGGGGAAATACGGTCCGGCGTCTGGGGGACCTTCGGGTCAGGCGGATGTGCATTCAACACCTCTGCGCTGGCGATCCCGACAAGGTCTGCACCAAGGGTCTTGGCGATGGATTTGACCTCAAGAGCATCCATCGCGCGGCATCATTCCCGATAGTTTTGCGACGCGGGTGCAGTCAGAAGAATCCCAAGCAGGTCTTTCAGATAGGCCCCCTTCTTGGCCGCGCCGGGATACATACGAAGGTAGGATTCCGCGATGAAAGCTCGGTAAAAAAGATGCGCATTTTGCGCCGCAAGATCAGGTGCCAGCCCGGCTTCTTCGAAAAGCTCTACCAGAAATGCAAGCCGTTCCTGATCAACCTCGGACACAATCGCCTGCACGTTCTGATCCGTCGTGGCCCACGCGCGAATGGCAGCGTCATAGCGCCCGAGCCGCGACTGAAGCACCATATCCACCATATCGCAGAGTCGATCCTGGACCGGCCCTTGCGAGGCGCGCACCTCTTCGAACACTGCGTTGTTCAGGTGTTCCCGCCAGTGTTCCAGGCTCCGGCGCAGCAACTCATCGGTGTTGCGGAAGAACCAGTAAAAGCTGCCCTTAGAGACGTTGATCTCACTCGCCAGCCGTTCGACCTTGATCGCGCCAACGCCACCGCGCACCAGCATATCGAGCGCGCCAATGATCCAGACACGCGCACCATCCCGACCGCTGCGGGTGTACGCTCTCGTCGCAGTGGAGGTTTTCGCTTGCGCCATGATCAGCTACGCGACCGGATGCGAACGCCGCTCAGCCCATCGGGCTTGGTGGCCTGGCTCGCCATCGCGACACCGTGCCCCGCATCAATCTGAGGAATACCATTGGCGCTAGCAGCCCCTATTGGAGCTACAACGCCGTTGAATTCAGCCTCATTGGCAACACCATTGGGCCCAATAAAGAAAATTGTCAGCATCAAGGCGTCCTGAATGGCGCGCAACCTGCGCGGCAAGGGCTGGAAAAAGCTTCGATGGGATTTTGTATACGTTTTTGTATAGATTACGTCAAGCTTAACATATTTGTTGACCCCCTGTGCTAAACCCTTGATCCATCTAAGATAGAACAAGGGAACGTACCTTCGTTTACGCAAGGATTAGCAAAACAGGAGCACCTGCAATGCACACCACAGGGATACGCCAGGAAATCAAGGACCGCGTGATCGCGCGGCGTGGGAAGGTGCACCTCTTCGACAGCTTTGATCCCGCCAGGACAGCGGTGATTGTCATTGATATGCAGGCGACATTCTGTGCCGAGGGCGGGCCGGCGGAGGTCCCGGCGTCAAGGGGGCTGCTGGAGCCGATCAACCGTCTCAACGCGATCATGCGCGCACAGCGCGGCCATGTCATTTGGGTCAACCACGCCAACCAGAACAAGGACGGCGCAAGTGACTGGGCAGGCTTTTTCGACAATTTCGTCTCTGACGACATCCGCGCCCGCACGATCCAAAGCATGGCGCCCGGCAGCCCGGGTCAGGAGATCTGGCAAGGTCTGGATGTGCAGGAAGACGATCTGAAAATCATGAAAAACCGTTACTCTGCACTGATCCCTGGATCATCGCCGCTGGAGCGGATCCTGCGATCTTTGGGGATCGACACACTGCTCATCACCGGGACCAAGACAAATGTCTGCTGCGAGTCCACCGCGCGCGATGCCATGATGATGGATTTCAATGTGGTCATGGTATCCGACGCCACCGCGGCGCTATCAGACGAAGAACATCGCGCCGCGCTTGAAACGATCATTCAGCAATTTGGCGATGTCTACACCGTCGATGAGATTGCGCAGCGGCTCACGCCAGTCCGTTAGACCCGCCTCACTGAACCCCGAATTGATCTGGCTTGGATGCAGTTGACGCCACTTGGGCATCGGCCACCTTTTCGTAGCATTTGTGATCAGACCTGCATTGCCATGCCTGATCTTGCGGACCAGGAACTCTTATCGACAGAGCAAGGCACTCCCAGAAAACCAACGAACCAGCTTGAACCCAAAACAGATTGAGCACGGCGCCGGTTCCACCATCGCTTGAAACGCGGATTTTGCCTAGGTAACTTACGGCAACCGAACGAACGGACCGTGCTTTTGACTGAACAGACGCCCCTCGCCCGCCGCAGGCTTCGCACCTGGTTGCGCCTGCTGCGCCTTACCCGTGCGACCGAGAAGCGTTTGCGCGAATACATGCGGGTGGAGCACAATACGACCCTGCCAAGGTTCGATGTCATGGCGGCCCTCTATCGCAGTGATGAGCCGCTCAATATCGGGGATCTCAGCAAGCTGCTGTTGGTTTCAAACGGCAACTCCTCGACCATCGTGAACATGCTGGAGCGCGATGGCCTGGTCACCCGCGAGCCAACCGAACACGACCGCCGCGTGGTGAATGTGGCCCTGACGGAGAAAGGCAGAGCCGAGTTTGAAGAACAGGCGCGCGGACACGAGATTGTCATAAACGAGATATTTGAAACCCTTGACCATCCGCAACTGGACGTCATCCGCGATTTGCTGCGGCAAGCCGAAGCCCGCGACTAGCGCGCTATCACAGATTTACTTTAAACCTAAAACATTATAATCCTAAAGGTGAGACACGCCCCCCGAGGGACCCAAGATATGACACGCGAAGACGTTGTAGGACGGGCCAATGTCGAAGACACGCCGGAACTGCTGCAATACTACGATGAACTCAGCGGCCATCACACCGGCGCGCTTTGGACGGTCGCCAACAAGATCGAACCGTGGGAGCCGCAATCCCAATCGGTGCCGGTGCTTTGGCGCTATCAGGATCTGCGGGGAAAGGTCCTGCGCTCGGTTGAATTGGTGACGCCCGAGAAGGCTGGCAGGCGCGTCATCTATTTCAACAACCCGGGTCGGACAGACGTGTCCGCTGCGGTTGGCTGGATCTATGCCGGACTGCAAGTGATGCACCCCGGAGAGAAGGCCACGGCGCACCGCCACTCTGCCTCTGCAATACGTTTCATCATGGAGGGTACTGGGGCATACACGGTTGTCGATGGGCACAAGATGACGCTTGGGCGGAACGACTTTGTGCTGACCCCGAACGGCACCTGGCACGAACACGCGGTGGAAGACACGGGCACCCCTTGTATCTGGCAGGATGGTCTGGACATCCCGTTCGTAAACGCGATGGAGGCGAATTTCTTCGAAGTGCATCCCGACCTCAGTGAACCTGTGGCCTACCCGGTTGATGACATGAGCAAAACCTGGGGCAATCCGGGGCTGACCCCCGGCGGAGGTACGTGGGACAAAGGCTATAGCCCGATGTTCAAATATGAATGGGGCCGCACCTATGAAGCTTTGCAGGCCTATGCCGCGAGCGCGGAGCCTTCCCCCTTTGACGGGACCCTCATGGAGTACGTGAACCCGATCAATAATGGCCCGGTGATGAAGACCCTTGGCGCGAGCATGCAACTTTTGGCACCCGGCATGCAGACCAAAGCGCATCGGCACACCGGCAGCTATCTCTACCAGGTGGTAAAGGGATCGGGCTATTCGGTTATCAACGGACAAAGATTTGACTGGACCGAACGAGACACATTCTGCGTCCCCTCCTGGGCCTGGCACGAACATGGCAATACGTCAGATCGGGACGACGCAGTTCTGTTCTGCCTGAATGATCTGCCGGTGATCCGGGCGATGGGCCTCTACCGCGAGGAGGCCCTGGGCGACAATGGCGGCCACCAACTGACTGCAGACCAAGGACGGATATGAAACTTGTAACGTATAAAACCGACGTGGAAGCCGCGGCACGATTGGGTGTGGTCGAAGACGGGATCGTGGTCGATGTTGCTGGCTTTGGCGAAGCTGTCGACATGGATTTTCCCGACCGCATGCTGGATTTTATTGACCTCGGTCCCGTTGCCGTCCGTCAATTGGGACAGGCGCTTTCAGAAGCAGACGGTCACTGGGGAAGCGCCCTTGCCCTGCCCATTGAAACAGTCAAACTGTTGGCCCCCATCCCCAAACCGCGCAAGAACATCTTTGGCATCGGGCTCAATTACCTTGATCACGTCACCGAAAGCGCCAAGGCGCTCGACACGGACGATGCGCTGCCCAAGGAACCAGTGGTTTTTTCCAAACCACCCACAGCCGTCATCGGGCCCGGGGATGCTGTGCGCCACGATGGCAACATGACACAGCAACTCGACTGGGAAGTGGAACTGGCCGTTATCATCGGCACGACGGCAACCCGGATCGGGCGCGAAGACGCGCTGAAGCACGTGTTTGGGTATTCCGTGATGATCGATGTCTCTGCCCGCGACAACAGACGCGCGGGCCAGTGGATTTTCTCCAAGGGGATGGACACCTATGCTCCGTTCGGGCCCTGCATCGTCACCGCGGACGAAATCCCAGACCCGCAGGTTCTAGACCTTTGGCTGACAGTGAACGGGGTTGAAAAACAGCGCTCGAACACCGCGAAGATGCTGTTCAAGGTGGATGAGCTAATCTCGGACCTGTCGAAAGGCATCACCCTGGAGCCTGGAGACATCATCGCCTCTGGCACGCCCGAAGGCGTTGGCGCAGGGCGCGAGCCGCAGGAATGGCTTTGGCCCGGCGACGTGATGCAAGCGCATGTGGAGGGTATCGGGACCATTCGCCACCCGATCATAGATGGCAGATCCTTTTCATGAGCGCGGCACAGAGGCTGCGTTAAATGCGGTTTGATCTTGATCCGGCCACCCCCCAACTCAGCTACAAGCTACTGGCGGCTTGCGTCACGCCGCGCCCGATCGCGTGGGTGAGCAGTCTGGGCCTCAATTGCGTCATCAACGCCGCACCATACAGTTTCTTCAACGCCATGGGCCATAAGCCGCCCACGGTGGCGATTGGTATTCTCGCTGATCCAGAAAAAGGGTGGAAAGACACCGCGCGCAATATCCTCGATACCGGAGAGTTTGTCGTGAACCTGGTCTCAGAGGAGATGGCAGGCGCGATGAACCAAACCTGCATGAACGCGCCGGTCGAGGTGAGCGAGATGGAGATCGCGGGGCTGCAATCTTCTCCATCAAACCATGTTCGACCGCCGCGCATCGCCGATGCGCCGGTGTCATTTGAATGCAAGACGCACACAGTCGTTACCACCGGCCCCCAACAGGCCATCGTCATCGGCCAAGTTCACGCAATCCACGTCGCAGACCAATATGTATTGGATGCCGAGAAAGCCTATATCGATACGCCAGCGTTGGGGCTGGTCGGACGGATGCATGGTGCTGGGGTCTACGCGCGCACCAGCGATCTGTTTCAGATGGAGCGCCCGGACTACGCCACTTGGAAGGCGGAAAACGGGTCGTAGTGACGCCTCAGTGTCGCAATAAATACCCGGCTTAGATCCCCAGATACTGATCCTTGATCTCTGTGCCGAGCGCGTCCATTGCCCCGCTCCACACCGATTTGCCGCGCTCAAGGATGACCACGCTGTCTGCAATCTGGCGCAGCTCCCGGATAGATTTGTCGACGACCAGGATCGACAGCCCTGTGTTTTCCTTCAGCGTTTTAATCGCGGCCCAAATCTCCTGCCGGACGACGGGGGCCAAACCTTCGGTAGCCTCATCCAATATCAGCAGTCTCGGGTTGGTCATAAGCGCCCGCCCGATGGCCAACATCTGTTGTTCGCCCCCCGACAAAGACGCCGCCATCTGCGCGCCGCGTTCCTCCAGCCGGGGGAAAAGCGCATGCACCTTGGCAAAGTCCCACTCGCCCGGTCGAGCAGAGGCATAGAGGTTTTCGCGCACAGAGAGCTTCGTGAAGCATCGCCGACCTTCAGGGACAAGGCCCAACCCCAGCCGGGCCGCCTTGTGCGAGGGCAACCCCGAGATGTCCTTGCCTGCGAACCGAACCTGACCCTCCGGGTTTTTCAGCATCCGGCAAATGACCTTGATCGTGGTCGACTTGCCCATGCCGTTGCGCCCCATCAGGGCAACGACTTCACCCTCATCCACGCTGAGGTCCACACCGAAAAGCGCCTGTGTGTCGCCATAGATGGCAGTCACTTGCTCCAGCTGCAACAGGCTCACGCCGCGTCCTCCTCACCAAGATAGGCGGTCTTGACCTCGGCGTTGTTGCGAATGTCGTCAACGCTGCCGGTCGCGATGATCTTGCCATAGACAAGCACGCTGATCCGGTCCGCCAAGGCAAAGACCGCATCCATGTCATGCTCAACAAGCAGGATCGGCGCCTCGGACTTCAGCGTGCGCAGAAAGCCGGTCAACTCCCGAGACCCTTCGGCCCCAAGGCCGGCCATCGGCTCGTCCATCAAGAACGCCTTGGGGGCAAGTGTCAGAGCGACGGCCACCTCAAGCTGACGCCTTTGTCCGTGAGACAGCTCTGACGTGATGGTGGTTTCCCTGTCGCTCAGCCCGACGCGCTCAAGTGCATTGCGCGCCCGGTCAAGCAGCGCGCGATCTTTCATAGCAGGCGAAAAGAACCGGAAGACCGAGCCGCTTTGCCCGATGGCGCCTAGCACAACGTTCTCCAGCACCGTGAACCCCATGGCCAACGCAGAGATCTGGAACGTGCGCCCGAGCCCCAGCTGTGCCCGCTGCGCCGTGGTCTTGCCGGTGATGTCCTGCCCCAGAAACTTTACCGCCCCCTCATCCGGCTGCAAACCGCCCGCAATCTGTTTGATGAGGGTGGATTTACCGGCGCCATTGGGCCCGATCAGCGCGTGGATCTCGCCCGGTTTCAGGGTCAGCGAAATCCCGTCGGATGCTTTCAGCGCACCAAAGGATTTGTGAACGTCAACGACATCCAGAATGCTATCCGCCATGGCTCATCTCCTTTTTGGAGAGGCCACCGACGATCCCGCCTTTGGCGAACAGCACCACAAACAACAAGATCGCGCCCAAGTAGATGAACCAATACTCGGAAAGCCCACCCAGAAAGTGTTCGAGCAGAATGTAGAGCGCGGCCCCCACAATCGGCCCGAACAGGCGGGCCACACCTCCCAGAATGATAAAGATCATGATCTGGCCTGAGGTGTGCCAGTCGAACATCACGGGACTGACAAAGCGGTTCAGATCCGCAAAAAGCGCGCCCGCCAATCCGGTGATTGCACCAGAAATCACAAACGCCACCAAGCGCAGCCGATAGACGTTGATGCCGACCGTCAGTGCGCGCTCTTCATTCTGATGTGCACCATCAAGTGCCAGACCGAACGGCGATTTGTTCAGCCGATCCACGAGGAACAGAACGATCAGGAGAATGGCAAAGCACAGCCCATAGAACTGGATGGGCACCAGCGTGTTGACCCCGGGAAACTGATTGCGGACGTAAATCGACAGCCCGTCTTCGCCGCCATAGGCGGGCCAACTGATGGCGAAGTAGTAAAGCATCTGGCCAAACGCCAGCGTCACCATGATGAAATAAACGCCCGATGTCCGCAGCGACAACGCACCGATCAAAAGCGCGAGCAGCGCGGACACGACAACCGCCACCAGCCAGATCACCGGCATCGAATTGGTCCCTTCGATCAGGAACGGGCTGGTCATCAATGGAGTGTAGTTCTGCGCGTGGCTGGCCAGAATACCCATGGTGTAGCCGCCAATGCCGAAATAGGCCGCGTGTCCAAAGCTCACCAAACCTCCCTGCCCCAGCGCCAGGTTTAGCCCCACCCCGGCCAAGGCAAGGATCACCACCTTGGTGGCGAGCGTGATCGTGAAAGGCTCATCAACCATAAGCGCATATGCGGGCACAATCACCAGCCCGGCCAATATGATGAGATTGAGATAGCGTTCGCGGATCATGTTACGCAGTCCCGAAAAGGCCGGTTGGTTTGAACAGCAGGACGCCCGCCATAAGGATGTAGATCAACATTGAGGCAAGCGCTGAACCGACAGCCGTTGCAGCCGATGCGTCCATAACTGTTGAAAGCAAGACCGGCAGTAGTGTCCGGCCTAGCGTGTCTGTCAGGCCGACCAGAATTGCGCCCAGCAAAGCGCCCTTGATCGAGCCAATCCCACCGATGACGATGACCACAAACGCAAGGATCAGTACGGGCTCACCCATGCCAACCTCAACCGATTGGATTGCACCGACAAGCGCACCTGACAGCCCGGCCAAGGCCGCTCCCAGAGCAAAGACCAAGGTGTAGAGCACCGAGATATCGACACCCAGCGCCGCAATCATTTCGCGATCACTGTCCCCTGCCCTTATGCGCATGCCAACCCGGGTGCGCGTGATCAAAAGGAACAGTCCGAGCGCCACGACAAGGCCAACAATGATAATCGCAAGCCGGTAGGCGGAATACTGGATGCCGAACGGAAGGATCACGGTGCCCGATAGCCAGGCCGGTGTGTCCAGAAACAAAGGGAAAGAGCCAAAGACCCAGCGGGTTGCCTCTGAAAAAATCAGGATCAGGGCGAATGTCGCCAGCACCTGATCCAGGTGGTCCCGGGCGTAGAGACGCCGAATGACAGTAAGTTCGATCAAAGCCCCGAACATGGCAGCGGCGACAAGGCTCGCGGCCAGCGCCAGCAGAAAGGAGCCGGACCATGCAGCCACCGCGGCGGCAACAAATGCGCCGACCATGTAAAGCGATCCATGCGCGAGATTGATCAGCCCCATCACCCCAAAGATCAGGGTGAGCCCGGCTGCCATCAGGAACAGCATCACGCCAAACTGCAATCCATTCAGGATCTGCTCGATCAGAAGAATGACTGACATATGCCCTCTGGACGTCAACTCCCCGGCGGTGCTGCCCGCCGGGGATCATTGAAAAATCAGTTCAATGCGCAATCAGCGGCATAGACGTCCTGATGATCGGTCATGGCTGTTCCGATGATCTTGTTGGTGAACACATCCCCTTCCTGGATCACTTCGCGGACATAGATGTCCTGGATCGGGTGCTGGTTGTTTCCGAACTTGAAATCACCCCGGACCGAAGCGAATTCAGCGGCCTTCAACGCCGCGCGGAATGCGTCTTGATCATTCACATCGGCCTTTGCGACGGCGCTGAGGATCAGATTGGCCGTATCAAACGACTGGGAGGCATAGAGCGACGGCAGCCGGCCATAAGCGGCCTGAAAGCTTTCCACAAAAGCGGCGTTGGCCGCGTTGTCGATGTCCTTGCTCCACTGGGATGTGTTCTGCACGCCCAGCGCGGCTTCTCCGACAGCTTGCAGAATCCCCTGATCAAAACTGAACGCCGGACCGACGATGGGCAGATCAATGCCGCTGCCTGCAAACTGCTTGAGGAACGAGATGCCCATACCACCGGGAAGAAAGAAATAGATGCCATCAGCACCTGACGCCCGAATTTGCGCAATCTCGGCGGCATAATCTGTCTGGCCCAGCTTTGTATAAAGCTCGCCAGCCAGCTCGCCCTCGTACATGCGCTTGAAGCCTTTCAAGGCATCTTGGCCCGCAGGATAATTAGGCGCGAGGATAAAGGCGTTTTTGAATCCCGACGCGGTCGCGTGGGCACCAGCCGCTTCATGCAAGTTGTCATTCTGCCAGGCGACATTGAAGTAGTTTGGGTGACACCTGCGTCCCGCCAGTTGCGTCGGCCCTGCATTCGGCGAGAGGTAGAACTTACCTTGAGCGGTCGCACTTGGAATGACGGCCAGTGCAAGGTTGGACCAGATGATCCCTGTCAGGATGTCCACCTTTTCCGACTGGATCAGCTTGTCCGACAATTGTACCGCGATGTCGGGTTTGCGCTGATCATCTTCGATCACCACTTCGACACCGACGTCTCCGGCCTGGTCAATCGCCAGCATAAAGCCATCGCGAATATCCGCACCAATGCCAGCGCCACCGCCCGTCAGGGTCGTGATCAGCCCGACCTTCACATCAGCCATCGCTGGGGCGCTCAATGCCAGGGCCAGTGCTGTTCCAGCGCAAAGTGCCCGAAACGCTTTCCGCGCCATTCCATTTTTCATGTGTACTCTCCCGGTCTTACAAAGTCGTGTTCGCGGCTTTTACCTTACAGGCGGATCCGCTTTTTGCACGTCACCATAATCGACGTAATACCTGCGCGGCAAATAATTCAAGCTTAAAATGTTTTTTACTATGCTTACGACCCGCACGTGTCTCTTGCTGCCTTTCGTTTGAACAATCGCACCAATCAATCCCCGTCAGGGATCGTAATCAGGACGGATCTACGCTTCCACCGCCATGCGACCCAACCACCCCTTCTTTGTTTCCAAAGCCTTTGGCAAATCGCTAGCCGCACTTTTTGCATTTTAAAATTTGGTATTCCAAAATGCAGATTGTTGCGCTAGGAGTCATCCGGCGTCTAACCCGACGCTTCATCCGAGGGAGGAAATCTGATGAAAAACCTGCTCGCTCTTGCTGCGGCCTGTACTCTTATTGGCGGCGAACTTGCCGCACAGGAGTTCCCATCCAAAACAATCGAAGTGATCACCCACGCCGGGAACGGCGGCGGCACCGATGTCACGACCCGCATGATGATGATCCGTGCGCGGCGTGAACTTGGCACCGACATGGTTGTGATCAACAAGCGCGGCGGCGGAGGAGCCACCGCAATGGATCACTACCTGACGCTGGATGCGGACGGTCATAGTATCCTGACCTTCACCATCGGCCACTCGGCGACCGTTGCTCTTGGAAAGACGGAAATGTCCTTGGACGATGTGCGTCCAATTGCACGCGGCACCGACGACCCGCAGATCCTGATGACCCGTTGCGGTGTCTACGATGACGCTGCCGCATTTGTCGCTGCGCAGAAGGACGAGCCGCTAACTTACGGCACCACACATCTTGGCGGCATTGACGACGTCTCCGCCTTCATGTTCGCCCGACGCGGTGAGCTTGCGACGCCCAAGATCGTTCCGTTTGAAGGCGGCGGGGAATTGGCGACGCAGCTTGTGGCCGGTGCGGTCGACGTAGCTGTCCTGAACCTGGCCGAAGCGGGATCGCAGATCGACGCAGGCGATGTCTGCCCTATGGTCGTGCTGGCGCCCGAGCGGATGAGTGGCCTGCCCGACGTGTCGACGGCACAAGAGCTTGGGATCGACGCCAACTTCTCGACCGTACGTGGCTTTGTGGTTCATGCCGACACCCCCGACGACGTGGCAACCAAGATCGAAGGCGCACTGCTTAACGCAATGAACCACACGGTCTACCAGGGTTTTCTGACATCCGTTGGGCTTGACGCCACCTCAGTGGCTGGCGCGGATGTATGGGGCAACCAGCTCACATCGATGCAAACAGACATGGATGCGGCCCTGCGCGAGCTGGGCTTTATCGAGTAACTCTCCCCAACTGGACCGGCTGGAACGTGCCAGCCGGTCCCTTTTGACAACCCTTTTGCCTGGATGTCCTGATGACGCGATTTGCCGTTCCAACCGGTATCATAGCGTTTTGCGGTCTCGCCTTTTGGCTGAGCACCCAATTCGACAAGGTACCCCCGATCCTCTTGCGCGGTATGCAACCCGCGGACTTTCCCCAGATGGTCCTGATCCTGATCATCGTACTGTCAGTCTGCGTCGCCCTCTTTGATCGGCCCATCGAACATGGCCGCATTCCGGCAACGGTCTGGGTCAGCCTCGCCTTGTTCGCGACCTTCGCCCTCGCTGCGCAGGTTGATCTGTTTCTGGGCCTTGGCATCTTTGCCTGTGCCCTGGCATGGACATGGGGAGAACGGCGGCCATGGGCCCTTGGCACCGTGGCTTTTGTCAGCCCCGCGCTGATCTTCTTCCTCTTTGACCAGGTGTTCAACATCCGCTTCCCCCGCGGGCTGTTGACCAACCTTTGGTACGGATAAGGGCGACTGACGATGGAACCTCTTATTGCTGGCCTCACGGCGCTTATGGACCCCAACCTGCTTGTGCTGCTCTTTGCTGCGACGCTGGGCGGCGTGATCATCGGGGCCCTACCTGGGCTGAACGCAACCACCGGGGCCGCACTCTTGCTGCCATTTACAATCACGATGGAGCCGATCCCGGCCATTGCCATCCTGACAACCATCTACTGTGCCGCAACCTTTGCAGGCGCGATCACGGCGATCCTGATCAATACGCCCGGAACATCCGCCAGCGCGACCACCTGTCTCGACGGCTTCCCCCTCGCGCAGAGAGGTGAAGCGGGCCGCGCTCTTGGCATGGCGACAATCTCGTCAACCGTTGGCGGGATCATTTCGGTCATTTGCCTGATGCTGGCTGCGCCGCTTATGGCGCGCATGGCCTACAACTTTGCGCCGCCCGAATACTTCGCATTGACCGTGTTCGGCATTTCGATGCTGGCCACAATCGGCGACGGCACACCGCTGAAGAACATTATCGCGGGCGCATTCGGCGTGTTTCTGGCAACAGTTGGAAAGGACCTGCTGACAACGGTCGAGCGGTTCACCTTCGGGTTCAACGAACTGTCGGAAGGGATCGGGTTCGTGCCCGTGATGATCGGCATCTTCGGCATCTCCGAGCTGCTTGTGCAGGCCGAACGGCTCAGCGTGGAGCGGCGGCAAGTCTTTATGAAAGCGATCAAACTGCCCGGTCGCGAAGACTACGCGCGCGTTTGGAAAACGGTTCTGCGCAGTTCCGGCATCGGCACGTTCATCGGCATCCTGCCCGCCGAAGGCGCAACCGTCGCCTCCATGATCGGATATAATGAGGCGCGGCGCTGGTCGAAAAAGCCTGAGGAGTTTGGCAAAGGATCCATCGAAGGGATCGCGGGATCCGAGGCAGCCAACAACTCGGCCACCGGAGGCGCCATGGTGCCGACTCTGGCGCTCGGCATCCCCGGCAGCCCGACTGCAGCCGTCATTCTCGCGGGCCTGATGGTTCACGGATTGCAGCCCGGCCCGACCATGTTCACCGAACAGGCGACCTTTGCCTACGCCATCTTCTGGTCGATGCTTCTAGTCAATGTGATGTTCATCTTCGTTGGGCTGTTCGGGGCCAAGATCTTTGCCCGCGTTACGTTCGTGCCGGTCCAGATCCTTTGGCCTATCGTATTCACGTTCTCGATTGTTGGCGCCTATGCGCTCGATCAATCCATGCTGGACGTCTACATCGCTATCGGCTCTGGCGTGATCGGCTACTTCATGCGCCGTTTCGGCTACTCGGTTGTCCCGCTAGCAATCGGACTGATCCTCGGCGGCATGCTCGAAAAGCGCTTGGGTCAGTCCCTGATCATGCTCGACGACCAATGGTGGCTGATGTTCGCTCGGCCCCTGACGCTTCTGTTCTTCGTTCTCACAATTCTTGCCCTGTTCGGGCCCTTCTTCTGGCGGCGTCTGTTCAAACAGCGCGATCCCATGGTTTCTACCGGAGAGTAATACATGACCAAGATCAAATCCGTTCGAACGCGCGTTTGGAACTGGACAGGCCCGACCGTGCCGCCGCAAGGCAACTTCTGCACCAACGCCTCTGACGCTCTTTGGGACAAGGGTGACGCCATGGCGTCCTTCCGCTTCCATCAATGGCTGACCTGCGAGGTCGAGGCCGAAGACGGCACCATCGGGATCGGAAATGCGGCCCTTGCCCCAACAGTCGTCAAGAAAGCGATTGATGATTGGTATGCGCCCCTGATTGTCGGCGAAGACCCGTTCGACTACGCCTATATCTGGGAAAAGATGTATCGCCGGTCGCATGCCTGGGGTCGCAAGGGGATCGGCATGACCGCGATCTCGGCAATCGATATTGCGATCTGGGACCTGATGGGCAAGCTTGTGGATAAACCCGTCTTCAAGCTGCTGGGCGGTAGGACCAAGGAAAAGATCCCTGTCTACTACTCCAAACTCTACGCCGACAGCATCGAAGCCATGCAGCGCGAGGCCGAAGAGGCGCAGAAGAACGGCTACAACGCCTACAAATCACGCTTCGGCTTCGGCCCCAAGGACGGCATGGCGGGCATGCGCGAGAACCTCAAGCGTGTCGAGGCGCTGCGCGAGGTGCTGGGCTACGACGTCGATCTGATGCTCGAATGCTACATGGGCTGGAACCTCGACTACGCCAAACGGATGTTGCCCAAACTGGCGAAGTACGAACCGCGCTGGCTGGAAGAGCCGGTAATCGCAGATGACGTTGCCGGATATGCCGAACTGAATGCGATGGGGATCGTGCCCATCTCGGGCGGAGAACACGAATTCAGCGTCATCGGCTGCGCCGAACTGATCAACCGCAAGGCGGTCAGCGTGCTGCAATATGACACCAACCGTGTCGGCGGAATCACGGCCGCGCAAAAGATCAACGCCATCGCCGAAGCCGCGCAGATCCCCGTGATCCCGCATGCGGGCCAGATGCACAATTATCACCTGACCATGGCCAACGCGAACTGCCCGATCAGCGAATACTTCCCTGTCTTCGACATCGAAGTCGGCAACGAGCTGTTCTACTACATCTTCGAAGGCGACGTAGAGGCCGTCGACGGGTACTTGCAGCTTGATGATGAAACGCCCGGGCTTGGCATCTCGATCACCGACAAACACCTCCAGCATTTTGAGATCATCGAATGAGTTACACCGGTATCTGGCCTGTCGCGCCCACGCCCTTCAACGACGATGGCACCCTTGATCTGGATGGGATGAAGCGCGTGCTTGATTGCCTGATCGATCAGGGGGCTGACGGCATCTGCGTGCTCGCGAACTTCTCGGAACAGTTCCTGATCTCGGACGCAGAGCGCGAGGTTCTTGCGCGCCTGAGCGTCGAACATGTCGCGGGCCGGGTGCCGGTCATCGTCACCATCAGCCACTATGCCACACAGATTGCCGTCGAACGCGCCCGCTTTGCCAAGGACCTGGGCGCCGACATCGTGATGATGATGCCGCCTTACCACGGCGCACTGCTCAAGGGGACGCCCCAGCAAAGCTTTGAACAATTCGCAGCCGTAAGTGAGGTGGGCATACCGATCATGGTGCAGGACGCGCCCCTCTCCGGCGTTGACCTGTCCGTGCCCCTTTTGGTCCGCATGGCGCAAGAGATTGAAGCCGTGAAGCTGTTCAAGATCGAATGCCCACGCGCCGCGAACAAAATCCGCGACCTCATCGATCAAGGCGGCGATGCCATCGAGGGCCCCTTCGACGGGGAAGAGGCCATCACGCTTCTGGCCGATCTCGACGCGGGCGCGCGCGGCTCTATGACCAGCGGTATGATTGTCGACCAAATCAAACCGGTGCTGACCCACCACTATGCGGGGCGTATTGATGACGCCACAGCCGCCTACGGGCGCGTCGCCATGGCCATCAATCACGAGAACCGGCAATGTGGTTGGCAATCTTGCAAAGCGGCCATGGTCGAAGGCGGCGTGATCAAGTCGGAGTTTTGCCGCCATCCGATCCCGCCCCTGCACCCGGCGATCCGGTCCCGGCTGTTGGATTTGCTGCGACCACTGGACCCGTTGGTCCTGCGATGGGGAACATAGAATGACTGACACGGCATGGACAAATGAACTGCGCAACTTCGTCGATCTGAAACCCCGACAGTCGCTTGCAGCAGATGCCGCCAACAATCTGCGCGAGTTCATTCTGCTCGGTAAACTCGCCCCAGGCATGCCGGTGCGCGAGCGCGATTTGGCAGAGGCTTTCGGGATCAGCCGCACACCGCTCAAGGAGGCGCTGCGCATTCTCGAAACCGAAGGTCTGATTGTCTACGGACCGACCCGACGTCCGCGTGTCGCCGACCCGTCGTTGGACGAAATCAACGATTGGCTGAGGGTGCAGGGCGCGCTTGAGGCGCTGGCCGGTGAACTGGCCTGCGCCAACGCAACGGACGCTCAGATCAAGCAAATCGAGCAGATCAATACCGCGATCAAGGAAGCACGCGACACGCAGGGCCAGCTTGAGGCGTTCCGCATGGACATGAGGTTTCACGAAGCCATCGTGGCTGCGTCGGGAAACGCAGCACTGGCTGAAACGCATGCAACCTACAACGCCCGGCTGTGGCGTGTTCGGTTCCTGTCCTCTCAGCGGAAGGCCAGCAGAGATGCCACGCGCAACGAACACAAAGACATCGTGGCGGCCCTGAAAGCGCGAGACACCGCTGCCGCTAGGGCAGCCCTGACAAACCACCTGCGTACCGCAGAGGTCAATATCGCAGCCGCTGTGCGCGAGATGGAAAACACCAAGGAGGCCAAGTGATGCGACCCAGACTTGCCATAGTGCCCGGAGATCCTTCGGGGATTGGCCCGGAACTCATCGCCAAACTTCTCAACGAAGACGGCGTGCGTGACGCGGCCGACATCCTTCTGGTCGGTGACAGCCACCTGTGGCAACGCGGTGCCGCACAGGCCAATTCAGAAGTGAAATTAACCACGATCCCCGAACAAGAGGTGAGCACATTCAAAGGTCTTGCGCATTTGGAGATGGAAACCATCGACCCCGCCGACGTGCAGGTCGCGGAGGTGACGGTCGCCGGCGGTACGACGTCCTTGCGGTGTCTCGACAAGGCACTCGACCTGGCCGTTGCCGGGCATGTCGATGGCGTCCTGTTTGCGCCTTTCAACAAGGCCGCGATGACGGCTGCGGGCCTCAATGCCGAAGACGAACACAAGTACATGGCGCGCTATCTTGGATTTGAGGGCTACCACTCCGAGATCAACGTGCTGGATGAGTTGATGACAACGCGCGTCACCAGCCATATCGGGCTCAAGGATGTGGCTGCCAATATCGATGGACCGGGCATCCAGCGGGCCATCGAACTGGCGCACGCAACACTGGCACGTGCGGGCAAGTCTCGCCCCCATGTCGCGGTCGCGGCTCTCAACCCCCATGCAGGCGACAACGGCAAGTTTGGGCGAGAAGAGATCGACGTGATCGAACCGGTCGTGAAAGCCTGTTGGGGAAGACAAATGAACGTCACGGGGCCTTGGCCCTCCGACACGGTCTTCCTCAAGGCCAAGCGGGGTGAGGTCGATGCCGTGGTCACCATGTATCATGACCAGGGGCAGATCGCGATCAAGCTGATGGGGTTTGAACGCGGTGTGACAATCGCCGGTGGCCTGCCGATCCCTGTCGCCACGCCTGCACACGGCACCGCTTTTGACATCGCAGGACGAGGCATCGCCAACGTCGGTGCGACGCGGCAAGCCTTTGATCTGCTGGTACGCATGGCACTGACCGCCAAGGCTGACACCGCCGCCTGACCCATTGATCGCATATGCGACCGTGCACGCCGCCTAGGCGCGCACGACTTGACCTTTCTTGAACAACGGACAGCATGATGACTTTCACTCCACACGGAAAACACCTTGTTGAAGGCGAATGGGTCGCAACAGACGCCACCTTCAGCTCGGAACCCGCCCACGGTCCGTCCCACACGTTTTGCGTTGGCACGCCGGACCTTGTTGCACGCGCCTGCACCGCAGCCGAAGCCGCTTTCGAGACCTATGGCTACAGCAACCGCGAAACGCGGGCTGGCTTTCTGAACGCAGTCGCTGATGAAATCGAGGCACGGGGCGCTGCGATCACCCAGATCGGAACACAGGAAACCGGGCTGCCCGAGGCACGGCTCGAAGGCGAACGGGGCCGCACATGCGGCCAGCTGCGCCTATTTGCGGATCACATCCTCAGGGGCGACTACCTGGATCGCCGCCACGACACCGCCCTGCCCGACCGCGCGCCGCTGCCGCGCCCCGACCTCAAGATGATCCAGCGACCGATTGGCCCGGTCGCGGTCTTCGGGGCATCGAACTTCCCACTCGCGTTCTCGACGGCGGGTGGCGACACCGCTGCTGCCTTTGCTGCAGGATGCCCGGTCGTTGTGAAAGGCCATGCGGCCCATCCCGGAACAGGAGAGATCGTGGCCGAGGCGATCCACGCCGCCATCCAGAAAACCGGAATGCCCGCTGGGACCTTCAGCTTCATTCAAGACAACGGATATGAGGTGGGCAGCGCGCTTGTGCAGCACCCGCTGATCCGGGCCGTAGGTTTCACAGGCTCGCTGCGCGGCGGGCGAGCGCTCTTCGACCTGTGTGCAGCACGCCCCGAACCGATCCCCTTCTTTGGCGAGCTGGGATCGATCAACCCTGTGTTCTGCCTGCCCGGTGCCATCGAAAACCGGGCCGAAGCGCTGGGTCAGGCTTGGGCAGCCTCACTTCTCATGGGGGCGGGTCAGTTTTGTACCAACCCGGGCGTTGCACTGGTCGTGAAGGGTCAGCAAGCAGACACGTTTGTCGAAGCGACTGTCTCTGCGCTTCAGGACGCAACGCCACAAACCATGCTGACAGATGGGATCGCCGAAGCTTATGCGCGCGGCGTAGCAGAGATTGCTTCAACGCACGGAGTGCAACAGCTTGTTTCTGAGACCAGCCAGGGCCGTCAGGCCGTTGCCGCGCTCTACAAGGTCACTTCCGCCGAATGGCAGGCGAACAAAACGCTCTCCGAAGAAGTGTTTGGTCCGGTAGGGCTGGTCATTGAAGTAGAAGACATCGACGAAATGGTTGTGTTGGCAAAGTCCTTCGATGGGCAATTAACGTGCACGTTGCAGATGGAAGACGCGGATATGGCGCACGCCGCCCGCTTGCTGCCAGTGTTGGAGTGCAAGGCCGGTCGGGTTCTCGTCAATGGCTTTCCAACCGGCGTGGAAGTGGCAGATACCATGGTCCACGGAGGGCCATATCCTGCATCCACAAATTTCGGCGCAACCTCCGTCGGCACTCTCTCCATTCGGCGCTTCCTCCGCCCTGTTTGCTATCAAAACATGCCGGATGCCCTTTTGCCTGAGAGCTTTTGAAGTGAGTGGCACAACTCGCCAAGATGATTGGCTGTTCCCTCAGAGGGTGACAACAGGCCCTTTGCACAGCTAAAAGTCACCCTCCGGCGACACGAGGGTCATCCCACCTGGTGACGCTGGTGCCAACGACGAAAAACGCCCGCTTTTGCAAGCGGGCGTTTGATTTTGTTGAACTCTTGGTCCGTTCAGCGTTAGCGCTTGGAGAACTGGAAGCTCTTACGCGCTTTGGCCTTACCGTATTTCTTACGCTCGACCACACGGCTGTCACGGGTCAGGAAGCCTGCCGCTTTCAGCGCACCGCGCAGGGCGGGATCGTACAGTTGCAACGCTTTCGAGATGCCGTGCTTTACCGCACCAGCCTGACCAGACAGGCCACCGCCCTTTACGGTTGCTGTCACATCAAACTGATCTGCAACACCGGCAACGTCGAAAGGTTGGCGCAGGATCATTTGCAGCACGGGACGCGCAAAATACTTGTCCATTTCCTTGCCGTTCACGGTGACCTTGCCTGAACCGGGCTTGATCCAGACACGTGCAACCGCGTCTTTCCGCTTGCCGGTGGCATAAGAGCGACCAAACTCGTCGCGAACGGGTTCGCGAGGCGTCATCTCGACCTCAACCGGGGCGGCATCGCCGGCCACGGCTTGCAGGTCTTCGAGTGTGTTGATTTCGTCGGCCATCTTTATGCGCTCCGCGTGTTTTTCTTGTTCATGGATTTGACATCCAGAACTTCGGGGCTCTGTGCCTCGTGCGGGTGCTCGGCACCGGCATAGACACGCAGGTTGGTCATGATCTGACGGCTCAGACGGTTGCCGGGCAGCATCCGCTTCACGGCCAGGGTCACAACACGCTCGGGATGCGCACCCTCAAGAATCTGCTCCTTGGTACGCGACTTGATCCCACCGGGGTGGCCGGTGTGCCAGTAGTGATGTTCCTGACGCTTGTTGCCGGTCAGTTGCACCTTGTCGGCGTTGACGATGATGACATTGTCGCCACAATCCATGTGGGGTGTGAACGACGGTTTGTGCTTGCCACGCAGACGCATGGCGACGATCGATGCGAGACGGCCCAGAACAACGCCTTCGGCGTCGATCAGGATCCATTTCTTGTCGATGTCCGCAGGGGTTGCGGTATAGGTTTTCATTACGGTGAATCCCTTGAAGGGTGGAAATTCAGATTGCGCGGTTATACAGCAGGACCAGATCGCGTCAACTGCGGTATGGCGGTTTTTATGAAGCAAAAACATATGCTTAAAAATAAGGTAACAGAATACCCCACATGCTGAGTGAATTGGCCGCCCCTGCCCTTGCAACCCTGGCACTGTTGGCTGCGGCCACGGTCGTCGGCATCCCGGCCATGCGAAAGCTTATTGTGGTTTACGAGGCCAAGCACGAGCTCAAGCACGGCTCAGCCGGATGGCTGCGATCCCTGCGGGGCTGGTCCATGGTGGCCTTCTGGCTGATGACCACTTGGTTCATTGCAACGATCTTTGGCGATTGGGCCGTCAACGGCGATCTCGAGGCTGCCATCGACCGGGGCTGGTTGCGCCTGCGTATCCTGCTGGAAATCGCGATGGCGATCATGGAGTCCGACTGATGGATGATCTGAGCGCCACACAGTCCGAGTTGCAGTGTTCAAACTGCGCAGGGCAATGCGTGTACGATCCCGCACAGCAAGCGCTTGTTTGTTCAAGCTGCGCAACGCGATACGGGCTGGAAACAGAAAACGATGCAGACGCGGCGCGCGAGTTCAGTTTTGATCCGGATGAGCCAGACACGGATCCGCCCGTGGTCGAGGAAACGCGCGTCCACCACTGTCAGACCTGCGGCGGTGACGTTGTGTTTGTTGGCCAAACGCTGTCGGAGCGCTGCGCCTATTGTGACGGACCGGTCGTGCTGGCGACATCCGATACGGGATACCGGACCAAGGCGCTCATCCCCTTCCGTGTTCCGGAACGCGATGCGCAAGCCGCAGCACTGGCATGGGTGGCAGCGCGGTGGGCCGCCCCGTCGGACCTCAAAGCGGTGGTGCCCAAAGCGCGGGTTGCGGGCATTTACGTCCCCTTCTGGACCTTCGACAGCGACGAGGCCGTGAACTACTGGGCCAAGTACAAGGTCCGCCGCAACAAAAGCACGGTGACCCGCCGCACCTCGGGCGCTTTGCGCATCCGGTTCGATGACCTGCTCGTTCCCGCCTCACCGCATGTCACACCGCTGATCCGCGATGGCATCCTGCACGATTTCGAACCGCGCCGCCTGCGGCCCTATAGGCCCGGTTATCTCGCTGGTTTTGGGGCGGAACGGCATCACCAATCCGTCGCTGAAGGGCTGAAAGCCAATGCCGACGACAAGGATTTGCTGATCCGCAACGGGATCAAGGGTCATGTGAACAAGTCCGGCGTGCACGATGTGCGCTATACAACCGACACAACGGGCATACGATATCGCCGCATTCTGCTGCCGGTCTGGATCTTGCATTACCAGTACAAAGGTGAGGCGATGAAAGTCGTCGTCTGCGGCATGCAGGGGCGCACCTATGGGGAACGCCCGTTTGCTTACGTCAAACTGGCCGCCTATGCAGCGATTTTGTCGATGGCGACCATCACCTTTGGGCTCGCCTGGGGCGCAGGTGGGTTGCTTTAGACGCCGATCTGATCCGGCGGATTGTCCAGAAGATCACGCAAACGTTCAATCGCCGCTTCAAAGGATTGCAGGCTTACACCAGCATTGATGGCCATGCGGACCGCATGGGGCGTGCGCGCGTCACGGCACGCATAATCTTCGGCCGCCCGAATACCGACCCCTTGTTGTGCCGCTGCCTGAACAAAGGCACCCGCACGCCATCCCTCCGGCAAACGGAGCCACAGGAACGGCACGTCCTTTCGCCAGACGATGTCATAGCCCCCGAGTATATTCACCGTGCGCTGCACATAGGTTCCAATCGCTTTGCGCACATCCGCCATCAGGTCGGGCAAGTCGTCATGCACCAGCAGTGCGGCAAACAGGTCCGTCATGGGCGTCGGCAGCCCGAAAAATGAATACTCCGCAGTGCGCCGCAGGATGTTGGCGCGCCCCTTTGGCGTTACAGCGATGCCCAACCGCAGCGCAGGCGTGATGGATTTCGAGATCGACGAAATGTACCAAGTCCGCTCTGGTACAATCATGCGGTAGCTCGGGGCCTGAGCCTGCCCCAACCTGTAACAATCGTCCTCAAGGATCTGCAGGTCCTGACGCTTGGCGACTTTTGCCAGCGCTTCCCGCCGTTCGAGCGGCGTAAATCCGCAGGTTGGATTGTGGACTTCGGGCGACGTGCAGAACACCTGAGCATCATGCGCATTGGCAGCTGCTCCGAGCGCTTCGGGGATCACACCTTGCGCATCCATCTCCACCGGAATGACATCTGCACGCAACAGTTCAGCCGCCCGTCTGAAACCGGGATAGGCCAGATCTTCGACCAGAATGGCCGGACGGCGCCCTTTGAGAAGCGCCTGAAACACCAGCAGAATTGCGTTCTGCCCCCCGTTGGCCAGCACAATGTCGTCCGGTCCAAAGGACCCAAGCGGCGCCCCGGCCAGCCAGGCCGCCGCTGCCGTCCGCGCCGCGGCGCTGCTTGTCCGGGTCGGGTAGTGCATCACGCCTGACGGCGGATCCTGCGCCACGTCAGCCAGCAGCCTGCGGATCAAGGTGGCCTGCCCCACACTCGGCAAGTGCGGGGAGAACAGATTGACGTTCCAGGCTTGCGCGCCGGAATTGTGCGCCACACTGTCTATCTCAATCGGAACATCCGCAAAAAGTGGTCCTTTTTCATTGGGTTGCGCCACGAATGTGCCCCGGCCAACTTCGGCCATCAGCGTTCCGTCGTCAGTCAGAAGCGTATAGGCGCGCGCCACGGTGCCGGGCGTGATCCCAAGGCTCCAGGCCAGGTCGCGCACCGGCGGCAGCTTGTCCCCCGGAGTCAGATCGTGCTCCGCAATGCGCTGGCGAATGACCTGCATCACCGCCTTGTATTTCGGCCCCTGCCCGTCCAGCAGCTCTGGTGACCAAATTGTACCCATTACAATGTTTCCGTAGCGTTATCTTATTTGGCATTGTATCACTCAACTATGGCAATTTCGCCATATTGTGTCAATACAATTTAGGAGATTCCCATGGCATACCACATGCAATCGCCCGCTTCACACCTGGCCTACCTGACTGCGCAAAACCGCATTCCGGCTGCCTCGGTCTTTGCGCTGCGCGTCGCTGTGGTGCTGTCGAAATGGGCCATGCGTCGCAGAACACGGTTGCACCTACGTCATTTGGACCCGCACCTTCTGCGCGACATTGGACTGACACCCGCCGAGGCTGAATATGAAGCGCGGCGTGTGTTCTGGCGGATGTGACATCCCCGTGGCGTCTGCCAGACCTCTTCCTGCGGCCGGGTTCAGGATAACCCCTGTCCCGGCCGTTTTTTAGACGGGAATATCAACGCCCTGCGGCGGAATGGCATAAGTCAGACTGGCGCGGGCGACGGGCTTATCATCCCCTTCGGAAAACAACAGCGTATCGGTCACTGACAGCTGCTTACCCAATTTCAAAAGCCGCCCTTGGGCAATCAGATCCACGCCAGCCTTGGGTTTACGCATGAAATCGATGGAGCAATTGGTCGTGACAGCCAAAGCGCGCGGCCCGATATGCGCAAGCGTCACCATATAGGCGGTCACATCAGCCAGCCCGAACATCGCAGGCCCGGAGATCGTGCCGCCTGGACGCAAATGCCGCTCGGAGACCAAAAGACGCAAGACCACCCCCTCTTCCGTCACCTCTTCGACATGAAACTCGCCTGCGACCTCAAGAAAAACCTTTTGTAGAAATGCGTTCATCTCAGACGCGGTCATTACAACGGCCATGCTTTTCCTTCCCCTGTCCCTGCCGTAGGGTGAGCCGCAAATGGATGGGAGGGCAAGATGGCAATTCTGGAACGTGAGGTCACGGGCGCTGTCGCCCATCTGCGCTTGAACACGCCGGATCGGCTGAATGCGCTGTCGGACGAAATGATTGCCGAATTGCACGGCGCGCTTGATGACGTGGCCGCAGACAGCGCGGTTAGGGCCGTCATTCTTTCCGGCGCAGGCAAAGCCTTCTGCGCGGGCCATGACCTGAAACAGATGACAGCCGGGCGTCAGGCCGCTGACGGTGGGGCCGCATACTTCAAGGACCTGTTCGACCGATGCGCCGCTATGATGGCACGCGTCCAATCCATGCCTCAGCCTGTCATCGCGCAGGTTCATGGGATCGCAACGGCGGCAGGCTGCCAACTGGTTGCGACCTGCGATCTGGCCGTAGCCGCCCATGGCACGCGATTTGGGGTCAACGGCGTGAACATCGGTCTCTTCTGCTCTACTCCGATGGTCGCGCTCAGCCGCAATATCCCGCGCAAGCAAGCCTTCGAAATGTTAACAACCGGTGAATTCATCGAGGCTGACCGCGCTGTCGAACTGGGCCTTGTTAACCATGCGGTTCCGTATGACACATTGGAAAACACGGCAAGTCAGATGGCAGATCGCATCGCGTCAAAGCTGGGCAGCGCCGTCAGGATCGGCAAGCAGGCCTTCTATGAACAACTCCAGATGCCCGTCGCGCAGGCCTATGCCTACACCGGTGAAGTGATGGTCACGAACATGCTGAACCCCGACACGGCCGAAGGTATCGACGCCTTTATCGAAAAGCGCCCGCCGGATTGGTCACAATAGATCGCTAAAATGCGCCACGACTTTTGGTTGTTTCCAAATCGTCACCTGACTATTTCCAAATCACCGCTGGCAATTTGGGCGCAAATGAGGCACAAATTGGACACGGTTAACAAACCGATGACGATTTTGGGTCGCCGTGGGCGGAAGGTCCCTCCAGGTCAGCCTCTCTCTGACCGACCATTCCCGCAGCGGCGACCCCAAAACTCCCCATAACGTCAGACCTCAAACCCAGCAGTGGGCCATTCGCCTATGGCGTGGGCGCACACATGTCCACTTGCATATCTTGCACCGGATCGTCCGGTGAACATGCCTGCCCAGAAATCGGATACCTGTCGGGCTCCCCACACGCAGCCAAACCAATCAACGCCAAAAGCATCAAAGCAGTCTTCAGAGTCATCGTCATATCTTCCTGATTCCAATAATACTGCGAAATTAGCAGCACCTGGCCGCACCGCGTTGATCCAGATCAGTCCGTGCCATTGCGTGAACCGGTCGCTTGCCCTACATCCGCGCCATGGCAAACACTCTTCATATCGTGGGCGGCGGCATGGCCGGGTCCGAGGCCGCGTGGCAGGCCGCAAACATGGGCGTCAACGTGGTGATCCACGAAATGCGGCCTCAGGTTGGCACCTTTGCGCACCAGACCGGCCTGTTGGGGGAAATGGTCTGCTCGAACTCTTTTCGGTCGGATGACAGCGAACAGAACGCCGTCGGTCTTTTGCATTGGGAAATGCGGCAGGCAAACGGCCTGATCATGCAGACCGCCGACAAGCACCGCCTGCCCGCAGGTGGTGCGCTGGCGGTGGACCGCGATCCGTTTGCGCAATCTGTGACGGACGCGCTGATGGCGCATCCGAATGTGACGGTTGAGTATGGTGAGATCACCGCCCTGCCCGACAGCGGCCACTGGATCATCGCCACCGGTCCGCTGACATCCTCCACCCTCGGGCAAGCTATCGCCGCAGAGACCGGGGCCGAGGCGCTGGCCTTTTTCGACGCCATCGCACCCATTGTCTATTTTGACTCGATCAACATGGAAAAGGCGTGGATGCAGTCCCGCTACGACAAGGGCGAGACAGAGGAAGAACGCACCGCCTATCTGAATTGCCCGATGGACCGCGACCAGTACGAGGCTTTCATCGACGCACTGCTGGCCGCCGACAAGACGGAGTTTCACGAGGGTGAGACCGCAGGATATTTTGACGGCTGCCTGCCCATCGAGGTTATGGCAGAACGCGGCCGCGAGACCCTGCGCCACGGTCCGATGAAACCCGTGGGTCTGACCAACCCGCACCAGCCGGACATCAAACCCTATGCCGTGGTTCAGCTGCGCCGCGACAACAAGCTGGGCACGCTCTACAACATCGTCGGCTTCCAGACCAAGATGAAGTATGGCACACAAGCCAATGTTTTTAAATGCATTCCCGGCCTAGAAGATGCGCGCTTTGCCCGCCTGGGCGGCATTCATCGCAACACGTTTCTGAATGCACCGACGCTGCTGACGAACGACATGCGCCTGAAGTCCCGCCCCAACATCCGATTTGCGGGGCAGATCACTGGTGTCGAAGGGTACGTGGAATCCGCAGCCATGGGCCTGCTGGCCGGACGTGCCGCTGCCACCGAAATCCTGGGTGGCGCGCTGGACGTGCCGCCGAACACCACAGCCATGGGCGCACTCATCACTCACATTACGGGCGGTGCCGATGCAAAGACATTCCAGCCCATGAACGTGAACTTCGGTCTGTTTCCCCCGGTCGAGGGGCTGGGCGGCGGTCGTCGCGGGCGCAAGGATCGTTACAAAGCCTATACTGACCGGGCCAAGGCAGATTGGCTGGCCTGGCTGGCGCCTCAGGCGGCTGCGGCCTAGACGCGCCACCGTGCTGGCCGCTACTGTCACTACATGACGGGCTTTCTGGACAAGGCGTATCAGGCGCGTGACACAGCCTCTACCCGGACGCTCTATGATGAGTGGGCGGCGAGCTACGACGCTGAGGTGCGTGGGAACGGATATGCCACGCCTGCGCGCTGCGCAGATGCCCTTAAGGCACATATTGACGATCTGTCTGACCCGATCCTGGACTTCGGATGCGGCACGGGACTGT
The DNA here is from genome assembly GCF_000814025.1 of Tateyamaria sp. ANG-S1. Classification (GTDB taxonomy): domain Bacteria; phylum Pseudomonadota; class Alphaproteobacteria; order Rhodobacterales; family Rhodobacteraceae; genus Tateyamaria. The sequence continues at coordinate 350,614 of NZ_JWLL01000006.1, read as the reverse complement.
CCGGTCTTGCCCTGAAACTGGCGGGTTTTGAGACCATCGACGGCGTTGATCTGTCCGGCGAAATGCTCGACGGCGCGCGCGCAAAGAATGTGTACCGCACCCTTGACCGGATCGACGCCGATGGCCCCCTGCCGCGCACCGACTACAAGGCCATCGCGGCCATCGGCGTGATCGGCGCGGGCGCAGCGCCGATCAGCGTGCTGCATCTTTTGATGCGAACGCTGCCGGCTCAAGGCAAGCTTGTCTTCTCCTTCAACGATCATGCCCTCGAAAACCCGGAAAACGAGGCCGGTGTGGCCGAATGGACCGATTGCGGCGCAGCGTCCGTTCTGTTCAAAGAACACGGTCCGCATCTTCCTGGCATCAACCTGAACTCCACCGTGTACGTGATTGAAAAGAAATGACCTTCGTCACGCGGTTTGCACCATCCCCAACAGGGCCGCTGCACCTGGGTCATGCGTATTCTGCGCTGCTGGCCCACGACATGGCCCGAGACGCAAATGGCACGTTTCTTCTGCGGATTGAGGATACGGACACCAGCCGCGCACGCCCGGCTTGGGAAACAAAAATCTATGATGACCTCAACTGGCTTGGCCTGACATGGGCCCAGCCGGTGTTACGCCAGTCAGAACACTTGGAGCGCTACAATTCGCTGCTCATGCAACTGGCCAAAGACGGGCTGGTCTATCCCTGCTCCTGTCGGCGCAGCGACATTCGCGCGGCCCTCTCCGCCCCGCAGGAGGGTGTGACAACGCCGCCTGTCTATCCCGGAACATGCAGAGGGCGCCCAATGTCATCCCGCAAACCCGGTGATGCGCTGCGTCTGGATATGGCGCGCGCCGTTGCGAGGCTCGATACGCCCGTGACTTTTGAAGACAACGGCCCGCTGCACACTGGTCAACACAGTGTCGATGCCGACAGCTTGGTCAAGCAAACCGGCGACGCAGTGCTTGGGCGCAAGGAAATCGAAACGGTGTCTTATGTCCTTGCCGCAGTGATTGATGACGCGGTCCAAGAGATCACGCATGTCATCCGTGGTGCTGACCTGTTCGACACAACGCCGCTGCAAGTCCTCCTGCAACGCCTCCTAGATCTGCCGACGCCCACCTACCACCACCACCGCCTGATCCGGGACGACACCGGCAAGCGGCTCGCCAAACGGGACGACGCCCGGGCCATCGCAAAGTACCGCGCAGACGGCGCAACGCCGGAAGATATCCGCGAAATGGTCGGTCTCGCGTCTCTGTTTGAACAAAACCCTAGGGAGTGAGGCGGGCCGAGATGGCAGACAGTCCTCTTCAGGCCATCGGTTTCATCAACTCGACCTCGGACCCATCTGAAACGTCCGTATAGAAACAGGTCCGACGCCCGGTGTGACAAGCCGCACCCGTCTGGTTCACGAGCATCAACAGGCAGTCACGGTCACAATCGACGCGCAAAGACACCAGTTCCTGTACATGTCCCGATGTCGCGCCTTTCACCCAGAATGACTGACGCGAGCGCGACCAATAAGTGACGCGGCCAGTGTCCAATGTGCGTGCAACGGCTTCGGCGTTCATCCACGCCATCATCAACACCTCATGGCTATCCGCGTCCTGCGCAATCGCAGGGATCAAGCCCTGATCATTAAATTTCAAACTGTTGGGATCAAAGGCCGACATGGCAAAACCTTTTGCATCTGAGATCAGGCCGATTAAATATGGCCAAACCCAGTGCAACACCAGTGCGGAGGCGACATGCCCGCCGATACCGATCTGATTAAGCTATATTCAAGCCGCATCCTCGGCCTTGCCGCTGACATCCCGCATCACACACGGCTCGATGGTCCCGATGCGACCGTAAAAAAACGGTCGCCGCTTTGCGGGTCCACCGTGACCGTAGACGTGCGGGTAGAAAACGGACGGATCACGGATTTCGGCCAGGACGTGAAGGCCTGCGCGCTCGGCCAGGCAGCCGCGGCTGTGACCGGCAGCGCAGTGGTCGGACTGACCCTTCAGGATGTGCAAACAGGTCGGGATGCCTTGCGATCCATGCTGAAATCTGGCGGCCCGGTGCCGTCGGCGCCGTTTGATGGGTTTGAGGTTCTGGAACCCGCCCGCGACTACAAGAATCGCCACGCCTCTATCCTGCTGAGCATTGAGGCGGCCGCTGAGGCCATAGAACAAGCACTGCAATCCGACTGCGCCTGATCAATCCGCTTAGGAAAATCTGAACGATTCGGGTTTAGCCCTGTGGCACTCCGCAATTGCTGCAGGTTTTGCTATGACGGCCAGGGCCGATTTCCCGGAAGTCCCTCTTGTGAATGATCTGGCCGGTTCGGCTTCGACCCTCGGGTACGAGATCGTGGACCTTGCGGGCTTTCTTGACATGATCGAACGGCAGGCGCAGGACCAGCGCGCAGCACTTGCTGAGTTGTCCGACAGTGCCCAAGACATCGAAACCGCCAATGTCGCAGTGGACGCGGCGGCGGCCGACCTTGTTGAAAGCGTGGCGCGTACGCATGCCGATGTCGGTGACTCCGTTGGCATGATGCGCGATCTGGGTGCCCGGTCACGCGACGTGGCCGCTTGGGTTCAGGACCTGTCGGACCGCAGCGATACGGTGCGCAAGACCCTGGCAGCCGTCACCGCCAACAACACGCAGATTGCCGCCATTTCAATGCAGGTCAACACGCTCGCCATCAATGCCAAGATCGAAGCAGCACGCGCAGGCGATGCCGGGCGCGGCTTTGCGGTGGTCGCCGAAGCCATCACCGAACTCTCCCAGAAAACCAAAGGGGCAGCCGCCGAAATCTCGGCCAATATCGAAACCTTGACGCAGTGGATCGCAAACCTTGGCACAGAATCCACCCAAGTGTCCGAACAGGCCATGGATGTCATCGCACACAGCACCGAAACGGACCGTGCCCTGGGACGGATGGAAAAATCCGTCAACGATACACGGGAAGAAGCAGCGCGGATTGCTGAACACTCCGTCCAAGTGCGGCGGGCCATAACTGCCTTTGGGCCCAACATGCAGGGGATTGAGCACAGCATCAAACAGACCACCGACGGCATCGCCGAGGCGCATGAACGCATCGAACGCATGGTCGATACTTCGGAGCAGATCGTACAATCCAGCGCGGCCTTGGGTGGGACGACCGACGACGCGCCCTTTATCACAGATGTCTGCCGACGCGCGATGGCCGTTGCCGAAGCTTTCGAAGACGCCCTTGCGCGCGATCTTATTTCAGAGGCCAGGCTTTTCGATCGCAGCTATGTGCCAGTGCCCGGCACCAAACCGCAGCAGGTCGCAACCTCGTACAATGATGTTCTGGATCAGATCCTGCCGCCGCTTCAGGAACCCGCGCTGGACTTTGACAGGCGTGTGGTCTTTTGCGCTGCGGTGGACGTCAACGGCTACCTGCCAACGCACAATACCAAGTTTTCCAGACCGCAATCGGATAATGAGGTCTGGAACACAGCGCATTGCCGCAACCGGCGTATCTTTGACGACCGGGTCGGCTTGAAAGCCGGGCGGAGCACCGCGCCCTTTCTTCTCCAAGTCTATCGCCGCGATATGGGCGGCGGGACATTCAAAATGATGAAAGACCTCTCCGCCCCCATTTTCGTGAACGGGCGGCACTGGGGTGGTTTGCGCCTCGCCTACACTTTCTAAAAAAAGCGCCGCACATCCGGGCGGATGGCGGCGCAGGGAAAGCGTCTCTTGCTTGGGACAGATCCGGAAACCCCGAGGCAAACGGGGGCGTCATGATCGGCAGGCAGAGCCGAGGGGACGCGGGAACAGCACCTGGGACGGGTGCGGTATGGGATCAAGCAAGATCGCAGGCAGAACTCAGATCAAAGCCGGAAGGTGCAGACCAACGACAAGCATCACGGTCAGAGCAGCAACGCCCATGGCATCGTGAAGCAACGTTGCTTCGGCGCGGGTTGCGATATCCTTGATGTGGCGCAGCGTCGTCATGTCAGCGTCTCCGTCCTTGAGTTTCTACTTTGTTCTCACATTCTTAACCATTGGTAAAGAACTTTTTAAGAACATTTGCGAACTTTTCAGAACACGTAGGCCTAACCCACTGATATCAAACGGATTGCTTCGTCCTGCCGCATGAGCCACAACAGAACACGCGCCGCCTGTCCCCGCGAGGACAAAAGCGCGGGGTCATCGGCCAACAGCTTGCGCGCATCAGATTGGGCAATCGCCATCAAACCGGCCTGCCGTTCCATGTCAGCCACTTGAAACCGGGGCACACCCGACTGCGCGGTGCCGATCAGATCTCCGTACCCGCGCATCTGCAAATCGGTCTCGGCGATGCGAAACCCGTCCTCCGTTTCGCGCAGAACTTCCAGCCGCTTCTGTCCCGTGTCCGAAAGCGGTGCATGGTACAACAGCAAACAGGTGGAGGCTGCATCCCCGCGCCCGACCCGCCCGCGCAATTGGTGCAGTTGCGCAAGGCCAAATGTTTCAGCCCGTTCGATCACCATAATCGTCGCGTTAGGCACATTCACCCCAACCTCGATCACAGTCGTTGCTACAAGAACGCCTGTTTCACCTGACTGAAACTTTGCCATCGCGGCGTCTTTCTCGGCGGGCGGCATCTGGCCGTGGACAAGTCCGACGCGGTCCTCTCCCAACACCGCGCGCAAACGCTTGAACCGCTCCTCAGCCGCGGTCAGGTCCACAACCTCGCTTTCTTCGACGAGAGGGCAAACCCAGTAGCACTGGCGTCCTTCTTCCATCGCGGCGCGCAACCGGGCCACCACCTCGTCCATCCGCCCGGTGCTGACCATGGCTGTCTTGATCGGTTTGCGCCCGGGCGGTTTTTCATCCAGCACCGACACGTCCATGTCGCCATATTGCGCCAACGCCAAAGACCGCGGGATCGGCGTGGCCGTCATCACCAACACGTCCGCCGCACTCCCCTTCTTGCCCAATGCAAGACGCTGGCGCACACCAAACCGGTGCTGTTCGTCGACGATGGCCAACCTCAGGTCCGCAAAGTGCACGTCGTCCTGGAATACAGCATGCGTCCCAACCAGGATCTGAATGTCGCCGCGCGCCAGGGCCTCCAGCTTGGCGCGACGCTCCGCGCCCTTGTCGCGCCCGGTCAGAATCTCAAGCACAACTCCAGCCTCCTCGGCCAAGGGTTGCAAACCTTCCAGGTGCTGGCGCGTAAGGATTTCTGTCGGCGCCATCATCACGCCCTGGCCGCCCGCCTCAACGGCGACCAAAAGCGCCATGAACGCAACAAGCGTTTTGCCAGCCCCCACATCGCCCTGCAGCAAACGGTTCATCCGTGTGGCCGCTGCCATGTCCTTGACGATCTCTGCAATCGCCCGCTCCTGCGCCCCCGTCGGAGCGTAGGGCAACGACGCCCGGACCTTGGCCTGCAACCGTTCGGTGCCTACGCTGCTCACCCCGGCAACTTGACGCTCTGAGGCACGGGCCAGTACCAGCGTCAGTTGATGTGCCATCAACTCATCATAGGCCAGCCTTGTGCGCGCCACCGCGTCCGGCGACAGATCCTTGGGCGATTGCGGAGTGTGCACCGTCTGCATGGCGGTCGCAAAGTCCGGCCATCCTGCCTGGGCAAGCTGCGCGGGATCTATCCACTCCTCCATCTGTGGCACCCGGGTCAAAGATGATCGAGACGCCTTGAACATGGTTTTCTGGGTGACCCCGGCCGTCAAAGGATAGACGGGTTCGAAAGCGGGAATGTCGGCAGCGTCGGCCTCTGCCAGAATGTGGTCGGGATGCACCATATTCGCGATCCCATCAAACAGCTCGACCTTGCCCGACACCACGCGCGTGCTGCCGATTGGCAGGACCTTGTTCAAATAGTCGCTGCGCCCGTGGAAAAAGACCAGTTGGAAACAGGTCTGGGCGTCCTCGACATGGATGCGGTAGGCCCCGCCGCGATTGCGGGCCGGATAGTGCGCGCCGACCTTCACACGCACGGTCAAAGTTGCGGGCATAGGTGCGCCTTCAACCGTGTCGCGCAACGCGCGGTCGATGCCTGTATGCGGCAAAGTAAACAACAGATCGCGCGGCGCTTGCACACCCAGATGGGCAAGGCTCTGCGCCGTCTTCGGCCCGACGCCCTCAAGCGTCTCAAGCGCAGCAAAAAGCGGAAACAGGATTTCGGGGCGGCTCATAACGCCTCGATCAGCTCCAGCCAGCCGTCTTCGTCGATGGTCTCAACCCCGAGGTCAGCTGCCTTCTTCGCCTTGGACCCAGCCCCCGGCCCTGCAACCAGCAAATCGGTCTTGGCACTGACCGACCCTGACACTTTGGCCCCGAGGGTTTCGGCCCGCGCTTTTGCCTCGGCGCGCGTCATCTTTTCCAGCGTCCCGGTGAACACAACAGTCTTGCCAGCCACGGGGCTGTCCGCTGTTGTCCGAGCCTCCGCCTCCTGAATATCCAACCCCGAAATCAGCGCATCAATGGATTGGCGTTCGGCCTCTTGCTGGAATGTCGTGACCAGGGCCGTGGCCACCGAAGCGCCAATGCCGTCAATACCGGTCAGGTCCAACCACGCCGCCCGTGCATCTGCGGGCAGGTCGGCCCACGCGGCATCGCGAACCGGCTTGATCCGCGCACGCCGTCCTTCCTGTGCGGCCTGTTCCCGCTCTGCCACCTCGGCCGCGTCAGCCTGCAATTGACACTCGGCCGCGGGTGCTGCGGTATCGACGGCCAGGGCAAAGGACGGCCACGTCGTGTAATGTCGGGCCAGGTCATTCGCCGCCACCTCGCCTACATGGCGGATGCCCAGCGCAAAGATCACGCGGCCCAGAGGCACCTTGCGCCGCTCTTCAATCGCGTTGAACAGGTTGCGTGCACTCGTCTCGCCCCACCCGTCTCGATTGGCGAGCTTGCTGAGATTGCGTGCGTCGCGGTCTTTCAGTGAGAAGATATCGGCGGGCGTGCGAATTGGCAGCTGATCATCATGATAGAACATCTCGACCTGTTTGGCGCCAAGCCCTTCGATGTCAAATGCACTGCGCCCCACAAAATGCTTTAATTTTTCAACAGCTTGCGCGGGGCAAATCAGCCCTCCGGTGCAACGCCGCACCGCATCCCCCTCCTCGCGGATTGCGTCAGAGCCGCATTCGGGGCACCGGTGCGGGAACTGAAAGGCCACCGCGTCTTGAGGGCGTTTCGACACATCTGTATCCGCGATCTTCGGGATAACGTCACCTGCGCGGTATACCTGCACCCAGTCGCCGACCCGAATATCCTTGCCATCGCGGATGACGCCCCCCTTGCTGTCGCGTCCGGCGATGTAGTCCTCGTTGTGCAGCGTTGCGTTGGACACCACCACGCCGCCGACAGTCACAGGGGTGAGCCGTGCCACAGGGCTCAGCGCGCCGGTCCGGCCCACCTGAATGTCGATTGCGTCGAGGCGCGTCCAGGCAAGTTCCGCCGGAAACTTATGGGCCACGGCCCAGCGGGGTGTCGTTGACCTGAAGCCCAGGCGTGATTGCAAGGCAAGGTCGTTGACCTTGTAGACAACGCCATCAATGTCATAGCCGAGCGTCGCGCGCTCCTGCTCGATATGGCGATAATGCGCGATCATGTCCTGCGTCCCGTCACAGAGACGGGTCAGAGGGTTGGTTTGAAATCCAAATGCTTCCAAGCGCTGGATCGCACCCATTTGCGTGTCTGCCAGCGGGTCGGACAGCGCACCCCAAGCATATGCAAAGAAACGCAACGGACGCGCGCGGGTGATGTTTGCATCAAGTTGGCGCAGAGACCCGGCCGCGGCATTGCGCGGGTTGGCAAAGGTTTTCTGACCTGCTTCGGCCTGGCGTTCATTCAAAGCCTCGAAATCAGGGTGGGACATGTAAACTTCGCCGCGCACCTCAAGAAGTTCCGGGGCGCCCGCGATCCTTTGCGGCACGTTTTCTATCGTGCGGGCGTTGGCCGTAACATTCTCACCAACAGCCCCATCTCCACGAGTCGCCGCCTGAACCAATTCACCGTTTTCATAGCGCAAGGACAGTGACAGCCCGTCAATCTTGGGCTCTGCCGTGTAGCTCAATGCAGCTTTGGCATCCATGCCGAGGTATTTGCGAATACGCTGATCGAATTCAGCCACATCGTCGTCATCGAAGGCGTTTGCGAGCGACAGCATCGCAACCGCATGGGTGACTTTTGAAAACCCTTCGGCGACCGGGGCGCCGACCTGATCGCTTGGACTGTCAGCACGTTTAAGTTGGGGAAAACGCGCTTCAATCGCAGCGTTGCGGCGCTTGAGATCGTCATACGCGGCATCGCTGATCTCTGGGGCATCGTCCGTGTGGTATGCTGCGTTCGCCTTTGCAATCGCCTTGGCTAAGTGCGCCAACTCGGTGCTGGCCTGCGCCTCCGTCAGCGCGTCAACTTCGATTGTATCTGTCACGACGCATCCCCTGTTCGTCTTGCGACAAGAGATAAAAGCCGCAACCGGTGGGGTCCAGTCATTGATCACAAACCGTGAGAGACAAACAAAAAAAGACCGGCACGCAAATGCTATGCCGGCCCTTTTGGGGAACGTGCGCCAGGTTCAAGCGCCGATGGCTATGGCCCTGTCTTCGGTTGCTTCAACAGGCTCTGGATCGCGCAGCACATATCCGCGGCCCCAGACGGTTTCGATATAGTTTTGCCCGCCGGTTGCGTTGCTCAGTTTCTTGCGGAGTTTGCAAATGAACACGTCGATAATCTTCAGCTCCGGCTCATCCATGCCACCGTAAAGATGGTTGAGGAACATTTCCTTGGTCAGCGTCGTGCCTTTGCGCAGACTGAGCAGTTCAAGCATCTGGTACTCCTTGCCCGTCAGATGCACCGTCTTGTTGTCCACACTGACAGTCTTGGCATCCAGGTTGACCGAAATGTCACCAGTTTCAATGACCGATTGGGAATGTCCCTTGGACCGGCGAATGATGGCATGAATCCGGGCGACCAACTCCTCGCGATGAAACGGCTTGGTCAGGTAGTCGTCAGCACCAAAACCGAACCCCTTGATCTTGTTTTCCGTGTCATCCGCACCGGACAGGATCAGGATCGGCGTTTCGACCCGAGCAAGGCGCAGTTGGCGCAGCACCTCGTGACCGTTCATGTCCGGCAGATCAAGGTCGAGAAGGATCAGATCGTAATCATACAGCTTTGCAAGGTCGATCCCCTCCTCCCCCAAATCCGTCGCATAGACGTTCAGGTTGGCATGGGTCAGCATCAACTCGATGCTTTTGGAAGTTGTTGGATCGTCTTCTACAAGCAGCACACGCATTCTATCGGTCTCCACACTGGGGGTGTTCAAGTGTTGAACCAAACGTGAACCGAAAAGGTTAACCACACGTTACCCTTGATGCAAACTTATCTTAACAACTTAAAGTTGTCTATATTTTTGTAGTGCTGTTGCCTTCAGCGCATCCTCACCGTGCAAAGACACGGCGCGGACCCACTCGTGGAACTCTTCTTCACTCAACCCATACCGCTCAAGGGCGGCGTCCTGCGTGATCAGACCGTAGAGTACGCCACGCACAACCGCAGCTTTGCGCGAGGCCACCCAGCGTCGCGTCGTGTGCGGCGGCAGATCCGCCTGGCTCAACACCGTGCCATCTGGCAGCGTCACGGCGCGGGGGCCGTCCACTTTCTTTAAATACATCTCACCGCTCGTTCATCGCTTTCGCGCGAACTTGGACGTTTGCGTTTAATGTGCCGTTAAACGGGGCCTTGAGACTATTTCGCATTTTCATATATATGCGTCCAATTCCCTCGGAGATACGCCATGCTCGACCAGTCCGGTCCGCTGAATTCGTTGGGCTTTGCCAAAGCCCCTGCCGACACCCGTGTCGTCGTTGCCATGTCCGGTGGCGTCGACAGCTCGGTGGTCGCTGCCGAATTGAAAAGCCAAGGATACGACGTTGTTGGCGTGACACTGCAGCTCTATGACCACGGCGCGGCCTTGGCCAAAAAAGGTGCCTGTTGCGCCGGGCGCGACATCCATGATGCCCGTCGCGTGGCAGAGGAAATGGGATTTCCACATTACGTTCTCGACTACGAAAACGTGTTCCGGGACGCCGTGATTGACGAGTTTGCCGACAGTTATCTGGGCGGCGCGACACCTGTGCCGTGCATCCGCTGCAATGAGCGTGTGAAGTTCAAGGATCTGCTGGAAACGGCCAAGGATCTGGAAGCCGATTGCATGGCCACAGGTCACTATATCCAGCGCAAAGTGGGCGATCATGGCGCTGAATTGCATGCGGCTGCCGACGCCAACCGGGACCAAAGCTATTTCCTGTTTTCCACCACGCCGGAGCAGCTGGACTATCTGCGCTTTCCCCTCGGCCACTTGCCGTCAAAGGATGACACGCGCGCGCTGGCGGCCAAATACGGGCTGAGCGTGGCCGACAAACCGGACAGCCAGGACATCTGCTTTGTTCCAAATGGCGACTATGCGTCCGTCATTCGAAAGTTGCGGCCAGAAGCCGCTGCACCGGGCGACATCGTGGATCACACGGGCCGCGTGCTGGGACACCATGATGGGGTGATCAACTACACCATCGGGCAACGGCGCGGGCTTGGGATCGGCGGCTTGTCCGACCCGCTCTACGTGGTGAAGCTCGACGCAGACAATCGCCAGGTGATCGTGGGCCCGCGGGACATGCTGGCCACGCGCACCGTTCCAATCCGCGAGGTCAATTGGCTGGGCGACGCGCCATTCGACAGCCAGGAAACATGGCCCGTCGCAGTCAAAGTGCGCTCAACCAGGCCGCCGACGGACGCGATCATCCGGCCGATTAGCGCCACAGAGGCTACCGTGGAACTCGCCGCTGCCGAAGCGGGCGTATCCCCCGGTCAGGCGTGCGTTTTCTATGACCGCGACAGCAGCCGCATCTTTGGCGGTGGGTGGATCCACAAAGGGTAAGCCTGCCTTGTAAGCGCTTTGCCATTCCGCTTAAATGAACGCGCGTTCATATGCGGAAACCGGAGGAGCCAATGAAACTCGACACAACCATGGCGGTAGTAACCGGCGGCGCCTCGGGCTTGGGAGAGGCAACCGCGCGCCATTTTGCGGCGCGTGGGGCACAGGTCACAGTGCTAGATCGCGATTCGAATCGCGGATCGCAGGTGGCTGATGAGATTGGTGGACACTTTGCAGAAACAGATGTGACGGACGAAAGCTCTGTCGCAGCGGCCATTGCCCTGGCGCAGTCCCGGATGGGACGCATCACCGCAGCGGTAAACTGCGCGGGCATTGCCCTTGGGATCAAGACGGTGGGAAAGGATGGCCCGCACCCCCTGCCCGCCTTTCAAAAAACAATCGACATCAACCTGATTGGCAGCTTCAACGTCGCCCGCCTTGCCGCTGCCGCCATGACGGAGAACGCACCGGACACGGACGGGGCGCGCGGTGTCATTATCAACACCGCATCGATTGCGGCATTTGACGGGCAAAAGGGTCAAGCCGCCTATGCCGCATCAAAGGGGGGCGTCGCGGGAATGACCCTGCCCATGGCGCGCGATCTGGCCGCAAACGGCGTGCGGGTCATGACCATAGCGCCGGGTATCTTCAAGACACCCATGCTCGCCGGTCTACCCGAGGAGGTTCAGGCCGCACTTGCAGCAGATGTGCCCAATCCACCCCGCCTGGGCGATCCGGACGAATACGCGCGGCTTGCCGCGTTCATCGTGGAAATGGGATATCTGAACGGAGAAGTGATCCGCCTCGACGGCGCGCTACGGATGCGGTGATGCAAAGCGAACGACAAAAGATGGAGGCTGGAGACTGGTACTCGTGCCTAGACGACGAGTTGGAGGCGATGCGGATGGTGGCGCTGGACGCAGTCTACGCACACAACCACCTGCCTCCATCCGAACGGCGCACGCTCAGCGCGCCGCTGCGGGACCTCTTTGCCGCCTCAGGCGCCGATTGCCTGGTCGAAGCCCCTTTTCATTGCTCTTACGGGTGCAACACTCATCTGGGTAGCAATGTGTTCATCAACAGCGGTTGCGTCATTCTCGACAGTGCGCCGGTGCATATCGGTGATGGCACATTGATCGGGACAGGTGCGCAGCTGATTTGTGCAGACCACCATCGCGATCCGGTCAAACGGCGGGCAGGTATTGAGATCGCACATCCCGTGATCATCGGTGCGGATGTTTGGATCGGTGCCGGGGCAATGGTCATGCCGGGCGTGACCGTTGGCGCGGAAGCCATCATCGGTGCAGGCGCGGTTGTGACCCGCGACGTGCCAGCGGGTGCAACGGTGGCTGGCGTTCCTGCGAAGCGGCTCTGACCCTGCGCTGATTGCGCAACTGCGTCCCGTGACCTTCAACCGAAGCGTAAGGCACTCACAAGCAGTTCGAAACGGCAGCTCCTGTGTGCGGATCGTAAAACACGGTGTTCAGGCCAGCCGAGGTTTGTCCGAAATCTGCCCACTCGGGTGCAGACCCGTACCGGCATTTTTCAATTAATTACAGTCAAGTGTGGCGCAAAGCGTCTTCTCATCCCGACAGCCTCAGGCCTCCGCCTTCTCCTCAAGCAGCAACCACTCCTCCTCGGCGGCTTCTAGCTTGGTTTGGCGTTCGGCAAGCGCTTCCGTCGCCTTGCGAAACTTCACCGGTTCGCGCGTGTAAAGGTCGGGGTCTGACAACAGCTCCTGCAGCTTCGCCATCTCCGCTTCCAGCCGCTCAATCTCGGCGGGCAGCGCCTCCAGCCGGTGTTTTTCTGTAAAGGACAGCCCCTGTTTAGCGGCCTGCTTCGGTTTCGACGCTGAAACCTTGGCCTTCTTCGGGGCGTCATCCTGACCGGATGTCGATTGCGGCGCGCGCTGGGACTGGTAGTCGCTCCATCCTCCGGCATAAACAGTGGCCCGGCCGTCGCCTTCCATCGCAATCGTGGTCACCGCAACACGGTCCAAAAAATCGCGGTCGTGGCTGACCAGAAGGACCGTTCCGTCATATCGGTCCAGAAGATCCTGAAGCAAATCAAGGGTTTCGACGTCCAGATCATTCGTCGGCTCATCAAGCACCAGCAGGTTCGAGGGCCGTGCCATGATCTTGGCCAGCAGCAGCCGCGCCTTTTCGCCCCCTGACAAAGACCGGACAGGCGCGCGGGCCTGCGCCTCGTCAAACAGAAATTCTTTTAGGTATCCAACGACATGCTTGGGAGTACCCCGCACCATCACCTGGTCCGCCTTTCCGCTGACGCGCATCTCCGGATCGCCGGTCAGGCTGTCCCAAAGGCTGGCGTCGGGGTCGAGCTTCGAGCGGGTCTGATCAAACACTGCCAGTTCAAGATTGGTGCCCATGCTCACGGCACCTGTGTCCGGCGCAACCTCTCCGATCAGCATCTTGAGCAGCGTCGTCTTTCCCACGCCGTTGGGGCCGACAAATGCAATTCGGTCGCCGCGCTGCACTTTCAACGAGAATGGCGAGAGGATCGTATTTCCGTCGAAAGCCTTTGAAATATCGTTCGCTTCCAGTACCTTGCGGCCCGACTTTGGACCACCCTCCAGGGCCATCGCAGCCGTGCCCTGACGCTTGATCTGTGCGGCACGCTCTGCCCGCAAATCCTGCAGCGCGCGCACGCGGCCCATGTTGCGCTTGCGCCGCGCGCTGATGCCTTCGACCGCCCATCGCGCCTCCGCCTTGATCTTGCGGTTCAGCTTGTGGCGGGCGGTGTCTTCCTCCTCCCACACGGTGTCGCGCCAGGCCTCGAACGCTTCGAAACCCCTTTCCTGCCGCCGCACCATTCCCCTGTCAATCCAGAGGGTTGCACGGGTAAGCTCACGTAAAAAAGCGCGGTCGTGGGAGATCAGGACAAAGCCAGCGCGCGTCGCCTTCAACTCGGCTTCCAGCCACGCAATGGCTTCGATGTCGAGATGGTTGGTTGGCTCATCGAGCAGCATCAGGTCGGGGGCCTCGGCCATCAAACGCGCGAGGGCTGCCCGTCGGCGCTCACCGCCCGAGGCCGTCTCGACCGGGCGCGCAGGGTCGAACTTGAGACCTTCGCCCGCCCGCTCGACCTTGTAGAGATCGGAGGCTTCCAGCCCATGGATCGCAAAATCCCCCAGCGTGGAAAACCCTGTCATGTCAGGGTCTTGCTCCATGTACCCAACACTTACGCCGGGGCCTGGCACGACCTCGCCGCTGTCAGGCTCGACAAGCCCGCCCATGACTTTCATCAGGGTCGACTTACCCGACCCGTTGCGCCCCACAAGCGCCACGCGGTCGCCCGGCTGAACAACAAGGGATAGGTCGTCAAAGACAGGATCGCCACCAAAAGTAAGCGAAATATCGGAGAGCTGGAGGAGAGGAACACGCGCCATATCGGGGCAGCTAGTGGGTCAATTCAGGGCCGTCAACCAGGGTGTCACCCCCCGTGCACCATGCGTACACCCCCTGTGCACCCCCATCGGGCGCTCGGATGCCCCGTCGCGCAACACATCGTCTTCCCCGTTTCAAGAAAATCCCCGGGGGGTCTGGGGGGCTGGCCCCCCAGCCGGTCGGATCGGGGCACCCCGATCCGAAATCCCTAACCGGCAACGGCGCGCAACAAACGCTTCCGTGCAGGCGGGATCGATCCAATCTCGACCCCCGTAAACACATGCAGCGTGTTCATCTGATCATCGACGACGGCATGGTCACTGACCCAGCCGCCCATCATCAAATAGGTGCGCAACAGCGGCGGCATCCTCAGCATGGCTTTCTTCGCGTCCGGTTTCCGGCGCAGGCGGGCCGCGTATTTGAACACCTTGGGCGCCTTGACGCTGGGCAGCCACCGCGTGGGGGCTAGGTGCCGGGCCTTCAGCATGGCGAACGCATCAAGGTAATCCGCCGTCTCCGTCCCCGCAAAAGACGAACAACCAAAGAGCAGCTCAACCCCTGCCGCATCCACGTAAGAGGTCATCGCACCCCACGCGACGCGCAGGATGTCCGGGTCTGCGGCCTCCGGGTCGATACAGAATCGGCCCATCTCCACCATCTTGCCATCATAGTCAGCGAGGGCGCTGAGCTCGTAATACTGCGCCGAATAGCTGTGGGAGATCGTAGCACCGGTCAGGGGCATCATCCGAAAACAACAGACAAGGGCGTTGTCCGATACCCGATGGATCAGGATATGCGTGCAGCGATTGTCAAAAGCGTCGGCGTCCGTGTCCAGACCAAAGCATCTTGCCCGAAGGGCTTGTGCCGCCGCGACGTCCTGTGGTGTCTCTGCCTGCCGCGCCGCGTAGCGCCCTTTGCTGAGCCCGATCATCTGATCTGCCCTCTGCTCATGTGTTTCTCCGCCCGGGTAACACAGCCCAGATGACAGCTAGATGACTCAAGACCGGTCAGATAACGCCCTCTGGCCCGATGCGGCCGATATTGCCGAGAAGCTGACGCAGGAAGGTGGTGTTGGTTACGCCGCTGTCGGTCACGCGGCGCGAAAGCGCGACGACGCGCCCGTCTTCCAACCCGAACCGTTCAATGTTCTGCAACACGCCTTCCTGATCGAAAGTCACAGCAAGAACCTGCCGCTCGATCACTTCCGGGCGGCGCGGACCAAAGGTGCGGACGCGGCTGCGCACATAGAAAAAGTCGCCACCTTCGAGCACGCCACCGGCTGTCGGCGGCCCGATCAGATCCTCGACCGTGGAGCGTGTGTCGATTCCCACGGCCAGTTCGGCAAGGTCTTCTTCCGGCGGCACATAGCCATGATTGCGGAATGTGGGGGAGCAGGCCGCGACGCCAAGCGTGATGATCAGGGCCAGGCCCGCCGTGGAAAGTGGTCTAAAGGTCCCCATCTGACCCCCCTTGTTACGCGCAGCCCCTTGCTCAGGGGGCGTGGTGCTTTTATCTATCCCGACTTACTCAAGTGTTGGCCTTGGTTCAAGAAACGAAAGTTCACCCCATGTCACAGACGCCTCCATCAACCTCGGCCCTGCGGGTGAGCGGGCTGGCACAGAATGCGCCCACGCCCTTTTCCATGCAGCCGGATTCGCAAAAGATGGCCGGGTTGGCGCAGGAACTTGAACTGTCCGGGCTGCGCAAGCTGCGCTTCGAAGGGCAGATCGCCGCCCATGGCGCGACCGACTGGCTGCTGACCGGCATGTTGGGCGCAACGGTGACGCAGCCCTGCGCCGTGACCCTTGTGCCAGTAACAACCCGGATCGATACCGAAGTTCGGCGTCTCTACATCCGTGACTACGAAGAAATTGACGCGCCCGAGGCGGAAATGCCGGAAGATGATGAGGTCGAGCCCCTGGGCGTCTGGATTGACCCGGAAGCCGTCATGGTCGAGGCGTTGAGCCTTGCCGTCCCCGATTTTCCGCGCGCCGATGGGGCCGAACTTGGCCAGATGGTTTTGACCGAGCCGGGCGTTGCCCCACTTACCGACGAGGCTGCCAAACCCTTTGCCGGATTGTCGGATCTGAAGGCAAAGCTGGAACGCGACGAAGACGGCTGATTTGCCCCCGATTTACACTTGCGTCTTGGGGAAGGATGCGTATTTTGCCGCCCTCACGAGATTTTGGGTTGGACATGTCGCGGCGCTTTGCCTAAACGCTGCTCCAACCCGTACTTGGTTGACCCGAATGCCCCCTGCTGGGCGAGATGAAACAACTCGCATCCGCGCTCTGTTGCGCGGCGCTGCCCGAACCGAAGGCCCGCTTCAATGGCTGTACAACAGAATAAAGTGTCGAAATCGCGCCGCAACAATCGCCGCGCCCACGACAGCTTGACCCCCGCCAACCCCAACGAATGCCCCAACTGCGGCGAGCTGAAGCGCCCGCACCACATTTGCGCGGCATGCGGTCACTATGACGACAACGAAATCGTCGCGATGACCGAAGAGGTTGAACTGGAAGACGACGCGGCCTGAGCGGCGTCCCCAGCGACAAGGCAAGACAGCGCGCGATGACGGCCCCTTCCACCGATACGGCCGATGCCAGTGCGAAGCTTGCCTTTCCGATAATCGTATCCATTGACACGATGGGCGGGGACATGGGACCCGCCGCTGTTGTGTCTGGCTGTGCGACATCTGCCGCGAAAAACCCGAAGCTGGGCTTCATCCTGCATGGTCCGCAGGATGAATTGGAGCGGCTTGTCGCCAAGCGCAAGAACCTGGCCAAGCGCTGCATCATCCGTGATGCGCAGGGCGTCGTCACAATGGATGACAAGCCCAGCCATGTTGTCCGCAATGGCAAGGGCACGTCGATGTGGTCCGCCATTGAATCGGTGCGGGCGGGCGATGCTGATGTTGCCGTGAGCTGCGGCAACACCGGTGCATTGATGGCGCTGTCCATGATCCGCCTGCGCAAGCTGCCCGGCGTGAACCGTCCCGCCATCGCCGTGTTGTGGCCCAGCCGGAACCCGCAGGGTTTCAACGTGATGCTGGATGTGGGTGCCGACGTGCGCGCCGATGCCGACGATCTGCTGCGCTATGCACTGATGGGCGCCTCGTACGCCCGGAACGGCATGGACCTGCCCCGCCCGCGAATCGGGCTGCTGAATGTCGGCACCGAAGAGCACAAGGGACGCTCCGAGCTGAAAGAAGCCTATGACCTGATCGGCGCACATGCGGATGCGGCTGAGTTCGATTTCGTGGGCTTTGTCGAGGGCGGCGATATTCAGGGCGATGTGGTCGACGTCGTCGTGACCGATGGCTTTACCGGCAACGTGGCCATAAAGACGGGCGAAGGCACCGCAAGCCTGATTGGCGATCTGCTGCGCGAAGCCTTCAAGTTCACTCCCCTGTCCCGCCTCGCCTATCTGCTGGCCTTTACGTCGATGCGCCGCCTAAAAAAGCGGATCGACCCGCGCCGTGTGAACGGCGGTGTTTTTCTTGGTCTGAACGGCACGGTTGTCAAATCGCACGGCGGGGCCGATGCTACGGGGATCTCGGCGGCGATTAAACTGGCTGCCCAATTGTCCGAACAGGGCTTTAACGACAAGCTAGCTGCCCGGGTTGCACGGGCCACTGCGCTGGCAGAGGAGAGCAAGCGATGACGCTTCGTGCTGTGGTGCGCGGTGTAGGCCACTACCTGCCGTCGCGGGTGGTCGAGAATGCGGAATTCGAGGCGACGCTGGACACCTCGGACGAGTGGATTCGCGCGCGCTCGGGCATCGAACGGCGGCATTTCGCGACCGAGGATGACACGACGTCGTCCATGGCAACCGCAGCCGCGCGGTCGGCACTTGAGGACGCGGGGCTTGGGCCGGACGACATCGACGCCATTGTGCTGGCCACATCCACCGCTGACCTGACCTTTCCGTCTGCCGCAACCATGGTGCAGGACAAGCTGGGCATGACCCGCGGCTTTGCCTTTGACGTGCAAGCCGTATGTGCCGGATTTGTCTATGCGCTGGCCAATGCCAATGCGCTGATTGTGTCGGGCCAGGCCAAGCGTGTGATCGTGATCGGGGCCGAGACCTTTTCCAAGATCATGGACTGGACCGACCGCAGCACCTGCGTGCTGTTCGGCGATGGCGCCGGTGCACTTGTGCTTGAGGCGCAGGACGGGGCCGGCACCAAGGCTGACAGGGGCATTCTGGCCACCGATCTGAACTCGGACGGGCGGCATCGTGATCTTCTTTATGTCGATGGCGGCGTGAGCACCGGGACCAGCGGGTATCTGCGGATGCAAGGCAACCAGGTGTTCCGTCACGCAGTCGAAAAGCTGGCGGCAACAGCACAAACAGCGATGGAGCGCGCTGGCGTGACCGCGGACGAGGTCGACTGGATCGTGCCCCATCAAGCCAATATCCGCATCATCCAAGGCACGGCCAAGAAGATGGGTATCGGAATGGACAAGGTTGTGGTCACCGTTCAGGACCACGGCAACACGTCAGCCGCGTCGATCCCCCTGGCGATCTCGGTCGGGCGCAAGAACGGTCAGATCAAGGATGGTGATCTGTTGGTGACCGAAGCCATTGGCGGCGGGCTGGCGTGGGGATCCGTCGTGCTGCGCTGGTAGCGTTGCTCAGATAGGTGAAGCACGCAGCGCATGCGGGCGGACGCCCAGCGTGCTAACGAAGGCCGCGATCAACCCCTGCTCTGACTTGAAGCCGGTGACAAAGGCGATCTCTTTCAGGTCAAAGCGGGTGTCGATCAGCAACCGGACGGCCATGTCCACGCGCAGCCATGTCAGATAGCGCATGGGCCCCATCCCTGCCCGCGCCTTGAACGCACGCCGGAACGCCTCCTTGTTTAACGAGCTAAGCGCGCACAGGCTCTCTTCGGTGATCCGCTCATCGATGCGTGCGCGCATCCGGGCGATGATCCGATGATACGACTTGGTCGTCAGGTGATGGGTTGTCCGGTCCTGGGCCTGCCTGTCGCCAGCCGCTGACACGGAACTGGCGATGGGTGAGATGACGGGAAAGTTCGGCATGTCGTTCGATACGGCAGCGAAGTGCGGCACGGTGCGTCCTCCCTTGGCATAATCACAGGTTGAGTCTACTGCATTTGCGGAACGAGGTCTTTTGCGATCTGGCCATCATTCCTATCTCGCCGAAGATTTCCGCGGATTTTCGCCGATCGCGCCAGACGCGCCCGTCTGCTCGGATTTTTTCGACACGTGGTGGTCCGAAAGCGCGCACAAAGCCGACTTCCGCTCCTTTGCTCAAGCTCTTGATATTGACTCGGAATTTCACCGCGCCCTATGGTTTGCCAAAGGGGAGTTCGTATGACTGACAAGACTTTGACGCGCATGGATCTGAGCGAAGCCGTTTTTCGTGAGGTCGGATTGTCGCGGAACGAAAGCGCGCAATTGGTTGAGAGCGTGCTGGATCACATGTCGGATGCCCTTGTTCGGGGTGAGCAAGTCAAGATTTCGTCCTTCGGTACGTTTTCAGTACGTGACAAGTCTGCCCGGATCGGACGCAACCCCAAGACGGGCGAAGAGGTGCCGATCAATCCGCGTCGCGTTCTGACCTTCCGGCCCTCGCATCTGATGAAAGATCGTGTGGCCGCAGGCAACAAGTCCTGAGCCGATGACCAAATCCGCAGACGCCTTTCGCACCATTTCCGAAGTGGCCGAGTGGCTTGGGGTTCAGACCCACGTGCTGCGGTTTTGGGAAAGCAAATTCACGCAAGTAAAGCCCGTCAAGCGGGCCGGTGGTCGGCGGTACTACCGTCCGGCCGATATGTTGTTGTTGGGTGGCATCCGCAAGCTGCTGCATGAGGATGGCCTGACCATCAAGGGTGTGCAGAAGATCCTGCGGGAAGAGGGCATGGCCCATGTCGCAGACATGTCCCCGCCACTGGATGCGGAGACCGACGCACAGCTTGACGCCGATCTGACTGCACGGATGGTTGAGGATGTCGAACAGCCGCCGGTCGAGGCGGAGATCGTGTCCTTTTCAACTGTGCCGAAATCCGAACCGGATAACACCCTCGACGAAACGGAATCCGCGCAAACCGAAGCACCGGCGCAGCCTGTCGCCGAGCAAGACGACCGGACAGCGCACTTGCCAGCCTTTCTTCGGACGCCTGCACAGCCGCAGCCAACGGCTGAACCTGACGATCACCAGGAATTGTCCTATCCACCTTTCGTCGAAGACGCCCCGGCTGACGACCCAGCGACGGCGTTGGACGGTACTGACGACACCCCACCTGTGCTTGCCGAGGAAGAGCCAGCCGCACTGATCGAAGAGCCCGAAGCGACTGCACCTGTCGAGACGCCGCCTGAACCCGTCGATACCCATATCGAGGAGCAGGCGGACGCACCGACGCTCTTTGATCAGATGCCTGCCGAACCGGACCCCGTACCGCAGGACAATGATGTGCCGCGTGAACCGACTTTGAACTTCGCTGCGGAAGAAGAGAGCCCGGGTGAAGAAGAGTCTGTTGAGACGCCGGAGCCCGCCGCGGAGCTGGTACAAGAGGCGGCCGTAGAGCCCGCTGATGAGCCTGCCGCATTTGAGGGTTTGGAAGAGGCCCAAGTGGAGACTGCGCCCGTGGCCGCGCCGCAGGAGGAGGTCGATGCACCGGCCCCTGCGGATACCGGCCTTCCCTCCTTCCTTGCCGACTATGCGGCACCTGCCGAAGAGACAATTGAACCGGAGCCTGAGCCGGAGGAGCCTGCGCGCCCAGTCGCGCGTGTGGTTGATGTACCGGACGATCCCGACCCGGCCACGATCCCGGTTGCCCCCTCTGCCCTGAGCAAAGCTGCGGGCCTCACGCATCTGAGCGATGCGCAGCGCGACATGATCCGGCCCCTGTTGGTGCAACTGACCGCCCTGCGCGATCAGATGGCCAACAACCGGCGCGAGCCACGGTAACAAGAACCGGTCGAACAGTGCCAATTCCCCCTTGCCCCCGGCCAGAAATCGGGTATGACACCCCTCACGTCGGGCTATGGCGCAGCCTGGTAGCGCGTCCGTCTGGGGGACGGAAGGTCGCAGGTTCGAGTCCTGCTAGCCCGACCATAACACACCGCCCCAGCGCTACGGGGCCGCTGATAGAAAGCCTCGCGACAGTCACAGAGGGGGCGACATGATCGGCGTACTTCCAGACACAGAATTACAGGCCATGATGGCCCGTGGTGAGATCACCGCAGAACCCGCCGTCATCGCCGAACAGATACAGCCCGCAAGCCTTGATCTGCGGTTGGGCAACGTAGCCTACCGTGTGCGCGCGTCCTTTCTGGCGGGGCACGGCCGGCGCGTGGCCGACCGGCTGGATGAGTTCCAGATGCACGAGGTTGATCTGTCGGGCGGTGCGGTGCTGGAGAAGGGCTGCGTCTATGTCGTGCCCTTGATGGAGGCGCTGGACCTGCCCGATGGCGTGCAAGCCGTCGCCAATGCCAAAAGCTCGACTGGCCGGTTGGACCTGTTGACCCGTACGATCACGGATGGCGGTGTGGAGTTCGATCGCATCCCACCGGGCTATTCGGGGCCACTTTATGCCGAGATTTGCCCACGCTCCTTTTCAGTGCTGGTGCGCCCGGGCATGCGGTTAAACCAGATCCGGTTCCGCGCGGGCCAAGCCGTGCTGGATGATGCGGCTCTGACCGCGCTGCATGCGGAGATGCCGCTGGTGGACGGGGACGCGGTCATTGACGAGGGCTTGGGCTTTTCCGTCGATCTGCGCCTGCCCGACACCACGTTGGTGGGATACCGGGCGAAACCGCATACAGGCGTGATCGACCTCGACAATATCGGGCACTACGACCCTGCGGAGTTCTGGGAAGAGGTGCACGCGCGGGATGGTCACATCATTCTGGACCCTGGCGCGTTCTACATTCTGGTCAGCCGCGAGGCGGTACACATCCCGCCGGACTTTGCCGCCGAAATGGCCCCCTACCTCGCCATGGTGGGTGAGTTCCGGGTGCATTATGCGGGGTTCTTCGATCCCGGCTTTGGTCATGACGCGGCCGGTGGCACCGGATCACGCGGGGTGCTTGAGGTGCGCTGCCACGAGGCGCCGTTTGTGCTGGAGCACGGCCAGATCGTCGGCCGCTTGATCTATGAACGCATGGCCGCCCGGCCCGCGCAGCTTTACGGCGCGGGCATCGCGTCGAACTATCAAGGACAGGGCCTGAAGCTGTCCAAGCACTTCACCGTGCCGAAAGGTTAGACCTGCTCCGGCTTACCGCCTTCGTCCGTTGCCTGACCGTTCTTTTCAGCGGGTGGGTCGGGTTTGAAGATACGCTTGCCTGCTGACTGGATCGAGGCAAAGGCATCCTCGGCCATGAAGCCCGACAGGAACGCGATGAAGGCAACCGTATAGGGGCTCAGCTCCACATCGTTTGCCGGGCCACTGCCCTGGGTCAGCGCCAGCATCCCTGCGCCAGAGAACAGAAAGATCGCGATGGCGGCGGCGATCCCCTCGCCCACGTTTACAAAGAGGCGCGACAGGGTCAGTTCATTGGCATTCTTGGCGGAGTAATAGCGCCGGGAAAAGGCCACAACGGTGCCGAGCCCCCCTGCCGCAATGGTCACAATCAGGGTCAGGAAGATCGTAGGAAAGCTGACGAAGCGCATCAGGATGTCGGGAAAGATGGGAAAGTTCAACGACAGCGCCGACAGCCGCGCGCGTGCCGGATCGCCGGGCCCCAGCGTGCTTTGCAGCGCGAGGATCTGTTCGTCATGCGCCGTCCAGCGCAGGCGCAACGCGTCAATCTGGGCCTGAAGCGCCGCTTTCTCGGCCTTGATGGCCAGAGATGCGGTGTTGGCGCTGTCGACCCCTTTTGACAACAGGTCCAGCTTGGCAAGCGCGTCGTCATGAAAGGCCGCATAGCGGTCCGTGGTGTCCAGATCGACGTCACTGCCCGCCAACCCCTCACCAAGCGTGCGCAGCAAGGCGCGGAGCTGCAGGTCAGCCGTGGTGGCGCGCAGATTTGCCTCTTCTGCGGCCACGGCGATGGACATGTTTTCGAGCGTGGTGTCGTAGATCAGGCGCTGCGGACCGGCGAGGTCATATTGATACTCTGACAGCTTTCCGAGCGTGGCATCCACCTCTGCCCGCAGCGCGCGCTTGGCTGTCGCAATCGTGCCGAAGGATTTGCTGTGCCGCGTTTCGATATCTGACATAGCGGCGGCGTGGATCTGGATGTCTTCGCTCACCAATGTCTTGGAGCGTTCGAGATCCTGTTCGCGCTTGATGATAAAGAGAAGGTTGTCGATATCCGCGACAAGCGTTCGGTTTTCCTGTGCGGTAGCCGTGACCGGCTCCGCCTGCCAGGCGGTGCGGTAAATGTAGCTGCCAAAGCCGATTGTGACGAACAGCACGAAGACGATGTAGAGCCCAATAACGGTGACGCCCAGCGATACGGACGACACAAAGAGGCTGGGTGCGCGATCTGGCATGATTGAAATCCCCCATTTAAATCAATGGAGGTGACGCTACGGCAGCGTGCGGTCTCAATCAACGGTGGTATTCCCGACCTCTCCGGCGCGGGGTCGCTGCTATTCTCGCCCTTCTTTAGCGGCCTGCCGGGCCTGACGCGCCGCGCGCCGCGCCCTGCGCTGTTCACGGATCTGCGCCTGCGTCGGGCCGTCGCTTTGCGCCATATCATCGGGGTGCGGAGGCGGCGCCTTGGGTTGACCGCGACCGCGCGTCGCCCGGTTGACACCTGCGTCGATGCCCTTGCTGATCGCCTTTCGCATGACGATCCGCATGATCATGTTGATGATCTGCTTCACATTCATCGGACTGCTCCTGCCATCTGGCTTGGGCACAACATAGAGACAAATGGGGCGTTTTTCAGGCCCACTCGCCCGATCAATCCTCAAAAAGCTCGGATTGCCCCTCTTCGCTTTCGTCTTCGACATCTGTTTCCGGACCGGGTAATGTGCCGGGTGGCGGTCGGTTTTCCAGCAACCCGGCGGCGCGCAACTCCTTGAGCCCCGGTAGATCGCGGGCGTTTTCGAGCCCAAAGTGATCCAGGAAGGATTGCGTGACCACAAAGGTCACGGGCCGCCCCGGCGTCATCTTGCGCCGCCCGAACCGGATCCATTCGAGTTCCAGAAGCTGGTCCACGGTGCCCCGGCTGACACTGACGCCCCGGATTTCCTCGATCTCGGCCCGTGTGACGGGTTGATGGTAGGCAATGATGGCAAGCGTTTCGATGGCGGCACGGCTGAGTTTGCGCGTTTCGACCGTTTCCTTTTGCATCAGGAAGCCGAGGTCGGCAGCGGTCCGGATCGCCCAGGCATCACCGACCTTCATCACTTGCACCCCAC
The DNA here is from genome assembly GCF_000814025.1 of Tateyamaria sp. ANG-S1. Taxonomy (GTDB): domain Bacteria; phylum Pseudomonadota; class Alphaproteobacteria; order Rhodobacterales; family Rhodobacteraceae; genus Tateyamaria. The sequence continues at coordinate 325,963 of NZ_JWLL01000006.1, read as the reverse complement.
GCCCCTCGTAGCGTTTGCGCAGGTAAACCAGCGCCTCGGCCGCGTCGCAGCCATGGGGCATGCGCGCTTCTAATTCGCGTGTGGTGATCGGTTCGGCGGTGGCAAAAAGGATCGCTTCGACCATGCGTTCCTGTTCCGCCATGGGCGGGGCTTCGAACAGGCTTTCTTCTTGTTCTTCAGGTGCTTCGGTCACGATTTTCATCTCTCTTGCGCAGTTGGATCGGCGCGAATGTCTCGGACTGCCGGATTTCCAGATGCCCTTCTTTCACCAGTTCCAGGCTCGCGGCAAAGGTGGCCGCAGTAGCCGAGCGGCGCTTGGCCGGGTCCATCTCCCAGCCTTCGGGCAGATAGGACAGGATGTCCGTCCAGTCGCCGGCAAAGCCGATCAACCCGCGCATCCGGTCGAGCGCCTGTTCCATCGTAAATACCGCGTCGCGGTCCATGACAAAGGGGCGGAATTCGTCGCGGGTGCGGATGCGGGCGTAACCTTGCATCAGGTCAAGGAGCGTCGCGGAATAGGTGACCTTGCGCACGCGCGTCACCATCTCGGACTGCCCCCGCGCAAAGAAATCGCGCCCCAATTGGTCGCGCGCCATCAGTCGCGCCGCTGCGTCGCGCATGGCTTGCAGCCGTTCGAGTTGGAACGCGAGATGCGCGGCCAGCTCTTCACCCGAAGGCCCCTCTTCCGCCGGGTCCGGCGGCAGAAGCAGGCGCGATTTCAAGAAGGCAAGCCAAGCCGCCATGACGAGGTAATCGGCAGCGAGTTCAAGGCGCAGTTGCTTGGCCTTTTCAACGAATGCCAGGTATTGATGCGCGAGTTGCAGGACCGAGATTTTACGCAAGTCGACCTTTTGCGTGCGGCTGAGCGTCAGAAGCAGGTCGAGCGGACCCTCGAACCCATCGACATCTACGATCAGCGCCTCCGCCGCGAGGCGGTCGGCGACCGAAATCCGGTCTTCCTCGAATGTGTCTTCAGCCATGCCCCACGCTTTAACCTGCCCCGCCCAAAAGCGCCTCAAGTTCGGCGGTGAGCTCGGCAATGTCAATGTCGTCAGGGGTTTTGCGCGCGGCAAGCGCGGCCTCTGCGCGGGCTTGAGCCGCGTCGGTCATGGGACCAGCGGCGTTGGCGGAGGCGATGCGCGCCGCCAGCGGCGCGTTGCAGTGCAGGATGACGTCACAGCCAGCGTCGAGGGCGCGGCGCGTGATGAGGTCAACGGTCCCTTCCAACGCCTTCATCCCGATGTCATCGGTCATGATCAGGCCATCAAAGCCGATGTCGCTGCGGATCAGGTCCATCGTATCTTTGGACAGAGTCGCCGGTACTTCGTCTACCGCCTCGTAGACGACATGGGCGGTCATCCCCATGGGCAGGTCGTTCAAATCGCGGAAAGGGGCAAAATCCTCTTCCCGCAGCGTGTCGAGGCTGACGTCGACGCGCGGCAGGTCGTAGTGACTGTCGAGATCGGTGCGCCCGTGGCCGGGCATGTGCTTCAGGACCGGTACAACGCCGCCGTCGAGATGCCCTTGTGCAGCCGCACGGCCAAGGGCCGCGATGTCACCCGGCGACGTGCCGTAGCAGCGGTTGCGCAGGAAGTCGTGGGTTTGACTGACGATCAGATCGACCATGGGGGCGCAATTGCTGTCGATGGTCAGCGCTTTGAGTTCATGCGCTATATGCCTGTAACGCAAATACATTGCGCGTTCTGCGTCGTCGCCTGCGGCCTGCACGAAGTCGAGTGGCGGCAGCCACTCGGTCCAGATTGGGCCACGCAGGCGCTGCACGCGCCCGCCTTCCTGATCGATGGTAATGATTGCATCACGGCCCACCGCATCGCGCATTTCCGAGCACAGGCCATAGACCTGATCGGGCGTGTCGATGTTGCGGGCAAAGAGAATGAAACCGAACGGATCAGCGTCGCGAAAGAACGCTTTTTCGTCTGGCGTCAGACGCAGACCATCCGCGTCGAGGATGGTCGCGCCGAAATTGCTCATCGTGTGACAACCGGGATGCAGTCGGCACCTTCGGCCACAAGAGCCGAACAGAAGCGGCGCGCGTCGCTGAGGTCAGCAAAACCGTGTGCGCGCAGACGGTAGAAGGTGCGCCCACCGGATTGCGCCTGCTGCACAATGCGGTCCTTGTCACGCAGCAAGTCGCCAAAGCGCCCCTGCATCTGATCCCATTGGGCACGGGCGATGTCTGGGCTGTCAAATGCGCCCAACTGAACAAGCCGTGTACCGGTCGGGATGGCGGAAGCGTCGAGTTCGGATGTTTGAGGTGCAGCGGCCACTTGCGTCGGGGCCGGCGTGACTGTTCGCGGAGCGGAGGCAGGGCGCAATTGCGGCCGGACAGAGGTTTGTGGCCCCGGCCCCGTGACCACGGCGGGCACAGGTGTGGGTGTTTCCGGCAGATCGGCTGCGCTGACACTGGCAAGCACCGCTTCGGCCACCGCATCCTCGATCGGTGAGGCTTCGATGGTATCGACACCGGCGGTCAGCTGGTTCACCAGCCCCTGAACATTGCCTTCGGCAAGGGCAGCGGCCACGTCCAGTTGCGGAGCATTAAGGCTGGCCTCGACATCCAGCGGCTGGGGTTGTTGCACGGGTGCCACGGCTTGCGCGGGGATCGGCTGGTCCTCGTCCGTCAGATCAATGGGGCGCGGGGCCAGAGTGACCTGATCAACAGGGCCCGACGCCTCACCCGCAGCGGCGACTTCGTTGACGGCAAGGCCGGTATTGCGGGCCAGTTGACCACCGGGATTTTCAGGCCGCACGCGCATCTCGCCTTCGGCAGCGCGCACGACGGGGATGCCGGATACGTCGCGCATCACCAGCTTGTAACCCCAGACCGATACGCCTGCGATCAACGCCAGCGATACCGCGGCTCCCGCGAAGTTTGTAAGGTTTTTCAGAATGTTCGAAGGTAGCGCAGATGCATCGTCGTGCGCATCATAGCCCCCGTGACCCATCTCGTGGGTGTAGTGCATATCTGCCATCTTTGCCTCATTGCCCACGCGGATACGTGCCCGCGCAAGTCATGTGTCTGTTTCTGCCCGCGTGACACCATGGGTCACTGCGCGCCTTGGGAAGTGTGCCTGTGTGCCCCGTTTGCGAGGCCTTAACGCAGCTCTTCGGCCGGTTCCACACCAAGAATACCAAGGCCCGCTGCAATTACAACGGCAGAGGCACGGGCCAGTGCGATTTTTGCCTGCGATGTCGCGACATCGTCCTGCAAAAAGCGCAATTCGGGCAGATCGTTGCCCCGGTTCCAGAGGCCGTGGAAGACGCCGGCGAGATCATAGAGGTAGAATGCGATCCGGTGCGGTTCGTTCGTGCGAGCAGCAGTCTCGACCAGCCGCGGCCATTCGGCCAGCTTGGCGGCGAGCGCCCATTCGGCCTCGTGATCCAGTTTTGTGAGATCGGCGGTTGCCAGCGTGGCGTCATCGGCGGCGATGCCCGCCTCTTCCGCCTTGCGCAGAACCGATTTCACCCGCGCGTGCGCGTATTGCACGTAGAACACAGGGTTTTCCTTGGATTGCTCCAGTGCAGCGTCGAGGTCGAAGTCGAACATCGCGTCGTTCTTGCGCGTCAGCATCATGAAGCGTGTGACGTCTGGCCCGACCTCGTCCACGACATCGCGCAGGGTGACAAAGGTCCCTGCCCGCTTGGACATCTTGAATTCTTGCCCGTTCTTGAACAGTTTCACCAGCTGGGTAAGCTTGATGTCGAGCGGCACGGCGCCTTCGGAAAGCGCACTCACCGCCGCCTTCATCCGTTTGACATAGCCCCCGTGATCAGCGCCGAACACGTCGATCAGCGCGTCAAACCCGCGCTGCACCTTGTCATAGTGATAGGCGATGTCTGGGGCGAAATAGGTCCAAGACCCATCCGATTTCATCACCGGGCGGTCCACGTCGTCGCCGTGGTCTGTGGACTTGAACAGGGTTTGCTCGCGCGGCTCCCAATCCTCGGGCTTTTTGCCCTTGGGCGGCTCCAGCACGCCCTCATAGATCAGCCCCTTGGACCGCAGATCATCGAGCGCCGCTTCGATCCGGCCCGTGCCATAGAGCGACTTTTCGGAATAGAAGACATCCATCTCAACGCCGAGTGCGGCGAGGTCATCGCGGATCAGGTCCAGCATGGCTTCGGTTGCAAATTCCCGCACCTCGGTCAGCCAAAACTGCTCACCCTTGTCGACAAAAGCGTCGCCAACCTTGTCCTTGAGCGCCTCACCCACGCCGATCAGGTAGTCGCCGGGGTAAGTGCCATCCTCGAACGCGACCTCTTGCCCGTGCGCTTCGAGGTAGCGAAGATAGACGGAGCGCGCGAGCACATCCACCTGCGCGCCGCCGTCATTGATATAGTATTCACGGGTCACATCATGACCTGCGAAGTCGAGCAGGGATGCGAGCGCATCGCCAAAGACGGCACCCCGTGTGTGACCCACATGCAGCGGACCGGTGGGGTTGGCCGAGACATATTCGACGTTCACCTTCTTGCCCGCGCCAAGCTCGGAGCGCCCATAACTTGCACCCGCCTGCAAAACCGCCGCCACCACGCCCTGCCAGACAGACGGGTCCAGCCGCAGATTCAGGAACCCCGGACCTGCCACTTCGGCGCTCGTGATCCGCGCGTCTTCGGACAGCCGTGTGGCCAGCATCTCGGCGATGTCGCGCGGTTTCATCTTGGCGGGTTTCGCCAGAACCATTGCAGCATTCGTTGCCATGTCGCCGTGTGCGGTATCGCGAGGCGGCTCGACCGTGACGTTGTCGGTCGCCAAACCTTCGGGCAGCTGGCCCGCCTCGACCATGGCGGCAAGGTTGGTCAGCACAAGGGCGCGGATGTCGGCAAAGAGGTTCATTTGGGGCCTATTCATTGGGTGCGCGCGGTGTATCACGCGCACCCGAAGCGTCAAGCGGGACTAGCCTGTGAGGCGGATGTGTTCCTGCAGCGCAAAGCGGTCCGTCATGCCGGAGATATAGTCTGACACGCTTCGGGCGAGCGCGATCTCGTCACCAATATCCACATTGCGCCGCCATTCCGTCGGCAACAGATCGGGTTGAGATATGAACAGCGGGAAGAGATCATTGACGATACAGGTCACGCGCTCGCGTTCCACCATGACGGACGGCGCGCGGTACATGTTGGTGAACAGAAATGCCCGGATCTGTTTCAGGTCGGACCAAAGCGCGTCCGAAAACCGGATAACGGGGCGGCCAAGATGGCGGATGTCTTCCACCGATTGCGCCCCGCTGTCGGCCAGCAAGCTGCGGGAGGTGTTGACCACGTCGGTGACCATTGCAGCAAAGACGCGGCGGAGCCCTTCGTGCCGCCTGCGCATAGCATCAAGCGCAGGATAAAGGCTGTCCACCTCGGCAAAGGCCAGGCCGATCATTGGCAGGTCGCAGATGTCATCTTCGCTGAACAGCCCGGCGCGCAATCCGTCATGCAGGTCGTGGTTGTTGTAGGCGATGTCATCGGACAGTGCGGCCACCTGCGCCTCGGCACTGGCATGGGTGCTCAACTCCAGATCATGTTCCGCGTCGTATTCAGCCAACGCATAGGGCAGATCGCCCACGACCGGACCGTTATGTTTTGCAATACCTTCAAGAGCTTCCCAGGTGAGGTTCAACCCATCGAAGTCAGCATAATGGCACTCAAGGCGCGTCACGATCTTGATCGCCTGCGCGTTGTGATCAAAGCCGCCGTAAGGTGCCATGAGCGATTGCAGCGCATCTTCACCCGTATGGCCGAACGGTGGATGGCCCAGATCATGGGCCAGCGCGACGGCTTCGGTCAGGCAATCGTTCAGACCGAGCGCCCCCGCAATCGTTCGCGCCACCTGCGCCACTTCGATCGAGTGGGTCAGCCTGGTGCGGTAATAGTCGCCCTCGTGTTCGACAAACACCTGGGTCTTGTGCTTCAGCCGCCGAAAGGCCGAGGCGTGGATAATCCTGTCCCGATCCCGCTGAAAGGGCGACCGGAATGACATCTCCTCTTCCGGCCAGCGCCGTCCCCGTGCGCGGGCTGGATCCGAGGCATAGGGCGCAGACATCTGCCAAATCCTTGTCGCCTGTTGCTGATGCGCATATATTGCAGTCTCAGCACGATGAAAACCGTTCGGAGCAGACGCAAATGCAATTGCCACCCAAAGTCACCGACCGCGCCTTTGAACGCCTGGCCGAGATTGGTGCCGCCGATCAGGGACAGGCCTTGCGTGTGGCGGTCGAAGGGGGCGGATGCTCCGGTTTTCAATATGAAATCGCGCTGGACGACCCGAAAGAAGACGACCTCGTATTGGAAGGCGCGGGCCAGAAAGTTGTCGTAGATAGCATCAGCCTGCCCTTCCTTTCGGATGCGGTCATCGACTTCTCCGAAGAGTTGATTGGCGCCCGATTCGTGATCAACAATCCGAATGCCACGAGTTCCTGCGGCTGCGGCACATCGTTCTCGATGTAGGCTCAGGCCCGCGCGAAGACTTCGAAGAATGCCCCGAATTCGGTAGTGGAGGCGATTGTCGTCTCCAGCATCAGGGCTGCGTCGTCTTCGAGCGTGCTGAACACATAGTCAGACATGTGTTCCCAATCGTTGCTGCGGGTCTGCGCTGCCTCGAACAAGGCACCTGATACGCCGCGCAATGCGCTTGGCCGATATTCGGTCTGATCGAAGCGCACACGCCCGATTGGAATGGCGGCACCCGTATCATCGTGACCCAAAACCTGACCCGCCCAGTTTGCGACCAGGTATTCGTGATAATCATCACCCGGCGTTACGGTATCGTCTGCGGTCACAACAAATGCGCCCATGGCGTTGCGGATTGCATCGACCCAAACAGCATTGGGCTGCTCACCCGCCTGTTTCAGCGCGATACACACCTCGGCCAGCAGATCGATGTTCTGGTCCAGATGCGCTAGGATCCCGACATATTCGAGGCTGCGCAGCGCGCTTGCATCAAGCGCAGGGTCGCGCCGTCCGTATTCGGACAGATAGAACACGATATGCGTGAGTTCGTAGGCCGCTTTTTTGTTTGGCAGGGCAAACGTATGCGACCGACCGATGAACGCGCGCAAACGTTGGTCAAGATGCGGGTCAGCCGCCGTACAGGTGACATCACGACGGGCCAGCAAGCGGCGCGCTTCGGCGCGTTGCAGGTCGCTGAGTTCGGCGTCGGGCAGCCCCTGCCCTACAACCCAGTGGCACAAAGCTTCCATCTGGCCATCGACACCTGTGCCTGTGATCCCCAGCTCTTCAAGATCGAGACCGATGGACAGCAGGAAGCGGTAGTATTGCGGAAAGAACTGCAAACGCGCCCTCAACCCGGCATAGAAATCGACTTGCGGATCGAGAGCGCCTTGGCGCATCTGCATCCCGGTACATTCCAGGATGCTGAGCAGTTCGGCGTTCTCCTTTAGCCAGTGCACATCGTCCGGAAGACGGCGTTGCGTGGCAAAGAGGTCTATCAGCCTGTCCGTCCGTTCGGCCAGGCGCTGACGGCGCGGCGGGACATTGAGCGCAATGATATTTGACATGGGGGTGTCCTTTCACGTGCTGTTGGTCATGTCCCGCCGACGCGGATCAGGAGCCCGAGGAGAACAGGCCGGTGACATCACCCTGCATGACGGTGCCTGTCACGGGGCCGGAGCCGGAGGAAAACGCACCGGTCACATCGCCAGACGTCACATCCGAAGCCGTCGGGCCGCTGCTGGTCGAGAAAAGCTCCACACCATCGCCCGCTGCCGTTTCCGCGGCGGTCGGTGCGCTGCTTGTCGAAAACATCTCAACGCCGTCGCCAACAATTGCATCCGTCGCTGTCGGTGCGCTGCTGGTTGAGAACATTTCCACGCCTTCTCCGACGGTTACATCGGATGCCATGGGCGCGCTGCTGGTGGAAAACAGGTGAACACCATCCCCGACGGTCGCGTCTGTTGCCGCAGGAGCACTGCTGGTCGAGAACATCTCGATCCCTTCGCCAAGGATGGTATCCACGGCGCTTGGTGCGCTACTGGTCGAGAACAGTTCGATGCCGTCTCCGGCGTGCAATCCACCAAGTGCGGACGTGTCGAGAGCGGTGTTCATTTTGCGTTGGGCTGTCATGGCTGAAATCCTTTCGCCTTTGAGTTGAGACCCCTCAAGCGTTGCCCGCTAAAGGAGATTCACAAAAGGATTTTTCTTCTCAAAGGCGAGTTCATGGGAACTTATCCACATAAGGAAAGCCGCAGAACCAATTGGTCGCGGCCAGCTTCAAACCAGAAGGTATGGGAATAAAAAAACTTATCCACAGCCCTGATTTCAATCAGTTTTTCAAGATCACGGCCTGTGGTTACCCACTTTTAGCGCGAATCGAATAGTTAAGAAATAGTTAATTTGCACCTTCTTGGCCACCTGATCCGGGGGCTTGCCGTTACGCATAGGATGCGCGACATGTCGGGAGCAGTAGCGCGTGGGGTGGATATGAAAATCGCAACGTTCAACATCAATGGCATCAAGGCCCGGATCGAGGCGCTGCCGCGCTGGCTGGACGAAGCGCAGCCCGACGTTGTGCTGTTGCAAGAGATCAAGTCGGTGGACGAGAACTTCCCCACCGAGCTGTTCGAGGATCGCGGGTACAATGTGGCCACTCATGGCCAGAAGTCTTTCAACGGCGTCGCCATCCTCTCCAAGCTGCCGCTTGAGGATGTGACACGCGGCCTGCCCGGTGACGACACGGACGAACAGGCCCGCTACATCGAAGCAACCGTGATGGGCGACACCCACGCCATCCGCCTGTGTGGGCTGTACCTGCCAAACGGCAACCCGACGCCCGGTCCGAAGCACGACTATAAGCTGGCATGGATGGAACGACTGCGCGCCCGCGCGGCAGAACTGCTGGCGGAAGAAACGCCCTTCCTCATGGCAGGCGATTACAACATCATCCCGCAGGCGGAGGACGCCAAACGCCCTGATGCGTGGCGAGAAGACTCGCTCTTCCGCCTCGACAGCCGCACGGCATTCCGGCGGCTGCTCAACCTGGGCCTGACCGAAGCCTTTCGCGCGCGAACGTTCGGGCCGGGACATTATTCATTCTGGGACTACCAAGCAGGCGCCTGGAACAAGGACGACGGCATCCGCATCGACCATTTCCTGCTCAGCCCGACCTGCGCCGACCTGATGACGGACTGCCAGATCGACAAGGGCGTGCGCGGCGAGGAAAAGCCGTCGGACCACGTTCCTGTCTGGGTGGACCTCGCCGCCTAGCAGCGCTTGGGAACTAGTTTGCGCCTACGGTGTTGTATCTCCCAAGCACGCAGGCATGCGTGCGGAAAGATAGGAGAGACGACATGAAACGCTTCTTGCTGACAACCGCCGCCGCCCTGACACTTGCCGGCACTGCCGCACTGGCGACAATCCCGGTCGGTGAAATCGACGTTCAAACCGATCTGACCGCAATCGAGAATGAAAAGGCGGCATCGGTCTGGTCCGGCCTTGATGCAGACCTTGAAACCGCACTGGCAGAGCGTCTCGCGCCGCAGATCGAAGAGCGTGGTGCAAAGATCGAAATCGACATCGATGAGGTGGAACTGGCCAACAGCTTTGAACAAAGCATCGGCACGGCCGACTCCGTTCTGTCCGGTGAGGTGAAGATCAAGGTACCCGGGCTGGCCAACAATGAGCGGTATACTTTGACCGTGACCACGGATCAGGCCCAGCAGTACTTTCCGGACGGCACCGTTATGGCGGACCTGACGCTGGGAAGTGACATCTACTATGAGGCGATCATCGCCGCCTTCGCCGATAACGTGGTCAAAAAGCTGCAATAACGCTCAAACGCGATCGTCTGTAACCAGTAACGGGAGCCCCTGGCTCCCGTTTTTCATGCTTCCAACTCGGCATCCCAATATAGGAAATCCATCCAGCTTTCGTGCAGGTGGTTCGGTGGGAACTTGCGACCCATATTCCGCAACTCCTCTGCCCCCGGCTGGCGCGGCGGTTTGCGCAGGGCCATGCCGGTTCGGTGCAACGGTTTGGAGCCTTTTTTCAGATTGCAGGGGCTGCACGCCGCCACGACGTTCTGCCAGCTCGTCACCCCGCCCGACGCGCGCGGCACCACGTGATCAAAGGTCAGATCGCCCTTGGCCCCGCAATACTGACAGCGAAATTCGTCCCTCAGAAATAAATTAAAGCGCGTGAAGGCCACGCGCTTTTGAGGTTTTACATAGTCTTTCAGAACAACGACCGACGGTATTCGGATCTCGGTACTCGGGGAACGGACGACCTCGTCATATTCGGCCACGATGTCCACCCGGTCGAGCCAGGCCGCCTTGATCGCCTCCTGCCAGGGCCACAGCGACAGCGGGTAGTAGCTGAGCGGCCTGTAATCCGCATTCAGCACCAGCGCCGGATGCTGTTTCAGCGCAGAGGGGCTGCGCGTAAATTCTGTCCTGAAATCGCCGTTCATTCGTGACTCCGTCTTCGCCCTGTCTGCCCGTTATCGGCACCAGAGCGGGGAACCCGCCCCGGCTTTATATGACGACTATATCTTGTGGAAAGCGTCTGACAAGTGTCGAGGCAACCACGAGATGTCGCAGGTCGGATAGGGCAGCTTCGTGACAGGCATGTGACGGTTATCCACAGGGCGCGCGATCAGCTGCAATGCCCGGCATCGGCTGGTGCTTCGGTCAGCGCGACCAGCGGTTCGGCCCGGGCGCTGACCAGTGACAGGTCGGCGACCCGCCTGCTGGTGACCGCGCGTTGAGACAGGCGGTACACCAATTCGGCAAGACACGCCTCGGACAGCTCGGCCGCGCGGCTGAGGTTCACAAAATGCACATCCAGCATCTGTCCCCCACGCACATTCCACTGAAAGGATTTGAACCGCTGCGCCGGAGAGGCCGCGTGCAACTGTGCTGCAAACAGCCTGTGAAGCGGGCTGGTTTCCAGCCAATCGGTGTCCGACCACCCCTTCAGGCCAACCACCCAGACATCCGCGTCCGTTAGATTGGCCACCTCGCGCTTGCGGTCGATCAGGCCTGCTTCGGCGTCCATGTCCAGGATCAGTTTTCCAAAGGCGCCGGGCATCCGGACCGACCGCAGCACAATGGCCCGGTCCATCTCGGTATCGACGGCTTCGGACGTCGTTTTCAGTTCATCGATATTCAAGGCCGTGGCAGGTGCTGCCCAACTCATGCTCAGCACTGCCGCCGCCAGGGCAAAGCCCCCAGCAAGCGCCATCCTCATCTCGCGTCCCCCTGTTGCGCACTTTTGTTATGCGTTCAGTGCGCCACAAATTTGGCGATGGGGCAAAGTAAATGTGCCGATACGGCACCAGATCAAGGGTCAGCGCGATAAAAAATGGCCGATTTAGCAGTATTGTTCTGCTTAAAGACCCAATTTGTCCCGCATGAAGGCAAGCGCAACGCTCAGACCGTCGGGCGCGATTCCATGCGCGGTGCCCTTCATGACGTGGGCATAGACGTCCTTCCAACCTGCCCCTTGCAACGCTTCGGCGGCTTGCGGCAGGGATTGCGGCGGCACAACATCATCCTGATCGCCATGGATCAGCAAGACCGGCGGGCGGCTCAACACCTCGTCGGCCAGCACCTCCGGGTTCAACAGACGACCGGAGAAGGCGACGATCCCCGCCACCGGGTCCTCGCGCCGAGGGGCCACATGCAGCGACATCATCGTGCCTTGGGAAAAGCCGAACAGCACCACCTGTTCGGGCAGCACATCCTCATCCACCATAAGCGCGTCGAGAAAGGCGTTCAGATCCTCCGCCGCCGCACGCAGGCCGCGCTCGGCTTCTTCTTCGGACGAGCCGTCAATCCAGGGGATCGGAAACCACTGGTAGCCGCTGGGCATCATCGGGATGGTTTCAGGCGCATCGGGGGCTACGAACAGAGTGTCCGGCAGGTGTTCGCCCAGCGGTTCGGCCAGCCCCAGAAGGTCCGCACCATTCGCACCGTAGCCATGCAGGAACACGACAATCGACCGCAATTCCCCCGAACGCGGCTCGACCCGCCCTGCCTGCAACACCCGTGTCATGTGATCCCCTCTCGGCCCTTTGCGACCCGGTAGTAGGTGAAGAACAGCCGCGCAGCAACCGCCCGCCAGGGCGACCAGTCCTCGGCCATCTGGCGCAGGGCTTTTTCCTTGGGCCGCTCCGACAAGTCAAAGATCATCCGCGCCGCTTCCTGCAGCGCCAAATCGCCCGGCGCAAAGACATCCGCCCGCCCCAACGCGAACATGGCATAGACCTCTGCCGTCCAGACGCCGATCCCCTTTACGGCCGTCAGTGTCGCGATCACCTCGGCATCAGGCACCGCGCGCAACGCCTCATAATCAATCCCCGCCTCGGCCAATGCGATGGCATAGGTGATCTTTTGACGGCTGAGGCCTGCGGCGCGCAACCCGTCCTCACCCGCTGCAATGACAGTGACGGGTTGCGTCATGCCGTCCGCCTCCAACCGGCCCCAGATCGCGTTGGCCGACGCCGTACTGACCTGCTGTCCGATGATTGCGTTCAGAAGCGCGGCAAATCCGTCAGGCCTGCGGCGCAGCGGCAGCGGCCCCGCCACATCAAGCGCCTTCGCCAGCGCCGGATCGCGCGCAGCCAGCCAAGCCGCGCCCTCTGCAACATCAGCGTCCGCTGAAATGATGCGTCCAGGGCTCATAGGGCCCTCACCCAGTTCAGCAACGCATCGCTGTCATCCACCTGTACGTCAAAACCGCTGTCCGGCGGATCGATCAGGACCGCTGGCAACCCCAGCGCCCGCGCCGCCGCCAGCTTCGGAAAGCTGCCCGATCCCCCGATATTGCGGACCAGAATCACATCAATCGCCATCTCCCGGAACAGAGCGATTTCATCGTCCACATCAAACGGACCAGCGCCGAAAACATATGTGCAGCCGGCAGGTGCCGCGCCATCATGGCGATGTAGCTGACGCAGGAAAACGGGGCCGTCGTGATGGGTCAGAACCTCTGCGCTGTCACGGCCCGATGCCGCAAAGACGCGCGCCCTGGGCGGAAGCGCGGCCACAGCCTCGGCCAGCGTATCAACGTGCCGCCATTGGTCCTGCGCCGTTGCCGTCCATCCGGGGCGACGCAGACGCACACGCGGCAAATCCGGGGCCAGTTGCGCCGCGATAGAACGCACTGAGGTGTCGAAAGGATGGGTCGTATCGACCATGGCATCTGCGGACCGCAAACCATCACGCAGGTCGCGCACGCAAGGCACATCTGTCTGCATCGGATCGCGCGACCAATATACCGACGCCTCGTGCCCTGCCCCGACCAGCGCATGTAGCGCAGGTTCGGTCATCGCCGAACCACCCAGGATCAGAAGCCGTGTCATATCGCCACCCTACCCCCGTTCATCTCACGCGCAAGCACCTGTGCTCAAACGCGCGCTTGTGGGGCGCTTGCCGTAGGGATAGTCAACTCCCATGACCCAAATCGACGATACACGCGCCAAGCGCAACGTGGCCGTCCTCGTGGCGGCGCAGGCGTTCCTCGGCAGCCAGATCACCATGATGTTCGTGGTGGCCGGACTTGCCGGACAACAGCTTACACCGTTCGCCTGTCTGGCGACCTTGCCCATCTCCCTCATCGTGTTCGGGTCGATGACGACCGCGCCGTGGCTCTCGAATGTCATGCAGCGCTTTGGGCGACGTACCGGGTTCATCGTGGGCGCGTTCGGCGGCCTTGTGGGGGCCGCAATTGGCGTCTGGGCACTGAGCATAGGCAGCTTCTGGCTGTTTCTGGTCGGCAGCTACATGACGGGTATCTACATGTCCGCGCAGGGCTTCTACCGCTTTGCCGCCGCCGACACGGCATCGGACGCGTTCCGGCCCAAGGCCATCTCCTATGTCATGGCGGGTGGCCTTCTGTCAGCGATCATCGGCCCGCAGGTGGTGGGCTACGTCACGGCGGATACGGCGGACGCAACCGTCGCCCGCTACATCCCGATCTACTGGGTCGCGATGGGGTTCAACCTGATGGGCATGGCACTGTTCTTCTTGCTCGACATTCCCAAGCCACCCGCACCCTCAGCCACGGACGGTCCCGGGCGGTCCCGCAAGGAACTGTTGCGCGACCCGCGCATTGCCGTGGCGGTCATATGCGCCGCCGTATCCTATGCCCTTATGAACCTTGTGATGACGTCCACGCCATTGGCCGTGGTCGGCTGCGGGTTCACGGAGCCGGACGCGGCGAATGTCGTCACCGTGCACGTGCTCGCCATGTTCGCACCCTCCTTCTTCACTGGGCACCTGATCTCGAAATTTGGGGTTGAGCGGATCATGGGCCTTGGCCTCGCCATCTTGGGCCTTGCGGGCGTGGTGGCGCTTCAGGGCGTCGAGCTGGAGAACTTCTATTGGGCCCTCTTCCTGCTTGGCCTGGGGTGGAACTTCGGCTTCATCGGCGCGACCACAATGCTCGCAGGCGCACACAGCCCGCAAGAGCGTGGCCGAATGCAGGGCATGAATGACTTGATCGTCTTTGGCGGAGTGACGTTGGCCTCATTGGCATCGGGCGGTCTGATGAACTGCGCAGGCGGCGACGCGGTCGAGGGCTGGGCTGCCGTCAACATTGCAATGGTGCCGTTTCTTGTTCTGGCGGGTGGGTCACTGATCTGGCTGGTGATGCGACAGCGCGCAGTCACTGTATAGCAGGCGGATCAAGATCCGCCTTACAGCATCGCCCGCCCTGTCAGGGCCGCCACGCTCAGACGCCACGGAGCCAGTGGCGCAGGGATCGCGCCATCCGCGACGATGCCCGGTGTGCGCTCGATCTGCTTCAAAATCTGACTTGACCCAAGCGCGGGCCAAAGTGCTGCGCGAGCACCCGCAGGCAGGCGCGGCGGCGTAAGGCGCATCCTGATGCGCCGTGCAAGTGCGGCGACACCCTCATGCGTGCCATCGACCAAGGGAATGCGCCCCGCCTCCTCCAGCTTGGGGACCGCGCGCAAGAAAGCGACCAGAGCCCCTGCCGCTGCAACAGAGCGCACTGCATCCTCTTGATCCGCCGGTGCGCCCAAGGCCTCGGCGGCGGTCCACATCAAATGCCCCGCCGTCTGGTCGAGGTAGCGGTCGAAATGCGCCTCATCCTCGAACGGATCGCGGTACACATCCCAGCGGCGTGCCGCGACCGCTTCGTCCAAACGGCGCGCCATCACGGGCGTCAGAACAGATGCCAACGGCGTCGTCACCTCGTGTTTTCGTACCGCGTTACTGTCAGCGATCTCTTCCAGAGCATCACTCCACCACTGCAAACGCATCTCGGCGATCATGGCTTCCTGCGTCACCCAAGGCGCGCGGGCCACTTCGACATTTAAGGCATAAAGGGGAAAGAGAACCGCGCGGGCTGACACCGGCGCTGCCATCACGGTGCGAAAGCGATCTGGGTCGCCCTGTTCAACGATGCGCGCACAGGGGACAACAACGTCGGGCAGGGTCATATCCGGCACATCGTGCGGAGGGCAGCAGGTTGGCGTACCATCATGTCACGCCATCCTGCACCAGCTTCCAGCGGATCGCGTCCAGCAGGGCGGAAAAGGACGCATCCACGATGTTCGCACTCACGCCCACTGTGGACCAGCGGCGCCCCTGCCCGTCTTCGCTGTCGATGATGACGCGGGTGACGGCTTCGGTCCCGCCTTGGGTGATGCGCACCTTGAAGTCGACGAGGCGGATGTCCTCGACATAGGTCTGGTAGCGCCCCAGGTCCTTGGCCAAGGCCTTGGCCAGCGCGTTCACAGGGCCACGGTCGGTGCCTGCCTCGTCCATGGATTCGCTCACCGACAGCATCTTTTCTCCGTCGACTTTCACAACCACGACCGCCTCGGACAGCGACACCATCTGGTCCCGCTTGTTCTTGCGCCGCTCAATGGTCACGCGGTAGCGCTTGACCTCGAAAAACTCGGGCAGCAATCCCAGCTCGTCCCGCGCCAGCAGTTCAAAGGAAGCCTGCGCGGTGTCATAGGAATACCCCTCCGCCTCGCGCGCCTTGATCCGGTCGAGGATGCGGGCAAGGGCTGGGTCCTTGGGCGCGACGTCCAGCCCCATCTCGGCCAGTCGCTTGCGCAGGTTCGACTGCCCCGCCTGGTTCGACATCGGGATGATGCGGGTGTTGCCGACAGTGGCAGGATCGACATGCTCGTAGGTTGTCGGGTCCTTCAAGATCGCCGAGGCGTGCAGCCCCGCCTTGTGAGCAAAAGCTGAAGCGCCCACAAAGGCCGCCTGTTTCTGTGGCACGCGGTTCAGGATGTCGTCGAGCATCCGGCTTGTCCGCGTCAGCCCGGCCAGCGCCTCTTTCGAAACGCCCGTTTCGAACCGGCTGGCATAGGGTTCCTTGAGCAGCAGGATCGGGATCAGGGCCGTCAGGTTCGCGTTTCCACAGCGCTCGCCCAGCCCGTTAAGGGTGCCCTGGATCTGCCGCGCGCCTGCGTCGATGGCTGCCAGAGATCCCGCGACAGCGTTTTCGGTGTCGTTGTGGGTGTGGATGCCCAGCCTGTCACCGGGGATGCCCGATGCGATCACGGCCTTGGTGATCTCGTGGATTTCGTGGGGCAGCGTGCCGCCGTTTGTGTCGCACAGGGCGATCCAGCGCGCGCCTGCGTCGTAGGCGGCTTGGATCGCCTCAACGGCGTAGTCAGGGTTGCTTTTGTAGCCGTCGAAAAAGTGTTCGGCATCAAAGATCGCCTCGCGCCCCTGGGCCGCGAGGTGGGCAAAGGTTTGGGAGATGTTGGCGGTGTTTTCAACCAGCGAGATTCCGAGGGCTTTTTCGACGTGAAAATCGTGGGTCTTGCCGACCAGACAGACGGCCTTGGTGCCCGCGTTCAGGACGGCAGCGAGGACGTCGTCATTTTCGGCGCTGATGCCCGCCCGCTTGGTCATCCCGAAGGCGGTGAAGGTGGCGCGGGTTTTGGGGGCGTCCTCGAAAAAGGCGCTGTCGGTGGGATTGGCACCGGGCCAACCGCCCTCAATATAGTCGATCCCGAGCGTGTCGAGGGCCTGGGCGATCTGGTGCTTTTCGGGGGTCGAGAACTGGACTCCCTGGGTTTGCTGGCCGTCCCGCAGGGTGGTGTCGAAAAGGTAGAGGCGTTCGCGGGTCATGTCTTGTCCCTTGCTGGGACGCTTTTGGAGCGACACGATTTCAAGGGGTTACAGAGGCGGTTTAACCTGTTGGTAAGGTTTGGGGTCATTTCAGCGCCTCCAGTTTGGTCGCATCGAAGTCGGTGCCGGGCACCAGTTCGACACCCTCTTTGCTCATGCGGACTTCGACACCAGCCTCCGTCAGCGCGGACTTCATTGCATCGACGGGACCAAAGTCCTTGGACACCATTGCATCGGCCCGCAGCGCGGCGAGCTGTGCTGCCAAGTCGCCCAGATCGACCGGCTCAGACACGTCCATCGCATCAAGGTTAAAGCCCATTAAGTTTAATGCCGCGGAGAGTCCGGCGCCGTCACGGTCGGATGCGAGGCGGTGCAAATGGGTGATGGCGAGCGGCGTGTTCAGGTCATCGGAGAGCGCGTCGAGGATGGTTTGCGGCACCTGTGATGCACTGGTGTTGGCACGTGCATCATCATCAGCCACGATCCCGGCCCACTTGCGCAAGGTGGCCTCCGCTTCCGCCCGCTTCTTCTCGGTCCAGTCCATCGGCTTGCGGTAGTGCGTGGACAGCATCACGAACCGGATCACCTCGCCCGGCACGCCCTGATCCAGCAGGTCGCGCACGGTGAAGAAGTTGCCCAGGGATTTGGACATCTTCTTGCCCTCGACCTGCAACATCTCGTTGTGCATCCAGATGTTGGCGAAGTCGTGGCCGCAGCATTTTGACTGCGCGATTTCGTTCTCGTGGTGGGGAAACTGCAAATCGTTGCCGCCGCCATGGATGTCGAATTGCGCCCCAAGAAGCTCATAGGCCATGGCGGAGCATTCGATATGCCAGCCGGGGCGTCCCCGGCCCCATGGGCTGTCCCAACCGGGCAGATCGTCGTCGGAGGGTTTCCAGAGGACGAAGTCCATCGGGTCCTCCTTGTAGGGCGCGACCTCGACCCGCGCACCGGCGATCATGTCGTCCACCGAGCGGCCCGACAGCTTGCCGTAGTCGTCATAGTTGCGCACCCGGAACAGCACGTGGCCGTCGCGCGCATAGGCAAAGTCGCGGTCGATCAGGCCCGAGATCATGTTCACCATCTGGGTGATGAAGGCCGTCGCACGCGGCGCATGGGTGGGGCGCAGGGCGCCCAGACTGTCCATGTCGGCGTGATACCAGTCGATGGTTTCATCCGACCGCTGGGCCACCAATTCCTCAAGCGTGCCGGGCGCGCCTGCCTCTTTCCGTGCCAGCGCTGTCGCGTTGATCTTGTCATCCACATCCGTGAAGTTCCGCACGTAAGTCACTGCATTTTCGCCATAAACATGGCGCAACAGGCGAAAGAGCGTGTCGAAGACCAGCACGGGGCGCGCGTTGCCCAGATGGGCGCGGTCATAGACCGTGGGGCCGCAGACATACATCCGGACATTGCTGGGATCGAGGGGCGCGAGCCCCTCTTTCCGGCGGGTCGCGGTGTTGTAGAGCTGGATGGTCATGTCGAAGCCTCAGATATGCAGGGCGCGGGCGCGGGTTGGGCGCGGGCCTAGCAATTCTGAGATGTCATGGAAACAAAGAACCGGCCCGCTGAAGAAATCAGCAGATGATGCAGCAGAGAATGCAGATCGTTCCGGTCATGACGTGTGGGTAGCGCGGGGGGCTGCGGGCGGTCAACCCTTTTCGTCAGGGCGTATCGTCCACGACGGGCCGTGGCGCGGAGGCGCGAACGCACCCGCCGAAACAGGCGGGTGCGCTGCTATGTATGGGCCGTTCTAGTGGGCGACCATCTTGGCCACCAACTCGTCACCGCTGAGGCCGGAGGCGTAGTAAGTTGGCCAGTTGGTCACTTCCTCCAACAGCGCGGCGCGATCCTCGCCCCAGTAGAGGTGGTAGTGATCCACCTGGGTCGGCACCATTTCATGGTCGCTGAACTGGATGAACTGCGGGGCCGCGTCATCGCCGCCCGCTTTTTCAAAGATGAAGCGGATGCCCTGGTGGCCGGACGCGTAGGTCAGGATTTCGTAGCCGTCAGCCTCGTACTGCCCCTGGGTCGGCTCACCGTTGCGGAAGAAGGTCACGTCCGCGCCGTCGATCACGATCCGCTCGACATCGGTTTTGTAGCCGATCTCGTAATAGGCGCGGTATTCCTCGGCGGTCTGGTCGCCGTGGTCTGCCTTGTGCTCCATCACTGCATCCAGGGTGCCATCCATCAGATACGGGTAAACGGACTGCCAGTCCCCCGCCCAATCGGACAGCTCGCGCGCGCGCACGTCTGCTTCGTCGATCAGATACAGCTCTTCGGCTTGTTCATCGTGACTGTGATCGTGTGAGTGGTCGGTGTCCGTCGTTGTCTGGGCCATGGCCTGGGACGAAAGCGCAAACAGCGCGCTGACCGCGATCATTCCTGCTGTTTTGGAGAGTGTATGTTGCATGTGACGCTTCCTGATTCTGTCAGTCTGAATATGATACGTTATACCGTAACATTGCACGTATGGGGATCCGGTGGCGTTGGCAAGACGTGTTGTCATGCCATCCTCAAACCTGCGCTGAACCGCTCATGACAGGGGTGCACGTGTGGCTGGTAAAGCGGGGTTTTGGTGGATGCGACCAGCTGAAAACTATGGTTTCACGGCGTGAGATCGCTAGAGTTGCGGCCATGACTCTCGATGACGCGAACCGCATGTGCGCCGCCCTGCCCGGGGCCTGGTATCATTCCAATGCCGATGGCGGGCTGGAGGCGTGGAAGGTGGGCGACAAGATGTTTGCCTGTTACGGCCACGCTCTGGACGGGATTTCGGTGAAGACCGCCGATCCCGAGAGCGCGCAGTTCCTGATCGAGATTGGTGCCGCGATCAAGGCGAAGTATTTCCACCGCTCCTGGGTCCGCATCCCGTTCGATCACCCGGGTATGGAGGCCCTGGCGGACCGCATCCACACCTCATATGGCCTGATCCGCAAGAGCCTGTCCAAGAAGGCGCAGGCAGAGCTCGCTGCCTGGCAGGACGGCATCTAGGTCTTCTTCTGACTGGAAATACGACGGGGTCCGGGGCAGCGCCCCGGTCCATCGTGTTGACATCCCCCGCCCCCTCTGTCCCCTTGGCGCCACCACCTGCCAAGGAGCGCGCGCATGACCCTGTCCCAACGGATGCAGACCCTGACCGGCGGCGGATCTGACGGGTGGGATGTGTTCCTCAAGGCCCGCCGGATGATTGCAGAGGGCACGGCCGTGACCGAGCTGACCATTGGCGAGCATGACATTCGCACCGCCGCCCCCATCCTGCAGGACATGCACCGCAGTGCGATGGGCGGGCACACGGGCTATGCCATGGTGCCGGGCACCGATGCCCTGCGCGACGTGGTGGCCGCACGCACGACCGAGCGCACGGGCGTGCCCACGACCCGCGACAATGTGCTGATCACCCCCGGCGGGCAGGCCGCCCTTTTTGCCGCCCATGCCGCAGCCTGTGATCCCGGTGACACCGCGCTTTACATTGATCCTTACTATGCCACCTATCCCGGCACGATCCGTGGTGTGTCGGCCATACCGCGCGCCATTCGGACCCGTTCGGAGGATGCGTTTCAGCCCCGTGCCGCGGATATTGCCGCCCATGCGCCGGGCGCGCGCAGTCTGCTGATCAACTCGCCCAACAACCCCACCGGCACGGTCTATTCCCGCGCCACGCTCGACGGCATCGCGGAGGTTTGCACGGCGCACGACCTGTGGCTGATTTCGGACGAGGTCTATGACACGCAGGTGTGGGAGGGGGCGCATATCTCGCCCCGCGCCCTGCCGGGCATGGCGGAGCGGACGCTGGTGGTCGGGTCCATGTCGAAGAGCCACGCCATGACCGGGTCCCGCTGTGGCTGGATCATCGGGCCGGAGGAGGTGATTGCGCATCTGATCACCTTTGCCACGCACACGACCTATGGCGTGCCGGGCTTTATCCAGGATGCATCGGTCTTTGCTCTGGGCCAGGGCCCTGATTTTGAGGCCGGGATCGCGGCCCCCTTCCTGCGCCGCCGGGCCATTGCGCAGCGGGTGCTGGGCGCACAGAACACCATCGGCCTGATCCCCGCGCAGGGGGCCATGTACCTGATGCTGGACATCCGGGCGACGGGGTTGAGTGGTGATGAGTTTGCCAATGCGCTGCTCGATCAGCACCACATTGCAGTGATGCCCGGCGAAAGCTTTGGGGGCGCTGCCGCCGGGCATATCCGCGTCGCGATGACCATCGACGACGCAGGTTTCGAAGCTGCGTTGCGCACGCTTACGGCCTTTGCCGAAACCCGCGCGCGTGCCGCTTAGAAGTTGATCGAACCACGCACGGTCAGGGTTGTCGCATCCGCGTCGACCCCGGTTCCGTTGATGTCGTCGAAGTTGTGATCCAAAAGCTCGGCACCCACGGTGTAGCGGTCGTTGATCTGGTAGGCGACGCCGATACCGTAGAATTCACCCGACTCGCTGCCCAGGGACGTGTCCACCTCGGCCAGACCGGCGGTAAAGTAGGCCAGTGTCCGGCCGAAGTCATAGCCGCCCTGCAGCTTCAGGCGGGCCACGCTGTCCACGCTTGCCGCACCGTTCAGGTCGATGTCGGCGAAGTCATAGTCCAGTTCACCACCCAGCACGAAGGTGCCGAAGTCGTAGCGATACCCGACATGGGCACCGTAGAGGAAATCATCCCCATCCGCTGCACCACTGCCGTCCACGTCGCCATAGCCCAACTGCAGACCGGCATAGCCGCCTGTCCAGTCACCGCCGAAACTCTGCACAGGTGCGGGCGGCAGCGGGGCCGGTGCCGCGGGCTCTGGCGCGGGCGGCTCAAGGCTGCCTGCCAAAGCGGGGCCTGCCAGCGCCGCTGCCAAGCCAATCGCAAGAATGCGCGTCTTCATAAGTCTGCTCCTTTTGTGTTCGTAAGGCACGCATCGCGCACCTCTCGGCGTACAAGTGGCGAGAACGGGATATGGTTCCAGTCCCGGTGCATCACACTCCCGTGTCTGCGCAGCAGATCGCTCAAATGGCGCAAGGACGACAGCAACAAGCCGCGTGCGCAGGTCGCAAACAGACAAGACAGGCGGCATTTTGCACAGCATCCTGTGAACACACGACAGACTGAAACAAACGCGGATGGGAGGCGACGCGGCGCGTGCAGGGTGCCTTTAGCAAGATCAGGTTGGTGACACGCACCATCGGCGCCGAACGCGGTCGCGCGGCGCGCGGGCGACCTGTGGCGTCATAGCGAACGCCATTTCAACGTCACCTCAGATCTGCGGACACCATCACATGAATGACCAAACCCCTTCCCGCTCGGGCGGGCGCGCTGCCCGCCGTGCGGCCCGCGCCACCGCCCTGCCCGACCACCTGCGCCCCGTGCGCCCCGGCCTGCAAGGCGGGCGGTACAATCCGCTGACCGACGCGGAGGTCGCGCGCATCCACAACGCCGCCCTCGATGCACTTGAAACCATCGGGCTGGCCGATGCCCCGCCGTCTGGTGTCGCCTATCTGACCGGAGCAGGCGCAATTCAGGGCGATGACGGGCGCATCCGCTTTCCGCGTGCGCTGGTCGAGGACACGCTGGCCAAGGCCAACCGCGCCATCACCCTGCCCAGCCGTGACGGCAAGCACGACCTCGAGCTGAGCGGCAGCCGCGTGCATTACGGCACCGCCGGAGCTGCCGTGCACATGGTCGATGTGGACGGGCAGAATTACCGCGACAGCACCGTGCAGGACCTGCACGATGCCGCACGCATTTGCGACGCGCTGGACAACATCCACTTCTGCCAGCGGCCCATGGTGTGCCGCGACATCCCCGACATGGTCGAGAGCGAGTACAACGCGGTCTACGCCTGCGTGTCGGGCACGACGAAACATATCGGCATGAGCTTTTCCGAGGCGCAGTGCGTCGCTCCGGCGGTCGAGATGCTGCACATGATCGCGGGTGGCGAGGACGCCTGGCGCGCGCGGCCTTTCATGTCGAACACGAACTGCTTTGTCGTGCCGCCGATGAAATTCGCACCCGAATCCTGTCAGGTGATGGAGGCGTGTATCGAAGCGGGCCTGCCCGTCCTGCTCTTGTCAGCGGGCATGTCGGGGGCCACGGCCCCGTCGACCATCGCGGGCGCCATCGTGCAGGCCGTGGCGGAATGCCTTGCGGGCCTTGTCTATGTCAACGCGGTCAAGCCGGGGGCACCTGCGATCTTCGGCACGTGGCCCTTTGGCCTTGATCTGCGCACAGGGGCCATGTCCATCGGGTCAGGTGAACAGGCGCTGCTCACAGCGGGCTGCGCGCAGATGCACCGGTTCTACGACCTGCCCGGCGGGGCGGCAGCCGGGGCCACGGACAGCAAGTTGCCCGACATGCAGGCAGGCTGGGAACAGATGTGTTCCAACGTCATGGCAGGCCTGTCGGGGCTGAACATGGTCTATGAGGCCGCGGGCATGCACGCCTCACTGCTCGGGTTCTGCCATGAAAGCCTGATTCTGGGCGATGACATCATCGGTCAGGCGCTGCGCTGCACGCGCGGGATTGAGGTTACGGAGGACACTCTGGCCCTCGACCAGATCGCGCAGGTCTGCCTGGAGGGGCCGGGCCATTATCTGGGCACGGATCAGACGTTGTCGCGGATGCAGTCGGACTGTGTCTATCCGACATTCGGCGACCGCACCTCGCCCAAGGAATGGGTGGAGTTGGGCAAGCCGGACCTGATTGCCAAGGCAAAGGCCCGCAAGGACGAGATCCTCGCCACCCGCCCCCAAGCGGCTTTTGACCCTTTGCTTGATGCTGCGATCCGGGAAAAATTCGCGATCCATTTGCCGGAGGCGTAAGGCTAGGTCTTTAGGGCGGAGCGGTCTGGGGCTCCGCCCATTCGGACCTCAACAAGCGTGCCGCAACGCGGCGCGCAAAAGTGGAAGTCCCTTCGACGGTGTTCCGTTACGCATATAGCTCCGGGGCTCCGCCCATTCGAACCTCAAACACTCCCCCGGAGTGTTTGCCGCTGCGCGGACCGGTTCGAATTCCCTGTTTCAAAAAAATCCTCCCCGAAGGGCCGGTTGGCCAAAAAGCCGTGGTCCACATATTTGGAGGCACAGGACAAACAAAACGGGGCCCGGTCCCTGGGGGGAGACCGGACCCCACACTCCCACCTTTAGACTGCGCGGACGTTACAACACGCAGCCAAAGCCGGGTGTTCGGGTTAACTCTCGGTGGGCGGCATCAGGCCCGCTTCCTGCGCGGCTGTGACCTCGTCTTCATCCAGGACACCGTCCGCGTTCAAATCCATTGCAGAGAAACCATCTGATGTGACCTCGGGAAAGCTCGCTTGGACCTCGTCGATGGTCAGCACGCCGTCTCCGTCGGTGTCGATATCTGCGGGGATCTCGGCTGCGGCGAGCGCAGGGACGCTGAGTGCTGCGAGGAAGGTCAGGAACGCCATCTTGTTCATGGGCTTCTTCATGGGTGAACTCCATTTGAGTTTGGTTCTGTGCCGCGCTGTCGTGCGGTTTCATAGAGATTGAACACATTCTGCCGCTTTTCATCCCCCTACCGATGCAGCGGCAGGGATCGCGCAACCGCCTGCCGATCTGCGTGGCGACGATGGGCGGCGGGCTGCCCAAAAAGGGCGACGGGGCCGCGTCGGCAAAAACCCCCGGGCTGTTCAAGCGATCCAATAGTCCCCAGCCTATGTCACATGACACAGCGCCCGACCGCCCTCCGCCTTGTGCCACTGATCCCCTTGCTGACGCGGCGGGCCCGTCGGCTGTCTCGCACGCGGGCCGAAGCGGAGGATCTGGTGCAGGACACACTCCTGAGCCTGTGCCAGCGCTTGCGGAGCGGCGGCGAGATCGACGATCTGCCCGCCTATGCCATGCGCACCCTGTCGAATCGCGCACGCCGGACGTGGCGGATCGAGGCGACAGACGAGTTGGAGGAGGACCACGCGCTGACCCAGCCCGACGCGCTGGTGCGGCTGGATTGCGCGGACACGCTGGCCGCGATTGAACGGTTGCCCCAACCGCAGCGGCAGTTGATGGATCTGGTGGTGTCGGGTGAAACCTCGCCCCGCGCTCTGTCCCACGCGACGGGCCTGCCGCTGGGCACGGTCATGTCACGCCTGGCACGCGCACGGGCGAAATTGCGGCTGGAGCTGGCCGAGGAGACATGAGGCCGGGTCGGCGGGTGGGCGAATTTGCGCAGCAAAGAGACCATCCCGCCGGGCCACGCCGATGAAAAAAGGGGGACCGAAAGGCCCCCCTGAAAGTTTCGCCGTACAGGCTCAATATGTTAACCGCCCGGTACTTTTCTGCCTGCGGCCTGCACGTCGTCAGGGGCGAGCGCACCCGCCCCGTGTGAAGGTGGGAAGGACTTCAAGTACCGCCCCACCCTATCTCTTGTATCGTCGGGAGCCGGATCCGTTCGTCCAACCCGGCCCCCTCGCCCCCCTTCCCCGGGGAGCGTTTGTCTTAGCTACAGCCGCTTGTCGCGCCGCAGGTGTTGCACTTCATGCAGGTGCCGTTGCGCACCAGCGTGTAGTTGCCGCATTCGCCGCAGGCTTCGCCCTCGTAGCCCTGCATCTTGGCCTTGGTGCGTGCGTCCATGGTCACTGCAGCGGCTGATACCGTGGTCGTCGACACAGCCGCTGCGCCGCCACCCGCTGCCACTTCGGGCACGAGGGTTTGCAGGGCCACTTCGGCGTCCATGGACGTCGTCTCGGCCATGCCGCCCTGCAGCACCACGAGGTCTTGGGGCAGGCGCTTGCGCAGGTAGCCGGTCGAGCTGATCTGCTTCAGCACTTCCAGGGACTTCGACGCCGCTGTCTCGGACAGTTCGGAGACGTTGGACACGCCCTCTTCCTCGCCCCGGCCCAGATCGTCGAATGTGGCCCCTTCGGGTTTGACATGCGCCAGATCGGTGCGGTCCAGGTAGCTGACAGCGAGTTCGCGGAACACGTAGTCGAGGATCGACGTTGCGTTCTTGATGCTGTCATTGCCCTGTACCATGCCCGCCGGTTCGAACTTGGTGAAGGTGAAGGCATCCACGAACTCTTCGAGCGGCACACCGTATTGCAGGCCCACGGACACGGCGATGGCGAAGTTGTTCATCATCGCACGGAAGCCTGCGCCTTCCTTGTGCATGTCGATGAAGATCTCGCCGAGGTTGCCGTCCTCATACTCGCCCGTCCGCAGGTAGACCTTGTGGCCGCTCACGATGGCTTTCTGGGTGTAGCCTTTGCGCCGTTGGGGCATCTTCTCGCGGTGGCTGCGGACGATTTCCTTGACCACGATCTTTTCGACGATCTTCTCGGCCAACACGGCGGCTTTCTCGGCGGGTGCACCGCTTTCCAGAACCTCTTGTGCGTCCTCGTCATCCTCGACCAGTGCGGCGGCCAGAGGCTGCGAGAGCTTGGAGCCGTCGCGGTAGAGCGCGTTGGCCTTTACCCCCAGCGACCACGACAACTCGTAAGCGCGTTGGCAGTCCTCGATCGTTGCGTCGTTGGGCATGTTGATCGTTTTCGAGATCGCGCCCGAGATGAAGGACTGTGCCGCGGCCATCATGGTGATGTGGCTGTCAACGCTCAGGAAGCGCTTGCCTTTCTTGCCGCACGGGTTGGCGCAGTCGAAGATGTGGTAATGCTCTTCCTTCAGGTGCGGTGCGCCTTCCAGCGTCATCGTTCCGCAGACGTGGTCGTTCGCGGCGTCGATGTCGGCCTTGGCGTAGCCCAGATGCTTCAGCAGGTCGAAGGTCGGGTCGTTCAGCTTGGCCGCCGGGATGCCCAGCACGCCTGTGCAGAACTCTTCGCCCAGCGTCCACTGGTTGAAAACGAAGCGGATGTCGAAGGCGCTTTCGAGGGCCGCATCCACTTTCGCCAGCTCATTGGCGCCAAAACCGTGGCCCGCAAGCGTCGTGTGGTTGATCGCCGGTGCGTTGCCGATGGAGCCGTGGCCCACTGCGTAGCTGACGATTTCCTCGATCTGGGCGGAGCCGTAGCCGAGGTTTTCGAGGGCTGCGGGCACCGAGCGGTTGATGATCTTGAAGTAACCGCCACCGGCCAGCTTCTTGAACTTCACAAGAGCGAAGTCCGGCTCGATCCCTGTGGTGTCGCAGTCCATGACCAGACCGATGGTGCCGGTGGGCGCGATCACGGTGGACTGCGCGTTGCGGTAGCCGTTGGCCTCGCCCAGTTTCAGCGCCTCGTCCCAGCTGGACATGGCAACGTCGATCAGGCGCGGATCGGGGCAGTTGGCGTGGTCCAGAGCGACGGGTTTCACCGCCAGCTTTTCGTAACCTTCGGTCGCACCGTAGGCCGCATTGCGGTGGTTGCGCATGACCCGCAGCATGTGGTCGGCATTTTTCTTGTAGCCGGGGAATGGCCCAAGCTCGCCTGCCATCTCGGCGGAGGTAGCGTAGGACACGCCGGTCATGATCGCGGTCAGCGCACCGCAGAGCGCGCGGCCCTCGTCACTGTCATAGCCGTGGCCCATGTTCATCAGCAGACCGCCGATGTTTGCGTAGCCGAGGCCCAGTGTGCGGAAGTCGTAGGAGCGTTGGGCGATTTCCTTGGACGGGAATTGCGCCATCATCACCGAGATTTCCAGTGTCACGGTCCAAAGACGGGCCGCGTGCATGTAATCCTCGACCTGGAACTGGCCATCCTTGAGGAAGGTCAGCAGGTTCATCGACGCCAGGTTACAGGCCGTGTCGTCGAGGAACATGTATTCCGAGCACGGGTTTGAGCCGCGGATTGCGCCATCTTCGGGGCATGTGTGCCAGTCGTTGACGGTGTCGTGGTACTGGATGCCCGGGTCGGCACAGGCCCATGCGGCGTGGCCCACCTGCTCCCACAGGTCGCGGGCCTTGACCGTCTTGGTCACAGTGCCGTCAACGCGAGAGATCAGTTCCCAGTCGGCGTCTTTCTCGACCGCTGTGAGGAAAGCGTTGGTCACGCGGATTGAGTTGTTCGAGTTTTGGCCCGAGACCGAGCTATATGCTTCACTATCCCAATCGGTGTCGTAGGTCGGGAACTCGATGCTGGTGTGGCCCTGCCGGGCGTAATCCAGCACACGCTTGATGTAGGTTTCGGGGATCGCAACCTGTTTGGCTGCTTTCACTGCCGCCTTCAACGCATTGTTTTTGTTGGGGTCGTAAGCGTCTGCTTCGGCGCCATCCCATGTGCCGATGGCTTCGAAGATGCCGTTCAGCTTTTCCTCGTGCATCTTGGAGCCTGCGACGATGGACGCCACTTTCTGCTCTTCGATGACCTTCCAGTTGATGAAGTCTTCGATATCCGGGTGGTCGGCATCGACGATCACCATCTTGGCTGCGCGGCGGGTGGTGCCGCCCGACTTGATGGCGCCCGCCGCCCGGTCGCCAATTTTCAGGAAGCCCATCAGGCCGGAGGATTTGCCGCCACCCGACAGCTTCTCGCCCTCGCCGCGCAAGCTGGAGAAGTTGGTGCCGGTGCCGGAGCCGTATTTGAACAGGCGCGCCTCGCGCACCCAGAGGTCCATGATGCCGCCGTCGTTCACCAGGTCATCTTCAACCGACTGGATGAAGCAGGCGTGGGGCTGCGGGTGTTCGTAGGAGGATTTGGATTTGGTCAGCTTGCCGGTCTTGTAGTCGACATAGTGGTGCCCTTGGGCCGGGCCGTCGATGCCGTAGGCCCAGTG
The DNA here is from genome assembly GCF_000814025.1 of Tateyamaria sp. ANG-S1. GTDB lineage: Bacteria > Pseudomonadota > Alphaproteobacteria > Rhodobacterales > Rhodobacteraceae > Tateyamaria. The sequence continues at coordinate 297,233 of NZ_JWLL01000006.1, read as the reverse complement.
CAGACCGGTGTTGAACCATTGCGGGCTGTTGGGGGCCGCGCGTTGGGTCGCCAGCATGTGGCGCATTTCGTCGTAGTAGGCGCGTGCGTCTTCTTCGGTCGAGAAGTAGCCGCCCTTCCAGCCCCAGTACGCCCATGCGCCTGCGAGACGGTCAAAGACCTGCTTGGACGACGTTTCGCCGCCCATCTCTGCGCCTTTGGCTGCTTCGGAGCGCCACAGGAACTCGGGCACGTCCGCTTCTTCGACCTTTTGCAGCTTGGAGGGCACGCCCGCCTTGCGGAAGTATTTCTGCGCGATGACGTCGCTTGCGACCTGGCTCCAGGTGCCCGGCACTTCCACTTCGTCCAAACGGAACACCACGGTGCCGTCAGGATTGCGGATTTCGGACGCGGTGGTCACGAAATCTAGGTCCGCGTAGGCGTCCTGTCCGGCTTTGGTGAACTGTCTTTCAATTTTCATCGCGCTGCCTCATTCCCAGCTGGTGTTCGGTAAGGGGTGATCGACGTTACGAGCCCCCGATTTCTGGTGCCGACACGGGGGGCAAAACAGTTCCGCGCGGGCCCGAGTGTTGAGTCCGTGATCAGCATGTTGCGCGGTTAAGTCTGTCCCTCGTGCCTGGCGCCTCGCCGGTAGTGTTGGCCACTACATGTTGTGGTGAAGCGCCTAGCCCGCACAAAGTGACGTATCTGGAGGGGGCACGTCAACGACATTTTAAAAGTTTTTTGACATCTTTTTTCTTGACCAGAGCCGGTTCCGGGATAGTGCCGATTCACTTCGTTAACGCCGCGCGGTCGGGCGCAAAAATGATCCAATGCCGGCAAGCAGAAAACAGACAGTATTCGTGCGGTTTAGGCCGGGCTGTGGATGTTTCACCTGAAGTTATCCACAGGTTAACAGCCCCGCCCGGAGAAAGGTTTTGCCGCGTTGTGGAAAATGTGATGTTGTGCGCCTATCCCTGACATGAGGCCCGAAATGCGACCTTTCATAGCCTGTCTTGCCGTCGCATTGAGTGCTTGCGCACCACAATATGTAGAGACGGTGGTGACGGACGAACAAGATTTGCCCGTCCGCCGCGCGACATTCGCTGCGAATCCCGCGCCACTGGATGATGCGTTCCGTTCATCCTGCAATGCGCCGGGCGACACGTTGCGCACCGTGTCCCGGTCAGTGGTGCAGTGCCGTATCCTGCCGCCGCCGGACGTGGCTGCGTTTTTGCTGTTGCGCTATGATGGTGCGCTTGAGGCGCCTACGCTGGTTGTCCAGAAAGAGACCGACCGCAACAATGGCGACTACGTGGTCGAGCTGTCCTATTTCGCGGAAGTGGTGCAGAAGTCGGGCAACCCGCGGCGCATCTATATCAAGCAGCGGGCGCTGGACCAGTTGATGGACCAGTTGTTGATTGCCACGGGCGGTGTGTCCGACAGCTGAGCGTGTCGTCCGAGTGCCCTGAAGGGCAAAGACGCCTCTTCATTCAGAAGCCGGACAGTGTTTATCGCGGCGGCCGAAGAGCCGCCGCAATGATTTCTGAAAAGACACGCGCAGAAAAGAACGTTTACTCAGCGGCTACCGTCACGGTGTTCGCGTCCGTCTCACCAAACCCCTTGGGGACTGGCAGGTCAGGCAGGTTGGCGGCACGCTTTTTCAAGGCGCGCCCGATGACCACGCGGCTGATCTCGGTCGTGCCGTCCACGATCCGCAGCATCTGAGCGAGCCGCGACAAGCGATCCAGGCCGTAGGGCTGCAAAAGTCCCATACCGCCAAGCACCTGCGTACAGGTATTGGCTGCCTTAACCGCAGCATCAGGGACAAAGCGCTTGGCATGCGCGGCCATCAATGGGCCTTCGGGCGTGCCGAGCGCTTCGGCGGCCTTGCGGTACAGAAGCCTGGAGGCTTCCAGATCCGTCGCCACCTCGCCCAGCATCCATTGAATTCCGTCCAAATCGATGTTCTTGCCGCCAAACATCTTGCGGTTTTTGGAATAGGACAGTGCGGTGTCGAGTGCCGCCTGCATCAATCCGCAACAGCCCGAGGCGATGGACACACGTGCGATATCAATCGCCATGAGCGACCCCTGGAAGCCCTGGCCGATGGGGAGGATGATGTTGTCCTCGCTCACGACGACCTGGTCGAGATACATCTCGGACATGGGTAGGAAATTGTAGGATGGGGTATCATAGCGCGGACCGAAGCTAACCCCCGGTGCATCAGCGGGGATTGCGATCATGGCCATATCCTTGTGACCCGGCGCGTCGCTTGTCTTGACCACGGTGAAGTAGATGTCCGCCTCATCCGCAAGGCTCACCCACGCCTTGGCGCCGCTGATAGTCCATGTTCCATCGCCGTTCACCGTTGCGCGCGTGTACATCTGCATCGGATCGGAGCCGGATTGCGGTTCCGTCAACGCGAAGTTCGCCAGCTTGCGGCCAGCGGTCAGATCGCGCGCCCAGCCCTGCTTGAATGCCTCCGTACCGTAGCCGCAGGCGGCATAGGTGCAGATGTTGTGCATCGACAGCGCAAATGCGTAGGCGCCATCGCCTAACCCAAGTTGTTCATAGACCTGAATGCCATCGGCGAGCGAAAGGCCCTGACCGCCCCATTCCTCAGGTGCGTAAAGCCCTGTCAGGCCAGCAACCCCGGCCTTGTCGGACGCATCACGCGGCCAAACCTTTGCCGCGTTCCACGCATCCACATTGGGGCGTATGACATGCATTGCATGGTCGTGGGCCGTGGATAGAACAGCGTCTCGTTTCTGCGTCATGTGTTAAATCCTTTGATTGGCAGGCATGTCCCATTGCGCCACTTTGCGAAGCAGCGACATGGGTATTGGGATCGTGTGAGCTCGTGTTCGTCTGATTTAGTGGGCGGTTTGATCCCACTCCATCTCATGCCCTGACACAGCACTGTCCAAAAGTGACAGACTTATCCGTCGGCGCGGTGTTGCCGTCGATACAGGCTGGGTGGGTTACCGGTCCATCTTCGGAACGCCTTGTGAAAACTTGCGGCCGACGAAAATCCGAGATCCAGCGCGATCGCTTCGATGCTGCGCTGCCCGTTTTGGAGAGACCCGATCGCGAGATCCCTGCGCAGCGCATCCTTGATGGATTGAAAGGACGTTCCATCGGTTTCGAGCCGTCGGATCAACGTGCGCGGCGTCATATTCATGGCGCGGGCGGCGTCCTGTAGCGTGGCTTCCTCCCACCGACACGTGCTGAGGTAACGACGCACGCGCAAGGACTGGGTGTGTTCGCTGGAGCGTGTAAAGATCCAATCCCTCGGCGCGTTTTGCAGAAACGAGTGAAGGTCTTCGGTACTGCGCGCGTGCACGGGACCAAGAGCGTCTCTTTCAAACGCGATGGAGGTTGCCGCGCGCGCGAAGGTGACGGGGGCGGGAAAGATGACGGCATAGTCGTGGGAAAACTCGGGTTGGTCGAAGGCGAACGCGACGGCCTTGACCGGCACTTCGTACTGCACGAGCCAGGATATCAGACCATGTGCGAGCTTGAGGATCAGCATGTGCCCGAACCGCTGGGGCGTCCGGCGCCCCGTTGGGTGAAGAATGAGCTGCACCGCATTGTCTGTGGCGACCAACTCGAACTGGTAGTCGTCGAGCAGCATGTTCCAAAAGGTCGAGAACCGATAGAGCGCCCCGTGCAGCGACGACGCCTCCCGCACGGTGGTGAGCAGGTGTTGCAAGGCGCGCGGTTTGATCGGGCGGGACCACAGCCCCATCATCTCGTCCCCGGTTTCAACGGCGGCCAGTTGATAAAGGCTGACAATCTGGTCCAGCGTGACCCGGCCTTGCGCGCGATCCTGATCCAGATGGAGATTGGACCGTTCCAGCAAAGACCGGAAATGGGAGGCAGAACACATAGGGCGGAGTGCCGTCAGCCAATCGGCGATGAACGCCCGCGAAACCGTCGCATATTGCGCGTGCTCCGATGTGTTCAAGGAAGCCTTCATGTCGTGGGCAAGCATCTACGCTTGATCGCGGGATGGCAAATGATGAAATCGGGACGGGTTTCGACCACTCGTGCACTTCGCTGTTTGTGACGCACAGGTTTGGGGTCTTGGGTTTGATGTGCGATATCTATTGAAGCGCTGCAGTGCTAAAGCAAAGATCCGAGCCGCGTAGCATTCGATGCTGAGGAAATGGTCGGAGCGAGAGGATTCGAACCTCCGACCCCCTGTACCCAAAACAGGTGCGCTACCAGGCTGCGCCACGCTCCGACCGTGGCGCTGTCTTAGACGGCGCGTTGCGAATTGAAAAGCCCAAAGCGCACGATCAGCAGGGCCACGCTGCGTTATTCTGGTCAAAGCTGGGGTGGCGCAGTTGCGCGCCCTCTTCAATGCCAAGCATCCGTGACAGCCCGCCGTTGATTTCCAGCACATGTGTCAGCCCGTCACCGCCATAAATCGACGTCTCGTCCAGCGGAATGGCGTTGTGGTGGATATGCGAGACCGTGCCCGTAGGGTCCACAAACAGCATATCGAGCGAAATAAGAGTGTTCCGCATCCAGAATGACAGCGGCTGGGGGCGCGGGTAGATGAACAGCATCCCCTCGCTTGTCGGCATGGAGGGGCGGTTCATCAGGCCGATGGCGCGGCTGCGTTGGGTGTCGGCGATTTCGACCGAAAAGCGCGCTTCGCCAAAGTCGCCGCGAATCCAGACAGTGTTTTCACTGCACTCTGCCGCGACATGTTGCGCGCCGACCATGAGGGCCAGCAGGACAATACATGCCCGCAGGGCCCGCACCTTAGGCGTCTTCCCTGGGCAGAGCCGCTTCCCAGGCCAGCACTTCGGCTGCCATATGGCCGCGTTTGCCGTTGATCACGCGCAGCGCCAGCGCTTCGCCCGGTTGCAGGTCCGACAGGCCCGAACGGCGCAGAACCTCGACATGCAGAAACACGTCTTCGCTGCTGCCGAACACGTTGGCGAACCCAAAGCCCTTGCCCTTGTCGAACCACTTGACCCGACCGGGTTGAAGCGGTGCGTCCGACACGGCGGTGGCGTCTATATGCGCCAGATCGCTCAACGACGAGGAATCCGTATGGGTGGGTGGCGTGATCGACAGAACCTCGACCGCCTGCACACCCCGTTCGGTGTGCTGGATCCGCACATCTACGTTTGCGCCATCAGCGACTGAGGATTGCCCGAAATTCCGCAGCACGTTCACATGCAGCAAGATGTCGGGGCCGCCTGCGGTGGCGACGATAAAGCCAAATCCCTTGACGGGATCGAACCACTTCACCGTCCCGGTGACCATGTCCGTATCTGATGAGTGTTCTGACACGACTTGTCTTTCTTTAATTGCTTGTTGCCGCCCCCAAGACTTGCGCCATTTCGACGTCTGAATTCAAGCACGAAATGCTTTATATTTTTCAGAGCCTTACATTTCACGTTACGTGAAATTCATGGGTTAAGGCGTGTAACGGCCCAGTCAGAGGCCGCATTTTCGCGCCGCCAGCGGAAGCGGTCGTGCAGGCGGAAGGCACCGTCGGCCCAGAATTCGATCTCGACCGGGGTGATCCGGTAGCCGCCCCAGAACGGCGGACGCGACGGGTTGGTCCCCTCCCGCGCGGTGATCTTGGCGACCTTGGCCATCAGGCTTGTCCGGCTGTCGAGCGGTGCGCTTTGATCCGACGCCCAAGCCCCCAGACGCGATTTCAGGGACCGCGATGCGTAGTAGGCATCGGCCTGTGGCCCTTCTTCCTTTTCCACCAGGCCCCGCACCCGCACCTGTCGCCGCAGCGACTTCCAGTGCATCACAAAGGCCGCCTTGCCGGCCTGGTCCAGCTCCGCCGCCTTGGCGCTGGTGTAGTTGGTGTAGAAGACGAATGCGTTGTCCTCGACCTCTTTCAGCAGGACCATGCGCGCATTGGGCAGACCGTCGGCGTCCACCGTACTGAGCGCGATGGCGTTGTGGTCGTTAACCTCGGCTCCTTCGGCCTCGGCCATCCAGGCGCGTACGATGTCGAAGGGGTTGTCCCCCGCAAACTTGCCATCCCGATCCGCCATACCCGTCTCCTTTGCGTGCGTCGTGAAACAGCTAGCCTCAGGCGGATTGAGGTTCAACCTTGGCGGCCTCTCTTGATGCGTCTTGGGCAATGTCCTAAAGCTGGCCGGCAGACGACACGACCGAAAATGGGGTACGGGATGGGCAGTGACATGGCGAGCGGTCTGATGGCAGGCAAGCGGGGTCTGATCATGGGCCTTGCCAACGACAAATCCATCGCATGGGGCATTGCGCGCACCCTGCGCGAGGCGGGGGCTGAGCTGGCCTTTTCCTACCAGGGCGAGGCGTTGAAAAAGCGGGTCGATCCGCTGGCCGCCCAACTTGGCAGTGACATTGTGTTGCCCTGTGATGTGGGCGATGAGGCGTCCATCGATGCCTTGTTCGACAGCTTGAAAGAGCGGTGGGATGGATTGGACTTTATTGTCCATGCCATCGGCTTTTCAGACAAGAACGAGTTGCGAGGCCGCTATGTCGATACGACGCGCAGCAACTTTGCCCTGACCATGGATATCTCGGTCTATTCCTTTACCGCCGTGATGCAGCGCGCCGAGAAGATGATGAGCGAAGGCGCGAGTGCGCTGACCCTCACCTATTACGGCGCCGAGCAGGTCATGCCGCATTACAATGTGATGGGTGTGGCGAAGGCGGCCCTTGAGGCGTCGGTCAAGTATCTGGCCGAGGATCTGGGCAAGGACGGCATTCGCGTGAACGCGATCAGCGCGGGCCCGATCAAGACGCTGGCCGCCTCGGGCATTGGCGATTTCCGCTACATCATGAAGTGGAACGAGTACAATTCGCCCCTGCGCCGCAATGTGACCATCGACGATGTGGGCAAGTCGGCGCTGTATCTGCTCAGTGATCTGGGTTCGGGCACCACCGGTGAGAACCTGCATGTCGATGCGGGCTACCATGTGGTGGGTATGAAGGCGGTGGACGCGCCCGACATCTCGAAAGGCTGAGCGATGTCGCTGACCATTGCCGAGCTGATCGCCTTCAACACCGTATTGCTTGCGGCCCTCGTGTCGCCGGGGGCTGCGATGCTGTTCATCACCCGTGCGACGGTGACCGGTGGACGTGGTGCAGGTATTGCGACGGGCATTGGTCTTGGCACGGCTGCCGCGATGTGGACGCTGGCTGCACTTTTGGGCCTGGAAGCCGTGTTTTCCCTCTTCCCTTGGACCTATACGGCGCTGAAGATCGGCGGCGCGCTCTACCTGATCTGGATCGCTGTTCAGACGTGGCGCCATGCCCGTGACCCCTTGGGCGAAGCGCCTATGGCGCGGGGCCGTGCCGTGTTGTCGGGGATGCTTCTGAACTTCGGCAATCCGAAATCCATGCTCTTTGCGGCTGCGGTCATCGTCGTTGTCTTTCCCAAGGGCCTTGCCGCCGCCGACATCGCTGTCATCGTGCTGAACCACTGGGCGCTTGAGCTAATCTTTTACACCTGTCTGGCGCTGGCGCTCAGCACACCGCATGTGCGGCGCGGTTATGTCAGCCTGAAACCCATCTTTGACCGCATCGCGGCCACCCTGCTGGGCGCACTTGGCCTGCGCCTGATCCTGGAGAAGTAACCATGGCAGACCGCCTCCCCCACGAAAAAGGCTTTCACATCAGCTGGGACCAGATCCACCGCGACAGCCGCGCGTTGGCCTGGCGGCTGGATGGTCAGGGACCGGACAACGGAGCCTGGCGTGCCGTGGTGGCTATCACTCGGGGTGGGATGGCGCCCGCGATGATCGTCAGCCGTGAGCTGGACATCCGCACCGTCGATACGATCAGCGTGAAATCCTACCACCACCAAAGCCAGGGCGAAGTCGAAGTGCTAAAGGCGCCAGATGCAGACCTCATGGGTGACGGCACCGGCATCCTGATCATCGACGATCTGGTGGATTCGGGCCGCACGCTCGAAGTCGTCCGCGACCTTTATCCCAAGGCGCATTTCGCCACCGTCTACGCCAAGCCCAAAGGCGAGCCGATGGTGGATACGTTCATCACCGGCGTCAGCCAGGACACATGGATTTTCTTCCCCTGGGACATGGCCCTGCAATATGTCGAGCCGTATCGCGGCAAGGACTAAGCTCCTTCATCTTGCCAAATAAACTCCCGCCGGAGGCTCCGGCGTTTTCAAAGTGAGCGATCCGATGACCATGACGCGCACCGCATCAACCTTTGCCCCACCGGTGATGGAGGCGCGGCGCTGGATTGACGGTGTCACCTTTCCACCCGACCGTCCGCTGATCAATGTCAGTCAGGCGGCACCGGTCGATCCCCCGCCCGATGCGTTGCGCCAGGCGATGGCCGACGCCGCGCTGACCCGCGATGACGCGCATCTTTACGGTCCGGTTCTTGGGATGCCCGCGCTGCGTGCAGGCCTCTCGGATCAGATCAACCGGCACTATGGCGCGGCGACCGCGGCCGAAAACATTGCCATCACCTCGGGCTGCAACCAGGCTTTTGCCGCTGCCATCGCCACCCTGTGCGACGAAGGGGACGAGGTGATCCTGCCAACGCCGTGGTACTTCAATCACAAGATGTGGCTGGATATGGCGGGTGTCACATCGGTCCCCCTGCCCGTTGGGGATGGGATGCTGCCGGATGTGGCAGCGGCCAAGGCGTTGATCACCGACAGGACGCGGGCCATCGCGCTTGTGACGCCGAACAATCCCGCCGGGGTCGAATATCCGGACGCTCTGGTTCTGGCGTTCTATGAATTGGCGAAGTCACATGGCATCGCGTTGATCGTCGACGAGACCTATCGCGATTTTGACAGCCGCAGCGGGCCGCCCCACGCGCTGTTTCAACAGGATGGGTGGGATCAAACATTCATCCACCTGTACTCCTTTTCCAAGGCCTACCGGCTGACCGGCCACCGTGTCGGGGCGCTGGTGACGTCGCCAGCCCGGCTGGCGGAGGCAGAGAAGTTTCTGGACACCGTTGCGATCTGTCCCGGGCAGATCGGCCAGTATGCAGCCATTTGGGGGTTGGAGAACCTCGGCCAGTGGGTCGCCGGTGAGCGCGACGAGATTCTGGCGCGCAGACAGGCCATCACCGACGGCTTCCCGGTGTTGGCCGACAAGGGATGGCAGTTGATGGGACTGGGCGCGTATTTCGCCTATATGCGGCATCCGTTCGACATCTCCTCGGCCGACCTTGCGCCGCGCCTTGTCACAGAGGCTGGTATCCTGTGCCTGCCGGGCACCATGTTCTGGCCTGACGGCGCCGCTGAAGGTCAGGCACAACTGCGCATCGCCTTTGCCAATCTTGATGCCGATGGCATTGCTGCGCTTTACACAAGGCTGTCAGCGCTCACGCTCTGACATCAACCGGCCTTGCCCGTATCTGGCGGGGCCGTTAGACATCTCCAAACGCAACAAAACCCGCAAGAAGGCGCACATGGCTCAGGGCAAGACTTCCATCTCGAAAATCGCTGTCTGGATCCTTTTGGGCCTGCTGTTTGTGGGCCTGAGCCTAGGCTTTGGCCTCGATGGCTTGGGCGGCACGATCCGCACTGTGGGCAAGGTCGGTGACAAGCATATCGACGTGCAAACCTACGCCGACACGCTGCAACGCGAGATGCAGGCGGTGGGTCAGCAGACTGGCCAGCCGCTGACATTTGCGCGCGCGCAGGCCATCGGTCTGGATCAGGCCGTGCTGGCCCAGCTCGTGCGTGCCCGCGCGCTGGACTATGAGGCGGGCCAGATGGGGCTGAGCGTCGGCGACGAGGTGATCCGGGACGAGATCCTGAACATCCCGGCCTTCCGTGGTCTTGACGGATCTTTTGACCGTGATGCTTATCGCTTTGCCCTCGACCAACAAGGCACCAGCGAAGCGGATTTCGAAACGACGCTGCGCGAGGAAGTGTCCCGCTCGATCCTGCAGGGGGCCATCGTATCGGGTGTGCAGATGCCCGACACCTATGCCCGCACATTGGTGTCTTTCTTGGGCGAGACACGGGACTTCACATGGGTCCGTCTTGGTCAGGCCGATCTTGAGACCGACCTGCCAGATCCGACGGATGACGTCCTGCGCGCGTATTACGAAGACAACCTCGCCGACTATGAGTTGCCCGAGACCAAGCGCATCACCTATGCCGTGCTGCTGCCAGACATGATCGTCGACTCGATGGACGTCGATGAGGAAATGCTGCGCGCCGAGTACGAGGCGCGTGCGGACCAGTACAACCAGCCCGAACGCCGTCTGGTCGAGCGGTTGGTCTATCTGGATGCCGAGGCCGCCGACCGTGCGGCAGCGCAGCTTGAGGTCGATGGCACGACATTTGAGGCCCTTGTGGCCGAGCGCGGTCTGGACCTGGGCGACATCGACATGGGCGATGTCACGCGGCTGCAACTGGATGCGGCGGGCGAGGCCGTCTTTGCCGCCGATGTGGGTGATGTGGTGGGTCCGCTGCCCTCGTCTCTGGGGCCTGCGCTGTTTCGTGTGAATGCCGTGCTGCCCGCGCAGACAATCAGCTTCGAGGATGCCAAACCCGAGTTGCAGCAGGAGCTGTCGATGGCCGCCGCGCGCCGTCAGGTCGAGGTTCTGGCCGAAGAGTTCGACAACATGCTGGCTGGTGGCGCCACGCTGGAAGAGCTGGACGCGGAAACCGACATGCGGCTTGGTACCATCGACTGGTACCCGGCGCTCGGCGAAGGCTTGGCCGCCTATGACGGCTTCCGCGATGCAGCGGCTGAGCTGACGCAGGACGACTTCCCAGAAATCGTGCAACTGGACGAAGGCGGCATCTTTGCCATGCGCATGGACGACCTGTTGCCGCCGCGCCCTGCCCCCTTTGAAGAGGCAAAGCTGAACGTGCAGGGCAACTGGGAAGCTGAGCAGAGCGAAGCCCGCTTGACCGAAAAAGCCGAAGCCCTGCTGCCTGCGCTTGAAGCAGGCGAAAGCTTCGCCAGCCAGTCCCTTGATTCGATTGTAGAAACCGATCTGGATCGCGGTGCTTTTGTTCAAGGCACCCCGCCCGAATTCATGACCTCAGTCTTCGAGATGGAGCCGGGCGATGTGCGTGTCATTCCGGGCTATGGTGCTGTCCTGATCGTGCGGCTGGACGGGATCAACCCGATCGAAGACAGCCCCGAAGTGCAGGCCGAAACCGAAGCGCTGAGCGCCGAGATGGGCCAAATCGTGGCGGGCGAGATTTTCAACATCTTCGGTGAGGATGTCGTTCTGCGCGCAGGCACCCAGATCAACCAGCAGGCGCTGGACGCAGTGCATGTGAACTTTCCCTGATGGCTCTCGTTCCGGACTATGACAGCTTTGCCGCCGCCTATGCGGCAGGCGAGAACCAGGTGGTCTATACCCGTCTGGCGGCTGATCTCGACACGCCCGTGTCGCTGATGCTGAAGCTGACGGGCGCGCAGAAGGACGCCTTTGTGCTTGAGTCCGTCACCGGCGGCGAGGTGCGTGGACGCTATTCCATCATCGGGATGAAGCCCGACCTGATCTGGCGCTGCGATGGCGAGGCGTCGTCGATCAACCGGATGGCGCGCTATGATGCCGATGCGTTCGAGCCGGTCGCTGGCCACCCTCTTGATGCGCTGCGCGCGCTGATCGAGGAAAGCCGTATCGCACTGCCGGACGACTTGCCGCAAGCCGCTGCCGGGCTCTTTGGCTATCTGGGCTATGACATGATCCGGCTGGTGGAGCGTTTGCCGGATGTGAACCCCGACCCTCTGGGCCTGCCCGATGCGCTGATGCTGCGCCCGTCGGTCGTGGCTGTTTTGGACGGCGTGAAGGGGGAGGTCACTGTGGTGTCTCCTGCTTGGGTGAGCGAAGGTCAGTCTGCCCGCGCGGCCTATGCTCAAGCGGCCGAACGGGTGATGGATGCGGTACGCGATCTGGAACGCGCGATGCCCGTCGAAACCCGCGATCTGGGTGATGCGTCAGAGGTGGCTGAGCCTGTGTCGAACTTCACCAAGGATGGCTACAAGGCTGCGGTTGAGAAGGCCCGCGAGTACATCAAGGCAGGCGACATCTTTCAGGTCGTGCCTGCCCAACGTTGGACGCAGGAGTTCCGCGAGCCGCCCTTTGCGCTTTATCGCAGTCTGCGCCGGACGAACCCGTCGCCCTTCATGTTCTATTTCAACTTCGGCGGCTTTCAGGTTGTGGGTGCGAGCCCCGAGATTCTGGTGCGCGTCTTTGGAAGCGAAGTGACCATCCGCCCCATCGCGGGCACCCGTCCCCGCGGGGATACGCCCGAAGCCGACCGCGCGCTGGAGGCCGATCTGCTGGCCGACAAGAAGGAATTGGCCGAGCACCTGATGCTGCTGGATCTGGGCCGCAACGATGTGGGCCGTGTGGCCAGGATCGGCACCGTGCGCCCGACCGAGGAATTCATCGTCGAACGCTACAGCCACGTCATGCATATCGTGTCGAACGTCGTGGGCGAGTTGGCAGAGGGCAAGGATGCGCTGGATGCGTTCTTTGCCGGGATGCCCGCGGGCACGGTTTCAGGTGCGCCCAAGGTGCGGGCGATGGAGATCATCGACGAGTTGGAGCCGGAAAAGCGCGGCGTCTATGGCGGCGGTGTTGGGTATTTCAGCGCCGGTGGCGACATGGACATGTGTATCGCGCTGCGCACGGCGGTGGTGCAGGACCAGAAGTTGTACATCCAGGCCGGGGGCGGTGTGGTCTATGACAGCGATCCGGAGGCCGAGTTCATGGAAACCGTGCACAAGTCAGGTGCGATCCGACGCGCAGCGGCAGACGCGGCGCGGTTTGGTGGTGGCAACCGGTAGTTCTCTCTTGTCTGAGGTCCGGCTTTTGGCAACCCGGCCCTTCGGGGAGGATTTTTTTGAAACAGGGAATTCGGACCGGCCTGCGTAGCGGCAAACACCGTTGGTCGCTGTTTGAGGTTCGACTGGGCAGTACCCCGGGCCGTTGCCCCCGTTATTCCGGCTGTTCCGCCAGCGTTTTCAGCGCGGCTGAGACGGGCGACAGGGCGACACGTTCGGCCCGGTCCTGCAAGCCCCAGAGCAGCAGGGCCGAGATTGTATCGGGCTGCACGCGACCGACCATGATCACCGCCCCCTCTTGCCCGGCACGGAAGGCGGCCTGATCCAGAAAGCGCCGGATCACGGTTGGCGTTTGTCCGGCACTGTCGAAGTCGCGGAAGATCAGGCCCGCAGGCACGCCCTCGCGCGCAGCGAGTTTTTGCGCAGTGTTCAGCCCTTTGGACTGAAGAACGAGACCGTGGCCGGAGGCGAGCACCGCAGCTGCCACCTGGTCCGACACGTCGCGGCTTTCTTGCAGGCCGATGCCGGTGCCCTCCATCACCGCGACCGCCTGTGGCACCGCGTCGATGGCAGCGGACAGCGTCACCTCTGCATCAGCGGCCGTGGCGCCCGTTGGCATGTCGAGCAGAACCGCCACCTCGAACCCCTGCCCCCTGTATTCAGCGGCGCGTTCCGCCGCATCGGGAAGGGATGCGTTGACGGCGAAGGACAGCGGATAGGGAAAGCTTTGCAAGGCGGCGAGGCCAACGGTGCCACCCGTGAGGTCCGCGCCGTTGTCGATCAGGACAATCGACATCAGCGGCTTGTCTTCGGGATTTTCGAAGGGGGCCGCAAACGCCTCCATCGGTGGGCCAGCCGGTGTGACCTCGGCCGTTTCCGTTGGCGCGGCTTCGGTCGTGTCGTCCGGTGCCGTGTCCCGGTCGATGAGCGATGTGGCCGGTCGTCCGATGCTGGGCCGATCGGTGTCGGTTGCAGGATCGAGGGCGGAAGGTAAGCCAGCGGTGCGGTCCTGGGTCTGTTCGGGTGCAGGGTCCGGTTCGACTGCAACCGGGCTGTCGGCCACTTCGGGCGCTTGCGGCGCAGGCGTGGTTCCTGGTGCGGCAGGCGCTGGCGCTTCGGCACCGGGTGTGTCTGTGCCATCAGGCACGACGGACGCTTCTTCGGAAAATGCACTGGGTGCATCCGGGACATCCGGAGCTGGCGGCTGCGCGGGATCAGTGGAAATGGAAAGCTCTGTCTCGTCCGTCGGTGCGGTTGGCGCATCGCCCTGAACGCTGGGTTGGGCGGGGGCGGTGCTGTCCACGGCAATGCGCGCGCCATCGTCTGCATCAGCGGGTGTGCTGAGATCCTCCGCATCCCCTGTCTGCGGAACGGTCGGAGTGTCGGCCCCGGCGGCTTCGGCGGCTGTGACATCGTCAGGTTCGGGGCTGCCGACCTGCGGTACATCCCCGTCGCGCACAAGGTCAGCGTCACCTATCGTTTGGGGCGTCTCACCGGTGCCGGTCTGGGGTGCATCTGCGCCTTGCGGTGCAAGCACCACGGCGTCTGGCCCTGTCGGGCTGTCGCTGGCGATGGACAAAGCCGCGGCCCCCGCAACGCTGACGACGCCGCCCCACAAAATGCCGCTCAGAAAACCCCGTGCCATATGTGACCTCTTTGCCTGTCGCGCTGCGGCCCCGCTTTGCGATGTGCCGCCGCCTGCTCTTCTCGTTGTTCCGGCCCTGCCCGCCCCTTGACGCTGGCGGGCAAGCCTGAACATGTAGGCGCAACTATACCGGCCATCGCGCGCCCTTGGAACATCGAATACGCCCATGCTGCTGCTGATCGACAATTACGACAGTTTTACCTACAACCTCGTGCACTATCTGGGCGAGTTGGGCGCAGATGTGCATGTCTATCGCAACGACGCATTGGACGTGCAGGAGGCGATGGCGCTCAAGCCTGATGGCATTCTGCTCTCGCCAGGGCCCGGTGTGCCGGATCAGGCGGGCATCTGTCTTGCACTCACCGAAGCCGCAGCCGAGACACGCACGCCACTGATGGGCGTGTGCCTCGGACATCAGACCATCGGGCAGGTTTTCGGCGGCAAGGTAGTGCGGGCGGGCGAGATCGTGCATGGCAAGATGGGCACGATGCATCACGATGGCGCGTCGGTGTTCAAGGACTTGCCCACGCCCTTCGAGGCGACGCGCTATCATTCGCTAATCGTCGACCGGGACAGCCTACCGGACGCGCTGGAAGTCACTGGCGCGCTTGAGGATGGCACCATCATGGGCCTCGCGCACAAAGAGTTGCCCATTCACGGCGTGCAGTTCCATCCCGAATCCATTCGATCGGAACATGGGCACGCGATGCTGAAAAACTTCCTCGACCTGATGCCGGTGACGGCATGAGTGACGCGCTGAAGCCACTGATTGACGCCGCAGCCAATGGACCGCTCAGCCGGGATCAGGCGGAGGCAGCGTTTCAAATCCTGTTTGACGGCGAAGCGACCCCCAGCCAGATCGGTGGTTTGCTCATGGCGCTGCGCACGCGCGGCGAGACAGTTGACGAATATGCAGCCGCCGCTGCCGTCATGCGCGCCAAGTGCAACAAGGTCAAAGCGCCCGAGGGGGCGATGGACATCGTGGGCACCGGTGGCGATGGCAAGGGCACGCTGAACATCTCGACCGCGACGGCCTTTGTCGTGGCAGGTGCTGGCGTGACCGTCGCCAAGCACGGCAACCGCAACCTCAGTTCCAAATCAGGTGCCGCAGACGCGCTGACCCAGATGGGCATCAATGTCATGGTCGGTGCAGAGGTTGTTGAACAGGCGCTTGAGGGCGCTGGCATCGGCTTCATGATGGCGCCCATGCACCACCCTGCGATTGCGCATGTGATGCCCACGCGGGCCGAGTTGGGCACGCGCACGATCTTCAATATCCTCGGGCCGCTCACCAATCCCGCCGGGGTCAAACGCCAGCTCACCGGCGCCTTTTCCCGCGACCTGATCCGGCCGATGGCAGAGACGTTGGCGCAGCTCGGCTCCGACGCCGCGTGGCTCGTGCACGGATCGGACGGCACGGACGAGTTGACGATCACCGGGGTGTCCTGGGTCTCAGCCCTTGAAAATGGGGCCGTCACCGATTTCGAGGTGCACCCGGAAAAGGCAGGTCTGCCGACCCACCCGTTCGAGGCGATTGTCGGTGGCACACCCGAAGAGAATGCCCAAGCCTTTGCCGCATTGCTTGATGGCGCGCCCGGCGCCTATCGCGATGCGGTATTGCTGAACTCCGCCGCCGCCCTGAACATCGCAGGCCGTGCCGACACGCTACAGGACGGGGTCGCCCTCGCCGCCGAAAGCATCGACAGCGGCGCCGCAAAGGCTAAGATCAAAGCGGTAGCAGACATCACCCAGAGTGCGGCCTAGTCCCTTCTCTGTTTCAAAAAATCCCGGGGGTCCGGGGGCTGGCCCCCGGTTCCGCCGCCAAACACAGCGCGACAGATGACAGATACGATCCTCGACAAGATCAAAGCCTACAAGCTCGAAGAGGTGGCCGCCGACAAGGCGGCCAAGCCGCTTGAGGCGGTGGAGGCCGAAGCGCGCGAAGCCTCCCCCGTTCGACCCTTTGCTCAAGCGCTGCAGATGGCGAACCGCGAGGCATATGGCCTGATTGCCGAAATCAAAAAGGCCAGCCCATCCAAGGGTCTGATCCGCGAGGATTTTGATCCTGCGACGCTCGCCAAGGCCTATGAAGACGGTGGTGCGACCTGCCTGTCGGTGCTAACAGATACGCCCAGCTTTCAGGGGGCCAAGGACTTCTTGACCCAGGCCCGCGACGCATGTGCCCTGCCCGCCTTGCGCAAGGATTTCATGTACGACACCTACCAGGTGGCCGAGGCCCGCGCGCTGGGGGCCGATTGCATCCTGATCATCATGGCGTCGGTCAGCGATGCGCAGGCGCATGAGCTGGAGGAAGCCGCATTCGAGTGGGGCATGGACGTGCTGCTGGAGGTCCATGATGCGGACGAGTTGGCCCGCGCCACGGCTCTCAAAAGCCCGCTGATGGGGATCAACAACCGCAATCTGAAGACATTCGAGGTCACGCTGGACACGACCCGCACCCTGTCAAAACAGGTGCCAGCCGATCGCACGATCGTCGCCGAAAGCGGGCTGAACACGCCCGAGGATCTGGCGGATCTGGCGATGTACGGCGCGCGCACCTTCCTGATCGGTGAAAGCCTGATGCGGCAGGACGATGTGGCGGCCGCCACACGGGCGCTGCTGGCCAATCCGCTCACATCCGGGGGAGGCATGTAGATGGGTCTAACGCATTTCGATGATCAGGGTGCGGCCCATATGGTGGATGTGTCCGACAAGGATGTCACCGACCGTATCGCCGTGGCCGAAGCTTTCGTAAAAATGAAGCGCGAAACCTTTGAAACCATTACTGAAGGTCGCGCCAAGAAAGGGGATGTCATCGGTGTCGCCCGCCTTGCAGGCATCATGGGCGCCAAGCGTACCGCCGACCTGATCCCGCTCTGTCACCCGCTGCCCATCACCAAGGTATCCGTCGATCTGGAGCCTGATGCCGAGCTGCCCGGCCTGCGCATCACCGCGACAGTCAAGACCACAGGCCAGACCGGGGTGGAGATGGAGGCGCTGACCGCCGCCTCGACCGCCGCGCTGACGGTGCATGACATGGTCAAGGCTGTCGACAAGGGCATCGAGATCGGCGGCCTGCGTGTTGTGCTCAAAGATGGCGGCAAATCAGGGCGTTACGAGGCGACATGATCACGGTTGCAGAGGCGCTGAGCCATCTCTTTGCCCTCGCAGACGAGATGCCGGTCGAACATGTGCCGCTGCTCGAGGCGGATGGCCGCGTGTTGGCCGAACCGGTGGCGGCGCGCAGGACACAGCCGCCTTTCGCGGCCTCTTCAATGGACGGCTATGCGCTTAAAGGCGTCGAGGCGGACCTGCATGCACAGTTTAAGGTAGTGGGCGAAGCGGCGGCAGGTCATGGTTGGTCCGGCACCGTTGGTGCGGGTCAGGCCGTGCGCATCTTCACCGGTGCCCCTGTGCCCGATGGCGCCGACAAGGTCGTAATCCAAGAAGATGTCACCCGCAGCGGCGATCTGATCACCATCACGGATGAGCCGGGGTCCAAGGACAACATCCGGCCGGCTGGCATCGACTTTGAAGCGGGCGACACGCTGGACGCGCCGCGCATCCTGGCGCCCGCCGACATCGCCCTGCTCGCCTCGATGAACGTCGCAACCGTCCCCGTCCGACGCAAACCAGTGGTTGCGCTGATTGCCACGGGGGATGAGCTGGTCATGCCCGGCGAAGACCCCGGCCCGGACCAGATCATCGCGTCGAACAGCTTCGGCCTTGCTGCCATGTTGCGCCGCGTTGGTGCAGAGCCTCGATTGTTGCCCATCGCGCGCGACAGCGCGGTGTCGTTGACAACTGTTTTCGGTCTCACCCAAGGTGCCGATCTGATCGTCACCATCGGCGGTGCGTCCGTGGGCGACCACGATCTGGTGGGACATGTCGCGGGCGAATTGGGAATGGACCGCAGTTTCTACAAGGTAGCTATGCGGCCCGGCAAACCGCTGATGGCTGGGCGCTTGAATGGTGTTCCAATTGTCGGGCTGCCCGGCAACCCTGTATCTGCGATGGTGTGTGGAACGGTGTTCCTGACGCCGATGATCCGGGCGATGCAAGGGCTGGGTCAGGAAGCCGCGCCGCGTGTTCAGATGCCTCTTTCAGCACCTCTGGCCGCCAACGGCCCGCGTGAGCACTATATGCGCGCTTTGATGAAAGACGGCAAAGTGGCCGATGCAGGGCTACAAGACAGCTCGCTTTTGAGCGTGCTTGCCAATGCCAACGCCCTGATCGTGCGTCCCTCAAGCGACCCGGCACGTGCGACCGGAGATGTGGTCGATGTGGTCCCGCTGACCTAAGGAGTTGACACAAAACGAGAACGTCCATAGAACAAACCCAAACCAACAGGGTTTGGAGGACGAACAGTGCTGACCAAAAAGCAGCTTGATCTGCTGGAATTCATTCACAAACGGGTTCAACGGGACGGCGTGCCGCCCAGCTTTGACGAGATGAAGGAAGCGCTCGACCTGCGCTCCAAATCCGGCATTCACCGGCTGATCACGGCGCTGGAGGAGCGTGGGTTCATCCGCCGTCTCGCCCATCGGGCGCGGGCCATCGAAGTTGTACGCCTGCCAGAAAGCCTGGGCGGCGCGCCCAGCGGTTTCCAACCCAAGGTGATCGACGGCGACAAGCCGGACATGCCTCCCCCCGCCTCTGCCCGACCGGTCGAGGCGACGCATGCTGTCGAGCTGCCCGTGATGGGCCGGATTGCGGCCGGTGTACCAATCTCTGCTATTTCCGAGGTATCCCATTCGGTGGCTGTGCCGGGGCAGATGCTGTCGGGCCAGGGCGATCACTATGCGCTTGAGGTCAAGGGCGATTCGATGATCGACGCGGGCATCAATGACGGCGATGTGGTGGTAATCCGCGAAACATCCTCTGCCGACAATGGCGACATCGTTGTCGCGTTGGTCGAGGATCACGAGGCGACGCTGAAACGCTACATGCGCAAGGGCGATACGATTGCGCTGGAAGCCGCGAACCCGGCCTATGAAACCCGTGTGTTCCCGGTGGGTCAGGTCAAGGTGCAGGGCCGTCTGGTCGGGCTGATCCGAACCTACTGATCACATCATGCAATGAACAGGGCGGACCACGGGTCCGCCTTACTTTTTCTGTGCAAGCTGCTGCAGTTGCAGGCTGTCGAAACCGACCTCTGGCGCAGATGACTTTGCCCAGCCCGACCACATGCGATCCCCCGCACTGTCCCGCGCGGTTCGTATTCTCAACTTGTCTGCATCACCTACAATCGCAATGGCACCGGTGCGCCGCAGCAAGGTGGGTGTCAGGACGAGACATGGCATGTCATCTGCGTCTGCAAGATCAGTATTGCTGACAACGATCTCTCCCTTGGTACATCCGGTGAAACCCGCAGCCGCCCGCTTGCCGCTGAGGTGGATGATCTGCACCAGATGCGCGCTGTCCCAACGCTCGGCCGCCGTGGCCTGATCAATCCCCTCCCCGTCATTCTCAAGCCAGTTGCGCGCGACAAACCCTGCCCCCTTGGGTCTGCTGAGTGCGCGCCCGTGCTCGGTCATCAGACCGACGAGGCCGCCTGTGTCCGCAATCAAGACATGCGGACGTGATCCGGACTGCCACAGTGCAAGGCCCAGGATCACGGGCAGCACACCCGCAAAACGCGCGCGCCCCTGCCATAGAATTACAAAGAGCATACCCATGGCGATCAGGGGCAGAACAACGGCACTTGGCCCGGCCACATAGCCTTGCGCCCCATCGAGCCCGGACACCATGTCGGCCACCCAGAGGATCCAGCGCAAACCCGCCCCCATCAGCCATAACCCGATGATGTCGAGGCCCACCGGCGCAAGCACAAGGGCCAGCACAGCCGCCGGGATGACCAGAACGCCCATCAGCGGCACGCTCGCGAGGTTCGCGATCAGCCCGTAATGCGCCATCGTGTTGAAATGCGCGGCCCCGATGGGCGCTGTCGCCAACCCGGCGACGGCGGACGAGATGACGACACCGACCACCGGTTGCAGCCATTTGGGACCCAGCGTCCACTCCATATCCCTGATCCAGCCGAATACGGCCACAAGCGCCGTAGTTGCGGCAAAGGACATCTGGAAGCCCGGCCCCATCAATGCCTCAGGCTGCAAGGTCAAGACGATGATGGCAGCCATGGCGACCGCACGCAGGCTGATGGCCCGCCTGTTGACGAGGATCGCGCAAAGCGCCACCGCCACCATGACAAAGGCGCGTTCGGTGGCGACATTTCCGCCTGACAAGGCGAGGTACACGGCCGCAGCGATCAAGGCACCGAACGCTGCCAGTTTGCGCGCGGGCCAATGCAGCGCGACATGGGGAATCAGCGCAAAAAGGAGACGCAGGAGGCCAAAGACGAAGCCCGACAGAAGACCCATATGCAGCCCGGAAATGGCAAGCAAGTGGGCGGTGTTCGAGGCGCGCAAGTCCTCTAGCGCGTCCTGACTGATCCCGCTGCGGTCACCCGTGGTCACTGCCGCTGCAAAGCCGCCGACATCGCCGGGCAAAGCGGCTTGCACATGGGCCGATACGGTCATGCGGATGCGAAAGATCGTCTGGCGCAGATCAAACTCCGCCACGCTTATGGCGACCAGCGGCACACGGGTGTAGCCCACCGCCCCAAGCTCCGCGAACCAAGCGTGGCGCTGGAAGTCGAAGCCGCCCGGCTCGACCGGGCCGCCGGGCGGGCCCAGATGCGCGGTCGTCATCACGCGCAGCCCCGGCTCGGGCGCGACGCCAATGGCACTGTCGCCATGGAGCGAAATACGCACCCGCGTTGGCGTGTCCGCAGGGGCCACGCGGTCCAGTTTGACATGATCAAGGGTCAGCCGCACGGCGTCCGACGCGCTGCGGTCCATGCCCACGATCCGCCCCTCGACTGGGCCATAGTACCGCCAATCGAGTACGGGCCCCGCGACCGAATGCGACCGCCACCCTGCCAAGAAGAAGCCGAGCGCGATCATGGCGGCAAAGACGAAGATGGGCGAAATCAACTCACCCATACGCCGGGAGCCGATGGCGATAAGCGCGCCAACGGTGCCAATGATGGTAATCATGGCGGTGGAGGGCTCGAACTTCAGCCCGAAGAAGAGAGCGATCCCGCACGCCATACCCACCGGACACCAGCCAAACAGGTGCCCGCGCTGGATCAGCATTGCATGCCGCAGCCCCATGCTTGCCCCTCTCGCGCGCGGTGAGTATCAGGAGCGCAAACCGTAGACCCTTCGTGGTTAAGCAAAGGTAAATCCGTCCCATGTCCAAGCCCGTTGTCACCCGTTTCGCCCCCTCGCCCACAGGGTTCCTGCATATCGGCAGCGCGCGTACGGCGCTGTTCAACTGGCTTTATGCCCGTGGCCGCGGCGGCACCTTCCTGCTCAGGATCGAGGATACGGATCGCGCCCGCTCCACCCCAGAAGCGACGCAGGCCATTTTCGACGGCATGGCCTGGCTGGGCCTCGACCATGACGGGGAAGCAATCAGCCAGTTTGAGCGTGCTGACCGGCACGCCGAAGTAGCACATCAGCTGCTCGCCGAAGGCAAGGCTTACAAATGCTTTTCAACGCAGGATGAGATCGCCGCATTTCGTGAGGCTGCGCGGGCCGAAGGCAAATCGACCCTCTTCCGCTCGCCATGGCGCGATGCGGATCCGTCGACCTACCCTGACGCGCCTTTTGTCGTGCGGATCAAGGCCCCGCAGGATGGTGCCACGGTGATCAAGGACGAAGTGCAGGGCGATGTGACCATCCGCAACGACCAGCTTGACGACATGGTTCTGCTGCGGGCCGATGGCACGCCCGTCTACATGCTGGCCGTGGTGGTTGATGACTACGATATGGGCGTCACCCATGTGATCCGAGGCGACGACCATCTGAACAATGCCGCGCGGCAGATGATGATTTACAGTGCCATGGGCTGGGATGTGCCCGTCTGGGCGCATATCCCGTTGATCCACGGCCCCGACGGCAAGAAGCTGTCAAAGCGGCACGGCGCGCTTGGGGCGCAGGAATACCAAGTCATGGGTTACCCGGCGGCGGGGATGCGGAACTACCTGGCCCGCCTCGGGTGGAGCCACGGGGACGACGAATTCTTTACCGATGCACAGGCGCGCGACTGGTTCGACCTGAACGGGATCGGCAAAAGCCCCGCGCGGTTCGATGTCAAAAAGCTCGAAAACCTGAGCGGACAGCACATTGCACAGGCCGATGACGCTGCATTGCAGCAGGAAATCGAGGCGTATTTGGCCGCTGCGGGCGAAAAACCTTTGAAACAATCACAGAAAGATGGGCTGCTCGCCACCCTTCCATTTGTGAAAGAGCGCGCGAAGACACTGCCGGAACTCCTTGAAAAAGCGCGATTTGTGCTGACGAGCCGCCCTGTCACACCGGATGAAAAGGCCTCAAAAGCGCTTGATACGGTATCCCGTGGTATACTGACGCAATTGACGCCGCAGTTGCAAACCGTTACTTGGTCGCGGGACAGTTTGGAGGCTGTCCTGAACGACTTTGCTGCCGCACAGGATACAAAATTCGGCAAGCTGGCGGGCCCGCTTCGGGCCGCCCTCGCGGGTCGATCAGTCACGCCTTCGGTCTTTGACATGATGCTGGTGCTGGGGCGTGACGAAACCCTTGCCAGGCTTGAGGACGCTGCCACCTGACGCGGTTCATAAATCGTTCATGGTGCGCAGTCTAACGAGGGGCACGCGAAGTTTCCGTGAGCCCAGGCGGACACGCCCGCCACGCGACGAAAGGAACGACCCTGATGGCCGATACCCAAAAATCCGCAACCCTGACCATTGGTGACGACAGCTACGACCTGCCCATCCACTCGCCCACTGCGGGCCCTGATGTGCTGGACATCCGCAAACTCTACGGCCAAGCGGGTGTTTTCACCTACGATCCCGGCTTCACCTCGACCGCAAGCTGCGACAGCACCATCACTTACATCGACGGCGGCCAAGGTGTGCTTTTGCACCGCGGCTATCCGATCGACCAATTGGCGGAAAAGTCCCACTATCTGGAAGTGTGTTACCTGCTGCTTTACGGTGTTCTGCCAACGGCTGCGCAGCTGGAAGAATTCGAGAGCACGATCACGCTGCACACGATGCTGCATGAGCAGATGCAGAACTTCTTCCGCGGGTTCCGCCGCGACGCGCACCCCATGGCCATCATGGTCGGCGTGGTTGGCGCGATGTCAGCGTTCTATCACGACAGCACCGACATCTCCGACGAACACCAGCGCGAGATCGCCTCGCACCGCCTGATCGCCAAGATGCCGACGATCGCGGCTTGGGCTTACAAGTATTCGATCGGGCAGCCCTTCGTTTATCCGCGCAACGATCTGGACTATGCGTCGAACTTCCTGCGCATGTGCTTTGCTGTCCCGGCCGAGGATTACGAGGTCAACCCCATCCTCAGCCGCGCGATGGACCGCATCTTTACGCTGCACGCGGATCACGAGCAGAACGCCTCGACCTCGACCGTGCGTCTGGCGTCATCCTCGGGTGCCAATCCGTTTGCTTGTATCGCCGCTGGCATCGCCTGCCTCTGGGGGCCCGCGCATGGTGGTGCGAACCAGGCTTGCCTAGAGATGCTCAAGGAAATCGGCAGCGTCGACCGCATCCCCGAATTCATCGCGCGAGCAAAGGACAAGGACGATCCATTCCGCCTGATGGGCTTCGGCCACCGCGTCTACAAGAACTTCGACCCGCGCGCGACGGTCATGAAGCAGTCCGCTGATGAGGTTCTGGAGCTGCTTGGAGTCGAAAACAACCCTGTTCTGCAGGTGGCCAAGGAGCTGGAAAAGCAGGCGCTCGAAGATCCGTATTTCGCAGAGAAGAAACTGTTCCCGAATGTCGACTTCTATTCGGGCATCATCCTTGAGGCGATGGGCTTCCCGACCTCGATGTTCACGCCCATCTTTGCACTGTCACGCACTGTCGGCTGGATTTCGCAGTGGAAAGAAATGATCGCCGATCCACAGAACAAGATCGGACGCCCGCGTCAGCTTTACTTGGGTGAAACAGCCCGCGACTACGTCGATATCGAAAAGCGCTGAACCTGATGGACCCCCGCGAAAAGCGGGGGTTTCTCGTTTCAATCCGACCTGATCCCGGTCACCGTTTCCCAACCGTCCACAATCGCCACGTCACACTTGACGCGCTTTCGCGTCTGGGTAGACGAATATCTAAAATCCAAGCGGAGAATTGGACATGGGTATTGGAATTGCGTTGCTGGCGCTTCTGGGCGTCGGTCTTGTGGTAAGTGTCTTCGATGATGATGATGGTGGGTCTGACAATCCGACAGAGCCTGAAGGGATCGTACGCGAAGGCGACGATGAGGATAACAACTTCGAAGGGACCGTCGGCACCGACCTGCTGATCGGCGGCGAAGGCAACGACACGCTGACCGGCGGCGGGTCCGCCGACACGCTTGAGGGCGGCCCCGGTGAAGACCTGCTGGAAGGCAATGCAGGCAATGACAGCATCCTGGGACAAGCAGACGATGACATCATCGTAGCGGGAGGCGGAGATGACCTCGTCGCCGCAGGCAAGGGCGACGACTTCGTACAGGGCCGCGGTGGCGATGACACGCTGCGTGGCAGCCTTGGGGCTGACTGGATTGAAGGGAACGACGGGGACGACTCCATAGGCGGTGGGTTTGATACGGACACGCTTTTGGGCGGTGCGGGCGCCGACACGCTGGATGGCGGCGGCAACAACGATCTGCTGATCGGCGGCGAGGTTCCTGGCACGCCGCTGTCCACCGAAAACCTGGAAGCGCTGCGCGACGGCACCGAAACGCTGGCAAGCATCCTGAACCTCACTGCCGAAAGCGTCATTCCACTGGAAGACGACAACGCGGCGGATGTTTTGAACGGTGGTGACGGCAACGACGACCTGGTTTTGGGCGCGGGTGATGTGGGAACGGGCGGCGCGGGCGCAGACGTTTTCTTTGCCATGGCGGAAGCAGCAGAATCCGAAAGCGGGCCGAGCACGATCACGGATTTCAACGGCACCGAAGATGCCTTGCTGGTCTTGCTGACACCGGAGCAAGTCGATGGGGATCCGGTGAGTATTGATGTCACGAACGAAGACGGTGACGCCGTCATTTCCGTCAATGGACAACCCATCTCGATCCTGGTCGGAGCAGCGGGTCAGATCGAATCGGGCGACATCGGCACGCTCAACGGGCTCTAGGTCAGCATCCTCTACCCAACCGCCTGACGTATCTGTGGCTGCGCGCTGTGGCCAGTTCTACCGCAGCGCGCAGCATTGTCCCGGCACGGTTGACAGTGCCGTACCCGGGCGCCGATTTTTTCTTGCGCTGGTTGCATTTAGCGGCTGCGCATTGACTTGAAATCGACCGGCGCGGACACTCGTTTCAATTCATTGATGATTGAAACGTACGTCCTGGGGGGGGGGCGTCATGCTTTTTCTTCTTTCACTCTTTCCTGCCCTGCTCACCAGCGGCTTCGTCACGGACGATGACACAGATGAAACAACGTCGCAGGCGGCAGATGACGGTAGCCAATTGCTGATTGGCACCATTGGCGACGACAACCTCGTAGGTGGCGAGGGCGACGATGACATCATCGGCTTGCTGGGAGACGACACGCTGGACGGCGGTCCTGGCGGAAATGACGTCATTCAGGGCCTGAATGGCGACGATCTGATCATCGGCGGCGAAGGTAGCGATGCGCTGCAAGGCCGCGGCGACAATGACACGGTTCAGGGCTTCTCCGGCGATGACTGGGTCGATGGCAACGATGGCGCGGATCTGGTGCGCGGCGGCGGCGGCTCGGACGTGGTGATTGGCGGCAAGGGTGAAGACACCGTAGACGGTCGCAGCGGCAACGACGTGGTCGTCGGTGGCGAGTTCAACGAAGATCCCCTGACAACCGACGAACTGGGCATCCTGCGCGACGGTGGGTCCATCAACGACATCTTTACCGACGAAACACCGCCCTTTGCGGAGCTGCGTGACGATGGTGCCGCCGACCAGCTTTTCGGTGGCCGAGGCTCCGACCTCATGATCTTGGGATCCGGTGATGTGGCAGAGGGCGGCAGCGAACTCGACGCCTTTGCCGTCATTGCTGACACCGCAGACAGCGACCTTGGCCCTGCAACGATCAGCGACTTCAACAGCCCCGACGGCGAAAGCCTGGCGCTGTATTTCCGCGCCGATGAAATCGTGGATGAGGACGCGATCACCGTCACAGATGATGGCAATGATGCACTGGTTAGCTATGACGGCGAAGTGCTGGCGCGTGTCACGGGTGCGGCGGGCACGCTATCGGCAGACGACATCGGCGTTATGCAACCCGAAGATCCATCCACCACGCCGGTGATCAACGGCACCGAAGACGCCGACCAGATCGCGGGCACAGCGGCAGACGAGATCATCAACGGCCTGGGCGCGAACGATCAGATCGAAGGTGGTGCAGGCAACGACACCATTGCCGGTGGCGACGGTTCGGACATCGTGCAGGGCCAAGCCGGTTTTGACGTGATCACAGGCAATGCGGACAACGATCTGCTGCAAGGGCGCGGTGGCGACGACACCCTGTCCGGCAACCAGGGCTTTGATTGGGTCGATGGCAATGACGGCAACGACAAGGTCAACGGCGGCTTGCAGGGCGACACCGTGATCGGCGGCACAGGCGCTGACCTGCTAAGCGGCGGCGAAGGCAACGACGTCGTGGTCGGTGGTGAACTTCTGGCCAATCCGCTCAGCACCACGGCACTTGAAGCCATTCAGGGTGGTGCGACGCTGAATGACGCTCTGACAGGTGTCGAGATTGGTGAGACGCTGGACATCGTCGACGACAACTCCAGCGACACACTTGACGGGGGCAACGGCTCTGACCTTCTCGTGGTCGGCAAGATCGACAGTGCAACCGGTGGTGCGGGCGAAGACACCTTTGCCATTCTGAGTGCAGAAGATCAGGTCGGGACAGCCAAAATTCTGGACTACACCGTTGGTGAAGATCAGATCATCATTGTTGATACAGGTGGCAGCGAAACACCCGCAATCACTGTCGACGCCGATGGCGATGACGCGCGCGTGTTCTTGAACGGCACCGAAGTGGCGGTCGTCTCTGGTGCAGGGGGCACGCTCACGCCCGCCGACATTCTGGTGACCAGTGCGCTGGCCACAGAACTCTTTGACGCGAATTTGTAAGCGGTGGAAGTGGTAACGGCAGGCCGCGATGATCGCGGCCTGTTTTCTTTTGGGGCTTAGCGCCCTTCGAAGCTGGGTTTGCGCTTTTCAACAAAGGCCAGAACGCCCTCGCGGAAATCGCGGCTTTTGCCGCACGCCCCCTGCTCTGCCGCCTCGGACGCCAGTTGCTGTTCCAGATCATTGCCCCAGCTTGCGCGGATCACGCGCTTGGCCGCGGCAAAGGCTTGGGTCGGGCCATGCGACAGGTGCGCCACACGCGCTTTCCAATGCGCTTCGAACCCGTCATCGGCGACGGCTTCCCAAATCATGCCCCAGGCATCGGCCTGCTGTGCGGTGATCTTCTCGGCAAACAGCGCAGCCCCCATTGCCTTGGCCATGCCCATGGTGCGCGGCAGCACATAGGTACCCCCTGCATCCGGGATCAGGCCAATCCGCGTGAAAGCTTGCAGGAAATAGGCACTTTCGGATGCGATCACCACGTCACAGGCCAGCGCTAGGTTCGCACCCGCACCGGCTGCAGCACCGTTGACGACAGCGACGGTCGGGACCGGGCATTCCACGATGGCGTTCAGCATGGGCGCGTATTCGTCCCGCAGCGTCCGTTCCAGATCCAGATCGGATGCATTGGCACGATCGCCCAGATCCTGGCCAGAACAGAACGCGCGACCCGCGCCGGTCAGCACAACCACACGCGCGTTGCGACCGGCGTGGGTGACAGCCACCTCAATCTCGGCCCGCATCTGCGTTGTCAGCGCATTCATCTTGTCCGGCCGGTTCAGCGTGATGATCGCTGCACCATCGTCCATCTCATAGGTGAGGGTGTCGTATTTCATGGCCGGTGTCCTTTTTCGGGTCTGCTCTTCCATACCAAACCGATCAGTTTAGAAAAGCCCCGAAGGTCGTTCACTCGTCCATAATCTCGCGCAGACGTCGCGTCTCTGCCTCGCTCAGACCAGTGTCTGCTGCGGCGGGCGCGCGGCTGCGGCCACGCAAGTACCCAATGCCGATCCCAATCGCGAGAAGGAACATGAGCGGTCCTGCTGCCCACAGCATCCAGTTCGAACCGGAGACACGAGGGGTCATCAGAACAAACTCGCCATACCGCTCCACAAAGAAGTCGACGACCTGTTCCTGCGTTTGCCCGGCGGCAATCTGTTCTCGGATCACGCGGCGCGCGTCCACGGCCCACTGCGCGTTTGACGACGCCACCGCCTCTGATTGACACACAACGCACCGCAGCGCGTGATCAAGCTCGCGCGCCTTCGCCTCGAGCGCAGGGTCGTCCAGCATTTCGGACGGATCAAGGGCAAGCGCCGCCGTGCTGAGCACCAGCCAAAAGAGAAGTGCCAATCGTTTCATTCTGCGGGCACCGCTGCTTCGCCTGACTGTCGGCGCGCCCCCACGGCCACACGGAACCGCCGGTCGGTCAGGGACAGAAGTCCGCCCAGGGACATCAGCGCACAGCCGATCCAGATCCAGTTCGTGAGCGGCTTGATATATGTGCGCACCGCCCAGCCGCCATTCACCTGTTCATCTCCGATCACGACATAGACGTCGCGCGCCAGATCATAGTCGATCCCGGCTTCGGTCGTCGGCATCTGTGCCACGGGATAGATGCGCTTTTCGGGCCGAAGCTGCGCAATCTCGTCCCCATCCTGCGACAAGGTGATAAAGGCCATGGTCGACAGGTAATTCGGCCCCTCCACATTCTCGACCGCATCCAATGTCAGCTCGTAGCCGCCGACGTTGAACTGCTCTCCGATCTGGGCGACGCGAATATCCTCGGTCTGCCAGGCAGTCAGGCCGCCTACCCCGATCATGGTAACACCCAGCCCGGCGTGGGCCACGGTCTTACCCCAATCCGCGCGCGGCAGACGCCACAGCCGACCGAAGTTAAACGTCTGCCCGGTGCGTGAGGCGAGATCCACCATCGCGCCCATCACAAGCCAGGCACCCAAGAACGCACCCAGCGGCCCGGTCAGCGGCTTGCCGGTGTTCATGGCCCAAGCAAGACCACCAAAAGCCAGCGCCAGCACAAACACGTAACGCAAAGGGCGCACCGCACGCGCCACCTGCCCCCGTTTCCACGGGATCATCGCCCCGATGGGCAGGATCAGCCCGAGGATCACCATGAAGGGTGTAAAGGCCATGTTGAAAAACGGCGGCCCGACACTCAGCGTGCGGCCAAAGAACATATCGGCCACCAATGGCCACATCGTGCCCACAAAGACGACGAAACAGCTCACTGCAAGCAGCACGTTGTTCGCAATCAACGCACTTTCACGGCTGACCATACTGAACACGCCCCGCGCCTCCATCGCACCTGCGCGCAAGGCAAACAGGATCAGCGCACCGCCCATGAAAAAGCCCATGATCATCAGGATGAACACACCCCGCTCTGGATCATTGGCAAAAGCGTGGACCGATGTCAGCAGACCGGAGCGCACGATAAATGTCCCGATCAAGGAGAAACCAAAGGCAAGGATAGCGAGCAGAATGGTCCACGACTTCAGGCTCTCGCGCTTCTCCACCACAATCGCCGAATGCAACAGCGCCGCCGCCAGCAGCCAGGGCATGAAAGACGCATTCTCGACCGGGTCCCAGAACCAGAAACCGCCCCAGCCCAGCTCGTAATAGGCCCACCAGGACCCGAGCGCGATGCCGATGGTCAAGAACACCCAAGCGGCGAGTGTCCAGGGCCGCACCCAACGGCCCCATGCGGCATCAACACGGCCCTCGATCAGCGCCGCCACAGCAAAGGAGAAAGCCATGCTCAGGCCCACATAGCCGAGATACAGGAAGGGCGGGTGAAGCGCCAAGCCGGGATCCTGCAAAAGCGGGTTCAGATCCTGCCCGTCAAACGGCGGCACAGCCAGCCGCAGGAAGGGGTTCGAAGTGAACAGAATAAAAGCCAGGAACGCCACGCCAATAGCCCCTTGGACCGCCAGCACACGGGCCCGCAGCGTCGGCGGCAGATTGTTCCCGAACCAAGCCGCCATCGCCCCAAACAGTGCCACGATCAGCACCCAGAGCAGCATGGAGCCCTCGTGGTTCCCCCATGTGCCGGAAATCTTGTAGATCATCGGCTTCGCGGAATGACTGTTCAGCACCACCAACCGCAAGGAAAAATCCGACACGACAAACGCCCAAACGAGCGCCGCGAATGAAAAGCCGATCAGGATGAACTGCAGCGACGCGGCAGGCTCGGCAACGGCCATCCATCGCGGGTCTCGTCGCCATGCTCCGACAAGCGGTACAACCGTCTGCACGATGGCAATCAGAAAGGCGAGGATGAGGGCGAAGTGACCGAGCTCTGTAATCATAATGACTTTATATGATGCTCAGCGCGTTCCGCCAATGCCCCTGCCGTTTATGTCGCATCACTAAAGCGCCAGAATATCCTTTCTTCTGGCCAGAAATACTTCGGGGTTTGGGGCAGAGCCCCAATAAAACATGTCTTCGCGCAGCGGCCTTTGGATCAGGCAGCGGTACGCCACTCGTCCACCGCGGCATTACCCGACGGCTCAAGCGATGCAACGGTCAAAGCCGCATCGCCCTCCGTTCCTGCGACACCAATCCCGTTGTGACGCAACTTGCGCAAGGTGGCGACATTCTCGATCACATGCGGCACATGCGCCATCGTCTGCGCAATCTCGCGCTGAAACTGCTGCGCCTTCACCTGATGGCGCGCACCGAAGTAAAACGACACGATCACGCCCAGCAGCCACCATAGCGGCTCGGGCACCAGCGCGATCCCCTGCATCCGTTCTGCAAACCACAGGGGCGACGCCATAGCGGACACGAACAGCCCCAATGTGCCCAGGGCAAGCGCGGGACGCGGCAAACGGTTAATCCCGTCCATGAACCGGTCGAACCATCCCTGACGCGGCACTGCAAACTCTGCACCAAACTCGCGCATGGCCGTCATCTGCACCTCGTGTGCGCGAACTGAACCGGCTTCAGCGTTCTCACGAAACACCTGAACCGTGTCCCGCACCACGTTCCGGTCACCGCCAAACAGCAGACCCAGCAATCCGTTGATCATCCCCATGCGGCAACCCTTTCCCGAAACTGCGCATCCGTCAGGTGAAAGCGGGGCGCGATGAACTCTTCGGCCCGCCTGATCCACCCGCCCTTGCCGCCTGCCCGCGTACGGGCGTACTTGCGACTGGCCGGACGGTTGTCGGCGATGCGGAAGTAGTAGTTCCGCCGTGCAATCCCGTAGGCATCCACCAGATGATCCGGTGCCGCTGCATAGGCCGCTCGCGCCGCCCCGATACTTTGCGGCCCAAGCGCACCATCCACGGTCACGCTCTGCCCCATGGTGTTGAGCAGCCGCTGTAGGATCTTGACCGCGCTGCCGCCTGCGTTGACATACATGTCGAAGACGGTCGCGTGCAGCGGCGCGGGCAATTCAGCGATCCGCGGTCGCTCAAAATAATGCAGCACAAAGATATCCACCGCCTGGGCTCGGGTCAGACGCCGCACATCATGCACGTCCACATCCCCGTCCCGATCCAGATCCAGCCGCAAACGGCGCATCGTATGGATGGTCACGCCGAAATTCGTGGCCCCACCCGGATCATCCGGGTCATTCACAAAGCCGCCCTCGCGACCCACAATCTCTTCTGCAATCTGACGTACATCCTGCATGTCTTCACCCTCATGGTGTCCCATGGGGCCAAAACGTCAGCGATGCAGGTTAACGGGTCTTAACGCGACCGTACGCTAGGTCTGTGGGTCCTTATAGACGCCCTGCTCTTTCAGGGCGTCCACAACCTCAGCCGGCATATAGGTCTCATCATGTTTGGCAAGGATTTCAGAGGCTTCAAAGACGCCGTCGATATACTTGCCAGTGCCCACCATCCCCTGGTTTTCCTCAAACAGATCAGGCAGCACGCCAGTAAAGACGACAGGCACAGACGCACCACCGTCGGTCACTTCAAATCGAATCGACGCGCCCTCACCACGCACGAGGGAACCCTCAGCAACCAATCCACCAATGCGAAACACCTCGGTCGGGCCCGGCGGCTCCGCCATGATCTGGCTTGGCGCGCGGAAGAAATTGATCCCATCTCGCATCGCGTACCCGATCAGCACTGTGGAAACCGTCAATGCCACCGCCGCGAGGGCGATGATCTGGATCCGACGCTGCTTCTTCAGGCTTTTCATGGACGTCTGCTATGGGAATAGCGGGGCCATCATCAGCCCCTCAACTTCATCTATATTTAACATCAGATTGGCATTTTGCAACGCCTGCCCCGACGATCCCTTGGTCAAGTTGTCGAGGGCCGCGACCACAACCGTCCGTCCCGGCAACCGATCCGCGGCCACCCCGATATGACAAAAGTTCGATCCGCGCACATGCCGCGTCGAGGGAACCTCACCCATGGGCAGCACTTCGATGAAAGGCTCTGCCTGATAGGCAGACGCAAGCGTATCCAGCACCGCATGCGCATCACCCTTTACGTAAGCAGTGCCTAAAATCCCCCTATTTGCAGGGATCAAATGCGGCTGGAACTGGATATGCACGTCCCGTCCCGCGACCTTGGAAAACTCCTGATCGAACTCGCCGAGATGCCGATGCGACCCGCCGGTGGCATAAGCGTGATAGCCTTCCGACAGCTCCGCATGCAGCAGGTTTTCCTTTAACGCCCGCCCCGCGCCCGACACAGCGGCCTTCAAATCCAGAATGATGTCATCCAGATCTATGACCCCAGCCGCGATCAAAGGCCGCAGCGCAAACTGACCGGTCGCAGCATTGCAGCCCGTACCCGCGACCAGCCGCGCACCCGCAATCTCGTCACGGTAAAACTCGGTCAGGCCATAAACGGCCTCGCCCTGCATCTCGACCGCCGCATGCGGGTTGCCGTACCACTTCTGATAGGCCTCCGGATCGCGCAGCCTGAAATCGGCACTCAGATCCACGATCCGCAGATCCCGCGGCAGACCCGAGATCACCTCCTGGCTCGTCTTGTGCGGCAACGCGCAGAAACACAGGTCAATACCCGCCCAGTCGATCTGGTCAAAGGCGACCATCGGCGGCAGATCCAGATGGCGCAGGTGCGGGTAGACCTGCGCAACGGTCTGCCCGGCCTTAGAGAACGCCCCCAAAGCCTTGATTTCAATCGAAGAGTGTCCGGCAATCAGCCGGATCAGTTCAGCGCCCGTGTAGCCGGAAGCGCCCAGAATAGCGATGTTGTAGGTCATGTCGGTCTTCTTGGATAAGGTGTCAGATCAAGCGGCATCAAACGTGATCTGTCGTCGCAAGAACTGCGTGGCGCGCTGGCTGACGGTCTTGGGATTGCCCGTGGTCAGAAACCCTGCCGCGCCTCCGCCCATCTTGTCCGGGTGACGCTCCAGATAGTCGGCAAGGCTCTCACCCACCAACCCGGCCTGTGAATACACGGCCACATCGGCGCCCAGCGCGTCCTGAAACTCGTCCTGCATCAGCGGGTAGTGCGTACAGCCCAGAATGGCCGCCTGCGGCTCCGGCATCTTGCGCTTAAGGGCGTCCACGTGGGACCGCACCAACGCGTCGGCCAGGATCATGTCACCGTCTTCGATGGCATCGACAACACCGCCACAAGCTTGCGCCTCAACATCCACACCGATAGCCCGGAACGCCAGCTCCCGCTGAAACGCGCGGGAGGCGACCGTCGCAGGCGTAGCAAAAAGCGCCACATGCTGCACACCGACCTCACGAGGCGGAGAATTGTCGCCCCACTGCCGCTCGGTCAGTGCTTCGATCATCGGCACAAACACCCCAAGCACCCGTTTATTAGTGGGCACCCACCCCTCCTGCATCCGGCGCAGCGCCGCGGCGGAGGCCGTATTGCACGCCAAGATCACCAGATCACAGCCCGCATCAAACAGCCGCTGAACCGCCGTAGTGGTCAGGTCATAGATGTTGTCCGCCGTCCGGACGCCGTAGGGCGCATTGGCACTGTCGGCGAGATAGATAAAATCCACATCCGGCAACCGCTTCTGCGCGGCGTCCAGCACGGTCAGCCCGCCCAAACCAGAATCGAAAATACCAACAGCCATCGTGTGCCTCTTGCGGCCTCAAGTGCGGTGCCGCTCTTCGAACTCATATCCCAGGTCAAACACCTTCACCGGGTTCGGGTTCAGCTCATACGTGGCTTTGCGCAGGAATTCCATCATCTGTTTGGGATGCTGCGCCATGGGGTTCAGCACATCCCTGCCGATCGGGTCGCCCACAACCACGTCCACGGGTGTATCAACCCGCTTCTTGAACTCCTTGATCAGCAGCCCAAGGCGCAGCGTGTTGTGCAGGTGGCTCGCAATCTGGAACAGGCGGCTGGTGTGCCCATCGAAGTAAAGTGGCACCACGGTGGCATCGGACTTCGCCACCATCCGCGCCGTAAAGCTGCGCCACCCCGGGTCCATGGGCTTTGAGAATGGCTTGGCCGCCGTGCTCACCGTCCCACCGGGAAAGATGCCAATAGCCCCGCCATCACCCAGATAGCGCAGAGATTCCTTGCGCGTCGCCACGTTCAGCGCCATTGCTTCGCGCGTGTCGTCAAAACTGATCGGGAGCAGTACCCGGTTCAACTCTTCGGCCTTCTTGAAGACCGAGTTCGCCATGATCCGGAAATCCCCCCGGATGGTCGACAGGATGTGCCCCATCATGAGCCCATCCAGAATGCCATAGGGGTGGTTCGCAATCAGGATCAATGGCCCCTCACGCGGGATATTCTCCAGCGCCCCGCCCACGACGTTCAGCGACAGCCCATAGCGTTCTACCATCACGGCCCAAAAGTCGCGGCCCGCTGCAACCTCATGCTCATAGCCCTCGGCACGCTTGATCAAACGCAAGCGACCGGTCGTGTTTTCCAATATACGGATCAAGGCCCGCCCGCCTTTGGTTTCGGCGGAATGGGAATAACTGATCTCGCGCGTGATCTCGCGCTGCTGGCGACGGTGCATAACGGTGGCCTGACTACTCTATGCGCTCCGTTTTACGGCGTGCGCGTAATCCTGCCTAGCCCATATGACACAGGTGTGACGTGATCACTCAGCCGCCTTGGCCTGCACAGGACCACCGGCCCGTATCACCGACAGCAACTCCTCGCGCCGTTTGGCGGCCTTCGCCTCGTTCGCATGCTTCACCGGCCCGAAGCCGCGAATATCGAGCGGCAACGCGGCCAAGGCAACGATGGCATCGCGCGTACCGTCATCCAGTTTGGGCAGCACCGCTTTCATGTCCGCCTCATACTGTTTGATCAGTGCTCGCTCCATCTTGCGCTCTTGGGTGTAGCCAAACGGATCAAGCGGCGTGCCGCGCAGCCCCTTGAACTTGGCAAGCAGGCGGAAGTTGCGTATCATGCCGGGCCCATACTCTTTCTTCACCGGTCGACCATCCGGCCCCTCTTTCGACAGCATAGGCGGGGCAAGGTGGAACTTCATCTTGAAATCACCATCGAACTGCTCCCGCGCCTTGGCTTCGGTGTCCAGATGCAACCGGGCGACCTCGTACTCGTCCTTGTAAGCAAGAAGCTTGTGATAGCCCTCGGCAACCGCTTCTTTCACCTTGGCGTCCTTGATGCCGTCCACCAGCTTGCGATAGCGTTTGGCCAGTCGCTTCGACTGATACTTCACCAGATGATCGGCGCGAAACGCGACCTTCTCCTCAAGCGACTTAGGCAACTGGATCACCTTTGGCTCGGCAATCCGCGCCGCTTCATCCGCATGCAGAACCGCCCAGCGCCCAATGTCGAATGCACGCTTGTTCCGCTCGACCGCCGCGCCATTCAAATCAATCGCTGCCGTGATCGCCTCAAAGCTCAAAGGCACCAGCCCCCGCTGCCACGCGGCACCAAAGATCATCATGTTCGAAAAAATACTGTCGCCCATCGTGGCCTTCGCCAGATCAGAGGCATCGAACATGTCCACGCGATCCCTTAGCCGCGCCTCAAGCGCCAGCGACAGGCGCTCCGATGGCAATGCAAACTCGGTGTTGCGGGTAAAGTCCCCCGTAATGATCTCGTGCGAGTTCACCACAGCGCCCGTGCGCCCAGCGCTGGTAAGCCCCAGCGTCTTGGCCCCAGCGGACACCACCAGATCCCCGCCAATCAGCGCATCGCACTCACCCGTTGCAACCCGAATGGCGCTGATGTCGGCGGGATCATTCGCCAACCGGCAGTGGATATGCACCGCCCCACCCTTCTGGGCCAGCCCTGCCATTTCCATCATCCCTGCCCCCTTGCCATCGATATGCGCAGCCTGCGCCATCACGGCACCGATGGTCACAACCCCCGTGCCGCCCACACCGGTGATGACGACATTCCAAGTGGTCCTGATCTCCGGCAACTCCGGCATCGGCAGATCAGGCAGGTCCAACTCGGTCGTCGCCGCCTTCTTTACCTGCGCACCTTCCAAGGTCACAAAGCTCGGGCAGAACCCCTTGAGGCAGGAGAAGTCTTTGTTGCAGGACGACTGATCAATCGCCCGCTTGCGGCCCAGCTCTGTCTCCTTGGGCACGATAGACACACAATTTGACTGCACCCCGCAATCACCGCAGCCCTCACAAACATCCGTATTGATAAACACCCGCTTGTCGATGTCGGGGAAGGTGCCCCGCTTCCTCCGCCGCCGCTTCTCTGCCGCACAGGTCTGCACATAGACAATGACCGACACGCCTTCCGTCTCGGCAAAGCGCTCCTGCACAACCTGCAACTCGGCCCGCTCATGGGTCGGCACACCCGACGGGAAACGCGACACATCCACGTCTTCCTTGTCGTCATAGACCACCGCGACATGGCTACAGCCCATCGCCCGCACTTCATCCACGATCCGGTAGGGATCAAGGCCACCCTCATTCCCCTGCCCTCCCGTCATCGCAACGGCATCGTTATAGAGGATCTTGTAAGTGATGTTCGTGCCCGCCGCCAAAGCCGCGCGAATGGACTGCACCCCCGAGTGGTTGTAGGTGCCGTCGCCCAGGTTCTGGAACACATGTTCCCGCGCCGAAAACGGCGCTTCACCAATCCAGTTCGCGCCCTCGGCTCCCATGTGAGTGTAGCCAATGGTCTCGCGGTCCATCCACTGCACCATGTAGTGACAACCGATGCCCGCATAGGCACGGCTCCCCTCCGGCACCTTGGTCGATGAATTGTGCGGACAGCCCGAGCAGAAATACGGCAAACGCGCCGCAATATCCTCGGCATTGTCAGACCGGCGCGCCTCGTCCAGCTTCGCCAACCCCGCTTTAATCCCATCGGTGTTCCGGCCCTCTTCTACCAGAATGCCACCCAGCTTCTCGGCAATCAGGATCGGATCAAGCGCCCCACGGGTCGGGAAAAGCTCTTCGCGGTGCATCGACCCGGCACCGCCTTTGTACCAGCCATAGACGCGCCGCCCGCGCCGATCGTCAAAAATCGCTTCCTTGATCTGCACCTCGATCAGCTTGCGCTTTTCCTCGACGACGACAATCAGGTCGAGCCCTTCGGCCCAGTCATGGAAGCCCTGCATATCAAGCGGGAAGGTCTGGCCCACTTTGTATGTGGTAATCCCCAGCCGCTCCGCCTCGTTCTCGTCAATGTTCAGCAGGTTCAGCGCATGGACCAGATCCAGCCAGTTCTTGCCAGCTGCGACAAAACCAATCTTCGCCCCCGGCTTGCCCCACATCCGCTTGTCCATGCGGTTGGCACGGCTGAACGCCTCCGCAGCAAAGCGCTTGTGGTCGATCATCCGCGCCTCCTGCTCAGTGGGCGTATCAACCAAACGGATATTCAGCCCGCCCTCGGGCAGCACATAATCCGGTACGCTGAGCGACAACCGATGCGGATCACCATCCACCACACTCGTCGCCTCGACGGTATCCTTCATCGTCTTCAGGCCGACCCAGAGACCCGAAAACCGGCTCAGCGCCCAACCATAGATGCCGTAATCCATGATCTCCTGCACACCGGCGGGCGACACGACGGGCATATAGGCATCAATCAGCGCCCACTCCGACTGGTGCAAAACCGTAGAACTCTCACCAGTGTGGTCATCCCCCATCGCAACCAGCACACCGCCGTGTTTGGAGGACCCTGCCATGTTGGCATGTTTGAAGGCATCACCGGACCGATCCACCCCCGGCCCCTTGCCATACCATAGGCCAAAGACACCGTCGTACTTGCCCTCGCCCCGCAACTCCGCCTGCTGCGATCCCCACAGGGCCGTGGCCGCCAAATCCTCATTAAGCCCCGGCTGAAACGTCACATCATGGGCCGCAAGCTGCTTGAGCGCTCGGGTCATCTGCATATCAACGGCCCCCAGCGGCGATCCGCGATAGCCCGTCACCAACCCTGCCGTGTTCAACTCTGCGGCCACATCACGGGCCTTCTGCATCAGCGTCAGGCGCACAAGCGCCTGCGTGCCGTTCAGCAAAACGGGGCTCTTTTCCAGGTCATACCGGTCGTTCAAGGAAATCTTCTGCGTGCTCATCGCTGGCCTCCCCTGCCGTGATCAGTCTTGCATAACTTGCCACCAATAATAGGTCACAAATACTGACCTTGCCACAAAATTTTTTGTCACATCGCAGTTCCGGCAAAGCCAAGCATATGAAATATGAAGATTTCGCCTATGTTGGCGGTAACGTTACAGAAGTGGTGCGCATGGACTGGGACAAGTTACGAATATTTCACGCGGTGGCGGACGCGGGCAGCCTCACCCATGCCGGTGACAAGCTGAACCTCAGCCAATCGGCGGTCTCGCGGCAAATCCGCGGGCTCGAAGAATCGCTGAACGCGACGCTCTTTCACCGCCATGCCCGTGGCCTCATCCTGACCGAACAGGGTGAGCTTCTGTTTGACGCCACAACCGCGATGAACAAACGGCTCGACACGGCGTCGGCCCGCATCCGCGACAGCGAAGAAGAAGTGTTCGGCGACCTGCGCGTCACCACAACAATCGGCTTCGGCACGCTCTGGCTCGCTCCACGCCTCGTCAAACTCTACGAACAATACCCCGATCTGCGTGTGGACCTCATGCTCGAGGAGCGCGTGCTTGACCTGCCCATGCGCGAGGCCGACGTGGCCATCCGTATGAAAGAGCCCAGCCAGGCTGACCTCATCCGCAAACGGCTGATGACGGTCAAGATGCAGGTCTTTGCAACGCAAGCCTACCTGGAGGCCAACGGCACACCGGAAACACTCGAAGACCTCATTCACCACAGGCTGATCTGCCAAAACGTGAACGCAGCCCAAGTGGGTGCAGGCAGCAGCCTCGTCCAACATCTTTTGACATATGAAATCCGCTCACTCCTGACGGTAAACAACTACTACGGCGTGCTGCAGGGCGTGCTACAGGACCTCGGCCTTGGGATCCTGCCGGACTACGTGTCGCTGGACGATCCGCGACTCATCCGCGTCCTGCCCGAGATCGAGTCTGCAGATGTGCCTGTTTTCTTGGCGTATCCGGAAGAACTCCGCCAATCCAAGCGGATCGCCGCCTTCCGCGACTTCGTACAAGAAGAAATCATCGCCTACCGTAAGATGCTGAGGCAAAAAGAGAATCCCTAAGGCATGCGGCAAACGCATACCAGCCATGCCTACGCGCGTGCAGAAAACGCCTTGATTGGCAGCAAGTGCATCCCTAACTCGCCTAATGAAGAGACACGGCGCTAACGCGCCATCTTCATACCTCCCTGTTGGACTTGGCCGAGCTTCGCGCTCGGCCTTTTTTTATCTCCCCGGATTTTCAGCTTTCCTTGCAACGTGCCCTGCGCACGCGCAGTGTGTGGGAAAACAATAAAGTACGTCTGGGGACATATATGCAAAAGCTAGATTTGAGCGCCGTCTGGCGCCACTTGCTCATTTTTTCACTGGCCATCTTCGTGCTGGCCTCCCCCCTTCCAGCGCAAACACTCCTTTCGACATC
This sequence comes from Tateyamaria sp. ANG-S1, assembly GCF_000814025.1. Lineage (GTDB taxonomy): Bacteria > Pseudomonadota > Alphaproteobacteria > Rhodobacterales > Rhodobacteraceae > Tateyamaria. The sequence continues at coordinate 256,759 of NZ_JWLL01000006.1, read as the reverse complement.
GTCCGAGGGTGGCGAGGCTGCGGTCGCAGACCTGCCCGAACCGCTTACCAAAGAAACCGCCAACGCCCTGCTGTCGCGGCTCAGTGACAGCGAGGTACGCGCGCTCTTGCTGGATCAACTGAACGCACAGGCCACCACGGATGCAGAGGCTGACGCAGCCGAGATCGAGGACTTCATCTATCACCTGACGTCCGGTGCCGTTGAGCAAATCAGCATTGCGATCCAGCGCCTGCCCCTGCTCTTTACAGAACAAGCACGGGCCTTTTCCACATTCGGGAATTTCGTCGGATCAAAGGGGCTGCTGGCAATCGCCGGCTACTTCCTGATGGTTCTTGCCGGGGCCTTTGCGATTGAGTTTGCATTCCGCCGCCTGATCCGAAGCTGGCTGATCCTACCGCCCAAACGTACCGACTCCCAAAGCATCCGCGAAGCAGTCGTGCCGCTCGCCAAACGTCTGACAAGCGAAATCGTATCGGTCGCGATCTTCATGCTTGCGGCGTCACAAATCACCCGGCACGCCGTGCCTACCTACTACCACCCGTTCTTTATGCTGGTGGGGCCATGGCTGATTGGCCTGCCCCGCATGTCCGCAGCGGTCGGGCGCTTTTTCATGGCACCCAATGCGCCCGACTACCGCATCGTGACGGCCAGTGACGACACGGCACGCGCTATGGTGTTTCACATGTTCTGGCTCGGCATGGTGATCGGCATTGGCCAGGTGATCGTGCCGTTCAACGCAGCCAACGGCGTACCCGTGGGCGAAACCCGCATCGGGGCCTGGGTGAATTTCGCCGTTCATCTCTACGTGATGCTGCTCTTCTGGCGCTACTGGGATGAAAGCATCAACATGATGCGCGGCGGATATGACGACCTAAGCCCGACCGAAGACTGGATCGCCCGCATCTACCCCTATTTCGGCATAGGCGTGGCGGTGGCCACATGGTGGATCGTCAACGTTGTGGTCAGCTACGAAAACTTCGCCCTGCTCGACGGGGTGCCGCAGTACAAGACCCTCGCCCTTCTTACCTTTGCGCCAGCCATGGACACAGCCATCCGCGGCTTGGTCCGCCATCTCGCGCCACCCATGACAGGCGAGGGTCCGGTGGCCGAACGGGCCTATATCTCGACCCGCCGGTCCTATGTCCGCATCGGGCGCGTGCTTGTGTTTGGTCTGGTCATTGTGGCCGTCGCCTCATTCTGGGGCATGTCACCGACCCGGCTCGCCAGCGCAGGCGTCGGCGAACGCTTTGCCGCCAGCCTGATGGAGTTCCTGCTGATCATCGCCATCGGCTATCTGGTCTATGAGGTTGTCTCGCTCATCATCAACCGCAAGCTCGCGGCCGAGATGACGGCATCAGGCTACGACCCCAACGCGGAAGAGATCGGTGGCGGCGACGGCGGCGGCGCAGGCGGCTCTCGCCTGTCCACGGTCCTGCCCTTGATCCTCGGCGTCAGCCAGGCAGCGATCATCGTGCTCTTCCTCCTCCTCGGGCTCAGCAATGCAGGGGTCGACACCACCCCCCTGCTGGCCGGTGCCGGGATCGTCGGTCTTGCTATCGGCTTCGGCGCACAAAAGCTGGTGACGGACGTGGTGTCGGGCATCTTCTTCCTGATCGATGACGCCTTCCGCACCGGGGAGTATGTCGAGGTGGATGGCACCATGGGCACGGTCGAGAAAATCTCGATCCGTTCCATGCAGCTGCGCCACCACCGCGGCCCGGTCCACACCCTGCCCTATGGCGAGATTCCCAAGATCACCAACTATTCCCGCGACTGGGTCATCATGAAGCTGCGCTTCACCGTCCCCTTTGGCACGGACCCCAACAAGGTGAAGAAGATTTTCAAATCCATTGGCGCCGAGATGATGGAAGACCCGCTCTTCCAGGACGACTTCCTGCAGCCCTTCAAATCCCAAGGCGTGCTGGAATTTGACGACGTCGGCATCGTGATGCGCGGCAAGTTCATGGCCAAGCCCGGCACCCAGTTCACGATCCGTAAGGAACTGCTTAGCCGTGTGAACCGCAAATTTGAAGAGGCCGGGATCGACTTCGCCCGACGCGAGGTGCGCGTGGCCATCCCCGGCCTGGACGACCACGAAAAGCTTACGAACGAGGACAAGGCGACCATCGCCGCCGCCGCAACCGAAGCCGCGCAAGAGATGGCAGAGGCCGCGCCCGGAGCCAGCAAACCGGGCGACTGAGCCGCGCACGGACCTGACACGATGGCGTGACCCGTTTTGCCTTTGGATGCGGGCGCGCCACCTTTTTCCTTGAACATGATCAAGGGAGACGACCATGCGCCTTGCCAAATACATCGCGCCGCTAATGCTGGCCCTCGCCGTGCCGGGCATCGGACATGCCGAATTGTCCGCTGACGACATCAGCGCCCTGTCCAGCGCACCCAAGGGCCTTGTGCTGGCATCCGACGGCGCCGTGCTGGGCACCATTGACGGGCTCCGCATATCGGGCGACCGCGCCCGGCTCTTTGTCCAAACACGCGGCGGCAACATCTTCCGACGCACGGGCGGCAAGGACATCGTTGTGACGACAACACCTGCTCAACTAACCCGCCAAGGCAACAACTTGGTGATGGAGGCCGATACGCAGCGGATCAGGATCAAGGCAAACAAGTCCTTCACCGATGACAGCTCGCCCATCACGATCCTTCTGCTCGGTCCCTAGCATGTCCACCGAATAAGCCGCGTCCCTCGCGGGTTATCGCAGCAGAACGCAGCAAAAAGGATATTTCATATGACACGTTTCACCAAATCCGCACAACGCGCCATCGCGACGCTGGCCCTTAGCCTTACCGCCGCCACCGCTCACGCCGACCTCACAGCCCGCGACGCGGCGCAGGTTGAAAAACTGCGCGGCACAGCCGTCATTTCGTCGGACGGCGCCCTTGTGGGCCTGATCGAAGGCGCCTCGATCAGCGGTGACCGCGCCTCCCTGTTCCTCAAACCCGGCAGCGGCGACATCCTGCGCCGCAGCGGCAAGGACATCATCATTCGCACCAACACCACCGAACTCACGTTGCAAGGCACCCAGATCATTCTGAACGCCAACGCACAGCGTGTCCGCACCAAGGCAAAGGTGATCAAGGACAATGACGACCAGATCACGGTAAACCTTCCGCGGATCTGAGGGTCCAGTCATCAGACAAGCCAGACACCCCGGCACCTCACCTGCCGGGGCGTTTTCTTGTATTTTGTAATCACCTCGCCTGCGGCCGCGCCCCATTCCCAAACGTTCGGGACTATCCGCGCGAACGCCTCAGGGCAGCCTAAGTTCCCTTGTTTTTAAAGCATTTTTGACATCTTTTTTTGGGAACGATCCACAATGCGGTGCCGTTGTCTCCCCGAAGTCAGAAAATACAAAGGAGACTGACAATGACACGCAAGATCGCACTGATCGCCTCGACCGCACTGGCCCTGTCCGCCGCACCCCTCCTGGCCGACGACGCTGTCATCACCTTTGATCCAGCCAACACACTCGCTGGCAAAGAAGACCGCGTGAGCACGATCTCTGCCATCGAAGGGGGCGATGTTGTGACATCCGACGGCGTCCTGTTGGGTCAGATCGAGGAGTTTTCGATCAACGAGGACGACCGCGCCGTGGTCCAAATCGATGTCGAAGCCGGCCTGCGCTACGAAGGCGACACCATGCTGCTGACGATTGCCCCCGAGAACGTGAGTGTGGCCAACGGCAGCGTCGCTGTCGAGCCGACTGATGACGAACTGTTTGCAGCCATCGGCCAAGGCGGCCGCAATACCGTCGGCGAACTTGAGATCGACTTCAAGTAATCGCACGCCTTGCAACCCGCCTGGTTGCACAGCATTCAAGCCGCTCTGCACTCCGCAGGGCGGCTTTTTTCTATCCTGCATTTCAGACAAAGCGCATGCGTCGCTGTCAGGCTTCATCCTCGAACCACGCTCAAACAAACGGCGATGTAGAAACCACACATCCCATGGCAGGGCTTTCCAGTTTTCAATATCTGGCGGCACATCGCGTTGACTGATAGAATTGTGCTCATTCGCCTGAGCATGCTTTCGAGTCCGCTTTGCGGACTTTGCCGCCATTCGACTTCGAAACTTCTCTGACGCAGCATCCGTTCGCAGGCGCGGCACGCTTATTGCGGCTTCGCAGCACAAGGTCGTCAATGCGGTCGTTCGCGGGGGTCGGTTTTACTCGAACCAAGACCGTACTTTCGCCGCAGCTCTATCGGATAGTTCAGACGCGGGACAAAGCTGCCAGCCATCATATGCGTTAAGCAACTTTTGCGTTTTTCCTCATAAGTCTAACGCCTGTAACACACAGCAGTGCGCCAACTACCTGAAACGACGCAACAAACGGCAGTTCCACCCATAACGGACTTTCACAGATCGCAGATGACTAGGCTCCGTCAACCGTTTGAGAAATCACCCAATAGCACTGAAATACTTCGCCCAGACGCGGACCAGAAAACATCAAAACCAGGCCAAGAAAAAGCAATATCCATCTCATCGAAACACACTACGCTGTCTGCGCTTCACTTGAAAGCCAAACCCGAAAACAAATCGGCTACTGCTGGATATAACTAGTAGCTTTGGGCTCAAAGCCCGCCTTCACAGCATACGACCCAATGACCGCTTTCGGGTCAAAGACGCTGGACACTTGGGCCAGAAATGCGTGACGCCGTGCGCAGTCACGCCCTGAACCTGCACCTTTTGCGCAATGGACCCGCATTGTACTGCAAGCTATGCGCACTCTTCTGTGACCAGAGGAGTTTGACAGCCAGACACGGGCCCGTGACAGCGTCTTTTTATGGACATGCAGCACCCCCAAGTGATGGGCAATTCATCTCCCAAGGAATCACACCATGACCCGTCTCTACTCTGCTGCCAAAACACTCGCCGCCGTCACTGCTCTCGCACTCACAACCACCGCCGCTCACGCCGATCTCACCGCAAAGGACATCGCGGCCTTTGACGGCAAAAGCGGCGTGCGCGTCTATTCGTCGGATGGCGACTTCGTTGGAACAACAAATGGCCTGCGCGTCAGCGGAGAGCGTGTGCGGCTGTTTCTCTTGCCCCGCTCCGGCTCCATCTTCCGCTTGCGGGGCCGGGATGTGATCGTCACGACCAAGACCGACCTGATCACCCGTCGCGGCAATGATTTGGTTCTGGATGCCGACACCCTGCGTTTGCGGATCAAGGCACAGAACCCAGCCTCCGATCAGGACGGCGCACTGACAATCTTGCTTCTGACCTGACAGGACCTCCGTGGCGTCGTGATGGCCGCATCTCTTTGCTGCGTGCACACCGGCAAGGATGCGGTCACGCAATGCGCGGCCAGGGAGCATAAAAATGCGCCACACGCCCGACCGCACCGGATCGTACGTCAGTCTGAGAAAATGTGGTTAAATTTCAGCGAACCCACCGTGCGCAAGACCAAGCCATTAGTTCAAAAGCACGATCACAGAGCGGTTAAAATACTGCAAACACGCCGCATGGCTTGTCCCCGCGGGGACAAACCCTTTATCCCCGCCCGTCCCTGCTCTAAAGAGCGTGCCAAAGCCGGGGGACGACATATGCAAGAGCCGAAAATCACCGAAGATCTGATCGCAAATCACGGGCTGAAACCCGATGAATACGACCGCATTCTTGAGATCATCGGACGCGAGCCCACCTTCACCGAGTTGGGCATCTTTTCGGCCATGTGGAACGAGCATTGCTCGTATAAATCGTCCAAGATCCACCTCAAGAAATTACCCACCACCGGCCCCCAGGTAATCTGCGGCCCCGGCGAGAACGCAGGCGTCGTGGACATCGGCGATGGTCAGGCCGTGGTTTTCAAAATGGAAAGCCACAACCACCCCAGCTACATCGAACCCTACCAAGGCGCCGCCACCGGCGTCGGCGGTATCCTCCGCGACGTCTTCACCATGGGCGCCCGCCCCATCGCCTCGATGAACGCCCTGTCCTTCGGCGAACCCGACCATCCCAAAACGCGCCAACTCGTTCATGGAGTGGTCGAAGGCATCGGCGGCTACGGCAACGCCTTCGGTGTGCCTTGCGCAGGCGGCGAAGTCCGGTTTGATCCCGCCTACAACGGCAACTGTCTCGTCAACGCCTTCGCCGCGGGCCTCGCAGACGCGGACAAAATCTTCTATTCCGCCGCCTCCGGCGTCGGCATGCCGGTCGTCTACCTCGGCGCCAAGACAGGCCGCGACGGCGTGGGCGGGGCGACCATGGCCTCGGCTGAGTTCGATGACACGATCGAAGAGAAACGTCCCACCGTGCAAGTCGGCGATCCCTTCACCGAAAAGCGCCTGATGGAAGCGACGCTGGAATTGATGCAAACCGGCGCTGTTATCTCAATCCAAGACATGGGCGCCGCGGGCCTCACCTGCTCCGCGGTCGAGATGGGCGACAAGGGCGGGCTTGGCGTCAAGCTGAACCTCAACGACGTGCCGGTGCGCGAAGAGAAAATGACCGCCTATGAGATGATGCTGTCGGAAAGCCAAGAGCGCATGCTCATGGTCCTGAAACCCGAACTCGAAGCGGAAGCGAAAGCCGTCTTCGACAAATGGGACCTCGACTTCGCCATCGTGGGCGAAACCATCGCCGAAGACCGCTTCCTCATCGAACATAACGGCGAGGTCAAAGCCGACCTGCCCCTGTCGAAACTCGCCTCAGAAGCCCCCGAATACGACCGCCCGTGGGAACCAACGCCAGAGACCAATCCCCTCGGAGACATCCCATCCATCGACCCCATCGACGGGCTGAAGGCACTGCTCGCCAGCCCGAACTACGCGGCCAAACAGTGGGTCTATGAGCAGTATGATACCATGGTCATGGCTGACAGCGCCCGCACTCCCGGTCTTGGCGCCGGGATCATGCGTGTGCACGGCACTGACAAGTCACTGGCCTTCACCTCGGACGTCACTCCGCGCTACGTCAAAGCCAACCCGGTCGAGGGTGGTAAGCAAGCGGTGGCCGAAGCCTATCGCAACCTGACCGCCGTGGGCGCTAAGCCCTTGGCAACAACAGATAATCTGAACTTCGGCAATCCTGAAAAGCCGGAGATCATGGGACAGTTCGTGGGTGCACTCAACGGCATTGGACAGGCCTGCGCGGCGCTCGACATGCCCATCGTTTCTGGCAACGTCTCACTCTATAACGAGACCGACGGTGCAGCCATCCTACCCACCCCGACCATCGGCGCGGTCGGTCTGATCGACCATCCGGACAACATCATCGGAGGCGACGTGCGCGAGGGTCATGTTGCACTGCTTGTAGGCGCGTGTGGCGGACATCTTGGACAGTCTGCGCTTTTGGCTGAAGTGTTCGGTCGTACCGACGGGGACGCGCCGCATGTGGACCTTGATGCAGAGAAGCGGAACGGCGATTTTATTCGTGAAAACAGGCACTTGATCAATGCCTGCACTGACCTGAGCGATGGAGGGCTGGCATTGGCTGCCTTTGAACTCGCGGAAGCGGCAGACGTTGGCGTATGGGTTGATGCGAGTGAGATGGGCAGCTTTTTTGGCGAGGATCAGGCGCGCTATCTAGTGGCCTGTTCCTTCGACAAGGCCGAAGCGCTGATGATCGAGGCGGGCAAGGCGGGCGTGCCGATTGTGTCGGTCGGCAAATTCTCGGGCGATACAGTCTGGATGGGCAAGTCATCTGCTCCGCTGGCCGAACTGCGCGACATCTACCGCTCCACTTTTGCCAACACTTTCGCCTGAACCTTGGTTTCAGAGCCGCTGACGTCGTTTGTTTCCAAACGACGCGTGGGGGCAGAACTTTTTTGCCTGCAAAAACGTGGAGTCCAGCACCCAGTTGTTCGAGGGTGTGGCGCCGCAGATTTTTCCAAGAAAAATCGCTTTCCGCCACCGCCGACATGCGCATTGCGCATGTCGCTTCAAGGCGCGCAATTTCACAACATCCCCAAAAGGCGATCCCGGTCACCCACGTCGTCACGGCGGGAGATGACCTGGGCCAGTTCTTCGATAGAGGCGATGGAATGACCGGCGCGGAAGCTGTCCACGTGGGGCAGCATGGCGGCGATGCCGCGCGCGCGGGGGGCGAAATCTTCCCATCTTAACAGCGGGTTGATCCAGATGAGACGTTGAGCGGAGAGGTGCAGGCGCTCCATCTGTTTTTCCAGCGCATCGGGGTCGTCGCGGTCGAGGCCGTCGGTGATGAGCAGGACCACGGCCCCCTGCCCCAACACGCGGCGTGACCATTGCTTGTTGAACGCCTCAAGGCAGGACCCGATGCGCGTGCCGCCCTCCCAATCCTGGGCCTCGGCGCCCGCAGATTTCAGTGCGGCATCTACATCGCGCTGATGCAGGTGGCGGGTGATATTGGTGAGGCGTGTGCCGAAGGTGAAGGCATGAACGCGGGCCCAGCCTGCGCCCTTGGCGTTCGCGACCGCATGAAGGAAGTGCAGGACGACGCGGGAGTATTGGCTCATGGAGCCTGAGATATCACAGAGGGCAACAAGGTTCGGGTAACGGACCCTGGGGGTTTTCCATTTCAGGTCCCGCATGTCGCCACCCTGTCGCATGGCCGCGCGCAGAGTGCGTGCGGGATCGACGCGGCCCAGACCGGCGGCGCGGGTCCGGCGCGTGGGCATCGGATCGACCGGCAGCGCCATACGGGCCAGCATGGCCTTGGCTTGCGCCATCTCGTCGGTGCTCATCTGTTCGAAATCGAGGGTCTTGAGCTGTTCTTCGGCGCTCATGGTCAGCGAAGCGTCGATCTCAATCTCGGTGCCGCCCTCCTCCATCTCCGGAAGGTCGATGTCGTCGCCCGCGCCGTCGAGAAGCGCTTCGGCGGCGCGCTTTTCGGCGGCTTGTGCGCCGCGGTCCTCCTGCACGCCGCGCACGGCAGGCAGCATAGCCGCCATCATATGTTCGAGGTAACGCGGGTCACGCCAGTAGAGGCGGAAGATTTGCGCGAACACCGCGCGGTGTTCGGGTTTCGAGACAAAACAGGCGTGGAGCGTCCAGTAGAAATCGCGCTTTTCGGTGAAGCCTGCCTTGGTGACGGCCGTGATTGCGTCCAGCACCCGGCCAGTGCCGATGGGCAGGCCCGCTCGGCGCAGGGCGCGGGCGAAATGAGTTATATTGCCTGCAAGCTTGGGGTTTTCCGGTAGTTCGAGCGGTGCGTATTCTGGCATCTGTTATGCCGGGGGCCAGCCCCCGGACCCCCGGGATTTTTTGAAACAGGGAAGTGGCTTAGGCGGGTTCGAGGGAGGCTTTGGCCTCGTCCAGAAGGCGTTTGGCCTCGGATCCTTGAAGTCTCTGGATGTCGTCCTGGTATTTCAGGATCGCGCCGAGCGTGTCAGCGATGACCTCGGGGCTGAGTGTCAGCACATCGAGCGCCAGCAGGCATTTGGCCCAGTCGATGGTTTCGGCAACGCCGGGCTTCTTGAACAGGTCCTCGGTCCGCAGGTGCTGAACGAAGGCGACGACCTCGCGGCTAAGTTCGGCGGCGGCCTCTGGGGCGCGGGACTGGAGGATTTCCATCTCGCGGTCGAAATCGGGGTAGTCGACCCAGTGGTAGAGGCAGCGGCGTTTCAGAGCGTCGTGCACTTCGCGCGTGCGGTTGGAGGTGAGGATGACGATGGGCGGTTCGGGGGCCTTGATCGTGCCAAGTTCCGGGATTGTGACCTGGAAATCGGAGAGGGCTTCCAAGAGGAAGGCTTCGAAAGGTTCGTCAGTGCGGTCCAACTCGTCGATCAGCAGGACCGGCGCGCCATGGTCGTCAGGGCGCATGGCGTCGAGAAGCGGGCGTTCGATCAGGTATTCGTCCGAGAAGAGTTCGGTTTGCAGGGCCTTGCGGTCAGCCCCGCCTGCGGCTTCGGCTGTGCGGATCGCAACCATCTGGGCCGGGAAGTTCCATTCGTAGACCGCCGAGGACGCATCGAGCCCTTCGTAGCATTGCAGGCGGATGAGGCGACGGCCTAACGATGCGGCGAGCGCTTTGGCGATTTCGGTTTTGCCGACGCCTGCTTCGCCCTCAAGGAACAGCGGCCGGCCGAGCGACAGGCTGAGGAAGACCACCGTGCCGAGGCTGCGGTCGCAGACATACCCTTGGTCGGCCAGCATAGACTGGACAGCGTCAATGGAGGTGGGTGTGTGCATGGCGTGGTCCTTCCCTTGCTTCCAACCTGCATCGTCTGCGCCTGTCGTCAAGGGCTGCTAAAGTCGTGCGCGTTGACGCGATTCGCTTGAAATGGCATGGTGTTAACGCAACGAAAATGAGGTTTGCGGCATATGGCACGTGGACCCGGGGACACAGAGGCGGCGGGCGATGGACCCAGCAGACAAGGCGGGCGTGGCATGCGCGTGACAGCGGTGACTTGCGTGAAGAACGAGGGGCCGTTCCTGTTGGAGTGGATCGCCTTTAACCGTTTGATCGGGGCCACGGATCACCTGTTTTATAGCAACGATTGTACCGATGGCACGGATGCGCTGCTGGATGCGTTGGCGGACCGTGGCCTGTGTCAGCATCTTCCCAATCCTGCAGAGGGGCGCAACTACCAGATGGAGGCGCTGAAAGACGCGCGCCGTCAGGACATTGTGACCGAAGCCGACTGGGTCTGGATTGCGGATGTGGACGAGTTTCTGAACATTCACGTAGGCGATCATACGATCCCGGCATTGATCAACGCCTGTGGAGATCCGCAGGCGATTTCAGTGACATTTCAGTTCTTTGCCAGCGATGGTGTGGACGCTTATGTCGACAAGCCTGTGATCGGGCAGTTTCACCGGTCGCACAATCCGGACCTGTGGTGCGGGGAGGCGGCGATTGAGGTGAAGTCACTGGTGCGCCATGATTTTCCCCTGCAGTATTATGGTGCGCATCGGCCCTTTCAGAAGGGCAAGGCGCGGCCAGATTGGACCGATGGGTCGGGGCGCAAGGTGCCGCACAAGTTTCTGGTGGCGGCGAACCCGCGTCGGATCAGGCGCTTTCCGGCGCACGGGGCGCGGGAGATGGCGACGCTCAATCACTATGCGCTGCGCTCGCTCGACAGTTATTTGGTAAAGAACGACCGTGGTGATGTGAACCGGGAGAACCGGGCGTTTGACGATACCTATTGGCGCGAGCGGAATGATCCTGCTTGGGAGGACAAGAGTATTCAGCGGTATCTGCCGGATCTGAAGAAAGCGCTAGGTGAACTAAAGAAAGACAAGGAGATCAAGGCGCTGCATGAGGAGTGCGTGCGGTTGCACATCGCCAAGCGGGATGAGTTGCTGGCTAAGCCGGAATACCAAGCGATGCAGGCGCAATTGCGCGCGGCCTCGACCCTGCCGCCGCAGGAAGAGGCGATGTTGATCGAGTTGGGGCTTGTGGAGCCTGCGGCATGACGCTGAAAGTGGTGAACCTGGGCCTGCCCAAGACGGGCACCACGACACTGGCCCGTGCCCTGCGCCGGACCGGGATGCGCGTGGCGGACCACCGCATTCGTCCGCGCCAAACCGAGAACACGGAATTGCATGACGCCTTTGTCGCTGACCTGCTTTATCGCGGGTATTTCGAGACCGGCGATCCAGGTTTCTATTTCGACGGGTTTGACGGCATTTCCGAGATGAGCCTGCTGCGCGAGGGCCGGTCGCTGTGGCCGCAGATGGATTTCGGGCTGATCATGGCGATCCGGGCGCATCATCCGGGTGTGAAGTTCCTGGCATCGAGCCGGGACCCGTTCAACCTGTCGCAAAGCATGCTGGCCTGGTCCGATCTGGGCACCGCGCGGCTGCCTGCGGGTAACATCCCCGGCCTGCCCGAAGGGTTTGGGGAAACAAGCGTGGAACGCATGCAGTGGATTGAGGCGCATTACGCCCATCTGCGGGCTATCTTTCGCGATGACGAGGATTTTCTGGAATACGACATCGCCGATCCGGACGCCAAAGACCTGATCGGTGGGTTTCTGGAGACACCAATCCATTGGTGGGGCAAGACCAATGTGAACAAGTTGAACGAGGTTGCGTGATGCAAATCCACCTGCATATCGGGCTGGAACAGGTGGGGGCGGACCGTCTGCAAAATGTGCTTGCCGCCAAGCGCGACCAATTGATGTCCAAGGGCGTGCTGTACTCGCGCGCGCTTGGCAACAAGAACCACACCCGGCTTTACATGGCCGTGACAGACGCCGCGCATATCGATCCGCTGCGCTACAATCGCGGCTACATCACCGGCGACAAGCAGAAGGTGCTGCGCGACACCGTCGCCTCTGATCTGGCAAAGGAAGTCGCGCAGGCCTCCCCCGACCATCTGATACTGTCTGCGTCACAACTGGGTGTGAGCCTGGTGACCAGATCCGAGCTTGAGCGGTTGAAGGCCCTTCTGACGCCGCTGTCGACAGATATCCGGATCATCGCGCATATTGACGAACCGGCAAGGCTGCTGGCCCGTCATTATGCAGAGCAGATTATGGAGGGGCGCGGCACATCGCTGGCGCAGGAACTTGCGCTCGCCGAAACCGACACCTGGTGGGCTGATGCGCTGAATGCAGCGCCTCGGATCAACCCGCAGGCTGGTGTGTTCATCGAAAATCAGGCGGCGCCGTTCTGGCTGGACTACACCGCACTTGAACAGCACTGGAATGCGGTCTTTGGCGACGGTGCCCTGACCTTTCGGGCCTATGATGCAGACACCTTTGCCGATGAGACTGTGACAGAAGAGGTGCGCGCGGCCTTCGGGATCAAACCCACGATTGGCAAGGCCACAGCCGCGCCAACGCCGCCTGAGCCATCGGCGGCATGGCTAGCCCGTGGGCGACAGTTGAACGACCTGATCTTGCAGGTACTCGCCAAGGAAAAGCGTATCCTGCCGCGGCAATTGTGGCGCGCGTTTATTGGGGAGATCCGCGTGGACGGCGATCCGATTGATCCCGCATCTCTGTCGGCCATTTCGAAGGCCTTTGCAGAGCAGAACAAGGCCATCGCCAAGGCGCACGACTTGCCCGCAACGCTGTTCAAGGCGCCGCGCGCCAAAAAGGCCTGGGAAGAAGCCGACCCGACCCGGGGCTTTCGTGCCTCGCAATACTTGCTGGGCTTCATGTGGCGGATCGACAAGGCCACGCAGGAAGAGCGAAAGACCAAGGCGGCTGATCTGGCACGGGTGAACGGGGACAAAGCACCGGCAGCAAAGCCATCAGATGGCCTGACCGATACGGCGCGCGCGTTGATGCCGCCGCTGGCCGTTCAGAACTTTGAAAAGCTGCGGACGTCTTCGTTTGCACCGCACAACAGGTTGGGCGCCGTCAACGAAGAGGAACTGGCCGCAGCCTATACCCCCGTGGCCGCGCGCAAGCTGCCCAAAGGATCGACCGGCAACGTGATCGTGGGCTGCATGAAGAACGAGGCCCCCTACATCGTCGAGTGGATCGCCTACCATCGTGCCATGGGCGTTGACAATTTCCTGATCTACACCAACGGGTGCGAGGACGGGACGAGCGAGATCCTAGACGGCTTGCAGGAGATGGGTGTCGTCCAGCACCGCAACAACGACAATTGGAAGGGCAACTCGCCCCAGCAATACGCGCTGAACCAGTCGCTGAAAGAGCCGCTGATCAAGAACGCCGACTGGATCATCCATATCGACGTGGATGAGTTCATGAACGTGCGCACCGGCAATGGGACGTTGCAGGACTTCTTTGACGCGGTGCCGGACGCCACCAATGTCGCGATGACCTGGCGGCTGTTCGGCCACAACGGTGTGACCGCGCTAAAGGACGATTTCGTCATCGACCAGTTCGATCATTGTGCGCCGAAATACTGCCCCAAGCCGCACACTGTTTGGGGCTTCAAGACGATGTTCAAGAACATCGGCGCCTATGAAAAGATCAGTTGCCACCGCCCGAACAAGCTGAAACCTGGCAAGAAGTCCGATGTACGCTGGGTGAATGGATCCGGCAAGGATATGACCAAGGAAGCCGCTGAAAACGGGTGGAGAAGTTCGAAAAAGTCAATTGGCTATGACCTTTTGCAACTCAACCACTATGCGTTGCGGTCGGCTGAGTCCTTTTTGATCAAGCGTCAGAGGGGCCGTGCGCTGCATGTGGATCGGTCCATCGGCATCAATTACTGGATCCGCATGGATTGGTCCGATGTGCGCGACATCACCATCAAGCGGAACCTGCCACGGCTGCGCGCGGAATACGACGCGCTGATGGAGGATGCCGCGTTGCGTGCATGGCATGAGAAGGGTCTGGACTGGCACCGCGCCAAAGCCGAGGAGCTTCATGCAAATCCGGAGTTCCAGGACCTGTTCGATCAGGCGCTGAAGGTCAAGTTGACCGAGACCGAGCGGGTGGCCTATGCCCTCGCCCTCGACATGGAGAGTTGAGATGGACGGAGCGCCGGTGCAGAGCCCCATGATCAAGACGCCCCGCGGTCTGCTGTTTCCGCGCGACATGGAGGTGCTGAAGCCGCGCATTGCGGGCAGCCTGCGGCGCGGACTTTACGAGACGAAGGAAGGCGACGCGGTGCTGCGGGTGGTGCAGCCGGGTGATGTCGTTCTCGAACTGGGGGGCGGGCTTGGCTACATTTCCACCCTGCTAGCCAAGAAGAGCGAGGCGGCGCATGTTCATGTTTACGAGGCAAACGGGGTCTTGGCCGACTACATCAGCCGCGTCCACGCCGCCAACGGCGTTGAAAACGCGACCGTGCATCATGCGATGCTCGGCAAGCGCAAGGGCACGAAGGCGTTCCATGTGCGCGGCAACATCCTCGCCTCCTCGACCGATGAGACGCATGGCGATGGCGTGCAGCGCACAGACACAGTGGACGTGGTAAATGCACGCCAGCAGACAAGGGCCATCAAACCCACCGTGCTGGTCTGTGACATCGAGGGGGGCGAGGCGGAGGTTTTGCCCGAGATGGATCTGAGCACTTTGCGGGCTGCCGTGGTCGAGTTGCACCCGCAATGGACCGGGCCCGAGGGCGTGAATGCGGTGTTCGGTGCCATGATGTCGGCCGGTCTGGCCTACTACCCCAAACTGTCGACACGGAAGGTCGTCACGTTCCGCAGGGCCTGGCCGCTCAAGTGACACATCTTGCTCTTCTGACGGTCCGGAACGAGGCGGCGTTTCTGCTGGAATGGCTGGCCCATCATCGTGCGGTCGGTTTTGATGATGTTCTGGTGTTTTCAAACGATTGCGACGACGGCACCGATGTCATGCTGGACCGGCTGGCAACCTTGGGCTGGCTGACCCATGTCCGCAATGACGGCCCCTACGACAAGGGCGGCATTCAGTTCACCGCGCTCAAGGCCGCGGCCAAGATTAAGCAGGTCAAGTCCGCCGACTGGATCCTGCCGCTGGATGTGGACGAGTTTGTGAACATTCACGTCGGCAACGGCACGCTGGATGATCTGCACGCCGCCCTGCCCGATGCCACGGCCATCACACTGACATGGCGCTTGTTTGGCAATGACGGTCAGGTGCGTTTTCAGGACAAGCCGGTGACCGACACGTTCACCAAGGCAGCGCCCGAGATCCTGCACTGGCCCTGGCGGGCATCCATGTTCAAGACGCTGTATGCCAATGACGGCACCTACCGCAAACCGGGTGTGCACCGTCCCAAGGACGTGAAGGAAGACAAGCTGGCCCAGGCCCGGTGGTTTGACAGCCATGGCCGCGCGCTGGACGACCAGTTCAAGACGCGCCGCATCTTTTCCAATTTCGGTCGCCCGAACTACGGTTTTGCGCAACTGAACCACTACCCGCTGGGCGCCATGGAAAGCTATGTCCTCAAGGCCGACAGGGGCCGGGCCGTGCATTCCGATGACATGCTTGGCATCGACTACTGGGTCGAGCGCAACTTTTGCACGGATGAGGACACCAGCATCCATCGCTACCGGGCCGCGCGCGATGCGCATTTGGCAGAGTTGAAAGGCGACGACACCCTCGCCCGGCTGCACGATCAGGCCGTCGCATGGCGCAAGGATCGCTTCCACGCCCTGATGCAGCAGGAACCCTTTCGCGCCCTGTTTGGACGTTTGCTGATGTCGCCGCCCACGCGCCCTGTGCCCCGCGATGCTGCGCAATTCATGATCCGCTACGCCAATCTGGCGCGGCAATCCGGGCGCTAGACCGTCGCCTTTCCCAATTTCTGCCTTATTTTATTGCTACTTTTCCTAAAAACCGCAGCGAAAGATCGCGGGATGTGAGGATAGAGTGATGAAGGATGATGTAATCCCGTTCGAGCCGGACCTCGCCGATCTGCCTAAGTCGGATTGGCTGACGCGACTTGCGCAAACCACTGAAAAACAAGGGTTCTTCAAGCCGCTTGGACGCAAGCACTTCGCAGCCCATATCCGGCGGGGTGACACGCTGGTTGTGACCTTCGAATCGGTACAGGGCATCCGGGCCCTGACGGACAGCGCCGAGCCTCTGGGCTGGTCCATGGTGCACGACAACGACTGGTCCAGCCTGTGCATTGCATCGGATGGCGACACATGGTTCCGGGACAGACATGTCATCGAGTACTTCGATGACATGATCGACGACGGCTTTTTCGATGAGTATGACACCGTCCTTTTCTACGGCGCAGGGCCCTGCGGTTATGCGGCGGCCGCCTATTCCGTGGCCGCGCCCGGCGCGCGGGTGCTGGCGATCCAGCCGCAGGCCACCCTGGATCCGCGCGTGACCGGATGGGACGACCGGTTTGTCGAAATGCGGCGCACTGACTTTGCCTCCCGCTACGGCTATGCCCCCGACATGCTGGATGCGTGCGAACACGCTTATGTGCTGTTTGACCCGGTCGAGGCGCTGGATGCGATGCACGCCGCATTGTTCACGCGCACATGCGTGACCCAGTACCGGCTGCGCAATATGGGCGATGCGATTCAAAGCGATCTGATGGAAATGAACGTGTTGCCCGACCTGATGGAAATGGCAGCCGAAGGCACGTTGGACGGCCAGCAATTCGCCAAGGTCTACCGCGCGCGACGCACCTATCCCGGCTACCTGCGCCGGGTTCTGGCGGCCCTCGACCGGGATGGGCGTACAGATTTGAGTTACATGATGGCGCGCAATGTGGTGAGACGGATGAAAAAGATGCCCAGATTCCAGCGGCGTCTGGCTGAACTGGAAGTGCAGCGCACCACCGCAGAACAGCACGACGAGGGCTAGAAACCCGCGCAGCGACCGTGCTAACCGCGAGGCATGACATCACTCACCCTCGCCCGCCCCGACGACTGGCATCTGCATCTGCGCGACGGCGCCATGTTGCGTGCCGTGTTGCCCTGGACCGCCCGGGATTTTGCCCGCGCCATCATCATGCCAAATCTGGTGCCCCCGGTGGTGACAGGAACACAGGCCGCAGCCTATCGCGACCGCATCCTGGCCGCCCTGCCCGATGGTATGACCTTCGAGCCTTTGATGACACTGTATCTGACCGAAGACACGGATGCAGATGATGTTGCAGCGGCCCATACCAGCGGGCTGGTCAAGGCGGTCAAGCTTTATCCGGCGGGTGCAACGACGAATTCGGCCTCGGGCGTGACCAATTTCGACAAGGTGCGCCCCGTGCTTGAGCGGATGGCAGAGATTGGATTGCCGCTCTGCGTACATGGCGAGGTCACCGACCGTGACATCGACATTTTCGATCGCGAGGCCGTCTTTATCGACCGGGTGCTGGACCCGATCCGCAGGGCCACACCGGGTCTGCGCGTGGTGATGGAACACATTACGACCCTCAATTCCGTCGACTATGCCCGCGCGCAGGATAACAGCCTGGGCGCCACGATCACGACCCACCACCTGGTGATCAACCGCAATCACATCCTGGCAGGCGGGATCAGACCACACTACTACTGTCTGCCCGTCGCCAAGCGCGAGGAGCACCGGCTTGCCCTGCGCGCCGCTGCAACATCGGGCGAAGCGCGGTTCTTCCTTGGGACCGACAGCGCACCGCACACGGATGACAACAAGTTGCAGCCCTGCGGTTGTGCGGGCTGCTTCACCGCGCCAAACACGCTCCCCATCCTGGCACAGGTGTTTGAAGAGGAAGGCGCGCTCGACCAACTCGAAGCCTTCACATCCAAAAACGGGCCCGCATTCTACGGCCTTCCGGTAAACCAGGACACAGTCACACTGACGAAAACCGCACCAGACCTGCCCAGTCAGATCGACACTGCAGAGGGTCCCGTCACCGTCTTTGACCCCGGTTTCGACCTGACGTGGTCCGTCCAGTAACTTCCCTGTTTCAAAAAAATCCCCGCCGGAGGCTCCCGCACTGTCCGGCAACGCCAGAGCCCGAAAGAAAAGCACCATGATCCCAACCAGCTACCCCACGTCCGAAGAGATGGCCCGCCTGACCGCCCGTATGCTGCTGGAGATCGAGGCGGTGCATTTCAGCCCGGATGAGCCTTTTACGCTTTCATCGGGCCTGCCCTCGCCCACCTATATCGATTGCCGCAAGCTGATTTCCTTTCCCCGTATCCGCGCTACGCTGATGGATTTCCTGACAGTGACGGTGATGCGCAACGCAGGCTTTGAGGCGTTCGACAACATTGCGGGCGGCGAGACGGCAGGCATGCCCTTTGGCGCCCTGGTGGCGGAACGCATGGCCTTGCCGATGACTTATGTGCGGAAAAAGCCCAAGGGCTACGGGAAGAACGCCCGCATCGAGGGCGTGATGACCGAGGGCCAGCGGGTGCTTCTGGTGGAGGATCTGACGACAGATGGCGGATCGAAGCTGAGCTTTGTCGATGCCATCCGCGAAACCGGAGCCACCTGCGCGGACACCGCCGTCATCTTCTACTACGACATCTTTCCCGAGACGGAAAAAACGCTGGGCGATCATGGCGTGACGCTGCACCATTTGTGCACCTGGTGGGATGTGTTGGCCGAGGCCAAAGCGTCGGGCGGCTTTGACGACGCAACCCTGAGCGGTGTCGAAGCCTTCCTCAACGACCCGCGCGGGTGGCAGGCTGCCCGAACGTAGGCGAATGGTATACTATACGGAACCGTAGCGTCAATTTATGGCCTGCGGGCCGCTGTGGATGTCTGTGCACAAACGTGATTCTTTTGCCATCGCGCGTGCAGATGTGGTAGCGTCACAGGGCACAACCACCATATGCGGAAAAGTGTAAACCACGTTTTTGCGGCATCCACCGGGTTTTCCACAGACTTGCTCCCGGTTTCCAAGCCCGCACCGCTTGTGGCAAGACACCCGCCACGGGGACAGAACAACAACGAGCAGAGAGTGGGACAATGAACGAGATTGCGGCGATCAATCCGACCGGAGTGGCGGTTCAGGATGCAGAGACAATGCCCCACTCGATCGAGGCCGAGCAGCAGTTGCTGGGCGCGATCCTGACCAACAATGACATCTACGACCGGGTCGCAGCCATCATCAACCCGACCCATTTCTACGATCCCGTCCATGCCCGCATTTTCGAGATTGCGGCGGCGCGCATCGCCAAGAACAACCTCGCTTCCCCCGTGACGCTGAAGGCATTCATGGAGGATGACGAGGGGCTGAAGGAACTGGGTGGACCTGCCTATCTGGCACGTCTGGCCGGGGCTGCCATTAGCGCCTTTGCCGTGCGTGACTATGCGCAGATGATCTATGACCTCGCCGTGCGGCGTGACCTGATCCAGCTCGGCCGCGACATCAGCGCCAAAGCAGCCAAGGTCGATGTCGCGTCCGAGCCCAAGGAACAGATCGTTGAGGCGGAACAGGCGCTTTACAAGCTGGCCGAACAAGGCACATCCGAAGGTGGATTTCAGAGCTTCCTCAAGGCCGTAACGGACGCTGTTAATGTTGCCAATGCCGCTTATCAACGCGAGGGCGGGCTTGCGGGCATCTCCACCGGCCTCATTGACATGGACAAGAAGCTGGGGGGGCTTCACCCGTCGGACCTGTTGATCCTCGCCGGGCGGCCTTCGATGGGGAAGACATCGCTTGCCACCAACATCGCGTTCAATATCGCCAAGGCGTACAAGAAGGGGCTGAAGCCTGATGGGTCTGAAGGCGCCATCGAAGGCGGCGTCGTTGGCTTCTATTCGCTTGAGATGAGCGCAGAACAGCTCGCAGCGCGTATTCTGTCGGAAGCGGCCGAAGTGCCGTCGGAAAACATCCGTCGCGGTGACATGACCGAGGCGGAGTTCCGGCGGTTCGTGGATGCGGCCAAGCAGTTGGAAGCCTGTCCGCTGTTTATCGACGACACACCGGCCATTCCAATCGCGCAGCTTGCGGCCCGCGCTAGGCGGCTGAAACGGACCCATGGACTGGACGTGCTGATGGTGGACTACCTTCAGCTTGTGCGCGGCGGCGCCGACAACCGGGTGCAGGAGATTGCCGAGATCTCTATGGGCCTGAAGGCCATTGCCAAGGAGCTGAACATCCCAGTCATCGCCCTGTCCCAGCTGTCGCGTCAGGTGGAAAGCCGCGAAGACAAGAGGCCGCAGTTGAGCGACCTGCGGGAATCGGGATCCATCGAACAGGACGCGGACGTCGTGATGTTCGTGTTCCGCGAGGAGTACTACAAGGAACGCGAGAAACCCGGCGATCACGATCTGGAAGCCATGGCCAAATGGCAGGAAGAGATGGAGCGCCTGCACGGCCGCGCCGAGGTAATCATCGGCAAGCAGCGGCACGGCCCCATCGGCACGGTTGATCTGAGCTTTGAAGGGCGGTTCACGCGCTTTGGCAACCTGGTGCAGCCCTGGCAGCAGGGTGGCGGTGGCGAGGCCGGGTTCTGATCCAAAGGACGCTGTCGCGACACTATTTTTTAAGGGGGCGCTGCCCCCGCCTTCGGCTCCCCCGAGGTATTTTCAGCCAGAAGAAGGGCCACATCTGTTTTTGATTGGACAGGTGGGCGGCTGCAATGCAGGGTTGTACCATGCGTTTTGTGTGGTTCTTGCTCGCCTGTCTTGCGACCTCCGTTCAGGCGGAAGATCGGGTCGAGGTAGATGTGGAGTTGTTTCTGGCCGTTGACGTCAGCCGCTCCATGCAGCCTTACGAACTGGAAATACAGCGCCGTGGCTATGCCGCGGCCTTGCAGTCAGCAGAAGTCCAGGACGCCATTGCAAGCGGATTTCTGGGGCGCATCGCCATCACCTATGTCGAATGGGCCGGTGCATTTCATCAGCGCGAGATCGTACCTTGGACAGTGCTGGGTACACAGGAAGACGCAGCGCGGATCGCGGGGCAGATCACCTCCCATCTGGATCAGGGGATGCGCCGCACGTCGATTTCCAGTGCCCTGACATATGCCGCCGACAGCATCGAGGCCAACGGGTTTGACGGTTTGCGACGGGTGATCGACGTGTCTGGCGATGGGCCAAACAATATGGGTGTTCCTGTCACCCGCGCGCGCGATGAGGTGCTGGCGCGCGGAATCACCATCAACGGCTTGCCCCTGATGACCCAGGACGAGGGGATCATGGCGCGGTGGAACATCCCCGATCTGGATGTCTACTACACCGCCTGCGTCATTGGCGGCACAGGTGCCTTTGTCGTGCCGGTGACAGACTGGTCGGAGTTCGAAGACGCGGTGCGCCGCAAGCTGGTGCTTGAGATTGCAGGTCAACCCGCGACGCTTTGGCAGGCACAGGTCCGCTCGGCCGCCCCCTACAATTGCCTGATTGGCGAAGAGATCTGGGAACGGAACCGCGACATCTTTGCCCTGCCTTAAGCTGCGCGCATTTTTCCCCCTTCACCAATCCGCGCCGTCCTGCCAAACAGGCGCTCATGACGTCAGCGACCCTATCCATCGACCTTGGCGCGCTTGTGCGCAATTGGCAGACCCTTGATGCAATGAGCAGCGGCGAGACCGGTGCCGTGGTTAAGGCAAATGGCTACGGTCTTGGGGCGCCGGTGGTGGGCCGCGCGCTGTTGCGTGCCGGCGTGCGCAGCTTCTTTGTGGCAACTGCGGACGAGGGCAACACGTTGCGCGGGGCTATTGGGCAAGGCCCCGCCATTTATGTCTTTTCGGGGCATATGGCAGGCGACACCGCCGCCATGCGTGAGGCCGCACTCACCCCGCTTTTGAATTCCGTCGATCAGATGTTGCGCCATGTGGAGGCGCTGCCCGGCCATCCCTTTGGCATTCAGCTCGACAGCGGCATGAACCGGCTGGGCATGGAACCCGCCGAATGGTCTGCAGTGCGGGATATTGCCGTCGCACAAGGCCCAGCCCTAGTCATGTCGCACCTCGCCTGCGCAGATGAGCCGAAACACCCGATGAATGCCCACCAACTGGCGGAGTTTCGCGCCATGACGGATGGGCTGGATGTCCCACGTTCGTTGGCTGCGACCGGTGGCACCATCCTCGGCCCCGAATATCACTTCGACATGACCCGGCCCGGCATCGGGCTGTATGGCGGGCTGCCCTTTGTTGATGCAGAGCCGGTCGTGACCCTGGACCTGCCCGTCATTCAGGTGCGCGATGTGGCGCAGGGCGAGACGGTTGGTTACGGCAATGCCTGGACCGCGCCGCGCGATGCGCGCATTGCTACGGTGTCGGGCGGCTATGCCGATGGTCTGATCCGCGCCATGGGACCGAAAGCGACGCTGTATGCGGGCGAGGTGCCCTGCCCTGTTGTCGGGCGCGTGTCGATGGACCTGATCACGGCGGACGTGACAGATGTGGGCCATGATCCAAACGATTTGCAGTTGATGGGCCAACATCAGTCCGTCGATACGGTCGCAGATGCGGCAGGCACGATAGGATATGAAATCCTGACCTCGCTCGGCCTGCGCTATCACAGGGCGCTTGTGCAATGAGGCTTCTGGCCGGGATCGGGGCCGTTACGCTGGGCTTGCTGGGGGCCATCGGGCGTGTGGCCATGTTCCTTGGCGCAACGCTGACGCATCTGGTGCGCCCGCCGTTCTATCCGCGTGAGTTTGCGCTTGCACTCTTGAACATCGGGTGGCTGTCGCTGCCTGTGGTTGGCCTGACCGCGATCTTCACCGGCGGCGCTTTGGCGTTGCAAATCTATGCGGGTGGCGCGCGTTTCAATGCCGAGGCAGTCGTGCCGCAGATCGTCGCCATCGGTATGGTGCGCGAATTGGGACCTGTGCTGGTTGGTCTGATGATCGCGGCGCGCGTCACGTCGTCCATTGCGGCGGAAATTGCGACGATGAAGGTGACCGAGCAGATTGACGCACTGGTCACCCTGTCGACCCATCCGATGAAGTACCTGACAGTGCCGCGTGTACTGGCGGCAACGCTTGCCGTTCCGCTGCTGGTGGGCGTAGGCGACATCATCGGCATTTTTGGCGGCTATGCGGTGGCAACGGGTACGCTGGGGTTCAATGCCGCGGCGTACATCCAGAACACCGTTGATTTTCTTGAGCTGCGCGATGTTGTGTCGTCTCTGGTCAAGGGCGCTGTGTTTGGTTGCCTGGCCGCCCTTATGGGCTGCTATTTCGGCATGAACTCGGGCCGGGGCGCCCAGGGCGTGGGCCGGGCCACCAAAGGATCGGTTGAGGCGGCTGCCGTGTTGATCCTCGCCGCGAATTTCGTTCTGACGGGGGTGTTCTTTTCGGTATGATCACGCTGTCCAACGTTCACAAATCTTTTGGCGACAACCACGTACTGCGCGGCGTAGACCTGCATGTCGAACGCGGCACGTCGATGGTCATCATTGGCGGGTCTGGCACGGGCAAGTCCATCTGCATCAAGACCGTGCTGGGTCTGGTGACACCAGAGCGCGGGACGATCACCGTAGACGGGCAGGATGTGACGCAGACAAAGGATCGCGACGCTTTTCTAGCGCGGTTCGGGATGCTGTTTCAGGCAGCCGCACTTTTTGACTCGCTGCCAGTCTGGCAGAACGTCGCTTTTCGTCTGATGCGGGGCAGCCTCAAACGGCCCAAGGATGAAGCGCGCGAGATCGCCATTGAAAAGCTGCGCCGCGTCGGGCTGACGGCGGATGTGGCCGACAGGCTACCCGCAGAACTGTCGGGCGGGATGCAAAAGCGCGTAGGCCTCGCCCGGGCCATTGCTGCCGATCCAGAGATCATCTTTTTCGACGAACCGACCACCGGCCTCGACCCGATCATGGCGGGTGTGATCAACGACCTGATCCGCGAGATCGTGACCGAGATGGGCGCGACGACCATGACGATCACCCACGACATGACGTCGGTGCGCACCATCGCGGACAACGTGGCGATGCTGCACGGGGGCAAGATCAGGTGGACCGGCCCCGTGGCGGACATTGATGCAGCGCATGACCCGTACCTCGATCAGTTCATCAACGGGCGGGCCGAGGGGCCGATTGAAACCGTGCGTTGAACGCTCAGCACCTGCTGCGGACAATGCAGACATTTCGGTGGTATTTCCGCGCATTAGGAAACAGTGGGCACCGATAGAAGGTCATACCCACAACTTTTTGACTGTATTTTCCGACGCTTAGATTTATTGTTTGTTTGATAGTTCGTCTTCTGGGGGGAAGACTTGTGAACCATTTGATCTTTGCCGCGCGCACATTTGCTGAAATGATGCGGCGGCTGGCGTTGATTTTGTTTGCGGGATTGGCGCTGTTTTCCGTTTTGGCAACCGGGTTGGCCGTGGCAGGTATATGGCCATGGATTGATCTGCCGGTCATGTGGGACGGGCTTCATGTGGCCCATGCCGGAATGCTGGCGCAAATCGGGCTGACCGTATTTGCCGTCGCACTTTGTTTCTTTCTGCCGACGAACGCGCGCATCATGCAGCTTGAGAACTCGCACCGGCAGTTCAGCGTTAGGGTCGATGACATCACACGCGCCTATCACGCAGCGCACCACGCGGATCGCGACGGCGTGTTCAATCTGGGCGATGCCTTCGAAAGCACGCGGGACCGGCTGGCCTATCTGCGCGATCACCCGGACCTGGGGATGCTTGAGCCCGAGCTTTTGGAGCTGGCGGCCAAGATGTCTCATATCAGCCGTGATCTGGCGGAAGCCTATTCCACGGAGCGGGTAGAACGCGCCCGGTCCTTCCTGAAACAGCGTCAGTTCGAGATTGCGCAGTTCAACGACCGGCTGGAACAAGCCAAGGCCATTCATGGCGAGTTTTCGACCTGGATCAATCGACTTGATCTTGAGGAAAACGTGGCCCGTGCCCACTTGGAGCGGCTTCTGGACGAGATGGAGCGCTTGCTGCCCGAACTCAACCAACCTGCAAAGCCGTCCAAGGTGACGCAACTGCCCATGCGCGTCGAATAGGGCTTGCCGCCCCCTGCCCCCGCTGGCAGACCATCGCGCATGGCGAAATCCACGACCACCTATTCCTGCTCAGCCTGCGGCGCGACCTTCTCGAAATGGTCAGGGCGCTGCGACAGCTGCGGAGAGTGGAACACCATTTCCGAAGACACCGGCCTGTCCGCCGGTCCGTCCAGCAAGGGGCTCGGCGCCCAGCGCGGCAAGACGGTTGCGCTGACTGACCTCAGCACCGAAGAAGCGCCCCCGCCCCGCACCGAAAGCAAGGTTGCGGAGCTGGATCGTGTTCTGGGCGGTGGGCTTGTACCTGCCTCGGCCATCCTCGTGGGGGGCGATCCGGGCATTGGGAAATCCACCTTGCTCTTACAAGCCGCCGCACGTTTCGCCCGCAAAGGTCTGAAGACAATCTATGTCAGTGGCGAAGAGGCCAGCGCGCAGGTTCGTATGCGTGCCCAGCGCCTCGGCTTGTCAGACGCACCGGTGCAGTTGGCCGCCGACACCAACCTGCGCAACATCCTGACCACGCTCGAGGCCGAGGCGCCGGGCCTTGCCATCATCGATTCGATCCAGACCATGTGGCTCGACACCGTCGACAGCGCGCCCGGCTCCGTCAGCCAGGTGCGGGCCGCCGCGCATGAATTGACCACATTCGCCAAGCGCAAGGGCATCAGCATCATCCTTGTCGGTCACGTCACCAAAGAAGGGCAGATTGCTGGCCCGCGCGTCGTCGAACATATGGTCGACACGGTCCTCTACTTCGAAGGCGAACGCGGCCACCAGTTCCGCATCCTACGTGCGGTCAAAAACCGCTTTGGCCCCGCCGACGAGATCGGCGTGTTCGAGATGACCGGCAAAGGGCTTGCGGAAGTCACAAACCCCTCTGCCCTGTTCCTGTCGGAACGGGGCGAACCATCACCCGGTTCGGTCGTCTTTGCGGGTATCGAAGGCACGCGGCCCGTCCTGTGCGAGATGCAGGCGCTTGTCGCCCCCTCGCCCCATTCCCAAGCCCGCCGCACGGTCGTGGGCTGGGACGGCGGGCGGCTCGCCATGATACTCGCCGTGCTTGAGGCGCGCTGCGGCATCCCCTTTGCGGGGCTCGATGTCTATCTGAACGTCGCGGGCGGCATGAAGATCAGCGAACCGGCAGCAGACTTGGCGGTCGCAGCCGCACTTCTGTCTGCACGCGAAGATGCTGCATTGCCCGCCGATACAGTGGTTTTCGGCGAAATCAGCCTGTCGGGCGCGCTAAGACCCGCGCCCCAAACCGAAAACAGGTTGAAAGAAGCCCAAAAACTTGGTTTTTCATCCGCCATCGCACCCAAGGGCGGCAAAGCCCAGGGCGCACCCGGAATGACGCTAAAGCGCTTCAGCGAGTTGACCGGTTTTGTAGGTGACGTGTTCGGCGCAGGGTAAGCGCAAACGGGGCAGAACAAAGGGGCAGGACCATGGAAGGGTTCACCATCATTGACGGCGTCGTGGCCGTCGTCATCATCCTGTCGGCCCTTCTGGCCTATGGACGGGGCTTCGTGCGCGAAGCTATGGCGATTGCGGGATGGATCGCAGCGGCAATCCTCGCCTTTCTCTTCGCGCCGCGCGTTGAGCCGCTTGTGCGCGAGATCCCCGTCGTGGGGGACTTCATCGCAGACAGTTGTGAACTCAGCATTATCGGGGCCTTTGCATTGGTATTCGCGGTGGCCTTGATCGTTGTGTCTCTCTTCACGCCGCTGTTTTCGTCACTGGTGCAACGCTCGGTCCTTGGCGGTCTCGATCAGGGACTTGGATTCCTGTTTGGCGTGGCGCGCGGCATCCTGCTGGTTGCCATCGCGTTCTTTGTCTACGACACCGTGATCACCGGACAGGAATTCACCATCGTGGACGAAAGCCGGTCCGCTGCCGTGTTCGGCCGCTTCACCGGTCAGATCGAAGAGCAGAACCCCGAAGAGGCGCTTGGCTGGATCACCCGGCAGTACGAAAGCCTTGTGGGTGTGTGCGGCGAATAAGCCGACAACGCGTCCGGGAATCAGACATTTCGAAGGCGCTCGCCGCGCAAGGACAGGCAGATCGTGGTTACCCCCCAGTTAATCGCGTCGCCCCTGTGCGGAGAGTGCGGGCCACAGCCCAGCCACTGGTGACTGTGGCGAAACAGCGCCCGGCTTTGGCCGTGGTTGTGACCAAAAAGCGGCAGATTTGTGGAGCGTTCTGGTCCCCAGAACAAACACACAGTCCTGACCCGGAGGTTACCCCATGTTTCTCAACCACGACGCCGCATTTGCCGACATCACACCCATTGCCGCCGCCCGCATCAGCGCAACACTGACGGCGCACACGATGCTCGAAACCGACGCCGGATGGCGCACCGTTGATGCACTGAAGGCTGGTGATGCCGTTGCAACGCTTGATGGCGGCTTTGCCGAAATCACCGCGATCACCAAGCCCGACCACGGGGCCCCACTGGTCCATATTCCCGGCGGCGTGCTGTCCACCTGTTCCGACGTCTCCCTGCCTGCCGACGCGCATATTGCCCTGCACGCCCCCGCGGGCTGGAGCGACGCGCCGGTCGTATCCGCCCCCGTCAAGGCACTGAGCGGCTGGCGCGGTGTGCGGCCCAGCCTGTTTCACGGCCCCGACCTTGCCGAACTGCATTTCGCGGACGAGGAAATGATCTATGCCCAATCCGGTCTGCTGATCCACGCCGCGCCCAGCACCGGCGACACCTTCTTCCCGCGTCT
The DNA here is from genome assembly GCF_000814025.1 of Tateyamaria sp. ANG-S1. Classification (GTDB taxonomy): domain Bacteria; phylum Pseudomonadota; class Alphaproteobacteria; order Rhodobacterales; family Rhodobacteraceae; genus Tateyamaria. The sequence continues at coordinate 228,872 of NZ_JWLL01000006.1, read as the reverse complement.
CGACTATGGGAATGCCCGCGCCATGCTCGCCGCCTCTGCAGGTAAATTTGGCCAACCGGACACGGTCGCTGCGTAAAGGGTCGCAGTATGTGATCCTTTCGTGACAGGCGCACCCGGGCTTGGTACACCGCGCCCATACCCCATCCATGGATTCGGAGCTGCCTCTTGTCCGACCTCGCCGCGCAAGCGCATATGCCGCCAGCCCACCCCTTTGATGATGACAAACTCAAGGAAGAGTGCGGGGTTTTCGGGGTCCTCGGGACCAAGGACGCAGCCAACTTCGTAGCCCTCGGCCTGCACGCGCTGCAACACCGGGGGCAAGAGGCGGGCGGGATCGTCGCCCACCACCCAGACCACGGCTTCAACTCTGCCCGGCGCTTTGGCTATGTGCGCGACAATTTCACCAGCCAGGACGTGATGGAAACACTGCCCGGCTCGCTGTCTATCGGCCACGTCCGCTACTCCACCGCCGGGTCCAAAGGGCAAACCGCCATCCGCGACGTGCAACCGTTCTTTGGCGAGTTCGCAATGGGCGGTGCCGCCATCGCCCACAACGGCAACATCACCAATGCCGACGCCCTGCGGCGCGAGCTGATCGAGCGCGGCTCGATCTTCCAAAGCTCGTCCGACAGCGAATGCATCATCCACCTGATGGCGCGGTCGCTGCAACGCAACATCCCCGAACGGATGGAAGACGCCCTGCGCCGGGTAGAAGGCGCATTTTCCGTCGTCGCAATGACCCGCACCAAGCTGATTGGCGTACGCGACGCGCTTGGGGTCCGCCCGCTGGTGCTGGGCAAGCTGGACACCGGCTATGTGCTGAGTTCCGAAACCTGCGCGCTCGACATCATCGGCGCCGAGTTCGTACGTGAAATCGAACCTGGCGAGATGGTTGTTATCACTGACCACGGTATCGAAAGCCGCTTCCCCTTCCGTCCGCAAAAGCCACGCTTTTGCATCTTCGAACACGTGTATTTCAGCCGCCCCGATAGCATCCTCGGTGGTCGTTCGGTCTATGAAACGCGCGAAAACATCGGGCGCGAACTGGCCAAGGAAAACCCAGTCGAAGCGGACCTCGTCTGCCCCGTTCCCGACAGCGGTACACCGGCGGCCATCGGTTATTCGCTGGAATCGGGCATCCCCTACGCCATGGGCATCATCCGCAACCAGTATATGGGACGCACCTTCATCGAGCCGACGGAGCAGATCCGCAACATGGGTGTGCGCCTGAAGCTTAACGTGAACCGCGCCCTGATCCGCGGCAAGCGCGTGATCCTCGTCGATGACAGCGTGGTGCGCGGCACAACATCCCGCAAGATCAAGGAGATGATCCTCGACGCGGGCGCGAAAGAGGTTCATTTCCGCATCGCCTCGCCGCCCACGGCTTGGCCCTGTTTCTACGGCGTCGACACGCCCCAACGCGAAAAGCTGCTGGCAGCCACCATGAGCGAGGAAGAGATGCGCGAGCATCTTGGCGTCGACAGCCTCAAGTTCATCTCGCTCAACGGCCTCTACCGCGCCGTGGGTGAAGCCAATGGTCGCGACGCCTCCAGCCCGCAGTATTGTGATGCCTGTTTCTCGGGCGAGTACCCGGTCGAGCCCGCCGACATGATCGAAAAGGGTTTCGAGATGAAGGCGGCGGAATAGCACCCTCCTGACGAAACCTGTCAGGGCCATGACCCACAGTGGCGCTATGGACATGACACCCACCGATATCCTCGCCCGCGTCGAAACCTGGCCCGAAGCCGCACAGTCGCATTTCATGCGCACCCGAGCGCTGGTGCATGACGTCGCCACCTCCGCCGAGATCGGCGCCCTGGACGAAAGCCTCAAATGGGGCCAACCCGCATGGCGGCCCAAGCGGGCGCGCACCGGGTCCACCTTGCGCGTGGACTGGTCGCCTTCGACTCCGGACAGGCTGCTGGCCTTTGTTGATTGCAAGACGGACCTCGCCGCGCAGATGGACACCCGCTTTCCCGGGCAGTTCCACAATGACGGCCGGCGGGCGCTGGCGTTTGAAACCCACGTTCCGCTGGACGAAGACGCCGTGTGGCAACTCGCGCACCTGACACTCACCTACCACAAGGCGAAACGCGCACGCTGATCAGCACCCCGCTGCCACTTGCCCAAAGGTCAATGGGCAAGGCTTTGCGCATCACCTCCCACCCCCATTTCCCCTGCCCGAACCTCGTGCTAGCGGCCCGCTTCGACAAAAGCGCAGGACCCCGTCATGAGCGAAGAGACCAACGACATCACGGCTGATCTGGCGACCCAGCGCGGGGCGCTGCCCTTGCGCAACCTGCAATTGCTGGGCATCGCGGGCTCGGACAGCAACCGCCGCGCCCTGCTGCGCTCGGGCGGTGGGCAGACGCGCATGGTGCAGGTGGGTGACAGTCTGCGTCAGGGAACGGTCATCGCGATTGGCGAGGATCGGATCGTGCTGAACGGCGGTATGGGCCAACGCACGCTGACACTGCCCATGCCGGACGCTAGCGCCGCTTGACGCCCCCGCCCGCGCAGGGCAAGACCGGGCCATGACCAAAACTGCCCTGATCACCGGAGCGTCCCGCGGCCTCGGCGCCGCCATGGCGCTGGCCCTTGCCCCGACCCACCACATCGTTGCCGTCGCCAAAACCACCGGCGCGCTGGAAGAGTTGGACGACCGGATCAAGGAAGCAGGCGGAGCCGCAACGCTGGCCCCCATGGACATCGCCAATGATGCAGCCATGCAAACCCTGTGCCGCGGCATATTCGACCGTTGGGGCAGCCTTGATCTATGGGTGCACTGCGCCATCCACGCCGCACCACTGGCCCCGGCCAACATGATCGGGGAAAAGGACATGTCGAAGTCCATTGCGGGCAATGTGGCTGCGACGGCGACGCTCATCACCTATATCGCCCCGCTTCTCGGGATCGATGGGCAAGCCGTGTTTCTGAACGACCCCGTCAGCGGACAACCCTTCTACGGTGCCTATGGTGCTACAAAGGCAGCTCAGATCGCATTGGCCAAAAGCTGGCAGGCCGAGACTGTCAAAACGGGTCCAAAGGTCCACATCGCGACCCCCAATCCGATGCCAACAGCCACCCGCGCGCGCTTCCACCCCGGAGAAGACCGCGCAACGCTGCACGATCCAACGGTGGAAGCAAAGCGTATCCTGTCAGAATTCGGCATCTGACATCGCGAGTTCCAGCGACCCAACAGCTGTCTCGCCACGTCGCAATCCTTGAGTAGCGACCACGCAACGGTCCACGGCTCCGCCCATTCGAACCTCAAACGCCGCACTGCGGCCTTTGCGCGACGGTCCCCCTTCCCTGTTTCAAAAAAATCCCCGCCGGAGGCTCCCGCAGTTGCCCCAGGCGACATAGGCCCATAGTAAGGCGCAAAGGGGCATAACATGCGCATTCTCATCACAAATGACGACGGTATCTCGGCCCCCGGGCTTGCGGTGCTGGAACGGATCGCGGTCGAAGTGGCGGGACCGGATGGACAGGTCACCACGGTGGCCCCCGCCTTCGAGCAATCGGGCGTAGCGCACTGTATCAACTATGCCCGCCCCTTCATGTACCAGCAGATCGGCCCCAACCGCTTCACGGTCGAAGGCTCACCTGCAGACTGCGTGCTGGCCGGGCTGCACCAGGTGCTCGACGGTCCCCCCGACCTGATCCTGTCGGGCGTGAACCGGGGCAATAACTCGGCTGAAAATGCGCTCTACTCCGGCACGCTCGGCGCCGCCATCGAAGGGGCGCTGCAGGGCGTGCTCTCCATCGCGCTATCGCAGTATTTCGGCCCCGAAAACCGCGCTCTCGACGACCCGTTCGAAGCCTCAGCCACCCACTGCAAAGCCCTGATTGAGCGGATTGTCGCCGCCACGCCGCAGGTGCAGCCCGGCTACCAGCTGTTCTACAACGTCAACATCCCGCCCGTCGCTGCGGCATCTGTCAAAGGCACCCGGATCGTCCCACAAGGTCTGCGGCCCGGCTTGGGCTTTCACACCGAACAGATGCAATCACCCAACGGCCGTTACTTCCTCTGGATCCGGGGGGGCGACCAGCAAGTGCCGACAGCACCAGACACAGACGCGGCGGTGAACCTCGACGGCTATATCTCGGTCACGCCGATGCGCGCGGACCTGACAGCCCATGACATGCTGGACCAGCTCGGACCCATCGCCACATGACCGACGACGATCTCGCCACGCGCAAGATGCAGTTCCTCTACGCCCTGCGATCCAAAGGGGTCACAGACGCGCGGGTGCTGGGCGCAATGGAGGAGATCGACCGCGGCCCCTTTGTCCGTGGGCTCTTTGCCGAAAGGGCCTACGAGGATATGCCTCTGCCCATCGCCTGTGGCCAAACAATCAGCCAGCCGTCGGTCGTGGGGCTGATGACGCAGGCGCTGAACGTCACACCGCGCGACAAGGTGCTCGAAATCGGCACCGGCTCGGGCTACCAGGCGGCCATCCTCGCGAAGCTCGCCCGCCGCGTCTACACCATCGACCGGCACCGGCGGCTCGTGCGCGAGGCGCGCGACATCTTTGACGAGCTGAACCTGCATACGATCACGGCCATCACCGGCGACGGCTCGCACGGGCTGCCCGACCAGGCCCCCTTCGACCGCATCATCGTCACCGCCGCCGCCGAAGACCCGCCCGGCCCTCTGCTCGGCCAATTGAAAGAGGGCGGGATCATGGTGCTGCCCGTGGGCCAATCGGATGCCGTTCAAAGCCTGATCCGCGTGCACAAGACGGCAACGGGCCTCGAATATGATGAATTGCGCGATGTGCGCTTCGTTCCCTTGCTTGAAGGCTTGGGCAAAGACTGAAACTGGTGTAAATTAACGCCGAACCGACAAGGCCCCCACCCACGAGGGGTCCGGCAGAGGACGACGCAGATGATCCCGACAAAGCAGCGCAGCCGTGCGCCCCTGATGATGGCAACCTGTGGCTTGCTGGTGCTTGCCGCCTGTGACGAGCCGCTGGACTTCGACCTGAGGGGTCTGGGCGGCGGCTTCTCAACCGCGCCCGCCGTGCAGAACATCACCGCCGACCGCCCCCGTCCGGATGACCGAGGCGTGATTTCCTATCCGAATTACCAGGTCGCGGTGGCCGAGCGTGGCGATACACTCTCTGACATTGCAACCCGTGTGGGCCTGCCCGCCGACGAATTGGCCCGGTTCAACGGGGTTGGCGCAGATGTCCCATTGCGCGCAGGCGAAGTGATTGCCCTGCCCCGCCGCGTCTCTGAACCCTCACCCGCAACCGGGGCCTTTGGCACGGGACCCATCCAACCGGGTGCCGTGGACGTCACAACGCTGGCCGGCAACGCCATCGACAATGCAGCCCCTACACCCGTTGCCCAGACACCCACCACACCTGCCCCCCAGACGGGACAGGAACCCGTCCGGCACAAGGTCGAACGGGGCGAGACGGCCTTTACCATCGCACGTCTCTATCAAGTGCCGGTCAAATCGCTGGCGGAATGGAACGGCCTCGGCGCCGACTTTGCCGTGCGCGAGGGGCAGTTCCTGCTCATCCCCGTTGCGCGAGAGGCCGCGCCCACACGACCAAACGACACCGGGACAACCGCACCCGGGGCAGGCTCGCCCACGCCCCTGCCCCCCAGCGCCGCACAGCCCCTGCCCGATGACGACACCGCCGCACCGACCGAGGCCGCGCCCGTGCCTGACGAGCCGGTGGCCGATGTCGGTCAACCCAGCGCTCCGACCCGCGCGACGGACATGGCACTGCCGCTGCAGGGCACAATCATCCGGGACTACGCAAAAGGCCGTAACGAAGGCATCGACATCCAGGCCGCCCCCGGCAGCGCAGTCAGCGCCGCCGCAGATGGCACCGTGGCCGCCATCACCAAAAGCGCCGACGGTGTGCCGATCATCGTGATCCGCCACCCCGACAACCTGCTGACCGTCTATGCCAATGTCGCGGATGTGACCGTGGCCAAAGGGGACAGCGTGTCGCGGGGGCAATCCATCGCAAAACTGCGCGACACGGCCGACACGGCCTACCTGCATTTCGAGGTGCGGGACGGCTTCGACAGCGTCAATCCAAACCCCTTCTTCGAATAACAGCCAGGCAAGGCGCGCCCGCCTCAACCTGCGCGGGCAGCGCTGCCACATTCTCTGCAAATTTGCCTCAATTTTGCCTTAATTCAGCGAAATTGGCCGCAAGATTGCCATGTTTCGGATTCAGAACCAATCCAACAAAAAGACTTGGACTGGTTCGGAAATATGCCCGTTTTCTATGGTTACAGCGCACTGCGCGGCACTCAGACAACAGTCAACGGCAGTGCCAACAACTACGCCTTCGCCCCCTCCGGCACATGGCGCTACACGGGCGACACCACCTACTTCGTTGTGAATGAGAATGACGGCGCCACGAACTTCAACGGCGACGGCGCCAACAATGAAACGGTGCAGAACCAGGAACGGATCGGCCAGATCGGCGAACAGACCGTCACCATCGACGGCGTCGACCGGCAACTGATCTGGGACTACACCTTTACCGTCACCGACGGGACCACGACGTGGGAAGTCGCTGTCATCGACGTGGACCTCAACAACGACAATGATCTCAACGACGGCGCGGATGCGGGCGCTACGGACGAAGACGGGTACTTCCTGATCTTCCCCGATGGCTTTCCGCCCGCCGATACCGACCTCACCGTCGGCGGCATCACCGACAACGGCGAGTTGGTGCCACATACCAGCCTCGGCGGCACGGTTGTCTGTTTTGCGTCGGGGATGATGATCGACACGCCCTATGGGCCCCGCGCTATCGAAACACTTGCCGCAGGCGACCTCGTATTGACCGCAGAGGACGGCCCCCAACCCATCCTATGGACAGGCCACACAACCGTTGTCGCCACAGATGACCTCGCCCCCATCGTCATCACGGCAGGCACGCTGCACAATGACAGCGATCTGATCGTCTCGCCACAGCACGCCATCCTGCTGACCGACTGGCGGGCCCAGCTGCTCTACGGACAGGACGAGGTGCTTGTGCGGGCCAAGGATCTGCTGTGCATGGATGGTGTATATCGCAAGTCAGGCGGGCTTGTGACCTATCACCACATCCTGCTGGAACGGCACAATGTCGTGCACTCCCACGGCATCTGGAGCGAAACACTCTACCCCGGCGCAATCGCCATGGGTACAGTGGGCGATCCTGCGCGGGATGAGATCGAACGGCTCTTCCCCGATCTGACCGCCTACGGTCCGATGTGCGCCCCCTGCCTCAAAGGATACGAGGCTCAGCTTCTAGCCGCCTAAAGCGCGACGCCGCGCCGCCCAGCCAGATCGCAGAAATACTGCCACGCCACCCGGCCCGAGCGGGACCCGCGTGTCGCCTGCCATTCAATGGCCTCGGCCCACAGCGTGTCATCGTCAATCTCGACACCGTAGGCGGCGCAATAGCCCCGGATCATGCCCAGATACTGGTCCTGATCGCAGGCGTGAAAGCCCAGCCACAGGCCGAAGCGGTCGGACAGGCTCACCTTCTCCTCCACCGCCTCGGACGGGTTGATGGCACTGCCCCGCTCGTTCTCGATCATGTCGCGCGGCATCAGATGCCGGCGGTTCGACGTGGCATAAAGGATCACGTTGTCCGGTCGCCCCTCGATCCCGCCATCGAGCACCGCCTTGAGCGATTTGTAGTGCTGATCGTCATGGCTAAAGCTCAGATCATCGCAAAACAGGATAAACCGGGCATCCGGTGCCTCGCGCAGCACGGAGAGCAACCGACCGACCGACGGCAGGTCTTCACGGTGCAATTCTACGATCTTCAGCGCCTCATGTTCAACTTCAAGTGCGCCGTGTATTGCTTTGACAAGGCTTGATTTCCCCATCCCACGCGCACCCCACAAGAGAGCATTGTTCGCAGGCAATCCCTTGGCAAACTGCCGGGTATTCGCAAGCAGCGTATCACGCGACCGGTCCACACCCAGCAACAAATCCAAAGGCACGCGGCTCACCTGCGGCACAGGCTCCAGCCGGTCCGGATCTGTCTGCCAGACAAAAGCTGATGCGGCGCTGAAATCAGGGGCCTCCAGCGGCGCAGGGGACATACGCTCCAACGCCGCTGCAATGCGGTCCAAAGGGTCGTTGATCACTTGGCGTCACCCTCAGGCAGATCGCCCAGATCGTCTTCGTCGTCATAGTACCCTTCAGCGCGCAGCTTCGCCTCGCGCTTGTTCTCCACCCTGCGCACAAGCCAAATCGACACCTCGTAAAGGCCATAGACCACAGTAAACAAGATCAACTGAGTGATAACATCGGGCGGCGTCACGACAGCGGCCAGCACCAGAATGCCCACCATCGCGTACTTACGCACATTGGCGAGGCCCTCTGCACTCACCAGCCCCGCCTTGCCCATCAGGGTCAAGAGCACCGGAAGCTGAAAGCACAGCCCAAAAGCCATGATGAATTTCAGAGTGATATCAAGGCTTTCGTTCACCTTCCCGAAGAAAGTGATGGTCGGCCCCTCACTCGCTTCTGGCGTGATGACCGCACCATCGGGCAATGTTTCCGGCTCCCCAAAAACAATCGCCAGCACCGACGACACGTCGGCAAAGCCCAGGAAAAACGCCATGGCCAGCGGTGTCACCACGAACTGGGCAAAACTTGCACCGAGCAAAAACATCACCGGCGACGCAATCAGGAACGGCAGAAAGGCGTTCTTCTCCTGCCGGTACAGCCCCGGCGCCACGAACCGCCACATCTGAAACCCGATCACAGGAAACGCCAGCGCAAACCCAAACACCATCGAGATGCGGAACAGCGTGAACAGGTATTCCTGCGGAGACGTGTATTGCAGCGTAGGAGACGGATCCCCAAGATCGCGCAGCGTCTCGACAATAGGCTCCATCAGGAAGTTCAGCACGTGAACGGCAATAAAATCCCCCTGAATGGGGATAAAGAACACAGTAATCGCTATGATGAACGCGATCACTGACCGGATAAGCCGCGTGCGCAGCTCGGCCAGGTGTTCGATCAGCGGTGCCGTGCTGTCGTCTAACTCTTCAGTCTGGCTCATCTAGCTCTCTTTCGGGGCCGCGGGGGCCTGCGCTTCCAACTCTTCTGCCTTGGCCAGCGCATCGGCGGCCTCCTTGGCCTTGCGCTCGGCTTGGGCGCGTGCGGTTGCGGCCTGAATTTTCCGCGCATTCTCAGCCCGTTCAGCCTTTTCGGCCGCCAGCTTGCCCGTCTCACTCTCCGGATCAAGGTCCGTCAGCGACGACGTCATGTCCCGCGTCGCCTCCTTCACCCCATCCATCGCGCTTTTCATCGGATTGGCGGCTGTATTGATGGTGCGCTGAATGTCCTTCACGCCCGCCTCATCCGCCGCCTGATTCATGGCCGTCGAAAACTCGCGCGCCATACCGCGGGCCTTGCCCACAAAGCGACCCACATTGCGGAAGACAACGGGCAGCTCCTTGGGGCCAATGACGATAAGCGCCACGATCCCGATGATCAGCAGCTCGGCCAGGCCAAGGTCAAACATGGCTTAAACCTTGTCTTTGTCGGCCTCGGGGGTCACGTCCTTGGCCTCTTCCGCCTTGGCCGCTTCCAGCTCTTCCTTGCCCTCATTGATGCCCTTCTTGAAGCTGGTGATGCCCTTGCCGACCTCACCCATCAGGCTCGAGATTTTGCCCCGGCCAAACAGCACCAGCACCACAACGGCGATCAGCAGCAGGCCCGGAAGTCCGATATTTCCAATTCCCATTGGTCTCTCCCATGTCTCTGGCGACGCAGTGCCGCCTGTCGCGTCCTGTTCTATGGGCGTGCTGCGGCTGCGAAAAGGGCACGGAGGCCCGTGGCGATCACGAGACCGGGACTTTTTCAGAAAAATTCCGATAGCCCCCACTCAACTGACAGGTTAGTGTCAGTAGCGCCTTGCCATACCCACCCCATCGCAACCCGATGGAGATTGAAACCATGACCACAACCGCAGAAATCGTCACCTTCCGCCTCTTGCCGGGCTCCGACCCGCACGCCTTTGCCAAGGCCGCGGCAGATATGGAGCCGTTCCTGCAGGAAACCGGCGGCATGATCAGCCGCCACCTCAGCGTAGATGATGACGGCCTCTGGACCGACCACATCCTCTGGACCTCGCTGGAGGCGGCCAAGAGCGCAGCGGCACAGATCAGGCAACACCCTGCCGCCGAACCATTCGTCAAGATGATCGACGGGCCCAGCGCGAGCATGCGGCACGCCCAAGTCCATCTGCAACAGGAGTAACATGCGCCGCACCGACCGCCTCTTTGACATCATCCAGATCCTGCGCGACGGCAAACTGCATCGGGCGCAAGAGATCGCGGATGCCTGCGAGGTGTCGGTGCGCACCATCTACCGCGATATGGACACGCTAGTCGCCTCGGGCGTGCCAGTACAGGGCGAGCGCGGCGTCGGCTACATGATCACCGAGGCGATCAGCCTGCCCCCCCTCACCCTCACGACCGAAGAACTTGAGGCGCTCAACCTCGGCATGGCCATCGTGGCCGAGGCGGCGGATGACACGCTCAAATCCGCCGCCCGCACGCTGGCGGACAAGATCGACGCCATCCTGCCCGAACGCACGGTGGCAGAGGCCGACAAATGGAAATTCGCGGTCTACCCCTTTGCCGATGCTGTGCGCGGCTTTGCCCAGATGCCCACCCTGCGCGCCGCCATCCGGGCCAAGCAGAAGCTACAGCTCACCTACCATTCCAAAGGCGACCGGATCACCACTCGCACCATCCGCCCCCTGCACATGGAATACTGGGGCCGCGTCTGGACACTCACCTCATGGTGCGAGTTGCGCGACGATTTCCGCGTCTTCCGCGTCGACCTTATCCAAAGCGCCGAAGCCCTGCCCGAGATGTTCGTGGACGAGCCGGGCAAGCGTCTGTCGGACTACGATCCGAACCTTTGAGCTAGCGTAAGGAACCGCACGGTTCACAAAGCTGTCAGGCCGGGTGGCAGCCCGCCCAACCGCCTGCTAACCCTCAAGAAAACCCCCGAACCGAAAGGCCCGCCATGACCCCTGCCGCCCTCGTCGCCTTGTTTGTCGTTTTGATCGGGGCCAGCGTGCTCGCCGCCCCCCGCCGCGCCACGGTCGAGGGGTTCTATGCCGGCCACATCGCGGGACAGGCACCGGGCCTCTGGGTGCTGGTGCTGAGCCAGGTCACCACTTGGATCTTCGCCCGGTCGCTGATGAACGCCGCCATCCTCGGCTACTTCTACGGTATCGCGGGCACACTGGCTTACGCCGCCTACTACGGCAGTTTCCTCACCGGCGGCTTCATCGTCGCGCGCCTGCGTGCCCAAGGGGCCGGATCGGTGCAGGACTGGCTGTCGAACCACTTCGGCGCAACCGGCACCACGGCCTACAATCTCGTCATCGCCCTCCGCCTGTTGTCCGAGGTCTTCGCCAACCTCCTCGTCGTCGGCCTGATCGCCAGCGCGGTGATCGAGGGCAGCGGCACGGCCGCCATCCTCATCGTCGCCATCGTCGGCCTCGCCTATTCCGCCTGGGGCGGGCTCAGCGCCGCCCTGCGCACCGACGTCGTACAAATGCTGGTCTTCCTCGCCGTCTTCGGCGTGGCCTTCGTCTTCCTCATCCTCAGCCCCGGCTTTTCGCTCGGCGCCGTCCTCACAGCCCCCGGCACCTCGGGTGCATGGAACGGCTGGGTCCTGCTGGCGGTCGCAGCGCTCCAGGTCTTCTCCTACCCCGCCCACGATCCTGTGATGATGGACCGCGGCTTCATCGCGGACGAAGACACGACACGCCGCTCCTTCCTCCACGCCTTCTGGCTCTCGGTTCTCTGCATCATCGGCTTCGGCTTTTTCGGCATCCAGGCGAGCCTCATAGGCGCCGAATACGAAGGCGAGCTGATCACCACGTGGGCGGGCATGTTCCCAACATGGGTCTTCGCCCTTCTGATGCTGTCGCTTCTGGTCTCGGCCCTCTCAACGCTAGACTCCGCCCTCTCCTCGTCCGCCCGACTTGTGGTCGAAGAACTGTCGCTGGCACCCCGCACACTCATGGGCGGACGGGCCGTCATGCTGGTCTTCATGGTCCTCGGCACAGTGCTCACGCTCTGGGGCAACGCCACGCTCTTCGACGCCGTCGCTGTCAGTGGCACAGCGTCCATGTTCCTCGCCCCCGTCCTTATCGTCGGACTGGTCATGGGCCGCAGCATCCCCACATGGTCCTACCTCGCCGCCTTCGCCGCCGCCATACTGGGCGCACTCGCGTATTTCGGACGCAGCTGGCCCACCTTCTCCGCCATCCTCCCCGATGGGCACAAATACGAACAGCTCCTCATCATCTGCGTGTTCGTTCTTGTCGCAGGCTTTGCCGCAGTGCTTGCGGGCGCGCGCCGGGCCTGATACCTCCCGACTGTTTTGATCGGGAATGGGGATGCCGTGACAACGCCTCGGCTGGAAATTCGCAACCTTGTGCGCAGCTTTGGTGGGCGACGCGTGGTCGATGGCGTTAGCCTGTCGATCCTGCCGGGCCAGGTGACATGCCTGCTGGGGCCCTCAGGCTGCGGCAAGTCCACGACCCTGCGCATGATCGCCGGGGTCGAGATGCAGGACACCGGCGAAATCTACGTCGACGGCGCGCTTATCTGCGACACCCGTTTCCGCGTGCCCCCCGAACGGCGCGAAATCGGACTGATGTTCCAGGACTTCGCGCTCTTTCCGCACCTGAGTGTCGAGGGCAACATCGCCTACGGCCTCACCGGCTCCCGCGACGAAAAACGCGCCCGGGTCGAGGAAATGCTCGACCGCGTCCGCATGTCCCGCTTCATCGACATGTACCCCCACCAGCTCTCGGGCGGCGAACAGCAACGCATCGCGCTCGCCCGCGCCCTCGCCCCACGGCCCCGCATCATGCTGATGGATGAACCCTTCTCCGGCCTCGACAACCGCCTGCGCGACGGCATCCGCGACGAAACCCTCGCCATCCTCAAGGAAGAGGACACCGCCGTCCTGCTCGTCACCCACGAGCCCGAGGAAGCCATGCGCATGGCCGACGAAATCGCGCTCATGCGCGACGGCCAGATCGTGCAACAGGGCGCGCCCTACAACGTATACACAAGGCCCGTCGACCGCGCCTCCGTTGCCTTCTTCTCCGACGCCAACCGCTTCGGCGCTGTGGTCGATGGCGCACTCGCCGTCACCCCCTTCGGCCCCTTCCTCGCCCCCGGCGTGGCCGACGGCACGCTTGTGGACATCGTGTTCCGCCCCCAGCACGTCAAAATCGACTTCGACCGCGCAGGCGTCGGCCCCGCCCCCACAGCCACCGAGGGCACCGCCGCCCGCGCCCAAGTCTTGCGCGCGCGTTTCATGGGCAATGAAAGCCTCGTGGAATTCCGCCTCGACGACAGCGGTGCGGTGATCAAATGCACCGTACCGGGCGTCTTCCTGCCGCAGCCGCAAACCGTGATGTGGCTGCGCGTACGCCGCGACAAATGCTATGTGTTCCCCAGACAGGAGGTCGCAGAATGAGCGGACCGATGATCGTTGAATTTGGCCTCGGCACCTCGCTCCGCCGCGGCAGCTATACCGAGGCCGCGGCCCGCGCCGTGCGCGCCGCTCTCTGGCGCAACTCGATCAACCTCGCCGAATACATGGGCGTCGGCAAAGAGGACATGGTGATCGACGTCCATATCGGCTGCGCCCGCCCCGACCTCGTGGACACCTCGGTGCTGGCCGAGGTCTTTCCTTACGGAGAGACGTCTTTCACCGTGTCCGAAGGCGGCCTCGACGTCGCCCGCCCCGAAGGGACCGGCAACCCAACAGTGATGGCCCAAGCCGCGCTGATTGTCTCGGTGGAGGTGCCAAATGCCTGAACAACGGCTCATCATCGAAATGGCCCAAGGCGTGGACCTGCACGGGCGCGACGACACCAAGGCCGCGCGCCGCGCCGTCGAACAGGCGCTGCAAGGGGCGTCCCTGCCGATCTTCAACACGCTCGACGTAGATCGGAACACGATGCGCGTGGTTGTTCACGTCTCAACCCCACGGCCCGAGAACGTGGACACGGACGCCATCGCAGACCTGCTGCCCTACGGCACGGTAGAGGTCATCGCTGAAAAAGGCGGCCTAGACGTCCCAGTCGCGGGCGATGTAGCCCTCATGGCCGTGGCAGCCATCGAGGTTTTCCTACCGAAACGCACGGACTAAAGGGTCGGCGGGTGGGCGCCTTTTGCGCACAAGCGCAAAACAGAGCACCCGACCGACCTCACACAATCTCGAACGACGCCTCCACCCGGTCCACGCCGTTCACCTGCACGACCAGCCCATGCGGACCCGGATGCAGCTCAAAGGTCGTCGCATTGGCCTTCAGCTTGTGCACCTTCTTCAGCACCAGCGGCTTACCCGGCTTCACCTCCGCCACCTTCAGCTTGAACACCTTCTCCCCGCTCTTGCCGTTCGGGCGGGCAAAACGGATGCGGTAATCCACCAACACCGGCAACGCCACATCCGCCTCAAGGGTCACCGAAAACTCCAGCGCATCGCCTAAAGCGACGGTCGGCGTACCAATGTCCAAAGACACATCCACCGGCGCATCCCCGCGATAGCCAAGCATCGCCATCGCCCCCGGATGCCCATCCTTCACCAGCGTGCGCAAGGCATGGCGCTGCATCCACGTCCGCTCCTTCGCATCCTGCGAACCGTCTGCTTCCCAAGCCTCCAACCGGCCCAAAACGGCGTCCGGCTCCGTCTTCGCCACATCGTTCAGATGGTTCGCCACCGACCGCGTGACAAACCGCGTCCCGTCCGCCTGCAAAAGGTCCAGCAGGGGCAAGGTCTGGTCCAGCGTCAATTCCACCTTCCGTGCCCAGGGCAACTTGGGCCGCGTGCCCTCGCTCACCAGACGCCGCACGTGGTAGTTCTCATCCCCCGCCCACGCCTCCAGCCGGGCAAGTGTCTTCTCCGGCCACCGGTTTAAAAACGCGCGGATGTAGAACTCCATCGAAAACCGCTGCGTCGCCTCATAAAGCAGGTCCAGCGCCCGCTCCCGATGATCCTCCAGCCCATGGCGCACCGCCAGCACACCCGGAACCGCATGAATGAACCGCCCAAAATCATCATCGCGCAAAGACGGGTCCAAGCGGGGCGGCATCGCCGCCTCCAACTGATCCGCCATGGTCGGAAAGTCAGACGCCAGATGCGGCTCCAGACAATCGGCAAACCAATCCAGACATTCCATCAAAGACCGATCCGCAATCCCCGACAACGCCGCCGCGCGAAACGCCTCCCGGTCAAACCCCGACACACCTGCCGCAAACTCATCCGCCAGATCACCTAAACTCTCTGCATTAAAGAGCTGATCTTTTAACGAAAACGTCGGCTGCGCCTTGGCCATGCGGTCTATCCTTCACTTCAAAACGGGTTGCGTCAGCGCCCCGAATACACCCGGGAAACTGACAGAATTTGACAGCAATCGCAGACCGGGGCGCTCAGATACTCCACGGTGTGGCTGACAGCTTTTGCAAACAAAAGCAGTCGTTGCCACTGGCCGCGTGTGCCTGCGCAGTCGCGGCCTCCTAAATCGTGGCGACAGTCGCCCCGCCATCCAGCAGCAAGTTCTGCCCAACGATGAACCCGGCATGCTGCGAACACAGGAACGCACAGGCCGCGCCAAACTCTTCCCGCGTCCCATAGCGCCCCGCCGGAATCGTGGCCGCGCGTTCTGCCCGCGCCTCCTCCAGCGTGATCCCCTTGGCCTTCATCACACCACCATCGAGCGCATCAGCCCGGTCAGTGGCATGAATGCCCGGCAACAGGTTGTTGATCGTCACCCCTTTGTTCGCCACCTGACGCGACGTGCCCGCCACATAGCCCGTCAGCCCCGCACGTGCCGAATTGGACAGGCCCAGCACCGGAATGGGCGCCTTCACCGATTGCGAGGTGATGTTGACCACCCGGCCCCAGCCGCGATCCATCATGCCGGGCACCAGCGCCTTGATCAGCGCAATGGGGGCAAGCATGTTTGCATCAAGGGCCGCAATAAAATCGTCCCGGTCCCAGTCATGCCACATGCCCGGAGGCGGCCCGCCCGCATTGTTAACGAGGATGTCCGCGTCACCTGCGGCCTCGATCAACGCAGCCTGCCCCTCGGCCGTCGTCACATCAGCTGCCACGGTCGCAACCTCAACCCCATGGGCCGCGCGAATGGCCTCGGCCGATGCTTCCAGCGCATCCGACCCGCGCGCATTCATCACCAGATGCACACCCGCCGCAGCCAACGCCTCCGCACAACCCAGGCCCAATCCCTTGGACGACGCACACACAACCGCCCGCTTGCCAGCAATTCCCAGATCCATGATCACTCTCCCAGTCTCGTCTGATCCCAACAGGTAACGGCCCGCTCACCAATGCGCCAGCAAAACGCCGAACCGTTGACCGACCCCCGCCACAATTCTACGTTAAAAGACATAGACGTAACACCGAGCCTCCACATGACCGACACCGCCCTCACGCCTGCGCAAAGCATGCCCGTCTATCGCGGCGGCGGCTTTGTGGTGAGCCAGGGTGCGAATCTCGGCGACGCGCTGGCACCCGCCGGCGAATTGATGCTCGACGACGTCTATACCCTGTCGCCGCATACCCACCTCACACGTCTGGCCCTGCATGCAGGCGACGCCACACACATGGTCGTGGCAGGCGGCAGCGAATGCGGCATGCCGGGAGCGGCCATCCACCTCGACTGCGCGCTGACACTGATGTCGCCGGATGGGCATATCACCGACGCCATCGTGCTGGTCGAAGTGGATGCCGACGGCCATATCGCCGACATCTACTTGCTGCCGCTCGCGGCACTCGCCCCACGCACACCCTACAACCTCGTAGGCATCGACCGGGAGGAGGCGCGCACCAAATTCGCCCACCTCGCCTGCGCCCGGTTCACCCGCGGCACCCATATCACGATGGCCTCCGGAGCCCAGAAACCGATCGAAGAGCTGGACGTCGGCGACCGGGTCCTCACCCGCAATGACGGCGTACAAGAGGTGCGCTGGGTCGGCCAGTCCACCGTGCGGGCGACGGGTGACTTCGCCCCCATCCGCATCCGGGCGGGCACGCTCAACAACGACCGCGACCTGATCGTCTCACCCGACCACCGGCTCTTCATCTACCAGCGCAAGGACCGGCTGGGGGCCGGACGCTCCGAACTGCTGGTCAAGGCGCGGCACCTCGTGAACGGCGACAGCGTAACGGTCCAGGACGGCGGCTTTGTCGATTATTTCGAACTGCTCTTTGACACCCACCAGATCATCTATGCCGAGGGGATCGCCGCGGAATCCCTGCTGATCGACACCCGCACCGCACCGGTCGTCCCGATCGAGATGTCGGCCCGTCTCACGGCGCATATGGACGGGGGGCTGTCTGGGCTCGACGTGACCGAAACACTTCTCGACCGGCCCGATGCGGCCGAACTGCTCAAGCGTGCATCCACCCGCTGAAATCGCGGCACGGTTGACGCAGATCAACCCGTTCTGACGGGCGTTGCTCCATACCGGATTTAACGATCTGGAACGGAGACTTCGATGACCAAACTGACCTCGATCCTGGTGGCAACCGACCTGTCCACGCGCTCGGACCGGGCCGTGCGCCGGGCGGCCCATATCGCGCGCGCGCATGGCGCCGCGCTGACGGTGCTGACGGTGATGGACGACGCCATGCCGGCCGAGGTCATTGATACGCTCCACGCCAAAACACGCGCCGCCCTCGACCGGTTCGTGAGCTCTGTCTGCGTGGGGGTGAATGTCACGGTCCGGGCCGAACCCGGCGACCCAACCACCGACATCCTGCACGCGTGTACTGCGGATGTGGACCTGCTGGTCATGGGCACGCACCGCGTCCGCCCCTTCCTCGACCTCTTGCGCGAGACGACGATGCAGCGCATCGTCCGGCACACCTCGACACCTGTGCTGCTGGTCACAGACCGGGCCGACCACCACTATGAAAACGTAGTTTCTGCTTGCGACTTCTCACCGGCCAGCAGCGCGGCCTTGCGCATGGCCCATTCCATCGCGCCAGAGGCCAAGCTGCACCCCGTCCACGCGCTCAACGTGCCCTATGCCGGGCGGCTGTCGCGCACCCAGGCGGCAGGCGACGCAATCGAAGCATCCTTCCGCAAGGAAGCCGAAGCCTCGGCCCGAAGCTGGCTCGCCTCCGAAACGCTGCCCACATCGCACATGAGCGACATCCAAATCCTGCCCGGTGCGCCCATGCCCATCCTGCGCAGCAAGGTGGAACTGGGCGATGTCGACCTGCTTGCCGTGGGCGCCCACGGGCGGGTCGGATCGGCCCGCAGCCTGCTTGGATCGCTGGCCACGGACCTCATGCTCGATCCGCCCTGCGACGTGCTGATCGCGCGGCCCTGATCACGGCCCGTAGAAAAACTCCTCACGGGTGATCTTGCCATCCGCAACGTGATAGACGGCCACCTCGTTCATATCGGTGACCTCGCCGGTTTCCTTGTTCTTGGCCTTCACGGCAAAGGTCACGGCAAAGCGGTCGTCGCCATGCGGGAACGGATCGGACACGTCCGCCTCGATCACCTCAAAGGTGCCGTCCCACCAGGCGTGTTTGCCCCGGATCCCATCAAGGCCATGGGTCTCGCGCCCCTGCCCCATATCCATGGCCTCGACGGACACCACATCAGCGGCATAAAGCTTTTCAAGGTTTTCGGTCTCGCGACCCTCGCGGCAACCTGCAACCAGTTCCTTGGCGACATCGTTCAGTGACATGGGGTGTCCTTTCCGTTGGTGACAGGATACACCCTACGCCTACCCACTGTCAGTTTTTGGCAGTACCGTCAGGTAATCCCCATTTCCGCGTTCTGCTCTTTCAGCCGACGGTTCAAATCGTTCATCTCCAACTGCATCCGCGGCATCGGATCATCTCCGATATACGCGCTGATCTGGCCGCCCATCAGCGCAGACCAATAGATGCGCAAAACATCATTCATCCGTTGCGAATAATTTGGACCCAGCTTGCGAAACCACTTCACCATGTCGGCATCCAGCCGAATGGTCACCCGCGTCTTGTGCGGTGCCACACCATCAAAACTGTCAAGTCCGTTCCAGGCCATCGGGATCGAGTCCTCGATATGCGTGCGACGCATCGCGTCCTGATGACGGTCCAGGGTCACTTGCAGATCAAGCTGCGCCTTATTCTTTGGTCCCCACATTGCTACACCTCATGCGTTGGGTCGTGTCGGTCACGCGCAAGACTGTCACCAAATCCTTAATGCATCCTGAGCCATGCGTGCGCTCCCGGTGCACAGGGGGTGTACGCATGGTGCACAGGGGGTGACACCCCGGTGTTGCCCCCTTTGACGCCCCCCGATATACGGCGCTCATGCTAGACAATCGCCCCGCATTGCCCCCCGAAATCGCCCGCCGCCGCACCTTCGCGATCATCTCGCACCCCGACGCGGGCAAGACGACCCTGACCGAGAAATTCCTTCTGTTTGGCGGCGCCATCCAGATGGCCGGACAGGTGCGGGCCAAGGGCGAGGCACGGCGCACCCGTTCTGACTTCATGGCGATGGAAAAAGACCGCGGCATCTCGGTCTCCGCCTCCGCCATGTCCTTCGATTTCACAAGTAAAACCAACACGTTCCGGTTCAATCTTGTGGATACGCCCGGCCACTCCGACTTCTCCGAAGACACCTATCGCACGCTCACCGCAGTGGACGCCGCGATCATGGTCATCGACGGGGCCAAGGGGGTTGAGAGCCAGACCCAAAAGCTGTTCGAGGTCTGCCGCCTGCGCGACCTGCCGATCCTGACGTTTTGCAACAAGATGGACCGCGAAAGCCGCGACGTCTTTGAGATCATTGACGAAATTCAGGAAAACCTGGCCATCGACGTGACGCCTGCGTCATGGCCCATCGGCATGGGCCGCGACTTCATCGGCTGCTACGACATCCTACGCGACCGGCTGGAGCTGATGGACCGCGCCGACCGCAACAAGGTCGCGGAAAGCATTGAAATCAATGGCTTGGACGATCCCAAGCTCGCTGACCACGTGCCCGAAGCACAACTGAACCAACTCCGCGAAGAGCTGGAAATGGCGCGCGAGCTGCTGCCCCCGCTGGACCCTGAGGCGATGCTCCAGGGCACGCTCACTCCCATATGGTTCGGCTCCGCCATCAACTCCTTCGGCGTCAAGGAACTGATGGATGGCATCGCGAACTACGGCCCCGAACCGCAGGTGCAATCCGCGGAGCCCCGCCAGATTTCGCCCGAAGAATCAAAGGTTTCCGGCTTTGTCTTCAAAGTGCAGGCCAACATGGACCCCAAGCACCGCGACCGCGTAGCTTTCCTCCGCATGGCGTCGGGCCACTTCAAACGAGGCATGAAACTGACCCATGTCCGGTCCAAAAAACCCATGGCGATCTCGAACCCGGTCATGTTCCTCGCCTCCGACCGTGAGCTTGCGGAAGAAGCATGGGCCGGCGATATCATCGGCATCCCGAACCACGGCCAACTGCGCATCGGCGACACGTTAACCGAAGGTGAAGCTTTGCGTGTTACGGGTATTCCCAGCTTTGCGCCTGAACTCTTGCAAGGCGTCCGTGCCGGTGATCCGCTCAAGGCGAAACATCTGGAAAAGGCGCTGATGCAATTTGCAGAGGAAGGCGCTGCCAAGGTTTTCAAACCGTCCATCGGCTCGGGCTTTATCGTCGGCGTCGTGGGCGCGCTGCAATTCGAGGTGCTCGCCAGCCGGATCGAGTTGGAATACGGACTGCCCGTGCGGTTCGAACAATCTCAATTCACCTCTGCCCGCTGGGTGAGCGGTGACAAACAAGCCGTTGATAAATTTACAGAAAGTAACAAGCAGCACATCAGTCACGACCACGATGGCGACATCGTCTACCTCACCCGCCTGCAATGGGACATCGACCGCGTGGCGCGGGATTACCCCGACATTACGCTCAGTGCCACAAAGGAAATGATGGTCTAGGCGGATGGGCGCAGACGAAAGCTCAATCTATCCTGGCGACTATGTCTCGCTCATGAGGTTCCTGGAAAGGCGGCAGCGTCCCTTTGAAAATGCCGCTGATCTTTTGCCGCCTCTGACCTCTGATCTGACACCACTCTGGGACCGCACCGTACCAGCCGCAACGCTGAAATACTCGGATACGCCTCGCTACGACATTCGACGCAAGCATCTGGAATTGCAGAAAGAATTCGAAGGTGCGCCGCAAATTCTTCACCTTCACGCGCTGCTCATCGCAATATCACGGCGCAATAAACCACCCCCCGCCGCCATGCCTCTGTTCTTCCGCATATGGCGCGAGGAAGGCAGAAAACTCGCTGATACGCTAAGTGTCAGGTGGCTGATCTCTGCAACCACCACTTTCGCGGATTGCGGCGAAACCGGGGATCAACGCGCACTTGGCATGGGGCTGTCAACCCTGTTTGATCTGATCAAATTGCACGACAGCGAACGCAGGTGCACTGGCAAGCCAGGGCATGAAAAGATGAAATTCGTCCGCCACAAACACCGCCCGCCTCTCGGCCTCGACATGCCGCCCTATTCCATCGAAAAGGGCGACCTCGACAAGGTTCTGTTGGCCCGCCTGTGGCAACTCGCGGAACGCGAAAGGACGATGCGGCCCCTCGCCATGCGCATGCTCCGCATGCTGATGAACGACCGCGCAACCGTCTTCGCGCGTATGCAAGCATACAAGGCAATTGAATGAACTGGGGACTGTCCGCAACCATCCTGGCACCTGCAGCCGACATTCTGCGCTTTGCGGCCTATCACATCGAGCTGGGTGCGCATCGGCTCTATATCTACCTCGATGATGACAACCCGGCTGCCTTCAACCCACTGAAAGATCATCCTAAAGTGCGCGTTCAGACCTGCGATGCAGCACATTGGAAAAAGCTGGGCGGACGTCGGCCCGTCAAGCATCAGGCCCGGCAAACCATGAATGCCACGCATGCTTACCACCGACGGGCGGAGGTTGATTGGCTCATTCACATGGATGCCGACGAATTCACATGGATGCCGACGAGTTCCTTGTGTCGGACCTGACAGTCGGGCAGTCCCTGGCCGCTCTGGACCGTGGCCAAACACTGGCCCGGGTCAGGCCGATGGAGTTGCTGGGTGGATCAGACACCGCCTTCAAGACGTTTCTTCCAGCAGGGCCAAACCGCGCAAAAACGGTCCGCGCCATCTACCCCACATTCGGTGATTACCTTACGGGCGGCTTTCTCAGTCACGTGGCCGGAAAACTCTTTGTCCGCACGAGCCTGCCCGATGTCCAGATCCGGATTCACAACGCCTTTCAAAACGACCAGATCATCCCCAACGCAGTCGAATTGCCGGACATCGCGCTTGCGCATTGTCATGCAACATCATGGACCGCATGGCGCGCTGCGTACGACTACAGGCTCAGCAAGGGCTCTTACCGCGCCGAGTTGAAACCGGCCAAGAAGCCCGAAAACGGGGGCATGACCTTGCATGACCTCTTTCACTATCTCGAAGCCAACGACGGAGAGAGCGGCCTGCGCGCCTTTTACGACGAAGTGATCGGCGATAGCCCGGACATGCGCGCACGGCTTCAAGCACACGGGGCGCTGCGCGAGGTTGACCTGAACCTCGACGCCCTGTTGGCAAAACACTTCCCCGACGCGCCCGTTTGACGGAACGCGGCACCTTTGCTATGCACGCGCAGCATGTCGGGGCACGGTGCCTCCACTTGGGCCAATCGGGCCGACATCACCAGACGCAGCGGGCCAAGTCAGTGTCCGCAACCTACGGACATACATGACAAAATTCTCTGATCTGAACCTGAACACAAAGGTCCTGAAAGCCATCGCAGAAGCCGGGTATGAAAACCCGACGCCCATTCAGGCAGGCGCGATTCCCGCCGCCCTCGAAGGGCGCGACGTCTTGGGCATCGCCCAAACTGGTACAGGCAAAACCGCCAGCTTCACCCTGCCTCTCATCACCGCGCTTGCACGTGGCCGCGCTCGCGCGCGCATGCCGCGCAGCCTTGTGCTGTGTCCCACGCGCGAACTGGCAGCACAGGTGGCCGAGAACTTCGACACCTACGCCAAGTATGTGAAGCTGTCCAAGGCGCTGCTGATCGGCGGCGTCAGCTTCAAGGAACAGGACATCCTGATCGACAAGGGCGTCGACGTTCTGATTGCCACCCCCGGCCGCCTGCTTGACCATTTCGAGCGTGGCAAGCTGATCCTGAACGACGTAAAGGTCATGGTCGTGGACGAAGCCGACCGGATGCTCGACATGGGCTTCATCCCCGACATCGAACGCATCTTCGGCCTGACGCCGTTCACCCGCCAAACCCTGTTCTTCTCCGCCACCATGGCGCCCGAGATCGAGCGGATCACAAACACTTTCCTGTCGAACCCCGAACGCATCGAAGTGGCCCGCCAAGCCACCGCATCCGAGACGATTGAACAGGGTGTGGTCATGTTCAAAGGCTCGCGCAAGGACCGCGAGGCATCGGAAAAGCGCAAAGTGCTGCGCGGCCTGATCGACGCCGAGGGCGAGAAGCTGACCAACGGGATCATCTTCTGCAACCGCAAGACGGATGTAGATATCGTAGCCAAGTCTTTGAAAAAATACAAATATGACGCGGCCCCGATCCACGGCGATCTCGACCAGTCACAACGGACCCGCACGCTCGAAGGGTTCCGCAATGGTGAGCTGCGTATCCTGGTGGCCTCTGACGTGGCCGCTCGCGGGCTTGATGTGCCGTCGGTCAGTCACGTGTTCAACTTCGACGTCCCCGGCCACCCCGAGGACTACGTGCACCGTATTGGCCGGACGGGCCGCGCAGGTCGTGAGGGCAAGGCGATCACCATCTGCGTGCCGCGCGATGAAAAGCAGTTCGATGCCGTCGAAAAGCTGATCCAGAAGGAAATCCCGCGCCTCGACAACCCGGTGAAATCGTCGAAACCGGCAGACGAGAAAGAAGACAAACCGAAGTCCACACGCAGCCGGTCCTCTTCGAAAACCGAAGAGACGGTAGAAACCACAGCGACCAGCGAAGAGACGAAGCCATCCCGCAGCCGCTCCTCTTCCAGCCGCAGCCGTTCGTCGTCGTCACGCGATGATCGCAGCACGAACAAGGTCGTGGGCTTGGGCGATCACACCCCCAGCTTCATCGGCCTGAGCTTCGAAGAGCGCATGGCCAGCTAACGGGCGCCACGCAATTGTAAGGCGGACCCTGGTCCGCCTTTTTCAATGCATCCGGCTAATCACCACGGTCACTTCCGGCTTCTTGCCAATCTCGTCCTGCGCTGACTTGCGCACGATCCGGCGCAATGCTTCGGTCAGGCTGTCGTCGTCGCGCAGCGTCTTGGCATCGGCCCGGCCCAGGAACTGACCCAGATCTTCTTCCAGCACCTCGACCAGCGCGGCCTTCGACCGCCCCGTCTCCGCCAGTCCCATCAGCTCGCACCACGGCTCGCCCAATGGCTCATCCTCTTCATCGAGGATCAGTGTCACCAGCACATGCCCGTTCAGCGCCATGCGGATACGGTCGCGGACAACACCGTCGAGCGCGCCAATTTGGACCGCACCGTCCAGATACGTCCGTCCGGTTTCGATATATTCGGCCACGGTCGGCGCGTTACCCGACAGATCAATCATCATCCCGTTCACAGCCAGCACACCCGTACGGCCCTTGCCCTCGGCCAGCTTAACATGCGCACGCAAGTGCCGGTGTTCGCCGTGCATCGGCACAACGATCTGCGGGTTCACGATGTCCTGCAACCGCTCCAGATCAGGGCCATTGGCGTGGCCCGACACGTGATAGAGGCCAGAGGAATCATCAACAACATCCACACCCTTCTCAGAGAGCTGGTTGATGATGCGGATCACACCCTTTTCATTGCCCGGAATGGTCTTGGAGGAGAACAAAAACAGGTCCCCTTCCTTCAGCTCCAACCCCATATACTTGCCATTTGCCAGTTGGGCAGAGGCTGCCCGCCGCTCACCCTGCGAACCAGTCACCAACAACATCAGGTTTTCGCGCGGAATGCTCTTTGCATCCTCGGGGCTGACAACGGTCGGGAAATCAGTCAGCACGCCCGTCTCAATGGCAGCCTCAATCATCCGGCGCATCGCGCGGCCCAGCAGAACGATAGACCGCCCAGCAGCGACACCAGCCTCAGCCAGCGTCTTCACCCGCGCCACGTTGGAGGCGAAGGTCGTCGCCACAACCATCCCCGTCTCGTGCCCGCGCACCAGCTTCTCGATCTCCGGTCCCAAGGACAGTTCAGACCGACCGGGATGCTGCGAAAAGACGTTGGTGCTGTCACAAATCAGCGCCCTGACCCCGTCCTTGCTGACCTCGGCCCACAGGTCCGGGTCAAAGGGTTCACCCACCACAGGGGTCGGGTCCAGCTTGAAATCACCGGAGTGGATCACGCGGCCCTCGGGGCTGTCGATGATCAGGCCTGCACTTTCCGGGATCGAGTGGGACATCGGCAGAAAGCCCACCTTGAACGGCCCCGCCTGCACCTGATCGGGCCAGCCCGCCACAACACGCACGGCATTGTCGGGGTGCCCGTGTTCGTCCATCTTCCGCCGCGCGATGTTCGCGGTGAAGGGGCGTGCATAGATCGGTGCGCCAAGCTGCTCATAGGTGTGGGCCACAGCGCCGACGTGGTCCTCGTGCGCGTGGGTGACAAAGATACCGTCAATCCGGTCCTTCCGCTCTGCCAGCCAGGCAATGTCGGGCAGGATCAGATCCACGCCCGGTGTGCCGTCCATATCGGGAAAGGCCACGCCCAGATCGACCACGATCAGCCGCTCGGCATCCTGCGGCCCGTACCCATAGACATAGGCATTCATACCAATTTCACCCGCCCCCCCGAGGGGCAGGTAGATCAAACGTTCACTGCTCATAAGTTTAGGTGTTTTCCTTGTTAAAGCGATGAATGACCGTCAGGCCATGCATCGTCAAATCGTCTTGAAAGTCGTCAAACAGCGTTTCGGACTGTTGGAACAGAGGGGCCAGCCCCCCTGTCGAAATCACGCGCATGTCGCGGTCGCGCTCCGCTTTAATTCTGGCACATATCTCACGGACAAGGCCCACGTAACCCCAAAACACGCCGGACTGCATGCAGGCGACCGTGTTGGTACCCACTACGGCCTGCGGCTTGGTGATGTCCACATGCGGCAGGGCGGCAGCGGCGGAGTGCAGCGCCTCAAGGCTCAGGTTCACACCGGGGGCAATCACACCACCGACATAGGCCCCGTCCGAGGCCACCACATCAAAAGTCGTTGCGGTGCCGAAATCAACCACGATCAGGTCGCCCCCGCAGCGGTCATAGGCTCCGGCCGTGTTTACCAAACGGTCCGGGCCAATCTGCGTGCCCTCGTCCACGCGCGGCGGCGCGGGCAGCAGGCAATCGGGTTTGCCAACGACATAAGGGCGGCAATTGAAGTACCTGTCGCATAGAACGCGCAGGTTGAAGACCACACGCGGAACGGTGGACGAGATGATCACATCCGTGATCTCCACATCCAGCTTCTGGAACTCCATCAGTGTCGACAGCCAGACATAATACTGATCCGCTGTCCGCTGCCATTCGGTCGAGGTGCGCCAGGTGGCCAGGAACTTGGTCCCGTCCCAGATCGAAAACACAGTATTCGTGTTGCCGCAGTCGATGGTCAGAAGCATGGCCTGCCCCCTCAGAAGTAAACGTCACCCGCCGGGATGGTGATCCGGCCCTTGGCCGTCTCTAGAACAAGTTGGCCATCCCCGTCCACGTCCACGAAAGTGCCGATGTATTCGTCCCGCGTGGTCCGGGCCTTGATCGGCTCCCCCAGACGCGCCGCGTGGGCAAGCCACGCTGTCCGGATCGGCGCAAAGCCATAGGTGCGGAGCTGATCCTCATATCGGGCATAGGCCGCGGCCAAGAGGTCGAGAAAGTCTTCGGGCGAGATGACCGTACCAAGGGCCGTTTTCAGCGCAGCAGGCCGCACGGCGCCTTGCTCTACCTCGCTCACCGCGGGAGCCGCGGCCAGGTTGACCCCAATCCCGATCGCCAGATGCGTGATACCGGCACCGCTGCCAATGCTTTCCAGCAGGATGCCGGCAACCTTGCCGCCGCGCAGAAGCACATCATTGGGCCACTTCAGGGCAAAGGCATCCTCTCGCCCCGTCGCCGCAACAAAAGCGTCCCGCAAGGCAAGTGACATGACAAAGGATCGCAGGGCCGCCTGCCCCGGCGTCTCGTCCAGGGGCAACACAAGCGTGCCAGCAAAGTTTCCCTCGGGCATCGACCACGCCCGACCACGCCGACCGCGTGCCGCTGTCTGGGTCAGCGCCAAAATCCATTCAGGGCCCGAGAGATCGGATGCGATACGCGCCGCTTCGCTGAGCGTCGAGTCCACCGATGGCAACACACGCCGCCCGTAGCCTGAAGGCCAAGCGCTCATGACTTTCCTGTTGCCAAAAAATCCTGCCCCATTGCCTGACAGGTGGCTTTGCCACCGAGAAGGAAGGGCTGATTTGCCATCAAGCGCCTAGTTCACCAATGTCAGCGCCGCAGCCGCCGCCGCCGTATCCACACCGAACATATTTATGATCCCAAACAGCATGACCGCCGCCGACCCCATCAACATCGCCCAAAGGATCGGAGACTTGCCGCCATTCAGCCCCTCATCCTGCGTCTCGCCAAAGAACATGTAGTAGACGATCCGTAGGTAATAGACGGCACCAATGACCGAAGCGATCACACCCGCGATGGCCAGCCACACCAGCCCGCCTTCATAGGCCGCGCGCAGCACATAGAACTTACCGAAGAACCCCAGCATCGGCGGCACGCCGGCGAGCGAGAACATCAGGAACAGCATCGCCCACGCCTTGCCCGGCTCGCGCTTGGCATACATCTTGAGCGATGAGATTTCGACGACCGGCTGGCCGTCCTTCTCCATCATCAGGATGAAGGCGAATGTGCCAATGTTCATAGTGACATAGATCGCCATGTAGACGAGCATCGCCTCAACCCCGAGCGCGGTGCCGGAGGCAAGGCCCATCAGCGCGTACCCCATATGGGCAATGGACGAAAACGCCATCAGGCGTTTGATGTTGGTCTGGCCAATCGCAGCGAAGGCACCAAGGAACATCGACAGCACCGACAAGAGCGCCATGACCTGTTGCCAGTCCGCGACCGCTCCGCCAAAGGCATCATGCATCACGCGCGCAAAAAGCGCCATGGCAGCCACCTTGGGGGCCGTCGCAAAGAAGGCCGTGACGGGCGTGGGTGAGCCTTCGTAGACGTCCGGCGTCCACATGTGGAACGGCACGGCAGAGACTTTGAACGCAAAACCCGCCATCAGGAACACGAGGCCAAAGAGGAGGCCCAGCGACACACCCTCTTCCGCAACCTGAACGATGCCCGAGAACAGTGTAGTGCCGGCATAGCCATAGACGAGCGATGCACCATAGAGCAGCAGGCCCGACGACAGCGCACCCAAGACGAAATACTTGAGGCCCGCCTCGGTCGATTTGACGCTGTCACGGCGCAGCGATGCCACGACGTACAGCGCCAGCGACTGCAGTTCGAGGCCCATGTAGAGCGCCATCAGGTCACCCGCCGACACCATGGTCATCATGCCGACAGCGGCCAGTGCCACCAGCATCGGGTATTCAAAGCGCAAGAGGCCGCGCTGCGACATATACCCTTCGCTCATCAACAGAACGGCCGCCGCGGAAACAAGGATCGTCACCTTGGCAAAGCGCGAAAACCCGTCGTCGATGAACATCCCGCCAAAGGCTACATTCGTGCCCTCGCCCGTAAATCCGATCCACGCCGCGACAGCCAGAAACACGGCAGAGGTTGCCCAGAGGAGCGGAGAGGCAAGATCGTCCTTGGACGTATAGACCGCGCCGATCAGGCCCAGCATGGCAAACACAGCCAGCAGGATCTCGGGCAGGATGATGGTCAGATCAGCAGACATCCGTCGGCTCCTTAATTCTCGGCAACCATCGTCGCAGCCTCAGCTGCGGCGAGCGCCGTATCGTATTGTGTCACAAGGGCGGCCACCGACGGCCCGATGATGTCGAGGATCAGCGCCGGATACACACCCAGCAGCAGCGTCATCACCACCAGCGGTGCGAAAATCGCCTTCTCCCGCCGCGTCATATCAGTGATCGACTTCAGGCTCTCCTTGATCAGATCGCCCATGACCACCCGACGGTAAAGCCAAAGCGCGTAGGCGGCAGAGAAGATCACACCGGTCGTCGCCACAGCCGCCACCAACGTGTTGACCTGGAACACCGCCATCAGCGTCAGGAACTCGCCCACGAACCCGGAGGTGCCCGGCAGGCCCACATTGGCCATGGTGAACAGCATAAAGATCAGAGCATAGGCCGGCATCCGGTTCACCAGACCGCCATAGGCATCAATCTCGCGCGTGTGCATCCTGTCGTAGATCACGCCAACGCACAGGAAGAGCGCGCCGGAGATGAAGCCGTGGCTCAGCATCTGGAAAATCGCGCCATCGAGGCCCTGCTGGTTGGCCGAGAAGATGCCCATCGTCACAAAGCCCATGTGGGCAACGGACGAATAGGCGATCAGCTTCTTCATATCGTCCTGCACCAGCGCCACGAGCGATGTGTAGACAATCGCGATCGCCGACATCCACAGAACCAGCGGCGCCATCACCTCTGATCCAACCGGGAACATGGAGAAGGAGAAGCGGATAAACCCGTAGCCACCCAGCTTCAGCAGGATGGCCGCCAGCACGACTGAACCCGCCGTCGGGGCCTGCACGTGCGCATCAGGCAGCCAGGTGTGGACCGGCCACATCGGCATCTTGACAGCAAAGCTGGCAAAGAAGGCGAGGAACAGGATCGTCTGCATCCCGCCGACGATCTGCATACCCAGCAGGCTGAACGTTTCGCTCCCGAACTGGTGGTTGAGCAGCGCTTCAATATCCGTGGTGCCCGCATCAGCATACATCGCAACCATCGCCACCAGCATCAGCACCGAGCCGAGGAAGGTGTACAGGAAGAATTTGAAGCTCGCGTAGATCCGGTTCGCCCCGCCCCAGATCCCGATGATCAGGAACATCGGGATCAGGCCGGCCTCGAAGAACAGGTAGAACAGGACCAGATCCAGCGCCATGAACACGCCGAGCATCAGCGTCTCCAAGAGCAGGAAGGCGATCATGTATTCCTTGACCCGGTCCGTCACGGACCAGGACGCCGCGATAACAAGCGGCATCATGAAGGTGGTCAGCATCACGAACAGAACGCTGATCCCATCGACCCCCATCTTGTAGGTTAGGCCCATGATCCACTCGCCCTGCTCCACCATCTGGAAGCCGGTGTCGTTGCGATCGAAGTCGAACAGGATGAACAGCGATGCGATGAAGGTGATGATGGTCGTCGCCATCGCAACCCACTTGGCATTGCGCTGCGCCGCCTCATCCTCACCCCGCAGGAACACGGCCAGGATCAAGGCCGCCAGCGCAGGCATGAAAGTGGTGATGGAAAGGATATTGTCCATCAGTTCGCTCCTCCGCTGAGCGTCATCCAGGTGACAAGGACAGCAATCCCGATCACCATGGCGAAGGCATAGGTAAAGATGTAGCCGGACTGCGCACGGCCCGCGAGGCGGGTGATGAAGGGCACAACGCCCATCGACAACCCGTTGATCGTGCCGTCAATCACGTCACCATCGCCGCGCTTCCACAGCTTCTTGCCGAGCCACATGGCAGGTCCGACAAAGATGAAGTTATAGAGCTCATCAAAGTACCACTTGTTCTTCAGGAACAGGTAGAGCGGGCGCTGGTTCTCGGCCAAACGTCCCGGCAGCGCGGGGTTCTTGATGTAGAACCAGTACGCCACGATAAATCCCAGCAGCATCGACACAAAGGGCGACAGCTTGACCCAAGTTGGCACGTAATGGGCCTCATGCAGGACGGTGTTTTCAGGCGCGATGTAGATCCCTGCCTCACCCGGCGCATCTTCCATCACATACTTCAGCTCGGATGCTTTCGGGCTGCGCTCGGCCACGGCATTTTTGATCTCTTCCGAAGGTACCTCGTAATGACCGCCAAAGAACTTGATCACCTCGTTCGGCTTGCCAAAGAAAGACGAGTACCAGATCGCCCCAGCAAACATCGCACCCAGGGACAGCACACCCAGCGGGATCAGCATGACCATCGGGCTTTCATGCGCGTGCTCATGCGTGTGCTTGTCGCCGCGCGCCTCACCATAGAAGGTCAAGAACATCAGGCGCCACGAATAGAAAGACGTGAACAGCGCCGCGATCACCAACGCCCAGAAGGCGAAGGTCGAACCAACATAGGCGCTCTCAATCACCGCATCCTTCGATGCGAAGCCCGCAAAGCCTATCCAGCCCGTCAGCGGAATACCCACGCCAGTGATGGCCAGCGTGCCGATCATCATGGCCCAGAATGTATAGGGGATCTTCTTCCGCAACCCGCCGTAGTTGGTCATGTCCTGTTCATGGTGCATGGCGTGGATGACCGAGCCGGCACCAAGGAACAGCATCGCCTTAAAGAAAGCGTGCGTGAACAGGTGGAACATCGCGACCGAGTAGACGCCAACGCCCGCAGCGACGAACATGTAGCCCAACTGCGAACAGGTAGAGTACGCGATCACACGCTTGATGTCTGTCTGCACCAGCCCCACGGTCGCCGCAAAAAAGGCCGTAATCGCACCCAACACAGTGACAAATGCCATCGCCTCAGGCGCAAACTCCATCACCGGCGACATGCGGCACACAAGGAAAACACCTGCCGTCACCATGGTGGCGGCGTGGATCAGCGCGGACACAGGCGTCGGCCCCTCCATCGCGTCCGGCAGCCATGTGTGCAGGATCAGCTGCGCCGACTTGCCCATCGCGCCAATGAACAGAAGGAAAGCCACAAGGTTCGCCGCGTTCCACTCGCTCCAGAGGAAGGTCAGCTGCGTCTCAGCCAACTCAGGTGCAGCGGCAAAGATGTCGTCGAAGTTGATACTGTCGGTCAGGAAGAACAGCGCAAAGATGCCCAAGGCAAAGCCGAAATCACCAACCCGGTTCACGACAAACGCCTTGATGGCCGCCGCATTTGCGGAAGGCTTGCGGTAGTAGAACCCGATCAGCAGGTAGGATGCGACGCCCACGCCTTCCCAGCCAAAGAACATCTGCACGAGGTTATCAGCTGTCACCAGCATCAGCATCGCGAAGGTAAAGAAAGACAGGTAAGCAAAGAAGCGGGGTTTGTAGCTTTCGCCTTCACGCCACTGCGGATCGTGATCCATGTAGCCGAAAGAATAGAGGTGGACGAGGCTCGACACCGTCGTGATCACGATCAGCATGATCGCGGTCAGCCGGTCCAGACGGATGGACCAGTCCGTGCTCAGACTGCCGCTTTCGATAAACCGCAGGATCTGGATGGTCTCGGTCGTGCCGTCAAAGGTGATGAACACAATCCACGACAGGATAGCCGACAGGAACAGCAAGCCCGTGGCGATCCAGCAGGCCGCGACCTCACCAAAAACACGCCAACCAAAGCCGCAGAGCAGCGCGCCGACAAGCGGGGCAAAGAGAAGGATGGTTTCCATTGTGACTTAGCCCTTCATCACGTTGACGTCTTCGACGGCGATGGTACCGCGGTTGCGGAAGAAACAGACCAGGATGGCCAGACCGATGGCCGCCTCGGCCGCCGCAACGGTCAGCACGAACAGGGTGAACACCTGCCCGACGAGGTCGTCCAGGAAGCTGGAGAACGCCACGAGGTTGATATTCACCGCCAAGAGCATCAGTTCGATGCTCATCAGCAGGATGATCACGTTCTTGCGGTTCAGGAAAAGCCCGAAGATGCCGATGACGAACAGCGTCGCCGCGACCGTCAGGTAGTGTTCAAGTCCTATCATGTCGTCCCTCCGGGGCATATCCCCGCTTGTCGTCTGTTACCGGGCCTCAGCCCAGCATGAATTCTGTCTTGTCGCCCCGAGCCTCGGGGTAGAGTGCGGCGCATGCGCAAGGCTCTGCATCCAGCGTGATGATGTCGATGTCCCGCGCGATCCCGTCCAGATCGGCGGCCATGCGGTCAAAGGTGGCAAAAGCGCGTGCGCCGCTTTCGTGTCGATTGATCACTTGCAGTGCGGCGTCGGTGCGGTCAAAGGGCAAGCGATTGCCCATGTTCTCTTCCTGCGTCCGGAAGGTCAGCGCAGCACCGGGCACACAGTCGACAAGGGTAAACGACGTTGCCGACCCCTCCTGGCTCCACCAATCGCGCCACATCACACGGCCATCGCCTAGATCCATGTGATCCGCTTCGCCCCCATGCGAGATGTGCGTGGTCCGGTCGCACTCCATGAGTGTCACAGCCGACGCTGACCCAACCAGAGCCACCGCTGTCACTGCCGCGCAAACGGAATTTTTCAAAAATTCCGGCCCGTTTTCTTTGAAAGAAAACGGCATCAGAGCCCCTGCCCCGGTTTGACGTCCTTCAGCTCCATCGCCGTGGCCGGGTCGCGCATCATCTGGGCCACCACATCCTGACGCTTTACATCCGAGCGGTGGCGCAGGGTCAAGACAATGGCCCCCACCATCGCGACCAACAGGATCAGCCCCGACAGCTGGAACAGCAGGAAGTACTGATCATAGAGGATCATCCCCAACGCTTCGGTATTATGTCGATCCATCGGCGTCACCTGCGCGCGCAACCCTTCCGCGGCCGCATTCGATTCCCAAGCGCCAAAGGCCATCACGAACTGCATCAGGATCACGACACCAATCAGAAGTGCCAGCGGCATATACTTCGCCATCTCCGCCTTCAGCTCGGCAAAATCCACGTCCAGCATCATCACCACGAAGAGGAACAGCACCGCGACCGCGCCCACGTAGACGATGATCAGCAGCATCGCCACGAACTCGGCACCCAAGAGCACGAACAGACCCGCAGCACTCAGAAACGCCAGGATCAGCCACAGGACCGAGTGCACCGGGTTGCGGCTGATCACAGTGAACAGGCCCCCGGCGATCACGCTGACCGCGAACAGGTAGAAGGCAAATACAGTCATGTCTCGTCCTCGTCGTCACCCATGACCTCCTGCGCCAATCCCATGGCGCGGGTCATGGCGGGCACCCCGGCGAACATCGCCATCATGCCCAGGGTCTCGGAAATCTGTTGGTCCGTCGCGCCCGCCTCACGCGCGTGGCGCACGGTCTGGCGAATGGCCGTGTCGGCCTGCGCGCCCTGCATGGTCAGACCGGCAAGCGTGATCAGCAGCCTTGTCTTGGCATCGAGCCCGTTCTCATTGAACGTGTTGCCGAACCACGTCTCCATCAGATCCTTGGGCATGGTTGGCCACAGCGCTTCGAACATCTTGGGATCAAACCCCTTGGATGGATCGAACGCAGCCATATGCGGAAACGCCTTCGTCATTTCGTGCATCTGGGCGATCATCGCAGCAAAGGGGTTCTTGTCGTCACTCATCTTCGGCCTCAAACACCTCGATGGCGGCATTCATCGCATTGATCATGGCCGGGAAGCCGCCATAGAGGGTCATCTGGTAGATGATCTCACACACTTCCTCGCGACTAGCACCCACAGCGCGGGCGTTGGCAATGTTGACCTTCAACTGCGGGCGGGTGTGCCCGCCCAACGCGGCCAAGGCAGCAATCGTCGCCAACAGCCGCGTCTTTTCGTCCACGACACCGCGCGTGTAGAAGGTGCCATAAGGCACCTCCACGACCATGCGCGACAAGCCCGGCACCAGCGCGTCATAGCGGGCTGCCAGGGCATCTTCCATGCCCGGGTTCACCTGCTCGGACAGCGCCTTGCCACGCTCATATGCGGTATCAAGGCTCATCTGTAAGGGGCATCCAGTTCCAGGTTGCGTGCGATCTCGGCTTCCCACCGCTCGCCGTTCTCCAGCAGCTTTTCCTTGTCGTAGAAAAGCTCTTCCCGCGTCTCGGTGGCGAATTCAAAATTCGGTCCCTCGACAATGGCATCCACCGGGCAGGCTTCCTGACAGAAGCCGCAATAGATGCACTTGGTCATGTCGATGTCATAGCGGGTGGTGCGGCGGCTGCCATCCTCGCGCGGCTCCGCATCGATGGTGATGGCCTGCGCGGGACAAATTGCCTCGCACAGCTTGCAGGCAATGCAGCGCTCTTCGCCATTGGGGTAACGGCGCAGCGCATGCTCGCCCCGGAAGCGTGGGGACAAGGGCCCCTTTTCATGCGGGTAGTTCACCGTTGCTTTGGGGGCAAAGAAGTACTTCAGCCCCAGCTTCATACCGACCCAGAAATCCTGAAGCAGGAAGTATTTGGCGGCGCGGCCGTAGTCGATCTGCGTCATTGCTAGTCTCCCTGTGTTGCGTCGTTAAGGTGCATATACGCCCAAGCTTTCAGGGCCGAGACGACCTCTCCCTGATCAGCCTGTTCAAAGGTCTTTTCACTGTCCAAAGTGCCGATGGCAAACTCGGACGACAGGTAGGACACCAGATCGTCCAGATGCCGTTCAGGCGCTTCGTTGATGGCGGTGGCCAATCCCATATCAGCCCCCCACGGCCCAGCGG
This sequence comes from Tateyamaria sp. ANG-S1, assembly GCF_000814025.1. GTDB lineage: Bacteria > Pseudomonadota > Alphaproteobacteria > Rhodobacterales > Rhodobacteraceae > Tateyamaria. Next base: position 193,311 of record NZ_JWLL01000006.1, on the reverse strand, counting down.
GCATAGATGCCCCAGAACCAGTCAAACTTGGCGGCAAAGGCCACGAACACGACCCAGACCAGGCTGAACGGCAGGAACACTTTCCAGCCCAAGCGCATCAACTGGTCATAGCGGTAGCGGGGCGTGATCGCCTTCACCATGGCGAAGAGGAAGAAGAAGAACGCCATCTTCGCCACCATCCACAGCACGCCGTCTGGCAGGCCGGGGATGGGCGACAGCCAGCCACCGAAGAACAGCAGCGACATCAGCGCGCACATCAGGAAGATGGCGATGTATTCACCAGCCATGAACAGCAGGAACGGGGTGGAGGAGTATTCGACCTGGTAGCCCGCGACGAGTTCTGATTCCGCTTCAGGCAAGTCAAACGGTGGCCGGTTCGTCTCGGCCAAGGCGCTGATAAAGAACAGGAACACCATGGGCAGATGCGGCAGCCAGTACCAGCCAAAGAAGCCGTAACCGGTGTCCTGCGCGTTCACGATAGCCCCGAAATTCAGCGACCCGGTGGACAGGATCACACCGATGATGATCAGGCCGATGCTGACCTCATAGGAAATCATCTGCGCCGCCGACCGCAACGAACCCAAGAACGGATATTTCGAGTTCGACGCCCAGCCGCCGATGATGACGCCATACACCTCAAGCGATGAGATCGCGAAGACATAGAGGATCGCGACGTTGATATCCGACAGCACCCAGCCGTCGTTGAACGGGATCACCGCCCACGCCACCATCGCCAGTACGAAGCTGGTCATAGGCGCCAGCATAAATAAGGTCTTGTCCGCACCCGCAGGCACGACAACCTCTTTCACGACGTATTTCAGCGCATCCGCAACGGTCTGAAGCAGGCCGTACGCTCCAACCACGTTAGGACCACGACGCAACTGGACAGCCGCCCAGATCTTGCGGTCGCCGTAGACCAGGAACAGGAGCGAGATCATGACAAACGCCACGACGGCCAGCACCTGGGCCAGAACTAGGACGGCGATGCCGCCAGGAGTGGTAAAGAAATCAGCCATCAGCCCTCACACCGTCGGTATTCCCCTCTCCGCGCAGGCAGCAGCCACGACTTCAGCGTCGATGGTCCGTATGCCACGCGGGAGGGCTGGCGAAATGGTGTAAACAGCATCTGCTTTCCACACGCCAGCCTCTTCGTATACATTTGTGCGCAAATGACGCGCAAAGCCCCAGCCCCGGATCAGCGTGTATCCGGCGGCTGCACATTCGGCATAATCCTCGACGTCGCGCGTCGTGATGGCGTTGGTCATTTCAACGTCAAACTGCACCAGATCATCCGCCAAAAGCTGCGTCTCCACCCCCCGATAGTCAGGGATGAAGCGCTCAGCCGTTGGCACAGGCTCGCACGCCGCAAGCGGCAGCGCCGTTATGATCCAGGCAGGCTTCATTCGCAGTCCAGCGACGGTTGCCGATACCCGGTCACGATCCAGTCGTTGCCCCGTGGCACGCCATAGAGCGTGTAAAGGCAGGTCTCCTCGACCGGGATGCTGATGGTCCGCGTCCTGGTAACGTCCGCCCAGTCACCAACGCCGCCCGAAGTTCGCGTGTCGGTGCTGACAATAGGCACAGACCCCCACGAACTGATCGACCACTGAAAAGCGCGGCGGCCATCCGGCAGGTCAAACACCGCCGCGGGCTGGCCATAATCCAGCATCGGTTCGGTGATGGACTTGCCGACATAGCCTTCCATCACCTGCGACGCGCAGGCCGACAGGGTGAGCACCGCACCCAAGGCCAGCGCTTGAGTAGTTTCGCGATAAATCATTCTGCTGCCATAGCTTGAGATTGGCGTGCCTTCGCATTCGCGCTGAGTTCCGCCATCAGTTGGCTGGCGCGGGCAATTGGATTGGTCAGATAGAAATCATTAACGGTCGAGGTCAGCACACCGCCTTCAACCTTACCTGCTTCAAGTGCGTCGCCTGTGTTTTCGGCCACGACATCAATATCACCCAGATGCGGGTGGTCCTTGACCAGCTTCTGGCGCAGCGCGGCCAGACTGTCATAGGGCAATGTCGCCTCCATCTCGCCCGACAGCGCGCGCAGGATCGCCCAGTTTTCCTTGGCCTCACCGGGCGCAAAACTCGCGCGTTGGGCCAGTTGCGGACGTCCTTCGGTGTTCACGAACAGCCCACCCTCTTCGGTGTAAGCAGCGCCCGGCAGGATCACGTCCGCCCGGTGCGCACCACGGTCCCCGTGGCTGCCCTGATAGATGACAAATGCACCGTCATCGATCTCGACCTCATCCGCGCCGAGGTTATAGATCACATCGGCCTTCTCGACAGCAGCCATGGTATCCGGGTTGGTCGCGCCAACATCCATCGCACCCACACGACCTGCCGCCGTGTGCAGGATCATCAGGCCGGACTTTGTGCTTTCGGCCAGCGCCTGCGCACCCGCCAGAATCGCAGCACCGTCACCACGGGTCAGCGCGCCCATACCAACGATGATGATCGACGGCTTCTCCTGCACCGCGGAATGGTCACGCTTCAACAACTCGTTGATGATCGTGGCTTCGGTCCCGATATGGTTCGCCTCATAGGTCAGATCAGGCATCTCGCCGATCACACCCACGTTCGCGCCACGGGCCCAAGCCTTGCGAATGCGCGCATTCAGCACCGGCGCTTCCAGACGCGGATTGGTGCCGATCAGCATGATGGCCTCGGCGGTTTCGATATCCTCGATGGCTGCGGTACCGACATAAGCTGCGCGGTTGCCCGACGGCAGCTTGGCCCCATCGGTCCGGCATTCAACAATGCCGCCCTGCCCTTCGATGAGCTCTTTCAGCGCGTAAGCCGCCTCGACCGGCGCCAGATCCCCGACCAAACCGGCCAGCGACGACGCGCCCTTGATCGCCTCAGATGCCTTGCCGAGGGCCTCGCCCCAAGACGCAGGCCGCAGCTTGCCATTCTCACGGACGTACGGCTTGTCCAGACGTTGCCGACGCAGTCCGTCCCAGACAAAGCGGGTCTTGTCCGAAATCCATTCCTCGTTTGTGCCATCATGGTTCAAGGGCAAGAAGCGCATCACCTCGCGCCCTTTCGTATCCACACGGATAGAAGACCCAAGCGCATCCATCACGTCCACACTCTCGGTCTTGGTCAGCTCCCAAGGCCGCGCGGTAAATGCATATGGCTTCGACACCAGCGCGCCCACAGGGCACAGGTCGATGATGTTGCCTTGCAGATTCGAATCGAGCGTTTCGCCAAGGTAGGAAGTAATCTCGCTGTCCTCACCACGCCCCGTCTGACCCATCTGCGTGATGCCCGCGACCTCGGTCGTGAAGCGGACGCAGCGGGTGCAGGAAATACAGCGGGTCATGTGGGTCTCGACCAGCGGCCCGAGATCCAGATCGTCGACGGCGCGCTTCGGCTCGCGGAAGCGGGAGAAGTCAACGCCATAAGCCATGGCCTGGTCCTGCAGGTCGCATTCGCCGCCCTGATCGCAGATCGGGCAATCCAGCGGGTGGTTGATCAGCAGGAACTCCATAACCCCTTCGCGGGCCTTCTTGACCATGGGCGAGTTCGTTTTCACGACAGGCGGCTGGCCCTCGGGACCAGGGCGCAAATCGCGCACCTGCATGGCACAGGACGCCGCAGGCTTCGGCGGGCCACCCACCACTTCCACAAGACACATCCGGCAGTTGCCCGCGATCGACAGACGCTCGTGATAGCAGAAACGCGGGATCTCGATCCCCGCCTCTTCACAGGCTTGGATCAGGGTCATAGCCCCGTCGACCTCGACCTCGTTACCGTCGATGATGATCTTGCGAAGGTCACTCATGCGTCAGTTCATCCTCAATAGGGCGCCAATCTGGCCGCCTCTTTCAATTTCGGCGCGTCCCAGCGCGCAGTAGCCGGCGGGTTGGCCCGGCGTAACGCCCGCAGCGTCAAGATATGCTTTACGCGCACCCTTCAGCCGGTTCTTTTCGGCGTCCGACTTGCGATAAGCATCGATCTCGGCGTCGGAGTAGCCCATCGCGCGGGCCTTATCCTTCAGCCCGGTGACAAGCGTATAGGCGCGCAACATCCGCGCCGAAATGTCAGGGCAGTTTTTCCGAATCTCATCCGCGATCCCGACAGCCAGAAGGGTGCCATCAATCTCGGGCACATCCCGCAAATGGGGCTTCGCCGAGGCTATCCCGGCAGTCAGGCTAAGGATCAGGGCCATGGTCATTGCGCGCATCTTTTCTCTCCACCTTGAGCATCACATTGATGCCATGTGGGAAAGCAGGTTCGTGCTATGCAATAACACGGGGCGACACAACCCGTTACATCGCAAAATGTCGCCTTAATCAGCGCTTGTGATCACGCTGGCGTGCAGGTGCCGCGCAACAGCAACCTGTCACCATTGGTGCGCAACGTTCCGTCCTCAGCGTCGGGCCCTTCGATCCACGAAATGTCCGACGACCCGAACTGCGTAATGCAATAGCGAATAGCCTCGTACCGCCCCGCCTCGCGCGCGCCCTCAAGCGAGGCCGAGACCGGCGATACCGTAATCTCGAACTGATCGCGCTGCCTGTCGACCTTGCTGGAACTGGCGCGGAAAAACTGACCGTCAAAGGCAACACGTTCCGACCGCCGCTCGCCCGAACACGCCGTCAAAACCAACGCGGCACTTAGAAGAAAACCTGTCAAAAGCATCGGGCGCATGTCGGTCAAGCGATTTGCCTCAGCACGGCTCTTGGTCTTGGTCACTGCGGTCTCCTCCACACCGGTCTAGGGCCTCAGGTCAGGGCATGATCCCAGCCAAAGGCGTGATCCGTATTGCCATGGTTTTCAAGATGATGGAAGCGGTCAAGTGCCTCCTCAATCGTGGGTATATGCCCTGCAGGCACCCACCACATGACAAAGCGCAATCCCTGATCCGGATCGTACCATTCGCCCTTGCGGTCATAGAACTGCTTGTGAACGGTGTTGAAGGTGAAGGCGTGCAGGCTTTCGACGTCTTTCCAGACGGACAGCGTGCTTGCCGTGCGCGGATTGCCCCCCAGCGGGCCGTCCGGATCAAGCTGCGCGGCCTCCATATCGTCGCCTTCCAGATGCCAGACATAGCCAGGGCTGCGGCGCGCGATGTCATAGACACGGTCGAGATTGTTCAGGAAGTCCACGACGCGTGGGTCTTCCCAGTCATATTTAAGGGTGCCGATGTTGAATTCAGCGAGGTGCACGAACCAGTATCATTGCCATTGCAGAATTCCGGGGATCGTCTTGCGACGCAAACCGCCTTGATCCCAAAAGATATGCGCATGATTATCCTGGTTTATTTGGACAGCAACTTTGCGAAAGCTATCCGGCGGCAGCAATGAACCAGTGCGAACCTTGAAAACACGACCATCTGGTTGAGTGCATGTAAAAGACACATTGCTGGTATCACCGCGCACCTTGAACTCGATCTCGCGCCCCACACGAAGCGATACCTTACCCTGCGTGCCATGTACTTGACAGGACGTGCCTGACGGGAAGGACCCAAAGTCCACCTCCAATTGCGCAGGCTCTGCATGAGCCGGGGTCGTGCTCACGGCGAACGCAACTATTCCAAACGTAATCGACCGCATCACTCCGCAGCGATCCGCTTACCTGCAATCCGGTCCTCGATCTCATCCCGGAAGTTCCGGATCAACCCCTGGATCGGCCACGCCGCCGCATCACCCAACGCACAGATCGTATGACCCTCAACCTGCTTGGTCACGTCGAGCAGCATGTCGATCTCCTCGACCTCCGCCTCGCCGTGGACCAGCCGCTCCATCACGCGCATCATCCAACCCGTGCCTTCGCGGCAGGGTGTGCACTGACCGCAGGATTCGTGCTTGTAGAATTTCGACAGACGCCAGATCGCCTTGATGATGTCGGTGGACTGATCCATCACGATCACCGCCGCCGTGCCCAGACCCGACTGCAGATCGTTCCGCAGATAGTCGAAGTCCATGATGGCGTCTTTCATCTTCTCCCCGCGCACGCAGGGTACGGACGACCCACCGGGGATCACGGCCTTGAGGTTGTCCCAGCCGCCGCGGATACCACCGCAATGCTTCTCGATCAGCTCTTCGAAGCTGATCGACATCGCCTCTTCCACAACGCACGGATTGTTCACGTGGCCGGAAATGGCAAACAGCTTGGTGCCCGCGTTGTTCGCACGACCAAAGGACGAGAACCACGACCCGCCCCGACGCAAGATCGTCGGCACAACGGCAATGGATTCAACGTTGTTAACAGTCGTCGGGCAACCGTACAGACCCGCACCCGCCGGGAATGGCGGTTTCATCCGCGGCATACCCTTTTTGCCCTCAAGCGACTCGAGCAGCGCGGTTTCCTCACCGCAGATATATGCCCCTGCCCCGTGGTGCAGGTAAATGTCGAAATCCCAGCCAGAGCCAGCGGCGTTCGGACCAACCAGACCCGCGTCATAAGCTTCATCAATGGCCGCCTGCAGCGCTTCCTTCTCACGGATGTATTCGCCGCGAATATAGATGTAGCAGGCATGCGCGTTCATCGCGAAGCTGGCGATCAGGCACCCTTCGATCAGCGTGTGCGGATCGTGGCGCATGATCTCGCGGTCCTTGCAGGTGCCGGGTTCGGATTCGTCTGCGTTTACAACGAGGTAAGCCGGACGCCCATCCGACTCCTTTGGCATGAAGGACCACTTGAGGCCTGTTGGGAAGCCCGCGCCGCCCCGACCGCGAAGGCCGCTGTCCTTCATCTCCTGAATAATCCAATCCCGGCCCTTCTGGATCAGCTTGTCCGTCCCGTCCCAATGGCCACGCGCCTGCGCGCCTTTCAGCGTGCGGTCGTGCATCCCGTAAAGGTTGGTAAAGATACGATCCTTGTCAGCCAGCATGGGTGTTATCCTTTGCCATATCGGCCCGCGCGCGGGGCCGTCAGTTGTCGCGGCTCTTTTGCCAAATCCTGAGGGCCACCACCAGTGCCCAAATGAACGCAGCCAGCGCAAACAATAAAATAAGAATTTCGTACCGGGCGGGCAAGCCAAGGGCCTGCACAATCACCGGCGCGAAGATCGACAGCAAAGCGGCCCCTGCAATCACAAGGGCCGCGATACGGCCCTGACGGGCCAGTTTCGGATCAAGGGGCGCCGACATGCGTTAATAAACGCCGCCCTTGTCGACTTTCTTGGAGAACTCGGTGTCGCCGCCGGCAGCAAGAATCTTGGCCTGCGCCACCCAATCATCACGCGTCACGCGGCCCTTGAACCCTTCGAGGTTCTGGTCGACCCATGCGACCTCATCCGCGCCCCAGCTTGCAACCTGATCGAAATGGTAGAAACCCATCGAATGCAAAAGCGCTTCAAGTTTCGGCCCGACGCCCTTGATCTCCTTGAGATTATCCGGACCACCTTCGCGCGCAGCAGAAAGCGTCTCAGGCTTCGTGCCTTCACCTGCAGCAGCGGGAGCGTCCGCCTTTGGAGCCGCTTTTTTCTTGGCGACAGGCTTGCCCTTTGGCTTGTCCTTCGGCTTTTCCTTAACCTCTGGCTCCGCCTCGTACTTCCACTCGCCTTTACGCGCAGCAAGGTCTTCCTCACCCGGCAACGAAGCTGAAGGTTTGATCTCGGGCGATGCGGCCGATGTTGTTGCAGGGGCCGCAGCCGGAGTCACCTTTGCAGCAGGGGCCGGTTCGGTGGACTTCGCCTCAGCCGTCGCTTCACCAATCGCAGGCAGCGGTTTGCACATGATCCAGCTGAGCAACGCGCCTGCCACCACAGCCACGACGAGGCCCATGAAGGCGCCCTGCATAAAGCTCCAACCGCCGAGCACCATCAGCAAAACTGCAGCCAATGCGCCCCCCAAAAGCGCCACAAGCCAGCAGCCGATCGTGCAGCTGATCATTCCCTCGTTGTTGTCCATAAGGATATCTCCCCCGTTTGCAGATATTATTCCTTATAGATACCGTCTTTTTTCGCGCGTTGGGAAAATTCTGTTTGCTTGCCTTCTGAGAGATCTTTCGCCTGCGTGACCCAATTGTCACGGCTCACCCGTCCCTTGAAGCGGACAAGGTTCTGGTCGGCCCACGCCACTTCGTCTTCGGTCCACGACGCGATCTGATCGAAATGGTAGACACCCGCGGCGTTCAACTCTTTCTCAAGGCCCGGACCAACGCCCTTGATCAGCTTCAGATCGTCGGCACCACCCTCGCGGGCTTCGGTCAGAAGCGCGGGTTTTGTCCCCGCGGGGACAGCCTCATCCGATTGTTTTTGCTGCGATTTGTTTTCCGTTACCGGAGCGTTGGGTTTGGGCTTGGCCTTGGACTTCGTTTTCTTCGGCGGGGCCTTGGACGCAGGCTCTTCGTTTGCGTTGCTCGCGCCAGCCGCGGCGTTGGCCTTACCCCATGGGGCGAGCAATGGCACCTCGGTGCCGTCGATCCGTTTCACCGTGTCGCCGATATCCGTCGCAAGCTGGACAGAGGCGTTGTACTTGGTGTGGCCGCTGTCGAAATCCTTGAGGCTGGTCAGCCCGCTGAGCGGCTCGGAGGCGTAACGACCGTTTTGCGGGCCGGGTGTCGGCACCTCACCTTTTGCGAGTTCGTCGATGATCTCACCCATGCGGGCAGCGGTCAGATCCTCGTAGTAGTCCTTGCCGATCTGGGCCATGGGCGCGTTGGCGCAGGAGCCGAGGCATTCGACCTCTTCCCATGAAAACTTGCCATCGGCGGAGAGCTGGTGCGCTTTGGCCGCGATCTTGTCCTTGCACACGGCCACGAGGTCCTCAGCCCCGCAGATCATGCAGGATGTCGTGCCGCAGACCTGAATATGCGCAACGGATCCAACGGGTTGCAGTTGGAACATGAAGTAGAAAGACGCCACTTCCAGCGCGCGGATATAGGCGAGGTCGAGCATGTCGGCCACAGCTTCGATCGCGGGGCGGGTCAGCCATCCCTCTTGTTCCTGCGCGCGCCACAGAAGCGGGATGATGGCGGAGGCCTGACGGCCTTCGGGATATTTGGTGATCTGCGCTTCGGCCCACGCTTGGTTATCCGGTGTAAAGGCGAAGCTGTCAGGCTGATCGGGGTGGAGGCGGCGGAGCATTAGGGTCTTCCCTTGGTCTGCTTGGAGACTGCGGGAGCCTCCGGCGGGAGTTTATTTGGCAAGATGAAGGATCGGGTTAGCGGTCAATCTCTCCGAACACCACGTCCATGGTGCCGATGATGGCGGCAACGTCGGCCAACTGGTGCCCCTTAGAGATGTAGTCCATCGCCTGCAGGTGCAAGAAGCCCGGCGCGCGGAGTTTAGCGCGGTAGGGTTTGTTGGTGCCGTCTGCGACGAGGTAGACGCCGAATTCGCCCTTCGGGGCCTCGACGGCGGCATAGACCTCGCCCTCGGGCACGTGGAACCCTTCGGTGTAGAGTTTAAAGTGGTGGATCAGCGCTTCCATCGAGGTTTTCATGTCGGTCCGCGAGGGCGGGGTCAGCTTGCCGCGGGCCAACACATCGCCGGGGCAGTCGCGCAGTTTGGCGATGGCCTGCTGGATGATCGAGATCGACTGGCGCATCTCTTCCATCCGGACGAGGTAGCGGTCGTAGCAGTCGCCATTCTTGCCCACAGGGATCTGGAAGTCGAATTCGTCGTAGCATTCATAGGGCTGCGCGCGGCGCAGGTCCCATGCAAAGCCACTGCCCCGCACCATGACGCCCGAAAACCCATATTTCTGGATGTCATCCTCGGTCACGATGCCGATGTCGGCGTTGCGCTGTTTGAAGATGCGGTTTTCGGTCAGCAGCCCGTCGATGTCGACCATGAAGCCGGACATGAACTTTTCAGACCACGCCTCGATATCGTCAAGCAGTTCGGGCGGCAGGTCCTGATGCACGCCGCCGGGACGGAAATAGGCCGCGTGCAGGCGCGCGCCGCAGGCCCGTTCGTAAAAGATCATCAACTCTTCACGCTCTTCAAAGCCCCAGAGCGGTGGGGTGAGCGCGCCGACGTCGAGCGCTTGCGTGGTGATGTTCAGAAGGTGGTTCAAGACGCGCCCAATCTCGCAGAACAGCACGCGGATCAGCGAAGCGCGGCGGGGCACTTCGACACCTGTCAGCTTTTCGATGGCGAGGCACCAGGCGTGTTCCTGGTTCATGGGCGCCACGTAGTCGAGCCGGTCGAAATAGGGCAGGTTTTGCAGGTAGGTCCTGCTTTCCATCAGCTTTTCGGTGCCACGGTGCAGAAGGCCGATATGCGGGTCACAGCGTTCCACGACTTCACCATCGAGTTCGAGGACCAGGCGGAGCACCCCGTGCGCCGCAGGGTGTTGCGGGCCGAAGTTGATGTTGAAGTTACGGATTTTCTGTTCGCCCGTGAGGGCGTCGTCGAATTTGGAGCCGTCCATCATTGGTTTTCTCCATTGTTCAGTTCGCAAATTGCGAACTCACAAGATTTTTTAAAAAGGGGAACAGACGCCAAACCCAAGCCAGCAGCCGCAATCGCAGTGTTGATCAGTTCAAACCACATCACCGCTTCTCCAGCTCTTGCAGCTTCATCGCCATAACCCACAGCAAAACGATCGTGCCCACGGGCAGGATGCAGAACGCCGCCCAGTACTGGTTGATCCCGAAATGGGGCAGCAGCTTGAACATTGGGATGATGCTTGCCGCTGCGACCAGAAGCCACCAGAGCATATCCATTACGCCCCCTTCGCCTTTACGCGGAAAAAACCGGGCGCCAGCACCGCAAGAGGACCGATGGCAACGATCCAGAAGGCGCGCGTTAGGGCGGTCATGCGGCGCCCTCTTCTTTCTTTTCGTCACCCGGAAGGATGTATTCGGCCCCTTCCCAAGGCGACATGAAGTCGAACTGGCGGTATTCCTGCACGAGGCTCACGGGTTCGTAGACGACGCGCTTTTCCGCTTCGTCATAGCGGACTTCGGTGTAGCCGGTTGTCGGGAAATCCTTGCGAAGCGGGTAGCCGCGGAAGCCGTAGTCCGTGAGGATGCGGCGCAGGTCAGGGTGGCCGGAGAACAGGATGCCGAACATGTCGAACACTTCGCGCTCGAACCAGTTGGCGGAGGGGTGGATGTCGGTGATCGAGGGCACCATCTGATCGTCGCGGATCGACACGCGCAGGCGGATGCGGTGGTTTTGGTACATCGACAGGAAGTGGTAGACGACGTCGAAGCGCTTGGCCCGACCGGGGTAGTCAACGCCAGTGATGTCCACGAGGGTGGAGAACTTGCAGGTGCTGTCGGTGGTCAGGAACTCGACAAAGCCGGTGAGGCTGGATGGTGCCACATCGACGTTCAATTCGCCGTGGGTGACGTCCCAGGCCAGCACACAATCGGGGCGCTTGGCTTCGAGATAGGTGCCAAGTTCGGTCATTGCTTCGCTCATTGGTCGGTCCCTTCACGTTCGAAACGCTCTGTGTCCGCTTCACTTAGCACAAGCGTATGCAGGGCAAACACGGCGTTATAACGCTGCAAATTGTAGGTCATCCAAACGCATGTCGCAGCGCCGTCGCCCAAAAGGCTCTCGACCACCATCGCTGGCCCACCTGACCTCAGGCGGACGACATCTCCTGCTTGGAGCGCTGCATTCATCGCACAATTGTCCCAGTGCGGCGGATTTTGCGTTGCAGCTGCATGATGCCGTAGAGCAGCGCCTCGGCCGTGGGCGGGCAACCGGGGACGTAGACGTCGACCGGCACGATGCGGTCGCAGCCGCGCACGACAGAGTAGCTGTAGTGGTAGTAGCCACCGCCATTGGCGCAGGAGCCCATGGAAATCACGTAGCGCGGCTCGGGCATCTGGTCGTAGACCTTGCGCAAGGCGGGCGCCATCTTGTTCGTGAGGGTACCGGCCACGATCATCAGGTCGGACTGGCGCGGGGAGGCGCGAGGCGCGGTGCCGAACCGTTCGAGGTCGTAGCGCGGCATGGAGGTGTGCATCATCTCAACCGCACAGCAGGCCAGGCCAAAGGTCATCCAGTGCAGCGAGCCGGTGCGCGCCCAATTGATGATGTCGTCGGTCGAGGTGAGCAGGAAACCCTTGTCCTGCAACTCGGCATTTAGGGCTTGCGTGGCGTGGTCCTTGTCGCCGCCTGCATAGGCAGCGCCGAGCGATCCGGTGTCAGTTACTGCCATTCCAATGCTCCCTTTTTCCACTCATAGGCAAAGCCGATGGTCAGGACGCCTAGGAAGACCATCATGGACCAGAATCCGGCCATGCTGATGTCCTGGAAGGCGACGGCCCAGGGGAAGAGGAAGGCAATCTCGAGGTCGAAGATGATGAAGAGGATCGACACGAGATAGAACCGCACATCGAACTTCATCCGCGCGTCGTCAAAAGCGTTGAACCCGCATTCGTAGGCCGACACTTTTTCCGGGTCCGGATTGCGGACAGCAAGGACGACAGCAGCAAGGATCAGAACAAGACCGAGGCCAATGGCGACGGCCAGAAACACGAGAATGGGGAGATACTCCCGCAACATCTCTTCCACGTTGGGCTCCTTTTCTTGGCGCGATATGTGCCGCGCCAGGTCAAGTGGCAAAGTTGACTGGACCTTGACTTACGCCTGCTGCCCGGCGGGGTCAATAAAGGGCGGGTATGGAAGCGGTGGAAATTCCGGGTGATTTCGACGCAGTTTGGAAAGGTTTGCGGCTTGACGCAGGGGGAGCGGGGTCAGGTTGTTTGGCAACATAGCGTGCCACTCAACCCAGCGTTCACGGGTGCAGAACGCGGTTTTAGAACAGCTTTTATCGATCGAGGGCGGGCTGAAGCCCGCCCTATCGCTTAGATCGGGCGGTTTGAACGGGATGTCGGGCGGGGTTCACCCCGTCGTGATGTAGCGCTTCGCTCTACCCCTGCGCCCACGCCGCCTTGCGCTTGGCGAAAAAGGCGTCGATCCCCTCGGCCGCTTCTTCGGTTTCCCAACGCGCCTTGAGCGCCGCGATGGAGGTGGCGATAGTCTCCTCGTCTATGCATGGGCCGAAGCTTCGGGCCAGCGCCTTGGCTGCCGCCACGGCCCCCGGTGCGCAATTCAGGTAGGGTGCGACTTCCGCCTCGACCGCAGCCGCAAGGTCATCTGCCGGAACGGCGCGCGCGAGCAGGCCAAGCTCGACCGCCGCCTCTGCTGCGTCAAAAATACGGGACGACATGAAGACGCGCCGTGCGCGTCCCTCGCCCATGCGCGCTACAACATAAGGGCCGATGGTGGCCGGGATGATCCCAAGCCGTGTTTCGGTGAGGCCCAGTTTGATGTGGTCCGCACCGATGGCAATATCGCAGACCGAGGCCATTCCGACACCGCCGCCAAACGCATTTCCATGCAGCGCGCCGATCAGCGGTTTGGGCATCGTGTTGAGGGCTTGCAGCATGTGCGCAAGCTTGCCTGCTTCGGACGCGCGTGTTTCGGCGTCCGCCTGCATCTGGTCGCGCATCCAGCCCAGGTCCCCTCCGGCGCAGAAGGTTTTGCCCGCGCCCGCCAGCACGACGACACGCACCGCATCATCGGCGCCGAGGGTGCGTGCGGCGTCATGCAGCTCTGCAATCATCTGCGCGTTCATGGCGTTGTGCTTGTCGGCCCGGTCGAGCGTGAGCGTGGCAACGCCGCGTGCGTCTGTGGTGATGGAAATGGTGTCGGTCACTGATCTCAGTCCTTCTGTGCGCCGCGCATGGCGCGGGCCATCTCTGCGGCCTCTGCAATCACGTTGAGGTCGAGGCCGGTGTCGTAGCCGAGGCGCGCAAGATGTGCGGCCACCGCCTCGGTCGCGACATTGCCTGCGGCGCCAGGGGCATAGGGGCACCCCCCCAGACCGCCGACAGCCGCATCGAAGACGCGTAGCCCAAGGGACAGGGCCGCGTCGATGTTGTCGAGCGCCCGCCCGCTTGTGTCGTGGAAATGGCCGGCGAGCCGACCAACCGGAACCACATCGCGCACGGCCAGCAGCATCCGGGCGATGGCATCGGGGGTACCCTGCCCTATCGTGTCGCCGAGGCTGATCTCGTAACAGCCCATGGCGAACAGCCGGTCAGCCACGCGCGCGACTGCGTCGGGTGCGACGGCACCGTCATAGGGGCAATCGACCACGCAGGACACGTAGCCGCGCACGGGCAGGTCAATGGCGCGCGCTGCCTCGATCACCGGTGCGAAGCGCTCCAGCGCCTCGTCCACGCTGGCATTTACGTTGGCGCGGCTGAACCCTTCGCTGGCAGAGCCGAACACGGCCACCTCGTCCGCGCCTGCCGCGCGCGCGTCGTCAAAGCCGCGCATGTTCGGGGTCAGTGCTGCATAGCGGATGCCCGGGGTGCGGGTGATCCTTGCCAGCACGTCGGCGCTGCCGGCCATTTGCGGCACCCATTTGGGACTTACGAAGCTCGCGCATTCGATGCGGCGGAAGCCTGCGGTGCTGAGCGTGTCGATCAGCGCCACCTTTTCCGCGACAGGGATGTCGCGCGCCTCGTTCTGCAACCCGTCTCGCGGGCCCACTTCATAGATTTCAACCGTATCCATTTATCCCTCCCACGCCGGATAGAAATCCCGATCATAGAGCCGCGTCGCTGGTTCCGGCAAACTGGCTTGGAAGGCGGGCCGTGCGCTGATGCGCGCAAACCAGCGGGCCAGTTCCGGGTGATCATCGAAATCGCGGAAGTGTCGCGCCATATAGACCGCCTGCCCGACCGAAATGTCCGCCGCAGAGAAGCCCGAGGTCAGGAGATAGTCGCGGTTTTCGACCGGCGTGGACAACCGCGCCTCAATCGCGTCGTAGCATTTGCCCAGCCGCGCGGCTTCAAGCTTCATCACGGTGGGGCTGCGCATCGCGTCGTCGTAGAGCACGATGTGTTGTTGGGTCAGGGCCGCGGCATGTTGGCTGACGGTTTCGGCAAAATGCACCCAGACCAGCCACGCCATTCGGTCCGGACTGCCAGGAGAGCGGCCTAAGCCATCGGGGCTGAAGCGGTCGCACAGGTATTCCGTGATGGCCCCCGTTTCGAACATGCGTTCGCCGTCGATTTCGACCGCGGGCACGCGGCCTGCGGGGCTAAGGCTCAGAAACTCGGGCGCGCGCAGGGATTTGTCGAAGGGGTGCACCTGCACCTGAAACGGAACATCCAACTCGTGCAGCAGCCAAAGCGTGCGCATGGACCGGGTCTGCGGGCAGTGGTGGAGTGTGATCATGCGGCCTCCGGGAACGCACCTTGCGCCGTTTCTGTGAAGGCTCGTGTGGACTTGACCGCCTCAAACCATGCCGACAGAGCGGGCCGTTTGGCAAGTGCGGCGGCACCTGCGGGTACTCTCCGATATGCGTCGATCATGGGGTGTGCTGAGCTCGGGGCCGTATCCGCATCGAAGGGATCGAACTCTTCATAGGCGTAGTCACACTCTGCCAGCTGCAGTCCCATGCGCGCGGCGCGGGTGTAGGCGCTGTAGCGATAGCCGATGAGGCACAGATCGCTCATGCGTCCACCTGCTCCTCCAGCCGCACAAGCGCGGCACCTGCTACGACCTGATCCCCTTCGGCAGCCAGAACCTCGGCCACGGTCCCGTCTCGCGCGGCCAGAAGCACGTGCTCCATCTTCATCGCTTCGAGAATGGCAAGCCTGTCGCCCTCGGCCACAACCGCGCCGGGGGTGGCAAAGACGGCTTTGACGAGGCCCGGCATGGGGGCTTCGACCACGTTGCCGTCACCTGCCGCACTAGCCGCCACATCGAGTATATCAACGATTTGGAACGGGATGCCATAAGCGTCAAAGACGGTGGCAACACTGCCCGCCACATGCACATCCGCTGCCGGATGCCCATCGATGTGCCATTGGTTTTGACGGCGCTCGGCCAGAACAGGTGTGCCATCGACGTCCCACCGTTGAGTGTTGGCGTCCAGCACCTCAACAGTGCAGAGCACGGGCGTGTCGTTCCGCATCAACGGTATCGTGCGCCGTAGAGGCTGCCAAAGGGAAAACCCGGCATCTGCCGCTGGACTATCGAGGCCGGAAACAGCCATTGCCGCCGCCACCGAATTGCGCGGTGCGATGTCCGGCTGTTGCACAAGCGTGTCGATGTCGCGTGCGATCAGACCGGTATACACCTCACCCGCCGCAAAACCCGCATGCCCCGCCAAAGCACCGAGAAAGGCGAGGTTCGTGACCGTACCGCCCACCTGCGTGTCCGAGAGAGCTTGCGACAGCCGCTTGAGCGCCACGGCGCGCGTCGGTCCGTGGACGATCACCTTGGCAATCATCGGGTCGTAATGCGGACTGATCTCGTCCCCGGCACGCACACCGCTGTCGGCACGGGCAGATGCCGGGAACTGCAGATGTGTGAGCGTGCCCGTGGCAGGCAGGAAGCCTGCGGGCACATCTTCTGCATAAAGCCGCGCCTCGAAAGCGTGACCGGTGATGGTCAGATCCTCTTGTGACATGGGCAGCGGCTCACCTGCGGCGACGCGCAGTTGCCACTCCACCAGATCGATGCCAGTGATCGCCTCTGTCACCGGGTGTTCGACCTGTAATCGCGTGTTCATTTCCATGAAAAAGAACCCGTCGGGGCGCAGCGGGCCCGAGCCGTCTACGATGAACTCCACCGTCCCCGCCCCTTTGTAGCCGATGGCTTCCGCCGCGCGCACGGCAGCTTTGCCCATGGCGTTGCGCATCGCGTCGGTCATGCCGGGGGCCGGAGCTTCCTCAATCACCTTCTGATGGCGGCGTTGCAGCGAGCAGTCGCGTTCAAAGAGATGCAAGGCGCGGGTGCCGTCACCAAAGACCTGCACCTCGATATGCCTTGGCTGGGTCACGAATTTCTCGACCAGCACGTCGGGGTTGCCAAAGGCGGTCTGCGCCTCGCTGCGGGCGCTCACCAGCGCATCGGCGAAATCACCGGGCGCTTCAACCAAACGCATGCCCTTGCCGCCGCCGCCTGCGACGGCCTTGATGAGAACAGGATGGCCCATCTGGTCCGCTTCGGCCGCTAGCAGATCGTCGGACTGGTCCGCACCGTGATAGCCGGGCACGACAGGTACGCCCGCCTCGACCATCAGAGCCTTGGCCGCATCCTTCAGTCCCATGGCGCGGATCGCTTTGGCAGACGGCCCAATGAAGGTCAGGCCAGCCGCCTCTACCGCTTCGACGAAGTCGGGGTTCTCGGACAGAAAGCCATAGCCGGGATGGATCGCCTGTGCACCTGTGTCGAGGGCGGCGCGGATGATCGCGTCACCGCGCAGATAGCTGTCTGCCGGGGCCGAGCCGCCGATGTGCACAGCCATGTCGGCCATTTGCACGTGTTTGGCACTGGCATCTACGTCGGAGTAGACGGCCACGCAGCGGACGCCCATGGCCTGTGCGGTTTCCATAACCCGACAGGCAATCTCGCCCCGATTGGCGATCAGGATTGTATCAAACATCGCTGTCATTGAGCTTTTTCCCAAATTCCTGAGTTGCCATGCGCCGTTTGCGCTTTGCATCAAAGCGCTCTTTGCGTGCATTCATCCGCTTGGAGACAACGGCACCCAAAGCCTCGTCAGGCGCTTTCTTCCATGCACGCCTGCGCTTCTGTTGAAACTGCGCCTCGGCCATGTCGGGATTTTCCGCCAAAAAATGCTGCCCTGCTTTGCGCTCAGCTCTGTTTCGGAGCTTTTTGCGTAGCGGAATGATCCTACGGGATGCTTTGTCATTTTCGCCGTAGGTGTTTCTTCTGTCCTTGCTGTAAGACAGTTTCTTCTTTTCCTGCGGGCTCTTACGTCTCTTCTGTGGCATGGATTACATCCGGAACACACCAAAGCGTGTCTCGCCGATCGGGGCATTCAGCGCGGCACTCAGGCTCAGATACAGCACGTTGCGTGCCTTGCGCGGGTCGATCACGCCGTCGTCCCAGAGCCGGGCAGAGGCGTAGAGCGGGTGGGATTGCTCCTCGAACATGTCGATGGTCGGTTGTTTGAAACTGGCCTCTTCCTCTGCCGACCATGTGCCCCCTGCCCGCTCGATCCCGTCGCGCTTGACGGTGGCCAGCACACCTGCCGCCTGCGCGCCGCCCATGACCGAGATGCGGGAATTGGGCCACGACCACAAGAAGCGCGGGGAATAGGCGCGGCCCGCCATGCCGTAATTGCCCGCGCCAAAGGAGCCGCCGACGAGCATCGTGACCTTGGGTACGGATGTGGTCGCCACCGCCGTGACCATCTTGGCCCCGTGGCGTGCGATGCCTTCATTTTCGTATTTCTGGCCCACCATGAAGCCGGTGATGTTTTGCAGGAAAACCAGTGGGATTTTCCGCTGGCTGCACAGTTCGACGAAATGCGCGCCCTTTTGGGCCGCTTCCGAAAACAGCACGCCATTGTTGGCGATGATCCCGACAGGGATGCCTTTGATATGGGCAAAGCCGCAGACTAGCGTCTCGCCAAAGCGCGCCTTGAACGGGTCAAATCGTGAGCCATCGACAATGCGGGCGATGACCTCGTGAATATCGTAGGGCGTGCGCAGATCGGCGGGCACGACGCCGAGGATTTCTTCGGGATCGTAGGCCGGGTCTTCGGGGCTTTGAAGAACCACGGTGTCGGGCTTGCGCAGGTTCAGGTTGCCCACGGCCCGGCGAGCAAGCGCCAGGGCGTGCGCATCATCCTCAGCCAGATAGTCGGCCACACCAGACAGGCGCGTATGGACATCGCCGCCACCGAGGTCTTCGGCGCTGACCACCTCACCCGTCGCGGCCTTGACCAGCGGCGGACCAGCCAGAAAGATCGTGCCCTGCTCCTTCACAATGATCGTGACGTCGGACATGGCCGGAACATAGGCCCCGCCAGCCGTGCACGACCCCATCACGACTGCGATCTGCGGGATGCCCTTGGCGCTCATCTGCGCCTGGTTGAAGAAGATGCGGCCGAAGTGGTCGCGGTCGGGAAACACCTCGTCCTGGTTGGGCAGGTTCGCGCCGCCGCTGTCGACCAGGTAGATGCAAGGCAGATGGTTCTGCTCCGCAATCTCCTGCGCGCGCAGGTGCTTTTTGACGGTCATGGGATAGTATGTACCGCCCTTCACCGTGGCGTCGTTGCAGACAACCATAACCTCGTGCCCCATGACGCGACCGATACCTGCGATCACACCCGCACATGGCGCAGCATCGCCGTAGAGCCCGTGGGCGGCCGTTGCGCCGACCTCAAGAAAAGGCGAACCGGGATCGAGCAGGTTGGCCACACGGTCCCGCGGCAGCATCTTGCCGCGGCTCACATGCCGGTCGCGGGATTTCTGCCCCCCACCTGCAGCGGCATGGGCCGCGGCGGCACGCACGTGCTCGAGCGCGGCCAAGTGCGCCTCGCGGTTGCTGCGGAACTGGTCGGACCCCGGCAAGGCGGAGGAGGTCAGGCGCATTGTGGGTCTCCTGCGTTCGGTCTTGATCTAAGGGGATAAACACCGCGTTTTCGATACGTCGTTTGACCTGCATCAACGCGGATCATCCAACGGTCTGAGAGACTTGCCCCCACATAACGACGTGATTGGACAAGAACATGAAAAACACTCTCCGCATCACCACCGCTGCCCTGACCCTTGCCGCCCTGACAACGGGCGCGTTCGCGCAGAATCAGGGCGATTGGACCTTGGGTGTCGGTGTCGGCGGCGTCTTTCCCAAATCCGGGAACGGCACCCTGGCCGGCGCAGAGGCTGACATTGATGACGGCTACGCCCTGACGATCACCGGGGAATACTTTATTTGGGACAACGTGGGCATCGAACTGCTGGCCGCCACCCCGTTCGAGCATGACATCGACCTTGCCGGTGTAGGGTTTGCCGGGTCGGTCAAGCACCTGCCACCCACCCTGTCGGTCAACTATCACTTCCCGACGGACACCAAGTGGAAGCCCTATGTTGGCCTTGGCGTGAACTACACCACCTTCTTCGATGAGCAGTCGGAACTCGGGACCCTTGAACTGGACAACAGCTGGGGTGTCGCCGTGCAGGCCGGCGTGGACTATGCCTTCAGCCCGCAGGACGCCTTCCGGGCCAACATCCGCTGGATCGACATCGACACCGATGTGACCCTGAACGGCGCGCAAATCGGCACTGCCGAGATTGATCCCATCGTGCTCAACTTCGCTTACGTGCGGAAGTTCTGATAGGCACGCCAACATCAAGCCTGCGCCTCCTGAGCGGCGCGGGCTTTCAATTCTTTGCGGATGACCTTGCCCGTGACTGTCATGGGCAGGGCATCCAAAAATTCGATTTCCCTTGGGTATGAATAGTTTGCGAGGCGATCCTTGACGTAGGACCGCAGCGCTTCGCCCGTCGGCGCGCGTCCCGGTTTGGTCACGACGTAGGCTTTGACAATCTCGGTCCGCAGTGGGTCGGGCTTTCCGACAACACCTACCGTCGCCACATCCGGATGGGTGAGCAGGCAGTCTTCTATCTCTGCCGGGCCGATGCGGTAACCGGCCGAGGTGATCACGTCATCGTCCCGTCCGACGAAACGGATGTCCTCTCCGTCTTGTTGGCCGCGGTCACCCGTGAGCATCCAGTCGCCCCTAAATTTCTCTGCCGTCGCATCAGGACGGTTCCAGTATTCCAGCATCATGGACGGCGCACCGCGCTTGACCGCTATGTCGCCCTCACCTTCCGTTATATTGCCCGCGGTATCAATCACCGCCACGTCGAAGCCCGGAACCGCACGCCCCATACACCCCGGTTTTGTGTCGTAGCGGGCGGCGCACGACGTCACGACCATATTGCATTCGGTCTGACCGTAGAATTCGTTGATGGTCACACCGAGCGCGGCGCTCCCCCATGCGAGCATCTCTGCACCCAGCGGCTCCCCACCGCTTGCGACCGAGCGCAAGCCGATGATCCGTGCCCCTTCCGCCTTGAGCATGCGAAGTGCGGTCGGTGGGAAAAAGACATTTTTGACAGAGGCTTGGGAGATGATCCTGACGCATTCCTCTACATCAAACCGGCGCATACGCGAGGCGACCACGGGCACGCCCAACGCAAGGCCCGGCATCAGAACATCAAAGAGCCCGCCAATCCAGGCCCAGTCGGCGGGTATCCACAGGCAATCATCCGGTTGGCCCAACTCATC
Source organism: Tateyamaria sp. ANG-S1 (assembly GCF_000814025.1). Taxonomy (GTDB): domain Bacteria; phylum Pseudomonadota; class Alphaproteobacteria; order Rhodobacterales; family Rhodobacteraceae; genus Tateyamaria. Next base: position 172,314 of record NZ_JWLL01000006.1, on the reverse strand, counting down.
ATGACTGAGGCGCACGCCCGGCAGATGCCCGTCAAGCACCCCGTGCCCGTGCAGCGCACCCTTGGGCGTGCCGGTCGTGCCAGAGGTGTAGATCAGCACCGCTGGCTTCTCTGGTTTTGTGGGTACAAACGGCACCGGCTCACCGGGGGCACCCGCTGTCTCGGCGATCCAACAGGTCGCGAGGTCGCCAACCAACGCTGTCCCTTCAGTATCTGTCAGAACCAGCATCACGCCTGAGTCCTCGAGCCGCGCGCGCAAGGCATCCTGCTTGAAGAGCTTGAACAAAGGCACTGAAATCGCGCCGATTTTCCAGATTGCGAGATGGGCGGCGGCACACCATGGTGTTTGCGACAAAAGGACACCAACACGGTCGCCCGGGTGGACCTGCCCGCTAAGTACGCGCGCCAAACCGTCCACCATGTCGGCCAATGCGCCATAAGTGACATTGACGGGAGCGCCAGACCCAAGGTCAATGATCGCAACCTGCTCCGGCGCGTGATCAAGGCATTGGGCGGCCATGTTCATATGCCGCCCTCCTGATCCACCACCGACAAACTACCCCAGCGGTCGACGGCATAGAGGATCCCGGCACAGCGCACATAGAACACCGCCCCATCTTCACCCGGCCAGCCGACGCACTGGCTGCGGTCGCCACCGTGCTGGGCCACATGGGCGTCGGCCACGGCTTCGATCACGCCGCTCGCGTCGAGGGTCACTTGCCGCTGGCCCAGCCAGAACCCACCAAGGGCGGCCAAGACGACAAGCACAGCCGTGGTGATGATGACCTGCCGCGGCATCACATCATTGCCGAAACCAGTTCGCGGCCCACAAGCATGCGCCGGATCTCGGACGTGCCTGCACCGATCTCCATCAGCTTGGCGTCGCGGAAGATGCGGGCGACGGGTGCGTCATTCAGGAACCCTGCACCGCCCATGGCCTGCACCGCCTGGTGCGCCTGCTTCATCGCTTCTTCAGAGGCGTAGAGGCAGCAGGCCGCCGCGTCCTGGCGCGTGACCTCGCCCCTGTCGCACGCCTTGGCCACTTCATAAACATAGGCACGGGCCGAGTTCATGGCAGCGTACATGTCCGCGATCTTACCCTGCATCAGCTGGAAGTTCCCGATGGGCTGGCCGAACTGCTTGCGTTCGGTAACGTAAGGCATGACCTCGTCAAGACAGGCGGCCATGATGCCAAGACCGATGCCCGCCAGTACGACCCGCTCGTAATCGAGCCCGGACATGAGCACGGCAACGCCGCGCCCCTCTTCACCCAGGATGTTTTCAAACGGCACTTCGACATCTTCAAAGATCAACTCGCCGGTGTTCGACCCCCGCATGCCCAGCTTGTCGAAATGGGGCGAGGTGGAAAAGCCCTTCATCTCCTTTTCGATCAGGAAGGCGGTCATGCCGCGCGGTCCGGCCTCCGGATCCGTTTTGGCGTAGACGACTAGGGTGTCTGCATCAGGGCCGTTCGTGATCCAATACTTCGTGCCGTTCAGGATGAAGCGGTCGTTGCGCTTTTCGGCCTGCAGCTTCATCGACACCACGTCAGAGCCTGCGCCCGCTTCGGACATGGCAAGCGCGCCGACATGCTGGCCGCTGACAAGACCGGGTAGATATTTCGCCTTTTGCCCAGGCGTCGCGTTCAGCTTGATCTGGTTGACGCACAGGTTTGAATGCGCGCCGTAGCTGAGAGAGACGGAGGCGCTCGCGCGCGCGATTTCTTCGATGGCAACGGTGTGGGCGAGGTATCCCATCCCTGCCCCGCCGTTTTCTTCATCGACGGTGATGCCAAGCAGGCCCAGCTCGCCCATCTCGGGCCATAGCTCGGGCGGGAAGTCGTTGTCGCTGTCGATCTTGGCCGCCATCGGTTTGACGCGCTCTTGCGCCCAGCGATGCACCATCTCGCGCAACGCGCCGATCTCGTCGCCTAGATCGAATGTCATGGATGCATGGAACATGGGCCCTCCCCCGATATTCACCCGTAAATTGAACGCTTGTTCATAAATAGTAGGGAAGGGTTAATGTGTCCAGTCCCGGTCAGTGATCCATGAATTCGCGCATGCTGACTTTGCCGTCCTGGTCGGTGTCGAGAAACTCGATGATCTCGGGCACCGTTTCGGACCCATGCATTCCAATGGCCGCACGACATTTGGTGTGAATCTTGACCTCATCCACTTTGTATGCGGCGACCATTTCCTGGGCATCTATATATCCGCTGCCATCGGCGTCAGCTTCGGTAAATTCGGCGCCGCGTTTCGCTTCATAGGCAGAGATGTATTCGCTGAGCGTGGCCATGCCGTCGCCGTTGCTGTCGTAAAACTGCATATGACCGTCCGCGAGCATCTCGGGCGTGGCGTTCCAGCGTTCTTCCCACTGCGTGCCTTTGCAGACGGGCGGCACGTCGACTTCCGCGATGCGGTGGGCCATGACTGCAATCAGTTCCTCACGGTCAAGGATGCCATCGCGATTGGTATCCTTTCCGCGAAAATTGCCTTTGAAGTCGGTGCGCGTGTCCGCCTCTGCCCCGACAAGCGATACGGTGGCGAGGATCAATATAGTCAGCACGACCGGCGCGCTGGCAAAGGTTAATCTGATTCTCATGGGGGCCTCCTTGGATACAAGACAAGGCACGGCATCTTCGGCAATCAGGCGGCGCAAGGCTGCACTCATGGATTCCCCGCGCGCCGCCGCGCGGGCGGCAAAGGCGGATTTCTCGCTGAGGCTCACCCGGACTTCGAGCGTTTCGGATTTCTTTTCTTGGCGCATGATTGATAACTTGATTAAATGACGTGCTGCCCGACACAGGCGGCATGTGATGCATCAATTTCTACCATCGCCGTGCCCGGACGCACGGGATTTCGTGTCCGGACACGTGTTTTCAGCGGAAATGCGTTGGGTCAGGCAAGGCTGCGGTTGTGGGCGCGCGACACTTCATCCCGAATGATACGGGCGATCAGCGCGCAGTCTTCGAGGCTGAAGGTCAGCGGCACGCGCAAATCCACGATGCCCGCTAAAACCCGGTCGCTTGCGGCCATGGGTTTCGACGGCGCGTAGCGCCAACTGTCGTAACGGCTGGTGAAGGCGACGGGTTCGGGGGCGCCGAACCATTTCAACTCGACGCCGCGCGCGGCGCATTTGGCGACCACATCGCGGACCGCAGACGCCGCCCAGTCGAGCAGCAGGAACTGGAAGGAAGAGCCAACGATGATTTCTTGTTCGGGCCGGTCTATGACCGTCAGACCCGGCGTGTCGCGCAACCCCTCTTCGAGTGCGTAATACCGGTCGTTCCAGCGTTGGCATTGTGCCGCAAGGTCCGCGATCTGCGGACGCAGGATCGCGGCGCGCAGGTTGTCCATGCGGCCCGAGATGTTGGGCGTGTGGTACTTGATATCGTCAAACGCCTCTTTCGGCGGGGCAGCGAGGTGGCGCTCGTAGAGCATGTAGCTGCCCGACAGCATCACCGCCTTGGCTGCGAGATGCGGGTCGTCTGCGACCAGAAAGCCGCCCTCCCCCGAGTTGACGTGTTTGTAGGTCTGGCAGGAATAGCAGCCAATGGCTCCGTGCCGTCCCGAGGGCGTGCCGTTCCACGCAGCACCCATCGTGTGCGCGCAGTCTTCAATCACCGTGACGCCCGCGGCGTCGCACATCCGCATAAGCCGGTCCATGTCGCAGATATGCCCGCGCATGTGGCTGAGCAGCAGGACGCGGGCCTCGCTCAATTTGGCCTCAAGGTCATCCAGATCGATGGTCAGGCTTTCTGTCACGCCTACAAACACGGGTTCAGCGCCCAGCGACGCAATCGCGCCCGGCACCGGTGCGAGGGTGAAAGCGTTGGACAGTACCTTGTCACCCGGCTTCACGCCAACGGCGCGCAGCGCCGTGGCCATAGCATACCCGCCCGAGGCGACTGCGAGGCAGTATTGCGATCCGACAATCGCCGCGAATTCCTGTTCCAGAAGCGCGGTTTCGGACTGCTCATCCGGGCCGGTGTTGTAGCGGTGCAGTCGCCCGTGCCGCATGACGGCGATGGCGGCCTCGATCCCGGCTTCGGGGATGGGTTCCTGCTGGGTGAAATTGCCTGTGAAACGCTCTGTCATGCGCTGTTTGTGAAATGCGGCGGACGACCCGTCAAGAGAGCGTCGGCGGATTTCGGGTTCTGAAATTGGGGTTGCGGTTTAACGCAGCGGGCGCAGTGCAGCGACGACAGTCGGCAGCGCGGTGAAGTCGTCCAGCAGCGCCTCCGGCTCAAGTGCCGCCATATCCTCGCCAGACGGGCCAAAAGTCACTAGGATCGACGGCACGCCTGCGGCCCGCGCCGTGTTACGATCTGTGTCGCTGTCGCCGACCAGAACGCAGGCGTCTGCATCAACGCCAAGGCGGCGCGTGGCTTCGAACAGCGGTTCGGGATCCGGCTTGCGGACAGGCAGCGTATCTGCGCCGACGAGGCTGCCGAACACATCGCGCACGCCCAAGTCCTGCATCAATTGCTCGGCCAGCCCCTCGGGCTTGTTGGTGCAGATCCCGATGGCATAGCCGTGATCCTTGAGGACCGCGATGCTGTCCATCACGCCGGGATACAGAATCGTGCGGCTGGAGATGTCGGCGGCATAGGCGTCGAGCAAAACGGGATAGTAGCGATCCACGACTGCGTCATCCATCCGGCCCGCGCGCGTCAGGCCGGTGCGCAGCATCATCCGCCCACCGCGCAGGGCCACGCCTGCGTCCTGCGGCCCCAGCACATCGCCCAGCCCCATGTCGCGAAAGCAGTGGTTGGCCGCCGCCAGCAGGTCGCCACTGGTGTCTGCCAGGGTCCCGTCGAGGTCGAAAATCACTGCCGCCATACCCGCCTTTCCGGCGGATGACCGCCCTTTTCTGTTGCAGGCCGAAACCATCTTTGATGGCCCGCCCGCTTGCGCCTTTGCCCCCAGCGGATAAACAGGGCCAAACAAAAAGACAAAGAGAAAGCCATGAGCGTCGCACTCATCATCCTGGCCGCGGGCAAGGGCACGAGGATGAAATCGGACCTGCCAAAGGTCCTCCACCCCATTGCCGGTGCGCCGATGCTGCACCACGCGCTGCAAACGGGCGCGGCCCTTGAGCCTGCGCGCACTATCGTTGTGGCCGGTCATGGGACTGATCAGGTACAGGCTGCTGCGCTGTCCTATGACCAGACGATCGAAGTCGTCATCCAGGAAGAACAGCTTGGCACCGGCCATGCCGTCGATCAGGCCCGCGCTGCGCTGAACGGGTTCGAAGGCGATGTGGTGGTTCTGTTCGGCGACACACCCTTTCTGCAGCCCGAAACACTGTCCCGTATGGTAGAGGCACGGCAAACCCATGACGTCGTGGTCTTGGGCTTTGACATTGCAGAGATCCAGCCACGTTACGGACGGTTGGTCATGGACGGTGACCGGCTGGTCAAGATCATAGAATACAAGGACGCAACCGAAGAGGAACGCAGCATCCGCTTCACCAACAGTGGGTTGATCGCCTGTGACGCGAAAGTGTTGTTCGAAATGCTGTCGCAGGTCACCAACGACAATGAGTCCGGCGAATACTATCTCACAGCGGTGCCGGAATTGGCGAATGCCAAGGGTCTGAAGGTAACCGCCATCAAATGCGACGAGGCTGAAACCTTAGGTGTCGACAGCCGCACGGACCTTGCCGGCGCCGACGCTATTTTTCAGAACCGCGCGCGGTCAGAATTGCTCGACAGCGGGGTCACACTGATGGCGCCCGAAACCGTCTACCTGTCATTCGACACAGTGATTGGGCGCGATGCGCTGGTTGAACCCAACGTGGTCTTTGGCCCCGGTGTCACGGTCGAAAGCGGCGCAATGATCCGCGCATTTTCGCATCTGGAAGGGTGCCACGTGTCGCGCGGTTCAATCGTCGGCCCCTATGCGCGGCTGCGCCCCGGCGCGGAATTGGCCGAGGACGTGCGCATCGGTAATTTCGTTGAGGTCAAGAATGCCACACTGGCAACAGGAGCCAAGGTCAACCACCTATCCTATATCGGCGACGCCACGGTGGGCGAGGCCAGCAACATTGGCGCAGGCACTATTACCTGCAACTACGATGGCGTGATGAAACACCGGACCGAGATCGGCGCGCGCGCCTTCATCGGGTCGAACACCATGCTTGTGGCCCCCGTGTCCGTCGGCGATGAGGCGATGACCGGCTCTGGCTCGGTCATCACGTCCGATGTGGATGATGGCGCATTGGCCATTGCGCGGGCGCCGCAGGTCGAAAAGCCGGGCATGGCCCGCAAATTATTTGAGATATTGAAGGCCAAAAAGGCCCGTCAGAGCAGAGGCAGTTAGATGTGTGGAATTGTAGGCGTTCTGGGCAACCACGAGGTCGCGCCCATTCTGGTCGAGGCGCTGAAGCGCCTTGAATATCGCGGCTATGACAGCGCGGGCATCGCGACGATCAACGGTGGTGCGCTGGACCGTCGCCGGGCCGTCGGCAAGCTCGTCAACCTGAGCGACAAGCTGGTGCATGAGCCGCTGGCCGGCAAGGCAGGCATCGGCCACACCCGCTGGGCCACACATGGCGCGCCCACGGAAGGCAACGCGCACCCCCACCGCTCGGGCGGCGTGGCTGTGGTGCATAACGGCATTGTCGAGAACTTCCGCGAATTGCGCACCGAACTGGCCGAGGCCGGTATTGGGTTCGAGACCGAAACCGACACCGAAACCGTCGCGCTGTTGACGCAGCACCACATGCAACAGGGTATGGAGCCCGTCGAAGCCGCATTCAAAACCATAGACAGGCTTGAGGGCGCTTTCGCCCTCGCCTTTCTCTTTGATGGGCAGGACGACCTGATCGTGGCCGCGCGCAAGGGATCCCCGCTCGCCATCGGGCACGGGCATGGGGAAATGTTCGTCGGCTCCGACGCCATCGCGTTGGCGCCCCTGACCGACCGCATCACCTATCTGGAAGAAGGCGACCGCGCCGTCGTTACCCGGCAAGGTGTTGAGATCCGCGACGCCAACGGCACCCTCGCCAACCGCGCCGTCCGCCAAATCCAGGTTGACGCGGCGCGCGTGGACAAGGCCGGGCACAAGCACTTCATGGCCAAGGAAATCGCTGAACAGCCCGGCGTGCTGAACACGACGCTGGCCAACTATCTGGGCACCGATGGCGAGATCACCCTGCCCGATCCCGGCATCGACTTCACCGCCATCGACCGCCTGACCATGGTCGCCTGCGGTACCGCTTACTATGCCTGTCTGACAGCGAAATACTGGTTCGAACAGATCGCCCGCCTGCCGGTCGAGGTCGATGTGGCATCCGAGTTCCGCTACCGCGAGCCCCCGATCCCAGAGCGCACGCTGGCCCTGTTCGTCAGCCAGTCGGGTGAAACCGCCGATACGCTCGCCGCCCTGCGCTATTGCGAGGGCAAGGCGGACAAGATCGTGTCGGTCATCAACGTCCCCGAAAGCTCGATTGCCCGCGAAAGCGATCTGGCCCTGCCGATCCACGCAGGTGTCGAGGTCGGTGTGGCCTCGACAAAGGCCTTCACCTGCCAGCTTACGGTCCTGCTGATGCTCGCCCTGCGCGCGGCCAAAGGTCGGGGCGCGATTGATACCGAGACCTTTGCCGATCACGTATCGACATTGCGCAGCCTTCCGGCCCTGATGACGCATGGGATCGAGCGTAGCAGCGTCATGCAGGCGACAGCCCGCAAGCTGGCCGAGGCGCGCGACATCCTGTTCCTAGGCCGTGGCGTGATGTACCCCCTCGCACTTGAAGGCGCGCTGAAGCTCAAGGAAATCAGCTATATACACGCCGAAGCTTACGCATCAGGCGAACTCAAGCACGGCCCCATCGCGCTGATCGACAAGCATGTTCCGGTGGTCGTCATGGCGCCCAAGGACAGCCTGTTCGACAAGACGGTGTCGAACATGCAGGAGGTCATGGCGCGCAAGGGCAAGGTTGTTCTGGTGTCGAATGCTGATGGGATAACAGAGGCTGGTGATGGCGTCTGGGCCGAGATTGCGATGCCGGATTGTCCGGACATCGTGGCACCCATACTCTATGCTCTGCCCGCGCAATTGCTGGCTTATCACACGGCGGTGGCTAAGGGCACGGATGTCGATCAGCCCCGGAACCTCGCCAAATCCGTGACGGTGGAATGACACCCGAGGAGGCGATGGCGGAGATCTCCGCACACGCTGACGCAGAGCGGGCGAAAGGGGCCAAAGCCTATCACAAATCGGACCGCCTGCATCTGGGGGTGCCGAACCCAGTGTTGAATGATCTGACAAAATCTTGGCGTCAAAGTCTGGATGTGCCAGATCGCGTAGCGCTTGCGGATAGTCTTTGGCAAACCGACATTTACGAGGCGCGGGTGGCTGCCGCGAAACTGCTGACACAAGCGCGCATACGACCGGACGAGGCGGCTTGGGGTTTGATCACATCCTGGGTGCCCGATTTCGACAGCTGGGCCATTGCCGATCACGCCTGCATGGCAGGTCAAAAGCGGCTGGTGGCCGACCCTGCCCGCGTTGATCAGGTCGCGTTGTGGACCAGTTCCGATCACATGTGGACCCGGCGCGCGGCCCTTGTCATCACCCTGCCGTGGACCAAGCAGAATAACCCCAAACCGCAGGACATCGCCATCAGAGAACAGGTCCTGGAGTGGGCGGCCGGCTACGTGCCCGACCACACGTGGTTCATTCAAAAGGCCATCGCGTGGTGGCTGCGTGAACTGTCAAAGCACGATGGGCCGCGCGCAACAGCGTTCCTGAACAAACACGGCCACGCGATGAAATCCTTCGCGCGGAAAGAGGCCGGGAAGTACCTCTAGGCGGAGTTCAACGCGAACTCCGTGGGCTTTCCGGCGCAGAAAGCCGGGACCGCACTGCGCTGGAAACCGCGCCGGTTTCCACAGGTTTTCTGCGTCAGAAAACCGTTATGCGCCAAACACATCCACTTCAGGCAACCCAGTCAGAGGCGCACCCAACGCCTGCATCGCCGCCAGCGACAACCGACTGCCAGCCGTGGCGGGCCCATCGATCGGGATCAAGGTCACATCCACCGTCGTGTTGGTTGCGTCATAGTATACTCGCCCCGACTGCTCGACCGACACAAGCGGCGTCTTCAACCACAGTCCCGGCTCTGCGGCATTGCCAAGTGACGCAACCGTACGGCCCAGTGTGCCAATGGACACTTCCGCCTCCGGTGTATCCTCGACAGGATCCTCTGGAACTTCTTCTACCGTTTCGACTGCACTATCCGGGTTCTCCGATGCGACATCATCCGTCACACCTGCCGCAGGTCTTGTACCGCCAGCCCATTGGGGAACGACATCACAGGCAGCAAGGGCCAGACCGCACACAGCCAACATCATCCATCGCATCGCTCACACCTCGACTTTGGTCCCTTATTCCGCGATCTCCTCTTGCGAGCAGGACGCAGCATGCCTACCACTATAATATGACCGCTCCTTTGATCGACCCCTTCCAGCGCGCGATTACCTATTTGCGCGTGTCCGTCACCGACCGGTGCGATTTCCGCTGCGTTTACTGCATGTCGGAAAACATGACGTTCCTGCCGAAGAAAGAGCTTCTGACCCTCGAAGAACTGGACCGCATGTGCTCGACCTTTGTGGGCCTCGGTGTTCAAAAGCTGCGCATCACCGGCGGGGAACCGCTGGTGCGGCGCGACATCATGACGTTTTTCAACAGCATGGGTCGCCATCTGGACGCAGGCACGCTGAAGGAATTGACCCTAACCACCAACGGCAGCCAGTTGGAGCGTTTTGCCAAGGATCTTTACGCTGCGGGCGTGCGCCGCGTGAACGTGTCGCTCGACACTCTTGATGAACAAAAATTCGCGGATATCACACGCTGGGGCCGCTTGCCCCAAGTGCTGCGCGGCATTGATGCGGCGCAAACCGCAGGCCTGCGCGTAAAACTGAACGCTGTGGCGCTCAAGGGCTTCAATGAAGACGAGTTGCCGAAGATCACCCAATGGTGCGCGGAGCGTGACATGGACCTGACCTGGATCGAGGTCATGCCCATGGGTGACATCGGCAACGAGGACCGTCTGGGACAGTACTGGTCGCTCAAGGACGTGCGCGCGCGGTATGCAGAGCACTACACCGTCACCGACCTTGCAGAACGCACAGGTGGACCGGCCCGCTATGTGCGGCTGGAGGAAACGGGCCAGAAGATCGGCTTCATCACGCCGCTCAGCCACAATTTCTGCGAAAGCTGCAACCGCGTGCGCATCACCTGCACGGGCGAGATCTATATGTGCCTTGGCCAGGAGGACATGGCCGACCTGCGCGCGCCGCTGCGGGACTTCCCCAATGACGACCGCGCGCTGGAAGAGGCCATTCGCGCCGCCATCGCGCTTAAGCCCAAGGGGCATGATTTCGACTATTCCCGCCAACGGCTGGACGGGCAGATGCCACGCCACATGAGCCACACGGGCGGCTAATCTCACAATGCGGCCCACGGCCCTTTACCGGCTCTACCGCGCGCTCAGCGCGGTCGCTCTGCCATTTGCTGCGCGCTCTGCTGTCAAAAAGCTACGCAAGGCGGGGGTTCCGGTAGCCCGCGCGCATGAGCGGTTGGGGCACGCCACCGCACAGCGCCCGCTTGGACGCCTGATCTGGTTTCACGGCGCATCTGTGGGCGAGGCAAAATCCGTTCTGCCTCTGCTCGCCCGTATCCGCGATGTGGCACCTGATGTGCAGGTTCTTCTGACATCCGGCACCGCTACGTCGGCAGAGGCTGTCGCCCCCCGTCTGCCCGATGCCGCTGTGCATCAGTTCAGTCCCTTGGACGGTATCGGTCCGCTGGACCGGTTCCTGACCCATTGGCGCCCTGACCTGTGCGTTCTTGTCGAATCCGAGCTGTGGCCCAACCTGCTCGACACATGTGCGGCCCGTGATTTGCCTGTGGCACTCCTGAACGCCCGGCTCTCTGATCGCAGTGCCGCCGGTTGGAAAAAATATCCCGATACCGCGGCCTACATTCTGCGCAGCATTGTTTGGGCCCATTGTCAGGATCGGCGCAGCCGCGATCACCTCCGCGACATGGGGCTCACCACAGCCGAACAAGGAACGAACCTGAAATCCATCCAGAGCGCACCGCGCCTGACCTCGCAAACGTTAGACGCCGCGCACAACGCATTGGCCGGGCGCCCCGTCTGGGTCGCGGCATCGACCCACCCCGGCGAGGAAGAACAGGTGCTTGCAGCCCATCGAACACTGCTGGAAGCACATCCGAACCTGTCCCTGATCCTCGTGCCGCGCCACCCGGAACGGGCGGAAGATATCCTTGCGCTGATCCGCGGGGCCGGGCTGAGCGCCGCGCAACGCAGCACAGGCGAGGGTCTGGACAGCGAGGCGCAGGTCTATCTGGCTGACACCATGGGCGAAACAGACCTTTGGTATGCACTCAGCCCCATCGTCTTTCTTGGCGGCTCGTTCTCGGATGTCGGCGGGCACACACCGTTTGAACCGGCAGCAGCGCATACCGCCATCCTGCACGGGCCGAACTACGCCAACTTCGCCGAAGCCTACGCCGCCTTCAAATTGCAGGACGCCAGTGTTGAGGTTCGGGATGGCCCAGCGCTTGCCGAAGAAGTGCACACGCTACTCACCCATCCCAGCCGCGCGGCGCAGTTGGCCAGCAACGCGCGCCCGCTCGCACCCACGGGCACCGAAGCGCTGGATCAGATCGCGCAGCGGCTCTTTTCGCTGATGGATGATCACGGTATGGACCGCCATGCCTAATCTGCCGCACATCGACGTCATCGCTCCGAACTTCAAACGCCGGCTGTCAGGTGTGACATCGACGGTGGCCCGCCTTGTACCGCTGCAAGCGCAGTCCATCGCCATCACGGCCTGCGCACCCGAGATGCCCGAGGATGTTCCGAATGTGCACTGGTCCAGGCTGCTTATCATGCCGCGCCGTGGCCCATCCGGCCCCCGCGTCTGGCACGCCCGCCGCAATGTCGAGATGATCGCGGGTCTTGCGCTGCGCGGTCTCCTGGGCAAGCGGCTCAAGCTGCTGTTTACGTCCGCCAGCCAGCGGCATCACACCGGTCTGACCAAAGCGCTGATCCGGCGTATGGACGCCGTCATCGCGACCTCAGCCAAAACCGCGGGCTACCTCGAACGGCCTGCAACGGTCATCCACCATGGGATCGACACGGACGTCTTTGCGCCGCACCCGGACAAAGCCGCGCTCAGGGCAGAGCTTGGACTGCCCGACGGTCCCCTGATGGGCTGCTTTGGCCGCATCCGGGCGCAAAAGGGCACGGATGTATTCGTGGACGCGATGATCCGGGTCCTGAGCAATCATCAGGACGCTGCTGCCATCGTCATGGGACGCGCGGTCGACAAGGATCAGGCGTTTCTTGAAGACCTCAAGTCGCATGTGTCGGCAGCGGGCCTTACGGAGCGCCTGCGCTTTCTGCCCGAAGTGCCCGTTTGGGACACACCGCGCTTCTATCAGGCACTGGATGTCTACATAGCCCCCCAGCGGTGGGAGGGTTTCGGGCTGACACCCCTCGAGGCCATGGCCTGCGGCGCGCCCGCGATTGCCACCCGGGTTGGAGCGTTCGAGGAGCTGGTAAAGGATGGAGAAACGGGGACTTTGATTGACCCCGGTGATGTCGATCAGATGGTGGCTGCAACCAACGCCCTGCTGTCAGAACCCCAAAAACTCGCCCTCTGGTCAGCGCAGGCCCGGCAGCGCATGATCGACCACTTCCAGCTTCTGCAGGAAGCGGAAGCAATCATTTCGATCTACCGGGATCTTCTACGCGTCTGACGGGACGGTGGGTGGGGCGATCTGCCACCGGCAGGAGCGTCACCCGACCGTCACGACACCAAGGGAAGCCGCTGTTCAACGATCCCGGCCCACCAAGAACAACCCGCCGGAATTGCCTCGTCATTGAAGTTGTATTCCGGGTGATGGACCATCGCCGTGTCACCATTGCCTACGAGGATGTAGGCCCCGGGGCGCTCTTCGAGCATGAAAGCGAAATCCTCGCCCCCCATCACCAGCGGTGCTTCCTCGCATTGACCGGACACAGACCGGGCGACCTCGGCCGCAAATTCGGTCTGTTCGTCGTGGTTCACCATCACCGGATAGTTCCGGTTGTAGTTCACACGCGCCACCCCGCCAAAGGTGTTGGCAACGCCCTCGCAAATCTCAACCACGCGCTTTTCGGCCAGATCGCGTGCCTCAGCGCTCATGGTCCGGACCGTGCCCATGATCTGCACCTTCTGCGGGATCACATTGAACGCCTTGGATGAGGTCTCAAACGCCGTGATCGACACCACGATCCGGTCGATGGGATCGGCATTCCGACTGACGATGGATTGCAGCATGGTCACCGCGTGCGATGCCATCAGCGTGGTATCAATCGTTTCCTGTGGCTTGGCAGCGTGACCGCCCAACCCCTCGAATTCGATCTCCAGCAGATCGGTGGCGGCAAAGAACGGCCCCGACCGGATAGAGAATTCACCCACGGGCCGCCCCGGCCAATTGTGCATGCCATAGACTTCGTGAATGCCCCATCGGTCCATCATGCCGTCATTGCACATCTCGCGACCACCGCCGCCGCCCTCTTCGGCGGGCTGAAAGATCACAACGACCGTGCCGTCGAAATTCCGCGTCTCGGCTAGGTATTGGGCCGCACCCAGCAGCATCGCGGTGTGCCCGTCATGACCGCAAGCGTGCATGGCATCCGGCGTCTTCGAGGCATAGTCCAAGCCCGTCTGTTCATGGATCGGCAGCGCGTCCATGTCTGCGCGCAGGCCAATGACCTTGCCCGATCCGCTGGCCTTGCCCTTGATCACGCCGACAACGCCCGTGCGGCCAATCCCCTCGACCACCTCGTCGCAACCAAAGGCGCGCAACTTTTCGGCCACCAGCGCGCTGGTGCGATGGGTGTCGAACAGGATCTCGGGGTGCTGGTGGATGTCGCGCCGCCACGCGGTGATGTCGGCGTGCATTTCGGCAAAACGGTTCTTGATGGGCATGCGTAAATCCTGTGGTTACTGCGCGGGCATCCGCTGTTCGACCAGTTCGACGAACCAGCTTGCCCCGGCAGGGATCGCGTCGTCGTCAAACTGGTATTCGGGGTGGTGGACCATCGGCCCGTCCCCATTGCCCAGCATGATGTAGGCCCCCGGACAGGCATTCAACATGAACGAGAAGTCCTCGGCCGCCATGATCGGCGGAATATCGGTGATTACATCGCCTGCAACAGCACGTGCAGCGGCGGCGGCGTATTCGGTGTGCTTTTCGTGATTGATGGTCGCGGGGTAGCCGACGGTATAGTCCACGTCGATCTCGCATTGGTGGGCCTGTGCCATTGCCGTCGCGATCTCCTTCACCCGTGCTTCGACATAGTCGCGCACCTCTGGGTCAAGAGCACGGACCGTACCGGTCATGCGGGTGACATGTGGAATGATGTTGTGCGTGTCGATGTCGGAATGCAGCGCACAGACGGACACGACCGCAGAGGCAAGCGGGTCCACGTTCCGGCTCGTGATGCTTTGCAGGCCGAGGATGATATGCGCCGCAGCCACATTGGGGTCGATGGCCTGGTGCGGCGCGGCTGCATGCCCGCCTTTGCCGGTGACGGTCAGCTTGAACTCATCGGCCGCGGCCAGAAGTGCGCCGGACCGGATGGCAAACTGCCCTGTGGGCAGACCGGGCATGTTGTGCAGGCCGTACACCTCCTGAATGCCCCAGCGCTCGATCAACCCGTCATTGACCATCTCACGGCCACCGCCACCGCCCTCTTCGGCGGGTTGGAAGGCCAGCACCACAGTGCCGTCGAAATTGCGCGTCTCGGCCAAGTACTGCGCGGCGCCCAACAGGATCGACGTATGCCCGTCGTGGCCGCAAGCGTGCATCTTGCCGGGATATTTTGAGGCATAGTCGAGCCCCGTCGCCTCCTCAATCGGCAGCGCATCCATGTCGGCGCGCAGTCCAACCACGCGCCCTTTCGTGTCGGTCTTGCCCTTGATCACGGCGACCACACCGGTTTTGCCGATGCCCGTGGTGATGTCGTCAACGCCAAACTCGCGCAGCCGTTCGACTACGAAGGCGGCCGTCTTATGCACATCGAAATCCAGTTCGGGATGGGCGTGCAAGTGGCGGCGCCAGCCGGTGATCTCGGCATGGGTTTCGGCAAGTCGGTTCTTGATGGGCATAGGGCAGATCCTGTCAGACAGAGGGGCCGAGGCGCATCTTGCTGCCATCGGAGAAACGGCTCAGGCGGAACCGTGTCAGATCATGGCTCGGATCGTTGCCAGAGACCACAGCGGCCAGCACCTTTCCCATCCCGGGCCCGATGCCAAATCCGTGACCGCTCATTCCGGTGCCAACGGTCAGGCCGGGCAGCGCGTCTACGCGGTCAACAACGGGCACGACATCGGGCATCGTGTCGATCATCCCGGCCCATGCGGTTTTGATCCGCACAGGCCCAAGCCCAGGCAATATTTCGTGAAAGTCGCGCGTCAATTGATCGACTTTCCGCCTGTTGGGGGCTGGATTGAGGATGCGCATCGCCTCGAATGGGCTTGGGCCATCGGCGTCCCATGTGCGCGGCGTGGACCAAGCGTCGGGGTAGCCCTTGGGGGCCTTGATCATAAAACGGGTGCCGAAGGGATCGGCGCGCAATTGCGTCAGGTACTTGGGCAAGGCCCGAAATGCGTCCGGTCCGATGAAGAGTTCGTGAAAGCCGCCCGCCGCAAGCGAATACCCCCCATCCTTTCGCATGCGAAAGGCAATGCGATCATCTGCGGCGCCGCCGGGGTAGACCATCGGCATCGGCTCGGTCGCGGCAACTGTCGCACGCACCGACAACTGTGGCAGCGCAATGCCATGGCGACGCAGCAACAGCGATGACCAAGCACCGCCCGCCAGTACCACCTGTGACGACTTGATCTGCCCCGCCTCGGTGACCACGCCGGCGATGCGCCCGCCTTCGATGTCGAGCGCACGGACCGCACAGTTCTCGACCACCGTTGCCCCGGCGCGGGCCGCGACACCCGCAAGGGCAGGCACGGCAACCCATGGTTCGGCCCGCATATCCGATGCCGTATAGAGCGCACCCGCGTAGGGTCGGCTTAGTCCGGGGATCAGATCAGCGATCTGCGGTGTGCTCAAAAGGCGACTGTCCACACCATGCGCCTGCGCATGGGGCAGCCACGCGGCATAGCGGGCGATTTCGTCCTGGGTTTTGGCCAGATAGGTCACACCGCCCTGTGTCAGACCGATGTCCACATTTGTCCGCTGCGCCAGATCACGCCATAGCGCATTCGCCTCGACCATAATCGGCAATTCGTCCGGATCACGCCCCTGCTGCCGGATCCAGCCCCAATTGCGACTGGATTGCTCTCCCGCGATCCGTCCTTTTTCCAGCAGAACGACGGAATGCCCCGCTTCGGCAAGATAGAGAGCGGTGCAGACGCCAATGACGCCACCACCGATCACAACCACATCCGCTGTGGCGGGCGGCGGGCCGGGCCACGTGACGGGCGTGGCATCATGGATGGGAAAGGCCATCACCGCAAACCGACGCGGTTTGCGTCAGCTTTCCGACGCGGAAAGCCGCGACGTCCTGGAAACCGCGCCGGTTTCCAGACGTTTTGTATGTCACAAAACGACCCGCTACGCAACGCGCGCCACCAGATCACGCATGAAAGCATGGCCCGCCTCAAATTGCGCGACCGAGATGTATTCGTTGGGCTGATGTGCTTGCGCAATGTTTCCCGGTCCACAAACGACTGCGGAGTAGCCCGCCGCTTGGAACTGACCGGCTTCGGTGCCGTAGCTTACAACATGGGTGCCATTGTCCCCGGTGATCGACCGCACGAGGCCTTCGGCCGCGCCGTCCTTCTCTGGCGTGAGCGGCGGCACTTCGAACCGGACATCAATGTCGATCCGGGTGTCGGGATGCACCGCCTGCATGCCGCGTTCGATCTCGGCTACATGGGCCAGATACGCCTCTTTCAAGGCCACCACGTCGTCGCCTGGCACGGCCCTGAAATCCATGGAGAAGCGGCAATCCTTGGCCGTGATGTTGTGCGCCGTACCGCCCGCGACCTGCCCCACATGCCAGGTGGTGAAAGGCGGATCGAACATTGCCGCCAACGCGGATGGCGTGGCGGCCCTGTTTTCGGCATTCCGGTGGTTGGCAAAATCAATGATCTTGGCCCCTTCGAGAATCGCACTGACCCCCTGCGGCAGTAGGGACGAGTGTACCTCGAACCCAACGACATGAGTGTCGAACCCCTGCCCGCCCTTGTGTCCGGTGACCGCTTTCATCATCGACGGCTCGCCGACAATGACCGGGCCGCCCTTGGGCACGACACCCTGCATCGCCGCGATCATGGGCGGCGCGCCAAGACACCCGATCTCTTCGTCAAAGCTGAGCGCAAGCTGCATGGGCTTGCCAGCGTAGTGCGCTTCGACGAGCGCCCAGATGGCCAGCGCATCGAACCCTTTCATATCGCAGGTGCCGCGCCCGAAATACTTGCCGTCCTTCTCGGTCACCGTGAACGGGTCGGTGTCCCACGGCTGCCCATCGACGGGCACGACATCCGTGTGACCAGACAGCACGACCGCGCCCTCAATCTCCGGCCCGACATGCGCAAAAAGGGCGGCCTTGGGCTGGTCCGGATGATAGTAACGGTGTGCTGTGATGCCGTGGCCGTTCAGGTACTCTTCGACCCAATCCACGAGCGGCAGGTTCGTGTCCCGGCTCACGGTCGGAAAACTGATGAGCTGCGTCATGAGCTCAAGCGGCGTCATCTTGCGTGTCATATGGATCCCGTTTGAAGCCTGTTCAGCTTAGGCCTAGTGATGCACCACCTCCAGCGCAAAACGCAGAAGACACGACAGAGAAGCAATATGAAGCATGAGAGCGCCCAATGCGTGTTCTGCGCGATCATATCGGGCGAGGCGCCCGCCAGTGTGGTGTACCGCGATGACAGGTGCATGGCCTTTATGAACCTGCGGCCTTTGCATCCTGGCGAGTTCATGGTGATCCCACTGGAGCATATCGACCACTTCACCGACATGCCGGACGATCTGGCAGCACATATCATGGTCGTCGGTCAGCGGTTGGGTCGTCGGATGATGCAGGTCTATGCGCCGAAGCGCGTGGGCTATGTGGTGCACGGGTTCGGTGTACCCCATGCGCATCTGAACGTTGTGCCGCTGCGGGACAGTGGCGACATCATGTCCGCCAAGCACATCGTGCACACTGACACCGGGTTCCGCATCGCGCATGACGCCGTGCCCTTGCGCTCCCGCGCGGATCTGGACGCGGATGCGGCCAGGCTCCGGGGTGGCTAGTAACCGCTGTCGGTCGTGAGTACCAAATGCCCGGGCTCGACCTCCCTGTATTCCGACGGAGCCGGTACGTAATCAATCGGATGGATCGGTGACGGGATCGGTTTGAAATTCAGGTCCTTCTCGGCCTTGCGCTGGCGCGGATCGGCGATGGGCACCGCCTTCATCAACGCCTGGGTATAAGGGTGCTGCGGGTTCTCAAAGACGCGGGCACGTGGTCCCATTTCGACGATGCGGCCCAGATACATGACGCCCACATGGTGGCTGACACGTTCCACCACAGCCATATCGTGGGAGATGAACAGGAACGACAGGCCCATCTCTGCCTGCAATTCCATCATCAGATTCAGAACTTGCGCCTGCACCGACACGTCGAGGGCCGATACGGCCTCGTCCGCGATGATCAGCTTGGGGTTCAGGGCCAGCGCGCGGGCGATGGCAACCCGTTGACGTTGGCCGCCCGACAACTCGTGCGGATAGCGGCGCATGAAGCTGCGCGGCAACTCCACACGGTCAAACAGCATCTCGACCCGCTTCCTGCCCTCGTCGCCCTGGAACATGCCGTAGTTCTGCATGGGCTCGGCAACCTGATCGGCCAGTTGCATCTGCGGGTTGAGGGACGCAAACGGATCCTGAAAAATCATCTGCATGTCCTGGCGCGCGTCCCGCAGATCACGCTCGTTCAACGCCATGATGTCACGACCATCCAGAACAATCTCGCCCGACTGCGGCTCGACCAGTCGCAGGATGGAACGCCCGGCAGATGACTTGCCGCATCCCGACTCGCCCACAAGGCTGAGCGTCTGGCCCTTGTTCAGGGTAAAGGACACATCCTCGACCGCGTGGACATTGGCAACGGTCCTGCGAAAAAAGCCGCCCTTGACAGGAAAGCGCGTGGTCAGGTTACGCACTTCGAGCAGCTTCTCCTCGGTTCCGGGGATCGGTGCGATCTTGCCCTGGTCGCGCCCCAGCAACTTCATGGGTTCGGGATGCGCCTTGCCGCGCATTTCCCCCAGCTTGGGCACCGCTGCCAGAAGCGCCTTGGTATAGGGGTGCTGCGGGTTCTCGAAAATCTCTGCGACCGGGCCCTCTTCGACCTTGTTGCCGCGGAACATGACGACGACCCGATCCGCCATTTGCGCGACAACGGCCATGTCGTGTGTGATGAACATCACAGCCGTACCGGTTTCGCGTTTCAGGCGGTCCATCAGGGCCAGGATCTCGGCTTGAATGGTCACATCAAGGGCCGTGGTCGGTTCATCCGCGATCAGCAGACGCGGCTCACAGGCCAGCGCCATGGCGATCACCACACGCTGGCGCATGCCGCCCGACAGCTCGTGCGGAAACTGCTTCATCCGGCGCTGTGGCTCGGGGATGCGGACCTGCTGCAAAAGCGACAGCGCACGTTCTTCGGCCTGCGCCTTGCTCAGCCCCTTGTGCAGTCGAAGGCCTTCGGTCAACTGACGCCCGACGGTAAAGACCGGGTTCAGCGCGGTCATCGGCTCCTGAAAGATCATGCCGATCTCATTGCCACGAATGGTCCGCATCAATTCCTGGTCCGTCGCAGCCAGATCGACGGCATCGGCATCCTTGCGGTCAAATACCAGACTGCCACCGGCGATCTCGCCCCCGCCAAACTCGACCAAACGCATCAGCGACAGGGAGGACACGGATTTGCCGGACCCGGATTCCCCCACGACGCACACCGTTTCTCCGGCATTGACAACGAATGAGACGTCCTCAACCCCCACAACAGGCCCATCCTTGGTCTGAAATTCGACCCGCAGATTCTGGATGTTGGCAATCGGCGACGTTTCAGTCTGATCCAGCATTTTTATCCCCGCGATTGAGCCTTTGCGGCTCGAATTTTCCAAACAGTGGGCGAAGGGACAGGCACTGTCAAACATTGACCTACGAAATTGTTCGTTGACTGCACGCAACGCTTGCATTTTCGACAAAAGCTGTTTCGATATTGTCGTGCGCTTGGGGGGCCAAGAGTAAAAACCACGGGGAAACCGTGGGTTAACATGTGTTTCTGTCATCCCCCCTGGCTGGACCTGCGCCGCGTTCTGCGTGGTGCGAAACTGACGCGCAGGACAAACCTGCGGTCCAACAAGGAGTATGACATGTCCCTTAAAACCGTTTTGATGGGTGCTGTGGCCGCGACCGCGCTGGCCCCCGCCGCCTTTGCCGAGCGTGGCTCGGACGGCGCGCTGCGCATCATCTACTGGCAAGCGCCATCGACGATGAACCCGTTCCTGTCCGGCGGCACCAAAGAGATCGAAGCCTCGTCCATGGTCATTGAGCCGCTGACCCGCTTTGACGAAACCGGCGCCATCCAGCCCTGGCTGGTCGAAGAGATTCCGACAGTCGAGAACGGCGGCATCTCCGAAGATCTGACGACGATCACATGGAAGCTGACGCCCGGCATCCTGTGGTCGGATGGCACGGCATTTACCTCGGCGGACGTTAAGTTCACCTACGAATATTGCACGCACCCGGAAGCCGGCTGTGCCCAGATCACCAAGTTCGAAGGCATCTCCAGCATCGAGACGCCAGACGACCTGACCGTGGTCATCACCTTTGATGCACCGACCCCCTACCCGTTTGCAGCCTTTGGTGGCGCGGAAAGCCCGATCATTCAGGCCGCGCAATTTGCCGACTGTATCGGCCCGGCGGCCCCGACCTGCACCGAACAGAACTTCAACCCGATCGGCACAGGCGCGTTTGTCGTCACCGACTTCCGCCCCAACGACGTGATCACGCTTGAGGCGAACCCGAACTACCGCGACCCGGCCAAGCCTGCCTTTGCCAGCATCAATTTCAAAGGCGGCGGTGATGCCATCGGTGCCGCGCGCGCCGTGCTGGAAACCGGCGAATTCGACTATGCCTGGAACCTGCAGGTCGCACCCGATGTGCTGGCCGAGATGGAAGGCTCCGGTCGCGGTGAGCTGATGACCAGTTTCGGCCCCTCGGTCGAGCGGATCATGCTGAACAACACAAACCCGGACCCGGCGCTTGGCCCAGATGAGCGCGCCGTGATCCGCCCGCACCCTTTCCTGCAGGATCCGGCGGTGTATAACGCCATGTCGCTGGCCGTCGACCGTGTGCTGCTGGCCGAGATCGGCTATGGCGCTGGCGGTCAGGTGACCTGCAACTGGGTGCCCGCCCCTGCGGCATACAACTCCGACACGTTCACCTGCGACACGCAGGATATCGACGCCGCCAATGCAATGCTCGATGAGGCAGGCATCGTCGACACAGATGGCGACGGCGTGCGCGAAAAGGATGGCGTGCCGCTCTCGATCCTGTTCCAGACATCGACCAACTCGATCCGCCAGGACTATCAGGCGCTGATCAAGGAATGGTGGAGCCAGATCGGCATCGAAACGGAACTGCGCAACATCGACGCTTCGGTGTTCTTCGGCGGTGACGCCGGAAGCCCGGACACGTTCCAGCGCTTCTATGCAGACGTGGAGATGTACACCAACACGTTCTCGGGCACCGACCCGCAGGCGTATCTGGCCAACATGCTGTGCGACAAGGCCCCAAGCCCGTCCAGCCAGTGGCAGGGTGAGAACATCTCGCGCTTCTGCATGAAAGAGTATGATGCGCTGTGGAACACGCTGGCCCAGACGTCCGACCTGGATGAGCGTGCAAGCATCGGGCGTCAGCTGAACGACATGGCCGTGTCCAATGGTGCCATGATCCCGCTGACCCACCGTGGTGACATCTCGGCCAAGGCAACGTCGCTGGAAGGCGTTCGCATGAACTCCTGGGACAGTGAGCTTTGGAACATCGCGGACTGGAGCCGCTCCGAGTAAGCATAGCGGTGCGCCGTAAGGGCGCACCCTACCCCCACATCGTAAGGTGCGCGACCATAGCGCACCTTACCTGTTCGGACACATATTCATGCTCACCTTCACGATCCGCAGACTGTTTCTGTCGATCCCCACGCTGATCCTGATCAGCCTTGCGATCTTCATGCTGCTGCAACTCGCCCCCGGCGACCCGATGGCCCAGGTGCCCCTGACCGTTCCGCCAGAGGTCAAGGAACGCATGCGCGCCGCCCTTGGCCTGGGTCAACCGCCGCTTGTGCAATACTGGAAATGGCTTGTGCAGTTCTTCTGGATCGAGCCGCAGGTGCTCATAGATCACTGGTTCGGCACATCCTTTGCCGAAGGCAAACAGCGGGTCATCTCATGGCAGACGCGCAGCCCGGTGATGGACATCGTCGTCCAGCGCATCCCGCAAACGCTCTGGGTGGTTGGCCTGTCTTACATTGTCGGTATCCTGATCGCCCTGCCGATTGGCATCTACTCCGCCTACAAGCAATATTCCGTCTTCGATCAGTCCGGCACATTCATCACGATGATCGGCTTTTCGATCCCGCCCTTCTTCACCGGACCATTGCTGATCGTGATCTTTTCGGTGCAACTGGGTTGGTTGCCGTCGATTTACGACACGACCCATGTGGTGCGTGACTGGGCCAGCTTCAAAGTGCAGTTCATGCAGATGGTCATGCCGGTGATGGTGCTTGCACTGCAAACGACGGCCCAGATCAGCCGTTACATGCGCTCGTCCATGCTGGACAACCTGAACCAGGACTACGTGCGCACCGCCCGCGCCAAGGGCCTTCGTGAAGGGGTCGTCGTCATGGTCCACGTGCTGCGCAACTCGATGATCCCCGTGGTCACGGTTATCGCACTAGGCGTGCCCGCCATCTTCGG
Source organism: Tateyamaria sp. ANG-S1 (assembly GCF_000814025.1). Classification (GTDB taxonomy): domain Bacteria; phylum Pseudomonadota; class Alphaproteobacteria; order Rhodobacterales; family Rhodobacteraceae; genus Tateyamaria. The sequence continues at coordinate 149,238 of NZ_JWLL01000006.1, read as the reverse complement.
CGGCGCGATCATCACCGAAAACGTGTTCAAAGTGAACGGCATCGGGCAGCTTTTGCTCACCGCGCTGTTCGCCAGTGACCTGCCGATGGTGATGACGCTGACCTTCATCTTCGCGATCCTGATCGTGCTCTTCAACCTGATCGCCGACGTGCTTTACGGCGTGCTGGACCCGAGGATCCGCTATGACTGATCAAGCCCTCGACCCCTATGCGGCCCTCCAGGACAAGGAACCGCCCAAAGCCCCGCGCAGCCAGTGGAAGGATGTATGGGACCAGTTCAAACGGCACAAAGGCGCGCTCTTTGGCGGTGGGTTTCTTATGTTCATTACCCTCGCGGTGATCCTTGGACCTTATGTCTGGCAGGTGGACCCGCAAAAGCTGGACATCCGGAACAAGGACATGCGGCCCATCTACGTTGCGCTGTGGGACGGCTCGGCCAAGGTGGGCTGGTTTCGCCCCCTGGGAACCGACAACCTCGGGCGCTGCATCATGGCAAATCTAATTGCAGGCGGTCGGGCCTCCATGGCGGTCGGCTGGGCGGCGATGTTGCTGGCCCTTATCATCGGCACGACCATCGGTGTGCTGGCGGGCTACTTCAAAAAGCTAGACTTCTGGCTGATGCGCTTTACCGATCTGGTTCTGTCGCTGCCCATCCTGCCCTTGCTCTTGGTGGCGGTGACACTGTTTCGCGAACCACTCCGGCAAAACTTCGGCCCCGAAGGCGGCATGTTCATCCTGATCGTAACCGTGGTTGGCCTCACCTCCTGGATGCAGACCGCACGGATCGTGCGGGGCGATATTCTGGCCCTCAAGGAACGGGAATTCATCTTGGCCGCACGTTCCATCGGCACGACATCGGGCAAGATCATCCGCCGGCACCTTTTGCCCAATGTGATCTCGCCCATCATGGTGTCAGCCACACTGGGCCTTGCAACCGCTATCATCACGGAAAGCGCGCTGTCTTTTCTTGGCGTGGGCTTCCCATCGGACTTCCCGACATGGGGCAAGCTGCTGGCGGACGCAGTGCAGCGGATGGAGCAGTACCCCGAGCGGGTCGTTCTGCCGGGTATCCTGATCTCGCTCACCGTGTTGGGGGTGAACTACCTAGGCGACGGTCTGCGTGATGCGCTCGATCCGCGTATTCGTGGGCGCTAGACCATTGTTTCAAACCGCGACTACGGGCTGTCCGGACGGATCAGGCCGTAGTCGGAAATGATCTTCTGCCACGCGCGTGACGCGATCAATTTCGGCACTGCGTCTTCCAGAAAGTCGCGTACATCTTCCAAATCAGGCTGCACCATGATGTAACGGTGATAGTTGGAATGGGGTTGGTCCGAGATATGAATGGCATCACCCAACCCAAGGTTTTGAATGTAATAGGTCATCGCGGACTCGGCCACAATAGCGACACGCCCCCTGTTGCTGGCGATAAACTGAACCAGACTGCGTTCTGACCTCACATCCATGCGGTCCACCAGCCTGCCAGCGACAAGGCGGTCGACATCCTGATAGCGATGGCCACGCACGCCCACAAGCATCGCACCGGTCAGTGAACGCGGACCGCTATACTCAAACGCAACATCCGTGGGTGAGATAACGACATTCCGATCTTTCAGAATGGGCGTGGTCCAACGATACCTTGTGCGGCCAGTGTCGCCAAACCAGGCCGGATTTGCCCACATCACCAATCCCGGTTGCCCCGCCTCAAGTCTTTGGTTCAGCCGCTGGCGGGGCAATACCATCACCTGAAAGTCGAACGCACCGTCAGACATATCGCCAAGCATCCGGGCAAGATCGTAGCTCAGACCACGTTCCCCAGTCATGTCGATGATGAAGGGCGGGTAGTTGTGATAGATCCAAACCGAAACCTCCGCGGCCCGCAGCCGCGCCGCACTGGCAAAAGCAAGCAGCACAGACAGAAAAGCGCAGCACAGCATTCCTGCAAAAGCACGATGTTCCGACCGCCCGATAACCTGACCCTCCATACACCTCACGTTCGAGGTGCCGCTTACCTCACGGCTGTAACAGTTGCGAAGACAGGGTTAAAAAACCGTTTCCCCAAGGCAAGTATTCGGGTGTGTTCGCCAACGCTTTCGCGCGGCTCTACTTTTCTACCGCCCGACGCAGACGTCGGATCAGCGCCCAAACCAGCAAAACCACCGGTACCGTCACCAGGGCGGTCAGGAACCCCTTGGACAGTCCGGTCGGCTCTTCCAGGGGATAAAGGATATATCCCGCCAACGACACAGCGTAGTAGCTGATAGCGACAACCGACAGCCCCTCGACCGTGCGCTGCAGGCGCAGTTGCAAGTCCGACCGCTTGTCCATGCTTTCCAACAGCGCCTGGTTTTGCGCAGATCGTTCGACATCCACCCGGGTCCGCAGCAGGTTGGCGGCACGGACGCCCCGACTGGACATGGCAGCCAGCCGATCCTCGGCCGACCGCACCGTGCGCATGGCAGGCTGATAGCGGCGCATCATGAACTCGGCAAAGGTCTGGCGCCCTTCATACCGGTCCTCGCGCAGCGCCTCGATCCGCTCGTTCACGATGGCCTCATAGGCCCAGGTCGCGCCAAAGCGAAAGGAGGATTGCGCGGCCAGTGTCTCCAGCTCTGCCGAAATCTCCAACAGCGCCTTCAGCGTCGTCTCCGCCTCGGACCGCTCGCCCGACATGGTTTCAACGAGTTCAATCAGCCGTGTGTCCAGCGCCGTCAGTTGCGCGCCCATGGACCGCACACGGGCAAAGCCCAGCATCGACATCGACTTGTATGTCTCGATCTCGCAAAGCCGCTGCACGATGCGGCCCACCCGACGCTGCCCGGTCCCTTCAGAGGCGAAAACGGCAAAGCGCATATGCCCGTTCTGGTCGATCCGGAAATCCCCGGCCATCACCGCCGCATCGTCCAGCACCGAACTGGCGGCAAGGCTCTCGGGCACGAACCACTCGCTCAGGCACTCGCGGATTTCGGCATCCTTGCGGCGCGTCTCAACCCGGATCAGGATCGACGTGACCCGTTGGCCGGGGGCGGCCTCCAACCAGTCTTGCGGGAAGGGATCAAAGGCGCGCGGATCAAACGGGCGGTCCTCCACCCCTTCGGAAAAGATTGTGTAGGTAACGAATTCGGTGTGCTGTTCCCATTTCAGCCAATGGCGCCCGATCTGACCGTAGTAATGCGTTGCCCCCGGCTGCGGATGCGGTGCCCCGTGACGGTCCAGCAGCGCCTGCAAATGCGCCAGATCCTGCGCCCTGTCCCGGTTCGCGGCCATTTCCTGCTGCTTGAACGCCACATAGGCCGCCGCACAGGGTGCGCGCATCGACGGAAAGGGCCGCGCGTGCAGCTCGTTCGCCAGCTTGTACCGCAGCGGATGATCTTCGATGGGGGCCATGACTGCTCCAATTCCGATGTCGAGCAGGGTAGCCCATATGCCACCGATATCCAATAAATTTATGTTTTTAAATCAGCGCGTTAGGCGCATGCAACAGTATACAGCGTCACCTGTAGCATTCAACGCTCGTCTCGACGGATGGGAAGCACCAGGTGGGATGCGATTGCTTCAACCGTTCTAGGCGTGCGTACCACCAACGCCTCATGGCCGCGCTCAACAGCGGCGGTGAGACACAGTCGCGTATGCAGCTTGCACCGCTTCGCCGCCCGAACCTGCGCGCGAAAACCCGCCTCGGTCAGTGTTCCGTCAAAGGCTTGCCCTACCACCGTCGGCAATACGCCCAGCAGGTGAAGCACACGGCCCGCCTGATGCCCAGCCCACGGCAAATGCAGACGTGTCAGGTTTTCAGGCGCAAGCCGTGCAACATGAGCGGCATCTTCGGCGTGATAGGGATCATAAAGCACGTAAACCTGCGCTGCACTCTGCGCACCATCGGCCCCATCGACATAACGCCCGTTCCAACGCCCCCGCTCAAAGGCGCGACGAAACCGGTTCTCGAACGGGACCACGGTCTGATCCAGATGAGTCTGCGGCATGAATGCAACCACCCGTGCGCCCGGCACTGCGCGGCAATATGTCAGCGCACCGTACCCACCCATCGAACTGCCATAGAAGACCACGTCGTCGAAGCGGTCGAAAAAACACTGCTGCTGCAACAAGTCGAAAAATGCCCACACATCCGCATGGCGAAACCAGTCGTTTCGGAGTGACATCATCAGGCCAAGATGGGACACACCCATCTTTTCAAGAAATTGATAGCCCCATGGAAACTGCTGCCCAACGGCATCTCGGCTTTTCATGTTGTCAAAAGTCACCACAAGACGCCGGTTCGAGCGCCTAAAATGCATCGCAACATGGCGCGTCATCTTGCATACGAAACCGGATTGTTCAGCCGTTGCTGCCGCGTGTTTGAATCTGTGGCGTACTTCCATGCCACGATATGTGCGGGATGAGATGCTCGGAGCAACATAACTCGGGAATGAGCAAACAGGTCTTTGCCGCGCTGTTGCAAAACTGACTCTCTATAGCGTCAGGCACACCTCCAAAACAAAAAGGGCGCCCAACGAGGGCGCCCTTTCACAATTCCAGCAACCGGTTCAGATCACTCAACCATGGGCAACAGTTTGTCGATAGAGGCCTTTGCGTCACCATAGAACATGCGGGTGTTCTCTTTGAAGAACAGCGGGTTCTCGATCCCCGAATAGCCTGTGCCCTGGCCACGTTTGGACACGAACACTTGTTTCGCCTTCCAGCACTCCAGCACCGGCATACCGGCGATGGGGCTGTTCGGATCGTCCTGTGCCGCGGGATTCACGATATCATTGGAACCGATCACGATGGCCACATCCGTGTCCGGAAAGTCGTCGTTGATCTCGTCCATCTCCAGCACGATGTCATAGGGCACCTTGGCTTCGGCGAGAAGCACGTTCATGTGTCCGGGCAGACGGCCCGCAACGGGGTGGATGGCAAAGCGCACCTCCTTGCCCGCCGCGCGCAGCTTGCGGGTCAGTTCGGCCACGCCCTGCTGGGCCTGCGCCACAGCCATGCCGTAACCGGGGATGATGATGACGCTTTCGGCCTCGTTCAGGGCCGTGGCCACGCCGTCCGCCTCAATGGCGACCTGCTCACCCTCGACCGCCATCTGCTCGCCTGCGGGGCCACCAAAGCCGCCCAGGATCACGCTGATGAAGGACCGGTTCATCGCCTTACACATGATGTAGGACAGGATCGCACCGGAGGAGCCCACAAGCGCACCCACAACGATCAGCAGGTCGTTACCAAGCGAGAAGCCGATGGCCGCAGCGGCCCAGCCGGAATAGCTGTTCAGCATCGACACCACCACCGGCATGTCGGCGCCGCCGATGCCCATGATCAGGTGCCAACCGATGAACAGCGCCAGCAACGTCAACAGAACCAGCGGGATCAAACCGCCAGAGGCAAAGTAGATGATGGCGAGGATCAGCGATGCACCCGCCGCAGCCGCGTTCAGCATGTGCCCGCCGGGCAGCTTGGTGGCGGCCGAGTCAACCTTGCCCGACAGCTTGCCCCAGGCAACGTAGGAGCCGGTGAACGTTACCGCACCAATCCAGACGCCCAGCACCAGTTCGATCTTGAGGATGGTGATCTCAACCGTCGTCTTCTTGGCGATCAGCTGGCCGAAGGACGAAAGCGGCTCCAGCACCGACTTCTCGACCGATTGCACCCATTGCCCATCGACCAGAGCGCCACCCAGAACGGCTCCGTTCTCGGCCAGATGGTTGTCCACGTAGCCGATCATGATGTGCGCATTGAAGCCGATGAAGACCGCAGCCAAACCCACAAGGGCGTGCATACCAGCCACAAGCTCGGGCATCTGGGTCATCTCGACCTTGGTCGCAAGCTGGTAGCCAACGAGAGCACCGCCCGCGATCAGCACCAGCGACAGCAGCCACAGGCCCGCGCCGGGACCGACCAGCGTCGCCACAACGGCGATGAACATGCCCGCGATACCGTACCAGACGGCTCGCTTCGCGCTTTCCTGGCCCGACAAGCCGCCCAGCGACAGGATGAAAAGAACAGCCGCAACAGCGTACGCGGCAGTCGTAAATCCGAGTTCCATAGTTCCCGCCCCTACTTACGATTTTTGGAACATGGCGAGCATGCGCCGTGTCACGAGGAAGCCACCGAAAATGTTGATGGCCGCCATGAAGACCGCGAATATCGACAGGAAGGTGATGACCCCCGAAGACGATCCGATCTGGATGAGTGCGCCAAGGATCACGATGGATGAGATGGCGTTTGTCACCGCCATGAGCGGTGTGTGCAGGCTGTGCGCGACGCCCCAGATCACCTGGAAGCCGATGAACACGCTCAGCACAAAGACGATGAAATGCTGCATGAAGCTTGCGGGCGTGTAAAGCCCTGCGAGCAGCACCAACGCACCACCGATGGCCAGCAAAGTGACCTGGTTCTTGGTCTGCGCCTTGAAGTCGGCCAGTTCCTTGGCCTTCTTCTCTTCGGCGGTCAGCTCCTTTGGCGCGTCCTTCTTGGGTGCGGCCGCAATGGCTGCGACCTTGGGCGGCGGCGGTGGGAAGGTGACATCCTTGGCATGCGCAATGGTCGCGCCCCGGATCACGTCGTCTTCCATGTCGTGGTTGATGACACCATCCTTTTCGGGCGTCAGGTCAGCCATCAGATGACGGATGTTGGTGGCATACAGGCTCGAAGATTGCGTCGCCATCCGGCTGGGGAAGTCGGTGTAGCCAATGATGGTCACACCATTCTCTGTCACGATCTTCTCGTCAGCCACGGTCAGCTTGCAGTTGCCGCCCTTTTCAGCTGCAAGGTCCACGATGACGGAGCCGGGCTTCATGGCCTTCACCATATCCTCGGTCCACAGCTCCGGCGCCTCGCGGTTTGGGATCAGAGCGGTCGTGATGACGATGTCCATCTCGGGCGCCAATTCACGGAACTTGGCCAGCTGAGCTTCGCGGAATTCCGGCGACGACACAGAGGCATAGCCGCCAGACGACGCGCCGTCCTGCTGCTCTTCTTCGAAATCAAGATAGACGAACTCGGCGCCCATCGATTCAACCTGCTCCGCCACTTCGGGGCGCACGTCAAAAGCGTATGTTATCGCGCCCAGCGACGTCGATGTGCCGATCGCGGCCAGACCCGCCACGCCTGCACCGACAACCAGCACCTTGGCAGGCGGCACCTTACCCGCAGCGGTAATCTGACCAGTAAAGAAACGGCCAAAGTTGTTGCCAGCCTCGATCACAGCACGGTAGCCCGCGATGTTTGCCATGGAGGACAGCGCGTCCATCTTCTGGGCACGGCTGATCCGGGGGATCATCTCCATTGCGATGACGGTCGCGCCTTTCTTGGCGGCCGCCTGCATCTTGTCCTCATCCGCGACAGGGCTGAAGAAGGAGATCAGCGTCTGATCTTCGCGCAGCCGCTTCATCTCGGTCGCGTCGGGCACACGGACCTTGGCCACAACATCAGCCGCTTTCCAAAGCGCCGCAGCGGTCTTGACCACCTCGACGCCTGCCGCCTTGTAGTCCGCATCGGCAAAGCCCGCCTCGGCCCCTGCGCCCGTCTCGACCACACACTCATGGCCCAGCTTTTGCAGGGCCGCAGCGCTTTCGGGCGTCATGGCAACGCGGCGCTCTCCCTCAAATATCTCTTTTGGTGTTCCGATCTTCATTCGAAGAACCCCCGTCCGTTCGTGGCAGTCAATTTCGGGCAAGACCCAAAGGCTATGTGGCGCAGCGCCTGAAGGTGTCCACTACCCAAGGCATACCGAAGATACAAGAAGCGCCCCTGCGTCATTAAGGTAACATCTGCAAAAATTCAGACCCACCTGCGCACTTTTTGTTCGTAGCGCGCAAATTCGGCCTTGAAGGTGCGCCGCATCCGGTCCTCTTCCGGCACGATGAAGTGCTTTTCGATCCACCAGACAAAGATCGGCACCAGGACAAGCGACGGCACCGCGTCAAAGCGCAGGGTGAGCCCTGCCAGCAGCAAGGCGTCACCAAGATAGATGGGGTTTCGGGTCCGCGCAAAGATACCGTTTGTGATCAATCGGTCCGGGGTCTTGTGCGGAATGACCGTGGTCTTGTGACGCCAAAACGCCAGTAGGGCGGCCGCCATCAGCAAAAGACCGGCACCAATCATCATACCCGCCATCATATGCGTCAAAGGATGGTCAACGCTCAGACCCAGCGGAAAATACCGCCCCTGGCACCATGCAAGGAACACGCAGATCGCGAGCCAAACCGGTGGTATGTGCAACAGATTGGTCATGGTAAAATGAAAGCGGATCGCCTGATTGTCATATGATAGAAAGTGGTGGCAGCGACAGTGTCAACGGCACGCGGTATGACCGCGACCAATGGCCACCTTAATCGGCACATTCTGATTGATCGTTTGGCAACGGCGTCCCAACCTGCCGCAACAAAAGCACAATGTGGAGAGCGCGACATGACCGATGATGCAATGCTTACAAGCAAACATGCGCTGGTGACGGGTGGCGGAACGGGTATCGGCCTCGCGATCGCGCGGGCGCTCGCCAATGAAGGGGCCAAGGTCACGATCACCGGGCGAGGTCAGGACGTCCTCGATGCCGTATCAGGTGCGGGGATACACGGTGCCGCAATGGATGTGCGCGACGAAGCCTCGGTTAATGACACCGTGGCCAATGCCATCTCTGCACGCGGCCCTGTGCAGATCTGCGTGCCCAATGCTGGCATCGCGGAGGGGCACTCAGTGCACAAGACCAACCTGTCCTTTTGGCGGAATATCATGGCCACGAACCTCGACGGCGCGTTCCTGACGATCAAGGCGTGCCTGCCGGGCATGCGCGACACGGACTGGGGGCGTGTGATCGCCATATCCTCCATCGCAGGTCTGCGCGGCCTGCCGGGCGCTGCGGCCTATTCCGCATCGAAACACGGGCTCATCGGCCTGATCCGGTCGCTGAGCGAAGAGTATATGGGGCAGCCCTATACCTTCAACGCGCTCTGTCCGGGCTATGTCGACACGCCGATTGTCGACCGGAACCAAGACACCATCGCGCAGCGCACAGGGATGACCAAAGAAAACGCACGGCAACTGATGATCGACGCAAATCGCCACAAGCGCCTGATCGATGCCGACGAAGTCGCCGCGGCAGCGCTTTGGCTGGTGGGCCCGGGATCGCACAGCATCAATGGACAGGCCATTCAGATCGCAGGAGGGCAAACCGCTTAAGGCGGACCAGGATCCGCCTTACGATTGTCGCACGCTAGCGAGCTTGCGCGCCAGCAGCGTAAGGCGCACGTGTCGTGCGCCCACTCAAGGGCAAGTAAGCGGGCCCAACCGGGCCTCCGGGTACAAAATGACCTTGCGCTATGGCACGGTGGATCGAGGAATGCGCCCATTGCTCGGGTCTGCTCACCAGGCCCGCCTGCACGGGCGCCGTCCAAATCATGTGCCGATGCGCAGCCAGATCGTCCGCATCGCGAATGGCGTGTTCCCAGAAACGCCGCTGCCACAGCCCCTTCTCGCCTGGGCGCAAGCGGCGTGCTGCAACATCGGCCGGCGCATCGACGCTGCGTGAAAACAGGCTTTTGATCATGCGCCAGCGGATGGAAAAGTCGGCGTCCCCGGGCGGCAGGTGCCACAGGGTATGGATCACATCCCCAAGAACCACGATTTCCGAAATCTCGAACGGGTGCTGATCCTTGGCCTTGCGCACCGCCGCACGCAGCGGGTCAATTTCTCTGACAAACAGGTCTGTACCGCGCCGCGCGGCACGCACAGTGAAGAAATAGGTAACATCGGGGCGGTCTGAGCGAATGTAGCGAGGCATGGCACGACTGTGCCCGCGCCATGGTTAACACCCGTTTAAGCCGAGCGGAGCACAGGCCGCGCGCGACCCCCGTCAGCCCAGTCGCGACAGGCTGCCCCAAAGGCTTCGAACAGCGGCCGGGAAACGGGATCGCATTTGGCTTTCCATTCCGGATGCCACTGTACCGACAGGGTAAATCCAGGCGCGCCGTCGACATAGATGGCTTCAGGCGTGCCATCGGGCGCATGGCCGTCGACAACCACACGCGGACCAGGCGTCTTGATGCCCTGTCCGTGCAACGTATTGGTCGGCACGCTCTGACGGCCCATCAGTTGATGAAAGACACCATTCTCGGAAAAAGTCACGTCGTGGCGCAGGGCGAACTTTTCCTCCAGCGTGCCATCGGGCGGCATCCGGTGATTGTCGCGCCCCGGCAGATCCCGGATTTCGGGGTAGAGCGACCCGCCCATCGCGACATTCACCTCCTGAAAACCACGGCAAATGCCAAGGATCGGCTGTCCACGCTCCACGCACGCCCGGATCAGCGGAAGGGTCAATCGATCCCTGTTGCGATCAAAAAAGCCATGCGCCTCGGTCGGCTCCTCGCCATATTCCTCGGGATGCACATTGGCCCGTCCGCCAGTGAACACAAAGCCCGCACAGTGCTCCAAAAGGTCCGAGACGCGCACACTGTCCGGCTCGGAGGGGATCATCATGGGCACGCCTTCGGCCACATCCGCCACGGCAGAGATGTTGATCAGGCCCGTCGCCTGCACCTCGTAGCTGTCGTGAATGACGTGATGGTTCGAAAAGATACCGATGATGGGACGGGCCATATGTTCCTCTGCGCCGCTGCGTTTCAAAGGATATAAGCCATGCAAGCGCGCCCAGGCCAGAGGAACGGGCGCGCAAGCCCCTGTGCAAAAAGCCGCAGGTGAGCCGGATGCCTAAATTTCCGCCGTCAGGGCCGCCGCTTCGATCCCGGCCACGGCCGCCGCAGCATCGTTGTCCGATGTATCACCGGTGACGCCCACGGCGCCGATCACGGCCCCCTTCCTGTCGCGCACAAGCACGCCGCCCGGCACCGGCACCACCTGCCCGCCGTAAACCCCGTTCACCGCCGTCATGAAATAGGCCTGCTGTTCCGCCCGCGCCATCTGCGCCGTCCCCGCCATGCCCAGCATCACCGCGCCATAGGCTTTGCCTTGCGCAATCGCGAACCGACCGGGTGCTGCCCCATCCTCGCGCTCACAGGCCTGCACATGCCCGCCCGCATCCAGCACGACGACAGTGAGCGGTTTCAACTCCATCTCCCTGCCCTTCTCCAAAGCCTTGCGAATGATGGTCCGCGCCTTGCGCAATGAAATTGCCATGTGTCTTCTCCTGACAGACCGGAACCCGGTCTTCTTCCCTGTTTCAAAAAATCCCGGGGAGTGTGAAGGGCTGGCCCCTCACGCCCGCACTCTCAACCGGCGGCTCACGCGGCCTTGAACTCCAAACGGCGCTCATGCAGCACCGGCTCAGTATAGCCCGAGGGCTGCACACGCCCCTTCAGCACCAGGTCACAGGCCGCCTGAAACGCCACGCCACCATAGCCTGGCGCCATCGGAATATAGCTTGCATCCCCTGCATTCTGCCGGTCCACGACCTCTGCCATCTTCTTCATGGCGGCCATCACCTGATCCTCGCTCACAACACCATGGTGCAGCCAGTTCGCCATCGCCTGCGCCGAAATACGGCAGGTGGCGCGGTCTTCCATCAGACCCACGTCATTGATGTCCGGCACCTTGGAACAGCCCACACCCGCATCGACCCAACGCACCACATAGCCAAGGATGCCCTGCGCGTTGTTCTCCAGCTCCCGCGCAATCTCAGCGTCAGAGAAATTGCGGCCCGTGGCCACTGGAATGCTCAAGAGGTCCTCAAGCGTGCCGCGCGCGCCGCCAGCTTTCAGCACATCCTGACGGGCCAGCACATCGACCTTGTGGTAATGCGTGGCGTGCAGCGTGGCGGCAGTGGGCGACGGCACCCAGGCGCAGGTGGCACCGGATTGCGGATGGCCGATCTTGGCCTCCAGCATCTCGGCCATGCGGTCGGGCATCGCCCACATCCCCTTGCCGATCTGGGCCTTGTCCTTCAGCCCACAAGCGAGCCCAATGTCCACATTGCGATCCTCGTATGCGCCGATCCAGGCCGCCCCCTTCATCTCGCCCTTGGGCACCATCGGCCCGGCCTCCATTGAGGTATGAATCTCGTCCCCCGTCCGGTCGAGGAAACCAGTATTGATAAAGGCAACCCGTGCCTTTGCCGCCCGGATACACTCCTTGAGGTTGGCGCTCGTGCGCCGCTCCTCATCCATGATGCCCAGCTTGACCGTGTTGGCCGGCAGGCCCAGCACCTTCTCCACGCGGGTAAAAATCTCATCGGCAAAGGCCACCTCTTCCGGCCCGTGCATCTTTGGCTTCACCACATAGACCGAGCCGCAGACCGAGTTGCGCAAACCGTCGGTCTTTTTCAGATCGTGCATGGCGATAAGCGTGGTGATCATGGCATCCATCAGCCCCTCACCCACCTCATTGCCGTCCCGGTCGTGAATGGCGGGGTTTGTCATCAGGTGGCCGACATTCCGGACCAGCATCAGGCTGCGCCCCTTCATGGTCAGAGCCGACCCATCAGGCGCGGTGTAGCTTCTATCACCGGCCATCCGGCGCGTGATGACCTTACCGCCCTTCTCGAAGCTTTCTTCCAGATCGCCCCGCATCAGGCCCAGCCAATTGCCGTAGGCGAGCACCTTGTCCTCGGCATCGACAGCGGCCACGCTGTCCTCGCAATCCATGATCGTGGACAGTGCGGATTCGAGGTTCACCGCCGCAATACCCGCGGGATCATCGCCGCCAATCACATCATTGCGGTCCACGACAATCTCGATGGACAGGTGGTTGTTGCGGAACAGATAGGTCTGCGCCTCCTCATCCCCGCCGTAGCCAACAAATTGCGACGCATCCGCCAGTGTTGCCCCTTGCAGCACCAGAGCACCATCAACAACGGACAGCGCCGTTACATCGGCCCAGCTCCCGCCGGACAGCGGCAGCGCGTCGTCCAGGAACGCTTTGGCCCACGCAATCACGCGCGCCCCACGCGTCGGATCATACCCGCCCGCCTTCGGCAAATCGCCCAGCGCATCCGTGCCGTAGAGCGCGTCATAAAGGTTCCCCCACCGCGCATTTGCCGCATTCAGGGCAAAGCGCGCGTTCATGATCGGCACCACAAGCTGCGCGCCGGGGGTCGCGGCGATCTCGGGGTCGACATTGACTGTCTCGATCTCGAAATCCGGGCCCTCAGGCACGAGATAGCCGATCTCTTCCAGAAACGCGCGATAGGCGGTCGCGTCATGGTCCTCGCTACGATGCGCAACATGCCACGCATCAATCTGCGCCTGTATGTCCTCGCGCTTGGCCAGCAGATCGCGGTTCTTGGGCCCCAGATCGTGCACCAGTGCCGAAAACCCCGCCCAGAAGTCGGCCGAGGCTACGCCTGTGCCGGGCAAAGCTTCGGTTTCGATGAACTGTGCAAGGCTGTCTGCGACCTTCAGATCGCTGCGGTCTACGTAGGCTGTCATTGGGGTCTCCGGGTCCTGAAACAGAGCTTTGCGCAAGACTTAGAGAATAAGTTTCCTATCGTAAACATCATTGGTCAAAGATTTTTACCAAAATGCACAATCACGCAAAGACGTGCCAAATCCGCCGCCACATACCCAGCGGCCCGTGGGCAAATTCACCCGACAGTCATGCCCCGCGCTTGCGCGCCAAAATCCAGATAAAGCCGACACCGCCGACCAGCCCGGTCACAATGCCAATCGGCATGTCCTCCGGTGCCATGACGGTGCGTGCTGCGATGTCGGCCCAGAGCAGCAGAATGGCGCCCACAAGGGCCGAGCCTGGCAGAACTCGGCGGTAATCCCCGCCAACCAGCATTCGCACCACATGCGGCACCATCAAGCCGACAAACCCGATGATCCCGGAAAATGCGACCATCACGCCGGTGATCAGCGCCCCCACCACAAAGACAACCAGGCGAAACCGGGCAACAGGAATGCCCAGGGTCGACGCAGTCTCGTCCCCCACGGTCATGGCATTCAAGGCAGCAGACCGCGACACCAGCCAAGCGCCGCAAATACACAGGATGACCAGCGGATAGATCAACTGGTCCCACTGGGCGAGGCCCAAGCCCCCCAGCATCCAGAAGACCACCGTGTGTGTGGCGCGCGGATCGCCCAGAAAGATCAGCACATTGGCCGCCGCCATCACGATGAACGACACGGCGACCCCCGCCAGAACCAACCGGTCCGCGCTTGTCGCATCGGCAAAGCGCGACACGGCCAGTACGATAGCGGTCGCGCCCAGAGCCCCCGCAAAGGCCAAAAGCGGGACCGTCAGCAGCCCCAGAAACAGCCCCGTGTGCAACAGCGCCAGAATAGCTCCAAACGCACCACCGGATGAGATGCCCAGCAGATGCGGATCGGCCAGCGGATTGCGGGTCACAGCCTGCAGGCTCGCGCCGACAAGCGCCAGCCCTGCCCCCACCATCATCGCCAGAAGCGCGCGGGGAAACCGGATGTTCCAAACAATCGCCTCCCGCCCCTGTGACCATGTCTGTTCGACAAACCCCGGCGACAGCCGGTTCAGAAAGACACCCCACACCGTGCCCGCAGGCACCGCAACGGCACCCACGGAAATCGCAAAAGACAGCGACGCGAGCAAAAGGGTCAGACCGCACAGGACAAAGGCGACGGTGCCGCCCTTGCGCCGCATCGGAACCGGAGTACCCACGTCCGCCGTCATTTCCTCACTCGCCCCAGAAGGCGTCAGCCAGCGTCTTGATGGCGTTGATGTTGCGCGGCCCGGGTGTTGCCTCGACATATTCCAGCGTCACGAACCGGTCGTTCTTGACCGCGTCCAGATCGGCAAAGGCCGGGTTCGACATCATGAAGTCGCGCTTCTGCTCCGCCGTCACCTCGCCGTAGTTGACGATGACGATCACCTCGGGGTTCCGCTCCACCACTTCTTCCCATGTGACGGTGGCCCAGCTTTTCTCGAAATCATCCATGATGTTCACGCCGCCCGCCGCCTCGATCAACGCCGTCGGCATCGCATAGCGACCCGCGGTAAAGGGCGCATCCTCTCCGCTGTCGTAGACAAAGACACGCAGCGGCTCCCCGGTCTCCAGCCCGTCAGAGAATGCGGCCAGCTCCGCCCGGTAGCCGTCAACCAGTTCGGTTGCGCGGTCCTCAATGTCAAAGATACGACCCAGATTCATCAGGTCCGCATACATGTCCTCGATGCTGGCCTTGTCCTTCTCCATAATGTGGATGCAGCTTTCGGTCAGCTCGTAGACCTGAATGCCAAAGGGCTCCAACGTCTCGGGCGTCACCTCTCCGCCCACCCTCATGCCATAATTCCACCCGGCAAAGAAAAAGTCGGCATCCGCACCCGCCAGCACCTCCTTCGACGGATATTTCTCAGACAGTTCGGGCAGTTCCTCGACCCCCGCGCGCATCTCCTCGTCCAGCGTCTTCCAGCCGGAAATGCCGGTGTAGCCCACCATCCGGTCGGCCAGTCCCAGCACCAGCATCATCTCGGTCAGGTTGACGTCATTGGAAATCGCCCGCTCCGGCGGCGCGTCGAATGTGACGGTCCGGTCGCAGCTTTGCACGGTGGTTTCTGCCGCAGCAACAGACGCCAGGCAGGCCACGGCGGCAGATGCCAAAAGAACGGTTTTCATAGATGGGTTTCCTTGTGTGAAAGATGAAAGGTCAGATGGTCGGTATTGCTGGGCGCCAGACGCTCGCGCCGAGCCTCAACGCCGAACACGCCGGAGAGGGCCGCCTCGCTCAGAACGTCGCGGGGCGGCCCAAAGCCTATGCAGCTCCCCGACTCAAGCAGCAGCACGTCATCACACACGCCTGCGGCAAGGTTCAGATCGTGCAGCGATGTCACAATGGTCAACGGCAGGGTGCGGATCAGCTCCAGCACCTCCAATTGGTGCCGAATGTCCAGATGATTGGTCGGCTCGTCCAGGATCAGCAGATGCGGCTCCTGCGCCAGCGCACGGGCCACCATGACCCGCTGCCGTTCGCCACCGGACAAGGTGCCAAGATGCCGATCACCCAGATGATGCAACTCCAACCGGGCCAAGGCCGCATGAATGATGTCCCGATCACGCGACCCGGCCGCTCCGCCAAACCCGCGTCGATGCGGCGTGCGGCCCAACGCCACGATCTCGGACACGGTGAGCGCAAAGTCACTGGGATGTTCCTGCAACACGGCAGCCACTCGGCAGGCGACATCGCGTGCAGACAAATGCCAGATGTCTTCACCGCCGACCAACACGCTCCCGGTCCGCGGCTTGTGAAACCGGTAAAGCAGGCGCAGCAACGTGGTCTTCCCGGCCCCATTGGGGCCGACCACACCCATCACCCGGCCCGCCTGCACCTCAAACGACACCGGATGCAGCAACGGCGTGCCGCCGCGCGCAGGTGCCCAGGACAGATCGCGCACCGACAGATCGGCCCCACTGCTATTGGCGCCAATGCTCAAGACGCGCGCGCCTCGGTCTTTTCAATGGCGACGATGGCGGCAGGCACGCGGGCCAGCGTGGTCTTTCGCAGCTTTCCTGGCCGGTCGAGCGACGAACACCACCCGTCCTCTAGCGCAGCATATTGCCGAGCAAAGGCCAGGAGATCACCAATATCCGTCTCCGGATCAATATCGCCAAACAGATAGGTCGCCTTGCGCGTGCCGTGATAGGCAACGGTACAGGGGCGGTCACACCCGGCCATGCACGCAACACCCGAAATCTCGAAATCATCGGTCACCGCGTCGCCCGCATCGGCAATCGCCGCGCGCAAGCGCTCGATCAACTCATAGCCGGGACGACATTCGGTGCCTTTATGCTTGCAGGATGTACAAATCGTTATGCGATGTTCCATAAGTCCCTCCGACTATGGGAGGGGCGGAGGAAACAGAACCATGTCGTGGCGGCAAGAACCGCTGTGCCATCTTGTGCTCCTGACCAGGCGCCCCGCCTGCATCGAGTTGAGTTGCCGACGCACACCGCGCGCCGGTGATGGCAGGTCTCCTGACTTGCGGGTCACGGCTTCCCCGAACCTTCCCGGGCGCTTTGCCCAGTGGTCCCTGTCGGGGTCGCTCTCCGCTCACAGTTGCGGGGGCAGTCGCGGACTTGGTGGCATGATGACACCGCACCGCGTTCCCTTTTCATCTCGTCCGGTCTCTGCCGTCCAAGAACCATCCCCGCCACGTGACCCAAATGGCAGGACCAGGTCAATGCAAAATCGTGCATCATCCGGTCGCAAGCGACCAAGGGCGGCGGATCGCTCCGTATTTTCCGGCGGGCCGCGACGGGTTTGATCGACGAGACCTCGGTCAACGCCGATACACGCAAAACGGGATGGATCACCCCTGCGTCTGCTGTCACAAAGGGACGACCACCCAACGCCACAGCGCAGGACCGCCATGCCCGAGATGACACCGGACATCCAACGCATTCTGAAACGTCTGCGACTGGGCCGCCCGATTCAGGCCGAGAATGTCCAACTGACGCACACATCCTTTCGCGACCGCAGACTCGTCTTTTGCACGAATATGGAAAACGACCCGATCCAACGCAAACACCGCAAGGGATCCTTCTACGAGCTGGCTGAACTCACAGCGATGGAAGAGACGTTTCCCGATGGTGGCACCTTCGTCGACATCGGCGCCAATGTGGGCAATCACACGCTCTTCGCCGCCGCATTCCTGAACGCCGCGCGGGTCATCCCGATCGAACCAAACCCGCTGGCCTACCGCCTGCTGATCCAGAACGTCCTGCTCAACCGATTGGACGACATTGTAGACCTGTCGCATCTGGGCGTGGGCCTGTCTGACAGCGCGGACAGCGGATACGCGGTGCAAAAACGCACCCGAAACCTCGGGGCAGCGCAACTGACCAAGACGGGCAAGGGACGACTCGCCGTGCATCCCGCCGATGATCTACTGAAAGAGGAAACCCCCGACTTCATCAAGATCGACGTCGAAGGCATGGAACTCAAAGTGCTGAATGGGCTCAAAGAAACGGCCACACGCTGCAAGCCCAGCCTCTTGGTCGAGGTCGATCTTGAAAACGACACCGCCTTTCATGGCTGGTGCAAGGACATGGGCTATGCCGTGGCATCCAGCACGCAACGCTACCGAAAAAACCGGAACTACATGCTGAAACCAGCCTAGGCCGCGGGTGCGTGTTCGGTCAAAAGGGTATCCAGCAGCGGAAAGCGCCCGCTGAGATCGCCAATCTCCTGCGGCTCCAGCACATCCTCACCAAACATCGACCGGCTGTCATTCGTGTCATGCACAGCCCGGATATAGTAAGGTGTCTGGCCGTAGAGCACGCGGGCCGGATGGCGCTGCGGGATGCGCTTGTGCGCGGTAAAGAATGGGTTGCGCCGGGTCAGAGTGCGGGCCACCAGCATCAGGCCTTGGGTGTTGAACGGAACCGTGCGGTGCAACAGCCGACACTCGCCGTCCTCAAACACCACGGACAGCCCCTGTGCCTGCGACACATAGCAGTATTCATCATCCGACTGGAACAGACCCTGCAACGCCATCGCTTCGCGGCGCATGACATCCACGAAGTCGCTTGAAACCGCGTCATCGTCGTCCAGCACGATCTGCGCCGTATAATCCTCAGTGTTCAGCACCTGATGCTGGTAGGCGCGAAAACAGTTCCCGGCCCGCTGCGGCGCACGAAAGATTACATGCGCGCGGCTGTCGCCCAACACGTCCTTGCACATCTCGTTCAGATACGTCTTTTGCTTGTCCGGCAGCCCTGCGGACGACAACAGGATCAGCTTGAAATCCTCGTCCTGTTGCGCGGCCAGGCTCGCCAGCGCGATCTTTTCAAAGAAGTAGGACCGCTTTTGCAAACGCTCCTCTCCAAACAGCCGCTCCGGGTCACGGCTTGCGCGGGATCGCCAGCCAGATTTGCCGAAATAGGAGTACCGCATCTGAAAAATGATCTGCATGCGGCGTTAATATTTGAATAACCACAGGTTGAATAGTGGCTTTTGGACTCGGCAGAGGATTTGCGCCGAACGGGTCCGAACATGTGTCCGGTCTGCCTGCGATTTGGGCGTGGCGCGGCGTATGCTGTGATGGAGCGGGACTGGTCTCTGAGGAAGCCAAGAGGCTATGATCTAGGCCTGCACGCAAGCGTTTCAATCGACCGATCCGCGTCGGTCAGCAGCATGTGATCGGACCGGTTAAAATCACGCAAATACGGCGTGCGTTGGGTCAGCACTTTGAATTGTCCGGTGTTTCACAAACCGGTCAAGAAACCGTTGCCGGATCGAACAGCTTGTCCCCGCGGGGACAAATCCCCGTCCCTGCCGGGTCAGGCCCGTTTCTTGGCGTCTCGTCGGCACCGTTCCGAACAGTATTTGACCTGGTCCCAAACCTTTTCCCACTTCTTGCGCCACGTGAACGGGCGGTTGCAGGTGGGGCAGGTCTTCTCGGGCAGGTCCGCCTTTTTCCGCATCCGCCCCATCAGAAATCAAACCCCATCTGGCGCGTATCCTGGGCGGGGGACACCCCCGCCTTATACCGCTTGCGCGGGTTTCGGTCGTCCACGAAATGTCCCTGACTGTCCTTCCGGCTGGCATGTTTGTGAATGACCCGTTTCGCCTCGTCCCGAAACGCAGCCCCCCGCCGCACGGCCCACACCTTCTCCCGCGCCTGACGGGCCGCATCCAGAACATCAACGACCGGAGCCGGATAGCGCTTGCCCAGCACAGTATCGGCCCCGTCCCATGCCCAAGGCTCCTGCAGGAACTCATCCGGAACGTCCACCAACTCAGGACACCAGCGCCGTGTAAACACCCCCGTCGGATCCTGATCCTTACCCTGTTTGACGGGGTTATAGATCCGCACCGTATTCACCCCCGTCGTGCCGGATTGCATCTGGCTTTGCGGCCAGTGAATGCCCGGTTCAAAGTCGGTGAACTGCCGCGCCAGATGTAGACCCGTCACCCGCCAGTCAAGCCAGAGGTGGTAAGACGCTACCGCCATCAGCATCGACCGCATCCGGAAGTTCATCCACCCCGTCGCCGCAAGATACCGCATGCAGGCGTCAACAAACGGCATGCCCGTCTCGCCCTTCTCCCAAGCGGCAAGGCGCTCCTCATCCGGCACCTTGGGACGCATGTCTTCATACGCCGAGTGCAGGCAGCGGTGCTCCAGCACCGGCTCGTCCTCAAGCTTCTGCATGAAATGATCACGCCACGCGAGGCGCGCCTGAAAAGACTTGAGCGACCCGCCCCACCCTTCGCGCGTGCCCTTCACCTCGCGCTGCCGGGCGGCGGCGGCCTGCGACGCCTCGCGCCCGGACAGACATCCAAACGCCAAATACGGAGACAAGCGCGAACAGGACCACTCACCGGTCACTGGCGAGGACATATCCTTGCGGTAGCTTTGCCCGCGTTCGATCAGAAACGACCCCAACAAGGACAGTGCCATCTGCCGCCCGCCGCGCTGGCGATCAGGGCAGTGATCCTCTGCCACCAATCGCGGCACGTCATCCGAGGGCAGGACCGGCCCCGTTAGCCCCGCCGGGACATCGACCTGCGGTTGCCGCAGAAAAGCGTTGCGCTGCTTGGCCCAGCCGTCCCGACCGTTCAGGCGCCGCACCACACCGGACTGCGCAAGCTCGGACCACACGATGCCGTTTGCCGCACTCCAGGCAGCAACATCGCGGTCGCGCGCATAGGTCCATGCGCTGCCGGTCTCTTCGTGGCTGAGTATGGCGTCGAACGCAAAACTGCGTTTGAGGTCCTGCAACGCATCCACGACCGAACCAACACGCACCACCAGTGGCACGCCCAGCGCCTGTAACTCGGCACCCAATTCGCGGACACTCTCCACAACAAAATCGAACTGCCGCCCCGACACATCCGGCTGCGCCCAATAGTCCGGCTCGAACACGTAAAGCGGGATCACCTCACCCTGCGCTGCGGCCTGCGCCAGCGCGGGATGGTCACTCACCCGCAAGTCCCTTTTGAACCAAACAACCGTTCTCATGTCGGGCGAGCTAGAGCGCAACGCGCCAGCGCCAAGGTGGTGTTGCGCCGTGACGCAGCTGTACCTAGTCCTCTGGTCGGTTGCGCGCGAAACACGTCGTGCCCTGAAACTCCGGCAACCACCCTTCGCGCCGCTTGGTCCACAACTCGTAAGTCGGTTGAAATTGATCGGGATGATCGAGGGCACCCAGATGCAACTCAACCTCGCCCTCGCTCAAAGACAGGACCGAACTGCCGCAGCGCGGGCAAAAAACGCGCCCGTCATAGGCTGCGGTCTCCCCTTCGACCCGGACGGCATCGGCAGGATAGATGGCAGCGGCATAGAACAGCGCCCCATGATGCTTGCGGCAATCAAGGCAATGGCAAATGCCCACGCGTTCAGGCGCGCCTAGTGCTTCAAACCGCACGTCTCCGCACAGACATCCGCCTGCAATGCGCTGCATGACCACCCCCTCGCACGACACAGATCATCAACGAGCGTGACATGCGGAACGCAAACGCACAACCGGCGGCCTCCCGCCCTTCAATCATCCCGCGCGGCATTGAAGTCCCCCCACCGCAGACCTAGGCTTGAACGGTGCCCCAACACGGAAAGAGCCCAGATGCGCGACGCTGCCCCCCAGACCATCTACCTCAAGGATTACACGCCCTTTGGCTACACCGTCGAAGAGGTGCACCTGACCTTTGATCTGGCCCCATCGGCCACGCGGGTCACGTCACGCATCCGCTTTGCCCCGAACCCCGAGGCGACGGACAAGCCGTTCTTTCTGCATGGCGAGAACCTGTCGCTGATCTCTGCCAAAATCGACGGTGAGGCGATCAAGCCCAAGCTGACTGAGGATGGTCTGACCTACGACGTGCCAAACGTGCCCTTTACCTGGGAAGCGGAGGTGCAGATCGACCCGGCGGCCAACACCGCACTTGAGGGCCTGTACCAATCAAACGGCATGTACTGCACGCAATGCGAGGCCGAAGGCTTTCGCAAGATCACCTACTACCCCGACCGGCCGGATGTGATGAGCGTGTTCACGGTGCGCATGAATGGTCCGCATCCTGTGCTGTTGTCGAACGGCAACCCGGTGGCCTCGGGCGATGGCTGGGCCGAGTGGCATGATCCTTGGCCCAAGCCTGCATACCTCTTTGCACTGGTGGCCGGCGAGCTTGTCGCCCATCGCGACAGCTTCAAGACAATGGAGGGACGCGATGTCGATCTAGCCCTCTATGTTCGCCCCGGGGACGAGGGCAAATGCGCCTTTGGCATGCAGGCGCTGAAGGATTCCATGAAATGGGACGAGGACGTTTACGGCCGCGCCTATGACCTCGATGTGTTCAACATAGTGGCCGTGGACGATTTCAACATGGGCGCGATGGAAAACAAGGGGCTGAACATCTTCAACGCCTCTGCCGTGCTCGCCTCGCCCGAAACCTCAACGGACAGCAATTTCGAGCGGATCGAGGCGATCATCGCGCATGAGTATTTCCACAACTGGACAGGCAACCGGATCACCTGCCGGGACTGGTTCCAGCTGTGCTTGAAAGAAGGGCTGACCGTGTTTCGGGACAGCCAGTTCACCGCAGACATGCGGTCGGAGCCAGTGAAGCGGATTTCGGATGTGATCGTGCTACGCGCCCATCAGTTCCCTGAGGATCAGGGGCCATTGGCCCACCCGGTGCGGCCTGAAAGCTTTCAGGAAATCAACAACTTCTACACGGCAACCGTCTATGAAAAGGGCGCGGAAGTCATCCGGATGCTCAAAACGCTCGTGGGCGACGATGCCTACCAAAAAGCGTTAACTCTATACTTTGACCGCCATGATGGCGATGCAGCAACGATCGAGGATTGGCTGCAGGTGTTCGAGGATGCCACAGGCCGCGACCTGACCCAGTTCAAGCGCTGGTACAGTCAGGCAGGCACACCCCGGGTCTCTGTCACCGACAGTTTCGAGGATGGCACCTACAGCCTGCACTTTGCGCAGCACACACCGCCCTCTGCTGCATCGCCGGACCCGAAGGCGCAGGTGATCCCAATTGCCGTTGGCCTGTTGGGTTCTGATGGGGACGAGGTGCTGCCGACGCAGGTGTTGGAGCTGACCGAAGACAGTCAAAGTTTCAGCTTCCCGGGGTTGGGCGACAAGCCGGTGCCGTCGATCCTGCGCGGGTTTTCGGCGCCTGTGGTTCTTGATCACACGCCGGATCACGCCTTTCTGCTTGCCCATGACACCGACCCGTTCAACCGGTGGGAAGCGGCGCGCAATCTGGCGAAGGCGTCGCTGTTGCGCACGATCACCGATGGCACCGCGCCTGATACCGCCTGGCTAGACGGCGTGGCGGGCTTGCTGACCGACGACAGCCTTGATCCTGCCTACCGCGCCTACACGTTCGCCCTGCCGGGCCAGTCGCAACTGGCTGCAGATCTGCATGAGGCAGGCACGACGCCGGACCCTGATGCCATCTGGGACGCAGGCGAGGCGCACCGCAAGGCGCTGGCAGAGCGAATGGCACACGCCCTGCCCGACGTCTACGCCCGACATCAGGTCGACGCCCCCTATGCCCCCGATGCTAAGCAGTCTGGGCAGCGCGCGCTTGGCAATTCCGTTCTGTCACTGTTGACGATCCTCGACGGTGGCGACGCGGCTCAGGCGCAGTTTGATGGGGCCACGAACATGACCCAGCAGCTGGCCGCCCTCGCCTATCTGATCCGCGCGGGCCGGGGTGACGCCGCCCTCGCCCAGTTCGAAGCGCAGTGGAAGCATGATCGGCTGGTCATGGACAAATGGTTCGGGTTGCAGGTGATAGAAGCCGAACCGGACGACGCCGCCGACACAGCCAAGGCGCTGACCCAGCATCCGGATTTCAACTGGAAAAACCCCAACCGCTTCCGCGCCACGCTGGGCACCTTCTCGGGCCATCACGCAGGCTTTCATGCCAAGGACGGATCAGGCTACACCTTGCTGGCCGACTGGCTGATCAAACTTGACCCGGTCAATCCCCAGACCACGGCACGGATGTGTTCGGCCTTCCAAACCTGGCGGCGCTACGACGCCATCCGCCAGTCCATGATCGGGAAGGAGCTTGAGCGCATCGCCTCCACCCCAAACCTCAGCCGGGACACGACCGAGATGATCACGCGCATCCGCGAAGCCTGATGTTTCTTCTGACTGAAAATACCACGGGGGTCCGGGGGTAGAACCCCCGGTCCTGCCCGTGCCACAAGACCACCCATGGACCTCTACGACGCCACGATCCCACCGCTCAAACGCCTGACCGACGCTGTGCCGCGCCTGCTGGCATGCCTCGACGATCCGGCGCAGCTTGAGGCGCGGCTTGCCGCCGACAGCTTTTCCGCAGCCGAGCATTTCTGCGTGGCGCTGGGATATGTGGCGCGTACGGTGATGCCCCTGACGGGCGACGAGGTGCCCGAGATGCCGATGGATACCGATCCCGGTGCGATCCTCGCCCTTGCCCATGACATGCGCTTTCTGCTCGACCAGCTTGACCGCGCTGCACTGAACGGTGCCGACACCCGCAAGATTACCCATATAGCGGGCGAGGCCGAACTGACCCAATCGGGCCGCGACTATGCCCTGCTCTACGCGCTGCCCAATGCGCAGTTTCACCTGACGCTTGCCTATGCGACGGTACGCATGGCAGGGGCGAAGGTGGGCAAAGGGGACCTCGACGGGTTTCATATCTACAGCCCGGGCACGTCTTTCGTCTCCGATACGCCCTTGAACTGATTGAACTTGAAAGGTCATTCCATGTCCCAACGCCCCGTTTGCCTGATCACAGGCGCATCAGCTGGCATCGGTGCCGCCTGCGCCCGGTTGGGTGCCGCCGACTATGACTTCGTACTGGCCTACCGCAGCGACGCAGATGGCGCCAACGCAGCCAAGGCCGCCGTCGAAGCCCAAGGCGCCAAAGCCATCACCGTGCAGGGCGACGTTGCCAACCCGGACCACATCACGCAAATCTTCAAGGCCGCTGACGATGCCTTTGGCCGCCTCAACGTGCTGATCAATAACGCAGGGATCGTGGACCAGACGGCCAAGCTGACCGAGATCACACACGCCCGCCTGACCCGCATGATGAACGTCAATGTCATCGGTGCCATGCTGGTCGCGAAAGAGGCGGTGATCCGGATGCAGGCCCAAGGCACGGGCGGTGCCATCATAAACATCTCGTCCGCCGCGGCGCGGCTGGGGTCCGGCAACCAGTACATCGACTACGCCGCATCCAAGGCCGCCATCGACACCTTCACCAAGGGGCTGTCGGACGAGGTCGCACCCGATGGCATCCGCGTCATGTCGGTGCGCCCGGGCCTGATCGACACGGAACTCCACGCCAAGGGCGGCGAACCGGGCCGCGCCCAGAAGCTTGCCCATATGGTGCCCATGCGGCGCGAAGGATCAGCAGAGGAGGTCGCCAAGGCCATCCTGTGGCTGGCCTCCGACGATGCGAGCTATGTGACGGGATCCGCTCTTGAGGTGACGGGCGGGCGATGACGCCCTACCGGTTCGAAACAACAGGCCGGAACCGACGGACTTTAATTGCGTTGGTTGTGATCTGGGCGCTGATCCTTGCCGCCATCGCCCTGATCGATGCCTCGCCCATCCTGATGGGCCTGATCGCCCTATGCACGGCACCGGCGCTTTATGACCTGATGTCGGGCCGCATGTCAGGCCTGACCTTGGGGACGCAGGGCCTGGCATGGTTCGCAGGGCGCCGCACCGGAGAGATTGCGTGGAACAAGATCGACCATATCCGCCTCGACACACGGCTCGACTTCTCGGTCCGGGCCTCAGCCATGCTGACCTCCGGACGCAAGGTCCGCATCCCGCTCGAAGCGACACCCCCTGCCGACACGTTCGAACAGGTGCTCACAGAGCGCGGCGTGACGGTAAAACGGCATCATTTCTCTTTGTTGGGATGAGGTGGCTTCTGACAATTGCTGCCGCGCTGTGGCTCACCGCCTGCACGGCACCCAAGGAGTCATCCCTCAGCGATCCGCTCATCTACAATGCAAGAGCCATGGCGCGGGCCGACAGCGCAGTCCTTGCCATTCCCGGCGCCATGACCTCGATCCGGGTGCTGACACCGATCGAGCGCTTCGCGACACGCGACCGCGCGATTGCCTATTTCCGCCTGCCGGGCTTCGATGGCCGCCCGAGTGCCGAAAGCGTCGATCTCGACCGCGCGGCAGCACGCATCGCACAACTTGTACAGACCTACGAGCTGAAATGGATCGACCTCATAGGCCACTCGACAGGTGCCGTCATCGCGCTGGAAGCGGCCAAGGACATTCGCGCCCTCAGCCCGGATACGGAGGTGCGGGTGAGCGGCATCTCAACCGCCCTGCCCGCCCCGCAACCGATCCTCGCAGGTCTGCGCGGCGCGGCTGGAACGGTCGCTGCAGCGGCCCGGACGCGCAGCCTGAACCCGCGAACCGTCTGGCTCGAATACTACCGGCGTCTGGCCTATGGCCCGGATGTGGAGACTGTCCCGGAACGCGCACAGGCCGCCGACGCGCTGGTCGAAGCCAACACCGCCCGAATCGAGCTGCCAGAAGACGGGCTTTACCGCCGCCACACACGCGATCTGCGCCGCTGGACGAACCCCGATCCCGAAGCCCTCAGCGGAGCGCAGATCACCTTCTACCACGGCGCTGTCGACCCGGTCTTCCCCCCGCGCCCCACCCAGCGTTTCGTAAACAGCTTGCCGGGGGCAAACATCACATTCATCGACGGACACGGCCACCTGATCCTGCTGACCTATCCGCAGGTCTGGGACCAGATCGGCGCGACCCTCCAATAGCCTTTCTTCTGGCGAAAAACACCTCGGAGCGCGAGGCAGAGCCTCGCATCACCGCATCTGGCGAAGGCAGATGCAAAACATCTCGTGCGCCCCTTCAGGGGCGCGCAATTCAGTCAGGTGCCAGAAGCGCTGCGGGCCTGGACACAGGCCGCACGGCATCAAGGGGCGCGCAATAGCGCTGCCGCTTCAACCAGGCCGCCATATCGGCCCGTTTCGATGCAGACCGCAGCGGCCCCCAATCTGCCGCGACACCCTTGCCGCCACGCCCATAGATCACGCCGTCCCGCGGCACCGTCACTGCCATGATGCGAATGGCGCAACTCAGGTTCGCCGCGCCGTTCTTCAGTTCCTCGCCCGTGCCGACATTGCAGCCATATCCGCGCGCCGTCGCAGGCAGGATCTGCAACAGACCGTACCACCTGCCGCCCCCGCCGACCGCACGCGGCCGGTACGTGCTTTCGTGTTTGGCCAGCGCCGACAAAAAGCCAAGCCAAAAGGCCCGCCGCTGCGCGTCATTGGCCTGGGGATAGCGCGGGCACCAGTCCTCGATATCTGCGGGCACCAGATCGACCAACGGCCGACCATGCGTCTTGAGCGCAGAAAGCGCCGCACGGTTCCACAGCATGTGCCCCGGCTGGTGGGTCCAGCGGGTCCGGGGCACGTCGCCTGACCGTGCCGGAGGACGCAGCCCGTCATAGGGGTCCGGACTGTCCTCGGCAAAAGCCAACGGGGCGATAACGCAAAGCACGGCGCACAAGAGCAGACGACAGCCAAACATGGCCTAACTATGCAAATCGCGCCGCCCGGCTGTCCACCTGTTTGGCCGGCGGGAAACCGCGACTTCTACACGGATCGGCGACAATGCGCACGCGGCGCAGGCATTGTCGGAATCTTGGCGCGAAAAACCGGAAAATGAACCGATGCGCGGCCCGAACATGTCCCGGCCTTGCCCCTTTTGTGTCCCATTTGCCGGTCATTATGGAACCTGTAGTTAGTAGTGGATGTGTAACGATGGCTTTTGCAGAGCGCTTGATGGCCCCTTTGGTGCAACTTCGCGGCAAGTTGGCGCGACCGGATGTAACGATGGCGCCGGATGGCGTTTTGCAGGGGCCAGGCAAGTTGCGCGCGGCAGAGCAGCCCTGCGTTCCAGCAACGCCCGCCGCACCGCGTCGCGGCGACGTCACCATCCCCTGCCCCGACCCGACGGCCGAAGACCGCGCCTGCGACATGCACCGGGCGCGCGGCCTGAAACTGGCGCGTCTTGATGACTGGACCCGTTTGAGCGCCGAAATACGGCGCACAAGTGGCGCGCGGCAGAAGACACTGGGCGGAACCCCGGTGGCGGAGCTTTTAGCCTATGGCGCGCGGGCCGATGTCGTTGGTGCAGCCGAACACGCGCTTTTGCTGGGCCGCCCCGACCCCAAGGCACCGCTTCTGGATGGCATCGAAGCGCTGGAACAAGTGCTGGCCGAGCATCCCGACGAGCCTGTGATCGCCGCTATTGTGGCCAATGCCCATATGGACATCGGTTGGGCCTGGCGCGGCACTGGTTGGGAAGTTGAGGTTCCCGCGCGCAATCGCGAGGCCTTTGCCGCGCATTTCGACCGGGCCGCTGACATCCTGATAGAACATGACGCCCGGGGCGAAAACTGCCCTATGCTCGCCGCCGCAGATTGCGCGCTGATCACAGGTCGTGGCGGTTCCCCGCGCGAGGTTGTGTCCCGCTACGAGACATGGATCGAGTTGGACCCCCACAATGCCCGCGCCTTTCGCGCCATGGGCACCCACCTGCTGCCCCGCTGGCACGGCAGCTATGAGCGGCTGGAACTGGAGGCCCGCCGCGCCGCGGGCCGCACCTATGACCTATGGGGCACGGGCGCATATGCCTGGGTGATGTTCGATGCCATCGCACAGGACAGCGCGGCCTGCGCCCGTCTCGACCTCGACTTCTTCCTTGACGGTCTGAACGACATCCTGAAGCGCACCAACGATCAGCACACTGTCAATCTGCTGGCCGCCTATTGCACCAACACCATGGGGGCGACGCCCACGGGCCATGACGAGACTGACTACATCCGGATCCAGATCGCCGCTGCCGCAGACGAGATCGTGCGCGAGCATCTGACCGAGCTGCACCCGATGCTTTGGGCCCATGCCGCGCGCGGCTTTGACAACGGGTTGCGCGTGCGCTGCGCCGACAAGTTTGCGGCCTCGGGCCATGCGGATGCGCTGCGCTATCTCAACCAGTTGTTCCGACGCGAGTTGGCAACGGGCAAGAGTGTCGTCTTCACACAGGACGGGCCGGAGCTTCAGTCCTTCTGAACCCGCCGAACCGCCCCGGACAGAAGCGCACGGGAATAGACCTTGTGCGCCGACAGAAGGCTGTGAAAGACAGGGCCAAGCGTCAGCTTGCCCGATCTTGTGCGCGCAGGCACCACAACCGATCCGAACCGCAGATGCCCGGCATCCGCCATCAGCCAGGACATCGTCCGCCCGGACCGGTCCGCCATCAAAAGCTCGCTGTCCGAGCGGCCCGCGACGGCCCAGACGGCAAACCCGTCCGTCTGCCCATCGGCCAGGGCCCGCGCCTCACCATCGGTGGAGGGTTGCCGCGCTGCGATCCGCAGGACCAGCCGTTCCGCCTTGAACAGGGGCTGGGTGTAGAAGGCATAGATGAACGCACCAAGCGATATGGGCCTGGACACCGGTGTCTCAAAACAATCGGTGTAATGCGCCTCTTTCTCGGCAAAGGGCGCGATCAGGGAGCCGGGCGGGACGGGGATTTCGTCAATCTTCATGTCGCTCAGAATGCACGCAACACGCCTGCTGCACAGGTGCTGCATCGTCGCGCCCTCTTGCGAGCGGTGCGGTGGCGCATTACACGGCAAAAAGCCCCATGATCCTGACGCGGTGAGACCATGCTTGACCTGACCTACGACCTGCCGAAACCCAAAACCATTGCCGGTGCCAAGCACGATTGGGAACTGGTGATCGGGATGGAAGTGCACGCGCAGGTGTCGTCGAATGCCAAACTGTTTTCGGGCGCATCGACCAGGTTCGGGGCCGAGCCCAATTCGAATGTGGCCTTCGTGGACGCGGCCATGCCCGGAATGCTGCCAGTCATCAACGAATACTGCGTGGAACAGGCCGTGCGCACGGGGCTGGGCCTGAAGGCCGAGATCAATCTGCACTCAGCCTTTGACCGCAAGAACTATTTCTACCCGGACCTGCCGCAGGGCTACCAGATTTCGCAGCTCTACCACCCCATCGTGGGCGAAGGCAAAGTATTGGTCGAACTCGGTGACGGGACCGCACGGATGGTGCGCATCGAACGCATCCACATGGAACAGGACGCAGGCAAGTCGATCCACGACATGGACCCGAACATGTCCTTTGTGGATCTGAACCGCACCGGCGTCTGCCTGATGGAGATTGTCTCGCGCCCCGACATCCGTGGGCCGGAAGAAGCTGCCTCCTATATCGCCAAGCTGCGCCAGATCATGCGCTATCTCGGCACCTGCGACGGAAACATGCAGAACGGTAACCTGCGCGCGGACGTGAACGTGTCGATATGTCGGCCCGGCGACTACGAGAAATATCAGGAGACACAGGACTTTTCGCATCTGGGCACGCGCTGCGAGATCAAGAACATGAACTCGATGCGCTTTATCCAGCAGGCGATTGAGGTCGAAGCACGGCGTCAGATCGCCATCGTCGAAGGCGGTGGAACGGTCGATCAGGAAACCCGCCTCTATGATCCCGACAAGGGCGAGACACGGTCGATGCGGTCCAAGGAAGAGGCGCATGACTACCGCTATTTCCCCGACCCCGACCTGCTGCCGTTGGAGATCGAGCAGGGTTGGGTCGACGACATCGCGGCCTCCCTGCCCGAGTTGCCCGACGCCAAGAAGGCGCGCTTTATCGGTGACTTCGGACTGACCGACTATGACGCATCCGTGCTGACGGCGGACGTGGACACGGCCGCCTATTTCGAAGCGGTGGCGGAAGGCCGCGATGGCAAGCAGGCGGCGAACTGGACGATCAACGAGTTGTTTGGTCGGTTAAAGCGCGATGGCGACAAAGGCATCACCGAAAGCCCTGTATCGCCCGCACAGCTTGGCCGCATCATTGACCTGATCGGTAAGGGCGACATTTCCGGCAAGATTGGCAAGGACCTGTTCGAGATCATCTACACCGAAGGCGGCGATCCGGCCGAGGTGGTCGAAGCCCGCGGTATGAAGCAGGTGACGGACACCGGCGCGATTGAAAAGGCCGTGGACGAAGTGATTGCGGCCAACCCAGCGCAGGTTGAAAAGGCCAAGGAGAACCCGAAACTGGCGGGTTGGTTCGTGGGTCAGGTGATGAAGGCGACGGGTGGGAAGGCCAATCCAAAAGCCGTGAACGAGATCGTCGCGAAAAAGCTCAACGGTTAAACGGCTTTTGGATTGAGTGCGCGGCAGCGTATCCCCTTTGGGGGATGCGCGAGAGCGACACCCGGTGGCAATGTCACGCCCCGTGCGGTGCGCAGTGAATGCACACCCTACGCCAGCAGTCGCGAATAGTGCATCATGCCCGCGCTACAAAGCGCGGTTTCCACAGATGACCAAGCCTCACGCTCCACATCAGATCGGGTAATGTCAGAAAGCGGACGCACACCGTCCACCCGCTGAATTAACGACGCTGCCTGCGCAGACACATCAAAGCGAAACGCTTCACCCGCCGTGTCGATGGTGATGCCTTTGCCCTGCGCGACATGGTTGGCCAGCGCGTTCGCGTCCACGTCTCGCAGGTGAGGAATAGCATCGGGCTTGCCCAAGGGCGGCGCAATCACTGCACCCTTGGGACGAACGTAAGCGACATGTGTCTTGAACGTGCCCCGCAGGTCTTCGGCCAATTGCATCTGGGCAACTTGATCAAGGTCACAGGCGGCATCCAGCAGGGGTGTCGGATCGTAAAGCATAGGCTCGGGCGACCCTGCATAGTCCAGATCGGCGGCATGCAGTGCCGAAACCAGTTCAGTGATTGTGAAGGGCCGGTCCTGAGAGTGCAAAAGCAAGTCGTAGAACCCGGCATCTCCGTTTGTGTGATCCACCACACGGGCGTTCCGCTTGAACGGATGCGCGTCAGGAAGCCGGTCGAATATGCGCTTGGCCGCCTTGAGTTGCTTTTCGGGCGGCAGATCCCCGAAGAGCGCGTTGAAGGCCGCCTGCAACGGATAGACCCCGGATCTGCCATGCGGCGCATAGACCATCAGGCCAATGCCTCCGTCTGGCTTCAACGCGCCAGCCAACGCATCCAATCCCGCCTGCGGGTCGGGCAGATGGTGCAGCACGCCGCAGCAGTCGATGTAATCGAAAGAGCCATACGCCCCCGCATCCAGCAGTGAGCCGGTGACAAAGGTGATGCCCATGAGCTTGCGCACTTCGGCCCGCTTTTCTGCAATCCGCCGCGACGCCTGCGACAGATCCAGATACGTAATGTCATAGGGCCGCCCCGCATCAGTCAGCTTCTGCGCAAGCTGGATCAGCGCGTCACCCGTCCCGCCGCCCGCCACCAGCGCCTTGAGCGGCTGCGACCAGTCGCGTGCTCCGCCCCACAGCCAGTGGTCCATCTCGACCGGCAGCGACGGTGAGCCGGTGATAAGCCGTTTGCGTTCGTCGGTCGGTTTGCGGTCGGGATACGGAAACGCCTCGTACTGGGCGCGCACGATATCAGTCATAATCAATCCACTTAGACAATGGTTTGACCTTTACCAGCCTTACGCCTGCGTGCAATCCGGAACAGGTTACCAAGAGGAGGCCGCGATGCAGGCGCCGTTTCAATCGACCGTGATGACGGTCAAACCGGAGTGGATCGATTTCAACGGCCATCTCAACATGGCCTATTACGGTGTGCTGTTTGACATGGGGGCCGACCAGATGTTCGAGCAATTCGGCTTTGGCCCCGGCTATCAGTCGCGCACGGGCAACACGACCTATGCCGCCGAATTCCACGTCCGATATGTGCGCGAGTTGCATGTGAACGATCCGGTGATCGTGACCTATCACCTTGTGGATCATGACGAAAAACGGCTGCACTCGTTTCAGGAGCTGCGCCATACGGATGGATGGCTGGCTGCAACGGGCGAGACGATGACGCTGCATGTGGATCAGTCCGGTCCGCGCGTCGCTCCGATGCCTGCCGATGTCCTGTCCCGCGTACAAACGGTGGCCGAAGCCCACGCCACGCTGCCCAAGCCCGATGCGGTGCATGCGCGCATCGGTATCCGGCGGCCGTAGGGGCAACCCTTTCCTCTGGTTCACAGCGCGGATATATCCGCCCGAAGCAAGATGAAGGGACGCGACATGTCGGGTTGGGAATACAAGGTCATGCCTGCCCCCACCAAGGGACAGAAGGCCAAGGGGATCAAGAGCGCCGAGGCGCGCTTTGCCTTTGCGCTTGAGACATTGATGAACGACATGGGTCGCGAGGGATGGGAGTTTCAGCGCGCCGAGACATTGCCATCAATCGAAAGGTCCGGCCTGACGGGTAGCACAACCGAATGGCGCAATATGCTGGTGTTCCGCAGACCCGTGAACGAACCCATGGATGACTTCGAACCTGAACTGCTGCCTGCCCCCAGCGAAACGCCGCATGTTTCGCCCGACGCGGCATCGGATTCTGCGCAAGAAGACGCCCATGAAAAGGACGACTTCGTGCCCGGGCCGGGGGCCACTCATATGGCCAAGGACGATGGCGTCGAAGAGACAAGCCCGGTGTCCGGGATGACCGCATCGCTGAGAAAGCTGGCAGACCAGCGCAGGGTTAAAAACACCGAGAACTAGACCGCCTCAGACGTCAAGGTCCAGTGCCAGCGCGTGAATGCGGTTGATAAGGTCCGGTCCAAGTGCCTGATGCACAGATCGATGGCGTGCAATCCGGTTTTTTCCTTCAAATTCAGGGCTTCGGAGCATGACATTGAAGTGGCTTTGACCGGCCGCAGGCGCACCAGCGTGGCCCGCATGACTGGCGCTGTCGTCCACAACCTCGATTTCGCGCGCATCGAATGCGGCCCGCAATTTGTCTTCGATTTCTTGCCGAACGGTCATCTCGCCTGACATTTTTTTCGCCCACCCTCTTCAATCTCTGGAACCAGACTCTAAACTTGTGGGCCTGAGTCGGAAAGGACCCCTTCCCATGCGCAAGCCTGACCCCTTCGGTTTCGATATGTCCGTGTCGTCTGCGAAAAAGAAAAATCCGCGCGGACGGAGGGGTATGTCAGGGGCGTCAGAGACGTCGACACGCATCTGTGACCACGAAGGTTGCAACGAGCCCGGCAAGTTCCGCGCGCCCAAAGCGCCCGATGTGCTGGATGATTTCTACTGGTTCTGCCAGCAGCACGTGCGCGAATACAACAACAAGTGGAATTTCTTCGACGGCACGACCGAGGCCGAGATCAATGCGCAGCAATCCAAAGACAAGGTGTGGGAGCGCCAGACCAAACCGCTGGGTGATCCCGAAGCGCGCGCCTGGGCTCGTTTGGGCATCGAAGACCCCCATCAAGTGCTGGGCAAGAACGCGACCCAAAACCCCGGACGCGGTGGATCAGCCGCCGCCCGCCGCCTGCCCCCAACCGAGAAGCGCGCCATCGAAATCCTGGATGCCAAGGCTGATGACACCAAGGCCGACGTACGCAAAGCCTACAAGAAGCTGATCAAGGTGCTGCACCCCGACATGAATGGCGGGGATCGCAGCCAGGAAGAGCAGCTGCAGGAGGTTGTATGGGCCTGGGATCAGATCAAGGACAGCCGGAATTTTAAGTAGGCTGTGCGCCGCGCCGCCTGCGCATCCAAAGCTGAACAAGCGTCATCGCGATCGCCCAGGTTGCGGCGACAGGCAAGCTGGTGCTGAGCGCATCGGCGATTGCGATAAAACCAAGAAACGGTGCGTTTCCGACAACATCTGACAAAGTCGCACCGGCATGTCCGCTTGCAGTGAATGCAAGCGCAATGGATGCGCCAAACCACGCCCCCAGGAGTGTCACAGCAACACATGTCAGACCGCCGATGAGATGCCCGCGCCATCGCCGCCGCCCAAAACCGTCCGCAAGCAGAAAACCCGCCAAAGCGGCGCCAGACGCTGCCGACACGTGAAACAGCGGAGCGTCTGGCAGAAACCGCGCCAAATCGCCGCCTGCGGCCTGGCATCGCAATTGCGACGGAAAGCCCCGCACACATGCTGCCCACGGCGCACGCACACCGGGTTGAACTGAAAACTGGCATCACTGCTTTCCTCTTCTGGACCGATGCCCCATGATGGCCCTGCAATTGTGCAGATGGCGTGCAGCAGTGGCCGGGGATTTGTGCAAATAGGGTTTAAGACATGCCCCCCTTCCCCTTGCCCTTTCCCGCCATATGTTGCACCACGATCCACGCGCCCATCCGGGGCGCGTTTTCTATGTTGAAGGACAGTTGAGATGGCGGACGGCGCGATGGACATCAATGCAAAACCAACCGAAGAGATCTCGGTCCGCGAGGTGTTCGGCATCGACACCGACATGGTGGTCAAGGGCTTTGCAGACCGCACCGACCGCGTACCGGACCTCGACAGCACCTACAAGTTCGATCCCGACACGACACTGGCGATCCTTGCAGGGTTTTCCCACAACCGCCGAGTGATGATCCAAGGCTATCACGGCACGGGCAAATCGACCCACATCGAACAGGTCGCCGCGCGCCTGAACTGGCCCGCTGTGCGCGTGAACCTCGACAGCCATATCTCCCGGATCGACCTGATCGGCAAGGACGCCATCAAGCTGAAGGATGGCAAGCAAGTCACTGATTTCCAAGAGGGTATCCTGCCTTGGGCCCTGCGCAACCCCACCGCCATCGTGTTCGATGAATACGACGCGGGCCGCGCCGATGTGATGTTTGTCATCCAGCGCGTGCTGGAAGTGGACGGCAAGCTGACGCTGCTGGACCAGAACCAGGTCATCAACCCGCACCCCTATTTCCGCATCTTCGCGACGGCAAACACCGTCGGTTTGGGCGACACGACGGGCCTGTATCACGGCACCCAACAGATCAACCAAGGTCAGATGGACCGTTGGTCGCTGGTGGCGACATTGAACTACTTGTCGATTGATGCCGAAACGGCGATCGTGCTGGCCAAGAACCCACACTACAACACGGCAGAGGGCCGCAAGACCATCAAACAGATGGTTACCGTGGCCGACCTGACGCGGACGGCATTCATGAACGGGGACCTGTCGACGGTGATGTCGCCGCGGACCGTGATTGCCTGGGCTCAGAATGCCGAGATTTTCCGCAATGTGGGCTATGCGTTCCGGCTTTCGTTCCTGAACAAATGCGATGAGTTGGAACGGCAGACGGTTGCCGAGTTCTATCAGCGCCTGTTTGACGAAGAGCTGCCGGAAAGTGCGGCGAGTGTGAGCCTGGGATAAGCCGAAGGAGGCACGATGCATATCGGCCTGATTGGCGGCATTGGTCCTGCAGCAACGATTTCGTACTACAAGCGCCTGACCGATGAGATGCGGTCTTTGGGCGCGCCATTGGAGTTGACCATAGTCAACACAGAGGCGTCTACCCTGCTTGCCAACAACAAGGCCGGGAATAAATCGGCACAGGCGCGGATTTACGCGGACCTCATCGGCCAGTTGAAGGCGGCAGGCGCAGAGTGCGCCGCCATCACATCGTTGGGTGGGCACTTTTGCTTTGAGGAAACTGCGCCGCTGTCACCCCTGCCTTTGGTCAGCGCAGTGAGCCCGCTTGACGCGTTTTTCGTAGCCCAAGGGTTAGAGACCGTGGGTTTGCTTGGAACGGGTGTCGTCATGCGGACGCAGCTTTATGGCCAGCTTGAACATACAGGCGCCGTTGCGCCGCAAGACATTGACGGTGTCGGCACAGCCTATACCGACATGGCGCTCGCAGGCACATGCACTGACGCACAACGCGCCTTTTTCATCGAAGAAGGGCGCAAGCTGATCGACGCCGGCGCGCAGGCCGTTGTTTTGGCGGGGACCGATTTGAACCTCGCCTTTGATGGGCGCGACGTGGGCTATGAAGTCATCGACGCGCTTGATATCCATGTGGACGTGCTGGTTGCCCTCGCGACCGGGCGCGCCACCCTCTCTGATCATTCTGTAGGCGGTTCTGCATGAGCACCCAAAACGACAACCCCGCCGATCCGTTCAAAAAGGCGCTCGCCGAGGCCACCAAGGTCATGGCGAATGACCCGGAGTTGAGCGTCTCCTACTCCGTCGATCCGGCGGGTGTGTCGGGCGATTCCATGCGCTTGCCGCAAGTGTCCCGCCGCATGACGCGCGAGGAAGTGCTGCTGGCGCGTGGCACCGCTGATGCGCTGGCGTTGCACCGCCGCTATCACAACGGGCAGACCCATGCGCGCTATTCTCCGCAGGGCGAGATGGCGCGGGATCTCTACGAGGCCATGGAAACAGCCCGTTGCGAAGCGATGGGCGCGCGCGACATGCCGGGCACCGCAGGCAATATCGACGCCAAGATCGCCAATGAGGCGGTGCGCAAGGGCTATGACCAATGCAAGCAGGCCTCTGACGTGCCTTTAGCGGCAGCGGCGGGCTATCTGGTGCGGCATTTGGCGACGGGCCGCGATCTGCCCTCCGGGGCCGAGAACGCCATGGAGCTGTGGCGCGGGTTCATTGAGGATCAGGCGGGCGGCACGCTCGAAAACCTTGGCGATATTCTGGATGATCAAGCCGCCTTTGCGAAATTTGCGCGGCAGGTGATCACAGACCTCGGCTATGGCGATCAGTTGGGCGATGACCCCGACCAGCTTGACGACGACATGGAAGACGAGGCCGAGGAAGGCCAGGAAGAGGATCAGGAGCCCGACAGCACAGGCCAAGACGATCAGGACGAGGAGAACGCCGAAGGCACGCCTGAAAGCTCGCAGGACGAGACGCAGGATTCGTCCGAAGCCCAGGTCTCCATGGACGACATGGCCGATCAGGAACTGGGCGAAGAGGCAGAGATGCCGGAGGGTGAGGCCCCGCTTGAACCCCCTGCCCCGCAGCCGGTGTCCGAGGCTGATCCGGACTATCAGGTCTATCTGGATGCGCATGACGAGGAAATCGGGGCCGAAGATCTGGCCGAGCCGGTCGAGTTGGAGCGTTTGCGCGCCTATCTGGACCAGCAGTTGGAGCCGCTGAAAGGTGCCGTGTCACGTCTCGCCAACAAGCTGCAGCGCCGCTTGCAGGCGCAGCAGAACCGGTCGTGGGAGTTCGACCGGGAGGAAGGAATGCTGGATGCGGGCCGTTTGGCCCGT
Source organism: Tateyamaria sp. ANG-S1 (assembly GCF_000814025.1). Taxonomy (GTDB): domain Bacteria; phylum Pseudomonadota; class Alphaproteobacteria; order Rhodobacterales; family Rhodobacteraceae; genus Tateyamaria. The sequence continues at coordinate 111,242 of NZ_JWLL01000006.1, read as the reverse complement.
GTGGTGGCGAACCCGACGACGCCCCTGTCCTTCAAGGTCGAGAAGGACACGGAGTTCCGTGATACTGTCGTGACGCTGCTCCTCGACAACTCCGGATCGATGCGTGGACGTCCGATTTCCATCGCCGCCATCTGCGCCGACGTTCTGGCCCGCACGCTGGAGCGCTGCAATGTGAAGGTCGAAATCCTAGGCTTCACCACCCGGGCATGGAAGGGCGGTCTTGCCCGTGAGGCGTGGTTGAACGATGGCCGACCAAGCCAGCCCGGTCGTCTGAACGACCTGCGCCACATCATCTACAAATCAGCCGACGCACCCTGGCGTCGGACGCGGCCCAATCTGGGGCTGATGATGAAGGAAGGCTTGCTGAAGGAAAACATCGACGGCGAAGCGTTGGAATGGGCGCATCGCCGCATGATCGCACGCCCCGAAGCGCGCAAGATCCTGATGGTAATTTCTGACGGCGCACCCGTCGATGACAGCACATTGTCGGTGAATCCTGCGAACTATCTGGAAAAACACCTGCGCGACGTGATTGCGATGGTTGAGCGCAAACGGGCTGTTGAGTTGCTTGCCATCGGCATCGGGCATGACGTTACCCGCTACTATGACCGCGCCGTGACTATCACAGACGTGGAGCAATTGGCGGGAGCCATGACAGAGCAATTGGCGGCGCTCTTTGACAGTGATCCACGGGCGCGGGCGCGCGTTATGGGGATGAAGCGCGCGAGTTGAGATCGGCCCTTCGGGGAGAGTTTATTTGGCAAGATGAAGGTGGATCATGTTCCAGAGCTTTGAGGTCACAGCACGTCCGGAACAAGGTCCACCGCGATTGAAGGCGTTGCGCGCTGAGTTGGAAGCCGACGGGCTGGATGGGTTCCTCGTCCCGCGTGCGGATGCGCATCAGGGTGAGTATGTCTCGGCCCGCGATGAGCGGTTGGCGTGGTTGACCGGGTTTACCGGATCTGCCGGGTTCTGCGCGGCTTTGCGGGACGTGGCCGGGGTGTTCATTGATGGTCGGTATCGGACACAGGTGAAGGCGCAGGTGGCCAAAGACTACACGCCCGTGCCATGGCCCGAGACATCGCTGTCTGACTGGCTGAAAGAGCAGTTGCCCGACGGCGGCAAGGTCGGCTTTGATCCCTGGCTGCACACGCCCGGCCAGATTGCACAGGCCGAGGACGGATTGAAGGGCATCGGGATCGCGCTGGTGCAATGCGAGAACCTCGTGGACCGCATCTGGGACGATCAACCGGGGCCAGCCGCCGAGATGGCCAAGGTCCATCCATTGGAATTCGCCGGCGAAAGCCACGAAGACAAGCGCGCACGTTTGGCGAAGGGCTTGACCGAGGCCGGGGCGGCTTCGGCCGTGATCACTCTGCCCGACAGCCTGTGTTGGCTGTTGAACATCCGCGGTTCCGACATTCCGCGCAATCCGATTGCGCAAGGCTTTGCCATCCTGCATGCCTCGGGCGCGGTTGACCTGTTCATGGACACGGCCAAGCTGGTCGAGGTGCGCGATCATCTGGGCGGCGATGTGACGTGCCATGCGCCCGACGCCTTTCTTGGCACGCTTGCTGAACTTGAAGGGCCCGTGCGTCTCGAAAAGTCTTCAGTCCCGGTGATTGTCGCCGATGCCATCGGGGATCGCATGCAATGGGGCGACGACCCGTGCGCGCTGCCCAAGGCCTGCAAGAACGAAGCTGAGATTGCAGGCAGCGCCGAGGCGCATCTGCGCGATGGCGCAGCGTTGGTGGAACTGCTGGCATGGCTCGATGCGCAAGCCCCCGGGAGCCTGCGCGAAACGCAAGTGGTCACGCAACTCGAGCAATACCGCCGCCGTGACAACGCACTGCAGGACATTAGCTTCGAGACCATTGCGGGCACCGGCCCCAACGGCGCTATCATGCACTACCGCGTGACCGAGGAAACCGACAGCACGCTAGACGACGGGCAACTGATCGTTCTGGACAGCGGTGGTCAGTATCTGGACGGTACCACCGACATCACTCGCACGATCGCCATCGGCACGCCGCCGGACGAGGCGCGTGCCGCCTTTACCCGCGTGCTGATGGGTATGATCAGCATGTCACGCCTGATCTGGCCCAAAGGGCTCGGCGGGCGCGACATCGAAGCCATTGGCCGCGCACCGCTCTGGTATGCGCACCAAGACTTTGACCACGGACTGGGCCACGGTGTGGGCGCCTATCTGTCGGTGCACGAGGGACCGCAAAGGCTGAGCCGCGTGAGCACTGTGCCGTTCCAGCCGGGCATGATCCTGTCGAATGAGCCAGGCTACTACCGCGAGGGCGGCTTCGGCATCCGGATCGAGAACCTGATTGTCGTGGAACAGGCTGAATGCCCGCCCGGCGGTGACGCCCATCGCGAGATGCTGTCGTGGCGCACACTCACCTTTGCCCCCATCGACCAACGCCTGATTGTCGTGGACATTCTGGATGCGCCATCGCGTGCGTGGCTCAACGCCTACCACGCTGAAACGCTTGAGAAAATCGGCCCGCGCGTGTCGGATGAGGCGCGCACGTGGCTACTGCAAGCCTGCGCCCCGCTCTAACACTGGCCCGGGTGTCATTTCTCTGTTACACCGGCGCTTCATCACGACGGAAATGCAATGAGAAGGAGGCTCAGGCATGGCTGATCACATCACGATCCGCAAGGCACCCGGCACATGGACAGTGCGCGCAGGTGGGGCCGTACTGGGCGAAAGCAGCGCAGCACTTGAGCTGAGCGAAGGCGACTACCCTTCGGTCATCTACTTCCCGCGCGACGACATCGCGATGGCCTTTCTCGACCGCACCGACAAGACCACCCATTGCCCGCACAAGGGCGATGCAAACTACTATTCCGTGGTGACAAAGTCTCAGACACTGGCCAACGCCGTCTGGACCTATGAGGCACCGCTGGACGGTGTCGCACGGATCAAGGACCACCTGGCCTTCTACACAAACAACGGCGTCACGGTCGAAGAAATCTAGCTATGCTCCTCGGCCGCAGTGGCGGCCAGCGCACGGTTATAGGCTTTCAACGCATCCACATGGAACAGCGCGCCCTGTAGCTCGGGCGCGGCATTCTCACCCGTCAGCGTCACCACCGGAATGAACCGCACCATGGTCCGGTCAAAAATCGGCATGGCGGCCTCAAGCGTGGCGTTTTGGTCTACATAGATCCCCTCACCGATCATCTCCCAACAGCGCGCCTCGTCCGCAGCACGGGCGTCGTCCTGTTTGCGCATGACCGACCCCACGCGGAACATCGCCAGCAGATAGGCTTGCGGCCCGGCGGCAAGGTGGACGCCACGCCGCTCCAGCTGAGTGAGAAAGAAGGAGCGATCGACAAGACGTGAGGACAGCGCTGTGGACATCGACACAGCCACCATCACGGCCAGCCCCGTCTGCCAGTCGCCGGTCAATTCAAAGACAATGAGAGTGGTCGAAATCGGCGCGCCCAGCACAGCAGCAGCCACCGCCCCCATCCCGGCCAGCGCATAAAGCGTCACTGACCCGGACACATCGGGGAAGATGCCTGTTGCCACGAGGCCAAACCCCAGACCGGTCAGCGCCCCGATCATCAGCGACGGCGAAAACACCCCGCCGCCCATGCGCCCCGCCATTGTGATCGCCACGGCGGCGGTCTTCATAATGATGAACACCACCACCTCGTTCAGCGCCAATTGCCCCGTCAAGGCGAGTGAGGTGGTTTCATAACCGACGCCAATGATGTGCGGATAGAAGATCGCCATGCCACCCAGCAGCGCACCAGCGACAGCCGGGCGCAGCCAGCGGGGCAAACCTGTGCGAGATTGAAACGCGGTGCCCATATCATCCGTCCAGAAAATTGCGCGCATCAGCACAACGGCAACCAAACCACAGAGCAAGCCAAGCAGCAGGAAGGCAGGCAGTTCCTGATAGAACACCAACTCGTTGGTGTCGGGCGCCATGAACTCGGTCACATCGCCAAATTCAAGGCGGTTGATCACCGTGCCAGCCACGCTGGCGATAACAATGGGGGCAAAGGCATGGACAGCGAAGTGGCGCAGCACGACTTCAAGGGCAAAGAGCGCCCCGGCAATGGGCGCGTTGAAGCTGGCCGAGACGGCAGCGGCCACAGCACAGCCCAACAGGTCGCGGCCCGTGACCCCATCCGCCTTGATCCAACGGCACACCTTGGTCGAAATGACGGCCGCCATGTGCACCACTGGACCCTCCCGCCCCGTGGAGCCGCCCGTCGACAGGGTGATAAAACTGGCGAAGGCCGAGGCGACCCCGGCCCGCGTGCTGACGCGCCCGTCGCGCAGGGCCGCGCCTTCGATCACGTCTGCCACACTGCGGGCCACACCATCCTTGGTGAAATTGTGCAGGATCAGACCAGTCACCAGCCCCCCCGCGATAGGGATCACCAGGATCCAGTACCATGGCAGGGATGACGCGAAGGTGTGCAGGTATTGCACGTCTTCAGTGCCGTAGAGATAGGCCTGCAAAGCCTCAATCCCCTTGCGGAAGAACAGCGCTGCGAAACCTGCGGCAATACCAATAGCAAGAGCGATGAACCAGAATTGCAACTGGTTCGGCCCCCGATGCCGCAGCACGTGCCAGCCGCCCTTGCAAGCAGTGACGGCAAGGTCGAGTTGCTGGGACAGAATGGATCGGTCGGGGGCGGACATGGGACCGGGCTGCAAGAACTGTGGCTGTCCAAGCGTTACGCCGAATGCCGCAGCTGCGAAAGCCCCCGCGGTGTCACAGCATCGCGATTGTGGCCCTAACCGCTCAGAAGCGCGCGGGCGGCCCCCCGCGCCTCGTCTGTGATGGTGTCACCGGCGAGCATACGCGCGATCTCGTCCACCCGCTCGGGCGCGGCAAGCGGTACGACTTGCGAGGTGGTCATACCCTTGGCCACCTTCTTTTCCACGCGCCAATGATGCGCACCCAGCGCCGCCACCTGCGGCGAGTGGGTCACAACCAGAACCTGCCCCGTTTCGGCGATCTGGCTCAGGCGCCGCCCCACCGCATCGGCTGTGGCACCGCCCACGCCCCGGTCGATCTCGTCAAAGATCATGGTCAGGCCCGATTGCTCCCGCGTGAGGCACACTTTCAGCGCCAGCAGAAACCGGCTGAGTTCGCCACCAGACGCGATCTTGTTCAGCGGTCCGGCAGGTGCGCCGGGGTTCGTCGCAACGGTAAAGGCGACAGCATCACGCCCCTCCGGCCCCGGCTCTTCATCGGTGATCTGGGTCTCGAACACGGCCCGTTCCATCTTGAGCGGGGCAAGCTCTGCCATCACGGCCTTGTCGAGCGCCTTGGCCGACTTGCGGCGGGCCGCACCCAGCTTGTCCGCTGCTGCATCATAAGCGGATTGCGCGGCGTCCAACTCGGATCGCAAGCGGCCAAGGTCGGCATCGCCCGCGTCCAACGCCGACAGCTTGGTCCGCAGGTCGCCCGCAAAGCGCGCCAATTCGTCCGGAATCACATCATGCTTACGGGCCAGCCCGCGCATGGCGAACAGCCGCTCCTCGGTGTCTTCCAGCTCAGACGGGTTGAATGTCAGGGTTTCGAGCGCCGCAACGATGCCGTCGGTCGCCTCGTCCAACTCGACCATGGCCCGCGAAAGCGCCGCCAGCGGCGCGTCAAGCTGGCCCTCTGCACTGTCAGCGACGCCGTCCAGCCAACGGATCGCATCGCTCACCGCGCCCTCGGCCCCATCGTGGCCAAGAACCTGATGGGCGCGCTGCACGTCCTCGCGAATGCGCTCAGCGCCTTGCATCAGACGGCGTTTGGTATCCAGTTCCGCTTCCTCGCCCGGCTGCGGATCAAGGGCGTCCAACTCGGCCACGGCATGACGCAGAAAATCCTCTTCCTCGCGAATGGCGGCCATGGCCGCCTCCGCCGCCTCCAGCGCCTTTTTCGCATGCCCAACAGCCCGCCACGCCTTGCGCGTCTTGTCCCGCGCAGCGTCCAGTCCGGCAAAGTCATCAAGGATCGCGCGATGCCCACGCGGGTTCAACAGGCCCCGGTCATCATGCTGGCCATGCAGTTCGATCAGGGTGTCGGACAGCGCCCGCAACACTTCACCCGAACAGCGGCGGTCGTTGACCCAAGCCGTCTTGCGCCCGTCTGCGGTGTTCACACGGCGCAGGATCAACTCGTCGTCCACGGGCAGACCCGCCTCTTCAAGCACCGCGCGCGCCGGGTGTCCGTCGGCCAGATCAAACCACGCCGTCACCTCGCCCTGCGCAGCCCCCTGCCGCACCAGATCAGCACGGCCGCGCCACCCCAGCACAAAGCCCAGACTGTCCAGAAGGATCGACTTGCCCGCGCCCGTCTCACCGGTCAGCACGTTGAGGCCAGGCTGGAACTGCAGTTCCAGCCGGTCGATGATCAGCATGTCGGATATGTCCAACCCGCGCAACATCAGCAGACCCCGGTCACGCGCGGCGCACCGCGCCCGTTGATCAGAGCCACCGACCCTTGATCATCTGACGATAGATCTCGGACAGCCAGTTGTTGCCACGCGGGTTGGGCTCAAGCCCCTGCCCGGTCAGCAGGTTGAAGCTGTCCTGATACCACTCCGTCGACTGGTAGTTATACCCCAGAATGGCGCCAGCCGTCTGCGCCTCATCCGTCAGACCAAGCGACAGGTAGGATTCGACCAAACGGTGCAGCGCCTCAGGCGTGTGCGTTGTGGTCTGGAAATCCTCAACCACCACACGGAACCGGTTGATGGCAGCAGCAAAGTTGTCGCGACGCAGATAGAAACGCCCGATCTCCATCTCTTTGCCCGCCAGATGGTCAAAGGCGAGGTCGAATTTCAGGATCGAAGACCTGGCATATTCGCTGTCGGGATAACGCTCGATCACCTCGCGCAGCGATTGCAGCGCCTGGAAGGTCAGGCCCTGATCGCGCCCCACCTCGTCAATCTGATCATAGTAGCTAAGGGCCAGCAGATACTGGGCATAGGCCGCATCGTCATCATCGGGATAGAAGTCAATGAACCGCTGTGCGGACGAACGGCTGTTGGGATAATCCTTGTCCCGATGGTAGGCAAAGGCCTGCATGATCAGCGCGCGGCGCGCCCAATCGGAATAGGGATAAAGCCGCTCAATCTCGCCAAAGTAGAAGGCGGCATCGGTCAGGTCGCCCTGCTCCAGTTCGAATTCACCGCGCTCAAAGATCTGTTCGGCCGAGAAATTCTCAAGCGGCACTTCCTGCCGGTTGAAAAAGCCACCGGTGGTCGGGCGCCCGTCGCCGCCGCCGCAGGCTGCCAAAACAGCCGTTACGGTCATCACTGCTGCAAGACGCGCGATGGAATTTCCGCGGATCATCCCTTGCCACCCCCAAGATGCTCAACACCGCCCGTTTCAGGCTGTTTGCCCGTCTCTAGCACAAAGTTTTCACAGGGTGAAATGACGATTTACCGGTCAGGCGCCGTTCAGGCGACTTCTGGAATTTCGTCCCAGACAAGACCGGCGCCGGGCAGCCGCGCGGTCATCTCTGGATCGCATGTGACCATGCGGACGGCATCCGGTGTGGCAAAGAGTTCACGCAGCAATTGGTTGGTCAGCGTGTGACCCGCGCGGACACCGGTGTAGTGACCGATCAGTGGTGCACCCGCCAGCGCCAGATCGCCCAAAGCGTCCAGCATCTTGTGGCGCACAGGTTCGTCAGAATGGCGCAGGCCACCGGGGCTCGATACGCGATCACCGTCAAAGACAACCGCGTTCACGCCGGGCGCACCACCCAAGGCAAGGCCATTGGCCTGCATGTTCTTGACGTCGTCCTGACGGCAGAAGGTGCGGCTGTCGCTCAACTCGCGGGCAAAGCTGCCATTCGCCATATTCAGCGACTTCGACTGGCGGCCAATGGCCGTGTCGGAAAAGTCGATGTGGAAATCGATGCGCATCTCTTTGGCTGGTGCGATGCTGGCACTCGCATCACCTTGGGTAACTGCGACGGTCTTCAGCACTTCCAGCGCGCGCACACGGGCGGGCAAGCGGCGCAGACCGCGCTGCATGATGCCGCGCACGAATGGCAACGCAGAGCCGTCAACAATCGGCACTTCGGGTCCGTCAATCTCGATCAGGGCGTTGTGCACACCGCAGCCTGCAATGGCCGCCATGATGTGTTCGACCGTCCCTACGGATACGCCTGCGTCATTGACCAACGTGGTGCACAGCGGGGATTGGTGCACCGCATCGTAGCGCGCTGGGACCAACGCATCGCGGTCGTTGATGTCTGTGCGGCGAAACCAGATACCATGCTCTGCCATGGCGGGACGGATCGTAAGACGCGCAGCTTTACCGGAATGCAGTCCGCATCCGGTGAACACTACAGGTCCTTTAACTGTTGTCTGCACGGGCCCCACCCATATCAATACTCGACGCATTCACAGCTAAGGGTGCGGGGGGCAACACACAACTCACTCTTTGCAACGGTCTGAAACATGGAGGTAACAGATGCGCAGCAACGTGCCCGACGGCCTGTAAGTGCCTGTTTCTAAAAAAGAAAAGAGGCCGCTTTGCAGCGACCTCTTGACCTGTTTGTGAGCGAAAATCAGTTCGCCTGACGCCGCAGGAAGGCCGGGATTTCAATCCGTTCCTGATCAGGGTCGGCCGCCTCTGCCGGACGTGGGGCCGGTGCGGGGGCTGGCGCGGCCCCACGGGCCTGAACCGGCGGCTGCTGGCGTGCAGAACGTTCAGCACCTGCGGCGCCCTCATTCGTGCCTGTCATACGGTTGATCAGTGAGTTGATCCCAAACCGTGGCTTGTCCGCTGCCGCTGCCGAAGCACCTGGTGCCGGTTGTTGCTGCTGCGCCGCCGCAGGTGCAGCCTTTTGCGTGGCCGCGCGCAGACGGGCCAGCGCCTCGGGCGATGGTGTGCCGGGCGCAGGTGCACGGGGGGCAACAAACTCTTCCGCAGGGGTAATTTCCGGATCGGGCTTGGGCTCAAACGCGGCCACTTGCGGCTGGTATGCCGGGGGCGGCAGGTCGTCATCTGCGGCGGGTGCCGCCTCTTCGACGTAGTTGTATTGCGGCGCGTCCTGCGCTGCCGGGGCTTCGAAGTCCTGGAACAGCGACGGTTCTTCAGCCGCAGCCGCAATGGGCGCTGCGGCAGGTTCGGGCATAGGCTCCGGCGCAGGGGCCGGCGCTTCGGTTGCGGTGGTCTGCGGCAGCGGGGCCGCCATGGACCGGCGCGGCACCGGAATTTCGGTCTGCACGTCCGTTGCATCGATGCCGGTGGCCACAACGCTCACACGCATCATACCTTCCATAGCGGTATCGAGGGTGGAGCCCACGATGATGTTGGCATCCGGATCCACTTCCTCGCGGATGCGGTTGGCGGCCTCGTCCAGTTCGAACAGGGTCAGGTCGTGCGCGCCGGTGATGTTGATCAGCACACCCTTCGCGCCGCGCAGCGAAATCTCATCCAGCAGCGGGTTGGCAATGGCCTTTTCGGCGGCCTGAATGGCGCGGTCTTCACCATCAGCCTCACCCGTGCCCATCATGGCTTTGCCCATCTCATCCATCACGGCACGCACGTCCGCAAAATCAAGGTTGATGAGACCCGGACGGACCATCAGGTCGGTCACGCCTTTGACGCCCTGATACAGCACGTCGTCAGCCATCGAGAACGCCTCGGTAAAGGTCGTCTTTTCATTGGCAAGGCGGAACAGGTTCTGGTTCGGGATGATGATCAGCGTATCGACCATCTTCTGCAGACTGTCGACACCGTCTTCGGCCTGACGCATCCGCTTGGCGCCTTCGAACTGGAAGGGCTTGGTGACAACACCGACAGTCAGAACGCCCAACTCCCGCGCGGCTTGCGCGATAATCGGCGCAGCGCCTGTACCTGTGCCGCCGCCCATACCGGCGGTGATGAAGCACATGTGCGCTCCGGCAAGGTGGTCCACGATCTGTTCGATTGATTCTTCGGCGGCAGCGGCACCCACACTGGCACGTGCCCCGGCGCCAAGACCTTCGGTCACTTTGATACCCAACTGGACCCGGTTCGTCGCGGCGGACTGTTGCAGCGCTTGCGCATCCGTGTTGGCAACGACGAAATCGACGCCATCCAGTTGTTTTTCAATCATGTTATTGACGGCGTTGCCCCCCGCACCACCGACACCAAAGACGGTGATACGCGGTTTCAACTCGTCATGTCCGGGCATGGAAAGGTTCAGGGTCATAGGTCAGGTCCGCCTGTGTGGTTGCCGCATTCGCGGGTGTTTTTGTGCCTAAATTTTCACAACCGTAGCGATTCAAGGTTCAAACGTCACCCTTAAATCGCAAAAACACCGCAAAATATGGGCGAATTCTCGCTATTTTTTACCGGATGTCCGCATCGACACCAGATGTCGCTACTACCAGTTGTCGCGGAACCATTTGACCGCGCGGCGCAGGCTGCGTGCCGGGTAGCGGTCGGCCGGGATGTCGAAATCCCACCACTCATCCTGCGGATGCGCAGCAAACAGCGCGAGGCCAACGGCAGAGGCAAAACCCGGCCCCGTCGCCGCCTGCGGCAAGCCATGCACGCGCAGGGGACGGCCCAGACGCACCTGCTGGCCAAGGATCTTGGACGCCAGCCCATCAAGGCCTGGGATCTGGCTGCCCCCGCCCGTCAGCACGATCTGCTGGCTCGGCAGGTGATCAAAACCCGCCGCATCCAGACGGGCGCGTACTTCCTCAAGGATCTCTTCCACACGGGGGCGCATGATGCCGATCAATTCCGCGCGCGATGCCGTGCGCCGATCGTGTTCATAGTCGCCGGTGTCACCACCAATCTCGATCATCTCGCGATCATCCATCCCGGTGGCATGGACACCGCCATAGAACGTCTTGATCCGCTCGGCGTTGCTCATCGGCACCTGCAGACCCATTGAGATGTCGCTGGTGACGTGATCGCCACCCATACGCACCGCATCGCCATAGATCATGTGCTTCTTGATAAAGATCGACACGCCCGTAGACCCGCCGCCGAGGTCAATACAAGCGGCCCCCAACTCCTGCTCATCCTCAACCAAAGCCGAGATACCCGACGCATAGGCGGACGAAGCAATGCCCGCCAGCTCCAGATCACAGCGCTTGATACAGTGCGCCAGATGCTGAACCGCCTGCGCGTCCACGGTGAGCATGTGCAGGTCCACGGCCAGCTCATTGCCCATCTGCCCGCGCGGGTCCGACAGGCCCGAACGGTGGTCGAGGGCAAAGTTCACCGGCTGCGCATGCAGCACCTCGCGACCGGCACCGTAGTCCGGCACGTCACAGCGCGACAGCACACGGGCCACGTCCTGCTCGGTCACGACCTCGCCATCCAGATCAAGGCGCGCGTCCAGCCCGTAGCTGCGCGGCTCGGCCCCGGCAAAGCAGGCAATCACGTGGTCCACCCGAATACCCGCCATCTTCTGCGCGGCTTGCAAGGCAGTGCGAATGGCGCGCTCGGTCTCCTGCATGGCGCTGATCTCGCCAAAGCGGACCCCGCGCGACCGTGTTGTGGCCGCCCCAATGACCCGAAACCCGGACTGCCCGGCGAGCGAGCCTATCTCGCCCTCATCGCCCAGCTTGGTGCTTCCGTCAAAGCGCAGAACCAGGCAGGCGATCTTGGAACTGCCCACGTCCAGAATAGCAACCACACCCCGCTGCATCGCGATCTTGCGCATGTTCCGCATGCTGCGTTGGCTGGCGTAAAGGTCGGTCATCACTGTCTTTCGGTCCCGGAATTCAATTGTCGGATGCGCCACCATTCTTCGGTGGAGTAATCTGTCATGCGCACGGTGGGGCGGTCGGTCAGACGCAGGTCGATGCGCTCAACATCGCGCTTCAGAACCTCGTCCACTTCATCAAGGGCGATCACACGCTCCAGCGCCTGAACGGCCCCTTCGGTGGGCAGCATGATGCGCTGGTTGCGGTCCAGCACCAGGTCCCAGCGGCGATCGCCCAAACGGACCAGGCCGCGCAAACGGTTGCCCAGCGGCGCACCGGCGGCGATCAGTTGCATCGCCTCGCCCACATGCGCTGCGGCCCCCTCCCCTGCGATCACGGGCAGATCGGGGCGCGCGTTGCGGCGCGGGATCGGGCGGACATGCGCGCCACTGGCGTCAATCAGGGTCAGCCCCTCGGGCCTGCGCCAGATGGCAACGGGCACACGGGGCGTGATGTCGACCTGCAGAATGCCACCCGGACGGATGCGCACGGACGCTTCTCGGACCGGCGGCATTTGCAGAACAGTGTCGCGGATGGCAGCAGGATCGATGTCAAAGGAGGACAACGGGAAATCCAGCGGAACGGCAACGCGGATCGCCTCTGCCAGTTCGGTGTCGGCCCCGTCGATGGCCATCAGGTTCACCCGGAACTCCGGCCGTTCTTCGATGCTGGCACGCGCCTCGGCCACGGTGGCCTGAATGGCGGCCTGCGTGTCGGGGTTCGACAGCCACCAGCTTGCGCCGCCAAAGCACACGGCAAAGGGAATGCCCGCCCGCAAAAGCAGCCGCACACCCGGCGTCAGCATCAGGCGCTGCATGCGCCAGGACCAGCGCGACGGGGCGGGATCGGGGCGCTTCACCTGTTGCACGAGGCATCCTCCACCATCCATGCGCAGAGCTCACCAAAACTCATGCCAGCCGCCTGCGCCTGCTCCGGCGTCAGCGAAGTGGGCGTCATGCCGGGTTGGGTGTTGGTCTCCAGCAGGATCAGGCCCGCAGCGCCCTTGCTCTCATCCCAACGAAAATCCGTCCGGCTCACGCCACGGCACCCAAGCGCCTCATGGGCGCGTAGCGCATATTCAAGGCAGAGGTCGGAAATCTCCTTTGGCACATTGGCCGGGATTTCGTGCCGCGACCCGCCGGGCTTGTACTTGGCATCGTAATCATACCAGCCGTCCGTGATGATGTCGGTCACGCCAAGGGCACGATCCCCCATCACGGTCGTGGTCAATTCCCGCCCATGGGCGAACGCCTCGACCATCACATGATCGGGCATCTGGTCGTCCAGCTTCGGTGGACCGTTCGCGCCATCTTGGACGAGGTAGACACCCACGCTCGACCCTTCGTTATTGGGTTTGACGACATAGGGCGGCGCCATCACATGGTCGGCCATCACATCGGCCTTGGGACAAATCACGCTGTCCACCACCGGCAGACCAACCGTGCGATACACGTCCTTGCTGCGCTGCTTGTCCATGGCAAGGGCGGAGGCCAGAACACCCGAGTGCGAATAGGGAATGCCCAGCCATTCAAGGATGCCCTGCACACAGCCATCCTCGCCCCAACGGCCATGCAGGCAGTTCAGAACAGCATCGGGCGCAATGTCCTGCAAAACCGAAGCAAGGTCGGGGCCTGCATCGACCTCGACCACTTCATAACCCATGTCCCTCAGCGCGGCTGCACAGGCCTGTCCTGTTGACAACGACACCTCGCGCTCAGCCGAGGGGCCACCCAATAACACCGCCACTTTGGAACGTCTGCTCGACTGCCCCGCCATGTGCCTCTAAGTCCCGGGGTCCTTTTGCGGACCCTCGATTTTTCGCCGATTTTCGGCCTGCCGTGCGCCTGCGATCCTATGCCGGATCACCGATGCGCATAATTTCCCATTCTAGCGTGACGCCGCTGGAATCGTAAACCTTTTTTCGCACGTCCTCGCCCAATCCTTCGAGATCGGCGGCGGTTGCCTGCCCGGTGTTGATCAGGAAGTTCGAGTGCTTCTCGCTCATCTGTGCCCCGCCCCGTCGCGCGCCGCGCATGCCCGCGTCCTCGATGACCTTCCAGGCCTTCAGATCATGGACATCATCGTCCCGCCCGGTCGAGGAAAAGCCCGCCGGATTGCGAAAGGTCGACCCGGCGCTGCGGTCCTTGGTCGGCTGTGTCGCGTCGCGCTTTGCCAGTTGATCTTCCATGCGCGCATGGAGCGCGTCCGGCTCTCCCATCGGGCCGCGCAGCGTCACATGGGTCAGCACAGCGCCTTCGGGCAAATCACTCTGTCGGTATTGAAAGTTCAGGTCGTCGGCGTGCAGCGTCGTCACGGTGCCATCCCGCAGCACCGCCTGCGCCTCGACGAACACGTCCGCCGTATAGCTGCCATAGCACCCAGCATTCATCCGCACAGCACCGCCGATGGCACCGGGGATCGTGCGCAGAAAGGTCAGGTCGATCCCCGCATCCGCCGCCTTGCGCGCCACATGGGCATCCAGCGCCGCTGCACCAACCGTCACCGTGTCCTCGCCCACCTCAATCCCGTTAAAGCCGCGCCCCAGCCGGATCACAACTGCGCGCAGCCCACCGTCACGCACGATCAGGTTGCTGCCCACACCCATGGGAAAGACCTGCACCGACGGATCAAGTGCCGCCAGAAAATCGCTCAGATCCTCGACATCGGCGGGCTGGAACAGCCAATCCGCGGGCCCGCCCACACGCAGCCACGTCAGGCCGGACAAGTCCTTGTTCGGTGTCAGAGTGCCGCGCACAGGCGGAAGGTCATAGGTCATGGCGCTCGCAATGCCGCTGCGGGCCACCAAGGTCAAGATGCGGCGCGGCTCCTGCGGAACAACCACGACATGATCGCACCACCAACCATGCCAGCCGCCATGGGCAAGCCCACGAGATATGTCGCAACCACCACAGCAAACCCATCGCCGGGCAAGCTGTCCGGCGACATGCCCACCCACACAACAGCGGCCACCAGCAATAGGAACACGCCAACCATGCGCCGCAGCATAAAGCGTGACGCCATGCTCCAACCCGTGGCAATGCCCAGCCCCAGCGCTGCAAATGAAATGACATACATCGTCATCGGATCAGCCTCCCCTTGATCCAGCGGCTCAGATAGATGACAGGCCAGCGCAGAATGCTCATGCCCGCGACCATCACCGCAATTCCAACCCACGGCCCGTGCTGCCAGGTGACATATCCGATGATCGGAATGCCCACCGTGATCAGGCCATAGGCATTGGTCCAATGATTGTCCCGGCTCGGCATCATCGCCAGCACATTCGCAACAACGGCCCACAGGCAGGCAAGGATCAACGACATACTCATGAACGCAACTCCGGCGGAAGTTGAGGATTTTGACCACGGGCCTTGGCCCAGAAATAGCGGAGCGGATTGCGGAACATCGACACGAACGCGGCAAGGGCCAGCAAACCCGCCCACCAGGCCACAGCCACACTGATCCACACGATCAGGACGGGTGCCGCAATGAGCAAAGCAACACCCGGCACATATTGCCGCCGCATCGGCAGCATCGCGACACATGTCGCGGCCAGAACCCAGCCGATACACACCCACAAGAGCATCACCCGCGCCCCCCGATCCGCCCGCCAACGGTCCAGCCAAGCATCAGGGCAAGCGCCGCAGGTCCAGCAAAGAACAAAGGCGAGCCCGGCCCACCGGCAAACAGGTGATAGAGGCTGAGAACAACGCACAGAATGACAAGCACGCCCAACACTTTCACCAAGTTACGCATACGCAGCAGGATGCCAATCGGCAGCATCAACAGCACGAATATGATGGCGACGGTGGTCACGCAGCACCCTTGTGCAACCGCGCGGGCAACCCGTTGGCCCAGGCACTGATCGACCCGGCGCCCAGACACACAACCATATCACCCGACCGCGCCTGCTCGCGCACCAGCCGCTCCAGATCGTTCTCATCCACCACGGCACGCGCGTGACGGTGCCCATGACGGATCAACCCAGCCACCAGATCGTCGCGGCTCGCGCCCTCAATGGGGTCCTCACCGGCAGCAAACACATCACCAATCCCCACGACATCCGCATCATTGAAGCAGGAGCAGAACTCCTCGAAATGGTGATGCAGCCGCGTATAGCGATGCGGCTGATGAACCGCGATGACGCGGCCCGTCGTGGCTTGGCGTGCAGCTTTCAGCACGGCGGCAATCTCGGTTGGGTGGTGGCCGTAATCGTCGATGATCGTGATGCCCTCAACCTCGCCCACCCGGGTAAACCGACGGTTAACGCCCCCGAACTTCGCCAAAGCACTGCGGATCTCATCGCCCTTCATGCCCAGATGCCGGGCCACAGCCACCGCGCTCAGCGCGTTCGACACGTTGTGATCCCCAGGCATCGGCAGGCTGCAGCCCTCAATCACCTGATCCTCGGCCTGCAAAGCGATATCAAAATGGGCCACGCCATTCTCATAGGTCAGGTTCATCGCCCGCACATCGGCCTGCGCATTGAAGCCATAGGTCACGACACGACGGTCCGTGATCTTGCCGACAAGGCTCTGCACATCCGGATCATCGGTGCAGCACACCGCCAACCCGTAGAACGGAATGTTTGACACAAACTCGTAAAAGCCCTTGTGCAGCGCCTCTTCCGTCCCCCAATGCTCCATATGCTCGGGGTCGATATTGGTCACGATGGCAATGGTCGCGGGCAAGCGGTTGAAAGTGCCGTCGCTCTCGTCGGCCTCCACCACCATCCACTCGCCATCACCCTTGCGCGCATTCGAGCCATAGGCGTGGATGATCCCGCCATTCACCACAGTCGGATCAAACTTGCCCTCATCCAGCAGGGCCGCAACCATGGTGGTGGTCGTCGTCTTCCCATGCGTGCCCGCCACGGCAATGTTCGACCGCAACCGCATAAGTTCCGCCAGCATCTCGGCCCGCCGCACGATGGGCAGGCCGCGCGCCCGCGCGGCGTCCAGCTCCGCATTGCCCGGCTTGATCGCGGAAGAGATCACGACAACCTCCGCCTCTTCAATGTTCTTCGCATTCTGGCCCACGAAAACCCGCGCACCCAACTCTTCCAACCGCTCGGTTATCGCCGTGCGCTTCAGGTCAGACCCCTGCACCACATACCCATGGTTCAACAGCACCTCGGCAATGCCCGACATGCCAATCCCGCCGATGCCGACGAAATGAATGGGACCCACGTCTCCGGGCAGTTTGGTGGCGGCATTCATTGGGCATTCCCTTTCTGGCTGAGGGTCTCGACCAAGTAGACAAGTTGTTCGGTGGCATCCGGCTTGGCAACGGTCAGCGCGGAGTTGGCCATTTGCAACGCGCCGTCGGGATTGTCCAGCACCGCATTGATCTGTTCGGCCACGTTCTCGACGCTCAACTGGCTTTCGGGGATCAGGATCGCCGCCCCCGCATCGACAAGCCCCCGCGCATTGGCCGTCTGCTCATCGCGAATGGCCGACGCAAGCGGCACAAGGATCGACGGACGCCCGATGATCGAGATGTCCGCAACCGACGACGCCCCAGAGCGCGAGATGATCAACTGCGACTCGGTCATCCGCCGCGGCACATCGTGAAAGAACGGCTGCACATCGGCGTTGATCCCGTTCTCGGCATAGAAGGTGCGCACACGCTCCTCATCCTCGCCGCGCGCCTGATGGCTCACGCGCAGGTTGCGCAGGCGCTCCATCGACAGGCTGGCAATGGCGGGCGGGATCACATCGGACAGGATGCGCGCACCCTGGCTGCCGCCGATCACCAAAATCTCCATCGGGTAGTCACCGGGCGCGATATAGCCCGCCCCTGCCCGTTCCAACACGGACCCGCGCACAGGATTGCCGACATAGGTGCCCTCGACACCTTCGGGCAGTTCCGTGGGCCACGTGCCACAGGCCACCACATCAACGCGCTTGGCAAACAGCTGGTTCACGCGCCCCAGCACACCATTCTGCTCATGGATCATGCGCGGCACACGCAGGATGGTCGCCGCCGCCAGCGCCGGAATGGTGGGATAGCCACCGAAGCCCACAACGGCCGCAGGTCGATCCCGCAACATCTTGATCTTCGCCCCGGCAATCCCCGCCGCAATGCGGAACGGCACCGCCGCTTTGGCCAGCGGCCCACCGCGCGCGAAAGTGGCGGACGACACTTGCTCAATCTCGGTCGTATGGGGAAAACCCTCGGTATACCGCGCACCGCGCGCATCCGTACTCAGCTTCACCCGCCAACCGCGCGCCAGCATCGCCTCGGCCAGCGCCTGGGCCGGGAACATGTGTCCACCAGACCCACCTGCGGCCATAAGGAGAAGCGGCTGTTTCGTCATCGGCGACGCCCCAAAAGATCAGAAATCTCGCCCTGCGGACGGCTCCGGGTAAAGGCCAGGAGCATGCCCACGGCAATGCCGGAGGCAATCACCGACGACCCGCCATAGCTGACAAAGGGCAAGGTCATGCCCTTGGCAGGCAGCAAGCGTACAGCCACACCCATGTTGATCATGGCCTGCACGCCAAACATGCAGGCAAGCCCCGTGCCCGCCAGCCGAATGAACGGATCACGCTCCCGCATCAGGCGCATCAACGACCGCACAACGATCCCGGTATAGAGCGCGATGATGCACAGAACGAGGATTAGGCCATATTCCTCTGCCGCCACGGCAATGATGAAGTCCGTATGCGCATCGGGCAGCGACCATTTCACCTGCCCCTCGCCCACGCCGACGCCGAACAGACCACCCTCTTGGATGGCGTTGGTGGCATAGCCCAACTGCGTACGCGGATCGACATCTGGGCTCAGGAATCCGTCAATCCTGCGGGCAAAGTGCTCGGAATTGGAATAGGCAATCGTGCCGCCAAACACGACCAGCCCCGCCATGCCGACAAGCAGGATCATCGGCGCACCGGCCACGAAATACATCACACCCCAGCCAAACAGGACCAGGCAGGCTTGGCCAAAGTCAGGCTGCAGCGCCAGCATCAGCACGATGGAGATGCACAAGGCAAAGGACCACGTCCGCCCCGGCGGCCCGTTCAAATCCTGGCTCGCCGCCAGCATCCACGCGGCAGCGACAACAAAACCGGGTTTCAAAAACTCAGACGGCTGGATCGCGGCAAAGCCAAGCGAATACCACCGCACAGCACCCTTACCGAAGTCGGTGCCAAAGAAAGGCAGCATCGCAAGCGCGACAAAGGACACAAGGAACCCCAGCACAGCCAAACGCCGCACCACAACCGGCGACATCATCGACGTGACAATCATCACCATCAGCGCCAGCACGCCAAACAGCGCCTGCCGGGTCACATAGTGAAAGGGGGGAAATCCGTTCTTCTCCGCCAGCGGCACCGACGCCGCGAGCCCCAGAAGCAGGCCAATGGCAAAGAGGAACAGCACACAACTCAACGACCATTTGTCGACCGTGCGCCACCACTTAGGAAGAATGGGTTCGCCGTCCCGCACCGGGACCGCGCCATAGACCATTTCAGTCATGATCTGCCGCCTTGCTGCCTGTCTCTGCCTCACGCCGCGGGTTGGTCCCGCGTGCGTTAGCGCCAAGCATAGCGGCAAAAGAACGCGCGGGCCAGCCTTAGTTTACTGGCCCGCAGGCAAGGTTACGCCGCCCCGTCAAGCAGCCTTGTGCGTGCCCCGGATCGGGTAATCATTGGCGCGGATGAACTTGATGCCGTTCAGCACCGCCTGCAGATCGGGACGCAGGAAGGGCGCGTTCGACACATCCACCATCTGGATCGCCCCGTCCCCGTTCACAACAAACAGACCGGGCTCAGGAAACGGACGATCCGTCTCCTGCGGGCTACGCGGATCGGACACGTACACACCCAGCTCCACCATCTGCGCAACGCTCAGACCAAAGCCCATCGCCAAAGACAGCTCCTTTTCGTCCACCATCGCTTGCGCCTTGTCTTCGGGATCGCCAGAGACGGCAACAACATCGACACCTTCGGCATTGAATGCGCTTTCCAACTCCTGCAACTGCGCCAGGTACTTCTTGCACAGCGGACAATGCAGGCCGCGATAAACGACAACGAGTTGCCAGTCGTGCCCCCCACGGGGCGCGCCCAGCGTCAGCGTCCCGCCGCCCAACTGCGCGACATCAAGTTTCGGAAAGTCAGAGCCAGCGGCCAAAGCAGTCATATGCGGTCTCCCGTAAAATGTTTCACTCCCAGTCAGGTAAGCGAGCGACATTTGCGCACAACCCCGCCTGCTTGACCCTTTCTGTGCAATGCTGCACGGGGACGTCATGGATTTTGATACCCTGATCATCGGCGCCGGGGCGGCGGGCATGATGTGCGCGGCCCATGCAGGCAGGCGCGTGCTGCTGGTCGATCACGCCAAGGCTCCGGGCGAAAAAATCCGCATCTCCGGCGGCGGGCGCTGCAATTTCACAAACCTCTATTGCGACGCCCACGCCTTCATCAGCGAGAACCCCCACTTCGCCAAATCCGCCCTCGCCCGCTACACCCAATGGGATTTCATCGACCTCGTCGACCGGCATGGCATCGCCTGGCACGAGAAAACCCTCGGCCAGCTTTTCTGCGACAATTCGGCCAAGGACATCATCGCCATGCTACGCGGCCTCATGCAGTCCGCCGGGGTTGAGTTACATTTGCAAACCGAGGTCACAGAATTTGCAAAGGGTAACGAAGGGTTCACCTTCACCCTCAACGGCACCCGCACACTCACGGCCCGCAACGCCGTCATCGCCACAGGCGGCAAATCCATCCCCAAGATGGGCGCCACCGGCTTCGCCTACGACATCGCCAAACAATTCGGCCACCGGATCACTGCCACAGAACCCGCCCTTGTCCCCTTCACCTTCCCCGACCGCCGCTTCGCCGACATTTCCGGCGTCTCATGCCCCGCGCGCGTCACAGCAAACGGCACCAGCTTCGACGAAGGGATGCTCTTCACCCACCGCGGCCTCTCGGGTCCCGCCATCCTGCAAGCCTCCAGCTATTGGGATGCAGGCGACGCGATCACGGTCCACCTCGCCCCCGAAACAAACCTCGCCGCGACCCTACGCGACAAACGCACCAGCGACGGCAAGAAAGCCCTGACAACGGAACTCTCCCGCCACCTGCCCGCGCGCCTCGTCGATCACCTCAGCACCCAGATGGACCTCTCAGGCCGCCTCGGCGACCTGTCGGACGCGCGCATCTACGCACTCACCCACGACCTGACCCAATGGCAGCTCACCCCCGGCGGCACCGAAGGCTACCGCACGGCGGAGGTGACACGCGGCGGCGTCGCCACCGATCAGATCAGCTCAAAAACCATGGAATCCCAAACCACGCCGGGCCTATACTTTATCGGCGAAGCGCTCGACGTGACGGGTTGGCTGGGCGGCTACAATTTCCAATGGGCCTGGTCCTCGGCCATGGCCACGGCGCGGCATATTTCGGAACAGGCGTGACGTCGGTCACGCATTGCAAGCACCCAGTTCCTCCATGGCGTGGCTGGCAGCTTTGCAGGCAAAGCTACCCTTGCCACTGATTGCGCCTGCCTTTGCAGTCGCAATCTCTTTGTTTCGGAGCCGTCCTCGCTTGATCTTCAAGAGACGGGGCCGACGGGCTTTGACAAGCAAAATCGCCGAGGGGCCCCGCCCAGCGGGGATACGGCTATTTTGCTTGGGAAAGACGGTCGGAGCTGTCACGCCAAAGATCATGCGCATGGCGGATCAGAGACAAAGGCTTTGTTTTGGTGGGTCCGAAGCCAAAACCAAAAAATGTCGTGCGCGCGTACGCGCGCTCCGCTGGATCACAACCGCCTGGTCACTTCCGCCACGAAATCCTCACCGCGACGCTCGAAACTGTCATATTGATCGAAACTCGCCGCCGCGGGCGCAAGCAGCACCACATCACCGTCTTCCGCCTCAACCATCGCAGCCTCAACGGCAGTCTCCATCGTTCCACACACCTGCGCATCCACGTCAATCTGCATGGCAAACTGCGCCGCCTCGCGCCCGATGACATAGGCTTTCTTCACCTTGCCCAAGGACGATGCGAGGCCCTCCAGCCCACCCTCCTTTTGCAAACCGCCGCAAATCCAGCGGATGTTGTCGAAGGCGGCAAGCGCCTTGGCCGCGCTGTCAACATTTGTGGCCTTGCTGTCGTTGACATAGCGCACGCCACCCGCCTCAGCGATGGTCTGGCTGCGATGGGGCAGGCCAGCAAAGCTGTGAAACGCCTGCTCGATCACCTTCGGCGCCACCCCAACCGCACGGGCAGCAGCATAGGCGGCACAGGCGTTCTGATGGTTGTGCGCGCCCGGTAATCCCGCCACGCCGCGCAAGTCAACGGACGCCACCTGACGCCCCTTGCGATACTCCGACAGAAACCCTTTCTTCGCAAAGACCTGCCAGCCGGGCCCGGTCAACTTCTCAGCGACGGACACCCGGATCACCCGATCATCCGTCGGCACTTCGGCAAGCTGCCCGGCCAAAAACCGCCCCTCATCCTCATCCACACCGATTACGGCCCGATCCGGCCCGCCCTCGGCAAAGAGCCGACGCTTGGCCGCGAAATAGCCACCCATGCCCGCGTGGCGGTCCAGATGGTCGGGGGACAGGTTCGTAAACACGGCCACGTCCGGCGTCAGGCTGCGCGCCAGATCGGTCTGGTAACTCGACAGCTCCAAGACCACCACTTCGCCGTCATGGGGCGGGTCGATGTCCAGCACACCGCGACCTATATTGCCCGCCAACTGGCTAGGCCGCCCCGCCACCTCCATGATGTGGTGAAGCAGCGCGCAGGTCGTGGACTTACCGTTGGACCCGGTGACTGCAATGACCCGCGGCGCGGTGTCAAAGCGGTGCCAGTCGGATGTCGCAAAGGACTGAAAGAACAGCCCGATATCATTGTCGACCGGCACACCGGCCGCCAAGGCTGCCGCAATGACAGGGTTCGGCGACGGGTAAAGATGCGGAATGCCCGGGCTGACAATCAGCCGCGCGATGTCCTCAAAGGCACCCTGTTTCTTGAGGTTGAGACAGGTGAACCCCTCCGCCTCGGCGCGCGCTTGCGCCTCCGGGTTGTCGTCCCAGCACACCGGCGTCGCACCACCTGCCGCCAGCGCACGTGCAGCGGACAGGCCAGACCGGCCCAGGCCAAGCACCGCGACCCGCGCGCCGGTCAGACCCTGCACCGGGATCATAGCGTGACGCCCTGGGGGCTCTGCCCCCAGACCCCCGAGGTATTTTCAGCCAGAAGAAAGATCATCACCACGCCTTTTCCTCTCGGTCTCGAAAGAACTTGCCTGTCAGATATGGGGGTGCATCGAGTGCTAGCCAGATGGCAGTGTCGGCCCCTTCCTCCGGGGTACGCGGCGCGGCCTGACCGCCCATGCGCGTATGCACCCAGCCCGGGCACATCGCGTTGATGCTGACACCTGTCGGCAGATCGCGCGGCAGGGCATGAGACAGCGCGTTCAGCGCGGCCTTGGCAACACCATAGCCGCCGGGGCCTTCCAGCCCTTCATCAAAGGCGCCCCAGCCGGAGCTGAGGTTGATGATCCGCCCATGCCCGGCTTTCGCCATATGCGGCAGGCACAGCAGGATCAGCTCAAAGGGCGCGTGGAACATGACCTGCATCGACCGGCGCAGGCCGTCGGGATGCGCAATCATGCTGTCTTCGATCAGGATGCCCGCGTTGTTGATCAGGATGTCAATCTCG
Source organism: Tateyamaria sp. ANG-S1 (assembly GCF_000814025.1). Taxonomy (GTDB): domain Bacteria; phylum Pseudomonadota; class Alphaproteobacteria; order Rhodobacterales; family Rhodobacteraceae; genus Tateyamaria. The sequence goes on along the minus strand of NZ_JWLL01000006.1, from coordinate 87,864 downwards.
CCTGCGTCCGCGATGGCCGGGGCAAAACTCTCGGGGGCCTCAAGGTCCAATTGCACCCAATCGCACCCAATGGCGGCGGCTGCCGCAGCACCCGCCTGTGCATCGCGCGCCCCGATGACCACGTCCACGCCTCGCGCGCACAGCCCCTCGGCCATCGCATACCCGATGCCGCGATTGCCGCCCGTGACCAGCGCGCGCGGCACTAGCGCACCTTCAGCGTGGCCAGCCCGATCATCGCCAGGATCAGCGAGATGATCCAGAACCGGATCACGATCTGCGGCTCGGCCCAGCCCTTCTTTTCATAGTGGTGGTGAATGGGGGCCATCAGGAACACCCGCTTGCCCGTCCGCTTGAAGTACAGCACCTGCACGATCACAGACAGCGCCTCGACCACGAAGAGGCCACCCACAATGGCCAGCACCAGCTCGTGCTTTGTCGCCACCGCAATCGCTCCCAATGCACCGCCCAGAGCCAGCGAGCCGGTGTCCCCCATGAACACCGCCGCAGGCGGTGCATTGTACCACAGAAAGCCCAGGCCCCCGCCAAAGAGCGCGGCAGTAAAGATCAAAAGCTCACCCGTACCGGGCACATAATGCACATCCAGGTAATCGGTGAAGTCCACACGCCCCACGGCATATGCGATAATGCCAAGCGTACCGCCCGCAATCATCACCGGCATGATCGCCAGCCCATCCAGTCCGTCGGTCAGGTTCACAGCATTGGCAGATCCCACAATCACGATGATCGAGAACGGGATGAACAGGACACCAAGGTTGACAAGCAGGTCCTTGAACACCGGCACCGCCAACTGGTTCTGCAGCATGTCGGGATGGTTCATCGTGGCGAAAAACGCAGCCACGCCCGCGATGATAAATCCCAGAAGCAGCCGCACCTTGCCCGGCACCCCCGCCGTGTTCTGCTTGGACACCTTGGCATAGTCGTCGGCAAACCCGATCAGCGCAAAGGCCAACGTCACCCCCAGCACAATCCACATAAACGGATTGTCCCACCGCGCCCACAGCAAGGTCGACGTGACAAGCGCACCGACAATCAACAACCCGCCCATGGTCGGCGTGCCCGCCTTGGCAAAGTGCCCCTCGGGCCCGTCATCGCGAATGGGCTGCCCCTTGCCCTGCTTCTTGCGCAGCACCGCAATCAGCGGTCGGCCAAACAGAAAACCAAACAAAAGGGCCGTCATGAACGCCCCACCGGCCCGGAAGGTGATATAGCGGAACAGGTTGAACACGTCCCCGCCATCCGAAAGTGCCGTCAACCAAAATAGCATGCCTGCCTGTCCCTAGTTCTTATCGTGTGGGTCTTCGCCCTTATCTACCGGATGGCCCATTTTGCGGATCGCGTCAACGACGCGGGCAAGGTTCATCGTCAGAGAGCCCTTTGCCAGAACAACGTCACCGCTGTCGAGGCGGCGGGCCACCTGCGCGGCCATCTCGTCGGAAGTCTCAGCCCACAGCCCCTGCTTCTCGGCAGGCAGCGCGTCGTACAGATGCTTCATCAGCGGACCGATACAGTGCACCTTATCGATCCGCTCCATCGTCTCCAACTGCGCCAGCTCCGCGTGCATCGCAGGCCCATCCGGACCAAGCTCCTTCATATCCCCCAGAAAGGCGATCCGCCGCCCCTTGCTGACGCGCCCGATGTCGTGGGTGACCTCTGCCGCCGCTAGAACCGCCAAAGCCGCCGCCATCGAGGTCGGGTTCGCATTGTAGCTGTCGTCGATCAGCTCCAGCGTCATATCCGTCTCAATCGGATCAAGCGTGATGACCTCGCGCGCCCCACGCCCCTCATAGGGCGACCAGCGGCCCAGCGATTGCGCGGCCAGCGCCAGATCGGCGCCCAAGGCCTCGGCCGACGCCAAGGCACCCAAGCCATTCATGGCATAGTGCTGGCCCACGGCCCCGATCTTGAACAGCAAAGGCGCCTCATGCGCCTCCGCCTGCACCACCGTCGCATCGCGCTGCAAATCCACCGATTTCAATTTGAAATTAAAGCCGTGTTCGCCAAAGCCAATGTCGCGGCGCTTCATGTCATGGGCCTTGGCCTGCAGGATGGCCGCCGTCGAACAGTCGTTGTTCAGAACGGCCGTCCCGCCATGTTCCAACCCTTCCAGGATTGACGCCTTTTCAACCGCAATCCCCTCGATGCTCTCAAACGCCTCCAGATGCGCCGCCGCCACGGTCGTGATCATCGCGACATGCGGGCGCGCCATCTTGGCCAGTGGCGCAATCTCCCCCGGATTGCTCATCCCGATCTCGATCACGGCATATTCCGTGTCCGCAGGCATCCGCGCCAGTGTCAGGGGCACACCCCAATGGTTGTTGTAGCTGGCAACGCTGGCATGGGTCCGACCCTGATCGGACAGCACCGCGCGCAACATCTCCTTGGTCGAGGTCTTGCCAACCGACCCGGTGATCGCCACCACACGCGCCTCGGTCCGGGCACGGGCCGCGGTCCCAAGCGCCTCCAACCCCTCCAGAACATCTGGCACAATCAACAGCGGCGCATCCTCTGCCACACCCTCGGGCACATGGGACACCAGCGCCGCTGCCGCGCCCTTCTCCAACGCCTGCGCGACAAACTCATGCCCATCGCGCGCCGCCTTCAAAGCGACAAACAAGTCCCCGGCCTCAAGCGTCCGCGTGTCAATCGACACACCCGTCGCGGCCCAATCACAGGTCGCGCGGCCACCCGTGGCCGCCGCAGCCTCGGCCGATGTCCAAAGCGTCATGTCAACCGTCCTTCCAGCGCCGCCACGGCCACGCTCGCCTGCTCGGCATCATCAAAGGGCAGCACGTCGTCGCCCACGATCTGCCCCGTCTCATGGCCCTTGCCCGCGATCAGCAGCGCATCACCGGGACCAAGCGCATCGACACCGCGCAGGATCGCCTCGGCCCGGTCGCCCACCTCGGTCACGCTGGCGGACCCGCCAACGCCCAGCGCGCCCTCCATCACGGCGGCCCGGATCAGGGCCGGATCCTCACTGCGCGGATTGTCATCGGTGATAAAGACAATATCGGCATTCTCCGCCGCCGCCTGCCCCATCAGGGGACGCTTGCCCATATCCCGGTCGCCACCCGCGCCCACGACAACAATCAACCGCCCCATCACATGCGGGCGCATCGCCTTCAGCGCCGTGGCCACCGCATCCGGCGTATGGGAATAGTCAACAAACACCGCGGCCCCGTTCTCACGGGTCGCGGCCAGCTGCATGCGGCCCCGCACAGTGCCCAGATGCGGCAAGGTCTCGAACACCCGCGCAGGCTCCGCCCCGCAGGCAATGACCAGCCCACAGGCCAGCATCACATTGTCCGCCTGAAAGCCGCCAATCAGCGGCAGCCGCGCGGTATAGGCCTTGCCCTCATACTCAAACCGCACATCCTGCCCCGTCGCGTCGAAGCGTTGCGCGGTCAGGCGCAGATCGCCCCCATCACGCCCCACGGCCAGCACCGTCTGCCCCCGCGCGCGCGCAATCGCGGCCATATCCACTCCGCGCGCATCATCCAGATTGATGACGGCAATCCCCTCCTCGGGCAGCACACGGGCAAAGAGCGCCGCCTTGGCGTCGAAATAGGCCTCAAACGTCTTGTGGTAATCCAGATGATCCTGGCTGAAATTAGTGAACCCGGCCGCCATCAGTGTCACGCCATCCAACCGACGCTGGTCCAACCCGTGCGAGGACGCCTCCATCGCGGCATGGGTGATCCCGTTGGCCTTCGCTTCGGCCAATGTGCGATGCAGCGTGATGGGTTCAGGCGTGGTATGGGCCAAGGGTGCTGTCCACGCACCCTCCACCCCCGTTGTGCCCAGATTGACGGCAGGCAATTCCATCTCGATCCAGATCTGCCGGACAAAAGTGGACACAGACGTCTTGCCATTCGTCCCGGTGACCGCCACCAGCACCTCGGGCTGCCCGCCAAACCACAGTGCAGCGGCCCGGCTCAACGCCTCACGCGGCGCGTCCGTGACAACCACGGCCACGTCACCCAACCACTCCGCCGCAATCTCGGCGCCGAGAACATCCGTCAGGATGGCCGAGGCGCCCATGCGCACCGCATATTGAATGAACTCCGCCCCATGCACCCGACTGCCCGGCATGGCGGCGAACAGAAAACCGTCCTTCACCTCGCGGCTGTCCACGGCGATGCCGGTGATCTGCGGATTGGCCCCACCCCGGGCCGTCAGGCCCAGCGATGAGAGTGATCGTGCCTGCGCGCCCATGTCTCGGCCCTATGGTTCGGGTGCGATGCGCACCTCAGTTGCTGCTGGTCAGCGTTATATCAGCGAGAGAGACAGGTTCAACGCTTGGCCGCAGGCCCAGCAAGGGGGCAACACGCCCGATCATCTCGGCAGCCACCGGCACAGCCGTCCAGCCCGCACTCCTGCGCGGTTTGTCGCCAGAGGTCTCGACAGGCTCGTCCAGCGTCACGACCAGAACGTATTTTGGATCATGAGCCGGGAACATCGTGGCAAAGGTCGCAATGACCTTGTCGTCATAATACCCGCCACCGCGCGCCTTGGGCTTGTCCGCCGTGCCCGTCTTGCCACCCACGGCATAGCCCGGCACTTCCGCCATGCTTGCCGTGCCATCGGTGACAACCTTGCGCAGCATTGCTCGGGCTGCACGTGCGGTGCCCTCGCTCATCACCCGCTCGCCCAGACGCGGGCCATCCTGCTTGAGGATCGTGGGCTTCACCATCCGCCCGCCATTGGCAATCGCCGCATAACCCGCCGCCAGGTGCATGGGCGACGATGACAGCCCGTGCCCATAACTCACCGTCACCGCAGACAAATCCGTCCAGCGGCGCGGCAACAGCGGCTTGCCCTGACGCGCTTCCACAATCTCGAAGTCGGTGGGCTCAAAGAAGCCCATCTTCTTCAGGAACTCCTGCTGCCGCTCCTTGCCGATCTGCAACACCAGCCGCCCCGTCCCCCGGTTCGAGGATTTCACGACAATGTCGGCCACGCTGATCTTGCCGTAATTCTTGTTCTGGAACTCGCCAATCCGGAAACCGCCCACCCGCATCGGCCCCGCCGTGTTGATGATGGTCGAGGGCGTCACAATACCCAGTTCCACAGCCTGCGCCGCAGTAAAGATCTTGAAGGCCGAGCCAAGCTCATACACCCCCTGCACCGACCGGTTGAACAGCGGACTGTCACTCTGATCTCCCGTCGTCGCAGGACGCGGGCGGTTGTTCGGGTCAAAATGCGGCAGGCTCACGACCGAGATCACCTCGCCTGTCTTCACATCCATCAGCACCGATGACGCCCCCTTGGCGTTCATCAACCGCATCCCGCCATGCAGCACACGCTCGGCGGCGGCCTGCACAGTCAGGTCCAGCGCCAGCTCCAGCGGCTTCTGCCCGTTGGCCGGATCACGCAGATAGTCGTCAAACTGCTTCTCAACACCCGCAACACCGATCACCTCGGCCGCACTCACACCTTCCTTGCCAAAACTCGCCCCACCCAACACGTGGGCGGCAAGGGTGCCATTGGGATACAGCCGCATGTCACGCGGTCCAAAAAGCAGACCGGGATCGCCAATCTCATGCACCGCCTGCATCTGCTCGGGGCTGATCTTGCGCCGGACCCACAGGAATTTCCGCTTGCCGGTAAAGTCCTTGAGCAGCTTGTTCTCATCCAGATCCGGGAAAATCTCCGCCAGCTTCCGGGCCGACGCCTCGGGATCAATCATATGCGGCGGCTGCGCATAAAGCGCATGCGTCTCAAAGTTCGTGGCGAGCAAGCGCCCATGCCGGTCCACAATATCCGCGCGCGCGGCGGAAATCACAGCGCCTTGCGCACTGGCACGCGGTTCCACCGGCTCGGACGTGGCCAGCATCCCCATGCGCACGCCCACGGTCGCAAAAGCACAGAAAAAGAAGAGGCCCAACACCAGCAACCGCCCCTCGGCGCGCTGCCGGGCCCGGTCGCGCATCTCTTCATGGCGGTTGCGCAGGTTCTCGCGCTCAATGGCTTCGGTGCTTTCACCGGCGGCACGGGCGGGCAGGATACGGGCCAGCGGGCGCAGGGGTGTACGGGTCAAGGCTGCTGCTCCAACTCACCGGACACTTCAACGGCATTGTCGATCACAAGGGTCCGCTGCGCGGGATAGGCCACCTCATCCACATGACCAAACTGATCGGGGCGGAACGGCAACAGGCCCAGACTGTCGAAATTGATGTCGGCCAGATCGCGCAACCGGTCAGGCCGGTTCAGATACGCCCACTCCGCCTTCAACACCGCCAGCCGTGCATGCGCCTCGCGAATATCGCGGTGCAGCCGGTCCGTCTTGGCCAGCGCATCTTGCGTCGCGTAATTCTCGCGATACGCCCAGAAGGCGAGGCCGATCACAGCCATAGTCGTCAAAATGTACAAAACCGTGCGCATCAGATGGCTCCCCTGACCTGCGGCATCCCAATACTCTTTGCGTCAATCTCACCGGCAGGTGCGTTCGTGCGCACCGCCACCCGCAGCTTGGCCGACCGGCTGCGCGGGTTCATCTCCAACTCATCCCTGTCCGGGCCAATCGCCTTGCGGGTCCGCAACTCGAACTGCGCGGGGGCTGCCTCGACCTCAGGCGCATAGCGGTTGGCATTCGCCTGCCGCCCGCCACGGGCGGTCATAAAGCGCTTCACCATCCGGTCCTCGACCGAATGAAAGGTCACAACGGCCAATTGCCCACCGGGCTTCAACGCGCGTTCAGCCGCCATAAGCCCCTGATACAGCTCATCATATTCATTGTTCACAGCAATCCGCAGCGCCTGAAAACTGCGGGTCGCGGGATGCGACTGACCGGGCTTCGGACGGGGCAGGCACTTCTCAATGACGCCCACCAATTCCAGCGTCGTGGTGATCGGCCGCGCCGTGATGATCGCGCGTGCAATGCGGCGGGACGCCCGCTCTTCGCCATACTGAAACAGAATGTCCGCCAGCACGCCCTCATCGGCTTCATTCACAATGTCAGCGGCAGAGGGCCCATCCTGCGACATGCGCATATCCAGAGGCCCATCCTGCATGAAAGAGAACCCGCGCTCCGCCCGGTCCAACTGCATCGACGACACACCCAGATCCAGCACAACGCCATCAAGGCCCGCGCCATACTCATCCAACTTCGAAAACACACCCGGCTGCATCACGATCCGGTCGCCATAGGCCGCAGCCCATTCCCCAGCCAATTCAAAGGCCAAAGGATCACGATCCACGGCAATCACGGTGTCGGCTCCAGCATCAAGCAAAGCGCGGGTATACCCGCCCGCACCAAAGGTGCCATCCAACCATGTACCGTGAACAGGTGCGCATTCCCGCAGGATCGCGTCGATCAGAACCGGAATATGAGGCCCCCCAGCCATTCCCTACTCCATGTCCCCGTCTAGGTAGGCTGACGGGTCCAGATCAGGATCGAACCCATCATCATCCAGCGCCGCGATACTCTCGTCATAGGCGTCAGGCTGCCAAATCTCGAACGTGTCGCCCGAGGACACGAACCGCGCCATGCCATCAAGGCCGATCTTCTCGCGCAGCTTCGCGGGCAACACGATACGGCCCGTATCGTCCACAACCGCTTCGATGGACTGCGCGCTATACAGACGCTCCATCGCCTTCCGCTTGCCCGAGCCGCGCGGGAATTTGGAAATCTTCTCGTCCACCTCGTCCATGGCTTCGACGGTGAAGCCTTCAAGGTAGTCGCGGGTCGCGCCCCCATAGACGATGATGATGCGGGGCGGCAGGCCCTCAGTCCAGTCGGGATCACAGGCTTCGATCACACGACGAAACGAGGCCGGGATAGACACCCGCCCCTTTGCGTCCACCTTGTGGTCGCTTTCGCCTCTGAACCTGCGTGCCACCGTTTTGGCCCGTCCCTATTTCACCTTCGCGCCGCAGCGCTTAAATTCGTTCCCCAGTCACCTGCGCTCTCTTTTCGGAGCCCTTGAAATGAAACGGCGGGTTGATCTGCTGCCACTGATCAACCCGCCGCCCTCGTCCCGCCTCGCGGGATGTCCAGCTGCGCGCGCCACCTGGGGGGATGTCTGCTCGCTCGCGCGCCGGATCTCTGGTCTGATGAAAGCGAGGTGCCTGTATGAAACCTGCTAGAGTTTTGTTGTTTGCTTGGGGTCGTTTGGTGCCCCGTGCTCGTTCTCATCTGATGTCAGTAGGTATGACGTGGGAAAACATGGGACGCAATGGTTTTTTGAGGGCACAACACACTACAGCTTGTTTTCGCAGATCCTGAAAAACAACATATTGTGGTAAAATCAGCTACTCAAGCGGATTATGATGTTACATACGCGGGCATATGCACAATATATTGTGCCGCCACTTCACGGCGCATCCTATCCCACAAATTCCCAAGAATTGCGCAAACATCTGCACACGGGCAGAAATGTTCTGTCTATGTTCCACACATATCATGTCAAAATGCAAGAAGTTGATTCGAATCACGGGGGTTTTATGGATGTTTACCCATGGTTTCCCATGGCGCGTCCCATATCGGGCCATCCGTCCCATGAAATCCCTTGCGCGCCCCGCGCGGACGCGGCAACAGCACGGCACGACCAGACAGGAGCCGACATGTCCAACGCCGTCCGCATCTTCAATCACGCCATCGCCATGGTGTTCCGCGACTTCTCGGCGACCGTGCGGGCCACCTGGGCTGGCCTGGCCGTGCTCGCCATCGGATCGGCGATCCTCTTCGTGGTCGAACCCGGCCTCGCCACCGGCATGACCACCCTCGAAGACCCGTTTACGGACTCCAGCATCGAGGTCAGGGATGTAAACTTCGGGCTCATCTTCCCCGCCGCCCTGATGCTGATCGTCGGCTATATCATTATGATCGCCGCCTGGCACCGCTTCGTCCTGCTGCCAACCGACCGGCGGCACGAGGGGTTCACGCCAAACGCAGGCATCGTGCTGGGCTATCTGGGCCGCAGCCTTCTGCTAGGCATTGTCATCATGCTGGTCGCCATCCCGGTCTTCATCCCGGTCGGCCTTGTTGCAGCAGGTGCAGGCGACGTGGTCGCCAGCCTCGTGGCCATACCCGCCTTTGCCGTGCTGGGCTGGATTTTCCTCAGGTGGAGCCTGATCCTCCCCGCCTGCACCATCGGGCACAAGATGAGCTTCAGCGACAGCTGGCAAGCCACCAAACCACTGGCCGCCACGATCTTCGGGATCATGATCATATTGGCCGTGATCGACTTTCTTCTGAACCTCGCCTTCGACGCCATCCTGACGGACAACATCGTCAGCGCACTCATCGCCGTCATCGTGTCCCTGCTCTACGCGCTCATCAGCGCCAGCATCCTGACAACACTCTATGGCATCGCGGTCGAGGGGCGCGAGGTCTAGGCCATCCCGCCCTTGATCAACCCCTCGGCAATGCGGGCATAGGCCTGCGCCATCGCGCCATCCCCGACAGCAACAGGCGTGCCGCCATCGCCCGCCAACCGGGTCTCAAGATCAATCGGCAAGGCCCCAAGCAGCGGCACACCCAGCTTGTCAGCCTCAGCCGCCACACCACCCTGACCAAAGATCTGATGCTCCGACCCACAGTCGGGGCACACAAACATCGACATATTCTCGATCAACCCCAACACGGGCGTCTTCAACGTCGCAAACATGTCCAGCGCCTTGCGCGCATCGATCAACGCCACATCCTGCGGCGTGGACACGACAATCGCCCCCGACAGCTCTGACTTGGTACATAAGGTCAACTGCACATCGCCTGTCCCCGGCGGCAGATCAACCAGCAGCACATCCAGCTCGCCCCACTCCACCTGCCCCAGCATCTGCTGCAAGGCGCCCATCAGCATCGGCCCACGCCAGACAACGGCCTTCCCCTCCTCCAGCATGAAGCCGATGGACATCAGGGTCACGCCATGGGCGTGCAGGGGAATGATGGTCTTGCCATCGGGCGAGGCGGGGCGCTTGTTCACCCCCATCATGCGGGGCTGGGATGGACCGTATATATCTGCATCCAGCAACCCGACCTTCCGGCCCTGCTTGGCCAGTGCCACGGCAAGGTTCGACGACACGGTCGACTTCCCCACACCACCCTTGCCCGAGCCAATAGCCAGAATACGCTTCACACCCACAGGCTTGGTCGGGCCGTCCTGCGGCTTGGGATGGCCGCCGATCTTCAGGCTGGGGGCCGGTGGCTTCTTGGCCGGCCCATGGGCGGTCAACGCCACACGCACCTCGCCCACACCCGCTAAGCCGCGCACGGCAGCCTCGGCAGCGGCGCGCACCGGCTCCATCTTTGCCGCCAACTCCGGCGTCGGCGCCTCGATCACAAACTGAACCGCATCGCCCTGGATCTGCACCGCACGAATCAAGTCGCGACTGATCAGGTCCCCGCCATCCGGCATGCCAATCCGGGCCAGCGCTTCCATGACGTGATCCTTGGGTATCGACATGCTCATTCTCTCCGCTTTGTGATGCAAGAGATGGCAGTTATTTCGCCAGTGGCAAGGGCCCGCCGATGGTCAAGGCCCACACGCCACATTCCTGTGCACACTGCCGCCGATTTCAACTCAGGGTCTATGCAATTGCTGCATGGCAGCATTGTTTCGGTATGTATTGTGCAGGTGCAGCATGGGCCTATATAACCATCAACGAAATGAGCATGAGGCAAAAAACATGGCCTATTACAACGACGTAGCACAGCGCAGCGACCTAGTTGAACGCATCCTGGGCACCGCAGCACGTATGTTCGAAGCCGCCGCAGACCGGCGCGCACAACGGCGCGTCTACCGCACAACGCTGAACGAACTCAGCGCCCTGTCCAACCGCGAACTGGCCGATCTGGGCCTGCACCGGTCGGAACTGAAGCGCGTGGCATGGGAATCAGCACACGAGCTGGCCGCATAACACGAACACAAGGATCAGATCGTCCTCTCCTCCTCCCTGAGGGCATCTGAAATTGGCGGCGGCGCCCTCCTCCTCCCTGGCGCCGCCGCACAAACAAAACACAGCGATACATCGCACCCCGGTCCTCCTCCTCCCTGACCGGCGCGATGTTGCAAGAGCGGCGGCATTCACCTCCTCCCGAATGTCGCCGCGCGAATACCGCACCAAGTGGTGCACCAGATGTGTCCGATCCGGTCCTCCTCCTCCCTGACCGGCGGGCATCAAGACGGCGGCGATCCCCTCCTCCTCCCTGGGATCGCCGCTTTTTCTTTTTCAGCCCCCCAAAAATGTCGCCCGTGATGTCACATCCACGGGCCGCGCTGCGTCACAGGTTCCAACAGCAACAGGAACCAGGGCTGACCACATGCCGCACATCTCCCCCCGACACACCCCGCCTCCGGTCTGGACAAGCCGTACCCTCGTCCCCTCAATAGACCCCAAGGAGCAGACCCAATGATCCGCGCACTTCTCCACGCCAGCACCCGCCGCTTTGCCCGCGCGTTCAACTACAACGCACAATACCAGCATGACATGATCGACACAGACCCACGGGCCGGTCTCCGCCTCGCGATGTTCCAGATGGTCAGCAACTACGCCGGCCCCGCCAGCGCGAATCACATCCGCCTAGGTGCCATGGTCGGCGCGGCGGTCGAAGGGGACTGTGGCCCCTGCGCCCAACTCACCGCGGACATGGCACTGGCCTTCGGCGCACGAGCGGCAGACATTCAGGCCAGCCTCAACGGCCAGGCCGACGCCGCAGGCGATTTCGGCCTCGGCTACCAGTTCGCATGGGCCGCCATCCGCGGTGACGACAATCTCGACGCCCTGCGCGCACAGATCGAAGCAGCCCATGGCCCACGCGCCATCATCGCCGCCTCCTTCGCGGCCGCCTTCACCCGCACCTACCCGGTGCTGAAACGCGGCATGGGCCACGGCAAGCTCTGCCAACGGCTCGATGTCGGCGGCACATCCGTCACCCTCACGGACCCGGCCCCCGCATGAACTGGACCCAACACTTCGAAGCACAGCGGCCCATGCTCACGGCCCTGTGCTACCGCATGCTCGGCGAACGCGCGCTGGCCGAGGATGCGGTGCAGGACACGTGGCTCAAATGGTCCACCGCGGATCACGCCGCCATCCACACCCCCGCCGCATGGCTGCGCACCGCCGCCACCCGCGTCGCCATCGACAGCCTGCGCCGGGCCAAGGCGCGGCGCGAGAGCTATGTCGGCCCATGGCTGCCCGAACCGCTGCTCATGGACACCCACACCGCCGAAGACAGCTTTGCCTTGGCGCAGGACTGCGAACTGGCACTCCTGTGGATGATGGACACGCTCCCCAGCAGCGAACGCGCCGCCTTTGTCCTGCGCGAAGCCTTCGATGCCTCCTATGCCGACATCGCAGAAACGCTGGGAAAATCCGAAGCCGCCTGCCGCCAATTGGTCAGCCGCGCCCACCGCCGGGTCGCGCAATCCGCCCCGGACCTCACGCAACCGGCAGGCAAACGCGCCGCCCAGATCAGCGGCTTTCTCGCCGCCATCGCCACGGGCGACATAGACGCGGCCAAGGCGTACCTCTCGGACGACGCCATCTCGATCTCCGACGGCGGGGCCAAGGCCCGCGCCGCCCGCCGCCCGCTCATCGGCCCGGACGACATCGTGCTGGTCTCGCACGCAGTCACCCTGAAACACGCAAGCGGCCTGACGCCCGTCCCAGTCACCGCCAATAGCCATCCCGCCCTGTTGATGACGGACAACGGCGTGGCGCACACGCTCTTCACAGCGGCCCTCAACGCCCACGGTCAAATCTGCTGGATGTACACCCTCCGCAACCCGGACAAGCTCTGGCCCGCGCTCGCACACCGGGTCGGCGGGCGGGCGCCTTTGCGCCAGCAAACAGAGCCGCCCGACGGCCAAACCCTTCAAAACAGTTAAGCTCGAAACGCAAACGTTAACGGGCGGCCATTCGTAACCGATCCGTTAACGTCAAAGCGCCGCGCACGAGCCTGCAAAACACGCAGTTTCAGCCCCAAAATGTGCAGTTTCACCAAATCACCCGAAAAACACCCCGACTCGCGGGGGTCAAAACACGCAGTTTCCAGATGAAAATGTGCAGTTTCGCCAAAACGGGGCACCGCACGCCCCGTTAACCATTCAGCCCGCGGACCTCAAAACGGAATGTCATCCGTCCCCGACACAAAGCGCGAGACAACCTTCTTCAGCCCCGCCTTTTCAAAGTCGACCTCCAGCTTGTCGCCCTCGATCCCGACAATCGCGCCATAGCCGAACTTCTGGTGAAACACCCGCTCGCCCACGGTAAAGGCCGACACGGCATTGAGGTCGATCACGGTATTTCGGCTCTCCTGCGGCTGGCTCAACGGCCGCTCCCCGGCCCGCGCCTGCAGCCGCTTCCAGCCCGGTGAATTATACACATTCGCGTCCGCTGCCGCCTGATGCAGCCGCGATTCCGCCCCCATATTTGGTGCAGCCGCCCCAAAGCCACCCCCATATAGGCCCGGTGGCGTCAGCACATCCACATGATCCTCGGGCAGTTCATCGACAAAGCGCGACGGCATGGACGACTGCCATTGCCCGAACATCCGCCGGTTCGACGCGAACGAGATGGTGCACACCTCCTCCGCCCGCGTGATGCCAACATAGGCCAGCCGCCGCTCCTCCTCGAGCCCCTTGACCCCGCTCTCATCCATCGACCGCTGCGACGGAAACAGCCCGTCTTCCCAGCCAGGCAAGAACACCTGAGGAAACTCAAGTCCCTTCGCCGCATGCAGCGTCATGATCGAAACCTTCGCCTCATCATCCTCTGATGCGTTGTCCATCACCAGCGAAACATGCTCGAGGAAGCCTTGCAAATTCTCAAAGGATTCAAGGGCTTTCACGAGTTCCTTCAAGTTCTCCAGCCGCCCCGGCGCTTCCGGAGTCTTGTCGTTCTGCCAATGGGCGGTATAGCCGGACTCGTCCAGAATGATCTCCGCCAACTCGATATGGCTCACCGGCGGCGGCCCATACTCAACCCGCAGCGGCCCTGCACCATCATCGAGAACGCTGTCGTCCTCAGCGACCTCGATCCGCGGCCCGCGCAGTTTCGAATGCCACCGCGCGATCCCGTCAACAAGGGCGCGTAACTCATTGCCGCCCTTGCCTTTTATCAACCCCTGCTCAACCGCCAGCCGCGCCCCTTCGACCAAGGGCACCCCATTGGCACGGGCGGTAATCTGAATGGTCTGCTGCGCCTTGTCGCCCAGCCCGCGCTTCGGCGTGTTCACAATCCGCTCAAACGCCAGATCATCGTCGGGCGACACAACCACCCGCAAGTAAGCCATCGCATCCCGGATCTCCATCCGCTCGTAGAATCGCGGCCCACCGATCACGCGGTAGGGCAACCCAATGGTCAGGAACCGATCCTCGAACGCCCGCATTTGATGCGAAGCGCGCACCAGAATAGCGATATCTTCCAAGGACATAGGCCGCACACCTCGTGTGCCTTTCTGGGACGCCTCAATCTCTTCCCCGATCCAGCGCGCTTCTTCCTCACCGTCCCAATGGCCGATCAGGCGGACCTTCTCGCCATCGTTCTTGTCGGTCCAAAGCGTCTTGCCCAGCCGGTTCTCGTTCCCGTCAATCACACCGGATGCGGCGGCCAGAATGTGGGGCGTCGAGCGGTAGTTCTGCTCCAACCGCACCACATGCGCGCCCGGAAAATCCTTTTCAAACCGTAGGATGTTGCCGACCTCGGCCCCGCGCCAGCCATAGATCGACTGATCGTCATCGCCCACACAGCAGATGTTCTTGTGTCCCTGCGCCAGCAGCCTAAGCCACAGATATTGCGCGACATTCGTGTCCTGATACTCGTCCACCAGGATGAAAGCGAACCAGCGCTGATACTGCGCCAACACATCCGAATGCGTCTGAAAAATGGTGACCATGTGCAAAAGCAGGTCGCCGAAGTCGCAAGCGTTCAGTTCCTTCAACCGCGCCTGATACTGCGCATAGAGATCAACACCCTTGTGATTGTACGCCCCCGCATCTGCAGCGGGTACCTTATCCGGGGTCAGCGCCCGGTTCTTCCACCCATCGATGATCGACGCCAACTGCCGCGCAGGCCAGCGCTTGTCATCGATATTTGCGGCGGAAATCAGTTGCTTGAGCAACCGGATTTGATCGTCGGTGTCCAGAATGGTGAAGTTCGTCTTGAGCCCCACCAACTCCGCATGACGCCGCAACAATTTCACACAGATCGCATGGAAAGTGCCCAGCCAGGGCATCCCCTCAATCTGCTGACCGAGCATCTGGCCCACGCGGTTTTTCATCTCGCGCGCGGCCTTGTTGGTGAATGTCACGGCGAGAATCTCGTTCGGACGGGCACGCCCCGTATTCAGCAGATGCACGATGCGCGCCGTCAGCGCGCGTGTCTTGCCCGTCCCCGCCCCGGCCAGCATCAGGACCGGGCCGTCCAATGTCTCGACCGCTTCACGCTGCGCGGGGTTCAGGCCGTCGAGGTAAGGCTGCGGGCGCGCCTGCATCGCGCGCGCCGACAAAGAGGCCCCCTCGAAGGCGTCGAATTCGTCAAAACTGCTCATGGGCCAAACATAGCGCGGCCCATGGCAAAGCGAAAGCTGTTCTTGATCTGTTCCCAGGCCGTCTGACTTAAAAGGTCAGACCGCCTCGGCGAAGATATTATCAACCTGCGGCACACGGGCGGCATATGCGGCGCGCGCCGCTTCGAGGTTCGGCTTTTTCATCCGCAGCGCCCGTGCAGGCATCGCCGACCGCGTCGCCTGCGCGCGCAGCGACGCCAGCCCGAGTTTAATTGCCACCTCGTTCGAGACCTCTTGACCAACGATGCAGTGCAATGACGGGAAATGGGGCGACAGCGCATCCTGATCCTCGGCCACATCAGGTGTCCGCAGGATGGACACAAGATGACTGTTGCCTTCTTCGGCCATGCCCAGCGTATCGCCCAAGGCGTCGCCAATAGTGGACTTTTCGATCACCAGCAGATCCACACCCAAGCGTTGGATACACGTCTCGGCCACAAGAAGGCTGCCCGTGCCCGTGACCTGAATACCGGCATTCATGAGGGCGATTTGGCTTTGGTCAAGGCGGTCCGCTTGCCGGTCGATGATCAGTGCTTGCATGGTCAGTTCCTTCCCAGGGGTGTGTATTGAGCGACGAATCCACTTTTGCGAAAATGTCCTTAAAAAATGATTTAACTCAGCCACTGATCCGCTCGGTTTGCTGGACATCCCCACGTGGCGCTCGTCATAAACGCGCGCATGGACCTGAACACCCGATTTCCCGCCCTCAGCGACCTGCGCGCACGCGCGCGCACTCGCATCCCGAAATTCGTCTGGGAGTACCTTGACAGCGGCACGGGCGACGAGGCCACGCGGCGGCGCAACCGGGTGGCGCTGGACCGGGTCGGCCTTATGCCGTCAATCCTGCATGGCGAGTTCGAACCGGATCTGTCCACCACGCTTCTCGGGCGCGACCGCCCGCTGCCTTTCGGCATCGCACCTGTCGGTATGTCAGGACTGATGTGGCCGGATACGGAACGGCACCTTGCGCGCGGGGCGGCGCGGCTGAACCTGCCTTACACATTGTCTACAGTTGCCGCCGCGTCACCGGAGGATGTCGCACCGGTATTGGGCGATGATGCCTGGTTTCAGATGTACCCGCCGCGCGATGAAGGCATCCGGCGCGACATGCTGCACCGCGCCCGCTCTGCCGGGTTCAAGACGCTGGTGCTGACGGTCGATGTGCCGGTCGCCTCGCGGCGCGAACGACAGACGCGCTCGGGGCTTACCAACCCACCAAGGCTGACGCCGCGCCTGCTGGCGCAGGTCGCGATGCGCCCGGCCTGGGCGCTGGCGATGGCGCGCAAGGGCATGCCACACATGCGGATGCTGGACGCCTACACCACCGCCGCGACAGAGAACCTGCCGGTGACGGCCCATGTCGGCTACCTCCTGCGCACCTCACCCGATTGGGACTATGTCTCGTGGCTGCGGGATGCCTGGGATGGCCCCTTCGTGGTCAAAGGCGTCATGCGCGGCACCGATGCGGAGCGGCTTGAAGGGCTGGGCGTGGATGCGATTTGGGTATCGAACCATGCGGGCCGACAGTTCGACGCAGCCCCCGGTACGATCGAAGTGCTGCCCGCGATCCGCCGCGCCACTAAGCTGCCGCTGATCTTCGACAGCGGGGTGGAGGGCGGCCTCGATATCCTGCGTGCCATGGCCTCGGGCGCAGATTTCGTGATGCTTGGCCGGGCCTGGCACTACGCTCTTGCGGCCCTCGGACCGGACGGGATTGATCATCTCGTTCATATCCTGCGCGAAGATTTGAAGGCCAATATGGGCCAGCTGGGTGCGCGCACCTTGCGCGACCTGCCGAAGCCCTTTGCACGCGACTGAGCGGCACATCGCCGACCCCTGCGCCGTGCGACAAACTGGCATCGAATAAGCTCCGGACATCACGGGTTGGTTCTGCACTTGCACACAAACCTGAAGGAGCGATCAATGACCAAGACAATGCGTAACGTACTTGTCTCGACTATCCTGGCTGGCAGCGTGGCCGTCGGCGGGCAGGCCGCACTTGCGGCTGGGCACGGCACAACCGCGACGGCTGAGTTAAAGAACCTCGAAGGCACGGTCATCGGTACGGCAAACCTGCAACAAAGCCCCCATGGCGTGCTGGTCCACATCCGGGTCAGCGACCTGCCACCGGGCAAGAAGGGTGTCCATTTTCATGCCACGGCGCATTGCGATGCGGGGACCGAATTCAAATCCTCGCACGGTCACCATGGTGAGGGCGAAGGCGAACACGGCCTTCTAAACCCGGCAGGACCCGGCAAAGGCGATCTGGGCAACATCTTTGTTGGCACAGATGGCGTGGGCGAGATGCAGTTCTTCAAGGACGGCGCCTCGCTCGACGGCGGTGATCTGCCGCTGCTGGATGCGGATGGCACTGCCATTGTGATCCATGCCAATGCGGACGATCAGATCAGCCAGCCTATTGGCGGCGCAGGGCCGCGCATCGTCTGCGGCACTCTGGAAGCAGGCTAACCCCCCATGCAACCTCGTAGGGCGCATCCCGATGCGCCCTACCTCGCCTACCCATAACCACGTATTGTTTGCGTCACGTAAACGTCATAGAGAATGCCGCGACTGCAAAATACGGCCCCGGGGGGAACCACCATGCCCGATTTCCAGAAGATTCTCATCGCCAACCGCGGTGAGATCGCCATCCGCATCATGCGTGCGGCCAACGAAATGGGGAAAAAGACGGTCGCCGTCTTTGCCGAGGAAGACAAGCTGGGCCTGCACCGGTTTAAGGCGGATGAAGCCTACCGCATCGGCGAGGGCTTGGGTCCTGTTGCGGCCTATCTGAGCATTGACGAGATGATCCGCGTCGCCCGCGAAAGCGGGGCAGATGCCATCCACCCAGGGTACGGCCTGCTGTCCGAGAACCCGGAATTCGTGGATGCCTGCGAAAAGAACGGCATCACCTTCATCGGCCCGAAATCCGAGACCATGCGCGCCCTTGGCGACAAGGCCAGC
The DNA here is from genome assembly GCF_000814025.1 of Tateyamaria sp. ANG-S1. Taxonomy (GTDB): domain Bacteria; phylum Pseudomonadota; class Alphaproteobacteria; order Rhodobacterales; family Rhodobacteraceae; genus Tateyamaria. The sequence goes on along the minus strand of NZ_JWLL01000006.1, from coordinate 69,365 downwards.
GCCCGCAAGGTGGCCATCGCTGCTGGCGTGCCTGTCATCCCCGCCACCGAAGTGCTGGGCGATGACATGGACGCCATCCGGAAGGAAGCCAAAGAGATCGGGTATCCCCTGATGCTCAAAGCCTCCTGGGGCGGTGGCGGTCGTGGCATGCGCCCGATCTTTGGTGAAGAAGAGGTCGAGGAAAAGGTGCTGGAGGGCCGCCGTGAGGCCGAAGCGGCCTTCGGCAACGGCGAAGGGTATCTGGAAAAGATGATCACCCGCGCCCGCCACGTGGAGGTTCAAATCCTCGGCGACAAACATGGCGGGATGTACCACCTGTTCGAACGCGACTGTTCCGTCCAGCGCCGCAATCAGAAGGTCGTGGAGCGCGCCCCTGCGCCGTATCTGAGCGATGAGCAGCGCGAAGAGATCTGCGACCTCGGCTACAAGATCTGCAAGCACGTGAACTACGAATGTGCGGGCACGGTCGAGTTCCTGATGGATATGGAAACCGGCAAGTTCTACTTCATCGAAGTGAACCCCCGCGTCCAGGTCGAACACACCGTGACCGAAGAAGTCACCGGGATCGACATCGTCCGCGCCCAAATCCTGATTGCCGAAGGCAAGCCGATTGATGAGGCCACCGGCATGGCCGCGCAGAAAGACATCAAACTGATGGGCCACGCGCTGCAAACCCGCGTGACGACCGAAGACCCGCAGAACAACTTCATCCCCGACTATGGCCGCATCACCGCCTACCGCTCGGCCACTGGGCTTGGCATCCGTCTCGATGGCGGGACGGCCTATGCGGGCGGGGTCATCACCCGCTACTACGACTCTCTGCTGACCAAGGTGACATCCAAGGGCCCGACGCCCGAGATCGCCATCGCCCGCATGGACCGCGCCCTGCGCGAATTCCGCATCCGCGGCGTGTCGACAAACATCGCCTTTGTCGAAAACCTGCTCAAGCACCCGACCTTCCTGTCGAATGAATACACCACCAAGTTCATCGACGAGACGCCTGAACTCTTCCAGTTCCCCAAACGCCGCGACCGCGGCACCAAGGTGCTGACCTATATCGCAGACATCACCGTGAACGGGCACCCGGAGGTCAAAGACCGCCCCCGCCCCCGCGCCGACATCAAGGACCCCAAGCCGCCATCGCTGCAAGCTGACCCGTCCCACCAGATGGGCACCCGCAACCTGCTGGAACAGAAGGGCCCGCAGGCCGTTGCAGACTGGATGAAGTCCCAGCAGCAACTGCTGATCACCGACACCACCATGCGCGACGGGCACCAGTCGCTGCTGGCCACCCGCATGCGCAGCTATGACATGATCAAGGTGGCCCCCGCCTATGCCGCCAACCTGCCGCAGCTTTTCTCGATGGAATGCTGGGGCGGTGCGACCTTCGACGTAGCCTATCGCTTCCTGCAGGAATGCCCATGGCAACGCCTGCGCGACCTGCGCGAGCGGATGCCGAACCTGATGACGCAAATGCTGCTGCGCGGGGCCAACGGGGTTGGCTACACCAACTACCCCGACAACGTGGTGCAGGAATTCGTGCGCGTGGCCGCCACCACAGGCATCGACGTCTTCCGTGTGTTCGACAGCCTCAACTGGGTCGAAAACATGCGCGTCGCCATGGATGCGGTGCAGGAGCAGAACAAAATCTGCGAAGGCACGATCTGCTACACCGGCGACATCATGGACCCGGACCGGGCCAAGTATGACCTGAAATACTATGTCGATATGGGCAACCAGCTGAAAGACGCAGGTGCGCATGTGCTGGGCCTCAAGGACATGGCGGGCTTGCTGAAGCCCGCCGCGGCCAAGCAACTCATCCGCGCGTTGAAGCAAGAGGTGGGCCTGCCCATCCACTTCCATACCCACGACACCGCAGGTGTGGCTGTGGCCACGATCCTCGCCGCAGCAGAGGCAGGTGTGGACGCCGTCGATTGCGCCATGGACGCGCTGTCAGGCAACACGTCCCAAGCCACGCTCGGCACGGTCGTCGAAGCGCTGCAACACACCGACCGCGACACCGGCATCGACATCGACGCGGTGCGCGACATCTCGGACTACTGGGATGCGGTTCGCGCTCACTACACCGCGTTTGAAAGCGGCATGCAGGCCCCGTCGTCCGAGGTTTATCTGCACGAAATGCCCGGCGGTCAGTTCACCAACCTCAAGGCGCAAGCGCGGTCGATGGGTCTCGAAGAGCGTTGGCCGGAAGTGGCCCGCACCTATGCGGATGTGAACCAGATGTTCGGCGACATCGTGAAGGTGACGCCGTCCTCCAAAGTGGTGGGCGACATGGCCCTGATGATGGTGTCCCAAGGGCTCAGCCGCGACGAGGTCGAGGACCCCAGCAAAGAGGTCGCCTTCCCTGACTCTGTCGTCGACATGATGCGCGGCAACCTTGGTCAGCCTCCCGGCGGCTTCCCGCACGGGATTCAGCAGAAGATCCTGAAAGGCGAAGAACCTAACACCGCCCGCCCAGGTGCGGATGTGCCGCCGGTGGACCTGGAAGAAACCCGCTCTGACCTGTCCGGCCAACTCGATGGCAAGTCCGTCGATGATGAGGACCTGTCGGGCTACCTGATGTATCCCAAGGTTTTCCTCGACTACATGGGCCGGCACCGCACCTATGGCCCGGTCCGCGCGCTGCCGACCAAGACGTTCTTCTACGGCATGAAACCGGGTGATGAGATCACGGCAGAAATCGACCCCGGCAAGACGCTGGAAATCCGCCTACAAGCGGTGGGCGAGACCAACGAAGACGGCGAAGTGCGTGTGTTCTTTGAACTCAACGGCCAACCTCGGACGATCCGTGTGCCCAACCGTCTGGTCAAATCGCAAACCGTCTCGCGCCCGAAAGCAGAGGACGGCAATGCCAGTCATGTTGGCGCGCCGATGCCCGGTGTTGTGGCCAGCGTGGGTGTCACGGCAGGTCAGGAAGTCTGCGAAGGCGACCTGCTCCTGACCATCGAGGCGATGAAGATGGAAACCGGCATCCACGCCGAACGCGACGCGGTGGTCAAGGCCGTGCACGTGGCCGCAGGCGGCCAAATCGACGCCAAGGACCTGCTGGTCGAGTTGGAGTGACCCCGCCGCTGGGCGCATGGGGGCTGATGGGCACGCCCGCCCCCCTACCCGGCGGGCACCGCAACACGGTCCTGCGGGTGGGCGATCACGTCCTGAAAACCACGCGCCGATCCGAGGCGGGCATAGCGTGGCTACTGCCAGTTATAGACGCGCTTGAACGGTCGGGTCTGTCTGCTACCCGCCCGATGCGCAGCGCGGGTGGCACGTTGATCGTGGATGGCTGGACCTGCGAACCCTTTTGCAGGGGCACACCCTGCGATCCATCCTGCCTGCAGGATGTCTGGCCCCAGCTTGCGCTTGGGACACGAACCATCAAGCAGCGGCAAGGCTTCGCCTCATCGAAGGCGCTCCTATATCTGCCGCATGGCGGCGACATCAATCTGAGCCATCTTCCGCCGCCACTGGCCCGCGCCCTCCGGGCGGCTTGGCGCGCGCTGGACCATGAGGGCCCTTGCGTGGTGCATGGGGATCTGAACGCCTCCAACCTGATCCAGACGGGCGACAGGATCACGATCATCGACTGGGATGAAGCCCGCATGGACCATCCCGGCTTTGACCGCGTGGCACTTGGTCTTGGCACGCCAGCGGAACGACACGCGGCCGCTGCATGGGAAATTGCCTGTTCGTGGCAGATCGAGCCCGACCATGCCCGCGCCTTGGTCAAACCGTTCCTTGCACACCACAGACGCGCCGGAAAAACCGTACGCCCCCCTTGTTGAAGCGTGCCTTTCCGCGCAACAACACTGCCATGCTTAGTAAAACGCTCGGCGCCAGCCGCTTTTTGATTGTTCTTGCCGTTCTCGGCTCCCTGATCGCAGCCACAACCCTGCTGATCTACGGCTTGCTTGAAGCCGCGCAGTTGGTTTGGGTTACCATCGAATCCGGGGAAGTGTCGCGAAAAGGGGCCAAGGCGCTGGCCCTCGAATTCATCGAGATCGTGGACCTGTTCCTGCTCGGCACCGTGTTCTACATCATCGCGCTCGGGCTTTATGAGCTGTTCATCAGTTCCGACATCAACGTGCCCGGCTGGCTGTCGATCAAGACGCTGGATGATCTGAAGAACAAGCTGATCGCGGTGGTCATCGTGGTACTTGGCGTGTTGTTTCTAGGGCAAGTCGTGGGCTGGAACGGCGAGACGGACCTATTGGGCTATGGCGTTGCCTGCGCACTGGTCATTGCGGCGCTTACCTATTTCCTGTCGACCAAGACCGGGTCCAAGTGACCACCCATCTCGGTTCTCTCTCGCTGATTGTGCCCGACTACGACAGCGCCATTGCCTTTTATTGCGAGCAAATGGGGTTCAGGCTGGTCGCAGACATTGATCAGGGCCACAAACGCTGGGTCGAGGTACAGCCGCCTGCGGGCGGCCCCACCTTCGTGCTTGCGCGGGCCGACACGCCCGAACAGCAAGCCGCCATCGGCAATCAGGGCGCAGGTCGTGTGTGGCTGTTCCTGCACAGCGATGATTTCGCCCGCGACCACGCACAGCTGAGTGCGCAACCGGGCATCACATTCGAGGAAGAGCCGCGTCACGAACCCTATGGCACCGTCGCCGTGTTTCGCGACCTGTTCGGGAACCGCTGGGACCTGATCCAGAAGACCTAGCGCCGCTTGGTCAAACCGCTGCCCATTTCGCCCTTTAGGCAACGCGGCACGGTCGGATAGACATCCGTCAGGAAATAGGCGTAGGTGCCCTTTGGAAACTCGGCCGTCGTCACCTGCGCGCCGTTGCATTCGTCTAAAGTGCCCGAACCTGCAACATAGGCATAGTCCTGCGTGAATGCGCCGTCATAGACACCACCCGGCGCGGACCCTCCGGGGCGCTGGCCCGACTTCAACTGGTAGGACGAGGTCATGCGCACAATCTGCCCGTCCACGCTGGCCGTCAGTGCGTAGATTGGAAAGCCATCCGCTGCGAAACCGATAAGCGGCGATGGCGCGGACGCGGACCAGCCAAGTTGCTGCATCAGTCCGACCGGTAGACCATGGTAATGATAGGCCCCGCTTGGTTGCACATGGGCATAGTTTGCATCAAGCCCCAACGCCACGGCCCCACCTAGTGCGTTGTAAGTCCAACCGGACTGCGGATCGCCCTGCCAGAACTCGGCCGCATTGGGATCAAACGGCACGCCGTTCACCGCAACGCCGAAGGACGCAAACCTTGGCAATGGCTTTGCCTGCCCCACCTGCGGTTCGAGTGGCATTTCAAATCGGTAGGACTGGGCGGAAACGCGGTGCGGGTTGCCCCTGTTTGGGAAGGCACCCACCTCGTGGCTGGGCATCCCGTTTGAGGTGATGACGCGGGTGCTGCCTGTGACCTGCATCGCAACCTCGGCCCCGCGTGGCGTGTCGCGCAGGGCCATGAGCGACAACGGCTCTGCTTCGGTCGCTGTGTGCACGCGCAGGCGCGGTTGCGCATCACCGGAGGCCGCGCATCCCAGCACGATGGCGAAGGCCAGAACCAATGACTTTGCGGAGGATAGCGTAAATAGCATGGTGAGAACCTTCCTGTTTGGCTGTGTTGTCAATGTGTCGCCACGGTGGGAATGACGGTCACGGTACCTTGGCCAGCCTCACCAAAATCAAGCATCAGCGTGAAGAGACCCGGCGAGGCATCGTCAAAAGTGACGGTGACGATCAGTGCGGTATCCTCGGCAAACCCCACGGTGAGGGGACCCTGAAACTGAACCGTCGCGCCGTATGCTGCCATCTCGTCAAGCACCAGCGGGGCCCTGAAGCCCGTCAGCGTCAAACGCAGATCGACCCGGTTGCCCAGCATGGTGGCCGCATCGACGCGGGCCACCATGCTGGGTGTGTGCGATCCATCATGCGCAACGACGGGGAGCGCTGAAACACAGGTCCATGTCAGGATCAGGATCGCAAGAATATGCCGCGAGTGGTGGGTCATGGCCGTTCAACGACGCGCCACATGCTTTCCGTCGCGGCAGCGGAAATTTTTTGCGACAACGCCCCATTTTCCACTTGCAGGCCACGTCTGCTGAAAGTATTCCACGGCTCACCCAAGGAAGCGGGCGTAGCTCAGGGGTAGAGCATAACCTTGCCAAGGTTAGGGTCGGGCGTTCGAATCGCCTCGCCCGCTCCAACATCCTCCCAACCGGGAGTGAAAAACAGGCCACCTTCGGGTGGCCTTTTTTTTGGCGGGTTGGTTTCAAGGGGGTACATGGGCCAACGGCTTGCGTGAGCGACGCAGACGAGGCGTTGCCAACGGCGGGGCGGCTGCGGCGTAGCCCTTTGATAAAAAGTCTAAAATACCTTGAACGTCATAGTTGTCAGTGACCGTTCTATCCCCTGGATATCCAGCAACTCATCATTGATGTATTTGCCCACATCCTGTCCTTCGGGGATGTAGACCTTCATCAGCAGGTCATAGTCGCCTGATGTGGAATATAGCTCCGAGTGGATTTCGCGCAGCGCGATCTCTTCGGCGACCTTGTAGGTGGAGCCGGGGCGGCAGCGGATCTGGATGAAGACGCAGGTGGTCATGGGCTTGGCCTTTGCTCAGGTGGCATGGGAATGTAGTGGCACGTCTGCACAGGTGCCCGCAAGCGCTGCGGCCTCCCTCTTGGCGGCACTGCCCTGCCCGCCTATAGAGAGCCGCGACCACATTTGCAGGAGGCGCGCCATGCGCACGAGCACCCTCACCCGGACCACGGCGGAGACCGACATTTCGGTCTCCCTCAACCTTGATGGCACGGGCACTTATGACAACGAGACCGGCGTTGGGTTCTTCGACCACATGCTGGACCAGTTGGCCCGCCACGCGCTGATCGACATGACAGTGCGGTGCAAAGGGGATCTGCATATCGACGATCACCACACGGTCGAGGATGTGGGCATTGCCATCGGTCAGGCGCTGAGCCAAGCCGTTGGAAACAAAAAAGGAATCCAGCGCTACGGGTCCTGCCTGTTGCCCATGGATGACGCGCTGGTGCGGGCAGCACTTGACCTTTCGGGGCGACCTTTCCTTGTGTGGAACGTGGACCTGCCGACCCCTAAGATCGGTACCTTTGACACCGAGCTGGTGCGCGAGTTTTTCCAGGCGCTGAGCACCCATGGCGGCATCACGCTGCATGTGGACATGCTGCACGGGCTGAACAGCCACCACATTGCCGAAGCGGCGTTCAAGGCGGTGGCGCGGGCGTTACGTGTGGCGCTAGAGGTGGATCCGCGTACGGCGGATGCCATCCCCTCGACCAAGGGCAGCCTATGAGCCTGACGGTTCTGATCGACTACGAGAGCGGCAATCTGCACTCGGCGGAAAAGGCGTTTGAGCGCATGGCGCGCGAGGCGGATGCGGGGACTATCGTCGTAACCTCGGACGCTGATGTGGTGGCCAAGGCGGATCGGATCGTGTTGCCGGGCGACGGGGCCTTTCCTGCCTGTGCGGCAGCGTTGGCCGCCTCAGGCATGCAGGATGCACTGATCGAAGCGGTTGAAAAGAAAGGGAAACCCTTTCTTGGTATCTGTGTCGGCATGCAGCTCATGGCGTCCCGGGGCCGGGAGTATACCGATACGCCTGGTCTGGGCTGGGTCGATGGAGAGGTGGTGCATATCGCGCCTTCCGATGCTTCACTGAAGGTGCCGCATATGGGCTGGAATGATCTGGTTCTGGATGCAGCACACCCGGTCTTTGATGGCGTTCAGACGGGCGATCACACCTACTTTGTGCACTCCTATCACTTTCAGGTGGCCGACCCCACGATGCGGCTGGCGCATGTGAACTATGGTGGTGATGTCACCGCTGTGGTGGGTCGCGATACGATGCTGGGCATGCAGTTCCATCCGGAGAAGAGCCAGGACGTGGGGCTGCGCATGATCCGCAATTTCCTGACCTGGGCACCCTGACATACGGGTGTGCGATGCGGGGTGAGTCGGGCCCCGCATTTACCTTGTTTTCATAGAGATTGACGCCAGAAAAAGGGTGTCACCTCCCGTGCACCATGCGTGCACCCCCTGTACACCCCCATCGGGCGGTATCGCGGTGGTTAACGCAACGTGCGGTGACCTGAAGGACGCCTGCGGCGACGCGATTCATTTTGATTGATTGGGGCTCTGCCCCAAACCCCGAGGTATTTCTACCCAGAAGAAAGATATTGGAGGCCGTCAGCTGTCAGTGGGTCGGGCGGCCTTTTCGGTGAGGCCGGAGGTGCCTTGGCGGCGGGCGAGTTCTTTCATGACGTCTGTGAAGGCCACGTCGCGCGCGGCCAGCATGACGAGGAGGTGGTAGAGCACATCTGCCGCCTCTGAGGTCAATGCGGCCTTGTCGTTCTTCACCGCTTCGATGATTGCCTCGACCGCTTCTTCGCCGAATTTCTCGGCGCATTTTTCGGGGCCCTTGGCGAGCAGCTTGGCCGTCCAGGAGCTGTCGGGGTCTGCGCCCTTGCGCGCTTCGATCGTGGCGAAGAGGTCGTCTAGCGTCATGTGAGCCTCATCGGGATGCCTGCGGCAGCCATGTGTGCCTTGGCTTGCGCGATGGTGTAGTCGCCGAAGTGGAAGATGGACGCCGCGAGTACCGCTGATGCGCCGCCTTCGGTCACGCCGTCGACGAGGTGGTCGAGCGTGCCGACGCCGCCGCTGGCAATCACCGGGATGGGTACTGCGTCGGAAATGGCGCGGGTCAGCGGCAGGTTGAAGCCCGCGCGCGTTCCGTCGCGGTCCATGGACGTGAGCAGAATCTCCCCTGCCCCTTTCGCTGCCGCTGTGCGTGCGAATTCGACTGCGTCGATGCCAGTGGGTTTGCGGCCGCCGTGGGTGAAGATCTCCCAGCGGCCAGGTTCCACCGTCTTGGCGTCGATGGCGCAGACGATGCACTGGCTGCCGAACTGGTCCGCGGCGCGCGCGAGCACATCGGGGTCGGCCACGGCGGCGGAGTTGAACGACACCTTGTCGGCCCCTGCGAGAAGCAGTGCGCGCACATCCGCGACCGTCCGGAGACCACCGCCCACCGTCAGGGGGATGAAGCATTGTTCTGCCGTGCGTCGGACCAGGGCGAACATCGTGCCCCGGTTTTCATGGGTGGCGTGGATGTCGAGAAAGCAGAGCTCGTCCGCGCCGGCGGCGTCATAGGCGCGTGCGGCCTCGACCGGGTCGCCGGCGTCAATAAGATCGACAAAGTTCACGCCCTTGACCACGCGGCCATCGGCGACATCGAGACAGGGGATGATGCGGGTTTTCAACATTTGGCTCTGGTAGCGTGGATTTCTGGTCGGGGAAAGGGGCTCTGCCCCTCGGCGCTGTGCGCCTCACCCGGGATTTTTTTGAAACAGGGAAGGAGCGGACGCCCGCGCATCACGGCCCAATCACGGAAAGGTGCGTGGCGTCTGCTGGCGGCTATGTCAGGTATGCGGCATTGCAATGAAGGAGGCGCAATATGCGGATTTTGATGGCCCTGGTGATGGGCGTTTTTCTGGCAGGGACAGCGATGGCGGGTGACAGTGGAATCATTCGGAAAGAAGCAGCGCAGGGCGTTGACGAGACCATGGATGCGTTGCAGACCGCCCTTGAAGGTGCCGGGCTGACCATCTTTGCCCGTGTGGATCACGGTGCGGGGGCGGAAGGTGTGGGCGAAGATATCGGTGCCTCGCAGCTTTTGATCTTTGGCAACCCGAAACTGGGCACGCAGGCCATGCTGGATGACCGGGGTGCCGGGTTGTTCCTGCCGATGAAGGTTGCCGTCTTCGAAGACGAGACCGGTCAGACCGTGATCGCCTATGAAGACCCTGCCGCCATGCTGGGTCAATTGGGCGGGATTGCCGAGGATGCCGCTTACATCCAGACCATGACCGGTGCGCTTGGCAAGTTCACCGACGGGGCTGCGCAGTAAGCCTTAGCCCTTGAGGGCCGCGAGTGCCGTGGCGAGGTCGATGGCCCCGTCATAGAGCGCGCGGCCCGAGATGGCGCCCGAGATCACGCCTGTGGCCTTGAGCGCCGTCAGATCCTCCAGTAATGACACACCACCTGATGCGATTACGGGGATGTCCACGGCTTCGGCTAGGGCTTGCGTGGCCGGGATGTTGGGGCCGCCCATGGCCCCGTCGCGGTTGATATCGGTGTAGATGATCGCGGCCACCCCTGCGTCTTCGAATGACTTGGCGAGGTCAGTGGCCTCCACATCCGTTTCCGTCGCCCAGCCCTTGGTTGCGACCTTGCCACCGCGCGCGTCGATACCGACAGCCACATGGCCGGGGAAGGTCTTGGCCGCCTCGCGCACGAGGTCAGGATTTTCGACCGCCACGGTGCCGAGGATCACCCGCTGAAGCCCTTTGGACAGCCACATCTCGATTGTTGCCATGTCGCGGATGCCGCCGCCCAGTTGCGCGGGTACTTTGCACTGGTTCAGGATGGCTTCGACCGGGGCGGCGTTGACCGGTTCCCCTGCGAACGCGCCGTTCAGGTCCACGAGGTGGAGCCATTCGCAGCCCGCTTCGACGAAGCTGCGCGCCTGCGCCGCCGGATCGTCGTTGAAGACCGTGGCCCGGTTCATGTCCCCGTGCACGAGCCGCACGGCGTTGCCGTCTTTGAGGTCGATGGCGGGGTATAGGATCATGGGTCGCGGCCTTTCGTTCGTTTGGTCGCGTCCTCGCACCTCTTTGTGAGATTTGCAACGCGACCCAAGGTCATTCTTGCCACGGCGCCCCGGCTTGGCTCACAGTCAGGCGCACTAGGGAGGAGACACTCAATGAAACATCTGATTGCAGCCGCGTGCGTGGCCGTTGCGAGCGCGGGGATGGCGCTGGCTGATCCTGTTGTCGGCACGTGGAAAACGCAGGTGGATGATGGCGCATATGCCCATGTCGCCATGAGCAAATGCGGCGCAAAAATCTGCGGCAAGATCGCGAAGGCCTTTGACGCGAACGGCCCGATCGCGTCCGAGAATGTCGGCAAACAGCTGGTGTGGGATATGGAGCCGCAGGGCAATGGGAGCTATGCATCGGGTAAGATCTGGCAACCCTCTACCGGCAAGGTGTTCAAGTCCAAGATGTCGCTCAGCGGCAATACTTTGAACGTATCAGGCTGTGTCGGGCCGTTTTGCAAAAAGCAGACGTGGTCGCGCGTGAACTGACTTTTGGAACCGACCCATTGGCAGCCCCGCACCCACCCGGTGCGGGGCTTTTTGTTTGCCACCGGACCTATCCGGTCATGGTGCGGCATATTCCGGGAAAAGCGCCATGCAGTGGGTGCTGTCGGGCACGCCGTCGATGCGGATGTCGTCCTGGAGCGTGCCTTCGATCTCGAACCCCATGGTCTGGTAAAGGTGGCACGCCGCCCGGTTTGATGCGCGGACCCGAAGCTCGATCTTGTCAAAGCCATGTCTGCGCGCGTCCCTGAGAGCCCGGCCAAGCAACGCCCGCCCCAAGCCACGGCCCCGGTAGGCTCGCACCACCCCCATGCCAACGATGCCGACATGAGACCGAACGGGGGCCGCATGGGGCAGCACATCGCACCAGCCGACGACGGCGTCCGCTTCGGTTGCGACCAGATGCGTGAGGCCCCTTTCGATGTTTCTGCGCACGAAATCGCGGGTGCTGCCCAGCGGCGGGGCCTTGAGCGATTGGAGGTACTTCTTTTCCTTCGCCACCGCGTCCACTGCGCTGTGGAACGCCGGGACATGCGTCATCTGGATCGGAACAATTGCGAAAGGCATTGGCACTTATGTTGCAGCAAGAGCGGCCAGATTGCGCATGTCAGGAGCCGAGTTCAACCTGTGCGTGCCTTATCGGCGTGTTTTGGCGCGGTGGGTGGCGTTAGAGCCTGGACGATATGATGCCGGTGTTGAAGCCGCCCATGCGCAGCTCGCCGAAAAGGCGCTGGTATTCGATCTTAGGGCAGCGGTTCTGGATGACGGTGAGCCCGGCTGCGCGGGCTTTGGCCGCTGCGTCGGCGTGGGTCACGCCGATCTGCATCCAGATGGTTTTGAGGTGGGGCAACTGGGTCATCGCCGCATCCACGATGGGCGGGACGGCATCGGAGCGGCGGAAGATGTCGACCATGTCCACGGGTGCCTCGATGTCGGCGAAATCGCCCACCACCGTCCGCCCGAACAGGGTTTCACCGGCGTAGACCGGGTTCAGGGGGATCACGGTATACCCCTTCAGCGACAGGTAGCGCGCAACGTAGTAGCTGGGTCGCACGGGGTTCGTGGACACGCCCACAACCGCCACGACCTTGGTCCGTGTCAGCACATCCTTGAGATGCGCGTCGGTGTAGGTTTCGTCCATGCCTGTCCCCTGCCCGACCGTGGGCACCGCCACATTTCCAAAAAAACGCCCCGATCGCAAAGCGAAAGGGGCGCAAAGGTGCGGAACGAGGGACAGTGATTAACCTGCAGGAGTTCCAAACCTGCGGTTCACTTCTTCAGATATGATCTTCTGAACGATGTGAAAGACCCTCTCTCAAATCTGTGAACGAAAGCTTAAAAGATGCCTGGGCAACCCACGCCGCAGCGGCACTTTTCAATCAAAGATGTCTTCAATGATATCAAAGGCGTCTTCGAACATGTCCTTCCAGCGCGACTTGCGCTTTTTGTACTTTTTCTTGGTGGGCTTTGGTCGGGGCGGCTGTCGCACCGCGGAAGGACGCGCAAGTTCCCGGTCGCCCGATTTCTTCTTGGGCAACATCTTGAGGTCGTGCAAAGGCGCGCCGCAGTTTGAGCAGGCCAGCTCGTGCCGGTTGCGGCCTGACAGCACAAGGGCAGCGCGGGTGCCGCAGTAGCAGCAGGTGGCGATTTTCGTCGGGTGGGCGATGGTCGCCTCCTATCCGTGGTCCTTGGAGGCATATAAGGCGATTGCGGCCGCATTTGAGACGTTGAGCGATCCAAAACCACCTGCCGCGTCGATTTTGACCAGTGCATCGCAGGTCTCGCGCGTTTTCTGGCGCAGGCCGGGCCCTTCGGCACCCAGAACGAGGGCGACCGGGCGGTCCTTTTGGCCCTGGAGCGTCGCCTCAATCGTCTGGTCGGCTTCGCCATCCAGGCCAAGCACGATGTACCCCATGCCCTGCAATTCCACGATAGCGTCGGCAAGATTGCGCACCCGCACATAGGGCTGCCGTTCCAGCGCGCCCGAGGCCGTCTTGGCCAGCGCGCCGGTTTCGGGGGCTGCGTGGTGGCGCGTGCCAATCACCGCCGACGCGCCCAGCACCTCGGCCGAGCGCAGGATGGCGCCCACGTTGTGCGGGTCGGTCACACGGTCGAGCAGGATCAGGCGCGGCGCTTCGGCCCCGATGGCGACATCGGCAAGGTTGCCCCAGTCGAGCGGCTTGACCTCAAGCGCTGCCCCCTGGTGGACTGAGCCGGGATCGATGGGCGGCTTGAACTTCCGCGGGTCGATGACCTCTGCCTCCAGACCGGAGGACGTGATCGCGTCGGCCAGCTTGTTCTGGGCGTTCAGCGTCACCATCAGGCGCAGTTTTTCGCGTTTGGGGTTCATCAGCGCATCGCGTACCGCGTGCAGGCCAAAGAGCCATACAGTGGCTGCGGCATCCGCCTTTTTCGCCTGTTCTTTCTCGACCACCCATTTGGGTTTTTTCATTGTGCCCCCTTTGGCGTTTGTCGGGGGGATTTTCTGCCTTGACCCCCGATATGCGTCCCGGTAATCACGCGCTCACGCTGACCGGGGCTTCAGGCTCTAATGGCGCAGTGGGCGACAGGCCGCAAGGTGTGGCAGGGGACTGTAACTCCCTCGCGGAGACGCACGCCTGGTTCGATTCCAGGGTCGCCCACCATCTACCTCAACCAATTGAAAATTATACGCTTTTGCCTTATTGTTGGCGCATACGGTGCCTATTTTCGGTACCCAGAAGCGATTTTTCGGTACCGACAATGCTGCAAACCAAGCCAAAACACATGCTGATTGAGCGCGGTAGGTACTTCTATCAGCGCAAAATTCCTCTCGAATTACAGCCCGCAGTCGGGCGCAAAAAGTGGCGGTCGCCGTTGGGGCAAGACTTCGATCAAGCATACGAAAAACTGCGCGATCTTGCTAAAGAACATGACGCTCTAATCGAGCGCTTAGCCGACCCTATCGAGCGACAAGACCACAAGACGAAGACACGCAGAGCGAAAGAGGACGAAAAAGCGGTCAAAGACGCCGCCGCTGACGCGGCTTACGCCAAATGGTGCGTCGCGAATGGGCACCAAACTGACGCCGAAGAATTTCAAGAGGCTTTCCCAGACTTCAATCCCAACGATGCGTGGAAAGACTTACCCAGTGTCTACGAAGGTCTGGAACTGGAACGGAAGCGCCACTTGCCGCCCGACGCTAACGGGTTAGCCGAAAAAAAGGCATTGATTGAGCGTATCCACGCAGCGGACTTCCAAGGCGCGGTTTTAAAGCTGCCTCCGTTTTCCGAATTTAAGGAAATGGTCACGGACTTGCCCGACCACTTGAAGGCGCACGTTCGTTTAAGCGATGCACTACCGACACCTATGGATGACGACGAATACCATGACCGCCTGACCGATGCTTTCAACGGGGCGTTTGGCGAGCAAATACAGCCTCCAATAAATCCAAATGAAAGAGACGAGTTCGACTTTGCAAGGATGGGGCTAGAACGGAAAATCGCACGGGTTGCACGTGACCCGGATGTGCTAAGGCGGGTCGCAGAAAAATTCTATGCTTTCGCAGAATTGCGTCCAAAAACAGAAGACAAATATCGAAGAACGATAGAAAGGTTCATCGCGGACGCTGGCAACATTCCTGTTTCGCAGGTCACAGCGAAGACCCTTCGAGACTACCGCGACAAGCTAAAGAGCCGTGGCTTACTGCCCTCTTCGATCCGCGCAGAGTTCAGTCCAATCATGGGTTTGTTTGGCTATGCCGTGGACGAAGAACTGATAGAAATCAGTCCCATGGTCAGCGTTAAGCTGCCCAAAGAGCGCAGGGCAGTCGAAGAGTCCAAATGGTTACCGTTCGACACAGAAGAGTGTGGCCGCATTTTCGCCGCGCTTAGTGATATTTGGGGGCAACCTGTTCAAGGTTTGACTGAGGAACGCCGGACAGCGCTTCAAATGGCGGTTCGTGTGCTGGCTCATTCTGCTATGCGCCCAGCGGAGTTTATGGCGTTGCGATCCGACCAAGTAGACGAACGAGCTATTCGGGTCGAAGGCGGCAAGACAAAGAGTTCTTGGCGCGTGATACCTCTACATCCGAATATAGAGGACTTCCCTAGCTGGCTGCATTCGGGTGGCATGAATGCCTTTCACAACACTACGACAGGCGAACAACAAACCGACACGGTCACCGTCTTGCGGCACAACTTCGCAAAATTGATCCGCAAGAAAATGCGGCAACCGATCACAAACCGACGCAAAACGCTCTACTCGCTTCGTTCAACATTTCAGAACGCGATGCGTCGGGCGGGCGCACCAAAAGATGTACGAAGAGCAATTCTTGGTCACGTGGAAAGCGGGGCCATTCGTCACTACGATGACGGGCCGGAGTTCGAATTGCTGAAACATTGGGTGGAACGGAGCGATCCTTGTAAGTAGCGGCGTTAGCCGGACTTCGCCGCCCAGCGCTGGGCTTGTTAGTTATTCGCCGCCGCTGCCCGCTGCGCAGCCGTAAATCCATCACTCGAAATTTGCTTGGACGAACGCCGGAAGCTGTCTGCGTCCGGGGTGCTGATATTCTGCGTCACGTTGAAGTTGTTCACGCCACCGCCCATGCCATCCATACCAGACATATCAACAGGGATGCGACGTCCGCGCGTCAGGGGCACAACGGCTTCGTTGTCGTGCAAAATTGCCGGGATGCCAGACGTGTTCGTTGTGCCTTCGGCAAACTGCGGTGCGTTGCGGAAAACGGTGGGCGATACATGGGCACGCGCAACTGGCGCATTGGACATGCCGCCTTCCGCGAAGAGTCCGGGCAGGAAGCTAAGGACAGTCCCGAAGAGGCCCCCACCGCCACCGAACCCGCCGCCGCCTGCGGCTGCGCCGCGCACAAGTGCCGCGTGTTGCTGTCCGCCCGCCTGAATAGCTGTGCGCACCTGCGTTGCGTGCTGGTTTCCGCTGGTCGAGGTCGCAATGCGTACCTGTTGACCGTGCTGGATACCTGCAAGGCGCTGCGCATTCGCTGCCTGCTGTCCACCCTGAGCGTGTGCAAGCTGCGTTGCCTGTCCTGCCTGCTGGCCCCCTTGGGTCATTGCGCTGCTGATCTGCTGTGAGACTTGCTGCCCCGCCTGCACCATGGCCTGCGATATGCTGTTGCCCGCCTGTACGCCGCCCTGTGCGACCTGTTGGCCCTGTCCGAAGCCCGCTGTTGGCCCTGTCAATTCATCGCCCTGTGAGCCGAATAGACCGCCCAGAAGGCCCCCTAGACCGCCAGAGTCAGCATCCCCCCGCCCGAATAGGTTAGCGAGTTCGGCAACGGCCTTGTCTGCAACGATATCCGCAATGGTGCCAAGGATCGCTTGGCCCAGCGCTTCAATGTCAAATTCGCCTGTCTGAACAAACTGAGAGATTGCGTCCTTAAGGTGGTTGATTGCGCCAATCTCAATCTGTTGTCCGGCTTCGATCCAATTGGGCACAGAGTCCATCCACTCGCGCACGGGGTCCGTTGCCACGCGCCGTAGCTCTTCGTTGAGACGGCTGGCGGCATCAATTTGCCGGATCATTGCGGCGGTTTGGCCATCGACTGCGCCGCCGCTCTGCACCATTGCCTGTGCCATTAGGCGAGCGGCTTCGGCTGTTTCGAACTGCCCGGACGCGACCAATCCCATTTCGATCCGCTCAGCCTCAAGCGACTGTAGGCGCGACCGCAAAGACTCGTTCAGACGGTCTAGCGCCTGTTGCTCTTCGCTTATCGCGGCTGTGCGTGCGGACGATGCGCCACCGCCACCAGATGAACGACGCCCGCCGCCAGAACTAGGCCGCGCACGTGGTCGCGTCGGGTTATTCTGCTGACTCAGACGGTCGCGCAATTCGGCGGTGCGTTCCGTCGCCGTGTTCAAATCATTGATTTCGCGTTGAAGGTCAGCGATCTGGTCAAAGCTGACTGTCTGGTCGCCTTCTGCTACAGCGTCCACGAGCTGTTCGAGTTGAACGGTCCTGTCCGCCGCCGCCGCTGTCAGTCCATTATCAACCTGAATCTGAAGCGAGCGGTTGGCGGCGTTGATCTCTGCAATTTGGTCACTCACTGACCCCTGAATTGATGCGATTGCGCTTGGGACATTACCCAAGTTCGCGAGTAGTGCAGCGGCAGCATTCGCGGCGCTACCTATCTCAACGGTCAGAACTGACGCGGCACCCGCTGCGCGGTTGGTGGCTTCCGTTGTGCCATCCTGTGCGTTCGCCAACTGGATTGCCAAATCCTCTGCGCGGACAAGCTGTGTGGCCACATCTGCCGCCGCACCTTCCGCCTGACCGAGTCCCCCCGTCAGGCGTTCCACTTCGGCGCGGGCTGCTGAAATCGCGGCTAGTTGCTCATCGAAGGTGCGGGCGTTTCGGATGTTTTCTAGCAAGCGCAGGAAGTTGCGGGCGGAGCCGTTGGTCGTCCCAAAGGTCCGGCGCACCGAGTCGACGCTGGTTGTCAGAGGGTTGAAATCGCTTGTGACCACATCCTGAATCGGGTCTGCAAGCTCACGCGCGGACTTGGCAGCGTCAAGTTCTGCGATTTGCTGCATCCGGGCAATGTGGGCGTCCAACTCGGCGTTTAGCTCGCCATAGCGATCTCTTAGTTGCTCAACGTTTCGCCCGTTGATTGCGTCGTTGGCATCGCGCAGCGTATTCAAACGACTGGTGGCGTCAGATAGCGCTTGGTCAAAAGACTTTACTTCTGCCGAGCCTGATCCGAACCACTTGATGATTGCGGCACCTGCGGCGACGGCCCCGATTGTCAGCAACGACAACGGATTAATCAGCGAGGTCAGACCGCCCAACAGAGTGCTGAAAACACTGCCCCCGGCGGCGCGTAGACCGTTCATTTGAGCGGCAAGCTGTGAACCCTGTTGCAGGGCGATTGTGCCAACACCAACGAACCCTTGCTGGGCCTGAATTAGGACGTCAAAGAACTGTTGCCCCGCCATGACGCCCTGCTGAGTGGCAGCGGACGAACGGCGCAGCGATACTGCATACTGGTCTGCCGCCGACGCGGCCCCGCTCAATTGCGCTGCGGCCCGTGTTCGTGCATCGCTCGCAAGCTGGGCGCTGATAGCCCCGGCGCGTTCGGCTTCCGCGATCTCATCCAATGCGCGTTCGTAAGCCTTAGATGCGCTGAAAAGTGGATTGTAACGGGACCGTAGTTCGTCAAGTCGCGCCGATTGACTGGATGCGGCACGGGCGGACTCTTCCATTTCACGCGCAAGCTATGCCTGCTGCCCGCGCAGCCGTTCCGCTGCGACGGTGTTCTGCAACAGTGACGAACGAAGGTCATCGAACTGGGAACGAGCGCTGCGCACATCTAATGTGCTGGTTGCGGCGGTAAGGTTAGAACGAAGCTGCGACAGAGCGCCGTTGAGGCGGACCACCCCCTGAGTGTCGCCAATATCTAGCATCCGCTGGCTAAGGCGCTGTGCTGCTTGTTCGCTGGTGCGCAATGCTGCCGCGCTTGACAGCGCCGTTTGCTGAATCTGGCGTGCCATGTTTGCCGCCGCACGTTCCGTTGCGGTTGCGGCCTTGGCTACGTTGTTCGTTTCTGTTGTGGCGCTGCGAAGGCCGCTTACGTCAACTTGCGGCTTGATATTTTGAAGCTGTGTGAAGGCCCCGTTTGTGTCACGCTCTAGGTCGCGGACTGCGGCCTTTACAGCGTTTACGGCGGCGACAAACTGACGGGAACCGCTTTGCGCGGCGGCGGCGTCTATCTTTAGACGTAGCTCATGTGTTTCCATGATTATTTGTTCTTTTGATTTTGCAGGAAGGTGTGGGGCGGTCCTGCAACCGCCCCAGAGGACAAATGACTATCCATCGCGCCGAAGGAAGGCGCGTGCCTGCATTGTATCACAGTGAGTGTGTTTGACCGAATTTGGACGGTCGAACGGCTGAACCTTTGGTCGTTTAAAGTTCTAGCTGATCTACCCAAAGACGCTCTCACCAGCCGCACGCAAAGGAGGTACATGCATATTAAACGACCCGTTCCTAACGCATCACTTCTTGACTTAGATTGTCTCTGACACGAACGTTGCACCAAATGGTTGTGGAACGTCACGATAGCGTTTCAGATACTTTTTTGTGGAGAAAAAAATGATTGGTTTGACGCCATTTGAAGTTGGACTTGCCGGGATGGGGGGGATTTCAGCCAGATTTGGCGAAATGAGAGACGGATGCCCACACAAAGGACTAGACATTCGAAGCTCGGGAGTAGCAACGCCGTTTACAGCCGGTATTTTTGGAAAAGTTGTATTTGTTGGCGGAGCCTACGGAACAGTTGCGGTTGCCCCAAGAGACGGTTCGGCAACTTGGATTCAATACTTGCACTGTTCTGAAACGTCGGTTGTTGCTGGCGACGACGTATACCCTTGGACTGTTCTTGGGAAGACTGGAGACACTGCGCCTCCCGGGACAGACATTTCAGGCATACACCTACATTTACAGGTTCAGGTGCCGGGTGCTGGGCAAACTTGTTGGGCTACCTCTTCTGGGAACCCAAGGAACTTTGTCGATCCTCAGACACACGCAACTAAGAATTTTATTGACGGCACATGGTCTGTGACGAGGCAATATTCGGCACCGGGGGGGCGATTTGTTGAAACGGATGAGCTAAAAATTTTTAGCAGCGAGATTATTGGTGTGGCTTTCTTTCACACTCGGCGAAGGGAACTGACGATCTTACAAACGGGCTGTAGAATAGTGGCTGAATTCATGTGGGTGCCTCGTATTACAGCGTTTTCTGGCAACAAAGTTTTGTTTTCCGCACCCGCTGGATCGACTAGTATTATCCAAGATACATGTGGCTTGAATTGGAAGCCTTCTGCAGACCCCGGTTCGGGTGATCTAGAGTTAATTGACGATAACCGCTTACGTTACATGTCTTACACAATGAACAGAGCTGAGTCCGTAAGTGAAGGCCAAGTTAACGGAGGGCTACATCATTTTGTAGCAAGTATTTCGCCCCAGTTTTTTACTGATGGGTCTCTAGATTCTTGCAATGCAAAGCAGTTTAAGCCGTTTGAACTAGATACTGGTGTTGACGAAGATTGGATTTCCGGTGTCGCGGCGGGCGAGTGTTTTTAAACGTCGCCAACAGCTATCAATCGGCTTTTTTGTTTAAGCATCTAAGCTTTGTCACTTACGCACTGTAAACTCTTGATCCTAAATGTTTGGAACGCAAAATGGCTATCAACGATTCAAAAAGGCGGATTCATTTCTGGTGAAAAAAGGTTTTCGCGGACTGCAACCATGGAGTTGCTCTGCAACTCATAAACAGCACCTACGCGCGATTCAATGATAGGGGGTACTCCCGCCTTGGGTCCCCCGACATGAATCTGGAAGCAATGCTTGCCAACGCACGCTGACTGCCTTGCAAGAAGCAACAGTCATCTTTGCTTTGACCGCGCTGACGCGCGTCCCCCACACCCCAGCCACCCCAATAGTTCTACAATACGGAACTTCGATTGAAGCGGCACCACGGGCGGGCTGGCGACATGGCAGGATAGCTTGCTGGTGGGCCGGTGGATCCAATGTTGGGCGAGTGTTTGCGAGGTTTCGGCTTCTGTTGGTTTTGTGTTTGGTTGACCTTCTGTACGGGCTGGCCGGGGTGTGGGCGGGTGGTATGGTGTGCGGATATGTATGTGTGACAGGAGAGGCCCGCGTTGGCAGGTCTGGTGCTGGGCGTATCGCACCCGGCCCCTGACGGGATAACGGATTGTTAATCCTCACTCTTTCGCTTGGCTACGCAAGCCTAAGCAGTGCGTTACGCACACTTGCGGGATACCATTCACGACCACCACGCGGCGTGGCCACCTTTGCAGCGTTGAGCGCGTCAGCGACAGCTTGGTAGCTCTTGCCTGCCTCGCGCAATGGCATAGCAATATCCGCGATACGCTTGGCTGCAATGTCGGCAACCTCTTTGGCGGCTTCATTGCGCTTCATTGTTT
This sequence comes from Tateyamaria sp. ANG-S1, assembly GCF_000814025.1. Taxonomy (GTDB): domain Bacteria; phylum Pseudomonadota; class Alphaproteobacteria; order Rhodobacterales; family Rhodobacteraceae; genus Tateyamaria. The sequence continues at coordinate 48,230 of NZ_JWLL01000006.1, read as the reverse complement.
TGTCGCGCAGACCGCCCAGTTTAACGCCACGCTCTTTGGCAGATGCTAAGGCTTGCTTGGTTCTCAAGCTGATAAAGTCGCGCTCTTGTTCGGCTAGTGCTGCATAGATGTGTAGTTGAAACTTGTCAGCGTTTGGCATTGCTGCCACCCGGATAGATAGACGTTTGTCGTCCATTAGAGCGGCGATCTGACTGACCTTCCGCGAAAGGCGGTCCAACTTGGCGACAAGTAGCTCTGCCCCCTCACTGCGGGCAAGGTCCAAGGCTTTCGTTAATTCCACGCGGTCGGCGTGTTTGCCGGACTCCACATCGGTAAACGTGCCCAACACTTCAAATGGCTGGTCGCTGTAATTCTCAAGATAAAGCGCAACGTCACGTTCCTGCGCTTCAAGGCCCAGACCGGACTCACCTTGGCGCTTTGTGCTGACGCGATAGTAAATCACGTATTTCTTGGTCATTTGGGTCATCTGCGCCACTTCTAAAAAACGTCATCGTCGGTTGTGCTTTATATACGTGTTCATACGGGCGATTTTAGCGGCTGATTTGGGGACAATCCGGTTGAAAACGTGGACAATCGCAGAAGCGATTTGAGGGGGAATTTTGCGAATGGCTCGCAAGTGGGCGGGTCGGTCGAAAAGTTGTTGCGATTGCAACCAAAGTTGCAGAGTCGGCGCAAATCAATTTCTGACCAATTTAGTAGGAAACATTGGTCCTTGTTCCACATAGTGGAGCCGGATGCAGAAAATGAACAATGTTCACAAATGAACGCTCGGCGGCGGCTGTGGGGCTTAATTTCAGCTAGTCGCAAAATTGTTGCCAAATCAGAACGTAACCCGCTAGGGTTGATGAACATTGAAAAAATTAGAGTAGTTGATGCCAACTGTTGAGCTTGCGACGGTACTCCTTGGAGCCAAGGGCTTCAAAGATAATAACGTAAACGACACTTTTAGAGGCCAAATACTAACGTCAAAAAACGAAACCCGTCAGGCAATAATAAAAGACTTAAACCTAGTTCAATTGTGCAATGAACTTGTTGCGCATAGCTTGGCGAGGGACGTAGGCTTGCCAATCCCCGACTGTTATCTTGGCCTTGCTAGGTCTGACGTACTGACCGCGACCAAGGCCCCTACGACACCCGACGGCTCGCGATTGGTTTTCGTAAGTGTAGACGTGAAAGTTCCCAATGTGACCTATCGCTGGACTGGTTCTGACGAAGCGGGGCGTAAGGCCCTACAAGATCAGATAGTTAAGTGGGGCGATCTCGGACACTTGTATGCTTTCGATGCTTGGGTGGCTAACGTAGACCGCCATCCGGGGAACCTCCTGTTTGGTGGACAGAACGAATTTTGGCTGATCGACCACGGGCATTGCTTTACCGGCCCTGAGTGGCAAGCAAACCAACTGGACCCGTCAGTAGAGTATAGAAACAAGCTAAGTGAATGGCTTACGCATGTTTTGACGCTGGAACAAAAGCGTCAGCGTGCAACTGAGGTCCGCAAGTTCGGTGCAGACATAGACGGATTTGACGCTACAGAAACGTCGAAAAACAGTCGCATCACCGACCTTCTGCCGCTACAGAGCGTGGACGCACTGAAAGGATTTCTTGAGAACAGGACTGCTATGGTGCCTGTACATGCGAGCAAGGCGCTGGGCGTGCCAACGATGGTATAATGGATATTGCAATAGACACAGACCTATTCCCAAAGCTGCGCGATGCTGTGCGTGCGCATTGGGCACCTGTGTTTTTCGAACCCATATCCGGGTCATATGAGCGTTTTGTCGTCGGTGTCGCTGTTTTCAATTCAGATGGTTTTCATCTGGAGTGGGCTAACCAATTGGCGCGGCTAAAGTGCTTTTATGGCGAGGATGCTGTTGGTGCAGTTCAAGCTATAGAAATCGCAGGTGAATATTTGCGCGATGATCTCGCGCAGCGTGGGCCAGAAGCAATTTCAAAACCCGACCCTGCGGTTAGTGGGATTGCATTTGGAATCGTCAGCGAAGTTGAAGGGGTTAGTCTCGCGGCCATTGGCTCTAGTTGGATGACTGCACTATCATCGCTTTATATTGAGCCGTTGAACGAGAATGCAGTTAGCAAAGTGGCTGCGGGTTTGTCGGCTGCGGGACAAGGCGCAGGCGACCGCTTACCGTTTTTGGTTTGCGACTACGTGAAAGACAGACGCGAAGGCTTTGCCGGTTTTTTCAGCGCTGATCTGCGCGAAGGGCGACAGAAGCGAATGAAGGGCACCAGCCACAAAGTCATCATCGACTTTTCTGGGTCCAAACTGGTTGCGAATTTCGGCACTCTCAAGGCTGGCTCGCTGACAGGTTCAGTCAATCTCATTAAGCGGCGGTTGTGGGATTTGAAGGTGGAACGCGACCGCGAACCCGGCAGCAATTTCACGCGGCAACACGAAATGATTTTGCAACGGCCATCTGAGGACGACCCACAGGTTACGGACAAGCAGCAAGCCAACTTAGAAGAGGCTTTCAAAGAGCTTGAGCATCAAGCCGACCAAGAGGAACTACGGCTGCGTGCGCTGGGCACAGTTCAACAGATTGGCGAGCACATCTTGAAAGCAGAGGCGGCATGACCCGCTAACGCGGGCACTTACGATGTTTCTTTCTCATTCGCGGAAAGTGCGGTGGTTTGCGGTGGGCACCGCACACGTAAGTCATTGAAATCATTGAATATGCGGTAGTTGCGGTGCTTTTCCTCTACCCTTGATAAAAATCAAAGATTTTCTTTTTTTACGTACAACGTCCGTCTTAAGTGCCCCTCGCTAAACGAAAACAAGATTGCGGGGCATTTTCGCGACCAACCCCGAAAAAGCACCGCAACCACCGCACCTCGTTTAAAATCAATAGGTTACGGGTGCGGTGCCCACCGCAAACCACCGCACTTCGTTTTTACGCCTGCTTTTCGGGGTCCGCCGTCTTGTCTAAACGCCAAGTGAGCGCGTTAGCGCCCTTGTGGCGTTCCTTCACAAGTGTGAACTGTCCGCCGTCATATGAGTGCGGCATGTCTTCAATCGTACGCATCCCCGCTGCGATCTTCTGCGGATCACCATAAGCGCCGTCCCGGTCATACCCCCAGCCCGCAATTCGCAGGGCAGTTTCGCCAGCGGCTTCGTCGCCAAAGAAGTCTTCAAGAATGACCTTGACCGATTGCGCCTTTCCCTCAAGCCGCTTCGGCACCGAACCAGCCACGAACAACGTGTCATCGGGAAAGCTGGCAAGGTAGGCAAGCAACACCTGCTTGGGGTCGTTTTCGGTCGATGCGCGGGCAGACATATCGCTGGCGTTTTCGCGCAAGCAGAGGATGCCAGCGGCTTCCAATATGCCGCTCATAGTCTGCGCCCATGACGTGTAGGACGCCATATTGACTGAACCGGGCTGACGCCCGCCAGCAACCCAATTCTGCACCAACGTCAAACAGGCCCAGACCAAACGGCCCCGGTTCTTACGCACCCATCCGGTCAGGTCAGCGTGTCGAAAATCCTCGCGATTTTCTGGCTTGTCCGTCTTAGGGTCCATGAAGATCAGTGAAAATCGGCGGGCCAATTCCTTCGAAAGCTGCACCTGAATCCCGGTCACGACCCACTGGCATCGCACCTCTACGGCAATCGTTTCAGACTTGCCCAGAATGCGGGCTTCGTACCAATCAGCGGTCATAGCTGACGCAAGTTCGCCAGAGTCGACGGCATGGTTCACATTGTCGAAAAAGACGTTTGGGCGTCCGCTGCGCAAAACGGGCAATAGACGCTTCGTCATCTCTTCGGGGTCTTCTGGCAGCGAAACGGCTGGGGTCGCGCTGCCCGATGCGATGATACTAAAGGCGCTTTCCAGCTTACCGGAACCTGTCCCCGCGAACTGCTTGTCGATCAGTGTCCCCGGCGCGTTGCCTTCGATCATTTCGCGAACGAACGGAAATAGACCCATGGCAATCGCGTTAGCGATGCTTGCTAGATTGCGGCGGTCGTCCTCCGTCAATTCGGGCTGATTTTCAATTGCCTCGTATTCTGGTTCTTCGCCATCAGCGCTAACGCGCCTTGCCGCGCGATGGCGCTGACGCGCCGCTGCCCAGTCTACGGAAAGGTCATCACCTTCGGACTCCCATTGATCCAACAATTCCTGCGCAGCCGCGCATGGTGCGTCTAGTTCGTGACCCTCTTCAAGCTGCCGCGCAACCATCAAGTCGCAGATTTCGCTGTTAGATAGTTCAACCTTCCCGTCGATATCCGCCCAAACGAGATTTGGGGCCGGGTCTGGCATTGCATTTGTCATGTTCTGTTTCCTTCGGTTTTGGCTGTCATTTCATCGGTTTGGCTCCTTAAAATTCCCGACCATTTATGTCAGCTTTATTGACCTGTTTGCGTTGTTCGGGTAGAAATATTTCAGGGGTTGGTCGCCCCGTTCATGTTTCCAACTGCCCGTCGCGCCTGTCATCGCGGCGGGCTTTTTTCATCTTATTTGCATTGCATAAGCACCCGCTGGCACAGCAAAGGTGTCGCCTGAATCCACGTCTTCGGGCGCGGCAATCGGGCCAGAAAACAGCAAGTCGCCGCCATCAGAAAACACGGTTCCAAAGGTCACGCTGCCCCAGTCCGAAATGGCAGGACCAAAGATCAGGGCCGAACTATTGGCCAGAGTCCGCCCCGAATAATCGAACGGCGCAACAAGGCGCTGGTAGCCTGCCAAAGAGGATTCATTGAGGCCACTACCGTCAAACGAAGGGTCCGCAATAGACAGGCCAGCAAGAACCCCAAGCGGGGCGCTGGGCATCGGAACACCGCGCATCCATTCAAGAACAGCCGTCGCGAAATACGCAGAAAAGAAAGGGCCTATGTCGATCTGCAAGGCACCTACGGCAAAGGTCAGTGTATCGCCCAGCGGACGCTCACGCGCCCTATCAATCTCACCTGACCAAAGCATATTGCCAACGTCATTGAACACGGCAACGTGGCTATTCTCGCCCCATGATGCGCCCACGACAGGGCCAAAGGTCAGCACCTTATCATTGGCCATCGATACACGATCAGCGCCCACCACAGGCGCGGAAAAGGTGACGGGCTGGCGTGCATAGCCTGCAACGGCTGGTGGCTCTGACAGGCCCGCACCGTCCGCTGTTGGGTCCGTTGTAGATAGCGCAAGGGACAGCCCGCCTAACGGCGGCGCGTCGAAATTCACCCCACGTACCCATTCTGCGATTTGGCCCACCAAATAGTCAGAAAGCATCGGCTATCACCTGATCCATTGTCGCGCCCAATCGGCGTCGATCTATGATCCTATGCGCCTCTGCCAGCCAACCGTTGCGGACCGCCGCGCCATGCGCTCCCCGCGAAATTTCGTGCCAAAACGCCCGACTCTTGAATCTAGCGGCGTCGCGCAGCACATTTTCGCGCGTCCACCATCCGGCAGGCTTTCTGGGCTTCTTTGAAGTCATGCCAGCACCGCCGCACATTCGGCGATAGTGTCCGCCAGACGGGTCACAGAAGCCGTTGACGCGGCGTTCAACGGCTGTTCGACAAGCTGGGTGAGTAAGCCCGCATCGCGTATAAGCTCGCTTTCAAGGTCGTCATATCCAGCGCTAACGCGCTCACAAAGCCCTGCCAATTCCGCCGCCGCATCATGCAAGTCACGGGCGTTCTGCCGCGTCAAAGGGCGCTGGGCGGCGTCATTTATCAAGGCACCAGCCAACACAATCGCGGTTTCTGTATCGGCCCCACTTTGGGCATTTGGATAGGTCATTTTTCATTCCTTTCATCGTTCGCGTTGAGGCAAAAATAGTGACGTCCATGGCGCTGAATCAAGCCCATATAACGGACTAACCTATTGATAAATATGCAATTATGCTTGAAGCTGAAAAGCGCCTCGCACCACTGTTTCCCCCTCAAAACAAACGATGCGGGCAAAGTTTAGCTTCAAGCTGAAAACCGAACGTGGCGTTTCAGCTTGAAGCTAAATTAGGGGTTCGCAGGTCCCCGATTGGGGGCAAGGATTGTCACTGAATTGGATACCGCCCAGCGCGATCACGAAATGTTACAGTAGGTAGTTTTAGTCGCGATCTCGCATGATGGCCTGCACCACTTCGCGGAATTGGCTATCCAGATTGTCGGTGAAATTAACTTCACCCCAGCCGCCAATGATCCAATCCCCATCGCCTGTGCAAGCGGGACGATAGCCTGCAAATAATAGCGCCTTACGCGCGGTGGATGGGCAGCGGCACATGTCCTCTAGCCAGCCTTCGCAGACATTGACACCGTTTTCGGGCATAGGGTGCGCGGTCGTATTTTGAAGCAAACGCCCAAGCTGTTCGTAGCGATTCATTGTTTAAGTCATTCATTTTTCCTTCTGCGGTCGGGGGTGGGCGCTGACGCGCCCCGCTGTTAATGTCTGCTGGTTCGGGGCCAGCGGTGGTTCCGGTCGGGCCGGATTTCAGTTTTTCGAATTAAGGGTGCGCCCGCCTCCAAGGAGAATGGCAGGCGGGCGCGGTTTTGGGCCGGTGGGCGCGGCCCAAAATCAGTTATTCGGTGGGATTTGGACCATTGGCACGCTTTGACGCGCGGCGTTGTCATTTGCTGCGCTGGCAATATCGCAGACTCGATCAATGACCCCCAGCATGTCTTCTAAGTTGATCTTGTCGGAGGGCGCGACAGGCTTTGATGCGGCGGTCTGGTTCACACGCTCTTCGAAATGGATTAGCTTGGTAATGTTCTCAAGCGCCTTGACCGCTTCGCCAAACTTCCGCGCTTTCCGCGCCGCTTGGAAGAGTTCCACATAAGCTTGTCCCAACCACGGGATACTACGTGGATCATTGACGTCTATCCCTTCTCGCGCCATCCACCGCTCTTGCCGCAACTCTTCAACGCGGGCGCGTATCTCTGGCTCATTTGCCATGCGTGACGCGCCGCTGGCGGACTGGCGGTAACCCGCCGCGCCATAGGCTTCGACCTGTTTCATGCCGTCGGCCAGTAACTGGCAAAAGCGTTCTCGCTGTTCGTGGTTCTTCGCGGCCATGATGTCAGACCACCGTCACCCACACCGGGCCATCGCTGCTATTCTCCATCTTCAAAAAGCTAAGGGTGCCGCCAGACCCCACACTGAGGATTTCGGCTGCGCAATCGGGGATGAACATGGAGTCGGTGGTGACGTTGGTCCCGCTCGCAACGTGGAAGCCAAGCGTGCCGATGATGCGAACTCGCATTGGATTTCCGGCGTTTCTGGGTGCCGTCCAAGTGACAGGTAGGACACTCAATTCAAGGCGCTCAGACGCACCGGGGTATAAGGCGAGGTTACTCATTTTCGTGTGGATTCCATGGATATCCGCCTAGGGCGGGGAGACGGCTTGCGGCGTTGCGGCTGACGTGCCTGACGAAGAACATCGCAGCCCCTAGCGTGAAAGAGTCTGGCGTGTGTTCGTAGCCATAATGGTGCGCCAAAATACGTTCGAGGAGGTCCCGTTGCAGGTCGCTCGTCAGCACACTGTGCATCTGTTCTCGCGATATCATGCAGCCACATCCGATATTGTGGAAAGCAAGCTTTCTTCTCGTTCGTACTTGGTTTGGTGGTTTTTTTGACGTGGTTGCAGCATGTCGGCGCTGACGGACCCTATTCAAGAACTCCAGTGCGTCAGGCAAGTCTGACTGCGGTACTTCGCAACAGTCATCGATCTTGTACATATACGGTCCTCCTTTAACGAAGCCGACGGTGGTGTCGGCAACCGCACTCAGAGGTATTTTGGCGTTGGCCTTACCCAACTGATCTCCCGTGCTATGTCGCCCTCAGTTGGTGAGTTCTTCGATTGCCTGCATCACGTCTTTGGCCTGACTAGGGTCTACATGCCCATAGCCACCCGCATCGTTGTCCCAATACTGGCCAGATGCATCAGTGAAGTCGTCATCCAGCGATAGGCGGCACAGGATGTCGGCACCGATCTGTAGATCGTGTCCAGCGACCCCGAAGCCCTCTTTGACCATCTTTGACGCCAGCAAAGAGCCGGGATTTACGGCGATGAAGGCGGGGCCGTTGGGATGGGTTGCGGCCATCTGAGCCGACCACAAGGCGATGCCACGTTTGCTTTGGGCGTAGGCACCCATGTCATCAAGGTGTTTGTCGCCCGCGAGGGCTGCAAAATCAACTGGGGCCTGAGCAGCGGATGACAGGTTGATGATGCGGCCATTGCTTGGAATGATCGGTAGCAGGGCTTTGGTCAGAACATGCGGGGCTAGCGTGTTCACAACAAACCGCACATCCTGACCGTTTGGTAGGATCGGGTTGGGGGTTTTGTACACACCGGCATTGTTGATGAGCACATCAATTCGGCCGTGGTTGTCTGTGATCGCATCAGCGAGTGCAGTCGTTTCTTCCAATGACGATAGATCGGCCTGATAGGTGGCAACGTCGCCACCGAGTTCCTTCGCTGCGGCGTCCAGCTTGGCCGCACTTCGACCATGTAAGATGATAATGTGGCCCATGTCAGCGAGGGTCCTGGCGGTCAGCAGCCCGATGCCGTCGGTTGATCCAGTGATGAGAATGGTTTTGGTCATCATATGCTCTTTTCTGTTGGAAATTCGGGAAGTACCTCATCGGCCAGGCGCTTCATGGTGTGTTCGATGTCGGCTTGGTTGAACCGCAGGTTCAGGGCGACGTGGTTGATCCCGTGATCACGCAAAGACGCGAGATAAGTCTTCAGGAACGTGATGCCGGATCGGAAGCCCAGATGGATCGGTGTGGGTTCTGCATCATCCTCGGCGATAAGATCGGCATAAAGCGACTGCATGACCGGCTTTGTGTCTGCACCAGCATTTGCACCGCGCGAACGATAATCTTTCACCACCTGCGCCTGTGATACGATGTCCCGTGGATACGTCATCCACCCATCACCATGAGTCGCAACCCATTCCGGGTTCTGCTGTGAGCTGCCAGTGATGAGGATCGGCACTCGACCATTCACAGGTTTGGGCAGCATATCCATTGATCCCTTCAGTCTTCCATGTTCGCCGGTATGGGTGGGATATTCGGCGGCCATGGCCCGGATGTAATCCAAGCTTTCGCGGAACCTGTCTCCACGGTCAGGGAAACTCATACCCAGGGCCGGGTATTCTTCAGGGCGGTCACCAGACGCGACACCTAACAACAGCCGACCGCCTGACAACTGATCAGCCGACGCTGCTGCTTTGGCCACATGGGCCGGATGGCGCAGAGGCAGAATAATGCTGGCGACACCGAGTGCGATGTTCTGTGTCGCACCGGACAGCAGCCCAAGGTAGACAAACGGATCGAACGTCTGACCCGCATCGCCGAATGTCGGCACATTAAACGGCACGTCGCGTAGCCACAAAGCGGCGAAGCCCAACTCATCGGCCATTTGCGCCCGTTCGATGTGACGGGTCATGTCTGGCACTGGGCTGCCATGATGGGCATCCAGTGGGACAACCAGACCAACCGTCAGGTCGCCCGGTCGGAACACGGTGTTGTAAGCCCGGTTCAGGGACGGGAAAGCCATGGGTGTCGCTGTGCTTGGCATCATCTGGGTATCTACCATCTCAGTGTCCATAGCACACCAAAGTGCGGCTCTCGATGCTTTGCCGGACCGTGGTGATCGTCGGGTCCTCAATCATGTCTAGCGCCGAATGGGCCACCGACGCCTTGCCCCGATTGTCGTAGATATTAAACATCGCCACTTCGTCGGGCGTCATACGGGATTGATACACCCATTCATGGTTCGGGTTCCCAACCAGCCCCATGATGTGTCCCCGCCGGTCAGGGTAAATGAGATCGAGTAAAAGCCAGTCTTCGTCGGCCACGCTGGAGGGCCGCACAAAGCCCAGAGGAGCCGAGTTGATCGGGTTTTCCACCGGACGCCACACATTGATGAAACCGTAGTGTCCATCTGACCATTCAGCAGCTTTCGCCTCACCCAGTATGTCGATCAGCCGGTGATGTGCGCCTTCGGGGCTGTAATCGCTGTGGACATTGCGGGCCGGTTTGCGCGTGGCGTTGGGGTCATCGATACGGACGGTGTGGTCAAAGATGATGACCTCAGTTGCTCCAACTTCACGTTTGAGCAGGTTCGTGAGTTCCTGGTCATAGGTCTCCTGCCAAGCACGGTCTTGATCGAAGGCAGTCAGGGTTGAGGGCGCGGTCAGGAAACCAACACTGTCTTGGTCAAAACTCACTCCGCCATCGGTGCGGACATCGGTCAGTTGGACCTCGGTCACGTCGTGCTCTGGCGAGATGATCTTCCCGACAACACCACCGGCGTCGATATGGTAGGCTTGCCGCTCTGATGCATGAACATGGTAATTCACCGTCGCAGTGCGTGGCATCATGAATGTCCTCGTTGCAATGGGCCCGGTACGATGCGCCGGGCCCAGATCAGCCAATCAGGCAAGGTCGTCCTTGCCTTCGATCACGAAGTGGTAGCTTTCTGATCCTGCGGTCCGGGCATCGAGATGCGGTTTGTAATCAGGATCATTCATAAAGTTCGTCGCCGCCTCTTTGGATGGCCACTCCAGGATGATGCGGAGTGCGGCGGCTTGCTCACCGCCTTCCACCTGTTCATGTGATGCGGTGCGGGCGAGATACTTGCCACCATGCTTGGCCACGAGCTTGTTCGCGGTTGGCAGGTAGTCGGGAATCCAGTCTTCGCTGGATGGCGTGACGGCGAGAACGGAATAGTAGGCCATGGGGTATCTCCTGTTGGATCGTTTGTCCTGCATAGATATCGACCATTGCAAAACCGGAATAAACTGGGTCAGATCTGAAAATATAATTCCGGTTTTGGATATAATAATGGAAACAGATACCCTGCGCCTCTTTGTGCTGGCTGCCGACAAGCTAAACATCAGCGCGGCCGGGCGGGAACTTGGGCTGGCCCCATCGGTTGCTAGTGCTTGGATGAGCAAGCTGGAGAAAAGTGTGGGGGCCGACCTGCTACATCGGTCCACCAGAAAGGTCGCACTCTCGACCGAAGGGCTGGAATTTCTGCCCTATGCCAGAGACATTGTGGCCCGTGAGGATGCTGCCAGAGCGGCACTTGGCCAGGGCGCAGCACGGGTGTCCGGCACGTTACGCTTCACGGCTCCCAGCACCTTCGCCCAACTCTACATCGCGCCGATCTTGCCGGACTTCACGAAAGATCACCCGGACCTGCGTTTGGACATGCGGCTGTCGGACAAGCAATTCGACCTGATTGATGGCAGTTTCGATCTGGCGCTCCGGAATGCCGTTCTTGAAGACTCAAGCCTTCGGGGCCGTAAACTGGCTGATGACACCCGCGTTCTGTGTGCCTCGCCGGGATACTTAGCCGAGCATGGACACCCCCAAACACCTGACGACCTGCAAAACCATCACTTGGTAGCATTCGGAAATTACATGCCACACCGCATGACCAAAGATGACGGTACCCATGCTGACTTTGATCCACGCATAGGCCGCTGTAACCTGATCATGGACGACGGCCATAGCCACAAAGTCGCGACGATGGCCGGTGCTGGCATTGCGCCAAACTCCCTTTGGAGCGTTCATCAAGAACTGGCCGCAGGCCAACTCGTCCGCGTCCTGCCCGATTACACCTGCGTGGCAGACACTGCACTCTGGCTGATTTATCCGCAGACCAATGTTCTGTCGGCAAAGGTGCGGGTGTTTATGGATTTCTTGATAGAACGGATCGGAAAGAACCCAACGTGGTCTGATTACTGATGATTGGTCCGGTGTACTGATCGATACGTTGGTCTGTCTGACTTTCGTTCCAGAGCCTATCTCCCCTTCGGCTGGGCAGCTTGTGCAGCAGCACGTCTGAGATGCCGGTAAACTGATGCCCGTCCAACTCTCATCTTCTTAGCAATTGCAGTTGCGCCGAGCCCTTGTTCTTTCAGCCGGTTGACCTGCTCAGCATCTATACTGACTGGACGACCTTGATACTTCTCTGGATGCTGAGCCTTGGCACGGGCGATACCTTCGGCCTGCCTGGCCTTTGCAATATTTCGCTCCCACTGTGCAAAGGCGGCCAACATGTGCAGTTGGAGCCGGGCCAACGGATCGTCGTCATCCCTGGAGAACTTCAGCCGTTCTGACAAAAACTCAACCGCAACACCCTTTGCGTTCAGTTCCTCAACGATGTTCAGGAGGTCCCGGATGTCACGACCTAATCGGTCCAATGAATGAACCACCACGGCGTCGCCCTCACGGCAGAATGTGAGCATTTCTTGTAGACCGGGCCGATCCCTGGATACACCTGTCAGCTTAAGTGCCAGCGTGCTCCCGGTGACTTCGTCGAAGCGGGCGCCATTGACCGGTATGCGGATAAGAGGTTTCCAGACAGGTTCTGTGCTTCTGCGATGTGCAATACGGGTTGATCGCCGCCACCGATCTGGGACCTGGTGCGCATCGCGCCCTCTAGGCAAAGATCGAACATGAGGTTTGGCATCTTTCGGACCGGGTCCGCCACATCCGGCACAAAGACATCCACCCCCGTCATCAGAACGGAACTGTGGTTGGTGCGCATAATACCCGAGTATTGCCTCACGCGGGGCCCCCGATCCTCGACGCAGGGCACATCGAAAGAGGTGTTGAGGCTGTTTTGCGTATTGAAATCGACGGCACTGACCAGAGCGCCGTCGGCCTTGTACCATTGAACGCACTGCGATCCCCGAATTGAGTATGTGTTGCTGTCCGGGGTGCTTGAGCCGTCCTGCGTTTCCCAAAGAACGCAACCGCAGGCATCGCCGCTTGCAAATACGTTCAGCCGCTCGCTGTTGCCGAACACTTTCACGAGGACATCACAATTGACACCCTGCACATTGATGTCATTCAAAGGGTTGGCCAAGCCACTGACCCGACATGCGATCAGTGGATTTACCTTTTCCCAGCTTCCGGCATAAAAAATGTCAGACGGGTTGGTGATCAACGCACGCAACCTGTCCCCCACATTAAAGTCCTGACCATCGACCGTGCCGGCTAGGGTCACGATGAATACGTCATCTGGTTCGACTTTTTCGCGCTTTCTCAGAATTGCTGTGCCACTGCCAGAACCAGGTACAGTGGCCTTAAACAAGACCCCCTGCGCACTTACCTCGGCGCCAATGTCTGTGAAATTCGTATCGCGCGGTTCAAGGATGGTGTACCACTGATCAACCTGGAATGGTGGTTTTGTTTCGTCACCGGAGTCGGCTTCGCCGGTATAGTATTCTGTTGGAAACTTGCCCGAACTCGCATCCCAACCTTTGCGAATTTTCCCGTGAATATTGCTGCCGTCGATGATGAAACGATATCTATGTGCTGCGCCTTGGGCAAAGAATGATCCCACCGTTACTGCGTAGTTGCCTTGTGGTGGAAGACCGCTGTCCACGTTTCCAACACGCAACGCGTCCAGGAGTTTTAGGCGGAGTTCAGCACGTTCGGATCTGAGGTTCAGTCTTGATCCTATGGCGTATTGGCCGCGTCCGACCAGCGGGCGGCGTTGCTTTGCAGCCCATCTGTCCGCCAACCGAATAGCAACGAAGTCGTCGGTGGGTTCGTCGGCGGCTGCGTCGGCCGCAGCGCCCCAGTGCTGCGGTGTCACCTCGTTGCTGGGCGACCAGTGCTTTGTATTGCCGTTTGTACTCAGCATGACTTCGGGGTCTTTAGTAGATGTGGTATCAGGGACGTAGTCGATCAGGTAGCCGCCACCGGTTATGACGGAAATGGCCTTTACTGTATCCGGAATTGTCGCATCCGAGGCATCTTTATAGCTTGTAAAAAACCTGATAATCGGTCACGGCAATCCCCTATGAATGCAATGAATTTCCAGGCAGAATACAACTCAAAAGTGTATTTTGCCGGTCTTCATGTCAAGGTATGCTGCGCACAATTGCCCGTGCCGCATTGTCGGGATAGCTGCCGTCACATGAGACAAGGTAACGTGATGCCGTTGCCTTCAGCTTATTGACCGGACACCCGCGGCACGAGCGCTTTTACCAGATCTTTCATGTCAAGCTGGCCAACAACCTCGTCCCTGTCCGTCACCTTGTAGACAAGGTTGGTGTCTCCGCCCGTAAGGGCGATCATGTCTTCGAGGTTCTTTGATGCCTCGACCTCTCCGTCGCATTCGGCGCCGTTCACTGGCCTCATGACCGAGCGCACCCGCAGCACGCGGGCGCGGTTGATGTCGCTGACGAAGTCTTCGATGTACGGGTCTGACGGGGCGAGCAGAATGCCCTGCGGCTCGCCCTGCTGCACAACCGCGCCGTCCTTTAGGATCACGAGGTGGTCGGCCAGTTTCAGCGCCTCGTCCAGATCGTGGGTGATGAAGACGATGGTCTTGTGCAGTTCCTTTTGCAATTCGAGCAGCAGGTTCTGCATGTCGGTGCGGATCAGCGGGTCGAGGGCCGAGAAGGCCTCGTCCATCAGCATGATGTCTGTGTTGGCAGTGAGCGCGCGGGCGATGCCGACGCGTTGCTGCATGCCACCGGAGAGTTGTGCCGGGTAGCGGTCCTCGAAGCCCTCCAGCCCGACGCGTGCAAGCCATTTGCGCCCTTCCGCGTCGCATTTGGCCTTGTCCGCGCCTTGCACACTCAGCGGCAGTTGCGCGTTCTCCAGCACCGTTTTGTGCGGCAGAAGCGCGAATTTCTGGAACACCATCGACATTTGTTTCTGGCGCAGATCGCGCAAGGCCGCCTGCCCCAGCTTCATCACGTCCTGCCCATCGACTAGGATTTCGCCCGCCGAGGGGTCGATCAGGCGGTTCAGGTGGCGGATCAGGGTGGATTTGCCGGAGCCGGACAGCCCCATGATCACCGTGATTTCGCCCGGTTGCATATCGACATTGATGTCGCGCAGGCCCAGCACGTGGCGGTGTTTTTCCAGCAAAGTCGCCTTGTCCATGCCCGCCTTGACGTGCTGCACCATGGCCGCGTCATTGGGGCCGAAAATCTTGTAGAGCCCGCGGAGGGACACCTTGGCCGTCATCTCAGTGCTCCTTGCGCGCGGTGTCGACACGGGCGAGTGCGGCCTTGGACACGCGATCAAGGATCACGGCGAGCAGGACGATGCCAAGGCCCGCGACAATGCCCACGCCCAGTTCCAGATTGCGGATGCCGCGGAGGACCAGCACGCCAAGACCGGGGGCGGAGACGAGGGACGCGATTACCACCATCGCAAGGCTCATCATGATCGTCTGGTTCACGCCAGCCATGATGTTTGGCAGCGCCAGCGGCAGTTCCACGCGGCTGAGTTTTTGCCATGCAGTGAGGCCAAAGGCATTGGCCGCTTCGATCACATCCTTGTCCACTAGCCGAATGCCAAGGTCGGTCAGGCGGATCACAGGCACGATAGCGTAAAGGATGATGGCAATACCGTAGAGCTTTGATTCCGTAACGGAAAACAGGAAGATCAGCGGGATCAGGTAAACGAATGTTGGCAGCGTTTGCAGCAGGTCGAGGATGGGCACGATGGTGCGTTGAGCCGTATCCGATTTCGACATGCCGATGCCGATGGGCACGCCCAGTAGCACCGACAACCCAGTGCAGACAAAGACGATCGCCAGGGTCTGCATCGCCACTTCGTAGTGGTCGATGAAGCCGAAGAAGAGCAGGACAAGTGCCACGAACGTGGTCACGGATTTCGAACGGCTGACGAACCATGTGATCAGCAGCAGGACGGGGATCATCACCCACCACGGCGCGGACTGGAACACCCAGAGCGTGCCGTCGAGCATCCAGCTTAGCGGCTGCGTGATCGGGTCGAGGACGAATTTCAACTCGGACCGGATCGACAGGAATCCCTGTTCGATCCCGGCGGTCAGATCACGGGTCTGGCCGATGCGTCCGCAGGCCTCGTGCAGGACATCGAGCGATGGGAAAGGCAGGCCGTTCGTCTCTGCAGCTGCATCACCGCCACCGCTTTGCGCTAGAAGCTGGGCCATGGACATGGGCGCGTCTTCCTTGCCCTCGTCACACCAGTCGCGCAGGCCAAGCCCGTCAAACACGCCGTCATAGGCCGCCATGTCGTCCCCTCACGTTTCTTGATCTTGCGCCCCTGAGCAATCAAGCGGGGCGAGTGGCGCCGGGGCAGTCCCCGGCGCTTGAGCTTACTGCAGCAGGGCCGACAGTTTTCCCTTCGCGTCGTCATTCAACCAGCTGCCCCACACATCCTTGTAGGTGGTCAGGAAGTACACGGCGGCCTCTTCATTCGAGGCTTCATTGGCTTCCTGCCACGCCAGCACCTCGCCCATCTGGGCGTTGGTGAAGGTCAGGTTCTGCATCAGCGCTGCGGCCTCGGGCTCACGGTCGACAAAGGCTTGGGTTGCGGCCGTCACGACATTGGACACGGGGTATGCAGACAGGCCGGGTGTCGCGCAGTCTTCCAGACCATTACAGGTGTGGGTATCGGCGTCATAGGCGGGCATTTCGACCTGCACCATCGGGTATTTGCCCAGCACGGATGTGGGTGCCCAGTAATAGCCGAACCAGGGCTCTTTGGCCTCGTAAGCGGCGGCGATGGCGGTTGCCAGCGTCTCGCCAGAACCGTGCTGGAACCGTTCGACGCCCGCATCCGCAAGGCCGGATGCCTTGAAATTGTTGTGGTTGGTGATGTCACAGCCCCAACCCGACGGGCAGTCGTGGAAACGGCCACCGACCAGTTGCGGGTTCGCCTTGATCCCTTCAAGGGTTTTCAATTCGGGATGCGCTTCGGCCAGGTAATCGGGGATCCACCACGCCTCGACCCCGCCGTCAGAGAGGACCTTGGACATCTCGACCAGCTTACCCTCGCTACGCAGCTCTTCGTAGACCTCGGTGTAGCTGGTCCACAGTTCGGTCAGGATGTCAGGCTCGCCCGTTTCGGCGACGGAGGCCATGGCCGGCACGGTGGTCGTCGGCACGACGGTGACGGAACAGCCATAGCCCTGCTCCAGCAAGAACTTGGCGACATTGGTCACGACAGCGGCCGAGGCCCAGTCCATTTCGGTGATCGACACTTCGCCACAGTCGGCGGCGGCGATGGAGGCGGCGGATGTGCCCAGCATCAAAGTTGCGGCAAATGCGAGTTTTTTCATGGTTTTGCTCCCTGTTCTGGCGGCATTTTCGCAGAATACGGGGCAAGTGATAGACCCAAACGGGCCCGAATATACACCCCAAACCTGCGCCGCTGTGCAATTGGAGCGTGCCAGGGGGCATCCGGCGATCACAATTTCACCCTGTCAGAGCAAATTGACAGTTTTGGCTTGGGGGAACGCCTGCGCTGTTGTTACGCTTGGGTTGGAACGACGGAACGGCGCAAGGATGACACCCATGGATGTGGCAGCAGCCCTCGTGATGGCGATGCAGACATGGGGGATGATTGGTGCACTGGTCGCCGCCCTTTTCCTGACCGTCGGGATTGACCGGATCGATGAGGATGCGCGGGGGGCCTACATTTTTCGCCCGTTGCTGATCCCCGGTGTGCTGTTGATCTGGCCCCTCGTCCTGTGGCGCTGGTGGCAGATCGAGACGGAGCGCGCCGCGTGGGCCGACCGCTACCGCCCGGTACGGGCGTCCTACGGGATGGCCGTGATCCTGATGAGCGTGGGCATCATCGCCATTGCCATCGCGGGGCTGAGCGTACGCCAGACATGGCCTGCGGACATCGCGCCCGTGCAACTGAGTGAGGGTGCGAGCCAATGAGCGTCAAGTACATCCCCGTTCAGTGGAACCCGAACAAGTGGATCTATGACGCGGTCATGCTGGCCGGTGTCGCTCTGTTTCTTTGGGTGTTTCTCTATATCACGCCTGAGGTGCTGAGCCACGAGCGCGCCATCAACCCACAGATCCACAATGCCCGGGCCTTTGGGGCCTGCGCCTTTGTCATGCTGACGGTGATCCTGTGCATTGGTCCGGCGGCGCGGCTGGATCGCCGGTTTCTGCCACTTCTCTACAACCGCCGTCATTTCGGGGTCATGACCGCCTTTGTGGCGCTGACCCATGCGGGGTATATCCTGAACTGGTACTTTGCCTTTTCCAGCACGGACAAGCTGGTGGGCTTGCTTTATGCCAATGCAAGCCTGGGTCAGATCGCGGGCTTTCCCTTTGAGCTCTTTGGCATTTTCGCCCTGATCTGCCTGTTGATCCTGGCAGCCACGTCCCATGACTTCTGGCTGAAGTTCCTGACGCCGCCCATCTGGAAACGGCTGCATTACCTGATCTACGCCGCCTATTTCTCGGTCGCGGCGCATGTGTCGCTCGGCATCCTGCAGGACCAGAAGAACCACGTGTTTACGGTGCTGTTCATGTTGGGTGCAGGGGCAGTGATCGTGCTGCACATCACGGCGTGGCTGTCGGAGCGCCGCGAGACGGCGGCCAAGGACGGCGCCTGGGCCGAAGTGGCGCGCGTGGGCGACTTCCGCGAAGGCTATGCCAAGATCGCGAAGCTCGCCAATGGCGGCCGTGTGGCCGTCTATCTGATGGAGGGCAAGCTGAGCGCCATCTCCAACGCCTGCGCGCACCAGAACGGGCCCTTGGGCGAGGGCAAGATCATCGACTGTCTGGTCACCTGCCCCTGGCATGGGTTTCAGTATGATGTCCGGTCAGGCCGGTCCCCCGCCCCCTTCACCGAAAAGGTGCCAACTTACCGCGTGCGCGTTATGGACGACATGGTCGAGGTGCACCCCGACGCCAACCCGCCCGGCACTTATGTGGAGCCTGTGCCCCTACCCGAACCGGAACCGGCCCCCGAACCGGACACGCCCGAGGAAGGAGCCAAAGCATGAGCGACAAACCCTTCTTCGTCGGTTACCTGCCCGCCCCCGGTCCCCTTCGCACCTTCCTGCTGACCGCCTGTATCCTGCTGATTGCGGGCCTCGGCGGCGCAGGGTTGCTCATGGGTGCCGCACAGGACGACCCCGGCCCCGGCGCCTTCCGCTTCGACTATGGCCGCCAGACCGTGACGGGCGTGGTGGAACTGACCCCCTACCCCATCATTCACGTGACCGAAGGCAATGACCGCATCAAACCGGGCGACAGTTTCCTGATGACGGCGGGCGGCAAGTCGGGCGTCGATAGCCGCGCCGAACCGCTCGGTGGGCAACTTGCGCAGGTCTCAGGCGTCGTGCTGGAGCGTGGGGACCTCTACATGCTGCAACTCCGCGGCGGACGGAATGGGCTGCAGGCCGCCGAGGGCGACGCACCCGAGATCACACCAGAACCGCAAGGACGCTGGAAACTCGCGGGCGAGATTTGCGACGGCAAATGCCTCGCCGGAGCCATGCGGCCCGGTCGCGGCCTCGCGCACAAGGCCTGCGCCAACCTGTGCCTTCTGGGCGACGTGCCCCCCATCTTTGTCTCGACGCAACCTGTGCTGGGTGAGGAATTCCTGCTCGTCACCGGCCCGGACGGCACACGCCTGCCGCCAGAAGCCTATGACTACATCGCCCGGTTCATCACGGCCGAGGGCGATATCACCAAGCGCGGCGACCTGCTGGTCTGGGAAATCGACGTGGACACGATCGAGGTGACTGAATGAAACGTACCCTCTGGCTGATCTTTGCAACGCTGATCGGGGCGATCCTGTTCTATGTCTCCCGCTTCTGGGACTTCCGCCTCTGGCCCCGCGACGGGCTGTTCGGGATCGAGGCGCTGCGGCCGCAAGGGGGCCTTGTCGGCCAATGGCTGCGCGGCACGGACCTTGCCCCGTTCGAATTGCTGATCTGGGCCATCGGCGCCTTCCTGATCCTGACCCTGTTGCAAAAGCTCTACGATCTGCTGAACCCGCCCCCGGAATAGGCATCTCGGGCTTTTTTCCGCATCAGCACGCTGCATATAGTGGTGCCAAAACCGCGAAAACGCAGATCCAACAGGCCCATGGCACGCAAGAGCACAAAGAAAGCAAACCCCAAGACGTTCAACATCGCCCTTGTCGGCCAAGCCGGGCGGCTGGGGTACGAGGCCGTTTTGTTCGTCGCCTCCCTGCGCGCCAAGAGCCCCGGGTTCAAGGGCCGCGTCCTGATCGCAGAGCCTCAGCCAAGCGCACTCTGGTCCCGTGATCCGCGCATGTCGCGAGACGTCGAGGACGCCCTCGACGCCATGGGGGCCGAGATCATAGCCTTCACCAACCAGCACTTCGGCGAGGCCTATCCCTACGGCAACAAGATCGAGATGCTGACTGCGCTGCCCAAGGGGGAACCGTTCGTGTTCTTCGACAGCGACACGCTGGTGACGGGCGATCTGGCAGCAGTGCCATTTGATTTCGACAGCCCATCCGCCTCGCTCCGGCGCGAAGGGACATGGCCGCAGATCGAACTCTACGGGCCTGGCTACACCGAAATCTGGAAGTCGCTCTATGACCGCTTCGATCTGGACTTTGAAACAAGCCTGGACCTGTCCGAGCCGGATGAATATTGGAAGCGCTACCTCTACTTCAACGCGGGCTTCTTCTTTGGCGCATGCCCGCATGCCTTCGGTGAACGCTTTCTGCACTACGCCCTGTCAATCCGCGACGATCCGCCTGCCCCGCTGGTTTGCCAGTCCCTTGACCCCTGGCTGGATCAGGTGGCCTTGCCGCTTGTGATCCACTGCTTCGGTGGTGGGCGCGACAGTGCGGTTCATGATCATCTGGACGGCGACGTGACCTGCCACTACCGGATGTTCCCCCTGCTCTATGCCCGCGAAAGCCAGGCCGTCATCGACACGCTGGAAGAGGTCACGGCCCCTAACAAGATCAAGAAAGTGCTCAAGGGCTACGAGCCGATCAAGCGCATGGTGTTTCAGGGCCGTGGCGCGAAAGTGCGCGCGCTGTTTGATCAGAACGACATGCCGCGGCGCGAACAGGCCATCCGCAACCGCATCAAGTCCAACGGCTTCTGGATGCGCTGATGCTGTGACGCAGCGTAACGTCGCATTTGCGATATTTTGAGACGTCGAGTGTCGTTTTTACGCTTCCGCAAGGGCAAGCTGATCCCTATTTGACCGCTCAATACACCCGACAACTCAGCTTTGGATGACTGCAATGACCCAGTCCACGACTCGTTTTCTGACGATGCTTTCGCGCACTTTTTGCAATGACCAACTTGAGCAACTCGCGCGGCATTTCACCTACCCCCTGCCGACCTACACCCAGGGCGAGCTTCTGGTATTCGGCACGTCCAATACGCTGATCGAGGCGATGACGCTCTACCGTGAGGCCGCGCGGCAAGCCGACATCCAGGTGATCACCCCCCGCGTGATTGCATCGGGCCTGCCGCGCAAGGGATATTCGACCCTGTGGGTCGAATGGGATCACTACGACGGCGCGGGCACGCATATCTGCACCAGCCAGGTCCGCTATGCCACGTTCCAGGACAAGATGGCGCTGATGCCCCGGATCGAAATGATCGACTACACCGCACTCGGCTTTCCTGAAGTGACCGACGCGCTGCCCCTCTATAATACGATAAACAACCCGGAGGCTATGCGCGCAATAAACCGTTGATCTCATTGCATCAGGCACGGCAAGTCTGGGTCCTTGCATGCATTGCTTCGAACGTGATGGCCCTCCTGCGAATGCATTCAACGGGCGATAGGCAATCCAGGCACACCTGCTATCGGACCACGCGTTGAACATGTTTGCAGAGAGGGTCCGGCTTGCGTCAAAGCACTGCATGCCGCCTTTTGAAACACTGCCCACTTTCGATCTGGGCCACGTGTTGCGCAAACGTGTTTCGGTAGATGTTCAAATGCTCTAGGCTACTTACATCCACTGCACGCCCTGAGTATCTTCCACATCGTTGCCCAGACGAACCCACTAAGCGATCAAGCGTGATCGGCATCCAGACAAGCAACAGATACAAACCAAGATCAACCAGCCGTTTGCTTTCGATCGAGCAGCAGACGTCGTCTGTGTCGCGGTCTTTGGCGCATATTGCCGATGACTTTTCTTGTGCCGTCGTTTCTATTCGCAACACGGGACAAGAAGAGTTTTCGTATCAGCTTCGTGGGCACCGTTTTTGCTACAATCTTGCAGGCGGAACGCGGGACACCGTGATTTTCAAAAACGGTCGTCAAGCGTTCCGAGGGGCGGATGAGCCTGGGATGCTGACTGTTTTGCCATCGGGCTCGGATCGGCGATCGGTCCTGCATACCCCTGATCTTCGGTTTTTGCGGTTTGAAATATGCGCGGAAAGTTTTGCGGCGCGCGCGCAATCCGCGTTCACGTCACAAAGACGGTTGTCGATCACACCTATGGACAACGGCAATCATGCCCGCCTTGTTCAATTGGCAAAGGAAATGACCCGTAGCCTTGCCTGCGGGGCTGAAACCATACACTTCGAATTTCTGGCGGAAATGTTTGTTCACAATGTGCTGACCATGAGCGGCCATCGCAAAACATCGGCCAGTGTTTGGGGCCTTCAACCTCGGGCGTTGGCCCGAGTCGTGGACTACACCTACGCGCATTTGGATCGCCGCATTCGGTTGGAGGAGCTGGCCGCTGAGGCTGGTCTGGCCCCATCACCCTTCATTCGTGCGTTGCGTTCCAGTACGGGCCGGACCCCGGGGCAACTTGTCCGCGACATCAGGATGGATCGCGCGAAATCCATGCTGCGTGACGACCGGCACTCTGTTTCGCAGATCTTTGTCTCGCTTGGATATGCGACCCACAGCCAGTTCAGCGCTGCCTTCCGCAAAGCTGTCGCGGTTACTCCGTCCGACTACCGCAAGAGACATCGCACCTGATCGGTCAATTTTTGAACAGTTCGAATTACGGACAGTTCTTATCTGCCCTTTCGTAAAGGTTGCGCGGCACCCTGAAAGTGCGCCTGTTCGAGACTGAACAGTGCCCTCGCAGCCAAGAGCTTTTGGATCGCGAAGGGACACGGAATGGCTGCATCTGCAAACCAGTTACGCATCAATCTTGCCATCAACGATACAGTGCATGGCTTAGACATTGATCCACGCACAACATTGCTGGATCTGCTGCGTGAAACGCTGGATCTGACCGGAACCAAGAAAGGCTGCAATCACGGCCAGTGCGGGGCCTGCACGGTGCATGTGAACGGCCAGCGTGTCCTGTCGTGCCTGACGCTTGCCGCCCTGTGCGACGGGGTGCAGGTACGGACAATCGAAGGCATCGGCACACCAGATGATCTGCACCCGATGCAGGACGCATTCATCGCCCATGACGGTTTTCAATGTGGCTACTGCACCTCGGGTCAGATCATGTCGGCCCTGGCTGTGCTGGAAGAACCGTGGGGGCCGGATGCGGCAGCAATCAAAGAGGCGATGAGCGGCAATATCTGCCGGTGCGGGGCCTACCCAAACATTGTTGCCGCCGTCCAAGAGGTTCGCAAAGGGCTGGAGGTTGATCGCAATGCGTGAGTTTGCGCTGATCCGTGCCGAAACGGCCGATGCGGCCATTGCCGCCCTGACCGCCCATCCAAATGCCCGGTTGATTGCGGGCGGTACCAACCTCGTCGATCTGATGAAAGAAGGCGTTGAGACCCCGACGCATCTGATCGACATAAACGGCCTGGGCGGTCTCGACGATGTTCAGGCACGTGGCAATGGCGGCCTGATGATCGGTGCGCTAGCCAGCAATTCCGCCGTGGCGTGGCACTCCGACGTCCAAGTTCGCTTCCCCATGATGTCCGAGGCAATTCTTGCCGGTGCCACAACGCAGCTGCGCAACATGGCGACGATGGGCGGCAATCTTCTGCAAAAGAACCGCTGCTTTTACTACGCAAACCACGCCGCCCGCTGCAACAAGCGCGCGCCGGGTAGCGGATGCGATGCGATGGACGGCGTGAACCGCATGTGTGCGGTGCTTGGGACCAGCGATCACTGCATTGCGGCGCATCCGTCCGACGTTTGTGTGGCGTTGCGTGCGCTTGATGCGGTGGTGCATGTGACGGGGGTCAACGGCCACCGCGCAATCGACTTTGCCGACTTTCACAAGCGGCCCGGCGACACGCCGCATGTTGAATTTGAACTGGCCCATGATGAGCTGATCCTTGGTATCGAAGTGCCCGGACTGCCCTTCGCCGCCAATTCCACCTACCTCAAGCTGCGCGACCGAACGAGTTACGCCTTTGCGCTGGTGTCCATTGCAGCGGCCCTGAAGCTGGAGGGCGACACGGTGGACGACGTTAGGCTCGCGGTGGGCAGCGTGGGCACGGTGCCATGGCGCAGCGCTGACGCCGAAGACGCGATGCGGGGCGCGCCAGCAACGGCAGAAACCTTCGCCAAGGCGGCGGACATCTTCTTTGAAGGGGCAATCCCAAGGGCAGGCAACGGCTTCAAGATCGAACTGGCCAAGCGCGCCATTGTCCGGGTTATGGAGACACTGAAGGAGCGGGCGATATGAATCTGGAAAGCAAGGTCATTGGAAAGCCGGTTTCCCGGGTCGACGGACGATTGAAAACGACGGGCACCGCGCAATATTCGGCAGACCAGCGCCCGAGCGAGGATCGACCAATGCACGCTGTGCTGGTCAAGAGCGGTATCCCCTCTGGCCGCATCACGGGATTTGATCTGTCTGCCGTGCAAGGCATGGATGGGTTTGTCCGCTTTCTCAGCCATCTTGATGGCGCATTGATCCGGAGCATCAAGAACCCTGCGGATGGGAGCTTTGCAGCAGGCGAAGAATACACGCCGTTCGAAAGTGATCGGGTTGACTTCGTGGGCCAACACATTGGCCTGGTCGTGGCGCGAGCACTTGAGACTGCGGAAGCTGCCGCAAAGGCCGTTGTGGTCAAGTACGAGGCTTCGACCGCAAGGATCGCATTCGACAGCCCGGATGCAGAGGTGCGGCAGCCCATCCTCTACAACACCGGCGAAGAACTTCAGGTATCACGCGGCGATGTCGATGCCGCCTTGGCCAAGGCAACGCATACGGTACAAGCCACCTATACCACCCCGATTGAGCACCACAATCCGATTGAGCCGTCTGCAACGCTGGCCGTGTGGGATGGGGATCACGTGACGGTCTATGACGCGACCCAAGGCAGCGTGAATGACAAGAACTATGTGGCGTTCGGGATGTCCTTGGATCCGGAAAACGTGCGGGTTCTGAACCCGTTCATAGGCGGCGGTTTCGGCTGCAAGGGCTTTACCTGGCCGCACAGCTTGATCGCGGCCGCCGCGGCGCGTGTATTGGACGCGCCCGTGCTGTTGGTTCTAAGCCGCAAAGATATGTACACCTCCTGCGGGCACCGCCCCTATACGGAACAGGAGGTCACACTGGCCGCCGACACGGACGGCGTTTTGACCGCGACGCGGCATCTGACGGACAGCTACCGTTCGCCGGTTGGGGATCATGTGGAACCCTGCGGACTGACAACCGCGATGCTGTACAGGTGTGACAATCTGGAGGTTGCGCACAACGTCCGCGTCTTGAACCGCCCCTCCGGCACGCCCTTGCGGAGCCCTGGTGAAGCCCCCGGTACGTTTGCTTTGGAAAGTGCCATGGACGAGTTGGCAGAAAAGCTTGGCATGGATCCGGTCGAGTTGCGCCGCCGCAATCACACGGACATCGATCAGCGCAATGGCCGCAAATGGTCGTCAAAGCACTTGCTGGACTGCTATGACCGCGGTGCCGAAAGGATCGGTTGGGCGCGCCGCAGGGCACCCGGCACATGGCGTGAGGGCAAGGACCTTGTCGGTCTTGGCATGGCGACGGCCTGCTACCCGGGCTACCGCACGCCGACACAGACCCGTCTTACGCTGGATCGCGATGGGACCTTGCACGTGGCCGTTGCGGTGCAAGATATCGGCACTGGGCTGTACACGGTTCTGGCGCAGATGGTCGCGGACCGGTTCCGCACATCGCCCGACACTGTTCGCGTTCTGATCGGGGACAGTGACCTGCCCCCCGGTCCTCTTGCGGGCGGCTCCATGACCACGGCCAGCGTCGCTGCGGCGGTCGATGATGCGTGCCGGGTGCTTTCTGAAACGCTGCGGGCGCGCCTGGTGAAGATCGGCAAGACGCTGGGCAATGAGCCGCTTGTGGTTGATGGCGGTGCGCTGCGCACGGGCGCACTTTCGGTTCCGATGACGGAGCTGATACCCACAGGGTCGCCAGCGATCGCTGCGGAGGGCGGCACCAACGACATCTACGGATTTGCAGGCGGTGTTGAAACCGACAAGAGTTTCTATTCCTTCGGTGCGATCTTTGCCGAGGTTCGGATCGACCGGGACTATGGCATCATTCGCGTGCCCAAGATGACCGGCGTCTTTGACGTTGGGCGCGTGATCAACGCCAAAACCGCCCGCAGTCAAATGTTGGGCGGCATGACATTCGGCATCGGCATGGCGCTCATGGAGGAGACATTCATCGACGACAAGACCGGTCGTTTCGTCAACCCAAGCCTTGGTGAGTACTATGTCCCCGTGAATGCCGACGTGCATGAGCTTGACGTCGAGATGCTGGATATCCCGGACTACGACTTCAATCCGTTTGGTGCGCGTGGGCTTGGCGAAATCAGCAATGTCGGCGCATCTGCCGCAATTGCGAACGCAGTCTACAATGCAACCGGCATTCGTGTCCGGCACCTTCCCATTCGCCTTGACGATCTTCTGGAGGGTCTTCCCCGATGACCGAAACAACCGCCCGCCCCGACTTTGTGACCAAAGCACATGATGCAACGATCGAGGCCGCAACTCACTTTCTGGAAACCCTTGGCCGCGGTGATATGGAGACGTTGATGACGCTTTGGCATGATGACGGAAGACTGGAGTTTCCGTTTTCACCCCATGCGCAGGCCCCGGTCGTCGGGATCGAAAACCTGCGCACCTACTTTTCGCGAACCAAGGGCTACAAGAAGCCGCGCGGTTTTCCCATCAAGGCGGTCCATCCCGGCGCCGACCCCGAATGGGTCATCATCGAGTTTCATGGCGATCTGACAAACACTCGAACGGGCAAGGATTATTCGAACGAGTATGTTGTGATCGTACAGGTGACGAACGGTAAGGTGATCCTGTTTCGCGAATTCTTTGACTCACTTAAGCGCGCGAACGAAGAGGGCTAGGTGTGCCGCCCAGCTTTTGGCGGGGCTGCGAAGATCAGCACCCTTTGTGCGTCCCAAGGCCTGACGCACCGGCGCAGAACGGTGCAGTCACTGCCAAAGTCCTGATCAAGAGACAACGATATACGCCCTATCAGGCGACTTCGCAGCGGACTTCTGAAAGGCATCCCGTCACCGACGCCATTGTCGGGCGGCACGTTCGACGCAGGAGAGAACCATGCGCCCGATGTGCCCCACATCCGCCCTTGAAATCGAAGCAAGAGATAGAGAAATTTTCGAATTTTTTGCCGGAAAACTGCGTGTGGCCCAAACGTAGGTGATGCCGCACCAGGACCTTACGACCATAAAGCGGTTTGGGGTGGGCTATGAACGAACGTTGCAGCACCTCGCTCACAGCAGACGTCAGGCAGGTACCTCTATCTTGATTGAAGACAAGACTTCCACGAATTGGTTTGATTGACACCATCATTTCTTGCAGCGACCCTGCACAAGCTGATCCGCAACACCGAACCGCAATGGCCTACAGTGACGGGTAAAAAAATGGCTAAATCGCCGCCTCTGATCATCGAACAGCCATCCAAAACCGTTTGCCGCCCTGCAACATTCTACTGCAAAATGGGCGTTACGCTGGATGGGCATCTCAGCTTTGAGCACCTTGCAAAGCCGCCCTACTATCCACCTCGTGGAATACTCGCATCGCCCGAAGAGTCACCGCTTTTTGACATTCAGGCCATGCCACCAGAGGTTGGCCCGCAGTGGATGCATGCGCGTTTCTTGGAGACCGAAGAGAACCTTGCCCAGTACGCAAGCGATCTGAAGTTGGTTGCGGATTACGTGGTTGAGCACATACCGGATTTATTCGCGTGGCCGCCCTTTGGTATTGTGTCTGAACGCGCCCGCTTACTGCTTGATGATATAGACCCTGATGGCAGCATTTTCCTTAATGTCAGTCTGACGAAATCGGATGGTTCACCTGTGCCTGGACGGTATTTTCATTGGATTCAACGCAATATACTCATTCCGCGCGAAGATCGCGCCCGAAAGCCTTTGAAGCCTCACCGCTTACCCTTTTCCGGGCCTTTCTCGAGGCCACGGGTGGCTGGGGAGCTGGTCAATAAAGACGCTCTGCGCCTCTATCTGCAAAGACTTCCATTTTGGTGCCTCCATCTCAATTTCCTCTATCCGGTTTTTAGTTCTTCCTGCTTCGAAGAATTGAAGATGGCCGGGTTGACGGGGCTTGTTGAAAATACGGCGGAATTCGCAGGTGATCGAAAACTGCATGAGAGCATTGGACACATTGTTTGACACCCGGATGAAAACGGCCTGACCCGTTCGGGCCGTCGCCAGCCCTTGCCCACTTTGGTCCCATTGCCTAACAACAGCGGCAATGACATTGACCTGGCGCCATGCGCGAGAAGCGGGAGAGAGACATGACCGACGGCCCCAAATACGGCTTTGACACCCTTCAGATCCACGCCGGTGCCCGGCCAGACCCGGCAACAGGCGCGCGGCAGACGCCGATCTACCAATCGACCGCCTTTGTCTTTCGCGATGCCGAACACGCCGCCGCCCTCTTCAACCTGCAAGAGGTCGGCTACATCTACTCCCGCCTGACGAACCCGACCGTTGCCGTGCTGCAAGAGCGCGTCGCCACGCTCGAAGGCGGCGTTGGTGCCGTCTGCTGCTCATCCGGTCACGCGGCGCAAATCATGGCGCTGTTCCCGCTGATGGCACCGGGCCTCAACGTGGTGGTCTCCACCCGCCTTTACGGTGGCACGGTCACCCAGTTCAGCCAGACCATCAAACGTTTCGGGTGGGAAGCGACTTTTGTCGACTTTGACGATCTCGACGCGGTCAAGGCCGCCATCAACGACAAGACGCGCGCCGTCTTCTGCGAGGCGATCGCGAACCCCGGCGGCTACATCACCGATCTCGACGCCATCTCGGCCATCGCCGATGCCGCTGAAATCCCGCTGATCGTGGACAACACCAGCGCCACGCCATACCTGTGCCGCCCCATCGAACATGGCGCCACGCTGGTCGTGCACTCCACCACCAAGTACCTGACGGGCAACGGCACAGTCACCGGCGGCGTGGTTGTGGATTCGGGTACCTTCGACTGGTCGGCCAACGACAAGTTCCCTTCGCTCAGCGCGCCCGAACCGGCCTATCACGGTCTCAAGTTTCACGAGACCTTCGGCCCGCTCGCCTTCACCTTCCACGGCATCGCCATCGGCCTGCGGGATCTCGGCATGACCATGAACCCGCAAGCCGCCCACTACACGCTGATGGGGACCGAGACCCTGTCGCTGCGTATGGACCGGCACGTGGAAAACGCGCTCAAGATCGCCGAATGGCTCGAACAGGACGACCGCGTCGACTACGTGACCTACGCAGGCCTCAAATCCTCGCCCTATTACGACCGCGTGGCCAAGATCTGCCCCCGCGGTGCCGGCGGCCTCTTCACCTTCGCGGTCAAGGGTGGCTACGACGCCTGCGTGAAACTGGTGAACGCGCTGGAAATCTTCAGCCACGTGGCCAACCTGGGCGACGCACGGTCGCTGATCATCCACTCGGCCTCCACCACGCACCGCCAGCTCACGGCAGAACAGCAGCGCGCCGCAGGTGCCGCACCCGAAGTGGTCCGCGTCTCCATCGGGATCGAGGATGCAGACGACCTGATTGCCGATCTCGACCAGGCGCTGTCAAAGGCGGCCAGCTGATCACAGAAAGGGCGCAGGCCATCCACCTGCGCCCTTTGTCCTACCCGGTCCTGCTTCAAAACCCACACAGCGTCGGCGCGCTTAAACGACACGACACGCGCCAAACATCGGCCATGCGAACCACGCACACCACCCTAAGCGCAGCATCGACCCGTCCGAATTCCCTGTTTCAAAAAATCCCGGGGACGTCGCCAACGGCGACGGGGGCAGAGCCCCTAAAACATGATGTCGCGCATCAGCGCGGCCTTGGGATCACGGCTCCAGCGCGAACTGCATCGACACCCGCGCCGTGACCAGCAACTCGCCCGCTGCAATCGGCACATCGGCAGACCGGGCGGCGGCCGCAAACATCTCCGGCCGCGGCCCCTCCACACCTTCACTCAGGCTCAGAACAGGACCCAGCGTCAGGTCGGCGGCCCCACTCAATTCGGCCGCCTTTTGCATCGCATCACGCACCGCGGCCGCACGGGCCTCTGCCTCCACCGTGCTGGAATCCTGCAGCTCGAAGCTAAGCCCGTTGAACGTGTTGGCGCCCACGGCCAGCACCTCATCCAGTATCTCGCCCAGCCCATCCAGATCGCGGACACGGACCCGTACGGTATTTCGGGCCTCGAACCCGGTGATGGTACGCTCATTTGAATCGTAAGCACTCCAAACTGGCCCGACACTCAGCTGCGCGGTCTGGATGTCCCGCACGGCCACGCCACGCTCTAACAATGCGTTGATCAGGGCCGTCGCGTCCTCACTCACCTGCGCCATGGCAGCACCCGCAGTCTCATCGACATGCACAACACCCAGCGAAATCACGGCCATATCCGGGGCCACAGCCACCTGCCCCTCACCGGTCACCGACAACACCGGCATCTCGCCCTGCTGCGCTGCGGCAAAGGGGGCGAGCATCATCCACAATGCGACTGTTGCAAAAGGCAGTTTCATAAATTCCTCCACGTCAATGCTATGGTTAAAGCTGTATACTCGGCCCGGCGTGAACAAGCAGCTCACGCGGCTTTTTCTTTGCATGCGCAAAGACCTGCTTTATCTTTGCCCCACTGGCGCGGGGTGTTTCAATCCGCGCGACCAATTGGTATGGGCCAGACATGAAGCCTGAATTCGCGCTTTCCTTGTCATTCGACGGGATCCGCCTGCTGCATCGCGCAGCCGGGGGGTGGCGAGACATTGGGTCAGTCGCGGTCAACACCCCCAGTCTGTCCGATGGTCTACTTGCACTTCGCGAGAAGGCGCTGAACGTAAAGGCCGAGCGCCTGCGCACGAAACTGATCATCCCGGACGAGCAGATTAAATATCTGAGCATAAAGACCGGGCACGTGGACGATGCGGCGCGTCGTGAGGCGGCACAAAACGCGCTCGAAGGCGCAACGCCCTACCCGGTCGAAGCGCTGGCCTACGACATCTCGGCAGAGGGCGAAGTATCCCATATTGCAGCTGTCGCACGCGAAACGCTGGCCGAGGCAGAGGCGTTCGCGGTTGAGCACGAGTTCCACCCGGTCAGCTTCGTTGCAGCACCGCAAGATGCGGGTTTTCTGGGTGAGCCGTTTTTCGGCGAAACCGCCCATGCCCGGTCGATCCTGGGTGAAGAGGCCCGCGTAGAACCGGACGGCATCCGCGTTGTTGTGCTGCCGCATCTCAATGGCGATGAAGAACCCCAGGCCACACTAACGCAAGCCGAGCCAAGTACGAGCATTGCCGCAGAAGCACCAACAGCAGAAAACGACGCGACAGAACAAAACGACGCGAACGTATCTGACGGCGAAGACGACCGGGTTGAGACATCGCATGACCTGCCTTTGAAGGGTGATAGCGACACAGTTCCACCACAGAACACATCGGAAAAGACGCCGGACTCGCCAAACAAAAAGGTGCCGGACCTGCCGAAGCCTCTGGCGGACGAGCCCAAGGTTATTGCCGACCAAACCGGACCAAAGGCGGTTTCAAAGCCTTCTCAGTCGGATAACCACATAGACGACGAAAACCCGTCAGCCCCACCCAAAGATGACAGCGAGAGCGACGAACGCCCATCGCTCACCGGCTTTGCGACGCGCCGCCGCCCCACTGACCTTGCTAGCCCCGCAACTGCGCTTGGCGGTGTCACACGCACCCCACCAAAAACGCCCGCAACGCCCCGGCTGACCATCACGGAACCAGCCTCGGACACGCCGCCACCGCCGTCTCTCAGCCCGCAACAGATTGCGGCCCGGAGTTTGCGCGCCGCCCCTCCGATCGAAGGCACGGCAGAAGTGCAGGGCGAGCCGGAAACACCACAGGAACCAAAGCGCAAGACCGGTTTCCTGTCGCGCCGCAAACCCCGCCACACACCCGCTGCGACAGACACCGTCACACCCAACCGCGCGGCACGAACAGCAACAGCCAGCGCGTCGACTGCCGAAGCGCAGCAGATGACTGTCTTCGGGGCCCGCAGCGATGTCGAAGTGGGTGGGAAGCCGCGCTTTCTTGGCCTCATCCTGACAGTCATCCTGCTGGTGTTCCTTGCAGGTGTCGCAGCCTGGGCCTCGGTCTTCCTCGATGACGGCTTGGCCAAGCTCTTTCCCAAACGCGAGCGTACGCTGGCTTCCACGCTGCCCGCCGACACTGCGCAGTCACTGGCCGAGGATGTGGGCGCAACGGTGGACCTGGAACCCTCTGCCCAAGGTGGGGATGACCTGATCATCGCATCGCTGAACGAGGGGTTGTCCGATGGCCTGACCTCGGAAGATGCCGCCGTTCTCGACGCACTGCGCAACCCGCAACCGGATCCGGCAGCACAACCCGAACTGGACCAGGCAGCGCTTGAGGCGCGCTATGCGGTCACCGGCATCTGGCCCAAGGCACCGCAGGTACCGCAAGAGCCCAGCGGCCTGATCCAGCTCGAAGATCTCTATGTCACCGGCATCGATCCGGTCAGCCCCGCACTCGACGCCATCGCATTGCCGGAGACCGAGGGGTTTCTGACCGACGTGGCCCTGCCAGACGTCGCCTCCCCCCCGGCCGCCGGAACAGACTTTGCATTTGACAGCAATGGCAAGGTGATCCCGACCGAAGAGGGCGCGCTGACCCCGGACGGGTTCACCGTTTTCCTGGGCCGCCCGCCCCTCGTGCCACCCGCAGATCCACGCGATCCGGCGGCAGGCACGCCAGAAGAGCCGGATGCCACTCCCGCACCGGACCTGCAGCAACTGGCAGAACAGCGCCCGCGCGCACGGCCCGGCAACCTGGTGGAACAGAACGAACGCGCGACCTTGGGCGGCCTGTCACGATCCGAACTGGCGCAACTGCGCCCCCGCTTGCGTCCGGCCGCCCCGCAAGAGGTGGAAGCCGCCCCTGATCCCGAAACAGACGCCGCCGCTGTGGCCGCCGCCGTCGCAGAAGCCGCTGCCCCCATCAGTCCACTGGCGACAGCGCAGTCTTTCCGACCACAAACGCGCCCCCGCAATTTCGAGCGCACCGTCGCCCGCGCCTCGCGCCCAGCAGCCACCGCACCGCAACAAGTGGCCGCTGTAGCCCCGCGCACGGTTGCACCGTCCATTCCCTCCTCGGCGTCTGTCGCGCGTGAGGCCACCGTGCGCAACGCCATCAACCTCAGCCGCGTGAACCTGATCGGAGTCTATGGCACACCGTCCAACCGCCGGGCTCTGGTCCGGTTGCGGAACGGGCGGTATCAGAAAGTCGCAGTGGGCGACCGCTTTGATGGCGGTCGTGTGTCGGCCATTGGCGACAGCGAGTTGCGCTACCAGAAAGGTAACCGCAACCTCATCCTCAAGATGCCGAACTAGTCGGAAACCGCTGCCGTTTCCGGTGGTTTTCCGACGCTGAAAACCGCCCCGCACCGGAGTTTGCGCCAAATTCCAAACGGTTTTCGCGCCGAAAACCGGTCACTCAGCCGCCAGTTCCCCATTGTTGATCTGCTCCTGTTCGATGCTCTCGAACAGCGCCTTGAAGTTCCCCTCGCCAAAGCCGTCATCGCCCTTACGCTGTATGAACTCAAAGAAAATGGGCCCGATCACTGTCTTGGAAAATATCTGGAGCAGGATCTTGGTCTCACCCCCATCCACGACCCCCTCGCCGTCGATCAGGATACCGTGGCGCTTCATCCGGTCGATGGGCTCTTCGTGCCCCGCGACCCGCTCCTTGGACAGATCATAATACGCATCGGGCGGCCCCGGCATGAACTTCAAACCGTTCTCGGCAATCGCATCCGTGCTGTCGTAAATGTCGTCCGACCCCACCGCGATGTGCTGAATCCCCTCACCGTTGTACTTCTTGAGGTAAGCCACGATCTGCCCCGTCTCCCCGCGATCCTCATTGATCGGAATACGGATACGGCCGCAAGGCGAGGTCAACGCACGCGAAAACAGCCCGGTAAACTTGCCCTCGATATCAAAGAACCGGATTTCCTTGAAGTTGAACAGGTCTCCGTAAAACCGGAACCACGTGTCCATGTTCCCCTTGTGCACATTGTGCGTCAGGTGATCGAGATAGAAGAACCCCACGCCACGCGGCTTCGACTGCGCCAGCCACTCATATTCGTCGTTGTAAGGCGACGTCTCATAATACCGATCCACGAAATAGATCAGGCTGCCTCCGATCCCGTAGATCGCAGGCACATCCAGCACCTTGCCAGCACCTTCATAGGGCTCGGCCCCCAACTGTACCGCCCGCTCGAACGCATGCTGCGCATCAACCACGCGCCAGCCCATCGACGGCGCACAGGGCCCGTGTTCCTCCACAAACCGCGCCCCAAAACTGTCCGCCTCGGCATTCAGCACATAGGTGATATCCCCCTGCTGCCACAGCTCGATATCTTTGGACCGATGCCGCGCCACCTTAGCGTACCCCATCCGGGCAAAGAGCGCGCGCAGCTCCTCCGGCTCGGGATGGGCAAATTCAACAAATTCAAACCCGTCCGTGCCCGCCGGGTTCTCGGCGTTGATGACGGATTTCGGGGCATTGTGCGGGAACGGACCCATTGGACGACCTCCAAATCTGAGTTACCCCTGAATATGGCGGCTCTTGCCCGCGGCATCTGCGCGTATTCAAGCGCACATCTTTTCATTTACGCACGTTTCCCGCACAATGCCTCGAATTTCCGCGAAAGCCCCGCACATGCTCGACCATATCGACACCCGCCTGCTCGCCGCCCTGCAAAAGAACGCGCACCTGACGGCACAAGAACTCAGCGACATGCTGCACCTCTCGGCCAGCCAGGTTGGGCGCCGCCGCCAAAGGCTCGAAGCCGAAGGCTACATTCAGGGCTACATCGCCCGGCTCGACGCCAAAAAGCTGGGGCTCGGCGTCCAGGGCTTCGTCCAGGTGCACCTCGCCGTTCATGGCCCCGAACACGCCAGCAGCTTCGCGCGCCTGATCGATACGCGCCCGGAGGTGACAAGCGCCTGGACCATGACAGGCGATGCCGACTATCTCCTGCGGGTCTATTGCGCCGACCTCGCCGCGCTCAACGTCCTGATCCATGAGGTGCTGCTGCCGCACCCCGCCGTCGCCCGCGTGCACAGCCAGATCGTGATGGACCAGCTCAAACGCGACGGCCCGCTGCCCACGTAAAACTGCCAACGCATCGCGCGCCCGGCGCGCCGCACCCGCAAAATCGGCCCCATACCAAGGGGTCGGGTTGTATTTCCAATGCAGCACGGCATGGTGGAGGACAAGACCGCCAAGGACAGGGTCCACCATGGAAAGTTTTCTCTACCAGGCCTCAATCTACCTTGCCGCCGCAGTGATCGCGGTGCCCATCGCGGCGCGGCTCGGCCTCGGCTCAGTGCTGGGCTACCTCGCCGCCGGGATCGCCATCGGCCCCGTACTGGGCCTTGTCGGGGCAGAGACCGAAGACCTGCAACACTTCGCCGAATTCGGCGTGGTGATGATGCTGTTCCTCATCGGCCTCGAACTTGAACCGCGCGCACTCTGGGACATGCGGCACAAGCTGCTGGGGCTGGGCGGCCTGCAGATCGTGCTGTCAACACTGGCCATCATGGGCGTGGCCATGGCCTACCACCAGCCGTGGGGCATTGCGCTCGCCATCGGGCTGACCCTATCGCTGTCATCCACCGCCATCGTCCTGCAAACCCTGTCGGAAAAGGGGCTGATGCAAACCAGTGGCGGGCGTTCCGTCTTCTCGGTGCTGCTGACGCAGGACATCGCCGTCATCCCCTTCCTCGCCTTCCTGCCCCTGCTGGCCGCCACGGTTCCTGTCCAGATGAACGCCGACGGCTCCATCTACCGCGCCAATGGCGACGGGCACGGCGGTGACCACGGCCACGGTGCCACGATGAGCCTGGTCGAAGGGCTGCCCGGCTGGGGCGTGACCCTCGTTACCATCGCGGCGGTGGGCGCCGTGATCCTCGCCGGTGTCTTCCTCACCCGCCCCATCTTCCGCTTCATCCACGCCGCCCACCTGCGCGAGATGTACACCGCTCTCGCCCTCCTGATCGTGGTATCGATCAGCTTCCTGATGATGCTGGTGGGCCTGTCCCCCGCCCTCGGCGCATTCCTCGCAGGGGTTGTACTCGCCAGCTCCGAATTCCGGCACGAGCTTGAGTCGGACCTTGAACCCTTCAAGGGCCTGCTTCTGGGGCTCTTCTTCATCACCGTTGGCGCAGGCATCAACTTCACCCTGCTGTTCGAAGACTGGCCCGCCCTCATCTCGATGGCGATCCTGGTGATCGCGATCAAGGGCGCGCTGCTCTATTGCCTCGCCGTCGCGTTCAAGATCCGGGGCCGCGATCGCTGGCTCTTCACCCTCGGCCTCGCCCAGGCGGGCGAGTTCGGCTTCGTCCTCGTCGCCTTCTCCGTCGCCCAGGGTGTCATCCCGCAATCCGTCGCCGAGACCCTGCTTCTGGTCATCGCATTGACCATGCTGATCACACCACTGCTCTTTATCATAAACGAGCTGCAATCACGCCGCATGAGCGATGCCGGCGGCGACATTGAAGCAGATGACATTGACGAGGAAGGGCCCGTTATCATCGCAGGCATCGGACGCTTCGGCCAGATCGTGAACCGGCTGCTGCAAGGCTCCGGCTTCAACACCGTCGTGCTCGATCACGACATGGAAACCATCGCGCTGATGCGCCGCTTCGGGTTCAAGGGGTTTCTGGGCGATCCCAGCCGCCCCGACATCCTGCATGCAGCGGGCCTGCACACCGCGCGCATCCTTGTCGTGGCGCTCGATGACAAGGACGCGGCCACCCGGCTTGTCGCCTACGCCCGCAAGACCCGGCCCGACATCCACATCATCGCCCGCGCCTATGATCGGGTGCATGTGTACCGGCTCTATCAGGCGGGAGCAGACGACATCGTGCGCGAGATGTTTGACAGTTCACTTCGCGCCGGACGCTACGCGCTCGAAAAATTAGGTCTCACGGATTACGAAGCGGCGGAAGCTGAACGGGTCTTCTACGCCCACGACCGCGATGCCGTCCGGCAATTGGCCGAGGTCTGGGACCCGAACATCCCGGCTTCCAAGAACGACGCCTATGTCGAACGGGCGAAAAGCCTCGAACAATCGCTCGAAGCGGCCCTGTCGGCGCGGCAAGAGGAACCCAAGCGGGCGTAGTCTCGCGTCACGGGGTCGGCGGGTGGGCGAATTGGCAACGCCAAGAGAGCACCCACCGACGCTACCCGTCGGACACACCCGCCTCGGCAAAGGTCGCCATGCCTGAATGGCATGCAATCGCGCCCTTGAGCACCCCAATGGCGAGTGCGGCCCCGGAGCCTTCGCCCAAGCGCAATCCAAGGGACAGCAAAGGCTCTTTTCCAAGAGCTTCCAGCATCCGGCCATGGGCCCCCTCGGCACTCTGGTGCCCGGCCACCACGTGATCCAGCGCCCCCGCTTGCGTCTTTTCCAGACAGGCGGCAGCCGCCGTGCAGATGAAACCGTCCATAATCACCGGGATACGCAAGCTGCGCGCCCGCGCGATGGCACCCGCCATCCCAGCGAGCTCACGCCCACCCATACGCATCAGTACGCCCAGCCCGTCCGTCGCCGCCCCATGGGTCGCGAGCGCGTCAGCCACGACCTGCACCTTCAGCGCCAGCGCATCGCCTTCAACCCCGGTGCCACGGCCCGTCCAGTCGCCCGGATCGCCGCCAAAAAGCCGCGTCGCAATGGCGGCAGCCGAGGTCGTGTTGCCGATCCCCATCTCGCCCACGACCAAAAGGTCCGCACCTTCATCCACCGCGTCCCATCCCGCGCGAAGTGCGGCAACACCCTCTGCCTCTGTCATCGCAGGGCCTTCGGTGAAATCCGCAGTGGGCGTTTCCAGATCCAGTGGCACCACATCCATCCGCGCGCCAAAGGTCTTGGCAAGCTGGTTGATGGCCGCGCCACCATGTTCGAAATTCGCCACCATCTGCACCGTGACCTCGGGCGGAAAGGCTGACACGCCCCGCGCCGCAACCCCGTGGTTGCCCGCAAAGACAATAACCTGCGGCGCTTCAATCGACGGCCGGGGATTGCCCCGCCAGCCCGCATACCACTGCGCCAGATCCTCGAGCCGCCCGAGCGCGCCGGGCGGTTTGGTCAGCTGCCCGTTGCGATCTGCCGCCCCCGCTGCCGCGTCCTCGTTAGGACCGGGCATGTCGGCCAAAAGCGCGCGCAGCGCATCCAAACTGTCGAAGCTCATGGAATGTCGTCCTTGCCTGTTGGTGCACCGGTCTTTACCCAAACGGGGCGCACCCGCAAGTCAGGACCGGACATGCAACAGAATGATTCCGACATGGGCCGCTTTGGGCACCTCTGGGACATTCCCGCAGCACTTGTGCTGCTGACCCGCCTGCCAATGCCGCCGCTGCCCGATCACGCCTTTGCCCACGGCGCGCGCGCGGTCTGGGCCTACCCGCTGGTCGGGCTGGTGCTAGGCCTGATCCTGTCTGTGCTGGGCGTCGCGCTGGCTGGGCTCGGTCTTCCGACGATGGCCGTCGGGGGCATCCTGCTGGGCGCGCTCATCATGCTCACCGGGGCCATGCACGAAGACGGGCTGGCCGACACGGCAGACGGGCTTTGGGGTGGGCACAACCGTCAACGACGGTTGGAGATTATGAAGGACAGCCGCATTGGCGCCTACGGCGTGCTGGCGCTGATCGTGGTGATGGGCCTGCGCTGGATTGGGCTGGCGGAGGTGAACTGGGCGGGGATCGTTGCCGCGCTGATGTTGAGCCGCGCGGCGATGCCGCCCTTGATGCTGGCCCTGCCCCATGCGCGCAGCAGCGGGTTGTCACATGCGGTGGGGGCCGCGTCGCTCGGGACGGTGATCGTGGCAGTTTTGATTGGGGTGGTCGGAGCCATGCTTTTGGTCGGGATGCCGGGGCTCTTCGCTGCGCTCATCGCGGGTGCTGTGGCACTGGCGGTGGGGCTGATCGCGCGGGCCAAGATTGGCGGGCAGACGGGTGATATTCTGGGGGCGACTTGCGTGCTGAGCGAGATGGCTGTGTTGCTGACGCTGGTTACCATCGCATAAAAAAGAAACGTGTCCCCGCGGGGACACGTTTGATTTCAACGACTTGCGATTTTCGTTAACCAGATTTTAAGCAGCAATCCGGCTGCTGAGCACCTCGTCCACCTCTTTGGCGGCGGCGATCTCGTCACCACCGGACACGGCAGCCACTTCGCGCGTCAGACGCTCGAGTGCCGCTTCGTAAAGCTGACGCTCGGAATAGCTTTGCTCGCGCTGGTCATCGGTACGGTGCAGGTCGCGGACAACTTCTGCGATGGCGATCAGATCGCCCGAGTTGATCTTTTGCTCGTATTCCTGCGCCCGGCGGGACCACATCGCGCGCTTGACCTTGGCCTTGCCCTTGAGGGTCTTCATGGCCTGGCTGATCACATCGGGGCTCGACAGCGCCCGCATCCCGATCTCGGTCGCCTTGTTGGTGGGGACACGCAGGGTCATCTTGTCCTTTTCAAAGGTGATGACGAACAGTTCCAGCTCGATGCCGGCCACTTCCTGCTTTTCCACCGAGGTGATCTGGCCCACGCCATGGGCGGGGTAGACCACGTATTCATTGGGGCGGAAGTCGAGTTTCTTAGATTTTGTCATTCCTGATCCTCATAACGACGCAGAA
Source organism: Tateyamaria sp. ANG-S1 (assembly GCF_000814025.1). Taxonomy (GTDB): domain Bacteria; phylum Pseudomonadota; class Alphaproteobacteria; order Rhodobacterales; family Rhodobacteraceae; genus Tateyamaria. The sequence continues at coordinate 8,469 of NZ_JWLL01000006.1, read as the reverse complement.
CGCCAGCTTTTTGACAGTCAAAACCGCATCAGGCGGGGCAGCAATTGCCACGTCTTGGTGCGGTTTGTGTCAAATTTTCAAGCAGACCGGTCAGCAGTGCGACAGGTCAGGCCAGCATCCATCTGTCTGTTGTCACAAAACCATAGCATAAAAATGAGGGATTCGAAAGTTTACCCAAAGGAAACTTTCAGAAACCCCTGATTTTCCAAGCCAATACGTCTCGATATTTCAACGCCGACCCTTGGTAAAACCGATTCGAAGGCTCAGCCGCCCTCGCCCGGCTTTTCCGAGAACAGCTCCATCTTGCCCTCTTTGCCGTCCATCTCCTCGGCGGAGGGCAACGGGTCCTTCTTGGTGATGATCACCGGCCACATCTCGGAGTATTTCCGATTGAACTCCACCCACTTCTCCATATCCGGCTCCGTATCGGGGCGGATGGCGTCGGCGGGGCATTCGGGCTCGCACACACCACAGTCGATGCACTCGTCCGGGTGGATCACCAACATGTTCTCCCCCTCGTAGAAGCAGTCGACCGGACACACTTCGACGCAGTCGGTGTATTTACAGGCGATGCAGGAGTCGTTGACGATATAGGTCATAAGGGGTGTCTCATCTGGTCGGGCATAGCTTAGCTAAAGGAGTGGGCGCTATCATTCAAGATGGCGTGACCGGGAAAGATCAGCTTGCCGTCTGTCTTTCTTGGTCGGACGTCCTTTTCCTTCAAAGCGCGGATTTTCCGGAACGGGCGTTTCTTTTGGCGGCGGTGGCGGGGACATATCGGTGTAAAGCGCCTGCGCTTCGGGCGCTGGTCCCCGACGATTTCCGATGGCTTTGACCTCAATCACCCGGACCACACGACCTTGTGAAAAGGTCAGCACGTCACCGGGGCTGATCGTGGTGGCGCGTTTGGTGACACGCTCGCCATTGACCCGCACATCACCGGCAGCGACGCGGGTGGCCGCAAGCGACCGCGTCTTGAAGAAGCGCGCAAACCACAGCCACTTGTCGAGCCGCAGTTTGCCCGCCTCGTCCGGCACTTACTTGTCGTCCTTCAACCCCATGAGGGCGGCTGCAAAGGGGTTATCGGGGTCGATCGCCTTTTCCTTCTTCGGCGGCCGAGCCGAGAAGTTCTGTGGCTTGTTGCCGCCGTCGCGGCGCGGGCCCTTGCCCTTGGGTTTGCCTTTGGGACCACCCTTGCCGCCTTGATTCTGACGCCGGTTGCCGCCCTGGTTCTGGCGGCGGTTGCCACCCTGATTGCGACCCCAGGTGAAGGTGTAGAACACTTCGATTTCTGGGCCAGCGGCGGCTTCATCTGGCGCAGTGCCGGGGTCAATTTCGGTTTCGGAGTTGGCCGGGATATCTGCCGGGACCTCGGATGTCTCCGCAGGTTCCTCGATCACAGGGGCCTGACCCGCATCTGCGATGTTTTCCGTGCCTTCGGACACATCCGCCGGTGCGGGTGTTTCGGTCGCGGCTTCTGCCGTTTCCGCGTCGGCCGCATCCATCACGGGCTGATCTGTGGCGTCCGGGGTCGCGTCGGCCGAGACAACTGCGTCAACAGGCTTGACCTTTTCCCGCTCGCCCTTATCGGCCTTATAGCCCAGCCCTTCCATCAATGTGGCGAACTGTTCCAGCGTCATGCCGGTGATCGACAGCATGTCGGCCTTGGCCTCGAACCCGCCGCGCGAATCCTCTGCCCGCAGCATGTCGGCGAGCCGTTCCAGCATGTCGATGCGGATCGCCCGCTCGCCCGCGTTGCGGTAGCCCGACATGGTGTCGGTGTCGCGGGGTCCCCCTGTCATGGCAGGCACAGTAACGAGGCCGGGGGGCGGAGATTCGGGGAATTCCGAGAGCCCCTGCGCCAGCGACCACAGCACCAGACGCAGGCGCGTGGGTGCAGGTTTCAACAGCAGCGGCATGAAAATGGTGAATTGGCCAAAGCGGATGCCATGCTTGCGGAGCAGCCCGCGTGCGTCCTGATCCAGTGCTTTGACGTCATCGGCGACAGTTGCACGGGGCAAAACGCCCATGGCTTCGACCATCTGGAAGGCGAAGCCTTTGGCGAGGCCGGTCAGCGCCTCATCCTTCTGCATGGCGATCAACGGCTCGAACAGGGCCGCAACCTTGCGGTCGATGAAGTGTTGCAGGCGGCGCTGCACCTTTTGCGCAACCTCGGGGCCTGCAACATCGTCGACAAACACCTCGACCTGCGGCTTCAGCGCGTCCGGCCCAGCCACCAGCTTGCCCACCGCAGAGCTGCCCCACATGAGCCCGCCCTGTTCGGTGAAATCCAGTTCGGTGTCCGGCGCGTTGTAGAACCGGTCGGCCCGCAGGTGGAAATGAGGGGCCAGCGCCTGCAGCGCTGCGGTCTTGATCGTCTTGGCTTCGGCCGCGCCTGCCCCCTTGTCCTGGGAAAACCGGAACCCGTCCAACTTGCCGACGAACTCGCCCTCGACAGTCACTTCACCTGCGTCGTTTACTTCGGCCACCATGGCCTCCTTCTGGCCTAGCCGGCGCAAGAGCACGCTCGTGCGCCGGTCTACAAATCTTTGCGTCAGTTTCGCGTGGAGCGCGTCTGACAAGCGGTCTTCTACATGGCGGGTTTCGTCCCGCCAATGACTTTCATCATCTACCCACCCTTTGCGCTGCGCGACATAGGTCCATGTGCGAATAAACGCCAATCGCTTGGAAATGGCGTCGATATCGCCGTCAGAGCGGTCGATGCGCTTGATCTGGCGCGCCATCCAGTCGTTCGGGATCGCGCCGCGTTCGTGCAGGTAGCGGAAGATAACATCGAGGAGCGCGGAGTGTTCCTGATGCGAGATGCCGCGGAAGTCAGGGACGCGGCAGACGTCCCAGAGCAGGCGGACCGATTGGGCGTCGGTGCAACGGGCGGTGATTTCGGCGGAGTCCGAGAGGGACTTGAGCGCTTGCAGGTCATCAGCTTCGCGCGCCTTGACCAGCACCTCGTGATCTGAGGGCGCCTCTAAGCTGCGGATCAGCGCGTCGATGGTGCCGAATTGCAGGGCGTGGTTGCGCCATTGCAGCTTTTGCAGGGGCGTGAACCGGTGGTCCATGATCGCCTGCGCCACGCCATCATCCAGCGGGCGCGCGTCGCCCGTCACTCCAAAGGTGCCGTCCTTTTGTCCCCTGCCCGCGCGTCCCGCGATCTGGGCCAGTTCGTTGGGCGCGAGGGGGCGCATCCGCCGTCCGTCGAATTTGGTGAGGGAGGAGAAGGCGACGTGGTCGATGTCGAGGTTCAGACCCATGCCGATAGCATCGGTGGCGACGAGGAAGTCGACCTCGCCGTTCTGGTACATGTCCACTTGCGCATTGCGCGTGCGGGGCGAAAGCGCGCCCATGACGACCGCTGCGCCACCCTTTTGGCGGCGGATCAGCTCCGCGATGGCATAAACATTATCAACCGAGAACCCGACGATGGCCGAGCGCGGGCGCATGCGGCTGATCTTTTTCTGCCCCGAATAGACAAGCTGCGACATCCGCTCGCGCCGCATGAACTGCGCCTGCGGCACAAGCGCGGCAATAGGCCCGCGCATGGTGTCGGACCCAAGAAACAGCGTTTCATGCAGGCCACGAGCGCGGAGCAACCGGTCGGTAAACACATGCCCACGCTCAGGATCGGCACACAACTGAATCTCATCGACGGCCAGGAAGTCACAGCCCATGCCCTCGGGCATCGCCTCAACCGTGCAGACCCAGTACTGCGTGCGGGGCGGCACGATCCGTTCTTCGCCCGTAACCAGTGCTACGACCGATGGGCCGCGCAACGCGACAATGCGGTCATAAACCTCCCGCGCCAGCAAACGCAGCGGCAGGCCCATCACGCCCGTGCGATGGCCCAGCATCCGTTCGATGGCATAGGTGGTTTTGCCTGTGTTGGTGGGGCCGAGAACGGCCACCACCCGCGCGTCGCCCGACATGGGCTGTCCCCCGGTAACTCGTCAGAGCGTGCGGCCGATGCCCTCGGCCTTGAGCCGCTCAAGCGCCTTGGTGGCGTTTTCATGGTGCGGATGCAAGTCGAGAACCTGCCGAAAGGCCTGTTCGGCCCGCACGGTGTCGCCGAATTCCTGGAACATGACGCCCAACCCGAACATGGCGTTGTAGTTGTCAGGGTTCAGCGTCAGCGCCTTTTCCAGATCGCTCAGCGCCGGGCCATAAAGGTCCTTCATGTAAAAGGCGGTGGCACGGGCATGCCAGCCTTCGGCAAAGTCCGGCGCATGGTCGATCAGCGCGGTCAGGTGCTCAATGGCGATGTCCGGTTGCTGCTCTTCCAGCGCATCGCGGCCCCGGCGCAGCAGCATATCAAGCGCGGTGGAACCGGATTGCGACCAAACCCGCTCGATATCGCGGGTCAGCCGGATCGCCTCTGCCTTTTCGGCGCTCTGCAACGCCTCCAACATCTCGTCAACCGACGATTGCGCAACGGCAGGTAAGGAATTCCCTACTGTAAGTAAAAGTGCCGTGACGACAGGGTAGAGTTTGCGTGTGCGTGTGCCCATAACAGGGAATGTAACAGGCCGGCCCGCGAAATCCAGAGACTGCACCGGCCCCAGACCGAAAAGGGCATCAAAGATGAGTGACACAGTGACCGAAGCCGTGGCCGTGCTGAACGAAAAACTGGCAGGCGCCGATTTTGACGGCACCGCCAAGTTCGACATCGAAGGCGAAGGCGCGATCATGATGGACGCCAGCGGCGCACGCGCGGCAGACGAGGCGGCCGATGTGACCCTGTCCGCCGATGCCGACACGTTCCGTTCGATCCTCGAAGGCGACACGAACCCCACATCCGCCTTCATGACCGGCAAGCTCAAGGTCGATGGCGACATGGGCATGGCCATGAAACTGGCGTCCGTCCTCGCCTGATGACATTCGAGGCCGCCCCCCTTTTCACGGATGTGCACCCCGCACCGCTGCAAGGTTCCGCCTACTGGCTCAGGGCCGAGGACGGTGTGCGCATCCGCATAGGCTGCTGGCGGCCCGATGGCGCCAAGGGAACAGTGCTTATGTTCCCCGGACGCACCGAATACGTTGAAAAATACGCCCCCTCTGCCGGGGCGTTGGCAGAGCGCGGCTTTGCCACCATCGCGGTGGATTGGCGGGGTCAGGGCCTGGCCGACCGGCTGCACGAAGAACGGCGGCTGGGTCATGTGAACGAGTTTTCGGACTATCAGCGCGACGTGACTGCCGTGCTTGAGGCCGCACGCACACTCGGCATGCCGGAGCCCTATTTCCTGCTGGGCCATTCCATGGGCGGCTGTATCGGCTTGCGGGCGCTCTATCGGGGGCTGCCCGTGAACGCGGCGGGCTTTACCGGCCCGATGTGGGGCATCCGCATCTCGCCCCACCTGCGGCCCGTGGCCTGGGCTTTGGGCCACATGATGCCGGTGATCGGGCAAGGCCACCGCCTGCCCCCCGGCACCATCATCGACAGCTACGTGCTGACGTCGGATTTCGACGACAATGTGCTGACCACCGATATCGAGATGTTCGATATGATGCGCGACCAGCTCACCGCGCATCCCGAACTCGCCCTTGGCGGCCCCAGCTTTGTCTGGCTGCGCGAGGCGCTGCAGGAAACGCTGGCCCTGTCCAGGCTGCCGGCCCCCAACCTGCCCTGCGACACGTTCCTCGGCACGAATGAGCGCATCGTCCATGTGGGCCGCATCCATCAGCGCATGGACAGCTGGGATGACGGCAACCTGCATCTGCTCCAGAACGGTGAACACGAGGTGCTGATGGAAGACACCCGCACCCGTGCCGGTATCTTCGACACGCTCGCCCACAGGTTCGCCGACGCCGCCTGAGGCTGGTCTGACCCTGCGGGCATGCTAGGTTCGCTCGCATGAGCGCGCTGACCTTCACCCCCGCTGGCATCTACTGCCCCGCTGGCGACTTCTACATCGACCCGTGGAAGCCCGTGGACCGGGCCCTGATCACCCATGGCCACGCCGACCACGCGCGCTGGGGGATGGAATCATATCTAGCCACAGATATCGCCGCGCCCGTCATGCGCCACCGGTTGGGCGATGTGTCCATCGACACGGTGCGTTACGGTGAGACGCTGACCATCGGCGGGGCCAAGGTCTCTTTCCATCCCGCAGGCCACGTGCCCGGCTCCGCCCAGATCCGGGTGGATGTCGCGGGTGAGGTCTGGGTTGCATCCGGCGACTACAAGGTGGTCGATGACGGGCTGTCCACGCCGTTTGAGCCGGTGAAGTGCCACCATTTCATCACCGAAAGCACCTTTGGCCTGCCGGTGTTTCGCTGGCAGTCGCAGGATGTGATCGCGGGCCAGATCAACGACTGGTGGGCGGGGTGCAAGGCCGCAGGCAAGACCGCGTTTCTCGGCTGCTACGCGCTCGGCAAAGCGCAACGGCTCATGTCGATGCTGAACCCCGAGATCGGCCCGATCCTGACCCACACCGCGATCGAGAACACCAATGCCGTGATGCGCGCGCAGGGCATCGCGCTGCCCGATACGACCCAGGCCGGAGCTGATTTCGATCATAAAGCCCATCCCGGTAGCCTTGTGCTGGCACCACCCTCGGCGCTCGGTTCCGCATGGGCGCGCAAATTCGGCGCGCAGGAAAACGCCTTCGCCTCCGGCTGGATGGCCCTGCGCGGCATCCGGCGACGGCGCGCAGGCGACCGCGGCTTTGTCATCTCCGACCACGCGGACTGGTCGGGCCTGCTGTCTGCAATCAAGGAGACGGAAGCCGAAAACATATACGTAACACACGGTTACACTGAAATCTTCACCCGCTACCTGAACGACCAAGGCTGGAATGCACAAGTCCTCCAAACCGAATTTGGCGGCGAAGATGCCGAGGACGAAGCCGCATGAAACGCTTCGCCGCGCTGTTCAACGCCATCGACCAATCCACCAAGACAACGGTCAAGGTCGCAGCCCTCACCGACTATTTCCAACAGGCCCCGGAAGAAGACCGCATCTGGACCATCGCCATCTTCTCGGGCCGTCGTCCCAAGCGGGCGGTCAACACCACGCGCCTGCGGGAATGGGGGGCGGAGGTCGCTGGCATCCCGCTCTGGCTGTTCGAAGAAGCCTATCCCATCGTCGGCGATCTGGCTGAAACAATCGCGCTGGTCCTGCCACCGCCAGAAACCGAGACCGATCACGGTTTAACGCATTGGATCAACGCCTTGCGCGACCTTGCTCAAGTGGAGGAGCCTGAACGCAAGGCTTTTGTCCTCGACGCATGGGCGTCCCTCGACCCTACCCAACGCTTCCTCTTCAACAAGCTCCTCACGGGCGGCTTCCGCATCGGCGTCAGTCAAAAACTGATGACCCGCGCGCTGGCCCGCGCCACAGGCAAGGACGAGGCCGAGATGGCCCACCGTCTGATGGGCGACTGGGACCCGGCCACAACCACATGGGCACAACTGATCGAAGAAGACGACCCCGCCGCCAACGCCTCGCGCCCCTATCCGTTCTACCTCGCCTACGCTTTGGAGGACGCACCCGAAGACCTCGGCGACCCAGGCGACTGGCAGGCCGACTGGAAATGGGACGGCATCCGAGGGCAGTTGATCCTGCGCGGCGGCGAACATTTCGTCTGGTCCCGCGGCGAAGAGTTGATGACCGACCGCTTCCCCGAACTGGCCCGCGCCCGCGACTTCATCCCCGACGGCACCGTGCTCGACGGCGAGTTGCTGGCATGGGGCGACAATGCCCCCCAAAACTTCAACGCCCTGCAAAAGCGGATCGGGCGCAAGACGGTGCCAAAGAAGCTGCTGACTGAGGCGCCCGTGATCCTATACGCCTACGACCTCCTCGAATGGGAGGGCGCCGACATGCGCCAAAAACCGCTTCAGGAGCGCCGTGCAACCCTCGAAAACCTCTGTCAAAACCTACCAATTGACGCCCCTGTCAAACTCTCCCCAACGGTCCCCTTCGACACATGGGAAGCACTGGCTGACACCCGCACCACCGCCCGCGACGCGCAGGCCGAAGGGCTGATGCTGAAGCGCAAGGGCAGCCCCTACCTCACGGGCCGCAAAAAAGGCGACTGGTGGAAATGGAAACTCGACCCGCTCACCATCGACGCCGTGATGATCTACGCCCAGTCCGGCCACGGGCGGCGCGCAAACCTCTTCACCGACTTCACCTTTGCCGTCTGGAAAGGCAACGAACTTGTCCCCTTCACCAAGGCCTATTCGGGCCTCACCGACGAAGAATTCCGCAAGATCACCGCCTGGGTTAAAAAGAACACCCAGCAACGCTTCGGTCCCGTCAGGCAGGTCACACCGCATCACGTCTTCGAAATCGCCTTCGAAGGCATCCAGGCGTCCACACGGCACAAATCGGGGGTGGCGCTCCGCTTTCCGCGCATGTCACGGTGGCGGCACGACAAACCCGTGTCCGAGGCGAACAGCCTCGACGATCTGAACGAGATGCTGAGCATTTATGGATAGCGCCCCACCGCCCCC
>NZ_JWLL01000005.1:667500-806101 GCF_000814025.1 Tateyamaria sp. ANG-S1 | reverse complement strand
GGCAGCGATGCAGCTTTGCTCTTCGTCGCCCGCGCCTGGCGCGACGCCGTGCTCGAAGTTGTCCCGCCGATCAACCATCGCAACACGCGGAAGGGGTCGTATCTGCTTCTCCTGATTGATCGGTCAGGATACTTCTCCACCCGCACATCTGTTCTTGTCGTCCACCCCAACGGGCGGAGACACTGTTTCTCACTAACTGATAGGGGTCCGGCTAGTGGCACACGCAGCAAAGCGACCCATCAGTATCCGTTCACACATGGGGCGTTTGAGCTGTCCGCCAGCGTTCGCCAAATCGAACAAGAACAGTTTGTCTGGTGTGGTTGGCGTCCGTCAGGTCACATGGGCTCAGCGCGATCCAAGCGGAGTGGCCTTCGGCTTTCCGAGGTCGCGCAGCGGCCCATTCCTGCCGTTCACCAACTGGTCGAGATGCTGCGATCGCAGCCCGCTTTGCGGTCATTCGCTGCAAACGCGAACTTTGGGACTTGTCGAACTCACACACTGCGGACAAAGCCGTCATTCGGTTTTGAAACCTCGCTGACGCGGCATGCCTTTGCGGTGGCAGCACTGTCCTCGGCGTACAAAAGCTAGGATTGCAACAGCGGCCATTCAAACTACCGTACTATCGTAAACTGCAGCCTAGACTTTCACCTTGCGAACTAACGCAAACTCATACGCAGGAGCAGCGGAGCTTTAAGGTTGCGTCCGTCCCTGACGCGCATGACATGGCCAACGCGGCACAAGTCATGTTGCAATGCTTCGCATCTCACTGCTGCGGAAGTTCAATAACGCCAATTTACACTATCCGGTACTCCGCCATCGATGCTGAAACCTCAAATGAGGCGCCCTTGTTCAGCAGCAAGCATTCTGCCGCTTGATCACCTTTTTTCAGACCTATTGCGCTCCGTTAGCAAGACTGAAAAAGGCATCCAGGGTCTGCAGTTTTCGGCCAACCGGCGCGAACACAACGTTCGTACTTGTCGTCCTCGCGCCGTTCAGAGAAATCGGAACGACGTCTTCATCTCTCCGAGCGCCGATGCGCCAAACAAACCCGACGCCGAGGCCATTGGCGACGGCCTCATAGACCCCGTCTCGTTGGTCGAGCGTCAGAGCGGCAGTCGGCGAGAGCCCCTGGTCGAGGAAGAAACGGTTGACCACCTTTTGAGTGATGCAAGCGTGGCAAAACTTGCTCTGCATGCGCGTGCAGCACACACCCAAGACTTCCACTCTGGGCTCTTCGCGGCCATCGGAGCCCCTGCATCATGAGCTTGGTGGGAAGTCACGCACACATTTGAGGACGGCCCATACCGGCCATTCGTCAGGTCCATCTGTCGCTGTGGTGCGGCCCGTCGAACCAGCCATTAGCTGCACCGCCGAGATCTGGATCTGCTCGAACTCGCAGTGCGGACAAGGGAGATGTTCGAAGCGGGCAACGCGAGGACGACCGTCCTTACCTTTGCCGGAGCCGTGGCAGTCCAAAACTAAGTGCGACACTCGACATGCCCGGGCTTGCCACGGTAAAAACTGCTCTGTCGCACACGGAAGACTGGATTCTGGTGACCTGGATTAAATGAAAGTTTTTGACACTTGCATTTTATGATTCACTATTTTGGCTGCCTCAGCAACCCGCCACCGCAAGCCGCGACTAGTCCCTGGGCACGGTTATTCCAGCGCGAGCTCAAATAGCAGCCAGCTAGCCTCTACTGCCTTAATTTCCTTTGGATTGGTAAGCCTCCACCACAAGGATGGGGGACAATTTCTCAAGACATTCGAACTCTGACCTGATTACCGTTAATATAAAGGCCCCGGATAGGAACACCTGCAGCCCCCGCAGCAGCATCGCTTGTGGCAGTGACCCAACCTTGTGTTTGAACAGTTCCCCTCAGGACAGGCTTGTTTCGTTCGCCGTAAAAACCATTCAGCCAAGCATCGTCAAATTTGACTTCCACTAGTCGGGTATCAATGAAGTTTCCACCTTGGTCAGATTTGAACTCTACGTATTCATGTGAAGGGCTAGTATCGTCGACTGGCGCAACATCGCAGATATACATGTGGCCCGAGCCTTCTTGACATGCGTATGAGTTTGCTCGAGTTCCTTGATATTCAGGACGCAGAGCGCCAATAACCGCCTTTGCTGTGCCACGAACAACAAGCGCGCGACGCCCGCCGTTAAGAGCGCGTACGTGGAAGTCCCCAATACCGACACGCGCACTCCCTTCGATCAAGAATGCACCATCCCTCGGGGTGCTCCCCTTCACCGATCCTAACTGAGCGTTGCCCCCAATCATCCGGAAGTCAGGAGCACCACTGTAGTTGGGTTTTTTCGTTGTGTAGAGATTTGCGATTTGAAGAGATCCATTGCTTTGCAAAAGCGTCGCATGGTTCCCATCCAAGGCCAGATTGGCAAATTGCCAGGGAAGGCGGGAGTCGCTTGCTGAGCTTTTAAATTCGATGCGGCATTCGAAGGTGCCGAATTTATCGCACATAAAGTTGTCCATACGCCCAAAGCGTGCAGCATATGTCTGTCCTCCAGACATAATGGCCTGTTGCTCGTTCGTCATGCCGAACGGCCATACGTGGATGCTGTTTGCGAACACGAAATCCCGCGCGCCATCTTTGTAGTCTTCTGGGCCCGGGCTCCGGTCACCTAGAACGATGTTTTCATTGAAGCAACCTACCTCTAGGTTTCCAATACGAAGTCCACCGAAGTTGCCCAAACCATGAAGTCCGTTCCAACCCTTGGCGACGCGAACATTTTCAATTGTACAAAACGTTTGACCATCAATGTTAATTGCTTCGGGGTATTGTTTTAGAGACGCGCGTGTGGTGGCTGTTTGTTCGAAGTCAAAACCAAATGAACCTAGGGCTGCACCAGCTTGACTTTCTCCTCCATTTCCAAGCCGCAGAACGTAGGGCTCTGAGCTCCAGTCGGAGATTTTAAGTGCTAGACCGCCTTTGTCCTTACCTGCCGGGCAGTGCAAACGAACTCTGTCTCCTACAAGGATCGGACCAGACACGCGCACCCAGCCTGGAAAGATCACGTCGCCGCCACCTCCTGCTATACAATCGTTTATTGCGTCCCTTACTTGGTCTGTATAATCGCTCCCTTCGCGTGCATCCTTGGGCGTGGGATGCCGGGTAACACTGTAAGGCGCATCTTCTAAGTCGATTGTGACTGTCATAAATTTCTCCATAAAAAGGCCTCTCAGGTTTCACCCGGACGCCTGATCTAAATTAAATCGTCATGAAACCAACCTTAAGGGAAACGAACCAAACAACGATGACATATGTCTGGTTTTTTTTGATTGGCGAAAACTCGCTTGCCGGATTGGGCCAGTTTACCAATTCCGCCATCACTGCGCTGCGTCTCTTAACAATCAGCAAGAACGGTAGCAGCTTTACTAAGTAAATGCAGCCAAACTGCATTCCTCCTATCTTGACAAAGTGCGGACAAACTTGGTCGTTTCGTCAAAAAACCGTGGTTCAGACCATGCGTGCTGCGGAGCAAAGGTCAATACTGGCTCTTCGCAGCCGTTGGAGCAGCCGCAGCATCCTGAGCCCAAGTTCGGATCGCGTCGACGAGGATGCGGCCCATACCAGTCACTCAAATTTGGAACAGAGTGCTGCGGTAGCAGCCCGCTTACCGGTCATTCGATGCGAGAGCAGAACCGCGACGTCCACGAATGGGAATTCAGCGGACGATGCCTACTTTCGCAGTACCGGAGAGCTCTATGGGTATTGAGAAGAGGATTGCATTTTTTGGGCTACCCACGGATCGGACATTAAAGGAGAACAGACTCGCACTCGCTTTACTAGATGCGTTTCCTGTAACCGAGGGCGATGCTCTCATCATCCCGAAGCACTATGTCAGCGATTACTTCGAGATATCTCAGCCAGAACTGAACACCATCCAGTCCTTTGTGTACAAAATGCGCGCAGAGCCTCTGCAAGAAGACTCTGGGTTCTTAGGGTTTAATAGTCACCCACGACCAGACCCTAGAACAATAGCAGGTCGATCAGTTGTAGAAGAAGACCTGCTGGCAGAGCAATCGCGGCTGCCAGGAGCGCGGCCCCCAACGGGGTGGGGCGCACCGCAGGGGCGGAGACGCCCGCGACGGGTTTGGAACGGCTGTGCTTCATACCTTCGGTTAACCATACTTTAGGTTTCCAAAGGCTTAATGACCCCATGGAACACGCCCGACAATTGCCTCTGCAACAGCACCCGGACTTCGGGGCTGCCCTCAAAAAACTGGGCACGGATGTTCGGCGGGTCCATATCGACGGGGCCGCACCCACTCAGGTCATCAAGCGCTTCGGGGTCGCCTTCGCCCCGCGCGGGCCGATCTGGGAGCGAGAGAACCCCAGCGCGCTCCGCCGCTCCCCGCTGCGGATCATCAACGCAGAGCAGCCCAGCGATATCTATGCCCGCGCCGGGTTCCGCCAGCTCATGACACCAGCCCATGTGGCCGAGCTCAGCCTTCGAGAGATCGACTGGATGGTCCGGGCTCATGGAAAATGGCGTAATGCCTGGCGCAAATCGGAGAAGTCCAAGCTCGCCCTGGACCACACCCGCTTCAATGTGGCGCACCACGCATGGCTGCTGGCGGAAGATCGGGAGCAACAGCGCCGCAAGAAATACCGCGCCCTCCCCCAAAGCATCATCCACGCCTATGCCGTGCTCCACCCAGACAACGTTCGCGTGTTCACCGCCCGCCGCAAAGAGGAAACCCTCGCTGCCATGCTGTTCCTGCAGCACGGACAGGTCGCGACCTATCACCTGGGGTGGAGCAGTGCCCAGGGCCGCGAGACCAACGCCCATTACGCGCTTTTGAAGAAAGCGGCCGATATCTTCCGCGCAAGAGGCGTGATACGGCTCGATCTGGGGGCCGTGGCTACGGACAACGCCCCGGGGCTGGCCCGGTTCAAGATCGGCAGCGGCGCGCAAATCCGCCCCCTAGGGGGCACTTGGCTACGAATCCCAGGCCTCTGAGCGCCCAATGATTACACAATGTCCATCAAGTTCTTGTAAGGGTCGCGATCAGACATTTCTCACCTGTACAGCATCAGTCAATTTGAGCTCTCCACAAGCATCCGCTGCGCCGTGACCCGACGGCTCCTTCCGGCACTCAACCGGCCATTCATTCTGCGACCTCCCGTGACCGCTGTGCGGACAAATTGAGCTTTCGCTGCGGTTGCTCTGATGTCGGCTTTGAAGAAGTTTGGTGTCACAAACCGATTTTTTCTGTTTCAAGAGTAAGCGGTTTTAGCGCTACCCGAGCTGCGGAAAAGGTTCAGTCCGAGACCTAGCTACCGGATGTCCAACTAGGGTGAGAAAATGAGCCTACGGTTTCGTTTTTTCTCGGCTTTCGCCAAAGGAATGCCCTTATATCCTTTCGTTTAGCAACTTAGTCTTTGTATAGAGATGATTGACTCAAACGAAGAGGCGTCGATGGCATCAGCTAGGGGATTACGTTTTTTGATTGCCGCTTTATGCATTGGCTCCCTCCTAACGACTGGAGGTATCATTGGGGTTCTGCAACTCCTAACCGGAGCTCGACCAAACTACACCCTAGGTCCGAAAATACCGCAGCTTAAGATCACAACTGATTGTTAAGAAAACACAAACCTAGATGTTCTTTTCGAGGCAGGAGTTTACAGAGGGACATTCAACACTGAAGTTTTTGTCGAGCATAATAGTGGGCATTGTGAGTCTATCAAGTTGCAAGTCCTTAGCGGCATAGATGCCTTTCATTGTCCAAAATTCGTTAAAGACGGGCAATTTAGAGGTTGCTTTTCAGAATATCTCAGCTCGCCGCGGCAACTAGAGTTCAATCACCTTAGCGGAATTGATGAAGCCAAGCGGATTGGAGTTGGCGCGATCTTTGGTTACAAAACCCGCCCCCGGTCAAGTGCAAATCAAGATGGAAGGGTTGGTTATCGCATTTCACATAGTGAATACGTTTTGAGTGTCGCGACAGTTCTTGAAGCATCTAATGAAACGACCACCATCGATGTGGAAATGCAGTTTCGGCCCGATCTTCAGTTAGAAGCCACCATCTTTCCAAACATCGTCGAGAACCATGGCCATTTACGATACGGACGAGCTTTCACGGTACACCCAACAATCGCGACAGAAGCTATGGAACTTGAGACTTTAGAAGGCAAAAGTGTCTGGCCCATGAGGTTCCAAGTCACATCTTTAGAACTACGAAGGCAGCAAGAGCTTCTTCTGATACTGTTCTCGACACTAATCGGTATAGGAATCTCAGTCGTTCTAGAAGCTATTTTGTCAATTGGAAGAGAAGCCAGAAAAAGCACTTAAGCCAAGATGGTCGTCGGCAAACCAGTCATTCGACATGCTGCAGCAATTCTGCAATGTTGGGCTCCTTCGGTTCTTTCGCCGCTCTGCGACAACCGGAACTTGATCATTCGCACAGCCTGCAATGGACGGCCAGAGCCGACATCTGACTGATGCTCACTATGCCGCTGTAGCAGCCCGCACAGCCGACATTCGCAGCATGGGCAAAATCTGGCGTCTGGCCAACTCACAGTTCGCGGATAAAGTATGAATTCGTTGCGCTTGCCGCGATGTCTGCTGTCAAGGTGGACGCATGAAAGCCGTTGTCGACGGCCGGAAGGCACTTCGATTTTCTTGCTAAATCCCGAAACCCAGTGAAACTCTCAAAAAATGAGCGCCGCGCAGTCAGAACATCAGCCAATAATGAATACCGACTGGTGGTCGGTGGGTACTGTCACGATTGGCATTACCGTCTTTGCTATTGCGCAGGGGCTGACCTATCCGTTGATCTCTCTGCTGTTGGCAGCGCGGGATGTGTCGGACACCACTATTGGCTTGAACGCTGCAGCCTTCATGCTGGGTTTGGGGGTTTCGGTATTGGTTGTGCCAAGGCTGACGCGACACCTACGGGCGGGCCAGGTCATCGTTGCAGGTTTGCTCGGCGCTGCGATGTCGCTTGGCGGATTTGCGGCGACGGATAACCTGATCGCATGGTTCATGTTACGCTTTGCCTTGGGCTTCTGTGTCAACGCGATCTACGTCTTTGGAGAGGCATGGTTGAATGCAGCAACGGCCGATGCAGTGCGCGGTCGTGTCTCGGGCGTATACAGTGCAGGCATGGCTGTTGGCTTTGTGATCGGGCCGCTCGCCATTCCTCTTTTTGGCATTGAAAGCGAGTTGGCGTTTGCAGCCTGCGCCGTGCTTGTCTCATGTGTTGCCTTCGGACTGGCAATGATGTCCAGACGCGCGAAGGTGGAGCCAGAGAAGCCCCAGTTATCCGATCTGCCCCGATTTGCCCGTGCTGCGCCCATGCTGGTGTTTCTTGTGGTGGCTTTCGGATTCATTGATGCGTCCGTGCTCTCCCTTTCTCCGGTGCATCTCACTGAAGTCGGGGCGACTGCGGCATTGGCGGCCACTTTTCTTGCGGTCATGCATCTTGGCATGATCGTGGCACAACCTATTCTTGGCGTTGTTCTGGATCGCGTGGATCGCTGGTATGTCGCTACCGGCTGTCTGGCAGCAACGGGGCTCGTATTCCTGTCGCTAACCTTTGTTTCAATCGATAGCCCTTCCCTTTGGGGACTGGGCGCCCTTGGCGGAGCAGCCTTCCTTGGGATTTACACGTCGGCGCTGGCAATCTTAGGCCAGGATCACAAAGGCCCTGCTTTGACCGCTGGCGCAGCGACGTTTTCGCTGGCCTACGCAATTGGCGGGGTCATAGGCCCGATTGTAACGGGTGCGCTCGTTTCATCTTTTCCAGGAACAACCTTTATTCCGGTTGCCATCATTAGCTTGATTGGCGCCGTAATTGTCCTGAGACGTAGGCGATGACTTAAGTGGTTGGCTATGATGGTCCTGCCTCGTTGAACAACAAGTTCTCAGTTAACGGCCATTCATGAGCGGTGCAGCATCGGTAGAAATGGGCTCTCTGCCACAGTTAGATCGATTGCGGGATGCTCCGGTTTCGACAAGGCTCCCCCTATCGAGGACGGCCCGAAGGAGACATTGATCGGCTAGTTCAACGCCGCAGTGCAGCTTCACCGAACCCGCAATCCACATGATCTGGCGTTCACCACCGGTGGCAGTACGGGCGGTGGTGCGGCTGCGGTTGCAAGCGGGATGAGCCTGCTTGATGTTGGCGCAGACCTGAGTGGGTCTCTCCGAATACCAGCTGCTTGGTGTGGCGTTACCTCTTACACCCCCACCGAAGGGTTTTGGCCCAATGATGGCCTTTTACGCGGTACACAACGGCTGGATCACTTTGCCCGTATCGGGCTGACAGCGCGTTCGGCTGCCGACCTGAAGACGGTTTGGCACTGGCTTGGCGGCAGGGCTGTTGGTCATGGAAGGTTCCGGAACCTTGAGAACTTTTAGCGAACACGCTCTCCACAGCGAGTCAACACCGTCCGGCTATCTCTCCGATCTGGTGCAGGCGGGATGAGTGGCCTCAGCAAACAAAGAAAACTTATGATTATAAATCATATAATTACAATAAATCAGCCACTCATTGCACATCCTTTGGAAGGCGGCTGAACAAGCGACCGAAACGTTCTCAGCCAAAAACGGACTTTCTTCGTAAAATCCAGACCTGCGTTTCGATCACCAGTCATTGATTTTATGGCGATCCCTGAAGGACTCGAACCCTCAACCTGCTGATTAGAAGTCAGCTGCTCTATCCAGTTGAGCTAAGGGACCGCTGCGCCTGTCATGCCGCAGTGCGCCACGCAGAGCAAGCACTCAGAGCATGCGGGTCATGAAAACGCTCAGCGGATCCAGCACGTAGTCGCCAAAGGGCGGACACTCCTCGAACCCGTGCGCGGCATAAAGGGCACGGGCCGGGGCGAACACCTCAGCCGATCCCGTCTCAAGGCTGACGCGCTCCATCCCCTGCGCACGCGCTGCGTCGAGAAGGGCGGCAAGGATGGCCCGCGCTACACCGCGCCCACGCGCTTCGGCGGCGGTGTGCATCGACTTCAATTCACCATGACCGGAGGCAATCGCGGTCAACGCGCCCACGCCTAAAACTGTATCGCCATCGCGCGCAGCATATAGCGTCGCAGCCGTCTCAAGCAGGGTTTCAGGCTCCATTACATGGCAGCTTTCGGCTGGCGACTGCGACCGCATAAGCTCAAAGTGCCGCGCCAGAAGCGCCTGCACATCCGGCGTGGCCGGTGTGTCGGGGGTAACGCTTAGTGCGTCCATGCCCCGCGCCGATTGGTGGCAAAGTTCTCGCCATAGCCGCCGGGCCGGATGTTGGCCTTGCGCTTGTTGGGCTCTTGCACCTGCGCATCGATGCCATGCTCCTTGGCATAGTCCAGCGCGGCGTCCTTGGTGTCGAATGACATCTTCACCTGCGCCTGCGTGTCCGACGAAGACGTCCACCCCATCAGCGGATCCACCGACCGGGCCGAGGCAGGGGCAAATTCCAGCACCCAATGCTTGGTCTTGGCGGTGCCCGAAGACATGGCCGTCTTGGCAGGCTGATAGATACGTGCGCGCATTCCATGGCTCCTGAGCTGGCTGACAAACATATCGGGAATTCCGCCCGCCGCTGCAAGATGCGAATTGTCTCAGATATTAAGAGGATCATATACAAATCATGCACAACGCCGCCCTTTTCATCGACTGGATCCTGACCACGGGGCGCCTCAAAGGGCTACAAGCTCTGACGGACGAACTGGGACCGCGATTGCGGGCGGCAGGTATCCCTCTGATGCGGCTGCGCATCGGGATGCGCACCACGCATCCGCTGATCGCGGCGGTCAGCCACATATGGGATCCGGGCGGCAACGACGCCGAAGACAAGGAACAGCTGCGTGCGCCCCATGGGATCGAAACTCGCGCCACCTATATCGGCAGCCCTATGGAGATCATTTCGACCACCCAAGGGCCCTACCGCCGACGGCTCGACGACACGCTGGGCGCCGATGATCACCTGATCCTGCACGAACTGAAGGCGCGCGGGGCAACGGACTGGTACGGCCGCCCGATGCGTTTTGCGACGGGAAGTTTCGGCATCATCATCTTCGTGGCCGATGGCGCAGGGTTCGGCGCCGACGACCTCACCCTGCTCGACACGCTGTCCGAAGTGCTGGCCCCCATCGTCGAGGCGCGCCGCCACGACCACCTCGCCACTACCATCGCGACCAGCTACCTTGGCCCCCGCACAGGTCAGCGCGTGCTCGACGGTGAGATGACCCGCGGCGACATCTCGCAGATCGAAGCGGCGATCCTGTTTTCCGACATCCGCGGCTGGACTGCCCTGAACGCCTCGCAATCGGCCGAACACGTGCTCGACGTCGCCAACCGCTATTTCGAGGTCATGTCAGACGCCATCGACAACAACGGCGGCGAGATCCTGAAATTCACCGGCGACGGCGTGCTGGCCCTCTTCCCATCCGATGGCAGCGAGCCGGGTCAGGTCGAGGCCTGCCGCCAAGCCCTCAGCGCAGCCCACGCAGCACTCGGCATCGCGGCCCTCGCCGACCTGCCCGTCCCCTTCGGCACGGGTATCCACTTCGGCAAGCTGCTCTACGGCAATGTCGGCGCGCGCGAGCGGCTTGATTTCACCGTGCTGGGGCAGTCCGTCAACATCGCGAGCCGGGTGGAGGCATTCTCCGGCCGCCTCAACGAACCTGTCCTACTCTCAGACACAGCCGCACACCTGACCGGCATGCCCACGCGACACGTCAGCACCGAAACACTCAAAGGGGTGGACGATCCAATGCCGCTGCATGCTCCTGCCAATTCCTGACAGCAAAGCGCCGCACCCACTTGCGCCCCGACCCCTTTGCGCCAGATTACGTGCATGGCCTACGCACACACCGATTCCTCCGAACCCATCACCTACCTCGCCAACCCGGCCGAGGACGTCCGCACCCGCCTGAAACTGGAAGGCGGCAAAGAGCTGGTGATGAACACCGAGTTCAAACCCGCAGGCGATCAGCCCACCGCGATCAAGGAACTGTCCCAAGGGGTTCTGGACGGCGACCGCGACCAGGTCCTGCTGGGCGCGACGGGCACCGGCAAGACCTACACCATGGCCAAGGTGATCGAGGAAACCCAACGCCCCGCCATCATCCTCGCTCCCAACAAAACCCTCGCGGCGCAGCTCTATGGCGAGTTCAAGGGGTTCTTCCCCGACAACGCCGTCGAATACTTCGTGTCGTACTACGACTATTACCAGCCAGAGGCCTACGTCGCCCGCTCCGACACGTACATCGAGAAAGAATCCCAGATCAACGAACAGATCGACCGCATGCGCCACTCGGCCACGCGGGCACTGCTGGAACGGGATGACGTGATTATCGTCGCCTCCGTCTCCTGCATCTACGGCATCGGGTCGGTCGAAACCTATGGAGCCATGACCCAGGACCTCAAGGTCGGCAAGGAATACGACCAGCGCCAGGTCATGGCCGACCTCGTCGCCCAGCAATACCGCCGCAACGACCAGGCCTTCCAACGGGGCAGCTTCCGCGTACGCGGCGACTCGCTTGAGATCTTCCCCGCCCACCTCGAAGACCGCGCATGGAAGTTGTCTTTCTTCGGCGAAGAACTCGAATCCATCACCGAATTCGACCCCCTGACCGGTGAAAAAGCGGCATCGCTCGAACATATCCGCGTCTACGCGAACTCGCACTACGTCACGCCAAAGCCAACGATGAACCAGGCGATCATCGGCATCAAAAAGGAACTCAAGATCCGGCTCGACCAACTCGTGGGCGAGGGCAAGCTGCTCGAAGCCCAACGGCTTGAACAGCGCACAAACTTCGATCTCGAAATGCTCGAAGCCACTGGCGTTTGCAACGGGATCGAAAACTACTCGCGCTACCTCACGGGCCGCGCACCAGGTGAACCGCCCCCCACGCTCTTCGAATTCATCCCCGACAACGCCATCGTCTTCGCGGACGAAAGCCACGTCTCCGTCCCCCAGATCGGCGGGATGTACAAGGGCGACTACCGGCGCAAATTCACCCTGGCCGAACACGGCTTCCGGCTTCCATCCTGCATGGACAACCGCCCCCTGAAGTTCGAGGAATGGGACGCCATGCGCCCCCAATCCGTCTTCGTCTCCGCCACGCCAGCGGCATGGGAAATCGAACAGACCGGCGGCGTCTTCACCGAACAGGTCATCCGCCCCACGGGCCTTCTGGACCCCGAGGTTGAAATTCGCCCCGTCGAAATGCAGGTCGACGACCTGCTCGACGAGGTGCGCAAAGTCGCCGCCAACGGCTACCGCACGCTCTGCACCACGCTGACCAAGCGCATGGCCGAAGACTTGACGGAGTACATGCACGAACAGGGCATCCGCGTCCGCTACATGCACTCCGACATCGACACGCTGGAACGGATCGAAATCCTGCGCGACCTGCGGCTGGGCGCCTTCGACGTGCTGATCGGGATCAACCTCCTGCGCGAGGGGCTCGACATTCCCGAATGCGGTCTCGTCGCCATCCTCGACGCGGACAAGGAAGGGTTCCTGCGGTCTGAAACCTCACTCGTCCAAACCATCGGGCGGGCAGCGCGGAACGCCGATGGCCGCGTGATCATGTACGCCGACAAGATCACGGGTTCGATGGAACGCGCGCTGGCCGAAACCAACCGCCGCCGCGCCAAGCAGATCGCCTATAACGAAGAACACGGGATCACGCCCGAGACCGTGAAAAAGAACGTCGAGGATGTGCTGGCGGGCCTCTACCAGGGCGACACCGACCAATCCCGCGTCACGGCCAAGATCGACGCGCCCATGGCGGGCGGCAACCTGCAAGCCGTCCTCGACGGCCTGCGCGCCGACATGCGCAAAGCGGCGGAGAACCTGGAGTTCGAAGAAGCCGCGAGGCTGCGGGACGAAGTCAAACGGCTGGAAACAGTGGACCTCGCGATTGCCGACGATCCGATGGCGCGGCAATACGCGGTGGAGAAGGCCGTGGATGACGCGCAGAAGGCATCCGGTCGCTCAACGGCAGGCCGGGCCGGTCAGCGCGGTGGCAACGTGAAGCGGCGGAAGAAAAAGTAGCCGTGCCGGTAGGGTGTGCCTTCACGGCGCACCGCAATACTGGCCCCGCAAAAGGTGCGCACTAAATCCTTCCCGTACGAAAGGGACCATTATGCGCTACCTTATCGCCCTCGCGCTGCTCACCACTCCAGCCCACGCCTGGGACTTCACACCGTCCCCTATCTGCACACTCGCGCACATCGAAAACACGGCTGAGATGACCATCACCTACGACCACACCACCCGTCTCTACGCCATTGCTGTAACAAACTCAGACGGATGGCCCGCCGCACCCGCCTTCTCCATCCGCTTCGATGGCCCGCGACCCGGCACGATCTCAACCACGCGGCATGAAACTGATGGCCCAACCCTCACGGTATCCGACATCGGCTTCGGCAACGTCCTCGATGGGCTGGAATTCAACACCACGGCCACGGCCTTCACACAGACCGCAGCCGTGACCGTTTCACTCGATGGCGCTGCACCCGAGGTTCAGAAGTTCCGCGCCTGCGCCATGGCACCGGTCGCTTAAAGCACGCACCACCCTCAGAAATCGAAAATGTCGCCCAACAGGTCGCCCATACCCTTTTTCTTGCGACGGCGCGGATCGTGACCGCGCTTGTCGTAGCCACGGTCATCATAGTCTCGATCATCATAACCACGGCTCATCTGCGGTTCCGCCTGCGGCGGCGGGGGTGGCGGCGCATAGGCTGCGGCGCGCTCGATGATCTTGTCCAGCTCACCCCGATCAAGCCAGACACCGCGACATTGCGGGCAATAGTCAATCTCGACCCCGCTTCGGTCAGCGATCACAAGGGGGGTTCCGTCAATGGGGCATTGCATGCGCGTCTCTCCGTTGTTCCCAGACGATATAGGGTGAGGACGCTGCCACCACAGGGCCATAGGCACAAAAAAGCCCGCGCAAAACACCCGATGGGTTCCATGGTGTCAAACATCCGAACGGACCCGCGAAGCGCTGACAGGTGCGCGGATAATCATTTGTTAACCACGTTCAGGCCACGCTCAGGGATGTTTTGTCATCCGGGGAGATGCCGCAATTCACCGCCTGGCCGCGCCACTTGTCATGCTCTGGATCGTCGCTGCCCTGCCAGCAGGCGCCGGTGCCTGGATGCAGGAACACCGCAAGGGGTTTCTGTCCTTTAGCGGCTTTTACGACGAAACGGAAAGGTTCGGTGGCACGATCTATCTCGAATACGGGTTACGGCCAAAACTGACCATCGGCGCCAAGGTCGACGCAAGCATGGTCTACGGCCAAGTCCCAAACGGAAGCGGCTTCGTGTTCCTGCGCAAACCCATTCCCATCGAAAGGCACGAATTCAAGATCGCCTATGAGATCGGCCTCGGAAGCACATTCGCAGAGACATACGAACCTCTCCTGCACACAGCGCTCAGCTACGGGCGCGGGATAAAGGCATGGAATAAATACGGCTGGATCGCCATCGACGGATCGGTCGAATGGGCACTCCATGACGGCTCTGATACACGAAAGCTCGACACCACAGTCGGGCTCAGCGTCACCGACAGGTTCAAAGTGATGATGCAGGTCTTTGTCAGCGACACGGACGGGAACACAACCACAACACTTGCCCCATCCGTGGTCTGGCAGCCGCGACCCACGGCTCCCAGCTTCGTTGTCGGGATTGAGGACAAGGATGGTATCCTTGCCCTCAAACTTGGGATGTGGCGGTCGTTCTAGCGGGTGCGGATCAATCCTTGTCCATCCGCACGGTCGCCCTTATGGACCCGCGCATGTCCTCACTGAACTCAAGCGAGAACTGATCGTCATTCGAACCAATCCGCCCGCGGCCCACGGGTGCCTCATAGCGGCGCTGGTTCGAATTGTTGCGCAAGTCACCGGTCAGCACGACGGAATCGACGAATTGACAGAACCCTTCAAAGGGCAGCTTGTTGTCCGTGCCAATGGTCCACGTCCGCGCATTCGTGCCCTGAGTATGCTCGACCACCAACGGGTTTTCCGCATGCTCGCTCACATTGTGATACGAGTTGCCCTTGTACCAGACCGACCGGTTCCGGTTGTAATCCAGATCGGCAAAGCTGGTATCCACACGTTCGGCCCGGTCAATACTCCCGTTGATGGAACGGAAGCGATTGCCCGTGACAGTCACACCGTTCAGGAAATGTCCGGCCCCGTTCGGCTTGACGACCAGATAGCTGAACCACGGCGCCACATCACCCGACAGGAACACGTTGTCAGTCAAACTGAACGAGCTGAAGGAAAAGCCCCCCGTGAAGCCCGGCGTGGGATCCCGCTCGTTCGTCCACTCGACAAAACAGTTGTCGATGTAGTTCCCCGTGACAACGCTGGCCGTATAGTTGTCCTGCAGGACGATCCCGGCCGTCCGGAAACCATCCGGCACCCCGTCACCCTGGAAAAAGTGATTGCCCTTGATCAGATGGTTCTGCCCGGCCAGCAGCATGAAGTGGCGGAACTGGGTGGCGCGACAATCCCGGATCTTGGCGTCGTTGGAGTTGACGTTGAACCCGATGGACGTCCGGTCAGCGACATCTTCGGCCTCTTCCGCAGACAGGAACTGGCAACGGTCAATCAGGATACCCTGGCACCCGCCCCCAATGGACGTGATGCCACGATCTTTCGGACGGCTGATAAAGCTCTCCTGCAACTCAAATGTCGGGCCTGCTGGGGCCAGCATGATGCCGGAACACTTGTTGTTACACTGGAACTCGATATTGGACATGTTGAACTTCGACAGCTTCGAAAAGCTGCTGAAATCAATCAGATAGTCGAACCGGCGGAAGGTGTAGTTCTGCGTCCCGTCAGCGTCAAAAGGCGGCGCATTCAACTCGATTGTGCCTGCACCAACGTTCTTGCTTCGCACGTAAATCTCGCGACCCACGCCATTGCCGGTCACATGCGCGCCCACAGGCACGTTCGCGATGTTCGTCACGTTGGTCAGCGTCCGCCCGTTCGACGATGAATAGGTGGCCTGACTGGTCACCGTCTGCGTGCTCCAATTGTCGCCCAGCGCCTCGAACTGGCCATTCCGGATCACGCGGCGCGTGTTGAATTGATCGCGGTTGGGCACAGCCGCCCGCATGTCGATCGGCTCGAACACTGCAATGCGCCGTCCGCCCAGATCCAGGCTTTCGTGGTCCGAACTGTTAAGCAGCGCCTGAAACGCTTTCTTGAACGCCAGTACCTCGTCACCGAACGCCTCGATATAGGTGGGCAGATCGTAGCTTTTACGCAAAAGCAGCATCTTGTCCGCGGGCATGCTCAGCGTGCCCTCGAACTTCACCTGCTCCTCGAATGCCACGTCTTTCTCAAGGCGGAACACACCTTCGGGGACCAGTATGGTACGTCCGTTGGCGGCGGCATTGGCCGCGTCAAACGCATCGCTGTCGTCGGTGGCACCATCCCCCACAGCACCGAAATCACGCACGTCAACAACGGCCAGCAGATCCCGCAAAAAGACCGATGTGATATCTTCGATCACGATGTCATCAATGCGGACCACGCCACCATTGGGCCCGGTCAGATCCAAACCAAAATGGCCGTAGACCGCATCCGACCCCCACACCAGATCCACGCCCGACCGGTTACCAGCCCCCACAATGGCCGACACCTCGACAACATCGCCATAGGTCGTCAGGGCAACGCTGTCAG
The DNA here is from genome assembly GCF_000814025.1 of Tateyamaria sp. ANG-S1. GTDB lineage: Bacteria > Pseudomonadota > Alphaproteobacteria > Rhodobacterales > Rhodobacteraceae > Tateyamaria. Next base: position 789,424 of record NZ_JWLL01000005.1, on the reverse strand, counting down.
CTGTTGTGTCCACACCCGACACAGGTTGCCTGTTGCCGCGCGCCGCATAGCCGGCGATCCGCACAGACGGCAGGCTGCCGCTGATGACCTTGATGCGTGCCGTTACCCGCAGATAGCAACCGGGCAGCAGCGGCGTCTCACCCATGTAGCGGACGCGCGTGGTGTTGGATGTCTTCTGCAATTCCAGGCAACCGCCAAAATCCTGATCCGCCGGGACAAAGGCGGCGTTGGCCGCGTTTTGATACGTGTTCGAGCCCGGCGTGCCATCGCCGCTCGACCAGACATTCAAACCATCCGCAAAGGCGGGCGGCATCAGCAGGACGCCATCAGTAATTGCCTTGTTCATCCATTTATCCCTTTTCGCAGGGGCCAAATCTGGCCGTATCACGCAGTCAAACCGATCGCGCCCAAAGGGCCGGTCGTCGCGGGCAAGGGAAGTATCAACAAAGGGTTAATGGGGACCGACGGGACCGTGCGGCAGACAGGTTCTCCACGCAACGGCAAGGCAGATTGTTACAGCCATTCACGTCCTGCAACCAAACTGTGGAATAATCGCCGTGCCATACCGACCTATGCTATGTGCAACCGCAGCACACCTTTCGCAAATGCAGCGAGGTCGCCCATGTCACAAGTCACGCCGTCCCGCCCCAAGGTCGTCATCATCGGCGCAGGTTTCGGGGGCCTCGCCGCCGCGCGTGCCCTTAAAAACGCCCCCGTCGATATCCAGATCATCGACCGGCGCAACTACCACCTGTTCCAACCCCTGCTCTACCAGGTGGCCACCGCTGACCTCTCGCCTGCCGACGTCGCCTGGCCCATCCGCGGCATCTTTTCCGGGCAGAAAAACGTCTCCGTCGCCCTGACCGAAGTGCGCGACGTTGACACAAACGCCCAGCATGTCATCACCGGCGAAGGCACCTTTGCCTACGACCACCTCATCGTCGCCTCGGGCGCCCATCACTCCTATTTCGGGCGCGACGATTGGGAACAGCACGCTCCGGGTCTCAAGCGCATCATCGACGCAACCGAGATCCGTAAACAGGTGCTCATGGCGTTTGAGCGGGCCGAGATTTCGAACTCCGAAGCCGAACAACAACGCCAACTCACCTTCGTAGTGGTGGGCGGCGGCCCCACAGGGGTCGAGATGGCGGGTGCCATTGCCGAACTGGCCAACCACGCGCTCGCCGCTGACTTTCACCGCATCAACTCCCGCGATGCCCGCGTGATCCTGATCGAAGCCAGCGACCGCCTGCTGCGCGCCTTCCCGGAAAATCTGTCAGCCAAGGCGCAGACATCACTGGAAAAACTCGGGGTCGACGTCAGGCTGAACACGATGGTCGAGGACATTACCGACCAAGGCGTCCAGCTTCCCGACCAGTTCATCCCATCTGCCTGCAAGGTCTGGGGTGCGGGCGTCGCAGTCAAAGACGTCGGCCGCTGGCTCGACGCTGCAACAGACCGCACAGGCCGCGTGCCGGTGAACCCTGACCTCAGCGTACCCGACGCCCCCAACATCTACGTCATCGGCGACGCCGCACAGGTCCCGTGGAAAGACGGCCTCGACGTGCCCGGCATCGCACCCGCCGCCAAACAAGGCGGCAAATATGTCGGCCAACGCATCGCGGCACTGGTCGCAGGCAAACCCCACGACACCCCCTTCCGCTACAAACACGCAGGCAACCTCGCCACCATCGGACGGCACGCCGCCGTCATCGACTTCGGACGCATACAGTTGTCGGGCTTTGTGGCATGGTGGCTCTGGGGCGTCGCCCACATCTACTTCCTGATCGGCGTGCGCAACCCGGTCTTTGTCGCCCTAAATTGGTTCTGGTCCTACCTGACCTTCTCCAAGGGCGCGCGGCTGATCACAGGTCTCAGCCCAACGCGCACAGGGCACGGCTCCCGGCCAAAACCGACCGCACAGGCAGCCGAATAGGCACTCGGCGTGGACGCGAGGGCACCACTGTGCCACCCTCGCACCATGGATCTGAACAGCGACTTCGCGGACGTCCGGCACATCTGCCTCAACTGCGACCCGTCCTTTGACAAAGTGCATCCGGAGCAACTCGCGGAAACGCTTGCGACGTTGAAGGATCAAAACGACCCGGACCGGTTCCTCCTCGCAGCCATGCGCTGCGTCGCACTTGCAGAAAACGGCCACACCCGCATCATCCCGAACCCGGCCATCCAGGTCTTTCCGCTCCGCATCATCTCCGTCGGCGCCGAGTTCGCCGCCATCGACCCGAACCATGACACCACATACCGCCTGACTGCCATCAACGACCACCCGGTGGAACAAGTGTTCAAGGCGTCACGTCCCTACCTCGCTGGGACGCCCCAGCGCCAGCGCGTGGTCGGTCCACTCCTGATGACATGGCCCGCAGCCCTTGACGCGCTCGGGATCAACACAGCTTCCGACGCGGTGACATACCACTTGTCCGACAGCACCGGAAACGCCTCCAAACTGCGCTTCAGCGCAGAAAGCCTGACCAAAGCGGGCCCTCTGTACTCAATCTGGGAAACAGGACACCGCCCGACGCCGGTAACGCCGCCGCAAGATGTCACATACATCACCCTGCCAAACTTCGGTCCAAACCAATCAACGCCCCTCGAAACCCAGATCACCCGCGCCAGTGACCGCGTTCATCAAAACCAAAAGGCCCCCATTGTCCTTGATCTGCGCGGCAACCCCGGCGGCGACTTTCTAAAAACCCTGCCGTTGCTCGACGCACTCGCCGCGCACTGGCAAGGGCCGCACTGCGTCGCGCTGGTCAACAAATTCACATTCTCGGCCGCCATCGTATTCGTGGCCCTGCTGCGACACAGATTGGGCGAAAGGCTGCATATCGTCGGCGAAGAGATGGGCGATGACACCAAGTTCCACGCCGAAGGCGACATGATCCAACTGCACGCAACCGGTGCCCTGCTCCGTTACTCCACCGCCTGGCACGACTGGCATTCCGGACAACCGGACGAAACCACCCCAGCAGAGATTGCAGAACACATGATTGGCGCGGGCGACTTACGCCCAGATACACGTCTCGAAATGACGGTCAGCGATCTCCAGCACGGGCGTGACCCGCAGCAGGATCACGCCGTCCGACTGGCAACACGGGCCTAGGCGCTCACACCTGGTGCGTCTAGCACCTGCACACCGCTGATTTTCCAGCCGTCCCCCGTCTGGATCATCGAATATCCCAGAAAATGCACGGTACCCTCAGTGTCCTCGATCCGGACGACCTGCACATAGCGCCCCGCCTCCTCGCGTAGATCCAGATAGGTGACATCCGCCGGACGCCACACCATCGGATAGCCCTGCGTGACCATCCGGCCAAAATTCTCGGGTGTGCGGAACATCCCCTGAATGGACGGCGCGGCATAGGTGAAGGCTTCGGCAAAATCATCGACCTTGAACGCTTCGATCTGGCTTGAAATCACGCCCTCGATCTCGGCGCCCTGCGCCAACGCACCACCAGCCAACCCAATGGCCAAAACGGCCCCAATCATCCACTTGCGCATCTGTCGTCTCCCCTGAGCTGAAGAAAGACCTAGGCCAACACAGGGCACCGGCAACTTCGGCACCTCAGGCCCTACCGCGTAGCACCCTTGCAGAACCAAACCACACTGCCCACCAGAACACCCCAAAACGCACCGCTGACCCCAAACAACTCCATCCCGCTCGCCGCGATCAGAAAGGTCAGCGCGGGCGCCTCAAGCTGCGCAGGCTCGGCAAACGCGCCCGATGTTGACGCGACAAAGGCCGGGATCAGGGCCAGACCCGCAACCGCCGTGATCAACTCGACCGGCGCAAGCCCCGCCACGGTCGCCACAACCGCCGCGGCAAAGGCCAACAGAACATAAGCCACCCCAGACGTGATCGCGGCCCAATACCGGTCGGCAGGGTCCCTGCCCGCATCTTCACCGGCCATCATCGCTGCCGTGATGGCGGACATGTTCACCGGCACCGACCCAAAGGCAGCGATCACCAGACTCACCACCCCCGTGTTGCGGATCAACGGACGCCGCTCGACGGCATACCCGTTCAATTCCAGAACGGCGAAACCCGGAATATTCTGCCCCGCCATCGTCACCAAGTAGAGCGGCAGCGCGATGGACACGAAAGACTGCAAGGTAAAAACAGGCAGCACCGGCGCGAAATCGGGCAACCAAGCCGCATAGGCCACGCTGTCTCCGCCTGACATGTCCACACCCAGAACCAGCACAACCGCAAAGGCCAGAACAGCCAGCGGCATCGCCGCAAGCCGGTTCCAGATCAGCCCACCCAGCCACGCCACCATCACCGGCAGCACCAGCAAGGGGATCGCGCCCAGCGCAAGGGCCGGGGCCAGACACAGCTTGAACAGCACACCCGCCAGCAGCGCATTGGCAATGGGTTTCGGGATCGCCGCCACGACGCGCCCAAGTGAAGGGACAAGGCCAGTCAGGATGATCAGAACGGCACAACAGATCATCGCACCCGCCGCCTCTGCAAACCCGCCCGGCAGCACCGCCGTCGCGGCCAAGAACGCGGCCCCGGGCGTCGACCAGGCGACAGCCGCCGGAATGCGCGTGACCGCAGGCAGCCAGATGCTGCACACGCCCATACCCATGGTGGCAAAGAACAACCCGGTCGCCGCCTGCGCCTCCGTCGCGCCCATGGCCGTCAACCCGGCCAGCACAATCGCGAAAGATGCGGAGTATCCCACAAACGCGGCAAGCAGGCCCATGTAGATGGCAGAGGGGGAGATCTGGCGGATCATGGGCAGCACCCGTAGTCGGTAAATCTTCCGCCCGTTTTTGCAGACCAGACATGCAAGCACCAGCGTCGAAGGAGGGCTGATTTTTACGCCCGGCATAGGCGCAATCGAATGCCGCCCGCGTTCGGGCAGCAGCATGCGTTTTCGGTGGTTAAATTTGTGCTACCGCACCGCGCGGCGGCCAAGCGCTTGAAGTCACCGGACTTTCACAAAGGGCTAAAGATCCGATGACCTAAGCGAACAGGCTGTCCCCGCGGGGACAAATCCCGTCCCTGCCGCATCAACTGCTCAAGTGGACCCAGAAACACCCGTAGGGTGCGCATTCACTGCGCACCTTCCGGCACCAATTCCCCGGCCAAAGCCGCCTCGATCAACGCAATGGTTTCCGCCACCCCGTAAAGCGCAATAAACCCACCAAACCGCGGCCCTTGGCTCGCGCCCAAAAGCACCTCATAGAGCGCCGTGAACCACCCGCGCAGCGGATCAAACCGCTCGCGCCCGACAGCATAAACCACCGACTGCAACGCCTCGTCCTCAACCGGCCCATCATAGGCTTCAAGCTCTGCCTTCAGCACCTCCAGCGCCTCACGCTCCTGATCGGTCGGCAAACGATACACCTTCGCAGGTTTCACGAAGTCATTGTAATAGCGCACCGCATGCCCAACGGCCTTGTCCATACCCGGATGGGTCTCAGGCCCAGTGTCGGGTGCATACCGCTGGATGAAGCCCCAAAGCTTGTCCTTGTCCTCCGCCTGGCTGACCGAGGCGAGGTTCAGAAGCATGGCAAAGGGCACGACCATATCGCTCTCGGGCACGTCGCCGGAGTGAATGTGCCAAACCGGGTTCGTCGCCTTGCCCTTCTCGTCCTGACCCGAATAAGCACGCAGTTGCTGGTGGTACTCGTCCACCGCCTTGGGGATGACGTCAAAGAACATCCGCTTCGCCGTCTTGGGCTTCTGATACATGAAATACGACAGCGACTCGGTCGAGGCATAGGTCAGCCACTCGTCGATGCTGACGCCATTGCCCGACGACTTCGAAATCTTCTGCCCCTGATCGTCCAGAAACAACTCGTAACTGAAGTGGTTCGGTGGCTGCGCTCCCAACGTCCGACAGATCGCGTCATAAATCTTTTCGTTGGTGGCGTGTTCCTTGCCATACATCTCAAAGTCCACGCCAAGCGCCGCCCAGCGCGCCCCAAAGTCCGGCTTCCACTGCAGCTTCACATTGCCGCCTGTGACGGGCAGGGTCATCTCGCCGCCATCCGGATCATCAAAGGTCACGGTACCGTTCACCGCATCCACATGCTTCATCGGTACGTAAAGAACCCGGCCCGTCTCGGGATGAATGGGCAGGAAAATCGAGTAAGTCTGCTGGCGTTCCTCGCGCAGCGACTTCAGCATGATTTTCATCAGATCATCGTATTTCTCCGCACAGCGCAGCAGGATCTCATCGAACTGACCCGACCGGTAGAACTCGCGGGCCGAATAGAACTCGTAGTCGAACCCAAAGGTATCGAGGAAGCGGCGCAGCATCGCGTTGTTATGGTGGCCGAAACTCTCATGCGTCTCGAACGGGTCCGGTACGGAGGTCAGCGGCATCTGCAGGTATTCCTGCAACCGTTCCGGATTCGGCACGTTGCCCGGCACCTTGCGCATCCCATCGAGGTCATCGGAAAAACAGATCAGCTTTGTCGGGATATCCGAGATCGCCTCGAACGCGCGGCGCACCATCGTGGTGCGCGCCACCTCTCCGAAGGTGCCGATATGGGGCAGACCCGAGGGGCCATAGCCCGTCTCGAACAGGACATAGCCCTTCTCCGGCGGCGCCTTTTCATAGCGTTTGAGCAACCGGCGCGCTTCTTCGAAGGGCCAGGCCTTGCTGCTCATCGCGGCGTCACGGAAACTCGACATGCTCATTGATCCCATGTGGTGGCACGTGCCCGATGCACGGCCTTGTGACATGTCCCCGCAGGGACAATCCCGGCGGTACCTATTGCGGGCCGCCCCAGCCGTCAATATTGAGGGGAGCAGCACCGCAAAAGGATACGCCACCATGGCCGACACGACCCTTACCATGACCGCACAGGACGCGCTGGTCGCAATGATGATCGCTGTGTCCGCATCGGACGAAGACATCCGCACCGCCGAACTGGTCAAGATCAACTCAGCCGTGAACAACCTGCCCGTCTTTGCGGGCTACGATCTGGACCGGCTGAACCGCATGGCGCAGATGGTGTTTGACCTTTTCGAGCAGGAAGACGGGCTCGACGCGCTCTTTGGCTTGGTGCGCGAAGCGCTACCGGACCGGCTGTTCGAAACCGCCTATGCGCTGGCCTGTGACGTCGCGGCCGCGGACGGCACACTTGAGGAAGCTGAACTGCGGTTGCTGGAAGAAATCCGGTATGAGCTGAACATCGACCGGCTGCACGCCGCCGCCATCGAACGCGGCGCGCGTGCGCGGCATATGACGCTTTAAGTGGCGTGGCTGACGACCCAAAACATACGCTCGCGTTTGTATTTCGCGTCACTGTTGGCGATGCGACCACAGGGTTCGCAGCGCAAGAGGTGTCGGGGCTGGAGACAAAGCTGGACACGGAAACCGTTGTCGAAGGCGGTGAAAACCGGTTTGTCCATCAACTGCCAAAGCCGGTGAAACGCGCCAACGTTACGATCAAACGCTGCGTCCTGGCAAACGGGCACCCCGTCGTGGCCTGGACCCGTGATACGCTTGAAGGCAGTTTCGCCAAACCGATCACGCCCAATAGCATTGCCATAGACCTGCTGAACGACATGCAAGATGTCGTGGCCTCTTGGATGCTGCACGACGCCTATCCGGTCAAATGGTCCGTAGGCGACCTCGACGCGATGAAGAACGAGATCACAGTCGAGCAGATCGAGTTCGCCTATAGCGACATCGTGCGTCAGGGGTAGCAGTCCGCCTTGCCTATCGGCAGGGGTGCCACATGTTCAAAGCTTCACCGCGCAATGAAGTCTTTCGAACTGCATGAGCACCGCCCCCGAGACATCTTCCACCCATACGACCTTAGGACCGATCCTGTTTCTTGACGACGTAAGGGACGGCATCCTGTCGCTAAGCGCGTTGGTATGCGTGAAAGATGCAACCATACCCGAGCCGCTCATCTGCCGGGGCGACAGTTTTCCATTCAGGGAAATCGCAGCAGACGCAGGTTGGCGGGTGTTGCGGGCGCGCTTCGAGGGCTGGGTGGCCGAACCAATCACCTACGAGGCGCTGGGACAAAGTCACACGATCAGGACAGGATATGACGGCGATCTGAACATCGCCTTCGCGTCCTGCAACGGTGAGGAAAACGGCGATCTGGAGCGTGACCCGGAGGAGCGCAACGCGATGTGGGCGCGCTTGCGGGACGATCACCGGTGCAAACCCTTTCACCTGCTGTTGCACGGGGGCGACCAGATCTATGCCGATGAGGTGACACTGGGCCATCCGCTGAGCGAAGACTGGCCCGATACGGTGCCCAAGGACCCCGAACGTGCCGACCTTCGGGACATGCGCGCGCATCTGCGGCGCGGGTTTTTCGAACGCTACATGGCATTTTTCCAAAGCTGCCCTGCTTTCATGGAACTGGCCGCATCTGTGCCATCGCTGTGCCAGTGGGACGACCACGATATCTGCGACGGCTGGGGCTCTCTGCCCCGGTCGCGCACCTATTCGCCCGTGGGCCAAACGCTGTACGAGGTGGCGCGCGAGGCGACGCTGATCTTTCGGCATGCCTGTACCCTCGACGACATGCCAGGGCGGTTTCACGACAAGACCGGTCTGAGCCTGGACTGGTGGATCGACCTGCCGGATCTGCGGATCGTCGCGCCGGATCTGCGCGCCGAACGCACACGGCGGCAGGTGATGGGCGATGTGGGTTGGTCGATGATGGAGGCTGTGGCCGCCATGCCCCCGACCCGGCAGATCCTGTTTGTGTCCTCGGTCCCCTTGCTGGGCCCGCGCCTGTCGGTGCTTGAGGCCGCGATGGTTGTGACCCCCAAGATGCAGGAATACGAAGATGACCTGCGCGACCAGTGGCAAAGCCGCGCCCATCGCAAGGAATGGCGGCGGATGCTGCAATTGCTGACCGATATTGCGACGGGCACGGGCGCGCGTGTGACGGCGCTGTCGGGAGAAATCCATCTGGCAGCGCGCGCGACGATGCCACTGGGCGAGCATTGTACCTTGCACCAGCTGATCGCCTCTGGCGTGGCGCATCGTCCGCCGCCCAAAGCCTGGGCGAAGGTACTAGGGTCGCTCGCCGCGTTGGGAGAGGACCCCCTGGATGGCGCACCAATCACGATCCGTCGATTGCCGGGGCAGATGGGCCGCTACGTGGCCGAGCGCAACACTCTGGTTGTGACCCGCACCGGTGATGACTGGCATGCGATCTGGGACCTTGAGGTGAGCGGCAAGACCGAGCCACTGGCACTGAACGGGGGCTGATGCCTGCGATCTGGGCGCTTTTGCGCAATCGCGCCGATGTCAGGCACTGTGCGTGAGAATTGTTTTGCGCGACTCAATCGAGTTTCCTATACGAAACACAGTCGCAGAGGTCGACATGGGAGAGTGCAGCTGCTGCTGCCGCCGAAGGAGCAACGCCCCGGAAACTCTCAGGCACCAGAACCGTGCCGGCCGCGCCCAACCTGACACCTGTCAGGACGGTAAATGCGACGATCTGGAGAGTGGTCGGACCTCATGGCATCCGGCCCACCGAAGGAGAAAGCGGCCCGTCCGGCACCTGATCAGGTGCTTGCCGTCAAGCTCTCAGGTCTCGCGACAGATGGGGATGTGGGTCGGCGCGGTGCCGGGTCCTGCATCCGTGCCATCGCCGTGACATCGGGAGGTTCCCAAGATGACCCATATTGCCGTGATTGGCGCCGGAATAACCGGAATTACAACAGCTTACGCCCTGGCCCGCCGGGGCTATGACGTCAGCGTCTTCGACCGCAACCGCTATGCGGCAATGGAGACATCCTTTGCCAATGGCGGGCAGTTGTCGGCCAGCAATGCCGAGGTGTGGACGCGCTGGGGCACGATCTTCAAAGGGTTGAAATGGATGATGAAATCCGATGCACCCCTGCTCGTGAACCCGACGCCAAGCTGGCACAAGCTGAGCTGGATGGCCGAGTTCATGGGCAACATCCCCGATTACGAGCGTAACACCGTGGAAACCGCGCGGCTGGCGATTGCGGCGCGCGAGCATCTTTTGGCCTTTGCCAAGGAGGTGTGCGCTGATTTCGATATGGAGCAGCGGGGGATCCTGCACGTTTACCGCAAGCCGTCCGAGTTCGATCACGCACGGCGGGTGAATGACCTGCTGGAGAAGGCGGGGCTGGAACGGCGCGAGGTGTCAGCCGCCGAAGTGCAGCGACTGGAACCCGCGCTGCAGGCCGAGACGCTGGGCGGGTTCTATACAGAGAGCGATTTTACCGGCGACATCCACCGCTACACCCGCGCGCTCAGCGATGCGTGCGAGAAGATGGGCGTTACGTTCCACTACAAGTGTAAGGTGACCGAAGTAACCCATAGCGGCGCAAGCGTCCGTCTGACATGGGACGACGCCGGTGCGGTTCAGACCGAAGGGTTCGACGGGATCGTGGTTTGCGCCGGGGTCGGCAGCCGCGCCATCGCGGCCGAGCTGGGCGACCGGGTCAATATCTATCCCGTCAAAGGGTACTCGATCACCGTGAACCTCGATGACGTGGAAAGCCAGGCGGCGGCCCCCTGGGTCAGCCTGCTGGATGACGAGGCCAAGATCGTGACCTCGCGCCTGGGCCGCAAGCGGTTCCGCATCGCCGGGACGGCTGAGTTCAACGGCTACAACCTCGACATCCGCAACGACCGCATCCGGCCCCTGCGGGAGTGGTGCGAGACGTTCTTTCCCGACGTCTCGACTGAGCATTGCGTGCCGTGGGCGGGGCTGCGCCCCATGCTGCCGTCGATGATGCCGAAGGTGGGGCCGGGCAAGAAGCCCGGGGTCTACTACAACACCGGGCACGGGCATCTGGGCTGGACATTGTCAGCCGCAACGGCGCAGGCGACGGCCGACATTATCGACACAAGCCGGATGAAGAACGCAGCTTGAAATAGCCTTTCTTCTGGCCGGAAATACTTCGGGGGGTCTGGGGGGCTGGCCCCCCAGCCGGTCGCCGCGAGGCACGCGCGGCGAAACACCTAGCTACCGTAGACAGCGCCCCAGCGTTCGATCAGCTTTTGCTGCATGATCTTGGCCCGACGGTTCCAGCTGCGCGCCCCTTGCGGGCGTTCACGTTCAGCACGCGGGATACCGGCCCGGGTCGCTTCATCGGCGGCGAAGATGGCAAAGGCCATTTCCGTACCATCCCGCGCGGTCATGTACCCGGCCAGCCCCGACACGAAGTTCAGCGTGCCGGTCTTGGCGTGAACCTCGATCGGGTGGTTCTTGATCGCGCGGCGCTGCGCATCGAGCATGGGGATGGGCTTCAGGATCGGGCGCAGCACGTTGTTCTGGCGCGCCCGCACCAGCGCAAGCACCATGTCGTCAGCGGTCATCTTGCTGGCATCCCCAAGGCCGGAGTGATCGACAAGGCGCATGCTTGATGTGCCAAGCGCTGCATTGGCCCAGCGGTTCATCTCGGTCGCCGACGCGCGCAGGCTCGCGGGCTTGCCGCTGCGTTTGACAGTGGCGGCCATGCCCACCATTTCCGCCGTGATATTGGTGGAAAAGCGCAACATGTCGCGCAGGATCGTGCGTAGATCACCGCTTTGATGTGAGGCGAGCGTGGTGCCCTGCGGCGTGCGCGTCACGACCTGCGGGTTCTTCAGCACGATGCCCTGCGAACGGGCAAGCGTCTGGAACACGTCACCTGCATAAAGCGCGGGCTTGCGCACCGGCAGCCACCGCGCGCCACCACTGCCCAAAGCCCCGCGCGCCACGGTCCAATTGTCCGTGCGCCCGCCATCGACATAGGTGTAGACAGGTGCGCGCCGCTCGCTCAAAGCCATGCGCGCCATGGCCACATCAGGGCGATACCTGTCGGACCGCGCGTCCATGGACACGGTGTATTGCCCACCTTGCCGCCGCCATTCGAAATGCACCCGGTTGAAATTCAGCGCGATCCCCGACAGCGCGGGGTTGTAGCCCACGTGATCGGGCTGGCCCTTATCAATCGTGGGCTCTTGCGGGAACATCCCGTCGGCCACCTTGAAATCGCCCCGCACCTCTCGGATGCCCTGGGCCTTGAGGGCCGCGGCCAGTGACGCGAGACCGTTGGTGTCGAGCGTTGGATCGCCACCGCCGACCAAAACAAGATCACCCTGCACCACGCCGCCGGACACGCCCCCCGTTGCCACGACACGCGTCGTGAACCGGTGCGTCGCCCCCAGCACGGACAGGGCATAGAGCGCCGTGATCGCCTTGGCCACCGACGCAGGCGGTGTCCCTATCTTGGCATTCTCGCCTTCGAGCTTTGCGCCCGTTCTTGCGTCCGCAACCGCATAGCACACGCGGCCACCCAGCCGTGCGTCGGCGATGATGGCTTGTGGATCGGCAATCGCCTTCTTGAAGTGATCGCCCCCCCGCGCACTCGGTCTGAGCGATGAGGTGGGTGGAGCAGAAAGCGCGGTCGTGGCCGTGGACCCGGCCAGAGCAGCTAAAAAGAAACGTCTCGAAAATCTACGCAACATGGGCGCATGTAAACGCAGCTTTGCGCCGCAAACAAGAACGTTCGGATCACAAATCCGAAGAGCCTGCCCAGCCCCCTTGCGCCCGGATCGCAGTTGACGATTGCGCGGTCATCGCCACGTTCACGAAACACCACGCAGGCGCATCTGCGCGGCCCAAAAGCTGGCTGGCGCGCCCCGAAATACGGCGGTGCCGATAGAGCCGCGCCGCCGGGCTCATCCGGGCCGAAATCCGGTCGCCGGGACGGGCCAGCACACCCACCGGCACGTGTTCCATGATCCACGTCCAGTCCTGCCACAGATGAAACTGCGCAAGATTGTCCGCGCCCATCAACCAGACAAACCGCACGCCGGGACAGCGCGCCTGAAGTGCGGCAATGGTTTCGGCGGTATAGCGCGTGCCCAGCCGCGCCTCGACATCCGTGACGGTCACGCGGGGGTGTTGCATGATCTGGCGCGCGCGCTCCATACGGCTGTGCAGCGGTGCGGGGCCTTGCGTTTTCAGCGGATTGCCAGGTGAGACCAGCCACCACACGTGGGTCAACCCAAACCGTTTCATCGCCTCGCGCGTGATATGCACGTGACCGGCATGGGCCGGGTCGAACGAGCCGCCAAGCAGGCCGATGATCTGTCCCGGACGGGCATACGGTATGCGCCGCATGGTTTGCCTTTCTTCGCAACGCGCGCGTTATCAAGCGGTTGCGCCACTGTTGTCAACGCTTACACTCGTGCCTTGTCAACGCCATTTTGCAAAAAGGGGCAACCGCATGAAGTCGATCATTTGCGCAGTCGCATTCGCCGCGACACTCGCGACCCAAGCCACCGCCGATGTGGAAGCAGACCTGGATTACTTGATCTCTCAGCAGGTCAACCGAACCATGTTCGAAGGGGCGCTGATTGCGCAGAGGCCACTTCTGGTGGGCGCGATCGAGAACGAGTTGCGCAAGCGCGGCATGAGTGTTTCGGACATTGAACGCTTCCTCGACATCTTCATGGAGGAGTTCATCGACGAGTTCACCGAAACGATGCAGGACGAGGCCCGTTCAATGTATAAGGAGACCTTTTCCGAACAGGAGATAACGGACATCGCGGCCTTCCTGCGCACGCCGTCTGGTCAAGCCATGGTTGCAGCAACGCCGTCTTTGATGGCTGATGGGGCACGGCGTGGCCAGATCGCAGGTGTAGAAGCTGGGAACAATGCGGCACCACGGGTGCTGCGCCGCATACGTGAGGAGGGTATCACCTTCGACAACCCCGCCCTGATCGACCAAATGATTGACGAGTTCGACATCTAGGTCGGCGCGCCCGCGCCAACCGGCGCGACAGTATCACCGCAGATCACCATACCCGGTCTCACCACCTCGGCACACCAGCCGCCGTGACCGCGCATTGCGGCGTAGCCGCCGTGGTCCAAGAGCCGCTCCATCAGGCTGCATGGCGCGCAGATCGTGGTTATCCGCAGGATAGCCTCACCAATTTGCACCTCGCGCCCCTTGAGCCCGTTGAGGTTCAGGCCGCTCACCAAAATGTTGCGGCGAAACATCTCCGGACCGAGCTCGGCGCGCCCGAGGCATGCTGCGATGACGGGCACATGTTCTGCCTGCATCAGCGTAACGGCGCGCTTGCCTGCCCGGCCCCGGTCACCCTCCAGCCCGCTTTCGGTGATGTTCACGCGGTCCAGCACCTGCATGTCGGCCATACGCGCCGGCCGCACGCCGATCCAGTCCACACGCCCGGGCTGCGCCCAACGCGCGATCATCGCATGCAGGTCGCTCACCGTTCTTCGCGACGGGCAGCGCGCGCCTCAAGCCCAACAAGATCGGGCAGGCGTTCAAGGGGGTAGTTCGGGTGCAGCACCCAAATGCCATCCTCGTCCTGGTCCAGCGGGCGTAGCGAGCCGCCAGGAAAAGTGCGTGTGCGCAGCGCCAGCACCACATCCGAGAGGACGGCAGGATTTTCCCGGAAATAAGAGTGCCCGAACCCACCGCGTACGTTTTCCACGCGAATGAAATGCACAAGCGCCTGGTCGCGCAGCAGCTCAAGCTCACCCTCTGCGAAATCCTCGTTCCGGAGCGCGCCCAGCCGGGTGGACCGGGTGAGCAGAGCAGAAATGCGCAGCGCCGCATCATCGGGATTGATATAAAGGTTGACCTGTTCAAAGGCCTCCGAAAACCGTTCGGCCTGCAGCCGCTGCCGCACAATGCCGACATCCAAGTCAGGCGCCGCCATGATGAGCGTGCCGGTTTTCAGCATCTCCTTGGGGTGAACCCCCGCCCCCCGCGCTTCGATCATCAACTCGCGCAGCGCTGTTGTCACCACATCCGTGCCGCGTGAGTGGGCAATGATGTCAATGCTGTCCACCTCGGGCATGTCGGCGAGCATGCGCAGGAATTCCTTGGTATGGTGGACTGAGAATACGCCGGCGTCCCGGTCACGGAAGTACCCTAGCGGTCCGAACCCATTGCCCGCGGGCCAGGTAAACGAGATCGGGACGGATTCGCGCCCCGCGAAGTGCCACATGTTGGCCAGCGTCGTCAGGCTGTCCTCGAACTCACTATTGAAGCCGTGCACGTAGACCAACAGACTGCGGTTCCCCGTCTGCCGGATTTCGTCGGCAATCACCGCCTGAAACCGCGCGGCCTGTGCATTGTAGGCATCAAGGGACGTTTGCAGATGCGTCAGCCGCCCATCGTTGCGAGCGTAGGGCAGCGGTGTGGCCTCGAACCTCACCACCTCCTCAAGTTCGGGCACCCAGAGGGTGGACACCCGCTGATCTGAATCCGCGCGGGTGCGTTCAAGCAGCTCTTCCCACCCCAGATCACGACCGAATTTGACCGTGGCCGCGCCGAACGCCATCGAATCCGACCGGCTGGCACCGTAGCTTGCCCCGTCAGGTTGGCGGTTGGTCATGTAGAAGATCTTGGGCTCGGCCGTGCGCCAGACCTCTGGCACGAGGTCATCGGGGTAGTTGGCCCCCGTGCGGTACAGGTTGGGCGGCGGTGCGAGGCTGATCCCGACCGCGCATCCACCAAGGATGAACAGGGCTGCCAGCAGGATAAACCGCCGCATGTCAGACACTTCCGTAGGTTTTGCACGTCACCGCTAACATGAGTCCTCGCCCATCACCAAATGACAATTCCGGCGCTGGCGGTGCATTGCCCTTTGCCCCTGCGGGCGGTAGACGGTTCTGCACAGTTTTGACCGGGAGAGTACCATGGCGGCCTATCAATATGTCTACCACATGTCGGGTGTGTCCAAGACCTATCCCGGCGGTAAGAAATGCTTTGAGAACATCCACCTGAACTTCCTGCCCGGCGTGAAGATCGGTGTTGTGGGCGTGAACGGTGCCGGTAAGTCCACGCTGATGAAGATCATGGCGGGGATGGACAAAGATTTCACCGGTGAGGCCTGGGCCGCCGAGGGTGCCAAGGTCGGCTATCTGCCGCAGGAGCCGCAGCTGGATCCGACGCTGAGCGTGCGCGAGAATGTCATGTTGGGCGTTGCCGAGAAGAAGGCGGTTCTGGACCGCTACAACGATCTGGCCATGAACTATTCCGACGAGACGGCGGATGAGATGGCTGCCTTGCAGGACCAGATTGATGCGGAGAACCTGTGGGATCTCGACAGCCAGATCGATGTGTCGATGGAGGCGCTGCGCTGTCCGCCCGATGATGCGGATGTGACGACGCTCTCGGGTGGTGAGGCGCGCCGGGTGGCTTTGTGCAAGCTGCTGCTGGAAGCGCCCGACATGCTGCTGCTCGATGAACCGACCAACCACCTCGATGCCGAGACCATCGCGTGGCTGCAACAACACCTGATCGACTACAAGGGCACGATCCTGATCGTCACCCATGATCGCTATTTCCTGGATGACATCACCGGGTGGATCCTTGAGTTGGATCGTGGGCGCGGCATTCCATACGAGGGCAACTACTCCGCCTGGCTGGAACAGAAGGCCAAGCGGCTGGAACAGGAAGCGCGCGAGGACAAGAGCCGCCAGAAGACGCTGGAGCGCGAACTGGAATGGATGCGGCAGGGCGCCAAGGCGCGGCAGGCCAAGTCCAAGGCCCGGATCAACGCCTATAACGAGATGGCCGAGCAATCCGAGCGCGAAAAGCTGACGCGCGCTCAGATCGTCATCCCGAACGGGCAGCGGCTGGGGTCCAAGGTGATCGATGTGGCCGGTTTGTCCAAAGCAATGGGGGACAAATTGCTGGTTGAGGGGCTCGACTTCTCCCTGCCCCCCGGCGCGATTGTCGGGGTCATCGGCCCCAACGGCGCGGGCAAGTCGACGCTGTTCAAGATGCTGACCGGGCAGGAAACGCCTGATGCCGGGACCATCGAACTGGGTGACACGGTGCAACTGTCCTATGTCGACCAGTCGCGCGACGATCTGGCCGATGGGGACACGGTGTGGGAAGCGATTTCCGGCGGAGCCGAGGTGATTGAGCTTGGGGATGCGCAGGTGAACTCCCGCGCGTACTGCTCGTCCTTCAACTTCAAAGGCGGCGACCAGCAAAAAAAGGTGTCGCTGCTGTCAGGCGGCGAACGCAACCGCGTTCACATGGCGCGGTTGCTGAAAGAGGGCGGCAACGTGCTGCTGCTCGACGAGCCAACCAACGACCTGGACGTGGAGACGCTGCGGGCGCTGGAAGATGCATTGGTGGATTTCGCTGGGTGTGCGGTCGTGATCTCGCACGACCGGTTCTTCCTCGACCGGATTTGTACGCATATCCTGGCGTTCGAAGGCGACGCGCATGTGGAGTGGTTCGAGGGGAACTTCGAGGACTACGAGGAAGACAAGAAGCGCCGGTTGGGGCCGGATGCCCTTGAACCCAAACGACTGAAACACAAAAAGTTCGTCCGCTAAGCGGACGGACTGTTTGGGTTTACGTTTGGGTTCAAGGCGTGCGCGAAAGAGTGTTTGCGCAGCAAACGCGCGTAGCGGCACTCGGTTGGAGTTGGGGGCACCGAAGCTGGCGCTAAAACGATTGTATCATTCGTTGGGTCCGTAGGGTGCGCATTTAATGCGCACCGATCCCTAAAACCAAACCGAACATTAGTGCGCAGTAAATGCGCGCCCTACTCGGCCCACTGACCGTTCCTGATGTCCCGATGAACGGACGAATATGGCCAATCGCTCGCAGCTGCGACCAACCCATGTTTCACTGGATTGGTGAGACAATACCGGATCGCATTGGCTCTGTCCGCCTCAGTCCGCAGATGGTGTTCCCAGAACCTGCGCTGCCATATCCCGCGCTCGCGCCTGAGAATATGGCTGGCCCGACGATGCCCCGCCGCTACCCGTCGCGAAAATCGGGCCTTGATCACGCTCCACCGTTTTGAATATTCGCAATCATCCTCTGGCAGCGTCCAGACGGCGTGGATGTGATCAGGCAACACAACCCACGCGTCGATGGCAAAAGGATGATCCACCAGCGTGAGGCGCACCGCGGTCCGCAAATGATCGATATGATCCGTGAGGATGGGTTCCGTCGTCGGTGCGAGGCGCACCGTGAAGAAGATGGAAGCACCCGTAACGCGTGGCCTGAGATAATTCGACATACCCCAAACGCTAGACAGATGACGGTTAACGTAGGGTGTGCGTTTATCGCGCACCGTGAATGGCGAAAGGTGCGCAGTGAATGCGCACCCTACGAAAAAGGCCGCCCAAGGTACGACCACACTGTCAGTTCATGATGGGCGGCTGCTCTACAACAAGTAAGCCCAAACCAGCACCACCGGTAGCCCGAACGCAAACGCGATCATAAACAGCTTCGCCGCGTGGCTCACCTTGCCGAACAGCCCGTCACCCAGCGCACCCTCGCCGTAGTTCATCGCCGCTGACATCACCACATAGCCGCTCTTCTCCCGCTCCATCTTGGACCGGTTGATCGAGGCCATCGCCGCCTGGTACCGCGCGTCCATGCGCTGTTGCTCATCGAGGTTTGGTTGCAAATCTTCCATACGTGTCATGTGGTGCGCACTCCTTTGTTGGGCAACTACATGGGTCAAAACCCGCGCACGTCCAGTTTTGCCAACGAAAAAGGCCAGCCCGAAGGCTGGCCTTTGCCGATACGGTAAAAACCGCTTTTAGTTCAGCGCTTTATCCGAGATCTGGTGTGTCCATGCGCCCTCTGGAGCGGCGGTGATCACGGGGTCCGACCCGCCTGCCAGCAGCGATTCAACCGTACGTTCGTAATCGGCTGGCACCAGCGCACCGTTGGACCCAGCGGTCAGCTTGGCCACCTCGCCCATCATCCGCTTCTGGTGCTTTTCGGTCTGGGCGCCGGTCTCGTCGTATTCCAGCACGATCATCGCGGCCTCGTCCGGGTTCTCCTCGGCATACTTCCAGCCTTTCATGGAGGCGCGGACGAAGCGGACCATCTTGTCCTCGAACGCCGGGTCCGTGAGGTTTTCTTCGAGCACATAAAGCCCGTCTTCGAGCGTGGCGACGCCGTTGTCCTCATATTTGAAGACTGTCAGTTCCTCGGGCGTCAGGCCCGCATCAATGACCTGCCAGTATTCGTTGTAGGTCATGGTCGACACGCACGCCGCCTGCCCGTTCAGGATCGGATCGACGTTAAAGCCCTGCTTCAGCACTTCGACCCCAGCGTCAGAGCCGTCGGTCGGGATTTCAAGCTGGCTCATCCACGACAGGAACGGGAATTCGTTGCCAAAGAACCAGACGCCCAGCGTCTTGCCGGGGAAGTCAGCGGTGGTCTCGACCCCCGCATCCTTGCGGCAGGTCAGCATCATACCCGACGATTTGAACGGCTGCGCGATGTTGACCATCGGCAGGCCCTTTTCGCGGGCGGCCAGGGCGGCTGGCATCCACTCGACCGTGACGTCGGCACCGCCACCGGCCAGCACCTGCGTGGGCGCGATGTCGGGGCCACCGGGCTTGATGGTGACGTTCAGGTCCTCTTCATCATAAAAGCCCTTTTCCAGCGCCACGTAGTAGCCTGCGAACTGGGCCTGCGTGACCCATTTCAGTTGCAAGGTGACGTCATCCGCCGCCCATGCACCCGTAGCTGTCAGCGACAGCGCTGCCAGAGTTGCTTTGATTTTCATGATACCCTCCGAGGTTGGTTTTGTTATCCGCGTTGTGACGGGTGCCAGAAGGTCACCCGCTTTTCGATCCAGGCCACGATGCCATAAAGCGCCGTACCTGCCAAAGCTGCGACGGCGATTTCAGCCCAGACAAGGTCGATGCTCAAGCTGCCGACGCCGGTCGAGATGCGAAATCCCATGCCGCGCGTAGGGGAGCCGAAATATTCGGCAACGATGGCCCCGATGAGCGCCAGTGTCGTAGCGATTTTCAGGCCGTTGAAGATGAACGGCATGGCGGCGGGCAGGCGCAGGCGGAGCAGTGTTTGCCAGTAGCCTGCCGCATAGGTGCGCATCAGGTCGCGCTGCATGGCACTCGCCTCGTTCAGGCCCTGCACCGTGTTCACGAGGATGGGGAAGAAGACCATCACCACAACCACCGCCGCCTTGGACTGCCAGTCAAACCCAAACCAGTTCACCATGATCGGCGCGATGCCGACGATGGGCAGGGCGGCGACGAAGTTGCCGATGGGCAGAAGGCCGCGGGTCAGGAACGCCGACCGGTCGATGGCGATGGCTGCGACAAAGGCGGCGATGGCCCCGATGGCAAAGCCCCGCAGCGCACCCTTAAGCACGGTCTGTTGGAAGTCGATCCACAGTATGTCGGTCGAGGCGGCAAAGGTCTGCGCCACGGTCGACGGCGCGGGCAGGATCACGGGTGAGACGCCGAAGCCACGCACCAGCCCCTCCCAGATGACCAGCAGCGTCAGGCCAAAGATCACGGGCACAGCAATCCGTACAGCGCGGACC
Source organism: Tateyamaria sp. ANG-S1 (assembly GCF_000814025.1). Classification (GTDB taxonomy): domain Bacteria; phylum Pseudomonadota; class Alphaproteobacteria; order Rhodobacterales; family Rhodobacteraceae; genus Tateyamaria. The sequence continues at coordinate 769,121 of NZ_JWLL01000005.1, read as the reverse complement.
TCGCCCCGGCGCGCGAGCCAGGCGTTCCAAGCCCACCCGCCCAACCAGGCCACAAGCGCAAGGACCAGCCACATCATGTCGCCATCCCCATGCGCTTCAGCGTCACCCGCTGGATCAGATCAAGCAACGTCACCAGTGCCCCCGCAAGTACCGCCGCAGCAAACAGCGCCGACCAGATGGCCAGCGGTGTACCGAATTGGTCCCCAATCAAGATGCGCGCGCCAAGGCCAGAAATCGCCCCCGTGGGCAACTCACCCACAATGGTCCCAACAAGTGCAGCCGCAATCCCGACCTTGAGCGACGTAAACAGATAGGGCACCGACGCAGGCAGGCGCAGCCGCAAGAAACTCTGCATCCCGCTGGCGTTATAGGTCCTGAGCAGATCAAGCTGCGACGTGTCCGGCGCTCGCAGACCCTTCACCATGCCGACCAGCACCGGGAAAAAACACAGGTAGGCCGAGATAATAGCCTTTGGTACTCCGCGTCCTTCGATGCCAACTTGCGAAGACAAAACGATAATCATCGGCGCCAGCGCCACAATGGGAATGGTCTGGCTGATGATGGCCCAGGGCATCAGGCTCAACTGCGCGGTGCGGGAATAGACAATCGCCACCGCCCCGACGATCCCCAACAAGGTTCCCAGGGCAAACCCCCAAAGCGTCGATTGCAGCGTGATCCACCCGTGATAGATCAGCCCCCGCTTCGACCAGGGCCGCCCCTTGGCGACCATCTCCCCGGTCGTTTTCCAAAACTCCTGCCCCACCTGCGCAGGCGTCGGCAGGCGCGGCCGCTCCAGGGTATAGCCCAGCCTCACATGCTCGGAATTGTCCAACATCAGCCGCCACACTGACACCTCGCGCCGGGGCACAGACCCTTCCGGCAAAACAACCTCTCCCGCCCGCTCCGCCTGATCAAGCGCCACCCGGACGTTCATCGGTGCCACAGCCAGATACCAGATCCCGACAATCACGGCCAAAACGGTCACAACAGGAAGCAGAGCTCGCATCAGACGCTCCCCTGCTTCATCTTGCCAAATAAACTCCCCCCGGAGGGCCGATCTGCCGCACAAGCACCCTCAGTCATAGGCATGCCCCGCCCGCAACCCGTCCCGCACCCGGTGCGCAATCTCCAAGAACTCGGGGCTTTCCCGAATATCCAAAGGCCGCTCCCGCGGCAGGCTGCTTTCAATCACATCCGTGATCCGCCCGGGACGGGGTGACATAACAACGATCTTGGTGGACAGATACACCGCCTCGGGGATCGAGTGCGTGACAAAGGCGATGGTCTTCTCCGTCTGCGCCCAAAGCTGCAAAAGCTGCTCGTTCAGGTGATCGCGCACAATCTCGTCGAGCGCACCAAAGGGTTCATCCATCAGCAGAATGTCCGCATCAAAAGCCAGCGCGCGTGCAATCGACGCGCGCTGCTGCATCCCGCCGGAGAGTTGCCAAGGGAATTTCCTTTCAAAGCCCGACAGTTCCACCAGTTCCAGCGTCCGCGCCACTCGCTCGGCCTGCTCCGCTTTGGAATACCCCATGATCTCCAATGGCAGCGAGATATTGCGTCCAATCGTCCGCCAGGGATAAAGCCCCGCCGCCTGAAACACGTAACCATAAGCGCGAGACTTCCGGGCCTCCTCTGGCGTGGTTCCGTTCACGGTGATGGTGCCGCCAGTGGGCTGCTCCAGATCCGCCATGCAACGCAGAAAGGTCGTCTTGCCGCAGCCCGAGGGTCCGATGAAGGACACGAAATCGCCCTTGGCAATGTCTAGTGACACCCCCTTAAGCGCATGGACAGGGCCGTCATTGGTTTGAAACGTCAAATCTAGCGATTTGGCTTGAATTACGTTCTGTGTCGTCACTGCAGGGCCAGTCTTGCCGATGTCTTGAAATCCGATGCGGGGCGCGTGGTCAGCGCAACAATATCATCCATCGCGCTGTCCGCATGATGAGCCACGATCCGGTAACCGATGGTGTAACCCGCCCAAACCGGATGTTGCCCCGCGCCAAAGAACCACTCCGCATGGTCATACGCCCGATCCCACTCAGCGATAACCTGATCGGCCAAAGCCGCGGTATCCTCCAAGGCCCTTTCCCATGGCTCCGGCGGGCAGGCGTAGAGGTCGCGCACAAAGACCCCGGCCAGTCCCTCACTGATCAAGGCTTCGCCCAATGTCGCGCCGTATCCCGGCTCACGCCAGCGCAAGATATGGTTGATCTCATGCGCCAGGGTCCGCTCCAAAGGCGCGTCCAGATTGCTCTCGAATGCCTCCGCCTCGGGATCAAAGGATAGATAGACCATCCACCCATTCGGAGCAAAACCCACATGCCCGCGCTCGCGTATGACTCGCGGGCTGTCCTGCACCATGATGTCCAACTGCTCGATGACAACACGGTCTCTCACCCGCTGATGCGTGCGTGCAATTGCCGCCTCGATCGCGCCGCGCCAGGGTTTGAGCCGCCCACGGGCGTCCGCAAAATGCATGGTCCAATCCACGCTCATCAAATCCCCGCCGGAATGTTCAACGGATCGCGCTTGATCATCTTGGGCGCCGTCAGCGCCTTCCACTTGGACAGCGCCACCGACGCAGACGGGAAGGCCGGGCGCGGCACGAACTTGCCCCGACCGGGCTGCGGTTGCGAATTCTGGCCCCAGGCCCAGATCACCTCGCCCCGGCTCAGCGTATACCGCGACTGCGCCTTGACTTCGAACCCTTCGAACACATTGTAATCCAGCACCGAGTGGTGATTGGCAGGCGAAATCGTCTTGGTGATCTTCGGATCCCACACCACGATATCCGCATCCGCCCCTTCAACCAGCGCGCCCTTCTTGGGATAGATGTTCAGGATTTTGGCCACATTGGTCGACGTACAGGCCACGAACTCATTGGGCGTCAGCCTCCCGGTCTCCACCCCTTCGGTCCAGAGCACAGCCAGCCGCTCCTCCAACCCGTTCGAGCCGTTGGGAATGATCCGGAAATCATCACGCCCTGCCCGCTTCTGCTCGGTATTAAAGGCCGCATGGTCCGTCGCCACCACCTGCAGCGACCCGGCCTGAAGGCCCGCCCAAAGCGAGTCCTGATGATCCTTCGACCGGAAGGGCGGCGACATCACGCGGCGGGCCGCATGGTCCCAATCCTTGTTGAAGTACTCGCTCTCATCCAGCGTCAGGAACTGGATCAGCGGCTCGCCATAGACCCGCATCCCCTTCTGCCGCGCCCGCCGGATCGCTTCATGCGCCTGCTCACAGGACACATGCACAATATACAGCGGGACGCCTGCCGCGTCGGCGATGGTAATAGCGCGGTTCGCAGCCTCGCCTTCAAACTCCGGCGGGCGGGAATAGGCATGGCCTTCTGGCCCCGTAATCCCCTGATCGAAATACTTCTGCTGCATCTCGGCCACCAGATCGCCATTCTCGGCATGGACCATAGGCAGGGCACCCAATTCTGCACAGCGCTTGAAGGATGCGAACATCTCGTCATCCTCGATCATCAGCGCACCCTTGTACGCCATGAAGTGCTTGAACGAGTTCACGCCCATTTCGACAGCATCCTTCATCTCGTTAAAGATGCTCTCGTCCCAGCCCGTGATCGCCATGTGATAGCCAACGTCGGAACAAATCTGCGGCGCTGATTTGCGGTGCCACTCGTTGATCGCGTTCTTGATCGACCCGTCAGCCCCCGGCAGACAGAAATCCACGATCATCGTTGTCCCACCTACGGCAGCCGCCCATGTGCCAGACTCGAACGTCTCGGCAGCGGTCGTGCCCATAAACGGCATCTCAAGATGGGTGTGCGGGTCGATGCCACCCGGGATGACATAAGCCCCCTCGGCGTCGATATACTCGTCACCCACCAGGTCTTCACCAATCTGCTTGATCGTCTCGCCCTCGACCAGCACATCGGCCTTCCAGGTCCGGTCTGCCGTACAAACCATCCCACCCTTGATCACCTTGGTCATGTCATCTCTCCTCTGTCAGCTGTTTCTTCTGACGAAAAATACGACGGGGTCTGGAGCAGAGCCCCAGTCACACGCTCGCAAAACACCCCAGCGCCGGCCCATGCACCCCAATGTCCAAGGGCCCGAAATCACTCTCCACACACAACGAAAAGTAACCCGCGCGCGGCAAGTATACCACGCGGTAAGCACCATCGCTGCGGGTGACGGTCCAGCAGCGCTGCGTGATGCCGCCGCTGAAATTCACCGTGCATTCAAACGGCTGCACCAGCGCATCCTCGAACGCCTGCACGATCGCCCGTTCGGCTGCAGTCCCGCGCGGCGCATCCAGCGCTTCGGCCGCGACCAGATCCGCGATGCGGTCGGTAAGGCTCAGATCAGGATCAATCACGCCCGCCACCCCACGCCGGAATTTTTGAAAAATTCCGGTCCGTTTTCCGTGTCGGAAAACGGCGACGTCACGCTACGATCTCCGCCGTTTCCACAACCGCATGCATGAGCACATCCGCCCCGGCAGCGGCCCACTCTTTCGAGATTTCTTCCGCCTCATTGTGGCTTAGCCCATCGACACACGGGCACATCACCATCGCCGTCGGCGCCACCTGGTTGATCCAGCAGGCATCATGCCCGGCGCCCGAGATGATGTTCTGATGCGAATACCCCAATCGCTCCGCCGCTGACCGCACAGCGGTGACGCAGCCCTCGTCAAAGGCCACCGGATCAAACCCACCAACCTTCTCGAATGAAATGCTCAGCCCCATCTCGTCTGCGATCTTCTGACCTTCAGCGCGCAGCCGCGCCTCCATATCCTCGATCACGCTCAACTCGGGTGACCGGAAATCAACGGTAAAAACCACCTTGCCTGGGATCACGTTGCGCGAGTTCGGATAGACGTCGATATGCCCCGCCGCACCCACCGCATGGGGCGCATGAGACCACGCAATCTCGTCCACCTTTTCCAGCACCCGCGCCATGCCCAACCCGGCATTCTTGCGCATCGGCATGGGGGTCGAGCCGGTGTGGCTGTCCTTGCCCTCTATCGTCACCTGCGTCCAGGACAGCCCCTGCCCGTGCGTGACAACGCCAATATCCTTGCCGTCGGCCTCAAGGATCGGCCCCTGTTCGATGTGCAGCTCAAAGAAGGCGTGCATCTTGCGCGCGCCAACTTCCTCATCGCCACGCCACCCAATGCGCGTCAGCTCATCTCCAAACGTCTTGCCTTCAGCATCGACGCGGCCATAGGCCCAGTCCTGCGTATGAATGCCCGCGAACACGCCCGACGACAGCATCGCAGGGGCATAGCGTGTCCCCTCTTCATTGGTGAAGTTGGTCACCACGATGGGATGCTTAGTCTTCACATCCAGATCGTTCAGGGTGCGGATGATCTCAAGTCCCCCAAGCACGCCCAGCACCCCGTCATACTTCCCGCCAGTCGGCTGCGTATCGAGATGCGAGCCCACATAGACCGGCAGCGCATCCGGGTCAGCGCCTGGACGCATCGCAAACATATTGCCCATCTGGTCGAGACCCATGGAACAGCCCGCGGCCTCGCACCATTCCTGAAACAGCGCACGCCCCTCGGCATCCTCATCGGTCAATGTCTGGCGATTGTTCCCACCGGCCACGCCGGGGCCGATCTTGGCCATCTCCATCAGGCTGTCCCACAGCCGCTCACCGTTGATCCGCAGATTTTCGCCCGGTGCCGCCATGTGATGTCCCCTTTTGCCGATGGTCGGTAACTTTTTGACCAATTGGTAAAGCCACGATTGCCAGCCAGCCCTTTTCTGTCAAGAACTGCTTTGAACAGAATTGCCCAACCGACACGCATCTGCCTAGACTTGCAGCAGATCACGAGGAAAGCCCGCATGCCCGACGGCGCCGAAAAGAAACCCAGCCGCATCCAGTTGCGCAACCGCAGCCTGATCCTGGATGCGGCACTCGACGTCTTCTCGGCCCATGGCTACCGCGGCGCGACGCTTGACCAGATCTCCGAGGCCTCGGGCCTGTCGAAACCCAACATCCTCTACTATTTCGCTGGCAAGGAAGACATCCATGTCACCCTGCTCAACCAGCTGATGGAAACCTGGCTGGACCCGCTGGTCGAAATGGATGCCAGCGGTGACCCGCTTGAAGAGTTGCTGGCCTATGTCCAACGCAAGCTCGACATGGCCCGCGAACTGCCCCGCGAAAGCCGCCTCTTCGCAGGCGAGATCATCCAGGGCGCGCCCCGTATGCTGCCGCACCTTGAGGCAGACCTGAAACCGCTCTTTGACGAAAAATGCGCCGTGATCCAGACATGGGTTGATGAGGGCAAGCTCGCCCCGGTCGACCCGCGACACCTGGTCTTTTCCATCTGGTCGACAACCCAGCACTATGCCGATTTCGCCGTCCAGATCGGCGTGCTGATGCGCACGGACGTGGCGGCACCCGGCGCCGACGCCTTCTTACGCGATCTGTTCAGCAAGCTGCTGACGCCCGCAAAGGGTCAGTAGACCAGCAGCTGTGGGGCAGGCACGCCGCCAAGCACGGCGTGCCGCTTCAGGCCCCTATTCTGCGGCTGTGGCCGCCGGGTTGTTCGGGTGGGTGGTCCAGTTGGCATAGTCCGGTTCGACCACCTTGCCCGTGCGCGGGTCGGTATCGCCGGGGGCCATGGCCTCCATCGTGATGCAGTTTTCGACCGGGCACACGTTGACGCACAGATTGCAGGCCACGCATTCCTCGTCGATCACCTCGAACACACGGTCCTCGGACATGGAAATCGCCTGGTGCGAGGTGTCCTCGCAGGCCGCAAAACACCGCCCGCACGAGATACACAAATCCTGATTGATCTTGGCCTTGGCCACGTAATTCAGGTTCAGGTACTGCCAGTCGGTGACATTGGGCACCGCGGCCCCCTTGAAATCGGCGATGCTGGCGTGGCCCTTTTCGTCCATCCAGTCCGACAGGCCGCTGATCATCTCCTGCACAACCTTGAACCCATAGGTCATCGCGGCGGTACACACCTGCACATTGCCGCAACCCAAGGTGATGAACTCCGCCGCATCCCGCCATGTCGTAACGCCACCAATGCCCGAAATGGGCAGGCCATGGGTCTCGGGATTGCGCGCAATCTCGGACACCATCGACATCGCAATGGGTTTGACCGCGGGGCCGCAATAGCCACCGTGCGAACCCCGCCCATCAATCGACGGCTCGGGCGACATAGTGTCGAGGTTCACGGACGTGATCGAGTTGATCGTGTTGATCAGGCTGACCGCATCCGCCCCACCCGCCTTGGCGGCAGCGGCAGGTTTGCGGATGTCCGTGATGTTTGGCGTCAGCTTCACGATGACAGGCTTGGAATAGTATTGCTTGCACCAGCGCGTGACCATTTCGATGTATTCGGGCACCTGCCCCACGGCAGACCCCATGCCCCGCTCGCTCATGCCGTGCGGGCAGCCAAAGTTCAGCTCGATCCCGTCTGCGCCCGTGTCCTCGACCAGCGGCAGGATCGCTTTCCACGCCTCCTCCTCACACGGCACCATGATCGACACGATGACAGCCCGGTCGGGGTAGTCGGCTTTCACACGCTTGATCTCTTCCAGGTTGGTGTAAAGGTCACGGTCCGTGATCAGCTCAATGTTGTTCAGACCCAAAAGGCGCCGATCCGCACCATAGATCGCGCCGTACCGCGGCCCGTTCACATTGACGACCGGCGGCCCTTCGGACCCCAGCGTTTTCCAGACGACACCGCCCCACCCCGCCTCGAAGGCGCGGCGCACGTTGTATTCCTTGTCCGTGGGCGGGGCCGAAGCGAGCCAGAACGGGTTGGGGGATTTGATCCCGACGAAGTCACTTTGCAGGTTTGCCATCGTTCTCTCCCTCCGCTCAGGCCGTCAGACTTGCGTGAATATCCATGGCCGCATCGCGGCCCTCGGCCACGGCCGTCACGGTCAGGTCGTCACCACCAGCGGCACAATCGCCCCCGGCCCAGACACCATCCATCGACGTACGCCCGGCACCCGTCACCGCGATCTTGCCGCCCTCCAGATCAGGCAGGGCATCGCCGTCCAAAGTCTGGCCAATGGCGCGCAGCACCTGGTCGGCTGGGATGCGCACCGTCTCGCCCGTGCCGGTCATGTCGTCATTGACGTACTCAAACTCGATCTCACGCACGGCCCCGTTGCCATGCAGCGCAAGCGGCACGGCATGTGTCATGATCCGCACGCCCTTGGATGCGGCGAGGTCCTGTTCGAACACGCTCGCATTCATGCGGTCGCGCCCCCGGCGATAGGCCAGTGTAACATTCAGCGCGCCAAGCAACTTGGACTGCACGGCGGCATCCACAGCTGTCATACCGCCACCAATAACGACCACATCGCGGCCAACGGGCAAATCACCCATGTCACTGGCCTGCCGCAAATCAGCGATGAAATCGACGGCATCCAAAACACCATCCTTGTCACCGCCCTCAACGGCCAGCGCGTTCACACCTCCAAGGCCCATGCCCAGGAACACCGCGTCAAAGTCACGCTTCAACTGCTCCAGCGTCAGGTCAGCCCCCAACGCCTGGCCATGCGCCAAGGTGATGCCACCGATCTTCAGCAGCCAATCAACCTCGGCCTGCGCAAACCCTTCGGGCGTCTTGTAAGCAGCAATGCCGTATTCATTCAGCCCGCCGGGCTTGGGCTTTGCATCATAAACGGTCACATCATGACCCAGCATCGCCAGCCGGTGCGCGCAGGACAGTCCTGCAGGCCCCGCACCCACCACGGCCACTGTTTTACCAGTGACCGCAGCGCGGGAGAACGGATGAATACCCTGCTCTTGCAAATGGTCCGTGGCATAACGCTGCAGCTGCCCGATCTTGACTGGCTTGCCCTCGGCCAACTCACGCACACAAGCCTCTTCGCACAGCGTCTCTGTCGGGCAGACACGGGCGCACATGCCACCCATGATGTTCTGGCTCAGGATCGTCTTGGCTGCCGCATCTGGCGTCCCGGTCGCGATCTGGCGAATGAAGAGCGGAATGTCGATGTCCGTCGGACACGCGGTCACGCAAGGCGCATCATGGCAGAAGTAACACCGATCCGCAGCGACCAAAGCCTCATGCGGGTCCAAAGCAGGATGCAGGTCAGAAAAGTTTTCGGCATAGGCACCGTCGTCCAGGCGACCCGCCGCAACACCCGGTGAGAAAGGAGATGGCTTCATGGCTACCCCATATGCAAGATTTGTTCACCTGAAACGCTCTCACAGGTCAAAAATTTTATCAACTGGTAAAAAAGATGAGGGTACACAGATTTCACCCTCCTGCACAAAGAAGCAGCACTTCGCCGGAACCGGTCAACATGGTCGCAAGCCCTTGCAATGCCACGAAACGGTGCCATATCTCGCCTTGCTACATCATCTATCGACCCACTGCTCCTTCCGGCTCAGTCACTCGATCTATTGACGACGCCACGGCTGCCGCATGTCGCGGGCAGCACCCAAAGGAGTAACGACGATGGCCAACGGCACCGTCAAATGGTTTAACACCACCAAAGGCTACGGCTTTATCGCCCCGGAATCGGGCGGCAAGGACGTGTTCGTACACATCTCGGCAGTCGAACGCTCGGGCCTCACCGGTCTGGCCGACAACCAGAAGGTCACCTTTGACCTCGAAGCAGGCCGTGACGGCCGCGAAAGCGCTGTGAACATCGCGCTGGCATAAGCCAACAGCGAGCCACAGTTTTGAGGGCGGTGCACTTCACGGTGCGCCGCCTTTTCCTTTTGAAACTGCGGGAGCCTCCGGCGGGGATTTTTTGAAACAGGGAAGACAGGACCCGCTGCGCTTGACCCATAGCGCCACACACTTGCTTCTTCTCTTTCCAAATACGGCGGGGTTTGGGGCAGCGCCCCAATAAACAATGTCGTCGCGGCACGCGGCCTTTTGATCACGGGCCGTCCCAGTTCACATCGGTGGCTTCCTCAATGCTCAGACGACCAACAGGCCATGGCTGCATCAAGGCCCTTGCCGCCTCAAGATCATCACCCATCCACACGCCCAGATCCGCGCGCTCCAGCAGCACGCCCATCCGGTGATGGATCGGCGCGACATCCGCGTTCGGCTCGCAAGTCACAGCCGCCACCTGCGGCACCTGCAATCCGCCGGGCGCGGTCCAGACATCCGTGATCGCCGCGAAGTAGAGGAACCCACCATCCTTGGGGGCAATCCGCCACGCAGTTTTCTTCCGTTTCTCACCGGTCCACTCGTACCACCCGTTCACGGGGATCACCGCCCGGCCCACGCCATCGAAAGCTGTCTTGTCGAACACCGTCTCGGACCTGGCATTGATGATCTGTTCCATCACAGGGCGGCCCCGCGCATTCACCCGTCCCACGGGGACAATACCCCAGCGCATCCGGGTCAGGGCGCCATCAAAGACGACAATCTCCTGCCCCGGCGCGATGTTCTGGCGGGCCGGTTCGTTGCCCGCTGCCCCCGCGGGGACACCAAGTGCGGCGGTCAGGTCCGACACCGGGTCAGTGAGAAAGAACCGCCCCGGCATCTCACTCGACCCGGGCGATCAGCGCTTCGACACTGGGGCCGACTCCTTCGACAATCCGCGCCACACCGTCGGCATTGGGGTGAATACCGTCCGCCTGCATGAACCCCCGCACCTGGGCAGGGTCCGTCTCCGGCCCACCCAGCCCGGCAAAGAAACTGTCGAGGTAGAGCGTGCCAAAAGCCTCCGCGATCTCAGGATACATCGCATCAAAGGCCTGTTTGTACTCCGGCCCGTAATTCCCCGGCGCCTGCATGCCCACCAACAACACCTCAACCCCCGCATCCGACGCCGCCTGCACGATCCCCTCAAGATTGGCACGGCTGACCTCGGGCGCGATACCCCGCAACAAATCGTTCCCACCCAGTGTCACAATCATCGCATCCACCTCGGGCGTCAGGGTCCAGCCCACCCGGCTCAACCCGCCTTGCGTCGTATCGCCCGACACACCCGCATTGATGACGCTGACGTCGTGCCCGGCCTCCGCCAACCACGCCTCAAGCTGCGGCACGAACCCCTGCTCGATGGGCAGCCCGTACCCTTGCGTCAGACTGTCGCCCAACGCTGCAATCGTCACTGGCTCTGCCACGGCGACCCCAGCACACAGACTTATGACAATTGCACCTGTTACCTTGCCCATGCTGATCCGATCTCCATATGACGGCGTACACGACAATAAAGGCCGCTTGCGATGTCCGATCCAGTCCTCTCCCTGAAAAATGCAGCGCTCAGCCTCGATGGCAATGCCGGGCGGGTCGATATCCTGCATGGGATCACGCTGGACGTGGCCAAGGGCGAAACGGTCGGGCTGGTGGGTCCCTCGGGGTCCGGCAAATCATCCCTTCTTATGATCATGGGCGGGCTGGAGCGGGCCACCGGCGGCACCGTGACCGCACTTGGCCAAGACCTGACGGTAATGAACGAAGACGCGCTTGCCCGCTTTCGGCGCGGGCATATGGGCGTCGTGTTCCAGAGCTTTCACCTCATCCCCACCATGACCGCGCTTGAAAACGTGGCGACGCCGCTGGAACTGGCGGGCGTGCGCGACGCCTTTGACCGGGCGGAGGCAGAACTGGACGCAGTGGGTCTTGCCCACCGCAGCGGGCACTACCCAAGCCAGATGTCAGGCGGTGAACAACAGCGTGTGGCATTGGCCCGTGCGCTGGTGACGCGGCCCGAGATATTGTTGGCGGATGAGCCCACCGGCAACCTCGACGGCGCAAACGGTCAGGCGATCATGGACCTGCTCTTTGCCCTGCGCGACCGACACGGGGCCACGCTGGTTCTGGTCACCCACGCGCCTGATCTGGCCGCGCGCTGCGACCGGGTGATCCGTCTGGCCGATGGCCGGATCGAAGCGCCTGCGCGGACTGCCGCCGAATGAGCCTTGCTACTTCCGCCCGTTTCGCCCGCCGCGAGCTGCGTGGGGGCCTGCGCGGCTTCCGCATCTTCCTCGCCTGCCTCGCCCTCGGCGTAGCCGCCATCGCCGCTGTCGGATCAGTCCGCTCCGCCATCGAAGCAGGGCTGGAACGCGAAGGCGCAGCCCTGCTGGGCGGCGATGCCGAACTCGATTTCACCTACCGCTTTGCCACCGAGGACGAGCGCGCGTGGATGGAAGACGTGGCGACCGAGGTGTCCGAGATCGCCGATTTCCGATCCATGGCCGTCGTCGAGCGTGCTGGCGAAACAGAACGCGGTCTCACACAGATAAAAGCGGTCGACGGGGCCTACCCCCTGATTGGCGCAGTCGAACTAGACCCCGCGATGCCACTGGCCGACGCACTCGCAGGGCGCGACGGCCTTCCCGGGGGCGTGATGGAACGCGCGCTAATCGACAGGCTGGGGCTCAGCACGGGCGACACGTTCCGCCTTGGCACGCAAGACTTTGTTCTGATGGCGACGCTCACGCGCGAGCCGGACAGCGCTGCGGGTGGCTTTGGCCTCGGCCCGCGGACAATCGTATTGCGCACCGCGTTGGAAAAAGCCCAACTGCTCGCTCCGGGCACCCTGTTCAACTCGAAATATCGGCTCGACCTGCCAGACGGCACGGACCTTGCCACCCTGGAAAACGCTGCACGCGACCAGTTCGAGGCCACGGGGATGCGCTGGACCGATGCGCGCAACGGGGCACCCGGTGTCTCTGAGTTCGTGGACCGTCTGGGTGCATTCCTTGTACTGGTTGGTCTGTCGGGCCTTGCCGTCGGCGGCGTCGGCGTATCGGCAGCGGTGCGCGCCTATCTGGCGGGCAAGACATCCGTGATCGCCACGCTGCGCACGCTCGGGGCAGAACGTCGCACGATCTTTCAAACCTATTTCATCCAGATCGGCGTGCTGTCCCTGCTGGGCATCGTCATGGGCCTTGTGTTCGGGGCGCTCGTCCCTTTGCTCCTCGCCCCCATCATTGAGGCACGCCTGCCGATCCCCGCCAGCTTCACCATCTTCCCCGCCCCCTTGTTCGAGGCCGCGATCTACGGCCTGCTGACCGCGTTTGTCTTCACCCTCTGGCCACTCGCGCGGGCCGAAGACGTCCGCGCTGCCACCCTCTTCCGCGACGCACTCGACAAGGCGCGGCTACTGCCACGGGCCGGCTACCTGTTCTGGATTGGCCTTGGCCTTGCCGCACTCATCGGCCTCGCGGGCCTGTTCTCGGGCACATGGTGGTTGACGCTCTGGACCTCGGGCGGCATCGCATTTGCCCTCGGCCTCCTGGCCCTCGCCGCCGTGCTGATCCGCTGGTTGTCCAAACGCGCCGCCCCACGGGCCAAAGGGCGGCCCGCCCTGCGGTGGGCTCTCGGGGCCATCTCTGGCACGCGCGAAGGAGCGGCATCGGTGGTTCTATCGCTCGGCCTCGGCCTGTCGGTCCTTGCGGCAGTGGGCCAAATCGACGGCAACCTGCGAAACGCAATCACCGGCAATCTGCCCGAGATTGCGCCCAGCTACTTCTTCGTCGACATCCAGCGCGACCAGATGGCGGGCTACACCGAGCGGTTGGAGAATGACCCTGCCGTCAGCCGCATCGACAGCGCGCCGATGCTGCGCGGCATCATCACCCAGATCAACGGACAGCGCGCCGCGGACGTCGCGGGCGACCACTGGGTGCTGCAAGGCGACCGGGGCATCACCTATTCCGACACGCCGACAGAGAACACGCGCATCACCGCCGGTGAATGGTGGCCAGAGGACTACACCGGCACCCCCCAAATCAGCTTTGCCGCAGAAGAGGCCGAAGAGATGGGCCTGTCGCTTGGCGACAGCATGACCATCAACATCCTGGGCCGCGACATCACCGGCACGATCACTTCGTTCCGCGAGGTGGATTTCTCAACCGCAGGCATCGGCTTCATCCTGTCGATGAACCCCGCAGCCCTGCAGGGCGCACCGCACACGTTCATCTCGACCGTCTATGCGACGGACGGCGCGGAAACCCAGATCCTCCGCGACATCGCCAATGCCTATCCCAACGTGACCGCCATCCGAGTCCGCGACGCCATCGACCGGGTGAGCGAGGTGCTGTCCGGCCTCGCCGCCGCGACGTCCTATGGCGCAGGCGCTACACTGCTCACGGGCTTCCTCGTCCTGATCGGCGCGGCAGCCGCAGGCACCCAAGCGCGCACCTACGAAGCGGCTGTGCTGAAAACCCTCGGCGCGACCCGCCAGCGCATCCTGATCAGCTTCGCCACCCGCGCCGCCCTCCTTGGCCTCGGCGCAGGCGCGGTGGCGCTCGCCGCTGGCATCGCAGGCGGTTGGGCGGTCAGTTACTACATCATGGACACCGACTTCACCGTCATCTGGTCCTCCGCCCTCGCCATCGTCATCGGCGGCGTGACAGCCACGCTCCTTGCCGGTCTCGCCTTCGCATGGGGACCACTCGCCGCGCGTCCGGCCCAAGTGCTCAGGGGCCGCGAATAAGGCACGTTGCGGCGGTGCAGCAAGACATGGCACACCTGCGGCGATCCATGGAATCAAGGACCATTTTATGACCGATCAATTGCCCATGCCCGTCACCGCCCCCCTGACACAGGCGCAAAAGACCCAGATCATCAACCTGATCCGCCGCGCCGCCCGGGCCGAAATCATGCCCCGCTTCCGCCGCCTCGACGCAGGCGAGATCGACACCAAGCGCGACGAGACGGACCTTGTGACCCAAGCCGATACGGCAGCCGAGGCAATGATCACCCGCGGCCTGCAAATGGCCTTCCCCCACGCCCTCGTGATTGGGGAAGAGGCAGTGTCGGCCAACCCCAAACTGCTCGACGGCGTGGGCGAGGCCGAGCTTGCCTTCATCATCGACCCGGTCGACGGCACCTGGAATTTCGCCAAGAACATGCCCCTCTTCGGAACGATGGTCTCGGTCTGCCGGTTTGGCGTGCCTGTCTTCGGCCTGATCTACGATCCGGTGGGCAACGACCTGATCATGGCCGACAACACCTCGCCTGCCCAATGGCTCACGCAAACCGGGCGCATCCGGCCCATCCACACGGCCAAGACCAAACCGCTGAACCAGCTTGCGGGATACGGCCACATCCGGCTGATGACCCCGGCGGATCAGGCGCTGATGTGGACCAAGGTGGGCGCACTCGCCTTCATCGGCAGCCTGCGCTGCTCGGCCCATGAATACCGGCTGGTCGCCACAGGCGCAGTCGACTTCCTGATCTCCAGCACACTCAACAGCTGGGACCACGCCGCAGGTGTCCTGATTTGCCAGCAGGCAGGCGGCAAGGCGGCGATGCTCGACGGCTCGGACTACAACGCCGCAACCAAAGAAGGCTACCTACTCACCGCCTCCTCGCCAGAGGTCTGGGACACGCTCGCCACCCACTTTGCCGACCTCATGTCCGACGAATGACACCCTGGTTCTTCGGCTACGGCAGCCTCGTCAACCGGGCCACCCACGACTACCCGCAAGCCCAGCGCGCCACGCTCAACGGCTGGCGGCGCGCCTGGGTGCGGACCGAACGGCGCGACGTGGTGTTCCTGTCCGTGCACGAAGCACCGGGGCACAGCATCGACGGCCTGATCGCCTCCGTTCCGCAAGCGGACTGGGCCGCACTCGACCTGCGCGAAACCGGATACAACCGCATCGACGCGACCCGCGCGATCACCCACGACGCCAACGCCACCGACATCGCCGTCTACCAAGTGCCGCCCGAGGCACAGCAACCGGACGGCAATCACCACATCCTGCTCAGCTATCTCGACGTCGTGGTCCAAGGGTTCCTGCGCGAGTTCGGCCAAGCCGGCGCCGAACACTTCTTTGCCACGACGGATGGCTGGGACACGGCCATCCACGACGACCGCGGCGCCCCGCTCTACCCCCGCGCCCAGCGCCTGACGGCCCAGGAACAGGCGCTCACCAACCGCCTACTTGCGCAGGTTCAATAGGGACAACAGCCGCCCCTCCCGGGCAAAGCTGTCCCGGGGAACCTCCCCGCCCTCAGCCGCAATGACGCGCCGGGCCAAGAGCCAGGCAAGCGCGCCAAAGACCACAGCCGACAGCGCCTGACCGATCAAAACGCCCTCCGCCCCATAAAGCTGCCCGCCAACCCACACCAGCGGGATCATGGCGACCGTGTTGCGGCCCCAATTCATCCATGTCGAATAGAACGGATGCCCCAGATTGTTAAACGCAGCATTGGCGACAAACAGCACCCCGTTGAAAAAGAAGAGAAGCGCCAGCGGCCCGCAGAACAGGAACACCAGATCGCGGGTCACGCCGCTCGCATCGAACAGATCCGCAATCGGCCCGCGCAAGATAAACAGCGCCCACGCAATGACAAAGATCACCGACCCCGCAAAGATCAGCGCCGCATCAAACCCCGCCCGCACCCGGTCATAGCGCCCCGCGCCAAAGTTCTGACCCAGTATCGGCCCAACCGCCCCCGACAGGGCAAAGATCACGGCAAAGGCCACCGGCATCAAACGGCCCACGATGGCCATGCCCGCCACGGCCTCCAACCCGTATTGCGCCATGGACCGGGTGACGATGGCCTGCCCAACGGGCGTTGCGAATTGCGTCAGGATGGCGGGAAAGCCGATGGTCACAAGCGGACCCAAATCGCGCAGCATTCCAACCACCTCAGGACGTGGCAGCCCGCCATGATGGCGCAGGATCGGCAGAATGGCCGTGGTCGCAATCGCCACCCGCGCCGCGACCGAGGCCAGCGCCGCACCCGTCAAATCCAGACCCAAACCAAAGATCAGGATGGGATCGAGAACGGCATTCACGCCTCCGCCCCAGATCGTTGCCATCATGGCGCGGCGCGCATCGCCATGGGCGCGCAGAATACCGCTGCCCATCATACCAACAACAAGGAACGGCAGCGACGGGATGATAATGGCCAGATACCCCTCGGCCAGCGCCGCCGTCTCCCCCTCGGCCCCGATCCAACGCACGAAGGTCGGAATATTCCACCATACAAAGGCGGAAAACAGCACACCGAACCCGATGCCATAGGCCAGCCCATGCGAACTGCGCAGCCGCGCCCGATCCGTATCTCCCGCCCCCAGATCACGCGCGACCAAGGCGCCCACGGCAATCGCCATCCCGATGGAAAAGGACGTCGTGAAAAACAGGATCGCGCCAGCATAGCCGATGGCAGCGGCCAACTCCGCCTTGCCCAGCATCGATATGAACACCATGTCGATAAAGTCGACCAGAAACACCGCCATCAACCCGACGGTCGAGGTCAACGACATCACCGTCACATGGCGCAAAAGCGACCCGGAGAGGAACTTCGCCTGCCCCTCAGCCACGGGTCCACCCCTTCCCTGTTTCCAAAAAATCCCCCCCGGAGGGCCGCTGTCCAAAAGCGCCCCCCGCCGGGATCATGCGCGGGCCTTCACAACCTGCAAAAGCGGCATGAGCGAGCCCATATCGGGCCCATGCCGCTGCCCGGTCAGCGCCAGACGCAAGGGCATGAACAAGCCCCGCCCCTTGCGACCGGTTGCGGCCTTCACAGCCCCTGTCCAGGTGCCCCAGGTGTCGGCATCGAACGGCCCCTCGGGAAGCATCGCCATGGCCTCGGTCACGAAGTCCTTGTCGTCGTCCTCGATCACCGGCTCGGCCCCATCCCGGCACAGCGCCCACCAGGTCGCAATGTCAGCGCGGGTGGCAATGTTCTCGCGGATCACCGACCAGAACGCTTCACGCTGATCCGCGGGTACGCCAGCCGAATCCAGATCTGCAGCCACCGCCTCGACAGGCAAGGCCTGCAGGTAGCGGCTGGTGAGCGGATCAATATCCGCCACATCGAACTTGGTCGGCGTCGTGCCAAAACGGCCCACATCGAACCCGTCGATCAAAGCCTCCATATCCATCCGCAACTCCACAGGGTCCGAGGAGCCCAATCGGGCGAGGAGGCTCAGCACAGCCATCGGCTCCACGCCCTTGGCGCGCAGATCGCGCAGGGCCAGCGTGCCCAGACGCTTCGACAACGCTTCACCCTGCGGGCCGGTCAACAGCGAGTGGTGGGCAAAGCGCGGCACGGACCCGCCCAGCGCGTCGATGATCTGGATCTGGGTCGCGGTGTTGGTCACGTGATCCGACCCGCGCACCACATCCGTCACACCCATCTCGGTGTCGTCCACGACAGATGCGAGGGTATAAAGCACCTGACCATCGCCCCGGATCAGCACCGGATCGGACACGCTGGCCGCGTCGATGCTCACATCGCCGATAATCCCGTCGGTCCACTCAATGCGTTCGTGGTCCAGCTTGAACCGCCACACGCCCTGCCCCCGCTCGGCGCGCAGCTCATCGCGCTGCTCTTCGCTGAGACTCAACGCCGCCCGGTCATAAACCGGCGGCTTACCCATGTTCAGCTGCTTCTTGCGCTTCAGGTCCAGCTCGGTCGGCGTCTCGAACGCCTCATAGAATCGACCAATCTCCCGCAGCTTGTCCGCCGCGGCCGCATAGCGATCCAGCCGCTCCGACTGCCGCTCCACCCGGTCCCAGTGCAGGCCCAACCACTCCATGTCCTGCTTGATAGCGTCGACATACTCTTCCTTTGACCGCTCCGGGTCGGTGTCGTCGATGCGCAGGATGAAGGTCCCGCCCGCCTTGCGCGCGATCAGGTAGTTCATCAGCGCCGTGCGCAGGTTGCCGATATGCAGGTAACCGGTGGGCGATGGGGCAAAACGGGTGGTGGTCATGAGCCTCTCCAAAACTTCCGCCTGCCTTGTCACAGGGGCCGTCCCTTGTCCAGTTTCCCAAGCGCGCCCGCTCCGCTCTCGCAAAAATGAACACCTGTGTTTGCACAAGTTCACGTGACTGTGTGCCACGCGCGCTATGTAAGGCGTGACTGACAGGAAGGATAACAGCCATGTCCACATCCCCCAAACTCAACCGCCGCACGGCGCTCATGGGCGCAGCCGCCCTGCCGCTGGCGGCCGCAACGGCGACCCAGACGCGGGCCGCACCCCCCATGCTGGGCGTGTCCCAGGCCCCCTATCGCCGGGTCAAGGTCGGCACGTTTGAGGTCACGACACTGCTCGCAGGCACGCGCGCGGTCGAAGCGCCACAGACAATCTTCGGCCTCAATGTCGATGCCGACACGTTCAACAGCGTCTCGGCAGAAGCTGGCCTGTCCACGGACGCCGCCCAGTTCTTCTTCACCCCCACGCTCGTGAACAACGGTGCCGAACTGGTGCTGTTCGACACTGGCCTCTCGGGCGCAGGCACCGTCGCCGCGATCGAGGCGGCAGGCTACACCGCCGACCAGGTGGACAAGGTGATCATCACGCACATGCACGGTGACCATATCGGCGGCCTCACGGGCGATGACGGCACACCAACCTTCGCCAACGCCGCCTATGTCACCGGGTCCGCCGAATTCGGCGCATGGTCCGGCACCGGCAACGAAAACTTCGACGCCAAAGTCGCGCCTCTGGCCGAACAGTTCACCATGCTCGACGACGGCGGCGCGCCCGCCTCCGGCATCACGGCCATGGCCGCCTTCGGACACACTCCCGGCCACATGGTCTACATGGTCGAGGATGGCGGCACCCAACTGGTGATCGGCGCGGACTTCGCCAACCACTATGTCTGGTCGCTGGCCCACCCCGATTGGGAAGTCCGCTTCGACATGGACAAAGAGGCCGCGGCCACAACACGCAAGCGCCTTCTCGACATGATGGCGACGGACCGGACCGCCTTCATCGGCTACCACATGCCGTGGCCCGGCATCGGCTACGTGGTCAAGAACGGCGAAGGCGGCTACCGCTACGAAGCACACAGCTACCAGCTCATGCTCTGAACAACGAAGGCGGAGGACACCTCCGCCTTACACCAGCCCGCGGGACGATTGCGCAGACAACGGCGCTTGGGCGGCCTCAGGCTGCGTAAAGAAAACTGGGCGGCGGCCGCGTGTCGTCCCCCGCCTTCAGCCCCAGCCACGAACGAACCAACGGCGCATCGCGCCTACGCAACACGCGGCGGGCCATCACATGCATCCGCGTTTTTGGAAACCGCCCACCAAAATCAGCTTCAAAGCGGTCATGGGCAGCCTCCGACATGACGCCACGCATATCATCGCCCAACAGCAGGCTCTCGCTATACAAGCCGCTGGCCGAAATCACCTCGTGCCGTTCAAACAGCAAATGATGATACGTCACGCGCTTGCAATAGCTGCGCTGAATGGCATGCCCATCGACCAGATGGCCCGCAGCCACAAACACCTCCGCCGTGCCAAAATGCGCCTCGCACCTCGCATCACGGATCAGAATGCGATGCTGCGGCGACACAACGACCGGCGCGGTCGCGCCCAAAATCCCCGGCATCACGGTCACGGGTGCGGCCCGCCCGAAACCGGGCACGGTCGACGACGCCACCCACAACACCGGCTCAACAGCACCATCCAGCGTCGGAACCAGATCACCCGGCGCAATGCGCTCAACCGGTGTCACCCCCGCCACCGTTCGAACCAGCGTTCCCGCAGCAAAACACGCATAGCCATAGTCCGGATCCACCCGATCATAATTGTAAAACCCGGGCGATTGCCCGTTCTGAAAATTGTCAAAGTACCACTGTTCCAGATCGAAATTCGGCGACCAGACAACCTGCACCACCTCGCCTTGCGGGTTCGTACCCTCAAAAACCACCGCGCCCTTGTTGCCGGAAAACGGATCGCTTCGAATAACCGTCGCATCCTCCAACGTTGTGCCGCCATTGCCCTCGAATGACAGGGAATAGGCTTCACCGACTTCAAACAGGCGCGGATTGTCATCATCCTCATGCGAGGTGATCACCAGGTCCAACGTAGAGGTTGGCGGATAGTCGAACGTGCTTGTCCCGTTGCCCGAGTTCACATTGTCCCCGGTCGCAACCCCAAACTCATTGTCTTCCGCATAAAAGGTCAGTGTCATCGCGCGGGCATCCTTTTGCCCACAGCAATGCCCGCACCGTCCTTACGCGCTGTTAAGCACGCCCCGAAACGACCGCCCTTTTTAGCAACAATTCAGCGAAAATCAGCTCGGGTCGCGCCACCGGTTCACGATGGGATAGCGCCGGTCCAGCCAGAAGGCCCGCGCGGTCAGGCGTGCACCCGGTGCAGACTGGAACCGCTTGTATTCGCTCAGGTAAATCAACCGCTCCACCTTGCGTGCCACATCCGCATCAAAGCCTGCAGCCACGCAATCCGCAATCGACCCGTCCTGATCCACCAGAATGTCCAGCAGCGCATCCAGCTCGGGATAATCCGGCAGGCTGTCACTGTCCTTCTGATCCTCGCGCAACTCCGCACTCGGCGGCTTGGTGATGATCCGATCCGGAATCACCTCACCGGCATTCCCCATCATCCAGTCGCGATGATTGGCATTGCGCCAGCGGCAGGTCTCGAACACGCGGGTCTTGTAGAGATCCTTGATCGGATTATAGCCGCCCGCCATGTCGCCATAGATCGTGGCATAGCCCACGGCCACCTCGGATTTGTTGCCCGTGGTCAGCAGCATCTCGCCGAACTTGTTGGACAGTGCCATCAGCAACAGCCCCCGAATGCGGCTCTGGATGTTCTCCTCGGTCAGCCCTTCGTTTGTCCCCGCGAACAAGGGGGCAAGGGTCGACGTCACCGCTGCCCGCGTCTCGGCAATCGGCACGTAATCATAGTGACAGCCCAGTGCCGTGGCACACGCCTCGGCATCCTCCAGCGAATGCGGCGACGTGTATTCTGACGGCAGCATGACACAGCGCACATTGTCGGGGCCCAGCGCATCGGCGGCAATGGTCGCCACCAGCGCGGAATCGACACCTCCCGACATGCCAAGCAGCACCTTCTTGAACCCGGTCTTGCCGCAATAGTCGCGCAAGGACGTGACCATGACCCGGTAATCCTGCTCCCATTCGTCGGGATGAACGGCCTTCTCTCCCTCAACCACGCGCCAGCCCTCCAACCCGCGCGCCAGATCGACATGGGACACGATCTCATCAAAAACAGGCAATTGCAGCGCCAGCGCCCCACCGGGGTTCAAGGCAAAGCTGCCCCCGTCAAAGACCTGATCGTCCTGCCCGCCCACCATGTTCAGGTAGATCAGCGGCAGGCCCGTCTCGATCACACGGGCAACCATATGGTTCAACCGGGTCTCGAACTTGCCGCGATAGTAAGGCGATCCATTGGGCACCAACAGAAACTCGGCGCCTGTCTCCTGCAAAGTCTCCGACACCTCCGGGTGCCAGGCATCTTCACAGATCGGGCTGCCAACGCGGGTATTGCCGACGGAATAGGGGCCACCCAAAGGCCCCGCATCAAAGATACGCACCTCGTCAAAGACGGTCTCATTCGGCAGGTTGTGCTTGAGCAACCGGCTCACGACCTTGCCACCGCGACAGATCAGATAGGCGTTGAACAACTCCGCCCCCTCAGTCCAGGGGCAGCCAATGGCCAGCGTCGGCCCGTCGGCACAGTCCTCGGCCAGCGCCTCCACCGCCTTCATCGCAGCGGTGTGAAAGGCGGGCTTCACCACCAGATCCTGCGCATTGTAGCCGGTGATGAACATCTCCGGCAGCGCCACCAGATCGGCGCCCGCGTCGCGGCCCGCCTCCCAAACGGCCTTGGCCTTGGCAGCATTGCCGGGAATGTCACCCACGACAGGGTTCAACTGGCCCAGGGTGATGCGGAATGTGTCGGCCATGACAGGCCCTCCTTCAACGTCCCGCGTGATGTAGCAGAAAGCAGGACGGAGGAAACCCACCCGCGACAACGCGACGACACACCCTTCTTCTGGCCGGAAATACCTCGGGGGAGCCCGGCACGGGCGGGGGCAGAGCCCCCCACACAATGTCGTCGCGACAGCGGCCTTTGGATCACGTCCGCGCCAACCCCATTGCCCCCCGCCGCCCCCTGCCTTACCCTTTCCGCGCCTGCCCCACGGGGGCAAGCCAACGAATCTTGAGAGGTGAGCCATGTCCGTCCGCGGTCTGATCTTCTGCCTATGCCTGTTGCCCGGTGCCGCACTGGCGCAATCGGGCGCCGTGCTGACCAAGCAATATGATGATGGCGGCATCTACGAGGGCACCTTCCGCGGCGGCCTCCAGCACGGGCAGGGCACCTACCGGCTGCCCAACGGCTATGAGTATTCCGGCGAATGGGTCGATGGCGAGATCAAGGGCGAAGGCACCGCGCGCTTCCCCAACGGCTCGGTCTACGAAGGCACGTTCTCCAAAGGCAAGCCTGAGGGCTTCGGCAAGATCACCTTCGCCGATGGCGGCACATATGAGGGCGAATGGCAATCGGGCGCGATCGTGGGCGAAGGGGTGGCGATCTACGCCAACGGCGTCCGCTACGAGGGCCAGTTCCGCAACGCCAAACACCACGGCAAGGGCACCATGCAATCGCCCGGCGGCTACGAATACCGCGGCGACTGGATCGACGGCATCAAGCAGGGGATGGGGGTGATCACCTACCCCGATGGCTCCGTCTATGACGGCCAGATCGAAGCGGGCAAACGCCAGGGCGAGGGCAAGCTGACCACACCCGACGGGCTGGTCTATGTGGGCCTGTGGACGGGCGGCCAGATCGACGGCACCGGCACACTCACCCAACCCAATGGCGACGTCTACGAGGGCGACCTCGTCGCCGGCAAACGCGAGGGTCAGGGGCGCGTCACCTACGCCAATGGCGACGTCTACGAAGGGCAATTCACCGACGACCGCCGCCACGGCCAGGGCACCTTCATCGGCAATGACGGCTACCGCTACATCGGCCAATGGGCCGAGGGCCAGATCGAGGGCACGGGCCGCGTCACCTACCCCGATGGCTCCGTCTACGAAGGAGAATTCGTCGACGACCTGCCCCAAGGTAAAGGCAAGATCACCTATCCCGACGGCGCCGTCTACGAAGGCGAATGGATCGCGGGCGTGATCGAAGGCCAGGGCAAGATCACCTACCCCAACGGCATCACCTACGAGGGCAGCTTCAAGAACGCCCGCAACCACGGCACCGGCGTCATGACCTATGCCGACGGCTACCGCTACGAAGGCAACTGGATCGATGGCAAACGCCAGGGCCAGGGCAAGGCCACCTACCCCGACGGGTCCGTCTACACGGGCACGTTCCAGGACGGCCAGCGCCACGGCACCGGCAAAATCGTGATGGCCAACGGCTTTACCTATGAAGGCGAATGGCGCAACGGTGAAATCAACGGCCAGGGCATCGCCACCTATGCCAGCGGCGACATTTACGAGGGCATGTTCGAGGGCGGCAAACGCCAGGGCACCGGCACAATGCGCTACGCCACGGGCGAGGAAACCACCGGCGAATGGAAAAGCGGAACGCTGAATGAAGACAGCTAGGGCCGTCGCAGCAGCGGCCTGCCTCATCGGCAGCACGGCACAGGCCGAATGGCGCACGGTTGAGGGCTTTTCCGACCCGTTCAACGGCTTCGACACCCGGGCGGCCGTCACCGAAGCCGCCGACGGCACCACCCTGCACCTCTACCGAAACCCCGCCGGACGGGTCTACGCGCTCTTTTCCCTGCCCGATGACAGCGCCGACTTCGCAGGCGAAGGGGCCGTGGCCACCCTCACCCCCCAAGGCTTCAAGACCAAATCCATCGAAGCCCGCGCCGAACGTGGCCGGGTGGTCGAATACGCAATGACCCAAGGGCGCAGCTTGCGCGACCGGCTCTGGCATGGCGAGGGGACGGCCCCCGCCTTCGGCACCCTGCACGACCTGATCGAAGCGCCCGAGGTCACGGCCACATTCACCCTCTCCGATGGCTCCACCCACAGCACCTCGTGGTCGATGGAGGGGGCGGGCACGCCTGTTGCCCACGCGCTCGGCATCACCATCGAAGGGGCTGCCGCAGGCCAGGAATGGGAAGAGGCCGCCGCCCAGGCCCTGCTCGCCGCGATGACGACCTGCCAGTTCCCCAAACTCGATGTGTCTTGCGTGCAAAAGGTCACCGCCTGCTCGGACAAGATCAGCACCGACCGCGACATCGACGGTTTCGACGCCTGCGTCGCTAAAGGCACAGACTGACGGGACAGCCGGAACATGACGGACAAAGACGGCGCCTTCGACACACATGTCGCCAGCACCTACGACGAACGGCACGGCGCGACCGCACCGGACGCCCTGAACGCCACAGTGGACACATTGGCCGCCCTCGCCGACGGCGGCGCGATCCTCGAATTCGCAATCGGCACAGGCCGCATCGCCCTGCCCCTGGCAGCCCGCGGCATCCATGTCGCCGGGATCGAACTGTCGGCAGCCATGGTCGACCAGATGCGCGCGAAACCCGGCGGCGCGGACATCCCCGTGGTCATCGGCGATATGACCCGCGCGGAGGTCCCGGGCCCCTTTGCCCTCGTGGCACTGGTCTTCAACACCATCGACAATCTGACAACACAGGACGCTCAGGTGGCCTGTTTTGAGAACGCCGCCGCCCACCTGCAACCCGGCGGGCGCTTCGTGGTCGAAACCCTGATCCCACCGCTGCAGGACCTGCCGTTCGGCGAATGCAAACGCGCCTTTGCGGCAGACGACGACCACTTCGGCACGGACGTGTTCGACGTCGCGCAGCAGACCTACAACTCACGCCACGTATGGATGACAGACCAGGGCACCGACATGCTAACGGTCCAGTTCCGCTATGCGTGGCCCGCCGAAATGGACCTGATGGCACGGATTGCCGGGCTCACACTCGAACATCGGTGGTCCGATTGGTCCAGATCACCGTTCACCCGAACCAGCCGCAGCCATATCTCCGTCTGGCAGAAACCGGCATAGAGCTTACACCAGCTCACCGGCCGACATCCGCTCCAAGAAAGCCTCGGCCTCTTTCAGCACGGTCTCACGCCGATCTTCATCCATCCGATCCCATGTCCGGTACATGTTGCCCATCCGCGCATTGTTCGAAAACCGGCCCCGATGCCGGTCCAGAAAATGCCAGTACAGCAGGTTGAACGGGCACGCCCCCTCGCCCGTCTTGACGCTCACCTTGTAGTGGCACCCTTTGCAGTAATCCGACATCCGGTTGATGTAAGCGCCCGACGACACATAGGGCTTCGACGCGATCACACCGCCATCCGCAAACAGCGACATACCCACGACATTGGGCGCCTCCACCCATTCAAACGCATCTGCGTAGACAGCCAGGTACCATTCCGACACCTCTGCCGGATCGAGGCCCGCGAGCAGCGCAAAGTTCCCCGTCACCATCAGCCGCTGGATATGGTGGGCATAGGCCTCGGCCCCCGTCTGCTCGACGGCTTTCGAGATACAGCGCATCCGCGTCTCGCCACCCCAGTAGAACTCCGGCAATTTCCGCTGGTGGTTCAACCCATTGCGGCGCGGATAGTCGGGCCCGTGCAGGAAATAGATGCCCCGCACATATTCCCGCCAGCCGATGATCTGCCGAATGAAGCCCTCTGCCGCATTGATCGGGGCATCGCCATCCTTCCACGCCTGCTCCACCGCCTGACACACCTCCAGCGGGTCCAAAAGACCAATGTTGATGTAAAGGCCCACAACCGCGTGATAGAGAAATCGGTTCTCCGCCAGCATCGCATCCTGAAAATCGCCAAACTTGGGTAAGGCATGAGCCACAAAATGCGCTAACGCTTGTCGCGCCTGCCCTTGATCGGTGGCAAACCAGAACGGGCGCAAATCGCCAAAATGGTTGCCAAAGCGGCGCTCCACCAGATCCAGCACCGCCTCGACCGTATCATCCGGCGTAAACTGCATCGGCCCGCCAAAATCCACGTCATCGGGCGCAGGCTTGCGATTATCGTGGTCATAGTTCCACTTGTCGCCCGCAGGCTGGTCGCCCTCCATCATCAGCCCGGTCTTGCGGCGCATATCGCGATAGAAATACTCCATCCGCAGCGCCTTGCGCCCCTCGGCCCAATCCTCGAACTCCTTATGGGAGGCGATAAACCGGTCATCCTCCAACAGCGTGACCTTCAGCGGGCACTCCTCAAGGGCCGCGATCAACCGATACTCCCCGGGCCGTGTCGCAATCACCTCCGACGCCCCCCGCTGCTCGGCCCGGCGCAGCAACTCACCGGTGATCGACTGGCTGTTTTCGGTATCGTCCAGTTCGGAGTAGTCGACGGTCCACCCCTCGTCCCGCAAGCGCGCCGCAAACTTGCGCATAGCAGCGAGGATCAGCGCGATCTTCTTGGGGTGATGGGGCACATAAGACCCCTCATCCGCCACCTCGGCCATCACCACAACATCGCTCGACTTGTCAGCCTCCCGCAAGGCCGCAACGCCGTCCGACAATTGATCCCCCAACACCAAAATCAACCGGCTCACCACGGCACCTCCGCCCCTGAATAGTCAAAGAACTTGCCGGTCTGCTCCGGCCCCACCCCGTCCATGACAGCGATCAACTCAGCAGCCGCCTGCGCGGGTGGCACGGACGGATGCCGCCCGAGATACTTCTCGGTAAACGCCGTCGCCACAGTCCCCGGATGCAACGCCACCACAGCAGCCCGCTTATGCGTCCGCGCCAACTCAATCGACGCCGTCCGCACCACCTGGTTCACCGCGGCCTTGGCGGCGCGATAGGACACCCACCCACCAATCCGGTTGTCCCCAATCGACCCAACACGCGCCGAGAGCACAGCAAACACCCCCGGCGCTTCCCGGTCCAGCAAGCGATGCGCGTGGGACAAAACCAAAGCAGGCCCAACCGCATTCAACGCAAACTGGTCCATCATGGCCGCCGGGTCCAACCCCTTCACCGTCTTCTCCGGCGCAGCCCCATCAATCTCCAACGCCCCCGTCGCCACAACGACCCGGTCATAAGGCCCACGCCCCGCCAAGTGCCACTCGACCGATGCAACATCGGTCACATCAAACCCATCAACAGACCGCGACAGCCGATCCACCTCAGCCCCCCGCGCCTCAAAGACAGCCACCAAAGCCGACCCGATCCCACCAGACGCACCAAGTATCAAAACCTTCTCCATGGACGCAGGAGCTAGCAGTCAAACCCGATCCATCAACTTCATCTTGCCAAATAAACTCGCCCCGCAGGGCCGATCCGCCACCAGAATTCCCCACTTCCCATTTCAAACCCAGCGCGTATAACTACCCGCATGACACACGCCACGCATATCCCTGTCGCACGCCGCACCGGCGCGCTTCTGCGTGGCCTCCTGCTCCTAACCCGCCTCTGAGCGTGCCCAACGGCGCGACCGCTCAGAGGATGCCTCCCGCGCCTGAGGATTAGGACAGAAAAGAGATACCAATGACCCAAGACAAAGTTGTCATCTTCGACACGACCCTCCGCGACGGCGAACAATCCCCCGGCGCCACCATGACCCACGCCGAAAAGCTGGAGATCGCGAACCTGCTCGACGACATGGGCGTCGACATCATCGAGGCGGGCTTTCCCATCGCGTCCGAGGGCGACTTCAACGCCGTCTCCGAAATCGCCAAACAGACCCAAAACGCGGTCATCTGCGGCCTCGCCCGCGCGCAACTGCCCGACATCGACCGCTGCTGGGAAGCGGTGAAACACGCGCAGAAACCGCGCATCCACACCTTCATCGGCACCTCGCCCCTGCACCGCGCCATCCCGAACCTGACACAGGACGAAATGGCCGAGCGGATCGAACAAACGGTCAGCCACGCCCGCAACCTCTGCGACAACGTGCAATGGTCGCCCATGGACGCCACGCGCACCGAGCTTGACTACCTCTACCGGGTCGTCGAAATCGCGATCAAGGCGGGCGCCACGACGATCAACATCCCCGACACCGTCGGCTACACCGCCCCGCGCGAAAGCGCCGACCTGATCCGCAAGCTCATCGAAAACGTGCCCGGTGCGGACACCATCACCTTCTCGACCCACTGCCACAACGACCTGGGCATGGCGACAGCCAACTCGCTGGCGGCCGTGGACGCAGGCGCACGCCAGATCGAATGCACGATCAACGGTCTGGGCGAACGGGCCGGCAACACCGCGCTGGAAGAAGTGGTCATGGCCCTCAAGGTCCGCAACGACATCATGCCCTTCCAGACTGGCATCGATTCAACCAAGATCATGAACATCTCGCGCCGCGTCGCGGCGGTCTCGGGCTTCCCCGTCCAGTTCAACAAGGCCATCGTCGGCAAAAACGCCTTCGCCCACGAATCCGGCATCCACCAGGACGGCATGCTCAAAAACGCCGAAACGTTCGAGATCATGCGCCCCGAAGACGTCGGCCTGTCCGAAACCAACCTCGTCATGGGCAAGCACTCGGGCCGCGCCGCCCTGCGCGACAAGCTCGAACAACTGGGGTTCGAGGTGGGCGACAACCAGCTCAAGGACGTCTTTGTCCGGTTCAAAGCGCTCGCCGACCGTAAAAAGGAAATCTTCGACGACGACCTGATCGCCCTCATGCGCACGTCCTCCGACCCCGAAGACGAACGGCTGAAAGTCGAAAAGCTGGCCGTGCGCTGCGGCACCGAAGGCCCGCAAGTGGCCGATCTGGTGATGACCATCGACGGCACCCAGCACATGACGACGCAAACCGGCGACGGCCCGGTCGATGCGACGTTCAACGCGGTCAAGGCGCTCTTCCCGCACGAGGCGCGCCTGCAACTCTACCAGGTCCACGCGGTGACCGAAGGCACGGACGCGCAAGCCACCGTATCGGTGCGTATGGAAGAAGCCGGGCGCATCGTCACCGGCCAGTCGGCAGACACCGACACGGTCGTCGCCTCGGCCAAGGCCTATGTCCACGCCCTCAACCGCCTGCTGGTGCGGCGGGAAAAGGCAGGCTCGGACCGGCGCGAGGTCAGCTACAAAGACGTCAGCTAAAGTCGGGCGGGCGACACGCCCGCCTGACGAATGCCAACACGATGGAACCGTAGGGTGCGCATTCACTGCGCACCTTTGCGAGGTGTCCCCGCCGCTCCAATCCCCACGCATCCCGCGGATTTCAGCACCGCTGACGCACGCACAGCCATCCTTTCGCCGCAATGGCGAGCTATCCTACGCAACAGCGCAGGTCTCAGCGATGCGAAGGGATGACAAAATGAACACCGGCTTCTTCAAACGCCCCGCCAATAAAAAGCCGATGCCGACGTTTCCCAAACCACCCAAGCCAAAACACATCCCCGACCCCACGCGCGACCACATCCCGGTTGCAGCGCCGGATGCACCCGGCGTTTTCTGCGTCACTGAACGCGGATTCGACGCACCGCACCCGCGGCTCAACGCGCTGCACGAGTTCAAGGCGTTCAACGTCGGGGGCACATGGGATGCCGCGCAAAAAGCCGAAGTAGACCGGGTTGCACCAATCTGGAAGGCGTTCAGAAAAGGGGATGTCACTGCACGCGACCAGCTTCCGCGCAATCTCTACGTCCAGCCTGGCGTGCGCTTGCCGGACCCGATCCCGACCGTCTTCACCGCCGGGCGGAGGGACGCCTTCTATGTGCGCGAGGACATCGCGAACATCTTCCGCCAGCACAATCTGGGCGAAGCCGCCCTTCTGCCCGTCGACATCTACGACGTTGACGGACTGAACACATATGATGCACGCGCCTATCTGCTCGCCCCCGGCACATTCCGTCCGACACTGGACATCCGGACATCGAAACTCAGCAAAAACCGCTATGCGTCATACCCGGAATTCTCTGTCTACCGCGAGAAAGAGACGTGGCACGACCTCACACCACTGACACAGCCCGACGACGGGCTTGCCGTCTGGTGGGACGACAAGATCATCAACTCCGTCTTTTTCAGCGCAGCGCTGGTATCCGACCTCAAGGGAACAGGATTCGAACAGGATGTCATCGTCGGCAGGATTGGCCCGGGACCGCTCTGAACCATCGGCATGACCACCGGACATAAACCGCTGACGCCCCGCGCTGCTCCCAAAACGGCCTTTAATCCACGCCCGCCCATCCCTATAAGTCCCCGGGTTGCACGCGCCCCCGAGTCGGGGCGCCAATAAGCTTTTGGGGCACGTAAATGTCAGTATTCGGAAATCTCGGCGGTCTGTTTTCGTCCGACATGGCGATCGACCTCGGCACCGCCAACACGCTGGTCTACGTCAAGGGGCGCGGCGTGATCCTGTCGGAACCCTCGGTCGTGGCCTACCACGTCAAGGACGGCGTGAAAAAGGTGCTCGCCGTGGGCGAAGACGCCAAGCTGATGCTGGGCCGTACGCCCGGGTCTATCGAGGCCATCCGCCCCATGCGCGAAGGTGTGATCGCCGACTTCGACACCGCCGAAGAGATGATCAAGCACTTCATTCGCAAGGTGCACAAACGCTCGACCTTCTCGAAGCCCAAGATCATCGTCTGCGTCCCCCACGGCGCGACCCCCGTTGAAAAACGCGCGATCCGCCAATCGGTGCTGTCCGCAGGGGCACGCCGCGCGGGCCTGATCGCGGAACCCATCGCCGCCGCCATCGGCGCAGGCATGCCCATCACCGATCCCACCGGCAACATGGTCGTGGACATCGGCGGCGGGACGACCGAAGTGGCCGTGCTGTCGCTCGGCGACATCGTCTACGCCCGCTCCGTCCGCGTCGGCGGCGACCGCATGGACGAGGCGATCATTTCCTACCTGCGCCGCCAGCAGAACCTGCTTGTGGGCGAGACGACGGCAGAGCGGATCAAGACCTCCATCGGCACGGCTCGCATGCCCGACGACGGACGCGGCAGTTCCATGCAAATCCGGGGCCGCGACCTGCTGAACGGCGTGCCGAAAGAGATTGAAGTGACGCAGGCCCAGATCGCAGAAGCACTGGCCGAACCCGTCCAGCAAATCTGCGAGGCGGTGATGACCGCGCTCGAAACCACGCCGCCCGATCTGGCGGCGGACATCGTGGACCGGGGCGTGATGCTCACGGGGGGCGGCGCGCTGCTGGGTGATCTCGATCTGGCGCTGCGCGAACAGACCGGCCTTGCCGTGTCGATTGCTGACGAAAGCTTGAACTGCGTGGCCCTTGGCACCGGCAAGGCGCTGGAATACGAAAAACAACTGCGCCACGCCATCGACTACGACAGCTAAACCGGTGTCGTTAAGACTCTGGTAACCGGCTAAGGGCCTGTTTTGGCGCGATATTCAAAATGTCCCAGCGTGGGACACCAGGTCTCTTGCCCTGTCGGGGCAAATGTCGGACCATCCAGTGAACGGACCATATCTTGAGGTGACACCGCCTTGGCCAAGGACCGCGGACAGGTAGATTACGGCGGCCCGCTGCGGCGGCTTATTCTGGCTGTCCTGGTGCTGGCGCTGGCCGGCACGTTCCTCTTGTGGCGCATCGACAGCCCAAGGGTCGAACGGTTCCGGGCGCAGGTCACGGACCGGATCGTCCCCAACATGGATTGGGCCATGGCACCGGTCACAGGCACCATAAATCTCTTCCGCGATTTCCAAAGCTACCGCCGCATCGCCGAGCAAAACACCGAACTCCGGCGCGAGCTGCGCCAGATGCAGGCCTGGAAGGAAGCAGCCCTCCAACTCGAACAGGAAAACGCGCGCCTCCTCGATCTCAACAACGTCCGCCTCGACCCGCGCCTGACCTACATCACCGGCGTGGTGCTGGCCGATTCAGGCTCCCCCTTCCGCCAGTCGGTCCTGCTGAATGTCGGCGCCCGCGACGGGATTGTCGAAGGCTGGGCCACCATGGATGGCATCGGCCTTGTGGGGCGTATCTCGGGCGTGGCCCAGAACACGGCGCGGGTGATCATGGTCACTGACGCCTCCAGCCGCGTGCCTGCGATCATCCAACCCTCGGGCCAGCGGGCCATCGTGGCGGGGGACAACTCGGCAGCACCCCCCATCGACTTCCTAGAAAACCCCGACCTCGTGCGCCCCGGCGACCGGGTGATCAGCTCCGGCGACGGAGGCGTATTCCCCGCAGGCCTCCTGATCGGGCAGGTCGCCGCCGACCCGGGCGGGCGGCTTAGGGTGCGGCTGGCGGCTGACTACGAACGGCTCGAATTCCTGCGCGTCCTACGCCACTACGGCACCGAGCCCGTGACCGACGACAGCACCATTCTCGCCCCCGGCGGCGCGGCCCTCCTGCTGGATACGGAAGTGCCGGAATGAGCGACGTCGCCCCCTCCACCCGCCTCTGGACCATGCGCATCGCTTTCTCGATGCTGGTGCTGCTGATCCTATTCCTGCACCTTTTGCCCCTGCAAACGGCGACAGGCGGGCTGATCTGGCCAGATTTCCTGCTGCTCTTCGCTCTCGCCTGGTCCGTGCGCCGCCCCGATTACGTGCCCGCCGGACTGCTCGCCATATTATTCCTGATGGCAGACCTGCTCCTGCAACGCCCCCCCGGCCTCTGGGCGCTGCTGGCCCTCATCGCCTGCGAGCAGATGAAGGGGCAGTCACGATCGCTCCGCGACGCCAGCCTCGCGGCCGAGATGATGTCGGCGGCGCTGTGGATCGTGGGCGTCGGGCTGGCCTACCGCATTATCCTCGCCGTTCTCCTGGTCGAAATTCCGCCGCTTGGCCCGGCACTGATCCAGATTGTGGTGACGGCCGCAGCCTACCCATTTGTCGTGGTGATCACCCACGCACTGATGGGCGTGCGCAAGCCCACGCCGGGCGATATTGACGGCAAAGGAGTGCGATCATGAAGCGACCCCGCGTTGATGTCGAAGCAAACCACCGTTTGCTCACCCGCCGCGCCGCGATCTTGGGTGGGGTGCAACTCGCCTTTGTCGGTGCGCTTGGGGCGCGGATGCAGTTCCTGCAGGTCGATCAGGCAGACCAGTTCCGCCTGCTGGCGGAGGAAAACCGGATAAACATCCGCCTGATCCCGCCCGCCCGCGGCGAGATTTTTGACCGCAACGGTGTCGCACTCGCCCGCAACGTGCCCAGCTACCGCATCGTGATGGTGCGCGAGGATGCGGGGGATATTGAAGCTTCTGTCGAAGCGCTCGGCAAGCTCGTCACCCTCGACCCGGACGAAGTGCAGCGCGCCCTCGCCGAAATGAAACGCTCTGCCCCTTTCCTGCCGATCACCGTCGCGGAAGAAGTCAGCTGGGAGGACCTGAGCCGCGTATCGGTCAACGCGCCCGCCCTGCCCGGCGTCACGCCGGAAGTGGGCCTGAGCCGCGTCTACCCCTTAGGTTCGGACTATGCCCATGTGCTCGGCTATGTCGGCCCGGTCAGCGACTTTGATTTGCAGCGGATCGAGGATCCGGACCAGTTGCTGCGCATCCCGCGCTTCCAGATCGGCAAGGTGGGGGTTGAAGCCAAGATCGAGGAAAACCTGCGCGGCAAGGCCGGTGCCCGCCGGGTCGAGGTGAACGCCGCGGGCCGCGTCATGCGCGAGTTGGATCGGCGGGAGGGCACGCCGGGGTCAGACCTGCAACTGACCATCGACAGCAAACTGCAAAGCTATGTGCAGGCGCGGTTGAATGGCGAAAGCGCCAGTGCCATCGTCATGGATGTGGAAAACGGCGACCTTCTGTCCATCTGTTCGGCGCCCACATACGACCCCAACCTGTTTGTGCGCGGCATTTCCAGCCGTGATTACAACATGTTGACCGAGAACAAGTACCGCCCGCTCGCCTCCAAGGCGGTGCAGGGCACATATCCCCCCGGCTCAACCTTCAAGATGGTCACCGCCATGGCCGCCCTGGAAGAAGGGCTGATCGGCCCTGACGAGACAGTCTATTGCCCCGGCCATCTTGAGGTCGCAGGCCGTCGCTTCCACTGCTGGAAACGCGCAGGCCATGGCTGGGTCGATTTGCAAAACTCGCTCAAGCAGTCCTGCGACATCTACTACTACGATCTGGCCGTGAAGGTCGGGATCGAAAAGATCAGCGCGATGGCCCGCCGTTTTGGCCTGGGCGAACGGCACGACATTCCGATGTCTGCGGTCGCTCAGGGGCTGATGCCAACCATGGACTGGAAAAGCCGGGTGCACGGGCAAAGCTGGGTGGTGGGCGACACGGTCAACGCCTCGATCGGGCAAGGGTTCTTGCTGTCCTCGCCCCTGCAACTCGCGGTGATGACGGCGCGGCTGGCGTCTGGCACGGCCGTGAAACCCCGGCTGATCAAGACCATCGACGGGATCGAACAGCCTTCGGGCGCGGGACCGAGCCTGGGTATGAATGAAAACAACCTGCGCAAGATGCGCCGGGCCATGTACGCCACCGTCAATGACCGGCGCGGCACGGCCTATGGCAGCCGTATCATCGAGGATGCCGTGCGCATGGCGGGCAAGACGGGCACCAGCCAGGTCCGCAACATCACCGCCGCCGAACGACGCGCCGGTGTGGTCCGAAACGAGGACTTGCCGTGGGAGCGTCGGGATCACGCGCTGTTCGTTAACTTCGCGCCTTATGACGATCCCAAGATCGCGGTGGCCGTCATCGTCGAACATGGCGGCGGCGGGTCCAAGGCAGCCGCCCCCATTGCCCGCGATGTGACCCTGCAAGCGCTTTACGGTGGCGAGCCGCCGCTTGAAGCCTACCCGACCAAGGACCGCGACCGCATCAAGCAGCAGCAACAGGTGCTGCGTGGCATCCAGCCTGTCGCCAATTTCGCGGGGCGTGAT
The DNA here is from genome assembly GCF_000814025.1 of Tateyamaria sp. ANG-S1. GTDB lineage: Bacteria > Pseudomonadota > Alphaproteobacteria > Rhodobacterales > Rhodobacteraceae > Tateyamaria. Next base: position 733,677 of record NZ_JWLL01000005.1, on the reverse strand, counting down.
CAAGCATGAGTTATCTTGAGTACACGGTCAAACATGTCCCGTCGGGACCGCGCAAGATCCTGTATCTGAACTGGCCGCTTGCCTTGCTGCTGGCGGCTGTGGCCTGCGTCGGCTTCCTGATGCTCTATTCCGTGGCCGGCGGGTCTTTCAGCCCGTGGGCCGAACCGCAGATGAAGCGGTTTGTCATGGGCTTTGTCCTGATGCTGATCGTCGCCATGGTGCCGATCTGGTTCTGGCGCAACATGGCAGGGGTCGCCTTTGCCGGGACGCTTTTGTTGCTGTTGGGCGTGGAATTCTTCGGCTCTGTCGGCAAGGGCGCGCAGCGGTGGATCGACCTTGGCTTCATGCGCCTTCAGCCATCCGAACTGGCCAAGATCACGTTGGTGATGATCCTGGCTGCCTATTACGACTGGTTGCCGAGCCATAAGAAGTCGCGCCCGTTCTGGGTACTGATCCCGGTGCTATTGATCCTGTTGCCCGTGGCGATGGTGCTGCGACAGCCGGATCTGGGCACGTCGATCCTGCTGCTCGCCGCAGGGGGCGGGATCATGTTTCTGGCGGGTGTGCACTGGGCCTACTTCGCGGCAGTCATTGGCGCTGGCGTCGGCCTGATCACAGCCGTATTCCAGTCGCGCGGAACCGAGTGGCAGTTGCTCAAGGACTACCAGTATCGCCGGATCGACACGTTTCTAGACCCCGCTTCGGACCCGCTGGGGGCGGGCTATCACATTACGCAATCGAAGATCGCACTTGGGTCGGGCGGCTGGACGGGGCGCGGGTTCATGCAAGGCACGCAAAGCCGTCTAAACTTCCTGCCCGAAAAGCACACCGACTTCATCTTTACCACGCTGGCCGAGGAGTTCGGGTTCATCGGGGCGTTTTCGCTGCTCACGCTCTATGCGCTGATCATCGTGTTTTGCGTGGTGTCGGCACTGGCGAACAAGGATCGGTTTGCGTCGCTTCTGACGCTGGGCATCGCGCTCAACTTCTTTTTGTTCTTTGCAGTGAATATGTCGATGGTGATGGGCCTCGCCCCGGTCGTGGGTGTGCCGCTGCCGCTGGTCAGCTTTGGCGGGTCAGCGATGCTGGTGCTTATGCTGGCCTTTGGCCTGGCGCAAAGCGCGCATGTGCACAGGCCGCGGCAGGGGTATTGATGTCCCACCTCACCCAATATGAGGCGCGCGAGGTGCTGTCTATGCCCGCGATGCAGCGGGACGGCTGGCGCCTGAAGCGATATGCGATCCTCGCACAAGGACGCGCGCTGTCGCAGGATGTGATGGATGCCGCTGCGAAGGAGGCGCACCACCGCCTGCCGCTGCCCGGGGCGCTTGAAGATGAAAATGGCAACCATGGTGTTGGCTTTCAAATCGTCCACTTTGCGGAAACGGCAGTCGTTTCACCGGTGTTTTACTGGCAATGGGGCAGTGTGCTGGCGAACATCCATCAGATGCGTGCGCGTTGGGAGCGGCCAACTGATTTCAGCGACGGTAAGTCTGAGGTCGTTGGATGCGTATGGGAGATGAACATCGTCATCCACGAGACGCAGAGTTGGATGCGGAACTTGTTGAGTGACGATGGCACCGTGCAGGCGCGTTTGGCGCGCTACATGGGTGACCACGCCTGATCACATCCATCGCCAATCCATGTCGATGACATCACAATCTGCCGTTTCCCATTCGCGGATAGGGGCGCTACACCACCCTCAGACAACGACCGGAGGTGCCCCATGGCCTTGTTTCACTTTGCCTTCAACGTGACTGATCTGGACGAAACCCGCGCGTTCTATGGTGGCCTGCTGGGCTGTACAGAGGGGCGCAGCACCGACACCTGGGTGGACTTCGATTTCTTCGGGCATCAGCTCAGTTGCCATCTGGGGAAACCCTTTGACAGCGCGCCCACGGGCAAGGTCGGGAATTGCGATGTACCGATGCCCCACTTTGGTGCGATGCTGCCCATGGCGGACTGGCGGGCGCTGGCCTACAAGCTGGTGGCTGAGGGCGTGGAATTTGTGCTGGAGCCGCAGATCAGGTTCGAGGGCGAACCGGGCGAGCAATCGACCATGTTCTTCATGGATCCCTCGGGCAACCCGATTGAGATCAAGGGAATGGCCGACCTGGGCGGAGCGTTTGACACATGACCGTCAATGTCCTTTTCGCCGCGACAGAGAGCCGTTGGGCGGAGTACGAACCGCCCTTGCGCAAGGAGATTGCCGCTCTTGGCATAGAGGCCCACATCGCAACCGACATCCCGGCAGATCAGGTGGACTACATCGTCTACGCGCCCAATTCCGAAGTGCAGGATTTCACCACCTTCACCCGCGCCAAGGCGGTGCTGAACCTCTGGGCGGGGGTTGAGGCCATCGTGGGCAATCCGACCCTGCATCTGCCGCTGTGCCGCATGGTGGACCCTGCGCTGACGCAAGGGATGGTCGAGTGGGTGACAGGGCATATCCTGCGCCTGCATCTAGGCATGGACGCGCACATCAACGCCCCTGCGGGAACATGGGACCCTGTTGCGCCGCCCCTGTCCTTTGACACGCGCGTGACTGTGCTGGGGCTTGGTGAACTTGGCGCTGCCTGCGCGACCGCGCTTGCTGGTCTGGGGTTTCAGGTCACGGGATGGAGCAGATCACCGAAAGACATCGCGGGCATCACCTGCCTGTCGGGAGACGCAGGGCTGGAGGATGCGCTGGCCGTCGCCGACTATTGCGTGCTGCTGTTGCCCAAGACGCCGGCCACCGAAAATACATTGAATGCGCCCGCGCTGGCCCTGATGCCAAAGGGCGCGCGTATTCTGAACCCCGGGCGCGGGCCGCTGGTTGATGACGAGGCACTGCTGGACGCGCTCGACAACGGTCATATTGACCACGCGACGCTCGACGTGTTCCGCATCGAACCCCTGCCGTCCGATCACCCCTACTGGTCCCACCCGCGCGTAACTGTCACACCGCATATCGCGTCAGAGACGCGCGCGGCCTATTCCAGCAAGACCATCGCCGAGAACATCCGACGCGGCGAAGCCGGAGAGCCGTTCTTGCATCTGGTGGACCGTACCGCTGGGTACTGACCCCTTGGCGGATTGCTGCGGATAACTGCCCGGCAACCTGTTCGTTGCGGCACGGCATCCTTACGTTCCGCACATGGATATCTTTGGCAGCGCGCTGTGCGACAGGCAGGCCGGTCACATCGGTCGGATGCTCACAATCCGGCGGGACGACGACCACGTCGACCGGCACGACCCCGCGCTGTACTTCATGCCGGACCCCTTTGCCCACGAAGCTGCCTTGCTTGAGATGGTCGAAGGGCCCGTGCTTGATGTCGGGTGCGGCGCCGGTCGCACGCTTCTGTGGTTGCAGCAGCAGGGGGTTGAGGCGGCCGGCATCGACCTGTCGCCCGGTGCGGTCGAGGTTGCGCGCGCACGGGGCTGTCAGAACGTGACCTTGGGCGACGTCATGGACGCGGGCCTGCCGCTGCTGCGCGCCCGCTTCAAGACCATCGTAGTCTTTGGCAACAATATCGGCATTGGTGGCACGCAAGAGGGAGCGAAAGCGCTGCTGCGGCATCTGGCGCAGGCCACGGAACCGGGTGGCACATTGCTTGTCACCGGGCTGGACATCGCGAACACGGACCAGCCACACCACCTGGCCTATCACCAACGCAATCTCAACGCAGGCCGCCCGCGTGGCGAGATTTCTATGCGGTTCGAATACGAAGGATCCGTCGGTGACTGGATCCCATGGTTTCACCCCGAACCGCATGAGATGGAACACATGGCGACAGCCAGTGGCTGGGCAGTGGACAAGATCAGCCCAGCAGGCGGGCCGTTCTTTGCAGCCGTCTTGCGAAAGACGGGTTAGGCCGCCAGCCCCCGCCCCTTGAGCAGCGCGTCGACACCGGGCAAGCGACCACGGAACGCCTTGTAAAGCTCCGCGGCATCCACGGACCCACCAGTGCTGAGAATGTGCTCTTCCAGTGCTGCCGCCTTTTCCGGATCAAACGGCCCGTCCGCCTCTTCGAACACGGCGAATGCGTCGGCATCCATCACCTCGGACCACATGTAGCTGTAATAACCCGACGAATAGCCGTCACCGGCAAACACATGCGCGAAATGCGGCGTGGCGTGGCGCATCCCGATGGCGTGCGGCATCTCCAGCCCTTCCAGGACTTCGGCCTGTTTCTGCATCGGATCGGCTGGGGCCGGGCCGTCGTGGAATTCCAGATCAACGAGGGCAGAGGCGACATATTCGACCGTCTGGAACCCCATGTTGTAGGTCGCCGCCGCCAGCACATTGTCGAGCAGCGCCTGCGGCATCGCCTCGCCCGTCTCGGCGTGGGTGGCGAATTCGTGCAGCACCTGCGGCACCTCAAGCCAGTGTTCATAAAGCTGGCTGGGCAGTTCCACAAAATCGCGGGCGACAGAGGTGCCACTGATCGACTCGTAGGTCACATCGGACAGCATCTGGTGCAACGCGTGTCCAAACTCGTGAAACAGCGTGCGCGCGTCGTCATAGGACAGAAGCGCCGGATCACCCTTGGCGAAGTTGCAGACATTGATGACGATGGGGGTTTGCGCCTGCGGAAACTTGGCTTGCGCTCGCATGGCCGAACACCACGCGCCCGACCGCTTCGATCCGCGGGCGAAGTAATCCCCGATGAACACCGCGACATGCGCCCCGCCCCGCGTGACCTCCCACGCGCGGCAGTCAGGGTGGTAGAGCGGGATGTCTAGCGGCGTGAATTCAAGCCCAAACAGCCGGCTTGCACAGTCAAAGGATGCATCAATCATCCGGTCGAGCTGGAAATACGGCTTCACCTCGGCCTCATCCAGATCGTGCAGGTCCTTGCGCCGCCGTTCGGCATAGAACCACCAGTCCCAAGGCTCCAGCGGACAGTCGATGCCATCGGCCTTTAGCATCTGTTCCAGCACCCATGCGTCGGCATTGGCTTGGCCTTTGGCGGGCTCCCAAACGGCCATCAGCAAATCGCGCACCGCCTCAGGCGTTTTTGCCATCTCTGTTTCCAGCTTGAAGTTCGCAAAGTTCTGGTAGCCAAGCAGTTTCGCCCGCTCTTCCCGCAGTTTCAGGATTTCGGCAGCGATGGCACGGTTGTCGTTCTTGTCCCCGTTGGCACCCCGCGCCGTCCACGCGCGATAGGCCTTCTTGCGCAGATCCCGCCGGGTGGAGAATTGCAAAAACGGCACGATGATCGACCGCGACAAGGTCACAACGGGGCTGCCCGCCTCTTTCTCCTCACCGGCGGCACGGACAGCATCCACGACAAAGGCGGGCAGCCCCGCCATGTCGCTCTCGCTCAGCTTCACGTACCAATCACGCTCATCCGCCAGTAGGTTCTGGGTAAAGGCAGTGCCCAACTCGGCTAGCCGCCCCTTGATCTCTTTCATGCGGGCATCTTCCGCGCCATCCAGAGCGGCACCGGACCGGACATAGTTGCGATGGGTCAGCATCAGGACGCGCTGCTGTTCATCGGTCAACTCCAGCATATCGCGCGCGTCCCAAACGGCCTTGATGCGCGCAAACAGAGCCTTGTTGCTGGAGATTTCTGCAAAATGCGCGGCCAGCTTGGGGGAAAAGTCGCGCTGCAACTCTTCGCGCTTTGGATTGCTGTCGGCACCCACGACCGTGAAAAAGGTGCCAAGCACCTTGTCCAGATCCTTGCCCGACGCCTCAAGTGCTTCGATCGTGTTGGCAAAGCTGGGCGCGTCAGCACTGCCCGCAATGGCATCAATCTCCGCCTTGTGGTTTTCGAGGGCGACGTCCAGCGCAGGCGCAAAATCATCGTCTGAAATGGTATCAAAGGGGGCGATCTGGAACGGCGTGTCCCAATCGGCGAGCAGCACGTTGGTCATGGACAAATCTCCTTTGGCTAGAATGTAGGGCCGGGGTCAGCCCGCCACCACCTTCCGACCGCAGGTTTCACAGTCAGGGCGGCGGGCGAGCGCAATCTTGCGGCTTTCGCTGTAAAGCGCATCATAAATGACCATCTCGCCGCGCAGGGGCGTGCCGGCCCCCGTCAGTAGCTTGACCGCCTCAACCGCCATCATGGACCCGACAACGCCGGGGAGCGGGCCGATCACACCCGCCTCCGCACAGTTCGGAGCCAGTTCAGCAGCCGGAGCTTCGGGGAAGATGCAGCGGTAGCAGGGGGCGTTCTGCGCGGGATCAAAGACGCTCACCTGCCCTTCCCACTGCGTCAGCGCACCCGAGATCAGCGGGACACCTGCGCGCACGGCGGCAGCGTTGACCCGATACCGCGTGTCGAAATTGTCGGTACCGTCGATGATAACGTCATATTCAGCAACCAACTCGTCCACGATGTCGTCCGTCAGGCGGCGCTGGTAGGGGCGCACGGTGACAAAGGGGTTCTGGGCCTCCATCGCCGCCTTGGCGGAAAACACCTTGGGCATGCCGATGCGGTCGTCTGTGTGGATGGTCTGGCGTTGCAGGTTGGTGTTTTCGACCGTGTCATCATCAACGACGCCAATGGTGCCGACCCCAGCCGCGGCGAGGTATTGAAGGACCGGCGCTCCAAGACCACCTGCCCCCACAACCAGCACCTTGCCATCTTTCAGGCGCTTTTGGCCCAGGCCACCCACTTCGCGCAGGACGATGTGGCGGGCATAGCGGTTCAACTCCGTGTCGGTGAACGGTCCCTCATGGGCCACAACGGGCGTGGCCTTGGCCTCTTCCTCTTGCGCGCGGCCACGCAGCTTGCGCAAGACGGCGCGGTATCCGATTGCGATCAATGCGAACCCACCCAGGATCAACCACGGGGCCGGGCTTTCCCCAGTGGCCATGCGCAACGGGTTGCCCGCAGGCAGCGCCACCTGGATCGCGAGCACCACCACATAAAGCAGCCCGATCATCAGCCAGCGCGCCGAATGCGGCGTCTTCATCATCGCGCCAATACCCCAAAGCACACCGGCCATCAGAAAAACCAAAAGCATCAGCCGCGCCCCGTCGAACCAAAGCCGCCCGCGCCCCGAGCCGTGTCATCAAGCATATCGACCACGTCGAAGGTCGCCTGCACCACAGGGGCCAGAACCATCTGGGCGATCCGCATTCCATGCGTTACCTCGAAGGGCTGGCCAGAAGTGTTCAGCACAATCACCCCCACCTCACCGCGATAATCGCTGTCGATGGTGCCGGGGCTGTTCACCAGTGCAATGCCATGCTTGAGCGCGAGGCCAGAGCGGGGCCTTACCTGCACTTCAAAGCCCTGCGGGATGGCCATGGCGAAACCTGTGGGGATCAACGCGCGTTCGGAAGGCGAAAGAATAATGCCCGCACGATCCGGAAAATTCGCACGCAGATCAGCACCCGCCGCACCGTCGGTTTCATAGGCAGGCAAGGCAATCTCGCGATCCGATCCCGCGACACGCATGATTTTCAGGGGCACACTGCTCATCTTCACCTTGCCAAATAAACTCAAATCCCGCCCTGACCAGACGCGATCAGGTCAGCGCCTCCGCGATCCGCTGAGCAAGGCGCGCTGCCACCTCGTCCTTCGACATGCGCGGCCACGGCTCTGCACCATCGTCAGAGATCAGGATCACCGCATTCTCGGACCCGCCCATGATACCGGTTTCAGGCGATACATCATTGGCGACAATCCAGTCACAGCCCTTGCGCGCGCGCTTGGCCGTGGCGTGCGCCTCGACATCATCGGTTTCTGCCGCAAACCCGATCACAAGGCCGGGACGACCACCCGTCATCTGCGCCACGCCTGCAAGAATGTCGGGGTTCTCCGCAAATTCCAACACGGGCAAACCGTCTTTCGACTTCTTCAACTTGCGATCACTTGCCGATGCCACCCGCCAGTCCGCAACGGCAGCCGCAAAAACAGCGGCATCGGCAGGCAGCGCAGCATGTACCGCGTCGTGCATCTGCTGCGCTGTTTGAACGGGTACCACTTCAGCACCGGCAGGTGGGGCAGCATCCGCAGGCCCAGTTACAAATGTCACCCGCGCACCCGCCGCGATGAGGGCGCGCGCCAGGGCTGTGCCCTGCGCGCCCGAAGAGCGATTGGCGATATAGCGCACGGGATCAATCGGCTCATGGGTGGGGCCAGACGTCACAAGAACATGTTTGCCTGAGAGGGGCTTGGGCCCGAAATGCGCCTCGACTGCCGCCACAATCTCCAAAGGTTCAGACATGCGCCCCGGCCCGAATTCGCCACAGGCCATATCGCCATCATTGGGCCCCACGATGGCAACGCCGTCTTCCGCAATCTGTGTCAGATTGCGCTGCGAGGCCGGATGATCCCACATCCGCACATTCATCGCAGGCGCGATCATCACCGGCGTGTCCGTCGCCAGCAATAGGGTAGAGGCCAGATCATCCGCACGTCCCTGGGCCATCTTTGCGATGATATCCGCGGTCGCGGGGGCCACGAGGATCAGGTCGGCGGACCGGGAGAGCTGGATGTGCCCCATCTCCGCCTCATCTGTCAGGTCAAAAAGGTCGCGATAAACCTTCTCTCCCGCCAGTGCGGATACGGACAGAGGTGTCACAAACTGCTCTGCCGCGCGGGTCAGAACAGGAGTCACAGCCGCACCTCGTTCCCGCAGGCGCCGGATCAGGTCGAGCCCCTTGTAGGCAGCGATCCCACCCGTCAGGATCAGCAGAATTCGTTTGTCTTGCAGCATGTTGGCGCGTCCGGCTGGCTGTGGTCAGGGCGACAATAGGCGGACGTGGCACCGAGAACCAGCCCTTGCGCCCAAGGGGGCCAGCCCCCTCGGCCTAGCGGCCTCACCCCCGGGATTTTTTTGAAACAAGGAATTCGAACCCGTCCACGTCAGCGGTAAACACCGTGGGGCGGTGTTTGAGGTTCGAATGGGCGGAGCCCCGGACAGGTTGGGGCTATTGATTGAAGACCGCGCAGGGGTCCCCACGGTCAGGGCTGGCAGCGCCGTTCAGGGTCCAGGAATAAACACCCTCGGGCGGTTCCTGCCGCTCTCCCTGTCCGATGCTGGTCACGTCAAGGTCCGACCGCACGCGCGACAGGTAAACGGGCACGCCCCAATCCATCCGCGCATGGCCATTGCCAGTGATCAACACAACCGGGCTGCCATGGGTGTCCAGTGCTTCAATGACCGTACGGGCAAAAGCCGCATCCCGCAGCCGTTGCGCCTCGACCATGCCGCCCATCATGTCCAGCGGCATCGCTGCGCAATGGGCGTCAAACTGGGCCTGCTCGCGAATGGCTTGCTCGTCCTCCGGCAGTGCGTCCATCAGGCCAAAGCGCTCTGCGTCCGCGCCAAAGACCGCTGCCGCACCATCGGTGAAGGCACCGCGCATCTCGTCACGTGGCAGGGCCGCGCCAACGATCACAGGGCTTGCGGCCAGAACGTCTGCATAATCCGCGATGTTCGACCAATGAAAACCGTCAATTGCTGCGGTGATGCTGTCCGGGTTGCGCGGCGTATCGGCCAAGGCGTCCGCTTCTTCAGGCGTCAGCATCTCGAACACGACCGCAGTCGGCGCGATGATCCGAATGGCCTTGGCCTGTTCAACGTGATGGGCCGGGTTGTCGTGAAATTCGCCAAGGATCAACACATCCCCGTCAAAATCACTCCAATCCGTGGCTGCAAATGAAACTGCCGCCGGCGACAAGGTCGCAACAGCGGCAAGCAAAGCGGTTCTGAACATCATCCTCATGCAAGGAAATGATGGACCTCGCGGCTTTGGTTTTCCAGTGCCCTGCGCATTTTTGTGAACGCCGCGGCCTCAAGCTGTCGAACCCGCTCTTTGGACAGGCTCAACTCCTGACCAAGGCTTTCGAGCGTCCGGGGGTCCTCCCGCAGCTTGCGCTCGCGCACGATGAACCGCTCACGCTCGTTTAGTCCATTCAGCGCGGTCAGCAACCACTCCCGCAACTGTTCGGTGTCATGCGCGTGCTCAACAGTCTCCGCTGCCTGCGCGCTGTCATCTTCCAGCGCATCAATCCACTCACGCCCTTCATCATCGACCGACTGCGTTGCGTTTAGCGAATAGTCGGAGCCCGACAGGCGCCCTTCCATCATCTCCACATCATGCAGCGGCACACCGATCTCGGTCGAGATCATCTGGCGCAGCTGGTGCTTGTCCAGCGTCTCACCCGCCGCAGCGCTTTCACGCTCAAGCCGGGCCTGCACGCGCCGCATATTGAAGAACAGAGACTTCTGGGACGACGTGGAACCTGTCCGCACCATCGACCAGTTGCGCATCACGTAATCCTGGATCGACGCCTTGATCCACCACACGGCATAGGTCGAAAAGCGCACGCCGCGATCCGGATCAAACTTGTCGGCAGCTTTCATCAGGCCAAGACCCGCTTCCTGGATCAGATCGTTCATGGGGGCGCCATAGCGCTTGAACTTCGATGCCATTGAAATAGCAAGGCGCATATACGCCGTGATCAAGCGGTGAAGGGCCGCTTCGTCACGCTCATCACGCCAGGCATAGGCCAGTCGCAATTCCGTCTCTGCATCAAGCAATTCGGCTTTCATAGCTGTGCGTGACAGCGACATGTCCCGAACATTATCTAACGCCATGTGTCATCCCCCTGGATGGTTATGCTTGTTTTGCGCACTTGTCCTCTGTACGCAGCGGATCGCCGATCGGTTCACTCTTGGGATGAAAAAATGTTGCCAGCACTGACCCTCGTCCTAGGCGGAGCGGCTTCGGGAAAGTCGCAATGGGCAGAAAATCTCATTCTTAACAGCGGGTTAAATCCAATTTACCTTGCCACATCCCGGATTTGGGATGACGAAATGCAATCTAAAGTTGATCTGCACAAAGCGCGACGCGGCCCAGAATGGGTGACCGTCGATGCTGCAGATGGGGTCAGCAACGGGCTGGCCGACGCAGATATGGGGCAAGCCATTTTACTGGATTGCGCCACGATGTGGCTCACCAACCTCATGATGGACGAGGCGGACCTGACCAAGGCGCAGGCCGCGCTGCTTGATGATCTTGCGCGCTGTGCGGCGCCAGTTGTGGTGGTCTCGAACGAAGTAGGCCAGGGCATTGTGCCCGAGAACGCGCTCGCCCGTCGGTTCCGTGAGGCGCAGGGAAGACTCAACATCGCTCTGGGCGCGCAGGCAGACACCGTGTGGCACGTGCTGGCCGGTCTGCCGCAGCTACGCAAAGGGACAGCGCCATGACAACATGGCATTGGGTGCGGCACGGGCCAACGCATCAAAAGACATTTACCGGCTGGCGTGATGTGCCCGCCGACCTCAGCAACACCGGCGCAGTCACCCGGTTAGCGAACTATTTGCCGGACGACGCGCTTGTCATCTCTTCCGACCTGACCCGATCCATAGACACTGCGTCGGCACTGCGAGGGACGCGCACCCGCTTGCCCCACGATCCGGCCCTGCGTGAGTTTCACTTCGGCGTGTGGGACGGTATCCATTTTTCAACCGTCGCCGAATGGCACCCGGACCTGAGCCGTGCCTATTGGGAACAGCCCGGCGATCACACCCCACCCGGCGGCGAAAGCTGGAACACCTCTGCCGCCCGTGTCGCCATGGCCGTGCGCCGGATCGAGGCCGCGCATCCCGGCCGCGACATCATCGCCGTGGCGCATTTCGGCGTGATCCTGACGCAAGTGCAGGCGGTACTCGGGCTCACCGCGCACGAGGTTCTGGGACAAAGGATTGAGCCGCTGTCCGTCACCACGTTGAACACCGCCACCGGCACGGCGGAGGTCATCAATCACCTGCCGTGATGGCACCCGCCACAAAACAGCGTTGGGCAAATGCACATCGCTCCGCCTAGCCTGTGTGCTATGACTTACGACCTCTATATCGGCGACCGCACCTTTTCGAGCTGGTCGCTCCGCGGGTGGCTCATGCTCGAAAAATTCGGCCTGCCCCACCGCACCCACATGATTGGCCTTTACTCTGGCACGATGGCCGAAGACATGGCGCCGCTTGCCCCCGCACGACTGGTACCGGCCCTGAAACTGCCCGACGGCACAGTAGTGGGCGAAAGCCTCGCCATGGCCGAAACACTGGCCGAACGGCACCCCGACGCTGGCCTCTGGCCCGAAGCACCAGCGGCCCGCGCCACGGCGCGTTGGCTCTGTGCAGAGATGGTCGGCGGCTTCACCGCGCTACGCAGCGCCTGCCCCATGCAACTGAGCCACGTGAACCAGGGCTTTGCCGTCGCCGAAGACGTGCAACGCGATCTCGACCGGATCGAAACGCTCTGGGCACATGCGGCCAAGTTCAAGACCGATGGCCCATGGCTCTTCGGCGCGTATTCATTGGCAGACGTATTCTATGCCCCGGTCTGCGCACGCATGGTGGGTTACGACCTGCCGGTGTCCGAGGCGACGCGGAGCTATTGCATGACAACGATCACGGATGCGGCCTTCCAGACATGGCGGGCAGAGGGGCAAAAGGTCACCTATGACCCCTTCCCATACGACATGGGCCTGCCCCAAGGGCCATGGCCTGCCTAGCGCTGCGCCCTGACCTTCATTGTTCCAAAAATATGCACCACAACGGCGCGCGCACCGCGCGCCCGTTAACCAATCGTAAACCGCAGATCGCTAGCCATTAACCATCTTTGAAGAGGTGGAGACATGGTGGCACGCGCCTACACGGTGGCATTTCAGGGCGTAGACGCGCGCGAGGTCGAGGTGCAGTGCGCCATGACACCGGGTCTGCCCGCCTTCTCCATCGTCGGCCTGCCGGACAAGGCGGTGTCCGAGGCCCGCGACCGGGTACGGGCGGCGCTGACGGCAATGTCCATCGCGCTGCCCTCGAAACGGATCACGATCAACCTGTCACCAGCCGACCTGCCCAAGGAAGGCTCCCATTTCGACCTGCCCATCGCCCTGTCGCTGCTCGCCGCGCTCGGCATCCTGCCCGAAGACACTGTGGAAGGCACAGTCGCCCTAGGCGAGCTGTCCCTCGACGGCACGCTGGTCCCTGTCCTCGGCGCACTGCCCGCTGCAATGGCCGCCGCAGAGCAAGATCGCGGCCTGCTCTGTCCAGCGGGCTCCGGCGCAGAAGCTGCATGGGTCGACGCAACCAAGGTCATCGCCGCAGCCTCCCTTGGCGACGTGGTCCGTCACTACACCGGCCAAGTGCCGTTGGAACCCGCCAAGGCGGGCCAAATCGCCAGCGGCACAGGCCTGCCCGACCTGCGCGACGTCAAAGGGCGGGAACGCGCCAAGCGCGCCATGGAGGTGGCCGCCGCCGGGCGGCATCATTTCCTGATGGTCGGCACACCGGGCTCGGGCAAATCCATGCTGGCTGCGCGTCTGCCAGGCATCCTGCCACCGCTGTCTGCAATGGAGGCGCTGGAAACCTCCATGATCCACTCCCTCGCCGGGCTGCTCGACGCAGGCGGCATCTCCATGGACCGCCCCTTTCGCGAACCACACCACACGGCCTCCATGGCCGCCATCATCGGCGGCGGTCGCGGTGCCAAACCGGGGGAGGTGTCGCTCGCTCACAACGGCGTCCTCTTCATGGACGAGTTTCCCGAATTCCCTCGCACCGTCCTCGAAACCCTGCGCCAGCCCATTGAGACGGGCGAGGTCATGGTTGCCCGCGCCAACAACCACGTAAAATACCCCTGCCGCTTCATGCTGGTGGCGGCAGCCAACCCCTGCAAATGCGGCTACCTGTCGGACGCCTCGCGGGCCTGCGGGCGGGCACCGGCCTGCGGAGACGACTACATGGGCCGCATCTCCGGCCCGCTCATGGACCGCTTCGACCTGCGCGTCGATGTACCGCCCGTCACCTACTCCGACCTCGACCTGCCCAGCACAGGCGACAGTTCTGCCACCGTCGCTGCCCGTGTTGATGCGGCGCGCAAGGTGCAAGCAGCACGGCTGGACGGGACCGGAATGCGCAGCAACGCAGACCTGACGGGCGGCGCCCTGGACGAGTTCGCAGCGCCTGATGAAGAAGGACGCGCACTGCTCACCAAAGTCGCCGACCGGTTCGGCCTGTCCGCACGCGGCTATCACCGGGTGCTGCGCGTCGCACGTACAATTGCCGATCTCGACAACTCCGACGCCGTACGCAAACCCCATGTGGCCGAAGCCGTCAGCTACCGCGTGGGCGCCCTTGCCCCGGTCTGAGCCCTAATCCAAGCGGCCAGCGCATTCAGAGTCGCACGCGCCTCGGGCAAGGTGTTGTGAAAGATCGGCCAGACGTGAGGCAGGTCGTGTTCCTCGACATAGGTGACATCCACACCGCGCCCCCGCATCCGCTGCACAATCCCCCGGCTGTCATCACACAGAATCTCGGTGTCGCCTGCTGTGATCCACACAGGTGGCGCACCGGTAAAGTCGGCAAACAGCGGGCTCACAAGCGGATCAGTCGGGTCGGCACCCGCCAGATACATCTCAGCCATCTCGCCCGCACGTTCGGCAGGTAAGGCCACGTCGGCACCCGCATTGTCACGGAAGCTGTCACCGGAAAATGTCAGATCGGTCAGCGGCGAAAAGGCAAAGACAGCCTCGGGCAACGGCGCGCCCTCGACCAAAAGCCTGCCCAACAGCGCCAGCACCAGTCCCCCACCCGCGCTATCGCCACCGATGACGAGGGGTCCACCGGCCGCCCGACACGCCAGATACACCTCATACGCATGATCCAAAGCCGCTGGAAAAGGATGCTCCGGCGCCAAAGGGTAGCGGGGCAAGATGGCTTGCGCCCCGGCACGATGCGCAAGGGCCGCAGCCATGGCACCGTGGGTCCGGGGCGAGCCAAAAACATACCCGCCACCATGGAAATACAGGATCGTCACATCCGCCTGCCCCCGGCGCGGGCCTGCGCGCAACACGTCCGCCCCAGCGATCCGATCCCAAGCCAGCTGCATCGACCACGGCGCATGGAAAAACAGCCGCGCCTTCGCCTCAAAACTCCGGCGCAACGCATCCGGTCCAGCCGCGTTTCTAAGGTGCGGCTTCTCGGTCAGGCGCAAATACTGGTTGAGCAGCGGGCGAAGCAGGCTCACCCGATCTTGGCCTCAATCGCCTGCCAGATCTTCTCGGCGATGTTGACGCCATCAAAGCGCTCCAACTCCTGAATGCCGGTGGGCGAGGTCACGTTGATCTCGGTCAGGTAGTCGCCAATAACATCAATGCCGACGAAAACCTGCCCTTTTTCCTTGAGCAGCGGACCAATGGCATCACAAATCTCACGGTCACGCGCGGTCAGGCCAATCTTCTCCGGACGGCCACCCACATGCATGTTGGACCGGGTCTCGCCCTCGGCGGGCACGCGGTTGATGGCGCCCACGGCCTCCCCATCGACAAGGATCACGCGCTTGTCGCCGTTCGACACATCGGGCAGGAATTTCTGCACAATCAACGGCTCGCGGCTGAACCCAGTGAACAGCTCGTGCAGCGAGGTCAGATTGCGGTCACTGGCATCCAGCCGGAACACACCGGCACCGCCATTGCCATAAAGGGGCTTCAGAATAACGTCGCCATGCTTGGCCTTGAACGCCTTGATCGTATCAAGGTCGCGGGCAATGGTCGTGGGCGGGGTCAGGTCGGGGAAATCCAGAACCAGCAGCTTTTCAGGATAGTTGCGCACCCAAAACGGATCGTTGACGACCAGCGTATCATCCTTCAGGCGGTCCAACAGATGCGTCGACGTGATGTAATGCATGTCGAACGGCGGGTCCTGCCGCAACCAGATGACATCAAACTCGGCCAGATCAACCTCGCGCATCTCTCCCAACTGCGCGTGATCGCCCTGCACCCGCTGCACTGTGAAATCGTGGCCCCGCGCGGTAACGCGCCCCTCCTGATAGGCGAGGTGATCGGGGGAATAGAAGAACAGCGAATGACCCCGCGCCTGCGCTTCCTCGGCCAGGCGGAAACTGCTGTCCGCGTTGATATCCACCGCCCCGATGGGGTCCATCTGAAAGGCAATCTTCATGGCACACCTCTGCTGTCGTCCGCGCCTTTGATGGCGCAGAGCAGCAGGGGGCGCAATGGCTAGGAGATGTGCAGGGACGCAGGGCGCGCTGCGCAGCAGTCAAATGCAGCCTGCAAACGCATTCTCAAAAATGTTCAAACCACCCGATTGATCAACAAGCGCCACGTCAAAGCGAACATCGGTAAGTGACCCGTTCGGCAGCGTTCCGAGGTATTCATCGGCCGTGGCATAAAGGCGGGACACCTGCGCCGGTGTCAGGTGCGCAGCAGCCGCGTCAAAGGATTTGCTGGCCTTGACCTCAACCATGACGACCCCGACTGCGGTTGAAAACACCAGATCAATTTCGCCGCGACGCCCACGCCAGCGTTCGGCAACCAGCTTGTACCCGGCGGCACGATACGCCCGCACGACAATCTCTTCCGCTGCCAGGCCAGCCAGATAGGACATGCGCCCGCGCGCGGCGCGCGCCGCAACCGGCTGTGCATGATCAAAACATCGTTCGTGCCGCGCCATCAGTCAGATCCATCATCCCGTTTCATATCGCGCGATATGTCCAAAGCCCGCTGGTAGACCCGCCGCCGCGGCAAACCCAGACTTTCGGCCACGAAAGACGCCGCATCCTTCACTGTCATATCGCGCAACGCAGAGACTAGCGCATCATCTATGTCTATTTCCCTAACAGCCTGCGCCTCCGCACGCCCGATCAGGACAACAATCTCTCCCTTCGGTGTCTCGCGGCTGTAGAACTCGGCCATTTCCTGAAGCGACCCGGTTTTGACCTCTTCGAACCGTTTCGTCAGTTCGCGACAGACCGCAGTTTGCCGGTCTGCCCCCAGCCGCTCCACCGCATCCGCCAGCAAGGCCCCCAGCCGTTTGGGCGATTCGTAGAGCACCAGCGTGCCATCAATCCCCGCCAGTCCCTCCAGCGCCCGCAGCCGCGCGCTGCGCGTCGCGGGCAGGAAGCCGCCAAAATGGAAGGCATCCGTCGGCAATCCGCCGAGCACCAACGCCGTCAACACGGCCGACGGCCCAGGGGCGCAGGTCACCGGAACGCCCGCCGCACGCGCCGCGCGGCCCAACTCAAACCCCGGGTCGGCAATCAGCGGCATGCCGGCCTCGGACGCATAGGCCACGCTCTCATCCGCGGCACGCGCCACAAGCCGCGCGACCTGTGTATCCTTGGAATGCTCGTGCAGAGCCTCGATCCGGCGCCCCTCAAGCGGGACACCGTGAATATCCATCAGCTTGCGCAAGCTGCGCGTGTCTTCGGCGGCCAGAACATCGGCGGAGGCCAGCACATCCAGTGCCCGCAACGTGATGTCGCGCGCCGTCCCAATGGGCACACCGACAAACCAGAGGCCCGGGGCCAGCGTCGTCTTGACATGATTCAAAGCTGGACCCGCCTAACCTTACCTCTATTATCCGCCCAAAACGACGGGCGGGCCGATGTCATGCCCTGCAACGCTGGGAGTGACAATTCATGTTTGCGTTTTTCAAATCGGTACGCAAGTCGGTGCGCCGAGCCCTGTTGCCGGTGGCAGCCCTCGCGCTCGCGGCCTGTGATCCGGCAGCCGTCGGTGGCATCACGGCAGGTGGCGGACCACGCATCGACACGACCCAGCCCGTGCCCGTCGCCTTGCTGGTCCCGCGCGGGTCTGGACAGGGCAGTGACGAGTTGTTGGCCAACAATCTCGAAAACGCAGCCCGGCTCGCCATGCGCGACCTCAACGGGGTGCAGATCGACCTCCGGGTCTATGGCACAGCAGGTAACGCGCAAACGGCCGCCTCTCAGGCCGCGCAAGCGGTGAATGATGGCGCGCAGATCATCCTCGGGCCTCTTTATGCCGAAGCGGCCAATGCAGCTGGCGTGGCGGTTGCGCCGCAAAACGTGAACGTGCTAGCCTTTTCCAATAACACCACCATCGCAGGCGGCAACGTCTTTGTGCTGGGTTCGACCTTCAGCAACACCGCGGACCGGTTGGTGAACTATGCCGCACGGCAGGGCAAGGACCGGATCGTCGTGGTGCACGCACAGGACGTGGCGGGCCAGCTTGGCCGCAACGCAATCCAGCAGGCTGCGTCGCGCAGCGGTGCGACGGTCACAGGCACAGTGGACTATCCCCTGTCGCAGCAAGGGCTGATCAACGCGGTCCCACGGGTGAAATCGGCAGTGGACAACGCCGGCGCAAACGCGGTGTTCATGACCGCCGCACCAGCGGGCGGCCTGCCGCTTCTGTCGCAACTGCTACCCGAAACCGGCGTGGACCCGGCAGCAACACAGTTCATCGGCATGACGCGCTGGGACATCCCGCGGCAAACGCTGGACCTGCCCGGTATTCAGGGCGGCTGGTTCGCGCTGCCCGATCCGAACCGCGCAGGCGCGTTCCGCTCGCAATACGAAGCCGCCTATGGCAGCGCCCCGCACCCGCTGGCCGGGCTCGCCTTTGACGGGATCGCGGCCATCGGCGCCCTTGCAGCCCAGGGTAATTCGGGCGCGCTGACGGGCGCGGCACTGACCCAAGGGTCAGGCTTTCAGGGCGCATCGGGCATCTTCCGCTTGCGCCAGGACGGTACCAACCAACGCGGCCTCGCCATCGCAACGGTGCGCGACAACCAGGTGGTTGTGATCGACCCGGCCCCACGCGGCTTTGGCGGCGCCGGGTTCTGACCCCGCAGCCGTCCTGAACGGAGAGCACCGTGAGCGACACCGCCCTTCAGGCACCCGATATGCCTGACATACACCTCATCTGCGCCGCCACCGAGATCTTCGATGGCGGCGCTTTCGATGATCTGCTGGCAACGAACCCAGACCGTTCATCGGTCGTGGCGCACCTCAAAGCCGCGCAAAAAGCGGGGCGCGAGGCCATCGCCGCAGCCTTTCGCGCCGATCCCTTCGCCGCAAGGCCCACCACGCAGGCCTACACCTACCTGACCGATTGCCTGGTCCATGCCGCCCTGCACACCGCGCAAACGCTCATGCACCCCAACCCCACACCCACGAACAGCGAACGGCTCGCCGTGCTGGCAGTGGGCGGGTACGGGCGGGGCGAAATGGCGCCCGCATCCGACGTCGATCTGCTGTTCCTGACGCCCTACAAGATCACCCCCTGGGCTGAGAGCGTCATTGAAACGACCCTCTACATCCTCTGGGACCTCAAGCTGAAAGTCGGCCATTCCAGCCGCACGGTCCGCGATTGCCTGCGCCTCGGGGCCGAGGATTTCACCATCCGCACCGCCATGCTGGAACACCGGTTCCTCTTCGGCGATGCGGCATTGGCCGACGAGCTCGACGCCAAGCTGCGCACCGACCTCTTTCAAGGCACGGAACGCGAGTTCATCGAAGCCAAACTGGCCGAACGGGACGCGCGGCACGTACGCCAAGGACAACGCTACGTGGTCGAACCCAACGTGAAAGAAGGCAAGGGCGGGCTGCGTGACCTGCAATCGCTGTTCTGGATCGGAAAGTACATCCACAAGGTCCACGACGCCGCCGAACTCGTGCCTCTGGGCCTCTTCACGGACGAGGAATTCGACGCCTTCGTCGCGGCCGAGGATTTCCTCTGGGCCACCCGCTGCCACCTGCACCTGATCTCGGGCCGGGCGACGGAACAGCTGACCTTCGATATGCAGGTCGCCGTGGCCGACGCCATGGGGTACGAGGACAAGGCAGGCCGCCGCGCGGTCGAACAGTTCATGCAGGACTACTTCCTGCACGCCACCGAAGTGGGCGACCTGACGCGCATCTTCCTGACCAAGCTGGAGGCCGACCACCTCAAGGCTGAACCGTTGCTCGACCGCCTTTTCAAGCGCAAGCCGCGGGCCAAGGCGGGCTATCAGGTCATCAACAACCGCCTCGCCATCGACAACGATGCCGAGTTCCTCGCGGACAAGCTGAACCTGCTGCGTATCTTCGAAGAAGCATTGCGCACAGGCATGTTGATCCACCCCGACGCCATGCGTCTGATCAAATCACACCTGCACCTCGTCGATGACGACATGCGCACCAACCCCGAGGCGCAGCGCATTTTCCTCGACCTGCTGCTCAAACACGGCAACCCCGAACGCGCCCTGCGACGCATGAATGAGCTGGGAATGCTCGCCGCGTTCATCCCCGAATTCGAACCCATCGTCGCGATGATGCAGTTCAACATGTACCACTCCTACACAGTGGACGAACACACGATCCAATGCATCGCCCAGCTTGCGATGATCGAACGCGACGAGCTGGAAGAGGACCTGCCCGTCGCCTCCTCGATCCTCAAGGAGGGCGTGAACCGCAAGGTGCTCTACGTCGCGCTCCTTCTACACGACATCGGCAAGGGTCGGCCCGACGATCACTCGATCCTCGGCGCACAGATCGTGCGCAAAGTCGCCCCGCGACTGGGACTGAAACAGGAAGACGTCGACACAGTCGAATGGCTGGTGCGCTACCACCTCCTGATGTCCGACATGGCGCAGAAACGCGACATCGCCGACCCGCGCACTGTCCGCGACTTTGCCAAGGCGGTGCAGACGGTCAAACGGCTAGACCTGCTGTGCGTTCTGACCGTCTGCGACATCCGCGGCGTCGGCCCCAATACATGGAACAACTGGAAGGCCGTGCTGATCCGCGCGCTCTATCGTCAGACCCGCCGCGCGCTTGAGGACGGGATGGAGGCGCTCACGCGCGACAATCGCGGGGCGGAAGCCAAGAAAGCGCTCCGCGCCGAACTGGCGGATTGGGCGCGAAGGGATCTGCAAACCGAGGTCGCGCGCCACTACGACGCCTATTGGCAGGGCCTGCATGTCACAGCCCATGTCGTCTTTGCCAAGCTGCTCAAGGACATCGGCGAAAACGAAATCGTCATGGACCTGCACCCGGACGAGGACCGCGATGCCACCCGCGCCTGCTTTGTCATGCCGGATCATCCCGGCATCTTTGCCCGGCTCACCGGCGCGCTGGCTCTGGTCGGCGCCAACGTGGTCGACGCGCGCAGCTACACCACATCAGACGGCTTCGTGACCGATGCCTTCTGGATTCAAGACGCGGACGGCAATCCCTATGACGCCGCCCGCTTGCCCCGCTTGCGTAAGATGATCGAACGCACGCTTGCGGGCGAAGTGGTCACCCGCGACGCAATCAAGGACCGTGACAAGGTCAAGAAACGCGAAAAGGCGTTCAGGGTACCGACCCACATCACCTTCGACAACGAAGGGTCCGACATTTACACGATTATCGAGGTGGACACCCGCGACCGCCCCGGCCTGCTGCACGACCTGACGCGCACGCTGGCGGCGAGCAACGTCTATATCGCGAACGCAGTCATCGCGACCTATGGCGAACAGGTGGTCGACACCTTCTACGTCAAGGACATGTTCGGCCTGAAATACTATTCAGAATCCAAGCAAAAGACGCTGGAGAAAAAGCTGCGCGCCGCGATCATCGAAGGGGCGGAACGGGCGGCAGACTAGCCGCCCATACGCACATCAAGTGATCACATCAGGCCCATCGCGCCCCGTGCGCACCTTGATCTCGGCCAACGCATCGGCGGCAGCAATGATACCCGCCAGCGCCTCTTGCGGGTCCTTACCCAGCGCAGCGGCATCGGTCTCCAACTGCTCCAGATAGACGCGCAATGTGGCCCCATCCGTGCCCGTGCCCGACAGACGGAACACAACGCGCCCGCCGCCCTCGAAATAGATGCGGATACCCTGCCCCGAGGATGTCGAGCCATCCACCGGATCGTCATAGGAAAACTCGTCTGCCCCCGACACCGTAAGGTCTCCGACAGTCTGCCCGGCCAAGTCACCCAACCGCCCGCGCAGATTGGCGATCAGATCATTCGCAGCGTCAGAATCCACCGCCTCATAGTCATGGCGCGAATAGTAGTTCCGCCCGTAGCTCACCCAGTGATCCGCCATCAGCTCAGACACCGACTTGCCCGTCTTGGCAAGAATGTTCAGCCACAACAGAACGGCCCAAAGCCCGTCCTTCTCCCGCACATGGTTTGACCCGGTCCCGGCACTCTCCT
This sequence comes from Tateyamaria sp. ANG-S1, assembly GCF_000814025.1. Taxonomy (GTDB): domain Bacteria; phylum Pseudomonadota; class Alphaproteobacteria; order Rhodobacterales; family Rhodobacteraceae; genus Tateyamaria. The sequence goes on along the minus strand of NZ_JWLL01000005.1, from coordinate 711,751 downwards.
CACCGCACAGCGTCACCTTCCCGGCATCCAGCAGGTTGCCAAAAAACTTCCACCCCGTCGGCGTCTCAAAAGAGGCCATCCCCTTGGCCTCAGCCACCCGATCCGCAGCCGCAGAGGTCGGCATAGACCGCGCCACCCCGGCCAGACCACCGGCATAGCCCGGCGCCAGATCAGCCTTGTCCGCGAGCAGCGCCAGACTGTCCGAGGGGCTGACGTAACAATGCGCGCCCACAATCATGTTGCGATCACCATCACCGTCCGAGGCCGCCCCAAAATCCGGCGCATCATCGGCGTACATGATGTCCATCAGCGCCTTGGCCCAGACCGGGTTCGGGTCCGGATGCCCCCCGCCAAAATCCGGGCTCGGCACCCCGTTCATGACGGTGCCAGCAGGCGCGCCCAGCCGGTTCTCCAAAATCTCATGCGCATAGGGACCGGTCACCGCGTGCATGGCGTCAAAGCACATCCGGAACCCGCCCTTGAACAGTCTCGCGATGGCATCGAAATCAAACAGCTCACCCATCAGCTCGGCATAGTCGGCAACAGGATCAACAATCTCGATCTGCATGTCGCCCAGCGCGCTATCCCCCAACGCGCCCAGATCAACCTCACCGCCATCCAGAATGCGGTAGGCGTCAATCTCCTGCGTCCGGGCAAAGATCTTCTCCGTCACGCCCTCGGTCGCAGGCCCGCCATTCGGCCCGTTATACTTCAGCCCAAAGTCCGCCTTCGGCCCACCAGGATTGTGACTGGCCGACAGGATCAAGCCACCATCAGCCTCACGCTTCCGGATCAGGTGCGAGGCCGCCGGGGTCGACAACAGCCCACCCTGCCCCACGATGCACTTGGCCGCCCCATTCGCCGCCGCCATGCGCAGGATCGTCCCGATGGCCACATCGTTGAAGTACCGGCCATCACCGCCCACAACGAGCGTCTTGCCTTCAACGCCACCAATGCCGTCAAAAATCGCCTGCGTATAATTCTCCAGATACCCCGGCTCCATGAACACGGCGGTCTTCTTGCGTAGCCCGCTTGTGCCGGGCTTCTGCCCCGCAATCGGGGTGGTCTGAACGGTTTGAATACTCATGCTTCAATCTTTCTGTTTTGAAAATCGGTTTCGCCCTCGGACATCCCGTCCACAGGGCACAATTCCAACGCCACAACACTGTTGGGCGCGACAGACACAGCGCCGGGACGCACAGCCTCGGCCACCTGACCCGAGGTATCAATGACGCGCATCCAGCGATGACCCGGCAATGTCTCGGGCAGGGCCGCAACGGTCTTCTCACCCGCATTGAACAGCAGGTAAATCGCCCCCAGCCGCGGCTCATAAGCAGGCGTGCCACGGGCCATGCGCATCTCAACGCCAAGGAACTTCAACTCAGGCCGCTGCCAATCCTCATCCAGCATCGCGGTGCCATCGGCCTTGCGCCAAAACACATCCGGCTTGCCATCCACGGCCCGCTTGCCCGCATGCAAGAACCGCTTCTGGCGCAGGATCGGGCTAGATTTGCGGAACGCAATGATCTGACGACAGAAGGCCAGAAAATCCGGGTCCGCCTCGTCCCAATTCACCCAGCCAATCTCATTGTCCTGACAATAGGCATTGTTGTTGCCAGCTTGCGAATTCCCCAACTCATCGCCCGCCAAAATCATCGGCGTCCCCTGGCTCAGCATCAGCGTCGCCAGCATATTCCGCCGCCGCTGCGCACGCAGCGCCATGATAGCCGGATCATCCGTCGGCCCCTCAACCCCGCAATTGTCCGAACAATTGTGATCATGCCCGTCGCGATTGTCTTCGCCATTGGCCGCGTTGTGCTTGGCCGCGTAGCTGACGGTATCCATCAACGTGAACCCGTCATGGGCCGTGATGAAGTTCAGGGACGACGTGGCAGGCCGCCCATCATGGTCAAAGCGCAAGGCACTGCCGGTCACATTCCCCGCCAGCTTCCGGATCATGCAGGCATCCCCGCGCCAGAACCGGCGCACAGTATCGCGATACTTGTCGTTCCACTCGGTAAACGGCGACGGAAAGGCACCCAACTGATAGCCCCCCGGCCCAACATCCCAAGGCTCTGCAATCATCTTCACCTTGTTCAGCACCGGATCCTGCCGGATCGCCCTGCAAAACGGCCCATCCCGGTCAAACCCGCCAGAGGTCCGGGCAAGGCTCGACGCCAGATCAAAGCGGAAGCCATCCACATGCATGACCTCCACCCAATAGCGCAAGCTGTCCATCGCCATGCGCAGCACAAACGGATGATCCAGATCCAGCGTGTTCCCGCAACCGGTATCATCGACATAGTACCGCCGGTCCTCCGCAAGCCGGTAATAGCTCGCGTTGTCAAAGCCCCGGAAACTCAGCGTCGGCCCGCGCTGATCACCCTCGGCCGTGTGGTTGTACACCACATCCATGATCACCTCGATCCCGGCGGAATGGAACCGCGCCACCATCTGCTGGAACTCGGAAATGTCGTGGTCGCTCAGATACTTCGGCTCGGGCGCAAAGAACCCGTAGGTCATGTAGCCCCAGTAGTTGCTCAGCCCCTTATCGACCAGAAACCGATCATCTACCGCGGCCTGTGCGGGCAACAGCTCAATCGCCGTCACGCCCAGATCGGTCAAATGCTCCAGCATCTGATCCGACGCCATCCCCAGAAACTTGCCCGCATGGGCAATGTCCCCACGCTGCGCGGTCAACCCTTTGACATGCGCCTCGTAAATCACCGTGTCAGACCACGGCGTCTCCAACCGCACCTGCTCGTTCCGCCCCCAGGTAAAGGCGGGGTCCACCACAACCGACCGCGGCATGTATGGCGCACTGTCGCGGGCATCAAAACTCAGATCCCTATCCGCATGCCCAATCTCATACCCATACAGCGCATCATGCCACTGCACATGACCGCTCAACCGCTTGGCATAGGGGTCCATGAGCAGCTTGTAGGGATTGAACCGGTGCCCCTCACGCGGGGCATAGGGCCCATGCACCCGGTAGCCATATTGCTGCCCGGGCCGCAGCCCGGCGATGTAGCCGTGCCAGATATGCCCCTCACGCTCGGCCAGATCGACAAGGTACACCTCGCGCCCCTGATCGTCGCACAGGCACAGCACCACGCGCGTTGCGTTCTGCGAAAACACGGCAAAGTTCACGCCCTCGCCGTCGAACGTGGCGCCCAGGGGATGCGGGCGGCCTGCGCTCAGTTGGAATGGTGTCATTCAGCAGCCTTCACCAGGTCGTCATACAGCGCAGCATAGGCCGCAGCCGACGGCGCCCACCCCACTGGCTGCGCCATCGCGTTTCGCTGCATCTTTGACCACAGCTTGGGCGCGGCGAAAAGGTCACAAAGCTGGATCAACGCGTTTGAGAGCGCATCCGCCGTAACAGGGTGAAATTGCAGGCCCGTCGCGACACCTTTTGCCATAGTGGCAGGCGTGGCGGGAATGACTGTATCGGCCAGCCCCCCGGTCAACGCCACCACGGGCAAGGTCCCATAGCGCAAGCCATAAAGCTGCGTCAGCCCACAGGGCTCAAACCGCGACGGTACAAGGATCGCATCGCCTCCGGCCATCATCCGATGTGACAGCGCCTCGTCATAGCCAATCCGAACCGCCACGCCGGGATGGTCAAAACTGGCAAAGGCCCCCTCCAGCGCCGGATCACCCGACCCAAGCAGCGCCAACTGCCCGCCGCGATCCAGCAGTGCGGGCAAGGCATCCAGCAACAGGTCCAGACCCTTCTGCGCCGTCAGCCGCGACACCACCACGCACAGCGGCCCATCGGCCTCCGGCAACCCAAACTCGGCCCGCAGCGCGGTCTTGTTCGCGGCCTTCCCCTTCGGCGCCGTGTACGTCTGGATATGGTCATCCACCTCCGGCGACCACACGTCCAGATCAATGCCATTCAGAATACCCGACAGTTCCGCCTTGCGGGTCTGGAGGACACCATCCAGCCCCATGCCGAACTCCGGCGTCATCAATTCACGGGCATAGGTCGGGGACACGGTCGTCAACCGATCCGCATGTAGCAACCCGGCCTTGAGCGCTGAAATCTGCCCCCAATACTCCACGCCCTCGCGGGTCAGGTCCGCCTTTGCAATGCCCAGATCCTTGGCCGCCTCCATCTGCACCAGCCCCTGAAAAGCGATGTTGTGAATGGTCAGCACGCTGCGCACATCCACCCCATCGCGCTTCAAGTAATAGGGCACGAACCCCGCCTGCCAATCATGACAATGCACGACGTCGGGACGCCACGTGCCCAGCGCCCCCGCCGCAACATCCGTCGCGACCCGGCACAACGCCGCAAACCGCTCCGGATTGTCCGGCCAATCGACGCCATCGTCATTCAGGTAAATCCCGGACGCTCGGTCATACAAATGCGGCGCATCCAGCACGAACAGGTCCAGCCCCGCAGCATCCCCCGACAACAGCCGCGCATCCCCGCCAAAAAGGCCGGTGAACTCAGCGGCGGTCTCAGCACCCTCCAACGCTTCCATCACCGCAGGATAGCCCGGCAGCAAAGTCCGCATGTCGACACCCAAAGGCGCCAGCGCCCCCGGCAAAGCGCCCACCACATCCGCCAAGCCCCCGGTCTTGACCAAGGGCGCGCACTCGGACGCAACGGACAGAACCTGTGTCATTGCGCCGCCTGCCAAGCGTCCACCATCTCCTTGGTGATCAGGGTCGTCCCCTTCTCGCTCACACGGAAAAACTTCGCATCCTCTGTCGGGTCCTCCCCCACAACCAGCCCCGTAGGGATCTCCACCCCCCGATCAATCACGCATTTCCGCAACCGGGCCGACCGGTTGATGACCACATTCGGCAGCACCACCGAATGATCCAGCACTGCATAGGAATTGGTATGCACCTGAGTGAACAGCAGCGAATTGCGCACCTCGGTCCCCGAAATGATGCAGCCCCCCGACACCATGGACGAGATCGCAACGCCCCGCCGGTCCTTCTCATCATGGATGAACTTCGCAGGCGGCGCGCTCTCGGAATAGGTCCAGATCGGCCACTGCTGATCCCACAAATCCAGCTCCGGCGTGAAATCCGTCAGATCAATGTTGGCTTCCCAGAACGCGTCCAGTGTCCCCACATCGCGCCAGTAACTCGGCGCGCCGTCGGCCCGAACACATGAGTCATCAAACCGATGCGCCGCAGCCTTCCCGTTCTTCACAATGTCCGGGATCAAATCATGCCCAAAGTCATGGCTCGAATTCGGATCAGCGGCATCCGCAATCAGCAACTCACGCAAAAACTTCCAGCTAAAGACGTAAATCCCCATCGACGCCAACGCCTTGGTCGCATCCTCCGGCGTCCCCGGCGGATCAGCAGGCTTTTCCAGAAAAGACGTGATGCGACTGGTCTCATCCACCGCCATGACACCAAAGGCACTCGCCTCCTCGCGCGGCACGGTCAGGCAGCCCACGGTCACATCCGCCCCCTGCTCCACATGCTGGCGCAGCATCACCTCGTAATCCATTTTGTAAATGTGATCGCCCGCCAGAATGACAATGTATTCAATGTCATAGCTATCGACGATGTCGATGTTCTGGGTCACAGCATCGGCAGTCCCCCGATACCACATCTCTTCCGACACTCGCTGCGACGCAGGCAGAATGTCCAGAAACTCATTCCGCTCTGCCCGAAAGAAACTCCACCCCCGCTGGCAGTGCCGGATCAGCGAATGCGCTTTGTACTGGGTCGCCAGCGCCATGCGCCGGATGCCTGAGTTCACAGCATTGGACAGGGCAAAATCCACGATCCGCGTCTTGCCGCCAAAGAACACCGCCGGTTTCACCCGCCGGTCGGTCAATTCCTTCAGGCGCGACCCGCGCCCACCCGCCAGCACAAAGGCCATCGACCGCTGCGACAGCCGTGTCGTGTCCACCATATCCAGTCCTCCCTATTCGTCATGTCGGAACATCACCGTCGCCAAAGGCGGCACCGTGACGTCCACAAATTGCGGCAACCCGTCCCACTCTCCCGCCTGAGACTGCACGGCGCCCCCATTCCCCCGGTTTCCACCGCCATAAACGGCCGCATCGCTGTTCAGAACCTCGGCCCATACCCCCTCAGCAGGCACACCAATGCGCCACTGACGCTCCACCGGCGTGAAATTACAAACGACAACCACAAGCGGATCACCATCCTCACCCATCCGCACAAAAGCAGTCAGCGAGTGCTCCGGATCATTCGCGATCCATGCAAAACCCGACGGATCACAATCCCGCCGATGCAGGGCAGGCGTGTCGCGGTAGACATGGTTCAGATCACGCACCCACGTCTGCAACCCCTTCTGCCGATCCCCATGCAGCGCATCCCAATCGAGCGCCGCATCATGGTTCCACTCAGCCCACTGCCCAAACTCGCAACCCATGAACAGCAGCTTCTTACCCGGATGCCCCCACATGAACCCATAATAGGCGCGAAGGTTCGCAAACTTCTCCCACTCGTCGCCCGGCATCTTGGCAATCATCGACCCCTTGCCATGCACCACCTCGTCATGGCTGATCGGCAGCACAAAGTTTTCCGAGAATGAATAATCAATCGGGCAGGTCATCAGATGATGATCGTATTGCCGATGAATGGGGTCCTTTTCGATGTACCGCAGGGTGTCGTTCATCCACCCCATGTTCCACTTGTAGCCAAAGCCCAAACCGCCCGCGTCCACCGGCGTCGACACACCCGGAAAGGCGGTGCTTTCCTCGGCCACGGTCATGATCCCATCCACCTCACAATAGCAAACGGTGTTCATCTCTTTCAGGAAATCAATCGCCTCGTAATTCTCGCGCCCACCATCCTTGTTGGGCACCCACTCACCGTCAGCACGCGAGTAATCGCGGTAAAGCATCGACGCCACCGCATCCACGCGCAGCCCGTCGATATGGTATTCCTTGAACCAATAGAGCGCGTTGGCCGTCAGGTGGTTCTTCACCTCGCGCCGCCCGTAATTGTAGATCAACGTGTTCCAGTCCTGATGAAACCCCTCGCGCGGGTCGGCGTGCTCATACAGATGCGTGCCATCAAACTGCGCCAGCCCATGGGCGTCCGACGGAAAATGCCCCGGCACCCAGTCGAGGATGACCCCCAGCCCCGCCTTGTGCGCGGCCTCGACCAAATCGCGAAACTCGTGCGGCGGGCCAAAGCGGATGGTCGGGGCATACAGGCCAAGCGGCTGGTACCCCCAAGACCCGTCAAAGGGAAACTCACTGATCGGCAGAAACTCCAGATGAGTGAACCCCATCCACTTGGCATACTCCACCAGCTCAACAGCCAGTTCTTTGTAGCTAAGCCTGCGCCCGTCTGCGGTATGCCGCCAAGACCCCAGATGCACCTCATAGATGGAAATCGGCCTGTCCCGGCTCTGAAGCGCACCGCGCGACGCCATCCACTCCGCATCGTCCCAGCCATAACCCGAAATGTCCCGCACAACCGACGATGTCTCAGACGGATGCTGCCCCCCAAACCCCACGGGGTCAGCCTTCAGAAACGGCGCACCCTCGCGTGGCGCAATCTCATACTTATAGAGATCGCCCTCACCCAAACTGGGCAGAAAGATCTCCCAAACTCCGGTCTCGCCCACACGCCGCATCGAATGCCGCCGCCCGTCCCAGACGTTGAAGTCGCCAACGACAGACACCCGCACAGCATTCGGCGCCCAGACGGCAAAATGCGTACCGGCCACGCCATCCATTTCGGTGACATGCGCGCCCAGCGCCTGCCACAACTGCCGGTGCGAACCCTCACCAATCAGATACTGATCCACATCCGTCAGCACCGGCCCAAAGCGATAGGGATCGTCAAACTGCCACTCCACCCCATCGGCATAGATGGCAGTCAACCGATGCGCGGTCGCAGCATCAGGAACGGGCCCTGCAAAAAGCGGCCCCTCAAGGCGCGGCAATGACACGGCGTCGGCCCCGCCAGTCGCCATCAAAGCTGTCGCATCCACGACCAGCGCGACACACCACGTCACCCCATCGGTCGTGTGCACACCAAGCACATCAAAGGGGCGGTCGTGGCAGGCCTCCAGCAACGCATCAACGTCCCCTTGGGTCATATGGGGCGGCAGTATCTTGGTCTCCGCCCCACCCATCAGTCAATGCGCCCGATCAAAAACCCGCTGCCGCCAAGCGTCACCTGCACGCCATCCACCTCCGCCGACTGATCCAGAACAGACGTCACCGCATGGGGCAATTCCACGCTCACAGGCTCAGGCGACAGGTTATACAGGCACATCATGTTCTCTCCACGCTTGAACCCTAACACGGGTTCCGGCAGATCAAGAAACACCGTCTTGCCCGCCCGCAAATCCTCAGACCCGCGGCGCAGTGCCAACATCTCGCGATAGAACGCCAGCACCGAATTCTCGCCCTGCGCCGACACCGCCCGCGCCTGCTGCGGCTCCTTCACCGGCAACCATGTGCGATTGGCTTGGCTAAACCCACCATTCGGCGCATCCGCCTCCCACACCATCGGCGTCCGGCAGCCATCTCGGCCCGTCTTCTCCGGCCAGAAATTGATGCCCTCGGGGTCGGTCAACTCATCAAAGCGCAGCACAGTATCCACCTGCCCAAGCTCCTCGCCCTGATAGATGCAGATCGACCCCTCAAAGCTCAGCAGCAGCGCCGCCGCCTGCTTGGCCAGCGCATCCTGATCCACCCCATGCGCCAACCAGCGGCCCACATGGCGCGGCACGTCATGGTTGGAAAACGCCCAGCACGGCCACCCCTCCGGCGCATCGCGAAAGAACGCCTCAATCCGCTCACGGAAATGCTTGGGGCTGAAATCCGGGCCCAACATCTCAAAGCTATAGGCCATGTGCAGACGATGACCCGAGGTATATTGCCCCATAATATCAATAGCATGGTGGCTATCCCCCACCTCACCCACCATAGTGCGCGCATCATACTCATCCAACAACGCCCGCAACCGCTTCAGAAACACCAGGTTCTCCGGCCGGTTCTTCGAAAACAGCGTGTACTGCATCTCGAACGGCCGCACCGCATCCTGTGCCCAGTCCGACGGGTTCGCCGCATTGTCGCGCAACAGGTCATCGTGGAAATAAAAGTTCACAGTATCCAACCGGAACCCATCCACTCCACGTTCCAACCAGAAGCGGACACAATCCAGCAAGTAATCCTGAACCTCCGGGTTATGGAAATTCCAATCCGGCTGCTCCTTCAGGAAGTTGTGCATGTAGTACTGCCGCCGCCGCGAGTCCCACGTCCACGCCGGTCCACCAAAGATAGACAGCCAATTATTCGGGGGCGTCCCATCCGGCTTCGGATCAGCCCAGACAAACCAGTCCGCCTTCGGATTATCCCGGCTCTGACGGCTCTCGGTAAACAAGGCATGCTGGTCCGACGCATGGCTCAGCACCTGATCAATAATGACCTTCAGGCCCAGCGCATGCGCCTTCGCCACCATCGCATCAAACTCGGCCAGCGTGCCAAAGCTCGGATCAATGTCCAGATAATCCGAAACATCGTACCCCATGTCCGCCATAGGCGACGGAAACACAGGGCTCAGCCAGATCGCATCGACGCCCAGCGACGCCACATGCTCCAGCCGGTCCATGATGCCCTTGATGTCGCCAATCCCATCCCCATCCGCGTCCATAAAGGATCGGGGATAGATCTGATACGTCACCGACCCGCGCCACCAGTCTTGTCCGTCTGCCATCGTCAAAGCCCCTATTGCCAGATGTTAGCACTAACACTCAAAGCGCTTTGATACGGGCCAGCCGCCCATAACGCAAATGATTCACGCACACGAAAAAAGACCCCCGCCATCAGCAGGGGCCTCGAAAGTGCTAAAATGAAATGGTGAAAAAGGCTCAGGTCACGCCGCAATACGTTTGGCGAAACTGTCGTAGTCAAAGGTCTGGCCCGACATGTACGGCAGGTGCAACTCCAGTACCCCGGTCATGTCATAAAGATCGGCGGTGATCACACTATCACCTGACACGGCAGCAGAAATGATGTTCGGCTCGGAGGTCGGGAAGAACCAGATGGTCCCATCCTTCGCCTCAAACACGTCCATCACAACCACCTCGATGCCCACATGGTTCGCAGGCGGCGCATAGGTGATCTTCTCGCTCTGCTCCCGCTCTTCTTCGACGACCGAGTTGAACTCGGCCTGCGTGGTCACGGTCAGGCCAAAGGTCGTGCTGGCCCGGGCAGAAAACTCACCCAACGCGACACCCGCCTCACTTGTCTGCGTCACGCTCGTCACCGTCTCAAAGAACAGGCGCGTGCTGTCCATCCGGGCCACCCGGCTCGACACCAGCCGTTCATAGGTCTGGCCCTGCGGAATGACATTGGTCACGGCAAACACCCCTGTCTCGACCACAGCCGATTCCACGTAGTCCGAGATGTGGTAGACGCGCAGCTTGAACAGCATGTGGCCCGCATTGCCACCGATACCCAGCACCCGGATATTCTTCAGAACACGCTTGGGGCCCGCAAACGTCCCGCACTTGATGCTCCGGCCCAGGTTGGTCGTCAACTGGACCCCGCGAATGCGGTCCTCGTTCTTTTTCTTGTCATGGCTTTCGTAAACAACAAGCTCGTTGATGTATTCATCCTGCTGAAGGTTCAGAACAACCGTTTCCTTGCCCTGCACATCGCCATGATACGTGCCGTTGATGCGCACACCTTCCACCATATCGCTGGCGCGAAAACCGATGGAGTTGATGTGTTCAATGTCGAAATCCTCGCCGTGATCTCCACCTATGGCAACTGTCTGAATGCTCATTTCAAGTCTCCTTTTTTCCTAATCTGCGTTTGGCGTTGTCAGCACCGACATCCGTGTCGGCCTTGCACAAAGGTAACGACCGACCCCCGGGATTTATTCGCGTTTTACGGGAAAAAATGTGCCGGTGGTGCTTTGACCACCCCAAGGACAGGAAGACTTTGCCGAGGACGGCTGCTTGTTCTGATCCACTGAAAGCGGCGCAAAAGGCCCCGCGCCTGATCCTTGCTGCACCCAACTGCCCCAGCGCGGCACAGCCGACACGCTGACAAGCTGCAAGTGACAGCGCCCATTGCGCGCGCGCGCGCCGCCCGCTACCCCATCCCAAATGAAACCGATCCGTCTCATCACCGGCTTCCTGACCGTGGGCGTCTGGACGCTGCTCAGCCGTATCTTCGGCTTCGTGCGCGAGGTGATGCTCCTGTCGCTGATCGGCCCGGGCCCGGTCATGGACGCCTTTGTCGCCGCCTTCCGCCTGCCCAACATGTTCCGCCGCTTCTTTGCCGAGGGTGCGTTCAACGCCGCCTTCATACCGATGTTCTCGGCCAAACTCGAAGGGGACGAGGACGCCGCGAAATTCGGACGCGACGCCCTGAACGGGCTGGCACTGGTCACGCTGTTTCTGACGGCACTTGCCATGATCTTCATGCCCGCCCTTGTCTGGGCCACAGCGGGTGGGTTCGGACAGGAACGCTTCGACCTCGCCGTGGGCTACGGGCGGATCATGTTCCCCTACATCTTCTTCATGTCGATTTCGGCGCTGTTCTCGGGCGTGCTTAACGCCACAGGCCGCTTCGCCGCCGCCGCTGCCGCGCCCGTCCTGCTGAACGTCCTGGTGATCACCGCCATGACATTCGCTTGGGCCACGGGGGCCGAGGCGATCACCTGGCTGATCTGGACCATCCCGGTCGCAGGCATTGCGCAATTGGCGCTCACATGGGGGGCTGCCGCCCAAGCCGGGTTCGCCCTGAAACCCGCCCTGCCACGCTGGACGCCGGACATGTCCCAAATGGTCCGCACCGCCGTCCCTGCCGCCCTCGCCACGGGCGTCATGCAGATCAACCTCGTCGTCGGCCAGCTTGTCGCCTCAAACTACGACAACGCAGTAAGCTGGCTCTTCGCCGCCGACCGGCTCTACCAGCTGCCGCTTGGCGTCGTCGGTATCGCCGTCGGCATCGTCCTGCTGCCTGACCTATCGCGACGGCTCAAGGCCGAGGATATGGCAGGCGCCCGCAACGCCTATTCCCGCGCGACCGAGTTCTCGATGGCGCTCACCCTGCCCAGCGCTGTCGCGCTCATGGTGATCCCCCTGCCGCTGGTGTCGGTCCTGTTCCAGCGCGGCGCAACAGGCGCAGACGACGCTGCCGCCATCGCCACCGCCGTTGCGATCTACGGCGCGGGCCTGCCCGCTTTCGTCCTGCAAAAGGTGCTGCAACCGCAGTATTTCGCGCGCGGCGACACGAAAACGCCGTTCTACTTCGCCCTCGTCGCCATGGTGATCAACGCCGCTGTCGCCATCGGCCTCTCCCCCATCCTCGGCTGGATCGCCCCCGCCATCGCAACGACAGCCGCAGGCTGGGCCATGCTCGGGCTCCTCTACGTCGGTGTGCGCGGCATGGGCGACGTGGTCAAAACCGACGACCGCTACCGCAAGCGCCTGCCCCGCATCATGGCCGCCTCTGTCGCCATGGGCGTGCTGCTGGGCGTCCTCGCCACCGTGCTGAAACCCGCGCTTGGCACCGACGGCATCCGCTACATCGCACTTCTGGCACTCATCGCCGTCGGCGGCGCAGGTTACTTCGGCATCGCCCACGCCATCGGCGCGATGCGCCTGTCGGACATCAAGGGCGCCGTCCGCCGCGGCTAACGCTTCCGCAGGGTCGCGAGCACCCGCGTCCAGCCACCCGGCATGACAAAAGCCGTCAGCGCAAAGCCCGCACAAAACCCGGACAATTCCGCCACCCAGGCATAGCCCACCTGGAAAAACATGCCGAACAGCAGCTGCAAGCCCATCAGCACGCCAATCAAGGTAAAGGCCCGCGCCTGCGGCCCACCCGTTGCGGCCAGCTTCTGCCACAGCAGAAAGGTAAAGACGCCAATCAGCCCGTAGACACTGGGATAAGCCCCAAACAGCCACGCCTGATCCGTCAAGAGCCCAAAGACCAGCGCGCCAAAGACGCTGCACAGCACGAACAGAAGGATCACGGGCCAACCGCCCATCACCTCCCCCACCATCTTGCCCATGGCCAGCAGGATGACACACGCAAACAGGGCCGAGGTCAGGCTGCCATGAACAAACGGATAGGTCAGAAAGCGCAGCATATGCTCGGGCAACAGCACCCCATTGCCCAGCATGAAATCAAAGGCTTCCCCCGAAAACCCGTAGTCATTCAGCGCCTGCAACCGCCAGCCCACAGCAGCAGGGCCACCAATCAAATTCGCCTCCCCCAGCGAAAACGCCAGCTCCGGCAGCGCAATGGCGGCAAAGAGCAGCCAAACTGCGGGCGGCAAAGGGTTCACGGGGCTCGGATCATACTGCTCTGACATGGGGCCTGCCTGCTTGACGCTTGTTACCCCCATGGGTAAGCCAACCACGCAAATTTGCCCAGAGGTTCCACAATGTCAGACAGCCAATTCACACCCCGCGTGTTCTCGGGCATGCAGCCCTCGGGCGGTCTGACGCTGGGCAACTACCTCGGCGCGCTCAAACGCTACGTGGAGATGCAGAACGAAGGCACGTACGAGACGATCTACTGCATGGTCGACCTGCACGCGATCACCGTCTGGCAGGATCCTGCCGAGCTTGCGTCCAAAACCCGCGAACTCGCCGCCGCCTACATCGCCGCAGGCGTGGACCCGGAAAAATCCATCCTGATCAACCAGTCCCAGGTGCCCGAGCACACGCAGCTCGCGTGGATCTTCAACACGGTCGCGCGCATGGGCTGGATGCAGCGCATGACGCAGTTCAAGGACAAGGCGGGCAAGAACGCGCAAAACGCCTCGCTCGGCCTCTTTGCCTACCCGGCCCTCATGGCGGCAGACATCCTTGTCTACCACGCCACGCACGTGCCCGTGGGCGACGACCAGAAGCAGCACCTTGAACTCACGCGCGACATCGCGACCAAGTTCAACCACGATTACGGCGTCGATTTCTTCCCCATCACCGAACCGGTGATCAAGGGGGCGGCCACGCGCGTCATGTCCCTGCGCGACGGGTCCAAGAAGATGTCGAAATCCGACACCTCCGACGCCTCCCGCATCAACATGACCGACGACGCCGACACGATCGCCAAGAAGATCCGCAAGGCCAAGACCGACCCCGAGCCCCTGCCCTCGGAATACAAGGGGCTCGACGACCGGCCCGAGGCGCGCAACCTCGTCAACATCTACGCAGCCCTTGCAGACATCAGCGTGGATCAGGTGCTGGCCGACCACGGCGGCGCACAATTCGGCACATTCAAACCGGCGCTGGCCGAGCTGGCGGTGGAAAAGCTCAGCCCCATCGCGTCCGAAATGACCCGGCTTCTGAACGACGTCCCCGAGATCGATAGGCTGCTCGCACGCGGCGCAGAGCAAGCGCGGGAAATCACGCAGCCGATCCTCAAGCGCACCTACGAAATCGTGGGTATGGTCGGCGCATAAACGATTTGCAGGCCCGCAGATGAAAAAACTTATCCGCCTCGCACAGCGCGGGCGGATAGGTTTGGTGTGCGACCGATCAATGACCTTAGAGCGAACAAAGCTGAATTCTGTTGAGTCCGACGCAATGAGTGCTTTGAGTCAGGAACCAAAACCAGCAATGAAATCAGCAGATTTCCTGTGGCCAAGGTTACGAGCTTCTTCCTCTGCGGTTGCATCATCGTCGATTTTGGTTGTGATGGTCCGGTCTGCACCCCCCTCCAGCAGTATACGCATGGACGCTTCATCGTCTCTAACCGCTGCGACGTGTAAAGGTGTCCAGCCGTTTATCCCGCGTTCATTGATATCTGCACCAGCGTCGATCAACAGGCTCAGTATTTGATACTTTTCCGGTCCTTCAACTTCTATGCAACGTATCACTGGAGGGTAACCATCAGTGCAAATAGGCTGCAGATTAACACCCTTTTCGATCATCCATTTGACGGATTGCAGTGACCCACTTGATACCGCATGCACGATCCAAGGTGATCCGTAACAGCTGTCTCTTTCGAGTGGAAAGCCATCCACCACCTGCGACGCAAATTCGAGTTGATCTAGTTCACCGTTTTTGAGCCGCGTTTGGATCTCGCATAGCTCTTTGTAGCTGGGATCATCGGCTAGCCGGTGTCCGGCATTAGACCAATCTTTTCTAGCCAAACTTCTCTCCAGTCGAGGTCATCTCTGCAACTCTTTTCTAACACCGAAAAATAGCAGACCCCTGGGCGACGTGCAGCATCCGTCGCTCTGGGCTCTTGCCGCGATTCACCGAAGGAGGCGCTCACTTGTGCCAACCAGTCCCGAACAAGACCTGGTCTTTCGCTGCTAACGGCTTGAACCTTAGAGATGCAAGCGTTTCGCCCCCGAGATCTGCGACTGGTCCTGTCGCAGAATTTACTGACAATTGCGACACTCTCAACAGTGGGGCACACTCAAGGCCGCCAAAACGTGCATGCGATAAGCCGCCCTTATCCAAACATGGAAAAGAACCGCTTTTTCAGCTTTGGTGCATCGACCCCCCGGCAAATCTGTGCCTCGCTGCCGTGACCGGGTAACGTACGACCAACCTGCTCTCCGTCGAGAACCACAGAAAGGGGTTCTTGCGTAATTTCAAACAGATCTGGTTTCACGCAAGCGATGACAGCTGCCGGATCATGCAAGCCGCAGCCCGTGAGGCCTCGTGCCTCGTATATCCCAATATATGCGTCCGATGCTCTTTCGAGAAATCCGCCATGATCAGGGTGACGTCGTGCAAGTTCTGCAAAATCATCCCGGCTACCGGTGGTTTGCATCGTGACGTCCAAGCCGACCATAAGTGTTGGAACACCTGACGCCAGTACCTCTGCAAGCGCATGTGGGTCCTGATAGGTGTTTGCCTCTGCATATGGCGTTACATTGCCCGGTACGTACGCCGCGCCGCCCATGAATATGATCTTCGCGATATTGTCGACAAAGTCGGCATGTCTGCGCAAGGCCTCTGCTACATTCGTGATCGGCCCAATTGCGCAAAGCGTCACTTCGCCGGGATAACGCCGGGCCATGCTGGCCATGAAGTCAGCTGCGTCTTCTTCAGTGGGCGTGCGTTGTGGTGTTTCGGGTGGCACGGGCCCAAACCCTTCAGCTCCATGGATCCTTGCGGCTTCTGCCGGATCAAGCGGCGCAAAAACGCTTGGCTTTGCAGCGCCTTCTGCCACCGGGATCTCAAGGTCGGCCAAATCGCACAGCCGAAGTGCGTTCCGTGTCGCCTTCTCCACGGGCACATTTCCGAACACGGTCGTCAACCCAAGCAATTCGATGGACGTGTCATGCGCCGCGTAGAGGATTGCCATCGCATCATCGACACCAGGGTCGGTGTCGATGATCATCTTTGTTGGCTTAGGCATCCTGCCACCTCAAAAGACGTTTGCGGAGCCAAACGACAAGCAGATAGTTGCTAAGGCCAAGCACAGCCGCGATCAGGGTCACGCCGTACAGGATATCTGCGCGGTAACTCTCCATCGCCGTGACGATCAGGTAGCCAAGACCAGTGCGGGAGAAAAAGAACTCGGCCACGATGGCTGCGATGATGGATCCGGTGAAGGCAACCTCGTGGGCCGCCATGTAGTAGGGGATGGCTGACGGCCAGCGAACTTTCCAGAATATCTGCCAGCGCGTTGCGTTCAGCACATGCATGCGATCGAGCAAAACCTGATCCGCCGCCCGTAACCCAGCCACCACGTTTGCCAAGACTGGAAAGAAGGTCACCAGAAACACCACGATGAACTTGGGCATGTTTGTTGTGCCCAGGGTGATGACCAGAATGGGGGCAATCACGACAAACGGGATGTTCTTGATCACGATAAACCAAGGCATCAGGAACGTCTGAACCGACGGCAGATAGACAAACAGAACCGCGATGGAAATCGCAAAAAGGTTTGCAAAGGCGTATCCAACCATCGCGCCGTACATCGTAACGCCGGTGTGGTACAGAAAGTTGGACCATTCATTGCCAAGTGTTTTGAACACAATTCCCGGTCCGGGCAGGATAAATGGCTGAAGCCCGGAGAGTGTGACAGCCAATTGCCAAATGATCGGGACTGACACGATCATGAACACATAGCCCAAGCGTTCGCGTGATACGTTTGTCATGCCTCTTCGACCTCATAAAGCAGGCGCCGGACCTCAAGAACTTTCTCACCAAATGCGCTTTGGGTTTTCAGATCTCTGCGACGGGGGCGTGGAAAATCAACGTCGACGATGGCGCTGATCCGGCCCGGACGCGGGGCAAGGATGACAATGCGGTCCGCAAGCATCACAGCCTCATCAATGGAATGGGTGACAAGCACCGTGGTTTTGGGGTTGTCGAGCAGGACCCCACCCAGAAATTCACACATGAACTCGCGCGTCATTTCATCCAAAGCGCCAAAAGGTTCATCCATCATCAGGAACGGCGGGTTGTGAACCATCGCTGCCGCGATGTTGACCCGTTGTTGCATCCCGCCTGACAACTGATGCGGATAATGATCCTTGAACGCGCCAAGGCCGAACTCATCAAGTAGGCCAGCCGGGGTCAGCGGTGTTTCGACCCCGGTAATATCAAGGGTCATCTGAACGTTTTGCAAAGACGTGCAGGATGGGACAAGTGCAGCGCGCTGGAACACGATGCCCAGCTTGTTTTCGCGCCGCACACGTTCCGGCGTGTCGCCACCGACCAGTATTTCGCCCGCACTTGCGGTTTCTAGCGACAGGACATGACGCAGCAACGTAGTCTTGCCGCAACCTGATGGCCCAATCAGGGCGATGAACTCGCCCTCCTGAATGTCCAGATCGATGTCCTTGAGTGCATCAATCTCTCCAAAAGACTTGGAAAGCTGGCGGAGCTGAATGGCCGGTGACATGTCGTTAGCTGCAGTCGACTGTTGGCATGAAGCCGTATTGCAGCAAGGTCGCGGTATTTTCATTCCATGCAGAGAAATCCGTTTCCAACAGACGCAGATCGCCTTTTGTCACCAACGGGGCCTGCTGTTCATAGCGTTGCAACACCAGTTCTTTGGTCAGGTGTTTGGCGTCGGTGGCATATTTCAGAACGGCTTCTGCTGACACCTCTGGGTTTTCCAGCATGAAATCGATGCCGCGATGCACCGCCCGCATGAAACGCTCACCCACTTCGGGGTTCTCGGCAATCGTGTCTTTCATCATCACGATGGAATCTGGAAAATCCTCAAACCCATGCGGACCCCACATGAGCGCATTCCACTCGTACCCTTGCGCCGAAATCGCGCGGGTCTGGTTGAAAATCCAACCAAAGTAAAAGTCGGCTGTTCCGGCAAACAATGCATCGGGCGTGAAGCCGGCTTTGATGATCGTCACATCGCCTTCTTCCATACCGGCCTTATCCAGAAGGATGGGCATATGTTCGAGGAAGGGTCCACCAGCCACGGTCCGACCTTTGAGGTCCTGTGGCGTCAATTCCTTGCCAATCAGCTCTTCATCAATTGTCAGAAAGGCTGCTGGACCGCCTTTGAGCACAGAGCCAACCGAAGTGATCCCTTCAATCGGTGTCGGAGACGTGATCGCGCGAGGCAGGTAAGACCCAGCAGAGGCAACAGCCACATCCACGACCCCGCCACCAAGTGTTTGGATATGGTTTTTGCCAGGACCACCCGGCACCAACTCAACCTCAATACCTTCGTCGGCAAAGAACCCTTGTTCGATCGCGTTGTAGAAGTGGGATTGCCCATCGTCGAGCACCCAAGACAGGCCAACACGCAGGGTCACCGTTTCCGCCATGGGCGTAATATCGGCAAGGTCCGCATCGGATGGCAGCAGATCGTTGGTGACGTAGTTTTGGGCCGGAACAACCCGTTCGACGCAGGCCAGTGCCTCTTCATACGTCATCTCGGGTGCGGCCAAGGCCGGGCCTGCGAAGGCTGTTGTCGCCAGCAGAGCAAGTGTGCGTTTCATGTCAAATACTCCTTGTTGGTTTTGTTATCGCCAAGCCTCAACCGGGTTGAATCTTGGTTCACCGAAGAATTCTTCGGCTTTTGGTGGTTGGTCTTCGAATTGTGCGAAGTGCGCGGACAATCTGGATCTCAACTCGGCTGCGAGGTCTGGGGCGTCATCGATGATGTTGCGCGCCTCTCCGTCTTGCAGGGCGAACAGGGTGTCGCGTCTGTTGTCAAAGCGGGCAATCAGCTTGTGCGTTGCAGTGCGGATCATGCGTGCGGTGCCGTATTCCCCGTATTGGGCATCGCGCCAATCCGGGGCATCGTCAGCCAGAACAGGCCAAAGCGACTGCCCTGCAAAGGGGCCGCCAGTGGGCTCTACACCCGAGGCAACGGCCAGCGTCTGAAACAGATCAAGGTGATCGGCAAATGCCGTGGGGCGCGCACCTTTCGGCACGCCCGGCCCAGACAGGATCATGGGAATGCGCATGCTTTCCTCGATCATGTTTTGTGGGCTGGTCGCGTTCCCTTTGCCCCAAATCCCGTGATGATCCAGACACAGCCCATGGTCAGAGGTGAAGACGATCAGGGTATTTTCCAGCTCTCCCGACGCGGTCAGCTGATCCAGAATACGCCCGACCCCTTCGTCAATCGCCGTGACGGCGGCATAGTATTGCATCTTGGCCCGCCGACGGGCCGCGGCATCGTCCCGTGGCAGTTCGATGTTCAGGATGTCGCCGTCAAAAACGCGCTCTGCGCTTGGGATGTCCGCGAAGTGTGCGTCGGCATATTGCGCAACCAGTCTTTCGGGCTGGTCTTCCCAGGGCGAGTGGGTCGCGTAGAATCCTGTAAAATGAAAGAAAGGCTGGTCTTTCGGGCGATCACGCAAGAACGACACCGTGCGATCAGCGATGAGTTGGGTCAGATACCCTTCGGGCGCATGCAGATGGCCGTTGTCACAGAACCGGTTCGCGGCGCGGTGATAGATCGGATAGTCGCCCGCCAGCGCAAACCAATCGTCGAAACCCGGCTGGGGATCGTAGTCGCGCCCAATGTGCCACTTGCCTGACAGACCGGTATGGTAGCCCGCGTCATGCAGCATCCTGGGCAGTGTGGCGATATCCTGCACCCACGACCGACCGTTAAACTGGTCCGCCGAGTTCAGGTAGTCGTGCAAACCATGCTGGGTCGGCAACAGCCCTGTCATGAAACTCGCCCGCGCGGGAGAGCACACCGGAACCGGGGTGAAGGCATTTTCAAACACCGCGCCATTGGCAGCCAGTGCTGATACGGACGGCGTATGTAGCTCCGAATTGCCATAAGCAGGCAAGGCCCACTGACCATGATCGTCGTTGAACACGACAAGGATATTGGGCGGCTTACTCACGATCCGCTCAATGCGTAGATGGTCCCGGCAAACTCGATCGGGATCGTGTCGGGTACGATAAGAAGATGCGTAACTGCGAGCAGTTCGACCTTTTCGGAAAACATGTCAGACGATGTTTTCACCAGAGCGGTACCAATCTCGCATTTCAGCTTTTCCGCGATGCTGTCATCCGCAACAACCGCTGACATAGATGCGTTTTGTAAAAACCTCTGCGAACCTGTGTGATCGGACAAAACGCGAATGAGGTTGCCGTCAAAAGTGGACCAATCAATGTCCCATCCGCGCACGCGATCTTGCGGCAGGTAATCCACGATGAAGGCAACCGGGCGTTTGTCAGCCGTCAGGACCCGTTCGAGACGCACAAGCTTTTCGTCTTTAGCCATACGAAAACGGGCGCTAATATCCGCATCCACAATGTCCTGAGCCATCGAGATTTGTTCAACCCCGGGCGTCTGCCCCTGGCTCTTAATGACTTCTGGTATAGAACCGGACCGCAGATGGCTGCCAGGCGTACGCCGAAGGATCGTGCCCACCCCATGGCACCGCGCAACAATGCCTTCGCTTTCCAACTGAATCATCGCTTCGCGCACAGTGTTGCGGCTCACCCCGAACTGCTCGGCCAACTTGCCTTCGCTCGGCATGCGGTCGCCTGCGGTCAACTTACGCTCGACCGCCGCCGCGAGAACCGCCTCTCTCAGACGCTCAACTGTTGGAAGTTGTTTCAGCATCATTCACCATGTCGCCAGAGTCACAAATTTAAGTTGGAGGTCCAACCTATTTTTTCTAAGGTAACTATATTTCCGCCAGAGTCACCGTTTTTTCCAATGATGTCTTGCGGGCCTGCTCAAAAATGCAGCGAAACAGCCATGCTATCGGCAAAGGCAAAGAGGATCGAGATGGAAAATATGACGCGCGTCATTGCTGGTACGGCGTTTCACACACCAAATCGGAACAAGATGAGGCCGCTACGCGACTGCGCCATCGCGATTGATGCTGCCGGAACCATCCAATCGGTCACCACGCCGGGAGACACGGATCATGAGAGCATCCTGGCGCGCGCCGAAGCAAACGGCAGTCTCTTCACACTACCCGAGGACAGCTATCTCATTCCGGGCCTTGTGGATTTACATATTCATGCACCTCAATGGCCGCAGCTGGGAAAGGCGCTGGATGCGCCACTTGAAGACTGGCTTTTGAAATACACGTTTCCGCTTGAGGCCAAATTCGCCGACCACGCTTATGCGTTTGAGGTTTATGACGACCTCGTCGCAACTCTTCTGGCGCATGGCACAACGACAGCGGTCTATTTCGGCTCGGTCGATCTGAAGGCAAACATCATCCTGGCAGAGGCTTGCCTGCGACATGGACAGCGGGCGGTGATCGGCAAGGTGGCGATGGATGATCCAGACACGTGCCCGGACTACTATCGCGATCCCTCAGCCGAAGACGCCATTGCGCAGACACGTGCATTCATCGACGCTGTGGCTGCATTGCAGGACGGCCAGAATGGCAAGGTGCCACTCGTGCATGCCGCGATCACCCCACGATTTGTGCCAAGCTGCACGGACGATCTGTTGCATGGTTTGGGCGCACTCGCTGCGGAAACGGGCGCGCGTGTGCAAACCCACTGCGCCGAGAGCGATTGGGAAGTGGAGTATGTTCGAAACAGGCTGGGCAAGACAGATGCCGAAGCCTTGAAGGATTTTGGTCTGCTTACGGACAAGACGATCCTCGCGCATTCGAATTTCGTCACCTCATCCGACATGACCCATCTTGCACACGCGGGCGCGTCGATCGCGCATTGCCCTTTGTCCAACGCCTATTTCGCCAACGCCGTCCTGCCTGTTCGCCGCGCCCTTGATCACGGCGTGAAGGTGGGGCTTGGCACGGATATCTCAGGCGGCTTCAGCCCATCGCTGTTTGATGCCGCCCGCTATGCGTTGATGGCGTCACGATGTGCCTGCTCCGGAACGGAGCCCTCTGTCACCGCAAAGGCACGTGGGACAGGTGAAGCACCGCTGACAACCACAGAAGTGTTCTGGCTGGCGACAAAAGGCGGCGCAAACGCTGCATCATTGCCGGTCGGCGCCTTTGAGCCAGGCGCGCAGTTTGACGCAATCGCCATTCAGTCAGGTGGTGCTACGTCTGGCTTCCGCAGATCCGACACAGATACGATGCAAGACATATTCGAAAAACTGGTTTTGAATGCGACTGCAGCCGCCATTTCAAAGGTATGGGTTGCAGGGGCAGAGGTAAAAACACGTCCCGAACAAGCAAGATGAACGGATTGGGACAAATCGCTCATGACGCGGCAATCATGCCATCTTTTGCACACACCTCTTCGCATGACGCTGTGTGCAGGCAGAGAACAGTAAGTGTTTTGGCGACGCTGGGACGTGTCATGCCAACGACTGCTGTTGTGGTCCGTAGCGGCTCAGCGCGAGGAAGTTGAACCAAAAACGGGATACCTGCCCGGCATGTACAGTGCCCTTTGAATTGCCGCAGATTGACAACCGACCAGCCGCCCGCAGCCAAGGGCATATGGTCATGCTACCATTCGCTGCACGCGCACAACCCGACGCCACACGAACCCACCGTCTGCGGACTTTGCGGACTTTCGCTGCGGTTGCACCAATGTCGGGTTGGCATCGGATCGTTGAAAGTTTAGCAGTGTATTCGAGCCCAAAGGATTAGACTTAGTGACCTTCGTTGAACTTGTAATTGGCTTTTCAATTGCGTTTGCGATCATTGCGGGCGCACTGTTTTTTGCGTTCAAAACTCCTCGTCTCAAAGGCCCAACGCGGCACAACATTCGTGGCAATGGTGACCACGCCACCGGGCATCGTAGCCTCTTTGATGGAAGCGACGACGGCGGAGACTAAACCGGTATTTTCACGTAAGCTGCCCTTCGTTCAAAATGCAGCATCCGTGACTATGGGCTCAATCCCGCCATTTGCGGACGTATTGAGCCATCGCAGCATTGACCGGTCAACTTGACAGTCGTCCACATAAAATAGGCCCCCAAAGGGCCCGTTGCGATGTCTCAAGACGGAAAGTGAAAATGGTCAGTCGCCGCCGTCACCTCCACCATCTCCGTCACAGTCCCACGCGCCGCCGGGTTTCGACGGGTCAGTGACCGACGTCCGCTCGAAACCGTACCACTCGATCCAGACGTAGACGCCATCGTCCCGCCGCCGAAGTGTGCTCCGCTTGCGGAACTCCGACCATGCGTAGAATGCCATGGCAAGCGTCACCACCCCTGTCAGGATTGGTGGCATGCCAGTGAATATCATGATGCCCAAAAGGAACATCGGGCCAATGGCCATTTGCAGGCCAAGACCCAGGTTCGAGCGCGTGTGCGCCATCATCAGTCTCCGTATGTTTGGATATGCGTTAGACACGAACGACGCGCTGTCATTTGGCGGGGTCAGAGCTGTCCAACCCCTCAGCGTCATATCGACCGTATGCTTCGATAAAGCTTCATGTCTGCGATAGCGGTAACACGCAGAATGTAACGGTTTTGCGACAGCCCTTCTTGGGCATCGGCAAAGACGCACGCGCACCACACCTGTGCACCCCTGCGCCTAGCAACCAAAACCCGCACTCCCTAGCTTCCCAAGCAAAGGAGCCGCACCATGCCCGCAAAAGTCCCCGCCGACACAAGCGTCGGCCACATCCACCTCAAGGTCACCGACCTCGACCGCGCCATCGCATTCTACGGCGACGTGCTCGGCTTCACGCTCACCCAGCGCTACGGCGATCAGGCGGCGTTCCTGTCCGCAGGCGGCTATCACCACCACATCGGCCTCAACACCTGGCATTCCCGTGGCGCAGGCCCCGCACCCGAACGGGCGGCCGGTCTCTACCACGTGGCCTTCCTCTTCCCCGACCGCGCCTCCCTCGGGGCCGCCCTCAACCGGGTGCTCGCCCACGGCACCCCGCTCGATGGCGCTGCCGATCACGGCGTTTCCGAAGCCGTCTACTTCAGTGACCCCGATGGCAACGGGATCGAACTTTACCGCGACCGGCCAGAGGCCGACTGGCCCCGCGATCCAGACGGCACGCTTGCGATGGTCAACCAGCCGCTCGACGTGGACGCGCTGCGCGCCGAAGGTGCGGCATAATCGCCTGCGTTAACCCTTTTCCGGGCCGGTTTGCCCGCTCAAACACCAAAACGCGCAGTTTCGGGCGTAATATGTGCAGTTTCGCCAAAACCGGTCGAAACGGCCCGGATATCGCGGCCCGAAAACACGCAGTTTCACCGGCAAAATGTGCAGTTTTCCAAATTCCGGGCCGCGTCGCCTCCCGAAATCAGCACCCAAAGCCCCGGTTAACAGACCGCACGCTGCCATGGACAACACCCCGTCGCTCCGCCACCTTGTCCCCAAATCGGAGGGTCGGATGAGCACCGCATTTTTCTGGGACGAACGCACCATGTGGCACGGCGGCGGCAACTATGCCTTCACCGTTCCTTTGGGCGGATTTGTGCAACCGCTGGCCGCTGGCGGCCTGCCCGAAAGCCCTGAAACCAAGCGCCGGATGAAGAACCTGATGGACGTCACCGGCCTCACGAATGACCTGCACGTGACCTCCGCCGACGCCGCTACACCCGAGCAACTCCTGCGCGTCCACCCGCAGGAATACCTGAGCAAATTCAAAGCGATGTCCGATGATCAAGGCGGCGAAATCGGCCACCACGCCCCCTTCGCCAAGGGCGGGTACGAAATCGCAGCCCTCGCCGCCGGCCTCACCACCGCCGCCGTCGAAGCAGTCCTGCAAGGCACGCATGAAAACGCCTACGCCCTCGCCCGCCCACCGGGCCACCACTGCGAGGCGGCGACCCCCATGGGCTTCTGCCTGATGGCCAACATCGCCATCGCAATCGAAGCCGCCAAAGCCACCCGCCCTGACCTGCGCGTCGCCGTCCTCGACTGGGACGTCCACCACGGCAACGGCACGGAATCGATCTTCTACAACCGCCCAGATGTGCTCACCATCTCGCTGCATCAGGAAGGCAATTACCCTTTAGATACCGGCCACTTAGCCGACCGCGGAGCAGGTGCCGGAGAAGGCACCAACCTCAACCTCCCACTACCCGCAGGCGCCGGTCACGCCGCCTATCTCCACGCCATCGACCGGGTCGTCACCCCCGCCATCGAAGCCTTCAACCCCGACCTGATTATCGTCGCCTGCGGTTTCGACGCAGGCGCGGTTGACCCCCTCGCCCGGATGCTGGCCACAGCCGAGACCTTCCGCGAAATGACGCTCAAAATTAAAGCGTTAGCCGAGAGGTTCTGCAACGGCAAACTCGTCCTCAGCCACGAGGGCGGCTACTCCGAAATCTACGTCCCCTTCTGCGGCCACGCCACGCTCGAAGCGCTCTCCGGCAGCAAGATCACCGCCCCCGACCCCATGGCCCGCGCTTTGAACAACCGCCAACCGGGCCCAAGGTTCGACGCTTTCCTGCGCGCCGAAATTGACCATATGGCGCAACAACTTAACCTCTAACCCCTTGACGTCGCAGCACAACGCCACGACATGACCCTCAACATGTAAAAAGGCGTAACATATGCCCGCGAAAAACCAAGCCGCCCTCGATTTCCTGCTCACCCGCCGGTCCCGCCCGGCCAAGACGCTCGCCGAACCCGTCCCAGACCAGGCAACCCTAGAACAGCTTCTAACCGCCGCTGCCCGCACACCGGACCACGGCAAGCTCGAACCTTGGCGCTTCATCGTGCTGGGCAAAGGCGCCATGCCACGGCTGGCAGAGACCGCCGAAAAACGCGGCCACGCGCTGAACCTCGACCCCGATCAGATCACCAAGGGACGCACCCAATTTGACCAAGGGCACCTCGCCGTCGCCGTTATCGAAATCACCCGCGACGTCGAAAAAATCCCAGTGCTGGAAATGACTTACTCGGCAGGTGCTGTCTGCCTGTCCCTCCTGAATGCCGCCCTCGCCGCAGGCTGGGGCGCCAATTGGCTCAGCGGCTGGCCCAGCCACGACCGGGGCTTCATGACCGACGCCCTAAACCTTGCAGACAACGAACGCGTCGCCGGTTTCATCCATATCGGCACCGAGACCTCCGCCCCACCGGAACGCCCAAGACCGGACGTGCCCGCCATCACAACATGGGTCGACACATGATCCTCACCGCCTTCTTCTCGGCCCTCGGCCAGATCAGCGACCGGCGCTTCCGCCGTGTGCTGCTGCTGGGCATAGCACTCACGATTGCCCTGCTCATCGCGGCGACATCGGGCCTTGTCTGGTTCATCGGCTGGCTCACCGCAGATGGAGTATCCGTCCCATGGATCGGCACGATCACATGGCTCGGCGACATCATCACGTGGAGCTCGTTCTTCCTGTTCCTCGTGCTGTCCATCTTCCTGATGATGCCGGTCGCCTCGGCCATCACCTCGATGTTCCTGGATGAGGTTGCGCAAGCCGTTGAAGACAAACACTATCCACACCTACCGCCCGCGCAAAACGTGCCCATCGGCGATGCCATCGTGGACACGATCAACTTCCTTGGCGTGCTGATCGGGGCCAACATCCTGGCACTGATCCTCTACGTGGTCTTTGCCCCCGCAGCCCCCTTTATCTTCTGGGGGCTGAACGGGTTCCTGCTGGGCAGCGAATACTTCACCCTCGCAGCCATGCGCCGCGTAGGGCGCGCGCGAGCGAAAGAGCTACGCCGCGCCCACAACGTCACCATCTGGCTGGCGGGCACGCTGATGGCGATCCCGCTGTCTGTGCCGCTCGTGAACCTGCTGATCCCGATCATCGGGGCTGCCACGTTCACCCAT
The DNA here is from genome assembly GCF_000814025.1 of Tateyamaria sp. ANG-S1. Lineage (GTDB taxonomy): Bacteria > Pseudomonadota > Alphaproteobacteria > Rhodobacterales > Rhodobacteraceae > Tateyamaria. The sequence continues at coordinate 684,700 of NZ_JWLL01000005.1, read as the reverse complement.
ATATTCCATGGGGTTACAGCGGCTGCAGCGCCCGATCAAAGAAGTTCATATCGGACAGACTGATCCATCCGGAAAAGATGATCCCGGCGATGATGATCCACAACACCAGCGACACCCAGGTTACGATCCACGCCTTACGACGGGTGTGGTGATGCTCGGGCGCACCTGCGTGGGTGCCCGGCTCAATCTCGCCCAGATCACCTTGCGTCTGCACCTTGATCGGCAGGGCAATCAGGAAGCACAGCCACCAGATCACGGCATAAAGAACAAGGGCGGATGTGATGCCCATCAGACCTGCTCAAGCTCGGTCAGGGTGCCGTTCATGTCCTTGGGATGCAGGAACAGGACCGGCTTGCCATGCGCGCCGATCTTGGGCTCTCCATCGCCCAGCACACGCAAGCCACTGGCCTTCAGATGGTCCCGGGCGGCAAGGATATCTTCGACCTCATAGCAAACGTGGTGGATGCCGCCGGCCGGGTTTTTATCGAGGAATCCCTGAATGGGGGAGTTTTCTCCCAGAGGATAGAGAAGCTCGATCTTGGTGTTCGGCAGCTCGATGAAAATGACGGTGACACCGTGGTCGGGTTCATCCTGCGGCTCACCCACATTGGCGCCCAGCGCGCTGCGGTACTGCGCGGCGGCGGCCTCTAGGTCAGGGACGGCGATGGCGACGTGGTTCAGGCGACCGATCATGTTCTGGGGCTCCTCTGGCTCACATTTGCGCCCTTATCGCCAAGGATCGGGCGAGGTGCAATGTGACGTTAACGCGCTGTTAGGCATGGCGACGTAACGATGAGTCGCAAGAGATTTTGGAGGATCTGATGGATACGACGGACCCGTTCAAACCAACCTACCCTGCGCCGACGTCGTTGCGCCCGCTTCTGGGCCTGACCGTTCTGGTGATCGAGGACAGCCGCTATGCCTGTGAGGCGATGCGCCTTCTGTGCCTGCGCAGCGGCGCACGGATCAGACGCGCCGACACGATGCGTGCCGCGCGGCGTCATCTACAGGTCTACCGCCCCTCCGTAGCGATTGTGGATCTGGGATTGCCGGACGGGAACGGGGCCGACCTGATCCGCGAGCTGGTGTCGGCAGTGCAGCGTCCGGACGTGATTCTGGGCATTTCCGGCGATGCCGATAGCGAGGCGCGCGCGCTTGAGGCGGGCGCCGATGGGTTCATGGAAAAACCCGTCGTTTCGCTTGCCAATTTTCAGGAGGCGATCCTGACGCATTTGCCGGAAGACCGCCAACCCCTTGGCCCCCGCGCCTTGCCGGATGGAGAGGTTCAACCGGACCCGATCGCCTACCGGGACGATATGGTTCATGTGGCCGACGTGCTTGAGGATGCGCAGGACGTGCGTGCCCTTGACTATGTCGTACAGTTTCTTGGCGGTGTGGCCCGCAGCGCGCAGGATCTGGAACTGCTGCAGGCAACGGATGCACTGGCGGCCAAGCGCGCGCGCGGTGACGCGGCAGCGTCGGAAACCGCTGTGATTGCGGGGCTTGTGCAGGACCGGCTGTCGGAAAAGATCGCGATCTAACTGCCCAGGTTCAGTTCACGTCATCGGATCGTCGGCCACGCGCACCAGCCGGGTCAGATCCGATAGACGTTCCCGCTGCGCCCCGTCCGCATCGAAATTGCTGTCAGCCAGCCAGACGCCAAACGCCTCCTTGAGCGCGGGCCACTCACTGTCGATAGCAGCAAACCAGGCCGTATCCCGGTTGCGCCCCTTGACCACAGTGGCTTGGCGAAAGATCCCCTCATAGCTCAACCCCAAACGCTGGGCAGCGCGGCGCGATCCACGGTTGAGCGCGTCGCATTTCCATTCGAACCGGCGATACCCCGCCTCAAACGCCCACGCCATCATCAGGTACAGCGCCTCTGTTGCGGCGCGTGTCTTCTGCAAGGCGGGGCTGAAACTGATGTGCCCCACCTCGATACTGCCCGCCTCGGGCGCGATACGCAGGAAGCTGGCGACGCCCTCGTAACATCCCGTTGCGATATTGAAGACAGCATAGAACTGCAGGGTGGGGTCATTCTCCATGTCACGCACCCAACGGTGATACTGGGATGACGACGAAAAGGGGCCGTAGGGCATGTAGTCCCAAACGGCGTCATGGCCCGCATATTCGCGATAAAGCAGGGCCGCATGCCGATCTGCCCGAAGCGGCTCAATCCGCGCGTAACGGCCCGTAAAAACAAGCTGGTCGTCCGGCACGGGCGGCGGTGTCCAGTCCGGGACAGGCGCCGCATTCACTGTATAAATCGCAGTCATGCCCGGACGTTAGGCAAGGTTCTGCCAAAGTCCAAGGAGATTGTCGCAGCCTAAAGCAAGAGGCCGGGATCGTACCCCATATCAAGCCCCGGGAACACGGCACCTTCCAATGCAGCCCGATCCAGACCGGTCAGCCCCCGCATCACCCACGCGGCATGCGCCCGGACATCACCTGTCGGCATCAGGTCACGCTCCTGGTAAAGATCACCGTCGCCCAAGCCCGGCCACTGGCCGTAGACGCGACCGCCTTTGATCGCGCCACCGGCCAGAATCATCAATCCACCCGTACCGTGATCGGTGCCACGAGTCCCATTGGGGCGCGCCGTCCGCCCAAACTCGGTCATGGCGATAACGGCGGTCTTGCCCCACGTGTCGCCACGCATCTTGCCGCGCAACATCACGAGTGTATCGGCCAAGCGGGTCAACGCCCTTTCTATGTCCCGGTCCTGACCCGCATGTGTATCCCACCCATTCAGCGAAAAGGCCGCAATACGCGCATCTTCCGACAGGCGGGCTGCAGCAAAACTGGCGATCTCAAGATGTTCACCTTTGAGCTTTTCTGCATCACCATCATCCACTTGCGACAAAATCTGTGCCTCTGACAGCGCCGCATGCAAGGCGGGATCACGTTCGGTTACCACCTCGAGCAGTCGAACAGCCTGGGGGCTGATGCCCAGATCAGCATTGGGCGACCAGTTCGCAATCTCTGCACTGCCCTGAACCAGCCGCATATCGCTGCGTCCCAACGCATATGCCGTTTGCGACGTGACACCGGGCATGACCTGCAAAACACGGTTAAGCCAGCCGTCGCGCGCCCCGTTCAAACTGGTCGTGCCTGCCTCCAGCAGATCCTGACCGTCGAAATGGCTGCGTTTGTCCCGGTACGGCGTCGACACCGCATGCACAAACCCCAGCTGACCCGCGTTCCACATCGGCATCAGTGACGCAAGTCCGGGATGAAGCGCGAAACGACCATCGAGGTCCAGCGCGCCGCCCTCCGGACCCGGCGACATATCGCCCCGCAACGCGCGAAAGGCAGGATCGCCATAGGGCCGCACCACATCAAGCCCATCCATCCCACCGCGCAGGATGATCACAACCAGCCGTGTGTCCCAAGGGGCGGCCGCAAAGCTGACAGGCGTCAACAGCGGGCTTGCAGCCAAGGAACACCCAATCAACCCGGTGCGGGCCAGAAAACTTCTGCGAGAAACGGAAGGGGACATCATGTTCTCCTATCTGCGCTGAAAGGCGGGAGACATCAAAACCAGGCCTATGGCTTCTGGCCGCGTTTCAGCAGCAGCAGCGGCAAAACGCACAGGTTCGTCGGCAAAGCGGCCAAGGGCATGATCCACAAAGTCGCGCGGGTCCGGCAACGGATCCATCAATCGGCGGGGCGCCCCCATCGCCCACGAGACACGCAACGCAATGCCCTGGGGCGTGATCCACGCCGCATCTTCTTCTGGCCAGCCATCCGGCCCCCCCGGCAACTCCCACCTCTGCCCCATGTCAAACAGGGGCTCCATGAACAACCGCCGCGTCCACCGCTCTTTGCGATCCGCGAATGCCATGGGTGGAACCGCCAGCGCACGCAGGGCCGACGACATGAAGTCAATGGGCGGCTTTATGTTGGACAAGTCAGGCGACCAGACCGAAGGGTGCGACAGCAATGCCTCATACACGGGGAGCAGCGCACCATCATTGTCGATAAAGGCCGTTTCAACAGCGTCGATCAGATCCGGATCCGGCGTATCATGCCCAAAGTGCACAGCCAACTTGGTTGCGATGTGCCGCGCCGTTGCAGGATGGCGCGCCAAATCCTTCAGCGCGGTATGAACCGTTTTCAGGCTCGCCGTCTCGCTATAGGTCACGCCAAGCACAGTCTCTGCCCCGGGCTCGGCCAACCGCTTTTGGTACTTCATGCCGTTCTGCACATCGAATGTCAGCCCGGTCAGCAACTCGGCCAATTCTGTCACATCTTGTTGCGTATACGGCCCATCCACACCCAACGTGTGCAGCTCAAGCAATTCCCGCGCGAGGTTTTCGTTCAGACCAATCTTGCGATTGTTTCCAGCCGCTTGGGCACGCTCGCTGTTTGGTCCAGTCGACAAACGCTGATCAAGATAATCCACCATCAGCGGATGAGTGGCTGCATGCACCAACAGGTCCTCGAAGCGGCCAGCGATAAACGGACGAATCGCATCTTCGATATAGGGGGACGTCGCACGGCGAATAAGGCCACGCTTGCCAATGGCCGTGAAGTGATCGGCCCAAAAGGCGACGATACGCTCGCGGAAGGCCGTTTCGGTGTGGGCACGCCGAAGCATCGTATGCCCCACCCAGACTGCCATATCCTCACGCGCAATCCTGTTCAGCACATTGCGTCTCTTGCGCGCGTCGACCGCAATGTCTGTCCCACGGTTCTTTCTGATAATCTCGCGCTGTCCGCGCACCTCAATCATGCGCGAACGAAAGTCGCGAAAGCTCTCGATTGGATAGGTCTGGGCCATCACATCGGGCGCAGTCAGCCCAGACAGCATGGCCGACACGTCCTGCGGCGGTGCGTATTCAGGCGACAGCCCATAGCCAAAGCGGATTTCAGCGAGTTGAGGGTCAAACGAACGCAAGACAGTCACCCGATGCAGCAAACCACGGCATCAAGATAGCATTACGGCCACCAGTTTGCACCGGTGGCCGCCTCGAATTGTGCGTTTCTTCGCCTAGTCCTGCGGGATGACGCGCAGACCCAGTTCCATCAACTGATCGCTGGTCGGATCGTTCGGCGCATCCATCATCAGATCTTCGGCCCGCTGGTTCATCGGGAACAGAATCACCTCGCGGATGTTCTGTTCGCCTGCCAGCAGCATCACGATCCGGTCGATGCCTGCAGCACACCCACCGTGGGGCGGCGCACCGTATTGGAAGGCGTTGACCATGCCGCCGAACCGCTTGCGGACTTCGGCTTCGTCATAGCCTGCAATCTCGAACGCCTTGAACATGATCTCAGGCCGGTGGTTCCGGATAGCGCCCGACACCAGCTCGTAGCCGTTACAGGCAAGGTCATACTGATAACCCAGCACCTTGAGAGGATCGCCGTCCAGCGCGTCCATCCCGCCTTGGGGCATGGAGAACGGGTTGTGTTCAAAGTCGATCTTGCCGGTTTCTTCGTCCGCTTCGTAGATCGGGAAATCCACGATCCAGGCAAAGGCGAAGCGGTCCTCGTCGATAAGCTTGAGCTCTTCACCGATAACGTTGCGCGCGCGGCCCGCGATGGCCTCGAACGCCTTGGGTTTGCCGCCAAGGAAGAACGCCGCGTCGCCGACGCCCAGACCCAGTTGCTGGCGGATGGCCTCCGTGCGTTCCGGCCCGATGTTCTTCGCCAGCGGGCCAGCCGCTTCCATCCCCTCGCCTTGATCGCGCCAGAAGATGTAGCCCATCCCGGGCAGACCCTCTTTCTGCGCATAGGCATTCATACGGTCGCAGAACTTGCGGCTGCCGCCTGTCGGCGCGGGAATGGCCCGGATTTCTGTGCCGTCCTGCTCCAACAACTTGGCAAAGATCGCAAAACCGGACCCGCGGAAATGGTCGGACACCACCTGCATCTTGATCGGGTTGCGTAGGTCAGGCTTGTCGCTGCCATACCAAAGCGCCGCATCGCGGTAGCTGATCTGCTCCCACGTCTCGGGCGCATCGACTTTCTTGCCGCCGCCGAACTCTTCGAACACACCGGCCAGCACAGGCGCGATGGTATCGAACACATCCTGCTGCTCGACGAAAGACATCTCCATATCCAACTGGTAGAAGTCGGTGGGCGAGCGATCTGCGCGCGGGTCTTCGTCCCGGAAGCACGGCGCGATCTGAAAATACTTGTCAAAGCCCGACACCATCAACAGCTGCTTGAACTGCTGCGGGGCCTGCGGCAGCGCATAGAATTTGCCGGGATGCAGGCGCGACGGCACCAGAAAGTCGCGCGCACCTTCGGGCGAGGATGCCGTGATGATCGGCGTCTGATACTCGCGAAACTCCTGATCCCACATGCGCTTGCGGATCGACGCCACAACGTCCGATCGCAGCTTCATGTTCTCCTGCATCTTCTCACGACGCAGGTCGAGGTAACGGTAGGTCAGGCGCGTCTCTTCCGGATACTCCTGATCGCCAAACACCATCAGCGGCAGTTCCGCCGATTGGCCCAGAACTTCCAGATCGCGGATGTAGACTTCGATCTCGCCCGTGGGCAGCTTGGGGTTGATCAGGCTCTCGTCCCGCGCCTTCACGTTGCCATCGATGCGAATGCACCATTCGCTGCGCACTTTCTCGACGTCCGAAAACACCGGGCTGTCGGGGTCGCACAACACCTGCGTCACACCGTAATGGTCGCGCAGGTCGATAAACAGCACGCCACCGTGGTCGCGCACCCGGTGGACCCAGCCCGACAAACGCACAGTATCACCCACATTGGCCGAGGTCAGAGCGGCGCAGGAGTGAGAGCGGTAAGCATGCATGGTCGTGTCCCTTCGGGGCTGCGGTTTTGATCGGCGCAGATACACCGGGCAGGGGGTGGAAAGTCAAGGCGACAACGCGGTTTGGGCCATGCTATCACCGATGAAAAGGGAGGCTGCGATGGACGACAAATGGGCCAAGGGCATGGGCGTGCGCCGGACCGTGCTGGGCGATGCGCATGTGGACCGGGCGCAAGCGGTGAAAACAGCCTTTGACGCACCGTTCCAAGAGCTGATCACAGAAGGAGCCTGGGGCACTGTCTGGGCCAGCGACGCGATCAGCCTGCGGGAAAGGTCCATGCTGACCCTCGCCCTGCTGGCGGCCACTGGCAATTTCGATGAAATCCCCATGCACATCCGCGCCACGGCCCGAACGGGGGCCACCCCAAGCGATGTGGCCGAAGCATTCCAGCATGTAGCCGTCTACGCAGGTGTGCCGCGTGCAAACCGCGCCCTACAAATCGCGAAGGAGACATATGCCGAGATGGAGGCCGAGAGTGGCTGACCCCCTTTACCCAAGGGACCGCAACTGGAACCCGGCAGCCCATTTCCCTGAGTATAAATCCAGCATCCTCCGATCCCCGCAAAAACCGCTGGTCAAGGCGCCGCCATCCCCCAGCGAGGACCATGGCCCCGTCTTCGGCCACGACATGCTCGGCCCCCTCGACAACGACCTAATCCGCAACTTCGCAGCACCGGGCGAGATGGCGATTGGCCCGCGCATGATCGTGCACGGGCGCGTCTGGGACGAAAACGCCCGCCCAGTGCCCGGCGCACTGATCGAGGTCTGGCAAGCCAATGCAGGCGGACGCTATCGCCACGCCAAGGAAGGGTACCTCGCCCCGCTCGACCCTAACTTCAGCGGCTGCGGGCGGATGATCACCGATGACGACGGCACGTACCGCTTCACAACGGTCCAGCCCGGCCCCTACCCGTGGCCCAACGGCCCCAACTCCTGGCGCCCCGCCCACATCCACTTCTCAGTCTTCGGCCACAGCTTTGCCCAGCGTCTGATCACCCAGATGTACTTCGAAGGGGATCCACTGATCCCCCTCTGCCCGATCGTGCGCGCCATCTCCGACTCCGCTGCCATCGCCCAACTGACCGCCCGTCTGGACATGGACGCAACGGCACCCATGGACGCACTCGCCTACCGCTTCGACATCATCCTGCGCGGGCGCGGATCGACCCCGTTCGGAAATCGGATGGAGGGAAATTGATGACGACCAAACGGCTCAAGGAAAGCCCGTCACAAACCGCCGGACCGTATGTCCATATCGGCTGCACCCCCAATTTTGCAGGCATCACAGGCGTTTACGCCAGCGATCCCGGCGCAACCATGCTGACCGACTCGACTGAAGGCGAACGGATCACCGTCACCGGTACGGTGTACGACGGCGAAGACGCACCGCTGACCGATGCGCTGATCGAGATCTGGCAAGCCGACGCTGCGGGCCATTTCAGCACGACGAACACAGGCTTCACAGGTTGGGGCCGATGCCCTGCGGATCAGGACACAGGTGCTTGGCGGTTCGAAACGATCCGCCCCGGCGCAACCGGCGGGGGTGCTGCCCACATCACGTTCTGGATCGTCGCCCGAGGCATCAATGTGGGCCTGCACACGCGGATGTATTTTCCGGACGAACCAAAGTTGCCAAGCGACCCGTGGCTGTCACTGGTCGAAGACACAAGGCGCGACACCCTCATCACCAAACAGGTCGCGGACGGGCATTTCCAGTTCAACATCCACCTGCAAGGCCCAAACGAAACCGTCTTCTTCGACGCCTGAAACGCAAAACGCGGGCCACAACGGACCCGCGTTTCACATTATTTACAATCGCTTACAGCAGATCGAAGCGGTCGTTGTCCATCACCTTAGTCCATGCGGCGACAAAGTCCTTCACGAACTTCTCGGCATTGTCGTCCTGAGCATAAACCTCGGCATAGGCACGCAGGATCGAGTTGGAACCAAAGACCAGGTCAGCACTTGTCGCCGTGAACTTGATCTGGCCCGTCGCACGGTCCCGCAGCTCATAGGTGCCGTCGTCAATGGCATGCCAGCTATAGGCCATGTCAGTCAGGTTGACGAAGAAGTCGGTCGTCAACTGGCCCACGCGGTTGGTGAACACACCGTGGTTCGACCCGCCATGGTTCGTGCCCAGCACACGCATCCCGCCCAGCAGCACAGTCATCTCCTGCGCGTTCAGACCCAGAAGCTGCGCCTTGTCGAGCGTCATTTCCTCGGCGCTGATGGCAAGATCAGCCTTGGCAAAGTTGCGGAAACCATCGGCATGAGGCTCCAGCACGTCAAAGCTATCGGCGTCTGTCATCTCGTCCGTGGCATCGCCGCGACCGGGCGTAAACGGCACGCTGACATCGAAACCAGCCGCCTTCGCCGCCGCTTCAACAGCCACGTTCCCCGCCAGCACGATCACGTCCGCAACCGAGGCACCAGTCTCTGCCGCAATCGCCTCAAGCGCTGCCAATACCGCGTCCAGACGCGTAGGCTCATTGCCTTCCCACGTGCGCTGCGGGGCCAACCGGATGCGCGCGCCATTGGCACCGCCCCGCTTGTCCGACCGACGGAAGGTGCGAGCGCTGTCCCATGCAGTCGCGATCAGGTCGGCATGCGACACACCGCTTGCCGCGATCATCGTCTTCACCGCGTCCACATCGTAGCCGGTGTTGCCAGCAGGGATCGGGTCTTGCCAGATCAGATCCTCGGACGGAACATCGGGGCCGATATAGTTGGCGCGCGGGCCCATGTCACGGTGGGTCAGCTTGAACCATGCGCGGGCGAAAGTATCGCGGAAGTAGTCTTCGTCCGCCATGAACTTCTCGCAGACTGCACGATAGGCCGGGTCGACCTTCATCGCCATGTCGGCATCGGTCATCATGGGCATAGTACGGGTCGTGCCATCGCCGGCATCAATGGGCATGTCCTCTTCCTTGATGTCGATGGGCTTCCACTGATGCGCGCCTGCGGGCGATTTGGTCAGTTCCCACTCGTAACCGAAGAGCAGCTTGAAATACCCCATGTCGAACTTGGTGGGCTCGGTCGTCCAGGCACCTTCGATGCCTGAGGTGACCAGCGAATCCGCCTTGTCCGTCTGAGTAGGGTTCGTCCAGCCCATGCCTTGGTCCACGATGCCAGCGCCTTCGGGCTCGGCTCCCAGCACTTCTGCATCGCCGTTGCCGTGGGCCTTGCCAACTGTATGGCCACCGCAGGTCAGTGCCGCCGTTTCCTCGTCATTCATTGCCATCCGGGCAAAAGTTTCACGCACATGCAGCGCGGTCCGGGCTGGGTCAGGATTGCCGTTCACACCTTCGGGGTTCACATAGATCAGGCCCATGTGCACAGCCGCCAGCGGGTTCGCCATGGTGCCCGGTTCGTCCAGATCCTCGTAACGGTTCTCGGACGGGGCCAGCCACTCGGTCTCTTCCCCCCAGTTGATGTCGATGCCCGGTGCCCACGTATCGGCACGGCCGAAGCCAAAGCCAAAGGTCTTCAAGCCCATGGATTCATAGGCAATGTTGCCCGCAAGCAGCATCAGGTCCGCCCAGGACAGCGCGTTGCCGTACTTCTTCTTCACCGGCCACAGCAGACGGCGGGCTTTATCGAGGCTCGCATTGTCCGGCCAGGAGTTCAGCGGGGCAAAGCGCTGGTCACCGGCGGAACCACCACCGCGACCGTCTTGCTTCCGATATGTGCCTGCCGCGTGCCACGCCATCCGGATCATGAAGCCACCGTAGTGTCCCCAGTCTGCGGGCCACCAGGGCTGGCTGTCTGTCATCAGGGCATGCAGGTCGGCTTTGACAGCGTCAAAATCCAGCCCCTTCACCGCTTCGCGATAGTCGAAATCGGCATCCATCGGATCAATCCGCGTGCCGTGCTGGTGCAGCACCTCGACTTTCAGGGCGTTTGGCCACCAATCCTTGTTGGTGCGTCCGCCAAATGTGCTGGCAAGGCTTGCGCCATGCATGACGGGGCATTTGCCAATATCGTTGCCGTCCATGTCAGTCTCCGTTCTTTGCTGCGTTGGTGTCGTTGCTGCTTGCACATCTAAGGCCAGTTAAGAATCATTCTAGACTTGTCTTCAGATTCATTTGCCGTCCCGGTACCAAGCCTCTGGATGCCTTCGATTCGGATTTCCTTTTGCCGAACCGTCTGCGTGTACCGGCAAAGTAAGGTGCAGGTTACATTATTAGAAGTTGCATTTTTCAATCAGATCCATAAGTAAAAATTATGAATATCACCCTCCGACAATTGCGGTACTTCAAGGCACTCGCGCAGGACCTGCACTTCGGTCGGGCAGCGGACAGATGTGCCATTTCCCAGCCCGCGTTGTCCGTGCAGATCCGCGACCTGGAGCAAACCCTCGGCCTTGAGCTGTTCGAGCGGCAACCCCGCGCCCTGCGACTAACGCCAAAGGGCGAAGACTTTGAAACCCGCGCGACAGCCATCCTGCGCGCCATGGACGAGTTGGGCGACTGGGCCACATCGGCGCGCGGCACCACCCTTGGCCGCCTGCGCCTTGGCATCATCCCAACCATCGCGCCCTATCTGCTGCCAAATCTGATCAGCCAGGTGACGCAGGCGCACCCTCAAACCGACCTGCATGTGCGCGAGACTGTGACACCACGACTGATCGACGAATTGATGGACGGGCAACTGGACGCCGCGATCGTCGCCCTGCCCCTCGACGAACCGGCCCTCGTCGAAAGCCCTCTATTTTCAGAAGAAATGGTGCTAATTCGCCCCAAAACCGACGCGACTGCACCACCCGCGACCGTGAACGAACTGGCACAGTTGCGTCTGCTTCTATTGGAGGAAGGGCACTGTTTCCGCGATCAGGCCATGTCGTTCTGCAACATCAACCCGAACCGTCCGCGCGGTGGGCTAGACGGCAGCTCACTGGGAACTTTGGTCCAGATGGTGGGCGCGGGCATTGGTGTGACGCTGATCCCGGAAATGGCCATCGATGTGGAAACACGGTCGGCACCCGTATGCATCAGCCGTTTCGCGGGGACTGCGCCCAGCCGATCCATCGGCATGGTTTGGCGCGCGACCAACCCCATGGGACCCGCCTTGCAAGACCTCGTTCCGCTGGTGCAACAGGCCGCCGGGCACAAGGACTGAAACGGGAAACGCCGCCCCGAAGGACGGCGTTTTTGGTTGCGGGAGTAGGATTTGAACCTACGACCTTCAGGTTATGAGCCTGACGAGCTACCGGGCTGCTCCATCCCGCGCCAATTGGTTTGGGCGGTGTACGCCGAGTCGCGGGGGACCGCAAGACCATCCCCCACTTTTGTCGTCAGAAAACCGTCACAAAGCGCGGTCGAGCAGACCTTTGATCTGGCTTTGCGACGTACCCGCCACGATGCGGCCCAGTTCCTGGTCCCCGCGCAGCAAAATCAAGGTAGAGCGGCGTGGAACGCCGCGCGATGTGGTCACCTCATGCCGCGCAAATTCGTCCCAATCGACCCGGACGAACGTCATCGCCTGATCGTAGGCCGGATTGCCGCCGCGCAGTGCAGTGATCACCCGCTCTTGCCTTGCACACGTGCTGCACCAATCGGCAGCATAATCGACAAGAACCGTGCGACCCGCATCCAGTTCGGACTGGATCAGACCGGGCGTGTACTCGACAAACCCTGCCGCCCGCGCGGCAAAAGGCAGAAGTGAAGCAGCCGCGGTGGCCGTCAGAAAAGTGCGACGTTTCATTTGGTCCCCTTCGTAAAGTTAAAGTGCAACGGACAAGTCCTGGAGCCAGATTGGCAACACCTGAATGGCCCAGGCTTCGATGATGTGGTGCACGCCAAGAAGAAGCATCAACCCGACGGCCATGAATGTGACACCTAAAATAGGCTTGGACCTCTCCGCCAGTCCACGCAACGACTGGGCACGCGCCCGGATCGCCTCACGCGCCCCAAGTCCGAGGGCAAGGATTAAGGTTGATACACCCAAAGCAAAAAAGCTCATGATCGCAGTGACATAGCCGAGGCTCTCACCTTGAGATGCCAGCGCAATGGCACCCCCCAGCGTGGGGCCAATACAAGGCGACCAGACAGCCCCCAGCAAAAGTCCCCCCATGAATTGGCCGCGCAAACCCGAATGGTCCAGCGTGTTCATCCGTGCATCCGCGCCGCGCGCCATTCCAGCGGTCGCCAGTTCAAAACGCTGAGCAAAGGCGGGAACAACCAGGACAAGACCAAAGCCAATCATCATGACGGCCCCGATCTGCGCCAGAAGGTCCTGGGTCAGGCCAACTGCGCTGCCGAATGCTGTGACCAACACACCGAACGTGACGAAAGACACGCTCATTCCCGCCGCCAGGGCAACCGGCCCCATGCGGTTTGCGTTTAGGGCACTGACCAACACGATGGGCAACACCGGCAAAACGCAGGGGTTGATCAAAGTCAGCAAGCCTGCGGCATATGCAAAGACAAATTCCATGACACGCTATGTGCGCGCTGTTGCGCACGATTCAATAATAAGCAGGGACACCATCACTCACATTGGCGTCAGCTTTGCTCTTTGTGCCGCGAGGGGAGATTGCCAAGACCCTGTACACCGACCGCTGTGGATCTTTGCAGCCTCAACCGCGTCTATGCCACTAGGACGGCGCTCGTTCGACGCCAACTGCCAGGTCGACGAATGCGGTGGCGCGCCACTGCGCAAACTGGGTCCGAGATAGATGCGAAATTTCTATTGCGCATAAAAAAACCGCCCCAAAGGGCGGTGTTTTTGAAACATCGTATGAGAGATACGATCCTGAGCGGCTTTTTAGGTTTGGCAGTGACCTACTCTCCCACACCTTAAGATGCAGTACCATCGGCGCTACAGCACTTAACGGCCGGGTTCGGGATGGGACCGGGTGTTTTGCTTGCGCTATGACCACCAAACCGAAAAAACCGCTCAGAATAATCAACAATGTGTCCAAGTCGCGTACGACCTTGTGATGTGTATGCTTTGATCAGTGAAGTCTTGCTTCTACTGGATCAAATCAAGCCTATCGGGCAATTAGTACCAGTCAACTGAACGCATTACTGCGCTTACATCTCTGGCCTATCGACGTGGTGGTCTACCACGGCCCTCAGGGATACCTTGTTTTGAGGGGGGCTTCCCGCTTAGATGCCTTCAGCGGTTATCCTGTCCGATCATAGCTACCCTGCACTGCCGTTGGCACGACAACAGGTCCACCAGTGGATCGTTCACCCCGGTCCTCTCGTACTAGGGGCAACTCCTCTCAAGTATCCTACACCCACGGAAGATAGGGACCGAACTGTCTCACGACGTTCTAAACCCAGCTCACGTACCTCTTTAAACGGCGAACAGCCGTACCCTTGGGACCTGCTCCAGCCCCAGGATGAGATGAGCCGACATCGAGGTGCCAAACACTGCCGTCGATATGGACTCTTGGGCAGTATCAGCCTGTTATCCCCGGCGTACCTTTTATCCGTTGAGCGATGGCCCTTCCACTCGGGACCACCGGATCACTATGGCCGTCTTTCGACTCTGCTCGACTTGTCAGTCTCGCAGTCAGGCTGGCTTCTGCCATTGCACTCAACGAGCGATTTCCGACCGCTCTGAGCCAACCTTCGCGCGCCTCCGTTACGCTTTAGGAGGCGACCGCCCCAGTCAAACTACCCGCCACACAGGGTCCCGGATCCGGATAACGGACCGCGGTTAGACATCAAGCAATGCAAGGGTGGTATCTCAAGGGTGGCTCCACAAGGACTAGCGTCCCTGCTTCAAAGCCCACCACCTATCCTGCACATGCATGGCCTGATGCCAGTGTGAAGCTGTAGTAAAGGTGCACGGGGTCTTTCCGTCTAACCGCGGGAAACCTGCATCTTGACAGGTAATTCAATTTCGCTGAGTCGATGTTGGAGACAGCGGGGAAGTCGTTACGCCATTCGTGCAGGTCGGAACTTACCCGACAAGGAATTTCGCTACCTTAGGACCGTTATAGTTACGGCCGCCGTTTACCTGGGCTTCAATTCAAGGCTCTCACCTCTCCTTTTAACCTTCAGGCACCGGGCAGGCGTCAGACCCTATACGTCGTCTTGCGACTTCGCAGAGCCCTGTGTTTTTAATAAACAGTCGCCACCCCCTGGTTTGTGCCCCCAGCCCCTAGTTGCCTAGGAACCGGGCCTCCTTCTCGCGAACTTACGGAGGTATTTTGCCGAGTTCCTTCAACATCGTTCTCTCAAGCGCCTTGGTATGCTCTACCAGTCCACCTGTGTCGGTTTAGGGTACGATCTCATGGAGGGCTATTTCCAGGGACTGATTAGCGGCCCACCCAATCCGATAAGGGTGAACAACCTTCACAATCCGTCACATCCTCCTGGCCCAGGAATATTAACCTGGTTCCCATCGACTACGCCTTTCGGCCTCGCCTTAGGGGTCGGCTTACCCTGCTCAGATTAGCTTTAAGCAGGAACCCTTGGACTTTCGGCGAGAGTGTCTCTCACACTCTTTGTCGCTACTCATGTCATCATTCTCACTAGTGATCTCTCCACCGGATCGCTCACGCGCCGGCTTCACTGAAAGCTCCAAATATCCTCCAAGGCGATCCGAAGATCGCTAAAGAGGATAGGAACTATGTCACACTACGCTCTGCTACCATGCCTTACGGCATCCTAAGCTTCGGCTCATGGCTTGAGCCCCGTTACATCTTCGCCGCAGGACAACTTATTTAGACCAGTGAGCTGTTACGCTATCTTTAAAGGATGGCTGCTTCTAAGCCAACCTCCTGGTTGTTTTGGTCGTCCCACCTGCTTTCCCACTTAGCCATGAATTAGGGGCCTTAGCTGTAGGTCAGGGTTGTTTCCCTCTCCACGACGGACGTTAGCATTCGCCGTGTGTCTGCCATCTAGTACTCCCGGGTATTCGGAGTTTGGTTAGGATCAGTAAGCCTGTGGGGCCCCATTACCCATCCAGTGCTCTACCCCCCGGGGTATTCGGATGACGCTCTACCTAAATAGATTTCGCAGAGAACCAGCTATCTCCGAGTTTGATTGGCCTTTCACCCCTAGGCACAACTCATCCCGACCTTTTTCAACAGGTGTGGGTTCGGCCCTCCAGTAAGTGTTACCTTACCTTCAGCCTGGTCATGCCTAGATCACTCGGTTTCGGGTCTGATCCCACTAACTCGACGCCCTATTAAGACTCGCTTTCGCTGCGCCTACACCTAACGGCTTAAGCTTGCTAGTAAGACCAAGTCGATGACCCATTATACAAAAGGTACGCTGTCAGCCCTCAAGGGGCCTCCAACTGATTGTAGGCGTTCGGTTTCAGGTACTGTTTCACTCCCCTCGTCGGGGTGCTTTTCACCTTTCCCTCACGGTACTGGTTCGCTATCGGTCAGTAAGGAGTACTTAGCCTTCGAAGGTGGTCCTCCGATCTTCAGACAGAATTTCACGTGTTCCGCCCTACTTAATACGTCCAATCATGCTTCCTATACGGGGCTGTCACCCACTATGGCCGACCTTTCCAGGTCGTTCTAGTCACATTCATGGCTCGGCTGGTCCCCGTTCGCTCGCCGCTACTAGGGGAGTATCAATTGATTTCCTTTCCTCCGGGTACTTAGATGTTTCAGTTCCCCGGGTTTGCTCTTATAAACCTATGTATTCAGTCTATAAGTACCTGGTTCAGCGACCTATTGATTACCGAAGTAACAATAGGAAACTGTCAGGTGGGTTCCCCCATTCAGAGATCCGTGGATCAAAGCTTATTCTCAGCTCCTCACGGCTTATCGCAGAGTATCACGTCTTTCATCGCCTCTTACTGCCAAGGCATTCACCAAACGCCCTTCTCGCGCTTGATTTGATCCAGAAAAAGAAAGACTTGCGTCTTCAATGGCTCAGAAGCTGGAACAACTGAGCCGCATTTTCCGGTCAAAAGCATACTTTCCCTGATCCTTCTGATGTCGGTCAAAAGGATCGGTGCGTGCCCGTGCGGACACGCGGGTTAGTGTACTTGACTTGGACAACTCTGTTCGTTTCAGCGCGGGATACGTCATGGTGAGCGAGGAAGCACTCAATCATGTCGCCTTCCAACTCCTTGTTGCCAAGGTCTTGGAACCACACCGAGGTCAGACCCACACTCGGGCGACCAAACAGTGTTGATTGTTACTTTAAGATTGCTCTCAAAGTAACTTGTATCTCTCTATACGATGTCAATTCGTCCGGATCGGACGAGTAAAAGCGCCGTAGCGCTCTTACTGATCTGATCCATCAGCGTGTTTGAACCAATCTGGCAGTGTTGTTCTTGCGATGTGCGGTATACCCGGTGATCGGATAACGCCGTCATTCTCGCTGAACTTCATGTCAGACAGGATCATGTCATATGTGTGTGTCGTTGCTGCGTCCCAAGGCATAACCTCAAGCTCCTCAGCCTTCTGAAAGAACCGTTTGGCGTGA
>NZ_JWLL01000005.1:0-665000 GCF_000814025.1 Tateyamaria sp. ANG-S1 | reverse complement strand
GTTGTTGCCAACGTATCCTTGACGTTCGAACCTCTGCACATCATCCCGGCCGGCATGACCGGGATAGTCTCTGTTTGTTGTGCTTCAGGTTTCATAAGAAACCGGAAACCGTCCAAACAGTGAAGCTGACACTCTATCATCGGCCGAAGCCTAAGAGCGTGATATACAGACGTTGATCCATCGAAATGAACCAAACCGCCCACATATCTCTTCAGTTATCATCAATTTCAAAGAACGTAGAGACAAAAGAACTGAGATGCGCCGTATCTTCTTTGGCGCGCCCCGCCCAATCACCCCTGATTTAGTCTTGCGTCTCGTTGCCGTCTGTCTGCGTTTCCGCTTCCGTGTGGCCCGTCTGGCGCCCCGTTGGTGCATCTCTGCGCCGCCGGTGAGGGGGGTTCTACGGTTAGTGCGGGGTGCCCGCAAGTGCTTTTTTGAAGAAAACGCATTTTTTTCCAAAAAACCTTATTTTCCGTGAAAAAACATGGGTTTACGCAATCAAATTTCGCGAACCCAGGGTCAAATCGGCAGAAAATTACCCTGCTCCGCGACCTCCGTCATACGCCTGTCATCAATATATGGGGTTATCCACAGACCTATCCCCAAGACTCACAGGACTCACCCGACCAAATCGCCTGAATCGCCCGCGATTCACCCCGGTGACTCGCCCGAGTCATCCAAGTGAATCGCAAATTTTTCGAAATTTCCGGGTCGAGACCCCGATTCAGCCGCGATTCACCCCCGACTCGCGATGCAAGGATCGCCCTCAACCGGGCAAATCACCCTTCAGGCTGCCACTTTCTTGACCAGCGCAGGAACACGCAGCGCCAAAAGCCCCAAAATCACGCTCAGATAGGCCAATGGCTCCAACTGAAAGCCTTTGCTCAGCCAGATGAAGTGCACAGCCGACAGAGTCGCGATGGGGTAGGTCAGCAGATGCAGCCGCCGCCACGCAGCACCCAGCCGGCGCACCGACGCATTGTTCGATGTCACCGCCAACGGCACCATCAGGACAAAGGCGGCCATTCCTATTGTAATGTAGGGCCGCTTGATGATGTCCGCGATCACCCGGTCCAGCGTCTGCACATCGAGCACCGCCCAGACCAGCAGATGCAGCACCACATATATAAAGGCGAGCAATCCAACCGCGCGGCGGAACTTCAGCAGGTTCACACCGGCAAACCGGCGCAGGGGCGAGATACACAGACCCGCAATAACAAGCTGAAGGGCAATCTCGCCCAGCTCATGTTCAAGCGCCCGAATGGGCTCACGGCCCAGACCGCCAGTCTGTGCCATATAAAGAAGTACAGGGACCGGGATCAGCGCCACTATATATAAAGCCCATGTGGGAACACGCCGCGCCGTGCTATTGATGACATCAGCAATCATCACGCCGCCCGCACCATGCCGGAGGATACATGTCCCTCTCGCCCCTCCTGTCCGAAGGCTGGATCATCGCAAGCCACGCGCTGATGGCGCTGGCAGCACTGGGACTGGGCATATGGCAAATAGCGGGGGCCAAGGGCACACACCGCCATCGCACCGTCGGCTATATATGGTGTGCCCTGATGATGGGCGTGGCCGCGGGCAGCTTCTGGATCAACCACATCCAAATGTTCGGCCCGTTCAGCCTGATACATATATTGTCGGCCGCCGTGCTGCTCAGCGTGCCCATCGCTGTTCACGCCGCCCGTGCAGGCAAGATCGAAAGCCACCGCAAGAGCATGCAATCGCTCTTCGTCTTTGCGCTCATCATCACGGGCGCATTCACGTTGCTGCCGGGCCGCATAATGCATGATGTGGTGTTCGGCGTTCAATAGAACTTGGTCAGGTCCATGCCGTCATACAGGCCGGCCACTTCTTCTTCGTAGCCGTTGAACATCAGCGTCGGCTGGCGCTTGGCAAACAGGCCCCCACCGACAACACGTTCACTTGCCTGGCTCCAGCGCGGGTGATCCACTTCCGGGTTCACATTACTATAGAAGCCGTATTCCCGCCCGTTCGCCTTGTTCCAGCTGGTGGGCGGCTCATCCTCGGTCACGGTAATCCGCACAATCGACTTGATGGATTTGAACCCGTACTTCCACGGCACCACCAGACGCATAGGCGCGCCGTTCTGGTTCGGGATGGTCTTGTCATAAATGCCCGTCGCCATGATCGTCAGCGGGTGCATCGCCTCATCCATGCGCAGCCCCTCGACATAGGGCCAGTCCAGCGTGGGGAAGCGGACCCCCGGCATCTCGTCCGGGCGCAACGCAGTTTCAAAGGCGACGTACTTGCCCTCTTCCTGCACACCGGCCAGCGTCAGCAGGTCCGCCAGTTCAAACCCGTTCCACGGAATCACCATCGACCACGCCTCGACACAGCGGAAGCGATAGATGCGCTCCTCGATCGTCATCGCGTCCATGATCTGTTCCATGGAATAGTCGCCCGGATTGTCGACCAGCCCGTCGATGGCAACAGTCCACGGCTCGGTCGTCAGCATATGCGCATTGCGCGCCGGATCGCCCTTGCCGGTCCCGAACTCATAGAAGTTGTTATACTGTGTGATGTCTTCCCAGGAATTGGGCACCAGTTCCTCGGCACCCTCGCTGCGCGCCATGCCCGCCGCACCGATCAGCCCCAGGCCCATCGCCCCCGCCATGATCTGCCGACGGTTCATATATGCCGCCAGCGGCGTCGCGTCAGCGCGGGTCAGGGTGTTTTTCCAGCGGTGGGCCATTCACGTGTCTCCTGCGGTTTCACACATCATGCCACATAGATGGTGCAGAAAGCCTTCCAAAATGATATTCGCTCACGGCCTTGTCACCGGGTTGTAACTCGGGGTGATTTCGTTCAGCGCCCGCGACCGTCCATCATCCTGCACGATGCGCACATGACGGCGGCGCATCATCCGCGGCTCGGCCACGCCAACCGAATGCGCAATCGTCTCGACCTCGTGGATGATCTCGCTGGCGTAGCGAGTCACACGTTTTTCCTTATCCTCTACGACCAGCCCCTTCTGGAATCGCTTGTCATGGGTGGTGATCCCGGTGGGACATGTATTCTTGTTGCACTTCAGCGCCTGAATGCAGCCCAGACTGAACATAAAGCCACGCGCGGTGGTGACAAAGTCCGCCCCGGCGGCCAGGGCCCAGGCCACATCGCCCGGATTGACCAGCTTGCCAGAGGCAACAATACGAATGCGCTCCTTCAGCCCCGCCTGATCGCGCAGGTCCACGACAGTCACCAACGCCTCGCGAATGGACATGCCCACCAGATCAATCAGCGGCATGGGCGCGGCCCCGGTGCCACCCTCGCCCCCATCGACGGTAATAAAGTCCGGCGCACATTCCGCTCCGCGTGCATTGATAGTGGCAAACAGATCTGCAATCGGCGCCTCCGCCCCCACAACCGTCTTGATGCCCACAGGTTTGCCGCTGACCTCACGGATGTGACAAACCAGATCCAGCAGATCGTCCCAATCATCGACCTCGGCGTGCCGATTGGGTGAAATCCCATCCTGCCCCACGCGCAGCCCCCGGATCTTGGCAATCTCCTCCGTCACCTTCTCACCGGGAAGAATACCGCCCTTCCCGGGCTTTGCCCCCTGCGCCAGCTTGATCTCGAACATCCGCACCTGTTTATGCGCCGCCACCTCGCGCAGCTTGTCGTCGCTCAGGTTGCCCTCCTCATCCCTGACGCCAAACTTCGCAGTCCCGATCTGAAAAACTACATCGCAGCCGCCCTCCAGATGATAGGGGCTCAGGCCCCCCTCGCCCGTATTCATCCAGACGCCCGCCTCCTTCGCCCCACGGCTCAACGCCCGAACGGCGGGCTTGGATATGGCCCCGTAGCTCATCCCCGAGATGTTAAAGAACGACCGCGCCGTAAACGGTATCCGCGCGCCCTCCCCAATCACCATCGGCGCCGTCCGCGCATATTGATCAGCAAGCGGGGGAAAGGCTGCATTCACAAAGATCGGCGTGCCCACGACACTCAGGTTCCGGGTCGATCCAAAGGCGACAGTATTGCTCACCCCTTCACCCGACCGCTTGATCCACTCCCGCTGCGCCCGGTTGAACGGCAACTCCTCCCGGTCCATGGCAAAGAAGTACTGACGAAAGAACTCGCCCAAGGTCGAAAACAAATGCCGGAACCGGCCAATGACAGGATAGTTCCGCCGGATCGCATCATGGGTCTGCGCTCGGTCGATCACAAACATCACCAGCGCCACAGCCACGCCCAGACCAATGACAAAGAAAAACCCAAGGACCATCACCTCAAGCACGGACATCGCAAAACTCACCCCAAGCACCTCCTGTTCACATCCCGCCCACTCTGCAAAGCGACCGGAACACGCGCAAGCACCGGCAGTTTCCCGCCCCGCTTAACAAAACCGTGAGTGGAAATCGAAAACCGCCCCAGCTTAGGCAACGTCCGCCGATTTTCAAGATAACGTGGGAAAAATTTCCACGTGATCCAAATGCGCCCGACGCGCGTTCTTCCCACGATGCCGCCCAGCGGTCATCGAAACCTTTAATGGGAGAAACACTATGATCCGCAAGACACTTCTGGCCACCATCGCCACAGCCGCCTTCGCCACAGCCGCCGTCGCAGGCTCCGCCAAGAAAGACATCGTCGACACCGCCGTCAGCGCCGGCACGTTCGAAACACTGGTCGCCGCCGTGACAGCCGCCGACCTCGTCGACACGCTGAAAGGCGACGGCCCGTTCACCGTCTTCGCCCCCACGGATGAAGCCTTCGCAGCCCTGCCCGAAGGCACGGTCGAAGAGCTGCTGCTGCCCGAAAACAAGGACCAGCTGGTCGCCATCCTGACCTACCACGTCGTGCCCGGCAAAGTGATGTCGACCGACCTCTCCGACGACATGGAGGCAACAACGGTCCAGGGTGACGCAATCACCATCGACCTCGACAACGGCGTCATGGTCGAGCAAGCCAACGTGGTCTCCGCAGACATCGAAACCACCAACGGCGTGATCCACGTGATCGACCAGGTGATCCTGCCCGACACCAGCAGCTAAGCTGATCAGCAAGGGCCCCCCACCGCACGGGGGCCCTTCGCTCTGCGCAACACCGCGCCCCCGGCCCCATACTGCACACCAACCAGCAGATGAGGCCAACATGACCGACCCCCTCCACAACATCCCCCTGTCCGAGATCTTCGCCGACGCCCTCCCCCGCGACCGCGCCACGCAAGACCCGGAGGCACAGGCAGAACTCGAACACTCCATCCTCACCCACGGCCTGCGCCAACCGATCGAGGTCTGGCAACTCAGCCAACCGCAGGACGGGCACCGCTACGGCCTGATCTCCGGCCACCGCCGCCTCGCCGCGTGCCGCAGGCTCGGGCACGAAACAATCCCCGCCTTCCTCCGCAGCCCCCGCGACATCCCCGACGCACTCGCCGCCATGGTGACGGAGAACGAAATCCGCGCCCAAATCAGCCCATGGGAAAAGGGCAAACTCATCCTCGACTGCCTCCGCACCGGCCTCTTCGACAGCGAGGACGCAGCAATCGCCACCCTCTTCGGCCCCCTCTCGCGCCAGAAAAAGGCGCGGCTGCGGAGTATCACGCTGGTGGTCGAAATCTTCGACGGCGCCCTCGCCACCCCCGAACGGCTCTCCATCTCCCGCATCGAACGGCTGGCCTCGGCCCTGCGCGCGGGGTGGGAAGACCTCCTCTCCGACACCCTCCGGACTTCGGGAAGCGACACGCTCGCGGGTCAATGGTCCGCCCTCGAACCGGTCATCCACGAAGCGCTCAACCCCCAGAACGAAGACACCGCCCCCGGCACGCCAACAGCCCCCCGCCGCTCCATCAAATTCGCCCGCGGCCTGCAAATCCGGCGCGAGGTGACACGGTCCGGCTGGATCCTGAGGTTCTCCGGCCCCGAGGCCCGCGTCCCGGGCCTGATGGACGACGTGATGGAAACGATAGAGCGGCTTTTTGGGACAGAGGGGTAGCCTGTAGGGTGGGCATTCATGCGCGCCAACACCCCTCAAACCCGATCAAACCTCAGGCCGGTAGGGCGGGGTTCACCCCGCCGGGTTGGTGTCAGTGTTACGGCAGCTGGGCGCCGCGTAGCGGACTTTGCAGATTTTTGCAAAGTTCTGCTGCTGGCGGAGCTAAGCCGCTTTGGTCCTTGGTCCGAGGATGCTGCGAATGCAGGCCGGTATCCGTACCGTCCCAGCGCTAGTGAGCGCTACGTCCATGAGTATCGAGACAAAACTGCTCCTGTTGTTGAAGGTCCAAGGAATCTCGCTTGCTTAGCGCAAAATTGATGCGAACAGATTGAATTCCATTTTGGAAAGCCAGATGGCAACCAGATGACTCCGCTTGACCTTAACCCGCGCAACACTCAAGCTTACGGATAAGTGTCCATCAAATAGTTAGAGTATCTTGACCTTCCAGTTTTCAAATTCTTGGCCAAAGACGCCTAACGCAGATTTCTACCGATTGTTCGCGGAGCGAGTGATAGAGTTAACCTCACCAAAGACTATCGACACATACAGAATTCACGCGCTTTCCACTGTAATGAAGCTTCGTGAATTGTCGGTGAACTGCGGTAAAGTATTGAGTAAACAGGTTCCTAAAGTTGCACTAGAGCCGATTGTAAACGAAGTTGTCGAGGCACTGAAATCAGACAAAGTAGTGCACAAGATCCTCAGTAATAAAGGTGTACCGCTTTCCTCAGTGACCCCGAAATCTGATGAAACTACAGAGGAGATTCTTAGTAGGACGCGTTTGGCCATCTCGTTGATCACGCCATCATATAGCGAGACGTGTGAGAAAGTTATCTTGGAGAACTGTGGCACACAAGGTTCTAAGCGGAAACTGTTGCTCTTTACCAAGCTGTATATAGCGCATCTATGCGGGCAGCGGTTCCATCGCATGTTCATCCATGAAACGGCTATAGAGCACTTTACTAGGAAAACGATCAGTCGCTGTACAAGCGGACTACTGACCAAATTCTTCAACTACTTCACACTCGACAAGAACAGATATTTTACCGTCGCACTGTGTGGCTCTGCTACATACGTCAACTTCCTTAACGGCGTTTTTCAGTTGGAGACCTACGACGATGAGGTCGAATTAAAAGGCCAAACAAAGCTGAACATACCTTCAGATTTCGCTCAAGGAGACCGAAAGAAGATACTTCTCTTACCTGGAATCAGAGCGCCTGATCGCTTTTCCGCTGTCGTCTGGGCTGAGAAGTTGTTGGGGATATCTAGGTCTTTCTTGTTCGTTTTCCCATCTAGTCTAAAAGAGTCAATAGACAACGATGCTTATGTGTTTCATGGAAAATCTCTGATGGGCAAAAGAGTTGGTCGAAGATTGACACTCTCTGTTTCAACTTCACGTGCGACTCGACCGCAATCTGTTTCTTCCGCCGCAAAAGCTTTTAGTCGCTTTGCATTTGAAAATCGAAATGGCGGGCGTGGAGATGATGGGTTATTTAGAGCGCTCAACGCTGCAGCACTATCTGGGAGTTCACAAGATCCGGAAACTCAACTGATTACTTTGTGGTCAGCATTCGAAGCTTTGCTGCCTCAACCCACCAGAGATGAGAAGGGTACGGCCCGAATAGTTCATTTTTGTTCTTTAATCGTACCAGCGCTCGCAAGCAGTTACATACCAAACAAGTTCGAGTTTTTTGTAAAAAGCTTGGATAGAGCTAGAGCGAGATCGGTTCGTAAAATCATTGAAGCACATGGGCATGGCGACTCGGATGGCGAGAGGTTGGCATTTACATTGTCGGCTAGCGCAGATAACGCTCGTCTTGTTGCTTCTGCGCTAGACCAAAGTCCGCTTCTTATAAATCGTGTCAGCAATCTATATAACTTGAGTCAGAGCCCTACTGAAGCGCTTCGAAAGCTCAACGCAAATGAAGACAGGTTGATGTGGCAATTGCATAGAATCTATCGTGAACGCAACGACATTGTACACTCTGGAACATCGAGCCCATTTCTTCTACCTGTAACAGAGAATGCATTCTTTTACTTCAGAGTTTTGACCGCCAAGCTTGAATCGATTTATGCTCAGTTTGAAGTTACTGAGCCACACGGCGCGCTTCAGATCATAGCCGGCATTCAAAGCGAACTTAAGCAACAAGCTAGCAGAATTGTCTCAGACAGAGAAATATCGGAGGAACAGAAACGCCATAGCTTCATCGAATACCTGTTCAAAAAAAGAGCGATTTAGTGACCGCGGCTTTTGTCAGACTTACGGGTTCGCGAAAGCCGCTACCCGTAACTTTGTTAAGATTGTTCACACCCGTGGCGAAGGTCTGATTGCCGTCCTGTTTGCTGGGTAGTCTGGGCGCTGCGGCGTAGTGGATCATGTCCGCTTTGGGCTGTAACCGGACATGAACAGCTGTCAAAAACCGTGGTTTGGGAATACTAAAACACCAACCAAAACCCTAACAAATCCTAAATCCCCCTCTGTAACCCATTGAAGTCTATGGGGGCGTCGGGTGTCCCAGCGTGGGACACCCAGGTCCACGGCCCCATCCGGGGCCCGTGAAAATCAGTGCACGACCGCATCCTCTGGCCGGGGCCGATTGGTCCCCGAAACCCGGTCCCCAATGAGCAACCCATCAGGCCCAGCCGTCACCTCTACGGTCTCTCCATCCTTGATATCGCCAGCCAAAAGCATCTCCGCCAGCGGGTTCTGAAGCGCCGATTGGATCACCCGTTTCAAGGGCCGCGCCCCAAACACCGGGTCATACCCCTCATCCGCCAGCCAGGTCTTGGCCGCCTCATCAAGCGACAGCTCGATTTTCCGGGCCGCCAACCGCTTGAGAAGCCGCGCCATCTGGATATCCACGATCCCGTCCATATCCCCGCGCCCCAGCCGATCAAAGATGATCGTCTCATCCAGACGGTTCAGGAATTCAGGCCGGAAATGCGCCCGCACCGCGTCCATCACATCCCGCCGCGCCTGTGACGCATCCGCCCCATCCGGCAACTGGCTGAGCGCCTGGGCACCCAGGTTTGAGGTCAGGATAATCAGCGTTTGCTTGAAATCCACAGTCCGACCCTGCCCATCCGTCAGCACCCCATCGTCCAGAACCTGAAGCAGCACATTAAACACGTCCGGATGCGCCTTCTCGACCTCATCGAACAGCACCACCTGATAAGGCCGGCGCCGCACCGCTTCGGTCAGCACACCCCCCTCATCATAACCCACATATCCCGGAGGCGCCCCGATCAGCCGCGCCACCGCGTGCTTTTCCATAAATTCCGACATGTCGATGCGGACCATCGCGCTGTCATCGTCAAACAGAAACTCGGCAACCGCCTTGGTCAGCTCTGTCTTGCCCACACCGGTTGGCCCAAGAAACAGGAACGAGCCCAAAGGCCGGTTCTCATCATTCAACCCCGCCCGCGCGCGGCGCACGGCATTGGCAACGGCGCGCACAGCACTGTCCTGCCCGATCACGCGGTTGTGGAGCTGATCCTCCATGCGCAACAGCTTCTCACGCTCGCCTTCCAGCATCTTGGACGTGGGAATACCCGTCCACCGCTCAACCACGCTCGCGATCTGCTCGGGGCGCACAGCCTCGGCCACCATGGCATCCGTCTCAGCCCCCTCGGCCTCGCCCAGCTTGCGTTCCAGATCAGGGATCACGCCGTAAGACAGCTCACCCGCCTTGGCGAGATTGCCCTCGCGCTTGGCGATGTCCAGAGCCGCCCGCGCATGGTCCAGCTGTTCCTTGATGTCGCGCGCCGAGGCCAGCTTGTCCCGCTCACCCTGCCACTGCGCCGTCATCTCGGCACTGCGTTCCTGCAGGTCGGCGAGGTCCTTTTCCAGCGTCTCGAGACGGTCCTTCGACGCCTGATCGTCCTCCAGCCGCAGCGCCTCAACCTCGATCTGCATCTGCAAAATCTGCCGGTCGAGTGCATCCAATTCCTCGGGCTTGGAGTCGACCTCCATCCGCAAACGCGACGCCGCCTCGTCCACCAAGTCGATGGCTTTATCCGGCAAGAAACGGTCGGTAATGTAGCGATGCGAAAGCGTCGCCGCTGTCACCAAGGCGCTGTCCGATACCCGCACCCCGTGGTGCAATTCGTACTTCTCTTTAATCCCGCGCAAAATGCTGATCGTGTCCTCGACCGTCGGCTCAGCAATCATCACCGGCTGGAAGCGACGGGCGAGAGCAGCGTCCTTCTCAACATACTTGCGGTACTCATCGAGGGTGGTCGCCCCCACACAGTGCAACTCACCGCGCGCCAGCGCCGGTTTAATCAGGTTGGCCGCATCCATTGCGCCATCGGTTTTGCCCGCGCCGACAAGGGTGTGCATCTCATCGATGAACAGGATGATCTCACCCGCGGCTTCGGTCACTTCGGTCAGCACGGCCTTCAGCCGCTCTTCAAACTCACCGCGATACTTCGCACCGGCGATCAGCGCGCCCATGTCGAGGGCCAAGAGCCGCTTATTGCGCAAACTCTCCGGCACGTCGCCATTCACGATGCGCAGGGCCAGCCCCTCGGCAATGGCGGTCTTACCCACACCCGGCTCACCGATCAGTACAGGGTTGTTCTTGGTCCGACGGCTCAGCACCTGCATGGCGCGGCGGATTTCCTCGTCGCGGCCGATGATCGGGTCGATCTTGCCCGCCTCGGCGCGCTCGGTCAGGTCCATCGCGTATTTCTTCAGCGCGTCATAGCCTTCCTCGGCACTGGCACTGTCGGCAGTGCGACCCTTCCGGATGTCGTTGATGGCGGAATTCAGGGCCTGGGGGTTCACCTTTCCGGCTCCCAGCGCGTCCTTGGCACCGGATTTCACCATACCAAGCGCCATCAGCACCCGTTCGACCGGCACAAAACTGTCACCCGCTTTCTTGGCCAGCGCTTCAGCCTCGGCCAGCACCTTGGCGGTCGCGTTGTCCAAATAGACCTGCGCGGCATCGCCTGTCACCTTGGGCATCTTGGCCAGCGTCTGATCTACATGGGTCAGCACGCGCGACGGATCACCGCCTGCGCGGGTGATCAGGTTGGAGGCGAGGCCCTGCTCGTCATCCATCAACGCTTTCAGCAAATGTTCGGGGGCAAGCCGCTGGTGACTTTCGCGGGTTGCAATCGTTTGGGCCGCTTGGACAAAGCCGCGCGACCGCTCCGTGAACTTGGACAAGTCCATGGGTCATTTCTCCTTTTCAGCGCCCAGTGGGGCCCGCGCCCTCTCGGAGGCACACGGGCCATCGGGCCTATGAATGACAGATGGGTAAGAGGGTGCCGTTGCACAAGTGCCACAGGCCCAAAATCGGGGTGGTTTTAGCGGCATACGCAGACGGCAAAAGTCCCGAACAAACTCACGCATTTGCTTCACAACCATACGGACACCTCACAATTTTTAGCAAAAACGCGCCGATTCAAAGGCTTAGCGAAAGCACGAATATCCATACGCCGCCGTAAAGAAAAAGTTAACAATTTCAGAATCTTGAGGGATTTCAAAGCCGAAGGCAGAAACGCAAACGCACGGCCCCGTGACTCGTCGTGACGGATTTTCCCCCTGAAAACCCGGAACCGCCTACCCATGTCGTAAGTTGTACGAGCAGAACCACAACATGTAGGTGATCAAAATGCAGACTGTTCCGTTGCAACTGAGCGATGTAATCTACAACGCCGCCACGCAGTCTTTCGAAGCTCTCGTGACCGTACACGACACGGACGGGGCACACAGCTACGCCTGCGCCATCGACGCGCCCATCACCATGGCATTCGAAGACGCCGCCGCAGGGTTGGCGAAACAGGCCATGCGGCGCCACACCTACGGACAGCGCAGGGCCACACCTTTGCCCGCCGCCCATGCGCCGCGTCGCGCCAATCGGTTGGCCGGTCTGCGCCGCATGACCATCGACAAATTCGCAACGCTGCGCCCGCGCGCAGCCTGAGTTCCCTCGTTTCGTCGCTGGACCCGCATCGCGCTTTTCTGTCCCCTGCGCCATGCATCACGACGAAACCAAGACAGAGACGGGTGCCTGCCTGCTAAGTCTCTGACACTGGCCCGGATGCCACGCGCATCCGGGCTTTTTTTCCGCTCGCACCTGCCCTACACCCTGCCCAGATCATGCGCGGGGGACGGACAATGGCAGATGACAGGTTGATCGTGGCAATGGACGTGCCGCATGCGGTGGCAGGTCTGCAACTGGCCGACGGCTTGGGCGACAGCGTGAGCTTCTACAAGATCGGGCTGGGGATGCTCACCGGGGGCGGTCTGGCGCTTGCCAACGAACTGAAACAGGAACGCGGCAAGCGCATCTTTCTGGACATGAAATTGTTCGACATCGGTGCCACGGTCGAGGCTGCGGTGCGGGGTCTTGCGCAATTTGACCTCGACTTTCTGACCGTCCATGGCGATCCGCACGTGGTCCGCGCGGCCAAGGAAGGGGCGGCAGGCAGCAACCTGAAAATCCTAGCCGTCACCATCCTGACGTCCCTGGACCGTCAGGACCTGGATGACAGTCTGATCCAACCGGGCGACATCGGTGATCTGGTCAGCGAACGGGCCGGGCGCGCGTTCGAGGCGGGGGCAGATGGTGTCATCGCCTCTCCGCACGAAGCGGCCATGATCCGCGCCCTGCCACAGGCGGAACACCGGCTGATCGTGACGCCGGGTGTGCGGCCTGCCGGGGCCGATCTGGGCGATCAAAAGCGAGTCGCAACGCCTGCAAGTGCCATCGCCAACGGCGTCGATCACATCGTTGTCGGGCGTCCCATCTGGAAATCTGCCAGCCCAAAAGCGGCCGCCGAGGCGATTTTGGCAGAAATGCTTAGTCCGCAGGCACACTCTCCAAACCACTGACAACGCGCGGCTTTTCGGGCTTGTCCACATGAATTGATGCGATTGTGGATCAATAAATTGTGCCATTTAGGCAACGAAACACCGTATATTGGATAGTTTGGAATTCCGTACTCGGCAGATTCCCTCAAAAGTGGTACCTTACCCAAGGTGATACTCCCCGACGGACCGGCTCTTCCTGAGGTTCGTCACCTCCCCCCGCTTAGCGCGGGGGGCTTTATGTCAGGCCCCTAAAATTCCGCAGACCGCACGCCCGCCAGGTAATCGCGCAGGCGCGGCTTGAACAGCGGGACCACCATGTCGTGATCAAGGAAGGTCTGCACATCCATCAGATCCCATGCCTGTCCTTCGTCCCCGAGCGCAATGTCCTGCGCGGTTTCTGCGGGCACATGAGCCGCAAAGAACCACGTGATGTTGCCGCTGGTCGCACCGTAGTCGCGGCCCCAGCGGACGATACCGGGATCAATCGCAAGGTTCAGTTCTTCCTGCGTTTCGCGCAGCGCACATTGCAGCGGGGTTTCCCCCTCTTCCCAGCCACCGCCCGGCAAGTCCCAGTAGTTGGGCCACTTCATGTTGGGGCCGTCATCGCGCAGCATTGTGGCCAGGCGATCGCCGACAAAGAGGGCCAGTTTCGCACCGCTGATTGGTCTGCCCATGTTCAATCCCTCGTCGATTTGATACATCGACAGCACTAGCTACAAAGCCACCCCATGCCCAGCCTATGCCGTGATTGCCTGACGACGTTTGCAGCGGGAAACCGCTGCCCGTCCTGCGGTGCACCACGCGTGGTCAGCCACCCCGAGCTGTTCGATCTGTCCATCGCGCATATGGACTGCGATGCGTTCTACGCCTCGGTCGAAAAGCGTGACGACCCGAGCCTTGAGGGCAAGCCGGTGATCATCGGCGGCGGGCGACGCGGGGTGGTGTCCACCGCCTGCTATGTGGCCCGCATCCGCGGCGTGCGCTCGGCTATGCCTATGTTCCAGGCGCTCAAGCTCTGCCCCGAAGCCGTAGTGATCAAGCCGCGCATGGACGCCTATGTCGAAGCCTCCCGCGCGATCCGCGCCATGATGGAGGAGCTGACCCCCGCTATTGAGCCCCTGTCGCTGGACGAGGCGTTTCTGGACCTCACCGGCACCACCCGCCTGCACGGCGCGCCCCCCGCTGTGATGCTCGCGCGGCTGGTCAAACGGATGCGCGACGAGTTGGGCCTCACCGGCTCCATTGGTCTGTCACACAACAAATTCCTGGCCAAGTTCGCCTCCGACCTCGAAAAACCGCACGGTTTTTCAATCATTGGTGCCGCGGAAACCACCGACTTCCTGCGCGACAAACCCGTGCGCCTGATCTGGGGCATCGGCCCTGCGGCCCAACAATCGCTGGAAAAGGCAGGTATCCGCACCTTTGCAGACCTTCTGCGATGGGAGCAGACGGACCTCGTCGCGCGCTTCGGCTCCATGGGCGACCGGCTTTGGAACCTTGCACGGGGGCAAGACGCCCGGCGCGTGACCCGCAACGCGCCGATGAAGTCCATCAGCAACGAAACCACCTTTGGCGAGGACACGAACGACCCCGATATCCTCGACGGTCACCTCTGGCGGATGGCGGACAAGGTGGCGAGCCGCGCCAAGGCCAAGGGCATCGCGGGCCGCGTGGTGACACTGAAACTCAAGCGCCACGACCACTCATCGCTCACCCGCCGCGTCTCCCTGCGCGATCCTGCGCAACTGGCGGACACGATCTACCGCACCGCGCGCGGGCTGTTTGATCAGGTAGGGGACGAAGGACCCTACAGGCTCCTGGGCTGCGGCATCTCGGACCTTGTGGATGCGGACAGCGTGCAGGCGTCGGGCGACCTGCTCGACCCCGGCGCACGTCAAAGGGGCGAGGCGGAACGCGCCGCCGATGCCATCCGCGACCGGTTTGGGCAGGATGCGATTGTCAAAGGGCGCGCGCTGCGCTGACGCTTATTCAGCAGCCAGCGGCATACGGGTTTGGCCAAAGGTCGACAGCTCCGCCACCACAGAACGCAGCCGCTCGCGCACCTCATCGAAGTCCGCATTGGGTGTGACAGCGCGCTCGTTCATATAAAGGGAACGGTCAATCTCAACCTGCACCGCGTGCTGGTTGCGCGATGGACGGCCATAGGCTTGCGTAATGTACGCCCCGGCAAAAGGCGCATTCCGCGCCACAGTAAAGCCTGCGGCGGCAAAGGCCGCCTCGACCATATCCACGACCTCGGCCCCGGCAGCGGCCCCGAACCGGTCACCCAGAACCACGTCGGGCCGCTTGCGGGTGCCTTGTGCGATGCCGTCCATGGCCTCATGCGGCATCGAATGGCAATCGATCAGAACAGTCATCCCATGGTGTTGGTGCGCCCCGTCCAGCAGCTCTTGCAGGATCGCGTGATAGGGCCGCCAATATAGATCAATGCGCCGCTCTGCCTCGCGCATGGGCAGCTTCCCGCGATAGATCACGCGGCCATTTGCGACCACGCGCGGGATCACACCCAGACCGCTGGCGATGCGGGGGTTATGGCCCTGACGGCGCACGCCTTCGATCAGGGCCGGGTCCAACTCGTCCGCGCTGCGGTTCAGGTCGACAAAGGCGCGCGGCGCGCCCGCGGTCAGCAGCGGGGCCCCATAGTGCGGCGCCGTGTCAAACAGCTTGTCCACAAACGCATCTTCTGACGAGCGGATGGTCTTTTCATCCAGCACAGTCCGGCGCAGGAAACTCCACGGGTAATCGCGACCCGAATGGGGCGATGCAAACACGACGCACGATGTGCGGCGCTCGGGGTGCAGAACTTCGTATGCGACCTTTGGCATGGCCCCTCCTCTGGCGTCCAACATAGCCCGAGAAACGGGAAAGCCAAAAGCCCTTGATCCTCTGTTCGACTCCTTTTATACGCCCCCTCACCCGGCGTGGATTCCAGCGTCCACGCACCTGTGGACAAGGCATTCGGGACGGTCAGAGTGGGCGATTAGCTCAGCGGTAGAGCACTTCGTTGACATCGAAGGGGTCACAAGTTCGATCCTTGTATCGCCCACCACTCATTCCGCCAACCGGGGCAACCCGCACGGCACCATACACCAGCGCAGATGCGCTAAACTGCAACCCGGCGCTGCTTCGCGCCATGAAACATGAGGAAGAAGCGCCATGAAGGTTCGCAACTCGCTCCGTTCGCTCAAGAACCGGCACCGTGATTGCCGTATCGTGCGCCGCAAGGGCCGTGTGTACGTCATCAACAAGACGCAGCGCCGGTTCAAAGCCCGCCAGGGCTGAGGTCATATCGATAGACTTAAAAAAGCCGCTCCATCCGGGGCGGCTTTTTTCGTCAGCAATCGGCACCACGAAAGTCGTGCATCGCCAGACCGCGGGATGGCGATCCAAAGCCAGTTCGATTCACTTTATGGCAGCTAAGTACATCTTCGATCCGAAGAATGCGCCTCCATCAACCAAACCGCCAGCCCGGGGAGCGGTCTGGCGATGCACGGCGCCTTCGGCTTGATTCCGTGCTGGCAAGGAACAGCAAACACATCGCAATCAAAGCCAACCTGCGCAAACGCTCAGACAAACATCCGAGTTTACAAACCGGAAATCCACCCGCTATCCGAGTTGCATGTCAAAGTTCTTAGCCATTGCACACGCATTGAAAGAAAACGGCTGGACCGTCACTGCACTTCAACTCGAAAGCGACTGTTGGTGGGCAAAGGAAATATGGCATCTACGCTCGGAATGGTCGCCGCAAGGCCAAGAGTTATTCCTGAGCTTGTTGCTCGACCCTGTAGCCGCCTATGATCCAAACAGATCTTCGGACTCCGACGTATGGGCTGTCGCGTTGAGTAAGGAAAAACCAACGACACGTCCATTGAGCGGCATCCAAGTCGCGCGAAAGCTAAAAGAGCGAGTCGCCGAGATTGTCACCTCGGCAAACTCAATGCGTTTTCAGGACGAAGTTACGCAACCTCAAAACCCGATGAAGTAATCCGCCAGCGCCATGAACAGCGGGATGCTCAGGATGGCCACCGGCGTGCCCAGCCCCGTGGACGTGCCGACGTAAGCCGACGGGTTCGCCTCGGGCAGTGCTGCGCGCATCGTAGGCGGGCCAGAGATGTCAGAACTCGACGCCGCCATAATCGACAACAGCACCACTCCGCCCGCCGAAAAGCCCGTCAGATGGTGCGCGATCAGGCCAGCACCAAATCCCAGCCCACCGTGCACCAGCGGTGCTGTCAGACCGTAGAACAGGTAGGCATGCGCCACACCCTTCAGTTCCGACAGCCGCGACCATGCCTCGATCCCCATGATCAGCATCAGCACGGACAACAACCCCCGGAACAGCGGCTCGTAGAAGCTGGCATAGACCGATTCAGGCCGCGCAAAGAGCCCAAGCGCCAAGCCCAGCAGCAGCGCCGAAATCGCAGGGGACCGCATCGTATCAACCAAGATACCCTTGATCAGACCCCGCTCCACCGCCGGGCCGCCCGTGCCGCCACCGCCCATGGTGATGGTCCCGCCCTGCACATTGGCTGTCTCCGCCTTGCGCGCAGCAGCGAGCCGCGCCAGCACAATGGCCGTCACCAAGGCAGCCACGTCCATGAACGGATAAAGCGCACCGATGAACCCTTCGTATGCGATGCCTTCGTCATCCAGCACCGCCATACCAGCCGCGAGGGTCGAGGCGGACACCGCACCAAACAAACCCACCGTGGCTGTGGCGTCCAACTGCGACACCCCCCGCCACTTGGACAGCGTGAAGCGCCCGAGCACAACAATCGCGATCCCCAACGCCGCCGCAAGCAGCGCGGGCACCGCCAACTCCACGAAATTCGCCTCACGCACCGAAATCCCGGCACCGATGCCCACCTTGAGCAGCAGCAGAACGACGATAAACTTGTAAATCGGTTCAGGGATCTCGAACTTGCTGCCCAAAGCAGCCAGCACCATCCCCCCGATCAGAAAGGCGAGCGTCGGCTTTTGCAACTGCGCCAGAATGGTCGAAACAATCTCGGTAATGATATCCATGACACGCCTCTCCTGTGGTCCGAGGCGTGATGTAGCGGCGGGCTTGGGAGATAAAAAATATAACTATTGCGAAAAATCGTTCTATATTCTGAATGTATGGATACGCTGAATTACCACCACCTCCGCTATTTCCGGGCCGTCGCGCACGAGGGCAACCTGACCCGTGCTGCCGAAAAGCTGAACCTGTCGCAATCCGCTTTATCCACCCAAATCAAAGCCTTGGAGGCGCGGTTGGGCCACGCCCTCTTTGACCGCATCGGGCGTCAGTTGAAGCTGACCGAGGTGGGGCGCATCGCCCTTGACCATGCCGACCGCATCTTTGGCACCGGGCAGGAGTTGATCGAGACGCTGAACCGCAGCGCCGCCCACGCCCCGCCCCTGCGCGTTGGCGCGCTATCCACGCTCTCGCGCAACTTCCAGATGCAGTTCCTGCGGCCCATCCTCGACCACCCTGAAGTCGACATCGTGTTGAAGTCCGGCCAGAACACACCCCTGCTGCGGTCCCTCGAAGAACTGGCACTTGATGTCGTCCTGACCACGGATGCGCCCACCAGCGCCGCGGGCTCGGACTTTATCGCGCACCGGCTTGCCGGGCATGCCGTCAGTCTACACGGTCGGCCCGAACGGATGGACCACCCGTCGCTTGCCGACCTATTGAGCAGGGAGCCCGTGATCGTGCCCACCGAAAGCGCGATCCGAACCGGGTTCAACCGGCTTACCGCGCGGCTTGGCCTGCAACCGCGCATCATCGCTGACGTGGACGACATGGCGATGGTGCGCCTGCTTGCCCGTGATGGCGTGGGCCTCGCCCTTGCGCCGGACATCGTGCTGGCGGACGAGATCGCGTCCGGCCAACTGGTCACGGCCCCATTCAACACCGGGGTCACAGACACGTTCTATGCGGTCACGACGCGGCGCAGCTTTCCGCATCCGATGCTCGCAACACTGTTACCTGACTGACCCCTGTGCATCACGGCACAACGTCGCCCCTTGCCCCTGCCGGTACGTGTCATACCCTTGGGCGAACGACTGAAATTGAAAGGCTTCCGACATGAGCGATCCCACCTACACGCCCCCCGCCAAATGGACATGGGACGCAGAATCCGGGGGCAAGTTCGCCTCGATCAACCGCCCTATTGCGGGTCCGACCCACGACAAGGCGTTGCCCGTCGGCAAGCATCCCTTCCAGCTTTACTCGCTCGCGACGCCCAATGGCGTGAAAGTCACCATGATGTTCGAAGAGTTGCTGGCCGCGGGCGTCACCGATGCCGAGTATGACGCCTGGCTCGTAGACATTGGAGAAGGCGACCAGTTCGGCTCGGGCTTCGTCGGTGCCAACCCCAACTCCAAGATCCCGGCCCTTATCGACCGGTCCGGTAACAAAGAACTGCGCGTCTTTGAAAGTGGGTCGATCCTGATCCACCTGGCCGAGAAGTTCGGGAAATTCCTCCCCGCCTCCGGCCCGGCCCGGACAGAAACGCTCAACTGGCTGATGTGGCAGATGGGCTCGGCCCCGTTCCTGGGCGGCGGGTTCGGTCACTTCTATGCCTATGCGCCCGAGAAATACGAATACCCCATCAACCGCTACGCGATGGAGAGCAAGCGGCAGCTGGATGTGCTGGACCGCGAACTGGCGGAGAAACCTTTCATCGCAGGCGATGACTACTCCATTGCGGATATGGCGATCTGGCCTTGGTACGGGCAGCTTTGCCTGGGTCGGCTTTACAGCGCGGCGGAGTTCCTCGACGTCGAGAGCTATACCAACCTGCTGGCCTGGGCTAAGAAGATCGACGAACGTCCCGCGACACTGCGGGGGCGGATGGTGAACCGGGCGTTTGGGGAGCCGGAATTGCAGCTTCACAATCGCCATGATGCGTCTGATTTCGACACGCAAACGCAGGACAAGATCGGGGCCAAGGAGGAGTGAGAGGCATTTGTCCCCGCGGGGACAGGCTGTTCGGTCCGGTCATCTGATCTTTATCGCTGTGTGAAACAGCAACGAAACCAAGGCGCTGCCGCATCGCACGGTGCGGTAGCGCATTTTAACCAGTGGCGCGGCACCCTCGTGCCTGACGGGGCCCGGTCGGTTGCCGGGGGCGAAAGGCAAGCTAGGTCAAAGGCATCTTAGTTGATCGGAGACTTGTCCCATGCGCGCTGTCCTTCTCGCCCTTTCGGTTGTTGTTCCCTCCGCCGCCGTGGCAGACCTGATGGTCAGCTTTCGCGATGGCGCACCAAAGGACCGCTTCACCCTCAGCTATGATGGAGCCTGTGCGCTCGACCGGCTGGATGTACAGATCGACCTTGGCGCGGCACCGGCTGGGTTGATCTTTGACACCACGGCGGCGGGTGCCGGGGTCGAAGTGTTCCAGCCCCTGGAATGGGTGTCGGGCACGGCAAGCACCTCTGAGATCAGGGATGGCGATACCTTTCTGTCGCTGTCACTGGACGACGTGCAACCCGGCGCGACATGGGCCTTTACCGTGGACATCGACGACACGACAAGCGTGCGGCAGATCACCGTGGATGGCTCGGAAATGGCAGGCGCGGTTCTGAGAGCTGAGGGGCAAGCCGCTTCATTCGATGCGTCGGGCGTGGCGACGGTGCAGTTGGCAAACTGCCTGTCGTAACGCGGGCGTTTTACCCCAGCGCGACACCTGCATGGCGGAGACGATCCTCTGACTTGGCTGTTGATGCCGCCGCAAGCGTGCCTTGTGTGATGACCTCGACATCATAGCCCCGCTGCCGCGCCGCGAGCGCCGTTTTTAGGACGCAGTAGTTGAAGTCGAGCCCGACAAGCCGGAGCCGTCCGACATTGAGATCCGCCAGCAGGGGCTCCAGCGCACCCGTTTCGAATGAATCCTGCACCCGCTTGACCAGGATATGCTCGGCAAGGTTTGCGAAGGGCGCGGCCAGTTCAGTCCCCGGCGTGCCAGCGACCGCCTGCCCCTTCATCAGCAAACGGGCGATGGCCTTGGTCGACGGGATCGACCATTCCTGACGCATCGCGATGACCGGCATACCTTGCGCCTTGGCGTTGGCCACCTCGTTCAGGATAGCGGATTCGGCTTGTGCCTTGGCGTCGTCAGCATAGGGGCCATGGTCCCAGAACACGGTTTGCAGGTCGATCATCAACACTGCCGTTCGGGACCGGTTCCCGATGGGATCGCCCTGGCTGACTGCACCGATACGCCGAATGCCAACGCCCAGCCAAAGAACTGCGGCCAGCGCGAACGCTGCCGCGATGTAGCCCACGAGTGTCATGTCCCGGCACTTTCTTCCCTGAGCCGTTCTGTCAGCATCCGCACAACGCGCAACGCAGTCGATATGTCATCCGAGGGCAGATCGGCACCGATAGTCTGCAACAGCGCCATCTCCCGCTCAATCACCTGCGCAATCAGGGCGCGCCCTGTATCGGTCAGGGCCAGAAGCGGCGACCGTTTGTGCCTTGGATTGGGGCACTGCCGTGTCAGCCCGGAGGTCAATGTCTCGTTCACCATGACCTGCACGTACTGGCGCTTGATGTCCAACCGCGCCGCGATGTCGGGCACGGTCATGTCGCCCTCGGCGTGCAGCACCTCCAGCACGGCCCGCATCCGCACGGTCAGGTCGGTGTCCGCCAGCCCCTGTTCAACGGCAGCCTCGGCCGCCTGCATCAAGGGGCGGGACATCCAGACGATCTGATAGAGTTCACTGTTCTGCATAGTGACAATATACATGTCATGTTGACATTATACTTGTCAATATGGCTTTGATGCAGTGAGACTGTGGAGCCGATAGCCCTCCATCAAATCCGATTGGGTGTTTAGCGCTTTCCGACTTGGCGACAGATCAGGATCACCGGCAGCAGGCCCACGGCCACGATCACAAGGCTGGGCACCGCCGCACCGTTCAACCGCTCGTCCGAGGCAAGACGGTACGCCTGCACAGCAAGCGTATCGTAGTTGAAGGGGCGCATGATCAGCGTGGCCGGCAGTTCCTTCATCACGTCGACGAAGACGATCAGCAGGGCCGTCAGCAAGCTCGGCGTCAGGATCGGCAAGTGGACACGGCGCAGGGTGGCAAAGGGCCCCTTGCCCAGCGACCGGCTGGCGGCGTCCATGTTGGCGTGGACCAGCGCCTGCCCGCCTTCGTAGGCACCGAGCGCCGCAGCAAGAAAGCGGACCATGTAGGCAAAGACAAGGAGCCAGATGGAGCCCGTGATCAGCAGCCCGGTCGAGATGTCAAAGGTGCTGCGCATCCAAGCATCCAGCGCGTTGTCAAAGGCCGCGAAGGGCACAAGCAGGCCCACCGCAATGACACCACCCGGCACCGCGTATCCCAGCCGCGCGATATAGGCCGCGATGGTCGAGGACCGTCCGGGGCGGCTGCGCAAGTAGTAACCCACGGTGATCGCCGCCACGAGAGTAAGCCCCGCCGCTGTCGAGGCGAGCACCAATGAGTTGCGGATGAAACCGAGGTAGCGAGTACTCAGCAGATCCTGTTCCGATCCTATCCCCATGTTGAAAAGCGCGATGATCGGGAAGATGGCCCCAAAGAAAACCGGCACGGTGCAAAGCGCGATGGCGCCGGTCGCGTACCACCCTGTCAACGTCAGGGGTGGATGGTGGCGCTGGCCCCGGCTGGGGTCATGGTACTTGGCCTGCCCCCTTTGCGTCCGCTCCAGCACGGCGAGCAGAAGCGCAAAGCTGAGCAGGCAGAGCGCCAGTTGCGCCGCACCCGCCCGGTCACCCATTGAGAACCAGCTGGTATAGATGCCGGTGGCAAAGGTCTGGACCCCGAAATAGGCCACTGTGCCAAAGTCAGCGATGGTTTCCATCACCGCCAGAAGCACACCCGCCGCGATAGCTGGACGCGCAAGTGGCAGGCTGACCCGAAAGAACGCGGCCAGCGGGCGCGAGCCCAGCGCCCGCGCCGCCATGAAGGTCGAGCCGCTTTGCTGGATGAACGCCGCCCGGCTGAGCAGGTAGACATAGGGGTAGAGGACGAGCACCAGCATCGCTGCCGCTCCGCCCAGACTGCGAATCTCCGGGAACCAATAGTCGCGTGGTCCCCAGCCCATGACACTGCGCAGCGTCGTTTGCAAGATGCCCGGGTGGTCGAGGATATGGGTATAGGCATAGGCCAGCACGTAGGCCGGGAAAGCGAGCGGCAGGACCAGCGCAATCTCGAACAGGCGTACGCCGGGAAACCGTGTCATCGTCACGAGCCATGCCGCTCCGGTGCCGATGGCGAAAGTGCCGACCGACACCAACAATACCAGCAGCAGCGTGTTGCCCGTGTACCGCCCAAGCACAGTGCTGATCAGGTGCTGTACGGTGTCCGTCCCGCCCGTCGCGGCGGCGAGCGCCACCGCCACCATCGGCAGCAGGCAGATGAGCGCCACCAGCCAACCGAGGACCGGCAGCACCCGCGGTGCCGCACTGCGCGGGGCGTCGGACTGGAAGAAGGAAGTAAGCGCCACGTGTGTTCCTGTTTATGGACCTTCGGCGTTATCTTACGTTTTCGCTCGGGTTTCCAGTGTTTCGATGGGCGGAGGACACCTCCGCCTTACTTGGCCTGTGAGAGACGGCCGTCGTTGGAGGGGGGGGCCAGCCCCCCGGCTGCGCCTCCCCCCGGAGTTTATCCGGCAAGATGAAGGATCAGTCGTAGCTGCGCTGGTCTTCGATCACGAGGCCGTCTTTGGGCAGGGAGCCAGGGGCGTGAAGCTCGATCGTGCCTTTGAGCTTGAGCGTGTCCGCAATTGACTTTGCGTAAGCGTCTGCAGTGTCGTTGGGGCTTTCGATCTGCACCGTCATCGCGTCTTGCTCGCCTTCTCGGGTGGCGATGACGCGGGCACGGGTGATCTCATCATGCTTCGCGACAAGGGCCGCGACCTGTTCAGGACGCACGAACATGCCCTTGATCTTGGTCGTCTGGTCCGCGCGGCCCATCCAGCCCTTGATCCGCATATTCGTACGGCCGCAGGGGCTGTGGCCCGGCAGGACCGCACTCATGTCGCCCGTGGCGAAGCGGATCAACGGATAGTCGGGGTTGAGAGATGTGACAACGACCTCGCCCACCTCGCCCGGTGCGACCGGATCGCCGGTGCCGGGGGTGACGATTTCGACGATCACCCCTTCGTCCACGATCATCCCTTCGAGCGCGGCGGATTCGTAGGCGATGTTGCCGAGGTCCGCCGTTGCATAGGACTGCATACAGGTGATGCCGCGGTCCTTGTACTCCCGACGGAGCGAGGGGAAGAGGGCACCGCCACCGACAGCGGCCTTGGTGATCTTGAGGGACACACCCATCTCTGCGGCTTTGTCGAGGATGATCTTTAGATAGTCAGGCGTACCGGCATAGGCCGTGGTGCCGACATCGCGCGCCGCCTGCACCTGCAACTCGGTTTGCCCCGTTCCGGCGGGCAGAACCGTCGCACCAACCGCCCACGCGCCGTTTTCAAAGATCATGCCCGCAGGCGTCAGATGGTAGCCAAAGCAGTTCTGCACGATGTCGCCCGGCCCGAAACCCGCAGCATGCAGGAAGCGCCCCATGCGCCACCAATCGTGGCTGATGCCGCCCGGCTCATAGATCGGACCGGGGGACTGGAAGACATGGGCGATGTTTGACACCGGAATACCACCGAAGGGCGGCTTTTCCGCCTGCCACTTCGCCAATTCGGATTTGCGCAGGACCGGCAGGTGGGCAAGGTCATCGAGGTATTTCAGCTTACCGATCTCGGGCAGACAGCTGCCTTCTGCGGCAGCTATGCGCGCCAGATTGGCATTCACCGCCTCAAGCTGCGCCGCATGACGCGCGTCGGACGAGCGCGTTTCCAGATCATCATAATACACTTTGTCCAACATCTCTTTCATACCGCCCTGATCTGTTGCGGACCTTTGACATCGAGGCGCTCAATCTCGCCCCGCACTTCCATTTCAAGCTTCACCGTCACCACATGCCAGCCGAGCTTGCCCAGCTTTTCCAACGTCTCCGGGTCAAGCCGCTCGCCCACCGCATCCTTCAGCGTCATCGCCTTGATCGGCCCGTCCGCCAGCGTATCGAGGATCGCACCGCGCACCGCGTCGAACTTCCACGCCGGGATGTTCGTGACCCCATCGCGCCCTTCGGCGGGGGTGCGGCAGGCGACCTTGTCCATATCAGTTGGCCAGAACCGTCAGCGGTTCATTCTTGCGCACAACAAATGTGGTGATCGCCACCATCGGCGCGTCGCCCACATTGGTCAGACCGCCATG
Organism: Tateyamaria sp. ANG-S1; assembly: GCF_000814025.1. Classification (GTDB taxonomy): domain Bacteria; phylum Pseudomonadota; class Alphaproteobacteria; order Rhodobacterales; family Rhodobacteraceae; genus Tateyamaria. The sequence goes on along the minus strand of NZ_JWLL01000005.1, from coordinate 639,929 downwards.
TACCTGCCCCTCGGGGAAGTAGAGCGGTGTGCCCACGGCGAACTCGACGATGTTGCCATTGGGCGCTTCGGCGCGCGCATCCGTCACAACCACCGTGTGTTCGTCACCCGGATGGGTGTGCAGCGGAATTGTCGCCCCGACCGGCACTGTCAAACGGTACACAACCACCTCCATCGTATCCGATCCCGGCACGGCAGCGCGGCGGATTTCTTCGCGCGCGATCTGCTGCGCCCAAGCGGTGCCCGCCATCAAAAGAGCGATTGCGGTCAGAACAATTCGTTTCATGCCAAAACTCCCTTAGCTCAGCCACCGCTTGCGACGGCGATAGGACCGCACATCGCGGAAGGACTTGCGCCCTTCGTCCGACATGCCGAGGTAGAATTCCTTTACATCCGGGTTCTCGCGCAACTCGGCGGCAGGGCCGTCCATCACGACGCGACCGCTTTCCAGGATATAACCGTAATGGGCAAAGCGCAGGGCGACGTTCGTGTTCTGCTCGGCCAGAAGGAAAGTCACACCCTCATTCTCGTTCACCGATTTCACGATGCCAAAAATCTGTTCCACCAGTTGCGGCGCCAGTCCCATCGACGGCTCGTCCAGCAGGATGGTTTCAGGCTTCGACATCAACGCCCGGCCAATCGCCGTCATCTGCTGCTCACCGCCCGAGGTATAGCCTGCCTGTGACTTCCGCCGCTCCTTGAGCCGTGGGAAATAGTCATAGACCATCTCAAGATCGGCGGCGATCGCACCCTTGCCATCGCTGCGTGTATAGGCCCCGGTCATCAAATTCTCTTCAACCGTCAGATGTTCGAAGCAATGACGCCCCTCCATCACCTGCACGACGCCGCGTTTCACAAGGTCAGCCGGATCCATCTCAGCCGTATTGGTCCCATGATAGGTGATCGAACCCTTGGTCACTTCACCGCGTTCGCTCGCCAGCAATCCTGAGATCGCCTTGAGAGTGGTCGTCTTGCCCGCGCCATTGCCACCCAGCAGCGCCGTGATGCCACGTTTCGGCACCTTCAGGCTCACGCCCTTCAACACGAGGATCACATGGTTGTAGATCACCTCGATATTGTTGACCTCAAGAACGGTCTCGGTCTGAACCTCGGCATCCAGCATGGGTCACCTTCATTGTTCCAAAAATATGTAATTCCCCGGCGGCAACAGGTGCTGCCGCCGGGATGTGAGGGCTTAGCAGCCCGCTTCGATGTTGTTCTCGCTCGCGTAAGATGCGCTGTCCGCGTCGATCAGCGGCTGGATGACCTCCATATCCGTCTCGGCGAAGTCAGAGATGAGCGACCATGTGCCCGCCGACGCATCCCACTGGGTCATGCCAATCAGGCCCGGGCCACCGTGGTTTTCGCACGACACGCTGAAGGACGGACCAAAGCCCGGCAGACCAAGTTCAGCCATCTTGGCCTCGGTGATCTCCAGCGCCTCCATGCCATCGCGCATCATGGCTGGCGTGATCTCGGCCGTGCTGTGGATTTCCTGCGCGGTCTTGGCAGCCTCGGCCGCCAGCATCGCAGCATAAAGGCCACGGTTGTAAAGCACCGTGCCGATCTGGTCGCCAGCACCCGCGGCCTTGCCCGCATCGACAACATATTTCTGGATGTCATCAAAGACGGGGAAGTCGCTGCCCACACCGTGGAATGTCAGCGCCTTGTAGCCGTTCGCTGCGTCACCCGCAGGAAGCACGTCATTCTCAGATCCGGACCACCAGATGCCGATGAAGTTCTCCATCGGATAGCGGATGTTGGCCGCTTCCTGGATCGCCACCTGGTTCATGACGCCCCAGCCATACATGATGACATTGTCGGGACGTTCGCGACGGATTTGCAGCCATTGCGACTTCTGCTCCTGACCGGGGTGATCCACGGCCACCAGCATCAGCTCAAAGCCGTGCTTTTCCGACAGCTCTTCGAGCGTGCGGATCGGCTCCTTGCCATAGGCGGAGTTGTGGTAGACCAACGCGATCTTCTTGCCCGCGATGTCACCCTGGCTCATCAGGTAGTTGATGGCACCCGACGCCCCGTTCCAGTAGTTGGCAGGGTAGTTGAACGTGTGGCTGAACACTTGGCCGTTCGCGGCAGAGGTCCGGCCATAGCCCATGGTGTGCATCGGAATGCCGTCAGCGGTCGTCTTGGGGATCAGCTGGTAGGTGATGCCGGTCGACAGCGGTTGATAGACCAGCGACCCTTCGCCCTTGGTCGCCTCGTAGCATTCCACACCCTTCTCGGTGTTGTAGCCGGTCTCGCACTCCAGCACACGGGTTTCCACGCCACCGATGCCGCCGTCGCGCTCGTTCAGCAAGGTGAAGTAGTCGGCATAACCGTCCGCAAAGGGAATACCCCCCGCAGCATATGGCCCGGTCCGGTAGCTCAAGCTTGGGAACACGAGGTCCGCCATCACCGGGCTGGCCGCCATCACGGCTGCGACGGCATAGGTGCCTAGTTTGTATTTCATCGGTAATTCCTCCCTAATGGTTATCCGATGCGAGCCATCCGGCCCATCCGTAGGGTGGGGTTTCACCCCACCATTCTTGGCAACCGCCCCCGTCAATGCGGGAACGGCCACAATCTCAGTTTCTCCTTGGCCACGCGCCACAGCTGCGCCAGTCCGTGCGGTTCAAGGATCAGGAACATGATGATCAGGCCGCCCACGATCACAAGCTGGAAATGCGCAACAATGTCCGTCGGCCAACCCAGCAAGTCCACGCCTACGATCTTCAACACGACAGGCAGGACCACAAGGAACGCCGCCCCGGCAAAGGAGCCGAAGATCGACCCGAGTCCGCCGATGATGATCATGAACAGGACAAGGAATGACTTGGTGATGCCAAAGACCTCACCCACCTCGACCGCGCCCAAATAGACGGCAAAGAACAACGCACCCGATATGCCCACAAAGAAGGACGACACGGCAAAGGCGGTCAGCTTGGCCTTCAGCGGGTTCACCCCGATGATCTCGGCCGCGATGTCCATGTCACGGATCGCCATCCACTCCCGGCCCACGGACCCGCGCGTCAGGTTCCGCGCCAAAATGGCTGCCCCGACAGTAAAGACCAGACAGAACAAGTAGGTCGCCCAGGCCTCGGTATTCGGGCCGGTCACTTCGATGCCGAACACGGTGCGCTCTGGCGCATTGATCTGGCCAGAGGCCGAGTAGTTGTAGAACCACGACACCTTGTTGAAGAGCCAGACAAGAAAGAACTGCGCCGCCAGCGTCGCCACAGCCAGATAAAACCCCTTGATCCGCAAGCTGGGCAAACCAAACAGCGTGCCCACCATGGCCGTGATCCCACCGGCGAGGATCACATGGAAGAAGATGTTCACATCCGGAAAGGCCGTCATCAGCTTGTAACAGGCATAGGCCCCCACAGCCATGAACCCCCCGGTGCCAAGGCTCACCTGCCCGCAATAGCCCGTCAGGATGTTCAGCCCGATCGCCGCGATGGCGTAGATCAAAAACGGCAAAAAGATCGAATTGACCAGATAATCGGTCATGACAAAGGGCATGACCAACACGGCCACAGCCAGCACGACGTAGTAGCGATACCGGTCGAACTTGATCGGGAAGGTCTGGCTATCCTGCGGATATGTGGTCGAAAAATCGCCCGCCTCACGATAGAACATTATGCCATTCCTCCTGCCCGGCGCATGGTGAACGCGCCTTTTACCATCATCCCGGTTTTCCGCGTTTCGCCACATTTCCCGCCCGCGCCCATGGCAGACTGGCCACGGGTAAATGGAGTGGGATCTATGACCGCGATTCTGGACGACATCCGTCGTCTCGATGCCGCGCACGCGCGGGGTGAGTTGAGTGCTGTCGATCTGGCAGCGGAAAAGGCCAAGCTGTTCGAGGCGATACCGGACGCCGACGACGTATATGTCGCAGCACCAGCACGCGAACCGCCGCGCCGGACACAGTCCCGGCTGGGGCAAACGCTGCTGCTGTGCATCTTCGTTCTGACGTTCTGCGCAGGCGCCACGATGCTGCTGACAGGCGACCTCATGCTGGCGATGACGCTGTCGGTGACAGTGCTGGCCGCGCTGACAGTCGCGCTGTTCCGCCAACTGGACGACGGATAAGAAGGCGAAGGGCGGGTGGGTGTCGTGAGGCCAAGCCTCACGCAGTCACCCGGCCGCAGATCACACACGCTCAATGATCTTCTCCCCAAACAGGCCCTGCGGGCGGAACACGAGGAAGATCAGCGCCAGCACATAGGCAAACCAGTTCTCGGTCGCGTTCATGGTAAAGCCAAAGAGCGCCCCGGCGAGGTCGCCTGAGGACATGAAGAACTCGAACAGCTTCTCGCCCACACCAATGATCAGGCCACCCACAATGGCACCAGGGATGGACGTGAAACCACCAAGCATCAGCACCGGCAACGCCTTCAAGGCGATCAGCGACAGCGAAAACTGCACGCCCGATTTCGCCCCCCACATGATGCCCGCCACCAGCGCGACAAAGCCCGCAACCGACCACACCAAAATCCAGATGTAGTTCAGCGACACACCGACCGACAAAGCCGCCTGGTGGTCATCGGCCACGGCCCGCATCGCACGCCCCTGCTTGGTGTATTGCGAAAAGATCACCAACGCCGTCACCAGCAGGATCGCGATGATCGTCGCCGTAATATCCAGATTGTCGATAAAGAACCCGTAACCAAACAGGTTGTACGTCGCCTCATCAATGGCCACGTTGATCCCCTGCGGCAGACAGGCCCCCTCGGCCAGACACACATCCAACTTCTTGATCTCGGACCCCCACATCAGGTCAGCCACACCTTCCAGCAGGTACGCGAGCCCGATGGTCGCCATGAACAGAATGATCGGCTCTTGCCCCACGAGATGCTTGAAGATGAACCGCTGTACCATCCATGCCAGCAGGATCATGACCAGCACGGTCAGGATGATCGCAATGATCGAATGCACCTCCCACCCAAAATGGTGGATCTTGGTCCCGAAAATCGCGTTGATCAGATGGGCAAAGGGCACCTGCCCCGACTGGATGCCCACCAGCGTCATCGCCGCAAACAGCGCCATCACGCCCTGGGCAAAGTTAAAGATGCCCGACGCCTTGAAGATCAGGACAAAGCCCAGCGCCACAAGGGCATAGAGCACCCCGGCCATCAGACCGTTCAGGAACACCTCACTGGCATAGATCAGTTGATCCGACATCTCTTACCCCTTCCATCCCATGGAGCTGCAGAACGCAGCTGCGGCTGGTCCCGTCGTGGCCGCAAACACGACGCGATCCCCGTCACCTGCATTGAACAGCAGGTAAATGTCGGGCGCGTCCGCGGTGCAATTGGCATAGGCCCGCTGCAGCGGCGGAAACTTCAACTCCACCAACCCGTTAGAACGCAGCCGCGCATCCGCCCCGATCCACCCTGTCGTGTTGAACTGCGGCCATTTCGGCGACTTCGGCCCCGACCCGCTGCACGTCCATGTGCCGGGCGTCGTCGAGTTGCCTCGCGAGTGATCAAAGCTGACGGCAAAGTCGAACCCACCGCCAGCCCCCTGCGGATAAACGACGGTCATCTTGATCCCGCCCTCATCCTCATCCACGTCAAGCGGCGCCACCTGCGAGGTCCAAACAGTGGTCGGCAGCGCCGCGATGTACCGCGCGCATTCGCCTAGGCCCGCCTCAAACAGCGCCTGATCCTGCGCCTGCGCCAACCCGGCCCAGGACAGCGTAACAAGCGCGAATGACACCAAGCGCCTAGTCATGCGACACCCCAAGATAGGCGTCGATCACATCCTGATTGTTGCGCACCTCGTCAGGTGAGCCATCCCCGATCTTCTTGCCGTAATCCATCACGACCACGCGGTCAGACAGGTCCATCACCACGCCCATATCGTGTTCAATCAGCGCAATCGTGGTCCCAAACTCATCATTCACGTCGAGGATAAAGCGGCTCATGTCCTCTTTCTCCTCCACGTTCATCCCGGCCATCGGCTCATCCAAAAGCAACAGCGAAGGCTCAGCAGCCAACGCCCGCGCCAACTCCACCCGCTTTTTCAACCCATAAGGCAGCCGGGCAACGGGTGTCTTGCGGATGGCCTGAATCTCCAAGAAATCGATAATCTTTTCAGCCACTTCCCTGTTGGCTGTCTCCTCCGCCTCAGCCTTGCCTCGCCAGATCGACTGCGCCCACAAACCAGTCTTCATATGGGTCAGCCGCCCCGTCATGACGTTATCGAGCACGGTCATCCCCTCGAAGAGCGCAATGTTTTGGAACGTCCGCGCAATCCCCTGCCGCGCCACCTCAAAGGGCTTCATCGGCGGCCGCGGCGCGCCTTTGTAATACACCTGCCCCTCCTGCGGGATGTAGAAGCCCGAAATGACGTTCAGCATGGATGACTTACCAGCGCCGTTCGGCCCGATGATCGCGCGAATCTCCCCCTCGCGAATGTCGAACGAGATGTCCTTGATCGCCTCGACCCCGCCAAAGCGCAGGGTGATGTTCTTCATCTCCATCACCACGCCACCAATCTTGCGGCCATCGGCAGTGACGTATCCTTCGGCCTGATCAAGCATGAACTGCCTCCATCGCCCGCGCGGTCAGCGGGATGTTAACCATTTTATGCGCAAGCTCAGACATCGCCTCGGAGGGCTCACAATGTTTGATGCACTTGAACGCCGCTACCTGCTGAAACTCGCATTTGATTGCCGCCGAAAGGGGCTGAACGCCACGGACACCCGCAAGATCATGCGGCGCAACATCGGCTATTTCACCGGCGACAACCGCCTGACCTGCGCGGTGCGACATGTGTTCAAGGACTAGGGTCGGCGGCTCCGCCCATTCGAACCTGAAACCCTCCGCCGGAGGCTTTCCACGACGGTCCCCATTCCCTGTTTCAAAAAAATCCCCCCCGGAGGGCCGGTCCGCCACAAGTCCCCCGCGCCAAACATGACGCGCCATACGGGATGGCGGGCGGGGCGATGGCGCAGCCGAGCGTCGCACCGACATCCTCATTCCGCCGCCATCTTCTGCGCCACGGCGGACGTCACAGCCGACCGGATCTCCAACGTCGCCGAAATCGACCCCTTGCGCCCGTCCTCGTAGGTCACCTCGGTCACCGTCGATACCTCGGACGATCCATCATAGAGCGCAGTGATGATGTCTGCGTACTTCTCCTCGATGATCCGGCGGCGCACCTTGCGGGTACGGGTCAACTCGCCATCGTCGGCATCCAGTTCCTTGTGCAGCACGACAAAGCGATGCACCTGGCAGCCCGACAGCATCTCGTCCTCAGCCACCGACCGGTTCACCTCTTCCACGTGGTCCGTGATGGTCGCTAAAACCTGCGGATGCCCCGCCAGTTCCTGATAGGACGCATAGGCAATGTTGTTCCGCTCCGCCCAATTGCCCACGGCGGTCAGATCAATGTTGATGAACGCCGTGCATTCATCCCGCCCATTGCCAAAGACCACAGCCTCCAGAATGTTCGGGAAAAACTTCAGCTTGTTCTCGACATATTTCGGCGCAAAGAGCGCACCTGACGCCATCTGCCCCACATCCTTGGCCCGGTCGATGATCCGCAGATGCCCGGTATCTTCCTCGATGAACCCGGCATCGCCCGTCGCGACCCAGCCCTCGGCATCCTTGGTGTCGGCCGTGCTTTCCGCGTTCTTGTAATACTCCACGAACACACCCGGCGAGCGGTAGAACACCTCGCCATTGGGCTCGATCTTCAACTCCACACCGGGACATTTCACCCCAACAGTATCGCTGCGCACCTCACCATCGGGCTGCGCTGTGATGAACACGGTCGCCTCGGTCTGACCGTAAAGCTGCTTCAGATTGATGCCCAAAGACCGATAGAAATCAAAAATCTCCGGCCCAATCGCCTCACCCGCGGTATAGCCGACGCGCACCCTCGAAAACCCAAGCGTGTTTTTCAGCGGCCCATAAACCATCAACTCGCCCAGCGAGTACTTCAGCCGATCCACAAGCCCTACAGATTTGCCATCCAGAATGGCGGGGCCAACCTTCCGCGCGTGATCCATGAAGTAATGGAACATCTTCTGCTTGAACGCGCCCGCATCCTCCATGCGGATCATCACGTTGGTCAGTTGCCCCTCAAACACGCGCGGTGGTGCAAAGTAATAGGTCGGTCCGATTTCACGCAGGTCCACATGCATCGTGTCCGCACTTTCCGGGCAATTCGTGCAGAACCCCGACCACAGCGCCTGCCCCACGGAAAAGATGAAATCCCCTACCCAAGCCATCGGCAGATAGGCCAGAATGTCATCGCTCTGGCGCAATCCATCGAACTCCGACGACGACTTCGACGTCTCGATCACATTGCGGTTGCTCAGCACCACGCCCTTCGGCTTGCCCGTGGTCCCCGAAGTATACAGCATCACACATGTGCTGTCGTAATCCAGCGCCGCAATCCGCTTCGCCATCTCCGGCGCCAACTCGTCCCGCTTGGCCCGTCCCGCATCCTGCACATGGCTATACTGATGCAGCTTCGAATGATCGTATTTCCGCAACCCCCGCGGATCGAGGTAGATCATCTGCTCAAAACCGGGCAGTTGCCCCTGCACTTCGATGACCTTGTCGACCTGCTCCTGATCACCCGCAATGACAAAGCGCGCGCCCGAATGATCAAGGGTATAGGCCATCTCCTCCGCCGCCGCGTCCTGATACAGCGGCACGGGGATCGCCCCCGCCATCTGCGCCGCCATCATCGACCAGTAAAGGTAGGGCCGGTTGCGCCCGATCACAGCGATATGGTCACTGGGCTGCACCCCAAGGTCGATCAGCCCAAGCGCCAGCGCCTCGACCTCTTCCAGCGTCTCGGCCCACGTCCAGCTTTGCCAGATGCCGAATTCCTTCTCGCGATAGGCCGGGGCCGATCCGAATTCCTTGGCATTTCGATGTAACAGCGCAGGAACGGACACCAGTCCGTTCGCGCCTTCAGGCGACTTGACCACGAATGTTCCTCCCGAGCGCCCCCTCCCCGGGGCGCACATGATCGCTTTGACGATTCTTACACGTCTAAGGATGTCCGGTTCACGCTGCGCGTCAACTTTTTCCTGATGTTTTCCCAATCCTTACGAATTGTAACAGCCCACCAGCAGCCGTTGTGCGCGCCGCAAATCCAGTGCTAGCCATAGATCATGGCACAAGATCACACCGCATCCCTGACGGCCTCCGGCCTCAACCTGATCGCGCAAGCGCTCACGATCTATGATCAGGACCTGCGCCTTGCCGTATGCAACGCACCCTTCCAACAGATGTTCGACCTGCCCGACGCGCTGGTCACCCCCGGTTCGACCTTTCGCGAGACGATCACTCACCTCGCCAAGCGCGGCGAATACGGCCCCATCGACGATCTAGACAGCTTCGTGCAGGAACGCATCGACCAGGCCCTCGCGTTCGAGCCGCACTACATGGAACGCACCCGCGCCAATGGCCGCACGATCAGTGTTGAAGGCTCGCCGCTCCCCCAAGGCGGCTGGGTCACCGTCTACACCGACATCTCGCACACCAAGTCGCAAGAAGCGCTGCTGCGCGCCCGCGCCACCGAACTCAGCGATCAGGTCCTGCAACACACCGAAGCGCTCAGCTCAACCAACCGCCAACTCGCCGGAACCGTCTCCGCACTCGAAGAAGCCAAACGACAACTGACAGAAACCGAGGCCCGCACCCGCCTGACGACCGAAATGATGCCCGCCCACATCGCCCATGTGGACGCCACCGGGCACTACACCTACTCCAACAGACGGCTCAGTACGGTCATCCCCAACCGCCCGTCCGAAATCGTGGGCGAACACATCTCCGACGCGCTCGGCACCTTCGCCTATGGACGCATCGCATCCAACCTCGCCCGCGCCTATCAGGGCGAGGCGTCAGTCTTCGAATTCACCGATGAAGCCAGCGCCAGACGCATCCGTGTGGCCTTTACCCCCGAAACCTCGGGCGGCGTCTACATCCTCTCCATGGACATCACCGAAGAAACGCAAGCCCGCGTCGCCCTACAACAAAACCGCCGCCGCACGCTGGCCGCCCAGATGACATCGGGCATGGCGCACGACTTCTCAAACCTGCTGACCATCATCCTCGGCCTGCAGTCCAAACTATCACGTATGGAAGGCCTCCCCCAAGGTGCCAGCGACCTGATCGAAGGCACGCTTTCAGCCACAAGACGCGGCGGCGAGCTTCTCAATGCCATCGCCGACATGACCGCAGGCCGCGCCATGCGCCCCGCCGCCACAGACATCGAAACCCTGCTGGCAGACGTCACCACCATGGCGCAATCCACCCTGCCACCGGGCCTCACGCTCAGCACCTTCACCACCGTCACCGGCCCCCACATGCTCGACCCCGGATTGGTCAAGGACAGCCTCCTGAACCTCATCCTCAACGCCCGCGACGCCTGCGGAACGAACGGGGAAATCACCCTGACGGCCCGCCCCGTCCACGACACATGGCTCGAATTCGTCGTCACCGACACCGGCCCCGGCTTTTCCAACGACGCGCTCGAACACGGCTTCGACCCGTTCTTCACAACCAAGGGGTCCGAAGGCTCCGGCATGGGCCTGCCCATGGTCTACGACATGACCAAACGCGCGGGCGGCGATCTGAAACTCGGCAATGGCGACGTCGGCGCGCAGGTGCGCCTGCGCCTGCCGCTACGCCCCGCCCCGCAACTCGCCGGTGCCCTCGTGCTGCTGGTCGAGGATGACCCCGATCTCCGCCAACACTACCGCGACCTCCTGATGGGCATGGGCCACGCAGTCATCGAAGCCGCAGGCGTGGACGAAGCCATTGCTCTTACCGCCGACCTTCCCGACATTGGGCTTGTTCTGTCCGACATCAACCTCGGCTCCGGCACCCGCACAGGCATCGACCTTGCCACCCAACTGAACGGCAGCCTGCCGGTGATCCTGATGACCTCCCTCCTGCCCAGCGACCCGACCTTCCAGACAGCAACGCGCACGGCACCGGTCCTGCGCAAACCGTTCGAAGCCTCAGACCTCGCCGCCCTTCTGCAAGCAGACGCCGCATGACCCAGCCCCTTGTCACCATCCTCGACGACGAACCAGCGATCCGCACCATCCTCGCCGACGCACTGGAAGAGGCAGGGTTCCGCACCCTCTCCTTCTCCCGCGCCTCGTCCTTCGAAGCAGCACTCAAAACCCACAAGCCCGACGTGTGCCTGGTCGACCTCGGCCTGCCAGACACCGACGGGCTGACACTCGTCCACAAACTCGCCCTCGAACAAGGGGCCGCGGTCATCATCATCTCGGGCCGCGCCCAAGTGCAGGACCGTGTGACCGGGCTCGAACTCGGGGCAGACGACTACATCATCAAACCGTTCGATCCGGCCGAGGTGGTCGCCCGCATCCGCGTCCGCCTGCGCACGCCCAAAGCCACAACACAAACCGGCCAGATCGCCAATTTCAACGGCTGGACCGCCTCCTTCGACAGCTACACGCTGACCGACGACCAAGGCAGCGAAACCCCCTTCTCCCATGCTGAGGGCGAAGTGCTCCGCCTCTTCCTCGACGCGCCCAAGCGACTGATCAGCCGTGCCCAGATGCAGGAAATGCTGGGCGGCGGCGCAGGCGACAGCTTTGACCGGGCCATGGACGTGCGCATCAGCCGCCTGCGGACAAAACTGCGCGAAGACCCGAAAAACCCTCGCCTGATCAAAACGATCTATGGCGCCGGTTACATCTTTCTGGGCGATGTGCAGTGGACATGAGGTTTCAACCCGTGGCAGAATCGCCCTATGGTCGAAGCGCTCCTTTACCGTTCTGACGACGCCCGGTTCTACCGGGTCGAAATCACGTTCAACCTCTTCGCCGAAGCCTCCGTGGTCATCGAATGGGGCGTCAAAGGTGGCAAACCCTGCCGCCGCATCACCTGCCACAGCGACCTGCGCGCGGCCTCCACCGCCGCCGACCGCTACCGGCAACGCGCGCTCAGACGGGGCTACGCCAAAGCCTGAAGCCCCGCCGCATGGGCCAGCACCCGCAGCCCTGCGACAAGATCGGCTTCATCCGTATCTTCCTCAAACGCATGGCTGATCCCGCCAATGGACGGCACAAACAGCATCGCCACCGGCAGCACCCGCGCCACATTGGTCGCATCGTGCAGCGCCCCCGACGGCATACGCCGCCATTTGCCGGGCACCACAGCCTCCGCCCCCATCTCCAACCGCGCGCGCAGATCGGCATCCATCGCCACAGGCTCCAACCCCAACAGCGGCCCCATCTCGACACCCAGGTCCATCTCACCCGCCACCTCGGCCAAGGTCTCCTCGATCACCGCCTCCATCCGCGCCAAACGGTCCGCATCCCCATCCCGCCACTGCATCGAAAACCGCACCTGCCCCGGCACGATGGATGACGCATTGGGCGCCACAGCCACATGCCCGATGGTCCAGACCGATGACGGCGTGACCACATTCCGCAACCGCTCATTCAACCGACTGGAAAAAGCCACAAGCCCCTGAAACGCATCCCGCCGCAGCGACATCGCGGTCGTCCCCGCATGATTCTGCTGCCCGGTCAGCGTGATGACCCGATCCCGAATACCAACAATATCCGTCACAACGCCAATCTGCTCACCCGCAGTATCCAGCGTCGCCCCCTGCTCGATATGCAACTCGACAAACCCGGTGAACCGCCCCGGATCAACAGGCGCCTCAACCCGGTCCCCGACAACCCGGCGCGCATCACCCAGCGCCACACCCTCATGATCCACCAGCGCATCCGCCTCAGCCAAGGACAACCCACCAGACCACACATTCGACCCGGTGGTCACCCCATAGCGCCCCTCTTCATCCTGAAAGGACACAACCGAAACCGCAGGCCCACCAGCCTCAACACTGGCCCGCGCAACCTCCAAAGCAGCCACAACACCCAGCGCCCCATCCAGCCACCCGCCCTGCGGCTGACTGTCCGAATGCGACCCAAGCAGCAGCGAAGGCTCCTCCGCCAACCCAAACAGATTCCCCATCGCATCGAAACTCGGCTCAAGCCCAGCCTCAGCCATCCGCGACGCCAACCAGTCCCGCGCCGCCATGTCAGCCTCCGAATACGCAGGCCGCACCACACCCTTGCCCACACCCGACGCCCCAAAAGACCGCAGCGCATGCAAATCCGCCAAAAACCGCTCAGAATTCAACGCCACCGCAATCCCCTTCTTCTGACCAGAAATACCACGGGGAGCGCGAGGGGCAGAGCCCCTCGTCAGCAAAAATAGATCGCGCGCGCCGTCAGGCGCACATCTGGATCACTCCGCCGCCACAGCCCCGGCGACCGCTTCAACGCGCACAGCCGAAAACTTGAACTCTGGGATCTTGCCATAAGGATCGACGGCCGGGTTCGTCAGAATATTCGCCGCCGCCTCCACATAAGCAAAGGGCAAGAACACCATATCCGGCGACACCGCGCGATCCTCACGCGCCATGATCTCGATGGACCCCCGCTTGGTCGTCAAACGCACCATATCCCCCGGCACAGCCCCCAGTTTCCGCAACGTCGACGGGTGCAACGAACAATTCGCCTCCGGCTCCACCGCATCCAGCACGGTGGCACGGCGGGTCATGGACCCGGTATGCCAATGCTCCAACTGCCGCCCCGTCGTCAGGATCATCGGATACTCCGCATCCGGCACATCATCCGGCGCAATCACAGCCGCAGGGGTAAACCGCGCGCGCCCCTCAGGCCGCGGGAACCCATCACCAAACACAATCGCCTGCCCCGGATCTTCCGGGCTCAAGGACGGATAGGTGACAGCATTCTGCCCCTCCAACCGCTCCCACGTAATGTTGTCGAGCGACTTCATGTTCAGCTTCATCTCGGCAAACACATCCGCCGGGCTCTCATAGGCCCAGCCCAGACCCAACCGCTTGGCCAGCTCCACCTCGATCCACCAGTCTTCCTTGGCCTCGCCCGGGGGTGGGACCGCAGGCCGCCCCATCTGCACCTGACGGTTCGTATTGGTCACGGTCCCCGTCTTCTCGGCAAAGGCACTCGCGGGCAGAATGACATCGGCATAGTTCGCCGTCTCGGTGATGAAAATGTCCTGCACTACCAGATGATCCAGCTTTGCCAGCGCATCGCGCGCATGCTCTACATCCGGGTCCGACATCGCCGGGTTCTCGCCCAGAATATACATCGCCTTGATCTGATCGGCATGGACCGCATCCATGATCTCGGTCACGGTCAGCCCCTTCTCGTTCGAGAAGTCGCCGGAGCCCCAAACATCCGTGAACGCAGACCGCACGCCATCATCCGTCACCGTCTGATAGTCGGGCAGGAACATCGGGATCAGCCCGGCATCACTGGCCCCCTGCACATTGTTTTGCCCGCGCAGCGGATGCAGCCCGGCACCCGGCCGACCCACTTGCCCCGTCATCAGAGCCAGCGAAATCAGACAGCGCGAGTTGTCCGTCCCATGAATGTGCTGCGACACACCCATGCCCCAGAAGATCATGGCCGACTTCGCGCCAGCAAAAGTCCGCGCCACATCGCGCAGCACATCTGCCTCGATGCCACAAATCTCCGCCATCTTCTCAGGCGCAAAGCCCGCAAGGTGGTCCTTCTCCGCCTCCCAATTCTCGGTATAGGCGTCGATATACTGCTGGTCGTACAGACCTTCCTCGACAATCACATGCATGATGGCATTCAACATCGACACATCCGCGCCGGGCCGGAACTGCAGCATATGGCTGGCAAAGCGTTTCAGCGCCTGCCCGCGCGGATCCATGACAATCAGCTTCCCACCACGCTTGGTAAACTGCTTAAAATAGGTGGCGGCAACGGGGTGGTTCTCGATCGGGTTACACCCAATCGCAATCGCCACATCCGCATTCTCGATCTCGTTAAAGGTCGCGGTGACAGCCCCCGACCCCACATTCTCCATCAGCGCCGCAACAGATGACGCATGGCACAGCCGCGTGCAGTGATCGACATTGTTGTGGCCAAAGCCCTGCCGGATCATCTTCTGAAACAGGTAGGCTTCCTCGTTGGTACACTTCGCCGACCCAAAGCCAGCCACCTCGCGGCCCCGGCCCTTCAACCCGTTCGCCGCAAAATCCAACGCCTCGTCCCAGGACGCTTCCCGGAAATGGGTCGACCAATCGCCGGGGTCCACATTCAACCCCTTGGCAGGCGCATCCTCCCGCCGGATCAGCGGCTTGGTCAGACGGTGATCGTGATGAATATAGTCAAAACCAAAGCGGCCTTTCACACAGAGCCGGCCTTCATTCGCAGGGCCATTGATCCCCTCGACATACTTGACCTTGCCGTCCTTCACCTTCAGCGACACCTGACAGCCCACGCCGCAGAATGGACAAATGCTCTCGACCTCGCTGTCGTAGTCCTTGCTGTCCCCAACCTGCGCGTCATCCACAACCGTGGACGGCATCAAAGCACCCGTCGGACAGGCTTGCACACACTCGCCACAGGCCACACAGGTGCTCTCGCCCATCGGGTCAGCAAAATCGAAAGTCGGATAGGCATCATGCCCCCGCCCCGCCATGCCGATCACATCGTTGACCTGCACCTCACGGCACGCCCGCACGCACAGCCCACACTGAATACAGGCATCGAGGTTCACAGACATCGCCACGTGGGAATCGTCCAGCAGCGGAATCCGCCCCTCTTCCAGCTTCGGAAACCGGCTCTCTGACACACCGTTCATCTCCGCCATGTCCCAAAGATGCGCGGACTTGTCATGCGCCACATCCCGCTCGGGCTGATCGGCCACCAGCATCTCGACCACCATCTTGCGCGCACTCTCCGCCCGCGCCGAATTGGTCGTCACAACCATCCCCTCGGACGGCTCGCGAATGCACGAGGCGGCCAAAACCCGCTCGCCTTCAATCTCAACCATGCAGGCGCGGCAGTTGCCATCCGGGCGATACCCCGGCGCAGGCTTGTGACACAGATGCGGGATCACCAGACCGCGACCATGGGCCACTTCCCAAATGGTCATGCCAGCCTCGGCCTGCACTTCCTGTCCATCCAGCGTGAACGTCACCATATCCGACATCTGCCGCATCTCCCTGTTCTGCCTTAGATATAGGAGAGCGCGCGCAATCCCGTGACTCCCAATCCCGACACCGCACCCCGGTTTTGCGCCATCAAGGTTTCCGATCCGCAACCATTGCTCACCCCCGGCAACAGAGGTAGCCAAAGGGCATGCTCGCACGTCCTTCCCCCGACAGCCTCCGCATCACCGCACAAACACTCATCGTCGGCGCCATCGGCGCAGGAATCGCCGAAGCCATCGGCGCCCCCATCGCCGTGCTCACAGGCCCCGCCCTGCTGGTTAGCCTTGCGGCCCTCGCAGGCCTGCGCACGGGCATCGACGACACGGTGCGCAACCTCGTCTTCCTGCTGGTCGGCGTCTCCATCGGCAGTGGTGTGGACAGCAACGCAACGGCGGCCATGCTGCGCTGGCCCCTCGCCTTCGCCGCCCTCGGGCTTATGCTCTGGGCCACGCTCTGGCTGTGCGGACGGCTCCTGCACCACGGCTTCGGCCTCGACAAACGCAGCGCCTATCTCGCCGCCGCACCGGGTCACCTCAGCTTCGTGGTGGGCCTCTCCACCGGCCTCAACCTCGACACCACGCGCATCGTCGTCATCCAGTCCGTCCGGCTCCTCGCGCTCACCCTCACGGTCCCGGCCATCGCCCTGGCCTTCGGCTTCGAACTCACCGGACAGGTGCTACCCCCCGGGCCTCCCATGGCATGGAGCCACCTCGGCCTTCTCCTCATCGCAGGCCTCGCCCTCGGCTACGCACTCGACAAGATCGGCCTGCCCGCCCCGCTCCTGATCGGCGGCATGGTCGCCTCCGCCCTCGGCCACGCGACCGAGGTGACACCGGGCGTCATGCACCCCTGGCTCAGCTATGCAGGCCTGATGACGGTCGGCACGCTCATCGGCGCACGGTTCAACGGCATCACCCGCCGCGCCCTCGCCCAATCGCTCCTCGCAGGGCTCACCGTCACCACGCTCACCGTCCTCATGGCGCTCGCCGCCGCACTCCCGGTGGCCTACACCCTCGGCTTCGACCCCACCCACGTCCTCATCGCATTCGCCCCAGGGGGCCTGGAGACCATGATCGCCATGGGCGTCGTCCTCGGCGCAAACCCCGGCTTCGTCGCCGCGGCCCACGTCGCCCGCCTCCTCTTCCTCACAATCCTCCTCCCGGCCTTCGTCGGCCGCCTCCAACGCACCTGATCCAGTCTTCATCTTGCAAAATAAACTCCCGCCGGAGGCTCCCACCCTTCCCACAGGCACACCGCCAGCCTAGAACAAGAACAACAAATCAACAGGCACCCATGTCCCACATCACTCTTATCCGTCACGGCCAGGCCAACACCCATGCCAAGGACGAAGCCAGCTACGACCAGCTCTCCGCCCTCGGCCACCAGCAGTCGGCATGGCTGGGTGACCACATGCGGTCCACGCACCAGCACCACACAAGGCTCTACACCGGCACCCTGCGCCGCCACCGCGAAACAGCGAGCGGCATGGACACGGGGATGAGGGCCACCGAAGACCCGCGCCTGAACGAACTTGAATACTTCACCATGGCGCAAGCGCTGGAAACCGAACACGGCATCCCGGTGCCAACAGCCCCCTCGGAGTTCGTCCACCACTTCCCCAAAGTGCTGGCCCATTGGCAGGACGACAAACTCGACAACGTGCCCGAACGGTTCTCCGACTTCGAAAAACGGATCAAGGACGCCCTGACGGAAATCGGCCAAGGCGACGGCCCCGCCCTCGTCGTCACCTCGGGCGGCCTCATCGCCATGAGCATGCGGCTCCATCTCGGCCTGGAAGTCAGCGCCATGGCCAACGTCGCGCTCGCAATCATGAACACCTCTATGCACCGCCTACACCCGATCGGCGGCACATGGTCGCCCGTGATGTTCAACGCGGTCCCCCACCTCGAACACCCCGACCGCCATCATGCGCAGACGCATGTATAAGGTCGAACGCGCAAACCCATGTCTAAAGGGCCAAGATGAAACTCTACTACGCCACCGGCACCATCTCGATCGCCGTCGCCATCGCACTGGAAGAGGCAGGGCTGGACTACGACACCCACCAACTCCACTTCGCCGCGGGCGACCAGCAGTCCCCCGACTACGCCAAGGTAAACCCCAAGGGCCGCGTCCCCGCCCTCGACGTGAACGGCACGATCCTCACCGAAACCGGCGCGCTGCTCGACTATATCTCGTCGCTGGCCCCCAACCTCATGCCCACCGACCCGATCGAAGCAGCCAAGGCGCGCAGCGTCATGTACTACCTCGCCTCCACCATGCACGTGAACCACGCCCACAAAATGCGCGGCCACCGCTGGGCGGACAACGAAGCAAGCTGGCAGGACATGACAGCCAAGGTCCCCGAAACCATGACCGCCTCGGCCCAATTCGTCGAAGCAGACTGCCTCACCGGCCCCTACATCCTCGGTGACACGTTCACGCTGGCCGACGCCTACCTCTTCATGGTCTGCACATGGCTGCCGGGCGACGGTGTCGACCTCGCCCCCTTCCCCAAACTCCGCACCTTCATGGACGCGATGGAAGCGAGACCAAGCGTCAAAACCATCCGCGCCAAAGGAATGCTCGGATGACACATCTCTGGGTCCGCGCCGAACAACGCACCAACGAAGACCGCGTCGGCCTCACCCCCGAAGGCACCGCCAAACTCATCGCCGCCGGGATCAAGGTCACGGTCGAAGACAGCCAAACCCGCTGCATCCCCACCGACCGCTACGCGCAGGCAGGGGCCACAATCGCCCCCGAAAACACATGGCCCAGCGCGCCAGATGACGCCATCATCTTCGGCCTCAAGGAACTGCCCGAAGACGGCACGCCGCTGCCCCACAAACACATCATGTTCGGCCACGCCTACAAGGGCCAGCCCGCGGGCCAAATCCTCCTGCAACGGTTCAAGGCAGGTGGCGGCACCCTCTACGACCTCGAATACCTCGTGGACGAACAGGGCAAACGGGTCGCAGCCTTCGGCTATTGGGCAGGCTACGCAGGCGCGGCAGTCGCCCTAAAATGCTGGATCGCCCAGCAACGCGGCCAGATCGCAGGCCCGGTCCAGGCCTACCCCAGCTCCAACCACCTGCTGGCCGAACTCCAATCCGACCTCGTCGCCACAGGCACCCAGCGCCCGACGGCCCTCATCATCGGCGCATTGGGCCGCGTCGGCACGGGGGCGGCCGACCTCTGCACCGTCATGGGCGTCCCAACGACCAAATGGGACATGGCAGAAACCAAACACGGCGGCCCCTTCCCCGAAATCGCGCAGCACGACCTCTTTTTCAACTGCATCCTGGCGCGCCCCGGCACACCGGTCTTCGTGCCTGCCGACGCGCCCCACAAGCCACGCAAACTGACCGTCATCGGCGACATCGCCTGCGACCCCGACAGCGACTTCTCCCCGATCAAAGTCTACGACCGCACCACGACATGGGACGCCCCAGCCCTCCGGGTGCACGACAGCCCACCGCTTGACGTCACCGCCATCGACAACCTCCCCTCCATGCTCCCGGTGGAGTCGAGCGAAGACTACGCCGATCAACTCCTGCCCAGCCTCCTGACCCTCACCGACCTCACCACAGACGTCTGGGGCCGGGCCAAGGCAACCTTCGATCAAGCCACACAATCCGTTTCTTCTGACTGAAAATACCACGGGGTCTGGGGTGGAACCCCAGTCCAACCCCCAACAAAGGACTCACCCCATGACAATCCACTGGTGCGGCACCGGCCTCTCCGCCATCCCCGGGCTCAAACGATTGATCGAACTGGGCTACCCGGTCACAGTCTGGAACCGCACTGTGAGCAAGGCGCAAGACGCCATCGGCAGCTATACGCAAGACATCCGCGCCTTCGACCTCGCGGCACTCAAGGCCGCCCTGCAACCGGGCGACACCGTCGTCTCCATGCTGCCCGGCGACTGGCACGTACCGTTCGCGCAAGCCGCTATCGACGCGCACGCGCACTTCGTCTCCTCCAGCTACATCGCCCCCGAAATGCGCGCACTGGATCAAAAGGCCGAGGAAGCAGGCGTCGCACTGGTCAACGAGGTCGGCCTCGACCCCGGCATCGACCACCTGATGGCGCACCACCTCGTCGCGGCCTACCGCAACTCGGGGGCCTATGACGACACCAACCGGATCAGCTTCAAATCCTATTGCGGCGGTGTCCCCAAACACGCCAACGCCTTCCGCTACAAATTCAGCTGGGCCCCGGTCGGCGTGCTCAAAGCCCTCAAATCCCCGTCCAAATCCATCCGCGCCGGCGAAGAACTCACCGTCTCCAAACCCTGGGACGCGATCACCAGCTACTCCGCCCCCCTGCCGCAGCCAGAGACGTTCGAGGTCTACCCAAACCGCGACAGCCTCCCCTTCATGGCCGAATACGGCTTCGACCCGAAATGGGAAGTACACGAGTTCGTCCGCGGCACCCTGCGACTGAACGGCTGGGCGGACGCATGGAAAGACGTCTTTGCCGAGATTGAAACCAACCCAAGCGACGCGCGGTTGGCGGAAATGTCCGACGCGATGCTGGCCGAGAACAGCTATGCAGAGAGTGAGCCTGACCGCGTGATCCTCTGCGTCGATCTCAAGGCGGAAAACGCGACAGGCACCGCATGGCACCAGACCTATGTGATGGATGCCTGGGGCGACGCACGCGGCACCGCCATGGCGCGGCTCGTGTCGATCCCGGTGTCATTGGCCGTGCAGGCAGCCCAGGGAGGAGCAATAAAACCCGGCGTCCACGCAGCGCCCTCCGACGGGCACCTCGTCGCCAACTGGATGGACGAAATCAGCCGCCTCGCCCAGCACCTCGCCATCGTCGACCACACGGCGTAAGGCGGGGTTCACCCCGCTGCGTGAACGGTAAGGTGGGTTTTCAACCCACCACACCCTCACCGCAAAAGCGCATCCTCATCATCCCCAAGCGGCAGGCCCAACGCCTCCATCCCCGCCTCAAGATGATCAGTGAAATGCGGCGTCCCGAGCAGGTAGTCGGCACAGGGCGTGGTCGCTTCAGACTCGGCGGTATGCAGCGCCTCGTTCCAATCATCGGGCTCGAACGCACCGCGCCCAACCCACATGATGGCGATCAGTTCGGCCTGTTCGTCCGTATCCAGCCGGTCGATCAGCCCACGCAACTCCGCCTCGGCCCGCTCCAACTCGCGACCCATCAGCACCACCTGCGCCACAACGGCGCGCTCAATCTCAAGCTCCATGGCTCACCTCCTGACACGACCTTTGCGCACAGCAGGCCCCCAAGCCTTGATCCGGATCAAATGGAGGCGCCACACGCCCTCTTCATCTTGCCAGAAAAATTCCTCCGGCGGGCCGTTTCGCCCGCAGCGCATGGATGTAAACAAAGAGTAAAGCGGCCTAGTTAAACCTTAACGACCGGCCTTTCTGAACAAGGCGTTAACCCCCGCGGGCCAGCCAAAACGCGCAGTTTTCAAACCAAAATGTGCGGTTTCACAAAGCCAGCCAGAAAAGGCCGTGAATCCACCCGCCAAAAACACGCAGTTTCAAAGGCAAAATGTGCAATTTACCCGATCTTAACCACCGAACGCCCCATTAACCCCGGCGCACGGTGCTCAGGCAAAAATCCGGTAATACAACCAATCCGGCAGAAACTGGGACCCGCGAAACAGCAGCGAAAAGAAGGTCGGAAAACTCTTCTTGAACCCATCCGTCAGCATGTGCTCGAACATCTCACGCGCCGCCTGTTCCGGCTCCATGATGAACGGCATCTTGAAGTCATTCTTGTCCGTCAGCTGCGTCTTGATAAAGCCCGGATTGGCCACCTGCACCCGCACGCCCGTGTCTCGCAGATCAGCATACATGCACTCCGCCAGAGACATCGTCGCGGCCTTCGACGCAGTATACCCAATCGACCCCGGCAGCCCCCGAAAACCCGTCAAGGACGAGGTGATCACAATGTGCCCCGCGTCCTTTTCAACAAAGCCGGGAACCACCTGCCCGAGCACCCGCATAAAGCCGGTAAAGTTCACATCCGCCATGGCCGTGGCCTGCTCGGCATTCCACTCCTTGGCCGAAAAAGGCCAATAGATTCCGGCCAGTAGCACAATCCCATCGATCTCGCCCACGGCCTCGGCAGCAGCTTTCACGCTGTCATCATCCGCAATGTCGATGGTCTGATACGATGCCTTTCCCGGCAGCTCCTCGACCAGTTCTTTCAGCTTGTCCTCGCCCCGCGACGACACGATCACTTCGACCCCTGCGCGGCTCATGCAGTGGGCCAGCGCACGGCCCAAACCGTCGCCCGCGCCCACCAGCCAGTATCGTTTGCCCCCCAGGGTATTCTCAGTCATGCCACTTCTTTCAACTCTTCATTTGCGGGCCGCATGGTGGCGACCAGTTCAGCCACCTTGATCCCGAACTTCCGAAACTGCGACCGGTTCACGATGGTTCCGTTTGGCGCCAGATACATCCAGTCCACCGTATCCAGCACATGCCCACCCGACGCTTCCGGCAGGCGAAACTTGTACTTCAACTGCACCGAATTCCCGGACTGTTGCCCCGACCCGTCGCCCACAACATCATCCGCGCGTGCCAAAATCTTCCCATCGTTTCCGATGGTTAGACGCCATGCCCGCGTCTGCTTGGACCCGTCATCGTAGGTAAACACCTCGTCCATAACGCCGGTATTACCTTCCCACTTGCAGTCAAACTCACCGACAAACCGCGACGACACGCGCCCCGTCGGACCAAAAATCACGCCCTCGCAAATGATCGGACCATTCAGATGCGTACGGACATCGAATTGCGGTCCATTGCTCAGTGCGTAGTCTTCGGGGCTTTGGGCCAGAAAATCGGCATAGCGCGACTTGCTCCAACCCACAAACAAAACCAAGGCAATCCCCAACAGGGTGAAAATCAAACCGTCCATGTCACGTCTCCTTCAAATCTGTCGTGGCAAGCAGCGCGATGGCCACGACCTTGAGGCCACAAGGCACGGCTGCATAAAGCAGCGTGAGAAGCGTCAGCGCTTCGGGCGGATGGGTGGCTGCAGTGCTGTCAAACCCGGCCCGCTCCAACGCGGGCAGCAGGGTGACGGCAGCAAAAGCCAGGGTGAATTTCGAAACAAAGGCCCACAAGCCAAACCCTTCGGCGGCCGAGGGGCTGATACGTGCCATGCGGGTGGCAAACACGGCGGGCAGTACGGTCAGGTCCGCGCCCAAAGTTGCCCCCGACAGGGCGCAAATGATGGCAAACGCAACCCAGTCGCCCGGCCCTAGCGTGACGGCCCAGCCAAAGGCGCAAATGGCCAGAACCATGGCGCTCAGCAGCACGGGTTTTGGGCCGTAGCGCTCTGCCAAGCGCCCCCAGATCGGGGCGGCCAAGGCAGCGCATAGGAAGAACAGAAGCAGCAGCGGTCCCTCGAAGCCTGGCGCTTCTAACCTGCTCTCCACAAAGAACAAAAACAGGGTTGAGCTGACAGCAACAGGGGCCGCATTGACCAACGCGATCAGCAATAGCTTGCGCGCCAGCGCATCTCCCAGCACCGCTTTGAACCCCACCGACGGCGGCAGGCCTTCGCTCACCCACTCGCCCCGCATCATCACAATGGCGGCGAGCGCCAGAACAGCAAATCCAACCGCAAACCCGGCAAAGGGCGCGCCCATGAACCCGCCCAGCATGACCGGCGCAATCGCGGCGACACACACGCCCAAAAGCGCCCCGGTTTCCCGCCAGCGCGCAAGCATCAGATGCCCTTGCCCCGGCAGCCGATCCGCCTTGACCACCCCTTGGGCGTAGAAGTTGATGGTCAGGAAACTGAAGGCTGAAAAGACCCCCGTCAGCATCAGCGCAAACCAGATCAGCGGGGGCAAAAGCGGGGGCACCGCAAAGAGGCCCAGCATCGACAGCGCCATCACAGCGGACCCGATCCACACCGCCAAACCGCGGCGCGACCGCAGCGCCTCTGACAGCCTTCCAAACAGCGGATCCTGCACCACGTCCAAGAGCCGCAGACCAAACAAAACAGCCCCCAAAGCGGCTAGTGACACACCATACTCATCCACGTAAAACTTGGGCGCATGGATGTAGATCGGCAGCCCAGCCGCGCTCAGCAACGCGGCAAAGACCGCGTAGGCTGGCAAACGTGTGGGCTGCGCATTGCTCACCGCGACACCTCCTCCGACGGAGGGATGGGCCGGGCACGGTAGGTCGCGCGCTTCCACCACAGCTTGAGCGCCTGCCAATGGATCAGCGCCAGCACCCGGCGCGAGCCAAGCGGACGGCGCAGGGCCGCGCGCAGGATGGCGCGGTTGGTAAGGGCGCAGCGACGTCCCGTGAGCGTGGCAATCAACCCGCCCTCACCGTCTCGGGAATAGTCGATCCAGACACCAATCCGGTCATCGCGGATGTCGAACCGAAATTCATACCCGCCTTCAATGGGTTGGAAGGGGGAGACGTGGAATATCTTGGTCGCGCGCAGTCGGTCTTCGGCAGCTATGGGCCGCAGGTCCGGGTGGTTCACAAGATAGCTGTGGCGGTCGCCGAAGGTGTTTGTGACCTCGGCGATTACCGCGATCATTTCCTCATCCGCGCGACGGCACAGCCAGAAGCTGACAGGGTTGAAGACATGGCCCAGCACCTTTGGTTGCGCAAGCAACTCAATCCGCGCGACGCCTGTAATCTGATGCGCCTGCAGCACTTCGCGCACCCATGCAGCACCACGCCCGGCCTTGGGCGCACCGCCGTGGTCAGCATCGTCCAGCGCCATCAATCCGCGCTTGTTGCGGCCAAAGAGGCGCGGCAGACGCAGCTCCGCCTCTGCATCCAGCAGCATGTAATCCACGGTGTAGCGAAATGCGTTGTCGATGGCCCCTTTTCGCCCATGAAAGGTCACGCCCGCGATATGATCAACGGTCGCTGTCATTCCGCCGCAACCTGCATCTGCGGCGCGCGCAGCAGGGCGCGGGCGACATCAAGGCCGGAGGACAACCCATCCTCATGGAACCCGTGACGCATCCAGGCCCCGCAATACCACGTGTTGTCCGACCCGTTCATCGCGCGCACCTGCTCCTGCGCAGCAAGTGCCGCCAAATCATAGACCGGATGGCGCAGCACGGTCTGGTCATAGATCATCTCTTCGCGGATCGTGCGCTTGGTATTGAGCGTCACAAAGTGCATGTCGTCCATCGGGATGGGCTGCAGCGAATTGATCCAATAGGTCAGATCAATGCGGTCGGATTGCGCATCCTTGTCCTCGGTATAAACCCAGCTGGACCAGACCTGCCGATGCTCGGGCATGATGGCAGCATCGCGGTGCAAGACGACGTCGTTGGGCTGGTACTTCACGGCGCCAAGTGACGCCTGCTCCATCTCGGTCGGATCGGCCAGCAGCTTTAGGCTGTCATCAGAGTGGGTGGCAAAGACGACCTCGTCGAACATCTCCCACTCACCACCCCAAGCTTTGATTTGGGCGCCGCCTGCGGTGCGACGCACGGATTGCACGGGTGCGCCAAGGCGGATGTCCACGCCATTGCCCAGCATGGCGGCTTCAATCCGGCGTACATATTCGACGGACCCGCCATTCACCGTATACCACTGATGCTGGCCCGTATGGTTCAGCAGCGCGTGATTTTCAAAGAACTGGATCATGGCGTGGGCCGGGAAATCCATGATCTTTTCGATCGGCGTTGACCAGATCGCACCACTGAGCGGCAGTAGATAGTAATCCCGGAACCAGTCACCTGTGCCCATCACATCCAGGAATTGTGCAATGGTTCGGGTGCGATCTTCGTTGGCGACGCGGAGCGCATGTTTGTTGAAGCGAAGGATGTCGCGCACCATACCCAGGAACTTTGGGTTCAGCGCATTGCGGCGTTGGGCAAAAAGCGCATCGAGACTGGCCAACCCATACTCAAGCCGTCCGCCATCAATGGACGCACCAAAGCTCATATTCGACTTCACCACAGGCACATCCAACTCGGCAAACAGCTCTGCCATGTTGGGGTAGTTCGCGTAGTTAAAGACCAGAAACCCGGTGTCGACGGGCTGATCGCCGCGCTTGCCCGCCGTGATTGTACGCGCGTGGCCGCCCAGCCGCGGCTCGGCTTCGAACAGCGTAACGCGGTGGTCGGACGCCAGCGCATGGGCCGCGCCCATCCCTGAAATCCCGCCCCCGATGACGGCGATGCGTTTCGGTGCGGTTGGTGCGGTCTCAAATGGCATGATGTGCGGGGCCCTGTCGTCTTTCTGTTTCACCAGTATTTACGCAGGCATGACGCAACCGGATGCACAAAAACCAGAGTTTTATTTTTGATCCAAAAGGCTTTGTGTCGCGTAGACGGAATATGTTTGCGGGTTTAGACACGTCTGAAACAGATGCGCAGCCAGCCGTCGGGGCACTTCCGGGGGCGGCAACAGGACCGGCACTCATGCAAGACAGTGACGGGAAACGGATGCAGTGGGTCGACCACATGATCCGGATCCGCGACGATCAGGACCAGGCGGCGTTCGCCGCGCTGTTCGACCACTTTGCCCCACGGGTCAAAGGGTTCTTGATGAAGTCAGGCGCGGATGCGTCGCTGGCAGAAGAATGCGCGCAAGAGGTCATGGCGACCTGCTGGCACAAAGCGCACATGTTTGACCCCGCGCGGGCCTCGGTGGCGACCTGGATCTTCACCATCGCGCGGAACAGGAAAATTGACGTGCTGCGCAAGCAGCGCCGCCCCGAGCCCGAAGATCTGGGTTGGGGCCCCGAAGAAGAACCTGATCAGGCCGACGTGATGGCCTTGCAGCAGGAAAGCGAACAGCTGGGCCGGGCCATTGCCGAATTGCCCCCAGCCCAGCGGGAACTGATACAGAAGGCGTATTTCGGGGACCTGTCCCACAGCGAAATCGCCGATCAAACCGGTCTGCCCCTGGGCACGATCAAATCAAGAATTAGGTTGGCGCTGGAGCGATTGCGCCACACGATGAAGTGACGGATATGAAACAGAAGATCACACATCACCTGCCGGACGACGTCCTGATGGCTTACGCAGCCGGGACGCTGCCAGAGGCCTTCAACCTGATGGTCGCCACGCATGTATCACTGTGCGACGAATGTCGCGCGGTGGTCGAAAGCTATGATGCGTTGGGTGGCGAGGTACTGGACCAGACACTGGGCAATGACATTGCTCTCACGCCCGGCAGTTTCGCGGCGACCATGGCTCTGATTGCCGGAGGCGCACCCGACGAAATTCGCAAACCGCAGCCCCGGGATGCAGTGCTGCCCCAACCTTTGCTCGACTACATCGGCGGCGGGTTGGAGTGCGTGAAATGGCGGCCCGTCGGCATGGGCGTGAAGCAGGCAATCCTGCCAACGTCCAAGGACGCATCCGCCCGGCTTCTTTACATCCCCGCCGGAACAGCGATGCCCGATCACGGCCACCATGGGACCGAGATGACGATGGTGCTGCAAGGCGCGTTCCAGGACGAAGATGACTATTTCGCCCGCGGCGATGTCGAGGTTGCCGACAGTGACATGCACCACACGCCTGTGGCCGACATTCACGAGGATTGCATCTGCTTGGCGGTGACCGACGCACCCCTGCGGTTCGAGGGCCTATTGCCGAAAATTGCTCAGCGGTTTGCACGCATCTAAGGTTACTTGGCGGAGGACACCTCCGCCTTACACCTCTGACCTTTCAGCACCCTTAAGCACTTGATTTGCCCTGACGACCGTTGATCAGCCCCCACGCCGAGATTGGCTGCTGACGACCAGGCAAGACGAGGGACGGAAAGTGCCGCCAGTCTGACTGTCGGACATCAAGTTCCTGCATAATGTCTTCCGACACCAGCATGGACACAGCCTCGGCCTTGGTCGCCGTTTCTAGCCGCGCGGCAACATTCACCGTGTCGCCAAGCACTGTGTATTCGAGGCGCCCTTCCCCTCCAACGACCCCGGCAAACACCTCTCCGATATGAATGCCGATCCCCAGTCGCACATCATCCGCGCCATCCAACACTGCGCGCCCAAAGGCGACGGCACAGGTCGCGGCATCGCGGTGCCGGTCATCGAACACAACCATCGCGCCATCGCCCACGAACTTGTCGACGATCCCCCCGGTGTCCTCGGCCGCCTTGGAAATGCTCGACCGGTAGTGCGCCAGAAAATCTGACAATTCGGACGGCAGCAGCGTCTCGGCCCGCGCTGTGAAGCCACGGATATCGATGAACACAACCGCCATGCGCTGTTGTTGGCCTTCACGCATCGCCTCCAGCCCCCGTGCAGCTAACTGCCCGTCCAACTGAGCGGGCAGGAAGCGGGTCAATTGCCCGCGCGCCTGCGCCTCGTCAATGGACCGGCGCAAGAGCGCACGGATGCGCATGGAGGCGGCGACCAGTACGATGGATGCCAGCGCGATCATCACCAACCGCACAATGTTGGGCGGCATCCCGAATAGAAAGATCAGCCCGGCCCGCGCCTCAGCCTCTGTTGCGAGGAATGGGATGGTCAGGATCGCCGCAAAACCTGCAATCAGCACAACCGCCATCGACGCCAGAAGCGCAGGGTTAAACCGCAACGCGCCGCAGGCCAGGATAACGGGGATCAGCCAGATCGTGGGAAAGGCGGCGATGAACTCGCCGGACAGCCCCATATTCGACAGGCTCAGCCAAGAGCCCAGCAAGACAAACACGCAGTCAATCAAGGCCGACGGCCACGCCATCCAGGCCCGAAACCGTCCGGCACGCAGGACCAGCAGGATTGTGATGCCTAGCAGGAAGTAACTGACCATCGTCATGGCCGCGTAGATAAGCTGCGCCTCCAGAACCTCTGAATCCGGCAGGCCGGTGAACCATACGGTTGTGAACAGAACGACGGCGAGAGTCGACGAGATAATCAGGCGCAGGATGGCGATGAACCATTCAGCCTGCGCTTCGGCCTCGAAGAAAATGCGTTGTGCTTGCGGGTTCATTCCGCTGCCGGTGGTCGATTATCCAGCGCCAGCGTACCCTGATCCTGCAATTCTTCGAAGTCGAAATTATCGAGCTTGCCCGCCCGCTTGCCAGCCCGTTCGGCGGCGGTGGTGATCCCTTCGACATCGCGGCGGGCCTGGTCGAAATGGGTTTCCAGCTTGCCCGCACGCTCGACGACCAGTTCCACGTCGCGGTGCAGGTTCCGTAGCATCTTGCGAATCTCACCCGCTTGTTCGCGCATCCGCGCATCCTTGAGGATCGCGCGCATCGTGTTCAGCGTGGCCATGCAGGTGGTGGGCGACACGATCCACACTCGCTTATCGAACCCCTCGCGTACAAGATCAGGAAAGTTGGCGTGCAGCTCGGCATAGACCGCCTCGGACGGCAGGAACATCAAGGCACCGTCGGCCGTCTCACCCTCGATGATATACTTGTCAGAAATATCGGCGATGTGCTTTTTCACCGCCGTCTTCATCATGGCGACGGCCTGCTTCAACTCATGGTCTGTCTCGGCCCGCCGCAGGGCTTCGTAGGCTTCCAGCGGAAACTTGGAGTCGATGACAATCGGGCCCGGCGGATTCGGCAGATGCACCATACAATCGGCGCGCTTGCCGTTCGACAGGGTCGGCTGCCACGCATAGCTGTCGCTGGGCAGCGCCTTGCTGACAATGTCGCGCAGCTGGATCTCGCCAAAGGCGCCGCGGGTTTGCTTGTTCGATAGGATGTCCTGCAGCTTCAGCACATCACCCGACAGGTTGGTGATGTTGTCCTGTGCCTTGTCGATGGCGGCCAGCCGTTCCTGCAATTGCGTCAGGCTGGTGGTCGTCTGCTTGGAGGAGCCGTGCAGCGTCTCTTTCATCCGCTCCTGCATCTCGGTCAGCGCGCGATTCTGGCGCATCGCGTTGTCTGCCAGTCGGTCCTGCATTTGCTGCTGGACTGCCGACAGCCGCATCTCAACCGTCTGCGCCAATTGCGCCTGCCCATTCGTCGCCGTATCCGACACGGTTTGGATCGAGGCGCGCAGCCCCTCCTGCCCTTGCGCCAGACCCTGCACATGTTGGCCGAGATAGCCCAATTGCTTCGCCAGCGGCTCGGCCGCACGTGCCGATCGACCCGCGGCACGCAAGGCGAGGATCAGCAAGACAAGGATCAAACCAAGGATCGCAGCCCCGGTCAGGGCGGCCATCACCAGCGGGTCGCTGGTGTCGAATGTCGTATCTCCAATCTGGATCATGTGCGCCCGAACAGCCGTTCAATATCGGCCAGTTTCAGTTCCACATAGGTGGGCCGCCCGTGGTTGCATTGGCCGGAATGCGGTGTTGCTTCCATCTCGCGCAACAGAGCGTTCATCTCTTCGGCGCGCATACGGCGGCCCGAGCGGATGGAGCCGTGGCACGCGACACGGGACAGGATTGCCTCGACCTTCGCCTGCACGGACTGGGACGCGCCAAGATCAGCCAGTTCGTCGAGAATGTCGTGGATCATGGCTTTGGCATCGACTTCGCCAAGGATCGCAGGCGTTTCACGGACTGCGATGGCGTCCCCACCAAAGGCTTCAATGCCCAGACCAAAGCGTGCGAGGTCGTCGGCAATCTCCAGCAGCCGGGCACAGTCACCCGATGACAAGCCGACGATTTCCGGGATTAGCAACGCTTGAGCCGCTACGCCATTTTCTGCCATCTGGCGCTTCAGTTTTTCATAGACCAACCGCTCGTGGGCCGCGTGCTGATCTACGATCACCATACCGGTGGCAGTCTGAGCCACGATGTAGTTCTCGTGCACCTGCCCGCGCGCGACACCCAACGGAAGGTCAACGGGGGCCTCTTCGCTGTCGCTCATCGGCTGGGGGGGCTCGACCACCTGCGCGCTGAAGTCCTGTGCCATCTCGGCAAAGCCGGTCTCAATCGGCGTACGCGGGCCGAGGCTTGGCCGGTCCATCTGGTAGACGCGCGGTTCAGTTGGTTCGGGTCGCATCGCACCCAGCGTGGCCCCCGCGACGGTCGTAGACGCGCGATGTCCGGCTTCGGCCAAAGCATGGCGCAGGCCCGATACGATCAGCCCGCGGGCCACGCCGGGATCACGGAACCGCACCTCGGACTTGGCCGGGTGCACGTTCACATCCACAAGCTGCGGATCACAGTCCACGAACAGCGCCGCGGCAGGGTGGCGGTCGCGGCTGAGGAAATCGAAGTAAGCGGCGCGCAGCGCACCGGTCAGCAACTTGTCTTTCACCGGGCGACCGTTGACATAGAGAAACTGCGCCACCGCCGAGCCCCGCGAATATGTTGGCAGAGCTGCAAAACCGGTCAGGTGCAAACCATCGCGTTCGGCATCAATGGCAATCGCATTATCGGTGAAATCTGCGCCCAGCACATCACGCAAACGCCCTTTGAGGGCGGCCACCACGTCGCCACTTTGCGCCTCGGCCTTGAACACTGTGCGTGGGTCGTTTGACACATCGCGCAGCTCGAACCGGATGAAGGGCTCGGCCATGGCAAGGCGCTTGACCACATCCGTGATCGCCTGCGCCTCGGCCCGGTCGGTGCGCAGGAATTTCAGGCGCGCAGGCGTGGCATAGAACAGATCGCGCAGAGTGATAACGGTGCCGCTGTTCAACGCGGCAGGCTTGACTGCACCGATGTCACCTCCCGTCACGCTGACTTCGGCAGCGGCCTCTCCAGGCACACGGCTGGTAATGGTCAGCCGTCCCACGGCACCAAGGCTCGGCAGCGCCTCGCCCCGGAAACCGAACGTGTGGATGTTGAGCAGATCGCTACCGTCGATCTTGGATGTCGCATGGCGCGACAGGGCGAGCGGAAGATCATCTGCCGCGATGCCACAGCCGTCATCCGTGACCCGGATCAAAGTCTTGCCGCCGTCCGCAACATCAATGGCGATACGCTTGGCCCCGGCGTCAATCGCGTTCTCGACCAGCTCCTTGACCGCAGAGGCCGGGCGTTCCACCACCTCGCCCGCCGCGATGCGATTGATCGCAGCGTCGTCCAACTGTCGGATAACAGGACGTATATTGGGGGCGTGGGAGTTCATGCCACAAGACTTAGCATGAAGACCTGCGATTCGACCATGCCGGTTTTGGCGGAGGACAGCTCCGCCTTACCGGTTCGTCGCCGCCTTGTACCAGGCGACAATGGCCGCGCGCTCATCCTCTTCCATGTAGCTGAGGTTGGCCGGTGGCATGGCATGAGACACGCCGGATTGCAGATAGACAGCACGGGCATGCCGGGTGAGATCTGCCTCCGTTTCCAGTGCAACCCCTTTGGGTGCCCAGTGCAGGCCGGGCCAGACAGGTTCGGCCGCATGGCACATGGAACAACGGCCCAGAACGATGTCGTGGACGTGGGTGAACCCTTCGGCCTCCGCAAAGCGCGTGACGACCGCAGCTTCACGCTGGTCGGATGGGGCGACGGACAGCCAGGCAATCAGAATGAACAGGATCACCGTCACACCCCATGTCCAGTGCGGGTTGCCTTTGCGCGCGTGATGCGTGTTGAACCAGTGCCGGATTGTGACGCCCATCAGGAAGACAAGGCTGGCGATCACCCAGTTCCATTCGCTGGCAAAGGCCAGCGGGTAGTGGTTGCTGAGCATCAGGAAGATGACGGGCAAGGTCAGGTAGTTATTGTGCGTCGACCGCTGCTTGGCGATCTTGCCGTAGATCGCATCGGGCGTGCGGCCGGCCATCAGGTCGGCGACCACAATCTTCTGGTTCGGGATGATGATGAAGAAGACGTTGCCCGACATGATGGTGGCGGTAAACGCACCCAAGTGCAGCAGTGCCGCACGACCCGTGAACACCTGCGCGTAGAACCATGACATCGCGATGAGCACCGCGAAGAGCGCCACCATCAACACCGTCTGGTCCGCGTTCACAAACAGCTTGCACAGCGTGTTGTAGATGACCCAGCCCAGCGCCAGCGAGGCCAGCGAGATCCCCACGGCCTGCCAGGTGGCAAGGTCCATCACATTGGGATCAATCAGGTAAAACTCCGCCCCCAGATAATAGACCAGCACCAACAGGATGAACCCACTGATCCACGTCCAATAGCTCTGCCATTTGTGCCAGATCAGCCCATCCGGCATGCCCGCAGGTGCCACGAGATACTTCTGTATATGGTAAAAGCCGCCGCCATGCACCTGCCACTCCTCACCATCCGCGCCGCTCTTCAGGTTGCGGTCGCGGTGCAGGCCCAAATCAAGCGCGATGAAGTAGAACGACGAGCCGATCCAGGCGATGGCCGTGATCACATGCAGCCAGCGCACCGCGAATTCCAGCCACGCGCCCATGGCGGCGAAATCATACATGTTGTCGGTTCCCTTGCATTCCGCAGCGCAGAATAACAGCCTGCGCGCCAAGGGAAAGCGGGGATAAAGGGGGCCAGCCCCCTCGCGCTTACGCGCTCACCCCCGAAGTATTTTCAGCCAGAAGAAAGACTAGTCGTAGCGCAGCTCTGCCGCCTTACCCTTGAAAACCCAATAGGCGAGAGCCGTATAACCCCCGATCATCGGAATAACGAAAATGGCTCCGACCAGAATGATCATCAGGCTTTCGGGCGCACTTGCCGCTTCGTAGATCGTCAGCTGCTCTGGAACGACATAGGGATAGAAAGAATACGCCAACCCGCAGAAGGCCAGGATGTAGAGCAAGATAGCATAGGTGAACGGCGCGCGTGACCCCTTGTCCGTTACGTTGGGCAGGCGTTGCAGCGACCGCCACAACAGCAGGACCATCACAGCCGACAGGATGGGAAGCGGGGCCAGCAGGAATATCTCGGGCGCCGAAAACCACTTGTCGAAAATGCGCGGGCTGACAAGCGGCGTGGCGAGCGACACCGCACCCAGACCAAGGATCAGACCCCAGATGCCGCCCTTCGCCCAGGTGACGGCCTTGGCCTGAAGCTCCGTTTCCGTCTTCAGGATCAACCAGCACGCGCCGATCATGGAATAGGCGACCGTCAGGAACACGGCCGTGATCGCGGCAAAGGCCCAGGTGCCCAAGGTGCCTTCCAGTCCCATGACGTATTTGCCCAGCATAAAACCCTGGGCCAACGACGTCATCAACGAGCCTGCAAAGAACAGCCAGTTCCACGTGGCTTTGTGCGGCGTGGGCGCCTTGACCCGGAACTCAAAGGCGACGCCGCGCAAGATCAGCCCAATCAACATGATCGCCACCGGCAGGTAAAGCGCCGTCAGGATGGTCCCGTGTGCTGTCGGAAAGGCCACCAGCAGAAGGCCGATGGCCAGCACCAACCACGTTTCATTCGCGTCCCAGAAGGGGCCGATGGACGCCACCATGATATCCTTTTCCGCGTCCGTGGCGAAGGGGAACAAGACCCCGACGCCCAGATCGAACCCGTCAAGGACGACGTAAACAAGGATGGACACACCCATCAGGGCGGCGAAGGTGAAGGGCAGCCAAACGGTTGGATCGCCAAACAGGTTCATTCACGTCACTCC
This sequence comes from Tateyamaria sp. ANG-S1, assembly GCF_000814025.1. Lineage (GTDB taxonomy): Bacteria > Pseudomonadota > Alphaproteobacteria > Rhodobacterales > Rhodobacteraceae > Tateyamaria. Next base: position 605,479 of record NZ_JWLL01000005.1, on the reverse strand, counting down.
GCAGGTATTTCACGGGCAATGGCTTGCCCCGACAGGGGCGTGCGCGGACGTGGCAGATCACCATCCACGGCCTTGCGGGCAAGGAAAAACAACACGCCGATGTAAGCCGCAAGCAACAGCGCGTAGATCGCCAGATAGGCAGCCAGCGTGGTGCCGACGAACGGCGCAGGCACATCCGCCACGGCCGTTTCAGTGGTCAACACACCCTGCACCAACCATGGCTGACGCCCGATCTCGGTCGTGTACCAACCGGCCAGCGTGGCCACCCAGCCAGAGAACGCCATGGGCACCATCGCAAACATCATCATCTTCGGCACGCCCTCGGGCCCGCGCTTCCTACGCAGCATCAGATAGGACGCCGCCCAGCTCAGCAGCAACATGGCAAAGCCCGTGCCCACCATAATCCGGAACGACCAGAACACAGGTGCGACCGGCGGGTGCATCACGGTGCCGTCTTCGGCCACAAAGTCATTCAGACCGGGCACCACGCCATCCGCTTTGTGCTTGAGGATGATGGAGGCCATGTTGGGAATACCAACCTCCATCCGGTTCTCGCGCGCCTCTTCATCGGGGATTGCAAATAGAAGGAGCGGCACATTCGACTGGGTTTCCCAATTGCCCTCCATCGCCGCCACCTTCTGCGGCTGATACTCCAGCGTGTTCAGGCCGTGCATGTCGCCCATAAAGATTTGCATAGGGATCAGCAGAGCGCCCATGAAGACACCGGTTTTCAGTGTCACCCGCACGCTGTTGCTGCGATCACCCAGCAACCAGCGGAACGCGCTGAGACCGGCAATCAGGAACGCCACAGTCAGGCCAGAGGCCAGCAGCATGTGGATCAGGCGATAGGGCATCGAGGGGTTAAAGATGATCTCGAACCAGTTGGTGGCATAGGCCACGCCATCGCGCATCTCGAAGCCCTGGGGCGTGTGCATCCAGCTGTTCAGCACGAGGATCCAGAAGGCCGACATGGTCGTACCAAAGGCCACGAGGAACGTGGCCAAGGTGTGCAACCATCCCGGCACACGCGAGAAGCCGAACAGCATGATGCCAAGGAACACCGCTTCGAGGAAAAAGGCGGTCATCACCTCATAGGCCAAGAGTGGCCCGGCGATGTTGCCGACCGTTTCCATGAAACCGGGCCAGTTGGTTCCGAACTGGAACGACATGGTGATTCCCGACACGACGCCCATGGCAAAGGACAGCGCAAACACCTTCACCCAGAAGCGATAGGCCTCCATCCAGCGGACATTACCGGTGGCGTTGTAGCGCAGCTTGAAAAACAAAAGGACCCAGCCCAACGCGATGGTGATCGTTGGGAACAGGATGTGAAACGAGATATTTGCCCCAAATTGAATACGGGACAGCATCAGGGTGTCCATAAAAGACCTCCGCTCGGAACGGTTACTCCTATCGTCTTGAGCCTGATATAGACGGCGGTCCTGGCAGATCAGCGGGGGTGCGACAGGGTGCACATGCGCGTTTTGTCACACAGTCTTGCCCCCGGTCAGAGGGCCAGTGCGCCGGTAATATGCAGCGACGTTTTCGCCGAAAACGCGCGCGCAACCGCTCCGCATGGATGTCTTGCAGTCACATCGCGCCCGGTACTTCTAGCATGTCAGGCGTCGACTTCGGGTTCAGACCAGCTTGCGGTCGCTGACCAGCACCCCATCGGCATCGGCGTATATCCAATCGCCGGGCGCAACTGCCGCGCCGCCCATGGTGATCGTCCCGCCCACCTTGCCCAACCCGTCCTTTGCGCTTTTGACGGGCGACGTGCCCAAGGCCAGCACAAGCGTGCCCATCCGGTTGATTTCGACGCTGTCACGGATCGCACCGGCAAGAACAACACCTGCCCAGTTGTTCACGATGGCGAGGTCAGCCAAGATGTCCCCCATCACCGCAACCCGCGTCGAACCCGCCGCATCGACAACCAGAACACGCCCGTCACCGGGCTGCTCAAGTTGCGCACGGATCAGCGTGTTGTCCTCAAAACACTTAACGGTTTGAGCCTGCCCCGCGAAATGCGCCTTCTGCCCGAAGGCTCGAAACGGCAGGTGGAGAAGCCGCAGTTTGTCGGCGTGCGCGTCTATCAGGTCGGCGGTCTTCATGTCTCAAATCCTTCCGAATGTGGTGTTCAACTCATCCACCTGCGCCGCCGTCAAATAGCGGGTTGGCAAGGCGTGCAGCGCGACAAGCAGCTTTGCCGTTTCTTCCAGCTCTTCCGCCGCGCAAACAGCAGAGAACAAGGTCTTGCCAGACACAACCGGCCCATGATTGGCCAGCAAAACGGCGGCATACCGGCCCTCCAACGCCCGGATAAGATCTCCGGCCCGAGGGTCGCCCGGTTTGACATAAGGAACAAGGCCCACCGGCCCGACACGCATCACCACATAAGGCGTCAGGGGCGGCACGCAGTCCAGGGGGTTGATATCCTTCAGACAGGACAAGGCCGTGGCCCATGTGGAATGCAGATGAACTACGGCACCGGCATCCAGGCGCGTTTCGTAGAACGCCTGATGCAGAAAGACCTCTTTCGTGGGATTGTCCCCGGCGATGTGGCGGCCATCCAGCGTGATCTTGGCAATCCGGTCTGGGTCGATGTCACCCAGGGTGGCGTTGGTGGGCGTCATCAGAATGCCGTCAGACAGCCGTGCCGACACATTGCCCGCGGTACCAACAGAAAAACCGCGCTCAAAAAGTGAACGGCACAGCTTTGCCATCTGCTTCCGCAGATCGCCTTCTTCCGAACTCACGCGCGTCCCTCCGCCATCACCTGCAACGCCTTGGTAAAGAAGTCGGGGGCACCGAAATTGCCCGACTTGAGGGCAAGCGCGACTGTCTCTTGCCCCGTCAGGGTCAGGACAGGGACGCCCGGATCAATCTCTGGACCGATTGCCATCGCGGGTGCGGCAAACGCATTCGAAACCGCCTGCGCCACTGCGCCCGAGGTTTCACCGCCCGCCACGACGATCCGTCGCCAGCCGCGCTCAACCAGCGCCACCGCTGTGTCTGCAAAAAGCGCATCGAGCTTTTCGGCAACCGCATCCTTTCCAAAGCGGCGTTGCACATCCTTCACCTCTTCCGGTGTGCCAGAGGAGTAGGCCAGCGGGGCATAACCAACATTGGCTGCATAGAATTCAAGAAGATGATCGAGCGTGACATGGCCCTGCATGACACCGGGCACATCAATAGGCAGAGTTGGGTGGTTCGCTGCGTGCACGTCGATCTGGCCCAGCGTCGCGCCGGAACACGACCCGGCCATGATTGCCTCGGCCCCCGCCAGCTCCATCGCAAGAGGGGAACGACCGGCCGCAGCACCCGCACGGATCAGGTTCCCCGGCAGGCCAAGCGCAATGCCAGAACCACCCGTGATCAGGACAGCATCAGCCAGCGCCTGACCAAGTTCAAGCAGGTCGGCATCCGTCACAGCATCAGCCACGACAAAGCGATCCTTGGCTGATCGCAAGGATTGCTCAATCGCCCCGCACCCACGCACGACATCTGTGTAAGGCAGGTGACCGACAGCTTCTGTCGTCTGATGAGACAACCAGCGCCGGATGTCCGGATCGGACATTGGGGTGAGCGGATGGTTCTCCATCCCGGACGCACTCAACAGCGTGTCTGCAACAAACAGGTGCCCCTGGTAGACCGTGCGCCCAGTCGTGGGAAAGGCCGGGCAGAACACAACCTTATCCGCACCCAGCGCATCGGCAAGCGCTGCCGCGACCGGACCGATATTGCCCTCCTTCGTGGAATCGAAGGTCGAGCAATACTTGAAAACAATCTGCTGGCACCCCTGCGCACAAAGCCACGCGAGCGCCTCCAGGCTGTCACGCACGGCATCTGCCACTGGGGCGGTGCGGCTTTTCAGGGATACAACGCCCGCGTCAATGTCGTCAGGCGCAGGTCCGGCGGGAACGCCCGCAAACTGCGCGGTGCGCAAACCACCCTCGGGGGCAACCCCCTTGGCCAGCGTGTTGGCAATATCGCTTGCGCCGGTGAAGTCGTCCGCGATGACACCGATCAACATGCGACCACCCTCGCCTGCGCCTCGACCCGGCGGCGCATCTCGGTCACGGCTGCGTCCGGACTTGAAAGCACAGGGACCGCGCAGTGCTTGCGCACCTCCTCTGCGGCATCCGCCATGGAAAACTGCGCCAGCATGATCACATCCGCATCCTCGATCTGCTGCGCGGTCCGCGCGATCAGACGATCATGCTCAGCATGATGGCCCGCCTGTTTCGCCTCCAGCGCATCCTCGCAAAAGTAAGAGGACAGCCGAGCGTTGTGCCCGCCAGCCAACGCAGCCTGTCGGAACTCTTCTTCCATACCCCCGGCGGCCGGAGGAAAGGTGTAGATCATTGCAACCCTATCACCACAGGCCAAAGCGGCGTCGAACATCGCCTCATTCGGTTTCATGATCGGCAGAACACTTTGGCGATCCGCCTCCTCAATCGCACCGCCAAAGGCCGAACATGTGAAAAGCACGCCCTCAGCCCCGGTGGTTTCCGCATATGTCGCCAAAGCAACAATGCGCGCGCGCAGGCTCTCCGGCATGTCATGCGACGCCCGCCGATCGATCGACAACGCTTCATCAAGGATCGAGATCATCTCGGCCTCGGGCCAATGGCGGCGTGCAGCCTTCTCTATCGGGTAGATTGCAAGTCTGGTTGCGTGGACAAGGGCAATCCTTGGCATCACCGTATCCTTTGAAGGAGGGATGGTGGCGCTGCGAGGGAGGGGGCAGCGCCACCGTTGTCGCGAACCGAACGCTCGCGATTGGGAGATCAGGCAGCGACAGCCTGTGCCGCCACCGCATCTGCCACAAAACGACCGAAAGTGTCTGTGTTCACTGATCCACCAAGGTCACGGGTGCGCTTGGCCGGATCGTCAATAACCGCGTCAACGGCATCCGTAATCGCTGCACCGGCATCCATCAACGGCGCAACACCGCGCTGTTCCCCCAACCAAGTCAGCATCATGGCTGCCGACAGGATCAGCGATGTCGGATTGGCCACATTCTGGCCAGCGATGTCGGGGGCCGACCCGTGTTGCGCCTGCGCACAGCACAGACCCGTTTCCGCATTCGCATTGATGGACCCCGCCAGACCAAGCGATCCGGACAACTCCGACGCCAGATCAGACAGGATGTCGCCGTAGAAGTTCGTCGCAACCACCACATCGTATTTTTCGGGCTGCCGGACGAGCAGCGCGGCAAAGGCGTCAACAATCAACTCTTCGGTCTCAACCTCGGGAAAGTCCTTGGCGACCGTGCGGAAGCATTCAAGAAACAAACCGTCGGTCATCAGGAAAGAGTTGGCCTTGTGGATCGCCGCGACCTTCTTGTCCCGCTGCATGGCAAGCTTGAAGGCCTCGCGGCATATCCGCATGGACCCGTGGCGCGTGATCTTGCGGACAGACAGTGCCATGTCCGGGTCAGGCATCATCTCACCCACGCCCTTGAACATGTTGCGGTCGGGATAAAAGCCTTCGGTCGCCTCACGCATGATCACAAGATCCATGCCCGGCGCCTTGTTGATCAGAAAGTCGCGGCTGCGCGCCGGGCGGACATTGGCATAGAGGTCAAGACCAATGCGAAAGCCCGCTGACACATTGCGCCCGCCTTCGGCCACCGGGGGATAGTCCATATGCGACTGCGTGCCGAGAATGACACCGTCAAATTCCGTCCGCGCCCGGTCGAGCACCTCTTCCCGCAAGGTGATTCCATGGGACTTCAGACTGTCGAAGCCTGAAACCTCTTCATGGAAGGTAAGACCAAGATCGAAACGCGCACTGGCCGCAGCCACCACATCCAGCGTTGCGGACATGATTTCCGGCCCGATGCCATCACAGGGCAGCACCATCAGCTTCATTGAACACTTCCTCCCATCGGTTCGTCTTGTGTGTATTTTTGCTCTTTAAAATTATAAAAAGCAAAATGCAACCCGCAATCAAATGCAGCGCGACGAAGCCAGACACCATTCATTGAATGGAATCTAAGCAAGACTGCGTATACGCGGGGCAATACGAGCACTGATGCGCAATAATACGCAGAACAATACTTTGCTTTTTAACTTGACATGATGCAATTCATCCGCCTACTGCACAAAGGCGTTTAAAAATGCAAAATGATCAAAGGGAGGAAACCATGATCAAACGGCGCACCCTTGTTGCAGGAGCAGCGGTCAGCCTGACGGCCGCCGCCCTATCGCTTCCGGCGATGGCTGGAAGCTATGGGTCGGATCGGCTGACCTATACGATTGCCTTCGGCCCCGGCGGCGGAAATGACCGGATGTCGCGCACAGTCGTCGATATTCTGCGGTCCTATGACCTCTATGAAGGTGACATCGTGGTCGAAAACCGCGAAGGCGGCAGCGGTGCCGTCGGCTTCAGCTATGTGGCGCGGCAAGCCGGAGACGGTCAGCGCCTGACCTCGACCAGCGGCAATTTCATCGGCACACCGCTGGTGGCAGACACCGACTGGACCTATGCGGATTTCACGCCTGTGGGCCTACTGGCCAGTGACGCGATGCTTCTGGTCGTGCGCAGCGATTCCGACTTTGACAGCGTGGATGCCTTTGTCGCAGCGGCAAATGCTGGTCGCGTGACCATCGCAGGCAGCGGCTCTGCCGGGCCAGAGCGGGTCACGGCTGAACTCTTTGCCCAATCCGCAGAGATCGAATTCGAATACGTGCCCATTGGCTCGGGCGGTGAACTCGTCACGGCTCTGACCTCCGGCAGCGTCGATGCTGTCGTGGCGAACCCATCCGAAGTCTCTGGCCAGCTTGAGGCGGGCACCCTGACGGCGCTTGCCTTCTCCGACACGGAACGCAGCACAAACAACCCCGATGTGCCGACCTTCATGGAACTCGGCTATGACTTCAGCTTTTCGCTGCCCCGCGGTGTCGTCATGCCCGGCGGTGTGGATGCAGAGGTCCAGGACTGGTGGGTTGCGACACTCCAGAAAGTGATCGAAACGCCCGAATGGCAGGAATACCTGTCAACCAACGGCATGTCGGGCAACCCGATCTGGGGTGACGAATTCGCAGCCTACCTTGAAGAGACAAGCGCACAGTACCGCGCAACACTCGTCGAGATCGGCGCAATCCAGGAATAGTGAAACCAAAGCTGCCATGGGCGTGCTCTGCGCCCATGGCTGTCTGGCAGATCGGAGGGGGAGGTCCGATGAAAAAATGGTTTGCCGCAGCACTTCTGGTGCTTGCGATTGGATATACAATCTACGGCCTCACCACGCTGACGCTTGTGACGTCTTCGGGTCGACCGGCTGCGGGGTTCTTTCCGCTGGTGATCGGTGTGCTGCTGATCCTGTCGACCGCGGTCAATCTGTGGGGCGATGTGCGGGAATGGCGGGCAGCGCGACAAAACGGTGTAGCGCCACGCCATCTGGCCGACCCCGAAGCAGAGGCCAAGGCCGATACATTTGGTGTTGATGCGCATGCCATCGACGGCGGTCCCGAATTCGGGCGCGACGTCTTTATCGTCTTCGCCTACATCTGCGCCTTCGTCGCCATCATGAAGATCGTCGGCGCGCTCATCGCCATGGTGATGTTCATGCTCGCCTTCCTCTTCACCTTCAATCGCGCGCATCCCGTCAGCAACGTGATCTACAGTCTTGCCTTGCCGGGTTTTCTCTACGGCCTGTTCAAGATCCTGCTGAACGCCTCGCTCCCCACATCCCCTTTTGGTTTCTGATACGACGCCTGATCGCTCGAAAGGCTCCTCCCCATGTTCGCTGAAATCGTCTCCAACCTCTCGCTTGGCCTTAGCGTGGCCGGATCGCCCGAAGGGTTCCTGTTTCTGGTGATTGGTGCCTTTCTGGGCATGATCGTCGGGCTCTTCCCGGGCTTCGGCCCCGCCGCCGGGATCGCCGTGCTGATCCCCATGACCTTTGGCCTGACCCCGACCATCGCGATCATCATGCTGGCGGGCATCTACTACGGGTCGATGTATGGCGGCACGATCACGTCGATCCTGATCAACACGCCGGGTGAATCGGCAACCGTGGCGTCAACCATCGACGGCTACCCACTGGCGCAAAAGGGGCGCGCAGGCCCGGCGCTGGTCATGCAGGCAATCGCCTCCTTCTTCGGCGGAACGGTCGGCGTGATCCTCATCACCGCCCTCGCCCCGTCACTGGCCAACTTCGCCGCCTCCTTCGGCCCGTCCGAATACTTCCTGATCATCGCCGTCGGCCTGCTGATGCTGACCACGATGATGGGCGACAACAAGTTCAAGGGGTTCATCTCGGCCCTGATCGGCTTTGCCATCGGAACCGTCGGCGTCGACGTGATGAGCGGTCAGCAACGCTACACCTTCGGCTCGCCCGAACTGATCGGCGGGGTCTATTTCGTGGCTGTGGCCATTGGCCTGTTCGGCATCGGCGAACTCCTGCACTGCATCTTCAACGGGCAGCACCGTGAGCCGGCCAAGCGTTTGCGGGTAAGCTTCCGGGACAAGGAGTTCTGGCCCTCGAAAACGGACTACCACGAATCCCGCTGGACCTTCTGGCGCGGCTCCGTGATCGGCTTCATCGCCGGGGTCCTGCCCGGCTCGGGCGCCACGCTCGGGTCGATCATCGGCTATTCGGTGGAAAAGAAGGTGGCCAAAGACCCTGAAAAGTTTGGCAAGGGCGAAATGCGCGGGCTGGTCGCCCCGGAAGCCGCCAATAACGCGGCCTCTGCCGGGGCAATGGTGCCACTTTTGTCACTTGGCATCCCCGGTTCAGGCGCGACGGCCGTGCTGCTCGGCGCCTTCCTGATGTGGGGCCTGCAACCCGGCCCGCTGTTGATCGTCAACGACCCCGAATTCGTCTGGGGCCTCATTGCCAGCATGTATCTTGGCAACATGATCCTGATCGCGATGAGCATCTTCGCCATCCCGCTCTTCGTAAAATTCCTCGACATTCCCTACGTTAATGTCGTCCCGGTGATCGTTCTGCTCTGCGTGATCGGGGCCTTTGCCATCAACGCAAGCATTGTGGAAACCTGGATCCTTGTTGGCAGCGGACTGATCGGCTTTGCCATGAAGAAATACGGCTACTCGCCCGCGGCCACCGTACTGGCACTGGTGCTCGGGTCGATGGCAGAAGAAACCTTCCTGCAAACCTACATCATTTCGCAGGGTACCATGAGCCTCTTCTGGGAACGCCCCGTATCACTTGTTCTGTCGATCATTCTGGTGGCAGTCATCCTAGTGCCGATTGCCCTCAACCTGATCAACAGAAGCCGGAAGCGTCAAAGCGCCATGCAAGGCTGAGGCCGGCTGATTGCACCTGATGGTATCAAAATGCGCGAATATCCTTACCATTTTGCATTCCCCGTGCAATCTTGGCGAAACGGGTCGTCCACGTCCCGCATGTTGAGGAAAGGGCCAGCCCAGCCATGCGCACAAGCGATCTTGCACAACGGATTTCGAAACGTCTGCTTCAGGACATAGCGTCCGGCGGCATCTCTGCCGGACAGCATCTGGGCGCGCAGCAGCTTGCGGATCGCTATGGCGTATCCCGCACCCCCGTGCGCGAAGCCATGAACCTGCTTGAAAGCGGCGGCTTCCTGATCCGGCAGGAAAATCGCGGGTTCTTCGTGGCCGAGCCGGATGCCGACGCAATGACCGAAGCGCTCGACGCGCCAACCAATTCCGAGGATGACGAATATCACAGGCTGGCCGAAGACTGGCTGGTCAATCGTCTGCCCGAAGAGGTCACGGAACACTTCCTGCGCCAACGCTACGGCTGGACCAAGGCGCGCATGAACGAAGTCCTTGTGCGCGCCGCGCGCGAAGGCTGGATCGAGCGCAAGGAGGGATACGGATGGCGGTTCCTTCCGGTCGCCAACACGCCCGAGGCCTTTGACGAAATCTACCGGTTCAGAATGGCGATTGAGCCCGCCGCCATGCTTGAGCCATCCTTTGAACTGGATCGCACCATCCTGTCCGAACAGCGACGCATTCAGGAAAGCATGCTGGACATGGACTTCAGTTCGGTTCCGGCGGAGTCGCTCCTCGCAAATGGCTCAACCTTCCACGAGGAACTGATCAAGCTATCAGGCAACCTGTTCTTCTTCATGGCGCTTCAGCGAGTCAACCGGATGCGACGGCTGATGGAGTACCGCGCCGAAGTGAATCACGAGCGGCTCGTCGAACAATGTACCGAACATCTGGAAATCCTCGACATGCTCGAAGCGGGTGACAACCTCGATGCCTCGCACAAGATGCGCAAGCATCTCAGCGGCGCATTGAAACGCAAGTCGCCATTAACATGGACCTGGGCCGCGGATGCAGGCAAACGGGATGAATAGCGCCTGAAAGGGATCACATATGATCAAGTCAATTGCGCTGGTGGCGCATGATCAAAAGAAGGATCAGATGATCTCCTGGGTCAAAGCGCACGAAGGGACGCTTGCCCAAAGCACCCTCTACGCGACGGGCACGACAGGCGGGCGCATCAACGATGAAACCAGGCTGCACGTTCAGAGGCTGAAAAGCGGCCCCCATGGCGGCGATGCCCAGATCGGCGCAATGATTGCCGAAGGCAAACTCGACGCCCTGATCTTCTTCATCGACCCGCTGTCGGCCTTGCCGCACGACGTCGATGTAAAGTCACTCCTGCGGCTCGCGATCCTCTACGACACCCTTTTGGCCGTGAACGAAGCGACCGCGTCACGTCTGCTCTCGACCGGCTGATCCATCAAGCCGCCGACAGCCCCGCATCAAGCGCGCTCAGGACCTGGGCAATCTCGGCCTCCGTCACGACCAGCGGCGGCGACATCATGATGTTGTTTCCCCCGACCCGCACCATGGCCCCGGCTTCATAGGTGGCTTTGTGGACGCGCTTCATCGTGTCGGCATCCAGCGGTGCGTTGGTCGCCCGATCACTGACCAGCTCCACACCCGTCATCAACCCATGCCCACCGCGCACATCGCCCACGATGTCGTGCTTTTCCATCAAGGCCACGCATCCTTCGTAAAGCTGCCCACCCCGCGGCCCCGCGTTGGCCTTGATATCCAGCCGCAAAGTCTCCTCCAGACACGCCGTCACCGCCGCCGCCCCGACAGGATGCGCCGAATAGGTGTAGCCATGAAAAATCGCCCCATCAGCATCGGCGCTCTCAAACACCTCCGCCACCGCGTCACTCATCAACGCAGCCCCCACCGGGAAATAGCCCGAGGTGATGCCCTTGGCGCAGGACATCATATCCGGCTGCACACCCCAATGCCGCGACCCGGACCAGTCGCCCGTCCGGCCAAAGCCAGTAATCACCTCGTCAGCGATCATCAGAATGCCGTGCCGATCACAAATCTCGCGCATCAGCGGCATGAACGTCTCGTGCGGAACAATGACACCGCCCGCGCCCTGAATGGGCTCCATGATAAAGGCAGCAATGCTGCCCGGCCCCTGAAACTGGATCTCATCCTCCATCGCCGCCGCAATATGCTGCGCCAGGTTAGCCGGGTCCGTCTCGTGAAACGGATTGCGGTAGGTGTACGGCGACGGCAGGTGAAAACACCCAGGCATCAGCGGTTCATAAGCCACCCGGAACCGATTGTTCCCGTTCACAGACGCCCCGCCAAAATGCGTCCCGTGATAGCCCTTCTTCAACGACAGGAACTTCGTTCGCCCCGGCTCGCCCTTGATGCGGTGATACTGCCGCGCCAACCGCAGACACGTCTCAACCGAATCCGACCCGCCCGACGTAAAGAATACCCGTGCCATGCCATCCTCGGCAAAGAACTCACGCACGGCATATGACGCCTCAATCGCCGTCGGGTTCGACGTGCCAAAGAACGCGGAATAGTACGGCAGATCATAAAGCTGCTTCGCAATCGCATCCTTCACGGCGTTATTTGAGTACCCAAGGTTCACACACCACAGGCCCCCAACGGCATCGACCGTCTTGTGCCCGTCAATATCCTCAATCACCGACCCATCGGCGCCCGTGATGATCGTCGGCGCATGGGCCATCGCTTCGCCCGGGTGCCCCATCGGATGCCACATATGCCGGGCATTGTTGGCGCGCAGGAAATTGTCGTCTTTCATCGTCGAACCTCCCTCTGGGTGTGCGCCCAGAAGGCCACGAACCACCGCCCCACACAATCCAATTTGAAATCCGTTGCATAATTTTTCAGCACACCGCACAGTCCCGGCGCAAAGAACACGACGCGGCAGGGGGGCAGCCGTTCCGTCCCGGAACGCCACCCCCTAACGTCGCGCAGTCACCACCTGGGAGAGACCTATGCTCAAACGCACCCTCGCCGCCTTTGCGGCCACGGCCATGCTCGGCACCGCCGCTTATGCCGAAACAGACGTCCCCTTCGCCCTCGACTGGAAGTTCGAAGGGCCCTCCGCCCCCTATTTCACCGCCATCGACAACGGCCACTTTGGCGCCGCCGATCTGAGCGTCGAAATCTCCGCAGGCCAGGGCTCGCTCGACGCGATCCCAAAAGTGGCCTCGGGCGCGTTCCCTATGGGCTTTGCCGACATCAACAGCCTCGTGAAATTCCTCGACCAGAACCCCGGCGCGCCCGTCACGGCTGTGATGATGGTCTATGACAAACCGCCCTTCGCTGTCGTGGGCCGCAAATCGCTGGGCGTGTCCGAACCCAAAGATCTCGAAGGCCGCGTTCTGGGCGCCCCGCCCCCCGACGGCGCATGGGCGCAATTCCCGGCCTTCGCCACGGCAAACAGCCTCGACATGGACAAGATCACGGTGGAACCCGTGGGCTTCCCCACACGCGAACCGATGCTGGCCGAAGGCAACGTAGCCGCGGTCACTGGCTTCAGCTTCTCGTCCTTCCTGAACCTCGTACGCCTCGGCGTGCCAGAGGAAGACATCTCGACCATCCTCATGGCTGACTACGGCCTGGAGCTTTACGGCAACGCGATCATCGCCAACACCGACTTCGCCGAAGCCAACCCCGAGATCGTCACCGGCTTCCTCACCGCTGTCGCCGCAGGCTGGAAAGACGCCATCGCAGACCCCGAGACCGCTATCGCCAGCCTGATCGAGCGCAACCCGGCGGCTGACGCAGCCCTCGAACAACGCCGCCTACAACTGGCCATCGACGCCAACGTGCTGACGGACGCAGTGCAAGCCAATGGCATGGGCGCGGTTGATGCCGACCGCATGGCAACCGCGCTAGAGCAACTGGCCGAAACCTACGAGTTCCAGAACACACCCGACGCGAGCCTCTACTTCACCGACGCATACCTGCCCGCCGCAGACGCGCGGAAACTCCAGTAAGACGTTTTTTACGTCCTATCGCTTCGCTACTTGAGGACAAGAAAAGCGCACGCCCATGAGCAATCTCATAGACATCAAGGGCGTGCGCCACGCCTACAAAACCCCTTCAGGCCCGCTGCCCGTGCTGGACGGGCTAGAACTCAGCGTACCGGAAGGCGGTTTTGCCGCCGTCGTGGGCCCCTCGGGCTGCGGCAAGTCCACGTTGACTCGCCTCATCGCGGGCCTGATGAAGCCTGACGCGGGCGAAGTCTGGCTCCATGGCGAACTGGTCAAAGGCCCCAAATCCACCGTCGGCATGGCCTTCCAGAACCCAGTCCTGCTTGAATGGCGGACCATCCTGCAAAACGTCATGCTCCCCCTCGAAATCGTCGACACGGGGATGAGCCGCAAAGCGCGCGACGACCGCGCCCGCCACCTCCTGAACCTCGTCGGCCTTGCAGGCTTCGAAGACAAACGCCCGTCAGAGCTGTCAGGCGGCATGCGCCAACGCGCCTCCCTCTGCCGCGCCATCGTGCACAAGCCCGAAGTGCTGATCCTCGACGAACCCTTCGGCGCGCTCGATGCCTTCACCCGCGAAGACCTCTGGCAGACCATGCACAAGGTCAAGGCCGAGGAACCCTTTACCGGCGTCCTCATCACCCACGACCTGCGCGAGTCGATCTTCCTCGCCGACCAAGTCATCGTCCTGTCGGGTCGCCCGGCCAAAACCCAATACGTCATGGACGTCCACCTGACGGGCGAGCGCGACATCGAAATGCTCTACACCCCCGAAAGCGCTGACGCCCTCAACACCCTGCGCCAGCAGATCCGCATCGCCCAAGGGAGGGAGGCCGCATGACCCTCCGCCAGATCGGCGTCCCCCTCGCCGCCCTCATCCTCTTTGGCCTCTTCTGGGAATGGCTCGTCTGGGTCAACGGCTGGCCCAACTACAAAATGGCCTCGCCCTCCGACATCTGGCCCGCCTTCTGGAAGTTCCGCGGCCTCTTCCTCGAATACGGCTGGGACACGCTGTGGCGCACCGTCGTCGGCCTGCTCCTGTCCGTCGTCTTCGGCGTCTTCCTCGGCATGATCATGGGCCTGTCGCGCACCATGCGCGACGCGCTCTACCCCCTGCTCGTCGGCTTCAACGCGATCCCCAAGGCCACTGTCGTGCCCATCATCGCGCTCATGTTCGTGGGCCAACACGACATGAACACGATCCTGATCGCGTTCCTGATCAGCTTCTTCCCCATCGCCGTCTCCGTCTCCATCGGCCTCTCGACCCTTGAACCCGAATACCGCGACATCCTCGCCTCCCTCGGCGCGTCCAAGTTCACCATCTTCTGGAAAATCGCCCTGCCCAAGACCCTGCCCGAGTTCTTCGGAGCCCTCAAAGTCGCCGTCACACTGGCCTTCATCGGCACCAACTTGATGGAGATCGTCGAACCCCACGGCCGTGGCCTCGGGCATCTCTTCGACAGCGGCAAGATCAGCGCGGACTACCCCCTGATGTTCGCCGTCCTGATCGCCTTGGCGTTGATGGGCATCGTCCTCTACTACGTCGTGGTGGCGTTGGAAAAAGTCTTCGCCGGCTGGGCCGAACGCAACCCGACGTGATCCAAAGGCCGCTTGGCGACGACATTTTTTGCTTGGGGCTCTGCCCCAAACCCCGTCGTATTTTCAGTCAGAAGAAACAGTGTAGGGCGGATCTAGGTGCACTTCCTCAAGGTTCGCACCGTCCCCGATCCGGTCGATCACCGCAAAAAGCCCCGGCGCATGCAACGGCGTCAGCACCCCGTGCCATGTCCCGCGATGAAAATTGATAGCCTGACCCGGTGACGTCAGGAACGCGAGCGGTTCACCCGGTTTGCCACCTTCATCCGGGGCGACAATCACCAGAAACGGATGCTCCGACATCGGCACAAAGCACTGCGACCCCTCCGGATGCCGCTCCAGCAGATCAAGCGTATAAGGCAAGCTGCGCGGTTCAGCATTGAACAGGCTGACCCCCGCCCGACCGTCACCAAAGTCCAGCCGCGCCCGGTCGTGATACCGCCCGCACAGTCCGGCATTGATGATCTTGTCGGGCTCACCCGCGCAATCCAGCACATCCCCAAAAGGCGCAAACGCCTCTACCGTTAAGGGCTGCGCCGTGATCTCATAGCGGGACATGCCGGTTCACATCCTTATAGAGCAGATACCGAAACGGCCCGTCTCCTGTCGCAATACACGCCTGCGGACAGAACGCGCGCAGCCACATGAAATCTCCCGGCCCCACGCTCACCCAATCCTTGTTCAGCAGATACTCCGCCGTGCCCTCCAGCACATAGAGCCCGTGCTCCATCACATGCGTCTCGGCAAAGGGAATGCGGCCACCGGGCTGGAAATTCACGATGTTCACGTGGCAGTCATAGCGCAAATCTAGCGGGTCCAAAAAACGCTGCGTGGCCCACATGTTCCCGCAATCCGGCATAGGCGCGGGGGGCACGTCCAGCTCGTGCGTCACCAACGCATCCGGCAGGCTCAGCCCCGCGCCAGGCACGTATTTCTTGCGCACCCAATGCACACCGCAGACCTCGTCAGACCGGTTCCACAAGGTCCACCGCGCACCGGGCGGGATATAGGCAAAGCTGCCCGCCCGCAGCTCGTGCAGGTCTGCGCCCAAGGTCAAATGCGCCTCACCATGGGCTACAAACAGCACCGCCTGCGCATCCATATCCGGCTCGGGGTCATTGCTGCCCCCCTCGGGGTTCAACTCGATCGCATATTGGGCAAAGGTCTCCGCAAACCCGCTCAGGGGCCGCGCCAAAATCCAAACCCGCGTGCTGTCCCAGCCGGGCAGGAACGAGGTCACAATGTCCCGCTGCACCGACGCCGGAATGACGGCATAGGCTTCGGTGAAGATCGCCGTGCTTTCGGGATGCTCGTTCTGGCTCGGCAACCCGCCGGGGGGAAAGGCGTAGTTCATCCCATCGCCTCCAACCGCAGCCGGGCGATACGTTCGACCTGACGACAGGCCTCGGCCATCTCGACATCCGTCTCATTGCCAAGCCGCCGCTCAAAAGCGCGCAGGATGCCCGCCTTGTCGTGATCCTTCACCGCGATGATGAACGGAAACCCATGCTTCTCGGTGTACTCCGCATTCAACCGCTCAAAGGCCGCACGCTCCTCATCCGTTAGCGTATCCAGACCCGCACTCGCCTGCTCTTCGGTACTCTCCGCCGTCAACCGCTTGGCCGCGGCCAGCTTGCCTGCCAAGTCGGGGTGGGCGCGCAAGACATCCAACCGCTGGCCCTCGGACGCAGCGCGAAACACCCGGCACAACGCGCTGTGAAGGCCCTGAGCTGTGTCATGGGCCGGACCCAATTCAAGCGCATAGGCCCCGTCAGCAATCCACGGCGAATGCTCGAACACCCCGCCAAACCGCTCAACGAACGCGGCGCGATCCATATGAATCCACCCACGCTCAGGCAGAGGCGGGTGCGCCTTGACCCAATGGGCCGCAATGTCCTGCCGCCGCGCACACCACACGCCCTCATGCCCCTGCACATACTCAATGAACCGCCGCAGCGCCTGCACACGGCCCGGACGACCCACCAAGCGGCAATGCAAACCAACCGACATCATCGCGGGCCGCCCCGCGGCCCCCTCGGCATAAAGCGCATCGAACGTGTCACGCAGATAGGCAAAGAACTGATCACCCGAATTGAACCCTTGCGGCGTGGCAAAACGCATGTCGTTGCAGTCCAGCGTATAGGGCAAGATCAACTGATCCCGGTCCCCGATCCGCGCCCAATAGGGCAGATCATCATCATAGGTGTCGCTGATCCAATCCATGCCGCGTTCAGACGCCAGACGCACAGTGTTCACCGAACAGCGCCCCGTATACCAACCGCGCGGACGCTCCCCCGTCACCTCGGTATGAAGGGCAATGGCCGCATCCATATCCGCCGCCTCATCCTCAACCGAATGATCCTTGTAGTCGATCCATTTCAGCCCGTGCGACGCAATCTCCCAATCGGCGTCCTGCATCGCCTCGACCTGCGCAGGGCTGCGGGCCAAAGCCGTTGCCACGCCATAAACCGTCACCGGCACCGCCGTCTCGGTAAACAGGCGATGCAACCGCCAGAACCCCGCCCGCGCACCGTAGTCATAGATGCTTTCCATGTTCCAATGCCGCTGCCCGGGCCACGGCGCAGCACCCACAATCTCGGACAAAAACGCCTCCGACGCCGCATCGCCATGCAACAGACAGTTTTCGCCTCCCTCCTCGTAGTTCAGGACAAAGGACACGGCGATACGCGCCCCACCGGGCCACGCCGCATCGGGCCGACAGGCCCCGTAGACATGAAAATCGCGCGGATACCGCGGTGGCAACTCGGCCATGGACTTCCCCAGACAATCAAGGTGAGATGCCGACAATCTGCGACCAAACAAGGGGATATGCAATGGCAGCCGGATACCTCACCACCCATGTCCTCGACACCGCGCGCGGGGTGCCTGCCGCTGGCATAAAAATTGCGCTCTACCGGGTGAGCGGCAACAGCCACAAGAAAATCGCCGAGGCCGAAACCAACGCCGACGGCCGCACCGACAGCCCGATCCTGCCCCAAGGCAAGATGGACCAAGGGCAATACGAGCTGATCTTCTTCTGCGGCGATTATCTCGACCGGCACGGGCTATCGACGGATGAGGTCAAGTTTCTCGACCAGGTGCCAATCCGCTTCGGGATCACGGACGCCGAGGCGCACTACCACGTACCACTTCTGCTCTCACCCTACGGCTATTCCACCTATCGCGGCAGTTGACGAAGCGGGCGCGTGCAATACCTGCCGGGCATGACAGACACGCGCCCACCCGTTGACATCACAATGACCGCGACCGAGTTCGACCGCTGGTACTGGCCGGTCGAAGCGCTCAAGGAGTTCTGCGCGGGGCTCGAGATCGCCGCCACCGGGACCAAGGCCATCCTTCGGGATCGCGTTGCCGCCGCCCTGTCCGGCGCACCCTTGCCAAAGGCACCAAGGCGCGGCGGAACAAGCAGCTTCAACTGGGCCAAGGCAAAGCTCACGCCAGACACGGTGATCACAGACAATGTCTCTTTCGGCCCGAATGTCCGGGGATACTTCAAATCGGTGATCGGCCCGAAATTCTCCTGCCACAGCGATTTCATGGACTGGATGCGCGCCAATGCGGGGGCCACGCTCGCAGACGCAGAACAGGCATGGCGCACATTTGAGGCACGCAAGGATGACCCGACCTTCCGGCGTGAGATCGCGACCTGCAACAACTACCTGCAATACCTGCGCGACGCCCGCGACACGCATCCCGACCTGACACTGGATCAGGCCAAGGCCTGCTGGGACGCCAAGAAAATCCAACCCGCCCCCGGCGGTTACGTCCACTTCGAAACGGGCGACCTGACCGCCCTCAACAGCGAAGACACCGGACCGGTGGATGAGCGCCCACGCGCATTAACTTCTCGCTGACCTTTCCCACCGCACGCACCGTTAACCCGTCAAAATCCCCCCATACGATGCCGAAGGGGTGCACAGGGGGTGTACGGACGGTGCACAGGGGGTGACAGCGCCATTTCCCAGCAAAATAAGGGGTTAACGCGGCAATGTGTGACGTTGCGGCAGATCGCGCCGTTAACTGTTGCGCGTACGGTGGGGCCCCGCGACCGCGGCAACGCCCAGAATGATCCCTGATACGGTCGCAATCATCCCCGCCGCACTGACCGACGCACCGGCCCCGATCCACAGCGGGCCGTACCCCGCCAGCACATATCCCAGCACCGCCGCCAAGGCCGCAAACAGGCATGACCACGCCACCTGATGCCCAAGCCGGTTCGTCATCATCCGCGCCGCCGCAGGCGGACAAATGAACATCGCGATAACGATGATCGACCCCACCGCGTCAAAGGCCGCAACAGCCGCAATCGCCGACATGATCACCAGCGCCAGCCCCAGCGGCCCGGTGCGAATGCCCAGCCCACGGGCAAAGTCTTCATCAAACGTCGACAGCGCCAAAGGTCGCCAAAAGAGCCATAGAAACAAGGCAATAACGATCAGCGCCAGCACCATCCGCGACAGCTCGACCGGCAGTCCTGCCAGCGCCACAGGATCCAGCAAAGACGCCCAACCCGTCGCATCCAGCCAGATCAAACTCTCAAGATTGCCATAGAGCGCATGTTCCACATCCAGGTGCACATTCGACGTATCCGACTGCTCCAACAGCAGCACACCACCCGCAAACATGGCCGTGAAAATCACCCCCATCGCAGCGCCAGATTCAATCCGCCCCAGCCGCCGCACAGCCTCAATCGCAACCACCGCAATCACCGCCGCACCAGCAGCGCCCAGCAGCATAGGCCCAGTCGCCACAAGCCCCGTCAGCAGGAACGCTACCACGATCCCCGGCAACACCACATGGCTGATCGCATCCCCGATCAGCGCCTGCCGACGCAGCAACAAAAAATTCCCCGGCAGCGCGCAAGCAATGGCGACCAACACCCCGATCACCATCGGGGGCAGGGACAGGGCAACGAACTCGGCCCCCATCACGCAACGACCTCTGGCGCACTGATTTTAGCATCAATTTCAAACAGTTGATCTGGCGTCAAAACTGTCTCAATCGGCGTCAAACCGTCATACCGCGTTGCCGCCAAGGCATAGGCCTGATCCCCCCGCACAATCGCCCACCGCGTCTCGTCAAGCAGCGCCTTTGACGCCGCCGCCTGCCCCTCAGCCGTGGGCACACCGTCGGGCAAGATCAGCCCCGCACGGGTCAACAAACGCTGCGTCAGCGCCTCGTAAATCGGCTGCCCTTGCGCGAGCGCCAGCAGCCCTTGTCGCACATGCACCCGGCGCTGGTAGCGCAGGTGGGTCAGGACAGATGCCAGCACGCCACGCCGTGGCGAAAACAGCAAAGAAAACAGAAAGATGCCAAAGCCCACAAGTACAACAATCGGCCCTGTCGGCAGCGCAGGCGCAGTTGCAGAAACCGCCGCGCCCACATAGCCGGACAGCCCCCCAACAACGCCCGCAATGATCACCACATGATCTGCCCGCTCCGTCCAGAACCGGGCCGTCACTGCAGGGACGATCAGCAAGGCAACAATCAGGATCAGCCCCACCACCTTCAGCCCCACAACCGTGACCACCAGCACGATCCCCATCATCGCCAGATCAATGCGGGGCAGCGACCACCCGGTCGCCTCGGCATAGCCGGGATCAAAGGCGGCCAGCGCCAGTGGTCGGCGCAGGATCAGGACCAGGGCCAGAACCGCCGCCGCAGACACCGCCAGCAGGATCGCATCGCTGCGCAACATGCCCGCAGTCGAGCCAAGCAGGAACCCTTCGAGCCCCGCCTGACGGCCCGCATTCATGGTCTGGATCACGGTCAGCATGACCACGCCAAAACCGAAAAACACTGATAAAACAGCACCAATAGCCGCATCTTCACCCAGCCGCGTCCGCCGGGTCAGCCAATGCACACATAAGAGCCCAATGGCCGCCGAAACGCCCGCTCCGAGAAGAAGACCAAAGAGGGATCGCCCCTCGCCCCCCATCGCCACCATCACGACAAAGGCAAGGCCAACGCCGGGCAAAGTGGCATGGGAAATCGCGTCGCTGACAAGCGCACGCTTTCGCAAAAACAGGAAGGTGCCCGCAACGCCAGAGGCGACGCCCAAAAGCCCCGCCCCAATCGCCACAAGCGTCGCGTTATAGCCAAGCTGCAACAGCAGCGCATCGGCCAGCATGGCTTAGCCCGCCACGCTTTCCGGGTCCGCCCGAGCTGTGGTCAGACGACCGCCATAGGCGGCGTTCAGGTTCTCTTCGGTAAATGTGTCAGCGACCGGTCCGGCAGCAACGACTTGGGTGTTCAACAGCACCACATCGTCGAAATAATCCGGCACCGTGGCCAGGTCGTGATGCACTGCCAAAACAGTCTTGCCCGCATCGCGAAGCCCTTGAAGAACCGCGACAATCGCCTTTTCCGTGGCCGCATCCACGCCCGCAAAAGGTTCGTCCAGAACGTAGATATCGGCCTGCTGCGCAAGGGCGCGGGCCAGGAACACCCGTTGCTGCTGGCCACCGGACAATTGCCCGATCTGGCGATGCGCAAAGTGGGTCATGCCAACCCGGTCAAGGCAATCACGGGCCAGGGCGCGGTGGCGGCCACGTATGCGGCCCAGCAGACCAAGCCGCCGGTACATCCCCATCATGACAACGTCGATGACGCGCACCGGGAAATCCCAGTCCACGCTGGTCCGCTGCGGCACATAGGCGATGCGGTCGCGCATGTCCGCCATCGCTCCGCCAAAGACCGTGACCAACCCCGCCAGTGGCGTGATCACCCCAAGCGCCGCCTTGAGCAGCGTCGACTTGCCAGCCCCGTTCGGACCGACAATCGCGGTCATCGCACCGGTCCGCAGGGTCATATCGACCGAGAAAATCGCAGGCGTCTGGCCATAGGAAACAGTCATCCCACGCACGGCCAGCGGGCTTGCAGCCCGCACAGCCTGATCTGTGTCATGGTCGGTGACGAGGGTCAGATTCATGCAGCAGCCCTTAGCTTGCCAAGGCGCCCGCCAGCAGGCGCATCCACACCCAGCGCCCGGGCGATGGTGGTGACATTGTGGTCAATCATCCCAAGCCAGGTGCCTTCATATGTACCGTCCGGCCCCATCGCGTCGCTAAAGAGCGACCCACCGATCTGAACCTCATGGCCCTGCGCCGCGGCCCCTTCGACCAGCGCGCGAATGTTGCGGTCGGACACCGAGGTTTCCACAAAGACGGCAGGCAATTGGCGCTCCACCAGGAAATCGACAAGCGTGCTGATCCGGTTCAAACCCGCTTCACTTTCAGTCGAGATGCCCTGAATGCCCATCACTTCAAACCCGTAGGCCGAGCCGAAGTACCCAAAGGCGTCATGCGCCGTCAGCAGAACGCGCCGCTCAGCCGGCACACTGGTCAACAGATCAGCCGAATATGCCGACAGGGCCTGCGCCTCTTCCTTGAACGCGGCGGCGTTCGCCTCGAACTGCGCGCGCGCCTCGGGGCGCAGCTCTGCCAGCGCATCGACCACGGCGGGGACGCACTGCACCCACAGCTCGGGATCCATCCAGATATGGGGATCGAAGCGGCCCTCGTAATCCTCGTGCGCGACCAGCAGGTCGGGGTTCACGGTCTCTGCGATGGCGTGGACGGGTTTCGTTTGCCCGAGGTCGAGCAGGAAGTCTTCCATCTGCGCCTCAAGGTACAAGCCATGCCACATGACGGCATCGGCGCGCGTCATGGCAACGATGTCGCTACGGGTCTGGCGATAGGCATGCGGGTCCACGCCCGCGCCCATCAGCCCGGTGACAGACACCTGATCGCCTCCAATGTTCCGCACCAGATCGGCAATCATGCCAGTCGTCGAAACAATGTTCAGGGGTGAGGATGCGGCATAGGCCGGTGCGGCGACCAATGCGCCAAGACCAGCAAGAACTGCACGACGGGACGGGGCGAATGCGGGTATCTGTGTCATGCGTTTGAATATGAGAACCATTCGCAAGAAGTCAATGGAATGCGAGTGACTCGCAATAACATTTTCGCGCGCAGCGGATGGATCAGTCCATTCTGATCAAAAACCGGGCACCTAGACCGTCTTCAAGCAACTCAATCCGCCCGCCGCGGGCCTGCACCAGGCTGCGCACGATACTCAGCCCCATTCCGGTCCCACCTTGTGCGCGGCGGGTGGTGAAAAACGGGTCAAAGATGCGGTCACGGTTGCCCGCACTGACACCGGGCCCGTTATCCGCGATTTCAAGCGCGTCGCGCACGACTGCAAGCGTCATCTCTGTCGCGCCATGAGCATGCGCATTGCCCGCAAGCTGAGTGAGTATGGTGCGTAAATCATCTGCACTCAGTCCCACAACTCCGTCCGTGACAACGGTTACGTTCAGCGGGGCCTTCAGGTCCTCCACAACATCCGACACGCGCGACGCGCCCGGCCCGGACGACGTCGCCGCCTGCGCGTGCCGTGTCAGGTCATCGAGCAGGGTCTGCATCCGGGCAGATGCCTCTTTGATGGTGGTGTTCAGCGCGCCTGCATCGGCAGGAGCAACCCCGCCCTCCAGCAACTCTGCCGCACCTCGAATTGCAGTCAGCGGCGACTTCAGCTCGTGTGTCACATGGTTGGCATAGGCTTGCAGGGTATCCGCGCGACTTTGCAGGCTCTCGCTCATCCCCATGACGCTAGTGGCAAGTGTCGTGAACTCGGGCGTGCCGAAATGCACGGGCGCCTCCGGGCGGGTTCCGGAACGGACGGCGCGCGCATATCGGTCCAGCATCCAGACGGGGCGCAGCACCAGCCGCCACAACAGAAAGGCCAGGACAACCGTCGACACGACGGCAATACCAACGACAATCGCCGCCGCTTCGCCCCAGCCCAGCACATTGCCCCACAGGCGCAGGTTCACGATGCCAATCAGTGGCATAGCCAGAACAGCCACAAGCGTACCGCCCAGGACAAAGGCCAAGGGCGGGCGCCACTTCCTTACGATCCCGCGCATGGACCCATCCGAATGCCGACGCCGTGCACCGTTTCAATCGCGTCAGCGCAACCCGCCTCTGCCAGCTTGGCCCGCAGGTTGCGTAAATGACTGTCGAGCGTCCGATCGCTGACCACAGCGCCGCCATAGACAGCATCGACCAACGCAGGCCGCGCCGCGACATGATTGGGCCGCGCCATCAGATGCGCCAAGATCTCCATCTCGCGCGCAGTCAGGGTCAGCGACTTGCCCGCCACCTCGCACAGATGCCGAGACGGGTCGAGACGCAGCACACCTCGCGCCAGATCAGGCTTTGATCCGGAGCGCGCGCGCTTCAGAATTGCACCGATCCGCGCCACCAACTCGCGCGGGGAAAAGGGTTTGGTCACATAGTCGTCGCCACCCAGCTCGAACCCCAGAACGCGATCAATCTCATCCTCACGCGCGGTCAGAAACAACACCGGGGTATCATCGCTCTGGCGGAGCGCACGGCACAGTGCGAGGCCATCCATCTCGGGCAATCCAATGTCCAGAACGATCAGGTCGTAGCGCCCCGTGCGCGCCTTGGTCAGCCCCTCGGCCCCATCGCCAGCCTCGTCCACCGCATGGCCTGCCTGCTGCAGGGCGACGCGCAGGACCGACCGGATGTGCGGGTCATCGTCGATCACCAGAAGGTGCATTTGCGTCATGGAACGGCGGCCTCGGTCGTCATGGCGCGCAGGCTATTGCGCGTGCGCCAGTTGCGAAAGCCCCATTCGCGCCAGTCCGCAGGCTCGAACACTTCCGGCATGTCGTAGAACGAAACACAGGCTGCCCGCCAACTTGGGCCGTAGGTGGCAGCCATGGCGGGGATCACATCCTCCGACGACCGGCACAGCAGGGCTAGGTCCGGCGCGTCCGCGACAGACAGATTGTGCGCCGCAACCCGGCCATCGAAACTGTAGAACGCGCAGGCATAGAGTACAGCAGCCCCCAACGCCCCACTGCGCAGCATCATCCAGCTTGCCGGTTTGTCTTTCCAGATCTGCCAAACAACCAGCCCCAGACCAATCGCCACCAGCCACATCCAGATATGCGCCGCGATGCGCAGGCGCGTGAGGCCAAAGGCATCGACATACAAGTCCAGCCGCCACATCGACGCCACCACCAGCGCCATGGTCTGTGTCAGCCACAACAGCATCAGTCCACGCAACATGGGCTTGCCCGCCAGAAACGGCTGCGCCACGACAGCAAACAGCCCGGCCAGCAGGGCAGTGGCAAGCAAGGGGTAAGCGCCGCGATGCGCATAGGTCGCCGGGCTGATCCCATCCGGCAGGGTCGCGTCGCCATAAAGAAACAGCACGTCCATGCCGGTTTGCACGGCAAACAGCAGGTTGAACGCCACAAGCGACCGCGCAACAGAACCCGCATTCACAAGACCCGGACGACGCACAGTCATCCGCACCGGCTTACGTGCCCGCAGGCGTTCCCGCATCCGGTAAGTCACCAGTGCGGGCCAGATCGCAGCAGACAAAACACCCCAGAACCAGACACGCCCCCATTCGGGGCCTGATACATCCAGCGAAAGCACATCGGCCACCCAGCGATCCAGAACCGGGTTGGCCGCCAGAATGAGAACGGCGAACAACGCGCTCGCAGCCACCGGAACCACCCAAGTCAGCGCGATGTTGCGCATGTCAGACCGAGCAAGGCTCAGCTCACCAACACTCCTGACGCACCCTGCACCGTCCGACACGGATTGCACCGGCGCCACCCACCAAAGCCGCGCCGCACCACGCAGCACATCCGCGCGCGACAGACCCGCAACCGCCGCCATGCAAAGTGACAGCCCGACCAGTGCAATCAGCACGGACAAGGGCTGCACCAACTCGACCAGCGGCAACAGGCTCAGAACGCCGCCCATTGCGACCGCGAAGCGCGCCCGCACGGACAGACGTGGCCAAGCCAGGCCAAGCCCCACCATCAGAACAACACCTGCGAATAGCGCCAAGTTGATCCCCGGTGCTGTATCCCAAACCAGCACATCGCCCAGAGCAATCAGCGCCACCAGCAGCAGTGCCTTGCCACCGTCCCGCCTACGCGCAGCCTGCCGTCGGCGCACGGGATCGACGGGATCATCCAGCCACCACCCGTCCTGCTGCATCCTGACCGGCACACCCGGTATCACATTCGCCTGCATCGCTCTGCCCCTTTCGCTGCTTTGCTTTGGGATCGGTATGATAGCCGCCTGTGCACATCCTCGGCGGCGTTTGTGCAGGGATTGTGCAGAGCGCATGTGGTTGCCAAACGGTGCGGCACATGCCACTTCGTAGGCCTGTCTCTGTCCGCGAGGATCCCGACCATGCAGACCACGACCACCGCCACCACAACGACAAACGCGCAATTGCCGCAGGTCACCGAACCGCGCAATCCGGGCACCAAACTCGATCTCGATTGGGTCGCGCGGGTACAGGCCAACACGTCAGCCATCGAACGGCGCTGCGCGACGCTGCCGGGCCGTCGGTCGATCAAGAAAGACCACCAGGCGGCGTGGCTCTTGAAGGCGATCAGCTGCATCGATCTGACGACCCTGTCGGGCGATGACACGGAACGACGGGTCCAGCGGCTCTGCGCCAAGGCGCGCCAACCGGTCCGGGCCGAGATGCTGGATGCCCTCGGCATGCCCGACCTGACCACGGGCGCTGTCTGCGTTTATCACGAGATGATCCCAGCGGCGGTGTCGGCACTGAAGGGCACCGGCATCCCCGTGGCGGCTGTCTCCACCGGCTTTCCCGCCGGGCTCTCGCCCTTCCACCTCCGCATCCAGGAAATCCGCGAAAGCGTCGCGGCAGGTGCCGAAGAAATCGACATCGTCATCTCTCGCCGCCACGTGCTGAGCGGCAACTGGCAAGCGCTCTACGATGAGATGGCGGAAATGCGCGAAGCTTGCGGTGAGGCGCATGTCAAAGCCATCCTCGCCACCGGAGAGCTCGGCAGCCTGCGCAACGTCGCCCGCACCTCGCTGGTCTGCATGATGGCGGGTGCCGACTTCATCAAGACCTCCACCGGCAAGGAAAGCGTAAACGCGACCCTGCCGGTGACGCTGGTGATGATCCGCGCCATCCGGGACTATTTCGAACACACCGGCTACCGCGTCGGTTACAAACCCGCAGGCGGGATTTCCAAAGCCAAGGACGCGCTGGTCTACCTATCGCTGATCAAGGAAGAACTTGGCGACCGCTGGTTGCAACCGGACCTGTTCCGCTTCGGTGCCTCGTCCCTGCTCGGCGATATCGAGCGGCAATTGGAACACCACCTGACCGGCGCCTATTCCGCCGGGTACCGCCACGCGATCGGCTGACCGGAATTTTAAGAAAAATTCCGGACCGTTTTCTGCGCCAGAAAACGGCACCCGGATGACACGAAGGACGACATCATGACCGTCAAGGAAATCTTCGAAACCATGGACTACGGCACCGCCCCCGAAGCCGCCGGAGACGCGCTGGCCTGGATCGTGGACCAAGGCGCCGCCTTCGGCCACTTCATCAACGGTCAGTTCACAGATCCCACCAAGGAGTTCGAGAGCAAGAACCCTGCCACCGGCGAAGTGCTGGCTAACATGTCGCAAGCCAGCCAAGCCGATGTCGACGCAGCCGTCAAAGCCGCCCGCGCAGCGCAGCCCAAATGGGCCAAATCCGGCGGCCATGCCCGCGCTCGCGTCCTCTACGCCATTGCCCGGCTGCTCCAAAAACACAGCCGTCTCTTTGCCGTGCTCGAAACACTCGACAACGGCAAACCCATCCGCGAGAGCCGCGACATCGACGTGCCCCTCGCCCAGCGTCACTTCTACTATCACGCAGGCATGGCCCAGCTCATGGACGCCGAACTGCCCGACCGCGAGGCGCTTGGCGTCTGCGGCCAGATCATCCCGTGGAATTTCCCCCTACTTATGCTCGCATGGAAGATCGCCCCCGCCCTCGCCATGGGAAACACCGTGGTGCTGAAGCCTGCAGAATACACATCCCTGACGGCCCTCCTCTTCGCAGACATCTGCCGCCAGGCAGGTGTGCCCAAAGGCGTGGTGAACATCGTCACCGGCGATGGTGCCGTGGGCGAAATGATCGTGAACGCCGACGTAGACAAGATCGCCTTCACCGGCTCCACTACTGTGGGCCGCCGCATCCGCGAGGCCACAGCTGGCACAGGCAAGGCGCTGACGCTCGAACTCGGTGGCAAATCCCCCTACATCGTCTTCGACGACGCCGACCTCGACAGCGCGGTCGAGGGGCTGGTGGATGCCATCTGGTTCAACCAGGGCCAGGTCTGCTGCGCAGGCTCCCGCCTCCTGGTGCATGAACCCGTAGCCGACGCCTTCTATGCCAAACTCCGCGCGCGCATGGACAAGCTGCGCATCGGCGACCCGCTGGACAAATCCATCGACGTGGGCGCCGTCGTCGACCCTGTACAACTCGACACCATCACCCGCATGGTCAGCGACAACACCGCAGGCGACACCTACCAAAGCCAAACCGCGCTGCCTGCCCAGGGCTGCTACTACCCCCCAACCCTGATCACCGGCCTGAACACCGCCGACCCGCTGATGCAGGAGGAAATCTTCGGCCCCGTCCTCGTCTCCACCACCTTCCGCACCCCGGCTGAAGCGGTCGAACTGGCCAACAACACGCGCTACGGGCTGGCAGCCACGCTCTGGACCGAAAACGTGAACTTGGCGCTCGACGTGGCACCCAAACTAGCGGCAGGCGTCGTCTGGGTGAATGCCACCAACCTCTTTGACGCGGCCGCCGGATTTGGCGGCGTGCGCGAAAGCGGCTTCGGACGCGAGGGGGGCTGGGAAGGGCTGCGCGCCTACACCAAGCCCAAGGGCGCGGCCAAAGCACTGAAACCTATCAGCGCGTTCACAGGCGAAGACACCCCCACAGACCCGCTCGACCGCACGGCGAAACTCTACATCGGCGGCAAGCAAGCACGCCCTGACAGCGGTTATTCCCGCAACGTCTACGGCAAGAATGGCGCGCTTCTGGGCCAAACCAGCCTCGCCAACCGCAAGGACGTCCGCAACGCGGTCGAAGCCGCAGCGGCGGCCAAAGGCTGGGCCAAAACCACCGGCCACCTGCGCGCACAAATCCTCTACTACATCGCCGAAAACCTCGCTGCCCGCGCCGGTGAATTCGCAAACCGGCTGAACACGCTTCAGGGCGGGCGCTCCGGCCAACAGGAAGTCGAAGCCACAATCCAACGCCTCTTCACCTATGCCGCTTGGGCCGACAAGTTTGACGGCGCGGCCAAGGGCGTCCCAATCCGCGGCGTAGCACTCGCCATGAACGAACCCAAGGGCATCATTGCGGGCCTCTGCCCGGACGAGGCGCCGCTGTTGGGCCTCGTCTCACTCATGGCACCTGCCATCGCTATGGGCAACCGCGTGGTGCTGGCCGCATCACAGCCCTTCCCACTCGCCGCCACGGATTTCTACCAGGTGCTCGAAACCTCCGACGTGCCCGCTGGCGTGGTCAACATCCTGACAGGCGATCACAAAGACCTCGCCTCACACATGGCCAAGCACCTGAATGTAGACGCCATCTGGTCCTTCTCCGGCAGCGACCTGTCAGCCACCGTAGAACGCGAAGCCGCGGGCAACCTCAAACGCACCTGGGTCAACCACGGCAAGGCACGTGACTGGATGGGACCGGATGGCGAAGGCAAAGCCTTCCTGCAAGCCACCACAGAGGTCAAAACCATCTGGATCCCCTACGGCGAATAACGCCACAGGGTCCCTCTTCCCTGTTTCAAAAAAATCCTCGGGGGAGCTCGAGGGGGCAGACAGCCCCCTCGTCAGAAAAAATAGATCGCGTGTGCGCAAGCACTCAATTGGCGACGGTGCTTTCCAAACCCTCGGGCTGACCCACGACAACGAAATGCAGCCCCTCGGGGTCCAGCAGCTCCGCAGCCACTCGCTGCACATCTTCCATCGTCACCGCCTCGACCTTATCATTGCGGGTGGCAATGTAGTCGATGGGCAGGCCCAGCATCTGCATACCAACCATGATGCGCGCAATCGGCCCGTTGCCGTTAAAGCGCAAGGGATAAGCACCGGTGACATACAGCTTGGCTGCCTCCAGCTCTTCTTCCGTCACACCATCTGCCGCAGCACGCGCCCATTCGTCACGGATCACGGACACGGCCTCGGCAACCGTCTCGTTCGACGACGCCACTTGCCCCTGAATGGTCGCCGCATGATCCTGCGGCACAAGGAAAGAGTAGACGCCGTAAGTCAGGCCACGCCTTTGGCGCACCTCAGTCATCAAACGGCTCTCGAACCCACCCGCACCAAGCACCTGGTTCAGCACACGCGCGGCAAAGAAATCAGGATGGTCCTGATCAATCCCCGGCTGCCCGAAGATGGCAACCGATTGCGGCGTGTCAAAGGGCACGACAGTCGTGCCGCCTTGGATCAGAATCTCCGCCGGACCAGGCTGCGGTGCGCCCTCTTCCGGCAGAGCACCCAACAGGTCATCCAGCAATGGCCCCAGCTCCTCCGGCGTGATGTCACCCACCGCACCGACATAAAGCCGATCCTTGGCAAACACCGCTGCATGCGCATCCAGCATGTCCTCGCGGGTCAACGCCTCCACACTCTCAATCGTACCGCGGTAGTTCGAGCCATAAGGATGATCACCATAGGCCATCTTGTCGAAGGCCGCGCGCGCAATCTCGTCCGGGTCGGTGCTATCTGCCCGCAAACCTGTCAGAACCTGCGCCCGCACACGGTCCAGCGCCTCCTGTTCAAAGGTCGGCTCAAGGATCGAGGTGCGCAGCAACTCCACGGCCTTATCGCGGTTTTCCGTCAAAAAACGGGCCGAAACGGCCAGTGAATCGTCACCCACGTCGTAATCAAAGGACGCCGCCAGCGCCTCCAACTCACGGGCAAAGGCGCGGGCATCCAGATCGGCGGCCCCTTCCTCCAGCAAGCCGGTCATCAGATTGGTGGCACCGCGCTTGCCCGGCGCATCCAGCGACGCGCCGCCACGGAAACGCAACTCCAGCGCCATGAAGGGGATGGATGGCTCCTGCACCAGCCAAGCGGTAATGCCACCGGGGCTGGTGACTTCAGTGATCTCAACATCGGCGCGCGCGGGCAAACTGACGAAAAGAGCTATGGTCAGGGCTGCAAACAAGCGGATCATCAGTTCACCTCCTCGGTCAGCGGGCGGGTCAGCCAGCCGGTCACGGATGCGTTGCGGTTCAAAACCATGCGGGCCGCCTCCATAATGTCTTCTTCGGTCACAGCCTGCAGGATGTCAGGCCACGCCTGTACATCCTCAACCGTCAACCCAACCGACAGGGCCGCGCCGTACCTGCGGGCAATCCCGTCCACATTGTCTCGCTCATAGATCTGGCTGGCCCGAAGCTGATACTTGATGCGCTCAAGCTGCTCAGAATCAACACCGTCCTGCAGGAACTGCGCCAGCGTCGCGTCCATTGCGTCCTCGGCCTCCTGCAAGCTCAGACCGGGCACCGGCACGATCACCACGTCAAATGTCGCGTCATCCAAGGATGTCCCGCGATAAAACGCACCCGAGAATACGGCCTTCTGCTGCTCGAATTGCAGCTTTTCGGTCATGTAGCTGGTCTGCCCACCGCCCAACACCTCGGCCAACAATGTCAGGGCCGCTGCCATCTCCTGATCGCCCGGATCACGCTCGGGCGCGAGGTAAGAACGGGTTACATACTCCTGCGCCACGCGCGCATCGCGAAAGACAAGGCGGCGCTCCGCGTTCTGCGGCGGCTCTTCGACCCGGATCCGTTCAGCCAGATCGGGCTTGGCCGGAATAACACCGTAATACTGCTCGGCCAACGCGCGCACCTCTTCCGGTGTCACGTCGCCCGACACCACGAGGATCGCGTTGTTTGGGTGATAATGCGCGTCGTAGTAGGCGCGCAGGTCTTCCATGCTCAGCTCTTCCATCTCGTGCCGCCAGCCGATGATCGGAATGCCGTAGCGATGGTTCAGGTACTGCGCCGCGTTCATCTGCTCGGACAGCAGCGCACGCGGGTTGCTATCGGTACGCTGATTGCGCTCTTCCAGGATGACGCCACGCTCGGTCCGCACGTTCTCGTCCGTGAAGTTGATGTTGCGCATCCGGTCCGCTTCCATGCGCATCATCAACTCAAGCCTATCGGCAGCTACACGCTGGAAATAGGCGGTGTAGTCATAGCTGGTAAAGGCATTGTCCCGCCCACCATTGGCCGCAACGACGGAAGAAAACTCCCCCTCCGCCATCGTGTCGGTCGCCTTGAACATCAGGTGTTCCAGAAAGTGCGCGACCCCGGACGCGCCCGCAGGCTCATCAGCAGACCCGGCCTTGTACCAGATCATGTGTTGCAGCACCGGCGCGCGGTGATCTTCAACCACCACGACCTGCATCCCGTTGTCGAGCGTAAAGCTGGTCACTGCCTCTTCCGCCGCCATCACGGCCAAGGGGGACACCGTCAGGACAAGACCGACAAGTGCGGCACGCAATCTGGACATGAAACAACAACCTCACGCAATTTTCGTTGCACAAGACATACGGCCACCGCAGAGCGGATCAAGCGCAACTGGCAGTTTTGTGAGCGGTGCGACGCTTAGCGGCGTCCGCGGCGCGCGTTCCTTGGCGGCGCAAGCGGCGTGGGCACACCGGCGCGCTGGAACTGGCGCGCGGTCTGAACCGGGTCGAGCGCCTGACGGCGATAGGCCTGGTTGTAAACGTCCTCGCGCACGATGCGGATCTGGGTCAGGCGGGATTGGCGCCGACGGAATTCGGCATCCGCCGCGGCCAAGGTCGCCCGAATATTGGCATCACGCCCAAACCGGCTGGCATGGTTGACCAGCGCACCGTCGCCTCCGGGAATGGGCGCGTTGGCAGAGCCCCGCTGACCACCCAAAGCGGCGACGCTGTCTTCCAGTGGGCGCTGATCCGTGCGGTTGAACCCGCCGGGCGTGGGCTGTGGTAGGGCCGAAAAGCTCTCGGGCTGCTCAAGCGGTTTTGCAGGCACGACGATAAACTCGTCCGGCCCGTCGCCCCGCGACGTGACCTGGCGCAGGCCCTGGTTCTCGCAAGCGGCAAGAAAGGTCACAGCAATCATGGCACATGCGATCAGCCGCATCGGAAGTCTCCCATTTCTCGCATGCAATATCGCAGCTTCGCCCCCGTTGTCACGCGCCCTTTTTCTGCGCGGTCCCTTCCTGCCCAAAGAAGACAAGGCCGATGGCACCCGCAAAGATAAAGATGTCAGCCACGTTGAAAACAAACGGATTGTTGATCCCGCAGCATGACATGTTCAGGAAATCGAGGACAAAGCCATACATCAACCGGTCAAACACATTGGCCAGCGCCCCACCGATCAACAAACCGGCACTGGCATAGGCCAGCCGCCCCTGCGGATGCTTCCAAACCCACCACAGCACCCCGATACAGATCACCAGCGCAACGGCAATCAAAGCCCAGACGCTGACGCCATCCCCGAACAGACCAAAGTTGATGCCCCGGTTCTCGCCATAGCGGAAATTCAGCAGCGGTGGGAACACGTCGATTGGATTGAACTGCGACACGCCCAGCACATGGATCACCCAGTATTTCAACGCCTGGTCGAGCAAAAAGGCGATAGCCGCGGAGATCCAGAGAAGTTTCATTCAGCGCTTAATGCCGGAAATGCCGCATGCCCGTAAAGACCATGGCAAGCCCCGCCTCGTCAGCGGCGGCAATCACCTCATCATCACGCATGGATCCGCCGGGTTGGATAACGGCCGTCGCCCCGGCCTCGGCCGCCGCCAGCAGGCCGTCGGCAAAGGGGAAAAACGCATCCGATGCCACAACGGACCCCTTGGCCGTCGTCTCGGACAGCCCCAAATCGGCGGCCATCCGGCCCGCCTTGGTAGCTGCGATGGTAGAGCTGTCCAACCGGCTCATCTGACCTGCACCGACACCCACGGTCGCGCCATCCTTCACGTAGATGATGGCGTTCGACTTCACATGCTTGGCCACCGTCCAGGCAAAGAGCATATCGCTCATCTCCTGCTCGGACGGCTGGCGCTTGGTCACGACCTTCAAATCCTCGCGGGTGATCCGGCCCACATCCTTGTCCTGCACCAGAAACCCGCCCGACACCTGCTTGACCGCAAGCCCAGCAGCCGACGCATCCGCCAACCCATCCGTTGTCAGCAGCCTCAGGTTCTTCTTCTCTTTAAAAATACGGACAGCACCGTCGCTGGCACCAGGCGCAATCACCACTTCGGTGAAAATCCCGGTGATCTCACGCGCCGTATCCTCGTCCAGTTCATGGTTCAGCGCGATAATCCCGCCAAAGGCCGACGTCCGGTCGCAATCAAACGCACGGGTATAAGCCTCTTTCAATGTCGCCCCCGTCGCCACACCACAGGGGTTCGCGTGCTTGATGATGGCACAGGCCGGGCCCTGACCCGCAAACTCGCTCACCAACTCGAACGCCGCATCCGTGTCATTGATGTTGTTGTAGGACAGCTCCTTGCCCTGATGCTGGGTCGCCGTCGCGACACCCGGACGGGCCGAGCCATCGGTATAGAACGCCGCAGCTTGATGCGGGTTCTCGCCATAGCGCAAGGTCTGCGCCACCTGCCCGCCAAAGGTCCGACGGCGGGGCGTGCTCTCAACTTGGGCCGCCATCCAGGTGCTGACAGCGGTGTCGTAGGCTGCAGTTCGGGCATAGGCCGTCTGCGCCAAGCGCTGACGCAGGGCATAGGTGGTCTTCCCGTCATTGGCTGACATCTCAGCCAACACCACGTCGTAGTCTTCGACATCGACAACGATGTTCACAAAGCCATGGTTCTTCGCCGCCGACCGGATCATGGCCGGGCCACCAATGTCGATATTCTCGATCACCTCGGCATATTCCGCGCCCTTGGCCACCGTTTCCTCGAACGGGTACAGGTTCACGACAACCAGATCGATGGCACCGATCCCATGCTCGTCCATCGACGCCACGTGATCGTCATTGTCACGCAACGCCAGCAGGCCGCCATGCACAACCGGGTGCAAGGTCTTGACCCGGCCATCCATCATCTCGGGAAAGCCCGTGACCTCGCTCACATCCTTCACGCTCAGCCCCGCCTCACGCAGCGTCCGCGCCGTGCCGCCCGTGCTCAGCAACTCAACCCCGTGCCCGGCCAAAGCGGTCGCAAACTCGACCAGCCCGGTCTTGTCAGAAACGGAAATCAGCGCGCGGCGGA
The DNA here is from genome assembly GCF_000814025.1 of Tateyamaria sp. ANG-S1. Classification (GTDB taxonomy): domain Bacteria; phylum Pseudomonadota; class Alphaproteobacteria; order Rhodobacterales; family Rhodobacteraceae; genus Tateyamaria. The sequence goes on along the minus strand of NZ_JWLL01000005.1, from coordinate 570,453 downwards.
CGGGGTAGAGGTCGGTCATAGGGGCAGCAATCCTTCAGTCATAGACCTCGCCCGGCTCATCCCGATTGAGGTCGCGGATGCCCATGGCAGTTTCCTGCGCCTTGGACAAGGACCAGCGGACGCAGGTCGCGAAAGTCATGGCCCGCCCCGACAGCACGATCTGCTGGCTGGCACGCGGCTTCAGCCGCCCGGTCTCAAGGTAGACACTCGGCTCCAGCGACAGGTTTTGCGTCCCGTCATGGCGAAACACCCAAAGCTCCCCGCTCTTGAGCGCCATCGACACGGCAGAGCCGCCCATGTCCAGTTCGGCATTCACCTCCGGGTGCAGGTGAAAGCGGATGTCAAAGGGGATACCGGCCAGTTTCTTGGCGTCCATCACCTTGTCAAACAATCGTTTTTCGGCGTCTTCGAGGGCCAGCAACATATCCTCACCAGCCATACCACGGCCGTCAAAAGTCAGTTCCAACTGCCGCGCGTGGGTCAGCCCATGGGTCCGGACATAACCGTTGTGCCCGCCCTGAAAGCGCAACCCGTCGGAGGCATGATTAATCTCGATCGGCACATGGGTCGGCGCATCGATCAGCGTTTCGCGCGCCGTGGCGCGGTCCGCATCGCCCAGTCGCGCGCTGGAATAGCCATCGACCGTCAGCGCCGAATGCGACGGAGTAGCGCGGCCCGCCCGGCGCCAATCCGCGCCGAAACTCGCACCCGAACCGCAGTTCACGATCAGCGGACGGCGGCCCGAAGTCACCTCGAAGGCAAGGGTCGAGGCATGAGCGTTGTACCCCGCCTCCGGCTTCGGCGGGGTCGAGGCATCAATGATCACGCTCGTCCGCCCGGAACTCAGACGCGCATAGCCCATCGAAAGACCATCCGGCTGGCGCGTCTTCACCTCACACGCGGCAAGCGCATGATCCAGCCACCCTTCCTGCCCACGCCCTCCGCCATGAAAGCGCGCAAGACCCCCATCAGAATGACGTAAAGTGCGCAATGTCGGTGCGATGCGTTCAATGGCAGCCGTATGCGCCTCGGGCACAGGCTTCTCCGCCTCTTCCAGCGCCGCCGCCGCCCAAGTCAAAAGGGTAAACACATCCAGCAATTCTTCGGGATTGCGCGTCGGCAACCCGCCCTGCTGGTCAATCTGATCCTCGCATTCTTTGGCCAACGCCGCGACGGCAGGTGGGGCCAGCTCCTCCATCCCCTCCAACGACGCCCCTGCATAAATCAGACCGGTCAACGCCTCGAACCGGGGCAGACCGGGCGCCGCCGCATGCCAGCGCTTCGACAAAAACCGCGTTTGCTGCGCCAAACTGCGATAAAACGCATCCGATACAGGCGCCTCCTGCCCGCGCAACAAGAAAATCGCGTGGTTGATCCACCGGATCAGCCGCCGACCGGTCAGGTCGGGTGTCCAACCCGGACCACCGCCACGACCATACCGCGCAATCCACGCCCACAACCACTCCTGCGCCAGCGCGCGGGTCGACGGATCGCCAACGGCGGCCAGATCATCCAGCCAGGCAAAGCCATGGATTTCGTTCAGATACGCCCGATCCGGAGCGCTCACCTGCCAAACAGGCGTCCCCTTCGCCTCTATCAGCGCACCCGCAAACAGGTAGTTCCCCGCCACCAACTGCCGCCCCTTTGCAAAGCTGCCAATCGTTCGGGGCTCGGGTGAGGACACAAAGGCCGTCACAGCCTTGGCCTGTGTCGCGCGATGCGCGTGCCAACGGTTCAGGAACCGTGCTTTTCGTGCGGTCAAACCGCTCAGGGTGGACATGCTCTCTGCCTCGACGCGTCTACGGCGTTTTGCGCAGCACTCTAGCGGGTGCTGCGCTGCGAGTCACGCGATGTCAGCCCGGCTTGCGCAGGCAAATGACATAGAAGCCGTCCATGCCACCCTTGTCCGCCCAATGATCGGGCCGCAGGCGCAACCCGCCCTCTTCGGTGATCCAGGCAGGATCAATGCCGGGCCGGTCGAGCGCCGCACGATCCACGGTGAGCAACGTGTGCCGCTCAAGCGCCTCTTCGGCCTGCACCTCACCCTCATCCGGCAACAGCGAACAGGTGCAAAACACCATCCGCCCGCCCGGTTTCAACAGCGTCACGGCGTGATCAATCATCCGGGCCTGCAACTCGATCAGACCACCAAATTCCGACCCATCCTTGGCAAAGGGCAGATCCGGGTGCCGCCGGATCGTCCCCGTCGCGGAACAGGGCGCATCTAGCAGGATCGCATCATATTGCCCAGTGACCTCAAAGGCGTCCGACACCAGCGTCGTGGCCTCCAACTTGGTGCGGATCAGGTTCTGCTTCACCCGCTCCATCCGCCCTTCGGAAACATCAACGGCAGTCACATCCGCCCCGGTCGCCGCCAATTGCAGCGTCTTGCCACCGGGGGCAGCGCACAGGTCCAGCACCGCCTCACCAGGTTGCGCATCCAACACGCGCGCTGGCATCGCGGCTGCGGCATCCTGAACCCACCAGTCACCGGCGGTGTAGCCCGGCAATGCCGACACTTGCCCGGCATCGGCCAAACGCACGGACCCAGTTGGCAAAACCTCACCCCCGGTGGCCGCAGCCACATCTTCCGCACTCGACTTACAACTCAAATCCAGCGGTGCGCCTGCAAACTGCGCGGCCTCCATCGCCAGCACAGCCTCACCGCCCCAGGCATCCACCAAAGGCCCGCGCAGCCACTTGGGCAACCGCGGCGTTCGCAAAGCGGGCCACTGCTCCGGCCCTTTGTCCGCCACCTTGCGCAACACGGCATTGGTCAGGCCCTTCAAATGCCCGTAGCGCTTGTGCCGCGACACGATGTTCACCATCGAATTCACGACCCCATGCGCCGCTTCCCCAGCACACAGCTCCACCGTACCGACACGCAACGCATTGCGCACAGTCAGCGGCGGGTACTTCTGCAAATGCTTCTGCAAAATACGGTCGGCCCGCTCCATCCCGCGCAAAGTCTCGGTCGCCAGCCTTTGTGCACGGGCGCGATCCGCAGGCTCCAACCGGTCCAGCGCCCCCGCACCGATCAACTCAGGGAGCAACTTGCCCTCGCCAATGATCTGATCCAGCAGGTAGATCGCGCTGCGCCGCGCGGGCAGTCCCGTATCGCTCATGTCTCGTCCCGGTCGTTCCTGTCGCACCCGCTTGCCGGGGCCAAGGCCGCGCGTATATCAAGGGACATCGCCAAGAGGAACCCACGATGTCCGACGATCAGCAGCCCGAACAGCCCAAGGACCTGCCCCCCGCCGCCCAGCGCGCACTGGCCGAGGCCGAGGAACGGCGCAAGGCGGCCAAGGCCCTGGAGCTGCCGACAGAACTGGGGGGCCGCGACGGACCTGAACCCGTGCGCTTCGGCGATTGGGAGAAAAAAGGGATCGCGGTCGACTTCTAGCGCCTAGCGCAGCCGGAACATCGCACTGTCACCGGCACCCCGATCAGACGTGAACTTGATCCGACCGTCGCCCGTCGCTTCAACTTCCTGACAGTTGTAGCCCAGCGGATCGCCGCCCCAGAACAGATCACGGCAGAAATAGCCGTTCTGCCAGGACCACGTGCCCTCGACATCCCACCGGGCACCGCGTCCGGCGATCTTGCCATCAGGCGTCACGTTCAAGCGCACAAAGGGGCGCGTCAGTGTCTTGCCATTGACCAACTGCACAAATCGGCTCTGATCATCGACCTTGACCAGTTCGGCCAAAGCCGGTCCAGCAGACAAAGCCGCAGCGGCGGCAAACATCATCATACGCATAGCAGCAAACCCCTCACGCAGCGGCAAGAATACCAACATTACGAAGGACGGCGGCGTTTGGTTCACTCGAACCGGTGTTTAGGTAAACAAAGTGGCGTTTATCCGCCCAACCCCAGAACATCGAGCATATCGTACTGACCCGGCGCCTTGTCCTGCGCCCAAAGCGCGGCCTTCAGCGCCCCCTTGGCAAACAGCGCCCTGTCCGTCGCCATATGCTTGAGCGTGATCCGTTCGCCCGCCCCCGCAAAGATCACCTCATGCTCGCCCACGATGTCGCCCCCGCGAATGACGGAAAAGCCGATGTCGCCACGATTGCGCGCGCCCGTGATCCCATCCCGCGCCGCGTCACGCACCTTGGCCAGATCGACACCACGACCCTCCGCCGCGGCCTCACCCAGCATCAAAGCAGTGCCCGAGGGCGCATCGACCTTGTGATGGTGATGGGCCTCGACGACTTCGATGTCGAAATCCTCATCCAGCGCCGCTGACACCTGCTTCACCAATTGGGTTAACAGGTTGACGCCAAGGCTCATGTTTCCCGCCCGCACGATAGGGCAATGCCGCGATGCAGGCTCAAGCCGCGCAATCTGCTCGTCGCTCATACCGGTCGTGCCAATGATATGCGCAGCCCGCGCCTGTGCCGCGATACCAGACAGCGCAATCGTCGCCTCAGGCGCGGTAAAATCGATCACCGCCAGCGCCTGCGCCATCGGCTCCAGCGGGTCGTCATAAACAGACACGCCCAGCGCAACGCCACCCATGGCCTCGCCCACGTCGCGACCGATCCAGTCGTGGCCTTCACGCTCCAGCGCGCCGACCAGCCGCATCTTGTCACTCTCCAGCACCGACCTGATCAGCATCTGGCCCATCCGGCCAGACGCCCCTGCAATCACGATCCCCGGCAATTCAGACATGTCCCTCACCCCTTTTGGCGACTTCCCGCCTCCCTAGCCTGCCGCGCGCCGCTTGGCAAAGGGCAGTGGAGGGCGTAGACCGACCCTATGGCAAAGAACAAGTTTCACGACGGCCCCGGCCCCTCGCAGCGACAGCTTCGCGTGGGCGAGTTGATCCGCCGCACGCTCTCCGAGGTGCTGGCGCGCGGCGACGTGCATGACCCCGACCTCAACCGCATGTCGATCACGGTGGGCGAGGTGCGGACATCACCCGACCTCAAGGTCGCCACCGCCTATGTCCTGCCCCTCGGCGGTCAGGGACAAGAGGACGTGCTCAAGCTGCTGGCCCGCAACAAGGGCGAGCTGCGGCGCGCGGTGTCGAAGAAACTGACCCTCAAATTCGCCCCCGACCTGCGCTTCCAACTGGACGAGACATTCGACCGGATGGACGACACACGGCGCATGCTGAACCAGGACGCCGTGCGGCGGGATATCCAGGAATGATCCGAGCCGCAGCGCTCTTCTTGCTGATGTGGACGCTGCCCGCCTGGGCCGTGACCTGCGAAAACATCCGCTACGAAGACAACCGCTATACGATCTGTACCGTTGATCCGGCGACAGAAGAACTTCGGCTCTTTCTGAACGACACGGGCGGCGCGCCTTACGGACAATTCAGCGCGGTGGACGCCGCACTTGCGACCGAGGGTAAGAGCCTCGCCTTCGCCATGAACGCGGGCATGTACCACGAAGACCGCGCACCCGTCGGCCACTACGTCGAAAACGGGGAAGAGATCATGCGCGTGATCTCAAACCCCGGCCCCGGCAACTTCGGGCTGTTGCCCAACGGCATCCTCTGCCTGCGCCCGGGCCGCGCCGACGTGTTCGAAACGCTCGACTTCGTGGACCGCGCACCCAACTGCACCTTCGCCACCCAATCCGGCCCGATGCTGGTGATCGACGGCGCACTGCATCCCCGGTTCCTGCCCGACAGCACCTCCCGCTACATCCGCAACGGCGTCGGCACCTCCGCCGACGGAACCAAGGCGATCTTCGCCATCTCCAACAACGCCGTCACCTTCCACGAATTCGGCTCGCTCTTCCGCGACGCGCTGAACATGCCCAACGCCCTGTTCTTCGACGGCAACATCTCGCGCCTCTATGCCCCCGACGTGAACCGGGACGACTTCGGCTTCGCCTTGGGACCAATAATCGGCGTTGCAACACCGAAAGAGCAATAGGCACAGACCCCACGCCAGCCCATGGCCTAAGCCGATCTACGATCGTTGTTTGACGCTTGCGGGACAGAAATGACCATTTGTCAGGACTGCAGCAGGGTCTGCCGACACCACCTAACCGTCCATACCAAAAGCAAAGTCGCAAAACTGAGTGTATTGAAGCGTTGCATTGCCGTTAGATATCTCAAGCACCCCGTATTGCGGCGCCTCCCGGGCAGGCTTGAAGCTGTCCCAATCCCAGGACGGGCGCGGCGCTGGCGCTTGAAACGACAGCGCACCCAATGTCGCAAATGGAATGCCACGCATCGTCCCGCAGGTCGGTCTGTGAACATGACCCATGAACAAGTGTTTGACGTTTGGGTGACCACAAATGAGATTCAGGAAAGCGTCGCCTTCCTCCAGCATGATTTCATCCTGCTTCGGCAGACCAAGCGCGAACGCAGGATGGTGCATGAAAATATATGCGTCCTTACCGCTGTACGTGCGAAGTAGCTCATCCAGCCAATCGCGCCGCGCATCGCAGAATTGCCCAGCATGTGAGCCAACCTTGTGGGTGTCCAGACACACCACTATGCCGTCAGCGGTATGACGTGCGAATTGGATAAAGCCTGGCATTGTGTCCGCGGGCAACGCGAGGCGCAGCCGAAACCCATCCCTGTTATCGTTGTTTCCCATCATCGGATGTATGGGCAACTCCGACCGGCCAAGATACTCTGCAAGCGCAGTATAATCGCCCTCGATGTCATCCCCGACCAAATCTCCTGACAGTATGACAAAGTCCGCATCGGAGTGATGCGCATTGGCGTGCTCGATGGCAGCAGCCAAACGCGCACGCGGGTCCAGCCCAGCGATTGTTCCCTTGGTCTGGAAATGGGGGTCGGACATCCAGATGATCTTGGTCATTCCAGGCCCTTCTGTTTCGGGTCCATGCCTGTCGTTGGCTTGACGTAGGCTAGCGAAAACACAAAAGCGCTTCCAGCCTCAGATCACTGAATACAACAGCCTTGCGACAGCGGCACCAGACGATCGGGACGACGTCCAGATCTGGCGGATGCAGTCCTAGACGTTAATCACGGACCGCTGCCCTCAGCCCCCCAATTGACAAGCGCCACACCCCTGCGATACGCGGCAGCCCTCATTCACAGGGGCGAGGGCATCATGGGCCGTTCACGCAAGGGGCGCGACATTTCCGGGTGGTTGGTGGTGGACAAGCCCGCGGGCCTGACCTCGACCGCCGTCGTGAACAAGGTGCGCTGGGCGCTGCAGGCCAAGAAGGCAGGCCACGCAGGCACGCTGGACCCCGAAGCCACAGGCGTTCTGGCCGTGGCGCTGGGAGAAGCGACCAAGACCGTCCCCTACATCACCGACGCCCTCAAAGCCTACCGCTTCACCGTCCGTCTGGGGCAGGCGACCAACACCGACGACGCCGAAGGCGAAGTGATCGCCACATCCGACACTCGGCCATCCGACGCACAGATCAAAGCCGCGCTCAGCCACTTCATCGGCGACATCATGCAAGTCCCGCCCAAATTCTCGGCCGTCAAGATCGACGGCCAGCGCGCCTACAAACTCGCCCGCGATGGCGAGGATGTAGAGATTGCCGCCCGCCCCCTCTGGGTCGACGAATTGGTGCTGACAGACCGCCCCGACCCCGATCACGTGGAGTTGGAAATGGTCTGCGGCAAGGGCGGCTACGTCCGCTCCATTGCGCGGGACTTGGGCGAAGCACTGGGCTGCCATGGCCACGTGCGCGAGTTGCGCCGCATCTGGTCCGGACCTTTTGATGCCGAAGACGGCCTGACCTTCGACCAGATCGAAGAGATGGCGCACACCCCCGCATTGGACGAACACCTGCGCCCCACGGCAGACGGCCTTGCCGACCTGCCCGAACTGCGCGCCACGCCCGAGGGCGCGGCACGGCTGCGCAACGGCAATCCCGGCATGGTGATGGCGGCAGATGTCGACTACGGCACGGAATGCTGGGCCTCACTTGACGGCGTGCCGGTCGCTGTGGGCCGCTACAAGGCGGGCGAATTGCACCCCGCGCGGGTCTTCAACCTGTAACAAACGGGCGCAAAGCGCCTGACATCTACCGGAATCCCATACCTTAAATGCCGCGGATTGTTACAAATCCAGCGGTTCCAATAAGCGTTCCGTGAGGCATCTTCTCAAAAGGAACCATTCGGTCCATATCTATCCCATCACACGCTCCAAACCGTCCTCGAAAGGGAGAGATGACATGACCACCACAACCCTGCGCACCGCCGCAACCGTCCTGACCGCCGGCGCTTTCGCAACAATCGCATTCGACGTCTTCGGCCAGGCGCTCAGCCCGCTCTTCGGCTACGCCAAGCTCGCCCCCGTCGGCCTCGCCGGTGCCTCGATCAAGGCGATCTTCGGCGCCAACCCCTCCGGTGCCGCCTACCTGCTGCACGCGCTGACGGGCCTTGTCTTCTATGCCTTTGGCTACTTCGCCATCGCCCGCCCGATCCAGCGCGCCGTGCTGCCGAACCTGCACTGGTCGCTGACCGCCATCGCCTACGGCATCGCGCTCTGGGTCTTCGCCCTCTACGTCATGGCGCACCTTGTCACCGGCAACAAACCGTTCCTCGGCTTCACCGGCATCACCTGGGTCGCGCTCTGGGGGCATATCGTATACGCCCTCGTCGCCGCCGGTATCATGGAAGCCAAGGGCGCCGTCCTGAACATCCGCCGCACGCCCTTCGCCGTGCCCGCCGAATAACGCGGATCATATAAACCGATTGATGGGGCGGTCTGCGGCTGGCAGAACCGCCCCATGATCACTCGGACCCACACCAAGGGCGACGCGCCCTCGACCGCCATCTACTCCGACTGCGAACGATATCGCTACAGCCTCACACGCATCTGGGACGACAGCGGACGGCGGGTCAATTTCGTCATGCTCAACCCCTCCACCGCAACCGAAGTGCAAAACGACCCGACAGTGGAACGCTGCGAACGACGCGCGCGGACACTGGGCTACGGCAGCTTTGCGGTCACCAACATCTTCGCCTGGCGCGACACGGACCCCCGCGCGATGCGGGCCGCGGCGGACCCGATCGGCCCCGACAACGACACCGCCATAACCGAGCGCGCCACCTGGGCACATGACGTGATCGCAGCGTGGGGCACCCACGGCGAACATATGGACAGAGGGACGGCCGTAGCCACCCTTCTGCATGACACCCAGCGCCCCCTGTTCCACCTCGGACTGTCCAAGGCCGGGCATCCCAAACACCCGCTCTACCTGCCCTACACGCAGCAGCCAGAGCCCTGGGTCCAGTCCCCGACCGACACAAACTGTTAACCAGTTTGCTCAAATACCTTTGTTTCAAAGGTCTGTCTGCGGTATCTGTCCTACGGGTAATTCCGCCCTGTTGTGTGGACATGTGTCATGTTGTGGCTTGCCGGTTTGATGGGAATAGTGGCGGTGGGCGCCGTCGGTGTCATGGATATGACCGGCACAACAGATGACCAGGACGACGGCGGCGAAACCGCCGCCAAAGACGACGTAACCCAGGAAAACAACGATGCCGTAACACAAAACACGGCCCCGCCTCCCCTCAGCGCCTCCGAAACTGACAACGCATCCCCCCCTGCCGAAGACACACTCCTCCTCGGAACGGAGGAGGACGACAACCTGATCGGCTCGGATGGCAGCGATACGCTGCACGGCGAAGAGGGTGATGACACGATCAACGGCGAAGAAGGCGACGACACGCTGGAGGGTGAAAGCGGCGACGACGTCATCCGCGGCGGCACCGGCAATGACGAGATGTTTGGCCACAACGACGCGGACAGCCTCGACGGCGGTGACGGCAATGACCAGATGCACGGCGGCATGGGCAACGACAGCCTCGCCGGTGGGGCAGGCAATGACGCGCTGCACGGCGGCCTCGACGACGACACGCTCACAGGCGGCAAAGGACAGGACACGCTCTTTGGCGGCTGGGGCAATGATGTCCTGAACGGGGTCGAGGATGATCCGAACACCGAAGCGGCGGACGATACGGACGGCAAGGATTTCCTGAACGGCGGCGGCGGTGATGACATCATCATCGCTGGCCAACAGGATGTCGTCACCGCAGGCGAAGGCCAGGACACAATCGTCGCGGGCAGCTGGATCGACGGCGGTCCGGCAGCGACGATCATGGATTTCGACGCGCAGGACGACAACATCCTGCTGGTCTACGACGACGCCGAGGAAGAACCGGAAGTCTCGCTGGAAGTCGATCCCGACAACCCGGACACCATGCGCGTCATGATGAACGGTGTTGCCGTGGCAAATGTCGCAAATGGGGCGCAGATCGACATGGACAACATCGCCGTCATGCCGCTCAGCCTTGCGCAAAGCACGGGCATGGCACCGGTCTGATCCAGGCAGAACGCGATAAGCACCCCGTTGCCAAGTCCCCGAATCTCTCCTATACGCGCGCATCCCCGGTCTCTGGCCGGGCACCATGGCCCCGTGCTGGACGACATCCCGGCCGGCGGCGTCCCACTCTAACCTGAAAAGGAGACACCGATGTCGATCACTGCAGAAGACAAAGCCCGCGTGATGAAAGAATACGGCACCAAGGACGGCGACACCGGTTCGCCCGAAGTCCAGGTCGCCATCCTGTCCTCGCGCATCGCCACCCTGACCGAGCACTTCAAGACGCACAAGAAAGACAACCACGGCCGCCGCGGCCTGCTGAAAATGGTTGCCCAGCGCCGCAAGCTGCTCGACTACCTCAAGGGCAAGGACGAGGCGCGGTACACCGACCTCATCAAACGCCTGGGCCTGCGCCGCTAAGACGGCCCTCAGACCAAACAGTTTTCAAGGCCGCGCCACTCCAAGCGCGGCCTTTCTGCTTTTGCGCCTTCGGCAGCCCACCAGAACGCAAAACTGACCAAACTGCGTCCCTTGGCCCGCATGGCGAAAACCCGCCTGACCACGCCCTAAGCGCCCCAATCTCTTGAACGGCCCCCTGGAACCGCCATCTCGATGGGGCAGGCACATCCCTGTCTGCTTGGACCAAAAACCTGTCAAGAAAGGGAATTTGCGATGACTGAAGAACCCAAGTCCCCGACTGCTGAAGTACGGGCAGACACCAACCAACAAGACGTCTCGGCCTGGCTCAAAAAGCCGCTGACCATTGCCGCGCCGACATGGGCTTTCCTTGCCGCCGGTCTCGCCGCGCTGGTGCTGTTCGGCATCGCCCTGGACTAAGGGCCCAGCGGCAACGCTGCGACACGGCGGCCAACAGCTTCCCCTCTCTGAAAAAGCGGTTGGCTGCCCTTCACGCCCTTGGGTCGGCGGGTGGGCGCCTTTGCGCACCAGCGCAAACAGAGCCACCCGGTGACGGTTGGACCCGCACCTCACGCGGCCTACCATCGAAACATGCATGACCTGCCCCGCATCGCCCTCTCCGTCCGCCAACCGTCGGCATGGGCGATCATCGCGGGCCACAAACCCATCGAAAACCGCACCATAGGGTCCATCCGGGCAGGGCGCATGGGACCAGGCCGCATCGCCCTCCACGCTGCCGCCGGGCTGAAAGAGGACGAATTCCGCTACCTCTACTGGCGGCTCGAAAAACACGGCGTGCAATGCCCGCACCCGGTTGACCTGCCACGCGGCGCCATCATCGGCTCGGTCGAGGTGACGGGGATCATCACGGAAAGCGACAGCGAATGGTTCGGCGGCAAAGCCGGACTGACGCTCGCCGACCCCGAACCCTGCGACCCGATCCCGGCCCCCGGCGCGCTCGGATACTTCGAATGGTCCCCCGGCGGCACCCTCGCCCCACCCACACGCTGGATGCAGAAATGGGGCACCGCCGCGCCCGATGCGCAAACCGGCGACCTCTTCCCAGACGCGCCCATCGCCTTCGCCAAACCACCCAAGCGCCCCTGGTCCTGAGCGCGGATGCGCCGCAGCCGCAGCGCTTTCATTTGCGACCAAAGTGCTGTATGCGCGCACAATCTGAAAGCACGGCGCCCGGACCCCAGCGCCCGCAAAAAAAGATACAGGGGTCAGGGAGAATACGCCCCCTACGCAAATGGCCATCCGGCCAACTTAGGAAACACTTGATGTTCAACGAGACGAAAAAATCCATGCAGTGGGGCGAGGAAACGCTCACACTGGAAACCGGCAAGGTCGCCCGTCAAGCGGACGGGTCCGTCATTGCCACGCTGGGCGAAACCAGCGTCATGGCGAACGTGACCTTCGCCAAAGCCCCCAAACCGGGTCAGGACTTCTTCCCCCTGACCGTCCACTACCAGGAAAAATACTACGCCGCGGGCAAGATCCCCGGCGGCTTCTTCAAGCGTGAGGCCCGGCCCACCGAGAAAGAGACCCTGACCGCCCGCCTGATCGACCGTCCGATCCGGCCCCTGTTCGTCCCCGGCTTCAAGAACGAAGTGCTGGTGATGTGCACCGTGCTCAGCCACGATCTGGTCAATGACCCCGACATCGTCGCGATGATCGCGGCCTCCGCTGCCCTGACAATCTCGGGCGCGCCGTTCATGGGCCCCATCGCCGGTGCACGCGTCGGTTTCGAGGATGGCGAATACATCCTGAACCCCACCGTCGACGACATGCAGGACCTGCGCCTCAACCCCGAGCAGCGCCTCGATCTGGTTGTCGCCGGCACCAAAGACGCCGTGATGATGGTGGAATCCGAAGCTTACGAGCTGACCGAAGCCGAAATGCTGGGCGCCGTGAACTTCGCGCACGAGCAGATCCAACCGGTCATCGACCTGATCATCAGCCTTGCCGAAGAATCGGCCAAAGAGCCGTTCGACTTCCAGGCCCCCGATTACTCGGACCTCTACGAAGCGGTCAAAGCAGCCGGTGAGACACAGATGCGCGACGCCTTCGCCATCGCGGACAAGCAAGAGCGCACCAGCGCCGTGTCCGCCGCACGCGAGGCCATCATCGCCGCCCTGACCGAAGAGCAAGTGGAAGACGCCAACCTCGGCTCCGCCATGAAAAAGCTCGAAGCGTCCATCCTGCGCGGTGACGTGGTCAAAACAGGTACGCGCATCGACGGCCGTAAAACGGACGAGATTCGCGACATCGTCTGCCAGACTGGCATGCTGCCCCGGACCCACGGCTCGGCGCTCTTCACCCGTGGTGAGACGCAAGGCCTGGTCGTGACCACGCTCGGCACCGGCGACGACGAACAGTTCATCGACGCCCTGCACGGCAACTTCAAATCGAACTTCCTGCTGCACTACAACTTCCCGCCCTACTCGGTCGGCGAAGCGGGCCGCGTGGGCCCTCCCGGACGGCGTGAGATTGGTCACGGCAAACTGGCATGGCGCGCGCTGCAAGCCGTGTTGCCTGCCTCGACCGACTTCCCCTACACCATCCGTGTCGTGTCCGAGATCACCGAATCCAACGGCTCGTCCTCAATGGCGTCGGTCTGCGGTGGTTCGCTGTCCATGATGGACGCAGGCGTGCCGCTGAAATCGGCAGTGGCAGGCGTGGCCATGGGCCTGATCCTCGAAGAAGACGGCAGCTACGCCATCCTGTCCGACATCCTGGGTGACGAAGACCACCTGGGCGACATGGACTTCAAAGTGGCAGGCACCGAAAACGGCATCACCTCGCTGCAGATGGACATCAAGGTCGCAGGCATCACGCCCGAGATCATGGAGAAAGCCCTCGCACAGGCCAAAGACGGCCGGATGCACATCCTGGGCGAAATGGGCAAAGCCATCACGGGTGCTGCCGAATTCTCCGTCCACGCACCGCGCATCGAGACGATGCAAGTGCCCACCGACAAGATCCGCGAAGTGATCGGCTCGGGCGGCAAGGTCATCCGCGAAATCGTGGAAGTCTCCGGCGCCAAGGTCGACATCAACGACGACGGCATCATCAAGATTGCATCGCCCAACGGCGAAGCGATCCAGAAAGCCTACGACATGATCCACGCCATCGTGGCCGAGCCCGAAGAGGGCGCGATCTACACCGGCACCGTGGTCAAGATCGTGGACTTCGGCGCCTTCGTGAACTTCTTCGGCAAGCGCGACGGCCTGGTGCACGTGTCGCAGATCGAAAACCGCCGCCTGAACCATCCTTCGGACGTCCTGAAGGAAGGCCAAGAGGTCAAGGTCAAGCTCCTGGGCTTCGACGACCGCGGCAAGGTCCGCCTGTCGATGAAAGTCGTCGATCAGGAAACCGGCGAAGAAGTGAAGAAAGAGGAACCGGCCGCGGAGTAATCCACCGCCAGTCCTACAAAACAGGCCCCGGCAGCGATGCCGGGGCCTTCTTGTTTCAGCGGTCCGTTTGTGGTCTCACGACCCCGACCCAAGAACACCAAGGCACCCCATGCCCAGCCTCACCGACATCCAGATCGTCACCGTCGCCTACAACAGCACCGCTGTGATCGGCGACATGCTCGCCTCCGTCCCCGAAGGCGTACAGGTAGTCATCGTGGACAACGCCAGCACAGACGCGGGTGCCCTAGCCGCACTCGCCGCACAACACGGCGCCACCGTCGTGACCAATCCGGAAAACAAAGGCTTCGGCGCCGCCTGCAACATCGGTGCCGCCCATTGCGACCGCCCGTGGCTCATGTTCCTCAACCCCGACGCAAGGCTCGAACCCGGCTGCCTCGACACCCTCTGCACAGCGGCAGACGCACACCCAACGGCCTGCGCCTTCACCCCCCGCGTCCTCGACGGCAAGGGCAAACAAGCCTTCCGCCGCCGCTCCCGCCTCCTGCCCAAAACGAAACACTGGACCGGCCCGGCACCAGAGCAGGACATAGAGGTCCCCCTCCTCAACGGCGCAGCAATCTTCGTAAAAACCTCAAACTTCAACGACGTCAGCGGCTTCGACGACCGCATCTTCCTCTATCACGAGGATGACGACATCAGCCTCCGCCTCAGCGCCGCCCACGGCCCCATCCGCTTCGTCCACGACGCGGTGGTTACCCACGCCGAAGGACGCAGCACAGCCCGCACCCCCGAGACAGCAGCGTTCAAGGCCAAACACATGGCCCAATCCGCGATCTACGCGATGGAAAAACACGGACAACCCGGTGCCCGCCCCCGCATCATCGCCCACGGCCTGATGCAACTGATCTCGCCCATCAACCTCGCATCGGCCCGCAAACGGGCCAAGGCACTGGGCTTTCTCAAAGGGGCGCTCTCCAAAGGGATCACGCCCCCAAGCTAGCGCTTACTCCGGCGCCTTCGTCTTGCGCAGGTACGGCAGCACCGTCTCGAACTCGCCAAACTTCGCCTTGGCATCCTCGTTCGACACGGTTGGCGGAATGATCACATCCTCACCCGGCACCCAGTTCGCAGGCGTCGCCACCCCCTTAGCCGACATCTGCAAACCGTCCAGCGCCCGCACCACCTCGGCAAAGTTCCGGCCCACGGTCATGGGATAGGTCATTGACAGCTTCAACTGCTTATCCGGGCCAATGATGAACACCGACCGCACAGTGGCGCTATCAGCAGGCGTCCGGCCATCCGGCAGATAGGCTTCGGCAGGCAGCATGTCGAACGCCTTCGACACCGCCAGCCCATCGTCGGCAATGATCGGAAACCCAGCCTTGGCCCCGGCCACCTTCTCGATGTCGCCCTTCCACTTCTTGTGGTCCTCGACGCCGTCCACGGACACACCAATCACCTTGGTCCCACGCTTCTCCCACTCGTCGGCAAGCTGCGCCACGGCCCCAAACTCGGTCGTGCAGACAGGCGTAAAATCCTTGGGATGCGAAAACAGAATGGCCCAGCTGTCGCCAATCCACTCATGCAGCGAAAACGTGCCGTGGTCGGTTTCAACCGTCAAATCGGGAATGGTGTCGTTGATGCGCAAACCCATGATGTCCTCCATCGGGATAGTAATGTCACCGGCAACCTATTCCATCGCACGCACCATTACATCCCCCGTCTTGTGGCACGCCCGCACAGGTGCCACATTCCAACCAAACCAAGGGAGGACAAGATGCTCGAAAAACGCGATTTCTACATCAATGGCCAATGGGTCGCCCCGCAGGACGGCATCGACCACCACGTGATCGACCCCTCGACCGAGGAGCCAACCGCCGTCATCTCGCTCGGCGGCACACAGGACGCCGAAGCGGCCATCGCCGCCGCCAAGGCCGCCTTCCCATCATGGATGGCCGCCCCGGTCGAGGATCGCATCGCCCTCGTCGAAAAGCTCATCGACATCTACCAAACACGTGGCGAAGACCTCGCTCAAGCCATGTCCGCCGAAATGGGTGCGCCCCTCGAAATGGCGCGCAGCCAGCAGGTTGGCGCGGGCACATACCACCTGAAAAACTTCATCCGCGCGGCCAAGTCCTTCGACTTCATCAAACCGCTGGGCGACCACGCCCCGAATGACCGCATCATCCACGAACCCGTCGGCGTCGCGGCCCTGATCACGCCGTGGAACTGGCCGATGAATCAGGTCACGCTCAAGGTCGGTGCCGCCGCCATCGCAGGCTGCACCATGGTCCTGAAGCCATCCGAGGAATCCCCCCTCAACGCCATGATCTTTGCCGAGATGATGGACGAGGCAGGCTTCCCGCCCGGCGTTTTCAACTTGGTCAACGGCGACGGCCCCGGCGTCGGCACGGTTTTGTCGGGCCACCCCGATGTCGACATGGTCAGCTTCACCGGCTCGTCCCGCGCGGGCCGCCTCATCTCCAAAAACGCCGCCGAAACGCTTAAGCGCGTTCACCTCGAACTGGGCGGCAAGGGCGCCAATGTCATCTTCGACGACGCAGACGAAAAGGCGGTCAAACGCGGCGTCCTGCACATGATGAACAACACCGGCCAATCCTGTAACGCCCCCTCGCGCATGCTCGTCCAACGCAGCAAATACGACGCCGCGGTCGAAGAAGCCGCCGCCGTCGCAAACAAGGTCACTGTCGGCCCCGCCAGCGACGAAGGCCGCCATATCGGCCCCGTGGTCAACGAGGTCCAATGGACCAAAATCCAGGACCTCATCCAGAAAGGCATCGACGAAGGGGCGAAACTCGTCGCCGGCGGCACAGGCCGCCCCGAAGGCTTCAACAAGGGCTACTACGTCCGCCCCACGGTCTTTGCCGACGTGAACAACGACATGACCATCGCCCGCGAGGAAATCTTCGGCCCCGTCCTGTCAATCATCCCCTTCGACACAGAAGAGGACGCCATCGAGATCGCCAACGACACCCCCTACGGCCTCACCAACTACGTCCAGACGCAGGACGGCGCCCGACTGAACCGTATGGCCCAGGCGCTCCGCTCCGGCATGGTCGAAATGAACGGCACCTCCCGCGCCGCAGGCTCTCCTTTCGGCGGCATGAAACAGTCCGGCAACGGACGCGAGGGCGGCGTCTGGGGCCTCGAAGACTTCCTCGAAGTCAAAGCCGTCTCCGGCTGGGCAGCAGAATAGGTCCACCTTTTCTTCTGGCTAAAAATACCTCGGGGGGAGGCCACAGGCCGGGGGGCTGGCCCCCCTCCCACGCCCACCTCCCAAAGACAAAACGGCACAATGCCGTAGGGCGGGGTTTCACCCCGCCACACCCCCCAAAATCAACCAATTCTCAACACATCTTAACGCGGACGAAGACCTAAACGCTTCGTTAACGCGCTGACATGAAGTCCCGCGCCCAAAACACGCACTTTTCCCCGACAAACTTCGCAGTTTCGCGAAAACGCCTCGAAAACAGCGCCTTTCACACCCTCAAAAACACGCAGTTTCTGCGCGAAAGTTCGCGGTTTCACCCACCACAAACCACCGCACGCCGCATTAACCCCACCGCACGGTGCCACGAAATTCAAAACGGTGCAGCACTCCGAAACCGCATCATCTTGCCCGAGTCGGGATGCTTGATCCGCAACTCCTCCGAATGCAGCATCAACCGCTCAAAATCCCGCGCAGGGCCCTCCGCATAGAACGGATCACCCAAGATCGGATGCCCCAATTCCATCATATGGACCCGCAACTGATGGCTCCGCCCGGTCTGCGGCATCAACCGCACCCGGCTCTCGGTTTCCGTGTCCCGCAGCACGCGCCAGTCGGTCACCGCGGGCTTGCCATTCTCATGGTCCACATGCTGCTTCGGCCGGTTCGGCCAGTCCACGATCAAGGGCAAATCAACACGCCCCGTCTTGGGCGTCATCCGACCCCAAACCCTTGCCACATATGTCTTTTTCGCCGCCCGCAGCTCAAACTGCTTCGACAGAAACCGCTGCGCATGGGGCGTCAATCCAAACACCATCACCCCACTCGTGTCCCGGTCCAACCGGTGCACCAGCAGCGCCTGCGGCCACACCGCCTGCACCCGCGCAATCAGGCAATCCGATAGGTGTTCTCCCTTGCCCGGAACGCTCAACAGACCCGACGGTTTGCCCACCACCAGCACCTCCGCATCATCATGCAGAATGTCCAAAGGATCGTTCGGAGGGTCGTAGACATCATCCATCCCGCCCGCGTGACAAATGCGCAGCCCAATGACAACCCCTGTCACGTTTAAGAGAGGCACGAACACAGCGATTGTCTGAATCGCTGATCCGTGATCTTCCAACAATATGAAATACTTAGCTGCCCTACTGCTCGCCCTCCCCACCCTTGCCTTTGCACAATGCGGTCCCGACGCGGCATGCGAAATCAACGGTGGCACCTACCACATGATTGACGGAGGAAACGGCACCGACCCAGCGCCAGTTCTCGTGTTTTTTCATGGACATAACGCCATCGGTCAGATGATTTTTCGCGGCGGCATCAAGTCCGAATTCGCCGACGCAGGCTACGTCGTTATCGCCCCGAATGGCCAACAAATCCCCGGCAGAGAAACCCGCTTCTGGCCCGGCCGCGATGGCAGCGCACGCGACGACGTATCCTTTGTCATGGACGTCGTCGAAGACGCCAAAACCAAGGCAAACATCGACCCGAACCGCATCTATGTTGCAGGCTTTTCCGCAGGTGGATCAATGGCTTGGCTCATGGCTTGCAAAGACGCCGACGCCTTTGCCGCCTACGTCTCAATTGCTGGAGCCTTGCGCGAGCCCAACGACACCACAGACTGCCCAACCGCCCCCGTCCGCTTCCTCCAAATCCACGGTTTCGCCGACAACCAAGTCCCGTTCGAAGGCCGTGCCATCCGCGACTGGCACCAGGGCAGCCTGTGGGACAGCCTCGCCCTCGCCCGCGCCGCCAACCAATGTCGCACACACCCCGACACCATCGACATCGGCGATCAATTCCGCTGCCGCGACTGGAACGCAAGCTGTTCAAATGGCGCCATAAAATTCTGCGAACACGATGGCGGCCACGGCATGCCCCGCGGCTGGACGACCCTCGCCAAAGAGTGGTTCGAAGCCTCCTAAGCCGTCGCCCGCATCTGCCGGACCATCGACACGGAATAGATCACCAGCGCCGCCCAGATCATCGGAAACGCGATCATCCGCGCCTGCCCAAAGGGCTCCTTGAACACAATCACCGCGCAAAGAAAAATCATCGTTGGCGCAATGTATTGCAGGATCGCGATGGTGGTCAGCCGCAACCCCTTGGCCCCATTCGCGTATAAAATCAACGGGATAGCCGTCACCGCACCGCAGCCCAACAGCAACCAATCGGTACCGGTATCGCCCACCAGAAACTGCCCCTGCCCCGTACTTGCCAACCAACCAACGTAGCCAAGCGCCGGGATCAACAGGATCAGCACCTCAAGCAGGAACCCTTGGTTCGGCCCGATCGGCAGCTGTTTCTTTGCCAACGCATAGAGCCCCCACGTCACGGTCAGTCCCAGCGCAGCCCACGGCACCACACCAGCGGAGACGGTCAGAACCACCACGGCACAGGCCGCCAAACCGATGGCCACCAGCTGCGCACCGGTCAACCGCTCGCGCAGCAAAACCGCGCCCAAAGCCACTGAAAACAAGGGGTTGATGTAGTAGCCAAGCGCCGCATCCAACGCATGGCCACTCATGATGGCCCAGACGTAGATACCCCAGTTCAAGGTGATCAGCGCGGCGGTGACGCATCCCATTGCCAACATGCGCGGGTTGCGCAACGCGGCCATCAGATCGCCCGTGCGCCGCAATATGATCAGCAGCACCGCTGCAATGGGCACGGACCATATGATCCGATGCGCGACCACCTCTGCCGGACCCAGATGATCCAGCAGCTTCATGTAGAGCGGTAGAAAACCCCAAAGAAAATAGGCGGAAACGGCAAAGCCGAGCCCTTGGTGCGTGTCACCGGACGGTTGTGTCATGGGGGTGGTCCTTTCCGGTCCACCCCTAGCATCGCTTCAAACCCGCGTCACGCCTTCACGCGCTCGGATTTCGCGTCATACATCGGCTTCAAGGACGCCTCTGCGACAACACGTGTGCCTGCCACGTCGATCTCAAAAGTGGACTCGAGAACCTCCGCCGCCGTCTCGCCCTTGCACGGCACATAGCCCAAGCCCATAGCAGCACCCAGATGGTGACCATACGCACCGGAACTGAGATAGCCGACAATGTCACCGTTCCGCACGATGGGTTCGTTGTGATAGAGCAGTGGCTCGGGGTCCGTCAGCTTGAATTGCAGCAGCCGGTTCTCCAGTCCCTCGTCCCGTTTACGCAGCACCGCATCACGCCCGATGAAGGACGGCTTGTCCTTCTTCACGGCAAAGCCAAGACCAGCCTCCAGCACGTGATCTTCGCAGGTGATGTCGTGCCCGAAATGGCGGAAGCCCTTTTCGATCCGGCATGTGTCCATCATGTGCATCCCGCAGAGCGACATGCCCAGATCCTGTCCGGCCTCGTACAACGTTTCGAACACGTGGCCCGCCATGTCGGAGGAGACGTACACCTCCCACCCAAGCTCGCCCACATAGGTCACACGGTGCACACGGGCGAGGCCCATGCCGATCTCGATATCTTGTGCTGTACCAAACGGATTTACCTCGTTCGAGAAGTCCGCTGGGCTGACCATTTGCAAGAGTTTACGAGCGTTTGGCCCCATCACGGCCAGCACGCCCTCGCCTGCTGTCACGTCGGTGATGACAACGTTGAAATCACCGACATGGCGCTGCATCCAGGTCTGGTCGGCAAGGCGCGTCGCCGCCGGGGTGACGACAAGGTACGCCGTCTCTGACAGGCGGGTGACGGTCACATCCGCCTCGATCCCGCCTGTGTTGTTCAGGAACTGGGTGTAGACGATCTTGCCCACCGGCACCGTATAGTTGCCGCCGCCCACATAGTTCATGAACGCCTCGGCATCGCGCCCTTCGACCCGGATCTTGCCGAAGGAGGACATGTCGTACATGCCCACATTCTCGCGGATGGCCTTGTGTTCGTCAGCCACGTTGCCAAAGAAGTTCTGGCGCTTCCACGAGTATTCATAGGCCGGTTCCTGACCGTTCCGCGCGATCCAGTTGGCACGTTCCCAGCCTGCGAATTCGCCCATCACTGCTCCATGTTGGATCAGGTGATTGTGGAACGGGCTACGGCGCACACCGCGGGCCGTCGCCTTTTGTTTGAATGGGAAGTGGTCAGCGTAGAGCAGGCCCAGCGTCTCGGTCGAGCGCTCGGCGAGGTAGGTCTTGTTGCCCTGGAACGGCTGCATCCGGCTGATGTCCACGTCGCCCAGATCGAAGGGTTTGTCGCCATCTTCCATCCATTGGGCCAGAGCCATACCGGCGCCGCCAGCCGACTGGATGCCAATTGAGTTGAAGCCGCACGCGACCCAGACATTGTCCATCTCGGGCGCGAGGCCGAGGTGGTAGGCATCATCTGGAGTGAAGCTCTCGGGTCCGTTGAAGAAGGTGTGGATGCCCGCCTCGGCCAGCATGGGCATCCGGTTCACCGCCGCTTCGAGGATGGGTTCGAAGTGATCGAAATCCTCGGGCAGTTGGTCGAATTCAAAGTCCTTGGGGATGCCGTTCAGCGCCCAGGGCTTCGCGTTCGGCTCGAACGCGCCCAGCAGCATTTTTCCTGCGTCTTCCTTGTAGTAGGCGCATTCATCAGGGATGCGCAGCACGGGCAATTGCTGCAGGTTTTGAATGGCCTCGGTCACGATATAGAAGTGTTCGCAGGCCTGCAGCGGCACGTTCACGCCCGCCATCTTGCCCACTTCACGGCCCCACATGCCTGCGCAGTTCACGATCATGTCGCAGGCGATATGGCCGTTGGTGCCATCCTCGCCCTGCCAATCCACACCGGTCACCTTGCGGCCGTCGCGCACGATTTTGGTGACGGCGACACGTTCCTGCACCTTGGCACCGCGCTGGCGGGCACCCTTGGCCAAGGCCAGTGCGATGTTGGCCGGATCGCCTTGTCCGTCGAGGGGCAGGTACACGCCGCCGGTCACATCCTCAATATTCAGGTGTTCGTACCGGGTCTTCACCTCGGACGGCGAAATCTCCTCGACCTCGACACCAAAGGCGCGGGCCATGCCAGCCTGACGGCGCAACTCTTCGAGGCGCTCTTCGGTCAGCGCGGCCGTGATCGACCCCACGCGCTTGAAGCCTGTGGCAACGCCGGTTTCCGCTTCCAGATCGCCGTAGAGTTCCTGGCTGTAACGCGCCAGCTTGGTCATGTTGGCCGTCGCGCGCAGCTGGGCAATCAGGCCGGCGGCGTGCCAGGTGGTGCCGCAGGTCAGCTGCTTGCGCTCCAGCAATACAACGTCTTTCCACCCCAGCTTGGTCAGGTGGTAGGCGACAGAACACCCGATGACACCGCCGCCAATGATGACGACGCGGGCGTGGGAGGGAAGGTCAGGCATGGCGTATCCTCAGATGATTGTATGGCCATCCGCGCGCAGGCGTTTGGCGATTTCGGCAATGTGGGCGGGGCTGACTTCACAACAGCCGCCGACGATGGTGGCGCCAGAGGCGACCCATTCCATGACGTGGTCGGCGTAAAGCTCAGGCGTGAAGTCGCGGCGCAAGGTCAGGCTGTCGACAGTCGGTTTGTCGTCAAGGAAGCCTTCAGTGATCTGTTCGAAGCCGTTGGCATAGGCGCCGATGGGCAGCTTGGTGCCCTTGAGCGCGTCCAGCGCGGGCTGGATCGCTTCGGGTGTAGAGCAGTTGATCAGAATGGCGCTGGCACCGCTGTCTTCGGCAATCGGGATGACATCGGCGACAGGCTCTCCCGAGCGCAGTTTTGAGCCCTCGGCATCATCCACGGTTATGGCCAGCCATATGGGCAAGTCCGTCGGTACGCTGGCTGCCAGCACATCGCGCGCATGATCGAGCGATGCGACGGTTTCGCACATCAAGAGATCGCAGGCGGGTGCAAGAAGCTGCGCCACTTCGGCAAAAAGCGCTACCGCCTCTTCTGACGGTGGGTGTAAGTCCGGTCGGTAGCTGGCGCGCAACGGTCCGATGGCTCCGGCAATTTGGCCGGACCCATGTTCACGCCGCGCGGTGCGCGCTTCGTAAAGCGCGCTTTGGTGGAGGGCGGAAAACGCACCCTCGACCGGTGTGCCCGTCAGGCGGTCGTGGTGGATCGCGTAACTGTTGGTCGTAGCAATCGTGGCACCGGCGGCAAAGAAATCCTTGTGCACGGCCGTGACCATGCCGGGGTGGTCCAGCATGATCTGTGTCGACCACAGCGGCGTGGGTTTGTCACCGGCGCGGTGCACCAGTTCCTGCCCCATACCACCGTCAAGAAGTGTGATCTCTGCCATTGCTCTTTCTCGAAAGGCACCGGAAACCGACACGGTTTCCGGTCCGTTTTCTGGGTCAGAAAACGACTACGCGCGCAGCCGTTCGTTCTCCGGATCCCACAGGGGCTGATCGGGTTGCACGGTCGCGGGATAGCGCTTGCCGAACATCTCGACCTCAAGCGTTGTACCGGGCGACGAGAGATCGGTCTGCACGACACCCAACGCGACAGAGGCGTTGATGCGGTGGCCCCATGCGCCCGAGGTCGTCTCGCCCACGACCTTGTCTCCGCTCCAGATCGTCGACATATAAGGCGCGTCCTGCTCGCCTGCGTCCACCAGCATCGTGACGAACCGCTTCTTCGATCCCTGCTGCTTTTCGTTCTGCAACGCGGCCTTGCCTGGGAAGTCCTGCGGCTTGTCGAGCTTCACGAAGCGGTCGAGGCCACCTTCGAACATGGTGTAGTCGGTCGACAGGTCGCCTTTCCAAGTGCGGTAACCCTTCTCTACCCGCATGGAGTTCAGCGCATACATACCGAACGGCGTGGCACCGGCATCGCGGATTGCGTCATAGACCTTGGCCGCCTGATCGGTCGGTGCGTGGACTTCCCAGCCCAGCTCGCCCACGAAGGACACACGGGCCATGACGACGGGCACACCGGCGACGGTCGCAGACTGGTGTGTCAGCCAGCCAAGCGACAGGTCCGCGTCCGAGATACCGGCGAACAGATCGCGCGACTTGGGCCCGGTCACCAGCATGGTGGTGACGTCTTTGGACAGGTCCTTGACCTCGACCCCCTCAGGCGCGCGGAAGGCCAGCAACTCGAAGTCGTGCCACTGTGCAACGGCAGCTGTCATGATGGTGAAGTCATCCTCGCCGTGACGGATCACCGACACTTCGGTCAGGATGCGACCACGGCTGTCGGCGAAGTAGGACAGGTTCATCCGCCCCGCCTTGGGCAGCGCGCCTGTGATCTGGGTGCGCAGGAATTCCGCGGCACCTTCGCCTTTCAGCGAGTACCGCGAGAAGCCGCACATATCGATGACGCCGACGCCATCACGGACGGCCTCAACCTCTTCCTTGATCCGGATCTCCCACGGACCCGAGCGGTTCCAGGTCTGCGTCGCTTCTTCGGAGATGTCATCGCCGTCCTTCGCAAACCAGTTGGCACGCTCCCAGCCGTTATACGCCCCCATCTGCGCGCCATCGGCCTTGAGCCGCGCGTCGTTGGGCGACAGTTTCTTGTCCCGCCCTGCAGGCCATTCGTGATGCGGGAAGTGCATCGCGTATTCGTGGCCGTAGGTCTCGAGCGCTTTCTTGAGGCTGTAGTCGTGGTCGGCATAGTCGGTGTAGCGGCGCGGATCGACGGCCCACATGTCCCACTCAGTCTCACCATGCATGATCCATTCCGACAGCACCTTGCCTGCGCCACCGCCTTGCGCGATGCCGAAGGTGAAGGAATGCGCTTCGAACGCATTTTTGACGCCGGGCATCGGCCCGATCATCGGCAACCCGTCGGGTGCGTATGGAATGGGGCCGTTGATGTTGCGGCCCACGCCTGCGGTGCCGAGGGCAGGCACACGCTCCATCGCGTCCTCGATGTAGAACTCGAGCCGTTCCAGATCGTCGGGGTAGAGTTGGAAGCTGAAGTCTTCGGGCATCGGATCATCGGGCGTGACCCAGTGCGCTTTGCAGTTCCGCTCGTACGGGCCGAGGTTCAGGCCGTTCTTGTCCTGACGCAGGTAATAGCTGATGTCCACGTCGCGGATCATCGGCATCTTGTGGCCCTTTTCCTTAGTCCACTCGGCCAGCTCGGGGATTTCTTCCGTCAGGAAATACTGGTGCGACATGACCACCATGGGCACGGTGCGCCCGCCGAATGGCTTGAACATCTCGCCCACGCGCTGCGCGTAGTAGCCTGCACAGTTGGCGACGTATTCGGCGCGGATGTCGCCCTTTTCCGTCTTCACGATCCACTCATCGCCGTCCCGGTCGATGCCGATGACAGGACAGAAGCGTTCGATGCGGCCACCGGCGTCGCGTGCCCCCTTGGCCATCGCTTGGGTCAGCTGAGCGGGATCGATGTCGCCATCCAGCGGATCCCACAGACCACCGGCCAGATCGTGGGTTTCCATGAACGGGTTGAATTCCTTCAGCTCCGCAGGTGTGCACATCTGCATCTCAAGGCCCTGATAGCGGCCCATGCCTGCGACCCGCTCGAACTCCTGCATCCGCTCTTTGGAATGTGCCAAACGGATCGCACCGGTGACGTGGTAGTTCATCGGGTAGTCAACATCGTCGGCCAGGGTCCGGTACATCTCCAGCCCGTAGCGCTGCATGTTCATCACCGCCCAGGAGGACGAGAAGTTGGGGCAGTTGCCGGCCGCGTGCCAGGTGGAGCCTGCCGTCAATTCGTTCTTTTCCAGAAGCACGCAGTCTGTCCAGCCCGCCTTCGCCAGATGGTAGAGTGCCGAAGTGCCCACCGCACCGCCGCCGATGATGACCACGCGGGCCGTTGTTGGAAAATCGCTCATATTTCAGTGCTCCCTTTGCGGAACGTCATCCGCGATGTCGTAATAGTCGCCCTTGTCGGCGGTGAAGATATGGGCGCGCAGGCGCAGCCCGGAGGGGCCGTCAATCGACCCCATGGAAAAACTCATCCATTCCTCGGAATGGTCCTTCCAGAACAGGAAAGACCCGCATGTGGGACAAAAACCCCGCTTGGCCGTGTCGCTGGCCGCGAACCAGCGCACTTCGCCCTCGATCACGATATTGCCGTCTGGCGCATAGGAGGAAGCCCACGTGTGCCCGGACTGCTTGCGGCATTGGTTGCAATGGCAATTGGCCGGTTGCCCGATCTCGCCCGTGACCGTGTAACGAACGGCACCGCACAGACAGCTGCCCTGCATCTCAGGCCCTCCCCGGTGTGGAGGACGCACCAAGCAGCACGCCGTAGATGACGAAGCACACGGCCATGACACGGCGCACCCAGACATTGAACACCGCGCCAAGAGCGGCGCGGCCGATCCCAGCCCCAAGGGCCGTGTAGCCCGAATAGCTGAGCGCGGTGATTGTCAGCGCGGTTGGCACGATCAGCCACATCTGGTCCCAAACAGGCACGTCCGGCTGCACAAATTGCGAAAAGGCGGCGAGATAACCAGCAACGCTTTTCGGATTGATCGTGGCGATGGCAAAGGCACGCAGATAGATTGATTGCACCGACGGCGCCGTCACCTTCGGGAGTGTCCGCGCCATGAGCCAACCGCGCACGCCCAGATAGATCAGGAAACCAGCGCCGATCAGCTGGGCTGCAAAGAACAAGGTTGGCGAGGCCGCGATCAGAGCCGTCACACCAGCCGCCGACAGCAGCAGAAACAGCGTGGCTTGTGTCAGGATGGCCAGGATGCCGGGAACCGAGCGGCGAAATCCAAAGGTCATGCCGTTGGTGATGCAGTTAACAGCGTTGGGTCCGGGGGTGGTGACAAAGACCACCCAGAACAGAGCGAATATGATCCACCCCTCAACCGACATCAGTAGACCGGAGGCGCAATGGCCCAGATCGCGACCGCAGGCGCGTCATAAGGGTTTTTCCAGCGAAATGGCTCGCCCCGGATGCGGAAGCTGTCCCCCGGCGCGATGGCAAAAGTCTGCCCTGCAATCTCCAACTCCAAACGGCCGGAGATCAGGTAGCCAACCTCTTGCGTTGGCCGTGTGACCGCTTCGGTGATCTCGCTGTGTGGTTCAAAGGTAGAATGCACCATCTCGAAATCGTCGGTCAGGTCGGGGGACAAGAGTTCTTCGACCAGCCCAGCCGTACGCGACCCGATGGGACGGCGCGCACCGCTGCGTACGACGTACCCCTCTTCCCGCGCGGGCGCCGCACCCCGGCGGAAAAGTGTGGATACGGCAATGTCCAGCTTGACCGCTATATGGCGCAGATCGGTGATGGACGGCTCGGACAGATCACGCTCAACCTGACTGACCCACCCCACGGAGCGACCCAGGGCATCCGCCATATCCTGCAGCGTCAGCCCACGCGCCTTGCGCAGTGCGCGCAGGTCGGCCCCCAGGCTGTGAGCAATATTCGGATCGGATTGCAGCATATACGTGAAATTCCCTGTCTGAATTTCACGTAAGGGAAAGCAAAATGAAAAATCAAGCTAGATTTTCACGTGCGCGCAAAAACCCTCTCAAGAATCACTTCCAACGCCTCTGCATCGCCTTGGGAAAAGGCATTTGGCTGATCACTGTCGATGTCAAAGACGGCAATCAGGTCGCCCGCAGCATTTCGAACCGGCAGCACAAGTTCGGACCGCGTGGAACTGGCGCAGGCAATGTGGCCAGGAAAGGCATCAACATCCGGCACAAGCTGCACCTCACCCGTACGCGCCGCAGCACCACAGACGCCGCGCGAAAACGGGATCTGAAGGCATCCGTGGCCACCCTGATACGGGCCGATCTTCAACATTTCGGGGCCGGTCACGCGATAGAACCCGGTCCAGTCGAACCGGTCGTCGCTGTGATGCACCTCGCAAGTCACGGTCGCCATCAGGGCGACGGGGTCATCTTCGCCTTCGGTCAGGCTTTGGATTGTTTTGGCAAGCGTGTCGTAGTCTGGCACCGTTCGTTCCTTAAGCATCCGTCTGGACTGGGGCTCTGCCCCAGACCCCGTCGTATTTCTGGTCAGAAGAAGCCCTAGGGCCGCTCAATCGCGATGGCGGTTCCTTCGCCGCCGCCGATGCAGATCGCGGCAATGCCCCGTTTGAGGTTTCGTTTCTCAAGAGCGTTCAGCAGCGTGACCAGGATGCGCGCGCCCGATGCGCCGATTGGATGGCCCAGCGCGCAGGCCCCGCCGTTGACGTTCACCACGTCATGGCTCAGTCCCATTTCCCGCATGAAGGCGAGGGGCACAACAGCAAAGGCTTCGTTCACCTCCCACAGATCCACATCGTCTTTGGTCCAGCCGATGCGGTCGAGCAGCTTTTGTGAAGCCGGGACCGGTGCCGTGGTGAAGAGACCCGGCGCCTGTGCGTGGCTGGCGTGGCCCAGGATGCGCGCACGCACCGTCAGGTCCTGTTCCTCCGCCGCCTCTTCCGAGGCAAGAACCAAGGCCGCCGCGCCGTC
This sequence comes from Tateyamaria sp. ANG-S1, assembly GCF_000814025.1. GTDB lineage: Bacteria > Pseudomonadota > Alphaproteobacteria > Rhodobacterales > Rhodobacteraceae > Tateyamaria. Next base: position 541,826 of record NZ_JWLL01000005.1, on the reverse strand, counting down.
CGAGATTGAGGAGGAATTGGCGGCTGTCACCGTGCCACCTTCGCGGAAGGCTGGTTTTAGATGCGGGATCTTGTCAGGACGCGCCGTGCCGGGCTGTTCGTCTGCGCGGACCGTGACACTGCCCTTGCGCGTCTTGACCTCAACTGCCGTCACTTCACCGTCAAAAGCGCCGGTTTTAATCGCCGACTGTGCCCGGCTCAGCGATGTCAACGCGAACGCGTCCTGCGCGTCGCGCGTGAACTGATATGTCTCGGCGCAATCCTCGGCAAAGGTGCCCATCAGGCGGCCTTTGTCATAGGCATCCTCCAGACCATCAAGAAACATGTGATCGACAACCTGACCGTGACCGAGGCGGGCACCATCCCGCATCTTTGGCAGCATGTAGGGCGCGTTTGTCATGCTCTCCATCCCGCCAACAATCATGGTGTCGGCGTGACCAAGTGCGATCTGATCAAAGGCCATCATCGCCGCCTTCATCCCCGATCCGCACATCTTGTTGAGGGTGGTGGCAGGCACATCCTCGCCCAGACCGGCGGCAAAGCCAGCCTGCCGCGCGGGCGCCTGGCCCTGACCGGCGGGCAAGACACAGCCCATCAGAACTTCGTCAACGGTGGATGCGCCAGCACCATCCAAAGCGGCCTTGATCGCGATCCCGCCCAAAGCGGACGCGGACATATCGGACAAAGCGCCCTGAAATCCGCCCATAGGCGTCCGGGCCGCTCCGGCAATCACGACTGGTTTCATGGCTTTCTCCCGTCAGGTGGTGGCAACCGAATAGTAAGGATTGGCTCCTAGACAGACAATGTAACCAGAGAATTGCAAGAGGGCGCGCATGGATCTTCGCAGCCGATCAGAGGACAGCCTGCAAGTGGTGTCGGTACATGACAGCCGCATCGACGCGGCTGTCGCAATTGAATTCAAGGAGGCGATGCGCAGCGCCACAGACAACGGCAACGACACCGTCGTGCTGGATCTGAGCGAGGTGCAGTTCATCGACTCAAGTGGCCTTGGCGCCATCGTCGCCGCGATGAAACAGATGGGTCAGTCGCGCAAACTGGCGCTTGCCGGGCTGACGCCTACGGTGGAAAAAGTCTTTCGCCTGACGCGGATGGACAGCGTCTTTCCAGTGTTTCCCACGCTTGATGGCGCCCTGACCGAGTTGAAATCCTGAGTGTGTCGCCCCAGATGAAGGCGCTTTCGATGACCCGTACGACATTCCTGCCAGCCTTTCACATCTCTGTTGTCAGCGGACGCTTCGCCGTGCGCCAAGCCCTGGCGCAGCTTCTTGACGGGTTGAAACCGCTGGCGCTGGATGTCGAAGAGGCAGGAACCGTCGAACTGGTCATGGCCGAAGCGCTAAACAACATCGTCGAACATGCCTATCCCGAAACAGACACCGCCGGTCACATCAACATCACCTGCGCACATCAATCAGACGGCTTGCATCTGACCGTCGTTGATTCGGGGCGTGCAATGCCGGACGGGCAAACTCCCATTGGAACGGCGGCTGACGTAGACGTCGACCTGTGCGATATGCCCGAGGGCGGCTTTGGCTGGTTCCTGATCAAGGATCTGGCGAAGGACGTGACCTACCAAAGGCAGGAGGCACAAAACCAGCTGCGCCTTCGCCTTGCTGTCGCCTTGAGCTAGTACTCCGCGGGTTGCACGCTGGTTCGAATTCCGCAAAAGCGACGCCGATCCACCACAATCCTGCCCGAATCCGGCGGCATACACGTACCTGTAGCTGCATTAGCTTCCCTCGGTGCTGCGTGTAATTGCCCCCACCCAGTACGCAGCACCGAGGATCTTCTACCCCAATTTAAAGTAGACACCGCTGGGTCGCAGCTTACCTTGCGCCGGACGAATAGATTTGGGGACCCATCATGCGCGACTTCCACCTGCCCGGCCGCTCACCAGTGCTTGCGACATCCGGCATGTGTGCCACATCACATCCCTTGGCTGCGCAAACCGCAATCGACATCCTGAAATCCGGCGGCAACGCCATGGACGCGGCAATTGCCGGTGCGGTCCTTCTGGGCATTTGCGAACCACAGATGACCGGGATCGGCGGAGACTGTTTTGTGCTGTGGTCAACGCCCGATGGCCAGATCCACGGCCTGAACGGATCCGGCCGCGCCCCCGCTGCACTTGATGCCGCAGAGCTGCGCGCCGTAGGCGAAGCAACAGTACCCACCTACAGCGCCCATGCGGTGACAATCCCCGGCGCCATTGACGCATTCTGCACCCTTTCGGACCGCGTCGGCAATCTGGGCATTGATCACCTTCTCGCACCAGCCATCCACTACGCGGAGGCTGGTGTACCCGTTGCACAGCGCGTAGCCTTTGATTGGGCGAATGACCAAGCCGTCCTGAAAGGGACCGCGCGGGATGCGTTTCTGGTGAATGGCACCGCGCCGACCACCGGCCAGATGTTCACAGCCCCCGGGCAAGCAGAGGTTTTGCGCCGCATCGCCAAAGAGGGACGCGATGGGTTCTACGCGGGCGAGGTGGCCGAGGACATGCTGGCGGCGCTGATCGCAGCCGGGGGCAAGCACACCGCCGAAGATTTCGCGGCCACCGCCTGCACCGACACCACGCCAATCCGCAGCAGCTACAACGACATCGACCTGGTCGAGCACCCGCCAAACGGCCACGGTGCAACAGCCAACCTGATGCTGAATATTCTCAAGCATTTCGACATCGCAGTCATGGACCCATGGGGCACCGAGCGTACGCATATCGAAGCCGAAGCGGCCAAGCTCGCCTACGACACGCGCAACCGCTTTTTGGCGGACGCAGACTACACCACCCGCCTCGACCATATGATGGCGCCTGAAACCGCGGCCAAGCTCGCGGCCTTGATCGACCCGAAGCAGGCCATGCCGAATGCCACCATGATCAGCGAACAGGTGCATAAGGACACGATCTACATCACCGTGGTGGACCGGGACGGTATGGCGGTGTCACTGATCTATTCCATCTTTCACGGCTTTGGCTCCGGCATCGCCACCGACAAGTTCGGCATCCTGTTCCAAAACCGCGGCGCGGGCTTCACGCTGGAAGAGGGGCACCCGAACGAACTCAAGGGCGGCAAGCGCCCCATGCATACGATCATTCCGGGGATGCTGGCCAAGGACGGCAAACCATTCATGCCGTTCGGGGTCATGGGCGGCGCCTACCAACCCAATGGGCATGCGCGGTTCGTGTCGAACCTCACCGATTTCGGGCTCGATCCGCAAAGCGCCATCGACGCTCCGCGCGCCTTCTCTGACGCGGGCGACATGAAGGTCGAGCGCGGGTACTCAGACCAGGTGCGCGCAGAATTGGCCGATATGGGTCACGCGGTCAGCATCCCCGACACGGCCATTGGCGGCGCTCAGGCGATCATGATCCGCGACGACGGCGTGCTGGAAGGTGCAAGCGACCCGCGCAAAGACGGCTGTGCGCTAGGATACTGACGACACTTGTAAGGCGGAGGTGTCCTCCGCCCCCGCGCGTCAATTCAACTGGAAATGCAGGGGATAGGCACCGTCCTCGAACGGGCCAAAAAGATCAGGGATGTCCGGATGATCCACAGGCTCTCCGGAATAGTCGGCAACCAGGTTCTGCTCCGACACATAGGCCACGTAGTAGCTTTGGTCGTTTTCAGCCAGCAGGTGGTAGAACGGCTGCGCCTTTTTCGGGCGGCTGTCTTCTGGGATGGCTTCGTACCATTCTTCGGTGTTGGCAAACTCGGGGTCGACATCAAAGATAACACCGCGAAATGGATGCTTCTTATGGCGGACCACCTGGCCCAGATGATATTTAGCGCGTGTTCTCAGCATAGCGTTGCGCCCCCTATCGCTCGTGACTACACGGTGCAAGGGACATTTGTCCAATAATTGAGCGCGAATTCGCTGGAAACAGTCTGTGAACCTTGCCTTAACAGTCCTGCAGATCGTGGCGCCCGTGTTCATGTTGGCGGGGATTGGCTTTACGTGGGTAAAGGCAGGGCTTGAGTACCGCATCCAGTTCGTCACCCAGCTTGCAATGACCCTGTCGCTGCCCTGTTTGATCTTTGTCTCACTGATGCAGACGGACATCGACCCCAGCGCACTGGCCGCGCTGTCGATGGCATCGGTTACAGCTTACGGCGCAGTGACCTTGGCGATCCTAGCGCTTGTCCGGTTGATCCGGCTCGACACGCGCACCTACGCGGCACCCCTGATCTTCGGCAATACGGGCAACCTCGGCCTGCCCCTAGCGCTGTTTGCATTCGGAGACATTGGCCTCAGCTACGCGATCATCGTTTTCGCAATCATGGCACTATGGTCCTATACCTTCGGCATCTGGCTGGTGGCCGGCGCAGGCTCCTTCGGCAAGGTTTTGCGCGAGCCGCTGGTTTGGGGAACAGTACTGGGTGCGCTGTTTCTGTGGCAAGGCTGGGAAACGCCCATCTTCCTGACCAACGCGCTGGACCTCGTGGGACAGATGGCAATCCCGATGATGCTGATCACCCTTGGCGTTGCCGTGGCGCGGCTGTCGGCCAAGGGTCTGATGCAAGCCGCAGCGCTTTCTGCCATAAAACTTGGGCTTTGTACCGGGATTGCCTGGGTGGTTGGGCAGTATTTCACCCTTGATCCAACCGCATTTGGTGTGCTGGTTCTGCAGGTCGCCACACCCGTCGCCGTCACATCCTACCTGCTGGCCGAGAAGTATGGTGCCCAATCGGACAAGGTTGCCGGGCTTGTGGTCGCGTCAACTCTCATGTCGGTCGCCGCCCTGCCCCTGATCCTCGCCCTTGTTCTGTGACAAAACGTGATTTCCACGCGGCTAAAATTCCGGTAAACTGCCAAAAAACATAAAAAGCGAGTGAGGCAGATGAGCAGACTCTTTCGCGCTTTGGCATTGGTTCTTTTGGCTGCCAGCTGTGGTGGCGGGTCGGGCACGGCCCCCAACCGGCTGGACAACGCCTGTTCCATTGTCAGCGAGCGCCCGGAATATCTTCGCGCCTTTCGGGCGGTTGAGCGCAAGTACGGCGTGCCTGTGCATGTCCAAATGGCGACGATCTACCAGGAAAGCAAATTCATCTCGGACGCGCGTCCGCCCTACCGCTATGCGGCAGGCGTCATCCCGACTGGGCGCATCTCAAGCGCATTTGGCTACAGCCAAGCGCTGGATGGCACATGGGATGAATATCTCGACCAGACCGGCCAGCGCCGCGCGCGGCGGGACAGCATCCGCGACGCGACGGACTTTATGGGCTGGTACATGGCGGAAACCAATCGTCGGCTTGGCATCCCGCTCACCGACACCCGCAACCAGTACTTGGCCTATCACGAAGGGCGCACGGGCTATTCCCGCGGGTCCTACCGGAACAAAGCGTGGCTGATGCGCGTCGCTGGTGAGGTCGATGAACGCTCGGCCATGTACGCCGCGCAACTGCGGTCCTGCTGATCAGTCTCTCGTCCGTCGCGGCGCATCGAACAGGCGGTTGGAAATATTGCCGCCTGTTTGCAACTCACCCAGAACAACCGTCGTCTGACCACCCCCACTGTCATTCACGACCCATTGGCGCAACTGCACCGGGTTGCCAGTGAACTTCATCTGGATATTGCCATATTCCGGATGCTCCGGATCCTGCGCCGTCACGATGGTGGCAGTGCCGTCGAAGTCGTGGCCAACCACCATGTTCGCCTGAGCCAAGTTCACATTCCGTGCCAGGATCAGCGACAGCGGCGTGCGACGCAATGGATAGGTCTCTGGCGCCTGGTTCGATTTTGAATCGACGATGAAGACCGCGTTCGCACTCGCCACGAGCAGCGACTCGTTTGGCGGATTGTACTCAAACCGCATCCGACCCGGCCGCTTGATGTAGATGTTGCCGGTGTCCACGCTTCCGTCATCATTAATCTGTGTGAACGTACCCTGCGCCGTCTGCAGGTCATTCAGATAGCTCGAAATCGTATTCAGCGGCAGCTTGTCCGCCCACGCGGCCTGTGCCGTCATAACTGCAACGGCCACAGCCGCAATCCGGGTCCAAGGGGTCATACCGCTCACCTTCCATAATCTAGTCTTGAGCCAGATATAGGCCGCGACCGTGTGTTATGCGATATCAACCCTGTGTGGCGGCGGGCGGTTCCCGCCGATCACTGTTCGGGCACCAGAATCTCGCGCTTGCCCACATGGTTGGCAGATGACACGACGCCCTCGTCCTCCATCTGCTCCACCAGACGCGCGGCCTTGTTGTAGCCGATCGCCAGTTTCCGCTGGATGTAGGATGTCGAACACTTGCGGTCCTTGATCACAATGGCCACCGCCTGATCGTAAAGCGCATCTTCGCCATTCGTGTTCCCACCGAGGCCAAGCACCTCGTCAATGTTGCTTTCCTTGTCCTCATCCGGCCCATCAACAACACCGGACACGTAATCCGGCGCGCCAAAGGCCTTGAGGTGGTTCACAATTTCTTCGACCTCTTCATCGCTTACGAACGGGCCATGGCAACGGGTGATTTTCGCCCCGCCCGCCATATACAGCATGTCGCCCATACCAAGGAGTTGCTCAGCCCCCATCTCACCCAGAATAGTGCGCGAGTCGATTTTCGACGTCACCTGGAAGGAAATCCGTGTCGGGAAGTTCGCCTTGATCGTGCCGGTGATCACATCAACCGACGGCCGTTGCGTCGCCATGATCAGGTGAATGCCCGACGCCCGCGCCATCTGCGCCAGACGCTGAATACACGCCTCGATCTCCTTGCCCGCAACCATCATCAGGTCGGCCATCTCGTCCACGATGACCACGATGTAAGGCATCGCCTCAGGCGCAAACTCCTCGGTCTCAAACACCGGTTCGCCCGTCTCATCGTCAAAGCCCGTCTGAACGGTGCGCGAGAACATCTCGTCTTTGGCGAGCGCCTCTTTCACCCGGCCATTGTAGCCGTCGATATTGCGCACGCCCATCTTGGACATCTTGCGATAGCGCTCTTCCATCTCGCCCACGACCCATTTCAGGGCCACAACTGCTTTCTTCGGATCGGTCACAACGGGGGAGAGGAGATGCGGAATGCCGTCATAGACACTCAGTTCCAGCATCTTCGGGTCGATCATGATCAACCGGCATTCCTCGGGCGTCAGTTTGTAAAGCAGCGACAGGATCATCGTGTTAATCGCCACCGACTTACCCGACCCGGTCGTACCGGCGATCAGCAGGTGAGGCATCTTGGCAAGGTTCGCCACAACCGGACCACCGCCAATGTCCTTGCCCAAGGCCAGCGGCAACTTGTGATTGCCATCACCAAAGTCCCGGCTGGCAAGGATTTCACGCAGAACAACCTTTTCCCGGTTCTCGTTCGGCAATTCGATACCAATCACGGACCGACCGGGCACAGTCGAAACTCGCGCCGACAGCGCCGCCATCGACCGCGCGATGTCATCGGCCAAGCCAATCACGCGGCTCGCTTTCAAACCCGGCGCGGGCTCCAATTCGTACATGGTGACGACGGGGCCGGGGCGGACCGACACGATCTCCCCCTTCACGCCGTAATCATCGAGCACGGTTTCGAGCATCCGAGCGTTTTCTTCCAACGCCTCGTCACTCAGATGATGACGCTGCACCGCGCTTGGGCTTTCCAGCAGGTTCAGCGGCGGAAGTTCGAAACCGGGATGCGTGTCCTCGAACTTCAGCTTCGGCTGTGCCTCAAGCTGTGCACGGGTGCTGGGTTGCACGGGCTTGCGGGCGGGCTGCTGAACGACCTTGCGCGGCTCGGCGACGGGAATGGCAGGCGCAGCCGGGGCGGGTTCCGGCATGGGTGCGTACAATTGCTCGGGCGCTTCTTCAACCTGCGGCTCCGGCGCGTAGGCTTGAACTGGCTCCGCCTGCGCCACCGATGCCTGCGCTGCAGTCAAAGGCGGCTCGGACCGCACAACCGCTGGCCCAGTGAGGGGCGGCTCAGGCGGCAGGACATGTTGCGACGTCGTATTCAGGACCAGCGGATCTGGCCCGCGGCCACGCCCCTTGGTCAACGGCGCCACGCTTTCCACCTGCATCGCGGGGTTTGAGCGCACGCGCGCCTTGATCACATCCGCAATCTTCAACTTGATCCGCTCGTCGCCGGGTCCCTCGCCAACATCGACATCGCTATAGGTCTCGATCAACTCCTGCTCCGGCATCTCATCCGGCACTGGCTCCGACCGCTTGATCAAGGTCGGCATCCGGGACAAAAGGCTCGGTCTGGCGGGCTCCTCGACCATCTCGTCATAGTCATAGGCGTGCACATCCGGCACGGCTGCCGCATAGGCTTCGGCCTCTGCCGCCTCAGCCTCACGCGCCGCGCGGCGTTCGGCCTGCCGCTCTTGCATGGTGCGCGCCGCCTGGACTGCACCGCTGGCCCCGCGACCCAAAAGGGTCATCAATACAGCATAGGCCATAACCAGCCCCACAAGCATGAACCGCGCCAGACGCGCGACTTCAGAGCGGGTAAAGCCCAGAACAAAAGCACCAAAAACAACGATACCAATGCCCATCAACAGCGACATCAACTTTACGGCAAGGCTCGACCCGACAGGCAAAACCGTCAGGATGAACGCCATGACAGTGTCACCAAAAAGGCCACCCAGGCCAAAGCCATGCGTCGACAGCCAAAGATCACCGGGCTGCAAGGTCGCGGCATAGATCGACCCGAACGCAATGGCGATGGGCGCAAAGATCAGACGGCCCAGCGCCCGTTCGGTCCCGATGTGAAGGCCGAACCGGACGCCCCAAGCCATCAGAACAATCGCAATGCCAAACACACCCCAACCACCGATCATAAAGAGCGGCGCCGCAATCGACGCGCCGGTCCGCCCCAGCCAATTCTGCACCGGCGCGTCGGTCGACGCCATCCAGTTCGGATCGTCGGGGCTGTAGCTCAGCATCATGGCCGCTGCCATCAGGCCTGCGATCAACAGGCCGATGCCCACCAACTCGCGGCCACGCTTTTCCAGCGCCACCTGCATCCCTTGATCGAAAAGCGGATCCCGCCGTGTCTGATATGCCATGCTCGCCTCGTCTTTTCTTATGCGGCGTAAAGTACGTCGCGAATGGCGGTCAGCCCCCGCTCCGTCTCTGCCTTTGGGGCCACCAGAGCAGCCCTGATAAACTCATGTCCGGGATTGAACCCGTCGATCTCGCGCGCCAGATAGGCGCCCGGCAGCACCCGCACCCCGGTCTCTGTCCAAAGCTTCAGCGCCGCTGCCTCACCATCACCCACAGGCAACCACAGAAAGAACCCCGCCTCGGGCGCCATGTATCCCGGTACGTGGCCCAGAATACGGTCGGCCATGTCGTATTTCTCGTGATACTGCGCACGGTTCTGGATGACGTGTTCCTCATCAGCCCACACGGCTGCCGCCGCATGTTGCAAAGGCGTGGGCAACGGCGTGCCCGCGTAGGTCCGCAACTGTTTGGCCTCGCGGATCGTCGCAGGGCCACCGACAATGAAGCCCGAGCGCAAGCCCGGCAGGTTCGACCGCTTGGACAGCGAATGAAAGGCCACAACCCGCTCGGGGTTCGCATCACCGATGCACTCCAGCACACCGACGGGTGGCACATCGCGATAGATCTCGGAATAGCACTCGTCGGCAAAAACCTGAAAATCATACCGCTCTGCCAGCGCGATCAAGTCCTGCCAATAGTCCTTGCCCGCCACGGCCCCCTGCGGGTTGGCGGGCGAGCACATGTAGCAGGCAACCGTCCGGTTCAAAATCGCCGGATCAACCGACGCATAGTCAGGCAAATGTCCCGTCTCGGCCGTCGCGGGCACCAGCACCGGTTCCGCCCCCGCCGAAATCGCGGCCAGCATGTAAACTTGATAAAACGGGTTCGGCATCAGCACGACCGGCTGTTGCCCATTCTTCACCTCGGGGCACAACGCCATGCCAGCGTTGTACAGCCCCTCGCGCGTCCCGTTCAGCGGCATCACATTGGCATCGGCGTCCATCGCCACGCCATAGCGGCGGCCCAACCAATCACAAAACGCCTGCCGCAGCTCGGGCAAACCTTCATTCGGCGGATAGTTGTTGAACCCGGCAGCGTGCTCTGTGATCACATCTGTAACCCACGCCGGAAAGGCATGTTTCGGCTCACCAATGGTCATGTGTACCACATCGCCGCCCGGCTCGAGATGATCGAGCAACGCGCGCAGACGCGGGAACGCATAAGCCGGAAGGTTCGAAAACCGCTCGGGAAACTTCATCAAACTGCCTCAGGTTCGGGATCATTTGCGCCCCGTTTGGACCAAGGATACCCCAACCGCGACTCCCCCGTCCAGAGAAACCCGGCCAAACGACCAACTTGTGGCAATTCCGCCAATCGCAGTTTCTTCTGACCGAAAATACCACGGGGAGCTCGAGGGGCAGCGCCCCTCGTCATCAAAAATGAATCGCGTCGCCGCAACGCGTCCTTCGGATCAACTCAACGCCTCTTCCGCCGCTACGCCCAAGCGCAACAGCGCCTGTTCCCCATCCCGGAACCCCATCAGCATAATTCCGGAACTTGGCACACCGGTGGGTAGGGTCAACGCACAAATCCCCATCAAATTGCCTACCCTTGTGTTGCGCAGGGCCAGCAGGTTCTCGGTCTTGTAGTACTCACTGTCGCTGTTCAGCCGCTCCAGGTTCGGCGGCAAAATCGGCGCGGACGGCGCCAGCACCGCGTCATAGGGCGCCACGGCCATATCCCACGCCTGCCGCACCGCATCCAACTTGGCCCAGGCCGCGTTGTAATCCGGCGCGCTGAACTCCTTACCCAACCGGAACCGCTGCAATATCTCGGCATACATCGCCTCCGGCTGCGCCTCGATCACGTCACGCCACAAGCCATAAACCTCACCCGGCATCAGCGGCCCCGCCTGCGCCATCGCCTCCTCAAGCTCCGGCACCTCCAACGTCTCGACAACTGCCCCGGCAGCACATAGTCGCTCAACAGCATTCTCATAGGCCGCCCGCGGCGCATCCCGGATGTCATCCAACACGACCGTTTTCAGCGCCGCAAACCGCCGCCCCTTCAGCGACGCGCCGCGCAAGTCACCAGAAACGCGCCCTTCCATCGCAGCCATCAACAGCGCCGCATCCTCAACGGTCCGGGTCAACGGCCCCACCGTGTCGAACTTCAACGACAAGGGCACACAGCCCTCCAACGACAACCGCCCATGGGTCGTCTTCAAGCCAACCAAATCGTTCCAAGCCGAAGGAATACGCACCGACCCGCCAGTATCCGACCCGATGGCCGCAGGCGCCAAACCAAAGGCCACCGATGCCGCCGCACCCGAAGAGGACCCACCAGGAACAGCATCCGCATCATTCACACATGGCGGCGTTGCGGTCGACGGATTGTACCCCAGCCCCGAAAACGCTAACTCGCTCATATGGGTCTTGCCGAGGCACACCAGACCGGCAGCGGTCGCATTCTGCACCACCACCGCATCCCGATCAGGCACGCGACCAGTCAACAACTTCGATCCCGCCTCCGTCCCATCACCAGCGGTATCAAACAGATCCTTCCAACTGATCGGCACCCCATCCAGAACGGACAGGCGCTGCCCCGCCTTCGCCCGTTCAGACGCAGCGCGCGCCTCGGCCATCGCCCGATCCTTGGTCAAGCGGGCATAGACGCGATCCCGCAACGCATGCCCTTCAATCCGCTCGAAAAATGCCTTGGCCAGATCAACCGGATTAACCTCGCCCGCCCCAATGGCGCGGCCCAAATCCGCCGCACTCTTGCCCAACCAGTCCTGCATACCTGACCTCCGACCTGTTGCCCGAAACGGTAGCGACGTCGCAGCGCATGGACAATCCCGCGCGCCCGATCATATTGCGCCGCATGACCAAAGACAGCGATATCCTGATTGTCGGCGGCGGGCTTTCCGGCCCGATCCTCGCCCTTGCCCTCGCCCAAACGGGGCACTCGGTCACTGTCATCGACGCGCTCAGCGAAAAGGTGCGCAAGAACGCCGCATTCGACGGGCGCAGCTACGCCGTGGCGCTTACATCCCAGCGGCTGCTCGACGGCATCGGCGTGTGGAATGACATCGCCGACCACAGCCAGCCCATGCTGGAAATCAAGGTGTCGGACGGACGGGCGGGCGAAGGGCCCTCACCTTTCTTCATGCACTTCGACCATGCCGAGATCGAGGAAGGACCCATGGGCTACATGGTGCAGGACCGGCATATCCGCCGCGCCCTGCTCGACGCCATGGCAGCGACCAAAGGCATCACGCACCTCGCGGGCGAAACAGTCACGGCGCAGGACATTACACCGGGCGCAGTCACGATCACGCTCGGCACCGGCAAGAGCCTCACCGGCAAACTGCTGATCGGCGCCGACGGACGCGGCAGTGGCACGGCGACCCGCGCCGGGATCAAACGCACCGGCTGGGGCTACGGCCAAACGGCACTGGTCTGCGCCATCGCCCATGAAAAGCCGCACAACGGCATCGCCCATCAGTTCTTCATGCCGCCGGGGCCGCTGGCGATCCTGCCCCTGCCCGGCAATGTGTCGTCGATTGTCTGGAGCGAGACAGACGAGAACGCCCAACGCTTCAACGCGCTACCCGACGAGGACTACCTGACCATGCTGCGCCCGCGCTTCGGCGACTTTTTGGGCGATATCAGCCTCGCGGGCAAACGGTTCACCTACCCCCTATCGCTGTCCCTTGCCCAAACCATAGCAGCTGACCGGCTGGCACTGATCGGCGATGCCGCCCACGGCGTCCATCCCATCGCGGGTCAGGGCCTGAACGCAGGCATGCGCGACATCGCGGCACTGGCCGAAGTAATCACCGACGCCACCCGCCGGGGCGAAGACATTGGCAGCATCGCAGTTCTCAAACGCTATGAAGAATGGCGCCGCTTCGACAACACCGCACTCGCGATGGCAACAGATGGATTCAACCGCCTGTTTTCAAATGATAACTCGCTGATCCGCGGCATACGCGACATAGGTATGGGCGTCGTCAACGCGCTGCCCGGCCTGCGCCGTAGCTTCATCCGCGAGGCGGCGGGCCTCACAGGCGATCTGCCACGGCTGATGCAGGGCCAACGCCTCTGACGGACAATCGTACGGCGTAGATCTCCTCCGCCCCACGCAATCAATCCAGCTTGCGCGCTTCGTCTTCCAGCATCACGGGGATGCCATTGCGGATGGGGTAGGCAAGGCTGGCCGCCTCCGACACAAGCTCTTGCTTGTCAGCGTCATAGCGCAAGGTTGTCTGGGTTAGCGGGCAAATCAGCGCTTCCAGCATCCGCCGATCAATTTCTACGCTCATTGCATTAATTCCCCTTCGCCACCACGCAGCGTGAACTCGATCAAAGTGACCAAAGTCTCGCGACGGGTACTCAGCGACGGGGCTTCAAGCAAGGCCTGTTTGTCCTCGGGGTCAAAGTCCAGCATCATCGACAGCGAGTTAATCAGCAACTCGTCATCCGCTTCCTTCAATGTGTCCCAATCCGCCGACAATGACTGCGCAGCAAAGTAGCGACCGAGTAGGTCAAGGAACAACGGCCGATCAAAGGTCGGGTCTTCCTCGGTCCGGCCCTGATCGCGATCAAATCCGCCCCAGGACACTTCGCAGCGACGGTAAGGCGTGAACCCATCGACCTCGGTTTGCACACGAAAGCGGGAAATGCCGGTAAGGGTGATCAGATATCGGTTGTCCTCGGTTTCCGAAAACTGCGTCACGCGCCCTGCACAGCCAATGGTGTGCAACCCGTTGCCTTTGCGCCCCTCAACCTCGTTGGGTTGCACCATCCCGATCAGCCGACCGGGCGTTTTCAACGCATCGTCCAGCATCTGCAAATAGCGCGGCTCAAAGATGTGCAGCGGCAGCCGCGCACGCGGCAAAAGCAGCGCTCCCGGCAACGGAAAAACCGGGATCACTCCGGGAAGGTCAGCCACTTTGATCATGCTGTGTCAGCTAGCCCGCAAAACGGCTCAGGCAAATATCATCGACGACAGTTTGCGGCGCCCGTTCAAGACCACCGGATCGTTCGATTTCAGCGCGTCAAAAATGGTGAAAAGCTGCTCTTTCGCAGCCCCATCGTTCCATTCCCGATCACGCCGGAAAATCTCCAGTAACTCGTTCACAGCGCTTTCGGCATCGCCACTTGCATGCAGCGCCTGCGCCAGATCGAACCGGGCTTGCAGGTTGCCATCATCCGCCTCAACTGCGGCACGCAACTCCGCCACCGGGCCTGCATCCGCAGCCTGCCGTGCCAGTTGCAATTGAGCATGTGCAGCTTCCAGTTCCGCGCTCTCGGAAATCTCAGCCGGTGCGCCGTTCAGGATCGCCTCCGCCTGATCCAGATCTTCCATCGCGATATGCGCACGGATCAATCCGCCATACGCACCTGCATGGTTTGGATCTTCTCCCAGAATGGCGGCAAAGGTCTGAGCCGCATCCACAGCCGCCCCTTCGACCAGCATCTCTTCGGCGGCAGCAACTGCATCGTTCAGCGTGTCGCCGGGCGCTTCGCCGCCCGCCGCCTTGATCACCCGTTCGATGAACGCCGTCAGTTCAGAGCCCGGCAACGCACCCTGAAACCCGTCCACCGGTTGCCCTTTGAAAAACGCATATACAGTCGGTATCGACTGGATCTGCAACTGGCCCGCGATCATCTGAGCCTCGTCCACGTTGATCTTGATCATCTTGACCGCGCCCTTCGCGGCCTTGACCGCATCTTCAAGCATGGGGCCAAGCGTCTTGCAGGGGCCGCACCACGGCGCCCAGAAGTCGACAATGATGGGCACTGTCTGCGACGCTTCGATCACATCCTGCATGAACGTGGCTTCCGACCCGTCCTTGATCAGGTCGGCATCGGCGGGTCCGGCGGACAGTCCCAAATCCATCATATCGGCATTCCTTTGGTGGGCGGCAGATGGCGCTTTATATGGACCTCAATCTGCCCGGTGCCAAGTCGGTAAGGTCAATCTGCATCAACGGCAGCATGCGATCCGCGATAGCCTCGGACGGCACGCGGCCAATCTCGTGCGCACCCATGCGTTGATAAAAAGGCACGGCGCCCGGATCAGCCTCGATTTCTATCCGCGTTGCACCCCCTGCGTGTGCGGTTTCGATGGCCCACTGCACCAACGCACGGCCAACGCCCTTGCCCATGCCCTCGGGCGCGACAAAGAGCTTATTGATCTCAGCACCCCCACCATCCACGACCAGCTTGCACAGACCCTGCGGCCCGTCCGCGTCAAAGACGACAAGCTGCTTGCTCTCGACATCTTGGGCGGACAACTGCAGCACCGCGCGCGCTGCGGCCATGAAGTCTTCATCATACCCCCAATGCGCCTTCGAACGGTGCATCAGGCCCGTCAGCGCCTCAAGCTCATCAAGCCGCGCGGGGCGGATCACAGATCAAAGGTCGCAAAGACAGGGGCGTGGTCGCTCGGCTTCTCCCATCCCCGCGCGTCCCTGAGGATACGGCTGGAATGCGCCGCGTTCGAAATGTCCGGCGTGGCCCAGACATGATCGAGACGGCGGCCCTTGTCAGCCGCATCCCAATCCTTGGCCCGGTAGGACCACCAGCTGTAAAGCTGGCCTTCGGGAATGTCGGCGCGGGTCACGTCAACCCAACCGCCCGCATCCTGCGTCTCGGCCAGATGCTCCACCTCAATCGGCGTGTGGCTGACGACCTTCAGAAGCTGCTTGTGTGACCATACATCATCCTCGCGCGGGGCAATGTTCAGATCACCGACGAGGACGGATTTCTCCGGCTTCTCTCCATGAAACCAGTCGCGCATGTCAGTGAGGTAATCGAGCTTCTGCCCAAACTTCAAATTCTTCTCGCGGTCTGGCACATCGCCGCCTGCTGGCACATAAAAGTTGTGGACCGTCACACCATTCTCAAGCCGCCCTGCGATATGGCGCGCGTGGCCAAGGCCTGCAAAATCCTGCGCACCCGCTTCTATCATCGGGATCTTCGACAGTATGGCGACGCCGTTGTAGCCCTTGTCCCCGCGCGCAACCATGTGCGTATATCCCAGCGCCTCGAACCCCTCGCGCGGGATCTTGTCGACGGGGCTTTTACACTCCTGAAGGCACAGCACATCCGGAGCTTCCTCCTGCAAAAGCTTAAGGACGATAGGCTCGCGCAAGCGGACGGAATTGATGTTCCAGGTGGCGAGGGTAAAGGACATGGGGGACAACTCCGGCTCTGGCTTTTGGGCAGAGTAGACATGTCCCGTCGGCGCCTCCACCCGGAAAATGAGGTTTGTCCCCGCGGGGACAGCCTCTTGCGGTTACCCGGTTTTGCAGAGGTTGTGGTTTTCGTTGCAGTGCAGCCGGTGGGGGGCACGGGCGATCCCGTCTTCAGATTTTAACCGGTCGCAAAACAAACTGCCCCTCGGAGCGGGGCGGTTTCTTCGAGCCAGGCAATCCCGCGAGAGGAAAACTGGCTCTCGCCCGATGTTCGTTGACGTCAGAAAACACAAAAGGCGGAATGTGCGAAACACTGTTGAGTGACCGCAATGAGCCCAAAGACACCGATGCCGCGCTTTACACCAGCGACCGCTTTGGTTCAAAACCCAATGACAAGAGCAATATCTGAGGCGAGCGCAAAAGAATGGCTGCCAGGCGAGCGATTATTATTGGAGCAAGCTCAGGCATAGGTCATTCGCTGGCCATTGAGCTCGCCAATCGAAACTGGAAAGTAGCAGTTGCTGCGCGCCGTGAAGACAGGCTTATCGAACTCTGTGAAGCTCACAAAAGCATTGACGCATATCACGTGATTGATGTGCGGTCTGTCGATGACGCGCGAAAGTTAGAAGCAATTTTGACGGGTTTCGATTCAGTGGACGCGGTGGTGATCTCTGCAGGGGTCGGGGATGTGAACAAGTCACTTGAACGAGACCTCGAACTCTCAACTATCGCGACAAACGTTACCGGCTTTACTGTAATGGCAGCAACGGCTGCCCGTTACTTTGAGGGATCAAACCTTTCTTTAGGGTCCAAGGATGGCGTGCTGGTTGGGATCTCATCAATTGCTGGCTGCGCAGGCAGTGGTGACGCGACAAGTTACGCAGCAACAAAGGCGTATCAGTCCAACTATCTACAAGGCTTACGCCTGCGTTGGATGAAACGAAAACTACCATTGCAGGCGTTAGATGTTCGCCCGGGTTTTGTGGATACCGCAATGGCCAAAGGGGACGGCAACGGAGGTGGATTGTTTTGGGTTTCAAAGCCTGAGATCGCGGCGCGCCAAATAGCCAATGGGATCGAAAACAAGCGCGCAGTTATCTATGTTACGAAACGTTGGCGCATAGTTAGTTGGCTACTGGCGCTGCTTCCCGAACGTGTCTTGGCTCGGCTCGGTTGACTATCCGGAACATGATTTAGTGTCAGCGGCCTTTGGCATGCCAAGTTCGAATGACCGCTGAAGCCGCATAGCCGACGGCTCCAATCTCAGAAGAACGGACGCCTCGAACGAACGACCTCACAAAAAAACCCGGGCACAAAGGCCCGGGCAAGTCCAACAGGGAGGTGCATGTTTAGCCGCGAGGCGGCCCCGACATGCGCGGGCTTCGTTCCATTAACATGCGTCGCGGCGAAAGGTTCCACCTTGACCCACGTCAACATCACGCAATGAGACGATATCCGCCGCTTTCGGTCACAAGAAGGCGCGCATTGGACGGATCCGGTTCGATTTTCTGGCGCAAACGGTAGATATGCGTTTCCAGCGTGTGCGTCGTGACACCGGCATTATAGCCCCAGACCTCGTGCAGCAGCACATCGCGGGCCACCACGCCTTCGGTCGAACGGTAGAGGAACTTGAGAATGTTCGTCTCTTTCTCGGTCAAGCGGATCTTGCGGTCATCCTCGGTCACCAACATCTTTACTGACGGTTTGAACGTGTACGGCCCAAGCGTGAACACAGCGTCCTCAGACTGTTCGTGCTGGCGCAGCTGAGCGCGAATGCGGGCCAGAAGGACTGGGAACTTGAACGGTTTGGACACGTAATCATTAGCACCTGCGTCTAGGCCAAGGATCGTGTCGGCGTCCGTATCGTGGCCCGTAAGCATCAGGACGGGCGACTTGACCCCCTGCTTGCGCATCACACGGCACAATTCGCGCCCGTCGGTGTCGGGCAGGCCCACGTCGAGAATCACGAGGTCATAGATCGCTTCCTTGGCCTTGACCAAAGCGTCCTGGCCGTTGCCCGCCTCGAACACGTCGAAGTCTTCGGTCATGACCAGCTGTTCGCTGAGCGCCTCGCGCAGGTCCTCGTCATCGTCGACCAGAAGGATTTTCTTCAATTGTGCCATGGGTGTCTTCTCCCTTGATGTTGCAGGATAGATGCGGTCCCGCATCGGTTTCAGCAAGTTGTGGGCCAAATGTTTCACGCCCATGTGTCGCTGAACGGCCAAATGTTTCAATTCCGGTGCGATTTGCATATGTCAGGCGGTGCGAAGCGAAGGATTTGTTACATGGGACTGGGCCCGGATATCGTAGAGATGCTGGCGCGCGCGCGTGCCGATCTGCGTATGGGCGTGCCCATCGTGGTCTTGGGCGAGGTTTCTGTGCTGGCCGTCGCGGTCGAAGCGATGTCGCCCGAACGGCTGGCGGCCCTGCGTGCCCTTGGCACCCCACTGGAACTCGCCCTGACCGGCTGGCGGGCTGAGACGTTGAAGGCCCGTGTCTATGATGGCGACGTCGCCCGGATCGCAGTGCCAGAGGCAGCAGCTTTGGGTTGGATGCAGTCCCTTGCTGATCCCGCAGATGATCTGGCCACCCCGATGAAAGGGCCCTTGCGGTCGCTTCGCGATGGTGACGCCGCGGCGCACCGGATTGCCATTCAGCTTTGCAAGGCTGCGCGGCTGTTGCCTGCGGCCCTGTGCGCTCAGGTTCAAGATGGGTTGAAATTTGCCGTCACTCACAGCCTGACCGCAATTCCGCAGGCCTTGGCGGAGCCTTTGATGGCCCGGTCGAGCCTGTTGCATCCGGTCGTGCAGGCTCGTTTGCCGGTTGAGGCCTCGGAAGCTGGCCGATTGCATGTGTTCCGCCCCGAGGATGGTGGCGAAGAACACTATGCATTCGAGATCGGGCGCCCGGATCGAAGCAAACCCGTGCTGGCCCGTCTGCACTCCGCCTGTTTTACCGGGGATGTTATGGGCAGTTTGAAATGTGATTGCGGGCCGCAGCTGCGCGGTGCCCTTGCTCAGATGGGGACTGAGGGCGCAGGCGTTCTGCTCTACATGAACCAGGAGGGGCGCGGGATCGGGCTGGCCAACAAGATGCGCGCCTATGCCCTGCAGGATCAGGGTTTTGATACGGTCGATGCGAACCACCGGCTTGGGTTCGAGGATGATGAGCGGGATTTTCGGCTGGGGTCGGACATTCTGAAGTCCATGGGATTTGCCTCGGTCCGGCTGCTGACCAATAACCCGGCCAAGGTGGCGATGATGGAGGCCAGTGGGATCGCCGTGACCGAGCGGGTGCCGCTCAAGGTCGGTGAGAACAGGTTCAACCGGGATTACCTGGCGACCAAGGCCGCGAAATCGGGGCACTTGCTGTGACGCCGCTGGATATGGTGGTGACGCCGCAGGGGGTGCGTTTTGGCGGGCGGGTGTTTCCCTGCACCATTGGCCGGGGCGGTGTCAGCCAAAAAAAGCGGGAGGGGGATGGGGCAACGCCCTGGGGCACGCACCGGATTGTGGGCATGCTCTACCGGCCCGACCGTATGGCAGCCCCGGCGGATTGGGCGGTGCCGATCCGGCCGGGGGATCTGTGGTCCGATGATGTTGGGGATGAGGATTACAACCATATGGTTCGCGCGCCCTATGGAGGCAGCCATGAGGTCTTGCGGAGGGCTGATCCGCTCTATGATCTGGTGATCCTGACGGACTGGAACTGGCCATATGCCGTGCCGGGGCGGGGGTCGGCCATTTTCATCCATCGCTGGCGGAGGCCGGGATATCCGACCGAAGGGTGCATCGGGTTGCGGCCTGATCATCTGAAATGGATTGCCCGGCGGATCCGGTTTGAGACGCGGTTGATCGTGGCTGGGTGACCCACGCTGGGACACGGCATCCACCCCAGACTTATCAAGGGTTTACGAGGGCGTTTTCAGAAAGCATTAACTTTTGACCCGTGCGCCGAAGATGGCTGAGCCGACGCGGACATGGGTGGCACCCAGTGCGATGGCGCTCTCGAAATCGCCGCTCATGCCCATGGAGAGACCCGTCAGACCGTTGCGTTCAGCGATTTTGGCAAGGAGGGCAAAGTGCAATGACGGTTCTTCATCCACCGGCGGGATGCACATGAGGCCCCGAACCGGCAGATCGAGCGCGCGGCACTCGGCGACGAAAGCATCCGCCTCTGTCGGGAGTACGCCAGCCTTCTGTGGCTCCTCGCCGGTGTTGATCTGTAGAAAGAGGTCGGGGCACCGCCCGAGCTCTTGCGCGAGGCGGGCGATGGATTTGGCAAGCTTGGGCCGGTCCACGGAGTGGATCGCCTGAAAGAGCTGCATGGCCTGCCGGGCCTTGTTGCTTTGCAGGGGGCCAATCAGGTGCACGTCAACGTCGCCGTATTGATCGCGCAGGTCGGGCCACTTGCCATCGGCTTCCTGCACACGGTTTTCACCGAAAAGGCGGTGCCCGTCGTCCAGCACGGCTGTGACACGGTCGAGCGGCTGTACCTTGCTGACCGCGATCAGCTTGACGCTGTCGGGCGTGCGCCCCGCCTTGGCGCAGGCGGCGTCGATCTTGGCAGTGATTTCGGACAGGGACATAGCGGGCCTATTGCGTCAGGGATTTCACGCAGAAAGCACGGCTTGCGCCGAATTGCAAAGGCCCGAAACGAAAAGGGGCAGACCAAAGGCCTGCCCCAAATCGTTGGTATGCGGTCAACTATTAGAAGTTGAAGACCACACCCAGGTCGGCAACGGTGTTGCCGGAAGTGTTTTCGCCGATACCACCGCGCAGCGACACGCCGCCGCCCAGCGAGTGACGGAAGCCGATTGCGACGACTTCGTCTTCGTTGTCCAGACCGGAGTCGGAGAACGCGAAGCGGATTTCAGTCGCGGCACCAATGTCGTACTTGGCGGACAGACCATACATGGTCTCATCGTTGCTGTCGGAGTCGCCAACCAGGATCGAGAAGGCGAACGCACCAATCTCACCACCGAACGAGATGACCCAGAAGTCATTGTCGGTTGCAGGTGCGGTAACGCCGTTCACGTCGGATTCTTCGTTACCGAATGCGATGCCGGCCGAGTAGTTGCCGAAGTTGTAGCCGAAGCCAATCTGATACTCGGAACGGTTGACCGTGTCACCAACGGCGATGCCGGTGGACGCTTCGGTTGCAACAGCAGCGGAATCGTCGGTGATCGACGCAGCAACGGTGAAGTCACCGGCTGTGTAACGCAGTTTGACGGTCGGAGCGACTTCGTCTGTGCCCGTGCCGAAGCCGGAAGCAGGAACGCCGTTGAATGCCGACGACTGTTCAGCGAACGCTGTCAGACCAACGCCGAAGCCGTAGTAGTCAACCACGTCACCGGAGTCGATCACGTCGGAAACGTGACCCACGTCCAGACGGAAACCACCGGTCGACACAGCAAAGCCTGCTGCAGAGTTGTTAGCAACGTTGGATGCGCCGCTCGATTGATCGTCTGTTTGGAAACGGATACGACCTTCGAACTCCAGACCGTTGTCGGAAGTTGCTGTGCCTGTAGCTGTCAGACGGAAGCGCTGTTCGATGCGCAGTTCGTCGGTTGTCGCGGAGTCGTTGCCTTCGTCGTAGAAGAAGCCAAAGCGGCCAAAGCCACCAAACGTCACTTCCGCTGCTGCCATGCCGGTTGTGGCGATGAGCGCGGTTGTAGCGAAGAGAACTTTTTTCATGAGTTTTCCCTCGGTTTTCAGTCACACGCCCTAACCGGGGAATCCGGCGAGGGGATGGATGCTGTCTCAACCATTTGCGGTGGCATCTCAAGCGACGCATCGCACACCGCATCCAATTACGGCATGGTTGGTGCAGCTTTGCCACAGTGCTGCCGCATGGCCACTGGCGGCTTTCACGTGAGTTGCCTGTGCACGCGGGCCTGTCTTGCGAGCGTCAGGCAACTTGTCTATCACGGGGCGAAAGAACTGGGATTGGGACATCCAATGCGCAAAATGCGAGTAGTTGGCCGGGTGACGGCCCTGTCATTGGCGGTGTTTCTGGCTGCCTGCGGTGGTCGGATTGGCGTGACTGACCCTGATTCCGAGCGTATTGTCGGTGACGGCGACAGTGCGCGTGAACGCGACATTCGAACAGGCACCACGCTGGGAGAGGCCTTGCGGGCGCGGCGCAATCAAGAATCTATCGTGCGCGTCAACAAGTACATCTGGTCTGCATCGCTCCAGGTTCTGGATTTTCTGCCCGTTCAATCGGTTGACCCTTTCACAGGCGTGATCGTGACCGGTTTTGGGACGCCACCCGGTGGTGGCCGCGCCTATCGCGCCACTGTCTTGATCGGCGATCCCGCACTTGATGCCCGTTCGTTGAACGTCGCGTTGCAGACCCGCAGCGGTCCGGCCAGTGCGGCGACAGTGCGTGCCATCGAAGACGCGATCCTAACGCGCGCACGTCAGCTACGGGTGGCCGACAACCGGCTATAGGCCCTTTCCGCGCACCAGTTTCCACTTTATCACACGCGCCGGGCCCATCGCCCGGCGTTTGCACATTCAGGACCAGACCATGGCAACCTATACCCCATCCGAGATCGAAGCCCGCTGGCAGGCCACCTGGGAAGAGGCCGATGTCTTCACCGCCAAGCGCAGCGCCAACAAGCCCAAGTATTACGTGCTTGAGATGTTTCCCTATCCGTCGGGCCGCATCCACATGGGCCACGTGCGCAACTACACGATGGGCGATGTGATCGCCCGTTATAAGATGTCGACCGGCTACAACGTGCTGCATCCCATGGGCTGGGACGCCTTTGGCATGCCAGCCGAGAACGCCGCCATGGCCATTGGCGGGCATCCGAAGACCTGGACCTATGACAACATCGCCGACATGCGTGGGCAGATGAAACCGCTGGGCCTGTCCATCGACTGGAGCCGGGAGTTCGCGACCTGCGATCCTGAGTATTACGGTCAGCAGCAGGCGCTGTTTCTCGACATGCTTGAGGCCGGTTTGGTCTACCGCAAGAACGCGCAGGTGAACTGGGACCCCGTTGATATGACCGTGCTTGCCAATGAGCAGGTGATTGACGGCAAGGGCTGGCGTTCGGGCGCCGAGGTAGAACGGCGTGAGTTGACGCAGTGGTTCTTCAAGATCTCGGACATGGCGGGGGAGTTGAAGGATGCGCTGAGCGGGCTTGAGAACTGGCCCGCCAAGGTGCGGTTGATGCAGGAGAACTGGATCGGCGAGAGCCGGGGCATCGAGATCACCTTTCACCGTACGGATGGGGCGGGCACGATCCAGTGCTACTCGACCCGCCCCGATACGATGCGCGGTGCGTCCTTCATTGCCGTGGCCCCGGACCATCCGGTGGCGAAGGCGCTTGAGGCGGACAATCCGGACCTCGCCGCCTTTATCGATGAATGCCGTAAGATGGACACGACCGAGGCCGCCATGGAGAAGGCCGAGAAGAAGGGCGTGGATACGGGTATTCGCGTCAAGCATCCGGTCTATGCCGACGTCGAGTTGCCCGTGTGGATCGGGAATTTCGTGTTGATGGATTATGGGACAGGCGCCGTCTTTGGCTGCCCGGCGCATGATCAGCGCGATCTGGATTTTGCGCGGAAGTACGATTTGCCGGTGCAGAATGCGTTCCACATGCCGGGTGATGCTGTTGAGGTGGAGAACGAGGCGCTTGTCCCGGCCAAGACGGAACCGGTTGTGTATATCGACCACTTCGCGGGCATCGTGAACGCGACGAGCCAGGAGGGCATCAACGCCACTATCGACTATTTCGAAAAGCATGATCTGGGCACAGGACAGACCCAGTACCGCCTGCGCGACTGGGGCCTCAGCCGCCAGCGCTATTGGGGCTGCCCCATCCCTGTCGTCCATTGCGACGATTGCGGCGTGGTGCCGGAGAAAAAGGAAAACCTGCCGGTCGAACTTCCCGATGACGTCAGCTTTGACATCCCCGGCAACCCGCTGGATCGCCACCCGACCTGGCGCGACGTGCCCTGCCCGGCCTGCGGCAAGCCCGCCAAGCGCGAGACGGACACGATGGACACTTTTGTCGATTCGTCCTGGTACTTTGCGCGCTTCACGGCCCCGCGCGCAGCAGACCCCACCGATCTGGACGACGCGGCCTACTGGATGAATGTCGACCAATACATCGGCGGCATTGAACACGCGATTCTGCACCTGCTCTACTCCCGCTTTTTCTCGCGGGCGATGCGGATCACTGGGCACTTGCCGCAAGGGTGCGAAGAGCCTTTCGATGCGCTCTTTACCCAAGGGATGGTCACGCACGAGATCTACCAGACGCGCGACGACAACGACCGCCCGGTCTACCACCTGCCCGAAGACGTCACCGACGGCAAACTCGCCGACGGGACGGAGGTCGAAATCATCCCATCGGCCAAGATGTCGAAGTCGAAAAAAAATGTGGTCGACCCGGCCAGCATCATCGCGCTCTACGGCGCGGACACCGCCCGCTGGTTCGTGCTAAGCGACTCGCCGCCGGAACGGGACGTGGAATGGACAGCCTCGGGGGCCGAAGCAGCTTATAAACACCTCGCCCGTGTCTGGAACCTGTGCGACCGGATCGGCGAGATGGATAAAAACGCGCCGGGCACGGGCGACGAGGACCTGCTGCGCGCCATGCACAAAACCATTCACGACGTGACGGTGGGCATCGATTCCTTCGGCTTCAACGCGGCCATCGCCAAGCTTTATGGCTTCACCGCGACGCTGCAAAAGTCCAAGGCGAGCCATGCCGCGCAACGGCAGGCCGTGATGACGCTCGCGCAACTCATGGCGCCCATGACGCCACACCTGGCTGAAGACATCTGGGCGCATCAGGGCGGCGATGGGCTGATCATCAACGCCCCATGGCCCGTTGCGGATGAAGCGATGCTGGTGTCCGACACGGTCACATTGCCCATCCAGATCAACGGCAAGCGGCGCGGCGAAATCACCGTGGCTGCCGATCTGTCCAAGGCCGAGGTTGAAAAACAAGCGCTGGCAACCGAAGCTGTGCAAAAGGCGCTGGACGGCGGATCACCCAAGAAAGTGATCGTGGTCCCGGGCCGTATCGTCAACGTGGTGGTCTGATCCGATATGCGCCTGCTTGCTGCTCTCGCCCTTGCTATCACAGTCGCAGCCTGCGGCTTTGAGCCGGTCTATGGCCCGGGCGGCACGGGCACCAAGCTGCAAAACAGCGTGCTGGTGGACCCGCCACGGGACCGGCCAGGGTTTCTTCTGGTCCGCCAGCTTGAAGAGCGGCTGGGCCGGGCAAGCGATCCGACCTACAAACTGGCCATCGACCTGTCCGTCGGGGAGCAAGCACGCGCCATCGACCCCGACGGTGAGATTCGCCGCTACCACATGATCGGGTCGGCGGCTTTCACCCTGTCGGATGCCACAACCGGAGAAGTTATCGTTTCCGACCTTGTGGATAACTTCGTGGGTTATTCTGCGACGGGGACCACCGTTGCGACCCTTTCGGCGCAGCGGGATGCAACAGAGCGGCTGATGACCATCCTTGCAGACGAAATTGTGCTGCAATTGCAAACATCTGACCTATGAAGCTGAACACGGGCCAGGCGGCAGCGTATTTCGCCAAACCGGACCCGGATGCGGCGGGGCTGTTGATATACGGCGCGGACGGCATGCGGATCGCCCTGAAACGGCAACAGGTGGTGGGTGCATTGATCGGCCCACAGGGTGAAGAAGAAATGCGCCTGACCCGCATCGCCGCGAGCGATCTGCGCAAGGAACCCGCGCTGCTGCTGGACGCGGTCAAGGCCATCGGCTTTTTCCCCGGTCCCCGTGTCGCACTGGTGGAAGATGCCAACGAGAACACAGGCCCCATCATCACCGAAGCGCTGTCGGACTGGGCACCGGGCGACGCGCAGATCGTTGTGACTGCGGGCGCACTCAAGCCCACGTCGAAGATGCGCAAGGCGTTCGAGGCACATACCAAGGCATATGCCGCAGGCATCTACGACAACCCGCCTACACGCGATGAGATTGAACGCGACCTGACGGCCGCAGGCATCACCAACCCACCGCAAGAGGCGATGCACCTGCTCATGGACCTGGCCCGGCAACTCGAACCCGGTGATTTCCGCCAAACGCTGGAGAAAGTCGGGCTCTACAAGCTGAACGACCCCGCACCGCTAAGCGCGGATGACATTGCCGCCTGCGCGCCTGCGTCGGTCGAGGCGGACGTGGACGACGTCTTGCTCGTGGTCGGTGACGGCAATGCCGCGGCCATCGGCCCGGTGATGCAACGCCTGCAAGCCCAAGGCGTCAACGCTGTTGCCCTGTGCATCGGGGCGATGCGCCATTTCCGCAGCCTGCACCGGGCTGCAAGCGATACATCGGGCCGCCCGCAAATCTGGGGCCCCAACCGCGACAAGATGCTGGCGCAGGCCCGCAACTGGGGGGCACCGAAACTGGAAATGGCCCTGACCGAACTGACGGACACCGACCTGCAACTCCGCTCAGCCGGTCAAAACGCCCCGGCCCTCGCCCTGGTCGAGCGCTGCTTCATCCGGCTCGCCATGCTCGCGCGCAGATAGCCTTTTCTTCTGGCTGAAAATACCTCGGGGGTTTGGGGGCAGAGCCCCCATTCCAAGAATCAATCGTGTCGCGCAGCGGCCTTTGGATCACGCCTGATCCGAAGGCGGTGCGGCAAACATCGCTTCCACCTCGGCCTGAGTCATCACGTGCCGCCCCTCGCCGGCAAAGGCATAGGCGTCCGGCTTGCGGTCGATATAGATCTCGCCCGTGAATGCGATGTCTGACGGGTCATCAAAGCTGCCCATGCCCACATGCATTTGCCCATTCAGCGGCCCCGGCGCAGTGATGCGGTAGAACAGGGACGACCCGCAGGTCTTGCAAAACACCCGCTCGGCCCAGGGGGACGAGGTGTAGATGCCCATGTTCTCTTCGCCCTCGATCTCCATGCCGCCTTTTGGCACCTCGATCCCCATGAACACGCCGCCCGACCATTTGCGACACATGCCGCAGTGGCAGGCGCCTGTTTCGGTGACGGGATGAGTGACGGTGAACTTGACCGCGCCGCAGACGCAGGACCCTGTATGTGCCATTGAACTCTCCTTGGGCATGAATGCTGCGAATACTCTAGCCGGAGGCTGCGACAATTTCTGACAGTAGGGTTGTGGCCCTGCCCATGTCCTGCAATCGTGCGCGTCAAAGGGAGGGCACAGCCATGTACCGCGTCATCGGAACCGTCAAAAGCCGCGCCTTTCGGGTGCTGTGGGTGTTGGAAGAGCTGGGTCAACCGTATGAGCTGGTCGAGGCTGGCCCGCGTTCGGATGTGGCGCGCGAATTCAACCCGCTGGGCAAGATCCCGGCGCTGGTGGATGGCGATGCGGTGCTGACCGACAGCGTCGCCATCATGACGTATCTGGCCGACAAGCATGGTGGTCTGACCGCGCCCGCTGGCACGCCGGAGCGCGCCAAGCAGGATGCCATGACCCTGTGGTTGATCGACGAGATGGACGCGCTTTTGTGGACCGCCAGCAAGCACGCCTTTGTCCTGCCTGAAAAGCTGCGGGTGCCGGATGTTGTGCCGACGCTGCACAAAGAGTTTGCCCGGAATGCAGAGGCGTTGGCCGGGATGCTGGAGCAGTCCGGCGATTTCTTGATGGGGGATAAGATCACGCTGCCCGATCTCTTGGCCGTGCACTGCCTTGGCTGGGCCTTTGGCGCGGAATTTCCGCCGCTGCCCGAGCCGGTCAAGGCCTACAGCAGGCGCTTGCGCGCCCGCCCGGCCTTTCGCGCGGCCGCCGCCGCTTAACCGTTCAGGTAGCGCACCACGCCCTGCCCCGCCCATCGCCCGGTGGCGAGGCAGGCTGTCAGCAGATAGCCGCCCGTCGGTGCCTCCCAATCCAGCATTTCGCCCGCGCAAAATACGCCGGGTTTTGCACGCAGCATGAGTGCGTCGTCCAGCGCCGTGGCGGCTACACCGCCTGCAGTGGAGATTGCCTCGTCCATGGGGCGTAGGCCGTCGTGTGCGACCCGCAGCTTTTTGAGCCGTCGTGCGATGCGCAGGGCGTCGTCGGGCCAGGGGCGGCCCCATTCCTGTGCCAGTGCGATTTTCAGAGGGGTGAGTTTCAGCGTCTTGCGTAGATGGTTTGCAAAGCTCGCCTTGCCGCGCGGGCGGGCGAGCCGGTTTGCGACATCGTCGACGCTGAGGTCGGGCAGGAGGTCGATATAGAGTTCGTGCCCTTCGCGCACGCCGCGTGAGATGGAATAGATGCCGCCGCCTTCTAGCCCGCGTTTGGAGGCGACCGCTTCGCCGCGCGAGCGGTAGGGGCCTGCGCGCCAGGCGACGCCCTTGATCGGGTGGCCCATGTGTTTGTCCATGTGCGGGGACCACGGCACGGAGATCGCGGCGTTGGAGGCGGCGAAGGGGGCGGTGTCGAGCCCGATCCAGTCGCTCCACGCGCCGTCGGAGCCAAGCCTTGCCCAGCTTGCGCCGCCGCAGGCGAGGAGCGTTGCGTTTGCGTCCACAGTCACGGAAGCGCCGTCGGGGCCGGTGATGCGGGGGACGCTGCCTTCCCAGCCGGTCCAGCGGTGGCGGGTGCGGATGGTGACGCCCAATGCGTCCAGCCGCGCGAGCCATGCGCGCAGGAGGGGGGAGGCTTTCATGGCCCTTGGAAAAACGCGGCCGGTGGAGCCTGTGAACATCTCTTGGTCCAAGCCTTCGGCCCATGCCACGATTGCGTCGGCGTCCCAGGCGTGCAGGGCGGGGGCGAGCCAGGGGGCGGCCTCTGTGTAGTGGGGCAGCATCGCCTCCACGTCTTCGGCCTTGGTCAGGTTCAAGCCCGACTTGCCCGCCATCAGGAACTTGCGAGCGACGGTTGGTTTCGCCTCGTAGACCGTGACCGACAGACCGGCTTCGGCCATCAACTCTGCCGCCGCCAAACCTGCGGGGCCGCCACCGATGACGGCAACGCTGCTCACTCGGACAGGGTCCGCAACTCGCCCTTCATCTCGACCACGCGGTGCGGATAGGGGATTTCGATGTCGTGCTCTTTCAGCGCGTTCCAGATCGCGAAGAGGACGTGGCTTTTGTACTTGTTCTTGCCGTCGTCGATGCCGTTGACCCAGTATTCGACGGCGAAGTCGATGCCGCTGTCGCCGAAACCGACAAGCTCGCAATCCGGCCCTTCGGGCACGTCGAGGACAAAGTCCAGTTTGGACACCGCCGCGTTGATGATGTCCGGCACGGCGTTGATGTCCGTGTTGTAGCTGACCGAAAACGGCGCCTCGTAGCGGTTGGCGGAGCCGCTGTCGGAGTAGTTCACGACGCGGGTGGTGATGAAATCCTCATTCGGGACGACGATCCAGCGGCCATCGTAGGTCTCCAAGATAGCCGCACGGGCGGTCATTTTGACGATTGTGCCGGCCTCACCCCCGTCCAACTCGACATAGTCGCCAACCGTCGCTTGGCCCTCAACCAGAAGGATCACGCCGGAGATGAAATTCGACGCGATCTTTTGCAGGCCGAAGCCGAGGCCTACGCCGATGGCACCACCCAGCACCGCAAGGGCCGAGAGGTTGATGCCCATGATGTTCATCAGCACGAGGAAGGCGACGCCGAAGATCAGGAACTCGACCGATTTTGCCACCAGTTGGCGGAGCGATGGCCGCATCTCCTCCTGCTTCTGGATGAAGGTTGTGGACTGGCTGTTGGACCATTGGCCGAGCCAGAAGATCACGCCACCCACGGCCACGAACTGCAGAAGCCACAACAGGTTGAAGGACAGGTTGCCCAGCGGCACGACCGTTTCTTCGAGCCGGGTCGCAACCGCTTCCAGCAGGCCCAGCGCGTAAAGGGCAGCAATCGGCACCAGCACGTAGCGGCCCAGCAGCTTGAGGAACGGATCGGAGATGATGTCGCGCACCAGCGCGCGCACGGCGAGGAACAGAAAGACCCGTTTGCCAAAGGCGATGACAGCGCCGCTGTCAAAGATCGAGCGGACAACACTTTCGCCGATGCCGGTCAGGACATAGGCCATCAGCGGTAGGAGCAGCGGCAGGAATTGCGCCACAAAGCGGCGTGATTTGGCCACGACGGTGTCGCTGTCGCCGGGATCAAGCAGGCGCGCCAGCATTGGGCGCAGTCGCCGCGTGATGACGACCGCAGCCAGATAGGCGACGATCAGCAGCGCGAATTGCGACCACGCCGCCGGGCTGAGCAGCCATGTCAGCGCCAGATCCCACCCTTGCAGCGCATAGCCTGCGATGGTCTGCACAATCTCGGGCTGGTTTTCGAGATCAAACTCCAAAGGCGTACCTCTTGCCTCGTCCTCACACCGCGCCAATTGTCACGGACGTCCCCGCCAGTGCAAGGAAACATGGCCCTGTCCGACCCGATCTGTCCCCTATGTGGCCGTCCCATCCCACCAGATGTGCCGCAAAGCCTGCATCATCTGATCCCGAAGCTGAAAGGGGGCAAGGGCGGGCCGGTCGTGCTGCTGCACCACATCTGCCACAAGGAAATCCATGCGGCGCTGACCGAGGCGGAACTGGCCCGTGACTACAATACACCGGAGGCGCTGCGGGCGCATCCTCGGCTGGCGAAGTTTTACAAATGGGTGGCAAAGCGACCGCCCGGCTTTGCATCGAAAGTGCCGGGCGCGCGGCGCAAACGTTAGCGTTTGCGGGATGACGGTTCTTTGACCTGCTTTTCCTCGATCCGTGCGCTGACTTTGGTCAGCACGTCTGTGACCAGCAGTTGCACACGGTCGGACGTCGTCAGCGCCCGCTCGGTCTGGGCGGGGCGGAGATCGCGTTTAGCGCGCTCTATCCGGTTGTCACGGGCCATTGGGCCAACCCTACATTATGTAATATAAAGTTGACAACTGTTGTGTTGAAATGCTTTACACTCGCCCTAGCAGAGCGCCTTGATCGCGTGTGCCGTTTCAGGTGTGGCTGCTGCGATGTCGGTGCAGAGCGCGCGCGCCCGTTCGGTCACATCCTCACCTTCAACCAGTTCATCGACAAGGCCGAAGGACAGCGCCTGATCCGCGGTGATCTTTTGCCCGGCGAGAAAGATCATCTTGGTCCGTGCGGGGCCGATCAGCGCCGCCATGCGCACCGGGTCGCTGGGCTGCGGCAGGTAGCCGAGTTTCATGACCGGGTAGAAGAACTTGGCCGATGGGACGGCGATGCGCAGATCGCAGGCCAGCACCATGCCGGTGGCCCCACCCGCGACGGTGCCGTTCAGCGCAGCGATGGTCAGGCCCGGCAGGTCGGCGATGGCCCCGGACAGTTCCTCCCATAGTGGCGAGGTGGCAAGGCCCGCGCGCGCGGCGTCAAGGTCGGCACCGGCGCTGAACACCTTGCCCGTGCCGGTCAGGATTAGGGCCGCTGCGTCTTGGGCATCGCGCACAGTGTCGCGCAGGTCGGTGAGCATCTGTTCGGTCAGCGCGCCCGCCTTGTCGGGGCGGTTGATCGTCAGGGTCCAGATCGGGCCGGTGCGGTCGATGTCGATCATGTCAGACCCACCCGCGTGCGGATGTCGGGGTCGCGCAGGGAAATCTCCTGCCCGATCCAGTCGTCGGCGTCGGGGGAGCACATCCACAAGAGTGCCTTGGCCGGCCAGTCCGCCGGGATGTGGTCGGACCAGTCGAGCTGGCTGACAGGGTTGATCCCGCTTGCCTTAATCTCGCGCTGCATCTGGGTGGCGACGGTACCGGGCGACAGGCCCATGGCGCGGATGCCCGCGGGGCCGTTTTCCTTGTCGACGCAGCGGGTGAGCATGGCGGCGCCCGCCTTGGACGCGCAGTAGTGCGACCAGGCTTCGACCGGGCCGTGGGCGGCACCCGAACTGATGGTCAGGATGGTGCCTGCGCCCGCCTTGAGCATCACGGGCAGGGCGGCGCGCATGCCGTAAAAGACGCCCTTGAGGTTGATGTCGACGACGTGGCCCCAGTCGTCGGGATCTGCGGTGGCGAGGTGCGAGATGGGTTCGATGGCGCCTGCATTGCCGATCAGCACGTCGAGACTGCCAAACTTGGCGACCGTTTGTGTCACCGCGTCGTTCACGGCGGCAAAATCGCTGACGTCGCAGGGCAGTGCGATGGCTTGCGCGCCGATCTCGTCCGCGAGGGCGGTGATCGCGTCAGCGCCCCGCGCGACAAGCGCAACATTGGCCCCGGCCTGCGCAAAGACGCGGGCCGTGTCGGCCCCGATGCCCCGGCTGGCCCCGGTGATCAGCACTGTTTTACCGTTCATATCGTGCATTGCACCCTCCGCAGTCACGTGTTGCCCTTGTGGTACGGCGATGCGCGGCATAGGTCCAGCCTGTGGCCTTGACGCATTGCGCGCCGTCCCGGACGATATGGCCAACAGATCATTCTAAGGATTCTATCATGTCTCGTATTTCACATCTCATTTCCGGCACTGCATTGGCGCTGTGCCTGCCTGCGTCAGCGGCCCTGGCCGACCTGACCGCTGAAGACGTCTGGTCCGACTGGCAGTCCTATATGGAAAGCTCGGGCTACACCGTGACCGCGTCCGAGGCCGCAGGGTCCGGGTCGATCGCAGTGTCGAACATGACGTTCAGCATGGAGATGGAAGAAGACGCCGGGGGCGGCGCGTTCCAGGTGGTGCTGGAGGCGGTCAATTTCGTTGAACAGGACGACGGGACTGTCGCCATCGAACTGCCCGAGAGCACCGCGCTGAACATGACATTCGCGCCCGAGACGGGCGAGGAGGTAACCGCTGTCATCGACCTGACCCAAACCGCGCCCAACATGGTGGCTGCGGGCGATCCCGGCGACCTGACCTATACCTATGCCGCCGAGGCGGCGGCCATGGCCCTGCAAAGCGTGACCGTCGACGGCGTGTCGGTTGGCCCGGAGATTGCAAAGGTTGATATCCGCATGGCCGATCTGGCCCAGACGGTGCAGACATCCGTTGGCGATCTGCGCACGATGACGCAGGACATGACGGTGGCCAAGGTCGACTATGACATGGCGTTCAACGATCCCGAAAGCGACGACACCTTCACCCTGAAGGGCACGATGAACGATCTTAAGCTGAACGGCTCGGGCGATCTGCCGCTGGAGACGGACGTGCAGAACATGAGCGCCATGCTGAACGACGGCTTCAAGGCGGTCGGGTCCTTCACCACTGCGGGCGGCAACTACGATATGTCCTTCAGCAGCGAAACGGATGGCAGCGGCACGGCCAACGCCACATCCACAGGCGCTGCATTCGAGGTCGGCTTTGGCCCCGAGGGTCTGCTCTATGACATCTCGCAGAGCGGGGTCGAGATGAACATGCTGTTCACCGAAATGCCCCTGCCCATCTCTTTCTCCGCGGCTGAGATAGGAACGCGGTTGCTGATGCCCCTGCAGAAGTCCAACGAAGAACAGGATTTCGGACTGGCCGTTACGCTTGGCGATTTCGTGATGTCCGACATGCTGTGGAGCCTGTTTGATCCGACCTCGCAATTGCCGCGCGATCCGGCCACGCTGCTGGTCGATCTTAGCGGCAAAGCGAAGGTGCTGTTTGACTTCCTGGACCCCGCGCAGGCAGCGGTGCTGGAAGAGGCTGACACCGTGCCCGGTGAGCTAAACGCGCTGACCATCAACAAGATTGAGCTTGACGCCGCAGGCGCAAAGCTGACGGGTGCGGGCGATTTCGTCTTTGACAACAGCGACCTGCAAACCTTTGACGGGATGCCCCGGCCTGAGGGCGCGATGGACCTGACGCTTGTGGGCGGCAATGGCCTCTTGGACAAGCTGGTCGGCATGGGCCTGCTGCCCCAGGATCAGGCCATGGGCGCGCGCATGATGATGGGCCTTTTCGCCGTCCCGGGTGAGGGCGAAGATACCCTGAATTCAAAGATCGAAGTGAACGCGGAAGGCCAGGTACTGGCCAACGGTCAACGCATCCGCTGACCGAACTCAAAGCGGGGCGGCGCGTGTCGCCGCCCTTGCACACCACCCCCTGCCCCGCTACCTGATGGCGCATCCAAGCGGAGCAGACCCATGACCCCATCCGACCTGTCACACCTGACCGAACGGCTGCTTGCCGCTGCAAAGTCCGCAGGCGCAGACGCCGCCGACACCATCGCGGTGCAGGGCACATCGGTCTCGGTCGATGTGCGTGCTGGCGCGCTGGAGCAGGCGGAACGGTCCGAGTCCATCGACATCGGCCTGCGCGTATTCGTCGGTCAGAAACAGGCGAATGTCTCTGCCTCCGACATCAGCGACCGCACCATCGAAGAGATGGCGATGCGTGCCGTCGCCATGGCGGGCGAAGCGCCCGAGGATCCCAATGCGGGCCTTGCCGATCCGGATCAGCTGACAAATGGCTGGGATATCGACGCCCTGGAACTGAACGATCCGACAGCCGAACCTGCCGCCGATGCCTTGCAGGCCGACGCGCTGGCCGCCGAAGCGGCGGCGATGGCGGTCAAGGGCGTCAGCCAGGTCCAGCAAGCCTCTGCCGCGTACGGGGCGCGAGACGTCTGGCTGGCGGCAAGCAACGGTTTTTCCGGCGGCTACCGCCGCACCGACCGCGCGCTAAGCTGCGTCGCCATTGCAGGCACCGGCACGGGGATGGAGCGGGACTACAGCGGCGACAGCCGCATTTTCCAATCCGACCTGCGCAGCGCCGAAGAGATCGGGACCGAGGCGGGCCATCGCACCGTCGAACGGCTGGACGCGCGCAAGCCGCCCACAGGCGCTTTCCCGGTGCTGTTTGACGAACGTATTTCGTCCACCCTGATCGGGCACCTTTTGGCAGCCGCCAACGGATCGAGCGTGGCGCGCGGATCGTCGTGGCTGCGCGAGAAGCTGGGGCAACAGGTGCTGCCCGATGGCCTGAACCTGGTCGAAGACCCGCACCGCCCGCGCACCTCCGGTTCGCGCCCCTTCGATGCCGAGGGACTGGCCACCAAGCGCCGTGTGATTGTCCAGGATGGCGTGTTGACCGGCTGGACGTTGGATCTGGCCACGGGCCGGAAACTTGGCATGTCCTCTACCGGCAATGCGGCGCGTGGCACATCCGCCCCGCCCAGCCCATCGAACTGGAACGTGACGCTGGATGCGGGGACTGCCACGCGCGATGACCTGATCCGCGACATGGGCACTGGTCTGCTTGTCACCTCGATGATCGGGTCGACCATCAACCCCAACACCGGCGACTATTCCCGTGGCGCCGCAGGCATGTGGGTCGAGAATGGCGAGATCGCCTATCCTGTCAATGAATGCACCATCGCGGGCAATCTGATCGACATGCTGCGCGCCATCGTGCCAGCCAATGATGCGCGCACGCATCTGAGCCGTGTGGTGCCATCGCTGCTGGTTTCCGGAATGACCCTTGCCGGCAACTGATCTGCCCTTGCTGATCGACGCGGCCCGGATTGCGGGTCGGGTGGCGACCAGCTTTGCTGGCCCTACAGCCGTGCGCTGGGACAAGCCCGGCGATGCAGGACCGGTGACCGAGGCTGATCTGGCCGTGAACGAGGTGCTGGAACGGACCCTGCGTCTGGCCCGGCCCGACTATGGCTGGCTGTCCGAAGAGACCGAGGATGATGCCGCCCGGCTGAGCGCCGACACCGTGTTCATCATCGACCCGATCGACGGCACCCGCAGCTTTGTCGAAGGCGGGCGGACCTGGGCCATTTCCATCGGTGTGGCGCATCAGGGCATCGTGACGGCGGCGGCGATCTACCTGCCCTTGCGCGACAAGCTTTATGCCGCGGGCACGGGGCTGGGCGCGACGCTGAACGGCGCGCCGCTGCTGGCAACCCGGGGCGCGATGACGCCGGGCAGCAAGGTGCTGGCGGCGCGCCCGACATTTGACAGCAAGCATTGGCGCGACACCGCCCCATCGGTCGAACGGCACTACCGCCCCTCGCTGGCGTACCGCCTGTCGCTGGTGGGTGAGGGCAAGTTCGACGGGATGCTGACCCTGCGCCCCACATGGGAGTGGGACATTGCCGCCGGATCCCTGATCGTGGCCGAGGCGGGTGGCACCATTACGGACCGCACGGGCGCGCCCCTGCGCTTTAACAATGCGCATCCGGCCCTGAACGGTGTGGTGGCGGGTGGGCCCGGTCTGCACCGTGCGCTTGTGGGGGAATTGGGGCCGGATCACAGCGCCTGATCGCCTTGACCCCAGGGGGCATATGCGCAAACTGCGCGCAGGCATGCCCAAGCCCAGTGATCAAAGGAAATAACGATGACACAGCGCCTGCACCTCGTCTTTGGCGGCGAACTGGTCGATCCGTCGAAAAACGTGTTCAAGGATGTGAACGACCTGCATATCGTGGGGATCTTTCCCAATTATCAGGCGGCCTATGACGCCTGGAAATCCGAAGCGCAGCGGACCGTGGACAACGCCCACATGCGCTACTACATCGCGCATCTGCACCGCCTGAGGGACGAGGAAAACGCCGCTGCAACAACCGAAGAGCTTGGCTGACGCCCGCGTGCGCGGGTCGCTTGGGCTCACCGCTTATCGCACGCTGTCGGGGCGCCGCAAACCGCCCACCTACACGCCGGTCCGGGACCGGCCTGAGGGCGAGCTGGTGTGGATCCATGCGGCAGAGCCCGGCAACAATCGTGCGCTGAACGATCTGGCCCACAGGCTGCTTTATATGCGCCCCGGCTGCCACGTACTGCTGACCGCCGCCCATGACGGGTTCGGCGACCGGGGGGTTCCCGACATCTGGCAGGACGTGATGCCCCCCGATCATCCCGTGGTCACCGACGCCTTTGTCGCCCATTGGAAGCCGGACGTTGCAATCTGGGCCTGGGGCGATCTGCTGCCCAACCTGATCCTGTCCACCGCCGAAAGCGGTGCGCACATGATGCTGGTGGACGCGGATGTGGAGGGCTTTGACGGGCGCCGCGACCGCTGGTTGCCTGAAGTCCCCCGCGCGCTGCTGGCCCAGTTCAACCACGTCACCGCACGGGACGAGAGCGCGCATCTGAAGCTCGCGCAAATGGGCCGCCCCGTGGGCGCGATGGAGGTGGCCGAGCCGCTGCACCCCTTTGGCAAGATGATGCCCGTGCATGAAAGCGATCTGGCCGACATGACGGCGACCCTGTCCGGGCGGCCCGCCTGGCTGTCAGCCCGCACGTCGCTGCAGGAGTGCACGACCATCCTCGCGGCCCACAAGCTGGCGCTGAAATCCTCGCACCGGCTGCTGCTGATCCTGCACTTCTCCGATCCGGAGGACGCGGCGCGGGCAGAGGACGCCGCCCTTGCGCAATCGCTTTTGGTGGCGAACTGGAGCGACGGGGCCTTTCCGGACGACAACACGCAGGTGTTGATCGCGGATGATGATGCCGAGTTGGGCCTGTGGCTGCGGGTGGCCATCGTCACCTTTCTGGGCGGCTCCATGCAGGCCGGGGCCGACATCTGCGATCCATACTCGGTGGCGGCCCACGGATCGGCCATTGTCTATGGCCCGAATGTCGGCGCCTACGTGGACGACTTTACCCGGCTCATGAACGCGGGCGCCGCGCGGATCGTGAACGACACGCCGTCACTGGGCCGCGCCATCAGCCAGATGATCGCGCCCGATCACGCCGCCCATATGGCCATGGCGGGCTGGGACGTGGTGACGCGGGGGGCGGACAGCCTCGACCGGATCATATCGCTGACGCAGACCAGGCTCGATTCCCGCATGTCGGAGAAACGGTGATGCGTGCGCCCGGCTTCTGGTCACAGCCCACACCCGACTGGCGCGCGCGCCTTCTGTCTCCGCTGGGCGCACTCTATGCACATGGCACAGCGCGACGGCTGGCGCGGGGCACGCCTGAACGGATGCCGGTCCCGGTGATCTGCGTGGGCAACATCAATGCGGGTGGCACGGGTAAGACGCCAACCGTCATCGCGGTGGCCGAACGGTTGCGCGACGCCTTCCATGAACCGCATATCGTCAGCCGCGGCTATGGAGGCAGCGAAAACGGACCAACGGAAGTCAACCCAACCAACCACAGCGCCGACCGTGTGGGCGATGAACCCCTGCTGCTCAGCGCCTTTGCCCGGACCTGGGTCGCGCGCGACCGGGCCGCAGGCGCACGGGCCGCGATTGACGCTGGAGCCACGGCCATCATCCTCGACGACGGGTTCCAAAACCCGGCGCTGGCGTACGACCTGTCCATCGTTGTGGTGGATGCCGAAACAGGGTTTGGCAACGGGTTGTGCCTGCCTGCCGGGCCTTTGCGCGAACCGGCGGCGGTCGGCCTGACCCGCGCTGACCTGCTGCTCAGCATCGGGGATGAGGCCGCGCAGTCCAAATTTGAAGCAACCACCTTGCCGGACGCACTGCCACATGTCCGCGCAAGGCTCGAACCACTGCAAACCGGGATGCCGTGGGCAGGCATGAACGTCATCGCCTTTGCCGGGATCGGACGACCCGAGAAGTTCTTTGACACGCTGCGCGGGCTGGGTGTGAACCTGATGCGGACAGAGGCCTTGGGCGACCACGCAAAACTGAGCACCGCTTTTCTGACACGACTGGAACGGGACGCGCGCACAGTGGGCGCGCAGCTTGTGACAACAGAAAAGGACGCAGCCCGCTTGCCACCGGCGTTCCGCAGCAAGGTGATCACGCTGCCGGTACGCTTGCATTTCGACGATGCGACCGCGCTGGACAGCGCCCTCACCGCCCTCCCCACTGCTGCGCAAAGCAAAACGCCCGACCAAGGGCCGGGCGTCTGATCGTTCTTTCCAGTTTGACTTAGCTGCCAGCCGCTTCGTCGATCAGGCCCGACATGTCTGCATAGGACATGTTGTTGTAGGTGGTCCCGTTGATGACAAAGGTGGGGGTCGAATTGATCCCGTCCTCTGCCGCGTTCTGCTGATACCACGCGACCAGCTTGCGCAGGTTGTCGGCATCCGTCAGACACGCTTCGAGCGTGCTGCCGTCCAGGCCCGCAAGGCGACCGATCTTGCGCAGCTCATCCGCGATCTGGGCAGGATCACCGCCCCCGGCCCGCGCCCATTCGGACTGACCTGCATAAAGCATCTCGGTGATGCCAAAGAAGCTTTCGGGCGTACCCGCGCAGCGCGCAATGGCCGAGGCCCACAGTCCAAAACGATCAAAGTAAACCTCGCGATAGATGAAGTTGACCTTGCCCGTGTCGATATAGTCGGCCTTGAGCTGCTTGAAGGGACCGGAATGGAAGGTCGCGCAGTGCGGGCAGGTGTAGCTGGCATATTCGATGACCGTCACAGGGGCATCCGGGTTGCCAAGCTGCATCTCGATGACCGACGAGGTGTCGATGTCGCTTGCAGCCTCTTGCGCGTTGGCAGCGCCCAGCAAACGCTCGGCTTGGACCTGTTGCTGCGCATTGGGGCCGCTGGATTGCATCGCGCTGTACAGGAAGTACCCGCCAACACCGACAAGCACGGCGATAAGGGCAACGATACGGTTCATGTGCGTGTTCCTTGTTTTTGTTTTGTCAGGATGTGCGCGCCCAGTTTTTCAAGGGCGTCGCGCAATGTGTCGTCCTGGACCGGGGCCACCATCTGGCTGGAGGCTGCGGTCATTTCAGGGGCTGGGGCCTTGGGGCCCTGGTCCTTGCGGCGGTGTTCAAAGGCGACCTGTCCGTCCTCGAACCCGGTCGCTGCCGTTTGTGTGATCCGAATGCGGGCAATGGCATTGTAGCCGTAGACAGCGTTCACACGTTGGCGCAGCTGATCCTTCTGCATTTCCAGCATCGGTGCCTGCGCGCCAGTGGTCAGCAGCGTTAGCGTAGCACCCATGCCACCCCGGCCATAGCTCACTTCAACGGGCCGTGCGATGGCGGCCACGTCGGCCCCCGCAACCTCGGCCCAATCCGTCAGCAGGCGGCTTTGCGCGAACCCACGGCTTTCGCTGGCCTTCCGAATCCGCCCGGTCAGCAGCGATGCTGTCCGCTTGAACCCTTTTGTACTGGCACGGCGCGCGACCATGGCTATGTTCCCTCTCACTCGGGCGTGATCATAGCGGATGAAAGCGTGATCACCAGACATCTCAAGTGGGAAAGCATAAATCTTGCGTGACCTCAGCCGTGAGCTTCTGGACTGGTACGACATACATGCGCGCGCGATGCCGTGGCGCGTGGGGCCTGCGGACAAGCTGGCGGGGGTGCGTCCGGACCCTTACGCCGTGTGGATGTCCGAGATCATGTTGCAACAGACGACCGTCGCGGCAGTCACGGAATACTTCAAACGGTTCATTGCGCGCTGGCCGACGGTGGCTGATCTGGCAGCGGCGGAGGATGCAGAGGTCATGGGCGAATGGGCGGGCCTTGGCTACTACGCTCGCGCGCGCAACCTGTTGAAATGCGCGCGTGCGGTGGTGGCCGATCATGGCGGTGCGTTCCCGGCGGATCACGCCGCTTTGCTGAAGCTGCCGGGCATCGGACCTTATACGGCGGCGGCCATCGCCTCCATCGCCTTTGATTTGCGGCACGTGGTGGTGGACGGCAATGTCGAAAGGGTGATGGCCCGCATGTTCGATGAACACACGCCCTTACCTGCGGCCAAGCCGATCCTGACCGAGCATGCTGACCGGCTGACGCCCAGCGCGCGCCCCGGTGATCACGCACAAGCCGTCATGGATCTTGGTGCCACGATCTGCACGCCGAAATCCCCGGCCTGCGGTATTTGCCCATGGCGCGACCCGTGCAAGGCGCGGGCTGAGGGCACAGCGCCAGAGTTGCCCAAGAAGACCCCCAAGAAGGCGAAACCAATCCGTCACGGCACCGTCTACCTCGCCCAGCGCAGCGATGGCGCGTGGTTGGTCGAGACGCGGCCCGACAAGGGGTTGCTCGGCGGTATGATGGGCTGGCCCGGCAGCGATTGGGTGGATGTGTCAGAGCCGCGCCCCGTCGCCGTTCCCATGGCCGCAGATTGGGTAAAATTGAACGGAGAAGTGCGGCACACCTTTACGCATTTTCACCTTATTCTCGACGTGATGGTCGCGCAGGTTGCCGATGCTGAACCAGACCGAGGATACTTCCTGCCCCGAGACCAGTTTCGCCCCTCCGACCTGCCCACCGTGATGCGCAAGGCGTTCGATCTGGCGCAGTCGTGACCAGCGCGGCGTAGCGTCACGCTTGGCAGATTTGCCTCCCTCCGCCTAAGCTGTGGCGCACGCAACCAAAGGACAGACACCAGTATGACCTTGCCCCCGGAAACCGTTGCCAAGGTGCAGAACGCCCTGCCCTTTGCCCTGTCGTTCCTGCTGATCCCGCTGGCGATCATCACCGCCATCTATGGCGGCTGGACCGTGATCCTGCTGCCGGTGGTCACGTGGTACATGTTCTCGATCCTCGACCTGGCGGTGGGGCTGAACACCGACAACGCGGACCTTGAAACGACCGAGGATGACCTCTTCTGGTACCGCGCCATCACCACCGCCTGGGTGCCCGCGCAGTTCCTGCTGCTCTTCGGCATGATCGCTTATGTGGCGCCTGCCGAGCACCTGAACACGGTCGAGAAGCTGGCGATCTTCTTCGGCGTCGGCGTGATCACCGGGACCGTGGGCATCAACTACAGCCACGAGTTGATGCACCAGAAAAACAAGCTGGAACGCTGGCTGGCCGACGCACTGCTTGCCATGGTGCTTTATTCCCATTTCCGGTCCGAACACCTGCTGGTGCACCACCGCTATGTGGCCACCCCGCGCGACCCGGTGACGGCGCGGATGGGCGAGAGTTTTTACCGCTTCTATCCGCGCGTGCTGAAGCAATGCTTCCTGTCCGCCTGGAACGCGGAAAAGGCGATGCTTGCCCGCAAGAAGTTGCCCGCAACCGACAGCTCAAACCCGTTCTGGAAATACGCCTATCTGCAACTGATCTGCTTCCTGCTGGCCTTTGCCCTTGGCGGCTGGGCGGGCGTGGGCCTGTTCCTGCTGCAAGCAGGCGTCGCGATCTGGCAGCTCGAACTGGTCAACTACATCGAACATTACGGGCTGACACGGAAACATCTGGGAGACGGCAAATACGAACACGTCCAGCCACGCCATTCGTGGAACGCGGCACACAAGGCGTCGAACTGGCTGCTGATCAACCTGCAACGGCATTCGGACCACCACTACAAACCCGACCGGCGTTTTCCCGTTCTGCAAAACTACACCGAGGCGGACGCCCCACAGCTTCCCTACGGCTACCCGGTGATGACCATCGCCGCGATGATGCCCAAGGTCTGGAAACGGGTGATGAACCCGCGCGTGCAGAAGTGGCGGGACATGTACTATCCGGAGATTACGGACTGGACGGCCTACAACAAAGCCGCCAACCCGCTGCCACGCTAGTCCAGCACCCAGACGGACAAGGGTTCGGCCACACCGCGCACAGCTTGGTCCGGGACGCGGCGGAAGCCATCCGCTCCACCCGCTGCGGACATCGCCGCATCGCTGACCATGGCACGCACCCCCAGATCACGGGTCATCGCCTCGAGCCGGTTGGCCACGTTCACCGTATTGCCCAGCACCGCGAACTCCAGCCGGTTCGCACCAATGTCGCCCAATACAACCGGCCCGAAATGCAGACCAAAGCGGGCGTCAATCTCGGGCAACCCATCAGCGCGCCGGTCGGTGTTCAGCGCCTCCATCCGGTCGACCATGCCACGCAAGCAAGCCACGGCCCGCGCCGCATCATCGCCCAGCGGCAAGGGCGTGCCAAAGGTCGCCATCAACCCGTCGCCCAGATACTTATCGAGGGTCCCGCCATGGGCGAACACCTCACTCTCCATCCGCGCATGAAAGGCGCGCAAGGTCTCGATCACCTCTTCGGCCGGGCGGCTATCGGCGTACGCGGTAAAGCCCGCAATATCGACAAACAGCACGGCAGCGTCGTGACTGCGGATCTGGCCCAGCGGTTCATCCTTGGTCGACAACTCCTCGACCATCGAGGGCGAGAAATAGCGCGCCAGGTTCGTCCGCTCGCGCGCCATCTCGGCACTGTCGAGGACCAGCATCTGGTAACGACGCACGACGACGGCAAGGATCAGGGCCACCACCAGAAACACAACCACCTGCTGAAACCGCAGATCCCAGTTCACGTCATTCGGATCAAACTGCTGGGCCAGATCAGGATGGTTCGGAAACATCGCATTCGCGGCATCGGTCAGCTCCGGGAATGTGCGGCCAAACCACCAGATGCACAGCGTCCCCGCCAGCCACAACGCCATGGTCCAGTTCCCAATCGCGATGATCGTCCGCCAGGAATAGGTCAGCACCCCCGCCGCCAGCAGGATGAAAAAGTACTGAAACACCTCGAAATTGTAGATCAACGCCGTCGGCATCGGATCAGACAACAACGGGTTCGGCACAAGCAAGGCAAGCGTCATCAAAAGCAGATCGGCAAACAGCAACGCCAACTCCGCCCGCGATTGCCCGACACGGCCCACGCGGCGCTGCGCCAGGCCAACCAGAACCAGACAAAACAACAGGAACAGGTACCAGACCACATCCCAGTTCGGGTTCAAAAACACCAGCATCACGGCGGTGACGGACAACGCCCCCACACGGGCCTTCACCGCCAGATCCATACCTTCGCGCTTGTTGCGGGCCAACGCTTCCTGCGCGTGCCTGTGCGCTGGAATTTCATCCTCGCGGTCCGTGCGTCGCGAGATTGGCAACGCGCTGCTTGCATCCACCATCGTGTTCGCCCTCTTGGCCTTTGCCGCCCAATGTAAACCGCTTTAACAAAAAAGCCCCGCCAAAAAGGCGGGGCATAGGTGCAGTGCCACTTATGGGCCTTGGGTAAGGCCGCAGGCACCTGGCGGTGTCTCGTGAAATCAGTCGTGCATTTCCGAACGGATTTGCTGGCGCAGAACGTCGATGGGCACAGTCCGCCCGTCGCGCTTG
Organism: Tateyamaria sp. ANG-S1; assembly: GCF_000814025.1. Classification (GTDB taxonomy): domain Bacteria; phylum Pseudomonadota; class Alphaproteobacteria; order Rhodobacterales; family Rhodobacteraceae; genus Tateyamaria. The sequence goes on along the minus strand of NZ_JWLL01000005.1, from coordinate 497,835 downwards.
AAGCACCAATAGGTCCAGCCGTTGCAACTGGGTGCGCCTTCCAGATGGGCGCCGACCTGATGGATCGATCCCTTGATATCGTCACCGATCAGCGTGCCATCGGCGCGGACCTTGGCCTTGTGACGGCGGTTCATCGAATACAGCTCTTCTCCCGGGCGCAGCATCCCACGCTCGACCAATTGGCCGAAGGGTACACGCGGTTGCGCCCGTTTGGAGGCGGAAACGGTCAACGCCTCCTTGTCGAACTTGCGCACCTTGGCGATGCGCTTCTCGGCCACCTTGCGGTAGGCTTCTTCGCGCTCGATCCCGATGAACTCACGGCCCAGCATCTTGGCCACAGCGCCCGTTGTGCCGGTGCCAAAGAACGGGTCCAGCACCACATCGCCCGGGTTGGTCGAGCCGACCAGCACACGGTGCAGCAAGCTCTCGGGCTTTTGCGTCGGGTGCGCCTTGTCGCCCGCCTCGTCCTTCAGGCGCTCATGGCCGGTGCAAATGGGCAGCACCCAGTCCGAACGCATCTGGATGCCTTCGTTCAGCGCCTTCAACGCCTCGTAGTTAAAGGTGTACTTGCTGCTTTCCGACTTTCCGGCCCAGATCATCGTCTCGTGGGCGTTGGTGAACCGCTTGCCACGGAAATTCGGCATCGGGTTCGACTTGCGCCACACCACGTCGTTCAGGATCCAGTATCCTTCGTTCTGCAGGGCAGAACCGACGCGGAAAATATTGTGATAGCTGCCAATGACCCAGATCGCGCCATTTGGCTTCAACAGCCGCCGCGCAGCCTTCAGCCAGGCGGTCGTGAACTCGTCATAGGCACGGAAGGAATTGAACTGGTCCCAGTGGTCATCAACCGCATCAACCTTGGAATTGTCAGGGCGATGCAGCTCGCCCTTCAATTGCAGGTTATAGGGCGGATCGGCAAAGATCAGATCAACGCTGCCCGCGGGCAGGCTATTCATAATATCAATGCAGTCGCCCGCAAGGATTTGGTTCAAGGGAAGCGCCTCGGCGCCCTTTACATGTTTCGTCATCGTCTGCCTCTGTCCCCGGCGCATTTTGCGCTCGTTGGTTGCAGCTAAGATGAGTCATACCCGATTCGCGGTCAATTTATATTTTGAATCAACAACTTAAGAAAATCCCTTGTCACAACATCTTGTGGACGGGTTTGAAGGTTCGTCTATGGTGTGGGGTCACCCCAAGATTTTCCAACGCCAACCTGTGGCTTTTTGACGGATATCCCATGTTCGTCTCCCAGCCATATCCGGGATGCTGTTGCGCCAAATCCACCATGATCCGATCGCGACATATTTTGGCCACAATTGAGGCTGCCGCGATGCTCAACGACCGCGCATCGCCGCGCACAACAGGGGTTGCAGGCAGGGTCAGATCACGCGGCAACATCGTCCCATCAATCAACGCATGATCGGGACGATTGCGCAGCCCATCGAGGGCACGGGTCATAGCCAGATGCGAGGCGCGCAAAATGTTCAGCTCCTCGATCTCCCGCACGGACGCATGCGCCACAGACACGTCCGCACTCTCAAGGATCGCGCCCCACACCGCCTCGCGCTTGCGGGCGGTCAGTTTCTTCGAATCGTCGAGCCCCTCGGGAATGGCGTCCGGGTCCAACACAACCGCCGCCGCCGTCACCGGCCCCGCAAGCGGCCCGCGCCCCACTTCATCAACCCCAGCTACACGGCCCCCAATCCGCGCTTCGATCTCAAAGTCAGGCACAGACCGTCCTCTTCCCTGTTTCAAAAAAATCCCCGCCGGAGGCACAAAACGCACTTTCCAGCGGAAAGTGCAAACATCACGTGTCGCCGCCCCGGCGACGCAATGAAAAAGGGGCGGTGCCCGAACACCGCCCCTGCCAAGGTGGGCCACGCAATCGCGGCCCATCCGCCCGCTCTTACCGACGGGCCAACTGGTATCCATGACGATCCAAGCAGCGCGCACCATATCCACGACGCCAGCCACGATCCGTGTAGAACTCGCGATGGCACGCCGCTGGCAGGCTGTGCGCGTACTTGTAGTTGTTGTGCAGACACCGCTGGCCAAAGACGCGCCGGTGTCCGCGATCCGTATTGAAGCTGCGCAGGCACTGCTGCGGCAAAAGCTTGCGGTTCACTCGCTTGGGCAGCGGCTTGGGATGCACGGGCGTGTGCACCGTATGGCGCTTTTTCTTGTCCTTGTTCCGGTCGTGAATGACCGCGCCGACAATCGCCAACCCCAACAGCGCAGCGAGGGCAGCGCCAACCTCATCATCCCCCGCACGGGCCGGGGCAGCAGAGAAACCGGTGATGGCAATGGCGGCAGCAGCAACTGCGCCGATGAACTGGCGGTGAATACGAAGTGTCATGAGGCGTCCTTTCCAGAGGGTACAGATACGAGGCAAACCAGGCGTATGCCGGTGCTGTCCTCAACCTCGGGCACCCCCGTCAAGACAGGCAATAACGCCCCCCTGTTATCGAATAACGCAAGCCCCACGCCTCTGTCGTTATTGAATATCCCGCCCACCCGGCGCAGGTTGGGGCCATGAAACAGATCGCCGTCTCCCTCTTCCTGTCGCTGGCGCTTGCCGGGACCGCACATGCCCAGTGCTACGCGGACTACAAGGCCAAACAGGACAACCCCCTGCGCCTGCACTATGGTGTCGCGCAGGTGTCCGGCGCCTGCTCGGCAGGCAATGCAACCGCACAACTCCGATCACGGCTTGCGGCGCAAGGCTGGACTTTGCTGCAGGTTCAGTCCGTGTTTGGTCCCGAAGGCCTCGATCAAAGGAAAGCCAGTGCAGGACAATTCTACCTCCGCTTCTGACATGCGGCGCACAGGCGGGCGGCTCGTGATCCTCGGGATCGCGGGCATCGTGCTGCTTCTGATCCTGGCCGCGGCCCTCCTCTTTTTCACCCTGCCCGACGCTGGTGCCTTCGACGCGCGGGTCGAACGCATGTTCATTGAGAACGCCGACCTCACCAGCCAGGCCGAAATCAAGCTGCTGGAAATCCTGGCCCAATCCGGCACCGCCTTCGCCGACACACTGGCCAGCTACCGGGTGGTCATCTTCGTCCTTCTGGTCTTTGCCACCGGCATGATGATCGCCGCCCTCGTCTTTCTCGTCCTGCTCGTGGGCTTCAACCGCCGCATGGCGCAGATCGAGCGGGCAGGCATACAGGTGAACTCCCTGCTCATCAGCCGCGAGGAAAACACAGTCTACCTCAACAACCTCGGCTTCAAACTCACCGACGCCGCCATGGAAACCATGTCCATCCTCGCCGAAGCGCGCATAGACGACGACGTCCTGTCCGGCTCCGAAATCGAAGGGATGATCTCCGGCCGCTCCGCCGCCGACTGCGAAGAGGCCGCAGGCGCCACCCGCATCAAACGCCTGCGCGACACCCTCGGCAACCAGATCGTCAGCGAACTGCTCGTCAAAAACATCGCCAGACGCGGCTACATGCTGGCCGTGGAAAAAGACGTCATCAAAGTCCTCTGAACTTCATCTTGCCAGAAAAACTCCCGCCGGAGGCAAACCCCATCTGCCGGATGGCAGATGTATAAAATCACGTGGCGCGCACGCGCCGCATTTCACCAGTAGCCACCAGCGCGACCACAGGTCTAGGGTGCGACCAGACAAAGGAGACCGCCCATGCCCGCCCCCACTAACCCGTTCAAGGCCGCGATCAAAAACGGCGAAACCGTCATAGGCTGCTGGCTGTCACTCGGCGACCCGCTTGCCACCGAAATCGCGGGCACGGCAGGCTTCGACTGGCTGCTGATCGACGGCGAACACACGCCCTACGACATCTCGCGCATGCGCATGCAGCTCATGGCGCTGGAAGCCTCCGACAGCCACGCCGCCGTCCGCGTGCCGGTGGGCGAGACTTGGATCATCAAGCAGGTGCTCGACGCGGGCGCACAAACGGTGCTGGTGCCGATGGTCGAAACGGCGGAACAGGCACAGCAACTGGTCCACGACGTCCGCTACCCACCCACAGGCGGGCGCGGCGTCGGCTATTCCGGCGCACGGTGCAGCCGGTTCGGCGCCATTACCGACTACGGCCCCACGGCAGACGATCAAATCTGCCTGCTCATCCAGGTCGAAAACCGCGCGGGCATCGCCAATCTCGACGACATCCTGGCGGTCGACGGCATCGACGGCGTCTTCATCGGCCCGGCGGACCTCTCCGCAGACATGGGGTACATGGGCCAACTCACCCACCCGGAGGTGCAGGCCACGATCAAGGGGGCCATCGCCCGCATCGAAGCCGCAGGCAAAGCCCCCGGCATCCTCGCCACAACGCCCGAGTTCACCCAAGACGCGCTCGATTGGGGCGCGCGTTTCGTGGCGACCGGGCTCGACCTTCTGATCCTCGCCAAAAGCCTGCGCGAACTGGCGCAGAGGTGGGTGAAATAGGCGGAGGACACATCCGCCTTACGGGCCCGCGCTCTATCCGGACTTCAGCCCAACAGAGGCTTGCGTATACCCGCCCGCGGCACCGTCGATAAAATGCACATGCGTGTCGTCCATGATCGACGGCACGATGCAGGTCATCATCGCCTCATCCTGCGTGTGCATCCCGTAGCGGGCCACACCCTCGGCCCGCGCCTTATCCAGCATAGCGCGCAGGCGCGACACCGTGCCTGCATCGCAATCCACAGTCATCTTCAACCCGTCATCGAACTTCCGAAAATCGGCATTGTCGCCCACGGTCTTGCGGTAATGCGTCGGATCGAACCCGCCCAGCTTGATCCCGGTCTTGATCAGCACCCACGCAATCAACGTCTCGAACAGCACCTGCCGCTTACGGGCCTTCACGCCCTTACCGCCATGGCTGGCATGGGCTTCCAACGTGGCCCCGGCCGGCGGCCAACCCGTACCCGGCCCTTCCGGTGGTGCAGGGTGTCCACCCCGCTCCAAATGCGCAACCTCGGCCAGCACCGCTTCGACCACGGCACCAAAGCGCAGGGCATCGCCACCTTCAACTGGAGACAGAAGCAACGACAGGATCGTCCCGTTCCGCGCCTTCATATGGCTCCAGCGACAGCTAAGCCCCGTCAGGTCCGGCTGCGTCCCCGCGGGGACAGGAGGCACCGTCTGGGCCCCGGCTTTCATCTGCGCCTCGGCCCAACTGACACCGCCGCCCGCGAACATGGCATAGTCCACGCCGTCCGACACAGCATAGCGCGCAACGGCCACCTCTGGCCCGGCAGCACGAATGTCAGCGACAGTGAAAAGCCCGACACGCAAGCCCATCCCAAACTCGGCCTGCGCCCAGACCCGCACAGCGCCCAGCGCCTGCGCCGCTTCTGCCGCGAACTCCGGCGGATGGGCAAAGGCGGCACCGTCACCACCGAACACAAACGGAAAAGCACGCCCCCCAGCCGCATTGATCTGGGCCGAAATCACGGCAGCCCCGATCATGTTCACCGTCTTGTACCTGCCTGCTGCGACCGCATCTGTGGACCCCACGATGTCGGACACACCAACCACCCAATCATCGGGCAAGGCTGTGTAATGGCTCAAATCCGCCACATCCCCAAAAGCCGCCAATCGCGGCAGGTCGTCATAAAACATCTTGTCCCTCTTCACCCCGACCCTAACACGGGCCCGCCCCATCACAATGCGCCTTGCACCTGCCCAGCGCCCATGCCACGCAAGCGGCAGGAGTGAGGACCCCATGCAAACCGGATTGATCCTGCTGGCGCTGGCCTATGTGCTGAGCCAGTTCTTTCGTGCCTTCCTGGCCGTTCTGACCGGCCCGCTTAAGGCGGAACTGGGCGTCACGCCCGATGTGCTCGCCACAGCCTCCGGCTACTGGTTCCTCGCCTTCGCGCTCATGCAACTGCCCGTGGGCAAGGCGCTCGACACGCTCGGCCCCCGCCGCACCGGCGGCTGGCTGTTCCTCATCGGGGGCGCAGGCGGCGCGGCCCTCTTCGCCGTGGCCCAAGGCCCCATCTACATCCACGCCGCCATGGCCCTGATCGGCATCGGCTGCTCGCCCGTCCTGATGGCCAGCTTCTACATCTTCGCACGCGAGTTCGACCCGGCCCGCTTTGCCACGCTCGCCGCGCTGATGATCGGCATCGGCACCATCGGCAACCTGATCTCCAGCTACCCCACCGCCTTTGCCGTCGATACCATCGGCTGGCGCAACACGATGTGGGCGCTCGCCGCAATCTCAGCCACCGTCGCCCTCGGCATCCTCATGTCCGTCCGCGACCCGGCCAAGGCCGAAGAGGCGGGCAAAGGCTCCCTCTTCGACCTCCTGCGCATGCCCGTCCTGTGGTTCATCATTCCCATCATGTTCGTGAACTACGCCCCAGTCGCCGCCGTACGCGGCCTCTGGATCGGGCCATACCTGCGCGACGTGTTCGACCAAACGACGGCTCAGATCGGCATCGCCACACTGGTGATGAGCCTCGCCATGATCCTCGGCACCATCGCCTATGGCCCGCTCGACCGCATCTTCGGCACCCGCAAATGGGTCGTGTTCACCGGCAACGCACTCACCATCGTCGCCCTAGCGCTCGTCATCTTCTGGATCGATGCAGGCCCCTGGACCTCCATCGCGCTCTTTGCAGCCATCGGCGCACTCGGCGCATCCTTCCCCGTCATCATCGCCCACGCCCGCAGTTTCTTTCCCCCGCACCTGACCGGGCGCGGGGTCACACTGATGAACCTCTTTGGAATCGGTGGCGTGGGCGTTATGCAAACCATCTCCGGCCGCATCCACACGGCGACGACAGGCAGCGACCCCACCGCCCCCTACATCGCGATCTTCGGCTTTTTCGCTATTGCGCTGGCGATAGGTGTGGCCATCTACGCACTTAGCCGTGATGCCACCGACTGACGCCCTTTCCCCCAGCAGACATTGGGTGTAAGGGCCACGCACCTACCCGAAAAGGAGTCTATTATGGGGTATCGTGTCGTCGTCGCAGGCGCCACCGGCAATGTGGGCCGCGAAATGCTGAACATCCTGGCCGAGCGCCAGTTTCCCGTGGACGAGCTGGCCGTTCTGGCAAGCCGCCGTTCCTTGGGCACGGAAGTGTCCTTCGGGGATCAGACACTGACGACAAAGGACCTCGACACATTCGACTTCACGGGCTGGGACATGGCGCTTTTCGCCATCGGGTCCGACGCGACCAAGAAATACGCGCCCAAGGCGGCTGCGGCGGGCTGCGTGGTCATCGATAACTCGTCGCTTTACCGCTACGACCCCGATGTGCCGCTGATCGTGCCGGAAGTGAACGCCGACGCGATCGAGGGGTATGCGAAGAAGAACATCATCGCCAACCCCAATTGCTCGACCGCGCAAATGGTCGTGGCGCTGAAGCCGCTGCACGACCGGGCCAAGATCAAGCGCGTGGTGGTCAGCACCTACCAATCCGTGTCCGGCGCGGGCAAGGAGGGGATGGACGAGCTTTGGGACCAGACCAAGGCGGTCTACAACCCCACGTCCGAGGTTGAGCCCAAGAAGTTCCAGAAGCAGATCGCCTTCAACGTGATCCCGCATATCGATGTCTTCATGGACGATGGCTCGACCAAGGAAGAGTGGAAGATGGTCGCCGAGACGAAGAAAATCGTCGATCCGTCGATCAAGGTCACGGCAACATGCGTGCGCGTGCCGGTCTTCGTCGGCCACTCGGAATCGATCAACATCGAAACCGAAGACTTCCTGGACGAGGACGAAGCCCGCGACATCCTGCGCGAAGCACCAGGTATCATGGTGATCGACAAGCGCGAAGACGGCGGCTACGTCACGCCGATCGAGTGCGTGGGCGACTTCGCCACGTTCATCAGCCGCATCCGGCAGGACAGCACAATCGACAACGGCCTGAACTTCTGGTGCGTGTCGGACAACCTGCGCAAGGGCGCTGCCCTGAACGCGGTGCAGATTGCCGAGGTGCTGGGCCAGCGGGTTCTGAAAAAGGGCTAGAACGGCTCGATCACATCAAAACTGTCTGGTTCCTCCACCCTGGTGGAGCCAGACAAAAGATGGGCCATCCGATGCGGGTGGCCCGGCATCACAGCGCCAAACCGTTTGACGAGGCGAGCGTAGCCAAATCCGATTTCCGAGCTTTTGCACAGGCGTGTGCCCTGTGCGTCATGCAATGTCAGCCCTCCACCCGCCGGGCGCAAGGCAAAGCCCCGACACCGCAAAACACGTTCCAATTGCGCCCAAGATGTTGCTGCAGCAATGTCCGCAGCGAGGAGCCGCTGCAAGCGCGCGACGAGCGCCTCATCCGCGCAATTGCGCGTCTTCGGCCGCGCCCGGCGGACCTCCTGATCCAGCGCATCCCGCACAAGCTGACCAAGCGTGACGTCTTTCTCACGCGCCAAACGACGCGCATCAGACAACAGGGAATCAGGCACGCGGATCATGATCTGTTCAAATGACATGCGCCGAACCTGCGCGAACAAGGTTAACGCCTCGTATCTCGCCCCACGGCATCGCGGGCGAAACAAGCCGAAATTCCCCTTTCCTCACAGCACACATACCGGCACCCTGACAGCACCCCGCCGATAGGAAAGCCACCCAATGCGCCTTGCCCTGATCCTCGCCCTCCTGCCCCTACCTGCCCTTGCCGACACCATCGTGGTGCAGGCCCCGCCCGTGGCCGCGACGGTCTATGCCCAAGGAGCGCTCGTGTCCCGCACCACCACGGTCGCGCTGCCCGCAGGCCAACACACACTCGAACTGCGCGACATGGACCCGACCCTGTCGCTTGATGCGATGAATATCGACATGACGGGCGCGACGATCACGGCCCGCAGTTGGACACAACGGCCCGACACGCCCTACCGTGCGCCCCGCACGCCCGAATGGCGCGCTGCCAAAGATGCACTGGACACCGCAACCGAAGCCCTGGCCGCGCTCGACGACCAAATTGCGCTGACCCTTGCCTCGGCCCAAGCAGCCCAAGATCAAATCCTGTTCCTGAACGGCTTGAGAGTGCCCGACGATGCGGCCACGGATGTGGACACGCTCCGCGCCATCGGCCAGTTGATCGCAAGCGACGGCACCGCTGCCCGCGCCGCCATCCGCACCGCCGAAGCAGAGGCGCGACAGCTGCGCCGCGACCGTCTCGATCTGGAATTTGCTGTCGCGCAGGCGCAGGCCGCACTCGATGCCGCAACGCCCACAAAAACCGCCCCCGCCACGCTGGCGCTGAATGTCACCGTCCCGGAACCTGTCGAAGCCACGCTCGACATGTCTTACCTGACCGACGGGGTCGCCTGGGCCCCATCCTATGCCTTTGACCTCGTAGACGACACATCGCTGTCCATCGCGCGCAGCGCCCTCATCACACAATTCACGGCCGAAGACTGGACCGATATCAAACTCACACTCTCCACTCTCGACCCCCTCGCCCAATCCGAACCCAGCCACCTCTGGCCGCAACTCCGCCGGATCGAAGACCCGGTAGCACAGAAACGCGAGCTCTCCCGCCTGCAGGCCGATGGCGCGATGGGCATGGCCGAACCCATCATCGAAGCACCGGTGATCACGGAAGAAGTGGCAGCCGCCAGTTTCGACGGCATCGGCATCTCCTACACCCTGCCCACCCCCGTCACCATCCGCGCACAAAGCGAAGAGCTTGAGATCGCGCTCGATACACTCAACATGGCAGCAACGCTCAGCGCCCGCGCCATCCCCCGCTTTGACGACACCGCCTTCCGTCTGGCGCAAATCACCAACACGACGCCAGAAATCCTGTTGCCCGGGCGTGCCACCCTGTCTGTTGACGGCCAGCTTGTCGGGCAAACCCGCATCGACGCCCTGCCTCCCAATGCCGAGACCGAGCTGTTCTTTGGCCGCATCGACGGGCTCCGCCTGAAACGCACCGTGCTCGACCGAAACGAAGGGGATCGCGGGATCATCACCCGTTCCAATGAGGAAACGGAAAACGTGAGGATCGAGGTCGAGAACCTGACCGACCGCACATGGGACATTTCCGTGCGCGACGCCGTGCCCATTTCCGAGCAGGAAGATCTGGTCATCGACTGGACCGCAACACCGCGCCCGGGCGTGCAGGCGGTGAACGACCAACGCGGCATTCTGGAGTGGCAACTGTCGCTGGACGCCGGAGCGCGCCAGATCATCAACATCGAAACGCAACTGACATGGCCCGAAGGCAAGGTACTGCGATAGCCGATTCCGGGCGAACGTGGTTTCTGTTGTCCTAACAAGGGCGCACGCAGCGCAAGTCTGGCAGGCTTTCGCGGGCAATAAGTCCAACTTTAGCTAACTGTCTCAAGCCCCTAAACCCCTGATCCAATTCGATAAAACCCCTGACGCTCCCATTCGTTAAATCTGGGTCTTTCAGCGCAAGGTATTGGTAATTTCAACCTGCCATACAGATGGCACCGGGCAGACCAACGCGCATGTCAGCGTACCGCCCGGCAGGGCGCGGCAGCAGGCACATGCGCCCGGAATACGGCAGAACGCCACCTTTCATCCCGCGAACACGCGCCCGGACCATCAGGTGTTTCGGACCGGTGCGCATGTCACGCACACACAGATGAAAGACAGGCATATGCCAGCCATATCCGTGCGGAGAAGGAACCAGTGAATGGGGTGAGTGACGCGCGGATCTGTGGGGTAACGAGTGGTACGGGCGGCGCATCCGGTGGGAGGCGTCGCCCCTTTTTTCCACTCAGAACCGTTCGGCCCGCAGCACTTCGCAATCGCTGACGGTGACAATCCCGATATGCCGCTCCACCACGGCAAAGGCCGCGTCCAGCAACCCATCCAGCCGCTCGGGCTTGATCACGCACAGCACCTGCACCATGCCGGTGCCCCGGCTCACCTGCCCCTCACGGCTCCAGGTGCCGGAATCACCCGACCCGCCCAACACAGGCAACACGGTCCAGCCGGTCACACCCGCCTTTTCCATGGCATCGGTCAGACGGCTCTGCATCACCTGTTCGATGATAATGGCAACACGTTTGGCCTTATGGGTCTGCATCCGCTTATCCTCCGGTCAGCGCGCTTGCGACAGCAACATAGATGGGGATGCCGAGCGTCAGGTTGAATGGGAACGTGACCCCCAGCGACAGGGTCAGGTAGATCGACGGGTTCGCCTCCGGCAGCGCCACGCGCATCGCCGCAGGCACCGCAATATAGCTGGCCGAAGCTGAAAGCACCATGAAGAGCGCCACGCCCCCCGTGCTCACACCCAAAAGCAGCCCCACGATACAGCCAAAGGTCGCCCCCACCAGCGGCATCACAACACCAAAGGTCAGCACACCGGGCTTCAACACACCCGACCCGCCGCGCAGGCCACGGCCCGCCACCAGCCCCATATCCAGCAGGAACAGGCACAGAACCCCCTGGAACGGCGACACAATAAAGGCTTCGATCTTGGCCAGTCCCTCGTTCCCGGTGATCCAGCCGATGAAAAAGCTGCCCACCAGCAACACGATCGACCCGTTCAGCAGGATCTCCCGCATCAGCTCGGGATCCATCCGGCGGCTGTCCCCCCCGCGCGAGATCAGCCAAAGCGCCGACAGGATCGCAGGGGCCTCCATCGCCGCAGCGACGGCGACCATATACCCTTCGGACGCAATCCCGCTGCTGTCCAGAACGGATGTCGCCGCCACAAAGGTCACAATCGAAATCGACCCATAGTGCGCGGCCACCGCCGCCGCATCCAACCGGCTCAGGTTCCCCATCACCTGCAACAGCCCAAAGGCCACGATGGGCAGCGCAGCCGACAGAACAATCCCCGCCAACAGCGACGCGGCCAGCGTCCCGTCAATGCCGTGATCGGCAACGCTGACCCCACCTTTGAAGCCAATGGCAAAAAGCAGGTAAATCGACATCCCCTTGGCCACAGCTTCGGGGATATTCAGGTCCGACCGCGCCAGTGACGCAGCCACGCCCAGGGCAAAACTCAGGATAATGGGCGACAACAGGTTTGTCGCCGCAAGGCTCAGAATCTGGTCCACGTCTGTCCCCTCGTCTGCGCCGGCTTCAGCCGGTCGAAAATCAAAGTCCCGCCGTCTTCGGCCATGTCAGCACGCGGTCTCCCCGGCACCATGACCCACCTCTATTGCGCGCGGTGGTTATCCGGAATTCAAAACAAATTCGAGCGAAAAGACACAGCCAACATAACGATTTGGGAAGGGTCTGTGACCTATGCCTGAATTCAGCCGTGGGGGCGGACGACTTTTGGGTGAGAAGAGGTGACGTTTTGTCAACAGTAACACAAATTCAACTGCACGAATCCGTGCAGGTCAATCACGACCGTTTGCATGCGCTCTACGGCGAAATGGACCCGGTCAATGCCGAAGATGTCGTGTGCCGCGCGATGGAGGAACTGGCCCTGCGCATGGCCCATTGCGACCGGCTCTACCGCAAGGGAGAGCTGGAAGAGCTGCGGCGCTCCGCCAAGTCGCTGATCGCCATTGCCGACCAGATCGGCATGGATGTGCTCGCACGTGTGGCCAAGGACGTCGTGCAATGCACCGAGGCGCGCGATCAGGTCGCGCTCGCTGCCACGCTGGGCCGCCTGCTGCGCACCGGCGAAGGATCGCTTACGGCCATCTGGGACCTGCAAGACATACAGATCTAAGGTGGGCCTCGCGTCATCCGGCAAACCTCTACGGCACACGCGCCACACCATTTCGCCGAAATGGGCTCGGGTGGGGTGCCATTTATGCGTGTGTGTCCTAGGGTCTGCGACAACAGACCCTGCAGGACCACGCCGCTATGACGCTTAGCTTTGCCACACCGGATGACACCACCCGGTCCGCCCATCTTTTGACAGACAGCGCCCTGTCGGACTGGCTGGCCGAACAGCCCGAAGAGGTGCAAGCGTGGGTCGAGGCGCACAGCTTCACCGCTGCCATAGGCCAAGCCTTGCTGTTGCCCGGTGGCACGGATGCGCTGCTGGGCTATGGCAATGAAACGACCCGCGCACGGGGCCGCTTTCACATTGCAGCAGCGGCAGCCAAGCTGCCTAAGGGGACATACCGGCTGATCTCCGACCTGCCCTCGGACGCGCTGCAAACCGAAGCACTGGGATGGCTGCTCGCCACCTACCGCTTTGACCGGTACAAGGACCAGTCCCCGATGGCTGCGCGCCTCGTGGCCCCAGAAGGCATCGACGCCACGCGCACCGAAGCCATCGCCGGGGGCGAGGCGCTGACCCGCACCCTCATCAACACCCCGGCCTCTGACATGGGCCCACCCGATCTGGAACAGGCCGCCCGCGATCTGGCCGAAACCCATGGTGCCGCCATCACGGTCATCACGGGCGACGACCTGCTGGCGCAAAACTTCCCGATGATCCACACCGTGGGCCGCGCCGCCGACCGCGCGCCCCGGCTGATCGACATGACATGGGGCGACACGGGGCCAAAACTCACGCTAGTGGGCAAGGGGGTCTGCTTTGACACCGGCGGGCTGAACCTCAAACCCGGCGCCTCCATGGGCCTGATGAAAAAGGACATGGGCGGATCTGCCGCCGTCCTCGGCCTTGCGCATATGATCATGGCCACCGGCCTGCCCGTGCAACTCCGTGTCCTGATCCCGGCGGTGGAAAACAGCGTCTCCGGCAACGCCTTCCGTCCGCAGGATATCCTGACCAGCCGCAAGGGCCTCACGGTCGAGATTAACAACACCGACGCCGAAGGGCGGCTCGTGCTCGCCGACGCACTGGCCCTCGCGGATGAAGACGCACCAGACCTTATCATCTCCATGGCCACGCTCACCGGCGCGGCCCGTGTGGCCGTCGGCCCCGACCTCGCCCCTTACTACACCGATGAGACGCCGCTTTCAGCGGCACTCGAAGAGGCAGCGACCACAACCGCCGACCCGGTCTGGCGCATGCCCTTCCACGCGCCCTACGAATCCATGATCGAACCCGGCATCGCCGACCTCGACAACGCCCCCAAGGGCGGGTTTGCGGGCTCCATCACAGCCGCCCTGTTCCTGCGCCGCTTCGTGGACAGCGCCCCGTACATCCATTTTGACATCTACGGCTGGCAACCCAGCAGCGCGCCCGCCCGGCCCAAGGGCGGCGTCGGCCAGGGCACCCGCGCCCTGCTCGACGCGCTGCCAAAGATGCTCAAGCTGTGACAGACCGCCGGACCGTCCCCGACCCGCATCTGGTGGACGGCACAGCCCCCGGCCAGATCACAGCGCCTTTTGTGGACCTGCTCCGCGCCCCAAACGGGCCTCGCGACAGGCAACTCATCGCCGGGGCGCATGTGACAATGCTAGGCCAAACCGATGGCCACGCCTATATCCGCGCCGACCTCGACGGCTATATCGGCTTTGTCCCAGCCAACGCCATCGGCCCAGTGACGACCCCAACCCACATGGTCACAACCCCCGCCGCACACAGCTACGACCGCGCGACGTTCAAATCGCCGGACACAGCGAGCCTGACCTTCGGCACCAAACTGACCGCCCTGTCAGACACAACGGACTACATCGAAACCGCCTTCGGCCACGTGCCCAAGGCCAACCTGTCACCCCTGCCCTACAGCGCAAACCCCATCGACACGGCCCGCCTCTTCCTCGGCACGCCGTACCTTTGGGGCGGCAACACACGCGCCGGCATCGACTGTTCCGGCCTCGCCCAAATCGCACTCACGACGGCAGGCATCCCATGCCCCGGCGACAGCGACCAACAGGAATCCGCGTTCAAGGACGCCACCGGCCCCTACCAACCGGGCGACCTCCTCTTCTGGAAGGGACACGTGGCGCTCGTCACCAGCCCCACCCACATGATCCACGCCAACGCCACCCACATGTCCGTGGTCGAAGAACCCATCGCCCCCGCCATCAAACGGATCAAAACAAACGGCGACGGCGACCTCACCAGCCACAAACGCCCCTAACCCTTTCTTCTGGCCAAAAATACCTTCGGGGGAGCTCGAGGGGGCAGACAGCCCCCTCGTCAGCAAAAATAAATCGCGCCCGCGCCAGCGGACAATTCAGTCAACCGCCCGGATCAACTTACGCTCCAGCACGCGCAACACGGTCTTCAAATCCTGCCCCCGGCGCAGCACCTGCCCGTCCATGCCGATGACGGCATACATCCCCTGCTTCCCGCGCAGCTTGGGCCGCTTCTCAATCCGGTACATCGGGTTCTCCGCCGTCCGCCGAAACACCGAAAACACGGCCACATCGCGCAAACAGGAAATCCCGTAATCCCGCCATTCCCCCGCCGCGACCATACGGCCATAAAGCGACAGGATCACGGACAGTTCGGTTCTGTGAAAAGCCACCTGCGGGCTCGGCATTTCGCGAAGATTGGACGGGGGTGGCGTCTGAAGCGTCATGGCACCACACTTGCGCGGCCCGCTCACAAATTCAAGAGCCGTGCCAACACGCTTGAATACGTTACAAAATGGCGGCAAAGTCGGGCAAGTCTGAAACGCATAGGGGAGGATGCCGGATGACCCCCGAAGAGCGCGCCCAGCGCTGCGCGGATGCCATGTGGGCCACAGACGAGGCCAGTCAGGCCCTCGGCATGCGGATCGAAAACATCGGCCCCGGCACCGCGACCCTGACAATGCAGGTGCGCAAACACATGCTCAACGGCCACGGCATATGCCACGGCGGCATGATCTTCACGCTGGCCGACAGCGCCTTTGCCTTCGCCTGCAACAGCTACAACCGGCTCACGGTCGCGCACTCCAACCAGATCACCTACCTCGCCCCCGGCCAGCTGGACGAGGTGCTGACAGCCAAAGCGACGGAAATCGCACGCCAGGGCCGCTCCGGCACCTACGACGTCACAGTCACCGGGGACGACCATCGCCAAATCGCCCTTTTCCGCGGCCTCTCCCGCGAAATCTCCGGCACCCATTTCGAGGAGGACACGGAATGAAAGACCTTACCCCAGCCAAGCACACCCTGGACCCCATCGAAATCGCCAGCCGGGACGAGATCGCGGCGCTGCAACTCGACCGGCTCAAATGGTCTCTGAACCACGCCTACCAAAACGTGCCACACTACAAAGCAGCCTTCGACGCCGCAGGCATCCACCCCGATGACCTCACGTCCCTCAGCGATCTCGCCAAATTCCCCTTCACCACCAAACAGGACCTGCGCGCCAACTACCCGTTCGGCATGTTCGCCGTCCCCCGTAAGGATGTAAAACGCATCCACGCCTCCTCCGGCACCACAGGCCAGCCCACAGTCGTCGGCTACACCGAGAACGACCTCAAAAACTGGGGCAACGTGGTCGCACGGTCCCTGCGCGCAGCGGGCCTGCAACCGGGCGACCTCCTGCACAACGCCTACGGCTACGGCCTCTTCACCGGCGGGCTTGGCATCCACCTCGGTGCAGACGCACTGGGGCTCACCACCATCCCCATCTCCGGCGGCATGACCCCCCGGCAGGTGCGCCTGATCGAAGACTTCAAACCCAAGGGGATCACCGTCACGCCGTCCTACGCGCTCTCGGTCCTCGACGAATTCGATGCCCAAAACCTCGATCCCCGCGCCTCCTCGCTCGAAGTTGGCATCTTCGGCGCCGAACCATGGACCAACGCCATGCGCACCGAAATCGAACAGGCCTTCGACATGCACGCCGTCGACATATACGGCCTGTCGGAAGTCATCGGCCCCGGTGTCTCCATGGAATGTGTTGAGACCAAAGACGGCCTGCACATCTGGGAAGACCACTTCTTCCCCGAAATCATCGACCCGAACACGGGGCAACCCGTCGAAGACGGCGAAATGGGCGAACTTGTCTTCACCTCGCTGACCAAGGAAGCGTTCCCAATCATCCGCTACCGCACCCGCGACCTGACCCGGCTCCTGCCCGGCACCGCCCGCTCCATGCGGCGCATGGAAAAGGTCACAGGTCGCAGCGACGACATGATCATCCTGCGCGGCGTCAACGTCTTCCCGACGCAGATCGAGGAATGCCTGATGGCCACCCCCGGCCTCGCCCCACACTTCCAGATCGAACTGACCAAACCCGACCGCATGGACCAGATGCGCGTGCTGTGCGAGGCGACGAACGGGGGCGACAGCACCGACGCCGCCCGCGCGCTGGCGTCACGGATCAAGCAAACCATCGGGATCAGCGTCAAAGTCGATGTCGCCCACCCCGGCAGCGTGGAACGGTCACAGGGCAAGGCGGTGCGGATCGTGGACAAGCGATAGGGCGCACAGCCACGCCAACGATCACGACAACCGATCCAGCAGCGCCACCTTCAACGCCTCGTATTCGCGCTCCGGAATGCCCTCCATAGCCGCATCACGGTCCGTCACTTCATCCTGATAGGGATCAGGCACAGCAAAACGCGCACCCGGCCGGACAAACTGACTGTCGGTCAGATCACAACGCTGACCATCAATACGGTTGTAGTAATGCCAGACGCCCGCACAGGGCGTCCGCAGAACGTGCCCCCCAAACAGGTCGTGGATCACGGCGCTGGTGACATTGCATTGCCCATTGGCCGGGTTCTCCTTCGACCATTGCTGCGCCGTGTCCAACGACCATGCGGTCTCAAGCGCGGCGCGCACCCGGTCCTCATCAAACTGCATCTGCACATCCCTCCCAAACCGGTCATAGGTATGTTGGCATACCTGCCCTCCGCACCCGGTCCAAGAACCAACCGCTGATGCAAATAGCCCGGCGCCCTCTGCCAGAGCCACAACTGCCCTTGAAACACCCCCATGCTTTCGGCAAGTAACAGCCGACGCAGCATGTCGCCTGCTTTCCAACATAATGTCCTTCGACCACAGTACCTTGGTCACTCGCACCCTTGATCGCAGTCCAACAAAAAAGAGCCAAACCCTTGTCCACATCCACACATACAGTCGGCAGTCCCATCGGGATCGGTGAAATGTCCTCTCTTTGGAAGGCCACATTTGTGATCTGCGGCACGCTGTTCCTCGCGCTGTCGTCCTATATCGAGGTGCCGATGGTGCCCGTCCCGGTGACGATGCAAACCTTTGCGGTAACACTGATCGGCGCGCTCTACGGATGGCGGCTGGGCGGGGCGACCATCATCGCCTGGCTCGGTCAGGGGGCCCTTGGCCTTCCCGTCCTCGCAGGCGGTGCTGCCGGGGCGCATCACTTCATCGGCCCGACCGGCGGCTACCTCTTCGCGTTCATCCTCGCGGGTGCGCTGACCGGCTGGCTCGTGGAACGCGGCTGGAACGGCCACCGCCTTGGCCTCGCCTTCGCCGCAATGCTGGCAGGCAACGCGCTCTGCCTCGTCGTGGGTGCCGCATGGCTGGCAGTTCTGATCGGTGTCGAAGCAGCGATCACAGGCGGCGTGCTGCCCTTCATCGTCGGGGGCGTGCTGAAATCCGCACTTGGCGCAATGGTCCTGCTCGGTCTGGCCAAACGGGCCAAACGCGCGCCCGGTTCGTGACGGTCCGCCTGCGCGCGCACCATCTGCTGTGCGTGCTGACCTATGTGGGCAAAGGCTACACCCCGGCCTTTGTCGCGAACCTCGACAGGATCGCCGCCCGTCTCAGCGACGGCGAAGACGTCCTGATCGTCGAAGGACCCGATGACATCTGTGCCCCCCTTCTCGAAGGGGGCGACGGGCACTGCCACACGGCCAGTGTCCGGCGGCGCGACCAGATTGCACTGGCAGAGGTCGCATCCACCCTCGAACGCGATCTTGTCGCTGGCGACCGGCTGACGCTTGGCGCCGCGCAGCTCGCCAACCTGCGTGGCTCATATGCCGTCGAACGGGTGCAAGGCGCATGTGGTGGCTGTCAATGGAAACCGCTTTGCGCGTCGGTCGCGGCCAGCGGCTACCGCGACACCCGGTTGCAGGCTACATCGTCGACGCACCCACAAAGTCAGGAAGCGTAGCGCATCCTTGATCGCCGCGACCTGCCAAAAGGACCGTTTTGTCTGGTCTGTAGACAGGCAAAGACTGCCCGAAATTCACCGGATATTTATCAAGGTTAACGCGACATCGCACCTTACCGAATGGTTAACCGGTGCCCTCTGATCATCGGGGGCTAAAACACGCAGTTTGACGCGGAAAATGTGCAGTTTCCGCAAAACAGCCTGATTTCGCCCCTGTTTGCCCTGCCCAAATATCGCAGTTTCCCGTCGAAACTTCGCAGTTTCGCACGCTCGGACCCACCGCACGCTGCATTAACCCCACCGTACGGTCAGGCAAAGGATCCGTGACAAAACCACCCCGCCGACATCGCGCCGCCATGCGCATAGAACAGCCACAACCGCTGCCCGTCCGTCGTGTCCGTCACCCAATAGTCCCGCGTACCTGACCGCCAGTTCGGATCGTCCAGCCACCATTCCGGCGCGATCCGCTCGGGCCCGATGGCGCGGTGCCGGGTCAGATTCATGCCCCGCCAGCGGAAATTTTCGGGCAGTTTCGGCGTGTTCGGCGCCTGCACAGGTTCAGGGTGCCACAGCAGCAAGGGGCGCGGATTCGTGGGCATGGGCCACGGTCCCTCATGCGGTTTCGACCAGGCCGCCGACATGATTTTATGTGATTTTTCAGGGATATGGCTGTCCGCCGGTTCAAAGCGTCGGATGGAATCCAAGCCCACCCGTGCGCCCAGCCGCCCGATCAGATCATCCATCGCATTGGCGTTGTTCAGCCGCGCCTGCACCGCCGCCCCCGCCTCGCGGTGGCCCACGGTCATCACGTCGTGGACAGGCTCCACCAGCGTGGCCAGCACCCGGATCATGTCGATGCCAAAACCCGCATCGATTTCCTCGATCTTCATCTCCAGCAGCGGGCGGATGCGGTGCGGGTCATGGGTCGGGCGGGCCAGCCCGATCTCGACCACCTCAACCGCATGGTCGCTGCGATAGGCTTGCAGCATCACCCGCCGCGCGCCTTTTCCCTTATCTTCCAAAATCTTACATAGCCGAGGCAGGGTCCGATCAATGGCCGCCATCACGTCCTCGGCCAGCCCAATCGGGTCGGGCAAGGTCATGCGAACCGCAAAGTGATCCGGCGGCTTTGCAGGCGACACAGGCTCGGGCGCGCTGCCCATCGCCTGATCCAGCCGCATGACCAACCCACGCCCGAACCGACGCGCCAATCCGGCCCGCGGTTGCCCCAGCAAATCCCCCACCCGGCGCAAGCCCAGACGGCCCAACTGTGCCGTCATCTCGGCATCCAGTCGCAAGGCAGCAATAGGTAGCGGGGACAGCGCGCCATAGGTCTGTCCGGGCGGCGCAATGCGTTTGATATCAGTGGCTTGCATGGTCACAGCAGGGGCGGCACCCCCCTTGGTCCAATGCCGTCGCTTGCCTGCACGCGACCGCGTGGCCCGCGCCTCCTGATCAATGGAATCACCCGACCGATCAGACCCCGCCGCCTTACCCGCATAGCGCGCCAGCGCCCACGCCGCGCCGCGGGTATCCGCCAGCCCCAACAGCACACTCAACCCCAGATCGGTGCAATCATCCTGCACCACCTGCATCAACTCGCGCTCTCCCCCAAAGAGATGTGCGCATCCGGTCAGATCAATGACAAGGGCATCCCCATCCTCGGGCGCGACCCAGGGGGAAAACTTGCCCGCCCAGCGCTGCAGCGCCTCCAAGAACCGTTTCTCTTCCTGCATGGAACGGGGAAATGTCAATAATCTCAGGCACATAGCATGAGCGTCGCGCACAGGCTGGCCCACCTGCAAACCATCGGCCTGCGCCACTCCGTTCAGGGCGGTGATGACCTGCATATTCTGCTGCTCCTCGACCACGGCCACAGGCTGATCGGCCAGCACAGGCTGGCGCCGGATCAGACGCTCGGCCCCCAGCCGGGGGAACCAGATGGACAGGATACGACGGTTGGGCATCACCAAATGTTCGCAATTTGTTCTTATCGCAAACTAGGCCGAGTCGGCCCTTTGAGTCGAGTCAGCCCGCCTGCGACATCACGCGCCGTAGCGCGCCAGGAACGTCTTGACCGCGCTGTCGACCACCCGGTCGATGTCCTCATCCGTGACACTGTCGATCACCCCGAACATCAGCCGCGGCCAGAGGTCGGCCTTGCACAGCTCACCAAACTGGTCGGCGGCAAGGGTATAGTCATCGATCTTCAAGTCCCCGCGCGCCACGGCCGCCTCGAAATACTCGCCCATTTCAGCGCGCATACGTTCGGGCCCGGACTTGTAAAATGCGCGCCCAATCTCGGGGAAACGATCCGATTCCGCCACGCAAATGCGAAACACCTGCTGGCCGAATTTGGACGTGATGAACTTGAGAAAATGCTTGCCCGCCTGATTCAAAACATCCCGAGGCGGCGCATTCATATCGATATTGTCGATGGCATCCTGGCTTTGACGCGCACATTCGGAATTCGCCACCTCCATGAACAGCAGCCGCTTGTCGGGAAAGTAGCTGTAAAGCGTCGCCTTGCTGACGCCTGCGGCGCGGGCAATGTCGTCCACGCTCGCCCCTTCGAACCCATCCACCATGAACACATCGCGCGCGCCCTCCAGAACCTGGTCAAACTTTCGGCCCCTGCGGACAATAGGCGTTGCGTCGTTCATCTGGCTTCCTGTGTGGCGGGATACTGCACAATATAAACCGTTTCGTTCAGTTTCTATAAGAAAATCAAACGTGCGCCTTGCTCCGCCCACCGCTTCCATGTCCCGCAGAATGCAATGGCGCTTTTCACGGCAAGCGGGGCCATCGACAGTGGATAGGCAGCGCAACACGCGCTATGCCTGATCCATGTTGCCCATCCTTTTGAAGACCCTGCCCTTTTTCGCATTGATCGGCCTTGGCTACTGGGCAGGCCGCACGCGGTTCTTCACCGAGGAGGCGACGGCCTATCTGACCAAGTTCGTCTTCTACTTCGCCCTGTCCGCGATGATCTTCCGCTTTGCCGCGAACCTAGAGCTGGCGCAGGTGTGGGACGGGCGGCTGGTGGCCGCTTACCTGTGGGGCACCGCATTCGTCTACGGCATCGCCACGATGGTCGGCTTCCTGCGCGGGCTCGACGTGCAGACCAACGCGGTCGAGGCGCAATGCGCCGTCATCGGCAACGCCGGATTCCTGGGCCTGCCCATGCTCGCCCTCCTCTTCGGCCCGGAAGCCATCGGCCCGGTCATGCTGGTGCTCGCCACGGATCTCATCGTCTTTTCCAGCCTGATCGTCATCCTGATCACCGTGGGCCGCGACGGGCGTATGTCACCTGCGATCATCAAGACCATCGGCATCGGCCTGCTGAAAAATCCGATGATCGTCGCCATGGCGCTGGGGCTCATGTGGTCTGGCTTTCGAATCCCCATCCCCGATCCGATGAACGACTTCCTGACCATCCTCGGCGGTGCGGCCACACCCGGTGCCCTCTTTGCCATTGGCGCGTCGCTTGCGTCAAAATCAGCGGAGCGCATCCAGATCGCAGGCTGGCTCAGCTTCTGCAAACTGGTGCTGCACCCGGCCTTTGTCGCCTTCTCGGCCATATTCCTCTTCAACGTGGAACCGTTCGGGGCCGCGATGATCATCGCCTGCGCTGCCATGCCCGTGGCGGGCAACATCTACATGCTGGCCCAGCACTACGGCGTCGCCCCGCAACGGGTCTCTGCCGCCATCCTCGTCTCGACCACGCTCAGCGTGGCAACCCTCACAGCGGTGATCGCATGGGTGAGCTGATCCAACTTCATCTTGCCAAATAAACTCCCGCCGGAGGCTCCTGCAACTTGCCGCACGCGCCAACCCCCGGTAGCGATGGGAAAACGAAAGGAACATGCCCATGGATACTGTCTCTGAAAACGCCTGCTTCGGCGGCACGCAGGCGGTCTACACACACGCCTCGACCGCCTGTTCCTGCGACATGACCTTTGGCCTGTTCCTACCGGCCGAGGCCAAGGATGGACCCGTCCCCCTGCTCTGGTACCTGTCGGGCCTGACCTGCACCCATGAGAACGCCATGACCAAGGCGGGCGCACAGGCGTGGGCGGCCGAGCACGGCATTGCACTGTGCTTCCCCGACACCTCACCGCGCGGCGATGAGGTGGCAGATGACGATGGCTATGATCTGGGGAAGGGTGCCGGGTTTTACGTGAACGCCACCGAAGAGCCGTGGGCCTCCCATTACCGCATGTGGGACTATGTGATGGACGAGTTGCCTGTCCTGCTGGAACGCAACTTCGACATCGACATGGATCGCCAGTCGATCACAGGCCATTCCATGGGCGGACACGGCGCGCTGACCATGGCGATGTCCCCGCGGGGACAGTTCCGGTCTGTGTCGGCGTTTTCACCGATCACAAACCCCACGGCCAGCGATTGGGGACGCAAGCAGCTTTCTGCATATTTGGGGAACAATGAAGAGTTGTGGTCGCCCCACGATGCGACCCTGTGCATGCGGGAGCGTGGCTTTGACGGTCCGATGCTGATCGACACCGGCACAAACGACCAGTTCATCGACCTTCTGAAACCCGAAGCACTCGCCGAAGCTGCCGCCGCACGCCGCCAGCAGATCCAGTTCCGGATGCAGCCGGGATACGACCACTCCTACTTCTTCGTCTCGACCTTCATGGAAGATCACGTCGCCTTCCACGCCGAACACCTTTGGGCATGACGACGCTCTATATCGACGCCGATGCCTGCCCGGTAAAGGCCGAGGCAGAGCGGGTCGCAACACGGCACAAGGTCCCGATGAAAGTGGTGTCGAACGGCGGGCTGCGCCCGTCTCAAAACCCCTTGATCGAGACTGTTATCGTGCCCGAAGGACCCGACATCGCCGACATGTGGATCGCCGACCGGGCCGGACCCGGCGACGTGGTGGTGACCGGTGACATCCCCCTTGCCGCCAAATGCGTGGAAGCGGGTGCACGGGTTTTGAAACACAACGGTGAGGCGCTGACGCAGGCCAATATCGGCAATGTCCTTGCCACCCGCGACCTGATGGCCGACCTGCGCGCCGCCGACCCGTTCCGCCAAGGCGGTGGCAAGGGCTTTACCAAGGCCGACAGATCGCGTTTTCTGGACGCACTGGAACGAGAATTGAGAGCAGCGAAAAGATGACCATCCAAGCCGTCGTGTTCGACATCGGCAACGTGCTGATCGAATGGCAGCCCGAACGGTTCTACGACAGCGTGATCGGGGAAGAGCGGCGGCGCCAGCTGTTCAACGAAGTCGATCTGGATGGCATGAACCTTGAGGTAGACCGCGGCGCACCTTTCGCCCGGTCAGTCCATGATCTTGCCGCCAAGCACCCCGAATGGGTCACGGAAATCCGGATGTGGCACGACCGCTGGATCGAGATGGCCTCGCCCCAGATTGACCATTCCGTAAAGCTGATGGGCGCCTTGCGGGCCAATGGCGTCCCGGTCTTCAGCCTGACCAATTTCGGTGTTGATACCTATGATCGCGCGGCCAAGGATTACCCCTTCATGCGCCAGTTTGATCGCGATTTCATCTCCGGCCACATGAAAGTGGTCAAACCCGACCCAACGATCTACCAGATGCTGGAAGACGCCAGCGGCCTGCGTGGCGAAAGCCTGCTGTTTACCGACGACCGCAGCGACAACATCGCCGCCGCCCAGATGCGCGGCTGGCGAACGCATCATTTCAAGGGGCCGGAAGGCTGGGCCAAGCGCCTTGTGACCGAAGGGTTGCTGACCGAAAGCGAGGCGGCGTGACCTCCGTCCCCTATATCCCCTTTGCGGAGGGCGAGGCGGTGCTGGACTGGATCGGCCTGACCGACGCGCTCGCGGCGGGCCACGCACTGCCCAAGGCCGAGATCGGCGACACGTTCCTTTACCGCGATCCTGATACATTGCTCAGCCGCGCGGCGTGGATCGACGGGATGGGCATGGCGGTCAAGACGGCCACCGTCTTTCCCGGCAATCCGGGGCGCGGTGCGCCGATGATCAATGGCGGCGTGAACCTGTATTCCGACCGCGACGGGACCTTGCAAGCCATCATCGACTTTCATCTGGTGACCAAGTGGAAGACAGCGGGCGACAGTCTGCTCGCTGCGCGCAAGTTGGCCCGGCCCGACAGCCGCAACATCCTGATCGTGGGCGCTGGCACCGTGGGCCGCGCGCTGCATGATGCCTACTCTACCATTTTCCCGGACGCCCATTTTCAGGTCTGGAACCGCACCCGCGCCAACGCGCTGACCATGGCGTCGGAACGCCCGACGCTGACAGTTGCAAACGATCTGGAACAAGCCGTGCGCAGCGCCGACATCATCACCAGCGCGACAATGTCCACTGAACCGCTGATCCAGGGCGACTGGCTGCAACCCGGCCAGCATATCGACCTGATCGGTGCCTACCGCCCCGATATGCGAGAGGTTGACGATACCGCCCTGCTGAAATCGCGCATATTTGTTGACAGTTTTGATACCACTGTCGGGCATATCGGAGAGGTAAAGATCCCTCTGGAGGCTGGCACCATCACCCGCGATCATCTGCTTGCGGACTACTACGATCTGGACGCCTTCACCCGCGACCCGGACGACATCACCCTATTCAAGAACGGCGGCGGCGCGCATTTGGACCTGATGACCAGCCGGTACATCCTGGATCGATGGACCGCCTCTTGATGTGGGCGATCCTGATCGTTCTGGGGGTCATCGCGATCCCGCTCACCATCGAATGGACGCGCAAGGGCATAACGGACGCGGACCGGGCCAAGGCGTCGGGGCAGTTCGCCCTGCTGTCCCAAGGCACCACGCATTTCGAATGGCTGGGACCGGACCGCGGGCCCGTCGCGGTGTGCATACATGGACTGACCACACCGTCCTTTGTCTGGTACGGGATGGCGAAGGGGCTTGCCCTGCTGGGCTTTCGTGTCCTGATCTATGACCTTTACGGGCGCGGCTATTCGGATCGGGTGCAGGGCAGCCAGACTGCGGACTTCTTCGATCAGCAGCTTGTCGATTTGCTGGCGCATGAGAGCGTTACGGAACCGGTGACCCTTTTGGGCTACTCTATGGGCGGTGCCATTGCCGCGCATTTTGCTGCCAGACGGCCACAATCCGTCACGCAATTGATCCTTCTGGCACCAGCCGGGATGTTCAAACTGGAAAGTGGAAAACTCATGTTCGCCCGCGATCTGCGATTGATCGGCGACTGGGTGTTCCTTGCTACCTATCCTTGGATCTTGCGGCGCGGCATCTCGAAAGAGGCGGGCGCGCCATCGTCAGTGGACGACATATGCGATCTGCAACACGCGGAAACGGCGCGGCGCGGGTTCTTTCCCGCCGTCTTGTCCAGCCTGCGCGGCCTGCTGCGCGACACCTGTGAAGATCAGCACAAAGCCATCGCCGCCGCCGGTGTGCCAGTGCTTGCCGTCTGGGGTGCGCAGGACGATGTGATACTGTTGACCTGTCAGGACACCTTGACCGCATGGAACCCGGCGGCGCAACAGGCCGTCATCCCCGAGGCTGCTCACGGTCTGCCCCACACCCACACCGATGCTGTTCTGGACGCAATCCGCGCCTCACGCGGTTAGGCAGCGGATGGTTGCGCCAATGGCCGTTCCCGGATCGGCAAATGTACGATGGCGCTGAACGCGCCCACGGCGACACCAATCCACCACACCTGTTCATACGAGCCATAGAGATCGTACATCCGGCCACCCAGCCAAACCCCAAGGAAAGAGCCAAGTTGGTGGCTGAAGAACACGATGCCATAGAGCGTACCCATGTAGCGCAGCCCGTAGATATGCGCGACCAGCCCGCTGGTCAGCGGCACCGTTGCCAGCCACAGCGACCCCATCGCGATGGAGAAGACGATCACCGTCACCGGCGTCATTGGGAAGATGATGAACAGCGCCGCCACGAGCGTGCGGGCGGTGTAGATGCCCGCCAACAGGTACTTCTTGGAAAACCGTTTGCCCGCCCAACCCGCAGCCAGCGTACCGGCAATATTGGCCAGCCCGATCAACGAAATCGCCCACGCCCCCAGCGCCGACGTCGTGGTGATGCCAATGTTGTGCAACATGCTGCCCGGCAGAATGGGTCCGCACACCTCTGTCACAAAGGCGGGAAAGTGCGCCGTGACAAAGGCCAATTGATACCCGCAGGAAAAGAAGCCGAGGAAAATCAGTGTGTAGGACGGGTCCTTGAACGCCTTGATCAGAATGGCGCCCATGCTTTCCTCAAGCTCGGCCTTTGACGCCATGGCAGGCGCCCGCATCAGTGGCAGACACAGGATCAGGGCAAGGATGGCCGCGGCAAAGATCACGAACACACTTTGCCAGGTCATCATGGTCAGCATCCATTCGGCCATCGGCGCGCCAAAGACCTGACCGGCGGATCCGGCCGCAGTGGCAATAGCAAGGCTCATCGACCGATTATCGTCGCTCGACGCCCGGCCCACGACCGCCAGGATCACACCAAAACCGGTGCCAGCCACGCCGAAACCCACAAGCCAGGCATAAAGCTGGTGCTCCAGCGGGGTCGTCGACCACGCGGACAGGACCATACCCGCCGCATAGGTCAGCGCACCCATGATGATGGCCTTGCGATCCCCGATCTTCTCCGCAATCGCGCCAAAGATGGGCTGCCCAATCCCCCAAGCCAGGTTCTGGATCGCAATGGCGAGTGAAAACTCGGTGCGTAACCAGCCGAACTCCTCGGCAATCGGGATCTGGAACACGCCGAAAGACGCGCGGACCGCAAAGCTGACCATGATGATCACGCAGCCGACAATCAGGACAGGGGTGAACAGGGGCGTACGTGCGGACATGGGATTACCTTCAAGCGTGCCCACCGACTGTATGGACGCAGGCACTTGGGTCAAATCAGGAATTCTTGGTCTACGCATCACTATTCCTGAACGGACGGCGCTTCCCATGTGGGGACCTGCACGCTACGACAGGCAGCGATGAGTGATTTGCTGACAGAATACCAAGCGCTTGTGGACAAGGGCGAGTTGCAGCCCGACCCGGCGCAACTGGCCGTGTTGCCCGAGTTTGAACGCATCCGCGCGGCGCTGGCCGCACCGGTCAAGAAGGGGCTGTTCCGAAAGGCCCCCGAGCCACCCAAGGGGCTGTACCTGTGGGGCGGTGTCGGGCGCGGCAAGTCGATGCTGATGGACTTCTTTGCCTCGCGTGTGGATGTGCCTGCACGCCGGGTGCATTTCCACGCCTTCATGCAGGAGATCCACGCCGCGATGCACGCAGCCCGCCAGCGCGGCGTGGATGATGCCATTGCGCCTGTGGCCGCAGATGTTGCCGCCTCAGTCCGGCTGCTCGCCTTTGATGAAATGCAGATCACCGACATCACCGATGCGATGATCGTAGGCCGTCTGTTCGAGGCGCTGTTTGCCGCCGGTGTCGTCGTCGTGACGACATCCAACCGGGTGCCCGATGATCTGTACAAGGACGGGCTGAACCGACAGCTTTTTGTGCCATTCATCGACCTGCTCAAGGACAAGATGGTCGTTTGGGAACTCGCCTCTCCCACCGACTACAGACAGGACCGACTGTCGGGCAGCCCGGTCTACTTCTCGCCCCTTGGCGCAACCGCGCGGGCCGAGATGGACGCGATCTGGGCGGACCTGTCAGGCGGGCGGGCTGAACCGCTCGACCTGACAATCAAGGGGCGCACCGTCACCATCCCGCAATTCCGCAACGGCATCGGGCGCAGCAGTTTCTTTGACCTGTGTTCCAAGCCGCTTGGGCCGGGCGACTACCTCGCCATCGCCGACGCCTGCAAGGTGCTGATGGTCGACGACATCCCGTGTCTGGGCCGCAGCAATTTCAACGAAGCCAAGCGCTTTGTCACCCTGATCGACGCGCTGTATGAGGCGCATGTTCGGCTGATCTGCTCTGCCGCCGACACACCGGAAATGCTGTACCTTGAGGGTGAAGGCACGTTCGAGTTCGAACGCACAGCCTCGCGCCTGCGAGAAATGCAAAGCGCGGACTGGGCCGCCTAGCCCTGCGACTGACGCACCAGGGCCACCAGCAACGCTTCGGTGTCCAGCCGCCCTGCTGCCGTCGTCAGCTTGCGCGGTAAGGTAAATTCGTTGCGCGCCGCAGCGGTGTTCAGCAATGCGTCAATATAGGCATTCGATTGCCCTTCGGTCAGGGCCTGCACCAGCAGCGCTTGCAGCCGGTCGCCTTGCTGCGGAGTGTATCCGAACCCGATCAACACCGCTGATGTCAGGCTGCGCAGGTCCGTGTGCCGCGCATCGGTATCGGTCAGGCGAATGGGCTGGCGCAACTGTCGGCTGACCGCTTCGGACGCGGACACCACCTGCAGATCAAGCAGGGATGCATCGGCGCGCGTCACCTCCGCTTCGGATGCACTCAGATCATCCACCACGGGGCTCTCTGCAAATGTCTGCGCCGGTTCTATCGCACTGCCGGGTTGCAAGAGGATCAAGACAATCGTCACCATCAAGAAGGCGGCAGCGATGACCAGCATCTTCATGTTGGACGATGCGTAGTCCTCTGCATCATCCGTGACCTGGGACGGCAATTCGCCCGCATTTTTTCGCCTGAACATACTGCTTCCCCACAAGCAAACCCGTCGCGGTTGTTCCACGTTAGGGTGAAAAACTGCGCTAGATGTAGCAAATTCGGCACCGAATGGTCAACATAATGCGGGCGTGCCGAAATATTGAGACACCGGCGATGAATGTAGGTCAGCCGTTTTCGCGCAGGATCGCACCAGCCAGGTACAACGATCCGCAAATCAGGACACGCGCGTGCGGATCGCGTGCAATGATCGCCTGTAGCGCGGCTGTAGCATCCTCGGCCTCGTGCGCTACCATCCCAACATCGCGCGCCGCTTGCGCCGTCTCAGACGCTGGAAGCGTGTTCTTTTCACCGGGGATGGAGAGCGCGGTCAGACTGTCCACATGCGACGCGAGCGGACGCAGGTAGCCGCGCGCATCCTTGGTGTTGAGCATACCGCAGATCAGGTGCGTCGGACGCTTGGGCAAGCCGCTCAGGACACTGGCCAGGGCCACACCGGCCGCAGGGTTGTGCCCGCCATCCAACCAAAGCTCGGCCTCGCCCGCCTGGTCGACCAGCGGCCCGGTGCGCAGCCGTTGCATCCGTGCGGGCCATTGCGCTTGGGTCACTGCCGCCTCGCAGGCAGAGGCATCACAGCCCAGATGGCGCAACGCGGCCAGCGCAATCCCCGCATTCTGTATCTGGTGATCCCCCGGCAAGACGGGGCGCGGCAGGTCGAGCAGACCCACCTCATCCTGATAGACCATGCCATCGCGTTCAGGCACCGCGTGCCAATGCTGGCCATAGGCCAACACAGGGGCGCCCAGCCGCGTGGCCTGCGCCTCAATCACGTCCAGACCGTCATCCTCTTGCGGACCCACGATCACGGGCACGCCCCGCTTGATGATCCCCGCCTTTTCGCCTGCAATCTTGGCCAGCGTGTTGCCCAGGAATGCCTCGTGATCCATGGACACCGGCGTGATGATCGTCAGCTTGGGCGTGTCAATGACGTTTGTGGCGTCCAAACGCCCACCCAGCCCGACCTCAAGCAGCGTGTAGTCCGCAGGCGTCCGGGCGAACGCAAGGATCGCGGCGCACGTCGTGATCTCGAAATAGGTGATGTCGGCACCACCGTTCGCCTCGTAGCATTCATCAAGATAGGCGGTCAGATCAGGCTCGGAGATCAGCGTTCCTGCCAGCCGGATACGCTCGTGAAACCGCGCCAGATGGGGCGAGGTGTAGGCATGGACGCGATGTCCCGCCGCTTCCAGACCCGCGCGGATCATGGCCTGGGTCGACCCCTTGCCGTTCGTACCGGCGACGTGGATCACCGGAGGCAGGTCATTCTGCGGATTACCCAACGCCTCCAGCAGCCGCCACACGCGGTCCAGCGTCAGGTCGATGACCTTGGGGTGCAGCGCCATCATCCGTTCGAGAATGGCGTCGGAACCGGTGCTCATTCCTTTGCCGCATCCTCGGCAGCGGGTTCTTCGACAGGCAGGGGCGCGGGGGCTGGCAAGTCGCCTTTGACAGCAGGCGGCTCGCCCATGAGCATCCGGGTGATGGTGATCAACTCATCCCGCATCTCGGTCCGCTTGGTCACGCGGTCAAGCATGCCGTGGTCCAGCAGGTACTCGGCCCGCTGGAACCCTTCGGGCAGTTTTTCGCGAATGGTTTGTTCGATCACCCGCGGCCCGGCAAAGCAGATCAGCGCGTTGGGTTCGGCGATATGAACGTCGCCCAGCATCGCATAGCTGGCCGTCACACCACCCGTGGTGGGATGGGTCAGTACGACGATGTAAGGCAGGTTCGCCTCTTTCAG
This sequence comes from Tateyamaria sp. ANG-S1, assembly GCF_000814025.1. Lineage (GTDB taxonomy): Bacteria > Pseudomonadota > Alphaproteobacteria > Rhodobacterales > Rhodobacteraceae > Tateyamaria. The sequence continues at coordinate 466,664 of NZ_JWLL01000005.1, read as the reverse complement.
CATCTGCACCGCAACAGTCGTGCGTGGCATCTGCATCAGGCTCAGGATCCCCTCCTGCATCCGTGCGCCACCGGCGGCTGAAAACAAAACCAGCGGGCGCTTCAACTTCACCGCCTCTTCGGCGGCCGCGATGATGGCGTTGCCCACATACATGCCCATGGATCCACCCATGAACGAAAAGTCCTGCGCGCAGGCGACGATGGGCGTGCGCCCAATCTCGCCCCGGGCGACCAGCATCGCTTCGTTCTCGCCCGTCGATTTCTGCGCCGCCTTCATGCGATCGGGATACTTCTTCTGGTCCCGGAATTGCAGCGGGTCGGTCAGCGGCGCAGGCACCTCGACCTCGGTAAAGATGCCGCCGTCGAACAGCGCCGTGAAGCGGTCGCGGGGCGTGACCGCCATGTGGTGCCCGCAGTTGGTGCAGACATTCAGGTTGTCCGACAGCTCGCGGTGAAACAGCATCGTGCCGCAGTTGTCACACTTGGTCCACAGATTGTCCGGGGTCTCGCGCCGCGAAAAGATCGAGTTGATCCGGGGCCGGACATAGTTGGTGATCCAGTTCATGTGGGCTTCCTGCTGCGGTTCCGTTCCGTCAGATAATCCGGGGCAGCGTCAAATGCAATCAAGCGCGGATGGCAAGACGCGCGGCCAACCAGCTCACCAGCATGAAACCGAAATCAACAGGCAGCCAAGCGGCCATCGCCGCCTCGTCCGCCATCCCGAACGGCAAAACGTAAAGCGCAAGGCCCGACATCTCGTCCGGCGTGGCCGTCAACACCATAGCCGAGATGTTGTTGGCGAAGTGCACCGCCATCGCGGGACCAAGCGTGCCGGAGCGAGCCGTCAGATCGGCCATAAGGACACCAAAAACAGTCGCCCAGATCGCAATCGTCAACGCATTGCTGCCAGCACTTTCGGGCAGGTAGTGCCCGGCACCGAACAAGACGGCAGGCAGGATCATCCAGATCAAAGGCGAACGGAACCGCGCCGCAAGTTGCTGCTGCAGATAACCGCGAAACACGATCTCTTCCGCCCCGATCTGCACAAGCACCGCAACGATGGCGATGGGCAGCAAGAGCAGCCAGCGGCTGACCGACATGTTAAGGGTCAACGTCCCCTCACCCATGTCATAGGGCGGCAAAACCCACAGCGCGATGGTGAGCAGCACCATCATGAACAACACCGCACCGAACTGACGCACCGCCAGACCAATGGGGCCAATCAGCGTCGCGGGCTGCCTCTTGTGCACCATGATCACGACCATGGCCGCGGCAACACCCAACAGACCCAACTGGAACAACAGCAACAGCATCCCGCCCGCGGTCCGACCCGTCTGCGCATCCCGCAACACCGCACTGGCAGTTTGCGGCTCAAGCAGCCCAAGAATCGTGCCCAAGACAAGATTGCTGAGCACCAGAAAGAAACCGGCAACCAATACGATGCCAAAGGCCAGTCGCCAAAGCTGCGCCCGGTCGCGCGCCGGATCAATCATCAGCGCATGTGGGCGATAGTCGAAACTCAGAACACCCATCAGCGATCCAATGGCGGCGGTGGCGGCCCCTCGTCCTGGGGGATCTGCACATTGGCCTGACGCAGCAACTCGGCAGCGCCGGTCAAATGGCTGGCAACGGTGTTCAGCAGGCTGCGCAGCACGGTGGCGTCCTCCTCCAGAACAGCGCGGAATTCGGCCGCACCGATGCGCAGGAAAGTCGCTTCGGTCAGGGCCGTCAAATGCAGTTGCCGCGGCTCGTTCAGGATGATGGCCAGATCGCCGATCAGGCGGCCAGGCTCAATCGTGGTCACATGTCGGTCTTCGCCATTCTCACCGTCGTAGCTCAGCACGGCACTTCCCTTGACGCACAGATAGGCAGCATCGGGCTTTTCCTCCATGGAAAAGATGCGCTGCCCCGGTTCGGCGGTGTACCACTGCGCGGCAAAAGCCAGCAGGCGCTGGTTACGACTGTTGACGCCCGAAAAGAGGTCCGCTCGCGAAATCACACGCAGCTTGCGGCTCAGATCGTCGGCTTCCTCGTCGTCTTCGTCATGGGCCTGAACGCCGTCAATCCGCCCATCCTTGATCTCGACAAACAGGTCGTAGGCGTCGGGGTTGTTAAAGCTCTCTTCCAAAAAAATCAGCGTGGAGTCTGGCAGCAGCTCGCGCAGCGCTTCTCGGGTTTTGCGACGCTCTTCGCTGCCGTGGCTGGCAAGCGCGCGGTCCAGGAGAAGGATGTCCGGGCGCTTGATCCCCGCCCGGGAAAACGCCGCCCGTTCATGAAAGATGGTAGGCAGGTTCGTGCCGCCCAGACCGGTGCGAATATCGAACACCGTCTCGGCCACCTGACGGCGCAGATCGTGCTCTTTCACAACATCGGCCACGAGGTCCTCGATTACTTCTTCCTTGGCACCGGCAAACATCGAAATCCGACCATACAGGGTGTTTTCCACCAGCGTGAGACGCGGCAGATATGTCTCCGGTGCAATGGGAATAAAGAACTCCTGCGTCTGCTCACGCAGGGCGGAGCCTCTGGTCTTACGGATCTGCACAATCTCTTTTTTGAAGCTTTCGGGGAACGCCGGACCAATCTGTTCGGCGGTAAAGGCAAATGGCACGGTCAGAAGTAGCGCAAACTCATCATCGGTCAGCGCCACATCCCCACGTTCGCGGCGGCGGGCGGAAATATCGACCAGTTGCTCATACATCTCTTCCTCGATGTTGAGTGCGGTAAACAGCGGGTGGCTCGTGCCATCACGGCCAAAGGTCTGGTGCAGCGTCTCGATCAGGGTTTGCGAGATGGCGATGCCTTGTTCGGCAAGCCCGTGTTCAAACACCAGATTGATGAACCGTTCGTCCCGCGCCAGCCCCTGTTGCGAAATATCGCGGGAGGGCGCTGCAAAAAGCAGGTTGCCGCCAAGCGGAACCGCCGGGTTGAACTCTTCGGGATCGAAGCGATAAACCGCATCGCTCAACCCTTGCTCGCGCAAGCGCTCTTCAACGACCGGGCGCAACGCAACGATGGCCTTGGCCAGCTCCGGATGCTGCTTGGGATCCATGCGGCTGACCAGCATACGACGGAACATGAATTCGTCGATGCCCATCGCCTCGACCAGCGCAAACCACCACGCGCGCACCTCATCCTCGGTGCCCAGACCGGCAAGGGCGGGATCGACCCACTCGGTATCGACCCGGTCCGGGCTGTTGCCGGACCGCAGCGCTTCGGTCATGTAGCGATCCTTGCGGCCCTGCCCCCACGGGACCGTGTTGGGTCGCGTCATCAGCGGCATCAACAGGTTGGTGCCCAATGTGCCATCGAACAGATAGGGGCGCGATTGCGCATATCCGATGCGGGCCGACACGACCTCCTGGTGCAAGGTCGACAGATCGTGACCGGCGATGGTGATCGACCCACGGGTCGGCAGCACCTCTCGCACCAATAGCTCGGCAATGGCAGTTCGTTCGGTCTGGTTCTTGACCTGAATGGCCACCCGCGCGCCTTTGGGAATCGTAAGGTCGATGCGCTCAAGCACGGGCGTGTTTTCGGCATTGCGGACGGTCACGTTGTCCAGAACGATGTCGCCTTGCAGGTGTGGAATGACGTCCGGCTCGCCCTCGAACAACCTCTCATCAATCATGTCGCGCGGCGCAAACCGGTCAGTCACGATCTCCCACCGCAGGGACATATCCTGCGTCTGGTTGTAGTAGGTCAGCAGTTCCTTCCAGGGGCTCGACAGGTCCTTGTAGGCCGCGATCGCCGCCACCAGCGCCCCCACGGTGATTTCACCGCGAATGGCCAGCACGCCCCCGACCGAGTAGAAAAAGAACGGCGTAAGCTGCGTGATGAAGTTGTTCAGAAACTTCATAAAGAACTTTTTCTGGTAGATCTGGAAGCGCACCTCGAACAGCTTGCTCAGCCGGTCGGTGAACTGCGCAAGGCGATACCGCAGGCCACCATTGGTGCGCAGATCCGAAATACCTGCAGCACTCTCCCCAATCTCGGAAGAGAAGGATCGAATCTCGCGGATACGTTCCTTGTTCAGCAGGTTGATCTGGCGCTGCAGCATCGGAATGATCCATGCCTGCAACGGGATAAGCGCGATACCGGCCAGCCCGAACCACACCGATTGCAGGAACAGAAACACCACGATGATCAGCATCTGGCCTGCCTGGAACACAGGCTGTGCCACCATGTCGCCCATCAGCCCGCCCATCGGCTCGGCCTCGGACGTGACCATGCTGACCAACTCACCCTGGCTGGTCGAACGGAAGTAGCTGCGCGGAAAGCGCAGCATGCGGCTGATCAACTGGAAGCGGAAGCGACGCAGGAGCCGTTCGGCCGTCACACCCTTCATCGTATTCAAGCGCATCTTCAGCAGGCCGTGGGCCAGCACGGCACCCAGATAACCAAAGCACAAAGCCAGCAGGAACTGGATTTGCGTCAGCTCAAGGCCGAACACATCTACGATACTGCTGGTCGCACCAATCGCGTCGTTGATAATCCGCTTCGGCAATTCCAGCGTGGCATAGAGAAACGGGAACGTGACAAGCGTCAGCCCCAGCAACATCAATTGATCACGCTTGGAATGCTTCCAGATGAAAGCGAATATGGTGGAATCCATGGCACGTCCTGATGGCCCGCACCCCTGTCCAAACGGTTGGAAAAGCAACCGGGCGCGACCCGTCCGCAGAACCTAGTGCCAGCCCCCACCTATTACAACCGCGAGCGCTTGCAGCGCAGCGGGCCAATGGCTATTGCAGTCCAGACGCTTTTTCGGGGGAGACGCCAGATGCTTACAGGCAAGTTCGACAAGTCCAAGCTACCCAGCCGCCACGTGACCGAAGGGCCCGCACGCGCGCCGCACCGGTCCTACTACTATGCCATGGGCATGACGGAGCAGGAGATTCACCAACCTCTCGTTGGTGTGGCCACCTGCTGGAACGAAGCGGCTCCGTGCAACATCGCCCTGAACCGGCAGGCCCAAGCGGTGAAGATGGGCGTGAAGTCGGCCAGCGGCACCCCACGCGAGTTCACCACCATCACCGTCACCGACGGCCTTGCCATGGGGCACGAGGGCATGCGCTCCTCGCTCGCCTCCCGCGAAGCCATCGCAGACACGGTTGAGCTGACCATGCGCGGCCACTGCTATGACGCCATCGTGGGTCTGGCCGGTTGCGACAAATCTCTGCCTGGCATGATGATGGCGATGATCCGTCTCAACGTACCGTCCGTCTTCCTCTACGGCGGATCCATCCTTCCGGGCCGCGCACCCGTAGGTGCCAAGGTGCCCGAGGCCTACGCCAACCGCGATCTGACCGTGCAGGACATGTTCGAAGCCGTCGGCCAGCAGCAAAGCGGTGCTATGACCGAGGCGGAGCTCGACATCCTCGAGCGCGTCGCCTGCCCCTCTGCCGGGGCGTGCGGCGGCCAGTTCACCGCCAACACGATGGCCTGCGTGTCCGAAGCCATCGGCCTCGCCCTGCCCAACTCCGCGGGTGCCCCGGCACCGTACGAATCCCGTGACCAATACGGCGAAGCGTCCGGCGCCGCGGTCATGAACCTGATCGAGAAAAACATCCGCGCCCGCGACATCTGCACGCGCAAAGCCTTCGAAAACGCGGCCCGCGTCGTGGCCTGCACGGGTGGCTCGACCAACGCCGGTCTGCACCTGCCCGCCATGGCGCACGAGGCCGGGATCGACTTCTACCTTGATGACGTCTGCGAAATCTTCCGCGACACGCCCTACTTCGTCGACCTCAAACCGGGCGGTCAATACGTTGCCAAGGACATGTATGAAGTCGGCGGCATCTATGTCGTGATGAAGGAACTGCGCAAAGCGGGCCTGATCCACGAGGATTGCATCACCGCAACCGGCTACTCCATCGGCGAAGAACTGGACAAGATCAGCCTCGAAGCTGATGGCCGTGTCATCCACCCCATCGAAAACCCGATCACCAAGACCGGTGGCGTTGTTGGCCTGAAGGGCAACGTGGCCCCCGAAGGTGCCATCGTGAAGGTCGCGGGCATGGAAGCCCAGCACCAGATCTTCACCGGTCCGGCGCGCGTCTTCGAATGCGAACAGGATGCCTTTGATGCGGTCCAGAACCGCACCTACGAGGAAGGCGACGTGTTCGTCATCCGCAACGAGGGACCGTCCGGTGGCCCCGGCATGCGCGAGATGCTGGCCACCACGGCGGCCCTGTCCGGCCAGGGCATGGGCAAGAAGGTGGCGCTGATCACCGACGGCCGTTTCTCGGGCGCAACACGCGGCTTCTGCATCGGCCACGTCGGCCCCGAAGCAGCCCATGGCGGCCCCATTGCCCTGCTGAAAGATGGCGACGTGATCACGATCAACGCGATCGAAGGCACAATCAACGTGGACCTCACGGACGAGGAACTGGCGGAACGCAAAGCCAACTGGTCCGGCCCACGCGAAAACATCTATGCCTCGGGCGCGCTGTGGAAATATGCGCAGCTTGTGGGCGAAACGTACAAGGGCGCAGTCACACATCCCGGAGCAAAAGCGGAACGGCATGAGTACTGGGACCTGTAAGGGCCTCCTGCTCGGCGCCGCTCTGCTTGGCCTTGCCGCTTGCGAAGACTTCGCAGGGCTCGATCTGGGCGGTTCGGGGCAAAACTTTGCGCTCAGCAACGCAGAACTGAGCGGTGGCGCGATCAAACTGATGCCACCGCCCGGGTTCTGCGTCGACAGGCGCAGCCTGCGCGACAGCTTTGCGCTGATGGCGCGCTGCGACACGCTGGGGGGACGACAAACGGCAGAGGCGCCGCTGGCGATCATAACCGCCACCACGGTGCCCGCGGCAGGCGCGGCCGCGATCAGCACAGCCCAGTTCGAAGGCGCCTCCGAAACCGTCCTGCAACGCAGCGACGACGGACCGCTGGCACTGGTACAGGTGACGGGCGGACCGCCCAGCGCCGATATGCGCACAACCTATTGGCGCGGTGCTGCACAGGTGGGCAACCACGTGCTCGGCCTCGCCGCATATGAAAATGCTGACAGCGCGGCACTCGACCTGATGGGGCAAAGCCTGCTGACGCAAACGGTGGAACGGACACAGGCACAGTCGGTTATCGCTGTGGTAGCACCCCAAGGCAATTCTGCAACGCCAACCCCCTAACAGCGACCCACAGGTCTCTTCGCGGGTTTATTCGAGTGAAACCTTTGGCATAGATAGTGCACCGCGACACGCATTTGCGCAGGGCACATGGCAGGCAACCGCATCTCTTTCATCGACCGGATCGCGCACAAGCGGATGATGCGCCGCTGGGCGCGCGCCGCGCGGAATGCAAAGACCACGGATTTGGGTGAATTGCGCAGCCTGCGGTCTGCCGCGCGCCTGCTGCGCACGCATCTTGATCGGCTGATCCACCGCGCCGACGAACGGCTTGGACTGCCTGCCATCGGATCTTCGGCCTTTCCCCACCCGCACAACACCGAATGGTCATGGCGGCCTGAGCTGTGGCGCGGATCACTGGGCACCCCCGGCATGTCTTCGGTTCAGACAAAGTCGATGCTGGGCAGTGAGGTGACGCTGTTTCACGACTGCGAATTCAGCGAGATGACCCTGCGCCAATTGCGCAACCGGCGCGAGGAAGACCTTGCGCCCTACGGTGTCCGGCTCGACGTTTTCAAATTCGACGGCTCGTTCCTGTCGCTTGTGGTCAACTTGCCCGGCGACGCCGTCAACGGCCTGACCAAGAACCACCTGCTGGGCATGAACACCATTGTGGAGATGGAAAAACCCATCGAAATCTTTGCCCGGCTCAACGTCCGCCACGGTCCCAACACCGAACAAATCGTGCGCGAGTTGCCGCTGCACGAGGCGGACGTGACGGTCGAGTTTGACCTCGCCTATTCCAAGCTGAACGAGAAGCGGGTGGAAGGGGCCTGGATCGACCTCATCTTTGAAGGGCCGGAAATGAACCAGGTCACGCTGCGCGATCTGACCTTCTCGCGCCGCCCGCGCGCGGCACTGTGATGAAAGGGACCGCATGAGCACACTGACCCTGACCCCGATCAAGATGCAGCACGGGATCTGGCAGGCCCGGATCCAGCAAAACGGAACCGGCGTGCCCCAGATCAAGGTGACGCATCAGGAAACCGAAGTGCCGGACGTGCAGGTGACCGAACAGGGCGAAAATGGCGGATGGCTGTTGCAAGTCCCGATTCCGGCAGAGGCCATCGCCGATGGTGTTCAGGTCTTTGTCATCACCGACGGGACCGATGACGAAAAGTTGGGCGACTTCACATTGATCGCGGGCGAAGCCCTTGGCGACGACATCCGCAACGAAGTAGCGCTTCTGCGCGAAGAGCTGGACATGCTCAAACGTGCCTTCCGCCGCCACTGCATAGAAACCACCTAGCGCAGCAGGGCCGAGGCCCACGCCTCAAGGAAAAGCGCGCGCTTCAGACGGTCCAGATATACGAGCAATCCAGGGTCCAGGCTGACCACGCTCAACATTTGCGCCTCTGCATCCCGCAGGGAAGGCAGCGGAAAGCCCGGCCGATCCTGCGCCGCCCACGCGCCAGACGTCAGATACGCCACAAGCGCCGCCGCCGTCTCACCCAGTTCTGTCGTATCGAGCACAAGCGCCGTACGCATCATCGTCGTGGCAAAATCCTCGGGCGTGATGACGGCGACCTTGTCCAGCGTCTCGGGCCGCGTCTGTGTGTAGCTGCCCAGCACGTTGTAGGCGACGAACAACTCACCCGACGCCAAGTCGTCGATCATATCACCCGAACAACAGTAGAGCCGGGCATCAAGGTTCCCGAACACCTCCATCAACCGCCAGAACGTCTCGGACGTGCGGGCATCCTGTGTGGCAAACAAGTACCCCAGCCCCGACAACCGCACATCGTAGGTCCCCAACCGCCCGCGAAAACGCTCCGGCTCTGCGCGCAAGGCCTCGATCAACTCCTGCCGCGTCGTGGGCATCTTGCGCCCCTCGAATGCCGCACGGTTCAGCACCATGGTCGCAGGCTCCAGCGTGAACCCGAACAGGCTTTGGCGCCATTGGGTATCACTGCTGCGCGCCAGCCCCGGTAACCGCCGCGCGAGCCCATCATTGGCCAGCTTCAATTGCAGGTCCATGGCGCTGGAAATCACCACGTCAAAGCAGTCGGGACAGTCCTCAATCAACGTCACAATGTCCGCCGAACCCGCGACGGCATAGTCGATAGATACAGACGGATTGCGGGCGATGAACCCTTCGAGAATGGGCGCGAAAATATCCGTATCCGTGCTCGACAATACGCGCAGGGTCACGCCGTTCTCGCCATGAAAGGTCTGCCGGTCTTCCAGTTCCGCAGCAGCGGCCAGACTGGCCCAAAGGCACAGGATCACAAATACAAAGTTGCGCACGCCCCGCCCCCCTCGACATTCGCCAATTCCAACCGTCCCCCATGCGCCTCCGCCACATCCCGCGCGATGGTCAGGCCCAGACCCGAGCCCACCGTATCGCCCGCATTGGCCCCCCGCTGAAACCGCTGGGACAACTCCGCAATCTGCGCAACAGGGAACCCGGCCCCCTCGTCACACACGACAATCGCCACCGGATCCGCCTGCACCTCGATCCGCACGGCCCCCTCGGCCGGGGAATACTTCAGCGCATTGTCGATCAGGTTGCGCACGGCGTTCTGGATCAGGATCGGGTCAGCCTGCACAACGACAGGCCCATCCGCCTGCAAAACCAGTTCCAGATCCTTCATCTCGGCCACCGGGGTCAGCCGATCCACCAACTCGCGGCAAATCCCGACCAGATCAACCGCGCTCCGCTCCATCTGATCACCACGAAAGCTGACCATGGCATGGTCCAAAAGCTGCCCCGCCGCGCGGCTGCTTTCGTCGATGGCCCGGATCATGGACCGCAAGGCCGCGCGATTCTCATCCCGATCCACCCGCATCAGCGTCGCCTCTGCGTGAGTGCGCACGGTGGCCAGCGGCGTCCGCACGCGATGCGCCGCCTCGGCAATAAAGGTCTCGGACTGGGTGAGCGACGCATTCAGCCGGGTCATCAGTGAATTGAGGGAGGTCACAAGCGGCGACAGCTCGGTCGGCACCGCCCGCACCACGGGCCGCAGATCCCGCGGCCCCCGCCGCGCCACAGCCTCCGCCATCTGGCTCAGCGGGCGCATGGTGGATCGCGATGTCCACAATGCCATACCCGCCGCCAATACGAAAAACGCACCGCCAAACAACGCCGCATTCACCGAAATCGCCCACAATGTTCCCGCCAGACTATCCCGCGTCTGCGCCACACTCACAGTCAGCATCACCGGCGCGGGACTGGCAGGCAAAACCCGCGTCAAGCGGGCCAAACGCAGATCAGTCCCGGCAAAGCCAACCGTATCGAACACAGGTCCGGCCATCGCAGCAAACGGCCCCTCGACCAAGCCATCATACCCAGTCAGCAACTCCGCACCCTGATGGATGGCATAAAAAACCCGGTCATCGGCGGCCGTGTCCAGCATGGCAAACGCGGCATAGGGCACGTCCACCTCCACCTGCCCCTCGCGCACCACCGCCGCATCCATAAGAGATGTCAGCGACGCCTCAAGTATCCGGTCCTGCCCCTGCTGCGCGATCTGCTGGGCGTAGGTGCGGACCACCAGATAAAACAGCACCGCCAACACCGCCGCCCCACCGATCAGGGTCCAGGTCAGCCGACGGCGCAGGGATGTCGCCCTACCCCTCATCCAACCGGTACCCCAGACCCCGATGGGTCGAAATGGTCAGGCTCGACGGCTCCAGATGCTTGCGCAGCCGCCCCACATAAACCTCGATCGCGTTCTCGGTCACCGTCCCATCATAGGAAAACAACCGATCCACCAGCTTGTCCTTGGAAAAGATCTGGCCCGGCGCGTTCATGAACAGCTCCAGCAGGCGCAGTTCCCGATTGCGCAAGGTCACCTCGGCCTCGCCAATGCGCAAAACAGACGCCACCGGATCCAGCGCCGCATCGCCCCGCCGAATGACCGTCTGCGCCGATCCCGTGCGCCGGCGCAAAACAGCCCGACACCGCGCCTGCAACTCGGCATGATCAAACGGCTTCGTCAGGTAATCATCCGCCCCCAGATCCAGCATGCTCACCCGATCCGACACCTCGGACCGAGCGGTGAGCACAATGACCGGCGTATCCCCCGCCTGCGCCCGATGACGCTCAAGAAAGGCACGCCCGTCGCCATCCGGCAGCATGATGTCCAGCAGGATCAGATCGTACTCCCCCACGCTCAAAAAGTCCGACCCTTCCGACAATGTACAGGCGTGGTCGATCACATGCCCATCCAGACGCATCCGGGTACACAGCGCGCCCGCAAGTTCGGCATTGTCCTCGATCAGCAGGTATTTCATCCGATCCGCCCCTGTTGCGGCTCCATGACAGGTCTGTGTCAGGTTCGCATGTTTTCAGGGCAACATTCGCGTGAAAGCGCGCGAAGTCAAATGGGAGGACACCAATGAAATCATTGGCAATGGGCCGCAGGGCCCTGCTTGGCGCAGCTATGGCATTTGGCCTGGGTGGCGCAGCATTCGCAGACGGCCATCAGGTCGTCGACAGCATCCACTTCCTGATCCCCGGCGGCGCCGGTGGCGGTTGGGACGGCACCGCGCGCGGCACCGGTGAGGCGCTGACAGGTGCGGGCCTTGTCGGCAACGCATCGTTCGAAAACATGTCGGGCGGCGGCGGTGGCAAGGCCATCGGCTACCTGATCGAAAACGCAGACAGCAACCATGGCACGCTGATGGTCAACTCGACCCCCATCGTGATCCGCTCGCTGACAGGCGTGTTCCCGCATAACTTCCGCGATCTGACGCTGGTCGCTGGCACCATCGGTGACTACGCCGCCATGGTGGTGGGCAAGGACAGCCCCATCAACTCGATGGAAGACCTGCTGGCCGCCTATGATGCGGACCCCAACAGCACCGCCATCGGCGGTGGTTCGGTTCCCGGCGGCATGGACCACCTCGTGGCGGCCATGGTGATGGAAGCTGCAGGCAAGGACGCGCTGGGCGTGAAATACATCCCCTATGACGCGGGCGGCAAAGCCATGGCGGCGCTCCTGTCGGGTGAAATCGCAGCACTCTCCACCGGCTTTTCCGAAGCGGTTGATCTGGCCAACGCAGGCGAAGTGAAGATCATCGGCGTGACAGCACCAGAGCGCGTGGACGCAGCCCCCGACGCCATGACCATGAAAGAGCAAGGGATCGACACCGAGTTCGTGAACTGGCGCGGTTTCTTTGGCGCCCCGGGTCTGCCCGAAGACAAGCTGGCCATGTACCAGGACGCGCTGACCAAGATGTATGACACCCCGGAGTGGGAAGACGTGCGTGCGCGCAACGGTTGGGTCAACATCCACAACAACGGGGACGAGTTCAAAGCCTTCCTCGAAGATCAGGAACAGGTCATCGGCGACCTGATGAAGAAGCTCGGCTTCCTCTGATCTGATCGCTCTTGGGTGTGGGGCTGGCATGGTCCCACACCTGCCAAAAACGGGCGAAATCCGTTAAGATTAAGTAAAATTAACCCTTTTCTTCAATGAAATCAGGGGTGTCCCCGCGGGGACAGATCAATCGGGGGGACATCATGGCACTCGATCGCTGGATCGGACTGATCCTTTTGGGCATCTTCGCCGCCTACGGCTACGCCGCGTGGTTCACCATGGACGGCAGCCTGGCTCCTTTCATGCAGCGCAATCCCATCTGGCCCTCGACCTTCCCCAAGGTGCTGAGCGTCATGGGCATCATCGTCGGTCTGATCATCGTACTCGGGCTTGAGAAGTCCGACAAACCGCGCGAGGAAAACCCCTCCGTCATCGTCTACCGCCAGCTCAAGGAGTTCAAACTCGGCCAGGCCGGTCTGCTCCTCGGTCTCATGGTCGCATATGCCCTGCTCCTCCGCCCCGCCGGGTTCATCATCGCCACCGTCGGCTTCCTCGTCATGGGCTCCGTGATCCTCGGCGAACGCCGCTGGATCACGATGATCGTGGTCGCGGGCATCGCCACCGGCGTCGTCTGGTATCTCGTGCAGGTCGTCCTTGGCATCTTCCTGCGCCCGTTGCCTGCATTCATGGGGGTGTAAAGACATGCTCGAAGGTATCCTGATCGGCCTGCAAACGGCCTTCTCCCTCCAGAACCTCTTGATGGTCATCGGCGGCTGCCTGATCGGCACATTCATCGGCATGCTGCCCGGCCTTGGCCCGATGTCGATCATTGCCATCATGATCCCCGTCGCCATCTCGCTCGGCGACCCCTCCGCCGCCCTCATCCTGCTCGCGGGCGTTTACTACGGCGCGATCTTCGGCGGCTCGACCTCATCCATCCTGCTCAACGCGCCAGGGGTCGCGGGCACGGTGGCGACCAGCTTTGATGGCTACCCGATGGCCCGCGACGGCAAGGCGGGCAAAGCGCTCACCATCGCCGCTATCGCGTCCTTCTGCGGCGGCTCCATCGGAGCCATCCTGTTGATGATCTTTGCGCCGATGCTGTCGTCGGTCGCGCTGCTGTTCCACTCGGCCGAATACTTCGCGCTTATGGTCGTCGGCCTTTCGGCCATCGCGGCCTTCGCTGGCACGGGCCAAGTGGCAAAAGCGATCATGATGACCCTGCTTGGCCTTATCATGGCGACAGTGGGCGAAGGTGCACTGTTCAACATGCCCCGCTTCACCATGGGCCTGATGGACCTGCAATCGGGCTTTGCCTTCATCACGCTTGCCATGGCCATGTTCGCATTGCCCGAAGCGCTGTACCTCGTAATGGACCCCAGCCGTTCCAAGACTGGCCAGTCCGGAGACATCAAGGACCTACGGATCACAAAAGACGAGGCAAAATCCATCGCGCCGGTCGTTGGCCGTCAGTCCCTGCAAGGCTTCTTCATCGGTGTCCTGCCGGGCGCAGGCGCGACCATCGCCTCATTCCTCGGCTATGCGGTTGAACGCAACATCGCGCCCGAGAAGGAGAAGCAAGAGTTCGGCAAAGGCTCCGTCAAAGGCCTCGCCGCGCCGGAGACCGCCAATAACGCCGCCTGCACCGGATCGTTTGTACCGCTTCTGACCCTCGGCATCCCCGGCTCAGGCACCACGGCGATCCTACTCGGCGCGCTCATCGCACTGAATGTAACACCCGGCCCACGCCTGATGGTCGACGACCCGCAGATCTTCTGGGCCGTTATTATCTCGATGTATATCGGCAACCTGATCCTTCTGATCCTGAACCTGCCGCTGATCCCCTATATCGCGAAAATCCTTGCGGTGCCGCGCAACTTCCTGATCCCCTTCATCCTCTTCTTCACACTGATGGGGGCCTATATCGGGCAGAACAACGCGACCGAACTGCTGCTGCTCGTCGGCTTCGGCATCTGCGCCACGATCCTGCGCTTTGCGGACTACCCGCTTGCTCCACTGTTGATCGGCTTCATCCTTGGCGGGATGCTTGAGGACAACTTCAGCCGGTCCATGCAACTTTATGACGGGATCAGCTTTATCTGGGAACGCCCAATGACGCTGGGCTTGTTGGTTATCGCCTGCTTGCTGGTCATCCTGCCCAGCTACCGCGCGCGGCGCGCCCGGGCGCGGGCGGCCGGGGTGGCGGATGGGGATTGATCCCCACGGGTACGGCGAGGTGAACCCCCGCCCTGCCCCGTTGGACGGAGTCCGCGTTCTTGATCTAACCAACGTTCTGGCAGGGCCGTTTTGCTGCCACCAACTGGCGCATATGGGCGCCGAAGTGATCAAGGTCGAAGCGCCGGGGCGCGGTGATCTGGCCCGCCAATTGGGTGCCGATCCCGAGTTGAATGCGAAGGGGATGGGGGTGTCTTTCCTTGCACAGAATGCAGGGAAAAAATCCGTCACATTGAACTTCAAGCATCCCGAAGGAAAGGCGCTGTTTCTACGGCTGGTCGAGACGGCAGATGTCGTGGTCGAGAACTTTCGCCCGGGTGTGATGACGCGATTGGGCCTTGGGTATGAGGTTCTGAAAGGGCACAAACCCGATCTGATCTACTGCGCCATCTCGGGTTTTGGGCAGGACGGACCGTGGGTGGATCGCCCGGCTTACGACCAGATTGTGCAGGGCGTTTCGGGCGTCATGTCGATCACCGGAGATGGCGACAGCGCGCCCTTGCGCGTGGGCTATCCGGTCGCCGACACGGTTGGCGGGATGACGGCGGCCTTTGCTGTGGCATCGGCCCTGAACGCGCGTCCCCGTGGGGCGTTTATCGACTGCTCGATGCTGGAAAGCGTGTTGGCGACAATGGGGTGGGTTGTCTCTAATCACGTGATTGCGGGTGTTGAGCCGGGGGCCAATGGGAACGAGAATCCTACCTCTGCCCCGTCGGGGACGTTTCGGACGGGTGACGGGCTGATCAATATCGCGGCGAACAAGGATGAGCAGTGGGTTTTGCTGACGGACTTCCTGGGCTTGGCTGCGCTGCGAGACAAGCCGGAGTACCACACGAGGGAAAATCGCAAACGGAACCGTATGGAATTGCGTTCGGAGATTGAAGATGCGCTGGCGGATCGCTCGGCGCGGGACTTGGCGCAGGCGTTGAACGCCATCGGTGTGCCCGCCGGAGCCGTGATGTCGGTGCCAGACGTGCTGGCGCATCCACAGGTGGCGGAGCGCGGTTTGATGACCCACTATGCAGATGTGCCCGGTGTGGGGCACGACATTGAGGTCGTTAATACCGGCGTCAAATTAGATGGGACCCCGTTGAAAGTAGCGACACCACCACCACAGCTTGGAGAGCATGCGGGCGAAGTTTGGAGAAGTTTGGGGCTGAGCGTTGAGGACATCGCCGCGCTGGCGGACAAGGGGGCGATATGAGTGACGTTTCTGATTGGTGGTCCACTGACATTATCGACATGGCGCCCGGGCAGATCCGGATGCGTGGGCATCCGATTGAGGACCTGATCGGCAACGTCAGCTTTCCCCAGATGATCTGGCTGATGGTGCGAGGGGACATGCCATCCGAGGCTCAGGCCAAGCTGTTCGAGGCAGCGCTGGTCGCAGCGGTCGATCATGGGCCACAAGCGCCTTCAATTGCTGCGGCGCGGATGGCGGTGACGTGCGGATTGCCGTTGAACGGCGCCATCGCATCGGCGGTGAACATGCTTGATGACGTGCATGGAGGGGCAGGCGAGCAGGCGGTGGAGTTGTACCATCTGGTTGAGGCGTCGGATGCGCCGCTGACCGATGTGCTGGATACTTGGCGGGCGGAGCACGGTCCGTTTTTGCCGGGCTTTGGCCATCGGTTTCACAAGCCGGTTGATCCACGCGCGCCACGGCTTTTGGCGCTTGTCGATGATGCCAAGACATACGGTATCGTATCCGGACGTTATGCTGCGGTGGCGCGCAGCATTGAAATGGCGCTTGCCGCAGAAAAGGGCAGGCCTGTGCCGATGAACATTGACGGAGCGACGGCTGTGATTTTTGCTGAGTTGGGCTTTCCCGCGCCACTGGCGCGCGGGCTGTTTTGCCTGTCCCGCAGCGTCGGTGTTCTGTCTCATGCGTGGGAACAGCAACAGCAAGGGGGTCGCAACAAGGGCCCGACCCCGCCGGACTATCGCTGGACCTATTCCGGCCCTAATCCGATCACGGACTAGCGGCCCATCCAACCACCATCGACCAGCATAACGTGGCCGTGCATGTAAGCGGAGGCATCGGAGGCGAGGAAGACAGCCGGGCCCTTGAAGTCGTCCGGTTTGCCCCATCGACCTGCCGGAATACGTTCTAGTATGGATTTGGATCGCACGGGGTCGTTGCGCAGCGCTTCGGTGTTGTCGGTGTCGATATAGCCGGGGGCGATGGCGTTGACGTTTACGCCCTTGCCTGCCCATTCGTTAGCAAAAGCCATAGTGAGCTGGCCAATCCCACCTTTGGACGCCGCATAGCCCGGCACTGTGATCCCGCCTTGGAACGTGAGCAGAGAGGCGGTGAAGATAATCTTACCCGATCCGCGCGCGACCATAGTTTTCCCGACCTCGCGGGTGAGGATGAACTGCGCGTTCAGGTTCACCTCGATCACCGTATCCCACATGTCGTCGGGATGGTCGGCGGCGGGGGTGCGCAGGATCGTGCCCGCGTTGTTGATCAGGATGTCTATCTGCGGGTGGTCTTGCAGGACTTGGGCGGCAAAGGCTTTGACGGCGCTGCGGTCAGAGAAGTCGCAGGCGTATGGTGCGAATTTACGACCCATAGCTTCGACGGTTTGCTGTATGTCTGAGCCCGGTTCGAGGGTTGCGCTGACGCCGATGATGTCGGCGCCGGCTTCGGCAAGGGCTTCGGCCATCCCGCGTCCAATCCCACGTTTTGCGCCGGTGACGAGGGCGGTTTTGCCGGTGAGGTCGAAACTGTCGAGAACTGGCATTTACAGGCCCTCCGTCACGCGGATCATGGATTTCATGGCGTTGGGGTTCTCGGTGAGCATTTTGAACGCGCCCTCGATGTCGTTCAGCCCCTGAATGTCGGTGATAAAGGCGTCGCAATCGACGACGCCTTTGGCGAGCAGGTCCATGGCCTTGTCGTAGTCTTCAGGCCGGTAGACACGGGCACCGATCAGGTCGAGCTCGCGCCAGAAGAACTGAAACATGTCGATCTGGGGTTTACTGGCGTGGATGGCGACCATGACAATACGCCCTCGTGTGGAAGCAGCAGCGGTCATCAAATCGACGCCAGGTTGGCTGCCAGACACTTCGAAGACGACGTCGGCCCCCTTGCCGCCCGTGGCGTCGTGCATCGCCTTGGCGACATCGGTGGTTTTGGGGTCCATGGTCGTGAAGCCGACCTTCTCCGCGAAAGCGAGGCGGTTGTCGTTGATCTCGGCCACCGTGACGTTCGCGCCCGCGTTGCGCGCGGCCATAGCAACGAGCATGCCGATGGGGCCGCCGCCAATGACAAGGACGTCTTCGCCCGGCTGGACCTTGCCGCGGTCGACGTCGTGGACAGCCACAGCGAGCGGTTCGATGAGGGCAGCGTGGGCGAGGTTGAGGTCTTTGGGGAGGATATGGACCGTGTGGGCGGGGACGTTCCATTTTTGCTGGAATGCCCCGTCGCTGTCGATGCCGATGAATTTCAGGTTGTGGCAGATGTGCTCGTGCCCGGCTTTGCACGCCGGGCATACGCCGCAGTGATCGAGTGGACGGACGACGATGGGTTGGCCTGCCGTGAACCCTTCGACACCTTCACCGATGGCTGCGATGACGCCTGACATCTCGTGCCCGATGGTCCGCTCAAAGCCGACGCGCCCGTCCATGTGACCGAGGTAGATATGCAGGTCAGTGCCGCAAATCCCGCAATAGGCGACGTCGATCTGTACCTGACCGGGGCCGGGCTGGGGTGTTTCGACCGCCTCGACCGTGAAGTGTTTGCCGCCGCGGTAGAACGCTGCCTGATGCGTCATGGGTGCTGTCCTCTCTCCCTGTTGGCGCGACTGTGGACCGGAGGGAAAGGGGCGATCAAGGGCTAGGGTGAATTTCGTGAAACCGGAATCTCAAGACTTGGCGCAGAGGGTTCTGGCGGCGTCCACGATGCCGTCTGTCGATGGGAGTGTGGCAGCATAGGCGGGGCCAGTGGCGATGAAGCAATCCTCGGCCGTGATGCGGGCGATGTTTGGGATGCCTGCGTCGGTGAAGAGGGTCATGAGCGCCTCGGACTGGCTGCCGGTCCGGCGGCATTCGTCTACGATGAGAGCGGCGCGGCACGCTTGGGCCTGTTCGATCAGGGCAGCTTCGGGCATGGGTGCGAGCCAGCGCATGTCGATGATGCGCGCATTGATGCCCTCGCTGCGCAGGCGCTTGGCGGCTTGTTCCGACAGGTACCGTCCGTTTCCGTATGTTATGATGGCGAGATCCGTTCCATTTCCACTGACCCCGACCTCGCCCAGCGCGATCCGTTCGTCGGGCGCAGGGTAGGTCGACATCCACGCTCTGTCGCCTTCGGTTTGCAGGTCACGCATGGGGTAGAGGGCTATGGGTTCGATGAAGACCACGACGCGCTGCTCTTCGCGGGCCAGCCGCACCGCTTCGCGGAGCATCTTGGCCGCGTCATCGCCGCGCGAGGGGCAAGCGATGACGATGCCAGGGATGTCACGCAGGACGGCAAGGGAGTTGTCGTTGTGGAAGTGGCCGCCGAAGCCGCGCTGATAGCCCAGACCGGCGATTCGCAGGACCATGGGGTTGGCGTATTGGCCGTTGGAGAAGAAGGGGAGTGTGGCCGCCTCGCCCCTCAACTGATCCTCGGCATTGTGGAGGTAAGCAAGAAACTGAATTTCGGGGATCGGGATGAAGCCGTTGTGGGCCATGCCGATGGCAAGGCCGAGGATGGATTGTTCGTCGAGTAGTGTGTCGATGACGCGGTGGGGGCCGAAGCGGGATTGCAGTTTCTGTGTCGCGCCGTAGACGCCGCCCTTTTTGCCGATGTCCTCGCCTGCCATGACGATTTCGGGGTGTTCGAGCATGAGGTCGGTGAGGGCCCAAGAGATCAGTTTGCTCATCACCTGCGGTTCTTCGCTGCTGCGCAGGTCGGTGCCGAAGATTTTGCTGCGTTGCAAGGTGGACGGGCCGTTCGTGGGCGCGCATGTGCGCTTTGGCGGGATCAGGCTGGCACTGACATCTGCGGCAATTTGCAGACGGGGGCGTTTCGTCGCCTTGGCGGAGAGCACTTCGCACTCTTTGCCTATCTCTGCATAAAGGGCCAACGCGTCCTCGGGCGTGGACGCACCGATGTCGCGCAAAAGACGGACCGTGTGAAGGAGCGGGTCGTTGCCCTCATCAGCTTCGATCTGAGCCTTGGCACGGTAGGTCGCCTCGACGTCGGAGCCCGCGTGTCCATAGAGCCGCACGGTCCGGATGTGCAGGAAGGCGGGGCGTTTGTGCCGCCGGACGAACGCAGCCACCTCAGCCGCGACGCGCGCGGTTTCCGCGACATTGAGGCCGTCACAGGCGAAATAGGTCAGGCCCGGCTTGGCGGAGAAGTTGGCGGCGATCCAGCCGGAGGGTGTGGGGGTCGATATGCCAATTCCATTGTCCTCGCACACGAACAGCAGGGGCAGCGGTACGTTTTGGAAGCTGGTCCAGCAGGCGGTGTTAATCGCGCCCTGGGCCGTGGAGTGGTTGGCAGAGGCATCGCCGAAACTGCACATGATGATCGCGTCATCGGGCAGGTGCGCGTGTTCCGGGCGCTGCCGTTTGGAAAGGCCAATGGAATAGGCAGCGCCCACCGCCTTGGGCAGATGGCTCGCGATTGTCGAGGTTTGGGGCGGGATGTTGAGTGCCTTGGACCCGAGCACCTTATGGCGACCGCCGGACATTGGGTCCTCAGAGGACGCCGCAAAGCTGAGCAGGATGTCCCATGCGGGGTTCTGATCGGGCACCTGCCCCGCGCGCGCGATCTGAAACGCCGCGTCGCGGTAATGCAGGAACGCCATATCGGTGGGGCGCAGGGCGTGGGCAACGCCCGCCATCCCCTCATGCCCGCTGGAGCCGATGGTGTAGTATCCCTGCCCTGCCTTCTGCATCGCACGACTGGTGCGGTCGAGTTGCCGGGACAGGCATTGCGCGCGGTAGAGAGACAGAAGCACGTCGGGCTCCATGTCGCCTGCGCCCTCGCCCGAAGGCAGATCGCTGGCCTTGAGCCGCCGGTGGAAGTTGTCGTGAACAATTGCGGCGCGGTCCATGGCGGGGTCCGTATCAAGTGGCTGATGTGGCGACATAGAACCTTGCCGGTGCGGAATGGTCCAGTGGGCGTGATAAAGCGTTACAAATTTTCCACCAATCAAGCATCTGTGTAACATTTATGATTGATCGGAATCGGCGACTGCCCTACTTTCCCGTCAGGAGGAGTTTCATGGACGCATGGATTTGTGACGCGCAGCGCACGCCTATCGGGCGATATGGCGGTGCTTTGTCCGGCGTTCGGGCCGATGATCTGGCGGCAGCGCCGATTGCTGCCTTGATGGCGCGCAATCCGGATGTTGACTGGGCCGCCATCGATGATGTCGTCATGGGCTGCGCCAATCAGGCGGGCGAGGACAATCGCAATGTGGCGCGTATGGCCGGATTGCTGGCGGGTCTGCCGGTGGATGTGCCGGGGATAACGGTGAACCGGCTGTGTGCGTCGGGCATGGACGCCGTCGGCATCGCGGCGCGTGGGATCAAGGCGGGCGACATGGATATGGTCATCGCCGGCGGGATCGAAAGCATGAGCCGCGCGCCTTTTGTCATGCCAAAGGCGGAAGCCGCGTTTTCGCGTGCAAATCAGGTGTACGACACAACCATCGGCTGGCGTTTTGTGAACCCGAAGATGAAGTCGGAATATGGCATCGATTCCATGCCGCAGACCGCTGACAACGTTGCGGCTGACTGGAAGGTCGAGCGCGAGGCGCAGGATGCCTTTGCCACCCGGTCGCAGGCGCGTTGGGCTGCGGCACACGAGGCTGGCGCCTTTGCCGAGGAAATTGCGCCGGTGACGATCCCGCAGCGCAAGGGCGAGCCGGTTTTGGTGGATACGGATGAGCACCCGCGCCCCAGTACAAGTGCAGAGAAGCTGGCGGGCTTGCGTGGGATCAACGGGACAGAGTTGAGCGTGACGGCAGGCAATGCCTCCGGCGTGAATGACGGTGCGGCAGCGATGCTCATTGCCTCGACCGAGGCGGCAGAGGCGCAGGGCCTGACACCTATGGCGCGGATCGTTGGCATGTGCGCCGCCGGGGTTGAGCCGCGCGTGATGGGGATCGGGCCGGTGCCTGCATCGGAGAAGGTGCTGAAGCGCGCGGGCCTCAGCATCGACCAGATGGATGTGATAGAGTTGAACGAGGCCTTTGCTTCGCAGGGGCTGGCGACGCTGCGTAGCTTTGGGGTCGCCGATGACGATCCGCGCGTGAATGCGCAGGGCGGCGCCATCGCGATTGGGCATCCGCTGGGCATGTCAGGCGCACGGTTGGTGATGACCGCCGCCTATCAATTGAAACGCACCGGCGGCCGCTATGCCCTCTGCACCATGTGTGTGGGTGTGGGGCAAGGGGTCGCCATGATACTCGAAAGGGCTTGAGACGATGTATGCACAGATGATCACATCCGAAGCGACGCAGGACGATCCTGAAAAGCTGGCCGCATTTCAGGCGCGTATCGACGCAGGCGAAAAGATCGAGCCGAAGGATTGGATGCCCGCAGGCTATCGCAAGACGTTGATCCGACAGATCAGTCAACATGCGCATTCCGAGATTGTCGGCCAGCTGCCCGAAGGCAACTGGATCACACGTGCGCCCACGCTGGAACGCAAGGCGATCCTGCTGGCCAAGGTGCAGGATGAGGCCGGACATGGTCTGTACCTGTATTGCGCCGCCGAGACGCTGGGTGTGAGCCGCGATGAGCTGACCGAAATGCTGCTGGATGGGCGGATGAAGTACTCCTCCATCTTTGCGTATCCGACCCTAACATGGGCCGATATGGGTGCGGTTGGCTGGTTGGTTGATGGAGCCGCCATCATGAATCAAGTGCCGTTGCAGCGCACATCGTACGGCCCATATGCTCGGTCGATGGTGCGCATTTGCAAGGAAGAGTCGTTCCACCAGCGTCAGGGCTTCGACATCATGATGAAGATGGCGAACGGGACCGAAGCGCAGAAGCGCATGGCGCAGGATGCGCTGAACCGGTTCTGGTATCCGTCCCTTATGATGTTTGGTCCATCGGACAAGGAAAGCGTGCATTCCGAGCAATCGATGGCGTGGAAGATCAAGATGAATTCCAACGACGAGCTGCGCCAGAAATTCGTGGATCAGACGGTGCCGCAGGCGGAGTATCTGGGCCTCACGATCCCGGACGAGACGCTTGCATGGAACGAGGAAAAGGGCGGCTACGACTTTGCCGAGCCGGACTGGTCCGAGTTCTTTGACGTGCTGAAGGGCAACGGCCCCTGTTCGGTCGAGCGGATCGAGGCGCGGCAGAAAGCGTGGGACGATGGCGCATGGGTGCGCGAGGCGCGGCTGGCGCATGCCGCGAAAAAACGGGCAGCAAAGGTGGCGGCGGAATGAAACAGGAATGGCCCCTTTGGGAAGTGTTCATTCGCGGTCAGCACGGGCTGAGCCACCGGCATGTCGGCTCGCTTCATGCCGCTGATGCCGAGCACGCAATCCAAAACGCGCGCGACGTTTATACCCGTCGCAAGGAAGGGGTGAGCATCTGGGTGGTGCCTGCCGCCGACATCACGGCATCATCTCCCGACGACAAGGGGTCACTCTATGACCCGGCGGATGACAAGGTGTATCGCCACCCGACTTTCTTCGACATTCCTGATGATGTGGGGGCGATGTGAGCGTCCAGGGTCTCATCCGCATGGGGGACAACACACTGGTGCTGGGCCAGCGAGTGTCGGAATGGTGCGGCCATGCGCCGGCGCTGGAGGAAGACATTGCGCTCGCCAACACGGCGCTTGATTTGATCGGGCAAACGCAGCTTTGGCTTGGCCTTGCTGCTGAACGTGAGGGCAAGGGGCGGACTGCTGACACGCTCGCCTATCACCGCGATGCGTGGGACTTTCGCAACCTCTTGGTGGTCGAGCAGCCGAACCGGGATTTCGGCGTCACCATGATGCGGCAATTCCTGTTCGATGCGTGGCATCTGGAGGCGTTGAAGGCCTTAACCGAGCATGAGGATGCCGAGATTGCCGCCATCGCCCAGAAGTCTGTGAAAGAGGTGACGTATCATCGCGAACGCTCTTCCGATACCGTCATCGCGTTGGGCGACGGAACTGAGGAAAGCCATGAGCGGATGCAGGCGGCGTTGGATCGGCTATGGCCTTATGTGGGCGAGATGTTCAGCACGGATGAAGACGATCTGATGGACGTGTCGGCCCTGAGACCCGCATTTGACGCTTATTTAGAGACTGTTTTGGCGGAGGCGACCTTGTCACGCCCCGACAGTGACTTTGCGCATATGGGCGGCAAGACCGGGGCGCGGCATACCGAACATCTGGGCCACATGCTGGCGACGATGCAGGTGCTGCCCCGCAGCCACCCGGATGCGACATGGTGACGACGCGCGCATCGGTGGAAGAGGTCTGGACCTGGCTTGCAGCCATCCCGGACCCGGAAATCCCGGTCATCTCGCTGGTCGATCTGGGGATCATCCGGAACGTGCAGTGGCTGGACGACACGCTGGAAGTGACCGTGACCCCCACCTATTCCGGCTGCCCTGCCACCAGCATCATCAACATGGAGATTGAGACCGCGCTGCATGCGAAAGGGATCGAAAACCTGTCTCTAAAAAGGCAAATCGCCCCGCCCTGGACAACCGACTGGATGACGGACACCGGCAAGGCCAAGCTGGAGAGCTATGGCATCGCGCCACCGCAACCCGCGGGCGGGCCAAAGCGATGCCCTCGTTGCCAGTCGAGCCAGGTCGAGAAGATCAGCCAGTTCGGCTCGACCCCGTGCAAGGCGCAATGGCGCTGCACGGATTGCCTGGAACCCTTTGATTACTTCAAGTGCATTTAACGGAGGACTTGCCATGACCGATGTCACAGCATCCGCACGCGCGGTTGTCGAAGCCTATATCGAAGGCACCCGCACCCGCGACATCGACCTATTGAGAACCGTGTTTCACGATGGCGCCGTCATGACCGGCTGGCTCGGGCCGGACTTGCTACATGGCGGGCCGGAACCATTTTACGGCGCACTTGAGGCAAATGAGGTCGGCGACGACTACAGCGGTGAGATCACCGGGCTGAAGGTCGATGACAAGATCGCGACAGCCTCGATCACCGAACGCAACTTGCTGGGCATGTCCTTCGAAAATCACTTCCAGATCATTCAGCTGGATGACGGCACCTGGCGTATCTCAGCCAAGCTGTTCCGCCACTACTGACAGGCTGACCATGGCGCAATTCCACCCTCTGACTGTAACAGATATCCACCGCACGATCCGCGATGCGGTGGTGCTGACGCTGCAACCGGATGAACCGGATACCTTTCGTTTCACACCCGGCCAGTACCTGACCTTCAAACAGGATTTCGACGGGACCGAGCTGCGTCGGAACTATTCCATCTGCGCCGGGCTGGATGACGGCAAGCTGCAGGTTGGGGTCAAGCGCGTCGACGGCGGCGCATTTTCGACCTTTGCCAATACCGAGCTGCAGGTGGGCGACACGTTGCACGCCATGGCGCCGATGGGGCAGTTTGGCACCGAAATAAACCCTAACAAGTGCAAATCCTACCTTGGTTTTGCTGGTGGGTCCGGGATCACGCCAGTCCTATCGATCCTGAAAACCGTACTTGCGCGCGAGCCAGACAGCACATTTACCCTCGTTTATGCCAATCGGGCGGTCCACACGATCATGTTCCGCGAGGAACTGGAGGATCTGAAGAACCGCTACATGGGCCGCCTGACACTGATCCACGTGCTGGAAACCGGGCAGGACATCGACCTGTTTTCCGGCCGTGTCGATCAGGAGAAATGCGCGCTGCTCTTCAAATCCTGGATTGATGTTGGGGCGGTCGACACCGCCTTTATCTGCGGGCCAGAGCCGATGATGCTTGCCATTTCTGAGGCGCTGGAGACGCACGGGCTAACCAAGGATCAGATCAAATTCGAGCTCTTTGGCGCGGGCCAGCAGGGTCGTTTGGCAAAACAAGCCGTCAGCGCGCGGGCCGAGGGCGCGGCGGAAACGACCGTGCAGATCACGCTGGACGGTACAACACATCAGATGGAGATGGCCAAGGATTCGTCGGTGTTAGAGACTGCTTTGGCCAATTCCCTCGACGCGCCATTCGCCTGCAAAGCGGGCGTTTGTTCGACCTGCAAAGCCAAGGTGACGGACGGCGAATACGAGATGCTGACCAACCATGCGCTTGAGGATTACGAGGTCGAGGCAGGCTTTGTCCTGACCTGCCAGTGCTATCCGATCAGCGACACGCTCAGCATCGACTACGATCAACACTAGGGGGCTATCATGCGCCAGGTTCATTCATTTGCGGCGGGCGCCTGGGTGCCGCCGGGGGCCGGGGCGCGGTCGATTGCAAGCGCCATCACCGGTGACGTCATTGCCGAGGCCGGGAATGACGCGCTGGATGTGCAAGCGATGCGCGCCTATGCCCGCGATGTTGGCGGCCCTACCCTGCGCGCGATGACATTTCATGAACGGGCCAAGATGCTCAAGGCGCTGGCCCTGCATCTGCGGGAGCATCGGCAGGTGCTTTATGACCTCAGCTTTGACACGGGGGCCACGCAGTCCGACCACCTGATCGACATTGATGGTGGGATCGGCACCATGCTGGTGTTTGCGTCGAAAGGTCGGCGCGAGATGCCGGATGCGCAGGTGTATCTGGATGGCCCGCCCGAGCAGTTGGGGCGTGGCGGTCAGTTTTTTGGCCAGCACATCTGTACCCCGCTGCAAGGCGCTGCGCTGCATATCAACGCCTTCAACTTCCCGGTCTGGGGGATGCTGGAAAAGGTGGCTCCCACACTGCTGGCCGGTGTGCCCGCGATTGTGAAGCCTGCGACAGCGACGTCCTATGTCACCGAAGCCTGCGTGCGCCTGATGATTGACAGCGGGTATCTGCCCGAAGGCGCGTTGCAGCTTGTGTCTGGCGGCGTTGGCGATCTACTGGATCATCTGGATTGCCAGGATGTGGTGACATTCACAGGGTCCGCCGACACGGCGCGCAAGCTGCGGAGCAACGCGAACTTGCTGGATAACGCGGTGCGCTTTACTGCGGAACAGGACAGTCTGAACGCGAGCGTTCTCGGGCCGGATGCCAAACCTGGAAGCGCTGAGTTCGATCTGTTCGTGAAGGAAGTGCAGCGGGAGATGACGGCGAAGGCCGGGCAGAAATGCACGGCCATTCGGCGGATCATGGTGCCAGAGGCGCAAGTGGATGCAGTGGTGGCAGCAATCCGCGCGCGGCTTGAGAACGTGACCATTGGCGATCCGCGTGATGAGGCCACGAAAATGGGTGCATTGGTCTCTAACACGCAGAAAAACGATGTTTTGGAAAAGGCTGCACAGATCGGATCAGAGGCGGAACGAGTATTTGGTAACCCGGACGATTTTGCCATGGCGGGCAGCAAGGGTGCCTTTCTACCGCCGATGCTGTTTCACTGTGCCGATCCGGACGCGGCGCAAGCGGTGCATGATGTCGAAGCCTTTGGCCCAGTTTCGACAATCATGCCATACCGCGATTTGGGCCACGCTGCGGAATTGCTGAACCGGGGCAAGGGATCGCTGGTCGCATCCGTCATCACCCACGACCCAGATGTGGCGCGTGAGATCACGATGGCCTCTGCCGCGTTCCACGGGCGGCTTTATTTCAACAACCGCGACAGCATGGCGGAGGCGACAGGGCATGGTGCGCCCTTGCCGCACATGGTGCATGGCGGACCGGGCCGCGCGGGCGGTGGTGAGGAACTGGGCGGTATTCGCGCAGTCAAACACTATATGCAGCGCACGGCCATTCAGGGCAATCCCGACATCCTGACGGCCATCGGGCAGCGTTGGGTGCCAGGCGGGACAGAGGCATCTGACAAACCTCACCCCTTCACCCGGCGCTTTGACGATCTGGCTTTGGGCGACACATTCAACAGCCCATCGCGCATGGTGACATTGGACGACATCGAGACGTTTGCTCATTTCACCGGCGATACATTCTATGCTCATATGGACGATGCGGCAGCCAAGGCGAACCCGTTTTTCCCGGGTCGCGTGGCGCATGGCTATCTGTTGCTCAGTTTTGCCGCCGGTCTGTTCGTGCAGCCCGATCCGGGGCCGGTACTGGCGAACACGGGCCTCGACAACCTGCGCTTCATGAAGCCGGTGGAAGCAGGCGACAGCATAAAGGTACGCCTGACGGTCAAGGCAAAGACGCCGCGGAACGATGACTACGGCGAAGTGCGTTGGCACGTGACATTGACCAACCAAGATGATGATGTGGTGGCAGAGTATGAACTGCTGACCATGAATGCCTACTGACGCTTATTCCCAAGCCCTTCAAAGCCTGAGCGACCTTGGCCCGTTACGGGTTTGGTCCTTGTTAGTGACTGTTTTTGGCGATCTGGCGCCGGATCAGCCGCTGAATGGGCCGACGCTTTCGGCCATCATGGGCGAGATCGGGATCAAGCCCGAGGCGTCGCGCGTGGCCCTGCACCGCCTGCGCAGCGACGGGTGGGTGAGTTCGGCGAAACAGGGGCGCAATAGCCTGCACAGTCTGACCGCCAAGGGACGGTCGGACAGTGATGCGGCACGCGGGCGCATCTATGGTGGCGGTCAGGCGACCGAGGCTGTGGCCATTCTGATGCAGGGCAACACAGAGCTTGATCCAACCAGGTTTGCACAGATCGCATCCCGCCTGTTTCTATGCAGTTCAACCGAACCGCTGCCGTCAGACGCCATGCGCCTCACGCCAGACAGCCTGCCCCCTTGGCTGGGATCACAGATCGAGACGGAGGGGATGCGCGACGCCTACAAGTCGCTGCACGCCGTTCTGACCGACATCTCGGAAGAACTGGATCAGGACATGACGCCCGTTCAAACCGCAGCGTTGCGGGTGCTGATCGTGCACGCCTGGCGGCGGCTGACCCTGAAACACCCGGACTTGCCACGGACAGCCCATTCGCCCGATTGGCGGGGCCATGACTGCCGGGCGCTGGTGCAAACCTTGCTGGAGCGGTATCCGCGCCCCGCACTGGATGCGATAAAACCCGCCTAAAGCGCGCTTTCCCAAGGGCGAAACGCGCGTTATAGCGGGCGCATGACGAACCATTTGCATATTTCCGACCTGCCCGATGACCTTGATTTGGGACCGGTCGTCGCCATCGACTGCGAAACCATGGGCCTGAACCCGCACCGCGACAGGCTGTGTGTGGTGCAGCTATCGGGCGGTGACGGCAACGCACACATCGTGCAGATCAAGCTGGGACAGACCGAGGCACCGAACCTGTGCCGCTTGCTCGAAGACCCGAACGTACTCAAGCTCTTTCACTTCGGTCGCTTCGACATTGCGGCGATGTTGAACGCCTTTGGCGCGGTCACAGCACCCGTCTATTGCACCAAGATCGCGAGCCGCCTGATCCGCACATACACTGACCGGCATGGGTTGAAGAACCTGCTTCAGGAAATGCTGGGCATCGACATCTCGAAGCAGCAGCAATCCAGCGACTGGGGTGCCGACACACTGACCGATGCGCAGTTGGAATATGCGGCATCGGACGTTCTGTACCTGCACAAACTGCGCGAGGCGCTCAACGAGCGGTTAGAGCGCGAGGGACGGATGGAGATCGCGCAGGCATGTTTCGACTTCCTGCCCATGCGCGCGCGTCTGGACCTGGCGGGCTGGCCCGACACGGACATCTTCGCCCACTCATGAGCGGCAAGACCCCTTTCATCGACACCGCACGGCGGGTGATCCGGACGGAAGCAGACGCGCTTGGCATCCTGGCTGACGGTCTGGATGAAACCTTTCGCGCGGCCATCGACGTTCTGCTGAACGCGACAGGCCGGGTGATCGTGACGGGGATCGGAAAGTCAGGGCATATTGCGCGCAAGATTGCCGCGACGCTGGCCAGCACGGGCACGCCCGCACAATTTGTGCATCCGGCCGAGGCGAGCCATGGCGATCTGGGCATGGTGACGCGGGCTGATGTGGTACTGGCAATCTCGAACTCCGGCGAAGCACCCGAACTGGCGAACATGATCGCCTTTTCCCGGCGGTTCGACATTCCGCTGATCGGCATTACCAAGGCACCGAAAAGCGCGTTGGGCGTCGCGTGCGATGTCGTCCTGCAATTGCCCGATCTGGGTGAAGCGTGCGGCACAGGCGTTGTGCCCACAACATCGACCACGCTGACACTCGCGCTGGGGGATGCGCTCGCCGTAGCACTGATGGAGCATCGGGAATTTACCGCCGAGCATTTCCGCGACTTCCACCCCGGTGGCAAGTTGGGCGCCCAATTGACGCGCGTATCCGACCTGATGCACGGCGGCACCTCCATGCCGCTGGTTGGTGAGGACACGACCATGGCCGACGCACTGCTTGAGATCAGCGAAAAGGGCTTTGGCGTTGTTGGGGTCACAAACGGCGTGGGCAGCCTCGTTGGCATCATCACCGACGGTGACCTGCGACGTCATATGAGCGACCGGTTGCTGGGCTTGAAGGCCCGCGACGTGATGACCATTTCTCCTAGAACAATAGGCCCGGACATTCTGGCGCAAGAAGCGGTCAGTATCATGAACGGGCGCGCCGGTGAGCGGTCGGTGACGTGCCTGTTCGTGGCGGAAGAGGACAATGGCAGCACGCCGCTGGGCCTCATTCACATCCACGACTGTTTGCGCGTGGGGCTGGGTTAAGGACATGGCATGGACAGGTATTCAAAGCTCGTCGCCTGGCTCAAGGTGCTGCTGCCGCTAGCGGCGCTTGCCCTGCTGTCCACGCTGTTCCTGCTGTCGCGCAACATCGATCCGATGGCGTCGGTCCCGTTCGCAGAGACAGAGATTCAGGAACGATTGCAGGGCCAGCAAGTAACGGCGCCGTTCTTTTCCGGCACCTCCAGCAGCGGCGACCGTATCTCGGTCTCTGCCGGGACGATGGTGACTGCCGATGGTCAGAGCAACACCGCCACAGAGCTAGCCGCGCATATCGACCTCGCGGGAGGGACGCGCGTGGTTTTGTTTTCGGACAGGGGAGCCTTCGACATGATGCGCGGCGCCTCATCGCTTGAAGGCAACGTCGTGATCACCACATCGACCGGATACAAGCTAAACTCCGAAGAACTGCTGACCGACTTCGAAAACATGACCGTCATATCGCCCGGGCCAGTGAATGGAACGGGCCTGTCCGGCACGTTGGAAGCTGGCAACATGCGTCTGGAAAAGCCGGGCGGGGGCGAGAACGCCCAATTGGTTTTCACAAACGGCGTAAAGTTGATATACCGCCCGCAAGACTTGGAAGAAGAATAGACCCGTGACTTTTTTGCGTGCCATAGCCTGCCTGATCCTGATGGGTCTGATCACTCCACTTTACGCACAGGGCACCCAGGTTGCCTTTGGCGCGATCCAGCAGGATACGTCCGCCCCCGTCGAGGTGAGTGCGGACGAATTGAACGTGGATCAGGAAACGGGGGCCGCGGTGTTCACGGGCAACGTGGTCATCGGTCAGGGTGAGATGCGCCTGTCTGCACCCCGCGTGCTTGTGATCTATCGCGATAATCAGGCGGGGATCGAACGGATGGAAGCAACCGGTGGCGTCACGTTGGTATCTGGCCCGGATGCGGCCGAATCCCAACGTGCTGATTACAGCATCGACACCGGACTGATCGTGATGACCGGTGACGTACTGCTGACCCAAGGGCAAAGCGCGATTGCGTCCGAACGGATGACCGTCAACCTCGAAGACGGCACCGCACGGATGCAGGGCAGCGTCAAAACGATCCTGCAAACCGGTAGCGACTGATGGCGGCCCCTGACCTGAAAGTGGCGGAGGGCTCATCCGGTCTGCGCATTTCGCATTTGCGCAAGTCCTACCGCAAGAAGCTGGTGATCCGGGACTTTTCCATGGAGCTGAACCGGGGCGAGGTCGTGGCATTGCTGGGGCCAAACGGTTCCGGCAAAACGACAACCTTTTATGCTGTCGCAGGCCTCGTCACTGCCGAGGGTGGTTCCGTCACGCTGGACGGTGCGGATGTCACCAACCTGCCCATGTATCGCCGTGCGCAAATGGGGATCGGGTATCTGCCGCAAGAGATGAGCATCTTTCGCGGGCTGAGCGTGCAGGACAACATCCTTGCCATCCTCGACATCACTGAACCGGATCGCCACAAACGGCGCGAACGGCTCGAAGAGTTACTAAGCGAGTTTTCGATCGAACATTTGCGCCGCGCCCCCGCGCTGGCCCTGTCTGGCGGGGAACGGCGCCGGGTGGAGATTGCGCGATCACTCGCAGCGGATCCGAAATACCTGCTTTTGGACGAACCCTTTGCCGGGGTGGACCCGATTTCTGTCGGAGACATCCGGCATCTGGTTGGCGATCTGAAAAAGCGTGGGATTGGCGTGCTGATCACGGACCACAATGTGCGTGAAACGCTCGAAATCGTGGACCGCGCTTATATTCTGCACGATGGGCAGGTGTTGATGTCCGGCACACCACACGACGTGGTACAGAACGAGAATGTGCGCCGCGTCTATCTGGGCGAGAACTTCCGGATCGGGTAACCGACACAACCGCTTTTCATTGACTCCGGGTGCACTTTTGGCGTGCAATACCGGTATGGCTGTCACGCTGTCCATGATCTGCAATGTCGTCGCCCATCCGAGGCGTGTTGACATAGATCAGGGTCACGACAGGCCAAATCCGCCATTCTAGATACGTCAGCGCCGCCAATGACTTGGTGGTCAAGGACGTGCGTCGCGGACATACCAGAAGGAGCAAGAATGCAGTATCAAATCAGTGGCAAACAGATCGACATCGGCGAAGCGCTGCAAACCCATGTACGGGATGATTTGGGGGCAGTTGTGCAGAAATATGCCGAACGCCCGACCAATGCCCAAGTCGTGTTTTCCAAGTCGGCACATGAATTCGTCTGCGAGGCGACCGTGCACCTGTCTACCGGCCTGACCGCCCAGGCCAAGGCCCATGCCACTGAAATCTATGCCGCTTTTGACGGCTGTTCCGATAAAATGGAAAAGCAGTTGCGGCGCTACAAGCGGCGGCTCAAGGACCATCACAAGGAACGCGCGCAGCCGGTTGAACTCTCCGGCGCAGCCTCTTATATCCTCGCCTCTGACGATGGCGCAGGCGACTCGGAGCCTGAGACCCTGCAGCCAATGATCGTGGCCGAGATGGAAACCAAGATCCCATCCCTTTCGGTCGGTGAAGCGGTCATGCAAATGGAATTGGCGGGCGCCCCTGTGCTGGTGTTCCGAAACGAAGGGAAAGACGGGCTGAACGTGGTCTACCGTCGCGATGACGGGAACATTGGCTGGATCGACCCGTAAGGGATCGGTGCCACGGCGCACCGACAAGCGAGCAGAATGAATTTTGGGACCCTTTTGAAACCCGAGGCGGTCAAGGTCGTGACCTCCGCCTCGTCCAAGAAGCGGCTTTTTCACGAGATCGGTGATCTTGTGCAAAGCGCCTATGACGTGAATGCCGGGCAAGTGGTCGAATCCTTGATCGCACGCGAGGCATTGGGGCCCACGGGTGTGGGCAATGGCGTTGCGCTGCCCCATGCACGGCTTGATGACGTCTCGGACGTGATCGGCGCGTTTGTTCTGCTCGACAAGCCCATTGATTTCGACGCGGTTGACCGTCAGCCGGTCGACATCGCCTTTGCCTTGTTTGCGCCCGAAGAGGCGGGCGTTGAACATCTCAAGGCGCTGGCCTTGGTGTCGCGCACATTGCGCGACCCGGCCATTTGCACCAAGCTGCGCGCCAATCCCGACGCCAGCACGCTTTTTGCAATCCTGAACGAAGCGAAACCTGCGCAGGCCGCCTAGGCCGGCGCCCAGTCTTTGAAGCCGAACATCAGGTAGTCGCGAGCGTAAACGGCGCGACACATCTCTTCGATTTGTGAATCGTAAATGTCGATCAATTGATAGGGCGCGTCGGCAGCCGCAGCGCCGGGTTCGGGCACAGAGTTCAGCCCGACCGCTGCGCCCAGTTCAGCCAATTCGTCAGCCATCGTTTCAGCGCGGACCAACCGATCCGGCAGGACAAACTCGGCAAACCCCTCGATAATCTTGGCTTGGCTTGCCCAATCTGGGTCCACCCGCACAGATGTCTGGCCATTTAGATTGGCCTTGAGAAACGTCAGGAAGGCCGCGAACGCATCCCTGTGCGCAGCCTTGTCGTAGGTGGCCGCGCCCGGATCATCGGGCAGGACCATCTTGTACCGCTTGATCAGAACGGAACGGATGCCGCCGTAGCCGCCCTGGCCCGTATTCAGAATGCGGTGGCAGAACACAGCGTGGGCACGGGCCAGCGGATTGCGCAGGACACTGAAACTGCGGTGGCCCGGATGGGCACGCATCCAATCCCGCATTTCATTCTGTGACAACTTCGATGCAGGCTTAGCGCCCTCAACCCCATCTATCGCCTGCATCCAACGCAGCGCCTGATCCTCTGGCCAACCACGAACCGGAAGATACATGAGCGGGGCAGTCTGGCTGGCGAAGTAAGTGGGCACAGCCGCACCACGCCGCGGTTCGAAATTCGGTGTGCGCGTCAGATTGAACCGGTCCAGACCGGACAACGCATCGGTCATATGCCGGAAATTGCTGACCTTGTCAGACAACGCACTGGGGTTTTGCACCTTTAGGCTCTTGTCCAATGCCTCAAGCGTACTGTTCGCACCCAACCACTTGGCCAGGCCGTTCATGGCGCTCAAGCTCTGCAAATCCTCGTAGGCAAGGTAGAATGCGGTCTGGCCCGATGCCTGCAGACGGTTCAGCAAGGTCACCTGAAAATCCTGCAGCGCACCCAGATGGGCCGCGAACTCGTCTGCATCAAATGTGGCTCTGCCATCCTTGCGCGCCTTGGCATCCGTCAGCTTCCATTGGCCGGTGGCCCGCGCAATCTTCCAAGAGACATAGCTGTCAACCGGATTGCGCGTCAGCACGATCTTGGCGCATTTTGGATCGTCCATGATCTTGTCAAAGATGCGCGGATCATGGTTGTGGAAATAACGAAACCCGTTCAGATCCGGCGCTTTCTTTATCGCGCGCAACAGGGTTTTCGGATTGTCATCCCGTGCGGCCAACGTGACGCCCAGAATGTCATCCTTGTTCGGGTAACCGATGAAAAACGGGTTGAAAGCCTCTCCGTGACACGAGATGCCGTCAAAGGCGTTCAGGTTCGTCTCAAGAAAATTGGACCCTGTGCGCATCTCTGCGAACACAACGAAATAGTCGAAATTGGCCATAGAGAATTAACGCACCAAGTAAGGTTTGCGTGGCGGAGCCTCGGCCACCTTGGGGCCGAGTGCCACGGGAAAATCACCCATCAAATACGGGTGCATGCCCTGGTTTTTCAGGTTTTGCAGGAACTGACCAAAACCCGTCAGGTTTGCGAGCTTCGGCACCTCGGACAAGCGACGGGCGTGGGTCAGGCCAATCTCGTCCAATATGCCCTGCAAGGGCTCCATCGGTGCCTCGACAAATTCGGCCATGGTCCAGATGCGAATGCGCGCCTTGGCATAGGGCGACCGCAACACGTCAAGGTGATCGCTTTCGATCTTTTGCAGGCGCGCTGCCTCTTTCCGGATGTCCATGAAGTTCAGGTTCGACCGAAAAAGAGGAACCGACCAGGCGCCCGAGATAACTGAGATTTGCGCGTTCGGGTCCTTGGCGATCTTCCAATTGACGGCCTGATTGTCATCGGGGCCAAATTGGAAGCATTGCCGTTCGCCGCGCGTGTTCCAGATCAGGTTGGTCAGAAAGGCATTGGCGTTGTAATCGCGCGTTTTGGGGCTGTTGCTGAGGGCACCGTTCAGCGTCGTCTCACCATCCGCAAACTCGACGCGCTTGGGATGGAACAGATGACCATGCACCCGCGCGCCCGTTGCCTTGGCCAACCATGGCTCGAAATTCTCAAAGATTTCGGTAAAGCCCTGAAAGACCGAATAAGGCGCCGCCGTTACCCCGTTTTCCCAGTCTTCGTTCGGAAAACGGCTTTGCATGTAAAGCCCGGGCCGACCGCGCGTACGGCGCTCAACAGCCTTGGCAAAGATGCGGTCAATCT
This sequence comes from Tateyamaria sp. ANG-S1, assembly GCF_000814025.1. Taxonomy (GTDB): domain Bacteria; phylum Pseudomonadota; class Alphaproteobacteria; order Rhodobacterales; family Rhodobacteraceae; genus Tateyamaria. The sequence continues at coordinate 430,938 of NZ_JWLL01000005.1, read as the reverse complement.
TGCCCGGGTTGGGCTCGGTCCGCTTCATCGCGCCTGCCGGATCAGTCAGGAATGCGTCATACAGACGATTGGCATGGGGCCAGATCTTGCGCGCGACAAAACAGTCGGACCGGCGCAAAAGCTGCAGGTGATCATCATAAAAAATGTGAGGCTTGCCCTGGAAATCGAACTTGGACAGGGTCAGTGACCTGCTTTCGATCTCAATCGAATATTGCCGCGCCAGTGTCTGATAATAGCTTTCGTCCGGGATCCACACCTGCTTGAAATAGGCATCGTATTCCTGACGGTCGGGGCCTTGAAGGATCGCCGAAAGGGTTTGGCGCGTCAGGCACCACCATTGGCTGCCCATATGCGGCACAATGCCCGCTGGAAGCTTGCGCTTCATGCCAAACTTGCGCTGCAGGTCGACGTATTTATCAAACAGGAACCGGTTCCGCTTCCACGAGAATGGAAAGCGCAGGGTAAAACGTTCGTGGTCCAGACCACCGACGGTCCAGGGGACATCGGCCGTGGTAGCGCTTTCGATGAAATCCGTCCGGGGTCGATCGGCAAGGTAATCGACCAGTTCATCGACCGGGCGCAGCGGCAAACAGGACCCGGACGCCAGGTAGACATGACGCATATCCGGAAAGCTATCCAGCATCATCTCTGATGCGGCCTGACTGGCGGCCACGATGCCCCAGGTGCCCCATTCACAGCGGAACCGCTTTGAAAACTTGATCATTGGCACGTCAGACAGCGCCTTTGCAAAAGCCTCAAATATCGGCTTCCGCACGTTTACGTCGACATGGATGACCACCGGGCAGCCACCGGTGGCCCAGAACCGCGCCGCCTGTTCGGCGCGATCAAGTGCGGTATGCACCAGCATGACGATACCGACGCTCATGCCCAGTTGCCCTTGGACATCAGGCCCAGAATCTCAAGCTGGCGCCAGTTGATGTACTTTTCGGACCACTTGCACCACAGATCCGGATCATCGCGCATGGTTGCAGCATACGCCTTGTATTCAACCGAAGCCGAATAGTGTTGCTTGCGGGCCAGTTCCTCGGCCGCCTTGGCCGTGAACGTGTCGAGAAACTTGGCATGCAACAAAACGCCCGAGGCCTTTTCACCACCCCATTCGTCAAACACCTGGTTCAGACCACGGGGCAACAGCATATGGGTCGAGCTGGCATAGGCATAGCGCCGGTCCCACTTGACCAGCGGTATCTTGTTCAGCGCAGGCGCGCGGGCCGGTTCGTCGGGGAAAAAGACACGTGCCCGGGGGCCGCCCTGAATCCACAGATTTCCCAGCGCATGGTTCTTCGAAATCGTATAGTTGCCGCTGTCGAACCAGCTGGCAATCTCCATCGGGTTCTGCCCGGCAACATAGGGCTGCGCATCCAAGCGCCCTTTCGGGTACATGTCGAGCAGCATGGCCGAAAACGACTTGATCGAAGAGGCGTCCAGCCAATCGGTCAGCGCCCGCAATGGCCGCGTGTCGCAGAACGGATAGACAAGGAACTCATCCGGATCGACAACCAGCGTCCAGTGACCATGCCCGTACTTCATCTGAAGCCAGTTCAACCAGTCCACGCCAAAGCGCGAGCGTTTGTAGCTGGCCTTGGTCGACCAGACGGACACATCGGGCTGCTGAGCAAGATAATCAAGCGACCCGTCCGAACTGTCATTGTCCACGATCAGGAAATGGTTGATGCCCATGTCGCGGTAGTAGTTCAGGAAATACGGCAGCCGGATCGCTTCGTTCCGTTGGGTGGAAAAGCACAACAGGTCAGAGGGGCGGATCTGATCCGTGCGGTCTACGATACGCGACAATTCCCTGCGCTTCCGGAACGCCCGGATACGCCACCGCTTACGCTGAAGCCTCAGCCTATATGACTGCCAAGCACCCAAATTACCCCGTCCTGTGCCGGCCGAGAGGTCCGGCCTTGTCCGCGCCTATCAGGTCAACCTTAACACAGTCTTGAAGTGCGCCTCCCAACTGGGCAAATCAAACGTGTGATCCTGATACGTGCGTTGCCCTGCTTCGGTCAGTGTTTTGATTGTCCTTATCCACAGATAACGATCTGAAACGTCTGCGTAAATGGGTATGTCGCCGAGGAACTCGCCATAGACATCCAGCGTGTTCACCACCACAGGAACACCAAGAGCCGCAGCCTCGACCGCAGGAAGCCCGAACCCTTCGGCATGAGAGGGCAACAAAACGCCAGCCGCACCACTGACCAGAGCGCTTAACGCACCGTCGCTGAGCCCGGACACTTCCCTGACACGGCTTCCCTTGCCCAGCGCGTCGAGACGCGAAAAGACGGCTTCATTCTTCCACCCGCGCGACCCAGCAATGACAAGAACAGGCGCATCCGCACCCATTTCGTCCCATAGATCGAGCAGAAAGGCATGGTTTTTGCGCGGCTCAATCGTGCCCGGTGTGACAAAGTAAGGACCCTCGGGCGGCAGGTCCTTTGGCAGATCCTCGGGCTGCGGAGAGGCAATCTCTGTTCCCAGATGGGCGACAATAGATTGCGGTATGCGGTCCGGCATATGTGCTTCGGCCCGTGTCTTCGTGTCGTCGGAATTGTAGATAACCAGGTCCGCACGCGCCGCGACGCGGTCGATCATCGCCCGAAATGGTGTGACAGATCCGTCACGCTGGAAGTGGGGAAACTCCAGCGGAATAACATCGTGAACAAACACCGCGATGGAGATTTCGGCGCTTTCCATGGCACGCAGGACACGCTCAGTGACATTCGAATGACCGGTGTTCAGGTAAGCACTGCCCGCTGGGACATGCTTCCGCAACATGCGGGGCAGTGCCCAAGGTAATCCACGCGACACGGCGGCGCGGCGCGCGACCTGCCACGCCCTCGCGCACTGACCCTTGTTCGCGCGACCGGACAGGATCGGCGTCATTTCAGCAACGCCACCCGGATCCAGCAGAATGTACCCATATCTTGATCGGACGAGGCCATAGAGCGGTTCCGGCGCGTCCTGCAGTGCAAGCAGGTAAGCACGCTCAACCCGGTCCACCCCTGTCAACACACGCCCCACCCGGCGCATCAGCCGTGTCAGATCCAGCAGGCGTGCAGTAGGGGGTTTATGCGTCGTAGTGCCCAGTTTGGTGCCATCTCCAGGCGTCTTTGATCATGATGTCTAGCGTTGACCGCTTCGGCGTCCAACCCAGTTCGGCCTCGGCGCGCGTGGAACCCGACACCAGCTTGGTGCAATCGCCGGGGCGCCGTTCCCCGTCTACGTACGGCACGCTCTTGTTCGTGACAGCACGCGAATGATCAATCACTTCCCGCACGGAAAAGCCACTGCCGGTGCCCAGATTGAACACCCGACTGCCCTTGCCGTCCTGCAACCACTTCAGGCCCAGCACATGCGCGTCCACCAGATCGCACACATGCACGTAGTCACGAATGCACGTGCCGTCAGGCGTGTCATAGTCGGTACCGTAAACGGTCAGCGCATCACGCTTGCCAGCAATGGCATCAAGCATCAGGGAGACAAGATGCGTCTCAGGTTGGTGGAACTCACCCACCTCGCCCTCTGGATCGGCACCCGCCACGTTGAAATAGCGAAAAATCACATGGCGCAGCCCATGGGCCGCTTCAAAGTCGCGCAGCATATCCTCGATGGCGCGCTTTGATGCGCCATAGGCGTTGATCGGCAGTTGCGCACTGCTTTCATCCAGCACGACATTGTCCTGATCGCCATAGGTGGCGCAGGTCGAGGAGAATACGAAATCCAGACACCCCGCAGCCACGGCAGCTTCAATCAGCGTCAGCGAACCCATAACGTTGTTGCGCCAGTAGCGACCTGGGTCCTGCATGCTCTCGCCAACCTGGCTGAGCGCGGCAAAGTGCATGACTGCAACAGGACTGTATTCGGCAAAGGCGCGGTCAACGGCCGCACGGTCCAAAAGATCGCCCTGCACAAACGGCCCAAACTTTACGGCATCGCTCCAGCCGGTTTCCAGGTTGTCAAAGGTGACGGGAACAAAGCCCGCGTTCCGCAACGCCTTGCATGCGTGGGAGCCGATGTAACCGGCTCCACCAGTGACAAGCAAATGTGCCAAGCTGTCGTTCCGTTCTATTCGGCCGCCTTGTCCATTTGGACAACATCACGGATATAACCCAAAAGGTCATCCCGCAATTCTTCGCGGGCCAGGCCGAACGCAACAGTCGCTTGCAAGAAGCCCGACTTCGAACCGCAGTCGAACCGCTGACCACGGAAGCGGTAGCCATAGACCCCATCTTCGCCGCCAATCTCGCTCGCGATCGCGTCGGTCAGCTGAATTTCACCACCCGCACCCGACTTCATCTGGTTCAGGGAACGCAGCACCTTGGTCGTGAGAATGTAGCGGCCAATGACCGCCAGGTTCGAGGGTGCCTCGCCCGGAGCCGGTTTCTCAACCATGCCCTTGGCTTCGACCAGATGACCCATGTCTTCCTTGATGTCCAAGACACCATAGGACGACGCACGCTCGGGCGGCACCTCCATGGCGGCAACCACGTTGCCGCCGGTTTCGTTGTAAGCCTCGACCATTTGCTGCAGGCACGGCGTGTCTGCGGCAATCACGTCATCGGGCAGGATCACGGCAAAGGGTTCATTGCCGATCAGACGCCGCGCGCACCAGACCGCGTGGCCCAGGCCAAGCGCCTTGTGCTGACGGATATACGCGATTGCACCGCTATCCATGTTGGTGCCCTTGAGCACGTCCAGCAAGTCGTCCTTGCCCTTCTTGCGCAACTCCTGTTCCAGGGTTGGCGAATGATCAAAGTAGTCCTCAAGTGCGCCCTTGCCGCGCGATGTAACAAAGATGAATTCCTTGATGCCAGCGGCGCGGGCTTCATCAATGGCATACTGGATCAGCGGACGATCAACGAGTGTCATGATCTCTTTCGGGACGGATTTGGTCGCCGGCAAGAACCGCGTGCCCAAACCTGCCACCGGAAAGATCGCTTTGGTTACCTTTTTTCGCATAATCATCCTCTGAACTTAAAAGTTATCCGGGTTTGATCGTGTCTTACTACTAAATCACGATAAAAAAATGTCCAAAACCTGATGGGTCATCCACGACGGATAAATATTGCCTGTAGGCGCCAAGAGCATCAAAAAATCAGCCTTTGTTTGCCGATGCGGCGTGTTTCCGCCGCGACCCGCTCAGAAAATGTAAACATTCGAAACAAGGGCGCTTCTCGCACAGAGCGACCAAACACACCACCCCGTTGCTCCCAGAATCCGGCAGGGTCAAATCGGACCGTGTGATAGAGCGCCGTTGGCGAGAACAGGAACAAGGTCACGATGTCTCCGCTCTGCGCTCTCTCGGCAGCTTCGGCCCGCAACTTTTTGCGCTGCCAGCTTCGGCCCGCCAGTACGATCGATGCGCGCTGCGACGCCGGAAACGGTTTGAATGCTGACACCGGACTGTTCGAAATCTGAGCACCGCCGCGTTGCCGCATCAAACCCTGGCTGTACCCCTGATCAAGACGCGCCATGAGATAGCGCACGTCTCGCGGCAAAAGCCGTCCGGACACCATATGCTCCAGCACGCGCCTGCGCTCATGTTCCCTGAGGTGCCGCCAGTGGTCGCGGCGCTGCGCCTCTTGCAGATACTTGCGCTGAAAAACGGCCCAGCTTGACCCGATATCAAACAGATCGCGGGGCACGCGATCCTTGCGCCGCCGTGGGCTTGCAGCAAATCCATGATGCACCTCGGCCCCAGGCACCAAGGCGGTGGCATAGCCCGCCCGTTTCAAGCGCAGGTTCAGGTCCGTTTCATCAAGGTAAAAGGCAAAACCCGGATCAAACCCCTCAAGCGCGACCAACACGTCACGGCGCACGGCCATGTTCGTCCCTTCGGTCTTGATGGCGCGAGCACCCTTTGGTGTCAGAACCGTCGCCCGGTGCGGACTGACTTCCAGCGCTTCGGTTGCACCGGTTTCATCGACTGTACGGGCTTGCCACTGCCACGAGATACCGTTGCGCCCGCGCACGAAACCGCCCATCGCCGCCACGTCAGGTCGGGATACCGGGGCAATCAGCTGATGCAGCCAGCTGGGTTCAGGCACAGCGTCATCATCAATGAAAGCGACAATGTCACCGGCGGCGTGGCTGATCCCAAGATTGCGCGCCTCCGAGATATTCGGGCGGTCGAAGGGAACCAGCTTGACCTGATCTGCAAAGGGGCCCGCCTGAACGGCCTCATACCCCGGTGGATCGGCGACGACGACAATTTCAAACGCGGTGTACTGAAGTTGCGACAGTCCCGTCAGGCACCAGGTCAGCGCATCTGGCCGGTCGCGGCTGACCACCACAACACTGACCTTGGGTTGGGTCATGCCACACCCATCTCCGCCATCATCGCCTCGATCTTGGGCACATCCGCCGGGTTGTTCAGCTCCCAGAACTGCCGCCCCCGCGCCTCGACCTCGACACACAGGACCTGCCGCCCGTTCTCAAGGAACCGCAACTGCTCCAAACCTTCCAGGCTCTCAAGCGGTCCAACAGACCAGCCGGAATAGGCAGCCAGTGCATCCGGACGATAAGCATAGACCCCGACATGGTGGAACACCGGTGTGTCCGCATCGTCTGCGTAGGTTTCGTTGGTGAAGGGAATCACTTCCTTCGAAAAATACAGCGCTTGCCCCGACGCGCCGAACACCGCGGTGGTACCTCCAACACGCCCGGCTTTGCGATCCTCCAGAAACCCGCGCAGCGTGGCACCGTCACAGCGCAGCACCGGCGTTGCGATCTCGGCCTCTGGCGCAGCGTTCAGACCAGCGACAAGATCTTCGATGAACCAGGCGGGGGTCAACGGCGCATCGCCCTGCAGATTGACAACCACGTCATATCCACCGCCCAGCGCGGCATGCGCTTCGGCGCAGCGCTCAGTCCCATTCTGACAGGCTTCGGATGTCATCACGACCTCGGCGCCGAACGCTTCGGACGCCGCCTTGATCCGATCATCGTCGGTCGCAACCACGACGCGGTCGACCCCGCTCACCGCCATGGCAGCCCGCCAGCTGCGCTCGATCAGCGTTTGTGCCTGCCCGGTCGCACCGGTCAAAGGCACAAGCGGCTTGCCCGGATAGCGGGACGACGCATAGCGGGCCGGAATGACGATCAGTACGGACATCAGGCCGGTTTCAGGTCCACCGCAGGCGCATAGGCGATGAAGAACGGGTTCGCATATCCGTCCTTGCCATAAGCAAGGGGGGAGTGGTCATCGAACCGAACCACCTTGCCGCCTGCACCCTTCAACACGGCATGCCCTGCGGCGGTGTCCCATTCCATCGTACGGCCAACGCGCGGGTAAATGTCCGCTTCGCCCGTCGCCACAAGGCAGAATTTCAGGGACGATCCCGCGCTTTTCATGTCTTTGACTGCATATTTGTTGATGTAGTCATCCGTCGCCTGATCCCGGTGGGATTTGGAGGCGACAACCATCAATGCGGTATTGTCGCTGTCGGCAACGGACAGAGGCGTGACCTCACCCACGGTATCCTTGTCCAGCGCGCCAGTTTCTTCGACCGTTTGACCATCGGCCTGCGTGTAGAACATCCGCCCCTTGGCGGGCGCATAGACGACACCACGGGTCGGCGCGCCATCTTCGACCAGCGCAATGTTGACGGTGAAGTCGCCACGGCGATGCACGAACTCCTTGGTCCCATCCAGCGGATCGACAATCAGGAAGGTGGTGCCGGTCGTGTCGTGCGTGGCGGCCTGTTCTTCAGTCACCAGCATCACATCAGGAAAGGCAGCGCGCAGACCCGCCGAGATCAGCGCATCCGCCGCCTCGTCGGCTTCGGTCACAGGGCTGTCATCGGATTTGACTTTCACATCGAAATCGTCGGCGTCATAGATCTCCATGATCTTGTCGCCCGCCTCGAGTGCCAGCTTGCGTATCACCGGGATCAAATCATCATAGGTCATCAAAAAGTCTCCATTGTCGGGCATTTGTTGAAAACGGCCCGCGTCGTCCTTATGGTCGCGCGATAACGGAACGGCAAGATTTCCCTGCGACTTTCGCACCGCACGAGGCAAAACCGCTTATGTTTCAATCAACGCGCAAACCGCAGACGGGCCTGGGCAGCGCCGTCGCAATGTTCGAGGTGATCTATCACTCGATCGTGCGGAGCGTGCGGAAAAGCCACAACAACGCCTTTATGGCGATTGCGCTCAATATGTTGCAGGCCGCCATCTTCGTGTTGGCATTCTACGTGATGTTCTCGATCCTCGGCCTGCGCGGTGCTGCGATCCGGGGCGACTTTCTGCTCTACATCATGACAGGCATCTTCCTGTACATGACACATGTGAAGTCACTGGGCGCGGTCATGGGTGCCGAAGGTCCGGCCAGTCCCATGATGCAACACGCGCCGATGAACACCATCGTGTCCATCTGCTCGGCTGCACTCGGCGCGCTCTATATCCAAGTGCTGTCTCTGTTTGTGATTCTGTTCATCTACCATGTCGCGTTCACGCCCATTCATATCGAACAACCCTTTGCGGCGTTCGGTATGCTGCTGCTGGCGTGGTTCACCGGCTGTGCGCTCGGCGTGGTCCTGCTTGCGATCAAACCGTGGTTTCCGACATTCGTGTCGATTTTCTCAACCATCTACCAGCGCGCCAACATGATCGCGTCAGGCAAGATGTTCGTCGCCAATACGTTGCCCAGTTTCATGCTGGCCATGTTCGACTGGAACCCGCTGTTTCACATTATTGACCAGTCGCGCGGCTTCACCTTCATCAACTACAACCCGCGTTACTCAACTTGGGAATACGCATGGTGGGTGGGCGTTGTGCTGTTGATGATCGGGCTGATGGGCGAGTTTTATACGCGGCGCCACGCCTCGATCAGCTGGAACGCGCGGCGATAGCACCGCGCGCTCCAAGGCCGGTCAGATCAAAAGCTCCAACGCGCCCCGATGATATAAGATGACGCATCCTGAAACTGCGTACCGCTCGTGTCAGAGTACGAATAGTCGCGGAAGCCGAAATAGGCCTCAATGTTCTGGCGATCAAAGTCCTGCACCACCGCGATACCAAAGGATTCTGCATCGTCCCCGTTCGATACAGCATCCGATCCACTGAAGTAGTCCAGGGACAAAGCGGTTGATCCCACATCAAACCAATCGGTTTCATACCCAACCTTGGCATAGACATAGTTACCCGCCGTATTCCGATCGCCCGCGGAAAGGGCGAAGTTCAGCCCATTTTGCAACATCACGGCGACCGAGCCGAATGTGTCTTCGCGGTCTTCGCTGCCGGGACGTTCACGCACGGAATAGCCCACACCGGCCGACACTTGGGTGGGGCCAATGTCGCCCTCATAGCTAAAGGCGATGTCGTAAAACTCGTCATCATTGTTATCGCTCAGAATGTTTTCACCCGCCGCGATAGACAACGTGAAGCCATTGAACTCGGGCGTGTCATACCGAATGCGGCCTGCGCGGGTGCCGTCAAACGTGGCAAAGGCGTCCCCGATCTCGATACCGCTCAATGCCCCGTTGGCCTCGCGCAACTCGAACCCGCCTGCGACGTCACCGATGGCGACCGATGCGGCCAAGCCTGTGCCCGAGGTGTCGAACTGACCGATCCCATCGGACGCCATACTGCCCTGACCCAGATAGAACGTCCCGAACCGACCCGTGTCATAGATCAGGTCCACGTGCCGCAGGTTTGTCTGGTCCCAGTCGAAGTCGTCAGGATCAGACGTCTGACTGAAATCGTCACTCGACGCAAAGCCGATGGATGTCTCGAACCGGAATGTCAGTTCGCTTTCGCCAAATTGCTGGCGCAGACGAAAGCCAAGGCGCGAGGTGGACGCCGCATTGTCCGTGAACTGACTGGTCTCATCCTGCCCGTCATCAAAGGACGTGATACCGAAATTCAGGTGCCCATAGGGGGTAAAGGTCGCGCCACCGGGCGAGGTGTAGACCGTATCTGCGACAGCTGGCAAAGCAATCAGCCCGGCAAGGCCTGCAAACAAGGGAACAAGTCTTTGGGGATGTCTCACGATATGTGTCCAGTCATGTAGTGGCTGCACAGGCGAACGCGATTGTTCACGCAAAGCCAGTGCCGCGTGGTTGGGAACGTCATGTCGTCAAAGCGCGCAGGGGAGTGGTGCGTGCTGCACCACACCTATGAACTGAACTGGACGGTTCAATAACGTGACGTCAAACTTTTACAAATCTGCGTGCACTACACGGCAGGTCAGGTTGATCCGCCCACCTTTTGGCAACAGCGATGATGATCCAAAGCGGATGCGGTCCACCCCGTGATAGGTGAGGCGCGCATCGCCCCCCATCACCACCACATCTCCGCTTTCCAACCAAAGCGACTCGGTCTTGCCCCCGCGCGTGGTGTTCCCGATGCGAAACAGGCCCGCATCACCCAGAGATACCGAAAGGACCGGCCATTTGAAATCCGCCTCATCCTTGTCCTGGTGCATGCCCATCCGCGCGCCTTCCCCATAGTAGTTGATCAGGCAGCAATCCGGCATCCGATCAAGACCGGTCAAATCTGTCCATAACGTCAGGACAGCTTCCGGAATCGCTGGCCACGCAACACCACTCGGATGCTGCGGCGCATAGCGATACCCCGACCGATCCGCATACCAGCCCACGGACCCGGCGGACGTCATGCGCACCGACATCGGCTTGCCATATGGCGTCTCGGGCGAAAACATCGGCGCCGCCTCGGCAACCTGACGCACGTCCGACACAAGTGACGCCTGCGCAGCCGGGTCCAGATACCCTTTGTAAATCTCGAATCCCCGCACCGTGACCCGCATCGCGCATGTCCCCCTCAATATGTAGACATTTTGGCCTTTCGCACCCTGTCAGAATGGTTGCAGCGCCTATATCCCCTCCTTATATACGCCGCAGCGCGCACGAAATCGTGCGCAAACCTATGCGGGGCGTCGATGCCGAAACGGGTCGCCGCCTCGTGTCATCGCCTTGAACTGATATGAGGGATCGAAAAACATGGCTAAAGTCATTGGTATTGACCTTGGAACCACCAACAGCTGCATCGCCATCATGGATGGCAGTCAGCCCCGCGTGATCGAAAACGCGGAAGGCGCGCGGACAACCCCGTCCATCGTCGCTTTCACCGAAAACGAACGTCTCGTCGGCCAACCCGCCAAACGGCAAGCGGTCACGAACCCCGACAACACCATCTTCGGCGTCAAGCGCCTGATTGGCCGACGCAACGACGACGCGGATCTGGCCAAGGACAAGAAAAACCTGCCCTTCAACGTGATCGACGGCGGCAATGGCGACGCATGGGTCGAAGCGCGTGGTGAGAAATACTCGCCCAGCCAGATTTCCGCCTTCATCCTGGGCAAGATGAAAGAGACCGCCGAATCGTATCTCGGCGAAGAGGTGACCCAAGCGGTCATCACCGTCCCCGCCTATTTCAACGACGCCCAGCGCCAGGCCACCAAAGATGCCGGCAAGATCGCGGGCCTCGAAGTGCTGCGGATCATCAACGAACCGACAGCCGCCGCATTGGCCTACGGCCTGGACAAAGAGAACTCGCAAACCATCGCAGTTTATGACCTTGGTGGCGGTACATTCGACGTGACCATCCTCGAAATCGACGAGGGCCTCTTCGAAGTGAAATCCACCAACGGTGACACGTTCCTCGGTGGTGAAGACTTCGACATGCGCATCGTCAACTACCTCGCCGACGAGTTCAAAAAAGAACACTCTGTTGACCTGACCGCGGACAAGATGGCGCTGCAACGCCTGAAGGAAGCCGCCGAAAAGGCCAAGATCGAGCTTTCCTCGGCCAACCAGACCGAAATCAACCAGCCGTTCATCTCGATGGGGTCGAACGGCCAGCCGCTGCACATGGTCATGAAACTGACCCGCGCCAAGCTGGAACAGCTGGTCGGTGACCTGATCAAATCCTCGATGAAACCCTGCCAGGCCGCGCTCAAGGATGCCGGGCTGTCCGCCTCGGACATCGACGAAGTGGTTCTGGTCGGCGGTATGACCCGCATGCCCAAAGTGATCGAGGAAGTGACCAAGTTCTTCGGCAAAGAACCCCACAAGGGTGTGAACCCCGACGAAGTGGTCGCCATGGGTGCGGCCATCCAGGCCGGTGTTCTGCAAGGTGACGTGAAAGACGTTGTCCTGCTCGACGTGACCCCGCTGTCGCTGGGCATCGAGACGCTGGGTGGCGTGTTCACCCGCCTGATCGACCGCAACACCACGATCCCGACGAAGAAATCGCAGATTTTCTCGACAGCCGAAGACAACCAGAACGCCGTGACCATCCGGGTCTTCCAGGGTGAGCGTGAAATGGCGTCCGACAACAAGCTGCTGGGTGCCTTCAACCTTGAAAACATCCCGCCCGCCCCACGCGGCATGCCCCAGATCGAAGTGACCTTCGACATCGACGCCAACGGCATCGTGTCGGTCGGCGCGATGGACAAGGGCACGGGCAAGGAACAGAAGATCACGATCCAAGCCTCCGGTGGCCTCTCGGACGAAGACATCGAACAAATGGTCAAAGACGCCGAAGAAAACGCCGAAGCCGACAAGGCCCGCAAGGAGCTGGTCGAAGCGACCAACCAGGCCGAAAGCCTCATCCACTCGACCGAAAAGTCGCTGGAAGAGCATTCGGACAAGGTCGACCCGACCACGGTCGAAGCGATCGAACTGGCCATCGCCGCGCTCAAGGACGAGCTGGAAAGCGAAAACGCCGACAAGATCAAGTCGGGTATCCAGAACGTGACTGAAGCGGCCATGAAACTGGGTGAAGCGATCTATAAAGCCGCGCAGGAAGACGGCGAAGACGAGCCGCAGGCTGCGGATGAGCCCCGCGCAGACGATGACGACATCGTCGACGCAGAGTTCGAAGATCTCGACGATAACAAACGCGCCTGATTTTGGGCCTCAGAGGAACCAATCACGAGGCCGGCCCCTATTAGGCCGGCCTCAGACGTTCCAGCAAAGGACATGATCCATGGCAAAACGTGACTATTACGAGGTGCTTGGCGTCTCGAAAGGCGCCTCGGCCGACGAGATCAAGAAAGGCTACCGCCGCAAGGCCAAGGAACTGCACCCCGACCGCAACGCGGACAACCCCAACGCCGAAGCGCAGTTCAAGGAAGCCAACGAAGCCTACGAAGTCCTCAAGGACGCCGATAAGAAAGCGGCCTATGACCGATTCGGCCACGCCGCATTCGAGGGCGGCATGGGCGGTGGCGGCGGACGCCCCGGCGGCGGCTTTGGCGGCGGTCAGGGCGACTTCGGCTCGGCGTTCTCAGACGTATTCGACGATCTTTTCGGTGACTTCATGGGCGGCCAACGCGGTGGCGGCGGCGGGCGCCAACGCGCATCACGCGGGTCCGACCTGCGCTACAACCTGCGCGTCTCGCTCGAAGACGCATTTGCAGGAATGCAGAAAACCATCAACGTCCCGACCTCTGTCCAATGTGACGCCTGTACCGGCACGGGTGCCGAAGATGGGTCCGAACCAACGACCTGCCCCACATGTTCGGGCATGGGCAAGGTGCGTGCGCAGCAGGGTTTCTTTACCGTGGAACGCACCTGTCCTACATGTTCGGGTCTCGGTCAGATCATCAAGGACCCCTGCCGCGCCTGCGGCGGCGCAGGCCGGGTCGAGAAGGACCGCGCCCTGTCCGTGAACATCCCCGCCGGTGTCGAAACCGGTACCCGCATCCGCCTGGCTGGCGAGGGCGAGGCAGGGATGCGCGGCGGACCGTCCGGCGATCTCTACATCTTTATCGACGTGGCCGATCACAAGCTGTTCGAACGCGACGGCACGAACCTGTTCTGCCGCGTCCCGGTCAGCATGGGGACAGCCGCACTCGGTGGCAGCATCGAGGTGCCCACCATCGACGGTGGCCGTGGCCGTGTTCAAATCCCGGCGGGCTCGCAATCGGGTCGCCAGATGCGCTTGCGCAGCAAGGGCATGCCAGCCCTGCGCGGCGGTGCAACCGGGGACATGTTCATCGAACTCGCGGTCGAAACACCGGTCAACCTGACAGCCCGCCAAAAGGAACTACTGCGTGAATTCGAGGACCTCTCGGAAGAGAACAACCCCGAATCCTCCAGCTTCTTTTCCAGCGTCAAATCCTTCTGGGATTCGATGAAAGGCTAGCATCAGTAAGGCGGATCAAGATCCGCCTTACACTGCTCCAACCCTAACCAACACAACAGCCAGGAACATGCGTTCGAATCACCGTTTGAACGCAGCGATGCGTTGCGCGACCCCGCATCTCACCGCGCGGTGGGGGTGCATGGGGGGTGCACAGGGGGTGTACGCATGCTGCACGGGGGGTGACACCCTGTTTTGGCCGCAAAATTAACTTCCCGCTAACCAACTTCGCCGCACGTTTGGGCATGTCCCATTTCTCTGAACAGCCGCTCCCTTTCGATCTGGACGAAGCCGATCCGGTTGCGCTGCCAAAGGGCCGCACTCCATCCTACATGGCCGATCACCGCAAGCGTCTGCGCACCCGCTTCATGGCAGGCGGCGCGGCGGCCTTGCCCGACTACGAAATGCTTGAACTCGTCTTGTTCCGGGCCATCCCACGCCAGGACGTCAAGCCGCTGGCGCATGCCCTGATGGCGGAATTTGGCGACTTCAACCGTGTGATCACGGCACCCGTGGACCGGTTGCAATCCTTCAAAGGTGTGGGCCACGCCGTGATCTGCGAGTTGAAGATCGTTGAAGCAGCGGCCCATCGAATGGCACGCGCCAAAGTTTTGAAAAAGAACGCTATTTCAAGTTGGGACGCCCTGATCGACTACTGTCACACCACCATGGCTCACCGCGAGACCGAGCAGTTTCGAGTTCTGTATCTTGATCGAAAAAACGTCCTGATCGCGGACGAGGAGCAGGCCAAGGGCACTGTCGATCACGTGCCGGTATACCCACGCGAGGTGGCGAAACGCGCACTCGAACTCAACGCCTCCGCCCTGATCCTGGTGCACAATCACCCCTCGGGCGATCCAACCCCGAGCCAGTCTGACATCGACATGACAGCCAAGATGGAAATGGCTTGTTCCGCCTTGGGCATCACTGTCCACGACCACCTGATCGTCGGCAAAAGCCGCGAGCTGAGCTTCAAGTCCGAGGGGTACCTCTAGCGCACCCAAACCTCGACCCGCCGATTGGCCTGCCGCCCCCACGCGCTGTCATCACAGGCCATCGGCAGCGCCTCCCCAAACGCATCCACATCCATTTGAAATCGCTCGAAATTCGCGGTCTGAGCAGCCGTTTCAACCGCCCTCCGCACCGCCTCTGCCCGGCGCATTGCAATGTCGCGATTGGCGGCTGCGGGCCCGTCACCGTCGCTGAATCCCACCAGCAAAATCTGCCGCGCATCATACTTTCCCTGCTCAAGCGCGCGGGCCAATTGCTGCACATTCGATCGCGATTGCGCATCGAGCCTCACCGACCCTGCCTCAAACCGGAACGACGTCGTTAGACGCGCCATGCCGTACAGCGTCCGGGTCATGCGTTGCAACTCCTCCAGCGACACCTCCGGACCAGCAGAAGTCACTGCATTTGCAAAGCGGTAACCCTGATCATTGATCGAAACCTCCTCTGGCGCCTGATCCACAAAGCCTGCACGCCGGATCACAACTTGCGCCGACGGACCGCGGGTAAAAGCCAGAAATTCGCGCCCGATCTTGGGCAACCGACGCGCAGGAAGGTACAGAAACATCGGTGCCGTGAGGGGATAGTCCTCGGTCTTGATCGTACCGCGCGCCGCCGACAACGAAAAACCGCAGGCTCCTGTCAGGGTAAGCGCGCGGGCATCGCCCGTATCGGCATAACTTGCAATCCCAATGGCAAAAGGATCGCGTAGCACCGCGTTCACCACGTCCAGCCCGCGGTCGTGACGTTCGATCCCTTCGGCGAATGTGGACCGGGCTGGCCCCATGACATCATCTTCCACCGACTGCCCAAGGCCCGTTCGCGCGCCCGGCAGATGTAGGGCAATCGGTGCATCTGCTCCACCAAGGTCGGTCCAGTTGGTGATGCGCCCTGCAAAGACAGAGGCGAGGTCTTGCGGCGAAATCCTGTCTACCGGGTTCGACGGCGAAACAATCGGCACCATCGCATCCAGCGCCAGAACGCGGCTGCGGTTGGCCTCCGTCATGTCGCCCATCCCGGCATCACGGGCACGCTGGCGTTCATCGGGACGAATTTCGCGCAAAGCCATGACGATATCAGCGTCGTTGGCCAGCAGGTCAGCAAACCCTTCGTCCGTGGTCGAGACGTGAAAGTAGAAACGCGCGACGGGTTTGCCGCTATCCGTATCCAATAGGGTGTATGTGAAATTGCGCGCGTCAACGACCTCACGTGAGGCCGTGTAGTTGTTGCGCAGCGCGAAGCCTTCGATCAATGCGGGCATCAGAACCGCCCCCATCGTGGAGGATCCGGATACGCTGATCTCAGCGACGAAGTCCTGCAGGTTTGGGCAGGCCGGTCCTTCGCACAGCACACCGGACCCATCCACGGTCAGCTCGCCATAGATGGTTTCGATGCGATAGAACTCACCGTCAAAGCCCAGAAGCGTGCCGCTCAACTCCACCTGTCCATCCGGCGAAGTCAGTGTCACGTCCTGCGCAAAGCAAGCGATCCCCCAAAGAGAAAGTGCGGCGAAAATCGCCGCACGTATCAAAGCCATATCAAGCCTGTTGTCGCTGCGGTCAGTTGCTTGCGACTTTCAGGTCTGCGACCAAATTGTTCAACACCAGAAAACTGCCTACGGCATCACAACCGGGAACGGCGAGGGTCAGATCCTGGGTTTTCATCGCGCCATCCGCCATTATTTCAAGCGACTGCGCCTCAACCTCCATACCACAGTTGTTGAGCGTGACCTCGGCCTCGACACTCAGATCAATAGTGCCCGATTTCGCGGATGTGCCAGATGGGTAGGTGTAAATCTCCGCCATCAGGGGCTCATCCAATTGCGTATCGCCAAGACGCATGAGGTAACCGTTCTCGCCCGTCATCATTCCTTCGATGTTCTGAGACGTACCAGACCAGACATGACCGTTCTGACCATAGGACGCACCGAATTCGCGGGCATGCAGTTCAAAACCTGCTTGTCCACGCCATTGCAGGGTCGTCCGGTCGTACTGCGCCACATCAGGCACGTTGGCCTGCGCTACCGCGCCGTCACCGTTGGAAAACGCCATGATGAAAACCGCCTGCTCTGACAGCGCTGGAACGGTCAGGTTCAGATTGCCACTAGCGTCGGTGGTTTCAGTGAACATCATCCCGTTGTGATGCACGGTCAGCCGTTCGTTGGCCGCACAGGGTGCCGCGAGGGACAGCAAAACCATCGCAGCCGGGCCAACCTGGGCTTCGGCGCGCATCTCACATCCCGCGGCACGCGGCAGGAAGTCGCTCTCTTCCGGTCTATCGGTCGTGGCCGGAACTGAAACGCGCTGCACGTTTGAATCGGTCTGTGGAACCGGCACAGCGGCCGGGTCCGAAGCGGACGTCAGCTCAATCTCCTGCACTTCCAGCAAGATGTCGGTGCCAGACGTACCCGTGAATGTCTCATCCACTGGCGCGGGTGCGTTACGCGCAGCCGCTCCATATCGTTCTTTGGCGGCTTCGCCACTTTGCATAACAAAGCCAATGCCGACCGCAATTGCCAGCGTCGCCACGCCGGTTGCGATCTCTTTGAGGTATCGCATCGTCCCATTCCCTTCCCACGGATTGGTTCATGGTCAGGATGATCGACGAAGCGGGCTGTCTTATGACGGCGGTGGGGAGTCTTTACGGCAGGAATACGGCGCGCAGATCAGACAAACGCGCCGTGGCAATGCTTGAACTTCTTGCCGGAACCGCATGGGCAGAGGTCATTCCGACCCGGATTGCCCCACGTACTTCGGTCATTTTCATCGAACCCGTTGGCAACGGCCTCTTCCGTCGGTGCCGGTGGCGCGTTCGGTGTGGAGACATCAGCCACCTGCTGTTGTTGGGCCGCCATCTGGGCCATCATCTGTTCGCGTTCCTCGTCAGTGAGCGGACGGATACGGGACAGTTTGTTGGTGACCTCGCTGCGGAGGCTTTCAAGCATCCCTTCGAACAGCTGGAACGCCTCGTTCTTGTATTCGTTCAGCGGATCGCGTTGGGCATAGCCGCGGAACCCGACCACAGACCGCAGGTGTTCAAGTGTCAGCAGATGCTCGCGCCACTTGCCATCAATCGCCTGCAGGATCAGCTGCTTTTCGATGCTGCGCATGTTCTCTTCGCCAAAGGCTTCGGCCTTTTCGGCAAGCATCTTGTCGCTGGCTTCGATCAGGCGCTCGCGGACCTGTTCATCGTCAACGCCCTCTTCTTCGCACCATTCCATGACAGGTACATCGATGCCAAGGTTTTCAATGACCGCTGCATAGAGTGCTTCGGTGTCCCACTGATCAGCATAGCTGTTGGGGGGCATGTATTGATCAATCAGGTCGTCAATGACCTCGTCCCGCATGTCAGAGGTGATTTCCGACAAGTCCTTGGCTTCCATGATCTCACGGCGCTGCGAAAAGATCACGCGGCGCTGATCGTTCATCACGTCGTCAAACTTCAGAAGCTGCTTGCGGATGTCGAAGTTACGCCCCTCGACCTTGGCCTGCGCCCGTTCAAGAGACTTGTTCACCCAAGGGTGCACGATGGCTTCGCCTTCTTCCAGGCCAAGCGTCTTCAGCACCTTGTCCAACCGGTCAGAGCCGAAGATGCGCATCAAGTCATCTTCCAGGCTCAAATAGAAGGAC
The DNA here is from genome assembly GCF_000814025.1 of Tateyamaria sp. ANG-S1. Taxonomy (GTDB): domain Bacteria; phylum Pseudomonadota; class Alphaproteobacteria; order Rhodobacterales; family Rhodobacteraceae; genus Tateyamaria. The sequence continues at coordinate 412,165 of NZ_JWLL01000005.1, read as the reverse complement.
GTGCGCCCCGGATCACCCTGACGACCAGACCGGCCGCGCAATTGGTTGTCGATCCGGCGGCTTTCGTGCCGTTCGGACGCAAGAACGAAGAGGCCACCAGCGGTAAGCACCTTCCGCTTTTCGTCCTCGTGTTCGGCTTCGATGCGCTTGCGCGTATCTTCCGGATCAGCCTCGGGATCGGCGGTGATGGCTTCCAGTACCTTCATCTCGACATTGCCGCCAAGCTGAATGTCCGTGCCCCGCCCGGCCATGTTGGTTGCGATGGTTACGGCGCCGAATTTGCCCGCATCCGCGATGATCTGCGCCTCCTGCTCGTGCTGGCGCGCGTTCAGGACGTTGTGCGCAATCCCTTCGGACTTGAGCGCTTCCGAGAACATTTCGGACTTGTCGATGGATGTGGTGCCGACCAGAATCGGTTGCCCCTTTTCATGCGCCGCCTTGATCTCACCGATCATGGCTTTGTATTTTTCCTGCCCGGTGCGATAGACCTGATCGTCTTCGTCCAGTCGTGCGATGGGCTTGTGGGTTGGCACTTCGACCACACCAAGGCCGTAGATTGTCTGGAACTCTTCCGCTTCGGTCGCAGCAGTGCCGGTCATGCCTGCAAGCTTTTCGTAAAGCCGGAAGTAGTTCTGGAAGGTCACAGACGCGAGCGTCTGGTTCTCGGGCTGGATCTGCACGCCTTCTTTGGCTTCGATCGCCTGGTGCAAACCATCGGACAGGCGGCGGCCCGTCATCATCCGACCGGTAAATTCGTCGATCAGGACAACCTGACTGTCGCGGACGATATAGTCCTTGTCCTTCTGAAACAGCTTGTGCGCGCGCAGACCCTGGTTCACGTGGTGAACGATTGTGGTGCTTTCCGGATCGTAAAGCGACGCCCCCTCTTCAATCAGGCCACGGACGCGCAACTGCTCTTCGACGAACTCGTTGCCTTCGTCAGTGAAGGTCACGTTCTTCTGCTTTTCGTCGAGGGTATAGTGATCATCCTCGATCAACGGGATGATGCCGTCGATGGTCACGTACATCTCGGACCGGTCCTGCAGCGGGCCGGAGATGACCAGCGGCGTGCGCGCCTCATCGATCAGGATACTGTCGACCTCATCCACAATTGCGAAGTTGTGGCCGCGCTGCACCATCTCTTCGATGGACGGCTTCATGTTGTCGCGCAGATAATCGAAGCCCAGCTCGTTGTTGGTGGCGTAGGTTACGTCGCAGGCATAGGCAGCGCGCTTGGCCTCTTCATCCATGCCAGCGATGGCAACACCCGTTGTCAGCCCAAGGGCCGAAAACACTTTACCCATCCATTCTGCATCGCGCTGAACCAGATAGTCGTTGACCGTGACCACATGCACGCCCTTGCCCGTCAGCGCATTCAGATACGTGGCAAAGGTTGCGGTCAGGGTCTTGCCCTCACCGGTCTTCTGCTCGGCGATATTGCCCTGGTGCAGAAAGATCGCGCCCAGAAGTTGCGTGTCATAGGCGCGCAGGCCCAGCGTACGCTTCGCCGCCTCGCGGCAGTTGGCGAAGGCTTCGGGCAGCAGGTCGTCCAGGCTTTCACCACCCATGGCGCGTTCGGCAAGGGCCTGTGTCCTGTCCTTCAGACCCTCATCGCTCAGCGCCTCGAATTCCGGCTCTAGCGCGTTGATCTTTTCAACCAGCGGGCGCGTGCTCTTGATCTTGCGATCATTGGGGGTGCCAAACACCTTCTTCGTGAGGGTACCGAAACCGAGCATACGTTCTCCAGCCGATCGTTAGTGTCTATACAGCAACTGCTTGCCGGGCGCGTGCCAAGCCCATAATAACGGTGGGCGAAAATCGGCCCCGGCCGCGTCCATAGGGCGATGTAAGGGTCACGTGAAACCGTGTCAATGCGCGCCCCGGGTGGGGCGCAAGAGCCCCAAGGACTGTTACATGAATAAACGTTTCTTCTCGCTGCCCGCGCTGGGTTTGATTGCAGCCCTGGCCACCCCGGCAACAGCGCAGGATGCAGACACGGTTGTTGCCACGGTAAACGGGACCGACATCACGGTCGGTCACATGATCGTGGCGCGCGCATCGCTGCCCCAGCAGTTCCAACAATTGCCGAACGATGTTCTGTTCAGCGGTATCCTTGAGCAACTGATCAACCAGACGCTTTTGGCGCAGTCTTTCGACGGCGACCTGCCCAAACGGACTTTGCTGCAGATCGAGAACGAGACGCGGTCACTCACCGCGGGCGAAGAGCTGGAAACGCTGTTTCAGGAAAAGCTGACGGACGAAGCAATTCAGGCCGCCTATGAAGCAAAGTACGAAGGCGTGACCCCTCAGGAAGAGTACAACGCCTCGCACATTCTGGTGGAGACAGAGGAAGAAGCCAAAGCCATTAAGGCGGAGCTTGACGGCGGAGCAGACTTTGCCGCCACCGCGCGGGAAAAATCGACCGGTCCGTCCGGGCCCAATGGCGGACAGCTTGGCTGGTTTGGCGCAGGTGCGATGGTGCCGAGTTTCGAAGCTGCCGTGATCTCCCTGGAAGTGGGCGAGGTTTCCGACCCGGTGCAAACGCAGTTCGGCTGGCACGTCATCATTTTGAACGAAACGCGGGTGCCCGATGCGCCCAAACTGGATGACGTCCGCGAAGAGTTGCTTGCGGAAGTACGCGATGCAGCGGTCGAAGAATACGTCGCATCCCTGACAGCAAACGCTCAGATCGACCAATCGGGCGCTGCTGACCTTGATCCCGAGATCCTGTCCGATCTGGGACTGGTGGAATAAGGGATGGCTGGTGCGCTGCCTCGCTCGCCGCTGGCGCCCGAGACGTTTCCCAAGCTGCCACAGATTGACGGCATCACCTTTGCCGCGGTCGAGGCTGGCGTCCGGTATTCCGGACGGCTGGACGTCATGCTGGCTATCTGTGCCCCCGGCACAAGCGTCGCTGGCGTTTTCACCAAATCTTCGACCCGCGCGGCACCGGTTCTGGATTGCCAGGCCAAACTGGGCGGGCGACAGGACGCAGGCGCTGCCATTCTGGTGAATGCAGGCAATGCCAACGCATTCACCGGACGCAACGGGGTGGATGCAGTGGCCGCTGTTGTCGATGCGACAGCGCAAGCCACCGGATTGCCCGCAGAACGGATATTCACCGCATCAACCGGCGTCATCGGCGAACCGCTGCCGCACGAGCGGATCACAGCACATCTGTCCAATCTGGTTACGCTGCAATCCGCGGACGCCATTGCAGTTGCGGCGTCTGCCATCATGACCACAGACACCTATCCCAAGGGTGCCACGCGCACGATCAACGCCAACGGAAAGCCCGTGAAGATTGCAGGTATCGCGAAAGGCAGCGGCATGATTGCCCCCGACATGGCGACGATGTTGGTTTACATCTTTACCGATGCACAGGTGTCGCAGAGCGCATTGCAGGACATGGTGGGCGCCGCAGCAGATACGACGTTCAACTGCATCACAGTGGATAGCGATACCTCGACGTCGGACAGCCTGATCGTTGCCGCGACAGGGTGGAGCGGCGTTGACGTCACCGGCAACGCAGAGTTCGAAGAGGCTTTGCAAGCCGTCATGCTCGACCTCTCGCATCAAGTGGTGCGCGATGGAGAGGGTGCTACGAAGTTCATCACGATTGATGTCACAGGCTGCACAGATGCGTCGGCGGCCAAGACCCATGGTCTGTCGATCGCAAATTCGCCCTTGGTCAAAACCGCTATCGCAGGCGAGGATCCCAATTGGGGCCGCGTTGTGATGGCCGTTGGTAAGTCAGGCGCTCCGGCAGACCGCGATACACTGTCCATCTGGTTCGGCGATATACTCGTGGCAGAAAACGGTTGGGTCAGCCCGACCTATCGCGAAGAGGACGCCGCCGCACATATGAAGCAGGACAACATTCGCATCCGCGTGGATTGCGGTATGGGCGAAGGATCGGCCACGGTCTGGACCTGCGATTTGACCCACGGATACATCGACATCAACGCGGATTATCGATCATGAAGGTTGTGCTGGTATCAGCGGTCGCGCTGATTGACGTTGACGGCAGAGTATTGCTGGCCCAGCGACCCGAAGGCAAGTCGATGGCCGGCCTTTGGGAGTTTCCCGGGGGCAAGGTCGAGGCGGGCGAAAGCCCCGAAGCAGCGCTGATTCGTGAATTGGACGAAGAACTTGGCATAGACACCTGGGCGTCGTGCCTGGCACCACTTACATTTGCCAGCCACAGCTATGCGGACTTCCACCTTTTGATGCCGCTTTTTGCATGTAGAAAGTGGGAAGGCACACCCCAATCTCGCGAAAATCAGGCGCTAAAATGGGTCAAACCGAATGACCTAAAAAACTATCCAATGCCGGAAGCGGACATTCCTTTGATCCCAATTCTTCGGGATTGGTTGTAACGTTGGGTAACAACTTTCTCAAAACGACAAAAAAAACGACATTTTTGTGACATTGTTGATGACTCGTTAACCGAATTACTTATAGTTGAGTGCACAACTTTCTTTTTGGGGAGGAAAGTCATGCTACGCACTATTGCTTTGGGCAGCGCCGTTTTGATCCAAGGGGTTTACGTCAAGACCCTTCCAGATGGACGGATGACTGTTCGGGTTGACGGAGCCCAATATTCCGGAATGCCCGTTTCGCAAGCTGCATAACGCGACGATCTGAATAGAAAAGGGGACGGTTTCATACCGTCCCCTTTTCTCGTTCTTGCAGGTACCTATCAGTCCAGCGTCCGGGTGACTTCTTCCCGCTCGAAAATCTCGATGACGTCGGCCGGGCGAATATCGTCGTAGTTTTCAAACGCCATACCGCATTCCTGACCCGACTGAACTTCTGCCACTTCATCCTTGAATCGTTTGAGGGTTTTCAGGGTGCCTTCGTGGATCACCACGTTATCACGCAGCAGCCGCACACCTGCCGAACGGCGGGCAACACCTTCGGTCACCAGACACCCGGCAACCTTGCCAACGCCAGTAACTTTGAAGACTTCCTTGATCTCGGCGTAGCCGATGAAGTTCTCGCGAATCTCAGCACTCAGCAGGCCAGACGCAGCCGCTTTCACATCATCCACAAGGTCGTAGATGACCGAGTAATACCGAATCTCCACGCCTTTCTGGTTCGCCGTGTTCCGGGCCGAGGCATTCGCACGGACGTTGAAGCCCATGATCGGCGCCTGGCTCGCTTCAGCGAGACCGACATCGGTTTCAGTGATCGCGCCCACACCGGAGTGCAGCACACGCACACGGACTTCGTCGTTGCCGATCTTTTCCATCGCCTGAACGATAGCCTCGGCAGAACCCTGCACGTCCGCTTTGACCAGAATGGGCAGTTCGCTGACGTTCTCGTCCGCCTTAGCGTTGGCCATAAGCTGTTCGAGGGTTGTCGCCGCACCGGCTGCGGCACGTTTATCCTTGGCCGCTTTCTCGCGATATTCCGCGATCTCGCGCGCTTGCGCTTCGGTCTCGGTCACGTTCAGAACGTCACCCGCCTCGGGCGTACCGTTCAGGCCAAGCACCTCAACCGGAACAGACGGTCCCGCCTCTTTCACGCGCTCGCCCTTGTCGTTGATGAGCGCCCGGACCTTACCGTACTGCTCACCCACAACAAAGATATCGCCTTGGCGCAGCGTGCCGGTCTGAACCAGAACGGTCGCAACGGGCCCGCGGCCCACATCCAGCTGCGCCTCGATCACAGCACCTTGGGCCGCGCGGTCGGGGTTCGCTTTCAGTTCCAGAATTTCGGCCTGAAGCGCAATGGCTTCCAGCAGTTCATCCAGACCCTTACCCGTGATGGCAGACACTTCGACGTCCTGCACTTCACCGGACATCTTCTCGACGATCACTTCGTGCTGCAGCAGGTCGGTGCGCACCTTGTCCGGGTTCGCCTCCGGCTTGTCGCATTTGTTGATCGCAACGATCATCGGAACCTCAGCTGCCTTGGCATGGTTGATGGCCTCGATCGTCTGCGGCATCACGGCGTCATCTGCCGCAACAACCAGCACCACGATGTCCGTCACCTGCGCACCGCGCGACCGCATCGACGTAAACGCCGCGTGGCCAGGTGTATCGAGGAATGACAGCGTCACGCCATCATCGGTTTTGACCTGGTAGGCACCAATGTGCTGCGTGATCCCGCCAGCTTCGCCGGCCACAACCTTCGCATCACGAATCGCATCAAGCAGCGATGTTTTACCGTGGTCGACGTGACCCATGATGGTGATGACCGGCGGACGACCCAGCAGGTCTTCTGCCTTGTCCTCAACCTCTTTAATCACGTCCTCGACATCGGCGTCGGACACACGCTGCACGCGGTGGCCGAACTCCTCGACGATCAGTTCGGCGGTGTCGGCGTCGATGGTCTGGTTCTGCGTGACCATCATGCCGTTGTTCATCAGCGCCTTGACCACATCGCCGACCTTTTCGGTCATGCGGTTGGCAAGCTCGCTCACGACGATGGCCTCGGGCACCTGCACGTCGCGTACAACCTTTTCACGCTCGACCGAACCGCCCATGGCTTTTTGCCGGGCACGTTCCTGTTTGCGCTTCATGGCCGCCATCGACCGCTGACGTCCACCTTCGCCACCGGACAGCGCCTGGTTCAGCGTCAGCTTGCCCGAACGGCGACCGCCATCGTCGCGACCGCGGTTGTTGGGCCGCTGATCGCGGTCACGCTCGTTCTTGCGCGGGGTCGCGGCAGGCTGCGCCTGACGTTGCGCCGGTTGCGCTTTTTCGGCAGGTGCGGCAGCCGCAGCTTGAGCAGCCGCAGCCGCTTCGGCGGCCTTGCGCTTCTCTTCTTCTTCCTTAGCCTTCAAAGCCTCTTCGCGTTCGCGCTCGGCCTTTTCCTTGGCTTCGGCTTCGGCACGGCGACGCTCGCGTTCGGCTTCGCGGGCCTTTTCTTCGGCCTCGCGCTTGGCGGCTTCTTCGACTTCACGCGCCTTGGCCGCTTGAACAGCCTTCAGGCGGCGCTCCATCTCGGCATCTGAAATGCCCGCCGGGCGACGGCTGGGGTCACCCCCGGCAGCACCACCGGCACCAGCAGGCTTCGCGGCACCGGGCTTCGGCACCACAACGCGCTTGCGCTTGGTTTCGACGACGACATTCTTGGTCCGGCCGTGGCTGAAACTCTGTTTCACATTGCCCGGACGCGCGCCGCTGCGCAGACCCAGTGTCTTTTTCCCGTCAGTATCGCTCATAAAGCTCGTCTATCCTTCCCGGCGGCCCTTGCCGCCGTCATTTTCGCGCCCGGTGGCGCCAGCCACTGCACTTTCGCGGAATCCGCGTAAGCGGTTGGCTTCCTCTACAACACGTTGCGTGAGTCCACCAGAGGCGAGCGCCCCATGTATCACAGTTTGACGGCCAAAAGCCAAACCCAACTCATCTGCCGTCAGCCAGCCGATATACGTGCCGAAATGCGGCGTACTCAACTTGGACTTGCCACGACCAGACCCGTCGACCGCCTGGATCAGAACCTGCGCCTCTTCCATCTGGAGCATGTTCTTGACCTTTTCATAGCCCGCGACGGCCCGACCGCCCTTGCGGGACAGCGCGATCAGGTCAATGACCCGCCGCGCCAATTGCCGCTCAACCTCAGCCACCAGATCATCCGGCACCTGCACGGGTTGCTTGGCACCCCGTGCAAACAGCTTTTTCTGCACCGCCTTGTCCAAGGCTGCCCGATCCGCCGCAACATAGATGCCACGACCGGGCAGCTTGCCCGCGATGTCCGGCACGATCTGCGCATCGGGTCCCACGACAAAGCGGATCAACCCATGCTTGGGTTGCACCTCGCCCGTGGCAATGCACTTGCGCTCCGGTCCATCCGACCGATCCTTTGAGACGCCACCGCGACCCATCAGGCCCACCCGAGGCCTGAGATCAGGCCTCGGCCTCCTCGGTCAGCTCTTCGCCGTCTTCAGCCTCGGCTTCGGCTTCCAATTCAGCGGGATCAACCCAACCCAGCAGAACACGGGCGGTCATGATCAGGTGCTGCGCCTCTTCCAGCGACACGTCGAAGGGTTCCAGAACACCATCGTCCTTGTGACGTTCGCCATCGACGGTTGTCCAGCCACCGGCCAGTTCCCAGTCTGCGCAAGTTGCAAAATCTTCGAGGGTTTTGACGTCGTCCTTGGCGAGCGCCTCTACCATTTGGGGTGTGAGCCCGTCGAATTCAATAAGGCTGTCCTCGGCTCCCATGCTGCGCGCATTGTCTAGCGCTGCCTTGGCTTGGGCTTCCAGCACGTCGCGGGCACGGGCCTGCAGTTCTTCGGCAGTGCCTTCGTCCACGCCGTCGATGACCAACAGTTCGTCCAGTTCGACGTAAGCGACCTCTTCCAGGTTCGTGAACCCTTCGGACACCAGCAGCTGGGCAAAGAATTCGTCAAGGTCCAACGTGTCCATAAACAGCTTGGTGCGCTCTTCGAATTCGGCCTGACGACGCGCCGATTCTTCAGCCTCGGTCATGATATCGATGTCGAGGTTGGTCAGTTGCGAGGCCAGACGCACGTTCTGACCACGGCGACCAATGGCGAGGCTCAACTGCTCCTCGGGCACAACCACTTCGATCTTGCCCGCCTCCTCATCCAGAACCACCTTGCTGACCTCGGCGGGCTGCAATGCGTTCACGAGGAAGGTCGGCTGGTCCTCATTCCATGGAATGATGTCGATCTTTTCGCCTTGCAGTTCGTTCACAACGGCCTGCACGCGGGAACCACGCATACCAACACAGGCACCGACGGGGTCGATGGAGTTGTCATAGGAAATCACGGCAATCTTCGCGCGCGAACCCGGGTCACGGGCAACCGCTTTGATCTCGATGATGCCGTCGTAGATCTCGGGCACTTCCATCTTGAACAGCTCGGCCATGAACTCAGGCGCCGTGCGGCTCAGAAAGATCTGCGGGCCACGCTGCTCACGCCGCACATCCTTGATGTAGCAGCGAATGCGATCATTCGGACGGTACGATTCGCGGCCGATCTTTTCGTTGCGGCGCAGGATTGCTTCGCCCGCACCCACATCGACGATGACGTTGCCGTATTCCTCACGCTTGACCAGCGCGTTGATGATGGTGCCCGCACGATCCTTGAACTCTTCGTACTGACGATCCCGCTCAGCCTCGCGGACCTTCTGCAGAATCACCTGCTTGGCGGATTGGGCGGCGATCCGGCCCATCTCGACCGGAGGGACTTCCTCAACAAAGGTGTCACCGACGGCTGGGTTGTCCATGTACTGCTTGGCCTGCTCAACAGTGAACTCGGCCTGGTAGTTCTCCAGCTCTTCTTCCTCGACCACGGTGCGGACACGGGTAAAGGTTGCCTTGCCGGTCTTGCGGTCGATGGACACGCGAATGTCCATTTCGGCGCCGTAGCGGGACTTCGCCGCACGGGCGAGCGATTCTTCCATCGCCTCGACCACGAGCGCGGGGTCGATCATCTTTTCGCGGGCCACCGCCTCGGCGGTTTGCAGCAGCTCAAGCTGGTTTGCAGATGTAATGGCCATCAGCTGTCCTCCTCTGACCCTTCGGTCTCAATCTCGTCGAAATTGTCTTCGTTCAACACGCCCGCGGCTTTGCGCTGGCGCAGCATTTCTTTGATCAGCTCGTCCGTCAGGACCAGCTTGGCATCGCTCAACCACTCGAACTTCAGGCCGATGGTGATCTCTTCGCCGTCGCCGCCACCCGTGACGTTGATCAGAACCTCATCGTCCTCGATCCCGGCCAGCACGCCTTTGAAGCGGCGACGTCCATCGATCAGCTCATCGGTTTCCAGCTTGGCCTCGTACCCTTCGAACATATCGAAGTCCTTGAGCCGCGTCAGCGGACGGTCGATGCCAGGTGAGGACACTTCAAGCGTGTAGGCGTCAAGGATCGGGTCCTCGACATCCAAGGTCGCACTCACAGCAGTCGAAATCGCCGCACAATCATCGACCTCAATCCCGCCATCGGGCTTGTCGGCCATGACCTGCAGCGTCGTTTCCTTGCCGCTCATCAGCCGCACACGCACCAGCTCATAGCCCAGATCCTCGATCACCGGGGTGATGATCTCGGCCAGGCGGCGGTCGATGGCAGCTTTGGCAATCAGGTCGTTGGTCATGGTGTCCAATATCTATGTGCAGGGCACAAAAAAACGGGCGCGCGGCCCGTTGATGTTACCCGGTGGAGCGTTGGGTGTGGACCCCAGCGCGCCGCTGTTGAATGGGATATACGCATGTGCCCCTGAGTCTGCAAGCCCTTCAGGCCATCCACCACCGTTCCGACATGCGCAGGTTGTCCAGTGGCCAGGATTTGCCGACCGTGACAGGCACAGTGACTGACCGGCTGGCAATATGCGTCGGGGCGTGCGCATTGGGTAACGTCTGGAAATCGCGCGGGTCTGCATAGTCATCCAGCGCAATGACATCCGCCACATCGACCAACCCGTCGCGCAGCGCTTCGCCACGTACGTGGTCCGCACTGAACTGCACGAACTCAACAGAATCGAACCAGCCTGCGCCCTGTTTCCAGTGATCCGCCAAGCGCGTCCCGATGAAGTGGCGCCCTTCATCCAGCTTTTGCACTTCATAAAGGCCAGTGCCTGTCGCCCCGCAAATTTCGAAGCCCGGTTGGGCCAGCAGGTAAGGCAGGCTCGGGTTTGGCGCATCCAGAGTGATCTGAACTGTCAGAGCATCCAGTGCTTCAACATCCCACATCAGATGGGCGACGGCTGAAGCATCAAACGGTGTCCCATCGTGGAAGGTCACGCCCTCACGCAGCTTGAACCGCCACACACGCGCATCCGCGTCCGACGACCAATCCGTCGCCAGCTCGCCACGCAACGTGCCATCTGCCGCAATCTCGGTCAGGTTGTCATAGACCGTCGCGGCCACCGCCCGCTCGAACAACTCAGGCGACAATGCCGCCCGCAACCGCCCACCGCGCTGTGGCAACGCCGATGCGCCCGTGGCCGCGAGCAAGGCTGCGGCAGCACCGGAAGCAAATAGCGCGCGGCGGTCGATGCGGGTCATTTTCCTGCGATCCTGTCCATGGTGCGCACCAATTCAGCCGAAATCCCCGGCTCAGACAAGGCATGACCGGCATTGCGCACCATTTTCAGCTCACCCAGCGGCCACGCCTTGGACAAGGCATAGGCGCTGTCCGGCGGGCAAATCATATCGTAGCGGCCCTGCACAATGGTGCCGGGAATGTGCTTGATCCGCCCGGCATGGGCCAGGATCTGGCCGTCGAACTCAAGGAACCCAGCGTTAGTGAAATAGTGATTCTCAAGCCGGGCAAAGGCGCGGGCATAGTCGCCGGGCGCTTCGCCACCGGCACCTGACGAATGGATGGAAGCCAGAGCATTTTCCCACGACGACCAAGCGCGGGCAAACCGCGTCTCCATCGCCACATCGCCCGAAAACAGGCGCCGATGATATGCACCTATCAGATCGCCACGCTCGTCTTCGGGGATCAGCCCTTCGAACCGCGACCAGACCTCGGGCCAGAATTTGCCCGCGCCACCGCCATAGAACCAATCCAATTCTGCCTGTGTCATCAGAAACACGCCGCGCAGGACGAGGTTACGCACGCGAGACGGATGCGCCTCGGCATAGATTAGAGCAAGGGTCGCGCCCCATGACCCGCCAAAAACGATCCAAGCGTCGATACCCAACGTCTTGCGGATCAACTCGATGTCATCAACCAGATGCCACGTTGTGTTGTTCATCACCGACGCATGCGGACGGGATCGCCCACAACCGCGCTGATCAAACAGAATCACCCGGTAGTGTTCGGGATCGAAATAGCGCCGCATCGCTGGGCTGCACCCACCGCCTGGGCCGCCATGCAAAACGACCACGGGCATCCCGTTGGGATTGCCGCATTGCTCTACATAAATACGGTGCCCCTGCCCAACCTCCAGCATCCGTTGGTCGTAGGGGTCCATGGGCGGATACAGATATTGTACCGCGCGCTTTTGATCGCTGTGTTTGTCCATTACTGACCTACATAGGGCGTAAGACGCACATGAGCATACGGAGACGCAAATGCAAACGCATCAAACCACCGTTGACCCATCGGAAATCGCAAAATTCGAGGCAATGGCAGCGGAATGGTGGGATCCGAACGGGAAATTCAAGCCGCTGCACATGCTGAACCCCTGTCGGCTGGACTATATCACCAGCCAGATCGCGGCAGAGTTTGACCGGGATCTGACCGAGCCGGAGGCGTTCAAAGGGCTGCGCATTCTCGACATCGGATGCGGCGGCGGTTTGCTATCTGAACCGATGGCGCGTTTGGGAGCCGAAGTCGTGGGCGCTGACGCGGCAGAGCGCAACATCCCCGTGGCCAAGGTTCACGCAGAACAATCCGGCCTGACCATCGACTATCGCCACACCACGGCCGAAGATATGGCAGCGGCAGGTGAACAATTCGACGTCGTGCTGAACATGGAGGTGGTCGAGCATGTGGCCGATCCGCTCAGCTACCTCACCGCGTGTCGGCAACTTCTGAAACCGGGGGGGCTGCACATCTGCTCGACCATCAACCGGAACCCGAAATCCTACATGATGGCGATCATCGGGGCAGAGCATGTGATGCGCTGGCTGCCCAAAGGTACGCATGAGTGGAACAAGTTCATCACACCAGATGAATTGTTTGATCTGATGCGGAACGCTGGTCTGGACCCCGTGGATCGCAAGGGATTCGTGTTCAATCCGCTGACTTGGGCCTGGAAACTGTCCGACACAGACCTGAGCGTGAACTACGTTACCGCTAGCCTTAATCCGGCTTAGGCTTATTCGACATCTCGACGCGCAACTGGCGTAGAATGGGCAGGGTCGACCGCACGCGATCCTCGCCCAGCTTGTCGATCACTTCTCCGACCACCGGCGCGATAGAACTTAGCGCCTGATCACGGGCGCGGCGACCGGCGGGACTGATGGCCACCATCTTGCGACGCGCGTCGTCCCAATCGGGGCGGATGTGAATGTATCCCGCCCACTCCAGACGATTGAGCGTGTTTGTCATGGCCCCACGGGTCACATTGAACGTCTCGGCCAACTGCGCAGGGCTGCGCTCGCCCTCATGCCAGGCGAGGTGGTTCAGGACTGAAAAGTGCGAGATTTCCATGCCTTTGGGCAGCACACGGCTCAGCCGGTTGCGGACCATTTGGTCCGCCGCCAACACCTCGCTGAACAGCGAAATGGCAAGTGCGTTCTTGTCCGTGCTCATGCGCCATCAGGGGGCTTCGAACGGGCGCGCATTTTCCCTTGATGGGACACGGCGGCGCGCCTCGGCCACCTTTTCCAAATCCAGATCAAAGACATAAACGCCGGGGGCCGTCCCTGCGTCAAGTAAGACCTCTCCCCACGGATCGACGGCAAGTGAATGCCCATATGTGGTCCGCGTCTTGTTCTGCGCGCTGGAATGCGTGCCTGTCTGGGCCGGGGCCAGAACCCACGCCCCGGCTTCGATTGCGCGGGCGCGCAGCAAGCTGTGCCAATGCGCCGCACCGGTGACGGGCGAAAAGGCGGATGGAAATGTCAGAATTTGTGCGCCCGCGCCGACCAAAGCATCGGACAACCGCGGAAAGCGCATGTCGTAGCAAACGGCCATGCCAATGGGCGCGAATTCAGTGCGCGCGAGAACTGCGCGCTCGCCAGGCCTATAACCTGCGGATTCTCGATAGGTCTCGGTATCGCTGATCGTCACATCAAACATGTGGATCTTGTCGTAGCGGGCAAGGATGTCCCCGCGGGGACAGATCAGAAAGGACCGGTTGGCAAACCGCCCATCCGGATCGTCCGTCTTGAGTGCAAGTGAGCCGATCAGGATATGGACACCCTTGTCCGACGCCACCCGCCTGAGCGCGGCAAGGGTCGGGTCATCCTCTTCCGGCTGCAAAACCAACTGTTGATGTGTCCGGCTGGTCGAAACGCAGTTCGTCACTTCGGGCGTCAAGATGAACGTGGCGCCCATGTCTGCCGCTTTCTCAACCAGCTCCATCGTCTGCGGCAGGTTGGCCATCGGATCGTCAGAGACGTTGAGTTGCAGCAGCGCTGTCTTCATTCAGGATGCAAGCAGCGCGTCGAGCTTGCCCGCACCATCAAGCGCATAAAGGTCATCACACCCACCCACATGGGTGTCCCCGATAAAGATCTGGGGAACGGTCCGACCGCCATTGGCGCGCTTGATCATCTCGGCCTTGCGACCAGGGTTGGCGAGGACATTTACCTCGGAAAATTCCACGCCTTTTTCTTTGAGCAAACGCTTGGCGGCGTGGCAGAAGCCACACAAGGGCGATGTATAAATTTCGACAGCTTTCACAGCGCGGGTCCTTTTCGGAGCGAAGTCACATTTGCCGGTTATCTAGGCGTCTTTGACGACACGCGCCAGTACAGCGACGCACACGTCTGCGGCACCTGCCGCACAACAGGCTTCGGCACAGGCGGCGAGTGTTGCACCGGTCGTCAGCACGTCGTCAATCAGCACCACCGACCGACCGACGATCCGATGGCGGCGACGCTGGGCCACGCGAATGGCGCCGTCGAGGATGGCGGCACGCTCAACCTTTGTCTTGCCGTCGAGTGACGGGGTCCGCCGTGGGCGTTCAAGCAAATCGGGGCACACATCTAGGCCGGTTTTGTCAGACAAGTGCATCGCGATCAGCGCGGATTGATTGTATCGCCGTTTGGCAAGGCGCATCCAATGCAACGGGACGGGCGCAAGCAACGCATTGTCTGGGGCGATTTCGAGAACGGATTGGCGCATCCAACCCGCCGCTGGTTTCGCAATCTCTTGCCGGTCAGCATGCTTGAGCCGCAGGACCATCTTGCGACCCATCCCGGTGTATATCAGCGCCGCGCGCCCTTGCTTCCAAGGCTTTGGCGACTTCAAACAAGCGTCGCAATGAACAATCTCGCCCACCGCCGAACCGGGGAGCGGCGTGCTGCAACTGTCGCAGATCGTGCCCCCTATAAAGGATGTCTGCCCCCAGCACGTGCCACAAAGGCCGAAATCACTATCGACCATCTGCCCGCACCCAAGGCACCGGGGCGGATAAATTGCAGTGAGCGCCGTTTGTAAAAGACCCATTGCTGTCCTACCTATGCCGCCATGACGCAGCCTGCCCCCTTGACCGATCTTGGCGCACTTACCCGAAACAGGGCGCGCGCCGACGCATCCGCGCTTTTTCTTCAGGAAGCAGCACGTGATGAGGTCCAAGATCGACTTATGATGGTTAACAAATCCTTTTCATCTGCTGCGGTGGTTGCGGCTTTCCCAGATCTGTGGAGGGGCCAAGTTGACGGCGCGCACCTCATGGAAGAACAAGAAACACTACCGCTCGACCAGGCAAAACATGATCTGGTGATCCACAGTTTGGGTCTGCATTGGGCCAATGATCCGGTGGGGCAACTGATCCAATGCCGCCGCGCTTTGACAGCAGACGGACTTCTGTTAGCGGTCGCACTGGGTGGCCAAACCCTGCATGAATTGCGCGCGTGTCTGGCGGAGGCGGAAGTGGCAGAGACAGGTGGCTTGTCACCCCGCGTCGCGCCGATGGCAGAGGTGCGCGACCTCGGCGCCCTGCTACAACGCGCCGGTCTGGCACTGCCAGTCGCCGACACTGTCCCTCTGCGCGTGCAATACAAGTCTATATGGCATCTGATGCGAGACCTGCGTGCCATGGGCGAGGCGAATGCACTCAATGCCCGCAACAAGGCAGCGACACGGCCCGGCGTGCTGAAACGGGCGGCGGACATATATGCGGCCAGCTTTCCCAGCGACGACGGCGGTGTGATTGCGACCTTTGAACTGATCGTGCTGACAGGTTGGGCCCCGGATAAAAGCCAGCAAAAGCCGCTGCGTCCCGGATCAGCGCAGGCCAGACTGGCTGACGCCCTCAACACGGACGAAACGTCGCTGCCAGATTGACGTGCACGCAAATCCGTTTATCTCAGGCCCATTGGCGACCAGGAAGAGACCAAGATGCTCGATACCAGCAAGACCGCGACCCGTCCGGCCCATGCGGAAGACGATCACCCGGCCATCCCGCCGGCCCGCGTGGGCATTCTGCTGGCGAACCTCGGCACCCCGGATGGCTATGACTATTGGTCCATGCGGCGCTATCTGAACGAATTTCTGTCCGACAAGCGCGTCATCGACTACAGCGCCTGGATCTGGCAGCCGCTTCTCCAGCTTATTATCCTGACGAAGCGTCCCTTCTCATCCGGCGCCGCCTACAAGTCGATCTGGAACGAAGAGGCGGGCGAAAGCCCGTTGATGACGATCACCAAGGATCAGACGGCCAAGATCAAGGCGGCCATGCACGACAAGTACGGCGATCAGGTCATGGTCGATTTCTGCATGCGCTACGGTAACCCGTCGACCAAGTCCAAAGTCCGTGAGATGGTCGAGGCCGGGTGCCAGAAGATCCTATTTTTCCCGCTTTACCCGCACTATGCCGGGGCGACGTCGGCCACAGCGAATGACCAGTTCTTTCGCGCGCTCATGGAGGAGAAGTGGCAGCCGACAACGCGGACAGTCCAGCCCTACTTCGAACATCCGAAATACATCGAAGCGCTCGCCCAATCCATCGAGCGCGCTTATGGCGCCATGGATACGCGCCCGGACATTCTGGTGTGCAGCTACCATGGCGTGCCCCTGCGCTACCTTATGGAAGGCGATCCGTATCACTGTCAGTGCCAGAAAACGACGCGCTTGTTGAAAGAGCGTCTTGGGTGGCAAGACACTGAAATTAAAACAACTTTCCAATCGAAATTCGGACCCGAAGAGTGGCTGAAACCTTACACGGTCGAAGAGGTCGCGCGCCTGGCTGAAGCTGGGAAAAAGAACATCGCCGTATGTGCGCCAGCGTTTTCTGCGGATTGCATTGAAACGCTGGAAGAGATCAACGAAGAAATCAAGGAAAGCTTTGAAGAAGCCGGGGGTGAGACGTTCACCTATATTCCATGCCTCAATGACGATGACGCGCACATTGATGCCTTGAACACCGTCATCGAAGAAAATCTACGCGGTTGGCTGGACTGACGGTACCGTACTCAGTCAGCAATTAAAAAAGGCGGCTCTAAACGAGCCGCCTTTTTCTTTTGTAAATTGTTTAGGACTTAGTCCGCAACAACAGCTGCAACTGCGATCAGGATCAGCAGGGGCAGAACGATGCCGCCCGAAGAGCTACGAGTCTCTTCAACGATCACGGGTGCTTCGATGATCGGCTCGGCAGGTGCGCCGGCGAATGCGGTCGAAGCAGCAGCAGTCAGAGCAGCAGCGAGAACGAGTTTTTTCATATTAACCTCCAGTTAAGCGCCCCAACAATTAGCATTGGAACGCACCCAAGACTTACCTCGTGGGTCTCTGTAAACAGCAATATTGCGCAATTGCAAACCGTGTTTCAGGGACTTAGCCGCCGATCCGCCGTAATGTCGTCAAATTAGCAACACTTGCGTCCCGACGTTCGCCATCTCGAACAGCTCTTCGATATGTTCGTTATACAAACCAATGCAGCCGTTCGAAGATTTGCGGCCAATCTTGCGCGTATCGTGGGTGCCGTGGATACGGTAATAGGTCCAGCTCAGGTGCAGGGACCGCGTGCCAAGCGGATTGTCCGGACCAGGGCCGATATAGTCAGGCCATTCCGGGTTGCGCTTCTTCATAGAGGGGGTCGGGCGCCAATCCGGATTCGGGTCCTTGAGCGTTACACGGGTACGGCCACGACGGGTCAGATCCTCCGTCAGCGGAACACTGGAGGGGTACAACTTGTAGATTGTTTGGTCTTCGTTCCAGTAGTGGACAGCACGGCTGTCGATATCGACCAGAATTGCACCGTTTCTCAGGTTGTCGAAATACGGCTCCCACGCCAGGGAGCGGAAGCTGGAAATGTTGCGACGAACCGACTGTGACGGGTCGCGCGACGCCTGACCGGCGGGCACATTCTGCGCGAGCGCAGGGGCACCGAGCAAGGCCGCCGAGCCAGCGAGAAACGCGCGGCGGCTGGGACTGTTAAAAGGTGATTTGGACATTGAATGCCTCTCCGATGATGTTTTCCTGCCAGTTCCGTGAAAATTATTGCGTGAATGTCGCAATCGCAAATCAAACAGATGTCATCTATGCAGCATCACGCCGATGTGGGTTTGTAATGCAACGCCCAAGTCGCTATCGAGTTTCAAACGGCAACAACGATGTGCAGGATCAATGCGTATTTTCTCGGTTCTTCTGGTCGCGATGATGACCCTTGCGGCTTGTGCGACACCTCCAGTACCGACGGTTGGGGAGGACGGTCGTCCGCTACCCCAACTGTATCGCATACGTGGCGGTGATACAGCGAAGCTACAGTTCCGTATGCTTGATTCCGTGAACGCATTGCGCGGCGCTCAAGGCGCAGCGCCTGTTGAGTTGAACCCACAACTGAATGCAGCGGCAGCAACCCATGCCCGGGATATGTCCGTTCAGAACCGCCCGTGGCACTTCGGATCAGACGGGTCGTCGCCCATCGACCGCCTGCAGCGCGTCGGGTATTCCGGCAGCCTAATTGGCGAAAACATATCCGAAACCTACGAAACCGAACTTGAAACGCTCGCTGCATGGATGGAGCAGCCGGACACGCGCCGCACGATCCTGTCACCCCAGGCACGCGACATGGGTTTTGCCTGGTTCCAGGAGCAGAACGGCAAGATCTGGTGGACTATGGTCATGGGCAATCCGAACTCTGTCGCGTTGATCCCTGAGGCAAACCCGTCGGCGACCCGGCTTGTGCCCGATCCAACACCAAACCCGGATGCTGCGGCGGTCAACATTGACGACACTCAGGACGACGCGGTCATCATCACCACGACGCCCGCGACGTAATCAGGGATTGATCTGGATCGGCGTGCCGTTGCGCACCATAGCATAGACGTCTTCCATCTCGCGGTTGGTCACCGCGATGCATCCCCACGTCCAATCCTCTCGCCTGCGCTTGAACGGGCTGGATTCGCCATGAATAAAGATGTCACCACCGGGAGGCTTTCCCAACGCTGCAGCCTCCATCCGGTCCCTTGCATTGGGATATGAGATGCCCAACGACAAGTGGAACTGGCTGTTCGGATTGCGCCGGTCGATGATGTAGGTGCCCTCGGGCGTGCGCCCATCCCCTTCAAAGAACTTGTCGCCGATCGGGGCAAAGCCCAGGTCGATGTCATAGTCCTTCAGAACTCTGTCACCATGCATGAGATACATGCGCCGCGGTTCCTTGTTCACCACGATGTAGGTCACGTCAGGTCCGCGATAGGTCTTGAACTTGCTTGGGGATGAACAGGCGCCAAGGCTCATGGCCGCCGCTCCGCCCATCATAAGATGTCTGCGTTTCATGAAAATCCTGTCCCAATGGGTTGTTTTTGTAGTTGGGCAAAAAATACCACGGTCGGCGGCGTCCAGCCTAGCGGCATTTTGACCAGCATGATCACCAGCGCGTGATCACTTGTCGCGCAGCTTTGACTCGATTGCGTCCAAACGCTTCAGCACTTCATCCCGGTAGCTGTCCGTTGCTGCATTCGATTCCTCGGCGTGCGCATCCTGCATCGAATTGACGATCAAACCGACCAACAGGTTCACGACGGCAAAGGTGGTCATCATGATGAACGGCACAAAGAAGAGCCAGGCGTAGGGATACACCTCCATCACCGGGCGGACGATGCCCATGGACCATGATTCCAAGGTCATGATCTGAAAGAGCGAATAGGCACTGCGGCCAAGATCGCCGAACCACTCGGGAAAGCTGCTTGCGAACAGCTTGGTCGACATGACCGCACCGATATAGAAAATCAGCGCCATCAAAAGGAAAACGCTGCCCATACCCGGCAAAGCAGTCACAAACCCCTCAACGACGCGGCGCAGGCTTGGCGCCACTGAAATCACCCGCAAGACCCGCAATATACGCAGCGCGCGCAGGACGGACAGACCACCCGTGCTGGGCATAAGGGCGATACCAACGATCACGAAGTCGAAGACATTCCAGCCATTACGGAAGAACTTACCGCGGTACGCGATCAGCTTCAGAATGATCTCAACAGTAAAGATACCAAGGCAAATGCGATCCACGGCGAGGATCAACCCACCAGCAACCGACATGGCAGCCTGGGACGTTTCCAGACCCAGCGTAATTGCGTTCAAAATGATGACCGCAATAATCGCATTCGTGACACGCGCGCTTTCAAGCCACAGGGCAAGGGTGGTCCGGTCCATGTCTCGTCTCCTTCACGCGGCGATATGGGCCAAACGGAAGGCACCGACAAGTTCCACATGGGTAGACCAGCGGAACTGATCCACCGGCTGCACCCAATCCAGCAGATATCCGGCATTGCACAAGGTTTCGGCATCACGCGCAAAGGTCTGCGGGTTGCAGGACACATGTGCGATGACCGGCACCTGCGCGCGCGCCAGTTCCGCCATCTGAGCGACCGCGCCTGCACGCGGCGGATCAATCACGACCGCATCAAACCGTGCAAGCTCATCCGGCAGGAGCGGGCGCCGGAACAGGTCGCGCGTCTCGGTCGTCACCCGTTTCAATCCAGCGGCCTGCCGCCAACCTGCATCGAGCGCTATCATCATGTCGCTGTCGCCCTCGACCGCGTGCACCTCTACCGTTTCAGCCAAGGGCAAGGCAAACGTGCCGCATCCGGCAAAAAGGTCCACGACGGATTTCGCCGAACTGACGATACTGCACACAAGGTCAGTCAGCGTTTGCTGCCCGTGTTCCGTGGCCTGAAGAAACGCACCGGCGGGGGGCACGACCCGCGCGGTTCCCATGGACTGGCCTGGCGGTGCGCGCATCCCGATGAGCTCGCCATCCCATGTCAGGCGCGCAAGACGATGCTGTTCACACAAAGCCGCAAGCGTGATCCGCAAAGTACCATCCAATGGCTTGCCCCCCGTTACGGCAACATCCGGTCCCGTATCCGATTCAGTAACCGTGATGGACAGGGCCGCCTTGCGACTGGCACCGGCGACGGCAAGATCTTCGCACATCGGCAAAGCCGTGCGGAGCGTTGGTGTAATCAGGATGCAGTTCGGCACCTGCACGATGGTATCGGATTTTCGACCGTGAAAACCCGCCATCGCGCCCTTTTTGGTACGCCTTGCCGCGAAACTTGCACGGCGGCGCGATTGCGCCGGGGATGTTATTGTTGGTCGAACATCAGCCTCTAAACCGGCATGTTTGAGGTAACCCGCGACCACCTCGCGCTTCCAGTCCGCCACCAGATCGCCAGATGCGTGCTGCAACTGACAACCGCCACAAGAGCGAAAGTGAGAACACGGCGGGGACACACGATCAGGCGACGGAGTAACGATCCGGATATCGGTGAGATGCGTACCATCAACCTTGCCCGTCACCACCTCTCCAGGCAATGTCATGGGGGCATAGATCGGACCCGGCGCAATACCATCACCCTGCTGGCCCATTCTCTCAATCGTCACTGTCGTCATGTCAGGTGGCCTACCGGGATCGGCGCGGGCGGAAAAGTGCTATTCCGCAGCCTGCGTGCTGATGAAACCGCCGGATTGCCGCTGCCAGTAGCGCGCATAAAGCCCGCCTTTGGCCAAGAGCGCATCGTGTGGACCTTCCTCGACAATGCGGCCCTGATCCATCACTACAATTCTGTCCATCTCGGTCAGCGTGGACAGGCGGTGCGCGATAGCAAGTACGGTCTTACCCTCCATCACGCGGGTCAGCGCGGATTGGATCGACGCCTCGACCTCACTATCAAGCGCGCTGGTGGCTTCGTCCAAGACAAGGATTGGAGCGTCTTTCAGGATGGCGCGCGCCAGGGCTATGCGTTGACGCTGACCGCCCGACAGCTTCACGCCACGCTCACCAAGATGCGCTTCGTATCCTTTGCGTTCCTTGTGGTCCTGCAGATCCAGGATGAACTCGTGGGCTTCCGCTTTTTGTGCAGCTGCGATCATATCAGTCTCTGATGCAGTCGGTCGCCCATACAGAATGTTCTCACGGGCCGAGCGGTTGAACATCGCCGTTTCCTGCGTGACCATCCCAATATTGTGGCGCAGACTGTCCTGTGTCACATGATTGATGTCGTGCCCATCAATCAGAACACGGCCACTTTCCCCTTCATAGAGACGCAAAAGCAACGAAACGAGTGTTGACTTGCCTGCGCCCGACGCGCCAACAATGCCAACCTTTTCACCCGGAGCGATGCGCAGCGAAATGCCTGTGATCCCACCTGTATCACGCCCGTAACTGAAGCCGAGATTGTCAAAGACAACCTCACCGGCAACGTCGCCAAGTGCCTTGGCACCTTCGGCATTCTGCACCCGGTTGCGCGGGGTCAGGGTGCGCATGCCGTCCTCAATCTCACCCACGTTCGAATAGATCGCCATTAGCGTGAAGCTGACCCAACCCGTCATCTGCGCAATGCGGATAGCAATTGCACCGGACGCAACGATATCGCCCGGTGTCGCGATACCCTGTCGCCACATGACGATGGTACCACCCAGCAAAAGCACAGGCAGCAGCCCGGCCAGGGTCATCAGGGCAAAGCGGAACCCGGCGGACAGGATACCGAAATCCACCGCTGTCTTGCGAAAATGGCCCATCGCGCCCAGCGCAGCCTGATCTTCGTGGTCGTCATGGGCGAACAACTTCACTGTCTTGATGTTCGTAATGGTGTCCACGACCTGGCCTGACACCATGGCCCGTGCTGCCGCACGCGCCGCAGACCGTTTGCGGATGCGTGGCAGATACCAGCGGATCAAGGTGAAGTAGGCAACAAGCCAAACGGCGAAGCCAATAGCGACACGCCAGTCAATCGCGAACAGCAGAATGATCGACCCTGCGAGCGACGCTAGCGCAAAGGCAACGACGTTGATGAATTCGGACACGACATCAGTAACAGCCCGTGCCGCCTGCATCTGCTTTTGCGCGATACGACCTGCGAAATCATCATCGAAGAATGTCACCGACTGCCCAAGGGTCCAACGATGCAGGCGAGACAGGACCAGCGGGTTTACATTCGGCTGCACGATGATGGCATTAGTTGCCGCGCTTAGCCCAAACAAGATCGGGCGCGCGATCAGAAAGAACGCGAGAGCACCCACAACAAGCCCAATGTTAGAGACGGAAAAGAAGCCATCTGGCCCAAGCTGAACTGTCGCGTCGATCACCTTACCTAGGATCAGCGCTGTGCCCGCCTCAAGCGCGCCAGCTGCAGCCGAACACGCAGCGGCCAACCACAGGGCAGGCCACGCACCGGACAGGCACCAGCGCATGAACGGCCATAGGGATTGCGGCGGAGACCCCTCCGCCCGCCTGAATGAGTCGATCCAGTTCGAAATCTTCATTCTGCTGCCTCGGTCGCGATGAACCCACCGGATTGGCGCGCCCAGAGTTCGGCATATAGGCCGCCCTGCGCCAAAAGCGCGTCATGGCTGCCATCCTCGACGATTTTCCCGTTATCGAGGACCAGAATGCGGTCCATCTCTGCGATGGTGGACAGGCGGTGAGCGATCGCGATCACCGTCTTGCCCTCCATCATCTGGTAGAGCGTATCCTGAATGGCTGCTTCGACCTCACTGTCGAGTGCGCTGGTGGCTTCATCAAGAACAAGAATTGGCGCGTTCTTGAGGATCACACGCGCCAGCGTGATCCGCTGCCGTTGGCCGCCCGAAAGCTTCACGCCGCGTTCGCCGACCTGCGCATCATACCCGGTGCGCCCCTCCGGATCAGAAAGATCAAGGATGAACTCGTGCGCCTGGGCCCGAACGGCTGCGGCAACCATCTCTTCCTCTGTGGCGTTCGGGCGACCGTACAGAATGTTGTCACGGACAGACCGGTGCAAAAGCGAGCTGTCCTGCTGCACCATACCGATGTTCAGGCGCAGACTGTCTTGCGTCACCTTTGCAATGTCCTGACCGTCAATGGTGATGCGCCCCGCCTCGGCGTCGTAAAACCGCAATAGAAGCTTGACCAAAGTCGATTTACCAGCGCCAGACCGACCGATAAGGCCCACCTTTTCGCCGGGCTGAATGACAGTGGAGATACTTTGCAGACCGCCGCTGCCACGTCCGTAGTGGTGCGTCAGATCTTCCAGGGCAATTTCGCCACGGGTCAGTTCAAGCGGTTTGGCATCAGGCGCATCGACAAGCGTGACAGGCTGGGCAATCGTCTCCATCCCTTCGGAGATGATACCCAGATTCTGGACCAGAGATGTCATGGCCCACATGATCCAGTAAGTCATGTTGTTCAAGCGCAGCGCAATTGTCAGTGCAGCCGCCACCATTCCTTCGGTCGTGAACCCACCGATCCAAAGCCAGATGGCCAGTGCACCCATCGACACGATCATGCTCGCGTTCAGGATGGTCAGGCACACGTCCATTTTGACGATGATACGCATCTCTTTCATGAAGGTCTGACGCGCGTTCTCAATCGCCTCTTTGGCGTAGTCGATCTCGCGGTCGTGGTGGGCGAACATCTTGACGGAATGAATGTTCGAATAGCTGTCCACGACCCGGCCCGTGATCGCACTGCGTGCGTCCGAACTGGCCTTGGACGCAGGACCCGCACGGCGGATTACCCAGCGCATCAACAGCAAATACCCGACAATCCAGAGGATCAGCGGCAGAGCAAGCCACAAATCAAAGCTAATCAAAAGGATGGTCGCACCGATCACCGACGTGACAAAGAATGACCCGGCATCCAGCACCTGAAACATCGCCTCACCCGTGGCAGGCGGCGTTTGCATGATGCGGTTGGCGATGCGCCCGGCAAAGTCATCTTCGAACCAGCCCACCGACTGGCGCAACACGTGCTTGTGTGACCGCCAACGGATCAACGTGCCAAGGTTGGGCAGAAGCGTATTGTGCAGTAGCGCAACATCCACAAAGGCCATCAGCGTGCGCAACACCAACACCCACAGGGCGACCAGCATGAACTCAAGACCGTATTCCGGAATAATCGCTTCCGGCGTTCCCTGCGCCAGCAGATCGACGATCCGCGCCACGTACCAGATCAGCAGGATTTCACCAAACGCGACAACCGTGCTGAAGATGAAGGTGATGGCAATCACCCAACGGAACGGCTTCAGATACTCCCGAAGAAATGGCCAAAGCTTGGTCGGGGGCGTGTCGGCTTCCGTATAAGGCAGGTATGGATCGACTAGCGATTCAAAGAACTTAAACATGATTGGTCCGTAGAGATGTGGTGCAATAGGTATGTGACGCGAGCCAAGGCCACGCGCGTCACAAAGGACGTTCAGCGACGATCAGGCGTCGTTCCAGATCCTTGGTACCATTGCGCTCTCCATCAGGTTGTAACGACACATAGTGACGGAGGGGTCAAATGTCACGGGGCGAGCAGCTCTTCCTTGCTCTTCATCAAGTCGGAGTCGAGCCAGAGCTGCTTCAACCGCTTGAGTTCAGCACCCAACTCAGGCCCCGAGAGGTGCGGCAAGTCTCTGGCAAGCAATGGGAAAACTGCCTCGGCGCCCTTGTCCACTTGTCGCAAAAGGTTCGGATCAAGAACGTTGCCCGAATAAGCAGCTTTCAGCAGCACCGCACCCCGACCGGCATCCTTGGCAGCCAGGTATCCGA
The DNA here is from genome assembly GCF_000814025.1 of Tateyamaria sp. ANG-S1. GTDB lineage: Bacteria > Pseudomonadota > Alphaproteobacteria > Rhodobacterales > Rhodobacteraceae > Tateyamaria. Next base: position 386,614 of record NZ_JWLL01000005.1, on the reverse strand, counting down.
TCACAACAGCGCTGTTTGATGACACAGACAAGGTCCGCACCGATTCGAGATGTCGCTGATCACGCCGTGACAGACGAAGTCGCGCCTCAACATCTTGCCCGCCCAGCGCCGCAAGACGAACCAACGGGTCGGGATCGGTACCTGTCAGATCTTCCAAGTGAACAAGCGGTCCCAGAAATGTCGGATCTGCACCAGGCAGCAACCGTGAAAGAACACCCGTCTGGTGCATGACGGAAACCGCTGGCGATGCGTAAGGCGCGGACAGCAGTTTCAACAACTCGGAACCCACCCGCTCGGCGGACAGCGTTTCAAGCCCGTCGAGGTTCTCGGCGATGCCAGCCAAAGCTTCTGCATCCCAACCGGCAGCTGGGTCCGCGTATTGGGCAGAGAAGCGGAAGTAACGAAGGGTCCGCAGATAATCTTCGCGGATGCGCTGACCGGCATCATCAATGAACCGCACATACCTCGCTCGGGCGTCGTTCAAGCCATCAACCGGGTCAAAGATCACCCCATGCGCATCTGCATAGAGGGCGTTCATGGTGAAATCCCGCCGCCGGGCGTCGTCGCCCATATGACGTGAAAACGCCACGACAGCACGGCGCCCATCGGTTGCAACATCTTTGCGAAAGGTCGTCACCTCAAACGGATGGCCCTGCACCACCACCGTCACGGTGCCATGGTCAATTCCGGTCGGGACACATCGAAACCCCGCGTCGGTGCAAATCTTGATGGTTTGATCCGGTGTCGCGTCAGTCGCGATGTCGATGTCCGAAATAGGAACGCACATGATCGCGTTGCGCACACACCCTCCGACAAAAAGCGCTCGAAAGCCCGCTTCAGCAAACGCTGCGCACAGCTCTTGCGCGGCCGTATCGGTCAAAAAGGCAGTGTTAGGCTCTAGTCTGGGGGCAATAGGTCGGTCCATGCCCGCAATATACGCGCGGTTGCGCCCCATATGTAATAGGGGCCGTAGGGCACCGTATAATACATCCGTTTTTGTCCGCGCCACTGCCGGGCCTCAACAACGAAATTGGCCGATTGCAGAACATGGGACAAAGGCACGCGAAACACCTCTGACACCTCACCAACTTCGGGAATGGCATCGAAACGGCCGTTCACAAAGGCAACAACCGGTGTGACGGTGAAAGATGTCACAGTCTCGTGCGGCGCGAATGTGCCAAGCACTTCGACACTGTTGCTCTGTAACCCTATTTCTTCATGCGCTTCGCGCAATGCAGTCGCAACCAGATCACTGTCATCATCATCCTGCTTCCCCCCCGGAAAGGCGATCTGACCCGGATGGTGCTTGAGTGCCGAAGACCGTTTGGTGAGGATCAGTTCGTACCCGTTTGGTCCCTCAATGATCGGAGCAAGGACCGCAGCGGGACGCAGTTTGCGTCCCTCAGGCAGAAGAACGCCTTTGTTCAAATCGTAGTCAGACGAAGCGGCGCCGGTTTGTGCCAGCGCCGCTCGTGTTTGTTCCAGAAGATCAGGCACCGCCCTGGGTTTCCGCCTCGAATCCAACCGTGGCCGGGTCCAGGTCGTAATGCGCGCCGCAAAACTGGCAATCTGCTGTAACGCGGCCGTCTTCGGTAGTCATCTTCTCAATGTCCCGCGCAGAATAGATCGACAGGCTTTGGCGCACGCGATCCTCGGAACATGTGCAACCGAAGCGGATCGGCTGGGTGTCGAACACGCGCGGTGTCTCCTCGTGGAAGAGCCGTAGCAACAAGTCGTTCGGCGCAAGGTGCGGTCCGATCAATTCCATCTCTTCCACGGTATCGAGCAGGATGTTCACACGATTCCAGTTCTCGGACTCATCGCCTTCAAGCAGGTCATCGGACCGCAGCACGTCGCCCGTACCCTCGGACGTTGCGGCAAAGGGTGAGGCCTTGGGCATGTGTTGTAGCATCACGCCACCTGCGCGCCAGTGCTCGGGCCCGCCAGCTTCGGTAGACTTACCAAAACTCAGCTGGAACCGTGTCGGAAGCTGTTCGGATTGCGCAAAGTAGGTCTGTGCGCAGGCGGCAAGCGATGCGCCATCCAGCGGCGTGATGCCTTGGTAGGGCGTCATGCCGGTCCCCTGATCGATCATGATGGCAAAATAGCCTTCGCCCACCTGTTCAAAGGGCGCACCATCGGTCAGCCGATCACGATCAAAGCTGGCGTAAGCACGGATACGGGCGATGTCGCCCTCGTTCTCCGGTCCGTAGTAGTCCGTCGCGATCATCCGCACGGGACCCTTGGATTGCACCTGCAGCGACAGCTTCCAACGCAGCTTGATCGTCTGGCCGATCAGCGCTGTTAGCAATGCCATTTCAGCAATCAGCGCCTCAACCTGCGGCGGGTAATCATGTTGTTTCAGGATGCCATCCAACACTCCGTCCAGACGCGCAACGCGCCCGCGGATGTCGGAAGCATCAAGTTGGAAGGGCAGGACGGTATCGTCCCACGCGAGTTGCGAACCGAGTGTCATTGGGGTTTCCTTTGGTGCCAGTCATTGGCATATCGCGACTATATAGGATAGCGGGCGGAAACTGAAAGGGGGGCGCATGATCCGGCGTTTTGGCGAACAGCCCGACCCCAGACGCAGGTACACGATGCGGCCCGGCGCGTATGCGATACTGCATCGCGGACCTTCGGTCATGCTCACCTTTCAAAGCCGTCCAGAGCCGGAATTCCAATTACCCGGCGGCGGCATTGATCCTGGCGAAAGCCCGATCCGGGCATTGCACCGCGAGGTCTATGAGGAAACCGGCTGGCACATCGGATCGCCGCGAAAGCTGGGGGCGTTCCGTCGTTTCACATATATGCCAGAATACGATCTATGGGCCGAAAAGCTATGCCACGTGTTCGTTGCGCGCCCCGTGATGCGTTTGGGCGAACCGCTGGAGCCTGACCATACCGTGATCTGGATGAACTCGACATCAGCCACTGACGCTGTTTACAACGACGGCGATCGGATGTTCCTAAACCGATACTTCATCTAGTCTGCACCTCGGAATTCAAAGAGAATGCCGGACACATCATCGGGAAATGTCGTTTCACCCGCAAACTCGGTCATGCGCCACAAGAGTGCTTCGAAAAAAGCAGGTCCCGAAACATCAGCCAAGTCTTGCATCAGATTTGCAAGGCCCGCCTCCTGAAGCATCTCACCATCGGTGCCCGGGCATTCCGTCACGCCATCCGACAGCAACAAAAGCCGGTCGCCCGGTGTCAGTTGCGTTTCAAACTGAGTGAAGGAGATCCCCGACATCAGCCCAACGGGGAACCCGCCGGGGCCATCCTGTTCAATCGTGCCGTCCTGGCGTTGGACTGCAGGATGCGGGTGACCTGCCTGTGCCATCCTGACATGTCCGGTTGTCAAATCCACATCGGCCAGAAGCAGGGTAAAGTAGTGCTCTGTCTCCATTTCATCGAGGACAAGATCATTCAGGGTTTCAATGACGTCTTCCGGTGGCAAAAATGCGTATGACCCATCGTCGCTACGCTCAAGCGCCACGTTTTGGTCTGGCGCTGCGGCAGACAGGTAACCCGCCAGACGTGCCGTCATCAACGCGGAACTGATCCCATGGCCGGACACATCAATGGAAAAAAGCCCCAGATGGCCCGGTTGCGCAGGAAAGAAGCCGACAAGGTCACCGCCGACGTGCCCGCTGGAGCGTAGCATCAGGCTTAGATCACCTGTATCGAACGATTTGTGGCGTTCACGGACAAGCGATTGCTGCAACTTCTTCGCCTCAAGCAAATCACTGTCGAGCGAATCATAAAGCCGCTGCAATTCATCCAGCGTGTCGGTGATCAGGCGGTTTTTTTCAGTCAATTCGCGCTGCATGTGCAGGATGCGTTCACCAGCAGCGATCCGTGCGCGCAATTCATTGGCATCAACCGGCTTCGTCACAAAGTCGTCCGCACCTGCCTCAAGCCCCATGGCGATTTCGGCCTTTTCGCTCTTGGATGTCAGAAGGATGAAGTAGCCGTATTGGTCCTTGCTCAACTCTCGAAAGGCGGCACAGAATTCGAGCCCAGTCATGCCCGGCATCATCCAATCGCTCAGGACCAAATCAGGCAATACATCCCTGCATACACTCAGCGCTTCCTCACCCGAGCCTGCCTCATAAACCTCGAACCCCCAGCGCTTCACGGAACTCGACAAGATTTTGCGTTGTAGACGGCTGTCGTCGACAATCAGCACACGATGTGTGGCGTCGGGGGCAGAAGCCTCCTCCTGCTGGATCAATTCAACATTCATGTACCGCGTATTCCAACTGCTTGAGTGCTGGATAGGTCCGGCCACTTAACAGGCAGTGAAACTGAAAACCCGATTACCTAAACCTTTAACGGTCACCGTTCCTTAACGTGATCTGTGCTGAAACGCGGTCAAAGCGATCGGAGACGGTAATGATTGATTGGGAACGTGTCAGCACCCTGCGTGCTGAAATCGGCGAAGAAGACTTCGAAGAAGTGGTTCCGCTGTTCATCGAAGAGGTCACAGAAATCATCGACGGCCTGCGGGCGGGACCGGATTTGTCCCGTTTGGAAGAGGACCTTCACGCACTCAAAGGCAGCGCTCTCAACCTTGGTTTTACCGAGTTTTCGACGCTCTGTCACAAGGGTGAAGCGCTATCGGCCAAGGGTAAGGCGTCAGAGGTCGACATAACTGCGATTCTGACGAGTTTTGACGCATCCAAGGCCGCATTCACATCCGGTCTCGCTGATGGCCAAGCCGCCTAGATCACGAATTGCGCCAGAGTTTCGTCGTTGGTGATGTCGGTGTAGGTAAAGCCACCCGCATCCAGCTCCGACAGAAAGCGGTCAAAGTTTTCGGGGCGCTTCGTCTCGATCCCGATCAGGACAGACCCGAAATTGCGCGCTGACTTCTTGAGATATTCAAAGCGGGCAATGTCATCATCCGGTCCAAGGATATTCAGAAAGTCCTTCAACGCACCGGGGCGCTGCGGCATCCGCAGGATGAAATACTTCTTCACACCGGAATATCGCTGCGCGCGTTCCTTGACCTCGGGCAACCGCTCGAAATCGAAGTTTCCACCGGATGTGACACAGACAACCGTTTTGCCCACGATCCGATCCGCGACATCGCCCAGCGCTTCGATGGCCAGTGCGCCAGCGGGTTCCAGCACAATGCCTTCTACATTCAACATGTCGATGATCGTGGTACAAATGCGGTCCTCGGGGATGTCGATCACGTCCGATGGGTTAACGGTTTTCAACCGTGCAAAAGTGCGCGCACCGATAGTTGCCACGGCAGCACCATCAACAAAGGTATTGATCGGCGACACGTCGACCGGATGACCGGCCGCAACCGCGCTGGCGAGCGACGGCGCACCAGTCGGCTCTACAAATGTGTAGTGCACGCGCTCTTCGAAATAGCTGCGTGTGCCTGCGGACAGTCCACCGCCGCCGACGGGCAGGATAATGTGATCAGGGGCGCGACCCAACTGTGACTCGATCTCGACCGCAACAGACGCTTGCCCTTCAATCACATCCCCATCATCGAAAGGCGACAAAAAATGCGCGTCCGCGTCCGCGCAAAACCTTTGGGCAGAGGCAAGTGTGTCGTCAAAGTAGTCACCAGTCAGACGCACCTCGACATGATCGCCGCCAAACATCTGGGTCTTCATGACCTTCTGCTGTGGCGTCGTGACCGGCATGAAGATCACGCCATGCACACCGAAATGCTTGCACATGAAGGCAACACCCTGCGCGTGATTGCCCGCACTGGCACAGACGAACACAGCGCCATCGGTCATCACCTTCCGCATCGCGTTGAACGCGCCGCGCAGCTTGTAGGATCGTACTGGGCTCAGGTCCTCGCGCTTGAGCCAGATATCGGCTTTGTACCGATCCGACAGCACCTCGTTCCGAAGCAGCGGAGTTGGCGGAAAAACCGCGCGCATGGCCTGTTCCCCGGCGCGCGCATCATCCTGAAAGCTCATCCATTCACCCCTTCGCGGCAATCTCACTGACCTAGCGGCACCGCCAACACGGGTCAATCTTGCCCCTCTGCGCCAAAACGGCTATCGGCAGCCAACTCTTGCAAGGGAAGACAGACGATGAGCGCACCCAAGAAAGTTGTGCTGGCCTATTCCGGCGGCCTCGACACCTCGATCATCCTGAAATGGCTGCAGACGGAATACGGGTGCGAGGTCGTGACCTTCACCGCCGATCTGGGCCAGGGCGAAGAACTGGAACCGGCACGCGCCAAGGCGGAAATGATGGGTGCATCCGCGATCTACATCGAAGACGTACGCGAAGAATTCGTACGCGATTTCGTCTTCCCAATGTTCCGCGCCAATGCCCTTTATGAAGGTTTGTATCTGCTGGGCACCTCCATCGCGCGCCCGTTGATTTCCAAACGGCTGGTTGAAATTGCTGCCGCAGAAGGCGCGGATGCCGTCGCCCACGGCGCCACCGGCAAAGGCAACGATCAGGTCCGGTTCGAACTGGCCGCATACGCGCTCAACCCCGACATCAAGGTCATCGCACCCTGGCGCGAATGGGACCTGTCCAGCCGGACGAAACTGATCGACTTTGCAGAGAAAAATCAAATCCCCATCGCCAAGGACAAGCGCGGCGAGGCCCCCTTCAGCGTGGACGCCAACCTGCTGCACACCTCATCCGAGGGCAAAGTGCTGGAAGATCCAGCCGAGGATGCGCCCGATTACGTATACCAACGCACTGTCAATCCTGAGGATGCGCCGGACACGCCCGAGTACATCGAAGTGGGCTTCGACAAAGGCGATGCAGTCTCTATCAACGGCGAAATGATGTCGCCGGCCACCGTTCTGACCAAATTGAACGAACTGGGCGGCAAACACGGGATTGGCCGTCTCGATCTGGTCGAGGGTCGCTTTGTCGGCATGAAATCCCGCGGCATCTACGAAACGCCCGGCGGCACGATCCTGCTGGAGGCCCATCGCGGGATCGAACAGATCACGCTGGACCGCGGGGCTGCGCACCTCAAGGACGAATTGATGCCGCGCTATGCCGAACTGATCTACAACGGCTTCTGGTTCTCGCCCGAACGCGAGATGTTGCAAGCCCTGATCGACAAAAGCCAGGAGCATGTGACGGGAACTGTCCGTTTGAAACTCTACAAGGGTCTGGCACGTACAGTCGGCCGTTGGTCGGATCACTCGCTCTACTCCGAAGCGCACGTGACCTTCGAAGATGACGCTGGCGCTTATGATCAGAAGGACGCAGCAGGGTTCATCCAACTGAACGCTCTGCGGCTCAAGCTGTTGGCCGCGCGGGACCGTCGGCTCAAGTGATTCTGTGTGCGGCGAGCGCCTCGTAATAGGGCATCGCCGCATCCACTAAAACTGCGTATTTACCGGCTAACTCCGGTAAAGGCCCCTCTGCCTCATCAAATCCGGTCGAGGCATGAACCGCATTATACCAATGCGCAGCCCACACTCCGTCGTCGGGGTGCCCACCGGCAGGCCAAGACAACATCCTTTCGGTCCAAGAAATGCCGATTGCGTTGCAAAGCTTCTGTAACACTCCTGCAGGGTCAGCGCGGATATCACTCGAATCCACAACAATGCCTCCGCCGAGCTGGGCAAATATCTGAGCTTGCTGGGCAAAGCCCAAATCCTCGAAAACCGGCGCTTCACGCTTGCGGGCATAGCTGGCGACAACCCGTGCCGGGTGCCGGATTAGGAACAAGTGCATGACATGGTCCATCCACTCCGTACTCCATTCATCCAACATGTGGTGGGTCATATGCTTCTGGTAAAAAAGAGGCTCTAACACAGGGGAAATCAGTGTTTCCGCAACACGATCCGGGTCCTGGTTTTGCGTTCGCAACACATCGTCCCGCATTGGATGATCGGCCCCCGTTTGCGCCAGGTATGCGGCGTAAAAGGGCTCATCCACCACCCGGCAATCACCCCGCGCCGCAAAGCTGTACATCATGGCAGTCGACAGGTTGCGGGGGCCGGACCACATGGCAATGCGTATCGTCATGGCGCGACGCTACGCGGGTTCACGCGGACGGTAAACAATCTCACGCTTGCGCGATCTCTCTGTCCTGTGAATTGAGCGTCTTGCGCATCGCGTTAACCTGGCTGGGGACAGAGGAGGCACATTATGACATCCGTTCGCACACTGAAAACCGTCTCACTTGGCTTCATGATTGGGCTGGGATTTCTAGCGCAGGCAAAAACTGCCCACGCGCAGCAGCTTGAAACCATCACCGTCGCTGGTGGCTGTTTCTGGTGCGTCGAGGCGGACTTTGAAAAGGTGAATGGCGTGACCGAAGCCGTGTCAGGTTTTGCCGGTGGCACAGTCGCAAACCCAACCTACAAGCAAGTGGTGAAGGGCGGAACGGGCCACTACGAGGCGGTGCAGATCACATACGACCCGTCCAAGGTGTCTGCCGATACGCTCTACAATCTGTTTTTCCGTTCCGTTGATCCCACGGACGCTGGCGGCCAGTTCTGCGACCGGGGTGAAAGCTACCGGACGGCTATCTTCGCCAGTCCGGATCAAAAGGCAGCTGCCGAACAAGCAAAGTCGGACGCGCAGACAGCACTTGGTCAGACTGTTGTAACGCCCATCCTGAACGCATCAGAATTCTACCCAGCGGACAGCTATCATCAGGACTACTACAAGCAAACCGGCATCATCCTGACCCGGTTCGGCCCCAAATCGAAAGCAAACGCTTACAAAGCCTACCGCGAGGCATGTGGCCGGGACGAGCGGGTGCGCCAATTGTGGGGCGACGCGGCACCGTTTGCCGGAAGCTAACCGAGCTTGGCGTCCTCGATCTCTTTCAGATCGGGGATGACATCGGCAGTTCCCAACCGCGTGACCATGAGTGCGCCAGCCTGTGTCGCAAGGTTCAACGCCTGCTGCATGGGCATACCACGGTCCAAGCCAGCCACTAGATAACCCGTAAAGGTGTCCCCGGCCCCTGTGGTATCGACCGGTGTGACGGAAATCGCTGGAACATGCGTTTCCTCACCTGATCCGTTCAGCCACAAGCACCCGCCTGACCCCAACGTGACAACGACATCTTCGACGCCCAGCGCGTGGACCGGTTTGCCAAGAGCGTCCTCAAGCTGTTCGGCCTCAACCTGGTTCAGTACCAACAAGTCGACAAAGGGCAAAACATCGCGAACGGCATCCGGGTCGAAGGGTGCGGCGGCGTAAATCACCCGCAGACCCAACTGCTTGGCGATCTCTGCTGCCTCTCGCTGACCGTTGGTCTCATTCTGCGTGATGAACGTGTCGCCCGGCGATGCTTCGGCGAGAGCTTGACCAACAGAGGACGACGAAATCGCCCTGTTAGAGCCTGAAAACAGCACGATTTGGTTTTCGCCATCTTCAGCCACCGCGATGTTTGCGTGGCCCGTCGCACGATCACTCATCACCTCAATGGGGCGCGTGTCTACGCCGTATTCCATCAAGCGTTCGACCGTCCATTTCCCCTCAGATCCAACGGCACCAATGTGCGCAACACGGGCCGCGGCCCGGGCAATCGCGACGGACATATTGGCCCCCTTGCCGCCCAGACCCTGGCTGAACTCCGTCGCCGCTAACGTCTCACCCGCCGCAGGCAGGTGCGGCACGCGATACACATTGTCGATATTGATGGAGCCGAGGTTCCAGACAGCCATCAGCCCACCTTGCACGCGGCAAGGACCGCCATGTTGAGGATATCATTGGCCGTCGATACGGCCGAACAAATCTGGATCGACCCCCCAACACCGGCAAGGATGGGGCCAATCACCGTGGCACCACCCATTTCCTGCATCAACTTGACCGAAATACTCGCCGAGTGACGGGCTGGTACAACGAGGATATTGGCAGGCCCTGTCAGGCGCGAGAACGGATAGGCCGCCTGCGCCTGCGCGTTCAGCGCAACATCAACTGTCATCTCGCCTTCGTATTCGAAATCGACCCCACGTTCGTCCAAAACCAGCGGCGCTTTGTGCATCTTTTCAGCCCGTTCCGACACCGGGTAGCCAAAGGTCGAGAAGCTGACAAAGGCAACGCGCGGCTCAAGCCCCATGTTGCGTGCGACCGTTGCGGCCTGTTCGGCAATGTCTGCCAAATCCTCTTCGTCCGGCCATTCATGCACCAGCGTATCCGCCATGAACACGATGCGCCCCTTCTGGATCAGGGCCGTGATCCCGGCGGTCTTGCTTTTCGGTTGAACGTCAAAGACATGGCCGATCCGGTCCAGGACGTGGGCAGACTTGCGCGTTGCGCCCGTTACAATCCCGTCGCCGTGTCCATGGGCCAGCATAAGGGCCGCAAAAACGTGTCGATCCCGCGCGGCAAGCCGGTGGATGTCCTGACGGTCAAATCCACGGCGGTTCAAACGGTCATAAAGATGCGATTTGTAAGCATCCAGATGCGTGGTGTTGGCGGCATTCACGACCTCCAGTTCACGCACGGCATCGCCAAGGCCAGACTGTTCCAGCTTGGCCTTCACCTCGTCCTGCCGTCCCACGACCAGCGCTTTGCCGAAGCCGTTGCGCTGGTACATGACAGCAGCGCGCAAGACGCGCGGATCGTCGCCTTCGGCAAAGATCATGCGCGCCTGTGCCGCGCGCGCGCGGGCGTTGATGCCGGTCAGGATGCTGGCCGTCGGGTCCATGCGGGACTTCAGGCTCAGTTCGTACGCCTCCATGTCGATGATGGGGCGCCTCGCTGCACCTGTGTCCATACCAGCCTTGGCCACGGCAGGGGGAATACGGTGGATAAGGCGCGGGTCAAACGGTGTCGGAATGATGTAATCGCGTCCAAAGGACAGCGACTTGCCATAGGCCAGCGCCACTTCGTCCGGCACATCCTCGCGGGCAAGCGCGGCAAGGGCGTGGGCGCAGGCGATCTTCATCTCGTCGTTGATGGCGCGTGCATTGATGTCCAGCGCGCCTCGGAAGAGGTACGGGAACCCAAGCACGTTGTTGACCTGGTTCGGATAGTCGCTGCGCCCGGTCGCAACGATGGCGTCCATTCGGACCTCATGCGCTTCTTCGGGCGTGATCTCGGGATCCGGGTTCGCCATAGCAAAGATCACCGGGTTGTCGCCCATGCTTTCAACCATCGCAGGCGTCACCGCCCCCTTGACCGACACACCAAGGAAGACATCAGCACCTTTCATGGCCTCTTCCAGCGATCGCAGCTCGGTTTTAACCGCATGGGCCGACTTCCACTGGTTCATCCCTTCGGTCCGGCCCTGGTAGATGACTCCCTTGGTGTCACACACGATGCAATTCTCGTGCCGCGCGCCCATCGACTTGAGCAGCTCGATACACGCGATACCCGCAGCCCCTGCCCCGTTCAGAACAATCTTCACGTCTTCGATCTTTTTGCCCGAGATATGCAGCGCATTGATCAGGCCAGCCGCACAAATCACGGCGGTCCCATGCTGGTCGTCATGGAAGACCGGAATGTCCATCTCTTCCTTCAGGCGCTGTTCAATGATGAAGCATTCGGGCGCCTTGATGTCCTCAAGATTGATGCCACCAAAGGTCGGACCCATCAGTTTCACTGCCTGACAGAAGGCATCCGGGTCTTCGGTGTCCAGCTCGATGTCGATGGAGTTCACGTCCGCAAACCGCTTGAACAAGACCGACTTGCCTTCCATCACAGGCTTCGACCCAAGCGCGCCCAGATTGCCCAAGCCCAACACGGCAGTGCCATTGGAAATCACGGCCACAAGGTTGCCCTTGTTCGTATAATCATAAGCCGTTTCGGGATTTTCCGCGATAGCCTCACAAGGCACCGCAACGCCGGGGCTGTAAGCAAGGCTCAGATCCCGTTGGGTCGTCATCGGCACAGTGGCCTGGATCTCGAACTTGCCGGGCGTGGGTTCCGTGTGGAACGCCAACGCTTCTTCTGGCGTCACCTTTGTCTTACTCATCTGCGGTTGTCCTCCCGTCGCACCATGGCGTCTTAGCGCGCCAGGTTCCGCGCCTCAATCGACTTTGGCTTTTCCTTGGGTGTGACCGTTTGTAAGGTCGCGCGACGAACGGGGGAATGTCATGTCGGTCACGCCCATGATGGCGCAATATCTCGAGATCAAGGAGGCGCACCCCGGTGCGCTTCTGTTCTATCGCATGGGCGATTTCTACGAGATGTTCTTTGACGATGCAGTCAACGCAGCAGAGGCGCTGGACATCGCCCTGACCAAGCGCGGCAAGCATGACGGCGCTGACATCCCCATGTGCGGTGTGCCCGTGCATTCGGCCGAAGGCTATCTGCTGACCTTGATCCGCAAAGGCTTTCGCGTCGCGGTCTGTGAACAGATGGAAAGCCCGGCGGAGGCGAAGAAACGCGGATCGAAGTCGGTCGTGAAGCGCGATGTCGTGCGGCTGGTCACACCTGGGACGTTGACCGAAGACACACTGCTCGAAGCACGGCGACACAATTTCCTTGCTGCCTTTGCCGATGTGCGGGGCGAAGGCGCATTGGCTTGGGTCGACATCTCAACCGGTGCGCTATCGGTGATGTCGCTTGATTTGACCTTGTTAGGGCCTGAATTGGCCCGCCTCGCACCCTCCGAACTGATCGTCACCGATGCGAAGGAGGCCGAGTTGCGCCCCTTGGTCGAAGATTTTGGCATTTCGATCACGGCGCTTGGAGGCGCGGCGTTCGACAGCACTGCGGGTGCCGACCGCGTTGGGACGCTGTTCAATGTGCAAACACTCGACGCGTTCGGTACGTTTTCACGGGCCGAGGTTGGCGCCATGGGTGCGCTGGTCGAGTATCTTAAGATCACGCAAAAGGGCAAACTGCCCCTCCTCCGCCCACCTCGGCAGGAGGTTCAAGCGCGCACCGTGCAGATCGATGCCGCCACGCGCCGCAATCTTGAACTGACATCCGCGCTGTCAGGTGGGCGCAACGGATCGCTTCTGTCAGTGATCGACCAGACCGTCACCGCAGCAGGTGCAAGGCTGCTGGAACGGCGGCTTTCCTCGCCTTCGCGCGTGTTAGAGACGGTTTCAGATCGTTTGAATGCCGTAGATTACAGCACCGAGAACGCTGAATTTGCACGCGCTATCCGAGAGGCACTCAAACGTGTCCCGGATATGGATCGCGCATTGTCACGGCTGTCTCTCGATCGGGGCGGGCCGCGTGATCTGGCCGCTTTGCGCAACGGATTGGGTCAAGCACAGGCGCTGTTCGACACGCAACCTGACGATTTGCCTGAATTGCTGGTGCGTGCTTACCGGGATCTCGCCGGACATGCAGACCTCATTGAGCGTTTGGAAAATGATCTGGTTGCCGATCCGCCACTGCTCGCACGCGATGGCGGGTTCATCGCGACCGGATGCGATGCCGACTTGGACGAAGCGCGGCAATTGCGGGACGAGGGGCGATCAGTCATCGCCAAGATGCAACAGGACTACGCCGCCCAAGCCGGCGTTCAATCCTTAAAGATCAAGCACAACAATGTGCTCGGCTACTTCATCGAAGTCACAGCGACCCATGCGGACAAGATGATGTCCGCGCCGCTGAACGAAACCTTTATTCACCGGCAGACGACGGCCAATCAGATTAGGTTCACGACCGTGGAACTGTCAGACCTGGAAACGCGCATCCTGAATGCTGGTGGCAGGGCGCTTGAAATCGAAAAGCGTCTCTATGAAAGCCTGAAAACGCTAGTTTTGGACAACGCAGCCCAGATCAGTCAAACGGCAAATGCCTTGGCCGAGATTGATCTGGCCACCGGCTTGGCCACGCTGGCTACGGCCCAGAATTGGACCAAACCCAACCTCGATACGTCTCGCACATTTGAAATTGCAGGCGGCCGGCATCCTGTTGTTGAACACGCACTATCCAAGCAAGGTGGTTCACCTTTCATTGCCAATGATTGCGAACTGAACGCAGAAGATGGTGCGGCGGTTTGGCTTCTGACAGGGCCGAACATGTCGGGTAAGTCGACCTTCCTGCGTCAGAACGCGCTCATCGCAATCCTCGCGCAAATGGGCAGTTTCGTTCCCGCACAGTCAGCGCATATCGGGCTCGTCAGCCAGATTTTTAGCCGTGTTGGTGCGTCCGACGATCTGGCACGCGGACGGTCGACCTTTATGGTCGAAATGGTCGAGACGGCGGCCATTCTTAACCAGGCCGATGATCGCGCGCTGGTGATCCTCGACGAAATCGGGCGCGGCACGGCAACCTATGACGGACTGTCCATCGCCTGGGCCACGCTTGAACACCTGCATGATGTGAACAAGTCCCGCGCGCTTTTTGCCACGCATTATCACGAGATGACGGCGCTGGCAGGCAAGTTGGACGGAGTGGAAAACGCCACTGTGTCGGTCAAGGAATGGGATGGCGAGGTCATTTTCCTCCACGAGGTCAAACGCGGCGCAGCGGACCGATCCTATGGCGTGCAAGTGGCGCAATTGGCGGGCCTACCACCCGCGGTTATTGCCCGCGCGCGGGTCGTACTGGACGCATTGGAATCCGGCGAGCGCGAAGGCGGCGCCACACAAAAGACGCTGATCGATGATCTGCCGCTATTCTCGGCGGCACCACCGCCGCAACCGGTGAAAATCGAAAAATCGCCCGTGTTAGAGATGGTTGAGTCGATCCATCCCGACGAACTCACGCCTCGCGAGGCGCTCGATCTGATCTACAAACTGAAAGACGCGGTCAAATCCTGACCGCGCCTTCATTGTTCTTCAGATATTCAAAAGCCCTAGCTTGCAGGTGTTGATGACACGCCAACCTGAGCGGGACGCAGCAAGCGATCGTGCAGCATAAATCCTTCGGCAGACACCTGAATGATCTCGCCTGCCTTGGTTCCAGGTACAGGTGCCTCAAACATGGCCTGGTGGTGCTGGGGATCAAAGGTGTCACCAACTTCCGGCGAAATCCGCTCGATCCCGTGTTTCTTGAACACGTTCAGCAGTTCGCGCATCGTCAGCTCGACACCTTCCAGCAATGCAGCCGAGATCTCACGCTGTTCATCCGTCGCGGATTCGAGTGCGCGTTTCATGTTGTCATAGACGGGCAGCATGTCACGGGCCAGCTTGGAGCCGCCATAATTCTCCGCCTCGCGACGGTCTTTCTCAGACCGCTTACGCGCATTCTCGGCATCAGCCAGCGCGCGCATGAAGCGGTCTTTCAACTCGTCCCGTTCAGCACGCAACTGGTCAAGTTCCAGCGCCTCATCATCAATTTCCGCCATCTCATCGGCATAGACTTCTTCCTCGGCCATATCGATGTCATCGAGGAATTCGTCGTTCTTCGGCTCAGCCATGTGTCACCTTTCGTTGCGGTCCGTCAGCATCCGCCCGACCAGCTGGGCTGTGTAATCCACAATCGGAACGATCCGGCCATAATTAAGCCGGGTGGGCCCGATGACCCCCACCGCTCCGATAATCTTTCGATCCGCGTTCATATATGGGGAAACAACCAAAGAGGAACCCGAAAGTGAGAAAAGTTTGTTCTCTGAGCCAATAAAAATGCGCACACCATCGCCATCCTGGGTCAGGTCCAGGAATTCGGCAATGTCGCGCTTGCGCTCAAGGTCGTCAAAAAGGGACCGAATGCGATCCAGATCCTCAGCTTCGGTCGACTCGGCCAGAAGGTTTGACCGCCCACGGACAATCAGCCGCTCGGGCGTGTCTCCTTCACCCTCCCAAGACGCCAAACCGCTTTCGACAAGCGCTTGAGCAAGCGAATCAATTTCTTGCCGGCGTTCGGAAATATCGCGCTGCATGATCGTTTTCACTTCGCTCAGCGTGCGCCCTTCGATCATGGCGTTCAGGAAGTTCGCGGCCTCCCGCATGGACGACGGCGTTTGGCCCGGCGGCGGTTGAAAAAGCCGGTTCTCCACATGCCCATCGGCAAAGACCAGAACCACCAGCGCCTGTTCCGGGCCCAAGGGGACAAAATCCAGATGCTTGATCGCTGCCTCATGTTTAGGCGTCAACACCAATGACGCGCCTTGCGTCACACCGGACAAAGCCGATCCGACACGATCCAGCAGTCCAGTGACATCCCGTTCATTGGTCCCAAGTGTCGCGTCGATCTTTTCGCGATCGGATTCGTCAGGCACGCCAACTTCCAGCAAGCCATCGACGAACATGCGCAACCCAAGCTGCGTCGGTATCCGCCCAGCACTCACGTGCGGGCTGTCAAGCAGGCCCATGAACTCAAGGTCCTGCATCACGTTGCGGATCGTAGCTGCGCTGACCTTTTCACTGAAATCCCGCGTCAGCGTACGGGAACCAACAGGGTCACCCGAACTCAGATACCCCTCGACCACCCGCCGAAACACCTCGCGCGAGCGGTCGTTCATCTCGTCCAGCAATTTCTGCGTGTCGGTCATCCCTAGGTATTAAAGACCTGAGAAAACAAAGGTCAATCGGGGTTGCCCTTGGGCCGGGCGCAAGGCTATCCCCGATGCACACACTCAAAAGGACATCATATGCGCCCCTCCGGTCGAGAACTGAGCGAAATGCGGTCTGTTTCAATCGAAACAGGCTTTACCAAACACGCCGAAGGATCGGCACTGATCAAAGTGGGTGACACCCATGTCCTGTGTACCGCAACGATCGAGGATCGGGTGCCGCCATTTATTAAGGGCTCCGGCCTCGGTTGGGTGACGGCGGAATACGGGATGCTGCCGCGCGCGACCAACACGCGCATGCGGCGCGAGGCAGCCTCAGGCAAACAAGGCGGGCGGACAGTTGAAATCCAGCGTCTGATCGGCCGGTCGCTCCGTGCGGGTGTTGACCGGGTCGCGTTGGGTGAGCGTCAAATCACCGTCGATTGCGACGTGCTGCAAGCCGATGGCGGAACGCGCTGCGCGTCCATCACGGGTGGCTGGGTCGCACTGCGTCTGGCAGTGAACAAGCTGATGAAAGCAGGTGACGTCATCACCGATCCACTGATCTCTCCCGTCGCTGCAGTAAGCTGCGGCATTTACGCAGGCCAACCGGTGCTGGACCTCGACTACCCCGAAGACAGCGACGCGGGTGTCGACGGGAATTTCATCATGACCGGCGACAAACAGTTGATCGAAGTGCAGATGAGTGCAGAAGGCGCCACATTCTCGCGTGATCAAATGAATGCCCTGATGGATCTGGCGGACAAGGGCGTTGGCGAGCTGATCGCCCTGCAACAAAGCGCTGCCGAATGACACGCCGGTTCGAAGAGGATCGCATCCTGGTCGCCACGCACAACGCGGGCAAGCTGGAAGAGATGGAGCAATTGTTCCATCCCTTTCGTGTGAGTGTGGTCGGCGCAAAGGAAATGAACCTGGGCGAGCCAGAAGAAACAGAAACCACCTTTGTCGGCAATGCACGCATCAAGGCGCGGGCGGCGGTAGAAGCAACCGGCCTCCCTGCCCTTGCCGATGATTCCGGGATTGAGGTGGATGGGCTGGATGGCGCACCTGGCGTCTACACCGCCGATTGGGCCGAAACGCCGAATGGGCGCGATTTCATGTTGGCGATGACACGCACGCACTCTGAATTACAGGATCGCAAAGCCGCCCAGCCATGGACGGCGCGTTTCTGTTCAACGCTTGTGCTGGCCTGGCCCGACGGCCACGAAGAAATCTTTGCCGGAACGGTCGAAGGCACGTTGGTCTGGCCGGTGCGCGGAAAGCTGGGTCATGGATATGACCCGATGTTCCAACCGTTGGGACACGAACGCACATTTGCCGAAATGTCAGCGGACGAGAAAAATGCGATCAGCCACCGGGCGGACAGCTTTAAGAAACTGATAGCGGGTTGCTTTGGCTGAGGATTGGGAAGCAGGTGGTTTTGGACTGTACATCCACTGGCCTTTTTGTGCCGCCAAATGCCCCTACTGCGACTTCAACAGTCACGTCACTCGAACTGTCCATCACGAAGCATGGCGTACCGCGTTTGTTTCTGAGATTCAGCGCGTCGGTGCACTTACCTCTGGACGTGTCTTGCGCTCAATCTTTTTCGGCGGCGGCACGCCAAGTCTGATGGAACCATCAACGGTCGAGGCTGTGTTGAACACCGCAGCAAGGACATGGCCGATGGCCAATGACGTCGAAGTTACGCTCGAAGCCAACCCAACATCCGTAGAAGCGGACAAATTTGCAGCCTTCCGATCGGCTGGCGTCAACCGCGTGTCGATGGGTATTCAGGCGCTCGACGACTCCGACTTACGCGCTTTGGGCCGCCTTCATACGGCGGCCGAAGGCCTCGCCGCATTCGACATCGCACGTTCCGTATTTGATCGCGTGAGCTTCGATCTGATGTATGGGCGCCAAAATCAATCCCTGGCGCAATGGGAAGCAGAACTCAAACAAGCGCTGTCACTCGATCTGGACCATGTGTCCCTGTACCAACTTACGGTTGAGCCAGGCACTGCCTTTGGAGATCGGTACAAACGGGGGAAGCTGGGCGGACTGCCGGATGATGATCTGTCTGCAGATATGTACGCTCTGACCCAAGACGTTTGCACGTCCCACAATATGCCGCGGTACGAAGTGTCCAACCACGCAAAGGATGGCGCGGAATCCCGGCACAATCTGATCTACTGGCGCTATGGAGACTACGCAGGAATTGGACCGGGTGCGCACGGGCGTCTGACCCTAAACGGCAGCCGTATCGCAACCGAACAGCAACGGATGCCAGCAGCGTGGCTCATAGGCGACAATCGGGAAACTCGGGAAGCTCTTTCAGAATCTGACCAATCCGTCGAATACATCATGATGGGTCTTCGCCTGGTCGAAGGCATCGACATAAGGCGATTTGAGAAGATCGCAGGTCACGTCCTTCCCCACGAAAAGCTGCAAGAGCTGAAAGACATGAGCTTAGTCCATGTCGCGGATCAAAGATTATCCGTTTCAAATCAAGGGTTTAGCCTATTGAACGGGGTTCTTCGATCCCTGTTGACCGACTAGCTTGTGCTCAACCTACGACACAGATCATCAAGTTGATCCAACGTCTTGTACTGCAGGGTCAAAGTACCGGACTCACCATCCGGTTTATGCGTCAACGACACTTTCACGCCTGTGGCCGCAGACAAGTCATCTTCCAGCGCTCTGGTGTCCGCATCCTTTTCAACGACCTTGGGCTTAGACAATCCAGTAAAATTCTTGTTTCCAGATCCTTCGCCCTCTTTCTTAACCAGTGCTTCGGTTGCGCGAACCGACAAACCGTCGACAATGACCGTTTTGGCGAGCGCCAGCGGATCGGCCGCAGTAATCAACGCACGCGCGTGGCCCGCACTTAGTGCCCCATCCATGACAAAGCTCTGGATCGAGTCTGGCAATTGCAGAAGGCGCAGCAGATTGGCGATGTGACTGCGGGACTTACCCAAAGCCTCAGCCATCTTCTCTTGGGTATGACCGAAACGATCCATCAGTTGCCGGTAGCCCGCAGCCTCTTCCATTGGGTTCAGATCAGCGCGTTGGATGTTTTCAATAATGGCGACCTCAAGAACCTCAGTGTCCGTGAAATCACGCACGAGCACCGGAAGTTCGTGAAGTTGCGCTTGCTGCGCAGCGCGCCAGCGGCGTTCACCGGCGACGATCTCGAATCCTTCGCCCAATGGGCGCACGATCAAAGGCTGTAAGACTCCCTTTTCCTTGATCGACGCAACGAGGTCCTCCAATGGAGCAGCTTCAAATTGGCGGCGCGGCTGGTTCGGGTTCGGCTTTATCTTTTCGATCGGAATCTGCTGTTCGCCAGCCCCGCCTGCGGAGGCAGCTTGCGGCGCTGGCTCGTTCACATCCGCCATGAGAGCAGAGAGACCCCGGCCCAGCCCTCGTTTCTTGTCATTGTTCGCCATGTTAGGCCCCCACTGCTGCATTGTTGGCGACCAGTTCTTTGGCCAGGTCACGATAGGCGATTGCGCCCTTGGACATGCTATCATACGAAAGAACCGGAAGCGCGAACGACGGCGCTTCACTTACTCGCACGTTGCGCGGTATCCGCGTCTTGAACACAATGTCCCCAAGATTATCACGCGCGTCCTGCTCAACCTGTTGGCTCAGATTGTTACGCGCATCGTGCATTGTCAGCACGACACCTTCGATCCGCAAATTGGGATTGCCGGTTTGCCGAACCTCCCGGACGGTCAGCATCAACTGCGACAGGCCCTCAAGCGCAAAGAATTCACTTTGAAGCGGCACCAATATGGAATGCGATGCGATCATCGCATTGACCGTCAAAAGGTTCAGCGACGGCGGGCAATCGATTAAAACGAAGTCAAACTCATAGGCGTCTATGTCAGTCTGCCGCAAAGCATCATGCAGCAAAAAGCTACGCCTTTCGTTTGAAATAAGCTCAATATCGGCCGAGCTAAGGTCAACGGTCGCTGGCACAATCGCAAGATCTTCGATATCCGTCGCGAGGATCACATCCTCTAGCGCAACATCCTCAAGCAACAGATCATAAGTCGTACGCTCGCGATCATCCATTTCGATGCCCAAACCAGTGGATGCATTGCCTTGAGGGTCCAAATCGACAACGAGAACCCTGTTTCCCAACTCAACCAATGCTGCGGCAAGGTTGATGGTTGTTGTGGTTTTGCCCACACCACCCTTTTGATTGGCGACAGAGATGATTTTGGGCCCTGGCGGCCGCGTGGGGTCAGACACGCTGGATATCCTTGATTTGCAGGACGACTGCTTCGCTTTTGGTTTTACTGTGCATCACTTCGTATGAAAACCGCCAGTTTCTTTCGGCATCGGCAATTTCACGTCGCCACTGTTCGCCCTTTTGAAAGACGCAAAGTCCGTCCGCCGCCAAATGGTGATCGGCAAAACCAAGCAACATATCAAGCGGTGCCAGAGCACGCGCAGATATTGTGTAAGCGTTCAGCGCAGCAATACTTTCAACGCGGCTGGCGATGACCTTCATGGGAATTTCCAGCTCTCGTGCGCAAGTGCGCAAAAAGGCCGCCTTCCTTTGATCGCTTTCAACGAGCGTCACCGAAAGATCATCGCCGAACCCGTCAGCAAGGATTGCAACAACAACACCTGGCAGGCCACCTCCGCTGCCGAAATCAACCCAGCCGCCATCCCGATCTATATACACTTGGGCACTGTCCCAGATGTGTCTGTCTTCCAAATCCTGAAGTGTTGATCGTGCAACCAAGTTGATTCTGGGATTCCACTTATGGATTAGCGCAGAGTAAGCATGCAACTTCTCCAATGTTTCACGTGAAACATCGTATGGCAGCCAATCAGGAACTCTGATCATGCAGATTTCTTTTCAAGCAGTCGAATCCGCCCAAGAATGAGGGCAAGTGCCGCTGGCGTCATTCCGTCGATACGCCCAGCTTGCGCCAGGTCCACCGGTGCAACCGTGGAAAGCTTCGACTTCAGCTCAGAGGAGAGACCTGAAATTTCTGAGTAATCGAAGCCAGCCGGGATCTTCAGCTGCTCATCCTTACGCAGTTTTTCAATATCCTTGCGCTGCCGCGCAATGTAGTTGGCGTACAAGGCATCACGGGCTATCTGCTCTTGAATGTCCGGCGCGTAGCCCTTTGCTTCAGGAACCAGATCAGCGATCTGCGCAAACGTAACATCCGGAAAAGCCAAAAGCTGAAACGGTGTTCTCTTTGTCCCATCCTGATTTATGCGAACGCCACGCGCTGCGATCTCTTTGGGCGTGAACTGAACCGCGTCGAGTTGCCTACGCAGGCCCGACAGCTTTTCCCGCTTCTGATCGAACAGCGAAAATCTTTCATCACTCACGCAACCGATCTGGCACCCAAACTCTGTCAGCCGTTGATCAGCATTATCTGCGCGCAAGGACAATCGAAACTCTGCACGTGATGTGAACATTCTATACGGCTCGGAAACACCGCGAGTCGTCAGATCATCAATCATCACGCCGATATAGCTCTCGTCACGGCGAAAATGCACCGGATCACCGTCCAACACAGCACTGGCAGCATTCAGACCAGCAACCAAACCTTGCGCAGCAGCCTCTTCATATCCGGTTGTACCGTTGATTTGCCCAGCAAGGAAAAGGCCGTTCACCCCACGCAACGCCAAACTTGCGTTCAGAGCGCGTGGGTCAATGTAGTCATATTCGATAGCGTAGCCCGGCTGCAGAATTTCGGCACGCTCCAGACCCACAATGGAATGCACGTATTGCAGTTGGACGTCTGCAGGCAAAGATGTGGAAATACCATTAGGGTAGATCGTATCGTCATTCAGACCTTCAGGCTCAAGAAAAACCTGATGGCTGTCTTTATCCGCAAAGCGAACGATTTTGTCTTCGATAGACGGACAATACCTTGGCCCGACACCCTCTATGTGCCCCCCATACATGGCAGACCTATCGAGGTTCTGGCGAATGATGTCGTGAGTCCTACTGTTGGTATGGGTGATACCGCAGGCGACCTGCGGCAGCGGCGCTGACTTGGACAGGAAGGAAAACAGACTTGGCTCTTCGTCCGCTTCTTGTTCCTCTAAAATGTCCCAGTTGATCGTTCTACCGTCCAACCTGGGCGGCGTCCCGGTTTTCAACCGACCCATCGGCAATCCAAAACCATCCAAACGATCAGCAAGCGGGACCGATGCGTCATCCCCAATACGTCCACCGGAATAGGACATATCGCCGATATGAATGACACCGCGAAGAAATGTGCCTGTTGTCAAAATAACCGCCGACGATGGAATTTCACTACCATCACTCAGCACAACGCCAGCGACGTCTTTACCGTTCATCCGAAAATCAACGACCTCGCCTTCGATGACTGTCAGGTTAGGCGCCGACTCGGTCAGCTTCAACATAGTCGCCTGATAGACGGTACGATCAGATTGTGTACGCGGACCTTGAACAGCCGGACCCTTACGACGGTTCAACAAGCGGAACTGGATGCCGGAAGCATCAGCGACCCGTCCCATGACTCCATCCATAGCATCAATTTCTCGAACTAGATGCCCTTTGCCCAAACCACCAATTGCGGGATTGCAGGACATAACCCCAATGCCCGAGCGCTTCATTGTGACCAAAGCCGTGGAAACACCCATGCGGGCCGAAGCATGTGCCGCTTCGGTTCCAGCGTGACCGCCGCCGATAACGATGACGTCAAAATGTTTCACGTGAAACACTCCCATCACTTACCCAGGCAAAAGCTGGAAAAGATTTCGTCCAAAAGGTTTTCTACGTCTACACGCCCGACGACAGCTTCCAAAGAGCGAATCGCGATGCGCATTTGGTCTGCAGCAATTTCGTACTGATCCGGACCTGCCGCAACCAGCACAGACGCCGACGATAAATCACTCAAGGCATTCTCCATCGCCGATCGATGCCGTTCGTGTGTGGCCAGGCCAGCGGACTGACTGCGGCTCAAAAGTGCCTGAGTCACTTCCTTGACCAAAGTATCAACACCATGGCCGCTAAGCCCAGATACGGAAGGCACTGCGTCCCTCCTGATATCCGCCTTTGGTGCACGCACCACATCGCCGTCTTGAACAAGAACACCCAAGTCTTCCCCGGGTTCAATCAGAAAAACACGCAAGTCAGCGTCCTTCGCGCGCGAAAATGCGCGCGCAATCCCTTCTGCCTCCAGCCTGTCACCCGTATCACGCAAGCCAGCCGTATCAAGAAGCGTCACCGGCAAACCGCCAAGATCCATCCGCACTTCAATGACATCCCGCGTCGTGCCAGCGATATCGGACGTGATCGCTGCATCGCGTTTTGCCAAAGTGTTCAGGAGTGTGGATTTACCAGCGTTTGGCGCACCTACAATGGCAACCTCGAAGCCCGTCCTGATCCTTTCAGCGGACGCAAAACCTTGCAGCTGATCATCAACGTCTTCGGTAACCTGCTTCAAGAGATCCAGCACTTCTGGCGTGACATCAACCGGAACATCCTCGTCCGCAAAGTCGATTGTCACTTCAATCAATGCAGCAGCACGAATCAAAAGGCTGCGCCAGACTTCAATCCGTTGCCCAAGCTCGCCGGAAACCGTGCGCAGCGCTTGTAGCCGTTGCGCTTCGGTCTCTGCCTCAATCAGATCGCCCAAGCCTTCGACTTGCGCCAAATCCATCTTGTTGTTTTCCAGGGCGCGCCGTGTGAACTCCCCTGGTTCCGCTAGCCGAGCGTCTGTTTTGGAAAGCTCTCTCAAAACGGCGGACACGACAGCGATACTGCCATGCAGATGAAGCTCAACCACATCTTCGCCGGTAAAGCTGCGTGGCGCGTCAAAGACAAGGACCAGCGCATGATCCAGAACCTGACCGTCTGAACGGCGCAGAATCCGCGTAGCCATGCCCCGAGACGCTGGAAGGTCAGAGCAAAGCTGCGTGGCGACTGCCTTCGCCGCCGCTCCGGATATACGGACAACGGCGACACCGGCACGCCCCTGCGCCGTGGCGAGGGCAAAGATTGTATCCATCCCTCTTCCTCCGGCGAATGGATCAGGTGTTCATGGAATCGAAGAACTCGCTGTTTGTCTTCGTCTGTTTCAACTTCGAAATCAGGAACTCAATGGCATCGGTGGTCCCCATCGGATTAAGGATCCGGCGCAGCACGAAGGTTTTCGCGAGGTCTGTCTTGTCGACCAACAAATCCTCTTTCCGTGTACCGGACTTGAGGATGTCGATAGCCGGGAACACGCGCTTATCCGCGATCTTACGATCCAGCACGATTTCCGAGTTACCAGTGCCTTTGAATTCTTCAAAGATCACCTCATCCATCCGGCTGCCCGTCTCGATCAGACCCGTCGCGATGATAGTAAGCGATCCGCCTTCTTCAATGTTGCGGGCCGCACCGAAGAACCGCTTGGGACGCTGCAGAGCATTGGCATCCACACCACCGGTCAAAACCTTGCCCGAGGATGGGACCACAGTGTTGAACGCCCTACCAAGTCTTGTGATCGAATCTAGTAAGATAACAACATCTCGTTTATGCTCGACCAGCCGTTTGGCTTTTTCGATCACCATTTCAGACACAGCCACGTGGCGCGTCGCCGGTTCATCGAAGGTCGAGCTCACAACCTCGCCCCGAACAGACCGCTGCATGTCGGTCACCTCTTCCGGCCGCTCGTCGATCAACAGAACGATCAGATAGCACTCAGGATGGTTTTCCTCGATGCTGGATGCGATATTTTGCAAGAGCACTGTCTTACCCGTCCGCGGCGGCGCCATGATCAGGGACCGCTGCCCTTTCCCGATAGGGGCCACAAGGTCGATGATACGTGCAGACCGATCCTTGGTCGTCGGGTCCTTCTTCTCAAGCGTCAAACGCTCGTCGGGATAAAGCGGCGTCAGGTTATCAAAGGCAATCTTGTGCTTTGCCTTTTCCGGCTCTTCAAAATTGATCTTCGTCGCGTTGGTAAGGGCAAAATAGCGTTCATTGTCGTCGGGCGCTTTGATCACACCCTCGATGGTATCACCGGTCCGCAGCGAATACTGCCGGATCATCTCGGGCGAAACATAGATGTCATCGGGGCCCGGCAGATAATTCGCCTCGGGCGAACGCAGGAAGCCAAACCCGTCCTGCAGAACCTCAAGCACACCGTCACCGGAAATCTCCCACCCCTCATCCGCGCGTTCGCGCAGGATCTGGAACATCATCTCACCCTTCCGCATGGTCGAGGCGTTTTCGATCTCCAGCTCCTCTGCCATGGCAAGGAGGTCTTTGGGGCTTTGCGCCTTGAGGTCAGCAAGGGCGAGGCGTTCTGCGGTCATGGGAATACTCTTGGCCCGCCGTTGTACAGCGGTGCGCGTCCAGTCAATTGTTATAGCTGTGTGCGATCCCCGGACGGGGTGCGAGGCAGCACATAGGTGCTGGAACCCGTGGAGTCAATGAAATCAGAACTTCACGACCACCGACAAGACAATCAGAACCATCAAAAGCGTTGGAACCTCATTCATCATCCGGTATTGGCGACCCGTCTTTACCGGTCCACCGGCGGCGAATGCCTTGCGCTGCTTGCCGAGCCATCCGTGAAAACCGGACATGGCAAGAATGCCAATCAGCTTCGTCCAGGGCCAAACGGCACCCCAATCGATCACACCAGGAATTGAAGCAAGCAGCAGCCCAAAAACCCATGTTGCAATCATCGCTGGGTTCATGATGACCTTCAGCAGCTTGTACTCCATCGTCTGGAACAAGGCATGGGTCTCTCCCTCAAGACCAACACTTTCTGTGTGGTAGACGTACAGCCGAGGCAGGTAGAACAACGCAGCCATCCACGCGATGACAGCCATGATGTGAAACGCCTTGATCCACGGATAGAGTGAGATGATGAAATCCATGTCTTCGCCTGCTCAAGTCGTTCTGCGCTACCCTTATAAATAAATATAAGAAAGAAAAGAGATGA
Organism: Tateyamaria sp. ANG-S1; assembly: GCF_000814025.1. GTDB lineage: Bacteria > Pseudomonadota > Alphaproteobacteria > Rhodobacterales > Rhodobacteraceae > Tateyamaria. The sequence goes on along the minus strand of NZ_JWLL01000005.1, from coordinate 360,343 downwards.
TGATTTGGTAGGGGCGTCGCGTTCTGTGGATTATCCCCTTACCCTACGCCTTACACACAGGTTGATACGTTTACCTGATTTGTTCATTGGACGGTGGATGATGTTATAAATATAAATAAAAACATATACTTACGGAAATCCTATACTGATGATAAATGTGGATAAGAGTGTGTGAAAACAATGAAATCCCTGTTTCTCCCCACGATGTAACTTGTCCTTGCTCACCCGGGACGAAACGTTGGCAGTGATCTTCAAACTCGCGGACAATGCTTGGTTCGGGCTGAACTATCTTGCCTTCACCGCTTTGATCCCGCACTTCCATCCCTGTGACACACAGGGATATCCACATGACCACCCCCATCATCCTTGCGTCCGGCTCGACAATCCGCGCGCAACTGCTGCGCAATGCAGGCGTATCCTTTGAAGTCAAAGCGCCCCGCGTGGACGAGGATGCAATAAAGCAATCGCTTTTGGCCGAAGCCGCCCCGCCCCGGGACATCGCCGATGCTTTGGCCGAGATGAAGGCGCGCAAGATCGCCGACAAAGTACCAGATGCCATGGTCATTGGTTGTGATCAGGTTCTTGCCTTCGACGGCGGTATTCTGTCAAAGCCCCGCGATCAATCGGATGCAGCCGAACAACTGCGCGCCATGCGCGGTGAGCGGCATATGCTCCTGTCTGCGGCCGTGATTTATCATGAGGGCAAGCCGATCTGGCGCCATGTCGGTCAGGTTCGTCTGCGGATGCGGAATGTGTCCGACACTTACCTGAATGACTACATTACCAGAAATTGGGATGACATCCGGCACTCAGTTGGCGCATATCAGCTAGAGGCTGAGGGGGTACGCCTGTTTCACAGCATCGAAGGGGACTATTTCAACGTTCTTGGGATGCCGCTGCTGGAACTGCTTGCTTTCCTGACGCTGCGCGGAGTGATCGACGGATAATCGAAGGCGGGTACGGATGAGCGACAAAATTCCTTTGGCGGGTGTCATCGGAACGCCCATAGCACATTCCAAGTCTCCGCAACTGCATCGACATTGGCTCAAGACGCTGGGGTTGAAAGGCGACTACATCCCCATGGATGTCGCCGCCCAGGACCTTGAGACGGTACTGCGCACTTTGCCCAAAGCCGGGTTCGTTGGTGTGAACATCACGATTCCGCACAAGGAAGCCGCTCTCGAACTGGCCGATCTTGTCACCGATCGGGCCACACTGATTGGGGCGGCGAATACGCTGATCTTTCGCAAGGACGGACAGATCCACGCTGATAATACAGATGGGTACGGGTTCATAGAAAACCTTAAGGCAGGTGCGCCTGACTGGGCACCTCAGTCCGGTCCTGCGACCGTTATTGGGTCCGGCGGTGCGGCACGGGCGGTGATTGCATCCCTTCTTGATGCCGGTGTGCCTGAAATCCTTTTGACCAACCGCACCCGTGTGCGCGCGGAAAAACTGGCCGATGATTTCGGCAAGAAGGTATCGGTTGTTGATTGGGTCCAGGCGGGAAATATCCTCGAAGATTCCGCTTTGATCGTGAACACGACATCCCTCGGCATGATTGGTAAACCGGCAATGCGCGTACCGCTCGACGGCCTACGCGCCGGTACGGTAGTGACCGATCTTGTCTATACCCCGCTAAAGACCGATCTTCTCGCCGCGGCGGAGGCTAAGGGATGCGTCACCGTCGACGGTCTCGGAATGCTGTTGCATCAGGCGGTTCCAGCGTTTGAGCGTTGGTTCGGCCGTCGCCCCGTCGTTGACAGCGCCACACGTGCGGCCGCTTTGCGATGACATTCAAGCTTGGCCTGACCGGCTCTATCGGCACGGGAAAATCGACCACGGCCGCGATGTTTGTCGAGGAAGGGTGCGCCTTGTGGGACGCCGATGCCGCAGTGCACCAGTTGTATGATGTGGGTGGTGCGGCGGTTGCACCTATGCAAGCGCATTTTCCTGATGCCGTAATCAACGGTGCCGTATCCCGTGACGCACTGCGCTCGATCATTTCCGGGGATCCGTCGGCCCTCAAACGGATCGAGGCGATTGTGCACCCGCTCGTCACAAAAGACCGGGCCGCGTTCATAGCCGAGACCATCGCGGACATCATCGTTTTTGACATCCCGCTTTTGTTTGAAACCGGTGGCGATGCAGCCATGGACGCGGTTGCTGTTGTCCATGTTGATGCCAAAACCCAACGCGCCCGTGTTCTGGCGAGGGGTTCCATGACAGAGGCACAGTTCGAAGCGATCCTCGCCAAGCAGATGCCAAGCGCAGATAAATGTGCCCGCGCGGATTTTGTCATCGAAACCGATACGGTTGAACATGCCCGCGCGCAGGTTCATTCTGTGGTTCAGCAGATCAGAAGCAGGCTCAAAGATGCGTGAAATCGTCCTCGATACAGAAACGACAGGCTTTGATCCCGAAAGCGGGGATCGGATCGTCGAGATCGGGGCGATTGAGCTGATCGGCCACGTCCCGACGAGCAACGTGTTTCACGAATACATCGACCCTGAACGGTCCATGCCACAGGAAGCGTTCGAGGTGCACGGGCTTGGCGATGACTTTCTGCGCGGCAAACCAAAGTTCGCAGAATTGGGCCAAAAGTTCGTAGATTTCATTGGCGACGCAAAGCTGGTGATCCACAACGCGGCCTTCGACATGAAGTTTTTGAACGCCGAGTTGAAATGGATGGGTCTGCCGCAAATTCCGTTTGACCGTGCGATCGACACGCTCGACATCGCGCGCCGCAGGTTTCCGGGTTCACCAGCGTCTCTGGATGCTTTGTGCCGCCGTTTCGGCATCGACAACTCGGCGCGGACGTTGCACGGCGCTTTGCTTGATAGTGAAATCCTGGCGGAGGTCTATCTTGAGCTGATTGGGGGTCGTCAGCCTGACTTCGGACTGTCCACCAGTAACAGCGGCACCAGCAACGCTGTTGAGGTCGAAGCATGGTCGCCTCCACCCCGCCCGCGCGCATTACCAAACCGCATCACGGCTGAAGAAGCCAATGCACACGCCGCATTTGTCGAAAAGCTTGGGGATCAGACGCTCTGGTCCAAATGAAAAAGCCCGGTGCGAACACCGGGCTTTTGCTTGGACTGTAAAACCGCTTAGTTGATGGTTTCTGACGGCGCTGCCTCCTTCTGACGGCGCGCGATTTCGTTGCGGTACAGCGATACGAAATCAATATTTTCCAGGTTTAACGGCGGGAAGCCACCGTCGCGCGTGACGTCGCTGACAACGCGGCGCAGGAAGGGGAAGATCATGCGCGGGCATTCGATCAGCAGAAAGGGGTGCATCTGCTCATCTGGTACGTTTTCGATGTGGAACATGCCGACATATTCGATCTCCAGCACGAACAGGACGCTGTCGCCCTCCTTGGCCTTGGACGTAACATTCAGTTTGATCGTGCTTTCGTACTGGTTTTCCTGCGCGCGCTTCTTGGCATCCAGGTTCACTTGCACTTGGACATCGGGCTGCACATCCGGTGCTGCGCCCTTTTGGGACACGATATTTTCAAATGACATGTCGCGAATGTATTGGCCCAGCACGCGCATCTGCGGTGCGGCGGGCTGCGTGGCTTGTTCTTCGGCCATCTGTTTCTCTCTCCGAGGCAAATAAAAGGTTGCAGGCTTGGTAACAGCTTGGTCCTCTGGCCTCAATGCTTGGTCCAGCCCGACGGGCCACGAACCTCACGTTGGTCTGGATCAACCTCGGTGTACTCACCATCAACGATGTTCGGGTCCCGCTGATGGGCGGTTTGCGTTGTAAAAGTTGTGACTTTGACGCGGGACTTTGCCCAGTGGAAAACGGCCAGCCGAACCGCTGGCACCAGAAGTGCAAAGCCGACGGCATCTGTGAAAAAACCGGGGGTCAGCAACAATGCGCCTGAAAACAGGATCATCGCACCATGAGCCAGCGCTTCGCTCGGATCACGCATCTGGTTGAACGAGGATTTCACCTGACCAAGCGCCTGCATCCCCTGCGCTCGGACCAGCATCGTGCCCAGAACGGCGGTGATGACGACAATCAGCAGGGTCCAGCCAAGACCAATCGCCCCTCCGATCTGAATGAACAGGGCAATCTCGATCAGCGGAACCAGAAGAAAGGCCAGAAACAGCCACATTCGAGCAATCCTTTCGTTTTACACAAGGGGCCGTACAGTGGACTTGCGTCCCCCGTGCACCTACATAAGTGACCGACGGCGCAATCGCCACCCGACCCCGAACGACGAGGATTGAATGAACTCTCCGCTTATCCAGTTGCTGGTGCTTGCAGGCATCGCTGTTTTCCTGATCTTGCGCCTGAAAAACGTGCTGGGGACACGCGAAGGGTTTGAACAGCCGCCGGTGCCTAAACAGGCGAATGACCGGTTGAACCGCCCGGATCTGGAGGTGATCGAAGGCGGCCCTGACCTTGATATCACTGACCACGTGGAAGAGGACAGTGATGCAGCCAAGGCACTGGCAGAGATGAAGCGCGTTGAACCGTCATTTCATGTGGCAGAGTTTCTGGGCGGCGCGCGCGGTGCATATGAGATGATCGTGATGGGTTACGAGAACGGCAACCTCGCAGAGATCGAGCCGTTCCTGTCCGAAGAGATATACGAATCCTTTGTTGATGGTGTTGCCGCCCGCGAAGATCAGGGCCTGACCATCGAAGCGGAGTTCGTGGGTGTCCGCGAACTCAAACTGATGGACGCGACCTTTGATCCAGCCACCAGCGAGGGCGAGTTGACGATCCGCTTTGTCGCAGAACTGAAATCTGCTGTTCGCGATCAGGGCGGAGATATCGTAGAAGGTAGCCTGACTGAGGTGAAGCGGCAGAAAGACACATGGGCCTTCTCCCGAACGATGGGTGCGGACGATCCGAATTGGGTACTTGTGTCAACCGACGCATAGCCCGGTTTTGCGCATCTTTTATCTGCGCCACATTCTGGGTCATGGCAGCTGCGGCGTCGGATATCAAATACACTGTCCTTGATTTTACATCCCTTGATGGGTGGGCGCAGGACGATCACGCTGCAGCGCTGACAACGTTTAGGAATACCTGTCAGGATATGGATGATCCCGATTGGACATCCTTGTGTGCCTTGGCCGGTGACGTTCCCGATGCGCGCGCCTTTTTCGAGCTGTTCTTTCGCCCGGTCCTGATCGAAGACGGCCAGCCAGCCTTGTTTACAGGCTATTTTGAGCCGGAGTTGGACGGCGCGCTGCGTCGCAGTGCGCGCTACCGTTACCCGGTTTACGCTATGCCGCCCGAAGCGCGCACCATTCGCCCCTGGTTGACGCGCCGTCAGATTCTTGAGGGCCCGTTTATGCAGGGCAGAGGTCTGGAAATTGCCTGGGTCGATGATCCGGTGGAATTATTCTTTCTGCAAATTCAGGGCTCAGGTCGGATCCGCTTGCCGAACGGACAGATGATCCGTGTTGGTTATAGCGGCTTCAACGGCCACGAATACCGTTCTATCGGCGCAGAGCTTGTGCGGCGTGGGACCTACGCCGCGCATCAGGTCAGCGCTCAGGTCATCCGGAACTATGTCCAGCGTAATCCCGTTGTCGGAAAAGAGTTGCTGTATCACAACCCGTCCTATGTCTTCTTTCGCGAAGTCAGCGAAGTGCCCGCCGAGCGTGGGCCACTGGGAGCCATGAACAGGTCCATCACAACACTGCGGTCCATCGCCGTTGATCCAAAGTTCGTGCCTCTTGGCGCGCCGGTCTGGATCGAAAAGGATGGGGCCGATCCGCTCCGTCGCTTGATGATCGCGCAGGATACCGGGTCAGCGATCAAGGGCGCACAACGCGCCGATGTGTTTTACGGCACGGGCGATGATGCGGGCCGCGCCGCCGGTCGCTTGCGTGATCCAGGTAAAATGATGGTGCTGATGCCGATCCAGCGCGCCTATGCCCTGCTGCCAGAGGGTGCGATATGACACGTCGCGAGTTGCGGCCGGAGGAAGAGGATCTTTGGCGACGGGTGGCCGACAAGACCGAACGCCTTCATCCTGAAAAGCCGTTCCATCCGGATGATTTCGTTACGACACCGCCACCCTCCCCTCGTTCCAGACCGACTTTTGAAGTTGCGCCTGCTCGTCAGACGTCGCGTACTTCTGGTCCGAAAACGTCGGTGAATCTGTCCCCGTCCATTGTCGATCAGGTTGCCGCGCAACCCGTCCAGATGGATCGCAAGGCGTTCACCCAGATGAGGCGCGGCAAGCTCAAGCCAGAAGGCAAGCTTGATCTGCACGGGATGACCATTGACCGGGCGCACCCTGCTTTGACCCGCTTCATCCTGTCAGCCCATGGGCAGGGCAAACGTTTGGTTCTTGTGGTTACGGGCAAAGGTAAGCATCGCGATGACGATGGGCCAATCCCGGTTCGGTTTGGTGTGTTGCGGCATCAGGTGCCTCAATGGCTATCGATGCCGCCCTTGTCTTCGGCTGTGTTGCAGGTGAGTCAGGCCAACGTAAAGCATGGTGGCGGCGGCGCTTACTATGTCTATCTACGCCGACAACGGTAGTGCGCCTGTCACCGGGACTCACCAGGAATGATGTCGTTGTTTGTAACGCGCACCGGTGCCCGGACACGGCGTGCGCCGGGGATCGTCAAAACGGTGCCGGGTCGCCCACGCAAGAACTCACGGTCGAGGTCGGACGATCGCCGCAGAAGTTGGATCAGTGCGGGCGATCCCCCGGCAACAAAATGGTTACCTGATCTTCGGTCTGTGAAGGCAGTGACATCCACGACAGTGATTGGCAAATCGGCGACCGAGTCTGCGTTTTGGATGTTCCCGAGTTGCGATCGTTCTCCACGCAGGCGTGAGGATACGCGCAGGATGGCATCCTTGCGCGACACCATCACCACAAAGGGATCGGGTGCCGTCTTGATGCGCGAGAACTGACTGCGGAACACATCGACATTGATGTCCGGTGACAGCAGGATCACGGCGCTTATGTTGCGACCGGTCCATCCGGGGTCTGCTATTTCAAGCTGGCGCAGAGTTTCCATCACCAGCGCGCTGCCCATCGAATGTGCGACCAGAATGATGTCCGGCTGCCCTGCAGATCGGATCAATCGCAGCATGTCCGCCAATCCATCCCGTGCGAACAGCGCGCTGTCGCGGTCGTACTCATACCCCAACGGGTTGCCCCGGCTGGGCCAGGAATAGGCGACATGTGTTCCGGGGATTTCAAGGTCTTCCGCCAATTGAGCCAGGCGAAAGGCGGAATCACTGAAGCTGTTGTTGAACCCGTGAACAAACAGCGTCACTTCGCGTTGATCAGTGGGTTGCGACCGTATGTCGGCCTCAAGCGCTGCGCGGAAACCCTGGTCTGATCTGAACCGATCAAGACCGGCCATGACAAAGTCGCGGCCTAGCTTTGGACGCTCTTGCCCATCAGACACTGTCCCCAGCGCACGCCCCGGTGGGAGCGAGATGGTCGCTTGCAACAGGTTCAGCGACGCTGATCGCCCGATCCCATATTCACCGGCATCGTTAATCCCGCGCGTCGTACCGATAAAGACGTCACGGTTCGTGCCGATGTCCAAAGCCGCTGGAATCACGGGCGCCGCCGTTCTGTCGCTACAAGATGCAAGCGCAAGGACAAGAACCAATAGTATTGCGCGCATGTCAAACCCGTATACGTTCAATAACCCGGATGTACCCGAGCGCTGGGCAAACGGCTATAGGACGTACCGGCTCACATCGGTTGATCGCGCAAGTTCGCCGAGATGCGTTTCGACAAAACCTGCATCAACCGTAATGCTGTCCCCTGCCCGATCTGGTGCCGTGAATGACAACTCTTCGAAGACACGTTCCATCACCGTGTAGAGCCGACGCGCACCGATATTTTCGACGCTTTTGTTCACATCAGCTGCGATGCGGGCGAGGGCACGGATGCCTTCCGGCTCAAAGGTCACGGTGACCTCTTCGGTTTTCATAAGCGCGGTGTACTGCAGGGTCAGCGCGTTGTCCGTTTCATCAAGAATGCGGACAAAATCGTCTTCTGTCAGATCCCGCAATTCAACCCGAATGGGCAAGCGCCCCTGCAATTCCGGCAGCAGGTCAGAGGGCTTCGCGATGTGGAAGGCACCGGATGCGATGAACAGGATGTGGTCCGTCTTGACCGGACCGTGCTTGGTGCTGACGGTTGTACCTTCGATCAGGGGCAGCAGATCGCGTTGCACACCTTCGCGGCTGACATCCGCACCGCGTGCGTCGGAGCGTGCGCAGACCTTGTCGATCTCGTCCAGAAAGACGATTCCGTTCTCTTGAACGGCTTCCAAAGCTGTCTTCGTTACCGTTTCGTCGTCCAGCAGCTTGTCGGCTTCTTCCCCGATCAGAACCTCGTAGCTTTGCGCGACGGTCAGCTTCTTGCGCACGGTACGTCCGCCCAGCGCTTTGCCAAAGATATCGCCAAGGTTCATCATGCCCATGCCGCTGCCTGGTTGGCCGGGGATGTCCATGGTCGGGAACGGGTTGCTGGTATCCGCCACTTCCAGCTCGATCACGGTGTCATCCAGTTCGCCCGCCTTCAGCTTCTTACGAAACATCTCCCGCGTGCCATCGCGTGCATCTGTTCCAGCGATGGCTTCGATCACGCGGTCTTCTGCGGCCTTGTGCGCGTTTGCTTTCACATCTTCGCGCATATGATCGCGCGTCTGCGCGATGGCGGCATCGACCAGATCGCGAATGATCTGTTCCACATCGCGACCGACATAGCCGACCTCGGTAAACTTGGTTGCCTCAACCTTGAGGAATGGCGCACGTGCCAGCTTGGCCAAACGGCGGCTGATCTCGGTCTTGCCCACGCCAGTGGGGCCAATCATCAGGATGTTCTTGGGATAAACCTCGTCCCGTAGATCATCGCCCAATTGCTTGCGGCGCCAACGGTTGCGCAGCGCCACGGCCACGGCGCGCTTGGCGTCCTTTTGTCCAATGATGAAACGATCAAGTTCCGAGACGATTTCGCGGGGGGTCAAGTCAGTCACAAGCGGCTCATTTGTTACAAATGTCCCGCCTTACCTATGCGAAATCAGCCGAAACGCAACGACTGTTGGGCAATTCGATGATCAGCTCAGACTGTTGGAATGCACCTCATCCTTCATCATCGTATCGAACCAATGGGGATAGCGCTTGGCCGGTGGGGCGATGTCCGACAATGCCGTCCGTTCATCCGATGTCAGGTTTAGACCCGGCGCAGCAAGGGCGGCGTCCATATGGCTTATCTTTGATGCGCCAAAGATCACGTTGTGACTGCGATCCTGCGCCAAAAGCCACGCCAACGCGACAGTCGCAGGGTGCGCATCATGCGCCTTGGCAATCTCGCCCAGCGTTTCAATCATCTTGCGCGCGGTGGCTGTGTCGATGCCCAGAAAATCGCCGCCTTCGCTCAGCCGTCCTTCGCCATCCTCCAGCTTTTCTGGGTCGTACTTGCCGGACAACAGTCCACCTGCAAGCGGTGACCATGCCATCAGCCCACCGCCCATTTCGGTCATCATGGGCAGTACGTCCTGTTCGATGTCGCGGGCGACGAGGTTGTAAAGATACTGCCCCGCCACAAAAGACGCCATGCGATGATCGCGCTGATACTGCACTGCGCGGGCCATCTGCCATGCAGGCCAGTTGGACACGCCGACATAGCGCACCTTGCCATGATCAATCGCCGTCTGCAGGGCGGCGAGCGTTTCTTCCATCGGCGTCGTGAAGTCGGTTTTGTGCAGCACCAGCAGGTCGATATGGTCCATACCCATGCGCCCCAAGCTGCTGTCGATCTGCTTCAGAACATGCGTGCGGCTCAGACCTGCGTCACTGATCTGGTCTGACTGACGGAACCCCAGTTTGGTGCAGACCACCGCTTCGTTCCGGCGCTTGCCCAAGGCTTTTCCCAGAATGACTTCGGACTCTCCGTTGGAGTACCCATCGGCCGTGTCAAAGAAGTTCACTCCGGCGTCCAGCGCATGATCCACCATCTCTGTCGCGGCTTTTTGGCCAACCTTTGCTACTCCGGGGATCCATTCAGAACCGGCGTTGAAGGTCATTGTGCCAAAGCACATGCGACTGACAATCAGACCGCTGTTGCCCATGCGGGTATAGGTCATGTCGGTCATTTGCTGATCTTCTCCACCGTCAGGTTGCCGTTGGTGTAGACGCAAATATCTGCCGCGATTTGCATGGCGTCGCGGGCCACGGCTTCGGCATCGCGTTCGCTGTCCATCATCCCGCGCGCAGCGGCCAAGGCGTAGTTGCCGCCCGATCCGATCGCCGTCACATCATGTTCAGGCTCCAACACGTCACCCGCGCCGGTGATGACGAACATGTCCGCGCCATCTGATACGATCAGCATCGCTTCGAGCTTTTGCAGGTATTTATCTGTGCGCCAATCCTTGGCCAATTCGACGCTGGCGCGGGCGAGTTGACCGGGTGTGGCTTCCAGCTTGGCCTCAAGCCGTTCGAGTAAAGTGAACGCATCTGCCGTGGATCCGGCAAACCCTGCGACGACGTCATATCCGCCAGGGCTGAGCCGCCGGACCTTGCGAGCGGTGCCTTTGATTACGGTCTGACCCAATGACACCTGGCCATCCCCGGCAATCACGACCTCGCCGCCCTTTTTCACACCGATGATTGTGGTCCCGTGCCATCCGGGGAAGTCTGAGCTGGCCATGTCGCTCTCCTTGTTCAGTTGGAAGATGTATGGCGGGCTGTTGCAAGACGGGCAAGGGCCGGTTGCCGATGCGCATCCGCACGCCTAGGGTGCGGCCATGGCCCACCCCAAACGCGCGCGTTTCTATCTGGATGATGGCACCCGACGGCGGGCACAGGCCGGAGAGCACAACTTTATCACCAAAGTCACGTCAGTTCTGCACGCATCCGGATTTGATGTGTTGTTTCATCCGAACACATTGGCGGAACGGCTCAAGGCGACCACGCGACGTGGATATGCCCTGTGCCAGATGACACCCCCACCCAACGACCGGGCCGTGACCTTCCGCCGGGTCTACCACTACCCGTTCTGGCAAATTCAAAAGTCGGACAAACGATGGGAATGGGATGTGGCGCAGGCTGACTTTGATGTCTCAACCTGCCCTGAAAAAGAGGCGCAGCGCTTCTTTGGCTTCTGGCAGAAGCGGATTGCCGGGCCGCTGCTTGGGCACGTTGAGGATGACGGGTTTGTTTACGTCCCGCTGCAGGGACGGCTATTGGATCACCGGTCATTTCAATCCTGCACTCCACTTGAAATGCTGGCACAGGTGCGTGCGGCTTGCCCCAGGCACAAGATCATCGCGACGTTGCATCCAAAGGAGAACTACAGCCAAGCGGAACTGGCGGCACTGGAACAGATGGCGGCAGCTGACACGGATCTTACTGTGCAAGCCGGGGGTCGAGACACGCTGCTCCCGCGTTGTTCTTTCGTTGTCACCATGAACTCAAGCGTTGCGTTCGATGCGATGTTCTTTGGCAAGCCCGCGATCCTATTCGGCAAGGCGGATTTTCATCATCTCGTGCTGGATGGCCAAGACGCGGATGCGTTTCGCAAAGTGCATACGCATCGCCCGAACTATGCCGCATATATCTGGTGGGTGTGGCAGCACATGGCGGTCAATGCTGGCCATGAAAGTGCCGAAGCCAAGATTGCCGCCAAGCTGAAGACCGCGGGTTGGCCGGTTGAGTAGGGGCACCCGCGCTGCGGATGCCCTTGGAATTCTTAGATGCTCTCTTCGATCCAGCTTTGGAGTGCCGCCTTGGGGGCCGCGCCTGCGCGGTTCGAGATTACTTCGCCGTTCTTGAAGATGAACAGGGCTGGGATGCCACGTACGCCCATTTGTGCGGGCGAGTTCGGGTTCTCGTCCACATTGACCTTAGCGATCTTGACCTTGCCTTCCATCTCGGACGACAGCTCTTCCAGAGCGGGGCCGATCTGCTTGCACGGGCCGCACCATTCGGCCCAGAAGTCCACCACGACGGGGACATCGGAATTTTTGACTTCGGCGTCGAAAGTCGCGTCAGTGACTGCCACGGTTGCCATATGAGTTCTCCTGCCAGGCTCAAGCGTAGGGTGGCAAACTAGGTATCCCCCGACATATCGTCAAGATATTGAGTGCGCTGCAACGCCTCTGTCACGATATCGTGGGGAACAGACATCAGGGTGCCTGTGTGTGTCCAAAGGACGCTGAGTTGAATGTCGCGATCCGGGTAAATCTGAGCGATTGCATGTGCATAGGCGCCCATCTGACGTAGCACGCCCTCTGGTATCTGATCCGGTTGCCTTGGGACAGCGCGATTGGTCTTGAAATCGACGATGTGAATGGTCGACGGCGTGATATGCAGCCGGTCAATTGTCCCGTGCATGCGCATGCTGCCCATGGGCGCTGTAACGGGCACTTCGGCGAGGACACCATCAGCAAACAGCCACCCAAGGTCGGGATCGGACAAAACCCGTTCAGCTTGCATCTCAGCTTCGGCTTTCAAAGCTGCGCTTAAATCGGATGCCGCCAGTGCACGCGCGCCTTTGTTTTGTCCTTCAAGCAGAGCATGCACGAGGGTACCAAACATCTTGGCCGTCTCTTCGTCCAGCCCGTCACCCGGAAGTGCCTTGGGCCCCCCAAGGTTGGATGGAGATACCGTTTCCATCTCAACTGCGGGCCTTGGTGCGACATTGTTGAAATGCGTGGGCATCTGCGGCTTTGGAGCGTCATCAGGGTCGTGATCCTGTTGTGCTGCCAAGGACCAGTTACCATGTTCCACGCGCAACCCCGGTCCGGTGGGCGTGTCGATGGCTGTCGCCCCGATGTCCTCCATCCCGGCCTGCACGCGCTGGTGCCAATCGCTGCCGTCCTTGCTCAACTCACCGGCCGCACCAATGATCAGCCACTTCTCGGCCCGTGTTAGAGCCACATAGAGCAACCTTAGGGACTCTTCGTGCTGGGCGGATTTCATGTCGTCCAACCGGGCCGACAGTTGTTCCGGAAGCTGGCCGGATGGCATTTTCCAAACCGGGGTTTCGTCCATCTCGACAATGGTGTCGCGAATTTGAACATCCCGCTTGCCGCATTCCGGCAGGATCACAACAGGCGCTTCCAGCCCTTTGGAGCCGTGGACGGTCATCACCCGGATCTGGTTCGATGCACTGTCGATCTGGCGTTTTACCTCTAGATCGTCAGTTTCCATCCAGGTCAGGAAACCCGTCAGGCTGGGCACCTCATTGCGCTCGTATGACAGGGCTTGGGATAGCAGCGCGTTAATCCCGTCCTCTGCTTCTGCGCCCAGTCGGGCCAGCATGTGTTGCCGTCCGCGGTGCCGGGTCAAAATGCGCTCGATCAGATCGTAAGGCCGCAGGAAATCCACGTTATTGCGCAAATCTCGCAGGACAGAGACTGTTTCGGAATAAGTGTCGGTCTTCGTTCGCAAGGCGCGCCAAAGTTCATCTTCGGTACGGTGGTGCGCCAGCGTAAACAGGTCTTGTTCAGACCAACCGAACAGCGGTGAACGCAGGGCAGTGGCAAGGGACAAGCTGTCTTCGGGGGTTGCCAGAAAGGCCAGCAGCGCAGCCAGGTCGCGCACAGCTGTTTCTGCGCCAACCTTCAACCGATCCGCGCCCGCGATGGGCAGGTTCAGCTCTTTGCAGGCGCGGATGATGTCGGGAAAGATGCCGCCCCGCCGTTGCACCAGGATCAGGACATCGCGCGGCTGGATCGGCCGGGCACCGTCCTTGTGCGGGATCAGCACCTTGTCATCCAGCATCTGCTTGATCTGTCCGGCCACCGCCATGGCGAGCGTTCGAAATTGGTGTTCGGGGCTGCGTCGATCCACCGGATCAAACCAGTCGCGTTCAGTTGTCTTTTCCGGCTTCGGGACCAACGGCCAAAGGTCAACACGGCCCGGCAGATCGGTGTTGAAGGCGATGTGCGCCCCACCGGCAAAGCCTGCGTCCAACTCGTTCTGAAAAACCCTGTCGACCAGATTTAGGATCGCTGGCGATGACCGGAACGAGAAATCGAGACTTCGATCCCAAAGCTTTTGACCGGATTCGCCCAGTTTAGAGCCGAATTCAGCCTGCATCCGGTCGAATTCACGCGGGTCAGCGCCCTGGAAGGAATAGATCGACTGCTTCTTGTCCCCGACCACGAAAATGGTGCGTGTGACATCCGCGCGCGCGCCCTCACCGCTGGAAAACTCTTCGGCCAGGCGGCGGATCACGTCCCATTGCAGGGGGCTGGTGTCCTGCGCCTCGTCCACCAGAATATGGTCGATCCCTCCGTCAAGCCGATACAGCACCCATGCCGCAACCCGATCATCGCTGAGCAGTTGCTGTGCCTTCTGGATCAGGTCATCGAAGTCCAGCCATCCACGTCGCTTCTTTGCCTCGGTGTAGAGGTCAGAAAAACGACGCGCGAAACGGTGCAACGCCACGGTGTGCTTTGCCGCTTCAAGTGCCAGACGCGCTTCGCGCGCGGCCTCCACACGCTCGATCAGCGCATCAAGTTGCGGCAAAAGATGCGCGGCCTGTGCCTGGGTTGCCTTGGTCGGAAACCGCTTCTTGCGCGTGCCTGCCTGCGTCAGAAAGGCAGCCTCAGCGATGGACAGGCTAGCAGCGTCAAGCGCCGCGATCTCGCCAAGGGTTTCACCGACGCCCTTATCTGTCGCGCCTTGCGTCGCCAAGATTGGCAGCAGCTCTTGCAACATGTCCCAGTCGCCCGGGGCAAATGTCATGCTGACAAGGCGGTCATGCGTCAGATCGCGGGGATGACCCAACAGCTCCAGCGCGTCGCCCAGCGACAGGTCGCGGTAGCCGTCGCCACTCACGATTTCTCTGGTCAGGGACAGAAAGTCTTCGCCCTTGTACTGCCCTGCGATGCCCGCCAGCGCATCCGCATCCGGGCCATCCGCCATCTGATCGACAAGCTCTGCACGCAACAGGTCAGCGGCGCGGTCTTCGATTTCTGTGAACTGGGGACTTACGCCAGCCTCTAACGGAAAACGCCTGAGGAGAGAGGCACAGAACGAGTGGATAGTCTGGATTTTCAGGCCGCCCGGGGTTTCGATAGCACGGGCAAAAAGAGTGCGGGCCTGACGCAAGCCTTCGGCCGAAGGCGCCTGCGGCAGACCAAGTTCGGCCAACTCTTTGCGCAGGGCGTCGTCATCCAGCATGGCCCACGCCCCGAGGCGCTGGAACAGGCGGTTCTGCATCTCGGACGCGGCGGCCTTGGTGTAGGTTAGGCACAGGATGTGCTGCGGTTCCACATCTTCCAGCAGCAAACGCGCCACACGGTCGGTCAGCACTCGGGTCTTACCCGACCCCGCATTGGCCGACAGCCAGGTTGATTGCATGGGCTGCGCAGCCTCCTGCTGGCGCAGGGTTGCGTCACTGAACGGTGCTGTCATATCAGCACCTCTGGCATCGGGTCCTGCGTGACATCCCACTCACCGAACCGCGCAAGCTGGTCATAGTCGCGCGCCTCCCGATCCTCGTACAGCGCGCGGCGCGAGGTGTAACCCTTGTCCCCTTCCAGATATGCGCTGAGCAGACCAACCAAATCCGCCAGAACCTGCTGCGGTGGTTCCGCATCCAGCGGCGCGTCTTCAATCTTGGGCGTGCCGCCCATGCCGATGAACTGCGCGGCGCGAACCGGACGGGGACCAAGCGCGGCAAAGCCACCTTGCTCTACCATAGCCGCCTCGATCAGCAGCTGTTTGTCGAAGTGTTTCTGTTGATCCTTGGTCGGGGGCGATCCGGTCTTGTAGTCGTACAGGATCACTGCGCCGCTATCGTCCACATCAATCCGGTCGGCGCGGCCCTCCAACTCGGTGCGGATGGCGGGCAGTGTCAGCTTCCCGATGGCTTCCTTTTCGAACAGGGTCGGCGTGGCCAGCATCTGGCGCACCTTTTCTGTCTCGACAATCCAGTCGGCGGCGCGTTCAAATCGGGCAAGCCACAGCGCGCGGGCTGCGGGCCAGGGGACGTCACGGTTCAGGATATAGCGTGCGTGCTGCATCAACGTATCGGGTGTGAGCGCGTTTGCGCTGTCCAACGTCTCGCGTACGAAGCGTTCCATCACATCGTGCGATAGAATCCCGCGCAACAGCGCGTCCGGCGTCTGGACCAAGGGCCGGAGCGCGCGCAATCGCAGCACGTGTTTGGCGTAGATCGCGTAGGGATCGCGAATGAGTGTCTGTATTTCTGTCACCGTCAGACGGAGCGGGCGGGCCGAAACGGGCGGACAGGGCGAAGGACGATGTGCCTTTGATACGTCAGGGGCCGTGTCCAGTTGCCGGGCCAAAGCAAGCCAATGATCCCCCCGCGCGCGCATCACTGCCCAATGGTCGGGATGGCCCGACGCGACAAGCCCCTTCAACAGGTTGCGCAGCCTATTCATCCAGCGGGACGGCACTGTTTCGGCATCATCGGATCGAATGGAGCGGGTCAGCCACACCTCTGGTGCGGCGATGGCCTGCTGGAAGTCGTGTGCAGATAGGCCGATCCGTCGTTCGGGCAGTAACAAACCGGCGTCGAAACGCATCTTGCGGTTCAGCCACGGGTCAGGCGCAGGTGCTTCGGGCCACGTCCCGTCGTTGAGGCCGGCAAGGATCACGAGGTCAGCGCCCTGTACCCGTGCCTCCAGAGTGCCCCAGATCATGATGTTCGGATGTGGTGTGTCGCGATCGCGCACATCGTCGCCTTGCCGCAGCGCGGTGGCAACCAAACCGGCATAGTCACGTGCTGACATCTCACCGCCATGCGGTGAGGCCTCGGCCAGACCATCCATCACCTTGCGCGCGGCTTGCCCCGCTTTTTTCTGCCAAAGCTCGCCCGCATCTGTGCCATCCAGACCGCTCGCCAATGCTTCTGCCAGCGCACGGTGCCGCATCACCCAAGCCTCAAGCGATAGCAGCCCGGGCGTTTCACACTCGCACATCAGTTCCGCGACCCAATCGGCCCAGGGTGTGATTTCCTCGACCTGTCGTGTCGCCCTGGCAGCGCAGCGTTTCAGGCTGTCGGCTTCGGGATAGGGCAGCCCATCCTTGCGCATTCGTAGCTCAAGACGCTGCGTGTTCAGTTGGTGAAGGTTGCGGTTGATGCCGGAGTGAGTCAACGGATGTTTGAGGAGCGTCAGCAGCGCCTCGGCATCAAGGGGTGTCTGAAAGAGGCCCGCAACATGACGCAGGAATCGCCCGGGCGGGGACAGATGCAACGGTGTTCCCGCGCTGTCATCCGGCACGATGTCCCACCTGTCTAGTGCGGCAGTGACTTGCCGGGTCAGCATCCGGTCTGGTGTGATCAGGGCCGCCTTTTGCCCGTCTTCTGCGGCCTGGCGCAGTCGCATCGCGATGGCGATGGCTTCGGCGCGGGGGGTGTCCGCCTCGACCAAGGTGATTGCGTTCGTTGCATTATCAAGATGCGCAAGCTTCGGTCCCTCCTCCCGCCACGCATCTGTAACGGGTGCCGGACGCAGGGCCAGAGAAACAAGGGCGTTGCGCGTGTCCGATGCAGGCGGCAGGTCTGTCCAGCGGCCCACATCAGACGGGTGCAGTTCCAGCGCCTCGCACAAGCGAAGGAAGCGGTATTGCGGATGGTCCTCGGCGGTCTTGTTGTCTGTCAGAGTGTCCCAGACATGGCGCGGCATGTGCTCATCTAGGCCGGGCAGGATCACAGCACCTTGCGGCAAGCTTGCGACAGCTTCCATCAGGCGCAGCGTCGTACCGCGTGACCCGGTGGAGCCAACAATCAGGATCGGATCGCGGGGCGGGGTGTCAGTCCAGTGTTCAGCAAGCCGTAGAACCGTATCGCGCTGCCGCGCTTCGGGGTCCGGCGCGCTCTGGCTGTCGTCGATATACTCTTGTGCGATGGCGATGAATTTCTGCGCTCGCGCCCAGTGCCCCGACTGATCCGAGACATCGAGGTCCGCGATATCCTCGGCGCTCACGCCTTCGCCCTGCATTTCGTCAAGCAGCGTGGCCAGACTGTCGGCCAGATCGAACGGTCCCGCATCTGGGGCGAGCTCGGGCTGGTTTTCAATCAGCGTTTTGATCAGTTGCGCCAGCTCCAGACGTCGCCGCAGGGGTGTCGCGGCTGGGGGCATCGGTGCGTGCGGATACAGATCGTCAAGCTGCGTGATCATGCGGATGCGCGGCAACAGACGCGCGGGCCCTTCGTCAAACAGGGCCCGCAGGCGGCGGGCCATGCGGGTCGTGTTGACCAGAATTGTCACGTGGGCCCACGCCTCTGGCGGTGCGGTGGCAAACCGATCTTCGAGCCCGCGCACCACCGCCAGCGGAAAGTCCACGCCGGGGGCGCATCCGAACAGCCGTGCTGTACCGATTGGCTCAAACATGGTGTTGCCGTAGCATGTCTTCGGCAATGCCGATCCCGTCGGGACGCCCCACATCACACCAGTGGCCGGGATGGATCACGCCGTGCAACCGCCCATCTTTGGCCATCTCGTTCCAAACGACATTCAGGGAAAAGGCTGGCTGCTGTACATCGTGCAGGCGCGCTGTCTTCATGATCTGCACGCCACCATAGACCAGATCGCCGCCCCGATGCAGCTTGCCGCCGTCATCAATGTGAAAGTCGCCGCCCTCATCCCGCCCATGTACGCGCGTTTCCGGAATGCAAACCAGCAGTGCGTCCATGTCCGCCGGGTCCCATGCGTCAAGCGCAACCTGCAGTGGGTTTTGTCCGATCCAGATGACATCGGGATTGAGTGTCAGAACCGGATCGCTGTTCAGCAGCGGTAGCGCGTTGCGCAG
Source organism: Tateyamaria sp. ANG-S1 (assembly GCF_000814025.1). Taxonomy (GTDB): domain Bacteria; phylum Pseudomonadota; class Alphaproteobacteria; order Rhodobacterales; family Rhodobacteraceae; genus Tateyamaria. The sequence goes on along the minus strand of NZ_JWLL01000005.1, from coordinate 341,596 downwards.
CCCACCCCCTGTTTCGAGTATGTCCGGTTCTTCCCGGACAGTGATGACGGGCCGGTCTTGCAGATGCGCCTCAAGCATATCGGGAAGGTAGTGCAGATTGACCACTGTCCGCGGTGGTGCGATGTCTGACATAAGCCCGAGCGCCCGGTCGATCAGAGGCATGCCCGCGACCTTGATCAATGGTTTTGGTTGCTGTTTGGTCAGGTGCCCCATGCGCGTCCCGAACCCCGCGGCAAAGATCATTATGGCAGGGGAATCGTTTTGCATTGGGCCTTTAGGCTTTCAAGAATGTCTTGGGTTGGTTCGGGCAGATGCACTTTGATGAATTCGGTCAGATGACATGCACTCGGGTGCGCCAGATTGGTTATGATATGACCCCAGACCCGGGGGATAAGGTCAACATAGTGCGGTTTCCCATAGGCGAGTGAAAGGCGGGCAAAGACCCCGAGAATGCGCAAATTGCGTTGCAGACCAAGCAGCGCATATGCATCGCCAAACGCGGCAGCGTCCACGCCTGTTTTGGCGATGTACCTGTCCAGCATGGCGCGGTGGACCTCTACCGATACATCGCGCCGCGCGTCCTGCAGCACCGAAACCAAATCATAGGCTGGATACCCCAGCATCGCGTCCTGATAATCCAGCAAACCCACCCGTTGCACGCCGTGGCGGTCAGGTAGCCAGATCAGGTTTTCCGCGTGATAGTCCCGTTGGATTAAAACAGGTGTCGCTGCATCAAGCGGTGACAGTGCCTCCTCCATCGCTGCGGCAAAGGCGCTGCGGGCGCTCGCGTCAACCGACCCGGTTGCGCCGCGCTGGTACCAGTCGAAGGCCAAGCAGGCGAAGTCGGTCATCACCTTGGCATCGTAGCGCGGCAGGTTGGGCGTTGCCGCGCGATGCAGATGCAAGAGGACATCCGTTGCAGCCTCATACAAAGGCGTTTCCAGCGATGGCTGCGCTTTGATCAAGCGTGCGAACAGGTCGTCACCCAGATCTTCGATCAACAAAAACCCGTGCTCGGCATCCTGCGCGAATATCTCAGGTGCCGACAGTCCCACATCGCGCAGCTGGTTCGTTACATCTACAAACGGACGGACATCCTCCCCCTTCTCTGGCGGCGCGTCCATGAGAATGCGCGAACGTCCGTTGAGGGATAGCCTTTCATATTTCCGGTTTGACGCATCACCGGCGACCAGTACTCTTGGCGCTTCGCCCCAGCCAGCTTCCGCCAAAAAGTGACCCTTGAGTTCGGCACGATCAGACATTGTGCGCCACCTTGCTTAAGCGCTCCGCCCAGCGCGTGTCTGTCCACGACAAACGCGCGGACCGGGCATCGCCCTGCGCATCGATATGGATGTTCAGCGCATCTGCTGGCATCATTGTACCCAGTCGATCTGGCCATTCGACCAGGCAGATCGCCGTCTCAAAAGCGTCAAACAAGCCCAACTCGTCAATCTCGGTGTCTGAGGAAATCCTGTACAGGTCCGTATGCCACAGCGGCCCATGCTTGGTGTCATAGATCTGCACGAGCGTAAATGTGGGTGAAGGTACGTCTTCCACCTGAAGCAGAACGGACTTGATCAAAGCACGCGCGAAATGGGTTTTGCCCGCCCCGACATCGCCCTCAAGCAACAGAACGTCACCGGGACGCAGATCTTCTCCGATCGCACGCGCAGCGCGCGCGGTGTCATCCTCGGTCAGCCAGTGCAGGATCAGGGGGGCGGTCGTCATGCGGTCAACCTACCGCCATTGCCCGCTGCTGCAAGTTGGAATGGTCAGGTCATTTCGGTGATCGGGCTTGCCAGAATGTGTTCGCAGGCCGTGAACCTGATCAAGGTCGCACCAGATGCAATGGGTGAGACCTGCGCCCTGATCTGTCCCGCGTCCTGATGCTTTAAATCCACATCCCAGGCTGCGCGTTCGCCGCATTTCATAACGTAGTCCCGTATGTCGCCCCAGGCCGGGTCAGGTGCGCACTTTTCCTGCCATGCGCGCAAGCTGTCGACGATTGTTACATCTGCAAAGCTTTTGTCGGGATCAAGCTTCCACATGTCACGATAAGCGGCATTGCAGAAAGTCAGCACACCGGCAGACGAAAACACGACCAAAGCGTCTTCGAATGTGTCCATTAGGGATTGCCCCAACTCCAGCTCCGCACGGAAGTTGCGGGTCAGGGAGATTTCGGCAGTGATATCCTCGATCAAAAACGCAATGGCGCCGTCCGGGTGTGGTCGCCCGCTCACTCGGTAGGTGTGCCCAGTGTCCAGGTTCCACGTCTCATGATAGCTGCCATGGGACGCGGCATTGATCATCTCCGAGATTTCGTGCCGCCATGAGCCATAATTCTTGGGCTCCGGCATGACGCGATTGTCGCGCAGCCGATCAAAGAACGACAACATATCCGGACGCCCGCTTAGGAATTCCGCTGGCAGTGACGTCAAGTCGACCAGGGCGGGGTTGAACAGGGCAAGCTGTCCGTTGCGATCAAAAATTGCCAGCCCGATGGAAAGCTGGGCAAAAGTCTTGGCCAGCGTCTGCACGAAATTGCGCTGGGCCACCTCGGCGTGAATGACTGCGTTGATGTCTACGGCGTGAAACACTGTAGAAGCGCCCGCTTCGGTTGCGGTGACGTTGTACCATTCCGTTGTGCCATTGCGGTCCATCTTGACCGGGACGCGCACCGACGTCTTGCCGGTCACATCATTTGGCGTGAAGTGGAAGACTTCGGTCAGCGCGTCGTCGTCATTGCCATGCACCGCGGCCTGCAACGACATGTAAGCCGAATTGCGCCAGCAGATTTTCTTGGCATCGTCGACCAACCATATCGGATAGGGTGCCTCGGTTGCGGCCAACCGCAAGGTGTCCAATTCGAATTGCAACACGCTCAGCTTGTGCTGTGTTGTCGGATCCGCTGGCGTGTCGTCCTGTATCTCGACCCGCGTCATGTCCGCCTCCCGGTGCAGGCGCAGAACAGCGGCGTCATCCTGTTTGGTGGCTTGCAGTGTGAGCGTGCCTGTGTCCGGCAGATCCTCCTGGCCTGGCAGCCTTGGAAATCGTGCGCCAAGACCGCTTTGCAGGGCCTGCCAATCGGTTTTCCCACCGTGCCGTTGCAGTGTCATTTCGGCCTCGGGTGTCGCGTGGTGAAGATCGACACCTTCAAACAAAAGGCTCATGCTGCCGGTATCCGGAGGTGTCGGCGACGTGGCGGGCAATTCCGTGCGCCGCAAAAGCACAAGCCCGACCGCTGCCGCGCACAGGGCAGAGCCAACCACTACAATCAGTTCCACGATTGCCATCACGCGACCTTTCGCCACCCGCGTGCAGTATCAGGTAAGGATGGTTAACGCAGCCTTAACAGATGTTTCAAAAAGCGGCCGGACGTCAGGTGCGAATAGGCTCGTTCCGACCCACTGCCACCGCGTTCTTACCGTGCCGGGCATCGACGGTCTCACGCGGCCACTTCACCTCTACGATCGCGCCGACATGTGTGTCATTCGGCGCCCAGGCACCGTAAGGGTCAGCACCGTTGGCAAAGGTCAGTTCGGCGCCTGATCTTTCCAATAGCGTTTTGGCGATGAACAGTCCCAACCCCATGCCCTCGTATTCGGGGCGCTGGGCCCGTTCGGTCGAGGTTTTGCGCCGTCGAACAAACGGATCGCCAATGCGGCCCAGAAGCTGCGGCGGGAACCCTCGTCCGTCATCCATGATCCGGATCGTGATTTCGGTATCGGTCCAATGCGCCTCGATCCAGACAGTGGAGCGGGCGAAGTCCACGGCGTTTTGCACAAGATTGCGCAGCCCGTGAATGATCTCGGGCTGGCGCAAGATGGCGGGTTGATCGATCTCGTCCCCGGCATCGGGGTCGTGGGTGTATTGTACTGCCTTGCCGCGATGCGTGTGCGGTTCCGCCGCCTCCTGCACGACAGTCATCAAGGGCGCTTGGCGCAGGTGCAGGTCATCCTTACCGGCCCGGCCCATGTCGCGCAGGATGTCGCGACACCGGTCGGCCTGTTCCCGGATCAATGCAGCATCTTCCTTCAACTCGGGTCGGTTATCCAGTTCTTCGATCAACTCCGCACTGGTTAGCTTGATCGTCGCCAGTGGCGTGCCCAACTCGTGCGCAGCGGCGGCGACAACGCCGCCCAGATCGGTGAGCTTTTGTTCACGTGACAGGGCAAGCTGCGTGGCGGACAGGGCGTCAGACATCGAATGAATCTCGGACGTCACCCTGCGGGAATAAAGACCGATGAAGCAGATCGCGATGACCAGCGCGATCCAGTTGCCGAACACAAACAGATCCGGGATGCGCAGGATGAACCCCTGCTGCGTGCGCAGGGGCAGATGGTATTCAGACAGGATCGTCACGATCACAATGGCCGTCGCGCCCACCAGTAGGGTCGACCGCGTCGTCAGCACCGCAGCCGAGATGGTGACGGGCCCAAGCAGCAACAGCGCAAACGGATTGTGAAGACCCCCGGTCAGGAACAGAAGGAAGCCCAATTGTAGGACGTCGAAGAGGACCATCATGAGGTTCTCGCCTTCGTTCAGGCGCTTGTTTTCGGGAAAGACAAAGATGGCGATCAGGTTGCCGATCACCGAAACACCAACGGCAAGGTAGCATAGACCCAATTCCAGTTGCAGGCCGTAGAACCGCTGCGCGACCGTCAGCGCCACGAGCTGGCCCACGATGGCAACCCAACGCAGCAGGATCATCGTGCGCAGGCGAATCCAGTTCGATCTTTGCTGGCCGGTCAGCAGGCCAAAGTCAGGTTGCGCCATTGTGTCACTTCTTCGCTTATTGAACTCGGTCAATGGATTGTTAGCTAGGGTACAACCCTAGCCCGGAGCCCTCACATGACCCGCATCATCGCACCCGTTGCCGCCCTTGTCGCTGCCCTTTTTCTTGGCGGGATCTGGTGGGTCACGCAGTCGGGGGGTGAAGACGGGCAGTTCGCACAGTGCAATTCCACGCAAATCGCGGGCGATGGCAACGGAATTGGCGGCCCGTTCGAACTGGTCAACGCCGAAGGGCAGACGGTGACGGATCAGGATGTGATCACCGAGCCGAGCCTGATCTATTTCGGCTACACCTTCTGCCCGGATGTTTGTCCGCTGGACACAGCCCGCAACGCCGAGGCCGTCGATGTTCTGGCTGAGCGCGGCATGTCAGTCACGCCGATCTTCATCACCGTCGATCCGGAACGCGATACGCCCGAGATTGTTGGCGACTTCGCCTATAACCTGCATGAAAAGATGATCGGCCTGACCGGGTCATTGGAACAGACGGACGCGGCAAGCAAGACCTACCGCACCTACTACAAGGCCCATGACAAGTCGGACGAGTTCTACCTCGTCGACCACTCGACCTTTACCTATCTCGTGATGCCAGAGCATGGATTCGTTGAGTTTTTCCGCCGTGACATCACGGCAGAAACGATGGCGGATCGTGTTGCATGCTTTGTAGAAAACGCCTGATATTGCCGGAAAAATTTGACCCCGCTGGTTGCACGCGCCATATTCCGCTTCAGCCAGAAAAATAAGCGGGAACTGGAGAATTCGATGGCCGAAGCGGCAATGCGGGACTTGGGCGCGGACAAATCGCTCTTGTTGGTTGACGACGACGAACCCTTTCTGCGGCGGCTGGCCAAGGCGATGGAAAAGCGCGGATTCGAGATTGAAACCGCCGACAGCGTGACCGCGGGCAAGGCCATCGCCACAGCCCGTCCCCCGGCCTACGCCGTGGTTGATCTGCGACTGGAAGACGGCAACGGATTGGACGTGGTCGAGGTTTTGCGCGACAAGCGGCCCGATGCGCGTGTGGTGGTTTTGACCGGTTACGGTGCCATCGCGACCGCCGTTGCCGCAGTCAAAATCGGGGCGACCGACTACCTGTCGAAGCCCGCGGATGCGACCGACATCACCAACGCGCTGTTGGCTACGGGCGATGACCTGCCTCCACCCCCGGAGAACCCGATGAGCGCCGACCGGGTGCGTTGGGAACACATCCAGCGCGTCTATGAACTGTGCGATCGCAACGTGTCGGAGACGGCGCGGCGGCTGAACATGCACCGCCGGACGTTGCAGCGCATTCTGGCGAAACGCTCGCCTCGCTGAGAGGTCAGAGGGGGGCTGTCTGCCCCCCGGCGCGGCGCGCCTCCCCCCGAGGATTTTTTGAAACAGGGAAGGGTTGGACCTGCGCGTTCAGCCCATCCAATAGTTTTCAATTTTTGAAATCTGGGGTTCGATTCCGGCCTGTCACCCCCCGTGCACCCCCTGTGCACCATCCGTACACCCCCATCGTGAGGGTGGGGTAAGAATTTGTTAAGCATTCCGGGCATTTGAGGTGGCCGGCGGGTCTGCCTCGCTTGGTCTAAACCTTACCGTTTGGAGCGGTATCACTCCGGCGCACGGTGGTTCAGGTGGTGTTGGCTTCTCAGCTTATCATTTCATCAACAAAACGCTTCGACCGCTACGGCAGACAGGTGAAATCAGCCCATTGTTGACAGGTATGGCGAACTTGCGTTTCAATAAACTACCAATTTTTGAGGTATTTGTTATGCAAAAATTTAAGAAGAAGGTGCAATGGCTTTCTATGACCTGCGCCATTCCAGCGCTTTTGACAGCACCTGCGGTTGCTGATCCGTCGCTTGGTATTGGTCTGTCGTTCAGCTTCGGCAACGGCACTGTGGAGACGGGCATCGGCGTGAGAATATTCTCCGACGATGAAGAGGATAGCGCCGCGGCTTCCATTGGCCTTGACTATATGTTCCAAAGCCAGAGCTGGCGTGGAACTGTCGGGCTCGCGTATCTGGGAGACGACTGGTACGTGGGCGCGGATCTTGGCCTTCCCTTTGGAGGGAGGGATCTGGACTTTGGCATCGGTGCGGGTTTCGTGGATACGGAGGACGCCGCTGTGGCGCCTGCGCCTGCTCCCGCTCCCGTGCCCCCGACAACGCCGGTTTCTACTCCGGCGCCCACGCCAATTCCCACTCCGGCTCCAATTCCGAGCCCGGGTCCAAGCCCATACATGTTCTGAGAACGTCTTGGTCGCCGCGCGCCGAACCGTTTTTCGTGCGTGCGGCGCGCTGGTCGGCGGGCGCAAGGCATCGACATAGGCCTTCGGCGTGACGGGTGTTCCATTACCTTGTGTGTTGCTGTGTTGCGAAACGGGCGAAGGTCGGGGGCATGTCACAACCCTGGCAACGGTCGCGCGCGCTTTGGGCACAAGTTATGCCTACCGTGCGATCATACCCGAACTTAAAAATGCCGATGTGCTGACCCCGGTTTGCAATCAGGTGGATCGCGGTGCCGTGCTGTACCGACTACCCGGGCAGCCACCGGCAGGCGCGTTCACCTGGGCAGTCTGGTTGCGCAACCGGGGCTATGCCGACCCCAAAATCCTGAAGGCACAATTCGATTGGTGGTCAGAAGCGATACGCGCGGTGCGGCCCGTGCTTGTTGTGGCGGATTATGCACCAACGGCGCTGCTGGCCGCGCGGGCGCAGGGCATTCCAACCGTCGCAGTTGGTGCAGCCTTTGGGCTGCCGCCTGCGACGCTGACTTGCTTTCCCGAAGTGCTTACGCCCGAACAGGCCGCCTTGCATGATCCGGTGCCTGACGAGCCAGGGCCGCAAGAGAAACCAATCCTCGACTGCGTGAATACGACACTTGGGCCACTTGGGCTTTCGTCGCTGGCGCACCTTCCCGAGGTTTATGCCGCCGATTTGTCCCTGCCGCATGGTGTGTCTGCGTGGGATCCTTATGCTGATGCCCGCGACCGACCCCTTGCCCTGCCGTTTGCGTCGCTGCCACCGCTGAAGCGAGAGGCTGGGGGTGAGATCTTCATCTATTTCTCGACCAATGAGTTGGCGGAGCCCGCAATCCGCGATGCCTTGCGTCGGCTGCCATTCAAAGCCTTGCTTGTGGCACCCGGAATGTCCCCCGATATGGCCGCGGATCTAGCGCGCAATCCGCGTTTGTCTGCCCTGTCAGCGCCGCTGTCACCGGATCAGATCGTGCATCGCAGTCGGATGGTCCTGTGTGCGGGGCAGGCTGGCACCCTTTCGCTTGCTGTGCTGTCAGGGATACCGGTTTTGGCCTTGCCCATGCAGCACGAGCAATTGTCCAATGCGCTGCGAGCCGCGGAACGATTGAGTTCTGTTCGTGTGTTGCCCAAACAAGTGCGGAGTGCGGGGGCGATACTGGATGTGATAGCGGAGCTTTGGGGCCAGCCTGCAATCGGAGCTGCGGCTCAGCTTGCCGCGCTGGATCTGCGCAAGATGTACAAGAGGGACGCGCTGAGTGGTTACCGCGATCCAATCGAGCTGTTGATGCAGGCACATGGCAACGCTGCGTCAGCGGAGTAAGGGCGCGGACGGTCGCAAGAGGCGGGTGGGTTAGCCCGGCCTGTGTGAGTAGTTTCGGATGTACCGACGCTAAAGATCGTAGCGCTTGAGGATTTTGTCCACGACCTGACCGTTGCCCATCTCGTATCCCTCGATCCGGCCATAGTCCTGAAAGCCGCGCGACTGGTAGTAGATCAGCCCACCCTCGTTGTCGGCGCGGATGTTGGCGTTGATCCAGACATAGCCGATGTCCTTGGCCGCCTTGCGCGTCGCATCGAACAGCTTGGAGCCGATACCAAGGCCGGTCTGGCCCATCTGGACGAAGGTTGCGATGTCTGCCGCTTCGGGTGGGAGGGCGTCCGTGCTTTCGATCCACTGGAAGCCCACGACCTGTTCGCCCTCGTTCACGGCGACATGCCAGGCTGCGCGCCCGTCATTGGCGGCCATCCAGTCGGCGAGGTCGCTGCCGGACACCTTTTTGGTCAGCGCTGTGGTTCCGCCCTTGTCGATGATGGCGTTCAGAAGGGATGCCATTGAGGGTGCATCAAGTGCGATGGCGGGGCGGACGTGGATCATGTGCAACTCTCCAGCAGGCTGGCATGGCGGGCGGTGAAGGCATTGCGGGTTTCGACCGGGGGGCGGAGCACGATTTGCAGCCCGTCGGTCAGGGTGGCGTCGGGTTTGCCGAAGAACTTGCTTGCCTCCGCTTCCGTGAATCCGGCGATCTGCGTGGCTTCCATCCAGGCGCTGATCCGGTCGGCTTTCTTGATCTGCCGTTTGATGGTTTGTGGCACCTTGGCAGGCAGGCCGAAGCGAATGTGGACTGCCGCCTCCAGCCGTTCGTCGAGCAATTTATAGTCTGGTCCGACCGCAGCCTTGACCGGTGAAATCATGTCGCCGATCACGTATTCCGGTGCGTCATGCAGCAGCGCGGCCAGCTTCCATTTCGCGGGCGCATTGGGTGCGATCCGGCCAAAAAGCGTCTCTACCAACAGGGAATGCTCGGCCACGGAATAGGCGTAGTCCCCTGCTGTCTGCCCGTTCCAGCGCGCGACGAAGGCGAGGCCGTGGGCGATGTCCTCGATCTCGATATCCATAGGGGTCGGGTCCAGCAGATCGAGCCTGCGGCCCGACAGCATGCGCTGCCATGCACGGGGTTGTTTTGCCATCTATGCCTCCGGTCTGTTCCGTGTCCTAGCGCAGCCGTGCGAGGTGGGGAAGCAATTGTGTGGGAACTGAATCATCGATTGCACGTTGTTCAGACATGCAACACGCACTTAAAACCCTGGTTCTGACGACACTTGTACCCCTTGCCACAGCGACGGCGGCACTCGCATCTCCGGTTTGTATGGAGGCGGCAGAGATGGAAGCAGCGCTGATCGACTGGTATGGCGAGACGCCTGTCCCGGGTGCTTGGGCGGCTGACCAGCAGCTTTGGGCGTCAGAAGCGACCGGCACCTGGACGCTGATGCAGCTTGGCGCAGATGACCGGGCCTGCGTTATCAGCCAGGGTGAGGATTGGGTGCCGAATGACGATCCAATCGTCGCCTTCGAGCAGCTTCTGCGCGAGCAGGGGAATGCGGCACCTGCCGAAGCGCTTGCCTTTCTTGACCTGCTGACATCTGACGCATCCTGACACCGACAGGCGCGATGCTGCGGTGATTGCTCCTGACGGGGGTCGGTGATATCTGCGCGGCAACCCGATTTGAAAGGACAAACGGATGTCGCAGGATTACATCGTCAAGGACATTGGCCTAGCTGACTACGGCCGCAAGGAACTGGATATCGCCGAGACTGAAATGCCGGGGCTGATGGCCTGCCGTGCGGAATATGGTGAGAGCAAGCCGTTGGCCGGTGCCCGTATTGTCGGATCGCTTCACATGACGATCCAGACCGCGGTTCTGATTGAAACGCTGGTGGCGCTGGGCGCGGATGTGCGCTGGGCGTCGTGCAACATCTTCTCCACTCAGGACCACGCGGCGGCAGCGATTGCAGCGGGTGGCGTGCCTGTGTTTGCCATCAAGGGGCAGTCGCTGGAAGAGCATTGGGATTACCTCGACAAGTCGTTCCAGTTTGCTGATGGTCCGAACATGATCCTGGACGATGGGGGCGATGCGACGCTGTACATCCTGCTGGGTGCGCGCGCCGAAGCCGGGGAGGAGATTATCCCTGTGCCGACCTCCGAGGAAGAAGCGGTGATCAAGGCACAGATCGCCAAGCGGATGGAGCAGAGCCCCGGCTGGTTCACCAAGATGCGCGACCAGATCAAGGGCGTGTCCGAAGAGACAACAACCGGCGTGCACCGTCTGTATGAGTTGGTGAAGAACGGGCAGCTGCCCTTCCCTGCCATCAACGTGAACGACAGCGTTACCAAGTCGAAGTTCGACAACAAGTACGGCTGCAAGGAATCGCTGGTTGACGGTATCCGCCGTGCCACCGACACCATGATGGCGGGCAAGGTTGCCGTTGTGATGGGCTACGGTGATGTGGGCAAAGGGTCCGCTGCCAGCCTGCGTGGCGCGGGCGCGCGCGTAAAGGTAACCGAGGTTGATCCAATCTGTGCACTGCAGGCGGCGATGGACGGGTTTGAGGTTGTGCTTCTGGAAGAGAACCTGGATGCCGATATCTTCATCACCACCACCGGCAACAAGGATGTGATCCGCATCGAGCATATGCGCGAGATGAAGGACATGGCCATCGTCGGTAACATCGGTCACTTCGATAACGAGATCCAGGTCGCAAGCCTGAAGAACCACAAGTGGACCAACATCAAGGAACAAGTGGACATGATCGAGATGCCTTCGGGCAATCGCATCATCCTGCTGTCCGAAGGGCGTCTGCTGAACCTGGGCAATGCCACGGGCCACCCATCCTTCGTGATGTCGGCGTCGTTCACCAACCAGGTGCTGGCGCAGATCGAGCTGTGGACCCGGAACGAGCATTACCAGAACGACGTCTACATCCTGCCCAAGCACTTGGATGAGAAGGTGGCGCGCCTGCATCTCGACCGCATCGGTGTGAAGCTGACGCAGATGGACCCGGAACAGGCGGCCTATATCGGTGTCGCCCCCGAGGGTCCGTTCAAGCCGGAACACTACCGCTACTAAGCAAAAAGGGCGGGGATGACCCCGCCCAATATCATTGCGAAGGGCCGCGCTGTTGCGCGGCCTTTTTAGTTGCCGCTGAGAGAGTTGCCCACGCCGACAACCGATCCGATCAGGCCGAAGATGGTGCGGACCGAGCTGACCGGGCTTTCCGTCGCCAAGACAAGATCGCCGGGATTGATGTTGAACTTGCGTGCGGCAAAGAGCGAATCTGCCGATGTCAGATCAATGGCAAAGACCACTTGCGTCTTGGTCGGTCCCGAGCCGTCGGCGCGCAGATCCTGGCGCGTGTAATCGCGCAGGATCAAGACGCCCTTGGGATTGCCGCGGGACTCATTGAGGCCGTTGACCAGTGCAAGCGCCTCGACCGCATTGATGCGTTCTTGTGTGAACGGCACGATGGTCTCCGTACCGGTCGCGCCGAGGGCAACAAAGTAGCGTTCGTCTTCTTCGACGATGATCTGGTCGCCGCCGCGCAGAATGACGTTGGCGGACGGCTGCTTAAACAGATCGCCGGCGCGGATACCAAAGGATTGACCACCACGAATTACCCGTACCAGTGGGTTTTCAAGTGTGGGCGTGATGCCTCCGGCCGTGGAAATGAGGCTGAGGATCGAGTAGTTGCGGTTCGGCAGTGGATAGGTACCGGGGGCATTGAAGCCGCCAACGGCATCAACCGAGTTGTCCGGTCCCGACGTGACAGCTAACTGCACCTGAGGATCCGGTATGACCGAGCGCAATTGTTCTTCAATGCCGCGCCGTGCGGCATCTGGCGTGGACCCACTTACACGCACCTCGTCGATGTAGGGCACAAAGATAGAACCGCTGGGGGACACTATAATGCCCTCCAGTGCCACGTTCTGTTGTGCAGTACCTGTCAGAAGCGAGTTTTCCTGGTTGTCCCAAATGACCAGGTCAATGGCATCACCAGGGCGGATGACGTTGGACTTGGGGCCGGGGTTGCGCGTGAACCAGTGATAGTGCCCTTCCCAACCGGTTGCAGGCCATGTGGCCAGTTGGGCGACATTTTCGCGGGTGATCGGAACAACCGAGAATGCTGCATCCTCGTTGTTCTGATTGCGGATGACCTCGCCTTCGATGGCGGCGCCACGGGGCAAAGAGCAGGCTGCGAGAATGAAAATAAGACCTAAAGACGCGAGAAAGCGAAATGGATTTTGCACGATCTGTCCCTCTGAGCCGGTCACGGCATCATGTTTGAAAATGGTCTATCCGGAAATGGCGGTAGCACACACAAATATTTCTTTTACGGGCGGTCAATCGCCCAAAACGTTGCCCAATGACAATAGGCAGAGCCTGTAAAATCAACTGTTCTTGACCGTTGGGTTGCCCATATCCTCGGCTTCGATCACATCTGCATCTTGGACAACGGCGACCTCGGTGTCATCCTTGGACTGCTCGGGGCCCCCGACCAGCAGGGGCAGCATCTCACTTCCGCCGGGCAGGCTGAGTTCCGCGTTCGGTGGCCGCTTCCATGTCAGAGTGTCAAAGGCGCTGCAATTGCTGCAGGTTGGCGCCCATGCGGGCATGATGTTCTGGCAGTTGTCGCACACCCATTGCGGGCCGCGCGGTGCTGTCACAGCCCGTGCCAACCAGCCCTGCACGACAGCATCGCTTGCGCCCTCGCCCCGTTCAATCGCGGCCATCAGCGTCAGTGACCGTGTGGTTGGATCGGTCTCCGCCAGATCGCCAAGTGCACGACGGGCTGCCGGGAAATCCTCGGCCGCGATGTGCAGCTCGCTGAGCAGCATCTTGGTTTCCGGGTGCTCTGCCTTGGTCTTGGTCAGCGCCGTGAACCGCTTGAGCCGGTCCGTCGATGTCTCCTTCGGCTCAATCTCGGCATATGCGGCGGCAAGATCGGGGTGCGGCTGGGCATCCCATGCCTTTTTCAGAACGCGGGTGGCGTAGCGTTTCTGGCCCTTTTCGATATAACCCTGTGCGGCCATGACCGCTGCCGGGATCAGATCAGGGGACAGGCGGTTCGCCTCAATCGCAGCCTCGCGCGCCTCGATCGTTTCATCCTCTTCCAGCACCTTGCGTGCTTCGCTCAGCGCAAGCACAGCGTCGCGGCGCTTGTGCACGTCGCGCGGCAGGTTGCCATGTTTCAGCTTGGCGCTCAGCGTGGCGCGGGCACCGGTCCAGTCCTCTTTGTCCGCTTGCAGCTTGAGCAGGATGTCTTGCGTTTCTTCGTGCTTCGGCTTGATGGCGAAAGCCTTTTCCGCCAGTTGCAAGGCCGTATCGGTGTCCCCGTCCGCCAGCTTCTGCTTCATGATGCCCCGCACACCGACAAATCGTGTCGCGTCGTTCGTCACCAGCTTGCGGTAGGTTTCTTCCGCCTTTTTACGGTCGCCGGCCATCTCGGCGGCTTGGGCTGTCAGCAGGTTGGTCAGTTCCGGGCGGTCGAGGTAGCGATCCGCCTTTTCCGCCTTGGCCAGCGCCGTACGCGCCTCACCCGAGGCGAGCGCCATCATCCCTTCGGCGAGCGCATCGAACCCCTTGGCATATTTCCGGCGTTCGAAGAAGCGCGAGATGGCCGTGTCGTCGCCGTTCAGGAAGTGCCAGACGGCGATGACGAGGCCGAGCAGCTTGAGCAAGACCCAGACCGCAAAGACCAGCGCCACCAGTGCGATGACCGATTGCAGCGGCCCAAGCGTGTACTCCTTGCCTGCTACGACGATCTGAATGCCGCCCTCGCTTTCCAGAAGCCAGCCAGCGCCAAGGGCCAGGGCCGCCACGGCGACCACGAAGATGATGATTTTTACCAATGACCAGATCATAACGGGCCCCTTTAGAGTGCCGACAGGCGTTGCGCCAATGCGTTTGCGGCCGTGACCGCGTCGTGACGCAGTTGCGCCTGTTCCAACCACGGCCCGAGGGCCGCTTTCGCTGCGTCGGGCAGCGCGTCTGTTTCTGCTAGCGCATCGCCCAGACGTCCGTCGCGCGTGGCTGCTTCGATACGGGACAGCACGGCGTCGGGGTCTGATCCTTCCTGGGGCAGGATCGACCGCGTGCCAAGTTGCCGTTCAAAAAAGGCACCGAGCCCGCCGGACCCATCCGCCTGCCGCGCTGCTGAAAGTGCATCGCGTGCGGCATCGGGGATGCTGGCCTGCAGTGCAGACAGCGGTTGAACCCCGTCTGCGGAGGTTGTGCGCAGAACCTCGGGAATGTCCGACACACCAGCCTGCTGCAGATCGCCCAGTGGGGCAGCAAAGGGTCCGCCATTGTCTACGGCAGCCATCACCCGGTTCATCGCAGCGCGCGCTAGCGTGGCCGAGGCGGCAGCATCGGCGTTTTCGCGGGCAAGCCGGGCATCAGAGAGCAGGCGGTCAATCTCTTCCTGTTGCGCCGCTGCTGTTCCGCGCAGGTCTGCAAGTGCGGCATCAATGGCTTCATCCGGTACGACCGCCCCCGTGGCCGGACGGTCCGCAAGCGCATCAATGCGACCCGTCAGATCGGCGATCTGCTGTTCCAGCGGTCCAAGGTCGGTTGGGGCGGCACCGCTCTGGTCCTGCACTTGGGTGCGCAGCAGAGAGATGTCAGAGGTTGCTTCATTCAGTTGCGCGCTCAGGTCGGCAACGGTGTTGTTCAGTTCCGCGACCAGTTCCGGATCAGCCGTCGCGCGCGGTGGAAAGATCGGGTCGAGGATGTCGGTCCGCCCTGCAATGAAACCAGCCAGCGCGGTGATCACGCCCGCAAAGACAAGCGGCAAGGCGCTCCTGCGTTCCGGTTGGGGTTGCGGCGGCGGTGGCGCAACCACATTTTCAGGCTCAGGCTCAGGCTCAGCTTGGACTATCAGTTCGTCCTGATCTTTGGCGTCGTCGGTTGCAGTTTTCGGATCGACGTCCTCGGCTTCAAGGTCGACCGCTTCGGTCGCTGCGACATCGGGCGTCAGGTCCGTACCTTGTGTCGCCTCTTCGATCTTCTTCGGGTCAGCAGCGTCAGTATTGTCGGCTGCCGTGTCTTTCTGGGGCCCCTTTTCCGGACTTTTGCGTTTGGCCAAGGAACTCCCCTTCCGATTCTTCCGTGCGGTTTTACACCGCTTTAAACTCTACAGCGCGCCCACGCGCCCCTCAACCCGAACTGATGGCCCACCGGATTGCGTCATACATCGCGTCCGCATCCGGGCGGTCAGCCACGCTTTGCACGTCCAGCGGGTGCGCCGCTTTGGCGACCGCCGCGCTTAGCGCGATCACGTGTAGGCATGTGGTCCGTGGCGCCTGTTTGACAAATTCCATAGCCGTGCGGGGAGAGAAAAGGGGGACAATCGTCGCGTCACCCGCGATCAAGACGTCCTGTGCCACTTTGTTGAGCGGTTGCGGCACCTGATCGTAGACAATCGCATCTGTCACGGTGTGGCCCGCCTTGGATAAACGCCCGGCAATGTGGCCGCGCGTGTGACGTCCGCGAATATGAATAAGTTGATGGTCGGGAGGATGTCCCGAAATTTGCGCGACCAGCGCATCCGCGTCCTGCCCTGCCATTTGCGCGGCCCATCCATGTGCACTTGCCTGAGCCGTCGTGCGGGCGCCCACGCAATAGGCCGTGCGCCCTGCGCCGTCGGGAGCATATCGCACACCGTTTGATGACGTGAAGATTGCCGCCGCATCCGGTGCGAGCCGCGGCGTATGATCGACTGGTTCGATCCGCAGAAGGGGGCTGAACACGGGGGTGACCCTGACCGCCAGATCGTCCGGCATCTCATCCACGAACCGCTGCGATGCGGCCAGCGGGCGGGTCATCAACAGAGTGACCGGAGAGAGAGGTGCATTGTTCGCCACGGCTTATGCTGTTACCCCGCACGCGCCTTTGGTGCAACGGATGGGCCATGACGCAAGCCGTGACAGTTCTGGGGATCGAAAGCAGCTGCGATGACACCGCAGCGGCTGTGGTGCGTGGCGTGCCGGGTGACATGACAGTCCTGTCGTCGGTGGTGTTCGGTCAATCCGAGCTGCACGCCGACTTCGGTGGTGTGGTGCCCGAGATCGCCGCCCGCGCCCATGCCGAGCGCTTGGATGTCAGTGTCGCCGGTGCGCTGGAGCAGGCGGGCGTTTCGCTGGCGGATATTGACGCCATCGCGGCCACTTGCGGTCCGGGCCTGATCGGTGGCGTTGTTGCGGGTGTGATGACGGCCAAGGGGCTGTCCGCCGCGACTGGTAAGCCGCTTTACGGGATCAACCACCTTGCGGGGCACGCGCTGACGCCGCGGTTGTCCGATGGCATTCCCTTCTCCTACCTGATGCTTCTGGTGTCGGGCGGGCACTGTCAGTTTCTGTTGGCGCATGGGCCCGATGATTTCACACGCCTTGGCGGCACCATTGACGACGCGCCCGGCGAAGCCTTTGACAAGGTCGCGCGGCTGATCGGGTTGGGTCAGCCGGGCGGCCCAGCGGTCGAGGCTGCGGCCCGTGACGGTGATCCGGCCCGTTTTGCATTTCCGCGTCCGCTTGCCAACAAACCCGGCTGCGATCTGAGCTTTTCCGGGTTGAAGACAGCGGTGCTGCGTGCGCGGGATGATATCGTCGCGGGCCAAGCGGGTTTGACGGTGCAGGATCAGGCGGATTTGGCAGCGTCGTTTCAGGCGGCGGTCGCAGACAGTCTGGCGGGCAAGACACGGCGGGCGTTGGCCGCCTATCTCGACCTTGCACCCGCGCAACCGACACTTTGTGTGGCGGGTGGTGTGGCGGCAAATATGACCATTCGCGCTTTGTTAGAGACTGTTTGTGCCGAAGCACATGTCGCTTTCAACGCCCCGCCTCTGGCGCTGTGTACGGACAATGCCGCGATGATCGCGGCGGCAGCCATTGAACAGATGCCCTACCGGCACCCGGATGGTATGGACCTGTCGGCGCGTCCGCGTATGCCGCTTGATACGAAAAGCGCGGCGATGCTCGGGTCGGGCAAGAAAGGGGCCAAGGCGTGAGCGTTGCTGTGATCGGCGCAGGCGCGTTCGGCACGGCGTTGGCGGTCGCGCTGGCGTCAAAAGGGCCGGTGACTTTGTGGGCGCGCAACCCGGAACATACCGCTGCCATGCGAGACACCCGACAGAATTCGCATCGACTGCCGGGCGTCGATTTGCCAGATGAAATCACCGTTTCGGCCGAGTTAGAGACTGTTTTGGGCTGTGATACGCTCTTGTTTGCAGTGCCTACACAGAGGCTACGCGTGTTTTCTGCCGACCTCGACCTGTCGGGCCATATCGCAGTTGCCTGCTGCAAGGGTATTGAAGTGACAACCGGGGTCGGACCGACCTCGATACTGGCTGGTGCGCGCCATGTTGCGGCGCTGACCGGTCCAAGCTTTGCCGACGACATCGCGCGCGGATTGCCGACGGCCCTGACACTGGCCTGCGCTGACCGCCAGGTTGCCGAAACGCTGCAAACACAGCTTTCTACGCCAAAACTGCGCCTCTACCGCGCGTCGGACGTGATCGGGGCAGAACTGGGTGGTGCGCTGAAGAATGTCATCGCTATCGGGTGCGGTGCCGTCATGGGCGCGGGTCTGGGTGACAGCGCACGCGCCGCTCTGCTCACCCGAGGATTTGCGGAGATGCAGCGCGTTGCCGTGGCGCTGGGCGCGCAGCCCGAGACGTTGATGGGGTTGAGCGGATTGGGCGACCTGACGCTCACCTGCACCTCGGACAAGTCGCGCAACTACCGTCTGGGTCTTGCCCTTGGCGCGGGAACGGAATTTGATGCGGCCATTACGGTCGAAGGGGCCGGGACGGCGCGGGCTTTGCGCGGTGTCGCCGCCAAGCACGGTCTGGACCTGCCCATTTGCGCCACGGTCGCGGATCTGGTGGATGACAAGGTGAATGTACCCGGTGCGATGGCCCGTTTGATGGCCCGCCCGCTGAAGGAGGAATGACATGCTTTTTGCCCTGATGGCCTTTGACAAAGAGGGCGCGCTGGATGTCCGGATGGAGAATCGACCGGCGCATCTGGAGTATCTCGACAGCACGGGCGTCGTGAAACAGGCGGGGCCTTTCCTGGATGGCGAAGGCAATCCCTGTGGATCGCTGATCGTACTGGATGTGGCCGATATGGAGGCCGCCCAAAGCTGGGCAGATAATGATCCCTACGCCAAGGCGGGCCTGTTTCGCGACGTGCAGATCAAGGCGTGGAAACAGGTGATCGGGGCATGAGGTACTGGCTGTTCAAATCCGAGCCGTCGACCTGGAGCTGGGACCAGCAGGTGGCCAAGGGCGACGCGGGCGAAGAATGGGATGGCGTCCGCAACTACCAGGCCCGCAACTTCATGCGCGAGATGAAGGTGGGGGACCGGGGTTTCTTTTACCACTCGCAGACCGAAAAGGCGGTGGTCGGCATTGTTGAGGTGATCGCCGAGGCGCATCCGGATAGCACGATCGACGACGCGCGCTGGGAATGTGTGGATATCAAGGCGATTGGTCCTGTGCAGACACCGGTCACGCTTGAGATGGTCAAGGCGGATCCTCGGCTGGAAGAGATGGCTCTGATCCGCAACTCTCGCCTGTCGGTGCAGCCGGTGACTGACGCCGAATGGGCCGTCGTGTGTGAAATGGCGGGCGTAGACCCTTAAACGCTTTGGATTTTTCCCATCGTCTGGCAACCTGTTGGCATAAATAGCCAACGAATGAGGGACAAATGGGATTTTTAGCTGTTTTGGCGGCGGGCGTCGCCGGATTCATGTTCGGAGCGATCTGGTACACCGTGCTGGCCAAGCCATGGATGGCCGTTTCGGGCGTGCCGCTGAACGACGCAGGGGACGCTCCGGCGAACCAGTCAAATCCAATTCCCTATATCACAAGCATCGTCGGCGCGATCCTGGTGGCGGGTATGATGCGCCACGTCTTTGTGCTGAGTGGCGTTGACAGCTTTGGTGAAGGGCTGGTGTCCGGCTTTGGGATCGGACTGTTCCTTGTCACCCCGTGGATTGCGACATTCTATGCCTTTGGCGCGCGGCCCTTCCGTCTGGCGCTGATTGACGGCGGGTATGCCACGTTCGGTTGCACTATCATCGGTGCGGTGCTGACGTTGTTCTAGAAAAAAGGGTTCTGACCCGGATCGGTCAGAACCCCCCTTTCACCCCGGTGCACACTCCCACGAGCCACCGCAAGTCAACTGAATATCGGGTCTGACCTTCTGGTCTGATCACCCACCTTACTACCAGAGAGGGTGAGATATTTCCATTTTATAGTACGTTTCATTCGAGCAAAAAATGAAACACCCGCTTAAAGCGGGTGTCCGGTTCGTTAACGCTGCAAGCGCAGAAATCAGGCGTAGACGCTCTCTTTGCCGAAGTGCTTGGTCAGCATGTAGTAGACAACGGCGCGGTACTTGTTGCGCTCGGACTTGCCGTAGGTTTCGATGACCGACGCAATCGCTTCATCCAACTTCGGACCGTCCGCAAGGCCCAGCTTCTTGATCAGGAAGTTGTTCTTGACCGTTTCCAACTCGCTCGGCTGGCTGGACGCCACTGTCGATGCGTCGGCGTCGTAGATCGACGGACCGCATCCGATTGTCACCTTGGTCAGCAAATCTATGTCCGGCGTCATGCCGCACTTGTTCTTCAGATCATCCGCATATTGCGCGATCAGATCGTCACGTTTGCCCATATTCTCTCTCCCACCGTTTGGACTTTGGTCGCCCTGCGCGACCTTGGACGGGAGCGTAGTGCAGCAAAGGTGCCAAAACAAAGGAAAAAGTTGACCTGCTTTTCCCCGTAAGCCGGGGTGGCAAACACATGCTCACCACCCCGGAAGGTATCCGTAGCTTACCCTGTGCTTTGAAACGGCAACCATCCCGGTCCCTTGGCGTGGCGCGCCTGCTCTACCCATTCCGGTGAAAAGGCACGCTCGAAAATCTGCGGGTACCCATGAACCAGCATGTTCATGCACACCAGCGCGGCTGAGATGCCGACAAGCTTTGCCGTGACATGCAGGCGGGATGTCATGCTGAACACCATGCGCAGCCAGAAAAAAGCGATAAAGAACGCAAAGAACCCGTCGACGGCCATAACAAGGTTGGGGTTCACGCTGACGTCAGGCAATCCCTGACTGTGAAACATCGCATATCGCGCGAGGATAACGGAAAAGAACCCGATAAGCCCCGCCGCCAATAGCGAGATGGCAAAGCCGACATCCATTGCCCAACCTGTCCCGTCAGATCGATTTTGCCTGAAAATCAAGCTCTTGCGCTGTACATGTTTCTCTTCAAGGCGCGCTAAGCGTTCAACGAAAACCTCGTCCTGCCACGTCATGATGTGACTCCGTCATTAACCAAATACACAAAACGGGTTTGACGCTGATCCGCGGCAAGAAAGGGGCAGAGGTAAGAAATTGTTGCGATTTTGCAGACAATGCCGCCCTGGTTCAGCGGATTGTCAGGATGTCCTGTAGCGGCTTCTTCATCTTGGCAACGGCGGGCACGGTGGCCGTTTCGGCTGCATGACCAACGGCGATGATCATGGTCGCCTTTTCGCTTTCCGGTCGGTCCAGCAGATCACCAAGGAACTTCATCGGGTTCGGCGTGTGCGTCAGTGTCACCAGCCCTGCCGTATGCAGCGCGGTCAGCAGCATGCCTGTCGCAATCCCGACGCTTTCCGGGACGTAGTAATTCTTGTACCGCGTGCCATCGTCAAACATCCCGTAGCGCTGGGCAAAGACCACGATCAGCCACGGCGCATCCTCAAGATGCGGCTTGTCGGCATTGGTGCCGATGGGTTCCAGCGCCTTGATCCATTCGTCGCTGGCGCCGCCATCGTAGAACTTGCGCTCTTCTTCCTCGGCCGCCTCGCGGATCTGGCGTTTGATGGCCGGATCGCTGATCGCCACGAAATGCCAGGGCTGGTGATTGGCACCGGACGGCGCCGTACCGGCGGCGGCGACGCAGGCTTCAATGACCTCTTGGGCGACAGGCCGGGTGGAGTAGTCGCGCACGGTATGTCGCTGGGCCATGAAGTCGCGGAAGTCTTCGACCCGTTTCAGCATCTCGGCGTCGCTTAACTCCTGCCGATCCGGCAGGGGCAGTTGGCGGTATTCGAGTTTTTCTTTGGAAAACATGAATGGCTCTCGATCACGTCTAACATGATGCGCAAAGGGCGGGGCCGTCACGCGGGGTGGTGCGATAGCGCCGCCGCAGGGGGGCGTGACGGCGCTGCCCGGCGGTGCCGCCGGGCGTGGGATTAGAAATCCAGGTTTTCCACGCTCAGTGCATTCTGCTGGATGAACTCGCGGCGCGGTTCGACAACGTCGCCCATCAGCTTGGTGAACAGATCGTCGGCTTCGGCCATGTCATCCACCTGCACCTGCAACAGCGTGCGCGCATCTGGATCCAGCGTGGTTTCCCACAGTTGATCCGGATTCATCTCGCCCAGACCCTTGTAGCGTTGCAGGGACAGGCCGCGCTCGCCTTCCTCAAGGATTGCATCCAGCAGGTCCATCGGCCCCATGATCGCCTGCACCCGGTCCTTGCGGATCAAGGTAGCGGGCGTGCCATAGACATCTTGCAGCGATTGGGTGAAAGACCCGGTCTTGCGCGCCTCACCCGACCGCAGCATCGGCCCGTCAAGCGTCCGCACTTCTTCCACACCACGCAGGATGCGCGCCAGACGCACGCCCTTGTCCTGCGTGATCCGACCTTGCCAACCACGCTCCCATTCCAGAGCGATCAGATTCAGCCGTTCGGCCACCTTGTCAGCCACGCCTTGCAGGTCGCTGTCGACCGCACCGGGCACGAATGCGCCCGCAATGGCCGCCTGTTCCAGAATGTGGCGCGGGTAGTGCGTGGGGAAGGCTTGCAGCACGCGCTTGAGTTGGCGCGCTTCTTCGACCACGCGGACGAGGTCCTGGCCTACGATCTCCTCGCCATTGCCCTGCCGCAGCATCGCGCCATCGGTACCCTGTTCGACAAGGTAGTCGTCGAGCGCGGTCTGGTCCTTCAGATACACCTCGGACTTGCCGCGCGATACTTTGTAGAGCGGCGGTTGCGCGATGTAGAGATACCCGCCTTCGATCAGCTCCGGCATCTGCCGGTAGAAGAAGGTGAGCAAGAGCGTGCGAATGTGTGCGCCATCCACGTCGGCGTCCGTCATGATGACGATCTTGTGGTAGCGCAGTTTCGAGATGTCGAATTCATCGCGCCCGATCCCGGTGCCCAGAGCCATGACAAGGTTGCCGATTTCCTGAGAGGACAGCATCCGATCGAAGCGCGCCCGCTCCACGTTAAGAATCTTGCCGCGCAGGGGCAGAACGGCCTGCGTGCGGCGGTCACGGCCTGTTTGAGCAGAGCCACCCGCTGAGTCACCCTCGACAAGGAAGACTTCGGTTTTGCTGGGGTCCTTTTCCGAACAATCCTTCAGCTTGCCGGCAAGGTAGTTCACATCCATTGCCGTCTTGCGCCGCGTGAGTTCCCGCGCCTTCCGCGCCGCCTCGCGCGCCAGTGCGGCTTCGATGATCTTACCCACGATGATCTTGGCCTCGTTCGGGTTCTCTTCGAACCACTCGGCCAGCTTTTCGTTCATCAACCCTTCGACCGCCGGGCGCACTTCGGACGACACCAGCTTGTCCTTGGTCTGGGACGAGAATTTCGGATCCGGCACCTTCACCGACAGCACGCAAGTCAGCCCCTCGCGCGCATCATCGCCGGTGAAGTTCACCTTCTCCTTCTTCGCGATGCCGCTGGACTGGGCGTAGTTGTTGATCGTCCGCGTCAGCGCACCGCGGAAGCCCGCCATATGCGTGCCGCCATCGCGCTGCGGGATGTTGTTGGTAAAGGGTAGCACGTTCTCGTGGTAGCTGTCGTTCCACCACATCGCGACCTCGACCCCGATGTCGTCTTTTTCACCACTGACAAAGATCGGTTCGGGCATGACCGAGGACTTGGAGCGGTCGAGATACTTTACGAACTCCCGCACGCCGCCTTCGTAGTACAGCTCGGACTGCAGATGTTCGACGGGTCGTTCATCGACCAGAATGATCCGCACGCCGGAGTTCAGGAAAGCCAGCTCGCGCAGGCGTTTCTCCAGCGTGTCGAACGAGTATTCGAGGTTCGAAAAGGTATCGGTCGACGCCAGAAACCGAACCTCGGTCCCAGTGTGCCCATCGGCGTCGCCTACGACTTCCAGATGCTTGACCGTATCGCCGCGTTCAAACCGCGCGATATGCTCTTTGCCATCGCGCCAGATACGCAACTCAAGCCAGTCTGAAAGCGCGTTCACCACCGATACACCCACGCCGTGCAGACCGCCCGACACCTTGTAGGAATTCGAGTCAAACTTACCGCCGGCGTGCAGTTGGGTCATGATGACCTCGGCTGCCGACACGCCCTCTTCCTCGTGGATGCCGACCGGAATCCCACGCCCGTTGTCGCTGACCGACACGCTGGAATCCGCGTGAATTGTGACGGTCACGGCATCCGCATGACCTGCCAAGGCTTCGTCAATTCCGTTGTCGACAACCTCGTACACCATGTGGTGCAGACCGCTGCCATCATCGGTGTCACCGATATACATCCCCGGACGCTTGCGTACAGCTTCCAAGCCCTTGAGAACCTTGATGGAATCCGCGCCGTAATCTTCGGGATTTTGCTCGTTATCTGCCATAATCGGGCCCTTTGAGTGGTTCCGCAAAATATACCGTTTTCAACAGGGAATGTCACGCAACTGACACAAGATTTTGTGTGTCGGGACAGGAGGATGGGGCTAGTGCCGCGCCACCGCGCTGACCCCGTCATCTTCCGTCACTTCGACGTATTGCGCACGGTCGCCCAGACTGTCGAACAGCGCCGTTTCGGTGCCTGTCATCCAGGCTTGGGCCCCCAGCGCACAGATCTCATCGTAGAGAGCGGCCCGCCGGTCAGCATCCAGATGTGCGGCCACCTCATCCAGCAACAACAGCGGCGGCGCACCGAAATCCCGCGCCAAGGCCCGCGCGTTGGCGAGGATCAAAGAGACGAGCAACGCCTTCTGCTCTCCGGTGGAACAATCCTTTGCGGGAACACCCTTGGCTGCATAGACGCCATACAAATCCGCACGATGCGGCCCGATCAGCGTGCGCCCGGCGGCCAGGTCACGCGCGCGCGCCTGTGCCAGAGCTGCCCGCACGTCCTCCGCACTGTCCGGCATACCCAATTCACCCGGTTGCAGCGTCAGGTCCGCGGTAGGAAAAGCGGTCTGTGCTCCCGCCTGCGCGTCTGCCAACTCCGCCAACGCTTGCAATCGATTGGAGTGGATGGCTGCCCCCGTCTCGGCCATACGCTGTTCCAAGGCCGCATACCAATGTGCATCCCGCACCATGTCCTTGAGCAGTCGGTTGCGCTCGCGCATGGCCTTTTCGTAATCCAGCGACACCTGCGCATGGTCCGGAATGAACGACAATGTCATCCGATCCAGAAACCGCCGCCGCCCCTCTGCCCCTTCGATCCAAAGCCGGTCCATGGATGGGATCAGCCACAGGACGCGCGCGATGCGTCCCAACGCCGTTTGCGCTGCTGTCTTGCCGTCAATCTTCACCTGCCGGGCGGAACCAGCTTCGGACCAGGTTTCGACCTCATGCACCTGTTCCAGAGACCGCAAAACACCCGACAACTTCCAGCCAAGGGCTTCGGGGCGGCGGGTCATATCCTCGGCCGAGGATCGCCGGAGCCCGCGACCGGGTGAAAACAGGGACACGGCCTCAAGGATATTGGTCTTGCCCGCACCATTGGGGCCAAAGATGGCGACAGGCCGTGCGTCAAGCTCAAGCCGCGCCACCTTGTGCGATCTAAAATGCGAGAGGGTCAGAGCAGAAAGGGACAGTGCCATCACCGCCCCCTTCCCTGTTTCAAAAAAATCCCCGCCGGAGGCACGAAATCTTAGACGCGCATCGGCATGACGACATAGACCGCCGATTGGTCGGTGCCTTCGCGCATCAGGGTCGGATCGCCCGAAGAGTTGAACATGAAGACGGCGTTTTCGCGGTCTACCTGGGATGCAATCTCAAGCAGATACTTTGCGTTGAACCCAATCTCCAAACGTTCGTCACCATAGGCGACAGCCAGTTCTTCCTCGGCGGCGCCGCTGTCGGGTGCATTCACGGACAGGACCAGCCGGTCCTCATCCAATTGCAACTTTACCGCGCGCGAGCGTTCGGACGACACGGTTGCGACCCGATCAACCGCCTTGGCAAAGTCGGACGCATCCACTTCCAGCTTGCGGGTATTGCCCACCGGAATGACGCGCGTGTAGTCGGGGAACGTCCCGTCGATCACCTTCGATGTCAGCGTGATGTCGGGCGTGGCAAAGCGCACCTTCGTCTCGGACACTGACACGGCGATCTTCATCTCGTCATCGTCCAGCAGCTTGCGCAGCTCGCCCACGGTTTTGCGGGGTACGATCACGCCGGGCATGTCGCTGGCACCTTCGGGCAGATCGCTGTCGATCCGCGCTAGACGGTGGCCGTCAGTTGCCACACAGCGCAGTGCCTTGCCGTCATCGCCATCCGCGATGTGCATGTAGACGCCGTTCAGGTAGTACCGCGTCTCTTCCGTCGAAATCGCGAATTTCGATTTGTCGAACAGGCGGCGCAGCTTCGGCGCCTCGACCGAGAAATTCGACGCATATTCCGATGACGCCATGACCGGAAAATCTTCCTTGGGCAGCGTCGCGAGCGAGAAGTTCGAGCGCCCCGCCTCGACCGTCAAACGGCCAGCTGCGGTGTCGGCGGTCAGGGTGACAAGCGCGCCATCGGGCAGCTTGCGGACAATCTCGTGCAGGGTCGTGGCGGCGACAGTCGTGGCCCCTGCCCGCTCAACCTGTGCCGGGGCCTTGTCCACGACCTCGATGTCCAGGTCGGTGGCGCGGAAGGTCACGTCGGACCCCTCGGCCTCAATCAGCACGTTGGCAAGGATCGGGATGGTGTTGCGACGCTCGACCACGGACTGGGCCTGGCTCACCGCTTTCAGCAGCACACCGCGTTCGACACTGATCTTCATGGTCCGTCTCCCCACCTCTGTCCGGGACGGGCAGACTAGCCCAACCACAGCGCTTCACAAGCATTTTATTGCTTGTCGGGCGGGCAGACACCGACGTCAAGACGGGGCGCTGCGGAAAACGAAAAAGGGCGCCCTGTGGACGCCCCTCTGTGATTCTTTTGCGGCAGGTTTACGCCTCAAGCGCGCGGCGCAGCAGTTCCAGATCCTCGGCGATCTGGCCGTCGGACTGTTTCAACTCTTCGATCCGCTTCACACCGTGCATGACAGTGGTGTGGTCACGACCGCCAAAACGTCGGCCAATCTCGGGCAGGCTGCGGGACGTCATGTGCTTGGCCAGATACATCGCGACCTGACGCGGACGGGCATAGGCGCGCAGGCGCTTTGGGCCGATCATGTCGCTCAGGCGGATGTTGTAATGCTCGGACACCTTCCGCTGGATCTCCTCGACGGTGATCTTGCGTTCCGATGCGCGCAACACGTCGGCCAGACAATCCTGGGTCAGATCCATGTCGATCTTGCGGCCCACGAGTGAGGCGAATGCGAACAGACGGGTCAAAGCGCCTTCAAGCACGCGCACATTGGTCGAAATGCGGTGCGCGAGGAATTCCAGCACGCCGTCCTCGACGCGCAGATCGGGATAGGTCTCCATCTGCTGCTCGACCTTGGACTGCAGGATGCCCAGACGCAGTTCGTAGTCAGTCGGGTGCAGGTCCACGACCAGACCGCATTGCAGACGCGACTTCACGCGCTCTTCCAGGTCCTTGATCTCGCCCGGCGCGCGGTCGGCGCTGATGATGATCTGCTTGTTCTGGTCCACAAGCGCGTTGAAGGTGTGAAAGAATTCTTCCTGCGTGCTGTCCTTGCCCGCGATGAACTGGACGTCATCCACCATCAGCACATCGACAGACCGGAACATTTCTTTGAAGTCCATCATCTTGCGGTCGCGCAGCGCCTGGACAAAGCGGTACATGAACTGTTCTGCCGACAGATAGAGCACGTTCAGGTCAGGACGGCGGGTCTGCAATTCCCATGCAATGGCATGCATGAGGTGCGTTTTACCCAAGCCTACGCCACCGTACAGAAAAAGCGGGTTGAAGGTGACAGGCCCACCTTCGGCCACACGCTTGGCCGCTGCATGGGCCAATTCATTGGGCTTGCCGACGACGAAGCTGTCAAAGGTAAACCGCTTGTCGAGCGGCGCTGCCGTCAGGGCGGATTGCGCGGGTTTGACTGTCGCAGGTGCTGCGGGAGCCGGCGCAGGCGTATCAACAGCGCTTGGGCGCGCGCCGGAATTTGCAGCAACAGCAAAGCTGAGACGACGAATGCTGTCATCCTCAGACTTCAGCTCGTGCAGGATCAGGTCGGAAAAATTCTGGCTGACATAGTTGCCCAGGAAGTTCGTGGGCACATCAAAGGTGGCTATCCCGTCTTGCAGTCCCCGAAACTGCAGGGGCTCGATCCATGTTTTGTAATTATTTTGGCCTACCGTTTTGAGCAGCCGTTGTCTCAGCTGTCCCCATTTTTCTTGTGTCATGCGCGTCCAACCATCCCTTCTGCCATTTTCCTTCACTGGCGATCGATGGCCCGCCAGCACAGCCCGTCCCAAAACTCAGGGCGACCAAAACCAGACCACTGCCTACGGCGTGGCTTTGATCCGTTCGGATATTCACAGATGTGGCGCGCGCCGTCCCCTCTATGCCGGGTTTTCCGCACGTGCCGTCCGCACACCAAAATGTAAATGACAGGTCAGGCAGGCGCGGTTGCGCATGCTCCAATTCGGATCAGACTAGCTTCAGTCATCCCCTATCCACCCGCCACGCGCAGCATGTGTGCCCGGCGTCTGGCCTGTCCCCCCAAGGCGATTCCAAATCGCAGAACAGGGGTAGCAAGTTCGTGAGCAGGCCGTCCAGACAAAGTAAAACTTGACTCAGGAATCCGCCGAAAAGAATCTGCGCGCGCCTTGTTTTCATGGGAAAAACAAAAAAAGCGCCGCAAAATTGCGACGCTTTGGTGTTGCGCAAAAAACGCGCCTTAGCCCAGCGCTTTGACCCGGGCCGACAGGCGGGACATTTTCCGCGATGCCGTGTTCTTGTGGTACACACCCTTAGTCACACCGCGCATCAGCTCGGGCTGTGCGGCTTTCAGTGCGGCCGATGCTGCGTCCTTGTCACCCGAGGCGATCGCCTCTTCGACTTTGCGCAGGTAGGTGCGGATGCGCGAGCGACGCGCCTTGTTCACTGCGAAGCGTTTTTCGTTTTGACGGGCCCGCTTCTTGGCCTGAGGCGAATTTGCCATGCTTATCTCGTCCCAAATGGTTGGTGCGGTAGTTTCAGAAGTCGCGCATATGGGCGGTTTGCGGATTAGAGTCAACTGCCCTCAGCCCATGACCGACCTTGAATCACCAAAACGCCGCAGCCATGTGCTATAATCAACCACAGCGAGAAACTGACGGAGGAAGACATGACCCAACCCATGGCCACTGTTCAGCACGCCCGCGCGCTCTATCGCGCCCATGGTGACAAGGCCGAAGCGCACGCCGCCCAGAACGCCCGGGCAGCATCGGATGCAGGCAACTCGGCCGAGGCGGAAGACTGGCGCAAGATCCGCGCCACGATTCGCCAGTTGCGCGGCGCGAACCAGACCTGACCGCTACTTGTCGCGGAACTGCGCCTCGCGCTTGTCGAGGAAGGCCGCCATGCCTTCCTTCTGATCTTCGGTCGCGAACAGCGAATGGAACACGCGCCGTTCGAACAGCAGCCCCTCGCGCAGCGGCATTTCAAAGGACCGGTTGACGGCCTCCTTCACCGCCATGACTGAAATCATCGACTTCTCGGCGATCTTCTCGGCGGCGGCCATCGCCTCGTCCATCAGCTTCTTGGCCGGGACCACGCGGCTGACGAGGCCCGAGCGTTCCGCCTCTTCCGCATCCATGAAGCGGCCGGTCAGGTTCATATCCATCGCCTTGGCCTTGCCCACGGCGCGGGTCAGGCGCTGCGTGCCACCGATCCCGGCCATGACGCCCAGGTTGATCTCGGGCTGGCCGAATTTCGCGGTATCTGACGCAATGATAAAGTCACACATCATCGCCAACTCGCAGCCCCCGCCCAGCGCGTAGCCGGACACAGCCGCGATCACCGGCTTGCGCACCCGCACAATGGCGTCGGTCTCAGGGCCAAACAGGTCCTCCGAAAACACCTCGGTAAAGGATTTGTCCTTCATCATCGCGATGTCGGCCCCGGCAGCGAACGCCTTTTCCGACCCGGTGATGACGATGCATCGCACCTTGTCATTGGTCTGGGCCGCCGCCATCGCGTCGGACAGTTCGGTCAGCAATTGATCGTTCAGGGCATTCAGCGCATCCGGCCGGTTCAGAGTGACCTTTGCAATATGGTCTTCCACGTCGACGATGATCGTCTCATAGGCCATGGGTTCGCTTTCATCAGTTGCGGTTCAAGGGGTCAGGGTTAACACGCGCGCGCCCCGTTTCAAGTCAAGATTGGCACGACCTGCAGTAGAAAGACGACCGCCCCGACTGCACGATCCGTGCCACGGTTTGCGAACATCCGGGTGTGCGACAGGGTTCGCCCTCGCGCCCGTAGACATCGAACCGATGTTGAAAATATCCAAGTTCTCCATCGGCTTGCCGGAAATCGCGCAGGGACGATCCCCCGGCCTCAATCGCCTCTGCCAGTACATCGCGAATGATCGGGACAAGTGCTGCCACCCGTGCTTTCGAAATCCGCCCCGCCTTGCGCGTGGGCGAGATGCCCGCCCGAAAAAGCGCCTCACAGACATAGATATTGCCCAATCCCGCGACGATTCTCTGATCCAGCAGCGCGGATTTGACGGGCGTGTTCTTGCCCTTGAAGGCGGCGATCAGGTGATCCTCGTTGAACGCGTTGCCCAAGGGTTCCGGCCCCAGCACGGCCAGCAACTTGTGCTGTTCCGCTGTTGCTGTCTCTAACAGATCCATGGCGCCGAAGCGACGCGGATCGTTGAAGGTAACCCGTGCCCCATTGTCCATGTGCAGGACAACATGATCGTGCTTTTCTGGCGCCGGATGCTCATGCACAAACACCCCCAGCGGGTCGCCCGACACCAGCATCCGTCCCGACATCCCCAGATGGATCAGCAGCGTTTCGCCCGAGGCCAGATCAGCCAAAATATACTTCGACCGCCGCCGCAGCCCTAGCACCTGCTGCCCGCTCAACCGCTCTGCCATGCCAACCGGAAACGGCCATCGCAGATCGGGCCGGTTCACATCCGCTTGGGCAATCACGGCCCCTTCCATGGTGGGGGCAAGGCCGCGACGGACCGTCTCAACTTCGGGCAGTTCGGGCATGGAACGCAGACTCCTGCGGCGAAAGGGCCCCGTTGTGTATGCCCGCAGGCGGCCTATAACAAGGCCTGACAAAAGAGAAAGACGCCCCCGCCCATGACCGATGACAAGACCACGCATTTCGGGTTTGAGACCGTGCCTGAGAAGGAGAAGGCTGGGCGCGTGCAGGGTGTGTTCGGCTCCGTCGCCTCCAAGTACGACATTATGAACGACGTGATGAGCGTCGGCATCCACCGCATCTGGAAAGAGGCGATGATGGATTGGCTGGCTCCACGTGCCGGTCAAAAGCTGCTCGACGTGGCAGGCGGCACCGGCGACATCTCCTTCAAGTTCCTGAAACGCGCAGGCCACGGCCATGCCACCGTGCTGGACCTCACCGAACCCATGTTGGTCGAGGGTCGCAAACGGGCCGAGGCGGACAAGATGTCCGATAGCCTCGACTGGGTGGTCGGCGATGCGATGGCCCTGCCCTTCGACGACAACACGTTTGATGTCTACACGATCAGCTTTGGCATCCGGAACGTGACGCGGCCCCAAGAGGCGCTGAACGAAGCCTACCGCGTCCTGAAACCCGGCGGCCGCCTGATGGTGCTGGAGTTCAGCCAATTGCCCAATGACGGCATGCAAAAGCTCTATGATCTCTACAGTTTCAACGTGATCCCCCGCATGGGCCAGATCATCGCGAATGACCGCGACAGCTACCAGTACCTGGTCGAATCCATTCGCAAGTTCCCGGATCAGGAGACATTCCTGTCCATGGTCCGCGCCGCGGGGTTCGAGAATGCCAAGTACCGCAACCTGTCGATGGGCATTGCTTGCCTACATTCCGGATGGAAAATCTAATGATTTTTCAATATCTTGTGGTTAAGAAAGCGTTAAGCTCAAGTGTCCCCGCGGGGACACTTTCCAAACGGCCCTCTGTCCCCGCGGGGACAGCCCGGTGAAAGGCCCCCACAACATCATCCGCCTGATCCGCACAGGCGCAACGCTCGAACGCGCGGGCGCGATGAACGTCGTCCTCGATGCGTTCGAAGCGCCCCCTGCCCTGCGCATCGTGGCCAAGGCGCTCGCCAAACCGTTCCGCTGGCTGGGCTACAAGGGCGACCCGTCCATGCCGCCCGCCATCCGCGCGATCACGGCCCTCGGCCCCGCTTACATCAAGTTCGGCCAGATCCTCTCGACCCGCCCTGATGTGGTGGGTGATGAACTCGCCGTGCAACTCCGCGTCCTGCAGGACCAACTCCCCCCCTTCCCCGCCACCGATGCCAAGGCCGAGGTTGAGCGGGAACTCGGTGTGCCCACCGACACCCTCTTCTCCGAGTTCAGCGAACCCGTCGCCGCCGCCTCTATCGCGCAGGTCCACAAGGCCAAGCTGGCCGATGATGATAAGTACGTCGCCGTCAAAGTGCTCCGCCCCGGCATCGAAAAGGCGTTTCAGAAGGACATCGACGCCTTCTATTTCGCCGCCTCCATCGTCGAGTTGTTCGCCCCCGGCGCGCGGCGGCTCAAACCCGTGGACGTCATCGCCCATTTCGACGGCGTGGTGCAGGGCGAGTTGGACCTCCGCCTCGAATCCTCCGCCGCTGGTGAGTTCGCCGCCAACACCGAAAAAGACGAAGGGTTCCACCTGCCCAAAGTCCGCTGGGAGTATTCGGGCCGGCGCGTAATGACCCTCGAATGGGCCGACGGCGTGCCGATGGGCGACAATGCCGCAATCGACGCCGCAGGCCACGACCGCGTCCAACTGGGCGAACGGGTGCTCAAGCTGTTCCTCATGCACGCCCTGCGCGATGGTTACTTTCACGCCGACATGCATCAGGGCAACCTCAAGGTCGCCGCGAACGGAGACATCATCGCCTACGATTTCGGGATCATGGGGCACATCGATGAATACACCCGCCGCGTCTATGCAGAGATCCTGTTCGGCTTTATCCGCAAGGACTACAAGCGCGTGGCCGAGGTCCACTTCGAAGCGGGCTACGTTCCAGCCGATAAAGACGTCGATGAATTCGCCCGCGCCCTACGCTCCGTGGGCGAGCCGATCTTCGGCATGGACGCCTCCAAGATCTCCATGGGCCGCCTGCTGGCCTACCTCTTCGAAGTGACCGAGCGCTTCGGCATGGAAACCCGGACCGAACTGATCCTGCTACAACGCACAATGGTGGTGGTCGAGGGCGTCGCCCGCTCACTCAGCCCAAACATCAACATCTGGCAGGTCGCCTCACCCGTGGTATCGGATTACATCCAGAAGTCCATCGGTCCCCGCGCTGTGGTCAGCGATCTCTACAAAACGGCGCGCGTCCTGACCCGCTTCGGCCCGCGCCTGCCGCGCCTGGTCGAACAGGCACTCATTGCGCAATCCAACCCGCAACCGCCCAAACGCAACGGGTTCTGGCGCTGGGTCACGCTGGCTGCAATTGCGGGACTGTTGGCCGGGGGCGGCCTCACGCTCCTCATCGAAGCTCTGGCCTAAGCCCCTTCCCTGTTTAAAAAAAATCCCGGGGTCTGGGGCAGAGCCCCAGTCCGACGCTGACCTCAAGCGATGCGTTCAATCGCCAAGGCGATCCCCTGACCACCACCGATACACATGGTGATCAGCGCTTTCGATCCCCCGATCCGCTCCAACTCATACAGCGCCTTCACGGTAATGATGGCCCCGGTCGCCCCAACCGGGTGCCCCAGGGCAATTGCACCGCCGTTGGGGTTCACGCGGGTGGGGTCCAGACCCAGATCATTCGACACAGCAAGGGCCTGTGCGGCAAAGGCCTCGTTCGATTCGATTACGTCGAAGTCTCCTGCAGATAGCCCTGTCCGGTCGAGTAGGTTGCGCACCGCCGGGATCGGACCGATACCCATCACCTCGGGGCGTACGCCCGCATGCGCATAGCCCAAAACGCGCGCTTTCGGTTTCAGCCCCGCTTTCTCGGCGGCATCTGCGGTCGCCAAAACAACAGCCGCGGCGCCATCATTGATGCCCGATGCGTTGCCAGCCGTGACAGAGCCATCCTTTTGGAACACGGGGCGCAAACCGCCCAAAGCTTCCATGCTCGTTGCCTTCGGGTGCTCATCAACCTCAAAGGCAACAGTGTCCCGCTTCACCTTAACCTCGACTGGCGCGATCTGGCTGGCAAAGCGCCCGTCTGCAATCGCGGCAGCGGCACGCTCTTGGCTTTGCATGGCAAAGGCATCCTGCGCCTCGCGGGTGATCTGATGTTCTGCGGCGACCTTCTCTGCCGTCACACCCATATGGCCGGTGCCAAAGGGGCAGTTGAGTGCGCCCAGCATCATGTCGAGCGTTTTGACATCACCCATCTTGGTGCCCCAGCGCTGGCTGGGAATGATAAAGGGTGAGCGGGACATATTCTCGGACCCGCCAGCCAGACCAAACTCGGAATCGCCCAACATTAGAGACTGAATCACACTCACAATCGCCTGCACACCCGACCCACACAGCCGGTTCACGTTCATCGCGGGCGTCGTGTCGGGCACGCCCGCCTGCATGGCGGCCACGCGGGACAGATACATGTCGCGCGGTTCGGTGTTGATGACATGGCCAAAGGCAACATGGCCGATCTGCCCGCCCTCGACACCTGACCGCTCAAGTGCCGCCTTGGCCGCGACGGTGCCGAGGTCGATGGGTGTGGTGCCTGCGAGCGATCCGCCAAAGGTGCCGATGGCGGTGCGTGCGCCGTCCAGAATGACGATGTCTTGGGTCATGGTGATCCTCCCTTTTGTCACTTGATATGACCCTGCGCCCGGCCCATGTCAGCCCCCGGACTTGACTTGGACGCAACGGCATTGGCATCACTCCGTCATGACGGAGAATACAGACGCTATATTGTCCCTTCTGCCCACACGGCTGAAGGATGCGCGGCGGGCGCAGGGCTTAAGTCTCGATGCGGTGGCAAAACTGTCGGGCGTGTCCCGGTCCATGGTCAGCCAGATCGAGCGGGGAGAGTCTTCGCCCACCATCGCGACGCTCTGGAACCTGACGCGGGCCTTGCAGGTGGATTTTGCGGGGCTCTTGGACGAGGGCACGGCGGAGCGGATCGAGGTGCTGCGCGCGGGCGATGTGCCCAGCATCGAAAATCGCGGTGCAGGCTGTACCATCCGCATCCTAAGCCCGCCGGAAGAGGCGGGGCAGCATGAGGTCTATGAGCTGCGGTTCGTCGAAGGCGGCGTGCTGGACAGCCAACCTCACGCCCGCGGTGCCCGCGAACATCTGACCGTGATTGACGGCAAGTTGAAGGTGACGAGCGGCGGTGCTGTTGAAAAAGTTGGGCAGGGCGACACGGCCCGTTATGCCGCTGATGTGCCGCACCGGATCGAGGCGGATCGGCCCGCGCGCGCCTTTCTGGTGGTGCAGAACGCCTGAGCATAAATCCGCTATAACGGATTTTTGTCCGTAATTATGAAATCCGCTCTACCGGAATCGCGTCCGGGATGTTAGATATGCTCGGAAAGGAGCACATCTATGACCCAAGCCTTTCTGACCCATGTGACCGACACCCTGGCCCAGATTGAGGCGGACGGGATGTTCAAGCGCGAGCGCGAGATCACCTCGCCCCAAAGCGGGCGCATCGACGTGGGCGGGCGCGAGGTTCTGAACCTGTGCGCCAACAATTACCTAGGTCTCGCTGACCATCCCGACCTGATTGCCGCGGCGAAAAATGCTATGGATGACAAGGGGTTCGGCATGGCCTCCGTCCGGTTCATCTGCGGCACGCAGGACTTGCATCGCGAGTTGGAGCAGCGCCTGGCGCGCTTTCTGGGCAAGGATGATGCGATCCTGTTTGCCGCCTGTTTCGATGCCAATGGCGGGCTGTTTGAGCCGCTTTTGGGACCTGAGGACGCCATCATTTCGGACGCGCTGAACCATGCGTCGATCATTGACGGCATTCGGCTCTGCAAGGCGAAGCGCTATCGCTATGCTAACAGCGATATGGACTCTCTGGAAAAGCAGTTGCGTGCGGCCAAGGCGGATGGTGCGCGGCATATCATGATTGCGACCGATGGCGTGTTTTCCATGGATGGTTATCTGGCGAAATTGCCGGAAATTATTGAACTTGCACGGAATTTCGGCGCGCTTGTGATGGTGGACGATTGCCATGCCACCGGGTTCATGGGCCCGAAGGGGGCAGGGACGCCAGCGCATTTTGGTGTGGATGTTGATGTGCTGACCGGCACGCTCGGTAAGGCGCTGGGCGGGTCGATTGGAGGGTACATCGCGGGGCCGCAGCCGGTGATTGATCTGCTGCGCCAAAGGGCGCGGCCGTACCTGTTTTCGAACTCGCTGCCGCCAGCGATTGTGGCCGCGGGGATCGAGGCGATCCGGTTGGTGGAAGAGGGCGATGCATTGCGGGCGCAGTTGTTCGACAATGCGGCGTACTGGCGTAAGGGTTTGGAAACGCTGGGTTTTGAGCTCCTGCCTGGTGAGCATCCGATCATTCCCGTGATGCTGGGTGAGGCGCAGTTGGCGCAGGATATGGCGGCGCGGTTGTTTGATGAAGGGGTCTATGTTTCGGGCTTTTTCTTTCCGGTTGTGCCGCGCGGGCAGGCGCGGATCAGGACGCAGATGAATGCGGCGCTGACGCGGGATGATCTGGATCGCGGGCTGCAAGCCTTTGAAACTGCTGGCAAAGCGGTGGGGGTGATTTGATGCGTAACACCATGATGGCATTGGAAAAGACGCATCCGCGCGAGGGGCTTTGGTGGGTTGAGGCACCGGTGCCGGAGATTGGGCCGGATGACGTACTGATTCGGGTGAAGAAGACCGGGATTTGCGGGACCGATATTCACATCTGGAATTGGGATGAATGGGCCTCTGCCACCGTGCCGACGCCTCTGATCACGGGGCATGAGTTTGCCGGTGAGATTGTGGATTTAGGGCGTAACGTCAATGACTTGGCTTTGGGTCAACGGTGCTCGGGCGAGGGGCATTTGATCGGTAAAACCTCGCGCCAGAGCAGGGCGGGGAAGTTTCATCTGGACCCGGCGACGCGGGGGATCGGGGTGAACGAGCAGGGGGCCTTTGCCGAGTATCTGCGCCTGCCTGCGTTCAATGTCGTGCCGCTGCCGGATGGGATTTCGGATGATGTGGGGGCCATTTTGGATCCGCTTGGCAATGCGGTTCATACGGCGCTGTCCTTTGATCTGATCGGGGAGGATGTGCTGGTCACTGGCGCTGGGCCCATCGGGATTATGGCAGCGGCTGTGGCGCGCCATGTGGGGGCGCGGCATGTGGTGATCACGGATGTGAACCCGGACCGGCTGGCGCTGGCTGAGCGGGTTGCTGACGTGGTGACGGTGAACGTGGCGGAGCGGGAACTGTCTGAGATCATTGGAGAATTGGGGATGGCCCAGGGCTTTGATGTCGGCCTTGAGATGTCGGGTAATCAGCAAGCGCTGGACCAGATGGTCAAGGCGATGACGATGGGTGGGCGCATTGCGATGCTGGGGATTCCGCCGGGTAAGAGCCCCGTGGATTGGAGCCGGATCGTGTTCAAGGCGATCACGATCAAGGGGGTCTATGGGCGCGAGATTTTCGAGACCTGGTACAAGATGATCGCGATGCTGGAGAACGGTTTGGACGTGTCGAAGGTGATCACGCATCGGTTCCGGGCGGAGGAGTTCGAGGCCGGGTTTGCGGCGATGAAGGCGGGGTCGTCGGGCAAGGTTGTGCTGGATTGGACCTGAGCAGCGTGCGGTGTGTTAACCGGCGGTTTGTGTGGGAATTGCGGGGCTGAGCGGGTCGGCAGTTTCGCGAAACTGCACATTTTGGGGCTCAAACTGCGTGTTTTGGCGCGGCTGAATCTGGGTGGATTCAGAGTGGTTTTGGAAAACTGCGAAGTTTTGGGGTGAAACTGCGTGTTTTTGGTCGGATGTGGGTTATGCGCTGATTCTAAAGGTTAATTTGCGGTGATATGTCGCGGGTTTGGTGGGGTGGAACCCCGCCCTACGGCCCCGATTTGCGCGTTTGGTTTACGGTGCGAGCGGTACACGGCCTGCGTCGGTCAGGGTCCAGACTTTGCCATCTTCGAACACGGCGGCGGTGAGGGGCTTGCCGTAGCCTGCGCCGGTGTCGAGGTTGATGCGGTTGCCGTAATGCGTCGGCACCTTGACCGGGGTGTGGCCGTGGACGATCAGTTTGGGGTGTGTTGCGTCGGAGCGGTGAAACTCTTGCCGGATCCAGAGCAGGTCTTCTTCCGTCTGCTCCTTGATGGGGACGCCGGGGCGGATACCTGCGTGGACGAACATGAGGTCGCCGGTGACGTGCATCAGTCTCAGGTTCTGGAGGAAGGTCAGGTGTGATGCAGGCACGGCGGCGCGGGCGTCTGACTGCACGTCCTTTTCCCGGCGCTGGCCGCTTGCGTTCACGCCGTAGGAAGCGAGTGTCGTGGCGCCGCCGAGGCGGTCGTGGAGCCAATAAAGCTCGACCATCAGGTGGGGATCATGGCGGAGCGGTTCGGCCATGAACCATGCGAACATGCGGTCGTGGTTGCCCTTGAGGAACGTCCAGTTGCGGCCTGCGTCGCGCCCGGCGATCAGGGTGTCGAGGACAGCGCGGCTGTCGGGGCCGCGGTCGGTGTAGTCGCCAAGGAAGACGATTTGGGCGTCGGGGCCGCCGTCTGTTTCGATCAGGGATAGCACGCGGTCCAGCTCGGCCATTTGGCCGTGGATGTCGCCGATGGCGTAGATGGGGTCTGTCATGGGGGTCTTTCGGGCGGGGCGGAGGGCGTCTTTTGCCTTAGCGCGCAATGTTTTGGTGGTCGAGGGGATGCGAGGTGATGGTGCGCAGTGAATGCGCACCCTACGGCCGGGGCGCTGGATCTATCGGTCGAGGGCGACGGTCAGGCCGAGGCCGACGAGGATGGAGCCGCCGAACGCTTTGGCCTTTGCCGTGGCCTGGCCCGAACGTGCGAGCAGACGTGACATGCGGGAGGCCAGCGCAACGCAGACGAGGTCGGCGCTGGAGAACATGATGTTGACCACGGTGCCGAGGATCAGGAGTTGCGCCCAGATCGGCAGAGCGGCGCTTGGGTCGGAGAATTGCGGCAGGAAAGCCACGAAGAAAAGTGCTGTCTTTGGGTTCAGGATTTCGACCGTCATGCTTTGCCGGAAGGCGCGGATCGGGTCACGGCTGCCTTGGGGTGTGGCGTTCACACGGGCGTTGCGTGTGCGGATCATCTGGATCCCCAGCCAGATGAGGTAGGCAGCGCCGATCAGTTTCAGCGCGAGGTAGAGGGGCGGTACGAGTTCAAAGAGGATGGCGAGGCCGAAGGCGGCGGCCAGCACGTGGACATAGCCGCCGATATGGATGCCGAGCGCGGCCATGAGTCCGGCGCGTGCGCCACGGGCGAGCGTTTGCGCCGTCGCGTAGAGCATCGCGGGGCCGGGGATGTAGGCGAAGATCGCGGTGGCGATGAGGAAAGCGAGGAGGGTGTCGAAGCCGGGCATTGGCGTACCGTACCGTCATTGGCGTGCGGTGCAAGGCGGAGGGTTCCCGTGCCTTGCTGTCATTTGGTGTCGGCTTTGAACCGGGCGATCCAGTCTGCGTTGATGTCGTCGGCGAGTTTGGCGACGGCGGGGGCTGGTAGAGTGACGGCTGGCAGGTGGAGGTGGCTCAGCACGCGCGCCAGTGTTGCATGTGGGTCGGCTGCGAGCCTGTCATAGTCCAGGCGGAGGGGCGTGATGCCCTCGCGCGTGAACCACGCCTCCCATTCGGTGTCGTAGGTTTTGGCCATCGCAAGTTCGGTTGCGATGGCGTCGTGGTCATATGTGGGTGTTTGCGGTGGGGCAGTGCGTTCCAGTTCCGACCCGTCGGCGTTGCGGTGCCAAAGGCCGCTTTGGTTGGCGCGCACCAGTGAGACGGCTTGGGCCAGCTTGTCGGTCCGGTGCAGGTAGAGGTAGCGGGTGGGGCCGAATTGGGCGGTGACGGCTTGCGCGTCGGTTTGCGCTGCGGTGTGCATGCCGCGGAGTTGGTCGAAGAAGAAGGGTGCGCTGTGGCGTTGCAAGCGTAGGCCGAAGATGTCTGTGTTTGCCCGCCCTTGCCGTGTGGCTTCCGCGAAGATGTCGGAGCGAGGTGTGTTTGGGTCGAGGTCCAACCCGCTGCGCCAGTCCGCGAGGGATGGGCGGTGGAAGTAGGATTTGGGATGTCCCGCGCCGCTGTCGCGCAGGAGCCCGCAGAGGAGTGTGCTGCCGCTGCGCGGGCTGGTGCACAGGATATAGGCTGTGGGCGGTGGCATGGGCGGTCCTTGTCGGTCGCCCATGCGTTTAGTTCAGTTCGGTGACAATCGTAAGGCGGAGGTGTCCTCCGCCCTGGTCCTCACGCGACGTCAAACTCGAGCGGTTTGACCTGTGTGAACTGCCCTGTCCCTTCGAGCGTGTTCAGCACGTCGCCCGGGATCGGGTTGTCTACATAGAGCAGCGCGATGGCTTCGCCGCCGACAGCGGCCCGGCCGAGCGTAAAGTTCGCGATGTTCACGCCGTTCTTGCCCATCGTGTTGCCCAGAAGGCCGATGATGCCCGGCACGTCCTCGTTCGTGGTGTAGAGCATGTTGGCCCCGATCTCGGCGTCGATGTTGATGCCCTTGATCTGGATGAAGCGCGGTTTGCCGTCGGAGAAGACGGTGCCCGCGACTGAGCGTTCGCGTTTGTCGGTGACGACGGTGACCTTGATGTACCCCTCGAACGCGCCGGACTGGTCCTGGTTCGTGGTGGAGATCTGGATGCCGCGTTCTTTCGCGATGACGGGGGCGGAGACCATGTTCACGTCCGGGTTGGCGCGTTTCATGATGCCCGCGACCACGCCGCAGTTGAGCGCGTCGAGGTTCATTTCGGAAACGACACCGTCATAGAGGATGTTGATCGCCTTGATCGGTTCGTCCGTCATCTGGCCTGTGAAGCTGCCCAAATGCCCGGCGAGCTTGACCCAGGGGCCCATGACCTTGGCCTCTTCCGCTGTGACGGAGGGCATGTTGAGCGCGTTTTCGACGGCGCCCGTGAGCAGGTAGTTGGCCATCTGTTCCGCCACTTGCAGGGCGACATTTTCCTGCGCTTCGGTCGTGGCGGCCCCGAGGTGGGGCGTGACCACCACGTTTGGCAGGTTGAAGAGTGCGTTTTCCTTGGCGGGTTCTTCGGCGAAGACGTCGAAGGCGGCACCGGCGACGTGGCCGGATTTGAGCGCTTCGGCGAGGGCCGCCTCGTCCACGAGACCGCCGCGGGCGCAGTTGATGATCCGGACGCCGGGTTTCATCATGGCGATGCGTTCGGCCGTGATCATGTTGGCCGTCTGCTCGGTTTTGGGGACGTGCAGGGTGATGAAGTCGGCGCGTTGGATCAGGTCGTCGAGTTCAACCTTTTCGACGCCCATCTTATCGGCCTTCTCTTCGCCCAGGAAGGGGTCATAGGCGAGCACTTTCATTTTCAGGCCACGGGCGCGGTCGCAGACGATGCCGCCGATGTTGCCTGCGCCGATGACGCCGAGGGTTTTGCCGGTCAGCTCGGTGCCCATGAACTTGGACTTTTCCCATTTACCTGCGTGGGTGGATTCCGAGGCTTCGGGGATCTGGCGGGCGACGGCGAACATCATGGCGATGGCGTGTTCAGCCGTGGTGATCATGTTGCCGAAGGGCGTGTTCATGACGATCACGCCTTTTTTGCTGGCTGCTTCCTTGTCGATGTTGTCGGTGCCGATGCCGGCGCGGCCGATGACTTTGAGGTTGGTCGCGTTTTTCAGGATCGTCGGCGTCACCTTGGTCGCGGAGCGGATGGCGAGGCCGTCATATTGGCCGATGACTTCGGCCAGTTTGTCCTTGTCCTTGCCGAGGTCGGGTTCGAAGTCGACCTCGATCCCGCGGTCGCGGAAGATCTGGACGGCGGCGTCGGAGAGTTTATCGGAGATGAGTACTTTGGGCATGTGTCTGTCTTTCTTGGCGCGCTCATCGAGGCCGCTGGCCTCTCTTCGCGAAGAGGCTCCAGCGGAGCTGATGAGCGGTGTGTCAGGAATTGATTTCGGTTTCGAAGGCGTGGGCGAGCCAGGGCAGCATTGCTTCGATGTCTGATGTTTCGACCGTGCCGCCGCACCAGATGCGCAGGCCCGGAGGGGCGTCGCGGTAGGCGCCGATGTCGAGCGCCACGTTTTCATCTGCGAGCCGTTTGGCGATGGCCTTGGCGAATGCCGCACCATCGGTGATCCGGTCGTCGGTGAATTTGAGGCAGACTGAGGTTGTGGACCGTGTCGCCGGGTCAGTGGCGAGGTTGTCGATCCAGTCGTGCTGGTCGCAGAAATCGAACACCGCTTGAGCGTTGGCCTCGGCGCGGGCGATCAGCCCTTGCAAGCCGCCGACCTCGCGGGCCCATGCAAGCGAGAACAGGTAATCCTCGACTGCGAGCATGGAGGGGGTGTTGATTGTTGCGCCTTGGAAGATGCCGTCGATCAGTTTGCCGCCTTTGGTCAGGCGGAAGATTTTCGGGAGCGGCCATGG
This sequence comes from Tateyamaria sp. ANG-S1, assembly GCF_000814025.1. Taxonomy (GTDB): domain Bacteria; phylum Pseudomonadota; class Alphaproteobacteria; order Rhodobacterales; family Rhodobacteraceae; genus Tateyamaria. Next base: position 299,359 of record NZ_JWLL01000005.1, on the reverse strand, counting down.
CGGCGTGTAGCTTTCCAGCCGTTCTACCGCGCGGGGGCTGAGGATCAGCATGCCGTGGGCTGCTTCGCCGCCCAGCACCTTTTGCCAGGAGAACGTGGTCACATCGAGTTTGTCCCAGGGCAGGTCCATGGCGAAGGCGGCGGAGGTGGCGTCGCAGAGTGTCAGGCCCGCGCGGTCTGCGGGGATCGCGTCACCATTTGCCATGCGCACGCCGGACGTGGTGCCGTTCCAGGTGAAGCAGACATCGTGGTCGTAGTTCAGGGCTGCCATGTCCACGATCTGGCCGTAGTCGGCGGTGTGGACGGTGTGTTCGATCTTGAGCTGTTTGGCCACGTCGGTGACCCAGCCTGCGCCGAAGGATTCCCACGCGACCATTTCGGCGTGCCGTTCGCCCAGCAGCGACCACATCGCCATCTCGTAGGCGCCGGTGTCGGAGGCGGGGACGATGCCGATCTTGTAGTCGGCGGGGACGCCGAGGATCTCGCGCGTTTCCTCGATCGCCTGCTTGAGCTTGGACTTGCCCTCGGCGGCACGGTGCGAGCGGCCAAGGGGCGCGTCGGCGAGTGCGGCGAGTGTATGGGTGGGGGGTTTGGCACAGGGGCCAGACGAAAAACGCGGGTTTGCCGGCCGCGTGACCGGAGCAGTAGTAGCCATCTGATGTTATCCTTACAGATATGCGCCCTTCGTTGGGGAAGGGTGTCCCACCGCCGCGTTTATGGGGGTCTGCGGGGTGGTGCAACCGGGAATCCGGGGCTATAGCGCCGCTTGACCATTTATTTGCGACATCTGCGTCGCGTATCGGAAACGGACCCTCATGTTTGTTTGTACCCTGTTAACAGACCCTGCCAAGCCATCACTGGACCCTGCCTTGATCGACAATCTGCGCAATGCGTGGGGGGGTGGCGATGTGCAGTGGCTGGCCGTGGACGAGGCGGCGGCGTTTTCGCTGGAGGTGATGCCGGACAATCGGTGGGAAGTGTGGGCGGACCTGCAGGGCTTGGGTGTGGATCTGGTCATCCTGCCCATGGAGGGGCGTCGGAAGAAGATGCTGCTGGCCGATATGGACAGCACCATGATCCAGCAGGAGTGCATCGACGAGCTGGCCGATGTGGCAGGCGTTGGGGATCGGGTGAAGGACATCACGGCCCGCGCCATGAACGGTGAGTTGGATTTCGAGGAAGCGATCCGCGAGCGCGTTGGGTTGTTAAAGGACCTGCCCGAGGCGGTGATTGGGCAGGTGCTGGAGGAGCGGATTACCCTGATGCCCGGTGGGCCGGTCTTGTTGGCGACAATGAAGGCGCATGGCGCTTATGCGGCCTTGGTGTCCGGTGGGTTTACCGCGTTTACCTCTGCTGTGGCGGGCAAGTTGGGCTTTGATGAGAATCGGGCCAATACGTTGTTGGCCAAAGGTGGTGTGCTGACGGGTGAGGTGGGTATGCCGATCCTTGGGCAGCAGGCCAAGGTAGATGCCTTGGAAGAGATCACGGCGCGGTTGGCGATTGCCGAGGCGGATGTGCTGGCTGTGGGTGATGGGGCCAATGATCTGAAGATGCTGGGGCGCGCGGGGATGGGTGTGGCCTTGCACGCGAAGCCTGCTGTGGCGGCGCAATGTGATGTGCGGGTGAATTTCGGGGATTTGACGGCGCTGTTGTACCTGCAGGGCTATGCGCGGTCTGAATTTGTGAGCGTGTGAGGGGGCGCTGCCCCCGGCGCTGCGCGCCTCCCCCGTGGTATTTTCAGTCGGAAGAAACAGGGTTGTCGTGCGTAAGGCGGATCTTGATCCGCCTTAGAGGAGTGCGGGGGCGGCGCGGAGGTGGCCGGTTGTCAGCCCGTCCCAGTTTTTGATGGGCGCGCTGGTGTAGGCCAGTGCTTCGGGGTGGTTGGGGTCGAGCGCGCCGAGCCGGACAAGGATTTGGGCGATGGCGCATTCGGCGGCGCGGGTGCCGCCGTCGGTGATTTTGAGGGCCACGCCCATGCGCTGTTCGGGTAGGATCGCGATGAAGAACGCTTCGGCCCCGGTCTTGATCGCGACCTTCCCGTTCATGGCACGCATGAGGCGCGTGCAGGCGCGCCCCTCGCCTGCGACGAGGTCGGGGTGGGCCGTCATGGCGTTGCGCAGTTCGCCTTCGGCGCTGTCGGGGTCGGCGGCGGCGAAGTGCGCCATGGCGCGCGCCATGCCGTGTAGGGTGCAGGCGAAGTTGGGGGCGGAGCAGCCGTCGATCCCGTAGCCGGGGGAGGTTTCGTTTGTGACCTGCTCGAAGGCTTCGAGGCAGGCTTTTTGCACGGGGTGGTCGGGGTCCACGTAGTTGGGGCCCGCGCCGAGGTGCTTAGCCAGCGTCAGGAAGCCAGTGTGTTTGCCGGAGCAGTTGTTGTGGATGCGGCAGGGGGCCTCATTGGCCTTGATCATGGCGGTGCGCAGGTCCGGGTCGCGGGATTCTTGGGGGCCGCATTTGAAGTCATCGTCGTTCTTGCCGATGGCGGAGAGCCATGCGCCGACCTTGTCCACGTGGACGGGTGCGCCCTGGTGCGAGGCGCAGGCGAGGGCGAGGTGTTCTGGGGTCAGGTTGTGGGCTGCGGCTGCGCCGCTTGTCAGGAGGGGCAGGGCTTGGATCATTTTGGAGGAGGAGCGGGGCAGCACGACGGTGCCGGGTTCGCCCCATGCCTCAACGATCTGGCCGGTGTCGTCGCAGATGACCGCGTGGCCCTGATGCGCGCTTTCCAGGAAGGGGCCGCGCCAGATTTCGGCCAGGGTGACCGCGCCATGTGCCGGATGCGTCATCTTTTCCCTCACAACTTGGCGATTTCCCGCCAATTCATCTTTCCTGCGTCGCGCCTTTCGCGCTAATGTGCCACTTGTCGAGAAGAAAGACCGCTCTTGCAAGAGAATGCGCCGAAAATGACGCACCCGGGGGACGGTTCAGGTATTGAGGTTTCGAACAGCTTGGAGGCTGTGGCTATGGCATTTACAAAGACGATGATTGGAGCGGTCGGCGCGCTTTCGCTTATGGCGGGTGCCGGTCTTGCGCAGGAGCAGAGCACGAACCGCGTTGCGGCCAAGACCGACTGGAGCGTGTTTGTCGAAGATAACCCGACCGAATGCTGGGGCGTGGCGACGCCCAAGGAAGTGGTCAACACCCGTGAGGGCCGCGTTGTGGCGGCGACCCGCGGCGACATTCTGTTGATGGTGTTTTACCGCCCGAGCGCGGATGCCAAGGGGCAGGTGGCCTTTACCGGTGGGTATCCGTTCCGGTCCGGATCGACCGTGAATGTGAACATTGGCGGCAATGAGTTTGAGCTTTTTACCGAAGGCGAGTGGGCCTGGCCCGCGACCCCGGCGGATGATGCCAAGATCGTGACCGCCATGAAGCGCGGGGCCGATGCGGTTGTCACCGGGATTTCGAGCCGGGGGACGACGACCAAGGACACGTTCTCTCTGCTGGGCTTTACCGCGGCTGTTGAGGACGCCGAGGCGCGCTGCGCCGGGTAGCGGCGCAGGCTCATTTCAAATCACAAGGCTGCGAGGGGCTGTGCGGACATGCACGGCCCTTTTGTGCATTCGGGCAGTTTGGAACCTTTAGGTCCCTTACTACGTGACTGTACGTCATCACCCGAAAGGAATTCGACATGGTCACCACCACTGTTCACACCCTCGACACTGCGCCCGAAGCCTCGAAGCCGCTGCTTGAAAACTCGATCAAGGCGTTTGGTCGCTTGCCGAGCCTGCACGGGGTCATGGCGGAAAGCCCCGGTCTGCTGGAGGGGTATCAGCACCTGCATCGCCTTGCGATCAGCGACACGGCCTTTACCCCCGAGGAACGCACCGTTGTCTGGATGGCCATCAATGTTGCCAACCAATGCCACTATTGTGTGCCGGCCCATACCGGCATCGCGAAGATGGAAAAGATCGACGAGGATGTCGTGAACGCACTGCGGGACGAGACGCCGCTGCCCGCAAAGCTGGAGGCGCTGCGGACCTTTACCCTGGCCATTCGCGACAGTCATGGGCGTCCGGGGGCTGAGGCCATCGCGGCCTTTGAGGCGGCGGGATATGGGGAGCGTGCGATCCTGGATACCATTCTGATCTATGCGCAGAAGGTGATGTCGAACTTTACCAATGCGCTGTTCGAGACGCCGACCGACGCGGCCTTTGCCCCGTTTGCGTGGGAGCCGAAGGGCAACGTAGCCGCCGAGTGATCCAGAGGTGCGCCTGACGGCGCGCGCGATTCATTTTTGATGATGAGGGGCTGTCTGCCCCTCAAACTCCCCGAAGGTATTTTTAGCCAGAAGAAGGGCAGTGGTTTTGGCCGCTGCTCTTTTCGTTTTGGGCGAATCCTTTTGATTGTTGGTTGGTTTCCTATATAGGGGCGCATCACCCTATTTATGGATATCGCTATGGCTGACGCGCCGATCACGCAGGATGTTTTGACGATCCCCCGGAAATTGCCGGAGGGGCCTTTGAACCTTGTGGGTCTGACCCGCCCGCAGTTGCGGGAGGTTTTGGTGGCCCACGGCACGCCGGAGAAGCAGGCGAAGATGCGCGTGGGGCAGATCTGGCAGTGGATTTATCAGTGGGGCGTGCGTGACTTTGAGGCGATGACAAACCTGTCGAAGGTGTATCGTGCCGAGTTGGCAGAAAAGTTTGTCATCGAGATCCCCGAGGTGGTGTCGAAGCAGGTGAGTGTCGATGGCACCCGCAAGTGGTTGGTACGCATTGCCGGTGGGCATGAGGTTGAGGTTGTCTATATCCCCGAGGAGGATCGCGGGACGTTGTGTGTGTCGTCTCAGGTCGGGTGTACGCTGACCTGTTCGTTCTGTCATACCGGCACGCAGAAGCTGGTGCGCAATCTGACTGCGGCGGAGATTGTTGGTCAGGTGATGATGGCGCGCGATGATCTGGACGAGTGGCCGGTGCCCGGGGCGCCGAAGGATGAGACACGGCTGCTTTCCAACATCGTGCTGATGGGTATGGGCGAGCCGCTTTATAATTTCGAGAATGTGCGCGATGCGATGAAGATCTGCATGGACGAGGAGGGCATTCAGCTTAGCCGTCGTCGGATCACGTTGAGCACATCGGGCGTCGTGCCGGAGATTGAGCGGACGGCGAATGAGATTGGGTGCCAGTTGGCGGTGTCTTTTCATGCCACCACGGATGAGGTCCGCAATAAGTTGGTGCCGATCAACAAGCGCTGGAACATTGAAGCGCTGCTGGAGGCGTTGAAAGCCTACCCGCGGGGGCGCAATTCGGAGCGGATCACCTTTGAATATGTGATGCTGGACGGGGTGAATGATACCGATGAGGATGCGCATCGGTTGGTTGAACTGCTGGAGGGCATTCCGGCCAAGGTGAACCTGATCCCGTTCAACGAATGGCCCGGCGCGCCCTACAAGCGGTCGTCGAACAATCGGATCCGTGCCTTTGCCAATATCATCTATCAGGCGGGCTATGCCTCACCCATCCGGACGCCGCGGGGTGAAGATATTCTGGCCGCCTGTGGGCAGTTGAAATCGGCGACTGAGCGCGCGCGCAAGAGCCGCAAGGAGATTGCGGCAGAAGCCGGTTTGGGCGGCTGACGCCGTTATTGTTCGCGAAATCGTCACAATCTTTTCCCGTTTGCGCACCAATGGCGCCACGGTGCCTTGGCATGACAGGCTCAGGGAAAAGGAAATGGAGTGATGATTATGTCCGTGTTTTTTGGAAATGACCCGTTTGTCGAAGCGCAGGTGCTGGATCTGGTGAGCCGTGAACGCAGCCAGGCGCTGTCGCGTCGCGAGTGGAAGCATCGGTTGGCCGGGTATGGCTATTCGATCCGCGAGACGGCGACGGGCGATGTGGTTGAAACGCTGCCGCACCGAGTGGCGGTGTGCACGCTGCCCGCTGAGATGGCCGCCTGATTTAGCCGCTGTTCCCGGATTTGGCAGCCTGACGTGCCGCCATGCCTTTTTGTACTCCGTCGAGGAAGGCGAGCATCACGGGCGTCATGGCCGACGCCGAAGGTGCGGCTTGCGCCGTTGCGACGGCGGGTGGTTTTGATGGCTTGCCCGTGCGCGACAGGCCGACAAAGACAAGTCCGATGCCAGAGAAACCGCCGCCGATGATCAGGCAAGTTGTGATCGGATCGGTTTGGGTCAGCAAATACATGAAAAGGGCCGTGGTCAGAAAACCGACCCCGGCCAGAAGGCAGATACCGCCCAACCCCCCGAGCGCTGCGCGCTGGGCGGTCTGAGCGACGTTATGTTTGATCTGCGCCAGCATTATGCGTGGCGCGTGGTCAGAAGACCGACCAAGAAGCCGACGCTTGCCGCGATCCCCACCGCCATGGCGGGTTGCTGGCGGATTGCGTCCTCGGTCTTGGCATACCCATCTTCGGCTGCTGTGCGCACTGATGCGCCCATGTCCTACGCGCGCAATTGTGCGAGTGTTGCCTGATCGGTGGCGGTCTGTTTGACTTTGTCTGCCATGCCAGCCGCGTCCGCCGTGGGCCCTTCGGCCTTTTGCGAGGCGACGTCGCCCATCAGGGCCGTCAGCGCTGCGATGTCGGACTTGATCACTTCGATCTGTGCTGCCACGTCGGATGTGTCAGCCTTGCCGTTTCTTACCTGTGCCATTGTTCCCTCCGGTTCAGCAATTGTTCGGGGGGACAACGGGTCAGGGCGGCAAGGGTTCCGAGATTTATCTGCCGGGAACCTCGCCGCGTTTGCCGGTGGGGGCCCAGGTGTTGATGACTTCGATCGCTTCCTGTGCCGTGTCGACGAAGCGGAAGAGGTCGAGATCGTCGGCGGAGATGGTACCTGCGTCCGACAGCGCATCCCAGTTGATGATCTTGTCCCAGAAGGCGCGACCGAAGAGGAGGAAGGGCACACGCTCCATCCGGCCTGTCTGGATCAGGGTGAGGGATTCGAACAGTTCGTCCAGCGTGCCAAAGCCGCCGGGGAAGACGCAGATGGCGCGGGCGCGCATCAGGAAGTGCATCTTGCGGATGGCGAAGTAGTGGAAGTTGAAGCAGAGGTCAGGCGTGACATAGGCGTTGGGCGCCTGTTCGAACGGCAGCACGATGTTGAGCCCGATGGAGCGGCCACCGGCATCGACGGCGCCGCGGTTGCCCGCCTCCATCACGCCGGGGCCGCCGCCGGTGACGATCACGTTTTCCGTGCCGCCCGTCTCCATGGACGTGAGCGTCATCAGTCGCGAGAACTCGCGCGCTTCGTCGTAGAAGGACGACAGGTCAGCGAGGGTTTGGGTGCGTGCCTCGCCCTTGTTTTCCGGGTCGGGGATGCGCGCGCCGCCGAAGAGAACAATCGTGCTTTCGACGCCCTGTTCGTTCATCATCATCTCGGGCTTCAGCAATTCGAGCTGCAGCCGCACGGGGCGCAGTTCGTCCCGGCACAGGAATTCGTCGTCGGCAAAGGCCAGACCATAGGCGGGCGAGCGTGTCTGTGGTGTATCGGGGGCGCCTTCGACGGCCTTGCGGTCGGTATAGGCATCGCGGAACGGGCTGCGGTGGTCGTCTTTCATCACATACTCTCCTGTCGGACCCTACAGGCCTAGCGTGCCGCGCGCGCCTTGCCCAGATATGATTGCAAGGCCCTGCGGATTGTTGTCTAAGCGCCGCGATCAATGAGGGAAGATACCGCATGTCCAACGCACAGCTTGAAACCGCCATCGAAGCCGCTTGGGACGCGCGCGATACCATCACGCCCGCCACGACTGGCGAGACACGGGAAGCCATTGAGGACACGCTGAACGCGCTGGACAGCGGCAGCCTGCGCGTGGCGGAGAAGCAGGGCGACGGCAGCTGGCATGTGAATCAGTGGGCGAAAAAGGCCGTGCTGCTGGGCTTCCGTATCAAGGACATGGAACAGCAGGACGGTGGTCCGCAAGGCGGCGGCTGGTGGGACAAGGTCGACAGCAAGTTCAAGGGCTGGGGCGACAACCAGTGGCAGGCTGCTGGCTTTCGGGCTGTGCCGAACTGTGTCGTGCGCAAGTCCGCGTTTATCGCGCCGGGCGTGGTGCTTATGCCGTCTTTTGTGAACCTTGGCGCTTACGTGGATGAGGGCACCATGGTGGATACATGGGCGACCGTCGGGTCCTGTGCGCAGATCGGCAAGAACGTGCACCTGTCGGGTGGCGTGGGCATTGGCGGTGTGCTTGAGCCAATGCAGGCCGGGCCGACTATTATCGAGGACAACTGCTTTATTGGTGCGCGGTCCGAGGTGGTTGAGGGCTGCATCGTGCGCGAGGGGTCGGTCCTGGGCATGGGTGTGTTCATCGGCCAGTCGACCAAGATCGTGGATCGCGAGACGGGCGAGGTCATGTATGGCGAAGTGCCGAGCGGTTCTGTTGTCGTTGCCGGGTCGATGCCATCGAAGAACGGTGTGAACCTGTACTGTGCTGTGATCGTGAAGCGCGTCGATGAAAAGACCCGGTCCAAGACGTCGATCAACGAGTTGCTGCGCGACTGATTGGAACGAACTGTCCCGGTCATATGTTGTCTGTGCAGGTTGGCACACAGGAGATGACCTATGACTGGACTGGGTTGGTTTGCGGCGATCATCGTGGGCGCTTTGGCCGGGTGGATCGCTGAGAAGATCATGAAGACAGACCATTCGCTGCTGTTGAACATCGTGCTGGGGATCCTTGGCGCGGTGGTGTTCAACGCGATTGTGACCTTTGTCTTTGGCGCGACGCTGGGCGGTTGGATCGGGCAGTTGGTCGCGGGGATCGTCGGTGCATGTATCCTGATCACCCTTGGGCGCGCGGTGCGCAGCGCCTGACGCTTTCGCCTTGATGTGAATTGGGCTAGGGCTGTCGCAATCAAATTGCGGCGGCCCTTTTCATGTCCGAGACCAAAAAATCCAAATCGAAGCCTGTCTCGCGGCAGCAAGTGTTTACCCTGCTTGTGCAGATCGCGCGCAAGGCAGGCGACGGGCTGCCGGACGGTGCGACTGGGGCTGCGTTGATGTGTTTTGCGTCCGGCGTGGATGAGGCCGAGGCGGTGCGCGAGACGGTTGCACTGCTGAAGCAGGCAGATACCGCGCCGCTGGATGTGACCGGCTACGGCACGCTGGATGAGCGGTTGGCCGAGGGGCATGAGATTGATGGCGAGGAGCGGGCGCTGATGCAGCGTGCGCTGGATGAGAACGCTGTGATCGTCGCGCAGGTGACGCCGTTTTTCGACAAGGACTAGGTGCGCCGAAAGGCGACGAGCAGGGCGGTGTCCTTGGCGTGGTCTCCGCTGGCGGAGGGGCCGTAGATGGCGGCTTCGGTTGTGGTGAGGTCGTCAATCTCAGTCTCTAATTGTGCGAATATGTCCTCAAAACCTGCTGCAGCGTAGTGTTTTGTGTTCACTGAAATCACGACGCGGCCCCCCGACCTGACGGCTGCCAAGATCGGTTTGATCCCGTTCGGTCCCACGTGCCCGTTGGTAAACGTACCGGAGCTGACCGCCCCTTGGTAGGGGCCATGGGGCGTTGCCAGCCCGTCAAAGAGGTTTTCGACGCGGGTTGTGCGGTAGATGCCTTTGGTCTTTGCGACCTTGAGCATGTCGGCGGAGATGTCGGTGCCGTCGATGTCTTCGATCCCGCGGGCGCGAAGTGCGGTGCCGCACAGACCTGTGCCTGCGCCGACGTCCAGAACAGGACCGAAACCGCCGATATTCACGAAGTGACGGGCGACCGCTTCGGGCAGGATATAGTCACTGATACGGGCGAAATCGCTGTCGTAGCTGTCAGCCCAGGACGCATAGAGCTGTTTTGAATCCTCTGGCGTTTCGAGGGCATAGGCGGCGTCGAGGGATGGGTCTTTGGCCATGTCGCGATTAGGCGATGCGGTGTTCAGCTTGGCAAGGGGCTTGTGCATGGTCGCCCGGCGCGCCACCTATGCAGAATGACGAAGACACTTCTTTCCTTTGGTCACGGGTATTCTGCCAAGGCGCTGACCACGCTGCTACTTCCACATGGTTGGCGCGTGATTGGGACGACCCGCACAGCCGAGAAGGCCGAGGCGTTGAAAGCCAGCGGTGTGGAGCCGCTGATCTTTCCCGGTGATGACGTGGGCGCGGCGATGGATGCGGCGACGCATGTTCTGATTTCAGCGGGACCGGATGCTGAGGGTGATCCGGTTTTGCGTGAGCTGGGCGACCAGATCGCGGCGCGCGCGGGGCAGTTTGAGTGGGTTGGCTATCTGTCCACCACGGGCGTCTATGGCGACCATGGTGGCGATTGGGTCGACGAGGAGACGCCGCTGGTTCCGTCCACGCGGCGCGGGCAGTGGCGGAAGGCGGCGGAAGCCGCATGGGCAGCCATTCCTGATCTGCCGCTGCATATCTTTCGATTGGCGGGTATTTATGGTCCCGGTCGCGGCCCCTTTGCCAAGGTGCGCAATGGTACCGCGCGGCGGATCATCAAGCCGAACCAGGTGTTTTCGCGCATTCACGTGGAGGACATTGCGCAGATCGTGGCGGCCTCCATCGCGCGGCCTGCGCCTGGTACGGCCTACAATGTGTGCGATGACTACGCCGCGCCGCCGGAGGATGTGATTGAACATGCGGCCCATTTGCTGGGCCTGCCCATTCCACCCGCCGAGGATTTCGAGACGGCGGAGATGACCCCTATGGCCCGCAGTTTCTATGCTGAAAGCAAGCGGGTGCGGAACGATCGGATCAAGGATGCGTTGGGTGTGGAGTTGATCTATCCCACCTACAAGGAAGGGCTGGCGGCCTTGCTGCAGCACCCGGAATGACGCCCGACGACAAGCGCACGCTGAATCATCTGCTGGATGCGCTGGACGGGGCCGGAGAGGGCGCGGATGTGTCCGTGCAGGACATTCTGGACGAGATTGGCGAGGGATCGATCATGCCGGTGGTTTTGGTCGTTTCGATCCTGCTGGTGTCACCCCTGTCCGGTATTCCGGGGATGCCGACGCTGTCTGCGATTGTTCTGATCCTGCTGATTGGGCAGGCATTGGCGGGGCGGAAGCATTTGTGGCTACCGGGTTTTTTGCGCCGCCGCCGTTTGGCACGGGAGCGTTTGCAGACGGCCACCCGTTGGCTGCGACGGCCCGCGACATGGTTTGACACGCATTCTCATCCGCGCCTTTGGCTGCTTGCCCACAATCCGATGCGCAACGTGGCGCTGCTGTTCTGCATGGCGATCCCGCTGACTTGGCCTTTTCTGGAGTTGGTGCCGTTTATGACATCCTTTGGCGCAGGCGCTGTTGCGTTGCTGGCCTTTGGTTTGGTGACGCGGGACGGGTATTTCATGCTTGCGGGCTATGCCGTGACCTTTGGCATTCTGTATGCCGCGATCTTTTTGTTTCAGGCGGCGACCTGACGGGGCCAGATACGGTAGAGCACTGCGCCGATCACGCCGAAGACTGCAAGCAAGCCGAGCGCTGTTGCGCCGTTGATGCCGTAAAACATGGCGCGGTCGGCCCATTCCATGGAGTTGAGGAACGGGTAGGGCAGGCCGCTTGTCACGTCGCCGACGGGTTTGGTGTTGAACCGTTGGACGAAGAGTTCGGCCCACGCCACGTAGGCGGCGATGATGGCTATGAGTGGCAGGGCCGCGCGCCAGACGCGACGGAAGACCTTGCCGATGAAGAGCGCGTCGATGATCTGGAGCGCGGGGCCGAGCGCGTGCAGGTAGTATTCGAGCCACCAGACGATGGGGCCGCCACCGTTCACCAGCGAGGGGTCGGTCAGGTAAAGCCGCCAGTAGAGAAACACGACCATCACGTTCAGCACGGCGGCGCATGTCGCTGTCACCTCGTGCCGCCGTGTGATCCGGTGTTCGCTGAGGGCGAGCATCCGGCTGGCGGCGAAGAAGGAGAGGAACAGAGCCCATATGGTAAGGTAGCGGAACGGTCCCCCCGCCCCTGTCCATTGGCCGCCGATCATCTGGTAGAGGCAGTAGCCCGCCGCCAGAAGGAACACGATCCAGCGGTAGATCAGGATGGGGCGGCTGTGGATGTCCATGTCTCGGGCTCTTAGAAATGTGACCCTAACACTGGCCGATGTGGCGCGGATGGCGCAAGGATTACGCGCGCGCCTCGCCGATTGACGTCACGCCAAGTACGTTCAGCACTTTGGCCTCGATCTGTTCGGCGTTCATGCCTGCGACGGCGTACATATCTGCCGGGCTCGCCTGGTCGATGAAGATGTCGGGCAGGACCATGGAGCGGTACTTGAGCCCGGTGTCGAACACGCCTTCCTCGGCCAGAAGCTGGGCGACGTGGCTGCCGAAGCCGCCGATTGCGCCCTCTTCGATGGTGATCAGCGCCTCGTGATCCGCGGCGAGTTGCAGGATCAGCTCGCGGTCGAGCGGTTTGGCAAAGCGGGCGTCTGCGATGGTGGGGGTGATCCCCTTGGCAGCAAGGTTTTCGGCGGCTTTCTGTACCTCTTCCAGACGGGTGCCGAAGGAGAGGAGGGCGACGCCCTTGCCTTCCTGGATCATGCGGCCCTTGCCGATTTCGAGCGGTTCTCCGCGTTCGGGCATGTCGACACCGGTGCCTTCGCCTCGTGGGAAGCGGAAGGCGATGGGGCCTTCATCATGGGCGGCGGCGGTGGCGACCATATGGGCCAGTTCCGCTTCGTCTGCGGCGGCCATCACGGTGAAGCCGGGTAGGTTCGACAGATAGGCTACGTCGAAGGCACCGGCGTGTGTCGCCCCGTCTGCCCCCACAAGGCCCGCGCGGTCGATGGCGAAGCGGACGGGCAGGCGCTGGATTGCCACGTCGTGCACGACCTGGTCGTAGCCGCGTTGCAGGAAGGTGGAGTACATCGCGCAGAACGGCTTCATCCCGCCAGCCGCGAGGGCGGCGGAGAAGGTGACGCCGTGTTGTTCGGCGATGCCCACGTCAAAGCAGCGGCTCGGGTAGCGTTCGGCAAAGAGGTTCAGGCCGGTGCCGTCCGGCATGGCGGCAGTGACGGCGCAGATCTTGTCGTCCGCCTCGGCCTGTTTGATCAGGTGTTGTGCGAAGACTGAGGTGTAGCTCGGCGCGTTGCTGGGTGCTTTCTTCTGCTTGCCTGTAACGACGTCGAACTTGGCGGTGGCGTGCCCCTTGTCGCGGGCGGTTTCGGCGGGTGCGTAGCCTTTGCCTTTTTTCGTCAGAACATGGATCAGGATGGGGCCGGTGGCGCGGTCGTGGACGGTGCGCAGGACCGGCAGAAGCTGATCCAGATCGTGCCCGTCGATGGGGCCGACATAGCTGAACCCCAGCTCTTCAAAGAGGGTGCCGCCGACGGCCATGCCCTTTAGCATGTCCTTGGCCCGTTTGGCCCCTTCGCGGAAAGGTTCCGGCAGCAGGCTGACGGCGCCCTTGGCCGCGGCCTTGAGGTCCTGGAACGGGTTCTGGGCGTAAAGCCGCGAGAGGTAGGAGGACATCGCGCCCACGGGCGGAGCGATGGACATTTCGTTGTCGTTGAGGATGACGAAGAGCCGCTTGCCGAGATGGCCTGCGTTGTTCATCGCCTCGTAGGCCATGCCTGCGCTCATGGAGCCGTCGCCGATCACTGCGATGGCGTCACCAGAGCCTTCGGGCGGTTGGCCGCCGAGATCGCGCGCCACGGCGAAGCCGAGGGCGGCGCTGATCGAGGTGGAGGAGTGGGCTGCGCCGAAGGGGTCGTAGGGCGATTCAGAGCGTTTGGTGAAGCCGCTCAGCCCGTCCTTCATCCGCAGGGTGCGGATGCGGTCGCGGCGTTCGGTGAGGATCTTGTGGGGGTAGCATTGGTGGCCCACGTCCCACACCAGCTTGTCGCGCGGCGTATCGAAGATGGCGTGGATGGCGACGGTCAACTCGACCACCCCAAGACCTGCGCCGAGATGACCGCCGGTTACGGACACCGCAGACACTGTTTCGGCACGCAACTCGTCAGCCACTTGGCGTAGCTGGGCGTCGGAGAACCGTTTGAGGTCGGCGGGCCGTTGAACGGTGTCCAGAAGCGGGGTCTTTGGCTGGTCTGACATCTGTCTGTCTCTAGCTGTTGCGGGTGACGACAAAGCGGGCGGCGTCCCGCAGCGCGTCAGCGTCCGCTTGGTATACATGTAAGGCGTCACACGCTTCGGTCACGAGTTCGTTCGCGCGGCGTTTCGCCTCGTCCAGTCCGAGGAGCGAGACGAAGGTGGCCTTGCCCGCGTCGGCATCCTTGCCCGTGGCCTTGCCCATGGTGGCGGCGTCGCTGGTCACGTCCAGCACATCGTCCGCGATCTGGAAGGCGAGGCCGAGAGCGCGGGCGTAGGTTTGCAGCGGTGTGATGTCGGCTTGCGCCATCCGCGCGCCTGCGGTGGCGGACCATTCGATCAAAGCGCCGGTTTTGCCCCTTTGTAGAGACGTAATTTCGTCGAGGGTCAGGGGGGTGTCTGCCGTTTCGGCGGCGATATCGAGGGCCTGGCCCAGTACCATGCCTTGGGCACCTGAGGCTTTGGCGAGGGACAGGGCGAGGTCGGCGCGGACGTCACCATTGCCGGTGTCGGGGTGGGTGCAGAGTTCGAAGGCGAGCGTTTGCAGGGCGTCGCCTGCCAGTACCGCCGTTGCCTCGTCCCATTTGATATGAACCGTCGGTTCGCCCCGCCGCAGGTCGTCGTCATCCATGCAGGGCAGGTCGTCATGGACGAGGGAGTAGGCGTGTAGGGCTTCGATACCGGTGGCGGGCCAAATGGCCTTGTTAGGGTCTATTTGATGCAGTCGTGCGCTTTCCAGCACGAGGAAGCCGCGCAACCGTTTGCCGCCGTTCGTGGCGTGGGCCATGGCCTTCACCACGGGCACTGGATCGAGTGCGCCCAGCACCATATCGAACTGCGCCTGAATGGCGGCAGCCGCGTCACTCAGCCTTTGGCGGAACATGGATTACAGGCCTTCGACCGGTTTCAGCCCTGTCGGGTTGCCGTCTGCATCTGTGGTGATGGCGGCGACCTTTTCCTCGGCCTCACGCAGCTTGGTTTCGCACCGCTTTTTCAGCAGCGCTCCGCGTTCGTAGAGTTTGATCGAATCGTCCAGCGCCACGTCGCCCCGTTCCAACTGGCCCAGCACCTGTTCCAGTTCGGCCATCGCTTCTTCGAAGCTCATTTCGTCTACGGGGCGGTCAGTCATGCGGTGGCCTTCATCAGCGATTGGACGTGGGCGCGGGCGCAGGCCGCCAGCGCGTCCAGATCATAGCCCCCTTCCAGCACCGACACCACCCGGCCTTTGCACAGGTCTCGTGCAGCTTGCGTGAGCATGTCGGTGAGGCGGGTGTAGGTGTCCGCCGTCCAGTTGAGTTGGGCGAGGGGGTCGTCCTGATGCGCGTCGAAACCCGCCGAGATCAGGATCAACTCGGGCTGGTGTTTGATCAGGGCCGGGATCACCTGCCGTTCGTATTCCGCGATGGCGTGGTTGCCGTCTGTATGGGGGGCGAGCGGGATGTTCAGAATGGTGCCGTGCGGGCCGCGATCCGATGCTTCGCCCGTGCCGGGCCAGAGCGGCATTTGTTGTGATGTGATGACGAGCGCGCGTGGGTCGTCTTGCAGCAGCGCTTGGGTACCGTTGCCGTGGTGGACGTCGAAATCGACCACGGCGACCCGTTCGAGCCCATGCACTTCGAGCGCGTGTTTGGCGGCGATGGCGACGTTGCCGAAGATGCAAAAGCCCATGGGGAGAGACTGTTCTGCGTGGTGCCCGGGCGGGCGCATGGCGACGAAGGCATTGGTCACCTCATCGTCCAGTACCATATCGACTGCTTTGACCGCGCCGCCCGCTGCGCGCCAGACGGCGTTGTAGGATGTGGGTGAAAGAAAGGTTTCGGCGTCGGTTTCGCGGTCGAGACCGGCGAAGCCCTCGCTGGGTACTTTGGCGCGCACAAAGGCGATGTAGTCCTGCGGATGGCACAGCGCGATGGATGCGTCATCGGCCAGCGGCGGATCAACACGGACAAGGTCGAGATCGGCCAGCGCCCGTTGGATGTAGTCGAGCCGCGCTACTTGCTCCGGCATACCGGGCGGTGTGACGTGCAAAAGGCCGTCCGCGTGGGTCAGCAGAGCTGTACTCATGGCTTCATTGTTCCAAAAATATGCAAATCCGACGGCTCAATCGGGCGCCAGCATGTAGCCCGCACCGCGCACGGTTTGCAGGTAGCGGGGCTGTTTCGGGTTGCTTTCGATCTTGCGCCGCAACCGCGTGATCTGCACGTCCACGGCCCGTTCCTGCGCTTGGCCCCTGTCGCGGCCGAGGTCTTCGACCAGCTTAGCGCGGCTGATGGCTTCGCCGGGTTTGGCTGAGAAGATCTTCATCAGTTGCATTTCGGTGGCGGTGAGGCGCACGAGGTCTTCGCCCTGCCACATCTCGCCCCGTTCCATGTCATAGCGGATGGGGCCGAGGGTGAGGATTTTCGGCGCTGCCTCTTCGGGTGCGACATCGGGCACACGGCGCAGGATGGCGTTGATGCGCAGGAGGAGTTCCTTGGGCTCGAACGGTTTGGGCAGGTAGTCGTCGGCGCCTGCTTCCAGCCCTTCGATCCGGTTGCCGGTCTCGCCCTTGGCGGTGAGCAGCAGGATGGGTGTGGCGTGTGTTTCGCGCAAGCTGCGGCACAGGCTTAGCCCGTCTTCGCCCGGCATCATCACGTCCAGCACGATCAGGTCAAAATCCAGACCGGCCAGCACCCGCCGTGCATGGGCGGCGTCGCGGGCGGCGGTCACAAGGAACCCGTTCCGCATCAGGAATTTCTGTAAAAGGCTCCGAATTCGTTCATCGTCATCGACGATCAGCAAGTGGGCGTCAAAGTCACTCATGCACCGCTCTCCTTCAGTCTTTGATAGGTGCGATGCATTTCTGTGTCCATCATTGCCTCAAGCACGGTGCGGAAGCCCGCCACTGCTTCGGGGCCCGCATCACGGAATGCCGTACGCATCCGTGCGCGCTGGGCGTCGGACAGTCGGCTTTCCAATGCGTGGCCGTCTTCGGTCAGAAACAGGTGACGTTCCCGTTTGTCCGACGTGCCGACGCGGCTTTCGACCAGCCCGTCCTCGATCAGTGTGCGCAAGACGCGGTTGAGCGACTGTTTGGTCACGCCGAGGATGTTCAGGAGGTTGTTGACCGTCGTGCCCGGCGCGCGATTGATGAAGTGGATGGCGCGGTGATGCGCCCGGCCATATGCCATGTCCGACAAGATGCGGTCCGGATCAGCGGTAAAGCCGCGATAGGCAAAGAACATCGCCTCGATCCCCTGTCGCAACTGTTCGTCTGTCAGGAAAAGAAGGTTCTCTCCACCTCTGGTCGTGGTTGCCCGTCCGTCGTCCATAACCGCCCCCGCGCAAGCGTCGTCTTTTGTGGCAGTTTAAGTCAGCCTTGTTGACATTCCAAGGGCGAAGCGATATCGAATCGCAGGTTTTGCGCAACTTTATGACCGCATCGGTCCTAACTGCGCAATAAATGCAAATCGGGAGGATGCCATGGCTGGCTACGATGATCGCGACGGACAAATCTGGATGGACGGCCAAATGGTCGACTGGCGTCAGGCGAATGTCCACATTCTGAGCCACGCCATGCACTATGCGTCCTCTGTATTCGAAGGCGAGCGGGCGTATAACGGCAAGATCTTTCTCAGCCGTGAGCATTCGGAGCGGTTGCATTTCTCGGCTGGTGAATTGGATTTCCAGATCCCATACACCGTGGACGAGATCGAGGCGGCCAAGCAGCAGGTCCTGACCGCCAACGGTCTGACCGACGCTTATGTCCGTGCAGTGGCGTGGCGTGGTGCGGGTGAGGACATGGGTGTTTCCTCCGCCCGCAACCCGGTTCACCTGGCCATCGCGGCGTGGGAATGGGGCAGCTACTATGGCGACGCCAAGTACAAGGGCGCGAAGATCGACATTTCCAAGTGGAAGCGCCCGTCGCCCGAGACGATCCCTGTGCACGCCAAGGCGGCCGGTCTCTACATGATTTGCACCACGTCCAAGCACGCGGCAGAGGCCAAGGGGTGTTCCGACGCTCTGTTCATGGACTATCGCGGCTATGTGGCCGAGTGCACGGGCGCCAACATCTTCTTCGTCAAGGATGGTGAGGTGCACACGCCTATGGCCGATGTGTTCCTGAATGGTCTGACCCGTCAGACGGTCATCGGTCGGTTGAAGGACAAGCAGATCAAGGTGCACGAGCGAGTGATCATGCCGGACGAGCTAGAGAGCTTTGAACAGTGCTGGTTGACTGGTACCGCCGCTGAGGTCACGCCGGTGGGTCAGATCGGCGACTATAACTTCGAGGTCGGTGCCCTGTGCCGCGACGTGGCCGAGGATTACGAGAAGCTGGTGCGCAGCTGATATGGATTACGACGCCTTCGCCATCGCGTGGGAGGCGGCGTGGAATTCCCACGATCTGGACCGCATCCTCGCGCACTATGCCGAGGATGTGGTGTTTCGCTCGCAAAAGGCCATGCGCCTTGTCGGGCATGGTGAGTTGCGCGGCAAGGCAGCGGTGCGTGACTACTGGACGCGCGCTTTGGAGGCGCAGCCGGACTTATCTTTCATCGTGGTGGACGTGCTGCATGGGCACGGCATGATGGTGATCACGTATCGCAATCAGCGAGATGTATTGGCAGCAGAAACCTTACGCTTCGGACCGGATGGTTTGGTGGTGGAAGCGTCGGCCTGTCACAAGCCTTAACCCTTCGGATCTGTCACCGCCCGTGCCCGTTTGCGTCCGCCGCCCAATTGCCGTTCGCGCCAGATGATGATCACGCCGCCCAGCACAACCAAGGAAGCGCCGATAACCGTTTCTAACGTGGGCAGTTCGGCGAAGATCAGGTAGCCGATCAGCGCGGCGAAGATCAGGGATGTGTAGTCGAACGGGGCCAGCATAGAGGCTGCGCCGAAGCGGTAGCTGGCCGTTACCAGAATTTGGGCGACGCCGCCGATCAGGCCTGCGCCGATCAGGAGCATCGCATCTGTCGTCGTGGGCATGATCCAGCCAAAGGGCAGGCTGAGCAGGCTGAGCACCGTGGCTGTGAGTGAGAAGTAGAACACAATGGCGGCGGTGTGTTCGGTTTTGACCAGCGTGCGGATGTGGATTTGCACCAGCGCCCGCAGTATCGACGCCCCCAGCACCATCAATGCGCCGATGGTCCCTGCCGTGCCCACGGTTGCCATGTCCACAGACAGGCGTGGCCACATGACGATCATCACGCCGACCAGCCCAAGAGCGACGGCGCTGATCCGGAACAGCCGCACCTTTTCGCCCAGCATGACGGCAGCGAGGATGACGGTGAACATCGGAGTGGCGTAGCCGATGGCGGTGACTTCGGGCAGGGGCAGCAGGGCCAGCCCCGCGAAGGTCAGCGCCATGGCGGATGTGCCGAACAGTCCGCGCCAGATGTGCCCTGTCAGGTTGTTGGGTGTAAGTGCCTCGCGCATCTCGCCCGCGCGCCAGATCCAGGCGATGATGATCGGCATGGCAAAGAAGGACCGGAAGAACACCGCCTGGCCCGACGGCACGTTTTGCGTTGCAACCTTGATCATGGCGGCCATGACCATGAACAGGAACACCGCCACGAGCTTGAGGCCGATGGCGGTGCCGGGTTTGTTCTGGGTTGTGGGGGCTTTCATTTCCCCCAATGCTTGTCGGGTCGGGGGTGGAATGGCAAGCCGATTACTTCAGTTTGGCGATCCCGAGCGGAACACTGAACTTTTTGCACCAGATGTAGACTTCGTTGAACGCCGACACGTCTACGCCAGCAGGGATGATAAAGGATTGCGCGCCTGTCAGGCTGCCAAGCAGACCCGAGTCGGTCTTGCTGTCATATTGACCGTTTGTGCCAAGTCCCACACGTGGGTCAGGCGCGCCGTCGAGGCTGAAATCGTCGCCGAGTACAATGGTGTGGCTGCCGTCGGCGTTCTTGATCACGTCGACCGCGCCTGTGGTGATGTGGTCGGATGCGCCTGTGAAGGTGCCGCTTGCAACGGTGCCTGCCGATACCGGGCCGGTCGCGAAGCCGATGACTATGGCGACGGTCAGGGCGATGGATTTGATGAGGTTGAGCATTGGGGTCTCCGTTGTAGACTGGTTGGTTCCTAATTTGGAGATAGCAAAGGGAACCAATCGGTACAAAACACGAAACCGTGAGTTCTGGACTATCTGGTTCCAAACTCTATATTGAGGGTCAGAGCTGAGGACATCACATGGCCAGACCACGATCATTCGACACCGACGACGCGCTTGAAAAGGCGATGCACGTCTTTTGGCAACACGGGTACGAGGGGGCGTCGCTGCCCGACCTGCTGGATGGTATGGGTCTGACACGCGGCAGTCTTTACAAGGCGTTCACCGACAAGAAGACGCTTTTTATGCAGGTCTTGCAGCGTTACGAAAAACAAGCTGTGCAGGCCGGTGTGGCGATGTTGAGCGATCCCTCTGTTCCCAACGGCGCTGAACGCATCATGGCGATGTTCCAAGGCTCGTATCAGAATGTGGTCAACGGCGACGACCGTGGCTGCCTGCTATGTACTGCAGCGGCTGGCCCGAGTTCATATGATGATGAAATTGCCAAGGCTGTATCCGAGGGGTTGGGCGCGCTGCGTGACGGGATCTACGTCGCGCTGGGCGCATCGCCCAAGCACGCCACGCTGAACCCGGCGGAGCGCGGTGCCCTCGCTGATATGATCATCGCCCAGTACGTTGGGTTGCGCACCATGGCGCGGGCGCGGATCGACCACGAGACTTTGCACAACATCGTGCGCTCTGTGGGCGTGATGCTGGCCTAGCCGATCTTGCCACGGACGCCGCCGGTCTGGCCGCGGTCGAGCAGCAGGTGATCGAGGATCACGCAGGCCATCATGGCTTCGCCCACGGGTACGGCGCGGATGCCGACGCAGGGGTCGTGGCGGCCCTTGGTGATGATCTCGGTCTCTTCGCCCGACTTGGTGATCGTCTTGCGGGTTTGCAGGATGGAGGACGTTGGTTTCACGGCGAAGCGCACGACGATGTCCTGTCCTGTCGAGATGCCGCCGAGGATGCCGCCCGCGTGGTTCGAGGAATACTCTGGCCCGTTTGGGCCCATCGTGATCTGGTCCGCGTTGAGTTCACCAGTCAGCATCGCGGCGGACATGCCTTCGCCAATCTCGACGCCCTTGACCGCGTTGATGGACATCATGCCGGCAGCCAGATCAGTGTCTAACTTGCCATAAACCGGCGCGCCGAGGCCCGGTGGTACGTTGCGTGCCACAACCTCGATCACAGCGCCAACGGACGAGCCGGATTTGCGCAGCCCGTCGAGATAGTCGGCCCATGTAGCTGCCGCCTGCGCATCGGGCACCCAGAACGGGTTCTGGTCGATCTGGTCCCAGTCGAAGCGGTCGCGGTCAATTTCGTGCGCGCCCATGCGGGTCATGTAACCCTTGATCTCGATCCCCGGCACCAGCTTGTCCAGCGCTGCGCGTGCAAGGCCACCCGCCGCGACACGCGCTGCCGTCTCACGGGCCGAGGACCGGCCACCGCCGCGATAGTCGCGGATGCCGTATTTCTGCCAATAGGTGATGTCGGCGTGGCCCGGGCGGAACTTCTCGGCAATGTCGCCATAATCCTTGGACCGCTGGTCGGTGTTCTCGATCATCAGTTGGACAGGGGTGCCGGTCGTTTGCCCCTCGAACACACCAGACAGGATCTTGACCGCGTCGGGTTCGCGCCGCTGCGTCGTGTACTTGTTCTGACCCGGTTTGCGTTTGTCGAGCCAGTGCTGCAGCATCGCCTCGTCCACTTCGATCCCCGGAGGGCAGCCGTCAACCGTGGCTCCAAGCGCGGGCCCGTGGCTTTCGCCCCATGTGGTCACACGGAAAAGATGGCCAAAAATGTTGATCGACATGAACGCGCTCCGACAAGGTTCACGAGGACATACGCCGCGTTGAATGCGATGCCAAGTCCATTGAAAACCTGTTGTTTTAAACGCCACACCATTCTAACAGAACGGTCCACGCAAAACCGATGGAGGCTGACATGGCAAAACGCATTGACCCCCAGGACCGCCCCTCCTTTCGAGGTGATCGCTAAACGCAGACGTTCCTTCCCGTCCGAGACCCGGGTTAAGACGGGTGACCGTACGGTGCATGGGCGACGTGGAACTTCGTGAAAAACTTGGTCGCAATGATCCCTGCCCGTGCGGATCGGGCAAGCGGTTCAAACGGTGCTGTCTGCGCAGTGGGCGCTATGACGGCAGTTGGCGGGACCACTACTTTTAGAGAGCGTGATTGAAACGCAAGGGCGCTTGCTACCCGGCAGGCGCCCTCTTATACCTGCTGTCACCTCGGGGTGCCTGGACACAGGCTGAGATGCATATCGCGAACCCGTAGAACCTGAACCGGTTAACACCGGCGGAGGGAAGGTTTGGTTCATCCCAAGACCGCACTCCCGCCGCCTCTCTGATTGGAGGATGCGATGAAATACGCTTTGACACTGGCCGCCGCGCTGGGCGCCACGACCGCGCTGGCTGACACAACCGTTTTAACGGTTTACGCCGGGGACTACTTTACGTCCGAGTGGGGTCCTGGCCCGACGCTTGAGGCGGAGTTTGAAAAGATCTGTGAATGCGATCTGGAATGGTCCACGGGCGATCTTGTGCCGCGCCTGCTGCTGGAAGGCGAGCGGACCAAGGCGGATGTGGTGATTGGTCTGACATCGGACGTGACGGCCAAGGCGCGGGCGACGGACCTGTTCGCGCCCCATGGGCAGGACAATAGCGCACTGACGCTGCCCATTGAGTGGACGGACGACACGTTCCTGCCCTTCAACTACGGGCACACAGCGTTCATTTACAACGAGACGACCATGGACGCGCCGCCCGCGAGCTTTGAGGAATTGCTGGCGCTGCCCGATGACGTGAAGATCGTCATTCAGGACCCGCGCACGTCCATTTCCGGTCTGGCATTGGTGCTGTGGGTGCAGGCTGTTTACGGCGACCGGTCGGCTGAAGTTTGGGAGGCGCTGTCTGACAACATCCTGACCGTGACCAAGGATTGGTCGGCCTCGTACGGTCTTTTCACCGATGGTGAGGCGGACATGGTGCTGAGCTATACGACGTCGCCCGCGTACCACATGTTCGCGGAAGAGGACTTTACCAAGAAGGCGGCGATCTTCCCCGAGGGTCACTATTTCATGGTCGAAACCGTGGGCAAGATCGCGGGGACGGACCAGCCCGAGCTGGCGGATCAGTTTCTGGAGTTTGTGATGTCGCGCGAGTTCCAGACGATTATTCCAACTGCTAACTGGTCGTTGCCCTCGGCGTTGCCGCAGGCGGACTGGCCCGAGGGGTGGTCGGAGCTGCCGCTGCCCGAGAAGGTGTTGTTCTATTCCGAGACTGAAGCGGCAGAGCTGCAAGCGGACGCGATCGAGACATGGCGCGCCGCGCTCAGCCAGTAAGCCCTTGGGTTGGCATCATCGCGGCGGGTTTCGTCGTCGCGGTGGTGATTGCCGCCTTTGTCGGGATCAGTCAGAGGATTGAGACGACCACTGGCCTGCGCGCCGCCGAATGGCAGGCGGTGCGGTTTACCGTTTGGCAGGCGTTTTTCTCTGCTTTGATTTCGGTGGTTTTGGCGGTGCCCGTGGCGCGCGCACTCGCCCGGCGGCGGGTGCCGGGACATACGTTGCTCGTCACGCTGTTGGGTGCGCCGTTTATATTGCCTGTGATCGTGGCCGTGCTGGGACTGCTCGCGATCTTTGGGCGGAACGGGTGGTTGAATACGGCGCTGGGCGTGGTCGGGTTACCGGAGGTTTCGATCTATGGCGCGCATGGCGTTGTTTTGGCCCATGTTTTTTTCAACATGCCATTGGCGACGCGGTTGATCCTGCAAGGGTGGCAGTCGGTTCCGGCAGAGCAGTTTCGCATGGTGGGGCAGTTGGGTCTGACCCCGCGCATGGTGTTTCGCGTCATCGAATGGCCGATCTTGCGGCAGGTGGTGCCGGGGGCCTTTGCGCTGATCTTTGTCATCTGTCTGACGAGTTTTGCGGTGGCTCTGACCCTTGGAGGCGGGCCGCGCGCGACCACGATTGAGTTGGCGATCTATCAGGCGTTCCGCTTTGATTTCGACCTTGGGCGCGCGGCGGTGTTGAGCTTGCTGCAACTGGCTGTGGCCGGGGCCGCGGCGGTGCTGGCGCTTTGGATTTTGCCGCCCATTGCTGTGCAAACCGGGCGTGACCGGGCGGTGCGTCGCTGGGATGCGCCGAGCCCTTGGGGCGATGCGTTCTGGATCACGCTGGTTGCCGGGTTCTTGTTGCTGCCGCTGTTGTCCATTGCGCTGTCGGGGCTGGTTGGCCTGTTTTACATGCCTTTTTCGGTGCTGACCGCCACTTGGACGACCATTTGGGTGGCGTGTGTCAGCACTGTTGTTCTGCTGGTTCTGGCACTGCCCATGGCTGCGTGGCTGGCGCAGGCCAAGTGGGGCGGGGCGGAGGCGTTGACCCTGCTGGGGCTGGTTGCGTCGCCGCTGATGATCGGGACGGGGTGGTTCATTTTGATCTTCCCATATGCGTCACCTACGGCCTTTGCCCTGCCTGTCACCGCCCTGATCAACGCGATGATGGCACTGCCATTTGCGGTGCGTATCCTGCTGCCGCCGATGCGGCAGGTTTTCAATGATTACGGGCGGTTGAGCATGGGGTTGGGGCTGCGCAGTCTAGCACTGTGGCGGTTTGTGCTGGTGCCGAGGTTGCGTCCTCAGATTGGGTTTGCAGCCGGGCTGACGGCGGCGTTGAGTGTCGGGGATCTGGGCGTTGTGGCGCTGTTTGCGGACCCTGATGTAGCGACGCTGCCGTTGCAGATGTACCGGCTGATGGGGGCCTACCGGACTGAGGCGGCGGCGGGGGCGGCGTTGGTGCTGGTGGCGCTGGCCTTTGGGATGTTCTGGATTTGTGATGCGTGGGGGCGGCGGTATGCTGCGAGTTGAGGGGTTGAAGATTGCGCAGGGGGACTTTGCTCTTAGCGCTGATTTTGCCGTTGAGCGGGGACGGCGGCTTGCCGTGATCGGGCCTTCGGGGGCGGGAAAGTCCACGCTTTTGAATGCGTTGGGTGGGTATATCGACATTGCTTCCGGACGGATTGAGGTGGACGGTCGGGATGTGACGGATGCGCGGCCTGACAAGCGCGGGATTGCGATGCTGTTTCAGGATGGGAACCTGTTTCCGCATTTGACGCTGGCGCAGAATGTGGGGTTGGGGATACGGCCCGCGCTGCGGTTGAATGAGGCTGAGACGGCGCAGGTGCGGGATGCGTTGGGCCGGGTAGGCTTAGCGGAGTTTGCGGATCGCAAGCCGGGCGATGTGTCGGGTGGACAGCAGAGCCGGGCGGCGTTGGCGCGGGTTTTGGTGCAGGCCAAGCCTTTGCTTTTGTTGGATGAACCCTTTGCCGCGCTTGGGCCTGCGTTGCGGGTTGAGATGTTGGATTTGACGTCGCAGGTGGCGCGGGACGCAGGCGCCACGGTGCTGATGATCACCCACGCGCCGGAGGATGCGGAGCGGGCGGATGATCTGATCTTTGTTGAGGCGGGGGCGGTCGCTCCTCCTGCGCCTGTGGGCGCAGTCCTCGCTGATCCGCCGCCCGCCTTGCGGGCCTATCTAGGCCGCTGAGCGTAGATCTGCGCGTGTGGCAGTGATGCCGAGGGCGGCTTGCGCTGCTTCCCGTCCCTTGAGCACGAAATGGTCGGCGTAGATGTTCAGGTGGTGCTCGGTTTCCTGGAAGTGGTGGGGGGTGAGCGAGACGGAGAGGATCGGGACGCCGGTTTTGAGGCCGACTTGCATCAGACCATCGACCACGGCGGAGGCCACGAAGTCGTGGCGGTAGATGCCGCCGTCAACCACGAGTGCTGCGCAGGCGATGGCGTTGTAGCGCCCTGTTTCGGCAAGCGTTTGGGCCATGAGCGGCATCTCGAATGCACCGGGGACGTCGAAGACATCCACCTGATTTGACGCGATAATTTCAGTGAAACCTTGCAAAGCTTGATCGACGATAGCGGCGTGCCACTGGGCTTTGACAAAGGCGAAGCGGGTGTGTGTCATGGGTTTTCTCCTTTAGGTTCAGACACGTCACCCAAGGCGATTGCGCACGTGACAAGACGCATCCGTATGGATGCTGTCACCTGCGTTCTCTTTCATCCGGACTATGACCGTCGGCTCAGGCCTCTCACCTGATCTGCTAGACCCCCGCGGTGCGGGGCGCTCGTGGGCTCACAGGCGAACCTGCATACCACCGGTGGGGAATTTCACCCCGCCCTGAGAACAGGCCCAGGTTGCCAAGCCGGGACGGCAGAGGCAAGAGGGACGCCACGTATCACGGAGCGGACCCATGCACCCGAACCCTGTTTTTCACACCGAGACCGAAGAGCGGAACATCGCGTTTGCGCGGGAGCGTGCGTTCGGTGTGCTGGCGGTGAATGGCGAGGGCGGGCCGATGATGTCGCACATCCCCTTTCTAATTGATGAACGGGGCGCGCAGTTGGATCTGCATCTGGTCCGGTCGAACCCGATTGCGCGGGCGTTGAAGGTGCCGATGCAGGCCAAGATCGCGGTGAGTGGGGCGGATGGGTACATCTCGCCCGACTGGTACGAGGTGCCGGATCAGGTGCCGACGTGGAACTATGTGGCCGTGCACATTACGGGCACTTTGGAGATGCTGCCGCATGATGAGATGCGGGATATGCTGGACCGGCAGTCGAAGCATTTCGAGGATCAGTTGCTGCCCAAGACGCCCTGGAAGACAGACAAGATGACGCCCGAGGTGTTGGACAAGATGATGCGCCAGATCGTGCCCTGTCGGATGACGATTGAAGCGATCGATGGCACATGGAAGCTGAACCAGAACAAGCCGGATGAGGTGCGCTTGAGGGCGTCGGATTATGTCGATGCCTATGGGATTGGGCAGGAGACCCGTATCCTTGCTGCGCTGATGCGTGGGGCCTAGGCTGCGCGCGAACCCAAGGGGAGAATCGCGATGAAGCTGTTGATGGCGGGGCCAAGCCCCTTTGTGCGCAAGGTGCTGGTTTTGTTGCATGAAACGGGGCAGGTGGAGGATGTCGAGACTGTCACTGTGACGGCTGCGCCGGGTGGAACCGATGCGACGTTAAAGGCGGCGAACCCGGTGGGGAAGATCCCGGCACTGGTGCGGGACGAGGGGCCGACGCTGTATGATAGCAAGGTGATCTGTCGCTATCTGGATGCGCGGGCGGAGGCTGGGCTGTACCCTGAGAAGGGGTGGGAGACGCTGGTGCTGGAAGCGACGGCGGATGCCATGATGGAGGCCGCCGTGCTGATGGTTTATGAGAAGCGGTTCCGCCCGGAGGAGATTTGGTCGAACGACTGGATTGAGGCGCAGTGGGGTAAGGTCGAGGGGGCCTTGGATGCTCTGAATGCACGTTGGATGGGGCATCTGGCCGGGCGCATAGACATCGGACATATCGGGGTGGCCTGTGGTCTGGGTTATCTGGATTTTCGGCACGGCGACCGGGATTGGCGCAAGGGGCGGGATGCTTTGGCCACGTGGTACGAGGGCTTTGCGGCGCGTCCGTCGATGCAGGTGACCGAACCACAGGCGTAGTTTTGCGCAACGTTCGGTGGGTCATCTGACCCAAACGGGTGCGAATCGTGGTTAACGCCAGCAAAACAAGGGATATGCGCCTGGCACCGGGCGTACACCCCCTGTGCACCCCCTGTACACCGGCCCGGCGCAAAAGCCGCGGTTAACGCAGCGCGCGGTCCTGAATCTTATCAATGGGTTAATATTCAAGGGCCCTGCGACCACGTGTGTCAGTTTGCGCGCTGGACGTGGGCGGGGGACCCCGCTAGATAGCCCGATGAAACGGCTGCGCCTGCGCGCGGCCCATTGTCTTATTTGGCCCCTCTTGGGGCGTTGGAAACTGGAGAAGTCCCCCGTGTCCCACGTAGAAGAAGACCACGAAGGCACCCGGCGCGATTTTCTGTACTACGCCACGGCTGGCGCAGGTGCGGTGACGGCCGGTGCGGCGATCTGGCCGTTGGTGAACCAGATGAACCCGTCGGCTGACGTTGTCGCGGCAAGCCAGATGCGCGTTGACGTGTCGAGCCTGTCGCCCGGCACGCAATTGACCGTTTTGTTCCTGGGTAAGCCGGTGTTTATTCGCCGTCGGACCGAGGAAGAGATTAGCGCGGCCCGCGATGTTGTCGTGGGTGACCTGCCCGACGGTATCGCACGCAACGAAAACCTGGGCGATGTGCCCGCAGATGACGCCAACCGCACGCTGGATGAAGCGGGCGAGTGGCTTGTGATGCAAGGCGTGTGTACGCACCTGGGCTGTGTGCCCTTGGGCGATGCAGGGGATTTTGGCGGCTGGTTCTGCCCCTGCCACGGCTCGCACTATGATACTTCGGGCCGGATCCGTCGTGGACCCGCGCCTGAAAACCTGCCGGTTCCTGTTGCTGAATTCGTGGACGAGACCACGATCCTGTTAGGGTAAGGGAGAGAGACCATGGCTGGAATTCCTCACGACCATTATGAACCGAAGGCGGCCTGGGAAAAGGGCCTGGCCAAGCGGTTGCCGATCGTTGGCCTGATGTACGACACGCTGATGATCCCGACGCCGAAGAACCTGAACTGGATGTGGATCTGGGGCATCGTTCTGACCTTCTGTCTGGCGCTGCAGATCATCACCGGTATCGTGCTGGCGATGCACTACACGCCGCATGTGGATCAGGCGTTTGCGTCGATTGAACACATCATGCGCAACGTGAACGGTGGCGCGATGCTGCGTTACCTGCACATGAACGGCGCGTCGCTGTTCTTTGTTGCTGTCTACGCCCACATCTTCCGTGGTCTCTACTACGGTTCCTACAAGGCGCCGCGTGAGATCACATGGATCATTGGGATGCTCATCTACCTGCTGATGATGGGTACGGCGTTCATGGGCTATGTGCTGCCCTGGGGTCAGATGTCCTTCTGGGGTGCGACCGTGATCACCGGCCTGTTTGGTGCAATCCCGTTTGTGGGTGAAGCGCTGCAGAGCTGGCTACTGGGCGGGCCCGCCGTGGACAACTCCACGCTGAACCGCTTCTTCAGCTTGCACTACCTGCTGCCTTTCGTGATTGCCGGTCTGGTGATCGTGCACATCTGGGCCTTCCACACCACGGGCAATAACAACCCGACCGGTGTTGAGGTCCGCCGCACGTCGAAAGAGGACGCAGAGAAAGACACGCTGCCTTTCTGGCCATACTTCGTGATCAAGGACCTATTCGCGCTGGCGATCATTCTGGTGGTGTTCTTTGCCATCGTGGGCTTCATGCCGAACTACCTTGGCCACCCCGACAACTATGTCGAGGCGAACCCGCTGGCGACCCCTGCGCACATCGTGCCGGAATGGTACTTCCTGCCGTTCTACGCAATCCTGCGCGCGTTCACCCCTGAAGTCTGGATCGTGCAGTTCGCGACCTTCATCAGCGGTGGCATCATCCAGGCCGACTTCTTTGGCGTACTTGCGATGTTTGGTGCGATTGCGGTGATGGCGCTGGCGCCGTGGCTGGACACCTCCAGCGTGCGCTCGGGTCGGTATCGTCCGATGTTCAAGTGGTGGTTTGCCCTGCTGGTCGTCGACTTCTTCGTGCTGATGTGGGTGGGTGCCCGCCCGGCGGAGGAGCCGTACAACACGATTGCCTTGATCGCGTCGACCTACTGGTTCGTGTACTTCCTGGTCATCCTGCCCCTGTTGGGCGTGATCGAGAAGCCGAATGCGCAACCGGCGACCATTGAAGAAGACTTTGCCGCGAACATGAGCAAGGGCGACAGCGGAACGGCTGCACCTTCGGCTCAGCCTGCGGAATAAGGAGAGACTGCAAATGTTCAAGAAACTTGCAGCAAGCATGGTGGCGGCGTTCGCGCTGGCCACCGGCGCCTTCGCCGCTGGCGAGGCCAAGAATGTGCCCAACGTGAACTTCAGTTTTGATGGTCCGTTCGGGTCGTTCGACCAGAACCAGCTGCAGCGCGGCTTGCAGATCTACACCGAGGTGTGCGCGGCCTGTCACGGCCTGCAATATGTGCCGATCCGGACGCTGGAAGATCAAAGCGGCCCGGGACTGCCCGCCGACCAGGTGCGCGCGTATGCCGAGTTCTACGAAGTGTTCGATCCGGCCATTGATGATTTCCGTCCGGCCATCCCGAACGACCACTTCCCAGGCTCCAACCTGGAAAACGCGCCTGACCTGAGCCTGATGGCCAAGGCGCGCGCCGGTTTCCATGGGCCGTACGGTCTGGGCATCAACCAGCTTATGAACGGTATTGGTGGTGCGGAATACATCACAGCGCTTTTGACCGGGTACACCGGTGAAGAGAAGGAAGAGGCCGGGGCCGTTCTGTATGAGAACAAGTACTTCCCCGGTGGCTGGATCGCGATGGCACCCCCGCTTTGGGGTGATGACACCGAGTTTGCCGATGGCGCACCCACCGACCTGCAAAGCCTGTCGGAAGATGTGTCTGCGTTCCTGATGTGGACGGCTGAGCCCAAGATGATGGCCCGCAAGCAGGCTGGCTTTGTCGGGGTGATCTTTCTGACCATCCTGTCGGTGCTGCTGTATCTGACCAACAAGCGCCTGTGGGCGCCGGTCAAGGCACGCTACAAGAAGAAGTAAGTTACGCGCATAGCGACGTGAAAGCCCTGCCTTTTGGCGGGGCTTTTTGTTCTGGTGCAGGACACCTGCGCTTTGCGCTTGCGTTTCGCCTGCTAGATGATTGTGGAGGGGGCGCTGCCCCCGCGGCTTGCGCCGCCCCCCGTCGTATTTTTAGTCAGAAGAAGCCATGAGGGCTTTGCCGGAGTGGCCGGTGATCCGTGCGGTGACGATCTGTCCTTCGCGTTGGGCGTCGTCGAAGGTGACTTCGGTGAATTGTTCCGTCCGGCCCATATGCGGGTTTTCCATCAGGATGTGATGGAGCTTGTCCTGCTGCGCGGCGAGGTGCTTTGTGACTTGCGCTTCGCCCGCGCTGCGCAGGCGGGCGGCGCGGTCCTTGATCGCCTTGCCGTTGACTTGCGGCATACGCGCGGCTGGGGTGCCGGGGCGGGGCGAGTAGGGGAAGACGTGCAGCCATGTCAGGTCGCACTCTTCGACGAGGCGCAGGGAGTTTTCGAACATCGCCTCGGTTTCGGTGGGGAAGCCCGCGATGATGTCGGCCCCGAAGGTCATGTCGGGGCGCAGCTTGCGCGCCTCTTGCGCGAAGCGGATGGCATCGTCGCGCAGGTGGCGGCGCTTCATCCGTTTGAGGATCAGGTCGTCGCCGTGTTGCAGCGACAGGTGCAAGTGCGGCATGAGGCGGGGTTCTGTCGCGATGGCCTGCATTAGAGCCTCATCCACCTCAATCGAGTCGATGGAGCTGATCCGGAGGCGGGGCAGGTCCGGCACCAGCTTGAGGATGCGCATGACGAGATCGCCGAGCTGCGGTTCCCCCGGCAGGTCCGCGCCCCATGAGGTGAGGTCGACACCGGTCAGGACGACTTCGTTGAAGCCCCGGTCCACCAGTCGCTTGATCTGGTCTACCACCACGCCTGCCGGCACCGAGCGCGAATTGCCGCGGCCGTAGGGGATGATGCAGAAGGTGCAGCGGTGATCGCAGCCGTTTTGGACCTGCACATAGGCGCGGCTGCGCGTCCCGAAGCCGTCGATCAGGTGCCCAGCCGTTTCGGTGACGGACATGATGTCGTCGACTTGCACCGGTTCGGTCCCGAAGTCGCCCGCGATGCCGGCCCATGTGCTGGCTTGCATCTTTTCGCTGTTGCCGATGACGGCGTCGACCTCGTCCATATTTGCGAAGGTGTCGGGTTCGGTCTGGGCTGCGCAGCCGGTGACGATCAGTTTGGCGCCGGGATGGGTGCGGCGGAGTTTGCGGATGTCCTGGCGGGCCTTGCGCACCGCCTCCGCCGTCACGGCGCAGGTGTTCACGACCACCGTGTTTTCGACGCCTGCCTGTGCAGCGAGTTCCTCCATCGCCTTGGTTTCATAGGCGTTGAGGCGGCAGCCGTGGTTGGAGAAGATGGGCGCGCTCATAGGCTTGCGAGGAATTCTGGCGTTAGCATGCCATCAAAGACATGCGCCGTGGGCCCGGACATCCACACGCCATCCTCGCGCCAGTCGATGTGGAGTGTGCCGCCGTCCAGGTCGATTTGGACCTCGCGCCCTGTCAGGCCCCTGCGTGCCGCTGCGACGGCTGTGGCACAGGAGGAGGAGCCGGAGGCCAGTGTGATCCCTGTACCCCGCTCCCAGACGCGCATGCGGATGTGATCGGGCCCGATCACTTGCGCGAATTGTACGTTGGTGCGTTCGGGGAAAAGCGGATGATGCTCGATCTCTGGCCCAATGGTTGCGAGGTCCACGCCCATCACGTCATTCACAAAAAAGGTGCAATGCGGGTTGCCCATGCCAGTGGCGACGGGGCTGCCATCGATGGGTAGGGAAAGCGTGTCGGTGTCTTGGGTGAGGGGGATGTCCTGCCACCTCAACACCGGCTGCCCCATGTTGACAGATGTCACCCCATCTGGCCCGCGCACGGCTTCGAGCGTACCTCGCCCCGTCACCTCGATCTGGATGCGGTCCGCACCGTTCTGCGCCAGTTCACGCGCGGCGATGCAGCGGGTCGCATTGCCGCAGGCCGCCGATTGAGAGCCGTCTGCATTGTAGAACGTCACCGTCAGGTCCGACCCTTCGGTGATGAGGGCCAGTTGATCAAAACCCACGCCGCGGTGCCGGTCTGCAAGAGCCTGCACAAGCGGTTCGGTCAATGACACCGAGGCCGTGCGACCGTCGATCACGACAAAGTCGTTGCCTGCCCCGTGCATCTTCATGAAGGGCCAATGAGAGGTCGCCATATCCGCCATGGCGGGCATATAACCCTGCGTTTTTCGGGAATCCAGTATGTCGCATGAAAACATGGCAGAATCGGCTTGACCCTGTGCCCGACCCTTTCTAAGTAAGCCGCCTAGTGGGCCGTTAGCTCAGTTGGTAGAGCAACTGACTTTTAATCAGTGGGTCGCAGGTTCGAACCCTGCACGGCTCACCACTACACAAAAATTGTGACGAATCGTGATGTTTGATCATTATGGTCATACTTTTGGTCATTCTGGTCGCTAACTTTGGTCAGTCGGCAGATTTTGTGTGTTTGCTGGCGAAAACGATGGTGTTGGTCGAACAACCGGTGCTGCCACGCTCGCTAGCGGCCATTAAGAGGTGCTTCGAGGGACAAGGTTGATTGTGTTGAAGAATTCAGTGTCGGGGCCATGGCGATCAATTTTGCAGAACATCCTTCTGCGAAACAGCGCTATCATAAACGGCGTTTGCAACGCCGCTCGCAATGACAAGATAGTTCCAGGTTTTCGAAGCGCATTTTGGAGCGAGGAGTTTTCAAAAAACGGTTCAAACTACATTTTCGCTGTACAAGCACCTGGCTCAAGATATGCGGACCTAACGAAGTTGGCTTTCGCAGGCCCATAGGCGGAGTGCGCAACTTTGGGTCGTATTTTATGACCTTACACGATTTGGCGAACCAATTGTGTCAACGCCGGGAGGCAATCGAAACTGAACCGATAGCGCGATTCCGCTAAAGTCATATTAAACGTCCAGAAACTGATAAGCCAGCTCACAACATGCCCGCTTTGGCGTTGATCAGTATCCGGCTGATGCGATGAATCACTTGTCATCACATTTTCCTTTACACCTCTCGTAATACGTGTTCGAACTGACGCTAAAGCGCTTCATCTGGGTGAAGCATAAGGGTGCGCGAGGTGGACACATGCGGAGATTCCGCAAACGAATAATTGCGTCAAATTACATTTTTTTTATTTGCTCTGCCGTCGCTGATCATTCGGCCACACCTACTCCATCGATCAGAAATTTTAGCGTCAGTTTCTCGAGGCTGAGGCACCGACAGGGGGTAGTGCGGAGCCGTTCGAATATCTCTGGGGCCTATCGCGCGCGGCGTGGGCGTCAGGTGTCGTTTCAAATGGCGATCTGATTTCAGGAACGGTGCGCAGAAAAGTGGGTAGAAATGGATCTTGGTAGACAAATTGCTACTGTCGTATTGTTGGCAAGTTTCATATTCGGTCTCTGGGCAATTCCGACGGATGCTCAAGTAGAAAGAAACACGGGAGACTTGACCACTACTGGAATTGATAAATTGGATTGCGATGAAGCGTTACAACTTGAGCCAATAGTTTCTTTTACGGAAGAGGGCGCAGTTGGAATTGCGCTCCAGGAGCGCCGCGAACTGCTGGTTGGAAAAGAATGCCGCCAGGAACACTTCACGAAATACTTCCTGGAAAGAGGCTGGGTTTACATCGGCCTGCAGGATGCAAGGCCTGGTGGAAAAAATTCACCGACGGCCAACGCGGACAACCAAATGACTTTTTGCTTTTACGGCTCTTTCCTCCGTCGCGTAACGAACAGATGCAAGCTCGAGGCGAGGATTTATCGGAACAAACGGCAAGTAGTTCATATCGTAGCTTCCACCATAAAATAGGGGAAAAGAAATGCCCATCTATATCGAATCTCGTGGTGTCGGTTTTAACGCAAACGGTCTTGCTGAGCATCAATATCTTGTATTTGCTCCGATAGGTTCGGAGAGCGATTACTCCGCTTGGAAAACTATAGGTGCATTTCCGCTAGCCGATCCCATCCAAGGTTTATTGCTTGTAGGCAGAGAAATAGACTCGGAACTCGGCGGCTCGCCTGATCGGTGGGGAATTTCGGATTTTCGGGCGACAGACGTTCAGACAGTTGAAGCGGCGCTCGCGAGACCTGCAACAGTCGAAGATATGGTGGCTGCGGGCTATCGGGCAGTCCTTCGCGAAACGAAAACGGTGATGGATACCGGTATTTCAAGCGAAGAAGCACAAGCGTGGGCGCGCATGGTGGAGTTTGCCCAAGAGATATCGGAAAAATACGCATATCGAATTTTTGAACCGTTCGTATTCGGTCCTACGGCAAATTCGAACTCATTCGTTACTTCAATACTTGTCTGGAGTACCCAAGTAGGTATTCCAGTTCAAAATTTTGAAACAGACCCGTTTACCCCCGGCTCGGAGACCTGGTTAGGCTTGACAACCGATGACCTTATGGATGCCGGATCCATTCCTGCTTCCTTGGCGCGGATCGAAAACCTATTTGGCGGGCGCGGTGCGGATACACTCGTTGGTACATCAGGAGACAACTACCTGGTTGGTGGCGACGATGATGATGTTGACCGTTTGCTGGGTGGAGCTGGCAATGACACGCTTATTGGGCGCTACGACCAAAGCAGTCTGGTCAGGTCTGACCAGTTTTTGGCCGGCGCAGGTGACGATCATATCATGATCGTGGATCCAACCAGGGAACTCGCCGGTGGAATACCTGACACCTCCGCTGCGTTTTCTGGCACCGGCACATCCGCATTCCATGACGGTTCGCTTGGTTCAGGTGGCGTTGTTGACGGCGGGATAGGTCAAGATACACTTGATTTTGGCCAAGTAGATGGCGCGAGAAGTATTCGAGTATCCTTCGATACATTTTCTGGAATCGAATTTATCGAAACGACAGTTTTCTCAGACATTATTCACCTTGCCGGCGAATTTGATACAGGCGTACAGACGATCAATTTGGACAGCAACGCTTTTGACCAATATCTGGACAGTTTGAACTTCTCGCTGAGTACGGAAATTGAAGGCTTGGATTTCCTTGGTCTGAGGCCTTCTCCTGCTGCAAATAACGGAATTCAGGTTCGTCCAAACGGCGATCTAAGCTTGTCTTTGACAGCCTTCGATGTGGGTACTGTTGTCGGCTCTGCATTTGAC
The DNA here is from genome assembly GCF_000814025.1 of Tateyamaria sp. ANG-S1. Lineage (GTDB taxonomy): Bacteria > Pseudomonadota > Alphaproteobacteria > Rhodobacterales > Rhodobacteraceae > Tateyamaria. The sequence goes on along the minus strand of NZ_JWLL01000005.1, from coordinate 263,590 downwards.
GACGTGTTTCGTCTGCAAGAGGGCTTTGAGATCTTTGACGTTTTTGATGCTGGCGCAGGTCTGGATACGATAGATGTATCGTTGTGGAGCAGTATTGCAGGCGAAGCTGGTATTTCTGCTGACCTGTCCTTGGGCTCGCTCACACACTCTGGTGGTTCTGGTGTTGATATTGTCCGTTTCGAAAACGTCATCGGAACGCAGTTTGATGATGTCGTCGCGGGCGATGCCGGCAACAATATCATTGACGGTGGTGGAGGGTCAGACACACTGGATGGCGGCGAGGGTGTCGATTTCCTATGGTTTGGGACAGAACAAAGTGCTGTCGAGGTTGAACTGAACACCGAAGGCGTGACGAGTGCCGCTGTTGCAGATGACGTTGTCACGAATTTCGAGGGCGTTCGCGGCAGTGAATTTGACGATGTGCTGAGTGCATCGACACCTGCCGCTGGCACCTTGTACCTCTCTGGCGATCTGGGAAACGACACTCTTGTTCACACGCCGGAACCGGTTAGGTCGGACACTGGTCCATCGGCCTTTGGGAACCCTATTGTCATGTTGGGCGGCGAAGGGGCCGATACGTTTCAGCTTCAGGCCGGCTTGGGGATTATGGTGGTCCAGGCCAATTTGGATGCGAATTCGCTGGGCCAGTTTTCTCTGGATGCGCTGGGTCTGTCGATTAGATGGGATCTGATTGGAGCGGTGATTGTCAATCCGGATGAAAGCGACAACATCGTTCTGGACTACCTAGAACGAGACGATGCTGGCGCGATCGCTTCATCCGAACTCATCACTCTCGACGTCGGCGATCACGGCGATATCAATAGCAGCTTCTCCGCCTTCGACTATCAAAGCTTTTTTACCCCGGATTTTGACGGAAACCGCGCCGTCACTGACGAATATGTTTGGACAGCAAATTCGAATTTTCTAGGCGGCCAGTATCTCGCTCAAGGCAACTGGTGGGCGCCGGATGGCATTCCCGCACCCGAATATACGGACCAAGGCGACGGCGTCTTTGCCAGACGAGGCGATTGGTTCATGATAGGCGGGCAAATGTTTGGCACGTCAATCGTACCCACTGGTGCGATTGGGGTTGGCGAAACGGCGTTGCCGAGCGGCGCCAGTACCAATGGCCCGGCCACCGGTTTCAATTTCATCTTCGGAACGGCCGCCGCTGACGTGCATACCGGTGGCGTGAACGATGATTGGTTCATTGGCGGCGCCGGAGCTGACACCATCGATGGTGCAGGTGGGACGGATCGCGTCAGCTATGCTGCGTCCTCTTCCGGTGTTTCGGTGAACCTGGCCACTGGTTCTGTCGCGGGGGACCTCGCAGACGGTGATGTTCTGATAGCTATCGAGGACATATCCGGCTCGTCCCAAGACGACACGCTTGTAGGTGACGACGCATCGAATTTGCTCTTTGGCGGTGCTGGGAATGACTCGCTTGTCGGTGGCGCTGGTAACGACCGGCTTGAAGGTGGCTCTGGCAGTGACACGCTGACAGGTGGAGAAGGCGCGGATGAGTTCGCCGTTTACAATGACGGCGGGAATGACACGATCACCGACTTCAGCGTCACAGATGATGTGCTCACCATTGATGGCCGGATCGTCAACCCGTTCATCCCCGATGGCCTGGCACAGTTCGAGCAGGTCGGTGGGGATGTCCTGATTTCATACGGATTTTTTGGCGGCGGCACGATCTTGCTGGAGAATGTCGACCTTGCGCAGTGGACTGCGGCCAACACCATTCGCGGCACCAATACCGCTGAGCGCATCTTTGGTACTGCGAGCGATGATGTCGTCGCTGGTGGCGGAGGTGATGATACAATCCTAGCCGGTGATGGTGATGACAGGATTGTCTACACATCGGGCGAAGTGCTGATCGCTGGAGGAGGTGACAACGCCGGAAACGACACACTTGACCTCACAGCGTTTTCGTCTGCCGATGTTCGCTTCGGTTGGGATGGTACCAGCGTCACCGTGGAGACGTCTGGGGGTATTGTCACGCTTCAAGATCAATTGCCGTCCGACGGCAGTACGGCGGGGTCGAACATCGAAGTGTTCGCGTTCTCGGACGCCGTTTTGAGCGAGGCCGATGTTCTCGCACGGTTGATCTCGGATCAGGCCACGGACGGGAACGATACGATTACAGGCCGCGACACGGACGATCTTATTGCGCCTGGCACAGGCAACGATTTCGTCCTGGCAGGTTTGGGCAACGACACGATTGTCTACGACAGCGGTGACGACACGGTGTCGGGTCAGGGCGGGGTGGATCTTCTGGATCTGTCCCAATTCTCAGTCGGCGATGTGCAGATTTCAACGGACGGCGTTCATATCCAACTGATAACGGCCAACGGAACAATTACGCTGCTGGATCAACTGCTTGATGCACAGGTTGAAAGCATCCAGTTTTCCGATGCAACGCTGTCCGCAGCGGACATTGCCAGTACTGCCGTGTCAACTCAAAGCACCTTAGGTGATGATCTGATCTTTGGCACCTCAGGCAATGACGTGCTTCTGGGTTTGGACGGCAACGACACACTCGTTGGGCGGGACGGAGACGACACGCTAAGCGGTGGCGATGGCAACGACGTATTCCGATACACAGGCGGCAACGACATCATTGCGTCCGACGATGTGGGAACGGGTGTCGATACGCTGGACCTCACTCAATTCGCGCGCAGTGACATCAACGTCTCAAGAGATGGTGCGGATGCGATCATCAGCACACCAGATGGGACGATACGTCTTCAGAACCAATTCGCGAGCGCGGGCGAAATCAATACCATCGCTTTGGTTCAATTGAGTGACGTCACTTTGACCGCACAGGATGTGCTGGACGCGTCCGAAGTCCTGAACATTACCCATGAAACAAGGTTTGTGCCGCGGTCCGGCGATGCCCTTATCGATGGATCGCTTTTCAATCGGGCCTGGGTGGAAGACACGATTTACTATTCGTTCCCTCAGAATGCTGATGAGTATGAATATGGACCCGAACGTTCAACCTTTTCTCCGATCTCTGCTGCACAGATGGCCGCTGCTCACTTTGCGCTCAGCGCTGCGGATGGGTCATCAGCCGCTTCCGGCTTTGCGATTGAGGGATTTGCGGGGATAAACTTGGAATTCACCGAAGCGTCCGGGGCACATATTCGGTTTGGTGAATCCGACACACCGGTGACGGCCTATTCCTACTTTCCAAGAAACGACGTGTCCGGTGGGGATGTGTGGTTCGGCAGACGCCTCGACTTCAGCATAGCTGAAGCTGGCAACTTCCAGTGGTTCGCGCTCTTGCATGAGTTGGGCCATAGCATGGGCCTGAACCACGGGCATGAAAGCAGTCCGTACGGTGTTTTGCCGACCGAATTCGATGCGATGGAATACTCGCTGATGACATATCGGGAGTTTGTCGGTGCGTCTCCAACGGATGGTTTCCGCAATGAACAGTTCGGATATGCGCAGACCTACATGATGCTGGATATCGCGACGATACAACATCTGTACGGCGCAAACTTCGATACGAATTCTGGAGACACCGTTTACCGATGGACACCGGACTCAGGTGACACCTTCGTCAATGGCGAAGTTGCAATCAATCCGGGCGCCAATCGTATCTTTGCGACTATCTGGGATGGTGGCGGTGTCGATACATATGACTTGAGCGCCTATGCAAACGGCGTTGCCATTGATCTGTCACCGGGCGGGTCCTCTGTCTTCAGTCAGGAACAGCTTAGTGCGCTTGGCTTTGGAAACTTTGCCAGCGGCAATATCTACAATGCCATGCTCTACCAGGGCGACTTGCGGTCGTTGATTGAGAACGCCGTAGGCGGCGCCGGAAATGATATCCTTTTGGGCAACTTGGCTGACAACAGGTTAGCCGGAAATGCTGGAAACGACCTGCTTTCTGGTCTTGAAGGCTCTGACATTCTGGTGGGAGGTACCGGAGACGATACGCTGCTCGGCGGCACCGGTAACGATACGTTGGATGGCGGTGACGGTTTTGACACCTTCACTTTTGCAAAAGGGGACGGAAACGACGCCATTGTCGGTTTTTCTTTCTTCGAAGATATCTTGGACATTGACGGCACCATCTTCAATCCGTTTACAAATCTGTTTGGCATCGATTTCACAATGGTCGGCTTTGATACGCTGATCACTTATGGTGGCGGTTTGGACAGTGTGACCCTCCTGGGATTTGACATATCCACATGGGCCGAGCCGGAACCTGTCGTCACGATCGATGGCACAGCAGGGAATGATGTTATCAACGTGAACTACGTCGATCCGGATGGTGACGGTCTTTCTGACGATGGGCAGATCATTCTCGCAGGCGATGGCAATGATCGTGTCGAAGACGGTGTAGGCGACGATACCGTATTGGGTGGCGCTGGCCGCGATATCTTCATTGCTGGCGCAGGTGCCGACGGCTACGATGGCGGGGCAGATCGTGATGAAGTGTTCTACACGAATGCTACGGTAGGGATCACAGTCAGTACCATCGACCCGACCCAGGGTACGGGCATCGCCGCGGGTGATACCTTTCTTGATATTGAATATATCCATGGCTCGAACTTTGATGACGTGCTTGTCGGCGATGTGCAGAGGCTCTTTGGACGGGATGGAAACGACACCCTGCAGGATGGGGCCGGCGCTCAGCGTTTGATCGGTGGCGCTGGATCGGACACGTTCCGCTTGATCGCAGGCGACGGTGTGCAGGATCAGGTAAACGACTTCACGATTGGAGAAGATGTTTTCGATCTCAGCTTGTGGGGCGTCACCCAGCTTACTGACCTCGACATCTTTGAAACGACTAATGGGCAAGGCAACCCCCAAGGCCGTCTTACGATTGCGTACAATGGTGAAAGCATTCGTGTCGATGGGTTGGCTGACGCGGATATTGCCAGCCTCACCGAAAGTCACTTCATCTTTGCCCTACCGTCTGATGAGGGGGGGCCGGGCGGCAATCCGTCGGGCGGCGGCGCGTCCGTTGAAGGAAATGGGTCTGACGATATCATCGACGCGAATTTCGTCGACGTTGACGGGGACAGCATCTCGGATGAAGGGCAGGCTATTTTCGCGGGTGATGGGGATGATCGTGTCTATGATGGCGCCGGAGACGACACAGTTGACGGCGGAGACGGTCGTGACATCTTCTTCGCAGGCGGTGGTGCTGACAGTTACGATGGCGGAGCGGATCGCGATGAAGTGCGCTACTCCACCGCAACAGAAGGTCTGACAATCAATACGGTGGACGGTTCTCAGGGCACTGGAATTGCAGCCGGAGACACCTTTACGAATGTCGAGTATGTCTATGGCACAGACTTCGACGATGTGATCGTGGGAGATGTTGAACGGCTCTTTGGTCTTTCCGGCAACGATGTCTTGCAAGATGGCGCGGGCGCGCAACGCCTGGTTGGCGGTGCTGGCGCCGATACGTTCCGGTTCATAGCGGGCGATGGCGCGGAGGACCGTGCAGCCGACTTCACAATCGGAGAGGACATATTCGATCTCAGCTTGTGGGGCGTGACCCAGCGTTCGGAACTCAACATTTTCGAAGCAACCAACGGGCAAGGTGTTTTGCAGGGACGTCTGACGATCGAATTCAATGGTGAACGCATACGTGTCGATGGGCTGGCAGATGAAGACATCGCAAACCTGACTGAGGATCACTTCATCTTTGCATAGTCGTTGATGAGCTTGGATTGCTCCGCTCAACAGCAGGCCGAATTTAATTGCTATTGGAGCTGTGTATCACAGTCCGACATTAAACTCGTTGCGTCGGAACCCGGTTGTCTCAATGAGATCTCCGGGTTCCTTTCCTTGCAATCGGCCATCGGATACGAAAAGTCTGCTGCAGTCTTTCCGAACGACAGCTTCTCCTGCTGCGCTGCAGCTACAAATCGTGCGTGCAAGTTACAAAACCTGTGCTGCGAGCGCACGCAGCATGAAATGGAAATGACCGGGTTGGGCTCATTATAGACATTGGTGCGTCCCGCGGCATCAGTCAAAGTGGGCTCTCTGCGGCCATCGGAGCGATTGCAGCATCCTTTGCCTTGGCAAAGGTCAGATCGCGTCGATGAGAGTGGCCCTGACCTGCCGTTCAGCCGCGACACCAAACGCTGCGATGCGACCTGTCAAACCTGCCATTTTCTGCAGGCACAAACTCTGGAGCTTCCCGACTCACATTCTGCGGGACGAAGCGCCAGTACGCCGCCTGTTCGCCAACGGCAATTTTCAGCGGCGGAAGATCGTGGACACACAATCAGGGTGTCGCCGGAGTCGATGTAAGCCGGGAAACAGGTTCCAAGTGTGTGCCCAACACGCGTGTCAAATCAACGTAGCAGCATCCTTGCTTCCCCTTCGCCCGGGTCAGGGATGGAAGCCGGATGACCGAAACCGTGTGACAGTTCGGTCCAGGACAACTCGCCCGGACAGCTCGTTTCTGATCTCGATGATTGCGGGTACGCAGTCAAACTAACTCCCGTCGGAAAGCAGAGCTATTGACAGAACTGAAATCAACTCTGAATTGTATTTTCAGTCTGCTACGCCAATTGGGAAAGGTTTCTTTACGTGACTGATTTATCAAAATACAACGCAAGTGGCTCGATGGCGGGGTATTTGTTCCAGTGCCGCCTTGCGGGTCTCCATGCCCTGGAGCTGACGCGCCAGAAACGTGAAGGCAATGTACAAAATGCGTGAAGGGGCGTCAAATGCAGACGTCAATGCGTCATATGACCTGCTAAAAATAGCCGCACAGAATTCGACCAATAGCGCAACTCAAGTAGCGCGGTCGGCCTTCTTGGAAATGACTACAGATGAAGCGAAACTGCTCTTGTCGCGTGTCGTTGTCATCGACAACCACCCAAACCTGACAGACGTATGTCTCAGACATAGTCGCCGCACTCAACATACTCGCGCCCACCAATGCTGAACTTGCAGCGCAATACTTGGAAGGATGGTGGTTGAACAGAGTTGGTCAACACTTGATTGGTGAGGATGACGCAGGCATTCCTGTTCAGCACTTGATCCTAAAGGCGCACGAGATTGGTAAGACGCTGACAGATGAGGCGTTACCTATCGACAACCCGGAAACATTGGATGTCAAGGAATGCAGCGATGATGACGAGACCCGTGTTTTTGTTCGCCAAATGCGAGCTATCAGAATCACGGACGGCATGGTGCGCGGCGCGACATCCGGCTTTTATCGTGCGTACGCCCAGCAATCCCATTGGGCCCGAGAAAGCCTAATTCTGGAAGACGAGTTGTCCAACTACGATGAAAAGCTTCGAGACGCCTGGCGTCGGAAGTTCGATGAAGTGTCGCAATGGATGATGCGAAAAACGAAGAAGAAAAGGTTTCGCTAGGTAGACGAGTTTTCCTGTGGGCTACCCACGAATCGACACCGCTTCGAAACGTGGTCGAGAAGTGGATCACCGCAGGATCATATCACCGGCTTGCGGATAGACACCAAGTCAGGTGGCACCCAGATTTCGAAAGTGCTGACGTGAAGGCATCGGAGGCAAGCGATGGATAGCCAGCTGCCGATCTGCGGCTTCTTTTCTTCTAGAGCTTGTTTGAACGTGTTCTAGGGAGCAGGCATGTCTAAACCTTTCGCGCAATTGAGCAAGTCACAGCCCCAAGCGCGCCAAAATCGCATTGGATTGTGTCTCCAGCTGCGCCTGCAACAGGGCGCGTGAAACTGCCGCCTAGAACGAACTCACCATCATTCAGGCCTTCACCCAATTCGGCCAATTGCCGGGTGAGCCAGACCAGCCCGTTCGCTGGATGTCCAAGGACACCGGCCGACACGCCCGTCTCTTCGATCCTGTCGTGGCGATATAGGACCCTCGGCACCATTGTGAGGTCAACCGCGTCAGGCCGGACCGGTTTGCCACCCCAGATGCTACCTGCATTCGCCGCATTATCGGCAATCGAGTCTTTGACGTTGAGCGGGACTTGGGTTTCTGGATCAACCAGCGCGGAACGACAATCGATCACCTCAATAACTGGAACCACCCAATCTGTCGCATTGAGGACGTCGAAAATAGTGACATCCGGTCCTGCCAGCGGGGCTTTCAGCTTGAAGCCAAGTTCAACCTCGAAACGCAGCGTGATGAAGCGATCAGCTGCGATCACACCGCCGTCATCAATGACCATAGCGTCCGTTAGGACGCCATAGTCAGGCGTATCAATGCCCACCGCCAGCTGCATTGCGCGATTGGTCAGCCTGATCTTGTTCTTAACAACTTTTTCGCCTTTCGCGCGTCGCAGGTCTGCCCAAGCCAATTGTCCTTGTGATAGAGACGGCGTCGCTTCTTATATCTCTGTGGAAGCTACAATCCTTCCTCACGCTACTCGACCATTGTCCTCGGACCAATGGCGGACAAGGTCTCGTCGCTAGACCTTTTTGTGATTGATTTTCCAGCCCTCGACGTGGAGCAGTTCGTCGTCCATTGGTTGCTCGGACCAATGGCGCAACCAGGACGACCTTGCGATAGCCATATCGACCGTATTGCTTTGTCAGCCGGATGATTGCCAACCGCAACGCATCATCGTTCTTGGATGCTGGGCGATATTGTAGGGAGCTCCGCGCAAGGCCAATCACCCGGTACGTCCGCCGCTCAGAAGTTGCGAGCTTCTGACGTGTGTGAATGATGGCCTGACGGAGCTCCGCTGTGGTCAGACTCTGGGCTTTAGATGGTTCAGACCTTCCTTGAGAATGAGCTTATCCAGTTCAAGCTCCGCGACGATCTTCTTCAGCCGCGCGTTGTTCCGCCTGACAAATGATCCCCCGGATCGTTTGCTTTATCGGCTCCAATTCTCCAAGCTCTTCATCTCCGACAACTGCGACCGGCCCATCCCGCCAAACCGTTTCCGCCAATTGTAGTACGTCGCACCCCTGATCCCGACACCGCGATACGCCGATGCCACATCATCACCAGCCGTCAGCTTCAGCTCAATCTCACGCAGCACCTTCAAGATATCTTCGTCTGAATGTCGCTTCCTCGCCATTCAATGTCCCCCTTCAGTGCCCACTGCAATGGCCCAGTTCTAAGGGGGAAGGACAACGAGCGCTTGCGGCTCACCCCGAGCCCGCACCATACGGATGCAGATATTGATGCGTTGCTGGTGGCGCTCGACTCGCTTTGGCGGCAATGTGCGCTTGCCAAATGCGCTGCGTGATGCATGGCATCTAACGCGCAGCGCGCGCGGCGTCCGCTTGGAAAGAACTGGTTGCGTTTTAACCCAATTCGTCCTTTGTCTTGAAAGGCTGGCTTTCACAAGGTGCGATGTGCCATGACCATACGCCTGTTGCGGACGCTTGTTGCGGTGGCAGACCACAAGACATTCACGGCAGCCGCCGAGGCCGTGCATGTAAGCCATGCCGCCGTCAGCCAGCAAATGCAGACATTGGAAGCAGATCTGGGCCTGACCCTGTTCAACCGAAGCACGCGCACGCCCGAGCTGACCCCGGTTGCGCATGAAGTTGTCGCCAAGGCGCGGGTACTGCTGGCGGACTACGACAATCTGGTGCCTTCAGTGCTGGCCGACGGTGGTCTGAGTGGTGTGCTGAAACTGGGGGCGCTCGGCACAACCCTGACCGGTCTGACGCCCCAGGCCGTTGCCGTCTTCAAGGCGCGCTTTCCGGGTGTTGGGCTGCACATCCGCCCTGCATTGACCGAGGTGTCATTGGCTGAGATTGCGCGCGGGAACCTGGATGCCGCATTGATCACCAGACCACATCTCATGCCTGCGGGCATCGTATTTCGCCCCTTGGCCGAAGAGCCGATGCACCTGATTGCCGCCGTCGAAGAATGTGACATGGACCCAATGACACTGTTGCGCAATCGTCCTTACATCCGGTTTAACCGAAATGCCGTTCTGGGCACCCTGATCGACAACTGGATACGGGCCAAGCGAATACGGGTGACAGAGACGATGGAACTGGACAGCCCGGAGGCGATAGCCAGCATGGTGCATGCCAATCTGGGCGTCTCCATCGTGCCTGACCTGACGGTCCAACCGCTGGAAAGCGCGCCTGTGAAACGCCTGCCCCTAGGGCCGGATGGTCCTACCCGTGTGCTGGGCCTTGCCCATCCCGAAGATCAGATCAAGACGCGCGCGGTGGACGAGCTGTTTCAATCCTTTGAGGCCGTCATTGCCAACGCGCGGGGTTCGCGCGGGGGTCAAGACCGATGACGGTCGAGATGTTCACATTCCTTGCCTTGGGCGCTGCGGCGGGTGGTTTTATCAACGGTTTGTCAGGCACAGGGACCGCATTGTTTGCACTGGGGTTCTATCTGGTCGTGCTGCCCCCGACGACTGCGGTGGCCATCGTGGCCTTTATGTCTGTTCTTGTCGGCATTCAGGGCCTTTGGATCGTGCGTGCTTCGATCTTTGCCCGCAGGGACCGGCTGGTGCGCTTCATCCTGCCGGGGTTGTGCGGTGTGCCCTTGGGGCTCATTCTGCTCAATATGATCGACAGCGGTACGTTGCGCCTTGGCATCGCCGTTTTTCTGATCGTGTACGGCGGCTATTTCGGCTTTCGCGCAGCGCTGCCCGCCTTTTCGCGCCGGACGCCTGTTGTTGACGGCATGGTCGGGTTTCTGGGGGGTGTCTTTGGCGGTGCGGCGGGTGTGTCAGGGGCGTTGCCAGCCATGTGGCTGTCCATTCGTCCCTGGACCAAGTCCGAGACACGGGCCGTCTTGCAACCGTTCAACATGACTATGCTGACGACGACTGTGACGCTGCTGTTCTTCCGGGGTGCCTATGATCAGACGGCGCTACAGGCGCTGGTTTTGACCATTCCCTGTGGCTTGATCGCGGCACAGGTCGGTATCGCCGTCTTTCGCAGGTTGAGCGATGCGGGGTTTCGCAGGTTGCTGATCCTGTTGACGCTGGCGATGGGTGTCGGGGTGCTGGTCAGTGAACTGGTATAGCAGGGGATTATCCCAAGAGCGTACCTAGGAGCAGGTTTAAGCCCAGGACCGAAAATGCGCCAAGGAAGAGTTTTCGAAACTGTTCCGGGTCCGTCCGGTGCCGCAAACGTTCGCCTACAGAAAAGCCAATAAGCGCTGGGATCAGCAAAAAGGCTGAGAACGCTAGATCTGGGCCGGAACTATGTCCCACAGCGATATACATCACAAAGATGGAAACGCTTCCGGCGGTGATCAGGAACCCGAGCGCCTGGACAAAGGCGTCGCGGTCAAGCCGAAGGCCCGTCAAGTACATGGCGAGGGGCGGCGCCCAGGCAGCGGTCAGTCCACCGACAAGTCCCGCAATGACCGCGCTGATCCCTTCGAACAGGCGCACCCGGTGTGCCGGGATGGATGGCACCATGTTGCGCCAGCTGAAGAAACAGAACACCAGTATGAAGGCCCCCAGAACGCCCCGCAAAAGCTGGTCGGGTGCGGTCTGGCTGAACCAGATGGTCGCGGCCACAAACAGGATCAGGATGACGGCATATCGCCAGTGCTGTTTGACGCAGCCCACCATGTCCGGCCCGCGCCAGAACTGCCAGACGTTGCTGAGCAACATGGGGATCACGATCAGGCTGACGGCGGATCGCGCATCAAGCTGTAGGGTCAGCAGGGCGAGAGCCACCGTCGGCATCCCCAGTCCTATGAACCCTTTGACCGTCCCGGCCAGCAGCAGCACGGCGCTGGCGAACGCAATCATGGACGGGTCGGGCATGGATGCTTCAGATCACTTCGTCGGTGCGGTCGTCGCTTTCGCCGTAGCGTTTGAGGACGGCGGGTTTCGTCCCTTCGTAAACCCGGGCGACGTTTTCGGCAATCTTCGCGTTTTCGCGTTCGAACAAGCAGTCGCCGTTCATGTCTGACGCGACAATGAACGGCCCCATCTTGTTGCACTTGATAACCCACATGGCCTGCGCGAGGCCAAGCTCCTCGTTCCAGTGGACGGCTTCGACATTTTCGACCCCACGGCCCAGCAGAGCGCCGGTGCCATATCCGACGGTGGACAGGTATACGGCACCGTTTGGAACGAAGTATTCCTTGTAGTCTTTCGAGGACATCCCGCCCTTGCCCACAATCAGCTTGGCCCCCGTCTTGGCCATCCATTCGGGCAACCACTTGGCAAAGCGGAAAGAGGCCGTGGCGGTGACCGCGCTCATGTCAAAGCTGCCATCTGGGTTGATCCGCGCCGCAGGCGAGCAGTGGAAGTTGGCCGCCGACTGGCTGGGCAGTTCCATGGGTATGTTTGCTTTGTCTTCGAGCGCGCGCATGTAGACGCCCTCGCGCGCGGTGTACATGAGGCCGTCGAGGTAGACGACATCGCCTAAGCGCAGGTCGGCAATGGCGTCGTCCGTGGGCGTGGTCGACAGGCGGACTTCGCGCGGGCTCATTCTGCGGCCTCCTTCTGCGGTTCCCATTCGACTGTCTCGCGGCGCTGGTAATCGGTGAACCAATCCGGGTCCGTACGGTGTTCGACCCGTCCGTCGGCGTGGATGCGGGCAACGGCGCGGCGGGAGGACAGGCAAAAGGCGTGGACCGACATGGGCATGCCGCCAGTGTGGCAGTAGCCGACTTCGATATTGCAGTCGATTACCATGTTCTTGCCGACAAAGCCCATCGCGCCCATGCCGATGGAGTTGCCGAGTTCCTTGAACTCGTCCTCCATCTCGGCGACGCGCGGATCGGAATTGCGGCTGCCCACCGTGCGCAGGATGGATGCGCGTTTGCCCAGGCACATGCAGATGTCCTTGGACCCACCAAGGCCAATGCCGATTATCGCAGGCTGGCAGGCGAGGCCACGCTTGCCGAAGGCCATGAGTGTGTCGAGGTAGAACCGCTTGATCCCTTCCATCCCGTCCGAGGGGAAGAGCATCCGGTAGTCGGTGCCAAAAAGACCGCCCTTGTGCACCGTGATCAGGTCGATCCATTCGCCCTCGGGCTCGAACCCATATTCGATCTCGGGCGCGCCGATGCCCACGTTGTTGTCATGGTCGGTGCGCCAGAGCGGGTGGACGCGGTTGGGGCGCAAAGGCACGCCGTTTGTGGCATTTGCGGTGGCACGGCGCAGGGCGGCTTCGAGCGCGACCATGCCCCCCTCGACCCGCGCCTCGTTCCCCATCTTGACGAACCAGCGCGGCACGCCGGTGTCGCCGCACATGGCGCGGCGGTCTTCCTTTGCCGCTTCGTAATTGTCGAGCATGGCCTTGAGGACGAAAGAAGACAGGTCACCTTCTTCGGTTGCGGCCGCGTGTTTCAGGCCGTCGAGGTAGTCCTGCGGGATCTCGATAGCCGCCTTGTCCATGAGGGTTTCGGCGGTGGATTGGATGAGGGAGATGGGGATCATTGCGCTGCCACCAGAGTTTCGGGTTCGCCTTCCGGCAGGATCGTTTCGCCGGGGCGGACGATTGTGAATTGGACAGGTTTGCGGGTCACGTTGACCTCTCCGTTTTCGAGCGCTGCGACTGTGAAGTCGCTGTTCTCCAGCCCTCCATCCTCGGGGAAATCCTCCCGATAATGCGCGCCGCGTGAGTTTGCGCGGGCGATGCCAGCCTTGGCGATCACCTCGGAGATGTCGCAGAGAGAGCGGAGGTTGAGCCAGTCATGCCAGGTGAGGTTGAAGGCGAGATTGCTGGCGTCGACGCCGACGTCCATCAGTGCCTCGGACAATTGGGCGATGCCCTCTAGCCCCCGTTTCATCCCGGCCTTGGTCCGCATGACGCCGACCTCTTCCCACATCAAGTCCTGCAGCTGTTTGCGCAGCGGCAGGATCAGGTCTGGTTTGCGGGTCAGGGGATAGATGGCGCGTTCGAATTCGGCGGCCAGCACGTCCTCATCCGGGTCGCGCAGGGTCATGTGCGCCACGTCGCGCCCCATCGTGTCGCCTGCGATGCCGCCATAGACAGTGGAGTTGGCGACGCCGTTGCCACCGAGCCGGTTCGAACCGTGCGCGCCGCCTGCATCCTCGCCCGCGACATAGAGCCCCTCCATCGCCGTGCGCGTGTCCACATCGACGACCACACCGCCCATGAAGTAATGCGCCGTTGGGACGACCTCGACTTTGCCCGCGGCCAGATCGAAGCCGCTGTCGGCGCAGCGTTTGACCATGCCCTTGAACTTCTCTGCCACCCAGTCGGTGCCAAGGTGGGACATGGAGATGAACACGCCCTCCTGGTCCGGATTGTTGTTCTTGCGCATCTCGGCATAGATGCCGCGGCTGACCACGTCGCGGGTGGCGCGCTCGCCCTTGGCGTCGTAGTCAAACATGAAGCGTTGGCCTGCATGGTTGATCAATTGCCCGCCAGCGCCACGTAAGCCTTCCTCAAGCACGGTTCCGGTCATGCGAGTGTGGTCGCCTGCCAGTAGGCCCGTGGGGTGGAATTGCACCATCTCCATATCGCGGAGTTGCAGACCCGCGCGCAGGGCCATGGCCAGGCCATCCATCGTCTTGTCGCCTGACGGCGTGTGGTATTTGTACATCGTCGGGCCGCCGCCCGTCGCCATCAGGACCGTCTTGGCCCGGACCAAGCGGAAACCACCGGTGCGCATGTCGATCATCAGAACCCCGGCAAGGGCGCTGCGATCTTTGGTTGGGATCAGGCCGACTGCGCGGTGCTCCTGCAGTTTCTCGACACCGCTCGCCAGCACCTTTTCCATGAGCCGGTTGATGATCTCGATCCCGGTCAGGTCGCCCTTGTGTACGGTGCGGTCGGCAGTCTGACCCGCGAATGCCTTTTGGTGCAGGGAGCCGTCGGGGTTGCGGTCGAAGAAGCAACCGACCTCGTTCTCCAGCTCGCGGATGCGGACGACTGCCTGTTCGCACAACCGCCACGCCATGTCCTGATTGGGCAGCCATTTGCCGCCTTGGATCGTGTCCATGAAATGCCGCTCGACCGTGTCGCCGCCGCCTAAGGCCACGTTATACCCGCCCTGTACCATGCGCGTGCAGCCGCATTTGCCGATCAGCCCTTTGACGGCGATGGTGATCTTGGTGCCCGCGGGGGCGGTCTGTTGTGCGTGAAGGGCAGCGAACAGCCCAGCGCCCCCGGTGCCGAGGATCAGGATGTCGGTGTCGTGGCGTTCGATGTCTGAAAGCTTCATGTCATACCGCCTGCATCAGAAATAGCGTGGCAATCAGGAAAGACAGGGCCGTAGCTCCGGCGGCCAGCGTCTTTTGCGAGGGCGTCCACGGCAGCCATTCCAGCGCCATCAGGCGCAGACCGCCGAACATGTGGACGGCGAGCAGGAACACGAGGCCGAACTCGGCCAGTTTGACGGCGCCAATCTCGGTAAAGGCAAGAAAGCCGTCAAGCCGCGCCGGGTCTGTCAGCGCCAGCGCCAGGATCCAGAAGTGGAACGGCAGAAACAGGGCAAGGCCCAGTCCCGACAGCCGATGCAGGATGTAGGCGAGCCACAAGGGATGCGCACGGGATGTGATGCCAGCCGTTGTCATGCGAATGTCACGGCCCAGACGGCGCGTGCCCCAAGTGCAAACAGTCCGACGCCCACGACCCACATGAAAGCTTCGAGTGCGGCACCCTTCAAACCGCCCCACTCGTAGGCGACTGTGCGCAGCCCGATGGCACCGTGGACTGACACTGCGATCACGAACAGTCCATAGAACAGGAACCATGCGACCGACCCTTGTGTGCGGCCAAGAATCTCGGCAGCGCTCAGGCCCCCCTGGATCGCGTAGATCATCGTGGCGAGGTGGCCGAGGACCAGCGGCGCCATCAAGAGCGCCGTGATCCGTTGCAGCATGTAAAGGCGCAGGCTCAACATCAGCGGCCCCTTCTGAAGAACGACTTGGCCGTTTCCCGTTTCAGGCCCGCGATGGCGGACATCGGGTCCAGTTCATTGGGGCAATAGGTCGTGCAGGAGCCCATGGAGTGGCAATTGTGGCAGCCGCCCGATCCTGAAACAGCGTCGAGAATTGCAAGGCGCCCCTCGTCCTTGGCGTCGTTCAGCAGGGTCCATGCCCGTTGCAGGGCTGCCGGTCCCAGATAGTCAGGATTGCCTGCCACGGTGTCACAGGCGGCGTAGCAGACTGAGCAGTTGATACATTCAATACCTGCGTTAGCCTCAACGCGCGCCGGGCTGGTTTCATCGACTGCGGCGATTGGGTCATCGCGGGTGAGCGCGCCGTGGTGCACACCTTCCGCCCCGACCCATTTGTCAAAGAACGGGTCCATGTCGACCACCAGATCTTTGACCACTGGCAAGTTGCGCAAGGGACCGATTTGCACTGCGCCATCCTGCACGACCTTTGACACATGCGTCCGGCACGTCCAACGCGGCACGCCGTTCACCATCATCGCGCAGCTGCCGCACATTCCGACCCGACAGGCGAAGCGGTAGCTGAGGGTCGGGTCAGCGTTCTGCTGCACCCACGACACAACGTCGAGGACTGTCTGGCTTTCATATGCGGGCACGTCGAACACGTCCCGCCCATGCGCGCCGCGGTCGATGGTTACCGAAAGCGTTTGTGAGGTCATACTGTATGCGGGCTTTCAAGACATCAGAACTTCATGCAGAGTATAACGGACAGATCTGCTTTATGAATGCGTATTCATGTGAAGTTTTCCGTAAGAAATGCTTACAACAGGACGAATGATCCGTGATGAGCCCGAAACGTCTGACCGAAGCGCTTAAAGCCCGTTACAGCGACGCGCCGGAGCAGGAATATGCTGTTGCTGACCTGCTCCAACCCATGGCAGCACGTGGGTCCTGCCGCGATTTTGATAGCAGACCGGTGCCGGACGCGCTCTTGGACCTGCTGTGTGCTGTCGCGATGGCGTCCCCGACGAAGAGTGACTTGCAACAGCGCGATATCATCGCGCTGAAGTCGCCGGAGAAACGCGCACAATTGGCAGACCTCGTGGTTGGGCAAGACTGGGTTGCGGGCGCGCCCATGGTGCTGGTGTTTTGTGGCAACAATCGGCGTCAGCGTTTGATGCATGAGTGGCACGACGTGCCCTTCGCCAATGACCACCTCGATGCTCTGGTCAACGCCACGGCTGACGCCGCGATTGCCATGGGTGCCTTCATGACGGCGGCAGAGGCGCTGGGCCTTGG
This sequence comes from Tateyamaria sp. ANG-S1, assembly GCF_000814025.1. Classification (GTDB taxonomy): domain Bacteria; phylum Pseudomonadota; class Alphaproteobacteria; order Rhodobacterales; family Rhodobacteraceae; genus Tateyamaria. Next base: position 246,542 of record NZ_JWLL01000005.1, on the reverse strand, counting down.
GTGCTGTCCTATCAGTGCTGTCCGGAATGAAGCGGAGGCAGTGTCAGACCTGCTGAACTTGCCCGACCATGTTTTTCCATTTGCGGGTCTGGCGCTCGGATATCCCGCGACGCCTGCCACGATTTCAATGCGATTGCCTTTGCGTGTGACCTGCCATGTTGATCAATATAGCGAAGACGGTGTGAGCGAGGCCGTTGCCACCTACGACCGTGATCGCGCTGCCGCGCAGCCCTACGCGAAACAGCGCTTCGTGCAGACCTTTGGACAGGCAGAGAGCTACGGCTGGTCCGAGGACAAGGTGCGTCAGTATAGTGCGCCCGAACGCGCGGACTTTGGCACCTTCATCCGCAAGCGTGGTTTTTGCCTGGATTGAGTTGTGACTTTCGATCATCGGCAAAGGCCCGCGATACTGGTGTCTGCCGGATGCATCATTCGAGCGCTTGTTCGCGCGAACAATCTGTAGATGCTAGTGAAATTTGTTGACCAGTTCCCGCTGGTTCTTGCGGTGTCGGATTGCGAGTTTTTGCGCGCGACGGACCGTCACCAATGTACGGGCTGGTCCGTAGGAAGCCAAATTGCCGTCGCCCAGCTCCGGAAACAGTGTTAGAAACTCATCTCGCGCCGCGTCACTCAAGGCCGCAAGGGCCTGTTTGCCGGGGTAAAAACTCTCACTCGGAGCGCCGTTGGCAAGCACGATGCTGTGCCTCGGCAGTGCGATGTGGAAGTAAGTCAGCGCGGATGAAACCGCGCGGATTTCAATCCCGTCAATGTCAGTGAGCGCTTTGGCTGGCACCAGGACTTCGCTGCTGTCAAACATACGCTCCGCGATCTTTCCACAAACCAGCATTCGGTGTTGTTGCGACACCCTCAACTCGCGCCGCGGCAAGCCGTGGCCAAGTGCGCCTGGCGCAATGACAACCGGCCGCAGCTTGGTATTGGCGTTGACTTCATCAACTGACAGTTCCCTGGAGTGGATCCAGACCACCGGAGTAAGGCCCTGATCAATCGCATGAACAAGCTGACCCGGCACAAGATCCTCTACCGGTATTTCTCCGTCCGCGACGGAGATGAGCGTGCCGTCGCAAAAACACACGTTTTGAGATCCGGGTGTCGGCGTTTGATCGTTGATAAAGGTATCGCCTGGCCCTCGCTGGATTGAGAAGCCATCAATGTCGCTTCCAAAATCCTCTCCATCTCCGATACGCGTCGCGGTACTCGGAAACCCTTCATAGTTCGATCCGCCGGCTGTTGGGTCATCAAGGGCGTCGCCGTTGTAGGTTGCCTGGATGTAGGTATTGCTGTCGGGGTCCAAGACGACAACGTTATCACCGCCATTGTTGAGAAGCGCAGATGACCGCCCGGCGTCAAAAGCCAAGTCGTTCGGTCCCCCGGCAGGCAGTGAACCGCCGGTTTGAACACCCGTTATGACCAGAGCATGCGCGCCGGGCTGCAGGACAGTGTTCGGGGGGAAAGTAAACCAGTTGTCCGAGCCAGCATCCCAAAGCTGAACGCCTGATATGTTGATAGGCGTATCCGAGACATTGCGCAGTTCGATGTACTCGTCGGTTGGACTCGCGGTCCCGTTTCCGTCGGTGTCGAAATCCCCGGTACTACCACTTGGATCAACAAGTATTTCATTGATGATGATACCGCCCAACAGTTCGTCTGGCACCAGCAATCCCCCCAGGCGATTGATCATTGCCGGAACGCTATCATACGAATACTACCTATACGAGTATCTATCGACCCAAGTTTACTATGATTGCTTTGTAGGGTGTCTGGCCTGAGGTCTTTTGGACCTCAGTATCCTTCGGTTTTTCAACCGCGTACATAAACTTGACGTGGATATGTACCTCCATATGGTTCCGTTGTTCCTAGACACTCACGTCCCTAGGCACAGGGGCGTGGTCCGAGAGCGGTTTAGTTCGGCGGGGAAGCTCAACCCAAAGACAGGGCCCATCCAGTGATTGGTCTCAGCGACCACGTGCAGCAGTCCAAAAGACCATTCCGGATAAAGCCAAAGAAGGTGGTTGCACGGGTGGTCCGGACCAATAGACCAACGGAAACATCCCGGTAGCAGAAGTAGTTTTGAGAAAGTATGGTGCCCAGAAGAGGACTCGAACCTCCACGTCCATACGGACACTAGCACCTGAAGCTAGCGCGTCTACCAATTCCGCCATCTGGGCACGGGTTGGTGGAGCGTCGTTTAAGGGGGGCTGGCAGGGGTGTCAATCCGATTCTGGTGACGGCGTCGTTTGAAATTTCGGGAGCCTGCGGCGGGGATTTTTCAGAAACAGGGAAGGTGGAGCGGTCCCGCGCCAAATTGGCGTCTTGTCTGTCGCGCAGGCGGGCGATAGACCACCTTGCGAAGCTGTGCGCGAGGAGCGGAAGATGTCCAAACTGGTCACGATCTACGGTGGGTCCGGTTTTGTCGGGCGGTATATCGCACGACGCATGGCCAAGGCTGGATGGCGTGTTCGCGTTGCCGTCCGTCGCCCGAACGAAGCCATTTTCGTCAAACCGTATGGGGTTGTCGGGCAGGTGGAACCTGTACTGTGCAACATTCGCGACGATGCGTCGGTCGCGCAGGTCATGGCCGGGGCTGATGCGGTTGTGAACTGCGTGGGCATTCTGGCGAAGCAGGGCAAGAATACCTTTGATGCGGTGCAAGCCGAAGGGGCAGCACGCATTGCACGGATCGCAGCGGAACATGGCATTGAAAAGATGGTTCATGTGTCGGCCATTGGTGCCGACGCGGAAAGCGCCAGCGACTATGCCCGAACCAAGGCAGAGGGTGAGGCGGCGGTGCTCGAATACATGCCGCAGGCCGTGATCCTGCGCCCCTCGATTGTCTTCGGTCCTGAAGATCAGTTCTTTAACCGTTTTGCATCGATGTCCCGTTTGGGTCCGGTATTGCCTGTTGTCGGCGCAGATACGGCATTTCAGCCGGTATATGTCGATGACGTGGCCAAGGCGGCTGAAACCGTACTGACCACCTCGGTCGAGGCTGGAGTGTACGAATTGGGCGGGCCGGATGTGCTGAGCTTCCGCGCGCTGATGGAGTTGATGCTGCAGGTGATCCGCCGTCGCCGGGCAGTCGTGAACATCCCGTTCTGGCTCGCGTCAATCATGGGCTTTGGCTTTGACACGCTGAATTCATTGACCCTGGGACTTGTTCCGGCACAGATCACCCGCGATCAGGTGCGCAACCTGCGCAATGACAACGTGGTGTCCGATACAGCCAAAGGGTTCGCCGCGCTGGACATCAAGCCGGTCGCGATGTCGTCGGTTCTGCCGGAATACCTGTGGCGTTTCCGTCCCTCGGGTCAGTACGATGCGATCAAGGAAAGCGCGAAGAACCTGCGCGTCTAGGTGTACGCCCAGATCAACAGACCAACGCCCAGCACGACCCGGTAAATGACGTAGGGCGTGAAGCTCACGCTTTTTAGCAAGCGCATCATCAACACCAGTGCGGCCAGCGCCGCTAAAAACGCAAATGCTGCGGCGATCAGCGCGTCGCGCAGAACGGCCCAGTTCGCTTGCGCAACGACATCCACGCTGAGCACAGCTCCCGATGCGATGATCACCGGGATCGACATCAGCATGGAGAGTTTCGCGGCGCCCTCACGCTCGTAGCCCAAAGCTCGGGCGGCTGTGATCGTGATGCCCGACCGCGATGTGCCTGGTATCAGGGCGAGGCATTGTGCAAGGCCCATGATGCCTGCGTGTTTGATGGTCCAGCGATCCGCTGTTCGGTCTGTTGTGCCGCGCATGTCCGCCCAATAGAGCACCAGCCCGAATATGAGCATCGTCCAGCCAATGACGGCCGCGCTGCGCATTGCTTCGTCCAGGCCAGTCACCTTGATTGCAATGCCAACGATCAGCGCGGGAATCGTTGCGGTGACAAGGCAGAGCGCGAGGAAAGCGCCTTGGGTATCGACCTTGCGACGGGCAAGCCGTGTCAGCCCGTGTGCTGCGACGCGCACGTCGGCCCAAAAATAAAGGATGACTGCCAGCAAGGTTCCGACATGAACGGCGACGTCGATGGCCAGCCCCTGATCTGGTGTCCCCGTTAGTGTCGGCAACAATATAAGGTGGCCTGAAGACGAGACCGGGAGGAATTCGGTCACGCCTTGAATGATGGCTACCATCAGAAGTTGAAAAAGAGTCATGGCGCCAGAGTCCTTGTGTTATGGTGACGTTACAAGTCTCTGATTCTGAACGCAAAGCCAGAATATAGATCCGGATCGGACCTAAAAAGTTCAAAAAAAGTTAATCAAGCGCTCGATTTGGTAGGGAAATCGTAATAAAGGTCAGTGTCGCTGACTTTTATTCGCGCGTGCTATGCCTTAGACCGCGCAGACCAATGTAACCGAGGGGACAGGCGCGTGGCTGACCAACCGATGTTGAAATTCGTGAAGATCGAACGGGACATGCCGGAAAAGCGTGCCGCGGAAACACGTCGTGAGGATTTCCGCGAGATCTATGCGGAGTATGCGGATGCCAAGGCCAAGGAGCAGGCGTCTCGCTGTTCGCAATGTGGTGTGCCCTATTGCCAGTCGCATTGTCCGCTGCACAACAACATTCCCGACTGGCTGAAGCTGACAGCTGAGGGGCGGTTGCGTGAGGCTTATGAAGTCAGCCAGGCGACCAATACCTTCCCTGAAATTTGTGGTCGCATCTGCCCGCAGGACCGGTTGTGCGAAGGCAATTGTGTGATTGAGCAATCCGGCCACGGCACTGTTACGATCGGGTCGGTTGAGAAGTACATTACCGACACTGCATGGGAAGAAGGGTGGGTGCAGCCCATCGCGCCGATGGCGGAACGTGCTGAATCTGTTGGGATAATTGGCGCAGGCCCCGGTGGTCTGGCGGCGGCGGATGTGTTGCGCCGGGCGGGTGTGCAGGTGACTGTCTATGACCGCTATGATCGTGCGGGCGGGTTGATGACTTATGGCATCCCTGGCTTCAAGCTGGAGAAGGATGTCGTCATGCGGCGCAACGAACAGCTTGAGCAAGGCGGTGTGAAATTCGTGCTGAACTGCGATGTGGATGCAGATATCTTTGCCTCTATTCGGGCCGAGCACGACGCAGTGATTATCGCGACGGGCGTCTACAAAAGCCGTGATCTTTCAATGCCGAATGGTGAGGCACAAGGCATTGAAAAGGCGATTGATTTTCTGACTGCATCGAACCGCAAGAGCTTTGGTGACGAGGTTGCGGACTTTGACAGCGGCCGCCTAAATGCCGAAGGCAAACGGGTGGTTGTTATCGGCGGTGGGGATACCGCGATGGACTGCGTGCGCACCTCCATTCGGCAAGGGGCCAAGTCGGTCAAGTGTCTTTATCGTCGGGACCGCGCCAACATGCCGGGCTCGCAGCGCGAAGTGAAGAATGCCGAGGAAGAAGGCGTTGTATTTGAGTGGCTTAGCGCGCCCAAGGGCTTCACGACCGATGGTGACAAGGTCGCCGGCGTGATGGTGCAGAAGATGCGCCTTGGCGCGCCGGATGCAACGGGTCGTCAGGCACCTGAAGTCATTGAAAACGCTGACTATGTTGAAGACGCGGACCTTGTGATCAAGGCGCTGGGCTTTGAGCCGGAGGACCTGCCGACGCTGTGGGATACCGACGGGTTGGACGTGACCCGCTGGGGCACGATCAAGGCGGAATTCACGACAGGCAAGACGGCGGTAGATGGCGTCTATGCCGTGGGTGATATAGTGCGGGGCGCATCGCTGGTTGTGTGGGCGATCCGGGATGGGCGCGACTGTGCGGAGGCCATTCTGGAGCAGTTCAATACGACCGCTCAGGTCATCGCGGCGGAGTAAACTGCACATTTTGGCCCCGAAACTGCGTGTTTTCGAACCCCCCGAAAACGCGCTTTTCCGGTCCATTTTCGGAAACTGCGAACTTTGGCCCCAAAACTGCGCATTTTTGAAAACGGGCCGAACCTGAATGAAAGATGAAGACGAAACGGCAGCATGGCTGACCCGAATAACCGCAAAGGTTAAGGACACCTGAATGAGCGATGTGATCGACAAAATGACCGGAGGCTGCCTGTGCGGGGCCGTCCGTTTTGTCGCGCGCAACGTTCCGACGACGTTTGGCATCTGCCATTGCGAATCGTGCCGCCGCTGGACGGGGTCCGCGCTGTTCGAAGTCAGTGTGCAGAGTGATGACCTGACCTGGAGCGGGTCGGACCACATCGCCACCCGTGCCACCAGCGACTGGGCGGAGCGGGCGTGGTGCAAGGAATGCGGCACCAACCTGTATTTCCGTCAGACGAAGGAAGGCGAGTGGTTTGGTGGCACCGATCTGCCGCTGGGACTGTTTGATCAGCCGGATGTCTTCAACCTGACGCACGAGATTTTCGTGGACCACAAGCCCAGCGGCATTCCCCTGACGGATTGCGGGCAGAAGCGGCTGACGCGCGACGAGGTTGTCGCGCTGAACCCCGATGTGGGGACGACATGAGAGCGCTTGCCATCATAGCCGCCGCGCTGGTCGCGGGTTTTGCGCAGGCGCAGGACAATCCGCCGGTGTTCACCCCGCCGCCGGGCTGCGTGGGTGATCTGACGATCCAGCAGCGCAGTTGCGAGGTTACGCATATTTACAATTGCGCTGCAGACACGGCGGGCGAGCGGTGGAACATCACCTTTGACGAATATGGCCCGCGCTACATGGGCAAGATCGACCGGGAAACGCAGTGGCTGGAAAGCTATGATCTGTTTCCGACGCAACGCTATGTGCTGGTGCAGCCCTCGGATGATCCGTTGAACCTGACCGAGCTGATGGAGACGGGGACCGATTCCTATGACTTTCAGCAGCGCGGGCAGGATGATGTGCAGCGTTTTGTCGGCTATGACCGCATCGTGTCCGAGGATGTCGTCATCGACGGTGAGACGCTGCTGCAAACCGAGTTTTCCATGCGCCGTGAAAGCACCAAGGAAGGTGATTTCACGATGACGGGGACAGAATATGTTCTGCCCCGCCTGCGCCACTTCATCTCCGGCACGTACCGGATCAACCGCGATGGCGCGATCGAGGAGTGGGACCTGTCCCCAATCGACTTCATCTATCCGGGTGAGCCCGGATTTTTCGCCACAACACCCCTCTACGAATGCGAGCCAACGCTGGCGCGTTACGCAAGCCCGAAGAAAGGAACCGACCAATGACCAAATATGATGCTGACTGGGTTCGCCGCGAAGAAGCCAAGCGCACGTTTATGGCCGAAAACGGTCTTTATTCCGAGGCGGAAGAGCATTCGTCCTGCGGTGTCGGCCTTGTGGTTTCCGTGGACGGGTCGAAAAGCCGGGCCGTTGTTGAGAATGGCATCAAGGCGCTGAAGGCGATCTGGCACCGGGGTGCTGTGGATGCTGATGGCAAGACTGGCGATGGCGCGGGCATTCACGTGCAGATCCCGGTTGCGTTTTTCTATGATCAGGTGGAGCGGACCGGGCACACCCCCAACCGTGATGAGTTGCTGGCTGTGGGGCAGGTGTTTCTGCCCCGCACCGACTTTGGTGCGCAGGAGACCTGCCGGACCATCGTTGAATCCGAAGTTCTGCGCATGGGCTATTACATCTATGGCTGGCGCCATGTGCCGGTGAATGTCGAGTGCCTGGGCGAGAAGGCAAATGCGACCCGGCCCGAGATTGAGCAGATTTTGATCAGCAATTCCAAGGGGGTGGACGAAGAGACGTTTGAGCGTGAGCTGTACGTCATTCGCCGCCGGATCGAGAAGGCGGCGGCTGCTGCGCAGGTGCCGCAATTGTATATTGCGTCGCTGTCCTGCCGGTCGATTATCTACAAGGGCATGATGCTGGCCGAGCAGGTGGCGGAGTTCTATCCCGACCTTTTGGACGAGCGTTTTGAGTCTGCCTTTGCCATCTATCACCAGCGCTATTCGACCAACACGTTCCCGCAGTGGTGGCTGGCGCAGCCGTTCCGCATGCTGGCCCATAACGGTGAGATCAACACGCTGAAGGGCAACCTGAACTGGATGAAGTCACACGAGATCCGGATGGCGTCGGGTGCGTTTGGCGATATGGCGGAGGACATCAAACCCATTGTTGCAAGTGGGTCGTCGGACTCGGCTGCCTTGGATGCGGTGTTTGAAGTGCTGGTCCGTGCGGGCCGCAATGCGCCGATGGCGAAGACCATGCTGGTGCCGGAGTCGTGGTCCAAGCAGGCGATTGAACTGCCGCAGGCGTGGCGGGATATGTATTCCTACTGCAACTCGGTGATGGAGCCCTGGGATGGGCCCGCTGCTTTGGCGATGACTGATGGCCGTTGGGTCTGTGCCGGTTTGGACCGGAATGGGTTGCGTCCGATGCGTTATGTCGTGACCCGTGACGGGATGGTGATTGCCGGGTCCGAGACCGGGATGGTGCCGCTGGAAGAGTCCAACGTTGTGGAGAAGGGCGCGCTGGGTCCGGGTCAGTTGCTGGCCGTTGATATGGTCGAGGGCAAGCTGTTCCACGACACGGATATCAAGGATCAGTTGGCGGCCTCGCAGCCCTTTGGCGATTGGGTGGGTAAGATCACCGACCTTGAGGGTGAGCTGTCCGGTGTGACCGAGAAGGCGATGTTTGATGGTGAGGCGCTGCGGCGTCGTCAGATTGCCGCTGGCTACTCGATCGAGGAGTTGGAGAACATTCTGGCCCCGATGGCTGAGGATGGGAAAGAGGCGTTGGCGTCGATGGGGGATGACACCCCGAGCGCCGTGTTGTCGAAGAAGTATCGGCCGCTGTCGCATTTCTTCCGTCAGAACTTCTCTCAGGTGACGAACCCGCCGATTGACTCGCTGCGTGAGTACCGGGTGATGAGCCTGAAGACGCGGTTTGGGAATCTGAAGAACGTGCTGGATGAGAGCAGTGCGCAGACCGAGATCATTACCCTCGACAGCCCGTTCGTGGGCAATGCGCAGTGGGACAAGCTGGTCAGCTATTTCAATGCCGATCTGGTGGAGATTGACTGTACCTTTGAGCCTGGGCAGGGCGCGCTGAGTGCTGCTTTGGCCCGTGTTAGAGCCGAAGCTGAGGATGCTGTGCGGTCGGGTGCGGGGCATATTGTGCTGACCGATCATCATGCGGATGCTGACAAGGTGGCGATGCCGATGATCTTGGCGACGTCGGCTGTGCATTCGCATCTGACCCGCAATGGTTTGCGCACCTTCTGTTCGCTGAATGTGCGGTCTGCGGAGTGTATTGATCCGCATTACTTTGCGGTGCTGATTGGCTGCGGTGCGACTGTTGTGAACGCCTATCTGGCTGAGGACTCGCTCGCGGACCGCATTGATCGGGGGCTGCTGGATGGCACGTTGACCGAAGCGGTGGCGCGGTATCGGAATGCGATTGATCAGGGTCTGCTGAAGATCATGGCGAAGATGGGCATCAGCGTTGTGTCCTCGTATCGTGGCGGTCTGAACTTTGAGGCTGTGGGGCTGTCTCGGGCCATGGTGGCGGAGTATTTCCCCGGCATGACCTCGCGCATCTCGGGCATCGGTGTGACCGGCATTCAGGCGAAGGCCGAGGAAGTGCATGCAGCGGGTTGGACCGGCACGAATGTGCTGCCCATCGGTGGCTTCTACAAGGCGCGGAAGTCGGGGGAGACCCATGCGTGGGAAGCGACCTCGATGCACATGATGCAGATGGCGTGTAACCGCGCGTCGTTTGAGCTGTGGAAGCAGTACAGCGCCAAGATGCGGTCGCAGCCGCCCATTCATCTGCGCGACCTGATGGACATCAAGCCGCTGGGCAAGCCGGTACCGCTGGAAGAGGTGGAAAGCATCACCTCGATCCGGAAACGCTTTGTCACGCCGGGCATGTCGCTGGGCGCGCTGTCGCCTGAGGCGCACAAGACGCTGAACGTGGCGATGAACCGTATCGGCGCGAAGTCGGATAGTGGTGAGGGCGGTGAAGATCCGGCGCACTTCCACCCCGAGCCCAATGGCGACAATCCGTCCGCCAAGATCAAGCAGGTGGCGTCAGGCCGCTTTGGTGTGACGGCTGAATACCTGAACCAGTGCGAAGAGCTGGAGATCAAGGTGGCGCAGGGCGCGAAGCCTGGCGAAGGTGGGCAGTTGCCCGGCATGAAGGTCACCGACCTGATCGCGCGTCTGCGGCATTCGACCAAGGGTGTGACGCTGATCTCGCCCCCGCCGCACCACGACATCTACTCGATCGAGGATTTGGCGCAGCTGATCTATGACCTCAAGCAGATCAACCCGCGCTGTAAGGTGACGGTGAAGCTGGTGGCGTCCTCTGGCGTCGGGACCATCGCCGCCGGTGTGGCGAAGGCGAAGGCGGATGTGATCCTGATTTCCGGCCACAATGGCGGGACCGGTGCGTCGCCTGCGACGTCGATCAAATATGCGGGCCTGCCGTGGGAGATGGGCCTGACCGAGGCGCATCAGGTGCTGTCGATGAACAACCTGCGCGACCGGGTGACTTTGCGGACCGATGGTGGTCTGCGCACGGGGCGTGACATTGTGATGGCAGCGATGCTGGGGGCCGAGGAATACGGCATCGGCACCGCGGCGCTGATCGCGATGGGCTGTATCATGGTGCGTCAGTGCCAGTCGAACACCTGCCCCGTGGGCGTGTGTACGCAGGACGAGAGCCTGCGTGCGAAGTTCACCGGGAACGCGGACAAGGTGGTGAACCTGATCACTTTCTATGCGCAGGAAGTGCGTGAGCTGCTCGCCCAGATCGGTGCGCGCAGCTTGGACGAGGTGATTGGCCGGGCGGATCTGCTGGCGCAGGTGTCGCGTGGGTCGGCCCACTTGGACGATCTGGACCTGAACCCGATGCTGATCACCGTCGATGGGGCGGCGGACATCGTCTACAACCGGGACAAGGATCGCAACGCGGTGCCCGATACGCTGGATGCGCAGATCGTTCGGGATGCGGCGCGCTTCCTGGAAGATGGCGAGAAGATGCAGCTTCAATACGCGATCCAGAACACGCATCGGACCGTCGGCACGCGGACATCCAGCCACATTGTTCGGAAGTTCGGGATGCGCAATGCTTTGCAGCCCGACCACTTGACGGTGAAGCTGACCGGCAGTGCCGGGCAGAGCTTGGGTGCCTTTGCAGCGCCGGGGCTGAAGCTGGAAGTGTCTGGCGATGCCAATGACTACGTGGCCAAGGGCCTGTCGGGCGGCACCGTGGTGGTGCGTCCGCCAATGGCCTCGCCCATCGTGGCCGCTGACAACACGATCATCGGCAACACGGTGCTGTATGGTGCGACCGATGGCTACCTGTTTGCGGCGGGTCGCGCGGGTGAACGCTTTGCCGTGCGGAACTCGGGCGCGAAGGTCGTGATCGAGGGCTGTGGGTCGAACGGGTGTGAGTACATGACCGGCGGTGTTGCCGTGATCCTGGGCGAAATCGGGGCCAACTTTGGCGCCGGGATGACCGGGGGTATGGCGTATCTGTATGACCCGGACGGTAAGGCAGAAGCGCTGATGAACCTTGAGACGCTGGTGACTTGCCCGGTGACTGTGGATCACTGGAAAGCGCAGTTGGAAGGGTTGCTGGAGCGCCATCTGGAAGAGACCGGCAGCGCGAAGGCCGCCGATATTCTCCAGCATTGGGACACCGAGCAGCACAACTTCCTTCAGGTCTGCCCGAAGGAGATGCTGGACAAGCTGGAGCATCCCATCAGCCTGGAAGACGCGGCTATTCCTGCGGAATAGGGTCTAGTCCTTGGACTGGGCGACCATCTTGGTCGCCTGGTCCTTGCTACCGACATGGGTGTTTTCGGCGAGGATGTCGGCCACCTTGCTGGGCATGGTGTCGAGCTTATTGGCGATCACGTGGTCTGCATCGCCGCCCCATTTCAGAACCCATACAAGGGCGGCGTCGGTCGCGTTCAGCACGCGGTATTGCGGGGCGATGGCGCCGGGTTGGACGCCGGTTGTGATTTCAATCATCTCCTGTCTCCGAGCACGAAAAAGTGCCCTCACCCGGAAAGAGGTTAACAGAATCGGTCTTCGCCCTGAAGCGATTAACGTTTTGTTTTTGATTAGAGTTTTCTGATGAATTGGTGAATCGAATGTTGCCGGTGGTATCCGGGCGCTGCTGATATATCTTTGATTCATGCGATTGTTGGCTGTGGTTCTGATCTTGCTTGGGTCGGCGGTGTCTGCCGAGCCTTTGCGCGTGCTGACCATCGGCGACAGTCTGATGGCGTGGCACAAGTGGACCGGGCGCGACATTCCTGCTGTCGTGGGCGATTTGCTGGACGCGCAGGTGGAGAATAAGGCTGTTGCCGGGTCGCGCTTTTCCAATGCGTCCGCGCTGGGCCGTGCTGTCGGGTTCGACGTGCGGGCGCAGTTTCGGCAGGGCGATTGGGACGTGATCCTGATCAATGGCGGGGCGAATGACTTTCTGAATGATTGTTCGTGTAGCGCCTGTGATGGCGTGTTGAATGGGCTGATTGGGCCGGAGCTGACCGGTGAGGTGCCCGATTTCCTGATGCGGTTGCGGCAGACCGGGGCGGAGGTCCTGTGGATGGGATACTATGCCAGTGCGCGGTCTGGGCAGTTTACCGGGTGCCGTCCGTATCTGGTGGAGTATGATGCGCGCCTTGCCCGGTTTGCGGCGCAGACCGACGGTGTGCGGTTTCTGGACAGCGAGGATGTGATGGACCCGTCGGATCGGTCGCTTTTTGCCTTTGATGGTATTCATCCGTCGCCGTCGGGGGCGCGTCGTATCGGCACCTATCTGGCGCAATCGCTCGCGCGGTAGTTTTCATAGCGGGACCTGCGCCCTATAGCTGGGCGCATGGCAAGAAAGAGCAGTAAGCGGACGACAAAGAAAGCGGCGAAACGTGCGTTTCGGCCCGGTCGGTGGCTGTTTCGGTGGTCGCTGCGGGTGGTGAGCGTGGTGTTTCTGTTGGCGGTTGCTGTGACGTTGTTGTGGTCCGTCGTGAACCCGCCGACGACGCTTTATATGATGCAGGAAAGCCGCCGTCTGGGCGGTGTAGATCACCAGTGGGTGCCCATGGAGGAGATCGCCCCGGTCATGGCCCGTGCGGCTGTCGCGGCGGAGGATGCGAATTTCTGCAATCATTGGGGTTTGGATGTGGTGGCTATTCGTCGTGCGATTGACGAGGGCAGCAATCGCGGCGCGTCGACCATCAGCCAGCAGGTCGTGAAGAACGTGTTCCTGTGGCATGGCCGGTCCTGGGTGCGGAAGGTGATGGAGGCCGCGATGACCCCGCTGATGGAGGCGTTGTGGTCGAAGCGGCGGATCCTTGAGGTTTATCTGAACGTGGCGGAGTTCGATGAGGGTGTGTTTGGCGTAGAGGCTGCCGCGCGGCACTATTTTGGAGTTGCGCCTGATGCGTTGTCGGGCACGCAAGCCGCCCGTCTGGCCGCGATCCTGCCGAACCCGAAGGGCCGGTCAGCCAGCCAGCCGTCGTCCTTTGTGCGCAAGCGCGCCGCCGGCATCCTTGACGGGGCAGCCACGATCCGCGCGGATGGTCGGGCCCGCTGTTTCGAGAGTTGAAAATCCTGTGCGCGCCGTGCATGGATGCCTGACCCATTTATAGACCCCGGATTGTCCATGGCCCGCCTGTTCCACGTTCCGCTTTCTCCGTTCTGTCGCAAGGTGCGTCTGAGCCTCGCCGAGAAGAAGATCGAGGTGGAGCTGGTTGAGGAGCGGTATTGGGAGGCTGATCCGGATTTCCTGCGCCGCAACCCTGCCGCCAAGGTGCCTGTGCTGCGTCTGGACGGCGTGATGATGAGCGAGAGCGCCGCGATTTGCGAGTATATCGAGGAGACGCGGCCGGAGCCGTCGCTCATGCCCTCGGACCCTGTGGCCAAGCTGGAAGTCCGCCGGTTGGTGGGGTGGTTTGACGACAAGTTTCACAATGAGGTGACGTCGAAGCTGCTTTATGAGCGGGTGAACAAGAAGGTGATGGGGCAGGGCTTCCCGGACAGCCGCAACGTCAAGGATGGGGCGAAGGCGATCAAGTATCACCTCGATTACATGACGTGGCTTTTGGACCATCGCCGGTGGTTGGCGGGGGATGTGATGACCCTGGCCGATTTTGCGGCGGCTGCGCATTTGTCTGCTTTGGACTATATCTCTGATGTGGATTGGAACCGCAGTGAGGTGGTCAAGGATTGGTATGCGAAGATCAAGTCGCGCCCGGCCTTTCGGTCGATCCTGGCAGATCAGGTGCCAGGGTTTCCGCCGCCGCGGCACTATAATGATCTGGATTTCTGATCATTCTGTCGGACTGGGGGCTGTCTGCCCCCAGACCCCCGAGGATTTTTTTGAAACAGGGAAGAGATGGACCTGAAAGAGCGGGTCATAGGGCGTGCTCTGGATGAGGGGTTTATCATGGCGCGTGTGTGCCGGCCGGACGCTGTGCCGGAGGTGGCAGAGCGGTTGGAGGCCTTTGTTGAGGCAGGGCGCCATGGGCAGATGGGGTGGATGGCGGAGCGGATGCATTGGCGCGGCAATCCTGCGGCGCTGTGGCCCGAGGCGCGGTCCGTGATCATGCTGGCCGAGAGTTATGCACCGGAGCATGATCCGTTGGCAGTTTTGGAGCGGCCCGAGTTGGGGGCTGTGTCTGTTTATGCCCAGGGGCGGGATTACCATGACATTGTGAAGAAGCGGCTGAAGCGGTTGGCGCGGTGGTTGATTGCCGAGGCTGGGGGCGAGGTGAAGGTGTTTGTCGATACTGCGCCAGTGCCGGAGAAGGCGTTGGGGCAGGCGGCGGGTCTGGGGTGGCAGGGTAAGCATACCAATCTCGTGAGCCGGGAGTGGGGCAATTGGGCCTTTTTAGGATCTGTTTTTACCACGTTGGAGTTGGAGCCGGATGCGTCTGAGGTGGATCATTGCGGGTCATGTCGGGCCTGTCTGGATGTGTGTCCGACGAATGCGTTTCCTGCGCCCTATCAGCTCGATGCGCGGCGGTGCATTTCGTATCTGACGATCGAGCATAAGGGGCCTGTGGATGAGGCGCTGCGGTCTGGTTTGGGCAACCGGATTTATGGCTGTGACGATTGTCTGGCCGTGTGTCCGTGGAACAAGTTTGCTGTAGCGGCGAGTGATATGCGGTATTTGGGTGCTGTTGGCGCGCCGCCTTTGGCCGAGTTGGCGGCGCTTGATGATGCGGGATTTCGGGCGCGGTTTTCCGGGTCGCCGATCAAGCGGATTGGGCGGGATCGGTTTGTGCGTAATGTGGCCTATGCCATTGGCAATTCGGGGCTGCCAGAGTTGGTTCACGCCGCGCAGGCCTTGGTCGATGACGCCGATCCAGCCGTGGCCGACGCGGCGCGCTGGGCGTTGACGCAATTGGGCGCGACGGATCGCGAATAGGTGCGGTAGGCCGCTGGAAAAGACGGAGAGCGGGCATGGCCATTTTGCTGGGTGTGGATACGGGCGGCACCTATACCGATGCGGTTTTGATGCAGGACGAGGCGCGGGTGCTGGCCCGCGCCAAGGCGTTGACGACGCGGCATGACTTGGCTGTCGGCGTGGGTGAGGCGGTGCGTGCTGTTTTGGCTGCCTCTGGCGTGCAGGCAGAGGAGGTCGGGATGGCTTCGCTTTCCACGACGCTGGCAACCAACGCGCTGGTGGAGGGGCAGGGCGGGCGTGTTGCGCTGATCTATATCGGGTTTCGGGAGAAGGATTTGGCGGCGCAGGGGCTTGCCGAGGCCTTGGGCGATGATCCGGTTTGCGTGCTGGCCGGGGGGCATGGGCATGATGGGGCGGAGGTTTCGCCGTTAGATGAAACGGCGCTTTTGAGCTTTTTAGAGACACATTCTGGCGATGTGAGCGGGTTTGCCGTGGCAGCACAGTTTGCGACGCGGAACCCGGCGCATGAGTTGCGGGCGATGGAGATGGTGCGCGAGGTGACGGGGCGGCCTGTTTCCGCTTCGCACCAGTTGTCGGCGAAGCTGGGTGGCCCGAAGCGGGCGCTGACGGCGGTGCTGAACGCGCGGCTGATCGGGATGATTGATGCGCTGATTGGCCGTGCTGAGGCGGAGTTGCGCAGCATTGGGATCACTGCGCCGATGATGGTGGTGCGGGGCGATGGCGCGCTGATGTCGTCGGCGCAGGCGCGGGCGCGGCCCATTGAGACGATCCTGAGCGGGCCGGCGGCGTCGATTGTCGGCGCGCGGTGGCTGACCGGCACGGATCATGCGCTGGTGAGTGACATTGGCGGGACGACGACGGATGTGGCCGTGCTGCGTGGTGGTCGGCCTGTGATCGACCCGGACGGCGCGCGGGTTGGGCCGCATCGCACGATGGTCGAGGCGGTGGCGATGCGGACCACGGGTCTGGGTGGCGACAGTGAGGTGCATTTTGTGGCCGAGGGCCTGCAGGGGGGTGTCACCCTTGGACCCCGTCGGGTTCTGCCTGTCTCCTTGATTGCGCATGAGGCGCCGGATGTGGTGTTGCCGCTGCTTGAGGCGCAGATGCGGAGTGCGACGCCGGGGGAGCATGATGGGCGCTTTGTGCGCACGGTGCCGGGGGTGTCTGCCGATGGGTTGGTGGCGCGGGACGCGGCGTTGTTGGAGCGGATCGGTGATCGTGTGCATGGGCTTGGTGCCGTGTTGCGGACCCGGATGGATCAGGCGGCGTTGAAGCGATTGGTGGCGCGGGGGCTGGTGCAGGTTGCAGGCCTCACGCCATCGGATGCGAGTCACGTGCTTGGGTATCTGTCGGACTGGGACGCGGAGGCAGCGCGGATGGCTTGCGCCCTGTTCGGGCGGCGGCGGACCGGGGCGGGGGAGCGCTTGGCCGTTGAGCCCGAGCAGATGGCGCGGATTGTTGTGGATCGGTTGACGCATCAGACGGGCGTGGCGTTGTTGCAGGCAGCGCTGGCGGAGGATGGGTTGGATGAGGACTTGGCCACCCATGCGTTGATGCAGCGCGGGCTGTCGGATGCGCGCGGGTTGGTGCGTGTGTCGACCGGTTTGGATGTGCCGGTGGTTGGATTGGGAGCATCGGCGCGGGCGTATTATCCGGCGGTGGGAGAGCGGTTGGGCTGCGAGATGCAGTTGCCGGAGGATGGCGGTGTGGCGAATGCGATTGGTGCTGTTGTGGGCCGTGTGACTGTGCGGCGCAGCGGGACGGTGACGGCGCCGAGTGAGGGCCGGTTTCGGGTGCATTTGCCGACGGGGCCGGAGGATTTTGCCGCTTCTGAGGTTGCTTTGGCCAAGTTAGAGACTGTTTTAGCTGAGGATGCGCGGGCGGCTGCGCGTGCTGCGGGCGCGTTCGATATTGAGCTGCGTGTGTCGCGGGACATCCGCACGGTGCAGGCCGAGGCGCGGGAGGTGTTTGTCGAGGCGACGCTGACCGCAGAGGCGGCGGGTCGGCCACGGATCGCGTAGGCATGAAAAAAGGCGAGCCAAATGGCCCGCCCTTTTTTGCGATCTCTAGTCGTCGCCCTAGATCGGGGGGCGTCCCTGAATGGCGCGGGCCAGCATAGCCACCACGAAGAGGATCAGGAAGATGACGAAGAGGATCTGTGCGATCCCAGCCGAGACCCCGGCGATCCCGCCAAAGCCCATAAGCCCAGCGATCAGGGCGATCACCAGGAAGGTCAGTGCCCAACCAAGCATGTGTTCGTCCTTTCTCTATCGGTTGCTGTCTTGGAGAAAGAACGTGGGCCGCTGGTGATTGTTCCGAGATTTATTCTGCGGCGCGTTTTGGAAGGACCCAGTTGGGGCGCGGGAAATGGCAGGTGTAGCCGTTGGGGAAGCGTTCGAGGTAGTCTTGGTGTTCCGGCTCTGCCTCCCAGAAGTCGCCGACCGGTTCAACCTCGGTCACGACTTTGCCGGGCCAGATGCCTGAGGCTTCGACGTCCGCGATCGTGTCCTCTGCCACCTGTTTCTGGGCGTCATCCACGTAGTAGATGGCCGAGCGGTAGCTGAGGCCGACGTCGTTGCCCTGACGGTTCAGTGTGGTGGGGTCGTGGATCTGGAAGAAGAACTCCAGAAGATCGCGGTAGGTGATGACGGAGGGGTCGTAGATGATCTCGATCCCTTCGGCGTGGGTGCCATGGTTGCGGTAGGTGGCGTTGGGGACATCACCGCCGGTGTAGCCCACCCGCGTTGCCTTGACCCCCGGTTTCTTGCGGATCAGGTCCTGCATGCCCCAGAAACAGCCGCCTGCCAGTACGGCGCGTTGATCGCTCATGCTACATCCTCCACTTGGTTCAGGTACTCACCATAGCCTTCGTCCTCCATGTCGTCACGGTGGACGAAGCGCAGTGACGCCGAATTGATACAATAGCGCAGGCCGCCACGGTCGCGTGGGCCGTCTGGGAAGACGTGGCCGAGGTGGCTGTCGCCGTATTTGCTGCGCACTTCGGTGCGGATCATGCCGTGGCTGGCGTCGTGGTGTTCGGTGACATTGTCGATGGGTTTGGTGAACGAGGGCCAGCCGCACCCGCTTTCGTATTTGTCGGAGGACGCGAACAGCGGCTCGCCCGAGACGATGTCGACATAGATCCCCGGTTCCTTGTTGTGGAGGAGCTTGCCGGTGCCTGGGCGCTCTGTCCCGCTTTCCTGCGTGACATAGAATTCCTCGGGCGACAGGGTCGCGATCACGTCGGGGTTCTTGGTGTATTTTGCCATGGTTTGCCGTTCCATCCTGTTTCGGCATTATGTGGTGCGGGTGTGCAGAAATGAAAGGGCGTGACGCAGGGGCGTTGCACCCTACCTCCTTAACATAACCTGACGGGGGGATGCTGTGCGCGCTTTTTTCATTCTGCTTGGACTGCTTGTGGGCCAGATGGCGCAGGCAGGTCTGCGCGATGTCAGCTTTCCGTCGATTGATGGCGGAACGCTGGAGATGTCGGACTGGGCGGGGCAACCGGTATTGGTGGTCAACACCGCGTCGCAATGTGCGTTCACGCGGCAATACGAGGATCTGCAGGTGCTTTACGACACCTACCGCGATCGTGGGTTGGTTGTGCTGGCTGTGCCCTCTGATACCTTCCGGCAGGAGTTGGACAGCGCGGAGGACGTGCGGGAGTTCTGCGATATCGCCTTTGGGCTGGACATGCCGATGACAGACATCCTGCCGGTCAAGGGCAGCGATGCGCATCCCTTTTACCAGTCCATCAAGGATCAGACTGGGTTTGTGCCGCGCTGGAACTTCAACAAGGTGCTGCTGGGCGCGGACGGCCAGGTTGTGGAAACCTGGGGCGCACAGTCTGCCCCGATGTCGCGATCTGTGCGCCGCGCCATCGAGTCAGAACTGAACCGTGAGTGATAGGTAGTCTTACGGTGATGTGCCGGTTGTCGTTGTTGTCCCCGTGCCTGTCGTGGTCGTGGTACTTGCAACAGCAAGTCCGGCGCCGATCACCGATGGCGATGGCGGAGGCGTGAGTTTACCACCGAACAGCGCTTTGCCAGCTGCGGGAGGGGGGGAGGTTGTTGCAGGTCCGGGAGGAGGCCCCGCGGTTTGAGCCGCAGCGGGCACGGCAAGACTTGAGAGGGCCAGAGCGGTTGTAGCAAAGAAGGTGCGAAGCATTCTGCGGATACCTTTCCGGTTGGTTACAAGGTGTCCTTAGCTTTCGTGACCATGGGTATTGCGCAATGGTGCCGCGCTGCAGCATTTGAGACAGGAGGCACTTTGCCGTTTTTGCCTGATGTGCGTAGCAGAACACCGCATGCAACTGCGTTTTTCGCGTGGCGGTGGGACGCTATTGGATGTTGCGCGATCCGCATGTTATGCGAAAAGAAAAAGGGCCTGCCGAAGCAAGCCCTTTAAAACCCTCGAAAACTCAGATGTGTGTTACCGGGTCGTCGTGGTTGTGGTTGTGCCGTCGCTGCTGTCTGACGCGATGGCGATCACGGCGATGCCGATACCGACAATGGCTGCGGTTGCAGCTGGCGTCAGTGTTCCGCCGAACAGACCGCCCTCTGCCGGCGGCGGAGTATTGGCGGCCGGGCCCGGCGGCGGTGTTTGAGCTGCGTCTTGAGCGATGGCTGGCATCGCAAGCGATGCGACAGCAAGCGTACCTGCAGCAAGGAGAGAGCGAATCATTCGAAAAATGCCTTTCCGCTAAAAGAGGAGGAGCCGTTAGATTTGATGCTGGTGCCTGATATTCAATGCCGCTGCGCCGCAGCATCCAAGACAGGAGGGTCTTTGCCGGTTTAAAGCCCTGCGAGTGGCGGAAGATTGCAAGGTTTGGAGCCATTTACATGAAAGTGGGACGCGATTGCGGATTGCTTGATCCGGTTGCCGGGCGCTTAAAAAGAAAGGGCCCGCCAAAGCGGACCCTTTCAGAATTTCGCAGCAGTTTCTGCTGGTTATCAGTTGCTTGGGCCAGTGGTTGTTGTCGAGGACGACGAACCACCAGCCGCGATGGCCAAGCCAATCGCGAAGACTGCAGCTGCTGCAACAGGCGTGATTGCCAGTGCACCGGCTTCACCCTGACCGATCTGAATTTCGGCGCCTTGGCCACCGGATACGGTCGAGTTGACAGGTACGTCCTGCGCCAGAACTGCTGTGGAAGAAGCTGCAACCAGAGCGGCTGCGGAAATCAGTTTGAATGCATTGGTCATGATATGACTCCTATAACGTCTATGTTCGTAGGTAGGGTAATTTCGGGTAAAATACAATCGACTTCGCCGTTCTGCTCCCTTTTCCGATACATTTTTGCTGCACCGCGGAAAGCTGATCACTTTTTCAGCAAACGGGTCCGGACGTAACCCAGTTCCGGGCCGGACCATTGCCGGGTTTGCCACACGGTGGAGTCGCGGCGATCCACCCAGTAGTCAAATGCGACCACGCCTTTCCAGCCCGTGCAATTCTCTTGCAAATGAACGACGGGGAAGGACCTGCCGACAATCACCAGATCCTCGTTCCCAGCCGTGCGCATTTCGCAATCCAGCGGGATTTCATCGATGCCGTTGTTGCCATTCTTGACGTAAAGCGTGTGCTTGCCCGAGATCGGCGTGCGCTGTTGGATCGCCTTGACGGCTGTGTCAGCGTCTACTGATCCTATGTCATATGCGGTGCCGCGTGTTGCCGCGATCACCCCGCTGCGCAGCGTGATCTGTACGTCATTGGCGCTGCGCCATGTCCGCAGAGTGCCGGGGCCTGCATCGCGCCGGTCAGAGAACGGGACCAGAAACGCGGATGCGTCGCGGTTTTCGATGGTCACTTCGAGCGCAGGCACTGTCAGGCTTGCGATCAGGGCCGGTGTCAATTGCGGGGCGGGTTGCGCCTCGGCCTGTCGGCTTTCGCGATAGGCGTCGAACAGTGTTCTGAACTTGCTGGCCTGCGTGTTCTGTTCGTCGGTGCCACCAGAGCAACCGGCAACCAGCAGCACAGCGCAAAGTGCCAGGGATGTCAGCCGTTTCATCATTCCCAGACCCTTCCCCAGTCTCCGTTCAGGTCGGTGATGTGACCGCTGCGGATTTGTTCATAGAGGCGCCCCGACACGCTGAGCCGTGCGCCGCCGTCCCGTTGCACGGGGCGGATCGTGGTCGAGACTGTTTGGCGGCTTGGTTGTCCGATGAACCAGCTGGTCGGGATCGTGATGTTGATCCCTTTGTCGAACGAGCCTTCGCCGAACTCTTCGGAACTGACGTCGGTCAGGGTGAAGAACCCGCCGACGCGCCAGCCGTTTGCAAACTGGCGTTCAAGCGTAAAGGTCGCGCCCACGTCGCCGGCGAGGTAGCGACCGACATCGACCTGGCCATAGTACCCTTTGCCGATGTCGTAGTAGGCCGAGATGTGGCCGGTTGCGACTTCGTAGTCCTGGAAGCCGAACCGCTGCTCGAACTCGCGCTGTTTGACGTAGTTTGCCTCGACCCCGATGCCGAGGCGGCTGGTGGCCGGTTTCCAGAGGAATTCGGCCGATACGCCCCCAAAGAACTGTTCAAGGTAGCCTGCGGTGAGCCGGGCATATGTGTTCTTGCCGGTTTTCCACTGGCGCGACACGAACAGGTTTTCAATGGTCGTGTCAGCGGCCTGGGCATAGAGCAGCGCATCGGTGCGGACGCGCGGCAGAACCGAGTTGGATTCGCGCCCGCTGTCGATATTGCCCGCGAGCCGGTGCCGCACTTCACCACTGACGAGCCAGCCCGGTGCAAAGCGGTACTGCGCCGATGCCGCGACGCCCACGTCGAACCGCACGGGCCGGTCTGGGTCGAAGTAGCTGGGCCGCAGGAATGGGCCGAGCGAGTAGCTGAACCGGGGATAGGCCAGTGTTCCGTCGATCGCACCGTCCGCAGGGCGTGGCGGCGCGTCCGAGATTTCCGATGATGCGAGCAATGCATTGGCCGCGTTGGGCCGGAATTCGAGCGTTTCGAGGTCCCGGCGTGCGATGGTCGTCGTGGACATCGCGAGCCCTTCGTTCATCAGAACGATATCAAAGACCTCGACGGAGGGCGGCAATTGCCGCGCCAGTGCCCGGGCTGTCCGGCCAACAACGATGGCGAGGTTGGCGTAACGTGTGCTGGACACCCGCGCCTCGGCCCGGTTGGCGGTGACATGCAGGCTTTCGAGCCGGATGCCGTCCTCGGTCAATTCGGGTTCGACCACATCCCGAATGATCATCGGTGAGCTTTGGGAGGCAGCCCAGGCCGTGTCGTAGGATTGCGGATTGGCCTCGCGCGAGGGGCGCACGATGATGGGCCGGGGACCGGCAAGCGTGAAGGGTGTGGCGGGCTGCTTGGGGTTGAACTGAATCTGGGCGTTTACGCCGATCTCGGAGCCGTAGAGGTAATACGCGCCGAGACGGATCGCATTAGTCCACTGGTACTCGACCCCGAAGTTGACACGGGAGTCACGTTCAAACACGCCGCGGGAGGTTTCGGCGACGTAGGCGTCGGGCGAGTACTCAAGCTTGAAGCCAAGCCGGTCGTTATATTGCCATTCGATCCCGCCGAAGGGAGAGACGGGGCCACGAAACCACTGGTCCGTCGCCAGTTCGCCGCCGGTCCCGCCCGGATCGAACGCGGGGCGGTCGGCGCCAAGCGGCGACCCGATGGATCCGGAGGACCCAAGCCGCCCCCACCCCAGAC
This sequence comes from Tateyamaria sp. ANG-S1, assembly GCF_000814025.1. Taxonomy (GTDB): domain Bacteria; phylum Pseudomonadota; class Alphaproteobacteria; order Rhodobacterales; family Rhodobacteraceae; genus Tateyamaria. The sequence continues at coordinate 223,525 of NZ_JWLL01000005.1, read as the reverse complement.
CGGCTGTGACCTTGGCCCGGCCAGGAAGGCGGAAGGGCCGGATAAAGTTCTTGGTCGCGACGATATATTCGCCTGCGTAGATGCCGGTGCCCGCAAAGTCCTGCAGGCCGATGCTGACTGCCGGGCGGTATTGCCGTTCCTTCAGCAGCAGGTAGCGGAAGTCGAAGCTGCGGTCCCGGTAGGTTTCAAACCCGTCAGAGTTCCAATCCTGGATACCGATATAGCGAAAGCTGGCGGTGATCCGCGGTGAAAACTGGAAGGACAGGGTCGTCCGTGTCTGGCCGCCGAAATGGGAAATGCCAAGGGCCAGTTGACCATCGGGCAGCGGTTCGGCTGACGGCGTATCGACCAGCCCCGGCAACCCGTAGAAGTTCAGTGTCGGTGCAGACGTGATGACCGGCGGTTTGTTGCTGTTCTGAGCCGTGGCGGAGTGCGTTGTCAGGCTGAGGGCAACAGACAGGCCACCTAGGCCGGCCAAAACACGCGATCTTATCCGCAAAGGCATGAGTTCACTGTCCGGTCATTCTTAAATCATTAGCGCCATTAAACATGGGCGTATGCGTTACACAATCTTGCTGACCGAAGTGGTCCAAACTAGCGGAAAAGCGCGGCTTTCAAGATACAGGCGATATGGCTTCGCGGGTGCCGTCTGCTGTTTCTTTGGGCGTATTGTACCCTTCGACCCAACGCTTGACTGTGGCGCGTGCGGCGGCTTCGTCGCTGGCGGCCAGCGCGTGGCGGAGGGAGCGCATCGCTGACGCCACTTCGATCTCGCTCAGGGACTCTTCGTTTGTGAAGAAAATCTTTTTGTGGCCAGTGCCCACTTGGGTACCGCTGATGGTCAGTTCCTCGGTCATCTTCTCGCCCGGGCGCAGGCCTGTGAACTCGATCTCGATATCGCCATCCGGGTTTTGCGCATCGCGGACGGTGAACCCGGCGCTTTCGATGACCTGGCGCGCGAGCTGTTCGATTTTCACCGGTTTGCCCATGTCGAGCACGAAGACTTCGCCGCCCTTGGCCATGGACCCCGCCCGCAGCACAAGGTTGACGGCCTCTTGCACCGTCATGAAGTAGCGTTCGACCTCGCGGTGGGTGACAGTCAGCGGCCCGCCGCGGCGCAATTGTTCCTGAAACAGTGGCACGACCGAACCGGACGACCCCAATACGTTGCCGAACCGGACGATGGAGAATTTCAGACCCTTGGGTGCGGCGACGCGATTGGCGATGTCCTGCACCACCAGTTCGGCCAGCCGTTTTGACGCGCCCATCATGTTCGTGGGGCGTACTGCCTTGTCCGAAGAGATCAGCATGAAGCGTTCCACGCCCGCCTCGGCCGCTTCGGTAACAAGGGTCTGTGTGCCAAGCGCGTTGTTGGCGAGCCCGGCCAGTGGATTGTATTCGACCAGCGGCACGTGCTTGTAGGCGGCGGCGTGCAGCACGACTTCGATCTCGTGGTCGGCAAGCACGCGGCGCACTTGGCGCGCGTCGGTCACGGAGCCCAGAAGCGGAACGATCTCGATATTGCTGCCTTCGGCAAGCTGCGCCAATTCCTGATGGATCTGGTACAGGGCCAGTTCGCTGAGTTCATAAAGAACGATCTTTTCCGGATGGTACTCAAGCACCTGACGGCTGAGTTCCGAGCCGATGGAGCCGCCTGCACCGGAGATCAGCACGCGACGCCCTGCATAGGCTTCGCCACCGCCGTGCCGCGGTTTGATTACCTCGTCCCGGCCCAGGAAGTTGCGCGCGTTGACTGGCGTCAGTTTGTCCAAAAGCGCCTCTTCCCCGATCAGTTGCGAGAAGGAGGGCAGTGTTTGAACCTCAAGCCCCATCTTTTGCAGGCGGCGGGCGATCTGCATCTGTTTCGGGTGACTTTGCGACGGGATCGCGAGAAGGACGCGGTCAATGCGCCCTTCGGCCACGATTTCAGCGATCCGGACGGGGCTGTAGACCGGCAGGCGAAGGACGCTGACACCCTGAAGCGCCTGGTTGTCGTCTACAAAGGCCACCGGTTCGATCTGTTCATGGCTTCGCAGGGCCGACACAAGCTGCATGCCCGTGGTCCCGGCGCCATAGATCAGAACGCGGCAGCGGTCGGTGCCTTTGCGGTAGATGGCCAGTACGACCTGCAAAAGGACTGCCCTACTCATGATCGAGAACACGAAGAATGATATGCCGAACGTGATCTGCGTTGACAGCGGCAGCGGCATGTTTGCGGCTGTTGTCAGCAAGGCCGACGTCATGGCCAAAAGGCCGGCAAAGACCCCTGTGCGGCCGATGGATCCCGTATCGTATTCGTTCAGCGTGGATGACGAGATGCACAGCCACAGCGACAGTGCCACGGACACCACCAGCAGATAGGGCAGTACGGGAAGGTACGCGATGAAGCTGTCCCACGCGGTCTGTGTGGACATGTCCAGGCTGAACGCAAACAAAAGTGCGGCGGGAATAAGCCCTGTGTCGATCGCGACGAAAATATTTCTTTTCTGCGTTCGCGTCAGCGACTTGAGCAGGTTTAACATGTTGCCCCCTTGGTCCCTCACCTTTTTGCAGGCGTAGTCACCGGTATCAGTCTTCCGTATCAAATTCGTGCCGCTGTTTTGCAGTTGCAGAAAGGCTCGAGGTATTTACAGCGGAGAAGTGCCAAAAAATGCTTACAAATTGTGCATTCATCGCCGCTTTTTACACATAACGGACGATTCGGTAAGGCTTCGATCTAGGAACGGCGCTTGCGAAACAGGTTCCCGATGGTTTGGAAGACGAGATCAAAGTCATAGCAGGTGTTCTGATTCCGCTGATAGATCAGGTCAAGCCGCGCTTTGCGCGGGACGCAAATTCGGCAATAAATAGCATCTGTTTCTTCGGCTGAATCGCAGCGGGCCAGAAGCCGGTCTTCGTGTTTGTGAAAGCGGATTGTCGCAAGCCCCGTAACCCCCGGGCGCGATTGTAACACCTTGCCGTAGATTTCGGGAAATCGTTCGACATATTCCCGCAGCGGTGGACGGGGCCCGACAAAGGACAGATCGCCCTTGAGGATGTTCCAGAGTTGCGGGAATTCATCCAGCCGTTTGGCCCGCAGCTTGGCCCCCAGCGGCGTGATTCGTGTTTCCTTGTGCCCGCCCGACACGCCTTGGTCGCTGTCGACCACGGTCATCGTGCGAAACTTCCACAGACCGAAGCTTTCGGTTGGGGACTTCATCCGTTCGGCCACATAGAACAGGGGGCGCCCCTGTTTTCGCCAGATGATCCAGATGAGGTACAGGATGATGGGCCCGAGGATGATCACCAGTAGACTGGCAAAGAACAGGTCAAAGATGCGTTTGCGCCAGGTCATTCCGTTTCCTTGTTCTTCCAGTCTTGCACGATACCAATGGCGGTACTGTCTGCGGGTGCAAAGGATACAAGACCCTCCAGCCGGGATGCGTCGAGGCTGACCTTTGCAATTGTCTGCTCCGTGGCCGGGCGGTGCTGCCATACAAGTCCGGCTGCGTCCAGCAGGGCGCCCATGCTCACCGCGTGTGGTGCTGCAGTGTTCAGAATTGGGGGCAGGTTTTGCGCCTGTGCCAGCGTTTGCAGCACTTCGGCCAGCTTGGACGGGCCGATGTAGCTGCGCGCGGGTGTCCGTCCGTCCGGGTATTGATCAAGCCGGAAGCCCGGCTTCCATCCGCCAAGGATGGCGTCCGCTCCGGCCACGTTGCCAAGCCGCAGGATCGTGCTGGGGTTGGGGTGGGCTTGTGCCATACGCTCCATGTCGAGCTTGGCGGCGGCATAGTGGCTTTGCGCTGATGTCGGGCCGGTTTCCGACAGGGGGCCGGGCAGGGCGCCATAGACGGCTGCAGACGAAAACAGAAAGACGTGCGCGCCCTGCGCCGCATCCAGTGTTTGGCGGGCGAGGGTGACGTTCAGGTCCATGTTCCGGTCGCTGCCGGGGGTGACACCGGCCAGGCAGAAGATTGCGTTCGCCCCGGACAGGAAACTGGTCAGGCCGCGTGTGTCGTTGATGTCCACGGTCTCTCGACCAGCCCATTCAGCCGAGCCGGACCAGCGCGGTCGCAGAAGCCGCCCGAGTTTACCGCCAGCGCCAAGAATGACCGTGCGCATGGCTCAGCCCATCGCGATCTGTTTGTCCGCAGGCACAAGCGCGTTGATCTGGCGAATATGTTCCGGCAGGCAGACGGTTTCGAAATCGTAGGTGTTGACCACATGCTGCCGCGCAGCGGGGCCCAGATGTGCGTAGTCACGCGGTTTGGTCAGCACATCGGCCACTTGTGCGGCGATGGCTTCGGGGTTGAAGAAGTCGACCAGCAGGCCCGTTTCGCCATGCGTGATCGCCTCGCGCACAGGGGCCACGTCGCTGGCGACAATGGTTGCACCCATCGACATGCTTTCAAGCAGGGACCACGACAGCACGAAGGGCATCGACAGGTAGAGGTGGCACGCGCTGATCTGGACGATGGCCTGATAGCTTTCATACGGCACCTGCCCCAGAAAGTGCAGTCGATCCCAATCGATCAGGTGGCCCACCTCGGCCTCCATCTGGCCGCGCAGGCCGCCTGGATGCTTGTTCTTGCCACCGTAGGACACGTCGTTGCCGCCGATCACGAGGATACGTGCGCTTGGGCGTGCCTTTTGAATATGCGGCACCGCGCGCATGAACTGGTGATACCCCCGCGTCGTTTCGAGGTTGCGGGACATGAAGGTTACGACCTCGTCCTTGCGCGTCAGGGGGCGGCCAATGCGTCCCAGATTGACCTGTGCCTTCTTGTTGGGCTTCAGCGTGTCGGTGCGGATGCCGTCGTGGCAGACATAGATCTTGTCGTGGAACTGCTTGGGGAACCTGTCGCGCTGCCAGTAGGTCGGGCTGTGGCCCAGGTCCACCACGTTGATGTTCATCTGCGGAACGACATTGTGGCCGTGCATGATATAGGGGGCATGTTCACTGACCGGGCTTTCGGGATCAAAGCCGACAGGACCGCCATGAACAGAGTAGTAGTATTCGAAGAACCCGATCATGGGCGTGTCGGGCAGCACCTCGCGGAAAAAGGTCATCTCGCCCCAGCCGACATGCCCGATTACGATGTCGGGCTGAAAGCCGCCCGCGACCAGCTCGCGCAACGCCATCACCGCGCCAAAGCCATTGCCCGCCGCGTTTTCCCATGTGCGTGACAGGCCGTAGGCATCTTCCTTGGCCGTGTGGTGCGTCTTGTACTGAACCGTCTTCACGCCCGCGAATTGGGGGGCTTTCTTGCGTTGGGTGAGAAAGACAATCTCGTGACCGCCTTGGGCGGCCAGCCACTGGATCAGCTCGCGGTACTGACCGGGCATATTCTGATGCACAAACAGGAATTTCATAAAATACACGTTCCTTTTGCGTGTAGATACCGCGCACGATCCTGCGCTGCAATCAGGGCTGCACGGGCCACATGGATCCGGTGCCGCGCTTTTCCTGACCGGGGCTAAGGCCGAAGGCGCCGCGGTAGCTTTTTGAGAAATGCGAGAGGGAGCGAAAGCCGCAGGCGACGCAGATGTCCGTCACGCTTAGACCGGTCTGACGCAAAAGCCCGCGTGCTTTTTCGAGCCGGAGTTGCAGGTAATGACGCTTGGGGGACATGCCCAGATGCCGGGCAAAGAGCCGTTCCAATTGCCGTGTGCTGAGTTGGATCAGCTCTGCAATCTCGTCCGGGCGCAGCGGATCTTCGAGGTTGTTTTCCATGATCTGAAGCGCCAGGCCCAATTTGCCGTGGGCCACGTCGGGCCGTGCCCGGCGCGACAGGCGCTGACCGTGGCTGGCGGCCCGTGGGTCGGTATAGACCATCTGGTCGGCCACCCAAGTGGCCAGGTCGACGCCGTAGTCGTTCTTGATCCGGTCCAGCATCATGTCCATCGAAGCCGCCCCGCCCGCCGTCGTGAAGATGCGCCCGTCCTTGGAATAGAGACTGTTTTCGATGGTCACATCGGGCAGCAGTTCGATCAGGGCGTCCCGGTATTCCCAATGGGTCGTCACCGTCTTGCCCGCCAGCAGACCGGCAAGGGCGAGGGTGTAGGTGCCCGAGGACAGCGCGCCGAAATCCATCCCCTTGCGCGTTTCGCGGCGGAGCCAGTTGAGGATGGGGCACGTGCTGTTTTCAGCCGCGTGGTTGCCCGCGCACACGACGAGCGTTTCGTCGCGGGCAAGCTCTGGCAGGGCTGTATCCACCGCTGTCGTGATGCCGTTATAGGCCGGGACCGGGTCGCCCGTTTCGCCGATGATGCGCCAGGCATAGAACGTCTGGCCCGAAGGGTGCCGGTTGGCGAGGCTGAGCGCTTCGAGCGCGCAGGCGAAGCCCAGTTGGGAATAGCCGGGGATGAGAAGAAAGGCGTAGCGCCGCGGGGCTGTCGCCTCAGGCGGCAAGGGCAGCGTCCAGAAGCGCACGGACCTTGCGGGCATGGGGCTCGTTCACGAGCCGCGTGACCTCTTCGCCGTTTTTCATCACCAGCAGGGTCGAGCGGCGTTCAACCTTGAGCCGTTGTGTCATTTGTGATGGCCCGAACGTGTCCCAATCGACGTTCAGAAAGGTGAGGTTTGTATAGGCGGGGTTCTCGGCCAGCGCTTCGGCGATCAAGTCTGCCTTGATCTGGCAGGTCAGCGACCACGTGGCCCGGAAGTTCATCACGACTGTCTGATCCGTTTCACGCAAGCTGCGCCAGATGGCGGGCGTGAACGTCTCGGCCGGGTAGGCGGCGCTGAGGCCCGGAATGGCGAGCGCTGCGGAGGACAGAATGAATGTGCGGCGGTGCATCAAATGGGCTCCGGAACCTGAAACAGTTGGCCCACCATATGGCGGCGTGTCCGGTGCGCAAGAGTTTGCTTATCAGCTTTTGACCTGTCGTGACACTTGTACCGCAAGAATGCCCGCCGTGATGATCGCGACCCCCAGAATGTCCTGTGGCCCAAGCCGTTCGCCCAGGAGTGCCGCTGCGATGGCGACCCCGAAGAACGGGTTGAGGAAGTGGAAGGTCGCCGCCTTGGTCGCGCCGATGCGGGCCACCAGCGCGAACCAGATCCACGTGGCGGCTAGGCCGGGGATGAACACCGTGTAGGTAAAGGCCGCAAAGAGGGCCGGGGTTGGTGTGACCTCGATCGTTTCGATGAAGGCAGAGGCGATGCCGAGCACGATTGCGCCCACGAACATTTGCAGCCCGACCACCATCATCAGATTGCCGCCCGAAGACATGGTGCGCATCGACAGTGTGGCGATGGTCAGGGCGATGGCCCCGATCACGCAAAGGGCCACGCCGAACATATCCACCCCGGCATCCAGCCGCGCAGACATGATCAGGATGACGCCCGTGATCCCCAGCACGAGCCCGATGACCCCCAGCGGCGGCAGCTTGTCCCGGAACACGATCCAGCCCGCAAAGGCGACCATGAGCGGCATGGTCGACGCGATGATGGAGGCCAGCGACGCCTCGACCGTTTGCATGGCGTAGAAGTTGAGGCCGAGGTAGATCGCGTTCTGGCAGAGGCCAAAGATCAGCGTGGCCCGCCATTGGTCGCGCGTCAGGTTCCAGGTTTGGCCCATCATCCGCGCGATGGCGACGCCGATGATCCCGGCAATGAAGAAGCGCAGGGATGAGGCCGCGAGAGGTGGAGCATGAGTGACGATGATCCGGGCCGAGGTAAAGGCCGACGACCAGATCAGGGCAAAGGTCAGGCCCATCAGAAGTGCGCGGATGTCCATGACCGTTCCCTTGCGTCTTGGGCGGACGTTCGGGGAATTCCCGCCCAGATGCAAGGCGCTGTTCACGGCCCTTTGCAATGTATGTGATCAGGTTTCGGTGCAGATAGGTCGGGCAAGTATGGAGGACCGACATGACCCTGACCCGCCGCGCCTTTGGTGGCCTGACTTTATCCGGTGCCCTGTTGCCCCATGCCGCCTTGTCGCAAAGCATCAGCGCTTTGGACGCGATGCGTGCGCCCTTGTCTGCGCCCACGACCGAGTTTGAAGCGGCGTTGAAGTGGGTGGAAGAGCGTGGACAGCCTGACATGGCCGCCCCTTTGATTACCGCATTGCGCTTTTCACGATCGCGCGGGCCGCAGATTGCTCAGGTGTTGGAGGCGATCACGGGTGAGGAGTACTTCACCGACTGGTTCCAGTGGATGCTGTGGCAGGAGCAGAACCCGCAGATCAAGCCGCACCCCGACTTCCCGACCTACAAGCGCGAGGTCATGCTGCGGATCGACGATAATTTCGATCTGTTCCTGCGGCCCAAGCATATCCAGCCCGATCAGATGCGCATTCGGTTGGAGGAGATTGCCTGGGGCGGGGTGGTCAAGGACGGCATTCCGTCGCTCGACAACCCGGAGCTGATCGGGGCGGGTGACGCCGACTATCTGCGCGGGGACGATCTGGTCTTTGGCGTGTCGATCAATGGGGACGTGCGGGCTTACCCTCTGCGGATTATGGGCTGGCACGAGATGTTCAACGAGGTGATAGGTGGCGTGCCCGTGGCGTTGGCCTATTGCACGCTTTGCGGGTCGGGCATTCTGTTTGAAACGGATGTGCCGGGGCGGTCGAAGCCGCTGGTGTTTGGGTCGTCCGGGTTCCTCTACCGCTCAAACAAGCTGATGTTCGACCGTGAGACGCATTCGCTTTGGAACCAGTGGACGGGCAAGCCGGTGAACGGCCCGCTTGTGGATAGCGGGATCGAGCTGCAGCAGCGCCCTGTGGTCATCACGACGTGGGACAGTTGGAAAGCGTCGAACCCGGGAACCAAGGTGTTGAGCCTGAACACCGGGCACCGGCGCGATTATGGGTCGGGTGTGGTCTACAATGACTATTTTGCCTCACCCGACCTGATGTTTCCGGCGGTTGTGGATCAACGGGACCATGCGCAGAAGGACTACATCTTTGCCGTGCGCGAGTTCGGGGCCGCGCGGGGATGGCCGCTGGAGGCCTTCAAGGGGCGGCCGCTCATCAACGATGGGATCGCTGATACGCCACTGTTGCTGATCGGAGATACCGGCAAGCGCAGCGTGCGGGCCTATGAGCGTGGCGACAGGACCTTCACCCAGTCTGGCGGGAAAATCGCGGATCAGAACGGAGAGGCGTGGCGCGTGACCGAGGATGCGTTGCTGGGCCCGGATGGCGCCCGGTTGGAGCGGGTTGCTGGGCATATCAGCTATTGGTTTGCCTGGGACAACTACCTGGGCGATGCCGCTACGGTGTTCGAGGGCTGAACAAAAAAAGGGCCGCCAGACAGGCGACCCTTAGAAAACCTTGCGAAAGCTGGGCTTAGCCGTTCACGCTGTCCTTCAGCGCTTTGGCGATGGTCATTTTCACGACCTTGTCCGCTTCTTTCTTGAACTGCTCACCGGTGGCAGGGTTGCGCACCATGCGCTCGGGACGCTCGCGGCAGTAGATCTTGCCAACGCCGGGCAGAGTGACTGCACCGCCGCCCGACACTTCCTTGGTGATCAGGCCGCAGATCGCGTCCAGCGCGCCGCCTGCGGATTTCTTGTCTGTCCCCATTTCCTCAGCCAGCGCGGCGACGAGTTGGGTTTTTGTCATTGGTTTTGCCATTTCATGGTCTCCTTCGTCCGCCCGAGAACTTGGGCCTCTGATCCGCAACATAACGGAATGTTGTGCGAACACACAACGAATAGTGGCCCATGGCAAGCCAAAATAAGGGGTTTTCCGCTGTTTTTCGCCGTTTACGTGCTGTCAGGCGGCCCTTACAGGAAGGCGGTTTCCTCGAACGAGCGCAATTTCCGGCTGTGGATGCGTTCCAGCGGCATGGTCCGCAGGTGCTCCATCGCCCGAATTCCGATCATCAGATGGCGTGCCACCTGTTCCTTGTAGAAGTTCGACGCCATGCCCGGCAGCTTCAACTCGCCATGCAGCGGCTTGTCGGAGACGCAGAGCAGCGTGCCGTAGGGCACCCGGAACCTGTAGCCGTTCGCCGCAATCGTGGCGCTTTCCATGTCGAGTGCGATGGCACGTGATTGGGACAGACGCTGCACTGGCCCGTGCTGGTCACGCAGTTCCCAGTTGCGGTCGTCATAGCTGGCGACAGTGCCGGTGCGCATGATGCGCTTGAGCTCGTAACCCTTGAGCTGCGTTGTCTCTGCCACCGCCTCTTCCAATGCGATCTGGATTTCGGCCAGCGCAGGGATCGGAACCCATGGCGGCAGGTCGTTGTCGAGGACGTTGTCCTCTCGCAGATAGGCGTGGGCGAGAACGAAATCTCCCAAGGCTTGCGAATTGCGCAGGCCCGCGCAGTGCCCGACCATCAGCCAGGCATGCGGACGCAGCACGGCAATGTGGTCTGTGGCTGTCTTGGCGTTCGATGGGCCGACCCCGATGTTGACCAGTGTGATCCCCGACCCGTCCTCGCGTTTCAGGTGGTAGGTCGGCATCTGCGGCATCTTCGGGCTGGCTGGCAGATCCTGATCGCCCGCCGTGATCTCGGCATTGCCGGTCGAGACGAAGGAGGTGTAGCCGCTGTCCGGGTCGTCGAGTTGGGCGCGGGCATAGGCTTCGAATTCCGAGACGTAGAACTGGTAGTTTGTGAACAGAACATGGTTCTGGAAATGGTGCGCGTCGGTGGCGGTGTAGTGCGACAGCCGCGCCAGTGAGTAGTCTATGCGCTGGGCGGTGAACGGGGCGAGGGGGCCGATGCCGCCTACGCGCTCATACGTCCCGTTGACGATGTCGTCGTTGGTATTGGTCAGGTCTGGTACGTCAAAGACGTCGCGCAGCGGAAATGCAGCGGCCCCTTCCTGCGGGACGGTCATGTTCTTTTCATTGGCCACTGCGAAATGCACGGGCATGGGCGTATTGGAATAGCCGATCTCGACCGGTTGGCCGTGGTTCGTGATCAACAGGCCGATCTGCTGGGTCAGGTAGTTCTTGAACAGGTCGGGGCGCGTCACCGTCGTGGCGTAGGTGCCGGGGTCAGCGACGTGGCCGAAGCTGAGCCGCGTGTCGACCTGTGCATAGGTCGAGGTCGTGAAGCGGATTTCAGGGTAGTATGCGCGCACGCGCCCTTCGGGTGCGCCATGTTCCATGGCGTGCTGGAATTGCTGGCTGAGGAACTCGACAGCGTCGTCGTAAAGCTCCTGCAGGTGGGCCACTGCGGCTTTTGCATCGTGGAATTCGGTGTGGCCGTGACCGGCCTGTTCAAGTGTTCTCATGTTGTAGGCTCAAGGACTGGAATGAAATCAAACGTGCGGACATCGACCAGTCCCAGGTCGGAGATGCGCAGTTCAGGAATGACGACAAGCGCCAGCAGCGAGTGCTGCATGTAGGCGTTGTTCAGGGTGCAGCCGCAATCGACCATGGCTTGCACCATTTGATCGGCTTTGGCAGCAACATCGCGGGCGGGGCTGTCGGACATCAGGCCTGCGATGGGCAGTTCGACCAGTGCCAGCTCTTCGCCGTCGCGGAAGATGGTGATGCCGCCGCCGACCTCGGCCAGCCTGTTGGCTGCCAGTGCCATTTGCTCACGGTCCGTGCCCACGACGATCATGTGGTGACTGTCATGCGCCACGGTCGAGGCCATGGCCATTTTACCCTGGTAGTTGAACCCGGACACCAGTGCGTTTGTCACGCCACCGGTGGCTTGGTGCCGCTCGACCAGTGCGATCTGGCAGGTGTCGCCGTGGGGTTCGACCTTGCCATCGCTGACGGGCATGTCGCGTTTCAGGGCTTTGGTCGGAGCCTGGTTCTCGACTACGCCGATGACGTTGGCGGTGACGGAGTTGCGGCCTTCGGGGGCTGCGATTTCGAAGTCGGCGGCGGTCTTGGGTGCGCCCATGTTGACCGTCTGCCGCGCTTTGGCTGGCCAGTCGAGGTGGGGGCAGTCCGCCGTCAATTCGCCGTTGATAGAGACTGTTTTTCCGCGCGCGATGACCTGTTCGATGGGCAGCGTCTTGAGGTTAGATGTGAGGATCACGTCTGCGCGGCGGCCCGGTGTGAGCGAACCGATTTCACGCTCCAGTCCGAAATGGGTGGCGGTGTTGATCGTGGCCATTTGCAGCGCCACGAGCGGGTCGCATCCGCAGTCGATGGCGTGCCGGACAACGCGGTTCATGTGCCCGTCATTCACCAGCGTGCCGGAATGGCAATCGTCGGTGCACAGGATCATGTTGCGCGGGTCGAGCCCCTTTTCCGTGATGGCCGTGATCTGCGTTTCCACGTCATACCACGCGCTGCCCAGCCGGATCATGGAGCGCATGCCTTGGCGCATTCGGGCGATGGCGTCGGCCTCGCATGTGCCTTCGTGATCGTCAGCCGGTCCACCAGCGACGTAGGCCGCAAAGTCCGGACCAAGATCAGGCGACGCGTAGTGTCCACCCACCGTTTTGCCTGCTCGCTGGGTCGCAGCGACTTCGGCAAGCATCTGGGGGTCGGCATTGGCCATGCCCGGGAAGTTCATCATCTCGCCCAGACCGATGATCCCGGGCCATGCCATGGCTTCGGCCACATCCTCGGCGCTGATCTCGTACCCTGTCGTCTCCATCCCCGGTGCGGAGGGGGCGCAGGAGGGCATTTGGGTCCAGATGTTCACGGGCTGCATCAGCGCTTCGTCATGCATCAGACGGACGCCTTCGAGGCCTAAGACGTTCGCAATTTCGTGCGGGTCGGTGAACATGGTGGTGGTGCCGTGCGGGATGACGGCGGCGGCGAATTCGGCGGGGGTCAGCATGCCGCTTTCGATGTGCATGTGCCCGTCGCAGAGGCCAGGTATCATGTAGCGGCCATTGGCTTCTATGATCTCGGTCTCAGGTCCGATCTGGGCGCTGGCGTCGGGCAGGACGCAGGCGATACGCCCGTGTTTGATGGCGATGTCGTGGTTCGGCAGCACCTCGCGCGTGTGGACGTTCACCCAGATGCCGCCGCGAATGACCGTATCTGCGGGCGCGCGGCCAGCGGCGACATTTACAAGATCTGGGGCAACATCGGGCCAGGACGGGAAAAGGTCATGTTCCATGTCCTAAATGATCAAGTTTCGCGGGAAGGTGCAAGAGGGCCCAAGCAGATGTCTTGAAACTGTCATTGCCACAGGCAGGGTTCGGCTGATCCAGTGGCAATGTTCCTGTCTTGCCGTCTTGCGCGATTTGATTTGATTGAAGCGGTATGAACCGGGCACCCTGACGTCAGCAAAAGGAGCCGCAGATGACAGTCACTCAGATTCGCCCGAACATGGACAACTGGCAGGAACGTGTGGACCTTGCCGCCGCCTTTCGCTGGACCGTGCGTCTGAACATGCACGAAGCGGTGGCCAACCACTTTTCCCTCGCGATCAACGACGACGGAACCAAGTTCTTGATGAATCCGAACCAGATGCACTTTTCCCGCATCAAGGCATCTGACTTGATTGTGGTGGATGCGAATGACCCCGACAGTATGGAAGGGCCGGATGCGCCGGACCCGACCGCGTGGGGGCTGCATGGCGGTATGCACCGGCACTGCGCCCATGCGCGCTGTGCGATGCATGTCCATTCGCCCTATGCCACGGCGCTTGCTGCACTGGCCGACAGCACATTGCCGCCTGTGGACCAGAACGGGTGCATGTTCTTCAATCGCGTGGTGGTGGACGAAAACTACGGCGGTCTGGCCTTTGAAGAGGAGGGCGAGCGCTGCGCCAAGCTGTTCGATGATCCGAAGAAGAAGGTGATGGTCATGGGCAATCACGGCATCATGGTCATCGGGGACACGGTGGCCGAGACGTTCAATCGGTTGTTCTATTTCGAACGGGCGTGCCAGACCTACCTGCTGGCTTTGCAAACCGGCAAACCCTTGCGCCTGATCCCGGATGATGTTGCCGAAAAGACAGCACAAGAGATCGAGGATTATCCCGAGCAGGATCTGCGCCATCTGGCCGAACTCAAGGCCATTCTGGATGAGGAAGGGTCGAATTACGCAAGCTGACGCGCTGCTATGCAGCGCGTTGCGCGACCAGGGTGACCGCTTCGAAGGCAGTAAGGACTTGCCGCGCGGATCGCCTGTGTTCGGGAAGCAGGTGGCTTGGAATGTGGGCCAGAGCACTGTCGTCCAAACGCTTCGCATCACGTCTGATCCGTCCGATATAGAGGCTTTCCAGTGCGCATCCGGCGGCCACTACAGCCTCTTGACCCGGCAGGATCATCTGGACGTACTCGGTGGTGCTGGCGGTGGTGTAGTACTGTGCGGCTTGCCCGTTGATCAGGTGCCTGGCGGGCACCAGCACGGCCTCTTGCCCGAAGGTGTATTCCACCTCTGACCCGCGCAGAACAAGCCGCTGGTCCGGTGCCACGATGATATCCTGGCTCAGTCCGAAATAGGGTGCGCGCACCCGGACCGGGGCAAAGCTGCCATATGCTGGTACTGTCTGTGTGACGGTGTGCAGGACGGGGACGATGTCGCCCGTGTCGGTGGTCACCGTATCGCCGCGTTGCAGGGTGCCTGCCGGGCGGTATCCCGTCGGCGTGGCGATCGGGGTGGTGGGGTGCAAGGACGGCATTGGGCCAATAGGCAGGATGTCGGTGCTGATGCCTGCAAACACGACGTCCGGGGACAGGATGAGCTTAGGCGGCTTGGTCACGAGGTCGCACAGGTCGTCCGTAACTAGCGGCCGTGGCAGGTGCACAGGTCGTTGGATGGCGTCGCATGTGCCTGGCCGCTCCATCGCCAGACGGCCCCACCCGTTGGGCGCGTCCCAAGCATAGGACACACGCACCGTCGGCTCGCCGCCGGGATTGGACCATTTCAGGGCGGCTTGTATGACCTCTGAGTTGTGGCGGTGTATCATCCCGATACCGCCGCCGGGCAATGTCTGGAATGCGAGTGTCCGGGGCCACGGCTTTGCGCGTGAAACTGACAGAAGGCTTTCGGATTTGCCGTGATTGATGTCTCTCACTTCCAAAAGCAGTGTGCCGCGTTCCAGCAGTGGGCCGACATGTCGGGTGCTATTGCTGTCGCACAAGCCGCCTTTGTCATAGTGACCGCGCTTGCGGTCTGTCACACCGATCCACGTCATAGGATCGCCCCAGCCTGTGCACCCGGTGTCCCGGTTGCCTTGCCAATGCGTGCATCCGCATGCGGTGTTGTGAGCATCACCATCGCCACTCAATCCAGAACCCGAGTTTCAGGAGAAGGCGCGCCGCGTTTGGTAGCTTTGCGTGATCGAACGGTGTCAAACGAACCGCCGATACCCTGCCCCGGGTCACATTATTGCGTGGACCCTAGCACGTGAATTTGCAGCCTGTTAACTGTGCGCGCGGCGCAAGGTGCGGATATCGCGTCCTTTTCGCCACATGCCAGACCAGAGGACCCGCCTATGACGCCCGTCGATCCCGTTGCCCTGACCGCCGCTTTGGTGCGTTGCCCGTCCGTTACACCGGCGGACGAAGGCGCGCTTGATGTCCTTTACGACCTGCTCAGCGATGCGGGTTTTGACTGCGCGTGGGCGGATCGGGGCGGCATCCGCAATCTTTTTGCCCGTTTCGGGCCCAAGGGGCACGCACGCACATTTGGCTTCAACGGGCACACGGATGTAGTGCCAATTGGCAATCCTGACGACTGGACTGCACCGCCCTTTGGCGCCGAAGAGCGGGATGGCATCATGTATGGGCGCGGTACCACGGACATGAAATCCGGTGTCGCTGCCTTTGCCGCCGCCGCCGTGGATTTCGTGAAAGAAAGCCCGCCAGAAGGGGCTATCATCCTGGCCATCACCGGGGATGAAGAGGGTGACGCCACCGACGGCACGACTGCCCTGCTCGCCCATATGCAAGCGCAGGGCGAGGCGATGAGCGTTTGCCTGGTGGGCGAGCCGACCTGTCCCGAAACCATGGGCGAGATGATGAAGATCGGGCGGCGGGGTTCGCTGACCGCTTGGTTCACTGTGACCGGGGTGCAGGGGCATTCGGCCTATCCCCATCGCGCGAAGAACCCGCTGCCGCCGCTGATGCGCCTGATGGATCAGCTTGCAAGTCACGAATTGGACCAGGGTACGGATCATTTTGACCCCTCCACGCTGGCTGTCGTCACCGTGGACACCGGCAACCCCGCAACAAATGTCATCCCGGCGCAGGCGCGCGCAGCGGTGAACATCCGGTTCAACGACACCCATTCCGGCGACAGTCTGACCGCATGGCTCAGAGCGCAAGCGGATGCCGTGGCGACGGCCTACGCCGTTGAGGTTGAGGTGGTGGTCAAGGTGTCGGGCGAAAGCTTTCTGACGCCACCGGGCCCGTTGTCCGATCTGGTCGCCCGCGCGGTCGAGGTCGAAACAGGGGTAACACCGGTGCTCAGCACATCGGGGGGCACGTCAGACGCCCGTTTCGTGAAGGATCACTGCCCCGTGGTGGAGTTTGGCCTTGTTGGTCAGTCGATGCACAAGGTGGACGAGCATGTCGATGTGGCCCATATCCGCCAGCTCAAATCAATCTATGGGCGTATCTTGCGGGACTATTTCGCATGAACTGGACAATTGAGCAGACGGACGACCTGGTGGCCTGCCATGCGCTGCGCCGTACCGTGTTCATTGAAGAACAGGGCGTCAGCGAAGCGGACGAGGTGGATGGGCGCGATGGCGAAGCGTTGCACGTTTTGGCGCTGGTTGACGGTGTTCCAATGGGCTGTGCGCGCATCCTGACCAATGGGTCTGTTGCCAAGATCGGGCGTGTCTGCGTTTTGCCGTCGGCACGTGGTACGGGTCTGGGGGCTGCGATTATCGAGGCGTGCCTCGATGTTGCGCGTGCGCTCCCGGGTCTAACACAGGCGAAACTGGGCGCACAGACCCATGCGCTCGCCTTTTATGAGCGGTTGGGCTTTACGGCCTTTGGCCCTGTCTATGATGATGCGGGTATCCCGCACCGTGACATGGAACGCCCGCTTTGAAACCAACGCTGGTCGTGATGCTCAAGGTGCCGCGCCCGGGGCGGGTCAAGACGCGCCTTGGCCGTGACATCGGCATGGTGACGGCGGCCTGGTGGTTCCGGCATCAGGTGCGACAGCTGCTGAGACGGATTGAGGACCCGCGCTGGCGCGTGGTTCTGGCGGTTGCGCCGGATCGCGAAGGGCTTCGATCCCGTGTGTGGCCCGCGCGGTTTGAACGTTGGCCGCAAGGGCGGGGGAATCTTGGCGACCGGATGACCCGCATGATGCAAAAAGCCGGTGGTCCGGTTTGTGTGATCGGCGCGGACATCCCGGGCATCAACAGACGGCGTATTGCGGCGGCATTTGCTGCGCTCGGGTCGCATGATGCGGTTTTTGGCCCGGCACCCGATGGTGGGTACTGGCTGATTGGGGTCAAAACAGGTTCTAAATTGCGCAAAACGGCCCTGGATGGGGTCCGGTGGTCCACGCAACATGCCCTGTCCGACAGCCGTCACGCGCTGAATTTCGACCGTGTCGCGTTGGTTGACACACTGGCAGACGTGGACGCCGTCGACGATTTGCCATGACGCCCTCGGGTGCGCGTGCTACCTCGACCTCATGAGCCGTATTCCTAGTAAGTCCGAGATCCTCGATTGGATCTCTGCCAATCCCACCCTGACTGCGAAACGCGATATTGCCAAAGCCTTTGGCATTAAGGGCGCCGCACGCATCGATCTCAAGCGTCTGCTGCGGGAGCTTGAGGCCGAGGGTCATCTGGAGAAGCGCAAGAAGACCTATCAGGATCCAGACCGTTTGCCGCCCGTCAGTGTGTTGCAAGTGGCGGAGCCCGATGGAGACGGTGACCTGTTCGCGCGCCCTATGGAGTGGCAGGGCGAGGGGGTGGAGCCGCGCATCCTGATCTTGCCGCGCGCGTCCGACCCTGCGCTGGGGCCGGGCGACCGGATTCTGGCCCGGCTGACCTTGGTCAAGGACGAGGACCACAATTACGAAGCGCGATTGATCCGTCGGATCGGAACGAACCCGCGCCGCATTCTGGGCGTGTTCCGCGCAGGTTCGGAGGGTGGGCGGATCGTGCCCATCGACAAGGGCAGCGACAAGGAGTGGCAGGTGCCTGCGGGTGCCACCCACGGGGCCAAGGATGGCGAGTTGGTTGAGGCCGAACAGGCTGGTCCGAAGGGGCGCATCGGTTTGCAACGTGCGCGCATCGTGGACCGTTTGGGCGATCCATCCGCGCCCAAGGCTGTCTCGTTGATCGCGATCCATGAACATGGCATTCCCGACGCCTTTCCCGATGCGGTGATGGCTGAGGCTGACGCGCAGAAGCCTGCGGGGCTGAATGGGCGCGAGGATTTGCGCGACCTGCCCCTTGTCACCATCGACCCGTCCGATGCGCGGGACCATGACGACGCCTGCTATGCCCATGCGGATGATGACCCAAAGAACGAAGGGGGGCATGTTATCTGGGTCGCGATTGCGGATGTGTCGGCTTACGTTACGCCCGGATCGGCGCTTGATCGCGAAGCCAAGAAGCGCGGTAACTCGACTTACTTCCCCGACCGGGTTGTGCCCATGCTGCCGGATCGGCTGTCGGGTGACCTCTGTTCGCTGCACGAAGGCGTGGCCCGTGCCTGTATCGCGGTGCGCATGCAGATCGATGCACAGGGCGAAAAGATCGGGCATAGCTTTCATCGTGGTCTGATGCGGTCGCCTGCATCGCTTCATTACCAAGAGGTGCAAGCCGCCATCGACGGCCACCCGAATGAGCGCACAGAGCCCTTGTTAGAGCCTGTTTTGCAGCCGCTCTATGCCGCCTACGCCGCTCTGGTCGAGGCGCGCAAAAAGCGGCAGCCGTTGGAACTCGATCTGCCCGAACGCCAGATCATTTTGGACGAAGACGGCACTGTGCGTTCTGTCGCGTTCAAGGATCGCCTTGATGCACACCGGCTGATCGAAGAGTTCATGGTGTTGGCCAACGTGGCCGCGGCAGAAACGCTGATTGCTAAAAAATCACCCTTGCTGTTCCGCGTGCACGAAGAACCGTCGCCCGACAAGCTCGACAGTCTGCGCGAGACCGCGCAGGCGGCTGGTTTGAATCTTGCCAAGGGGCAGGTGCTGAAGACGGCGCACCTGAACCGCTTGCTCGCGCAGGCCGCGGATACCGAGGATGCGGAACTGATCAATATCTCGACTCTGCGGTCGATGACGCAGGCCTATTACAGCCCGCAGAA
Source organism: Tateyamaria sp. ANG-S1 (assembly GCF_000814025.1). GTDB lineage: Bacteria > Pseudomonadota > Alphaproteobacteria > Rhodobacterales > Rhodobacteraceae > Tateyamaria. The sequence goes on along the minus strand of NZ_JWLL01000005.1, from coordinate 204,429 downwards.
TTTCGGCCATTTCGGCCTCGCGCTGCGCAGCTATGCGCATTTCACCTCTCCCATCCGGCGCTATGCCGACCTAATCGTCCACCGCGCGCTGATCGCGGCGCATGGCTGGGGCAAGGACGGTCTGACGCCCGAAGACATCGAGGTGCTGGAAAAGACAGGCACGCACATCTCGGACACCGAACGCCGGTCGATGGTGGCGGAGCGGGATACGACGGATCGTTACCTTGCGGCCTATCTGAGTGAGCGGGTGGGCGATGAGCTGGAAGGGCGCGTATCCGGCATCGCCAAGTTCGGCATTTTCGTAAAGCTGGACGACAGCGGGGCCGATGGTTTGGTGCCGATGCGGTCCATCGGGGCCGAATACTTCCATTTCGACCGCGAGGCGAACACGCTGATGGGGTCGGATACGGGCATGATTATCGGCCTTGGCCAACGCGCAACGGTGCGGCTGGCCGAGGCGGTGCCAGTGACAGGCGGCATTGCGTTGGAACTACTGGCGCTTGATGGTCAATCGCTGCCGCGTGGCAGGCAAAGCCCGGCAGGACGCAGCCCGCGCCGCAAACCTGCCAAGGCGAAACGCCGGACCGACAAAACCAAGCGCAAGGTCAGCCGGAAGCGGCGCTAACCCAGCGCCGCCTCAACCCGCCGCATGTAATCGACCAGCATCACGTCCTGGCTGACCCGCCGCGAAAGGGCGGTGCCCCCGGGCGTTGATGCCATGGCGCCTAGCATTGCGGCGACGCTGGCATCGGCAGCACTGGGCTGGGTGCCGAACAGGAACGGGCCATGCCAGAGACGGTCGGTGATCGCTTTCAAATCCGGTTCGATCCGCTCCAACCGCTCACCAGCGGTCAAGCGGCCCAGCCCTTGCGCATCCATCCCGCGCAGCAGCACACGGCGAATGCCGCGGGAGATGAACTTGCGCAGAAAGGCTGGGATCGTCGCGAAATATGTGTCTCTGACAATGGGCCAAACGGCCTTGTCACCCCAACGGTCGAGGACAAGGTGGAAGTACATATGCTCTTCGGCCATGCGAATGAACGCGCGCGACGTTGCCCGGTCAAGATCGCTCAGCCCATCATCGAAACGCGCGCCGCGCTCTTCGAGCCAGGCGCGTATGTTGTCGCTGTCGCCGATGATCTCGTCATCGACCCACAGGGCGGGCAGTTTACCCTTGGGCCAGCTGCGTGGGTCGGCCGTATCCTTGCGCTGCCATGGCAGGCCCGACAGGTTCAACAGGTACAGCGCCTTGACGCAGAACGGGCTGCCGCTGGGTTGGCCAAAGGCAGGAGGGTAAGTCACAAGTGTCAGCATCTTTCTCTCCTCGGTGAATAATCTTGGGTTGTGATACCGGGCCGTGCTGTCAGAAACTGGCAGGACATGTGATATGACGTAAGACATGACCCGAACCCATCGCCTGTTCCAATTGATGCAAACCCTACGCCGGCTGACGCCGCCGATTACGGCGCAGTCGCTGGCTCATGAAATGGATGTGTCGCTGCGCACGATCTACCGCGACATTGATGAGCTGCGGGGGCTGGGTGCCGTGATCGACGGCGAGGCCGGGTTTGGATTTACGCTGATCGAGGATGCGTCGCTGCCCCCGCTCGGGTTCGAGGATGACGAGTTGGAAGCGTTGGTGCTGGGCCTGCGCGACGTGGCTGTGATCGCGGACCCGGCGCTGGCCAAGGCGGCAACGTCGGCATTGGCCAAGATCCAGGCGCGTGTCCCTCCGAAGCAGGCGCATCGGCTGAAGCACGCGGTTCTTGATGCCCGCCGGTACTGGCGCCCCGACCCGCCGCGCATTGACGTGGGTAAGCTACGGCAAGCGGCGTGGGACGAGCTGAGTGTGCACTTCGCTTACCAAGACGCCAAGGGTGATCAGACTGAGCGGACGGTGAAGCCCTTGGGCATTGTCTACATGGAAAACACCAACGTGCTTCTGGCGTGGTGCCACCTGCGTGAAGACTTCCGCGTGTTTCGGCTGGACCGTATGGATGAGTTGCGCGTGACGGATCAGAGCTTTCGTCCGCACCGCGTGTCGCTCTTGCGCGATCACCTCGCCCGTATCCGGGCGGAGGTGCACGAAGTGGCAAAGGACCGCGCCCATTTCGACTGATCCCTTTGCCGGAATCGCAATTGTCGCTACATTGGAAACAAAGAAGAACAAGCGACAAAGAGGCAAAACATGCGGTGGGCAGTCACCCTTGGCGCGGGTAGCGCCATCTTCGTCTTTGGCACGGCTTTGGCACAACCTGTGCCGTCTTCGATCCGGCCAGAGATTCGACCCGTGGCCGATACGGTCAGCCGGGCGCAAACATTAGATCCAGTTGTGATTGCGACGCCGTCGGTGGCACGACCACAAGCGCGCCCAGCATCTTTGGCTGAGCTTTCGGTGGCTGATACCGGGTTTCAGCAATGGATCGCGGGTTTTCGCGGTCGTGCGCAAGGTCAGGGGATCAGCGGTGCCACCTTTGACCGGGCCTTTGCCGGGGTGCGCTACGATCCGGACGTCATCAAGCGCGACAGCAATCAGTCCGAGTTTACCAAGACGATCTGGGACTATCTGGACAGTGCCGCATCTGACAGCCGCATACGCAACGGCAAGGCTGCACTGCGTGAACATGCGCGGACGCTGGACGCCATCGAAGCGCGCTACGGCGTTGAAAAGGAAGTTGTGGTTGCGGTTTGGGGGCTGGAAAGCGCCTTTGGTGCGGTGCGCGGCAGAAACGACGTGATCCGCAGCCTGGCCACGCTGGCCTATGACGGGCGGCGAGGCGCGTTTTTCGAGGCGCAGTTGATTGCGGCCCTCACCATTCTGCAAAGCGGTGACACGGAGCCCCGCAACATGACTGGGTCCTGGGCCGGGGCGATGGGGCATACGCAGTTTATGCCGACGTCCTATTTGGACTACGCCGTTGATTTTACCGGCGATGGCAAGCGCGATATCTGGTCAGATGATCCCACGGACGCTTTGGCGTCCACCGCGGCCTACCTCGCCAAGTTCGGCTGGACCAAGGGGCAGCCGTGGGGCGTTGAGGTGACGTTGCCCGGCAACTTCGACTACGCCTCGGCCAACCGCAAAACCAAGCGCAGCCCGGCGGAGTGGGGTCGTTTGGGTGTTGTCGGTACGAACGGCGCGCCGGTGCCTGATCATGGTGAAGCCTCCATCCTGTTGCCCGCCGGGGGGCAGGGCGTGGCGCTGATGATCTTTGACAATTTTGCGGTGATCGAGCGGTACAATACCGCAGATGCTTACGTGATCGGTGTCGGGCATCTGAGCGATCGGATCGGTGGTGGGCAGGCGTTTCGTGGTGATTGGCCGCGCGGGGATCGCGCGCTGACCTTCTCTGAGCGCAAGGAGATGCAGCGCCGATTGACCGCTGCCGGCTTCAACACCCAGGGCATTGACGGCCGGATTGGGCCCAAGACCCTGGATGCGGTACGCGCGTTTCAGCAGTCGCGAGGGCTGTCCGCTGACGGTTATGCGTCACTGCAATTGCTGAAACGGTTGCGTTGATCCGAAGGCCGCTGCGCGACGACATTGTTTAGGGGGCTCTGCCCCCGTCCTGCGGACTGCCCCGAGGTATTTATTTTCAGCCAGAAGAAAGGGTCAGCCGGGTGACATGCCCCTGAGTCGTTCGCTGCGACGGCGGAGGAGTTCTACGGTGGTCAGCAGCGCGATGGAGATCACAACGAGGATTGTAGCCACCGCGAGGATCGTTGGGCTGATCTGTTCACGCAGGCCGATGAACATTTGCCACGGTAGCGTTTTCTGGCTGGCGGAGCCGACGAAGAGGACCACCACCACCTCGTCAAACGACGTGATGAATGCGAAGAGGCCGCCGGAGATGACGCCGGGCAGGATCAAAGGCATCTGCACGCGGAAGAAGGTTGTGACCGGCCCTGCACCCATGTTGGCGGCTGCACGTGTCAGTGAGCGGTCAAAGCCCACCAGTGTCGCGGTGACGGTGATGATGACGAAGGGGATCCCCAGCACCGCGTGCGCGAGGATGACTTTGACATAGCCTACGAACCCTTTGTCGAGGCCAAGCGTGCCCTCCATCCAATTGCCGAGTTGGGCGTAGAAAAAGAACATGCCCGTCGCAGAGATGATAAGGGGCACGATCATGGGCGAGATCAGGATCGCCATGATCGCCCCTTTGAACGGCACGTGGCTTTGGCTCAGGCCGATGGCTGCAAGCGTGCCGAGGGTGACCGAGATGATCGTCGCCAGTGGCGCGATGATCAGCGAGTTCTTCAGCGCCAGTTGCCATTGCGGGTTGGTGAAGAAGTCTCGGTAGTGTTTCAGCGAATAGCCTTCAGGGTCGAGCCTCAGCATCTCTGGCGTGAAGGTGAAGAAGTCCTGTGCGTTGAAGCTGAGCGGCATGACTACGACGATCGGGGCCACGAGGAAGAAGAAGATCAGCCCGCAGATCACCCGGAAACTGTAGTACCAGATGCGCTGTCCCAGCGTGGCATATGGAGGAAGGCCCATGGTCTGTTACCCCAGCTTCACGTTGTCGATGCCCACGATCTTGTCATAGGCCCAATAGAGCACCAGGACCGCCGCCAGCAGGATGGTTCCAAGCGCGGCCGCCAGTCCCCAGTTGAGCGATGATGAGATGTGGAAGGCGATCCGGTTCGAGATGAAGACGCCTTTGGTGCCGCCCACAATCTCGGGTGTGATGTAGTAGCCGATGGACAGTATGAAGACGAGGATACTGCCCGCGCCGATGCCCGGCACCGATTGCGGGAAGTAGACGCGCCAGAAGGCGGTCCAGTTGGTGGCGCCCAGCGACTTCGCGGCGCGTAAATAGCTGGGCGGAATGGTCTGCATCACCGAATACATCGGCAGGATCATGAACGGCAGCAGGATATGCGTCATGGCGACAATGGTGCCGAACTGGTTGTTGATCATGATCAGCCGCCCGTCATCTGCGACAAGGCCGATCCAGACCAGCACATCGTTGATCACCCCCTGCTGCTGCAGCATGACTTTCCACGCCGACGTGCGCACCAGCAGTGACGTCCAGAAGGGCAAGAGGACGAGGATCAGCAGCACGTTGGCTTGCCGCATCGGCAGGTTCGCCAGCAGCCACGCGATGGGGTAGCCAAGTGCGATACAGGAAAAGGTGATCAGCAGCGACATCCAGATCGTCCGACCAAAAAGCGTCAGAAGGATCTGCTTTTCTTCGGGCTGCCAGGCGACACCTTCCGGTGTCTTTTGGGCATCGATGGCGTTCAAGAAATAGCCGGACGTATACGTGCCTGAATGCGTCTGAATGGTTTGCCAGGGCTCAAGCGAGGCCCAGTCTTCGTCCATGGCGCCGAATTCCTGCGCGAAATCGGGAACAGGCAGGTCGGCCTGCTGGGCCGCGCGCAACATGTCGGCGGCCGGTCCAACATAGCCAGAGAGATCAGCGCGCTGCAGATCGGTGACAAGGGCAGGGGCCACCGATTCCCATGGATCACGTTCGGCGGGGTCGCGATTGTTCTGGGTTGCGACAAAAACGGCCCAGGCCGTGTATTCGCGTGCCGCCAGCGGGAGCAGCGCAGACACCTCTGCGTCTGGCGCAAAGTTGATCTCTGCATCCGCCGCTGTGCCGGACAGGCGTGCAACCCGCGTACGTTGGTCGTTCAGCAGCGTGGCGTCGGACACGCCGCGCGTGTTGAACAGCGCGTACCAAGTTTCGCCGTCGTCCCATGCGTCATCCAGATCTTCGAGCGGTTCGTAGGACAGATCAGCAATATCATCCATGTTGCGCCCCGATTGGCGGAACAGGGATGACATGCCGGTTGTCTCGTAATTCAGCCGGGTGCCAAGCCTGGTATGCCGCTTGGCTTCCGAGGCGAGGAACATGTCGTAAAACATTGCCTCGTACACTTGCTCGGGCGGCAGGTCGGTGCCTGTCGCATCCCAATCCGCCAGCGCCTCGACCGTGTAGGGAAGCGTGTTGGCGACAATGTCATTCTCGACCGAGCGGAACAACATCGAGGCAATGGGCACGATGAAGGTGATAAGCACAAAAAGCAGGAGCGGCGCGATCAGGGCCAGTGCGCGCAGTTTCTGGCGGCGCAGGGCGCGGGCCAGGCTGCGTTTCAGCGGGGTGCCGTCGGCTGCTTGCATCACTTCGGCCATGGGTCGGCCCCTTTCGCGACAACGATCATGGAGGTCGCGGTGCGGTGGCGGATCTTCATGACCTCTTGGTACTCGGGGTCGTTATAGGCTGCCAAGGCGGCCTCGTAGGTCGGGAATTCAAAGACAACATGGCGGGAAAACTCCGGCCCTTCCATCGACTGGGCGTCGCCGCCGCGGACCAAAGGCACAGCGCCGTGGGACAGCAGGATCGGCGTGTCCTTTTCGACGTACTCCTTGTAAGCCTCCGGGTCGTTCACGGTGATGTGGCCGATGATGTAGCCTTTTGGCATTGTCGTTCCCCTTGGTGAGCAAGGCGGGGGACACCCCCGCCTTACGATTGGTGTGCAGTAAGGCGGACGTGTCGTCCGCCAAACCGTGGCTTATTGCGCCAACCACGCCTGGAACTTGGCGTCGATGTCGTCGCGGTAGTCCGCCCAGAACTCGTAGTTATAGAGGAACGTGTTCGCGGCGTTGTCCGGATCAGTCGGCATGTGCGGTGCCATGTCGATGCCCAGATCTGCGTGCTGACCCACCAGCGGCGCAGACGATGCGCGGGCCGGACCGTACGAAATGTACTTGGCCTGATCTGCCAGACGCTGTGTGTCGGTCGCGAACTTGATGAAGTCACGCGCACGCGCTTCGCGCTCGGGGCTCAGACCCGCGGGGATAATCCAACCGTCAAGGTCGAACACCTGCGCGTCCCACAGCATGCCGATAGGCTGGTCCTGCTCTTCAATGGCAGCGAACAGGCGACCGTTATAGGTCGAGCCCATGATGACCTCGCCATCGGCCAGCAGTTGCGGCGTGTCGGCACCGGCGGACCACCAGATCACGTCGTCCTTGATGGTGGCCAGCTTGTCCAGCGCCTGTTGCTGACCTTCGTCGGTCGCCAGCACGTCATAGACATCGTCCTTGGCCACACCGTCACACAGCAGCGCCCATTCCATGTTGTTGATCGGGCGCTTTTCCAGCGAACGCTTGCCGGGATAGGTCTCGGTGTCGAAGACTGCGCAGACTTCTGTCGGTGGAGTGTCGCCCACCAGGTCCGTGCGGTAGCCGAAGGTGGTCGAATACACGATCTGCGGGATAAAGCAGTCGGAAACCAGCAGGTCACCGAAGTCGTCCGACGCCGATGTGCCATCGGGGGCCGCGGCCAGATCCTCGTCCGGGTCAATCTCCAGCGCCAGACCTTCATCGCACAGGCGGATCGCGTCAGCGGCCACCACGTCAACGACGTCCCACGTGATGCTGCCCGCTTCGTTCATGGCGCGCAGTTTTGCCACAGCCTCAGCCGAGCTTTCGTCCCAAACGGCGGTGACGCCGGGGTTCATTTCCAGATAGGGCTCGACATAGGCCTTTTGCTGGCTGTTCTGGTAGGCACCGCCCCAGCTGACCAGGGTCATGTCGCTGGCCATGTGGCTGTCCGCGAATGCCGTGCCCGAGGCCAGCGTCAGTGCTGTCGTGGCAAGTAGGGTCTTGGTGAGTTTCATGAACTTACTCCCATTGTTAACGCCCGTTTGAATTGTCGCGAAGGTCGGACCACGGGCGCAGCCCAAACCTTCTTCCCCATGCTCAGGCGTCAAGCGCCCGGCAATCCTGTGGCAACCACCCTATGTCGATCTGGGTGCCCGGCGTCAGGCGCACCTGATCGGGCGCGTTGCGTGTCTTGATGACGAAATCGTCGTTTCCGGCGACCCGTAGGCGCGTGCGGAAGATGTCGCCCATATAAATGAACTCCAGCACCTCGGCCTTGAGCGTGTGGGCGTCGGGGCTGAGCCGTTCCTTGTTCATCTCGACCCGTTCGGGGCGGATGGAGACGCGGGTGCGCTGGCCCACTTCGGTGACGTTCACGGGCTTGGCGTCGATGATCTCGCCATCATCCAGAGTCACTTCGCACTGGTCCCCGGTGATCTTGCTGATCTTACCCATCAGCGTGTTGTTTTCACCGATAAACTGAGCAACGAAGCTGTTTTCCGGCTCTTCATAGAGCTGATCCGGCGGCGCCAGTTGCTGGATCCGCCCATCGTCAAATACGGCCACGCGGTCGGACATGGTCAGTGCTTCTGTCTGGTCGTGTGTCACGTAAACGGTTGTGATGCCCAGATCGTGGGCCAGCCGCGTGATCTCGAATTGCAGGGTCTCGCGCAGTTGCTTGTCGAGCGCGCCCAGCGGTTCGTCCATCAGCACCAGTTCCGGTTCAAACACCAGCGCGCGGGCCAGTGCGATCCGTTGTTGTTGCCCACCGGACAGTTGCGCGGGCCGACGCCCGGCGAAATCCTGCATCTGCACCATGCCGAGGGCGCGCATGATCTTTTCCTCGCGCTCCGATTTGCCGATCTTGCGCACTTCCAGCGGGAAACTGAGGTTTTCAGCCACCGTCATGTGCGGAAATAGCGCGTAGTTCTGAAACACCATCCCAATGCCACGCTTGTGTGGCGGGATATTGTTGATCGGACGACCGTCCAGCTTGATCTCGCCGTGCGTCGCTGTCTCAAACCCCGCCAGCATCATCAGGCAGGTCGTCTTGCCTGACCCGGACGGCCCGAGCATCGTCAGAAACTCGCCCTTGGGCATGGAGAGGTTGAGATCTTTGACGACGAGGATCTCGCCATCATAACTTTTCTGCACGCGTTCGAATTCGACGAACGCCTGGTCAGTCGCAGTGTTGGCCAAACTTGGCTCCCCGTTCTTGTGGCGATCTGACGCCGCCGCTTTGCGCAAACTAAACCGAGGTGCTTGGCGCAATGCAACTAACTATGACGCAAAACCCGCCTTGATAGCGCAATCCAGTCGGAATCACTGCAGCATTGTGCGTTTTCAGGTCATGTTCCCGCAGGATATTGCTGGGCCACGGTTGGAATCAAAGCGCCTTGGGTCACGCTGCAGGGGTCAGCATGTCGCCGTCTTTCAACTGGGCATAGCATTCGTCCAGCGCAACACGTGCACGGCGACCCAGTTCCGCGATCTCGTCCGGTGTGATGATCAGCGGGGGCGAGATCACCATACGGTCATAGACGTGCCGCATCACCAGATTGTTGGCAAAGCAGCGCTCCCGGCACATGAACCCCGCCGTGCCCGCTTCCATGGCGAACTTGGCGCGGCTGTCCTTGTGTGGAGTGAGGGCGAGCGAGCCCATCATGCCGGTGATCGTCGTCTCTCCCGCCAGCGGATGGTCGGCCAGCCCGTGCCACATCTGGTGCAGGGCAGGCATGGCGACGTTGCGGACGTGGTCGAGCACATTTTCTTCTTCGAGAATGCGCAGGTTCTCCAGCGCGACCGCCGCGGCGACCGGATGGCCGGAATAGGTATAGCCGTGGTTGAACTCGCCTGATCCGATGACCTCGGCCACTTCGTCACAGACGATGGAGCCGCCGATGGGCTGGTAGCCGGAGCTGAGACCCTTCGCGATGGTCATGATATGCGGCCTGATCCCAAGCGTTTGCGAGCCGAACCAATTGCCAGTACGGCCAAATCCGCAGATCACCTCGTCCGCGATCAGCAAGATTTCGTACTTGTCGCAGATGCGCTGGATCTCCGGCCAATACGTCTCGGGTGGGATGATGACGCCGCCCGCACCCTGGATGGGTTCCGCGATGAAAGCAGCAACCTTGTCCTCACCGTGATGCAGAATTGCGTCTTCCAATTCTTTCGCACGTGAAAGGCCGAACTCAGCGGGGCTCATGTTGCCACCCTCAGACCACCAGTTCGGTTGGTTGATATGCACAACGCCGGGGATCGGTAGCCCGCCTTGTTCGTGCATCGCCGTCATGCCGCCCAAGCTGCCGGACCCGACCGATGACCCGTGATAGGCGTTCTTGCGGCTGATCACGATCTGCTTGTCCGGTTTGCCCTTGAGCGCCCAATAGGTGCGGACCATGCGCAGGTTGGTGTCGTTCGCCTCCGATCCCGACCCGGCAAAGAAGACGTGGTTCAGATCGCCCGGCGCCAGTTCCGCGATCTTCTGGGCCAGCGCAATGGCAGGCACGTGGGTCGTCTGAAAGAAGGTGTTGTAATAGGGCAGCTCGCGCATCTGGCGCGCAGCAACATCCGCCAGTTCGGTGCGCCCATAACCGATGTTCACGCACCACAGACCGGCCATTCCATCGAGGATCTCGTTTCCCTCACTATCATGTAGGAAGACCCCCTTGGCCCGCGTGATCACCCGCGCCCCTTTGGCCGCCAGTTCGCCGCCTGCCGTGAACGGGTGCATGTGATGGGCCGCGTCCAGGGCTTGCAGTTCGGACGTGGGCAGATGGTTCGTGATGGCGGGCATGGACACCTCGGGCGTTGCGTGACGTGCCGAGAATATGGGCAACCGTTCAGTCGTCAATCCGCCATGTGCAATCCCGCTGGACGCATCGCGGAAAACTTGTTTTCATATACGCTGACCCGGGGCTACCGGGCGCGATACGGGGAGTATTCCATGAAAACGACAATGCTTGGCACGGTCGCAGCCTTTGCCCTGACGGGCGCCGTGATGGCTGACGAAGTGCGTGTATACAACTGGTCCGACTACATCGACGAGGAGTTGCTGACCAAGTTCGAGGAAGAGACCGGCCTGAACCTGGTCTACGATGTGTTCGACAGCAACGAGGTGCTGGAAACCAAGATGCTGGCAGGCTCGTCCGGCTATGACATCGTGGTGCCGACCGGTACGTTCCTGCAGCGCCAGATCGCCGCAGGTGTGTTCCAGCCGCTGGATAAGTCGCAGCTGCCCAACATCGAAAACATGTGGGACGTGATCGAGGCGCGGACCGCGAATTACGATCCCGAAAACGCCTATTCCATCAACTACATGTGGGGGACGACCGGGCTTGGCGTGAATGTTGGAAAGGTGACCGAGATCCTGGGCGCGGATGCCCCGATCGGGTCTTTGTCCCTGATCTTTGATCCGGCCAACATGGAAAAGCTGGCGGCGTGCGGCGTGCATTTCCTGGATGCCCCGACCGAGATGATCCCGGCGGCGCTGACCTATGCTGGCATGCCCTCTGATGCCAAGGACAAGGACTCACTCGCCAAGGCCGAAGAGGTACTGATGGCGGTGCGGCCGCACATCCAGAAGTTCCACAGTTCTGAGTATATCAATGCTCTGGCCAATGGTGACATCTGCGTGGCCTTTGGCTGGTCCGGCGACATCCTGCAGGCGCGTGATCGTGCGGCCGAGGCCGAAAACGGGGTGGAGATTGCCTATACCGCGCCGACCGAAGGCGCGCTGATGTGGTTCGACCAGATGGCGATTCCTGCTGACGCGCCGAACCCCGAAGGCGCGCACAAATTCCTGAACTTCATCATGGACGCGCAGAACATGGCGCAGGCATCGAACTATGTTTACTACGCCAACGGCAATGCCGCGTCGAAAGAGTTCCTGCTGGAAGACGTGATTGGCGACACGGCGATCTATCCGGACGAGGCTGCTTTGGAAAACCTCTATACTGTGACGCCTTGGGAGGCGCGGGATCAGCGCAACCTGACGCGCACCTGGACCAAGATCAAATCAGGCACCTGAGCCTGATTTCGGGCGCGGGGGTCCCCCTCGCGCCCTACTTCTTTTGAACGGATTCCCCTTTGGCAGAGACTGTTTTCGCCCCCTGGGACGACCCGACTGAGAAACCGTTGATCCGGTTCCACAACGTGACCAAGCGGTTTGGCGACTTTACCGCCATCGACGACCTGACCCTCGACATCTTTGAGCGCGAGTTCTTTGCCCTGCTGGGCCCTTCGGGTTGTGGCAAGACCACGATGATGCGGATGCTTGCGGGGTTCGAGAACCCGACCGAAGGGGCGATTGAACTGGCCGGGCAGGACATCGCCGGGGTGCCGGCGAACAAGCGGGCGGTGAACATGATGTTCCAATCCTACGCGCTGTTTCCGCATCTGACCGTCTGGGACAACATCGCCTTTGGCCTGCGGCGTGAGAGCAAGGATAAGGCGGCTATCGCGGCCCGCGTGGAAGAGATGCTGAAGCTGACGCGGCTTGAGAAGTTCGCGCGCCGCAAACCGCACCAGATCTCCGGTGGCCAGCGGCAGCGTGTGGCGCTGGCCCGGTCACTGGCGAAGGCGCCGAAGCTGCTGCTGCTGGATGAGCCGCTGGGCGCGCTGGATGCCAAACTGCGCGAGGCGACGCAGTTCGAGCTGATGGATATTCAGGAAAAGACTGGCACCACGTTCGTCATCGTTACCCATGATCAGGAAGAGGCGATGACCGTCGCCAGTCGGGTTGCTGTGATGGACGAGGGGCGCGTGATGCAGGTCGCCACGCCTGAGCGCATCTATGAAGCGCCGGACAGTGTCTATGTTGCGGATTTCATTGGCGACGTTAACCTGCTGCATGGCACAGCGGCGCCGTCTGGTGAAGACACCTACGTCGTCACATGGTCGGCCAATGAGGCCCCTGTCCAGGCGGCAAGCACAAGGTCCTTTTCAACCGGGCAGACCTGTCATCTGGCCATCCGGCCCGAGAAGGTGGCGATCCACAAGGACAAGCCCGAGGCCGACAATGCCGTGCAGGGCAAGGTGCTGGACATTGCCTATCTGGGCAATCTGTCGACCTATCACGTCGAATTGCCGACCGGTGACATTATCAAGGCGCAGGTCGCCAACACGCGCCGCATCTCACGCCGGGATTTCACGTGGGAGGACCCGGTCTGGGTCAGCTGGTCCAAGACCGCCGGGGTCCTGTTGGCGGAATGAGGCGCGCGATCCTCATAGCGGTGCCTTATGCGTGGCTGCTGGCGCTGTTCCTGATCCCGTTCGCGGTGGTCTTCAAAATCTCGCTTTCGGACATCGCGCTGGCCATTCCACCCTATACGCCCACGGCCAAGGACGGCATCTGGAACATGCTGTCGCAACTGGATTTCGAGAATTTCATCTTTCTGACCGAAGATGACCTGTATTGGAAAGCGTATTTGAGCTCTCTGCAGATTGCGCTGATCTCAATGCTGCTGACACTGTTGGTTGGCTATCCGATGGCTTACGCCATGGCCCGCGCGCCGGAGCAGTGGCGGCCCACGCTTCTGATGCTGGTGATCCTGCCATTCTGGACCTCGTTCCTGATCCGCGTTTATGCGTGGGTGGGCATCCTGTCGGGCGAGGGGTTCCTGAACCAGTTCCTGCTCTGGATCGGGATCATTGATGCGCCGCTGACCATTCTGAACACGAACATCGCGGTCTATATCGGCATCGTTTATACCTATCTGCCGTTCATGATACTGCCGATCTATTCAGCTTTGGATCGGCTCGATGGGTCATTGATCGAGGCGGCTGAGGATCTCGGCTGTTCTCGGATCAAGGCGTTCTGGCTCGTCACCATTCCCTTGTCGCGTAACGGTATTATTGCGGGGTGTTTTCTGGTGTTTATCCCGGCGCTCGGCGAGTTTGTGATCCCGTCCCTGTTGGGTGGTTCTGGCACGCTGATGATCGGCAAGGTGCTGTTTGAAGAGTTCTTTTCCAACCGGGATTGGCCGGTGGCGTCGGCGGTGGCCGTCATCCTCCTGCTGATACTGATCATCCCCATCGTGCTGTTCCAGCGCAATGAGCAGAAGCAGGTGGAGGACGGCAAATGAACCGCCTTTCCTCTTTCAATGTTGTTTCCCTGACATTGGGTTTTGTCTTTCTGTATGTGCCGATGCTGATCCTGGTGATCTACAGCTTCAATGCGTCGAAACTGGTCACGGTCTGGGCCGGGTTTTCGACACGGTGGTACGGTGAGCTGCTGTCGAACGAGGCGTTTCTGGATGCGGCTTGGGTGACACTCCGTGTCGCCGTGATTTCGTCAACCATCGCGACGGTTTTGGGCACGATGGCCGCCTACGTGCTGGTGCGCGGTGGGCGGTTCATGGGGCGGACGCTGTTTTCAGGGATGATATACGCGCCGCTGGTGATGCCCGAAGTGATCACGGGCCTGTCGCTTTTGCTGCTGTTCATCGGCCTCGGGCTGGATCGCGGTGTGTTGACGATTGTGTTGGCGCACACGACCTTTTCGATGTGCTTTGTTTCTGTCGTGGTGTCGTCGCGTCTGGTTAGCTTCGACAGGTCGCTTGAGGAGGCTGCCCTTGATCTGGGGGCCTCACCTTGGGACGCCTTTCGGCTTGTTACCCTGCCCATTATTGCGCCCGCCGTGATTTCCGGGTGGCTGCTGGCCTTCACGCTCAGCCTGGATGACCTTGTGATCGCGTCCTTCACCTCGGGGCCATCCGCCACGACCTTGCCGATGAAGATCTGGTCGTCGGTGCGTTTGGGTGTCAGTCCCGAGATCAACGCGCTGAGCACCATCCTAATCGGTCTGGTGACCATCGGTGTGATTGCGGCATCGCTCGCGTCGAAACATGCGGCATTGCGGGCGAAACGGGACGAGCAAGCCGCCGCGCGGGCGGCGTGAAACGTGTCTTTTCCAGCTATGCGTATGGGGACGGGCCGCGCGCGGGCTGCTGGTGGGATGAAACGGTTTCGTTGCCTGACTTTCCATCGCTACAGGGTGATCTGAGCTGCGATGTCGCGATCGTCGGTGCAGGCTTCACCGGTCTGTCCGCTGCGCTGGCCCTCGCACGTGAAGGTGCGCGTGTCGCGGTTCTGGAAGCGTCAACGGTTGGTTGGGGTGCGTCCGGGCGCAACGGAGGATTTTGCTGCCTGGGTGGCAGCATGCGCAGTGATGCGGCACTTGATCACCGCTTTGGTGTGGCCGCCCGGCGCGCGTGGCGGCGGACAGAGCGTGCCGCCGTCGAAGGCGTCGAGCGTCTGGTCGACGAGCTGGCCATTGATGTGGATCGGCATTCCGTTGGCGAGACCTGCCTCGCCCATCGCGCGCGGGATTTCGAGGCGTTGCGCGGGTACAGCGACGCCGTGCGCGAGAACTGTGGTGTGGAGCCTGAGTTACTGTTCGCGTCGGAACTGAAACTGGCCGGGTTTGGCGGCCCGTTCCATGGTGCGCTAACCATCCCGCTTGGATTTGGCCTGAACCCCCGAAAACTGCTGGCCGGTTTGGCGGACGCCTGTATCGCACAGGGTGTGGAGATTTATGAAAATACGCCTGCGACGTCTGTTCAGGCGGGCCAGTTGATGTCCGGGCGCAGCGCCGTTCGTGCGCCGCAGATCATTATCGCAACCAATGGATATTCCAGCGAGGATGTACCGGGCTGGATGGCAGGGCGATACATGCCAGTGCAGTCATCGGTTGTCGTTACGCGCCCTCTCACGTCGTGCGAACTGTCGGACCAGGGCTGGACGACTGATCAGATGGCTTATGATACCCGGCATCTTCTGCGCTATTTCCGGTTGTTGCCGGATCGACGGTTCCTGTTTGGTATGCGCGGAGGACTAAGTGCTTCCCCGGCTGGTGAGCGCGCAGCGCGGGCCGCGGTGGTGCGGGGCTTCAGGCGCATGTTTCCCGCATGGGCGGAAGTGGAGGTGACCCACGGCTGGTCGGGTATGGTTTGCCTGGCGCGGGACAGGGTGCCGTATGTGGGCCATGTGCCTGGTATGCCCGGCGTTCTTGCCGGGTTTGCCTATCATGGAAACGGCGTTGCCATGGGCATTCATTGCGGTGAACTTCTTGCGAAGCTTGCGGGCGGCGGCGCTTTGGATCAGGTCCCTGCCGTTGTCGCGCAGCCCGCGTCGAGGTTTCCGTTTGGCAGGCTGAGGAGGATCATTATGCCCGGCATCTATGCTGCACTAAAGGCAGTTGATGCTCTGCCTTAACTCGGCGCCCGCAAACCGGATACGTTTTGGGCCTGGACCATGTATCCGCTATTGAGCACGAGAAGTGTTGCGCCGTTGTCGATCCTTGCCTCAGTCACGCGATTGTAGGCGAGCGCCGGTTCGGTCAACAGGACCTCACCATTGGCGGCACTTTCGATTTGCAGCGAATACTCACCATGAGGCAGGGCTGTGCCCGCAGATGTGCGTCCGTCCCATTCAAAGGGCTCGGCGCTTAAGGGCAGGCTGCGGCGGACCACTTCTGTGCCCTGGGCATTGGTCACGATCAAGTTCACCTGGTCTGCCGCAATGGGAGGGTTAGGGGAAATCGTCACCGTGGTGCCATCAAACTGAACCGGACCTTGAACCAGCGCGTCCATTCCGATCCAGTTCGCTGCGCTGGCCATGTCGTTCGCGCCGAGTGCCGAAAGCATGTCCTGCATCAGTTCGTTGGTCATGACCTGCTGTTCGACCATTGAGAACTGCGCCAATTGCGCCGCGTATTCCGACGAATCGATTGGTTCGAGCGGGTCCTGATACTCTGCTTGCGCCGTAAGCATTTGCAGGAACACTTCGAAATCCGAGCTTAGAACGCTTGAGGTGGCTGCCGTCCCGAGGTTGTTGGCCTGCGCGGCTGCGGTATTTTGTACTGGATTGATGTCCATGGTTTAGAACCTCATGTCGATGCTGGTGATCACGCCCGTCGGCGCGATCGTTTTTGTGACAGGTGTGTGCTGCGGCGTTGGAGTAGAGTCCGACGGCACAGGGTCGGTTGTGTGATGGCCGTCCTTTGTATGGTCCTCGGCCTCGTCGGATGGGTGTTGGCCGCGCTCGAATGAAAACGAGACGTCGCCATAGCCGAGTTCGCTTAGTGATTTGCCCAAATCGTCCGCATGGCGACGCATCAAGTCGAGCGTATCTCCGCGGTCGGCGGTAATTGTGACAGTTATCCCACTCTCGTGGGTGGCCATCATCATGCGGACGCGCCCGAGTTCCGCAGGCCTGAGTGCGATTTCGATTGGTTTGTCATGTGCGTGCCGCAGCGCGTCCACGACGGTTTGCAGTACTGCGGGTGGCAATTCGGCGCGGTGAAGCTGCGGTGCGGTTGATCCGGGAATGGACGGCGCAAATGGGCGGACGTCCCAAACCATTTCCGTCATGCGTGGCGATGGATCGGGTGACGAAGGCGTCCAGTCCGAAACTGTGCCAATTGGGGTGCTCGACACTTGATAGCCTGTATTCGCTGTGAACACGCCGGGTGTCGGTCTGCTGACATGGGTCGAGGCGGTCTGATCCACCGCGGTTGCTTGCTGTGGCGTGTTTGACAGGCGGACCGGTGAGCTGTGGGCCTCCGCGGGCATTGCGAGCCTGTGTTCCTGCGAGGTTGGCACGTTGCGAAGCTGTTTATCGTTCGAAGCCAGAATGGTTTGAGGATCGGATAGCTTTGGTGCCAACTCAGTTCTACCAGCGCCCGAAGTGACCATGTCCCTACCGGGGGTGTATGGTGTCGAGGTCGTTCCAGCCGTTGGAGACCCCTTGCTATTTTGCTGGCGTCCAACATGAGGTGCTATCAACTCTTCGGTTCGAGGCCCCTGACTTACGTTTGGATTGTTAGCCGCCCTATTTGTACGATCCGTGTTGGCAGCCTGTTTTGTCGTGCGTGACGCATTTAACTCGTCCAGAGGCAAATTTTGCCGTCGCTCAACAGTTTTTGCGGGCAAAGCAATGTCCTGTGCATCGCTGGCCGCCCGTTGAGCGGTGGAGCTTTGAACATGCGTATCATGCGCGGAGGCAGGCGAAGGTGCTTGGGCATTCGCCGTATGGTGCGCCCCATCGGTCTGACCGGAGCGTTGATGGGTCTTGGAAAGACCCTGTATCAAAGCAGAGATAGGCGATGACGTGGCTTCAGAGCGTTGTTTTGGACGCGCATCCACTTCGTTCGCCAGTATCCCGACTTTTGCTGAGCCTCCGGTCTCGGCGGCCACTGCGCGTGGTTCGTCACCCTCGGGAGTGTTCTCAGGTACTATTGTATTGTTTGAACTAAGAGAGGACTCCCGCTGCGGCTGCTCATCACCTTCTGGGGGTGGCGAAGGCGCTGCATCACCCATTTGTTTCTGGGGTTTGGTGGGTGTTTCCGCAGCAACATTCGGCGCGTCACCGGTGGCGATCTCGGCTGCATTGTGTTCTTGATCAGCCGCACCGAAATGGTGCGAGAACTCTCCGCCCTTTTGGTCACGGCCTAAGCGCTGGCCCACGTCAGGAGAGCCGAATGGTGGCATTCTAGAGCCGTCAGTTTGAACGATTTGCACGCAATTCTCCGGGGTTCTTCCGCGTTTGGTGCAAAATGACCCGACCATAGTTACCGCTTCTTTACCGCTGTCGCGCAATCTCAGGAAAACTCGTTCGAATTCTATGGAAAGCGCATGATTACAAACTCGCTACAGACACAGGTCGTCCCAGGACCCGACGCAAGCAACGCATCCCTGAAGAAGGCGGCGCAGAAACTAGAGGCTGCTTTTTTGGCTGAAATGCTGAAATCCGCCGGTCTTGGCGAAAGCCGGGACGCATTTGGCGGTGGTGCCGGAGAGGATCAGTTTTCTTCATTTCTGGTGCAGGCCCAGGCCGAAAAGATGGTCGAAGCCGGTGGCATTGGCCTTGCTGAAGCCCTGTTTCACTCATTGAAGGAACGTAGCAATGGAACATGAACCTATACAGGTTGTCATTGATCAACTCGATGATCTTCTGGATGCGGAACGTACGGCATTGCTTGACGGTGACCTTGATCGGGTTGAACGGCTGTTCGAGCGCAAGACCAGTTTGATTGCCTGCCTTAGCCGGATGAGTGAAGCGGATGCGCAGGACGTTCAGGCCGTGCGTTTAAAGGTGGAGCGCAATCAGGATCTGCTGCAATCGGCAGCGGACGGCATCAAGTCGGTTGCACGGCGCCTGGCTGCGGTTCGCAGAGTACGTGAGTCACTTGAGACCTATGATGCGCGCGGGAAGCGGACCACGGTTGATGTCAAGACTGCGTCGGTATTGGAGAAGCGAGCTTAAAACGTATTGATTCAAATCCACGTTTTTTAGCCGGGTCACTTTAGCAAAGCATTAGGTACTTCAGTCCAAAGGTGGACGCGCACCTGGCAACGGGTGGCGCATGTCCGCAGCAAGGATGTGCATTTGTCAGAAGGGCAGTTTGGCCGTCCCAAGGGGGCGGGACGTTAACCAGGGCGCAAAGCGCCATGACAAAAGGAAATGCACATGTCGAGCATTCTTACGAACAACAGCGCAATGGTTGCGCTGCAAACTCTGAAGTCGATCAACAAAAACCTGGCGATGACCCAGAACGAGATTTCAACCGGTAAGTCGATTTCGACCGCGAAAGACAATTCGGCCGTATGGGCGATTTCGAAGGTCATGGAATCTGATGTCGAGGGCTTCAAAGCTATTTCTGACAGCCTCGCACTGGGTGAAAGTTCCGTCGCCGTCGCTCGCAATGCGTCAGAAACGGTGACTGACCTGCTGACCGACATTAAGGGAAAGATCGTTGCCGCGCAGGAAGACAACGTTGATCGTGGAAAGATCCAGGAAGACATTGTTGCGCTTCGCGATCAGGTCAACTCGGTCGTTTCTGCTGCTCAGTTCAACGGTCTGAATCTGATTGATGGTGCCGGTGGCGGCGCGTCGGTTCTCTCGTCGCTCGATCGTGACGCTTCTGGCGGTGTCACTGCGTCATCTATCGTAATTGCGGAGCAGGATTTGTCTACGGGCGGCTACCTTGTTCGTGCCAACACATTTGCGCTGGATACAGGTGATGCTGCTGCTTTAGGTGACAGCTTTGGTGTGTCTCTCGATGCAACAACTGGTTCGGATACTCTGACCATTTCCTCGGCAAACTTACAAGCTGGTGATCGGCTGTCGCTGCGCTTTGGCGAAGACGAGGTCTCCTACACAGTTAGTGCTGCTGATCTTGCAGCAGCTCCCAATGACCCCGATGCTGTTATTGCAACAGGTTTGAAAGCGGCAATCGAAGCCGGAACTTCTGGAATCACCGTCGCATATGACTCTGGCACTGCCGCAGGTGCTTTGGTAATCACAAACACCAACGCAACATCTGTGGCGTTGTCTGGTCAGGTAACCAATTCTGGCGCAGGTGGTCTTGGTGCACTGTCGGCAATCGACGTGTCTAGCGATGCCGGTGCAACTGCAGCTTTGGGCTCAATTGAAGCGCTGATCGATACTGCAATTGATGCGTCTGCTGCCTTTGGTTCCGTCGAGGGCCGGATTGAAACCCAGTCGGAGTTTATCTCGAAGCTGAGTGACTCGCTGAAGTCTGGTATTGGTGCGATGGTCGACGCAGATATGGAAGAAGTGTCAGCTCGCCTGCAGGCGCTTCAGACGCAACAGCAGCTCGGTGTACAGTCTCTGTCGATTGCCAACCAAGCGCCGCAGACCATCCTGTCGCTGTTCCGCTAAAACTGATGAAGGGGGCGTGCGCAAGCGGCGCCTCCTTCGCCCATTCCAAATGAGCAGGTGAAGCCTTGAATGCGATGTCACAAGCCCTGAAGGGTTACGCAGAACACGCAACGTCAACCAAAGTCGGGCGGCGATCAGAGTACGAAGTGGTTGCAAAGATCACTCAGCAGTTGCGCGATAGCGCTGTTAACGCAAAGACGAACTTCGCTGCTTTCGTCACTGCGCTGCATATGAACCAACGCCTCTGGACCGCTTTGGTGGTGGATGTTTCCGATGAAGCGAATCCGCTTCCGAAGGAGCTGAAAGCCCGCATCATTTACCTTGCCGATTTTACGCGGCATCACACGTCGCGTGTTCTTCGCCACAAGGCTTCAGTCCTGCCTTTGCTCGAAGTTAACATGGCTGTGTTGCGCGGGCTGAAGCAGGAAGGTGGTGCCCAATGAGCGGGTTGATTTTGAAACTGAGCCCCAAAGAACGTGTGCTGATCAACGGCGCCGTTATCGAGAATGGTGATCGCAGAAGCCGCCTTGCAATTATGACACCGAACGCACACATTCTCCGGCTGCGGGATGCTGTGCATCCTGAAGATGCAAAAACACCCGTGAAGCGCGTGTGCTACGCCGTTCAGCTTGTATTGTCCGGTGACACCGACAAAGAGGAAGCAAATTATCCTCTGTTAAGGAACATCGAAGAACTTAGTCAGGTCTTTGTTGACGCCGACAGCCGCAAGCATCTGGATATTGCATCACACGCGCTGGTGAGTGGGGACCACTACCGATGCCTCAAGGCACTTCGCGCGTTGATGCCGCGGGAGGAGCGGCTGCTGGCCGCCAGCCAATAGACATGTACCAGCCCGTTCTTGTCTCATCCGGTCTCGTCGGCTGGCAGTTCCTTCAGCGCACATATGATCAGCAGCTTGCGACGTTCAGCCAGTCCACTCAGGTGAAACGCGATACTGACCACTTCATAGCGAAGATCGGTTCGATCAATTCTGCCGAAGAACTGGTGTCGGATCGACAAGTCCTGAGTGTAGCATTGGGCGCTTTCGGGTTGTCTGATGACATCAACAACCGCTTCTTCATCCAAAAGATGCTTGAGGAAGGCACGACTGCAGATGATGCGCTGGCGAACAGGTTTTCTGATAGTCGATATCGCGATTTTTCGGCTGCCTTTGGGTTGGGCCCCAACGAAATCCCAGGCAGTCTTCGCCCAGGCTTTGCTGAGGAAATTGTTTCAAGGTTTCAGGCAAGCAGCTTTGAGATAGAAACCGGTAACCAAGATGAAAGCATGCGCATTGCACTCTACGCCGAACGTACGTTGCCTGATGTCGTCCAAAGCGAAGGATCAGATGCCTCAAAATGGTTCAGCATCATGGGCCAACCGCCCCTGCGCAGCCTCTTTGAAACTGCACTTGGATTGCCGGAGGCCTTTGGGCAGGTAGATATCGACCAGCAACTCTTGGTCTTTCAAGACAGGGCCGAGCGCATTCTGGGTGTATCGGACCCAGCCCAATTGGCAGATGAAGAAACACTGGATCGTTTGATCAACACCTATTTTGCGCGAGCCCAAATTGAGCAGATCGGGGGTGGCGCCTCTGGTGCGGCCATAGCGCTGACTTTGCTGAGCGGCTAAAGCGTCGCCGCGTCTGAAACGCGATTGCTGATCATCGGTTTTGGTGCCGTAGATAAAGCCATGTCGATCTAGCGTGACGCCTGTCGATCTTTCTCATAGCTGATCCCGCTTCGTCGTAATGCGAGGCTGAGCTTATCGAAGCTGTGATTGCAATCGCTTTCATGAGTATGCGACATCGCTTTTTCTATGTGCGGCAATGCCTTTATGGCAGCGTCGATGTCCGGATCAGCGCCTGCGGTGTACAAGCCCGCATTGATCATCATCTTGTTCTGCTCAAATGCGCTGAGCAATTTTCGGACCTGGGCGATTGTCACGTTTTCGGCGTTCGTTGCGGCGGCAGGCAGACTTCTTGATACCGAACGCAACACGTCCACGGCTGGAAAGCGACCACGCTCAGCGATTTCGCGATCAAGTACGATATGCCCGTCCAATACACCTCTCAAAATATCCGCAATTGGTTCCTCCATATCAGAACCTGCGACCAGAACGCTCAAAACGGCTGTGATGTCACCTTGATCTGGACCGCCGGGCCCGGCGCGCTCACATAGCGACATGATTAAATGCGACGTTGAGGCAGGAAAGCCGCGCAGGACGGGCGCTTCACCTGCAGCGCTTGCGACTTCGCGATGTGCCTCGGCAAAACGTGTGATTGAATCAGCGAGAAACAGAACAGACAGCCCTTCGTCTCTGAAATGCTCGGCCACAGCCATAGCTGTCCAGGCGCATCGACGGCGCACCAGCGGCGATTGATCGGATGTCGCCGCCACGACAACCGTCTTTTCCATCCCGTCCGGGCCCAAAACTTCGTCGACAAAGTGACGTACTTCGCGCCCACGCTCGCCGATCATCGCGATGACCACGACATCTGCCGACATTCGCTTTGCCAATTGCCCCATTAGGCTGGATTTCCCCACGCCAGATCCTGCGAATAGCCCCACCCGTTGCCCCTGAACAATGGGCAACATCGTGTCGAAGACCACGTGTCCAGTGTCCATACGTTTTCCCAACGGGCGCCGGGTCGCAGCGGAGGGTGGCTGGTTCTTGATGGCGCGCGAGCCGGGCCCCCTACTGAGCGCGTGGCCATCAAGCGGCTCGCCGTTCGGATCTACAATGCGGCCCAGCCATGTTTTGTTTGGTGCAATCTTGTTTTGAGTGTCGACGACAACGCGATCGTTCAATGCGACGCCATCAAATGGGCCGTCCGGTACAATCATTGCATCCGATTGTGAAAGCTGAACAATCTCGGCTGGCAGTACATCGCCTGACGTTCGTGTGATTAACACGCGATCCCCAATTCTGCTAACGTTTGCAAGGCCCGACACACTCAATACATTGCCGTGTGTTCCGCTGATCCGACCAACTGTGCGAGCAATTTGGATTTCGGAAAGCTGAGCTTGCAACATTTGCAATCGCATGGCGTGGCGCATCGCATCCTCCTGATATCTGCAAACAGTTTTTTAGGGAATCACAGTTAAGCGTTGATTGAAATTCACGAGGGAGAAGCCCCGATGTTTCAGAACCTGACAGTTTTTAAGACTGCGCATGCTATGGCGGTGCACGCGGGTCAAAAACAGGCTGTCGTCGCGCAAAATGTCGCAAATGCCGATACGCCTGGATACATTGCGCGCGATATTACCAGCTTTGCAGAGACATATGCGCCGACATCGCAGGGCGCATTTTCACAGCGCGCCACTCGTCTCAATCACATTCACGGCAGCGCGGTTGGAGACGTGCGTGCGCTTGTCGAAGAAGACAAGACATTTGCCGCACCCGACGGCAACAGCGTTTCGATTGAGACGGAAATGTTGCGCGCGACAGACGCCAAACGTCAGCACGACCGTTCCCTGGCCATCTACAAAAGCACGCTGACCATTTTGCGCGCCAGCCTGGGCCGCCAGTAGGAGCGTCAACATGAACGAATTCGCGAAATCACTCTCTGTGTCGGCCAGTGGGCTGAAAGCGCAGTCTTCACGCCTACGGCATTTGTCAGAAAACATCTCGAATGCGGATACGCCTGGGTACAAACGTAAGACCATACCTTTTCGCGCGGAATTTGACTCCGGTCGCGGTGTCACCACGGTGCAGGTCGGTCGTATGTCATTGGATGATCGCCCCTTGCCTCGCGTCTATGACCCGTCCCATCCCATGGCGGATCAGAGTGGGCACTACGAAGGATCCAATGTCGATCTGATGATTGAATTGGCGGACGCCAGGGAAGCTCAGCGGAGCTACGAGGCGAACCTGAAAATGTTTGAGCAGGCAAGGCAAATGTCCTCAAGCCTCATGCAACTATTGCGCCGCTGATCGCGCGCTTCAAAGGAGATCCAGAATGGAAATCGGAACAGTATCTGCCGCCCAGAACTACGCTGCCTTGCGGCCGGCAACCCAGCCAAGCGGTCGCGAAAGCGGCAGCTTGTTTGGTCAGGTCGCAATGGATTTTGCCCAGACCCTGGCGACGGGGGAGCAAGTGGCGAAGGATGCCATGGTCGGCAAAGCTGATCCGCATTCGCTGGTTCAAGCACTGGCTCAAACAGAGCTGGCTGTCGAAACTGCGGTCACGGTTCGCAATAAGGTGGTTGAAGCATATCAGGAAATTCTCCGGATGCCGGTCTGATATGCTCAACGAGGTCATCTTTTTTGACACCTTGCGACAAGGGCTTTGGATCGCTGTGCTGGTTTCGGCGCCAATCCTTGTTGTTGCTCTGGTCGCGGGTGTTTCCATCGGATTGGTGCAGGCGCTGACCTCGATTCAGGAAATGACGCTGACTTTTGTTCCAAAGCTGGCCGCCATCGTCCTCGTGTTCTGGGTGACCATGGGCTTCATGACGCAAACACTCGTTTCCTTTTTCCAAAGTCAGATCATCCCG
Source organism: Tateyamaria sp. ANG-S1 (assembly GCF_000814025.1). Classification (GTDB taxonomy): domain Bacteria; phylum Pseudomonadota; class Alphaproteobacteria; order Rhodobacterales; family Rhodobacteraceae; genus Tateyamaria. Next base: position 179,625 of record NZ_JWLL01000005.1, on the reverse strand, counting down.
CTCGTGATCGGAGGATAAGATGGACAGCACAGGATACATCGCACTGACCCGTCAATCCGGTCTCATGCGTGAAATGCAAATTGTCGCCAACAATATCGCTAACAGCGCGACGACCGGGTACCGGCAGGAAGGCTTGGTTTTCTCCGAGTATATTCAGGGCATCCAGGGCGGCCCATCGCTCTCAATGGGCCATGGGAGTGTGCGCCACACATCATTCGTTCAGGGGACTTTAACGCAAACAGGCGGGAGCTTTGATTTTGCGATTGAGGGCGATGGCTTCTTTCTGATCCAGACGCCAGATGGTGAACGAGCAACCCGCGCGGGCAGCTTTTCCCCGAACGCGCAGGGCGATCTGGTTACCCCGGACGGCCATGCTGTTCTGGATGCTGGTGGTGCGCCTGTTTTCGTGCCGCCCGATGCGCGGTCGCTTTCGGTTTCGCCAGATGGGTCTATCAGTGCTGACGGCCAGTTTGCCGGACAAATCGGCCTTGTTCAGCCCGTAGACCCTACAACTCTCACACGTGAGGGCGGCGTCATGTTTCGCGCCGACGCAGGATTTGAGCCGTCTGAAACCGCGCGAATGCTGCAGGGTTTTGTCGAAGAATCCAATGTTGACCCGATTGGTCAGCTTGCGCGGATGATCGAAATTCAGCGCGCTTATGAGATGGGTCAGAATTTTCTCAATTCCGAAGATGAGCGTGTTCGGCGCGCCATGGATGCAATGTTGAAGTCAAGCTAAGGAGACGCAGATGCGCGCCCTGAAAATCGCGGCTACGGGCATGTTGGCCCAACAAATGCGGGTTGAGACGATCTCGAACAACCTCGCGAACATGAGCACAACCGGGTACAATGCGCGCCGCGCGGAGTTTGCCGACCTGCACTATCAACAGATGACGCGCCCGGGTGCCATAAACGCCTCGGATGGAACTGTGCTGCCAACCGGTGTGCAGCTCGGTCTTGGCGTGCGTCCGGCGGCAGTCTCTGTGCACTTGGCGCAAGGGTCTCTGGCCGCGACAAACGGTGATTTGGATGTTGCGATTGACGGTAATGGTTACCTGGAAGTGACGCTACCATCTGGTCAAACCGGATACACACGGGATGGCGCGCTCAAGCGCACTGGTGAAGGTCTGATCGTGACATCGGATGGATACCCGGTGTCTCCCGAAATCGTCATCCCGGAGGACGCGCGCAGCGTTTCGATCAATGGGGACGGAGAGGTTTACGCGTATTTTGCTGAAACCGCAGCAGGGCAGCTAATCGGACAGTTCAACTTGACGGGCTTTGCAAACCCAAAAGGGCTTGAGGCGCTCGGCAGCAATCTGTTTGCGGAAACGGATGCGTCCGGTCCGCCGATTGTTACGACGCCTGGCCTGGATGGTTTGGGCACGTTGCGACAGGGCTATCTCGAAGAAAGTTCGGTCGATGCCGTCCGCGAAATCACGGATTTGATTGCTGCTCAGCGCGGCTACGAAATGAACTCAAAAGTGATTTCGGCGGCCGATCAAATGATGGGTGCGATGACGCAGGTTCGGTGATGCGGTGGATTGCGATACTCTGTGTGACAGCCAATATGGCCTACGCCGACATGGTGACGCCCACGCGGACGCTACGCCCTGGTACTGTCATCACAGCACAGGATCTCGTGTTGCGTGATGTGGAATTGTCGGGTGCATTTGATCGTTTGTCTGATGTTGTAGGCCAGGAGGCGCGCATCGCGCTATATGCTGGCCGCCCGATCCCATTCGATGCCGTTGGCCCGCCCGCGATAATCAATCGCAATCAAATCGTGCCGCTCTTTTTCAACGTAGGGACGCTATCGATTTCAACGGATGGTCGCGCGTTGGAGCGGGGTGGCATTGGTGACCGCGTTCGGGTCATGAACCTTAGTTCGCGCGCAACCCTCTTTGGCTTCGTACAAGAAGACGGCTCAATCAAGGTGACCAGATGACTATGTCAAATTTCAAGATTTCCGTACGTACATTCGCATCTTTCACTGTCCTTGGCGTGGCTGTTGCATGTGGGCGGGGTGATCATTTGGGCAAAGCACCGAGCTTTTCAAACCCGTTGGAGACGCGCGAACACACGGCGATGGTTGGAGCGACACTGCCCCTCGCGATCGAGGAGGCGGGACCGACAGATCGCGCTTCGCTTTGGAGTGGTCAGCGGTCTTCCCTGTTGGGAGATCGGCGTGCGATGCAACGCGGAGACATCATGACCGTGGTGATCGAGATTGATGAGAGCGCAGAAATCTCAAATGAAACGGATAGGTCACGTAGTGGTACTGAAAGCTTACAAGTGCCCCAACTTGGCGGCCTGCCGCAGCGGCTTGATGAAAAACTGCCCGCAGGGGCGTCCGCATCCGATCTGGTGTCCATCACGTCAAGTTCCGGTTCGAGCGGAGATGGTTCTGTCAAACGCGAGGAAAAACTGACTTTGCGGGTCGCGGCAACTGTCATTGACGTGCTGCCAAATGGCATCCTCTCGATTTCAGGCTCTCAGGAGCTGCGTGTGAATTTTGAAATGAGGGAGCTGCTTGTCTCAGGCTATGTCCGGCCGGAAGACATCTCGCGCCAGAATGAGATCACCTACGATAAGATTGCGCAGGCGCGTGTGTCCTACGGAGGCCGCGGACAGATCACAGATGTGCAACAGCCACGGATCGGCCAACAGGTTCTTGATGCAATCCTGCCCTTCTAGGAGATTATAAGTTGAAGAAGCTGCTTCCTGTTGTTCTGCTTTTGATTGGTGCCGGTGCAGGGGTTGGCGCAGGCATATTTATGCGTCCTACCCCTGCACCAATGGCGAGCGATGACCCTGATGTTTCGAATGAAGAGAAGCAAAAGATCGATGAGGCAGCCGAAACATCGGATCGTGAATATGTAAAAATGAACAACCAGTTTGTCGTCCCTGTTGTGAGCGGGGATGCCGTCACGGCGCTGGTTGTCATGTCGCTCAGCCTTGAAGTTCCCGCCGGGCAGAAAGATGCGATCTATTCTATGGAACCGAAACTGCGCGACTCGTTTCTTCAGGTTCTTTTCGACCATGCCAATGTTGGCGGTTTCAATGGCGCGTTTACGAACGCGAACAATATGGCTGTTTTACGAGGCGCTTTGAGAGAAGTTGCGCAAAAGGACATGGGTGACCAAATCTCGGACGTGCTTATTCTTGAGATTGCGCGCCAGGATTATTAGTTTTTGAAGCTTTGCTGAACGAGCGAGATGTCGACGGCTTGATCGAGACGTTTCTTAGCTTTCTTTTGGCGCGCTTGAGATTTGCTTTGCGTCAACAACTCGTCCGTGACGGATTTCTTCCCCAGCTCTTTTCGAAACGTAGCCAATAGGCGTTCCTTTTGTGCAAGGATTTGAGCTAGTTCGATGCTCAAACGCTTTTGATTGTCGCTTAACCACTTCAACCAAATGATATCGCCACCGATGGCGCGCAACTCCGCGTCCGACGCTGGTTGTGAATGTGTCTCGCGGGCCAGATCTTGTAAGCGTTTGAGTTCTGCGCGCAGCTGGTTTTCACGATTTGTCACCTTGGCAAGCGCGCCCTCGCTCTGGCGGAATTTTAGATTTGCGATTTGCTGCAAGGCGAACAAGCTATCCACTATACACGTTCCTTAGCTTTGACTCGCATTTGGTCAGCGAAGCGAATGGCAGCCGCGACGGCTGCATATTGCTCGTGCAGGATTTCATCGCCAATTTCGGTGACAGCATGCAGCGTTCGTGCGGTCGGAGGATCGCTGTGGATGGGCACCCCGTTTTCTTGCGCGATTTGACGGATGCGCAAGGCGATTTGGTCCACTCCCTTTGCCACGCACACAGGTGCGGAACCGCTTGTCCGTGACCACTTTAACGCGACGGCGTAGTGAGTTGGATTAACGATGACGACGTCGGACGCGGGAACATCACTCATCATTTGCTGTGTGGCGATGGCCTGCGCGCGAGACCGTCGTTCTTGCTTCAGGTGTGGATCACCTTCAGAGTTCTTTGTTTCATCCATGATCTCCTTGCGGGACATGCGGTTCTTGCGAATGTGTTCATGGTGCTGCCACACAGCGTCTATGCCGCCCAAAATAGCTGATATCAGGACCACGACAAATAGGAACGCAACAATAAGCTCGGCCAGCAGCTTGACCACCATTCCGGGCGAGCCGTGCATCACACTGATCATCTCTGGCCATCTGGCGATAAGAAAAACGGCGAGGAATGCAGAGTATAGAATGAGTTTTACAAAGCTTTTTGCGAACTCGAAGAACCCGCTGCGCCCAAATTTCTGCTTCGCGTTTTGGAGCAGCGATATTCTTGAAAGCTTCGGTTGAAGTTTTGTTGGTGCAATGACAAATGCGCGCTGTGCCAGCACCGCACCTAAGACGGCCAAAGCTGGCACGAGAAAGATTGGTGAAACAGCGACAGATACGGACCAAAGTATGGTACCCATCACTGCTGCGGGCCCTCCGGAAAACAGGTCATCTGAAAGAGCTGGTGCCTGGTCCAATACGGTTTGTAGCGAGGTTCCAAAAGACGTCACACTGTGCAGGCCGACCGCCACAAAGGCCAATGTCAATCCGGCATAGGCCGCCGCCGTGTGCAGGTCCGCCGACTTGGCAATCTCACCCTTTTTTCGCGCTTCTTGAAGTCTATGCGGTGTCGGATCAAACGACTTGTCACTGTCATCGTCTTGATTGCTCATCGTGACGCCTCAAAAGGTGCGGCCATGAACTGGTCAAGTGCGGACAGCCAAACAGACAACATGACTGGTGCAGCCAGGAAAAGCACGAACAAACCGCCCAAGGTAATGACAGGTGCACCAACAAATGCCACCATCAGTTGCGGCATCGCCTTGTTGATCACACCAAGCGCCAGGTTGTAGAGGACAGACATCAGCAAGAATGGTGCGGACAGCAAGAAGGCCAGTTCAAAAGCGTACGCGATTTGGGCAAGGCCCCAATCTGCCACGTCCTGACCAGTCGCGAACGCGCCCAACGGCAGCAGGACGTAGGAATGGATCAAAAGCTCGGCTGCTTTCACATGTAGTCCTGCCATCACTGCCAAGGCGATGGCCCCTACAGTCAGGACATAGCCCATCGCTGGCAGAGGTTCGATGGCTGCGCCGCCGAGGATTTGCGAGAGCGACGTCGACTGCGCTGCAATTGCTCCGGCAGTCTGCAGGGCCAGAACGAACAAACGGATGCCCAAGCCTATCACAAGGCCTGCAATTGTCTCTGTAAATGCAAGTAACGCCAAGGTTCCAAGGGAAAAGTGCGGTAGTGTCACTTGCAATGCAGGGGCGACGACGAGCGTAAATGCCAGAGCGATAATCAGTTTGATCCGCACGGGCACCGACTGTTCTCCGAAGCCTGGAAGAAGTGCTACTGTCGCCCCTACGCGCAGAAAGACGACGAACCCGAACCAGAGCGAGGCCTGCACTAAGGCAATGAGCTCAGCGGCCGCGTTCATGCGGCGACGACACCAACAAGGGACGGTCGTGCATCAACGCCGATTTCCTCAAACGAGATCACAGGGTTGTTCAAACCCTTTGCACGCATCATCGTTTTCAAGAAACGGCGTCTGCGAGTATTTGTGACAACTGCCGGAAAGATACCCTGATCACCGGCATCCTGCAGCTTCTCCGACACGTTGTCTGCCAGCCTGTTAAACAGGTCCGGTGGAAGCGCGATGTCCAGTCCGCGATCCGCATCGACCTGATAGCTTGAGAACGTATCCTCCCATTCCGGTGCAAGCTGAATGAGCGGCAATGTCCCGTCATCACGGCGGATCCCGGAAATGATCTGAAATCCAAGGCGCTGCCGGACGTGTTCGCAGATGGCTTCAGGTTGTGCGTTCACGGCACGCGCCTCCGATACCGCTTCGAGAATGAGCGGCAGATTTCTGATGGATACTTGCTCTTCGAGAAGCAGGCGTAAAACGGCATGGAGTACATCCATGGGCACCTTGTCGGGGATGAGTGCATCCAACATCTTCCTGTTGGCTTCAGCGCGAGTAGGGTCGGATACACTCTTCATTTCCTCCAAAAGCCTTCGGAGAGATTTTAGAGTGAGGAGCCTGCTGAAGTTGCGTTTCACGACTTCCAGGAGATGCGTCGCCAAGATCTCGGTCGGAGTGACCAGTGTAACCCCTGCCAGAGCCGCGGTCTCTTGATCTTGTGTGGCAATCCAACGCGCAGGTGCGCCATAGACTGGCTCGGTCGTGTCTTCTCCGTTTGGTAGTCGTTCAGCGGCTTCCGGTGCCAGTGCAAGAATGCTGTCCGGCCGGATCGTGCCACGCGCCTGTTCAACCCCTTGAATGCGAAGGACATAGTTGCCGCTTGGCAGTCCAGGGTTATCCGTCAGCCTGATTTCAGGGAGTATGACGCCGAACACTGTTGCAACATGCACGCGCATGTTAGCGATCCTGGCATCAAGCCCGGTGCCGGGATCGAGCACCATCGTCACCAGATCCGGCGCAAATTCGACATGAACGTCATCAAGTTCGAGAACGTCGCCGAGCGACTTCTCTTCCGCGACTTCAGTCACTTCCTCCAGATCAATCTCAGCGATTGGGCCTGCATCGGCCTTCTTTTTGATCAGGTATGCAGCAGCACCCAAACCGATAGCGCCTGCCAGAAATGGTGCCAGCGGCAATCCGGGAAAGAGACCAAGCAAAGCCATCAAGACGGCAACCGTGGCCAGAGCTGCGGGGTGTTTGCCCAGCTGCCCGAAAACGGCCAGATCGGTTGCGCCCTTTGCTCCCCCTCGTGCAAGTAAAAGGGCGGACGCAATTGAAATGACCACCGCCGGAATTTGCGACACAAGTCCGTCGCCGACCGTAAGAATTGCATAGGTTTCAAAGGCACTGCCTAACGCCATGCCATGAACGGCGGTTCCCATAACCAAGCCGGCAACAAGGTTCAGCAGTGTGATGAGCAAGCCGGCCACTGCATCGCCTTTAACGAATTTTGACGCGCCGTCGAGCGACCCGAAAAAGGTTGTTTCCGCTTGTTCCAGCTCGCGACGGGATTTTGCCTCCTTGTGGTCGATTGCACCGGCAGACATGTCGCTGTCGATTGCCAATTGTTTGCCGGGCATACCGTCCAATGCGAACCTTGCACCGACTTCGGCCATCCGTGTCGCGCCCTTTGTGATGACCATAAAGTTCACGATGAGCAGTACGCAGAAAACAACCAGGCCAAGGAAGACGCTGCCCCCCATAATGAATTGCGCAAACCCTTCAATTACCTCTCCCGCCGCGTCTGTCCCAGTGTGTCCCTGACCTATGATGAGTTTTGTGGACGACACGTTGAGTGACAGTCTCAACATCAGAGATGCTAGGAGGATTGTTGGAAAGGCGGAGAAGTCGAGCGGTCGTTCGATAAACAGAGTCAGGGTGAAGATCAGTATCGCAAGCGCGAAGGACGCAGCCAGGCCAACGTCCAGGACCCAGGCAGGCATGGGCAGTATCATCATGACGATGATCGCCATCAGAGCGATTGCGAGCAAAACCGTTGGGTTGAAAATGATGAGCTTTTTTGAGGTCACGTCTTAAACCTCTGATCAGATCCGCAAATCATGATCCGACTTTTTTGGGCTTCCGACCTGCCGATTGATGCCGAGCGGAGCGGTCGCCTGTAAGCCTCACGGAGCGAGCGTAGCTGGCGCAATGTGCTTGAAATGAATGGAGTTAAGTGCGTAGGTCTGCACTGCCATATTGGGGACAATGCAGTGCGTTTCCATTTGCAATTCATGATCAGCTGTTCCCATCACTTCTGTGATGTCGACACGGTAAGCTGACGCTCGTTTACATTTGGTAACCAAGCATGACGGATTGCTTGGGTTTTGGAAACTAGTCGTCGCTTCCGGTTGTCGCGATTAACTGTTCAATGACATTGCGTGCGTCTGCGCTGTCTTGGAGTGTCGTTTGCAGGCGTGTCAGCATTCCATCAAGCTCCGTTGGCACATCAACTTGCAACGAAGCAACTTCTGCCGCTGCGCCGAGTACCGGCGCGTTAGAGGCGACATTTGTTCGCCAGTCGTTTGACAACCAAGCTGCTTCCAAGCTGCTTTTTTCATCTCCAAGATCACTTAGTATTTCATGAGCTTGATCATGGTCTCCGGCCAGAATGCTTGCCTTGGCCCTTAAACGGGAAACTTCTTCTCCTTTGAGGCCGCGCAAAACGGCCTGCGCTTCGAACGGTCGGGCTAGGCCCAAAGAAATTTTCGCGCGTAGCACCCTGTTCCCACTCGTTTGAGGGATATCATTTTGTGTTGACAGCAAGTGTTCAGCCTCAGCAAAGAACCCAAGGTCAATCAGCCTATTCGCAATGCTCAAGGCTGCGTTTTGGGAGATAGCACCCCTGTGACGAGATATGTTTTCGAAAGCATGTTCGGCAAAAGTTGCATCGCTCGCATCACTTGATAGTACCTGCAAAACGGCAGACCTAAGGTCAACGCTTTTGTCCTTCACTCTGTTTAGAGGCAGATCCCCAAGGGCAACAAACGCGCCGTCAAATTGCCCCGACTTTGCCAATGCAAGCACATGTGTACGTCTCAGTTCCTCGCCTAGCGGACTGTCTTTGAATTCCGTTGCGTAAGCTTCAACTAAGGTTGCAACGTCTTGCTCAATGACACGCCCAGCAGCAAAATGTGTATCCACGTACCGAACCAAGGCTTCGGCAGATTGCTGACCATTTGTCTCGACCACTCCCCGCAGTCTAACCTGTGCGTCTGAAACTTCACCTTGCTTCAGTTCAATCTCCGCCTTCGCGATTTCTGCGGCGGGCGGGAGCGGTTGTGCGGTGCGTTCTAAACTTCTTAAAGCGGCAGAAGCACCATCTTCATCACTATATTCGAGCAATTTCCTGCTGAGCAATGGCGCTAAATACTGCCGCATGTGGATCGGCAAGCTGTTCAATGTGCGAACGGCGGCCGAAGTGTTTAGGACATCAGCGGCATTCAAATCTTGAGATGCCAGAATTGCCCAAAGGGAAAAGTCGGAATCGCATTCTAAGAATTTTCCTAAGTACCCATCTTGCTCTACAGTTCCGAATTCCAAAATTTCAGAAACCTCACGTAGTATCTGGCTATCTTCAAAGACATCGCCGTTCGCATCAATGAGCTGAAGTGCCTCTGCTCCGAATCCGAAGTGAAGGTATGTTCGAACCATGTCTTTCGCGATACCCGGATCCATTCTATCCAACTCAGAGAATAAGTTGCTGCGTAAAGCAGCGATACGTGGTGCAAAATCTGAATTGTGTCCCCAATCCTGCACACGCAAAATGGAGGGGTCAGGACACACTGACCCTGATGTTGCCAGTTGCCGAATTCCTTCGCCACTGTGTTCAAGAGGGTCACGGCTTGACGTTACACGTAGATTGAATCCGCTCGAATCTTCATCAACAATTGAGCTTTCATCAGTGAGTAACGGCTCAAACACCCTGGTATCGATCTGCGAACGCTGCCGACTTCCGAGCGTAGCAATGGGAGTTCCACTTGGCTTGAGGAGGCCAGATGTTGCCGCCCGACCGATGTGTTCAGCTAGCTTGCCGCGCGCGGGACCCAGTGGCGAACGTTCACTGAGCTGTTGCTTCGGATCTAACTTGATCGCGCTCGCCAAAGCACTTGGTGCGGGTGCCTTGCTTTCCGACTGGTCTGATAAAACCAGATCAGAGAAAATGGTGTTAGTCGATGGCAATAGGTTAAGACTCGGAAACCGCAAACCCGACGGAGAAGCCAACTGGCTGTCCGTTTCATCTTCCTGCGTTCCACTGTTGCTCACAAAGTCCTTTCGCAGGGCCACATCGACGACGATCATCCGGTCTCCAGCTCGGAAGGCTTCAGCCACACAGTTGCAATTGAAAGCGATGGAGACTTCACTTTCGGATGACGTGACCGCGTCGATGAAACTTCGGTCAATACGTTCAAAAACACGCGATGTATCAAATCCGTCGTCGTGACCGACTATGCGGATACGTGCGCCTTCTGGGTCCTGATCAATTGACCATTCTGCGGATTCAGTGACATCCAAAACAATTCTGGAGAAGTCTTCGTGCGCACCAGATCGTACAGGAATAGCGGCAGCGCTTGCGAGCACGCAAGAGGTGACCCAAGCACATAGAAATACGAAAACCCTGATCATGCTGCGTTCTGCTTTACTGACTTGAGCGCCTCTTCCAGGTCTGAAAATGAGGGTCGACAATGGGAAGGCGTGTTCTGTCGTCCGACTTCAATACAAATATTGGTGGCGTGATTATGCAGATTTGCGACTAGGACCTCCCTTATGAGTTGATAGAAGTGACTGTCTTCTTCGACAACGGCCTTAACCTTTGCGGCAAAGGGGCCAACCAGGCCGTATGCGAGAAAAACGCCAAGAAAAGTCCCTACGAGTGCACCGCCGATGAGTTTGCCAAGAATTTCAGGAGGTTGATCAATGGATGCCATGGTCTTGATCACGCCCAGGACGGCTGCGACGATTCCCAACGCTGGCAATCCGTCAGCTACCGTTTGCAATGCGTGACTAGAATGCAAAGCATGATGCATATTCGCTTCCATCCGCTTTTCCAGAACGTCTTCGACTTGGTGCGGATCATCGTAATTCATTGATGCAGAGCGCATGGTGTCGCAAATCAACGCTGTCGCTTCATTATCCGCGACAATTTTCGGGTAACGCGCAAAGATCGAAGAATTTTCTGGGTCCTCAATGTGTTCTTCAATGGCGACCGGATTCTGTCTGGCAAGGCGGATCAACTCAAACAGTAAGCACAGCAGATCTCTGTAGTCCTCATGCGCCCACTTGGGACCTTTGAACACTTTACCAAGATCCTTAATGGTATGTTTGATCTCGGCTATCGAATTGCTGATTAGGAACGCACCGACTGCGGCGCCCATGATCATTGTCATCTCGAACGGCAGGGATTTCAAAATGATCCCCATCTTGCCGCCAGCCGCCAGATATCCGCCGAACACCATTACAAAAATGGTTACAATGCCAATGATTCCAATCACGTGATGATCCCTTCATCTGGATATGGCGCGAGGATTGCAGATACCCGTTAAAAAAGCTTCACGTTCGCTCAGTTTTTGGGGGCTTGGGCGTTACGGCCAGCAACGATCGCGCTGATCGAATACGCCATCTGCGGATCGAGCCCAGCAAGGATTTTTGCTGCAACCGCCGGATCCATGCGACCCAAAAATCCTGCCGCAAACGCAGGCTCCATTGCTTCAAACAAGGCTGACGCGTCCTTTGGCTTCATGTTTTCATAGACAATCGTGAGGCGCGCCAAGTCATCCTCAGCAGCTGTTTGAGCGATTGAAAGGGTTTCGCGGAGGCGTTGTTCTGCGTTTTCCAGGGCGACCAACCGTCGCTCGACCTCTACCTGTGCTACATCCAGCGCTTTGGCGCGAGCTGCCAGGGCACTTTCACGTTCTGATACTTTGTCCTCACGCGCACGGATCGCTTCTATTAACGGTGCGATATCTTCATTCTGCCGCTCTTTCGGCTGGGCTTTCGGAGCACTACTGCTGAGCGGTAGCGTAAACCCGTTGGCGAGGTCGACCTCGGCTAAGGCTGAACTGGCACTGGTGCTCACGCGGACCGCGGCAGATGCAAGTAAAAGCACAACAAGGAAAACGATGGAGCCGCGGCTAGAGGCCCGTTTTGGTGCATCCTTTGCCATTATCGTCCCCCTAAGGTGCGTCGGGTGAAGATAGGCTCTCCTGATTTCTGAGGATCGCTTGCTGTAGAATCTGTGCGCGTGGGTTCCTGAAGATCGTGTAACGCCGCCATTTGCAATTCCAGGCGTCGCGCCATTTCCGTCGCGCGCTGAGTCGTTTCATTTAGGGTCTCAGCTGACTCTGCAGCCGTTTTCTGGGCCGCTTCCAGCGTTTTGGTGAGGTCATCAACTTGCGCGGACAAGACGGCCACTGCCCCACCAACCCCCGTTTCCAGGCTATTGAATCGCTTCAATCGGCGACCCAACATAAAACAGTAAAAGCCGGCGCCCATTGCGCCTGCGGCGAGTAGAATGTCGGCTATCAAGTCCATGTATTCACCATCACGTCAGAACGAATTCCATTATCAGCAAGTCATTAACCCGCCCTTGCCCCGTAACGATCTGCACACGGCGCAGCATTTGCGCGCGTATTCGTGTCAGTGCTGCAGGGCTCTCGATGTCCTTGATCTCCAGAGCGCGAAGGTATCCGTTCAAGACATCAATGACGCGCGGCAAGACAGATTGGACGTCCGCTTCGTATTGAGAGGGAACCTCCAACTGCGCCCTGAAACGCAGATGCTTACCTGCCGAGCTCGGGGTCAAAGAGATCACCAAAGGCTCCAGTGCCACGAACGATATGTCGGGAAGATCCGTCGGAGTTGTTTGGTGGCTGGCGGTGGAGTGATCCGATTCGGATGGCAGGATCATTCCGGAAAAGGCAGCGAAAAACCCGCCCCCCGCGCCCAACAGCAGTGCGACAGCCCCAAGTATCAAAGGCATTTTCGAGCTTTTCTTCACTTCTTCAGGTGTTTCTGCCGTTGCATCTGTCATATGTATTCCGCTCACGCTTTCTCGAACTCACATTTCTCATAGATCAACTAACCGATTGTTAAGGCTGTTCGGTCATTGCTGGTTCAACACCGGGCAGAACGCCCGGAACGACGGAGGCAATTGTGCAGCAATTACTGAATGTCTGGATGGGACTGGATATCAAGCGCCAGGTTACGGTCGTTGTGGCGACCGTCGCGATGTTCTTGGCAATATTGGCAATGTCGCGCGTTGTGACTGCGCCGACAATGACGCTCCTATACGCGGGGCTCGAAAACGGTGCAGCCGGTGATGTCGTACGCGCCCTTGAGCAACGCGGTGTTGCTTTCGAGGTGCGGGGTGGCTCGATCTTTGTTGATTCCAAAGAGCGGGACCATTTGAGGTTGACGTTGGCAAGCGAAGGCCTGCCAGCGAATAGCAGCCAAGGATATGAGCTTTTAGATAGCCTTTCTGGGTTTGGTACGACGTCGCAAATGTTCGATGCTGCGTATTGGCGTGCAAAGGAAGGGGAACTCGCACGCACGATTGTTTCAAGTCCGCACGTTGCAATGGCGCGTGTTCACATCGCGTCGACCGGTTCAAACCCCTTTCAGCGCAGCGTTACACCGACTGCGTCGGTGGCCATTACACCAAATGGCGGAGAGTTTTCGGCGCAGCAAGCCAAGGCTGTTCGCTTCCTCGTCGCTTCCGCGGTAGCTGGTCTCTCGGCCGACGATGTTACCGTCATAGATGCGAGCGGCGCGGTCATTGGTTCAGGTGATGATACCTCTCCTTCGCCCAGCTCAGATGACAAGTCTCAGATGCTGAGAGAAAGGGTTGAACGGCTTCTCGAAGCGCGGGTCGGCCCCGGCAATGCAATCGTTGAAGTGAGTGTGGATACCGTCACTGAAACAGAAGAGATTCGCGAGCGGCGTTTTGATCCACAGGAACGTGTGGTCATCAGTACGGACACGGAAGAGCGGACCAGCACATCGAATGAGGCTGGCAATGGGGACGTGACAGTCGCCTCAAATCTGCCTGATGGTGAAGGGGGCGGCGGGGAAAACTCGTCCTCTCAAAACTCAGAAACACGCGAGCGGATAAACTACGAGGTGTCCGAAACGGAGCGGGCAATTGTAAAGTCGGCGGGTGCGATCCGTCGGATTACGGTTGCGGTATTGGTTAATGAAGTGCTTGCCGACGAGGAGAGCGGTGAAACTCCGACAGCCAGGTCCGAGGAAGAACTTGACGCCCTACGCGAACTTGTGGCGTCGGCCGTCGGATATGACGAAGCGCGCGGCGACGTCATTACGATCAAAGCCATGGCGCTCAAATCGGTTGTGCCGCAGGGGACATCGGCAGAAACGTCCTTGTTTGATGGCGTCCACCTGGACCTGATGTCGGCCATTCAGATGGCGATCTTGGCCTCGGTCACGCTGATCCTTGGTCTGTTCGTGGTGAAACCTGTTCTGACCCGCTCGTCGTCAGCAGTTGGCGCGCTCCATGCTTTGCCGCCCACTCTGCCTGGCGATGGTCTTGAAAACGCGCCTGAGTTTTCGGCGGAGCACGGTGAGTTGCCAGAGATTGACATGGCCGCTGCGCCGGAGATGCTGCCTGATCTCCCGGCACTGTCTTCCGGCCATGACGGCGTGTTGCCTGCTGTCGTCTCTGAGGATCCGGTTGATCGCCTGCGGTCGATGATCGGTGACCGACAAGAGGAAACCGTTGAAATACTGCGAAGCTGGCTTGAAGAGGAGCGCGCATGATGTCTGCCGCCCATCTCTTTGAGGACTTTGGTGAGAAAAAATCGACATCAACCGACGCGCCTGCTTTGCCAATTGAAATGGTCGAAGATCAAAAGCTTGAAGCGTTCGAAAAGGGGTATCAGGCTGGATGGGACGACGCGGTATCTGCGCAGTCGGAAACGCAAGGCTTTGTGTCGAGTGGTCTGGCGTCGAGTCTTCAAGACGCTTCTTTCGAATATCACGAACTACGTGCAAGCATGACCGCGACGGTAGAAACCGTCATCACCAATATCATTGATATTGTTCTTCCTCAAATCGCGCGTGCCAGCCTCGGAGCACACGTGCGTGAAAAAGCGCAAAACATGGCGCGCGCCGCTCTCGACAAGCGCGTAGAAATTGCCGTGGCGCCTGAAAACGAGGCAGCTGTGCGCAGTGTGCTGAGCGATGAAATCCCCGAGCCTTTTTTGCTGGTCAGCGACAATTTGCTCGCTCCATCACAGGTGGTTTTGCGTACCGAACAGACAGAGGTCGAACTCGATATGGACCAGACGGTCGCGGAGATTTCGGCAGCCGTTACATCCTTTTTTCAAGTCCAAACCGCTGAGGTAAATGATGGCTGAAACTCCTTCCACAACGGCGTTGGCATCTGACGCGCACAATCCATTCACCGCTGTTCCAATTGAAATCACCGTGTCGGTTGGGCGCGCGCGCCCGCTTGTGCGCGACTTGGTTATGTTGGGATCCAACGCGGTCCTGACGCTTGACAAGCGGGTCGACGACCCTGTTGACCTGTTCGTTGGAGACAAGTTGATTGCGCGCGGCACGCTGGAAGAGGCCGAGGGCGAGGAGGAGGGGCAACTTGTTGTTCGCTTGACAGAGATTCTGGACTTAGGTGCGGGCCTCTGAACCCAATGAGGTATGCGCTTCTTCTTAGCGTTCTGTTGGTTTTTCCGGCGGATGCCATAGCCCAGGACGTTGCGATTTCGCTCGGAGACGACAGCTCACTGAGCGCCAGAACCATTCAGCTGATTGCTTTGATCACCGTGCTGAGCCTGGCGCCAGGCCTTGCCATTATGGTGACATGCTTTCCATTTTTGGTGACAGTGTTGTCGATCTTGCGCCAGGCAATCGGCTTGCAACAGTCGCCTCCCAATATGCTCATTGTCAGTCTCGCGCTTTTTCTGACCTATTTTATTATGGAACCAGTGTTCTTAGATGCCTGGATAGGCGGTTTGCGCCCCTTAATTGATGAGCAGATCGAGCCCGACGCTGCGTTCACACGGACACTTGAGCCTTTTCGTGTATTTATGGCCGGACGACTGGATGCAGAGACATTCGCGGCGATGGCTGATCTACGTCCCGATACTCAGAATGTGGTGTTGTCCGCGGAAGCGCCATTGTCCGTTTTGGTGCCCAGCTTTTTGCTGTCAGAGATTTCTCGCGCATTTCAAGTGGGCTTCCTGATCTTTTTGCCGTTCCTGATTATTGACTTGGTCGTCGCTGCAATTTTGATGAGCATGGGCATGATGATGGTTCCGCCCGCGATCGTTTCATTGCCGTTCAAGCTGGCATTCTTTGTCATTGCAGACGGCTGGAGTTTGATCGCAGGCAGTTTGGTACGCAGCTACTTCTGAAACTATTTACCAATCCATCCTAACGCTGTGCTTCGTACGTCTGAACGATGTACTGTCATAAGCTATGACTTACGTCTGATATCCTCGCGCACGAATAGCTCGAGCGGCCTGATGACATTTTTTACGTTATCAGGCCGTTCCATTTATCTCACAACGAATTCGGCATGCAGCGCGCCAGCCGCTTTAATGCTCTTTAGAATGTCAATCATATCCCGGGGCGCCACGCCAAGTGCATTCAAGCCGGCAATCACCTCAGAGAGCGATGCCCCCTCTGGTACTTCGGCTAGTCCAGGACCATCATCTTCTTGTAGATCGACAGTGGTGCGAGGCACCACGACGGTCTGACCATCAGCAAATGGGTTTGGTTGAACAGCCAAAGGCTGCTCTTGAATGCGGAGGGTCAGGTTTCCTTGTGAAACGGCGACGCGAGAGATGCGCACATCATCCCCCATTACAATTGTTCCGGACCTTTGATCGACCACGACCCGAGCCTTCCGCTCTGGCTCAACCGCGATGTTTTCTATGCGGCCGAGTGCATGCGCAGCTGAGCGTGCGCGTGTTTGGGTGATGTTCAATGATACGGTGCCAGAATCCAACATAGTGGCAACGCGGCGACCAAACACGCCATTGATCGCTTCTTCGATCCGTGCCGCTGTGGTGAAATCAGGGTCGCGAAGGGCCAGACGCATATTCGTGAGGCTGCTGAGCTCAAAGTCAATCTCACGCTCGATCCGCGCACCCGATGGGATCACTCCGGATGTTGGAACACCCTGCGTCACTCGGGCACCATCCCCTTCGGCGACCGCACCGCCGGCAATGATTGTGCCCTGTGCGACGGCATAAATCTCACCATCTGCAGCGTTCATTGGGGTCATGACAAGCGTACCGCCCAGCAGGCTTTTGGCATCTCCAATCGCGGAAACAGTGATGTCGATCTGACTGCCGCTGCGCGCGAATGGAGGTAAGGTTGCGGTCACGATCACGGCCGCCACATTTTTTGGGCGGAACTGCTCGCCCGTCACATTGACGCCGAGCCGCTCCAGAATGTTCGTCATGATGTCTTCGGTGAAGGGCGCATTGCGCAGCCCGTCGCCTGTTCCATCCAGCCCTACGACCAGACCGTAACCTACAAGGTCATTCCCGCGTACACCGTCGAAATCGACCAAGTCCTTAATGCGGACGGGATTGGCTTGCGCCAGTGTGCCAAACGCGATGGCCAGAATGCAAACCAGGGTGCGGATCATCTGACGAAATTCACCAGGGACAGATCGGACATGCGTGCGGTTACGGTATAGAGGGACTGAAGCTGAAATTGGACTGCCTCCAATTGGGTTGCGGTTTCGTATGGGTCAGCTTGGAGAAGGGCTCCCTTGGCAAATTCCAGCGCCGTTGCGCGAGCGGCGTTTTGCGTCGCGATTGCGTCAATGCGCGCCTGCGCCGACCCCAAATTGCCCTGCGTTGCGGTCAACTGATCCTTCGCACGGATGAGTTCGCTACCCGCGATTTCCAGAATTTCCTGCTGACCCGCCGCGGATAAACCTAGCGTATCGTCAGCCGCTATCGCAGCGAGTGCTGCGCCCTTCAGCAAATCCCGAAAGACAGTCTGATCTGCTTTCAAATCAACCGAGACCTGGCGGTCTTCTGCAATTTGAAAGGGAGCAATCGCATTGTCTGATCCCGTGTAGGCCGAATTTCGAAAGCCTGCCGGATCGTCAAACCACTGTGTCACTGCGTCGGCTATATTCGATACACCGGTCTGTCCCGCAATTGCGGCGCGCAGATCGGCCAGAATGCTCCCGGCATTCGTTGTTGCGGGCGTATCGGTGGCTGTTCCGGCGAAAATCGAACGCCCCCCGCTAGATGTGTTCAGAGCCGACACGATTGCCTCGAACTCGTGTGTTGCATCCACAGACAATTGGTCAAGCACGGGGCCCACCGCGATAGAAGAGACTGTAAGAAGCGCGTTACTAAGAGTACCTGCGCTCGTATCCATGCGATTCAGAGCGTTCTGCGCACTGTCGGCAAATTGTGCGGCTTCGGTGGTAGCAATCTTGTAGGCTGACATGGTGCGCATGTCCGCTTCTATGTCTGACAGATAGCTGACGTTGCCAGCTAGTACCGATTTGACATCGCTGACCTGTCCGCTGGCCAGTTCCTGGTTCAGGCGTGCCATTTCTGATTTGAGTGCCGCACCGCGACGTTGCAGCAGGAACGTCTGCGCAAGATCACCGAGACCGTGGGTATTCATCGTCAAATCCTCATCAGGGTGTCAAACATTTCATCAATGGTCGAAATCACGCGCGCATTTGCTGCATAGGCTTGTTCAAGCACCATAAGGTTTTGGATTTCGGCATCTGTATCAACGCCATTAGCACGTTCGACTTGCGCTAGTTCCACGGACTGAGCGGAGGCGAATGACAGCTGTTGATCAGCACGCAATCGATCCGCTCCGATCTGAGAGGAAAGACTGGCTACGATGCCATCAATGCCAAGGTCGGAGGCGCCAAAGCTGCCCGAAAGCTGAGGTCGCGTGGCGACCAATGTGTTAGTGAGCGCAACCAGAAGAGATCCATTGCCGACATCTCCGGGAGCGGTTGCACCCAAGCCGTCCCGTATTCTCCAAGTTTCGCCGCTTTCTTCAGGATCGACGAGCGTGTTCAAGGCGATACGATTGGCCACGCCCAGTTCGTCTGCCGGGTCAAATGCCGAACCTGCGTCGGTGAAAAGGCCAGCGTCTCCGGGGGAGAGGGTTGGATCGACGCTATTGTCTTCGAAACGGGAAATCAGGTCGCGCGCGAGTGCATCAATCTGTGTTTGTGCGTCAGTGGCGATCTCATCCCGGATTTCAAACTGGGCGCCAAGCGTGCCACCGCGGAGCCTGCCGCTTTCTGAGCTTGTGTTTATCGATATGCCATTGAGTGTTAGGCCGGACAAAGTGCCGTCCTCGATGGATTCGTAGGGTGTGACAACATTGGCCGGTTCAAAGCCAACTTCTACCGCGCGCCCTTCGAGCAGGATGGCGCCACCTGTCGAATACAGGGCGACGGCACCGTAGTCCCGAGGGACCATGCGGACCGGAACCATTTCGCTGATGTCATCAATCAACAATTGTCGTTGGTCCTGTAGGGCCGAAAACTCCGTCCCGACCTTGCTGCTCGCTACGATACGGGCATTCAGGGTTTCCACCCCTTTCAGGGCGTCATCCAAGCGGCGTACTTGCGCGTCGATGCTTTGATCTGCTTGTGTCCGTGTGTCCTGAATGCCCTGTGCAACAGTGTTCAACGAACTTGCCAAATCTTTTGCCGCGAATGCCACCGAAGTCAGGCGTTCCGTTGCATCGGGTCGGCTTGTCGCAGTGATCAGGCTTTTCTCGAAATCGGCGACACGAGCTGCGAGTGATCCCGCGTTGTCGGGGGTTCCGATCAAATCCTCAATCTTGGTTAGTGCAGAGGTGGTTTCCGATTTGTATCCCACCTCCGCATCAGCAAGGCGCCGGTCATTGATGACCTGCTGGTCGACATGTCGTACGACGCCATTGATCCGAACGCCGACGCCTGCACCGCCACTATCGGAAGAGACTGACAATGTGCGGCGCGCGTAGCCAGGTGTGTTGGCGTTTGCGATGTTGCTCGATACGATTTCCGAACCACGACTTGCCGCGCGGATGCCCGACATGGCCGAGGATAGTGCACTGGTCAGTGACATGTCGCCAACTCTCTTTCAGGTGCGCCGATGATCACGATCAGCGTTTGATGTTTGTGGTTTCCTGGAGCATCTCGTCCACGGTTTGGATAACCTTGGCGTTCGACGAATAGGCGCGCTGCGTCTGGATCATCGCCGTCAGTTCGCCGGCCACATCCACGGCGGATTCCTCGCGTGCGTAAGAAACAATGTCGCCGGTTGGCCCGTCACCTGCATCCCAAAGGAAGAAACTGCCACTTTCAGGGGATGGCAGATAGGTCTGCTGATCCAGCGCAACCATGCCGTTCGGATTGGGCAAATCCACAA
Source organism: Tateyamaria sp. ANG-S1 (assembly GCF_000814025.1). Classification (GTDB taxonomy): domain Bacteria; phylum Pseudomonadota; class Alphaproteobacteria; order Rhodobacterales; family Rhodobacteraceae; genus Tateyamaria. Next base: position 159,725 of record NZ_JWLL01000005.1, on the reverse strand, counting down.
GCGGGATTTGATAGATCGTGCGATTGATTCCGGTGTCGAAGAAGGCGGTCACGTAGCCGTTTGCGTCAACCTCGACATTTGTCATGTTGCCGACAGGCGATCCGTCCTTCGAGATCGAAACAGGTGCAAAGCTGTCAGACAGCTGTGTCAGGCCATCGCTTTCGCCTAACTGGCCGATGTTGATTTCCAGCGGGCCCCCTTCCGCCGTGATCATGATGTTGCCAGTTGCGGGATCGTACGCGCCGCCTGTGGTTGTGGTCACCGAGGCCAGCGTGCCACCAGCCGCGCGGCTGTCGTCAAAGGTCAGTACGTACTCACCCACGATGGCACCGTCCAGCGCGGAATCGGTCAATTGCATTGTCCACTCGTTGGACGTTCCAGTCGCTGGCACTGTCGGTGTGAAGCTGATGTTGATGTTCTCGGACGTGCCCAGATTGTCGAAGTATTCGACCGACAGGTACTGTATTTCACCAGCCGAACCGGCGTCGGTATCGGTGGCTGGGAGGTTGACCCCAAGCGACAGTTGCGTGGTCGGCTCGCCCGAGAACTGGTTCACGTTGATCTGCACTGGTTGCAAGCCGTCCGATGTGTCGCGCGGGAATGTGGGGACTGTGCCATCCGGCTGGGCGGGCCAGCCCATCAGGACAAGCCCGGAATCCGACCGCAGATATCCGTTTGCATCCGTCCGGAACGATCCCGTCGTTGTCAGGAACATCTGGTTGTTGCCGTTTGACAGATTCACATCGGTCAACTGAGCAACCGGCAACATGCCGCGACCGCGTACAGCCAAATCTGTTGCATTTGCCGTGGAGACCAGCGAACCACGCTGATCAATCAGACGCTCGGTCGATGCCCGGACCCCGCCAGCAGAGTATGTTCCGCCGTTTGATGAAATCACCAGGGACTGAAAGTCGGTTTGCACCCGCTTATAGCCATAGGTGGAGGAGTTCGCGATGTTGTCCGAAATGGATGCAAGTCGTGTTGCGTTTGCCTGTAGCCCTGCAACACCTGCATTGAGCGAGGAAGAGATCGTCATGGACACGCCTTTCTGCTGTACCGACCAGATTGATCCAACAGATAGGCATGCCGCCTTAACGTGCGGCTAACAGATAAAATCCAAGCTATTACAGGATCAGTCCCGCAGGAATATGATCTCGATCCGGTTGTTGCGCATGGCCATCGGGTTTTTGACTGCAGGTTCACGATCCGCATGCCCCGTGACGCGCGCCACCCGGTCTGTTTCAACACCCGTTTGCTTGAGGAGCTGACGCACAGCATCGGCACGGGCGACTGACATGCGCCAGGTCGAGCGTTCGGCAACGACGATCGGTTGCGCTGGTACGTGCCCTTCGACGGCAATGTCGTTTTTGACGGTGCGGGCTGCTTCAGTGACCAGTTGAGACAGATTTCGCAGCAATTGTGTGGGTATGTCGGTGCCCTCTTCGAAGAGGGGCGTGTCTTCGCGCGCGAAGAGTTCCACAACCAGCCCCTCGTCCGTCACCCGGGTGATGATGTGCTGCAGGTCGTTGTCGAGCACCTTTGTTTCGCCCCCCTTGCCAAGCAGCCGCGCCTCAAGTGATTCAAAGACCTCGTCCTGTTCGTCGGCAATCTCGCCACTGTCGTCTGCCCCGCTCTCACCACGGGCCTGTCGCGCTTCCGTTGGCCGTTGCGAGGATGCGCCTGTGCCGTTTTGGGGCAAGGTCACTTCAGAAAACACGCTGTCGCCGCCAAAACTGCCATCGCCACCCCCAGACACCCGGTTGATCGGGATTGTGGGGGAGAAGTAATCGGCGATGCCCTTGCGCTGTTTTTCTGTCGTCGCATTCAGCAGCCACATCAACATGAAGAAGGCCATCATCGCGGTCACGAAATCCGCATAGGCCACTTTCCAGGCGCCGCCATGGTGGCCATCGCCGCCTGACACCTTTTTCTTTTTGATGATGATTGGCCGCGCATTGGCTTGCACGCTCATATCCCGAACCTCAATTTTCTCACCCGGGGAGATGGATAGCATTCGGCCTGTTACGGTGGGCTTAACGGTTCGAATTGTTGGTATTTACCGTCCATCCCTTGCGCCCGCATCCTCGTGGTGCGCAGATGGCGCATGAGCACCTCACCCCACGACAGCGGATACTCCTGGGTGCGCCTTGGCGTGACCCTGCTGATTGCAATGGTCGCAAATGTTGGCATGTGGGCGATCATCGTCATCATGCCCGCGGTCGAGGCCGAGTTCGAGGTCAGCCGAGCGGCTGCCAGCATGCCTTACACCCTCACCATGATCGGGTTTGCCGTGGGCAACTTTGTGGTGGGGCGGGCCGTGGATATCTGGGGCGTCACGCGGGTTCTGATCGTCTGTGCGCTGGCGATTGCTGCCGGGTACGGGCTGGCGATGTTGAGTGGATCGATCCTTGCGCTGTCGTTGGCGCAACTGCTGATCGGGCTTGGCACGTCTGTGGGGTTCGGGCCTCTGATCGCAGACATCTCGCACTGGTTTCTGAAACGGCGTGGGATAGCTGTCGCCATTGCGGCGAGCGGCAACTACCTGTCGGGCGCGATCTGGCCGATCCTTCTGGCCGGTATCCTGGAAGACCAGGGCTGGCGCGCGGCCTATGCGGTACTGGCTATTTCGACGCTTGTCGTCGTGATCCCTTTGGCGCTTATGCTGCGCCGTCAAGTGCCTGATACAGCACATGAATTGGCCGAAGCGTCATCGAATGCGAACGCCGCTTCGGTCGGGCTATCGCCCCGGACCCTGGCGTGGCTTTTGGGTCTGGCCGGGGTGGGCTGCTGTGTGGCGATGTCGATGCCGCAGGTTCATATCGTCAGCTATTGCGTTGACCTGGGCTACGGGCCCGCCGTGGGTGCCGAGATGCTGGCGCTGATGCTTCTGGGTGGTGTGGGGTCACGGCTTGTTTCGGGGCTGCTGGCCGACAGGCTGGGAGGCGTAAAGACGCTGCTGCTGGGCTCTGTCCTGCAGTGTATTGCGCTGGTTCTATACCTACCCTCTGACGCGCTGATTTCGCTCTATGTGGTCAGCCTGATCTTTGGGCTGAGCCAGGGCGGGATTGTGCCCAGTTATGCGATCATCGTACGAGAATACATGCCCGCGCGGGAGGCGGGGGCGCGGGTGGGTTTTGTCATGATGGCGACCATCATGGGCATGGCGCTGGGCGGGTGGATGTCGGGGTGGATTTACGACGTCACCGGCAGCTATCAGATGGCGTTCTGGAACGGGATTGCGTGGAACGGTCTGAACATTGCGATCATGGTCTGGCTGTGGATGCGGGCGCGTCCGCGACAGGTGTTGAGCACCGCCTGAGGCACCGTACGCGCAACGGTTTGGTGCACCGTCTGGTCGATTTCCGCGATATGCGCGTTAACGTCATAAAAACAAGGAATATGGGCCTGTCACCCCTTGTGCACCATGCGTGCACCCCCTGTACACCGCCGCGGCGCAGCATTGGCGAAATCGCCATGGTTAACCGTGCACACGGTGCCAAAGGTTGATGAAGGGTTAATCTGATTGAACCGGGCCAAACGTAAGGCGGACGTGTCGTCCGCCCATGTCAGGCCTTGTCGGGAACCATGGGGCCGCTGAGGTGATCCTCGCCGCGCGCGCGGGCCAGTTCGATTTGCTTCTGGCGCTCGCGAAAGCGGGCTTTGTCCTCGGCGCTCGTCTCGTTCACGCAGTGATGGCAGCTCACGCCCGCCTCGTATTCCGGGCGGTGCTGATCGGCGGGCAGGATCGGGCGGCGGCAGGCGTGGCACAGCAGGTGCGGGCCGACTTGCAGGCCGTGGCCCACGCTGACCCGCCCGTCGAATACAAAGCACTCGCCTTGCCAGGTACTCTCATCGGCTGGCACCTCTTCGAGGTATTTGAGGATGCCGCCCTTGAGGTGGAACACATCCTCGACCCCCTGGCCGAGCAGGTAGTTCGTGGACTTCTCGCAGCGGATGCCGCCGGTGCAGAACATCGCCACCTTCTTGTTGTGGAAGCGGTGCTTGTTCTCCTCCCACCACGCTGGAAACTCGCCAAAGCTGCGGGTGGCAGGATCAATGGCACCGTTGAAGGAGCCGATGGCCACTTCGTAATCGTTGCGGGTGTCGATGACGGCCACATCCTCGCGTCCGATCAGGTCGTTCCAATCGGCGGGGTCCACATAGTGGCCCACGCGAGCCGCCGGATCGACATCGGGTTGGCCCATGGTCACGATCTCGCGCTTGAGCCGCACCTTCATCTTACCGAAGGGGGGCGTGTCGCTGGTGCTTTCCTTCCACTCCAAATCGGCGCAACCGGGCAGGGCGCGGATGTGGGCCAGCACCGCGTCGATGCCTGCGCGTGGTCCGGCTATGGTGCCGTTGATCCCTTCTGGGGCCAGCAGCAGCGTGCCCTTGACGCCTGCATTGCAGCACAGCTTGGCCAGCGGTCCCTTTATCGCGGCGGGATCATCGAAGCGCGTGAAGTGGTAGAGGGCGGCGATGGTGTACATGGGCGCGAGATAGGCGAAGGCCGTGCCCTTGCGCAAGGGGGCGGGCGGGTGTCACAAGGCAGCTATGCAAAGCAGGAGGCCCATATGACCCGCGCCCTGATCGTGATCGATGTCCAGAACGACTTTTGCCCCGGCGGTGCGCTGGCCGTGCCGGAGGGGGATCAGATCGTCGCTGGCATCAATGCGCTGATGGCAGAGTTTGACGCCGTGGTACTGACGCAGGATTGGCATCCGGCCGGGCATTCGTCATTCGCGTCGTCGCATGAGGGCAAGGGCCCGTATGACATGGTCGAGATGCCCTATGGGCCGCAGGTGCTGTGGCCGGATCACTGTGTGCAGGGAACAGATGGTGCTAACTTCCACGCGGACCTGAATGCGGACCGGGCCGATATGATTGTGCGCAAGGGTTATCGCCCTGCCATCGACAGCTATTCGGCGTTCTTTGAAAATGATCAGAAGACGCCTACGGGGCTGGAGGGGTATCTGCGGACGCGCGGTATCACGGACCTGACGATGGTGGGCCTCGCCACGGATTTCTGCGTGAACTTCTCTGCCGTGGATGCGGCGAAGCTGGGATTTAAGGTGGATGTGCGGATGGATCTGTGCCGGGCCATTGACCTGGATGGGTCGCTTGCGGCGGCAGAGGCGGGGATGAGCGGGGCGGGTGTCAAACTGGCCTGACTTGCCCCCACCCGCAAAGGTAGGGCACAACGGGGCCAGCCGTTCAAGGAAGCCTGCATATGGTCGACATCGCCACCCGTGTCTGGAACCACAAATGGAAGATCGACCCGATTGTGCGGTCGCTCATCGACACGGATTTCTACAAGCTGCTGATGTGTCAGTCGGTGTTCCGGAACAAGCCGGACACGCAGGTGACGTTTTCGCTGATCAATCGATCCAAGCATGTGCCGCTGGCGAAGTTGATTGATGAGGGCGAGTTGCGCGAGCAGCTGGATCACATCCGCTCGCTGTCGCTGCGCCGGGGCGAAAGCACGTGGATGCGCGGCAATACGTTCTATGGCAAGCGGCAGATGTTCACGCCGGAATTCATGGACTGGTTCGAGGCGCTGCGCCTGCCCGCCTACCATCTGGAGCGGCGGGAGGATCAGTACGAGCTGACATTCGAAGGGTCGTGGCCCGAAGTGATGCTGTGGGAGATCCCGGCGCTGGCCGTGCTGATGGAGTTGCGTGGGCGGGCCGTGCTGAACGAGATGGGTAAGTTCGAGCTTCAGGTGCTCTATGCCCGCGCGATGACCAAGCTGTGGGAAAAGATCGGGAAGCTGCGGCAGGATGATGGGCCGCGTGTGGCGGATTTCGGTACGCGGCGGCGGCATTCGTTCCTGTGGCAGGACTGGTGTGTGCAAGCCATGGGCGAGGGCCTGGGGCCGCAGTTTGCGGGGACGTCGAACTGCCTGATCGCCAAGAATCGCGACCTTGAGGCCATCGGCACCAATGCCCATGAGTTGCCCATGGTGTATTCCGCCTTGGCCCAATCCGATGCCGACCTGGCGCGCGCGCCCTATGACGTGCTGAGCGACTGGCATGACGAGCATGAAGGGAACCTGCGCATCATTCTGCCAGATACGTACGGAACCGAAGGTTTCCTGAAGCGTGCGCCCGACTGGCTGGCGGGGTGGACAGGTATCCGGATCGACAGCGGTGATCCGGCCACCGGCGCTGAGGTGGCGATCAAGTGGTGGCAGGAGCGCGGCGAGGATCCGCGCGAGAAGCTGGTGATCTTTTCCGATGGGCTGGATGCGGGCAAGATTGTCGAGTTGCATCAGCAGTTTGCGGGGCGGGTCAAGGTGTCGTTCGGTTGGGGCACGATGCTGACCAATGATTTCAAGGGGCTGACCAGAGACGACCGGTTGGCGCCGTTTTCGTTGGTCTGCAAGGCCGTCTCGGCCAATGGATTTCCGACGGTCAAGCTGTCTGACAACCCGAACAAGGCGATGGGCCCCGAGGCCGAGATCGAGCGCTACAAGCGGGTTTTTGGTGTTGGAGAGCAGAAAAAGATGGACGTTTTGGTCTGATCGACAGTCTTTCGCAATTTTCGAAACAATAGCCTAAATTCAGCCGCATTTGTTTCCTACCGCTGTGCGCAAACAAGAAACGCAGAGCAGGTACGACCGAAATGCACTTGAAATCCATGACCATCCCCGTGGCGCTTGCTGCCCTTCTTGCGGGCTGTGCGGCGCCAATGACTGACGCGGTGACGCGGCTGGACAACAGGATGGCGTTTGCTGCCACCGTTGATCAGGAACAGCTTCAGCAGCAGGCGAATGCCTTGTCGCGCATGGCGCGCGATCTGGAACGCCGTTCGCGGATCAAGGGGGCGATGACAGGTGCGGCAGTCGGGTGTGGCCTTGTCCTTGTGTCAGGGTCAAATGCCGGTAAGTGCGTCACAGGTGCTGCTGCGGGTGGTGCGATCGGCGCTGTTGTCGGGCACCATGCGGGGCAGCGTCAGGTTCAGAAACGGGTTGATCTTGTGTCGGCCAATGCGCTGGTGCGCAGCTTACGTGGGATGACGGATCAGATGGATGCGATCACCGTATCACTGCCCGAGTTGTTGCAGGAACAGGATGCCGAACTGGTCGATCTTGCGATGCGTCGGGATGCGGGCGCTTTGTCCGACGCCGAATATGACGCAGGGGTCGAAGCCATTCGGCTGAGCCGCGCGGAACTTGCCGCAGCACTGAGCGCGAGTGAGGATACGGCCCGCCGCGCCAGGGCCAATATGGAAGAGGCGGCGCAGCAGGGACAAACCGGTCTGGACTGGCATATGCTGACAACGGACAACTTGGTGCAGGACGCACAGTCGGCTCGCTCCGAGATTAACCTTTTGGGCTAGATCGGCACCGCCGTGCCATGGCTTTTGTCCTCAATTCGCGAACATTCACCGTAAAATTGCCAAGATTGGCCGCGATACTCACCACAATAACCAAGCAACTTTGAATCGAGTAGAGATATGAAACGTATTCAGTTCGCCTTTGTACTGGCAGCCCTGACCACCGTCGCAGCCTGTGGTGGCGCACAACACTATGTGGCGCGCGGCGATGTCGCGCCCATAAGCTTTGCGCCCTATGCGCAGAACTATGACGACACGACCTCTCAGCGCGCTGCAATCGACCTTTTGTCGTTGGGTTGACCCTAGTCTTCAGGGCCCACGCGACCGCGCAGGGCCTTGACCTCGCCCCGCTCTTTCTTGGCCTTCAGTCGGCGTTTTTTGGACCCGAGCGTGGGTTTGGTCGCGATGCGGCGCTTGGGTTTGACCAACGCCTTGCGGATCAGATCAACAAGCCGCTGACGTGCGATGTCGCGGTTGCGGGCTTGGCTACGAGTTTCGTCGCATTGAAGGATCAGCGCACCCTCGGTCGTCCAACGCCGCCCCGCCAGCCGTTTGAGGCGGGTCTTGACCGGGCCGGGCAGGGAGGGCGAGCGCTGCGCCTCGAACCGTAGCTCCACCGCCGTTGCGACTTTGTTCACGTTCTGACCACCGGGGCCGGAGGCGCGCACGAACTGCTCGCTCAGTTCCCAATCCTGGATCGTGATGTCGTCGTTGATGCGTAGCATGGCGTTCGCTGCGGTTCTGATCAGGCCAGCCGACCCGATACGCTGATCGAATTTCCGGCGGGGTCCTTGGCGTTGGCAAAGACATAGCCATCTGCCTTGTGGAGTGATCCGAACTCAAGACCCTTGGTGCTTGCGGCGTCGCAAAATGCGGCGACGTCCTCAATAGCAAACACCAGCTTGACCAGCACCTGCCCCTGTTTGCGTCCCTTGCCCATCTGGTGCAGAAGCAGGGTTATGCCATCGCCCGGCGGGTGCAGTTCGACGACCCGATCACCGTCCTGAATATGCGCGGTGTAGCCGAAATGGTCCGTGTAGAACTGGGCCATCTCCTCCATCCGGGAGGTGTAGAGGACGAGGCTGCTGAGCGGTGGTGACATGAGATGTTCCCTTGAACCGAAAAAGGGCCGCCTGATGTGGGCGGCCCTTCTCGAAATGTTTCGGAGGTTGTGCCGGTTAGATCAACCGACCAACTTGGCGGTCTGCGCCGCGCGGGGCTGCCCTAGCAGGCGACCTCCCAAGCTGTTCCGACACCTCTCCCCAATACCTTTCTCGACACTGGATCACCTCCTTTCAAATGTTGAACTCACATTTGATGGTGGCACAGTGCCCGTGAAAGTCAACGGATTTCCGCAGGCTGGGCGACGCCAGCCGTGAACCAGCGGAACGGTGCCAAAGCAATGAGCGCAAGCGAGAGCTTCACCATCCAGTCGGCTACCGCGAGCGATACCCAAAACGGAACCTCTGGCCCCATGCCCAGCAGAGGCAAGATTTCGCCCGCCCAGGATACATCGTTGCCCGGTTCCAGCCAGATGAGCGTGCCGGAAAACGCGATGGTAAAGAAGATGGCGGTGTCGACCGAGCTGCCGATGATGGTCGAGGCCAGCGGAGCTTTCCACCACGCACCGCGGCGCAGGGCCGAGAAGATGCCGACATCAAGCAGTTGCGCCGTGAGGAAGGCGAGGCCGGAGCCGATGGCTATGCGGAAGGTGACGGCGGGGTAGGTGAACCCGTCGCCCTGGATCATGATCTGCGTGCCGATCAGCGAGCAGCAGACACCGACGATGAAGCCGACAAAGACCACGGTGCGCGCGGGTCCGGCACCATAGACCCGGTTCATGATGTCGGTGACGAGGAAGGCCAGCGGGTACGTGAACGCCCCCCAGGTCAGCCAGTTTCCGAACAGGAACTGGACGAGGATGTTCGAGGCCACAACAATGGCGGCCATGGCAATGATGCCGGGAAGGTGTGCGCGTGTCATATCTGGTGCCCGTTTTTGCAAGGTAGCGGCGACTTGGCCCGGCACCGTGCCGGACGGGGCCTCTTAGTCGCAGGTTGCGCCACCTTCAAGGGTTTCCGTCAGGGCGTATTCGACCAGTTCGCTGCGTTGCACGGGCAGAAAGTTGTCGTCTGATACCATGGTCAGGCAGGTCGCCCCACTGTCCGATTGCCAGATCGCGACCCCTTCGAGGTTGTCGTGTCGCCCAACAGACGTAGAGAGAAGCGTTTCAGCAGGGGTATCCGGGGCCTTTGGGTCCATGCGGCGGATACGGCTGCGAAAGCCCAGCGGCGTGAAGGCCCGTTCAAGGATGTAGAGCTGCCCATCCGGTCCGATGTCCGCCCCGGCGGGCAGGAAAGGGCCGGTGCGTGGAAGGGTCGTGAGGATGTCCCAAGTGCCGTTCTTGTATCTGTAGATCGGGAACGGGCGGTTCTTGTCGCCCGAGCGCTCGGGCAGGGTGTAGAGTGTTCCGTCCGCGTCCGCTGCCAGCGCTTCGAGCGAGCCATTGCGGCTGTAGGTGGCAAAGTCCGGATGAGACGGCACCTGTGTGCCATCGTGGGATGCGATGCGTCCGGGGTCTTCGTAGCTGAAAAACAGGGTGTCTCCTGCTAGCGCGAGCCCTTCGCTGTCGCGGTTCGGGTACGGTTGCTGCGCGACATCGATGTCCACGGATTGTGTTACACGGTCGAGCGTAAGCGTGAACAAGGTGCCGCGGTCCGACAGCACAAAAGCGCTGTAGGGGTTGTCCATCTCGATCGCTGACAGCCCGCCAAAGTCAGGCCGATCCGAGACCAGCGTCCAGCTGCGGACGAAGGTCAGGGGATCGGCTGTTGCCGTGGCGGCGGTCAGGATCAGCGCGAGGCCAGAACGCCAGAGCATTGTTGCGGCAGGTCTCCGACACGAAGTTCACGGCGTGGTCTTGGGGCGGGTGCGTTGGGGTCTGGCGGCGGCGGGTTGAGGATGTTGTTCACCCACTCCTGCGCGTCGGCGCAACCGTCACCGGGGGGCGGGGCCGCCTGATCGACGCAACCGCGCGCGCCACGGGGGCAGTTGAGCCGGACATGGAAGTGGTAGTGGTGTCCCCACCACGGCCGCACCTTGCGCAGCCATGACCTGTCGCCGGTTTCATCCTTACACATCTGCACCTTGGCACCGGGGAAGACAAAGATGCGGGCGGTGCGGCTGTCGCTGGCGGCGGCCTTGATGATCTCGTGGTGCTGGCGGGTCCAGTTGCTGTTCACGTAGGCCCCAGACGACCGGCGGGTCGAGATGGAGGAGATGTTTTCCCGATCTGCCGCGCTGAGGGTCAGGTTGCGGGCGGGCAGCATCCAGACGTCTACATCCAGACCGATCTGGTGGCTGCGGTGCCCGGTCAGCATCGGCCCGCCACGTGGTTGGCTCATGTCACCGACATAAAGGCCCGACCATCCCGGCTGTTTGGCGGCCTCGCGGCTCAGATCCTGTACGTAGTCGATAAGCTCTGGGTGTCCCCAGTTGCGGTTGCGGCTGAGGCGCATGGCCTGCCATGTCGGCCCGGTTTCGGCCAGTTGCACACCACCGGCCAGACACCCGCGCGAATAGCCGCCAAAGGCTGCGGCATCCTGGGCGGAGGCTCGCCGTTTTGCGCCAAACTGCCTCTTGGCCACGTTTTGCAGGGTGGCTGGATCAACGTCAGGTGTGGGCGCGCCCGAGATGTCAGTGCCCGCGCCGCTCGTGCAAGCGCAAAGCAAAAGGGCGGCAATCAGGGTACAGGAACGGCGGATGTTGGGCATCGTCAAACCTCGCCTTTGGGGTTGACCCATCGTAACATGATCAGCCCTGCAAGGAAAAGGAACAGGAGCGGCGAGACACCGAGTTGCGTACTGCCTGTTGCGGTCGTAGCGACGCCGATCAGGAACGGCGCCATGAAGGCAGTCGCCCGGCCGGACAAGCCATAAAGGCCAAAGCTTTCGGTTGGAGCGTTGGGGTTTGAGTGGCGTACCATCAGGGTTCGGCTCGCGGATTGGATCACCCCGCCCATTCCACCAATCAACACGCCGCAAACATAGAATATGAGGTCAGGCACCGGTGACCCCTCCGGAAGGGCAATGCCAAACATGCTGTCCCGTGACAGGTTGACCAGCATGAAGCACACCCCCATCAACACCCAAATGGACGTAATGACGACAGGTTTGGGGCCAAAGCGCTTGTCTGCAATTCCGCCCACATAGCTGAAAATGGACGCGCCAATGGCTGCTACAATCCCGAACACACCAACCTCGACAACGGAGAAGTCCAGCACCAACAGTGCGAATGTCCCGCCGAAACTATAGAGACCGTTCAGCGCGTCCCGATACAGCATGGACGAGCCAAGGTAGGTAAACAGGCTTGGTTTGGCGGGCAGGTTTCTCACCGTGCCCCACAACTGTGACAAAGCCGCGCCCACTGTTGTGCGCCTGCCTTTGGGATTTCTGTCACGCACCCAGAGGAAGTAGGGGATCATGAACACGGCAAACCAAATCGCCACAATCGGTCCTGTGCTGCGTGTGCCTTCGCGCGTCTCTGCGTCGAGGATCCCAAACAGGGGATCAAGACCAATGAGTGTTTTGCCATTTGGTTGCTCAACGAACAGCAGCAGCAAAACAATCAGAGACAGTACACCGCCCGCATAGCCAAAGCTGAAGCCCGACCCGGAAATCTTCCCGATCTCTTCCTCGGTTCCCAAGTCGGGTAATTGTGCATTAATGAAGATGAGCGCGAATTCGGCTCCAATAAAGCCAAAGGCGAAGGCTATGAGCATCCAGGTTAGGTTGCTGCCGTCAGGTGCCGTGAACCAGAGGCTGCTGGCGCCAGCAACCAGCATCAGGGAAAACCCGATGATCCAGGGGATACGACGTCCTCCGGTATCTGCCATTGCACCCAGAAGCGGCGCTCCGAATCCAATGATCAAACCCGTGATCGTCAGTGTGTACGACCACATGGCTTGTGCATCGGCCTTGGCCTGTTCCGTTTCAATCCCCTGCGCCAGAAAGTTTTCACTGGCCAGCGACACAAAGAATGGTCCGAAGATGAAGGTCAGCAGGACTGTGTGATAGGGCTGGCTGGCCCAGTCAAAAAAGAACCATCCCCAGATGCGTTTTTTCAGGCTGATATCCGCCATGCCCGTCCCCGTTTTATTGTTGGGGCGACCAAATCAGGCCAAAGACGCAGTGGCAAGGTAAGGTTTTACGCGACCGATTTCAGTTTGGGGGCGTCCGCGTCCTGCATTGGCGGCCAGGGGCGCTGTGCCTCGGCCTTGATCCACGCGGCGATCCAGTCCGGCACGGGCGGCGAAACCGCGTCCTGACCCATGGCGGCGAGCACCTTGTGCGGTGGCACGATCCCGTTCTTGTCGGTCACGGCAGAGCGGTAGAGCACATGGCTCGCGCATTCGCCATCCGGCTTCCACATCGACTGTTCAAGATAAGTGAACTTGTCGTCCCAGCACACCGCGCGGCTGCGCATCTCGAACGTCTGGAAGGCGTGCAGGCGGCGGCGATAGCGGACCGACGATCCGGCCATGGTCAGTCCCCAGCGGTTCGCCTTGAGCGTTTCGATCAAGCCCGCGCGCTGGCCCAGACCCAGACGGCCCAAGTCATAGAGCGTCAGGGCGCGGCCATTGTTCAGTTCCATGAAGCCGTCCAGATCCCACGGCCACACACGGTGCTGCGTGATGTGCAGGTCGGTCAGGCCTAGCACCGGTTGCTTGCGGGCTTTGACCATTTCTTTGGCGAGGCGAACGAATGGAAACATGATCTTTACTCCCTGCCGCTCAAGTTGCGGCAATGCAGCGAAACTTCAATGGCCAGTTGCCCGTGACCTTGCGCCACATGCCCCTTCGGCCTAGGTCTGTGGCCGAAAGCAACAAAGGACCCCGCCCATGCTGGTGATCTATCAACTGCTCGATCTGGTTTTGAGCGTCGTCTATGTGGTGATGATTGTCCACATCATCATGAGCTGGTTGATCAATTTCAACGTGCTCAACATGCATCAGCAGCTTGTGGGGTCGATCTGGACCGGGCTGAACAAGCTTCTTGAGCCGATTTACCAGCCGATCCGGCGATTCATGCCCGACACGCATCCGCTCGATCTGGCACCGCTGGTTGCCTTTGTCATCGTGATCGCGCTGCGCAGCATCATCCTGCCTGCCATCTTCTTCTGATCGCGGGCTCCAAGCCCCTTGTTCATGGCCTGTTAAAATGTGAGTCTGTATCCAACGAGCAGACTACATAAAATTTGACGGGGTTTTCGAAGATGGGCGGCGCTGCCACGCTGTTGCAGGACGTATTCGGGTTCGACGGCTTCCGCCCCGGGCAGGAAGAAATTGTCGAAGCCGTGGCAGCGGGCGAGAACGCGCTGGCCATCATGCCGACGGGTGGCGGTAAATCCCTGTGTTTTCAATTGCCTGCGCTAGTGCGGGATGGGGTGACGGTGGTCATATCCCCGTTGATTGCCCTGATGCGGGATCAGGTGCGGGCATTGCAGGAGGCGGGTGTTCAGGCGGGCGCACTGACGTCCGGCAACACGCCGGAAGAGACGGATGCGGTGTGGGAGGCGCTGGAGCGGCGTGAGTTGAAGCTGCTCTACATCGCGCCGGAGCGATTGGCCGCTGGCTCTGCCATTGGCATGCTGCGCCGGATCGGTGTCAGCCTGATTGCAGTGGACGAGGCGCATTGTGTTAGCCAATGGGGGCATGATTTCCGCCCGGATTACCTGCGGATTGGTGAGTTGCGGCGCGCTTTGGATGTCCCCCTGGCCGCATTCACCGCGACTGCGGATGCGGAAACGCAGGTCGAGATTGTTCAGAAGCTGTTTGATGGTGCGCAGCCGCGGACGTTCCTGCGTGGGTTTGACAGGCCCAATATTCACCTGGCCTTTGCCGCCAAGAACGGGCCGCGCGCGCAGATTTTGAACTTTGCGGCCGCGCGCAAGGGGCAGTCGGGCATTGTCTATTGCGGGACGCGGGCCAAGACCGAGACGCTGGCGCAAGCGCTGCGCGAGGCGGGGCATGAAGCGATCCACTATCATGGCGGGATGGAGGCGGATGATCGGCGCATCGCAGAACGGCGTTTCCAGCAGGAAGACGGTCTGATCGTGGCGGCGACCGTGGCCTTTGGCATGGGCGTAGACAAGCCGGACATTCGTTGGGTGGCCCATGCGGACCTACCGAAGTCCATCGAGGCGTACTATCAGGAGATCGGACGTGCGGGGCGGGATGGAGCGCCCGCGGAAACGCTGACCCTGTTTGGCCCGGATGACATCAAGCTGCGGCGATCGCAGATCGACGAGGGGCTGGCACCGCCCGAGCGGCGGATGGCGGACCACGCGCGGCTGAATGCTTTGCTGGGTCTGGCCGAGGCGTTGGAATGTCGGCGCAAGACGTTGCTCGGTTACTTTGGTGAGAGTGACGTGACCTGTGGCAAATGCGATCTGTGCGACCAACCGGCCGAGGTGTTCGATGGCACGACCGCCGTGCGCAAGGCGCTGTCGGCCATGCTGCGCACCGATGAGTGGTTTGGGGCCGGGCACCTGATCGATATTCTTTTGGGGATCGAGACGGACAAGATCCGCCAGCGCGGGCATGACAGCCTGCCGACCTATGGCGTGGGTAAGGAGTATTCGAAACCGCAATGGCAGGCGGTGTTCCGGCAGATGATGGGGCATGACCTGGTGCGGCCCGATCCCGAGCGTTACGGCGCGTTGCGGATGACCGATGCGGCGCTGCCGATCCTGCGGGATGAGGCGAAGATCACCCTGCGCAATGACACGATCAAGGCCGCCGCAGCCCGCCGTCCGGCGGTCAAGGCGATGGTGTCAGAGGAAGACGCGCCGCTGCTGTCGGCGCTCAAGGCCAAGCGGCGGGCGTTGGCCGAGGCGGCCAAAGTTCCGGCCTATGTGATATTCCCGGACCGCACGCTGATCGAGATGGCGGAGCGGCGGCCGGCAAACCTCGACCAGATGGCGCAAGTCAGCGGGGTGGGTGCCAAGAAGCTGGAGAAATTCGGGCGCGCGTTCCTTGAGGTCATCAACGGCGAGGCAGAGGCGCTGCACCCGTCGCGCCGCAAGTTGGCGGGGCATTCGGCGGCTACGATTTATGATCAACTGCTCGCCGTGCAGGCGGAACTGGCGCGGGGTGAGGACGGGACGGACAAGCCGCTGAGCTGTTCGGCGTCCCAGTTGGCCAAGGTGGCGCAACTGCGGCCTGACGATGACGCGGGCCTTGAACGGCTGCTGGGCGATCGCAAGGCGGAACGTTTTGGCCCCGCCTTTCTGGACGTGCTGCGGGCGGCATCCTAGATATGCCCAAACACTCTTGGGGGTAGGCAGATGTTGGTGGTGATTTCCCCGGCCAAGCGGCTGGATTGGGCGGAACGCGATGTTCAGATGACATCGCCTGCGATGCAGGACGATGCGGTGCGCCTTGTGCGGACGGCGCGGAATTTGTCATTGGGCAAGCTCAAATCGCTCATGGATCTGAGTGATGATTTGGCCCGGCTGAACCGCGACAGGTTCCAGGCTTTCGACGACAGCCCAGCGGAGGAGACTACGCGCCCGGCGATGCTCGCCTTTGCCGGTGATACCTATCAGGGGCTTGATGCCGAAACACTGTCCAAGGACGAAACCGACTATGCGCAGTGTCATTTGCGCATCTTGTCTGGTCTCTACGGTCTTTTGCGCCCTTTGGATGCGATCCAGCCGTACCGGTTGGAAATGGGCAGCCGTCTCAAGACACGGCGGGGTGCGTCGCTTTATGACTACTGGCGCAACGATCTTGCCAAGGCGCTAAATGCGCAAGGCGAGGAAACGGGTAGCGATATGCTCGTGAACTGCGCCAGCCAGGAGTAATTTGGCGCAGTGCCGGAAAAGGCGCTGAAGCTGCGTCTGATCACCCCGGCGTTCATGGAAGACAAAGGGCAGGGGCCGAAGATCGTGAGCTTCTTTGCCAAGCGGGCACGCGGTGCCATGGCCCGGCACGTCATCCAGAACCGGGTTACGGATTTGGATGGTGTGCGTGATTTCAGTACCGACGGCTATGTGTATCAACCGGAACTATCGACAGACGACAGACCGGTGTTCGTACGGCCTTATCCGAGCAGTTAGGCGGCTCCTTCCTCTGCCAGTGTGGTTTCGAGGGGTGGGCGTACCCCGTCGGGACACATGTCATGCAGCATGCCGTGGATTTCCGGTTTGCGCAGGGGTTTGGTCAGGTAGTGATCCAGTCCCGCGTCCAGAATGCCCTTGTCATCACCATCCATCGCATGTGCCGTCAGCGCCACGATCGGCACATGTGTCCCGCTGCCTTCCTCAAGCGCGCGAATTCTGCGGGTCGCTTCCTTCCCATCCATCTTGGGCATGGAGATATCCATGAAAATCAGGTCGGGAGACACCTGTTGGAACAACTCGACCGCCTCTATGCCATTGTTTGCGAAGTGCAGGTCGATGTCGGCTGACTTGACCATCTTCCCAAAGACAAGCTGGTTGGTCTTGTTGTCTTCCGCAGCCAGAACCACCATTTGCCGCTTTTCCGGGATCGGCGGTGGCGCGCCATTTGCGCCGATCACAGGCCCGACGCTTTCAAGCCGCGCAAACAGATCCGCGCGTGGCACCGGCTTTTGCATGATGGCGTGAAGATGCCGTGCGCCGGGATCGTTGGCCGCAAAGCTGGGGTTCGAGCTGAGGAGCAGGATGGGTGTCTCGATCCCGCGGGTTCGGATCGTCTCTGCCAGTTCGAGCCCGTCCATGTCCGGCATGTTGTGATCCGTCAGGATCAGGTCGATGTCGCGCATCTGTTCCAGCGCCTCCGCACCCGAGGCGCAACATACAACGCCCAGTCCCAACTGTTCCAACTGGCGCTGAAGGATGGTGCGGTTGGCTTCTATGTCATCAACCACCATGATCCGCCGCAGCCCCTCTGGTACGGGCGGGTGTTCCGGCAGTTTGGCTTCGCTCAATTGCAGAGGAATGCGGAAGCCAAAGACGGATCCGATCCCCTCTTCGCTGCTGACCCAGACCTCGCCCTCCATCAGTTTGACCAGGCGCTGCGAAATGGCGAGGCCCAGCCCCGTGCCGTCAAACTGGCGGTTGCGCTCGTTTTCGACCTGATTGAACTCGCCAAAGATGTGGTCGATCTTGTCTTCGGGAATGCCGATCCCTGTGTCCTCGATCACGATGGTGACCTCGGCATGGCCCGCGTCCAAGTCCGGCACGCCGGTGACCCGGACCAGTACGTGCCCTTCGCTTGTGAACTTGACCGCGTTGCCCATCAGGTTGGTCAGCACCTGCCGGATGCGGCCCGGATCACCGACATACATGGTCGGCAGGAACAGGTCGTAGTCCAGAAGCAGCGTCAGGCCCTTGTCGCGCGCCGAAGGCTGGAGCAGCATGATGATTTCGTGAATGCTGCGTTCCAGATCGAAGGGTTCGAGGTGCAATTGCAGCTTCTGTGCTTCGATCTTGGAATAGTCGAGCACGTCGTTGATGATGACCAGCAGCGCCTCGCCCGAGTTCTTGATCGTATCGACGTAGAGTTGCTGTTCTTCGCTCAGGCCGGTGTCGCCCAGCAGTTCTGCCATGCCGACAACGCCGTTCATCGGGGTGCGAATCTCATGACTCATGTTGGCGAGAAACGCTGATTTCGCGCGGCTCGCTGCCTCTGCCTCTGCCCGCGCGGTCTTCAGTTCTTGCTGGTAACGCACGGATTCGGTGATGTTGAGGCCGAGGGAAACGATGTCCCCGGCTGGGCTCCGCCTGTCGACCAGTTTCACATATTGGTCGTTCCAAAGCCGCACGGTCACTGCGTCAGGCTGTGGTTTCATCCACCGGTCCAGCATCATCTGGCGCCATTCCCGATCGGGCATCCCTTCGGTGTCGACGATTCCCTCGTCCGTCAGGACCTGCAGAATGGTCATATAGTTCACGCCGGGCCGGATCGCGTCGACCTTGTCGAAGATGGCCATATAGCTTTCATTTGCCGCGATCATCTGGTTGTCGGAGTTGAAGAAAGCGAAGCCGTCCGTGATGGTCTGGACCGAGTGCCACAGACGCCGTTCCGCAATCTGTACCTTCTGGTTGGCTTGTCCGAGTTCGGTCTTGAACCGCTCATTCTCTGTCTTGACGGTGGCCACCTCGGCCCGCGTTTCCACGATCTCGCCCTGCAGGGCGGCGGCATGTTTGCCCAACTTGCGGTTTGCCGCGGATAGCTCAGCTTCCTTGAGTTCAAGCAAACGCTCTGCGGCCAGTCGTCCCCGCCGCTCTTCTGCCAGTTTGTTTGCAAGGCTCATGCCTGCCCTCCGCCTCAACTACGCCCAACCGGTATTTCACGCGGAGGATGAAGAACGGCTTAACCCCCACGGTGAAAGCGTTGCGCGTCCCGCTGCCGCCATGGCAGGCTGACGGCATAGAATCCAAGTTGTTTGCGGGAGGGGCGTCATGCGCCACATGATCGTTGCACTATGTGCTGTGCTGTGGGCCGTTGCGGCATCGGGCCAGAATGCCATCCCCGATCACCGTTATGTCGTCACGCGTGACATGGATTTCTTCGGTGCCGACCGCACGGCGCTGTTTGATACCACCTTCGATGCTTGCGTGCGTGCTTGCAGCGCGGACAGTGCGTGTGTCGCCTTCACCTTTAACGACCGATCAAACGCCTGTTTCCCCAAGTCCGACATCACCGATCGGCAGCCCTACGCAGGGGCCCGGTCGGCCACGCGTATCCCGCTGGTCCCAGCTTTTCGTGCGGCTGCACAGCAACGGGCGGATGCGTTGAACCTGCCAGAAGACGACTTTGCCGCCGCGCTTGCGCTTGGGACAGACATGGGGCTGCGCTTTGCGCTGTCGGGTGAAACGGTGGATGAATTGCTGGCCGCTTCCCGCGCGGCGTGGGAGCGTGGCAATCGGGCAGAGGCGCTGCGCTGGATTGGCTCGGCCGTTGCACTGACGGATGCGCCGGATCTTTGGGTGCGCTACGCTTACATCGCGCTGCGTCTGGACGAAGGCGTGTCCGCGTCCCAGCGCCGCCGCGCGCGGGCAGAGGCTGTGCCTGCGGCCCTCAATGGCTATTTGCGTGCCGATACGGCCGGGGGGCAGGCAAGCGCCCTGCAAACGCTCGCCGAAGCGCTGGAACGCAACAATCGGGGCCGCGACATGATCGACGCGCTGCGGCTCGCCCAGTCCATCCAGCCCCGCTATGACATCGACCGCGCGCTGGACGAGGCCATCGGCAAGTACGGTTTTCGCATTGTTGAACATCAGGTCGACAATGACAGCGCCGCGCCGCGTATCTGTGCCACCTTCTCCGAACCGCTGGTGCAGGCGGGTATCGACTACGAACCCTTCGTGCGCACTGCGACACCGGGCCTTGTCGTGGCGGCGGATGGGCGCGACCTGTGTATCGACGGTGTGTCGCACGGTGCGCGCTACAGCGTGACCTTCCGGTCCGGCCTGCCCGCTGAAAGTGGTGAGGTGTTGGCCAAGGATGTCAGCCTTGACCTCTATGTCCGTGACCGCTCTCCGGTGGTGCGGTTTCCGGGGCGTGGCTATGTGTTGCCGCGCGGCACCGGGCCCAGCGTGCCGATTGAGACCGTCAATGTGAATGAGGTCGAGCTGGTCCTTAGCCGCGTCAGTGACCGCAACCTCGTGCAATCTCTGCGCCGCGATTTTTTTGCCCGGCCCCTGTCGCAATGGCAGATGGCCGAGTTCACCGGCGACATCGCGGAAGAGATCTGGCGCGGCAAGGGCGAGGTGCAGAACGAGTTGAACGCCGAGATGCGCACGCGCCTGCCGCTGGACGAGGCGCTCGCTGACCAGCCGCCCGGGGTCTACGTGCTGTCGGCGCGTGAGCGTGGGCGCGATCCTTATGATGTGGCTGTGGCGACGCAGTGGTTCGTGCTGTCCGATCTGGGACTGTCCACGTGGCAAGGCAATGACGGGCTGACCGCTTCGGTTCGGGCGCTCAGCGACGCAGCCGCGGTTGCCGGGGCAACGGTGCACCTGATCTCGCAAGCGAATGCCGTGCTGGGCACCACGCAGACGGATGCGGACGGCTTTGCGCAGTTCGACGCCGGGCTGACGCGGGGGCGTGGTTCGGCCCGCCCGGCCATGGTGCAGGTCGAAACGGCAGATGACTTCGTCTTCCTGCCGCTGACCGACGCAGCCTTTGACCTGTCTGATCGCGGGGTGGAGGGCCGCCCGCCCGCGCCGCCCATCGATCTGTTCCTGACCACCGACCGCGGAGCCTACCGGCCCGGAGCGACGATCCACCTGACGGCACTTGCACGCGATGCACGCGCGCAGGCCATCACCGGCCTGCCGCTGACGGTGATCCTCAGCCGCCCTGACGGGGTTGAATACAGCCGCTCCGTCAGTGCGCAGGGTCAAAGTGGGGGCCATGTTGTGTCCTTGCCACTGGGGCTGACGGTGCCGCGCGGTACGTGGCGGATCGAGGTGAAGGGCGACATGAACGCGCCTGCGCTCGCTACCCGCACCGTGCTGGTGGAGGATTTTATTCCCGACCGCATCGACGTGACCCTCGCAACCGACGATGTGCCGCTGTCTCTGCGCGACCCGGCTTTTGTCGATGTGGATGCCCAGTATCTCTTTGGTGCCCCGGGTGCGAACCTCGTGGTCGAGGGCGACGTGCAGGTGCAGCGCCGCGCCGGGATGGCGGAGCATCCGGGCTACCGCTTTGGCCGCCACGACGCCGCCTTTTCCCCGCAGCGCCGCTATGTTCAGGGCGGGCGCACCGATGCGCAGGGCCAGTTCCGCCTGTCGTTGCCCTGGCCTGATGTCGTCGCCGAAGATGTGCTGCTTGAAGCCGTTGCCACCGTCCGCGTCTCCGACAGCGGCGGACGCCCGGTCGAACGCAACCTGACCCGACCCATCGCGCCACAAGGGCCAGTGATCGGGATCAAACCCGGTTTCGAGGATGTGCTGCCTGAGGGGTCCACGGCCAGCTTTCAAGCCATCGCCGTGGGTGCCCTGAACGATGTGCCAGTTACGTGGACAGTCAACCGGATCGAAACGCGCTATCAATGGTATCAGCTTTACGGCAACTGGAATTGGGAGCCTGTCACCCGCCGTATCCGCGTGGGGCAGGGCACAGCCGTTCTGGGTGAAACGCCCATCGACATCAGCACACCCACCGAATGGGGCGACTACGAACTGGTGATCGAAAGCACCGAAGGTGTCTATACCGCCACCTCTGTCAGTTTCGCCTCGGGTTGGTATGGCGCGACCGATGGCAGCGACACGCCGGACCGGCTCGGGCTGTCACTGGATGCCGAACGCTATAGCGTCGGTGACACGGCCCAACTGCGCATCACGCCGCCCCATGATGGGGTTGCCCTGATTTCCGTTCTGTCGGGCCATGTCATCTCGCGCCAGGCCGTGCCGGTCACGGCAGGCGAAACAGTGATCCCGCTTGAAGTGACGGAAGATTGGGGCACCGGGGCGTATGTCACAGCGTCAGTGTTACGCAGCGGCGATGCGACAGGGCCAAACCCCGCCCGCGTCCTCGGCCTCGCCCACGCCGCCATCGATCCTGCGGAGAAGGCCCTGTCGGTCTCAATCGACGCGCCGGTTGAGACCAACGGCCAGCCTGGCACGACGGAGGTCTCGGTGCAGGTCGATGGCCTCAACGGCGCAGCGGGATATGTCACGCTTGCTGCGGTTGACGTGGGTATTCTCAACTTGACCGGCTTCGAGCCTCCAAACCCGCAGGACCACTATTTCGGCCAACGCAGGCTCGGCGTTGATCTGCGCGACGTGTATGGCCGCCTGATCGACGGGCAAAGCGGCGCGCTGGGTGCCGTGCGTTCGGGCGGTGATGCGGGCAACGCCATGCAGCGGCAAGGGCCACCCCCGACCGAGGCGGTCATGGCCGCCTTCTCCGGCCCTGTTGCAGTAGATGCGAGCGGACAAGCGCAGGTGACGATCCCGCGCCCGGCCTTCAATGGCACGATCCGGCTGATGGCAGTGGCTTGGTCGGAGCAAGGCGTGGGGCAAGCGACGACGGACATCGCTGCGCGCGACCCGGTCGTGATATCGGCTGCGCTGCCGCGTTTCTTGGCCCCCGGTGATCAAAGCCGCGTGCAACTGGAATTTGTCCATGCCGCGGGCGCATCGGGCGACATGCCACTTGCCGTTTCCGCCACGGGTCTTTCCATTCGCAGTGCGCCTGCCACAGTCTCTTTGGCAGAGGGCGGCACCGTGCGCGTGTCGTTGCCGCTGACAGCGGACGAGGTCGGCGACCACCAGATAAATGTCGCGCTCACCACACCAGACGGAGCCGTACTGCGCAAGGGTCTGATACTTGGCGTGCGCTCTAACGATCCGACGGTTGCGACCACGCAGCGCCTGTCGCTTGCGGTGGGCGAAGCGCTGACATTCGACGACAATGTCTTTGCAAACCTGCGCCGCGGCAGCGCGCGGGCCACTCTGGCGGCGGGACCGCTGGCGCGGTTCGACATGCCGGGCCTGCTGCGCCAGCTTGACCGCTACCCCTATGGCTGCACGGAGCAGATCACCTCGGCCGCTTTGCCGCTGCTCTATGTGCCGCGCACGGCACAGGCGGCGGGGCTGACGGACATCGATACGCGGATCGACAGCGCCATCGCCCGTGTCCTGACCCGGCAGGCCAGCAACGGGGCCTTTGGCCTCTGGCGGGCGCAGTCCGGGGATTTCTGGCTTGATGCCTATGTCACCGACTTTATGCTGCGCGCGCAGGATCAGGGGCATGACGTTCCGGACCGTGCCCTGCGCCTTGCACTCGACAACCTGCGCAACAGGATCAACTACGCCCCGGATTTCGATCAGGGCGGAGAGGACATCGCCTATGCCCTCATGGTTCTGGCCCGCGCGGGATTCGCGTCGATTGGCGACCTGCGGTATTACGCGGATACCAAGGCCGAGGCGCTGTCGACGCCGCTCGCACGAGCACAGCTTGGCGCGGCCCTTGCCAGTTACGGCGAACAGACCCGTGCGGACCGCTTGTTCGGGTTGGCGGAGGCGCTCGCAACCCGCGCGGGCAGTGAAAGCTCCCGCTGGCGCGCGGACTACGGCACGCCCCTGCGGGACGCGGCGGGCCTGCTGCATCTCGCGGCTGAGGCGGGCAGCACACGGGTAGATCAGGCGCGGCTGGCGGCCTCTATCACTGCCAACCCCAGCGGATATTCCACGCAGGAAGCCGCACAAGTGTTGATGGCAGCGCAAGCCCTGCGCAGCGGGGCAGGCGCGCCTGTCCTGTCGGTGGATGACACACCGATTTCCGGTCCCGTCGTGCAAAACCGCGCCGCGGGCGATGCACCATCGACGATCCGCAATATCTCGGGCACAGCGCAGGATGTGACGCTGACCACCTACGGCGTGCCCGCGGTTGCGCCAGAGGCGGGCGGCTACGGCTACAGCATCTCACGCTCCGCCTTTTCGATGGAGGGTACGCCCGTGGACGGGCCATGGCGCATAGGCGAACGTCGCGCGATCGTGCTGACAATCACCCCGTTTGAAGAAGTCGGCGCGCGGCTGATCGTCGACGACCCTCTGCCCGCAGGGATCGAGATCGACAATCCCCGTCTCATCCGTTCGGGCGATGTGTCGGGTCTGGACTGGTTGGAGCAGGTCAACACGGAACATGCTGAATTTCGATCTGACCGATTCCTGGCGGCTGTGAACCACACCGGTTCAAACGCATTCCGTCTCGCCTATATCGCCCGCGCGGTGAGCCCGGGCAACTTCCACCACCCCGCAGCTCTGGTCGAGGACATGTACCGCGCTGAATACCGCGCCGTCACCGACACGGGGCGCATGGTTGTGACCGAATGAGGCGTCCGCACTGCCTGTTCTTTGCCACCGCCGCGGTGATGCTGGCAGTGGCCAGCCTGCATGACGCATGGGATGCTTGGGTGGACCGTACGGTCCTGCCCGCAACGCTGACCGAAACGTCGGTCGAGATGCGGGACCGCGACGGCCACCTGATGCGGGCCTTTGCGGTCGAGGATGGGCGGATCAGGCTGTCTGTCCCGCGCGGCGGTGTCGATCCCAGGCTCACGGACATGCTGATCGCCTATGAGGACAAACGCTTCTACCGCCACAACGGGGTTGATGGTTTAGCGATGCTGCGGGCTGTTGGACAAGCCGTGCGGGCAGGCCGCGTGGTTTCCGGCGGCTCTACGTTAACGATGCAGGTGGCGCGGCTGCTGGAGAATTCGGGCACCGGCTCTATCCACGGCAAGCTGCGGCAGATGCGTGTCGCCTGGGCGCTGGAACGGCAGATGGGCAAGGACGACATACTCCATCTCTACCTCCAACACGCTCCGTACGGAGGGCGGATCGAAGGGGTGCGCAGCGCGACATTCACATGGTTCGGGAAAGAGCCGCACCGGCTGACCGAAGCGGAAGCGGCTCTGCTGGTCGCCCTGCCGCAAGCGCCCGAAGCGCGGCGGTCCGACCGCCATGCCGACGCCGCGCGCGTTGCACGAGACCGCGTTCTGGAACGTGTTGGGGCTGATCCATCCCGCACGTCTGTGCCCGACGATGCTCGACCGCTGCCACGTCTTGCCCCGCATCATGCCGACGCGCTGCGCCGGTCGCATCCCGACACACGCCGCTTCGACACCACTCTCTCGGCGTCGGTGCAGCGCAGCATGTCTCGGCTCGCCAGAATGCATAGCCGGAGCACGGCACGTGGGACATCGCTGGCGATCATGGTCATGGATCACACGACGGGCGAGGTCATCGCCCGTGTTGGCTCACCCGAATATACGGACGCGGATGGTCAGCCGGGTTTCATAGACATGACGCGGGCAAAGCGCAGCCCCGGTTCGACACTGAAGCCCGTGATCTACGCGCTCGCCTTTGACCGGGGCCTTGCCCATCCTGAAACCGTCTTTGCCGACCGGCCCACGCGGTTCGGTGCCTACGCCCCGCAGAACTTCGACGGCACCTTTCGTGGGGACATCACGGCACGGCAAGCGCTGACCCTGTCGCTGAACATTCCGCCCGTGGCTCTGACAGATGCGCTGGGACCAGAACGGCTGATGGCTGCGCTTAGGGCCTTCGGTGCCGACCCCAAACTGCCCGACGGCAAGGCGGGTCTTGCCGTGTCTCTTGGTGGTGTGGGCCTCAGCCTAGAAGATCTGGTGCGGATCTATGGCCACCTGGCCGCAAAGGATACGCCCAAGATCGCGCCGCGTGCTGCGTGGCAGGTGGGCGATATCCTACGTGGCATCGCACCGCCACCCGGCGCACCCGCGGGGCTCGCCTACAAGACTGGCACGTCCTACGGCCACCGCGATGCGTGGGCCATAGGCTATGATGGTCAGCATGTGATCGGTGTCTGGATGGGGCGACCGGACGGCACACCGGTGCCTGGTGCCTTTGGCGGCGCACATGCAGCACCCATCCTCTTCGAAGCTTTCGGGCGGCTGAAACCGCAACTCACTCCGGCCCCACCGCCGCCGCCCGATACGCTCTTGCTGGCAACGGCGGACCTGCCGCCGAACCTGCGCCGTTTTGGACAGACGGCAGATGCGACAACCCAACCCAAGATGGTCTTTCCGCCGGACGGTGCGGTGCTGGCACAGGCTGAAACGGTGGTGAAAGTCGCAGGTGGCGCGCTGCCCCTGACCGTTCTCGTCAACGGCGCAGTTGTCACAACAGGCGCCGCACGGCGCGAGGTTGATATCGGAGCACTTGCGCCGGGGTTTTCAGACATATCGGTGATAGACGCGCTCGGCCGCTCAGCCCGGGCGGCCATTCGCGTACAGCCGTGAAGCGCTGAACTAGCGCCGTCCTTCGCGCAACCACGCGCCGATGATGAAGCCGGAGGCGAGGAGCAAAACCAGCCATGGCGGAAGTAGTCCCATCTGGCGGACGTCCTGCGTTTCATACGCCCCACGCGGGGTGATGCCGATCCAGCCACGCCCGGCGGCAGGTCTGCCTTCGCGGACCGTGCGGATGCGCGGCGTCCCATCTTCGAGGCGCAGAATACCGCCACGCGTGCCCTCGACCCGTGCGGCCAGAACATCGCCGGTCGCGATGGTGGCTTCGAACTCCTTCGGCGCGGCGGGCCCAAGGCCGATGACGGTCTCTGCCTCACCGTTTTGCAGGCGGTAGAGGCCAATCTCGGGTCCTTCGTATTGCGCTTCGAACCGCCCGGGGGCCGCTTCGGTCATCTCTAACTCGACCACATTGCCGGATGGGTCCGTGATGGTCACAGGTGGCACGGTTTCGGACAGCGTGCGCCGCTCGATCCGCATGGACTGGCCCGTGGCGGTGGCGGTCAGCGCTTCTTCCTCCAGCTCGGGTTCCTTCATCATCCAGTGGGCCAGACGGCGGAGCAGTTCCAGTTGTGGCCCACCGCCTTCATAGCCGCGATTCCACAGCCACGCATGATCTGAAGCCAGCAGCGCCACGCGCCCTTCCTCGACCCGGTCGAGGATCAGGAGCGGCCGGCCATCCACCCCTTCCATGACGACATTCCCCGCCTGCGCGTCCACTTCGATCTGGCGCAGCCAGCGGCCCCAATCGCCCGCATCAGGCAGGCCAGTGGTAACGGGATGCTTTTGACCGAGTTCGGAGACGGTCGGGCGGAAGGATTCTTCCAGCACACGTGCCGACGGCTGCCCGGGCATTACGGAGCCCAGGGGCGAGCGATAAATGCTGTCAGCACTGGCAAAGTCCGGCCCTGCGGCGACCAGCACGGCCCCGCCATCGCGGATATAGCGCGCCACGTTGTCGAGGTAGAGCGCAGGCAGGATGCCGCGCCTTTTGTAGCGGTCAAAGATGATCAGATCGAAATCATCGATCTTTTCCAGAAACAGCTCGCGGGTCGGAAAGGCGATGAGGGACAACTCGCCCACAGGCACGCCGTCCTGCTTTTCCGGCGGGCGCAGGATGGTGAAGTGAACCAGATCCACCGAACTGTCGGACTTGAGCAGATTGCGCCATGTGCGTCCCCCTGCATGGGGTTCGCCCGACACCAGCAGCACGCGCAGCCGATCCCGCACGCCGTTCATCTGGATCAGAGCGGTGTTGTTGCGATCGGTCAGTTCGCCCTCGGCCTCGGGCACCGTGAACTGGATCACGTTGCGCCCTCCGTGGGGCAGGCTGATGGGCAGTTCAATGTCCTCGCCCGTGCGCACGTTGAAGCGCTGGGGTGGCTGGCCGTCGACGGATATGTCTAGCGGGGCAAGGCCTGTCCCCGCGGGGACAGCGCCCATATCCTCGATCCGCAGGGTCAGTGTGACAGGCTCTCCGATGATGGCGAAGGCAGGGGCGTTCTTGACCAGCAGGCGGCGGTCCCAGTCGGTTTCGCGCCCGGTCAGCAGCAGGTGCAGCGGAGCAGGCAGATCCAGCGGCAGGTCGGCGTCATGTACCTGCCCGTCGCTCAGCGCGATGAGCCCGGCGACGCGGGCGCGGGGTTCTTCGGCCAGTGCGTCGGACAGGGCGCTCATCAGGCGCGTGCCCGCGTCTTCTTCGCCATCGGGCACGGTGATGCGGCGGACTTCGGTATTTTCCCGGGCTGTCAGCGCGGTTTCCAGCGTGTCCGCCGCATTGGCCGTTTGATCCGGCCGGTCGTTCAGGCGTTGGCTGGCGCTTTGGTCTTCGGCCAGGATCACGATGTCTGTCAGGGGTGAGCGGTCTTCCTGTTGCAAGGATGGCCCGGCAAGCGCTGCCAGCACCACCAGCGCTGCCATCCCCCGCAAGGCCCACCCGTTCAGTCCACGGATCAGGGCCAGCACAACTCCAGCAACGGCCACGGCGGCCACGACAGCCAGGATCGGCCAGGGCAGAAGCGGATCAAACAGAACGGTCCCGGTCATTGGCCCAACCGATCCAGCAGGGCAGGTACGTGGACCTGATCGCTTTTGTAGTTGCCGGTCAGCACATGCATCACGAGATTTACGCCAAAGCGATAGGCCAACTCGCGCTGCCGTTCGCCGCCAAAGCCGCGGCCGACAGGCAGCATGGCCTGACCCGAGGAAGTCACGGCCCAGGCTGCCGCCCAGTCATTGCCGCCGATCACAACAGGCGTCACGCCATCGTTGAGGTTGCGGAATGGCATCCCTTCGACCTGCTCTGCTCCGGGTGGGGCGGCTTCGACCCAGATCTCGCCACCCTGATGGCGACCTGGGAAATCCTGCAACAGATAGAAGGTGCGTGTTAGCACATGGTCGCGGGGTACGGGTTCCAGTGCCGGGATGTCGAGCGGGGCAGCGAGATCACGCAGTTTGCGACCGTTGGGCGTGGCTGCGCCGAAGCCTGCGATGTCCCCGTCGCGGGTGTCGAACAGGATCAGCCCGCCGGAGCGCAGGTAGTCGTTCAGCTTGGCATATGCCTCTTGGCTGGGGCGCGGCTGGTCGGGGGTGATGGGCCAGTAGAGGATGGGGAAGAAGGCCAGTTCGTCCATCTCAAGATCGACACCGAACGGCGGTGCAGGTTCGACCGAGGTGCGGAAGAAAAGGGTGTCTGACAGACCGCGCAGGCCGGCCTCTGCCACCTCGTCCACCTGGCGATTGCCGGTGATGACGTGGGCCAGAACAACCTCGGCTGCCGCCGCGATTTCATCTGCGGGCTCTTCCTGCGCCTGTGCGCCTGGACCTGTGAAGCTGGTCAGGGCCATCGCCGCGACCAATGCGCCAGCGGTTGCCCGCAAGCGGCCGGTCAAACGCCCCGACAGGGCGAGTGACGCTAGCACATCAGCCAACAGCAACCCAATGGCCGCAGCCAACAAGAGGCCACCCAGGGGCCGCTCGGGTGCTGCGACCAGCCCGGATACGGGTACATCCGCGGGCCATGTTGCAGGCTCAAGCGTGGCCTCTGCCGTCAGCACGTTACGCGCCAGTGCGCGGTCGCCCGATGCATAAACACCCGGCAGCAGGTTCGGACCCGTCGGCTCACTCACCAGTGCAGGGCCCGGTACGCCCGGCATCGCACCTGCATCGCGCAGGGCTCCAAATCCGTCCATCACAACCTCCGGCGTCCAGATCGTGCCCTCCAGATCCCCAGCCTCGGGCGAAGAACTTGTGGCCGATACGGCCAACCGTTCCAGCATTTCTACAAATAGACCCGATAGGGGCAGCGACGACCATTCGGCGTTGGCTGTCACATGGAACAGCACAATCTGACCTTGCCCCTCGCGCTTGCGGGTTACAAGTGGCGTGCCGTCGCTCAGTTCGGCAATCACGCGCTCAGCCAGGGTCGGATCGGGCTGGGCCATCACCTGAGCCGTGATCGCGACATCCTCGGGTACGGCCAGACCGAAGAAGGGTGAGTTTTCGCGAAATGATGCCAAAGTCTTGGGGGAGCCCCAACTCATTGCACCGCCCACGCTGCGACCACCCGCGCGCAAACGCACGGGCATCAGCGGGTCCTCGTCGCCGCGACTGATGTCGCTGGCGGCCACGCGCGGTCCGGCAAAGCGCAAGAGCAGCCCGCCCTGATCGACCCAGTCCAGTATGGCTTCGGTCTCGCCCGGCGACAGCGTGGCCACATCGGCCAGCACGATCACATCGGGGTTTGCAGGCAGCACGTCAGTGAGCGAACCGCGCAGCAGATCGGCATTGGGGGCAAGCGCGCGCTCCAGGTAGTGGAGCGGCGACAACAGCTCCAACCCTTCACGCCCCTCACGCCCTGCGATCAGGGCAATCTCGCGCCGACGCAGGCTGTCATCCACAAGCGTGACCGCCCCGGCAGAACGGGCATTGGCAACCTCGAACCGGGTCACGCGGGCGCGCAACTCGGCAGGCAGGGAGAGGGACGTGGTCGCCGTGGCAGCGCCCATATCAAAGACGGCATTGGCACTGGCAAGGATCGTCGCGTTCCCCGCGGGGTCACGGCCTTGCGCCAAAATGCTTACGCCGCGCTCCGGCCCCGGGTCCGAGCGGATGGCAGTGACTTCGACCACACCGTCAACATATTCGGCGGGGGTCAGAGCAATGATCTCGGTCGCGCTTTGGACCACACGGATGGGGCCACGCGCTTGGAAGGCCGCCAACAACTCATCACGCGCGGGGTAGTCGATCGCATCGCTGTACCAAACGGTTTCAAACCCGCCCTCTGGCAAAATGCTTGCGATAGCCCCTGCATCAGCGGGCTGCCAAGGCGATGGCTCCAGTCCGGGGAGCGTGGTTGCAACGGCATTGGCCGCGCGAAAGACAGGCGGTTGCGGATCGGCCAGATCAAGCAATGCGACCTGACGGCCCGCCGCACCTGCGCGGCGCAACTCGCCGTCCACGGCTTCGGTCAGCCGCGCCCAGCGAGCCGCCCCGGCCCAGGAGCCATCAACGGCAATCAGCAGCGGGCCGTCACCTGCCGTGCCATCGTCCTCGGGGTTCAGCACCGGACCGGCAAGGCCGATGATCATCGCGGCCACGGCCAGCATCCGGATCAGCAGCAGCCACCACGGTGTGCGGTCCGACACGCTTTCGTCGTCCTGTAGGCCCAGCAGCAGCGCCACGCCGGGAAAGCGCTGGCGGATGGGGGCCGGGGGAATGGCGCGCAGGATCAGCCACAGGATCGGCAGTGCCACCAACGCCACCAGCAGCCATGGGGCAGCAAAGCCTATGGGGCCCAGCACCATCATGTGCGCGCCCGCCCGCCATCAAGCGCGCGCCATAGCCACAAGAGGCCGGATTGCGCTGTGTGATCCGTATGGTGCAGCCCGTACTGCCAGCCCGCCACACCGCACAAATGCTGCAATTCGGCCTTCCGCTCGGCAAGGCGCGCCAGATAGCGATCCTTGAGGTCCGAGGCCTTGAGCGTCTCATGCTCAAGCGTGCCGCCGACGCTTTCAAAGATCGTGCGGCCCCGGAAAGGAAACGCCTCTTCCGCCGGGTCGAGTACGTGCAACAGCACCCCGCGCACGCCCCGGTCGGCGGCCTTAGTCAGTGCGGTTTTCACGTCGTCGATATTGCCCATGAAATCCGAGATGAACACGGCGCGCGCATGGGGTATCATCGCACGGTGTTCAGGCGGTTCGTAGTCCGCGTCTGCATCCTCGGTGAACATCTCGGCGAGCCGTAGGATCTGCGCATTGCCGCGACGTGGTGGCAAGCGGGTGCCGGTCAGGCCGACACGCTCTCCACCCCGGATCAGCAGGATGGCGCAGGCGAGGCCCAGAACGCGTGCGCGCTCGGCTTTTGACGGCAGATTATCGTTGGAGGCAAAGCGCATCGCTGCGCCCTGATCGACCCAGAGCATGACGGATTGAGCGATCTGCCATTCGCGCTCACGCACGAATTGCACGTCCCCCATGGCGCTGCGGCGGTGGTCGATCATACGGCGGCTGTCGCCGATTTGTGCGGGGCGATATTGCCAGAAGTCATCCCCCATACCCGCGCGCCTGCGCCCATGCTCGCCCAGCAGAACGGCACCGGCCAGTTGCTCGGCCCGCGCCAGCAGGGCGGGCAAGCGCGCGGCCTGTGTTTCGGCCTTTTCGCGCAGGGCGAGGGGGGTGATCACGCGGCGGCGTCCTTGCGGCTGAGCCCGGCGGCTGTTTCTTCGATCAGGTCGGCCAAGCTGTCGCCACGCGCGCGGGCGGCGAAGTTCAGCGCCATACGGTGGATGAGAACGGGGCGGGCCATGTCGATCACGTCTTCGGCGGACGGGGCGAGACGGCCCTGCAACAGAGCGCGGGCGCGCACGGCCAGCATCAGGGCCTGTGCCGCACGGGGGCCGGGGCCCCAGGCCACGGTCTCTTTCACCTTGTCGGAGGCATCGACTTCGCCGGGACGGAAAGCGCGCACGAGGTCGAGGATCATCTCGACCACACTGTCACCTACGGGCATGCGCCGCAGCAGGGTTTGAGCCGCCAGCAATTCCTCGCCGGTGAAGACGGCGGTTGATTGCGCATCCTCGGTCCCGGTGGTGGCAAGGAGGATGTCCCGCTCGGTTCCGCGATCGGGGTACATCACGTCGATCTGGACAAGAAAGCGGTCGAGCTGGGCTTCGGGCAGGGGATAGGTGCCCTCTTGTTCGATCGGGTTTTGCGTGGCCAGCACATGGAACGGTGTCCCGAGGGGGCGGTCCTGACCTGCGACGGTCACGGTCTTTTCCTGCATGGCTTGCAGCAGGGCCGATTGCGTCCTTGGGGAGGCGCGGTTGATTTCATCCGCCATCAGAAGCTGGCAAAAGATCGGGCCGGGGACGAAGCGGAACTCGCGGTGCCCATCCTCAGCGGTGTCCAGAACTTCAGACCCCAGAATGTCGGCAGGCATGAGGTCGGGCGTGAACTGGATGCGGTTGCCATCGAGACCCATGACCGTGCTCAGTGTCTCGACCAGCCGCGTTTTGCCCAGACCGGGCAGACCGATCAGAAGGCCGTGCCCGCCGCACAGCAGGGCCGTGAGGGTCAGTTCGACCACACGTTCCTGCCCGATGAAGCGCTTGGTGATCGAGGCCTTGGCCTCTGCCAGTTTGCCACCCAGCGTCTCGATTTCGGCAACAAGGTCCTCTGCGTCGGTCATGACATCTCTTCTCTTCAGAATATATGGTCGTTGATAGCAACCTATTGCCTCAACGGAGAATGGCAAAAGATATGAGCGGACAAAAAACCGTGACACCCGACGCAGACAGCCTTGTTGCGTCGATCACTGCTGCAAAAACACGCGGTTTGCCGCCGGTGCACCTGTGGAACCCGCCGTTCTGTGGCGACCTCGACATGCGGATCGCGCGGGACGGGACGTGGTTTTATCAGGGCACGCCTATCGGTCGGCCTGGTTTGGTGAAGTTGTTCTCGTCCATCCTGAAGCGCGAGGACGGCAAGTATTTTCTTGTAACGCCCGTGGAGAAGGTGGGGATTACGGTCGACGACGCCCCGTTTGTTGCCATTGATTTCGAAGCGTCCGGCGAGGGGCAGGATCAGAAGCTGAGTTTCGTCACGCATGTGGACGATGTGGCGGTCGCAGGGCCGGATCATCCCATCCGGGTGGAGCGGGATGCCGAAACGGGCGAGCCGTCGCCTTACATCCTGATCCGGGCGGATCTGGAGGCGCTGATTGATCGCAAAAGCTTTTACCGGCTGGTGGATCTGGGTGTGCATCACGATGGCTGGTTCGGTGTTTGGTCCTCGGGCCAGTTCTTTGGCATCATTCCGTCCGAGGAACTTCCCTGAGCCTGCTTCTGTGTGATCCCGCTGGTATCTGCTGATTGGGCGGGCTAGCGTCCGACCAATGCCACGTTTCGCTGCCAACCTGACCTATCTTTGGGCCGAATTGCCCTATCTCGACCGGTTCGATGCAGCGGCAGAGGCGGGGTTTCTGGCCGTCGAAGTGCAGCAACCCTACGATGTGCCGGTGCCGGAAACGCAGGACGCCCTTCACCGCAACGGATTGCAGTTCATCCTGCTGAATGCGCCGGGCCCGAACTATACCGGAGGTGCGCGGGGTTTCGCGGCGGTGCCAGGCGGCGAGGCGCGGTTTGACTACGATATGCGCCGCGCAGTGCGCTATGCCCAAGCGCTTGGTGCATCTTTCATTCACGTCGTGAGCGGTGATGCCGCGGGCGCCGAGGCTAGGGACACGCTTGTGGACAATCTCAAGCGCGCGGCAACCACGTTACCCGAGGGGCTGACCCTGACCCTTGAGCCGCTTTGTGCAGAGAGTGAGCCGGACTATTTTCTGAACAGTTTTGAACTGGCGGCGGACGTCATCGAGGCCGTCGGCGCACCAAATGTGGGGCTCCAATTCGACAGTTATCATGCGCAGGAGATCACCGGTGATGCCTTGGCCACATTCGAGGCCATGCAGCCCCTGATCCGTCACATCCAGATCGGTGATACGCCGGGGCGCATGCCGCCGGGTACGGGAGGTATCGACTTTCCCGCCCTGTTCGCGGCCATTGATGAGAGCGGCTATACGGGTTGGGTCAGCGCCGAATACCGGACTGACGGGCGCACAGACAAGACGCTGGACTGGATGCGCTGAGCCTGTGCGGCAGTGCAGATTGCGCACGCCGGTCGATAGGATATGCCTAGCGCGCACAACGAAGGAGCCCGCCATGATCCCTGCCCGCTATGCCCATATCGCGTTCGGCTTTGTTCTGAGTGGTATGATGTCATTCCTTGTGTCGGGCATTTCGACCTTTCTGACCTTAGGGGTGGTGACCGGGTTTGTGACCCAGTGGATTGGGGCTTGGCTTCCCAGCTGGGCGGTTGCGTTTCCGGTTGTGCTGGTCGTGGCGCCCATCGCGCGGCGGCTTGTCGGGGCCATGACGCGGCCGGATTGAGGATTTGTCCCCGCGGAGACAAGCTGTTCTGCCGGTTTACCTTATAGTAGCCAGTCTGTGATTGTGCTGGCGTTTCAACGCGGTAGAGCGGCGCACGGTTCGGTAGCGCATACTAACCACGCGAAACGCACCATCGTGCCCGACGGAGGGCGGTTTTCAAACCATGCGGCGAATGGATTAAGCTGCGGGCGGGATCGGTTGCAGGTCGGGTGCCACGAAACCCGCACGCGCTGCATCTGAAAAGAGCGTGTCCTTGCGGTAGTGGCTGAGCATGATGCCGGTGTCGAGCAGGCGGTCGTCTTGCGCGATGAAGCTGTTGAAGGATCGCGCCGCCGCGGCCTTGTCCATGAAGTACTGCACAGCCAGCAGCCACGAGCGTGTGAGCGTTTCGTGGTACTTGTCGGCGGGCACATTATTGCGCTTCAGAAAGCTATGCAAAGCGGTGCGCATGCGCGGCATGGCGGTGTCCACGGCCCCTTCGCACAGGTAGACATAGGCCAGCCGCAGGTGGGCGCGGTGATTGAAGTCATCCGGTGCGACCTGCCCCGCCTCGAACCGGTTGCGGAAGGTTAGGTCGTCCGCGCTGCGCATCATGGTCATTGTCGCGTTCCTTGGCTTCAGTGCGCTTTGGCCCAATTCTGCCCCTGACCTGCGTCCACCGTCAACTTGACATCCAGATGCACGACGGGATCATTCGCGCTTTCCATAATCTCTTTGGCCACGGCGATCAGGTCATCGACGGCCGCATCATCCACCTCGAACAGCAGTTCGTCATGGACTTGCAGCAGCATGGCGGCGGGCAGATCCTTGATCGCGTCGGGCATCCGGATCATCGCGCGGCGGATGACGTCTGCTGCGGTGCCCTGGATCGGTGCATTGATCGCCGCGCGGGCGGCGAAGCCTGCGCGGGGGCCTTTGGAGGCGATCTCGGGCGTGTGGATTTTGCGCCCGAAGAGAGTCTGGACGTAGCCGTGTTCTTTGGCAAATGCCTTGGTGTTGTCCATGTAGGTGCGGATACCGGGGAAGCGTTCAAAATAGCGGTCGATGAATCCCTGAGCCTCGCTGCGCGGGATGCGCAGGTTGCGGGCAAGGCCGAAGCCGGAGATGCCGTATATGACGCCGAAGTTGATCGCCTTGGCCTGGCGGCGGATTTCGGGGGTCATTTCGTCGAGCGGAACGTCGAACATCTCTGACGCCGTGAGCGCGTGGATGTCGATGCCGTCTTTGAACGCCTGTTTCAGTTCCGGAATGTCGGCGATGTGGGCGAGGATGCGCAGTTCGATCTGGGAGTAATCGAGTGCTACGAGGGTCTTGCCCGGCTCGGAGACGAACGCCTCGCGGATGCGGCGCCCCTCTTCCGTACGGATTGGTATGTTTTGCAGGTTGGGGTCGGTCGAGGCGAGACGCCCTGTGGACGCGCCCGCGATGGAATAGGACGTGTGGACGCGTCCGGTTTCTGTATTGATGTGGTCCTGAAGCGCGTCGGTGTAGGTGGATTTCAGTTTGCTGATCTGCCGCCAGTCGAGCACGCGACCGGGGAGTTCATGTTCGGTCGCGAGGTCTTCGAGCACGTCGGCACCTGTGGCGTAAGCGCCTGTTTTACCTTTCTTTCCGCCTTCGATCCCCATTTCGTCGAAGAGGATTTCGCCAAGCTGTTTGGGGGAGCCGACGTTGAATTTGCGGCCTGCGAGTTCGTAGATTTCATCCTCAAGCCCCGCCATCTTCTGGGCGAAGGCGTTGGACATGCGCGAGAGCGTGTCGCGGTCGACTTTGATGCCGGACCGCTCCGTGGACGCCAGCGTATGGACCATGGGCCGTTCGAGGGTTTCGTAGACTTTCGTGACCTGAACGCGGTGCAATTGCGGCTTGAACAGTTGCCAGAGGCGGAGGGTGATGTCGGCGTCTTCGGCGGCATACGCCACCGCATCCGCCACAGGCACCTGATCGAAGGTTTTGGCTGATTTACCGGAGCCGAGCAGCGGTTTAATCGGGATCGGCGTGTGGCCGAGATAGCGTTCGGAGAGCGTGTCCATGCCGTGATTGTGCAGCCCGCCGTGCATGGCGTAGGACATCAGCATTGTGTCGTCGATCGGGGCGACGTGGATGTTCAGACGCGCGAATATCTTGGCGTCGTATTTCATGTTCTGGCCGATTTTGATGATGCTGTCGTCTTCTAGTACCGGCTTCAGCATCTCTAGCGCTTGTTCGAGCGGCATCTGCCCTTCGGCCAGATCGTCGGAGCCAAAGAGGTCATCGCCGCCCTGTTTGTGCGTCAAAGGGATGTAGCAGGCGTGGCCGGGGTTCACGGCAAGCGAGATACCCACCAGATCGGCGATCATTTCATTTAGGCCGGTGGTTTCGGTGTCCACAGCCACCCAGCCCCGTTCATAGATCAGGTCAATCCATGTCTGCAGTT
Organism: Tateyamaria sp. ANG-S1; assembly: GCF_000814025.1. Lineage (GTDB taxonomy): Bacteria > Pseudomonadota > Alphaproteobacteria > Rhodobacterales > Rhodobacteraceae > Tateyamaria. The sequence goes on along the minus strand of NZ_JWLL01000005.1, from coordinate 122,731 downwards.
GGTCGATGTTCTGGACGTGTTCATAGGTGGCATCCTCGAAACTGGGCGCTTCGGGCGCATCCTGCGCTGCCGGGGCGGGTTCCTTGATCTCGGGCGCTTCGACCCCAAGCTGGTCGGCGATGCGCTTGGTGAGCGTGCGGAATTCCATCTCTGCAAGGAAGGGCATGAGTTGGTCGGGCTTTGGATCCTGTACCTCAAGGTCATCTAGCGTGAAGTCGAGCGGCGTGTTTTCGTCCAGCCGGACCAGGTCGCGCGACAGGCGGATCTGGTCGGCGTGGTCGATAAGTGTCTGGCGGCGCTTGGGTTGCTTGATCTCTTCTGCGCGTTCCAGCAGCGCGTCGAGGTCGCCATACTCGTTGATCAGGAGAGCGGCTGTTTTGACGCCGATGCCCGGCGCGCCGGGCACGTTGTCGACGCTGTCACCGGCCAGTGCCTGCACGTCCACCACGCGGTTGGGATAGACGCCGAATTTCTCGAACACACCGTCGCGGTCGATGCGGTTATTCTTCATCGCGTCGAACATCTCGACCCCGTCGCCGACAAGTTGCATCAGGTCCTTGTCGGAGGAAATGATGGTGACGCGCCCCCCGGCTTCGCGCGCCTGCACGGAAAGGGTGGCGATGATGTCGTCGGCCTCGTAGCCTTCCTTCTCCTTGCAGGCGATGTTGAAGGCTTCGGTGGCCTGCCGGGTCAGCGGGATCTGCGGGCGCAGATCCTCGGGCATGGCCTCGCGGTTGGCCTTGTATTGGTCGTACATGTCGTTGCGGAAGGTGTGGCTGCCCTTGTCAAAGATCACCGCGACATGGGTCGGCGCGTCAGGGCCGTGGTTCCCTTCGACATACTTATAGAGCATGTTACAGAAGCCGGAGACTGCGCCGATTGGCAAACCATCCGATTTGCGGGTCAGCGGCGGCAGCGCATGGTAGGCGCGAAAGATAAAGGCCGAGCCGTCGATCAGATGCAGGTGACATCCCTTACCAAAGCCCATGTGATCCGCCCTCTTGTCTGTCTGCGTCCCGGTGATGTGCCACGAATCCCGAAAAGGTAAAAGCACAAGCGTTTTGTTAACCCGGATTTGCCAAGACAGGCGCATGACTGCGATGAACCGCCTGGGTGATGTGACGGATGTATTGGGCCAGCAATCCGGGGCAACCGGTATTGCAGCCCGTGTTGAATTGTTGCGGGCCGTCGACATGATCCGGTCGCATTGCGCGCGCGCGGCGCTGTATTGTGCGGCGGGCATGTTGTTCGATACTGCGGAGGATCACCAGAAATGCGTGGAAGGTATTCAGCGCGCCATGCCTGGTGCCCATTCCGGGGTACGCATACTGGTCGGCACACAGCCCGAGCGCGGGATTGATCCTGGCGCCTTGAACTGGTTGCGTCAAACGGTGGCCGATATGCCGGAGAGTATCGAGGTCATGCGCCGCTTTGTTGCCATGGTGACGGATGTTATCCGCCATTTCGAAGCGGGCACGAGCGATCCGTCGCACTTGCGCGCATTGACCCGATTTGCTGCGACAGACTTTAACCAGCACTTCGCCAAGCTGGTCAACACACTGAGTGCCGAGTTGCACGGCGATCGCGTGGAGCGTCGCGCCACCGCGAACAAGACGGGCGAGAGCGCCCGCAACGCCTTGCAGGAAATCAGCGAGATTTCGCAGAATGTCGGTCTGATCGCGATCAATGCCTCGATTGAGGCGGCGCATGTGGGCGAGCAGGGCCGCGGCTTTGCCATCATTGCGACCGAGATTCGGGAGCTTTCGGAAAAGATCGAGCAAGCGAATGCGCGCGTGCAGGCGCAGGTGGATGCACTGATCTGTCAGGTGATCGACGATTGAGCGCTGCTTCGCGCCATATCTAGGGCCACTCATGCCGCTACACCTGCAAGTGCCAAATGACTTGTGTATTGATCACACGTTGGGCAGGGCGCACCCGTGGCTGTGTGCGGGCCCGTCGCTCGAGTATCACCGGAGCATACGAAGCATCACGTCCGACGTCGCGATATACGCTTAGCCGTCCGCCTCGTCTGCATAGACATATTTGCAGTCGCAATAGGGGCATTCGACCCAGCCGATGTCCTCGGGGATCTGCAGCCAGACACGCGGGTGTCCCAGCGCCCCTTCACCTCCGTCGCAGGCCACGCGATGCGTGTGGACCATCTTGGTTTCCGGCGCGTCGATGGGCATTTTGGCTATCCTTGGCTTGGGGCGCGTGCGGGCGCGTTTATGGGCCAAGGCGGCAGGCCAGACAAGGGGTTACGGTGCACGATCCGCACGCGCCAGGTAGCAGTTGTTGCGGGCAGAGCGCACGTGGACATAGGCGACTTGCGGATCGGCAAATATGGCCGCGATCCGGTTTGTGATTTCAGTGCGTGGCGTCACCGAACCGGTGCCATAGACGATGCGGTCATCGACCCCGTATCCCTTGAGCAGATAGTCCGGCGACGTGGTCAATATCGGCGGCAGGTCAACGTCACCCCCACGGGCACACGGATCGGCACATAGAAAGATTGGCCCAACCTCGGCATAAGGGTGCGCACCGTCAAACGGCTTGTGCGCGAGGACCAGCATTTCCGCGCCTTCGGGCACATTCTGCAGACAGTGTCGGCACGGATTGCCGGACCCGTTCGAGATATGGCGCTCGGGCGGGTTGCCATGGGCGTCGGGTGCACCCGCACGGTAAGCGTCAACGATGTCGGTGGGCAGGGCTGAAAATCTGGGCATGAAGAACTCCTTTGACCCGTGAAAACCACGGACGAAGGCGCGGATCGACCCGAATGCTGCGCAACCGGTCTTGGTTAGGGCGACCGGTCCGAATTCCCTGTTTAAAAAAATCCCGGGGGGGCGCGTCAGCGCGGGGGCTGGCCCTCTCCAACGCTTCAAACGAGAACAAAAAGTGAATATACTGGTGCCCTGCTGCCACCGAATCTGCTGTTTCCATGTTCGCCGAACTGTCGATCACGTCGAATTTCACCTTCCTCACCGGGGCCTCGCACCCGGAAGAATACGTGAACCGTGCCGCCCTGATCGGGATGGAGGCGATCGCCATTGCCGACGACAATTCGGTGGCAGCGATCGTCCGCGCCCATACGCAGGCCAAGGCAATCGCCCGCAGTGTCAAGGAACGGCAGGAGTTCGACGCAATCCACGGGTTGATCGGCCCGCCCCGGCCGGATCACGTGCCCGCCCCACCCAGCGCGCCCGTCACGGTGGTGCCGCGCCTGATCCCCGCTGCACGGTTGATGTTTTCCGATGCGCCGCCGATCACGGTCCTGCCCGTGAATAGGCAGGGCTGGCGGTCGCTGTGCCGTATCATCTCCAAGGGACGCCGCACTGCGGAGAAGGGGGCGTGCAATCTCCAACTGAGTGATTTGGAAGAGTTTGCAGACGGTCTTCACCTGCTGCTTTGGCCACAGGTGGAAACGGTGCAGGGCGGCGCGGTTGACTGGATGCAAACCGCGAAACGGCTGACGCGCCGCTTTGCCGGGAACATCCATGTGCTCCTGCGCCCACGCTATGACGGGCGCGATACGGCGCGCTTTGACTGGATCGCAGATCAGGCGCGCGCGCTGGGTCTGCCCACCATCGCCTCTGCCGCGCCGCGCATGCACCACGGGGGGCGTCGCAAGCTCGCGGACGTGGTCAGTGCGATCCGCCTGAAATGCCGCGTCGATGCGTTGGGCCGCGCAGCGCTCAGCAATGGCGAGGGGCGGCTCAGGAGCGAGGCGGACATGCTGCGCCTCTTTGCCGGGCATGAAGAGGCGGTGCATCGGTCCGGTGCGTTGGTCGCGCGCCTCGACTTCTCGCTTGACCAGTTGCGCTATGAATACCCGTCCGAGATCACCCAGAACGAGACGCCCAGCCAGCGGCTCGAACGCCTTGCTTATGAGGGGCTGAAATGGCGCTACCCGTCCGGCGCGCCGGAAAAGGCAAAGACCCTGCTGCGCCACGAACTCGACCTGATCGCCAAGCTGAAATACGAACCCTATTTCCTGACCGTCCGTGACATCGTCCACTTCGCCCGATCCCGTGGCATTCTGTGTCAGGGGCGCGGGTCAGCGGCGAATTCGGTGGTGTGCTATTGCATGGGCATCACCAGCGTCAGCCCCGAGATGGGGACCATGGTGTTCGAGCGTTTCGTCTCCGAAGCCCGCGACGAGCCGCCCGACATCGACGTCGATTTCGAACATGAACGGCGCGAGGAGGTCATCCAGCATATCTATGAACGCTATACCCGCGAACGTGCGGGTCTGTGCGCGACGGTCGTGCATTACCGGGGCAAGCGCGCCATCCGCGAGGTGGGCCGCGCCATGGGGCTGACCGAGGATACGATTTCCGCGCTCAGTTCGCAGCTTTGGGGCTTCTTTTCCACCAAGGGGTTGGAGGCGGAGCGCATGGCCGAGATCGGCCTTGATTTTAATGACAGGCGGCTGCAGCAAACCATCGAACTGGTTTATGAGATCAACGGCTTTCCAAGGCACCTGTCCCAACATGTGGGCGGCTTCATCATCACCGAGGGGCGGCTGGACGAGTTGGTGCCCATCGAAAACGCCACGATGGAGGATCGCACCGTCATCTGTTGGGACAAGGATGACATCGACAGCCTTGGTATCCTGAAGGTCGATGTGTTGAGCCTTGGCATGCTGACCTGCATCCGCAAGGCGTTCGACCTGCTCAAGATGCACCACCATCAGCACTACACCCTCGCCACCCTGCCGCAGGAGGATCCCCGTGTCTATGACATGCTCTGTGAGGCGGACAGCATCGGGGTGTTTCAGGTCGAAAGCCGGGCGCAGATGAACTTCCTGCCCCGAATGCGGCCGCGCAATTTCTATGATCTGGTGATCGAGGTCGCGATCATCCGCCCCGGCCCCATTCAGGGCGACATGGTGCACCCCTACATCCGGCGCCGGAACGGAGAGGAGGAGGTCAGTTTCCCCTCGGACGAATTGGGCGCGGTGCTGGGCAAGACGCTGGGCGTGCCGCTGTTTCAGGAACAGGCGATGCAGATCGCTATCGTGGGGGCGGGGTTCACCCCTGATCAGGCGGACCGGCTGCGGCGGTCGCTGGCGACGTTCAAGAAACACGGGAGCGTCAGCGAATTCCGCGCCCTGTTCCTGCGGGGCATGCGCAAGAACGGCTATGACGATGATTTTGCCGAGCGGTGTTTTTCGCAGATCGAAGGTTTCGGGTCCTACGGCTTCCCCGAAAGCCACGCGGCGAGTTTTGCGCTGCTGGTCTACGCCTCAAGCTGGATCAAGTGTCACCATCCGGGCATCTTTGCCTGCGCGCTGATGAATTCGCAGCCTATGGGGTTCTATGCTCCGGCGCAGATCGTGCGCGATGCGCGCGAACATGGGGTCGAGGTGCGGCCGATCTGCGTGAATGCGAGTTTCTGGGACAACGTGATGGAGCCGGATGGCAAGGGCGGTCTCGCCCTGCGCCTTGGGTTCCGGCAGATCAAAGGGCTGAATGAAGAAGATGCCGAATGGATTACGGTCGCCCGTGGCAATGGCTATCAGTCGGTGCAGGACATCTGGCGCCGGGCGGGGGTGGGCGTGACGGTGATCGAACGGCTGGCCGAGGCAGATGCCTTTGCCGGGGTAGGCATCAACCGACGCGACGCGCTGTGGCAGGCCAAGGCCATCGCGCCCGGTCCCGCGCTGCCGCTTTTTGCCAAGGATCTGGATGGCGAGGTGGTGGACGAGCCCGCAGCGCTTTTGCCCGAGATGACGCTGGGCGAAGAGGTGGTCGAGGATTACGTGTCCACCCGCCTGACCCTGCGCGCCCATCCCGTGGGCCTGTTGCGCCATATCCTGACGCCGGGTGCGGCACCGATGGAGGTGCTGTCAGCAACGCGGGCAGCGCCCGATTTGTCAAAGATCAGTTTCACCCGTGGTAACCCGGATTGAGAGGACGTGCATGACACTCGACACCTACAAGGCCCGGTCGGGCACATTCATCCCGGTTTGGACGCTCGAAATACAGACACTGCCCGAAGATACTGACCGCATCCTCGATGCGGTCATGGCGGTGCATCCGCTGGGATATGGTCGGTATCAACGCAATGCCAGCATCTCTGCCGTTGGCATGGAGACTGCGCAGCCTGAAGCCGGGTCAACCACCACAACCCACGTGGACGGGTTCGAGGCAGGCGGGACCGAGACCTATCCCATGGTCGAGTTGAAGATCTCTATCGAGCGGGATGTGGCCGTGCTGGAGAAAGTCATGGATGCGGTGCTGGAGGTGCATCACTACGAAGAGCCGGTGATTTTTCTGCGCGAGGATTGGACGAGCCGCGCAGCTTATGATCCCAATCGCGACAATCCGCATAGGTGGTGGAACAACGGTAAGGGGCTGCCGGAGCGCATCGGCTGAACGGGTCGGAAAATGACGCATTTTTCCGGCACCGCATCGGCTTTCCACGTTGGAAAGTAGACGGCGGCTGCGTCAGTCTCCGGGCGGGTCGAAACGGCTCTGCAGCGTGAAGGCCTCTGGTGTGGCGCCGTTCTTCCGCAGCGCTTGCAGCCGGTCCCACCCGTCTTCCAGCGCCACCCGTGTGCCCCGCTCTGCCCACCACATCACCATGGTCGCACCCTCCGACCGGTCGACCCAATCGCGCAGGGTCTTCATGCCCGCGCGGTGCAGCGCATCGCGGTGGGCAAAGCGGTGCATAGCCTGCGCATCCCGCCACCCGGCCATGGTGAGGATGTGGAAATTGTCCTCCGTTCGTTCCGTTTGCAGGCCCAGCAGATCGTTCATGTCGCCATAGCTGCCATCCGGCATCCGGGCGCCGTGGTTGTGCCAGAACAGGCCGTCATCGGCCTTGGCCCTGGCAAAAATCTTGGGCAGCTCGCCAAAGAAGAACCGGGCATTTGGATGGTCCGCGCTGAACGGTCCCAACGGGCGCACCACGTTCAGGTGCACCAGCATGTGTTTGCTCATGTTCTCCCCCCTCGTCCGGCAGGAGCCTACCGCCTTGCACTGTTCGGGCAAGTGTTCTTTCCAATGACCGGACGGCACGGTAGAACGCGAAACACCACACTGGAAGGACCCCTCAGATGGCACCACCCAAACCCGTTGTTCTGTGCATCATGGATGGCTGGGGCCTGCGCGAGGATGAGGCCGGGAACGCCCCGAAACTGGCCCGCACGCCGACCATCGACCGGATCATGGAGACACGCAGCCATGCCACCCTGATCACGCATGGCCCGGATGTGGGCCTGCCCCGCGGACAGATGGGCAATTCAGAGGTGGGCCATACCAATATCGGTGCGGGCCGCGTGGTTGCCATGGACCTCGGCCAGATTGATCTGGCGATTGAGGATGGCAGTTTCTTTCGCAATCCGCGCCTGACCGACTGGATCAACGCGATCAAGGAGAAAGAGGGGCGTGCGCACCTGATGGGCGTGCTGTCCGATGGTGGTGTGCATGGGCACATCAACCACATGATCGCGGCGGCCAAGGCGTGTACCGACGCCGGCCTGCCCGTGGTTATCCATGCCATCACCGATGGGCGGGATGTGGCGCCGAAATCGGCGCTCACCTATCTGGAAGAGCTGAACGATGCGCTGCCTGCCGGGGCGCGTGTTGTGACCCTGACGGGGCGCTACTATGCCATGGACCGGGACAATCGCTGGGACCGGGTCGAGAGTGCCTTTGCCGCCATGGTCCGTGCCGATGGCCGCGTCGTCGAGACGGCGCAAATGGCAATCGAATCCGCCTATGACGATGACAAGACAGATGAATTCATCCCCGCCGCTGTCATGGATGGCTACAAGGGGGCCAAGGATGGCGATGGGCTCTTCTGCCTGAATTTCCGCGCCGACCGTGCGCGCGAGATCATGGCGGCGATGGGTGATCCTGGCTTTGATGCCTTTGCCCCCGAGGGTCGCCCGGACTGGGCGGGCATCATGGGCATGGCGGATTATTCCGAAGAGCACACGGCCTACATGACAACCGTGTATCCCAAGCCCGAGATCGTGAACACGCTGGGCGCGTGGGTCGCCAAGGCGGGCCTGCGTCAGTTCCGGTTGGCAGAGACCGAGAAATACCCGCATGTCACTTTTTTCCTGAACGGCGGTGAGGAGCAGCCAGAGGCTGGCGAGGACCGCGCGATGCCGAAATCGCCCGCTGTAGCCACCTATGATTTGCAGCCCGAGATGTCCTCGGTCGAGGTGACGGACAAGTTTATCGCTGCAATTGAAGAAGGTTATGACCTGATCGTCGTGAACTACGCCAACCCGGACATGGTCGGCCATACGGGTGATCTGGATGCGGCCATCGCGGCTTGCGAGGCAGTGGATACGGGCCTGGGCCGGGTGCTGCCGGTGCTTGAGGCCGCAGGGGGTGCGATGATCCTGACGGCGGATCATGGCAATTGCGAAACGATGATCGACCCCGAAACCGGTGCGCCGCACACGGCGCATACCACCAACCTTGTGCCTGTTGCTCTGATCGGGGCCGAAGGGGCGATCAAGGATGGCCGTCTTGCCGATCTGGCTCCGACGATCCTGCAATTGATGGGGTTGGAGCAGCCGGTTGAGATGACGGGGCGCAGTCTGATCGAATGAAGTGGCTCTCCGCCTTTCTGCTGTGCGCATCCGCCCTGACCGCTGCCGCGCAGGAAGACGCGGGAGCGTTGGCGCGCGAGGCGGGGGCGCAGCTTGAGGCAGCCTCGGTCCGGTTGGCGGAGGCGGAGACGGCCCGCAACCGCGTGCGGGCGCTGACGGACACGGTCCATGCCTATGAAGCGGGCCTGTCGGCCATGCGTGCGGGCCTGCGCCGGGCGTCTATTCGCGAGGCGCAGTTGCGCCGTCAGTTGCAGGCTCGTGATGCCGAGATCGCGCAGCTTGTGGCAGTTTTACAGACACTTACGCCGGATGAAGCGCCCACAGCCTTCTTGCATCCAGATGGTCCGAATGGCACGGCGCGGGCGGGGATGTTACTGGCGGAGTTGACCCCGGCCCTGAACCAACGTGCAGCACAGCTGCGCCAGGATCTGAGCGACGTGGAAAGCCTGCGGCTTTTGCAAGAGCAGGCGGCAGCGCAATTGCAGACCGGGTTGACCGAGGTGCAAACGGCGCGGTCTGCTCTCAATCAGGCGATGGCGGAGCGGACGGACTTGCCGCAGCGCTTTACCGAAGACCCCGTGCGCACCGCGATCCTGATTGCCTCGGCCGAGACGTTGGATGCGTTTTCCAGCGGGCTGGCCAGCATTGCCGAAGGTGATATCGGCTGGACGCCGCCGGAGATTGATGACCTGATCGGCGAGTTTCCGATGCCTGCGCGGGGTGTGATCTTGCGCCGGGCGGGCGAATCTGATGCCGCTGGGATTGCCCGGCCGGGCGTCCTGCTCGCGACCCGTCCGGGCACCCTGGTCAGCTCGCCGACGGCGGCTACCCTACGCTATGTCGGGCCGCTTCTGGACTTTGGCGCAGTGACCATATTGGAACCGCGCCCGGGCACGCTGATCATTCTGGCGGGGATGGCCGTGAGCTACGGCAAGACCGGTCAGATCATCGCCGCGAGCACGCCTTTGGGCCTGATGGGCGGTCTGCCTGCCCCAAACGCCGCATCAACAGGTGGTGAAGGGGGTAGCGCCGAGCGTTCGGAAACGCTCTATATAGAGGTAAGAGAGAATAATGTGCCAATGGACCCGCTTGAATGGTTCAGCACCGAACAGGATGGATAAGCTGTAATGAAGAAATTCGTGATGGCCGCGTTGGGCGGTACGGTGGCAGGTGTCATTGCAACCACGCAGATTGCAGGACCGCTGCTGGCGCAGGAAAAGGCCGCAAATTCAAATGTGTACGAGCAGTTGGACCTGTTCGGCGACATCTTTGAACGTATCCGCGGCCAATATGTGGAACAGGTCGAACCCAGCGAACTGATCGAGGCGGCGATTGACGGGATGCTAACCTCGCTCGATCCGCATTCGAGCTACCTTTCGCCCGATGATGCGGCGCAGATGCAGGTGCAGACCCGTGGCGAGTTCGGTGGTTTGGGCATCGAAGTCACGCAGGAAGAGGGTTTCATCAAGGTTGTGTCGCCCATCGACTCGACCCCTGCGGCAGAGGCGGGGATCGAAGCGGGTGACTTCATCACCCATGTCGATGGCGAGTCGACGCTTGGCCTGACACTGGACGCAGCGGTGGACAAGATGCGCGGGCCGGTCGGGTCCGAGATCATCATCACCGTGGTGCGTGAGGGCGAGACCGAACCCTTTGACGTGTCCATCATCCGCGACACGATTGAACTGCAAGCCGTGCGCAGCCGGACGCAGGGCGAGACGGTTGTGCTGCGTGTGACGACTTTCAACGACAAGACCACGCCGAACCTGATTTCCAAGCTGGAAGAAGAGGTTGAGGCGCTGGGCGGTATGAACTCCGTGAACGGCTTTGTCCTGGATTTGCGTAACAATCCCGGTGGGTTGCTGACCCAGGCCATCCGCGTATCGGATGCGTTTCTGGACGAGGGCGAGATTGTGTCTACCCGTGGTCGTGACCCCGCCGATGGCGACCGGTTCAACGCGACACCCGGTGATTTGGCGCAGGGCAAACCGATTGTTGTGCTGATCAATGGCGGCTCTGCTTCGGCGTCCGAGATCGTGGCGGGTGCCTTGCAGGACCACCGCCGCGCGATCGTTGTGGGCACCAAGAGCTTTGGTAAGGGATCGGTTCAGACGGTTATGCCGCTGCGCGGGGATGGGGCGATGCGCCTGACCACGGCGCGGTACTACACGCCTTCGGGCCGGTCGATTCAGGCGTTGGGTGTGAGCCCTGACATCGTGGTGGAACAGCCCCGTCGTCGGCCCGCTGAGGACGAGGAAGACGATGCACCCGCAAGCGCAGTTGGGCCCCGGACCGAAGGGGAATTGCGCGGCAGCCTGAACAACGATTCGCTGAGCGAAGACCAGATCAAGCAGATCGAAGCGGACCGCGCCAAGGCGCAGGCGGCGGCGGATCTGCGGGAAGAGGATTATCAGCTGGCCTATGCCATCGATATCCTGAAAGGGCTGAATGCGCTGGGGCCACAAGCACGTAACACGGCGAAGTTGCGGTAGAACGAACAGAGCGCACGGTGGGGTTAACGCACCGTGCGCTTTTTTGTTTGGGGGCAAAGTGCACATTTTGCCCTTGAAACCGCGTGTTTTGAGCCGGGGGAAATGGGCTGTTTTTGCCGGGTTTTGGCGAAACTGCACATTTTGAGGGTCAAACTGCGTGTTTTAGGTCCGGTCGAAAGGCTGTTTTCCGGTCATGAATTGTTAAGGGACCGGGGGCCGTTAACAGAGGTTTCGATTGGGTTAAATTCGGCGGATGGCGGGGTGGAACCCCGCCCTACGGTTTGACTTCGAATGGGGTGAGTTTGGGCCAGTCGAATTCTACGCCGATGCCGGGGGTGTTGGGGGCGACGGCGAGGTGATCCTCGATCACGAGGGGCCGCGTCGTGTAGCGGTCGATTGGGAAGCTGTGCACTTCGAGCCAGCCGCCGTGGGGCTGGCTTGAGACGAGCGAGACGTGCAGTTCCTGCATGCCGTGGCTGCAGACCGGGACATTCGCTTCCTTTGCCATTTTTGCGACTTCGAGCCAGCCGGTAATGCCGAGGCAGTTCGAGGCATCGGGCTGGATGAAATCGACATGAGGCAGGGCGCGGCGGAACTCGTGCAGTGTATGCAGGTTTTCGCCCTGGGCCGTCTTGATGCCGCTGGCTTCGCGGATGGCTGCGAAGTCTTCGAAGTGGTCGGGCTCGATGGGCTCTTCGAACCATTCGATATCGAATGGTCTCATCGCCTTGGCCATGCTGATCGCTTGATCAGTGGTCATGGAATAGTTGGCATCGACCATGAAGGTGATGTCGGGGCCGATGAGGTCGCGGACAGCCTTGATCCGGTCCACGTCTTCAGCCTCGGTCGGTTGGCCGATCTTGATCTTCACGGCGTCGTGGCCGCGGGCGAGGTAGGTGCGGATGCTGTCGAGCAGCTTCGGTAGGTCGAAGCCGAGGTCGATGCCGCCTGCGTAGGCTTTGCAGCGGTCGGATGCGCCGCCTGCGGCCTCAACCAGCGATTGGCTGGTACTTTTCAGTCGTGCGTCCCAGAGGGCGATATCCACAGCCGAGATGGCGAAGGAGAGGATGCCGCCGCGCCCCACATAGTGCAGGTGTTCGTCCATGGCGTGGGTGAGCTGTTCGACGTTGCCCGCGTCTTGCCCGATCAGGAAAGGCGCGAGGTCGTGGGTGATCATTGCTGCCGTCGCGTGCCCGCCGCGCCCGCCATTGTAGGTGTAGCCGGTGCCGGTGCGCCCATCCTCCAGCGTGACCGTTGCCGTGATTAGGTGGAAATGGCTGTGATCGCCGTGCTTGGCATCGACGAGGATTTCGTCGAGCGGGACGGCGAAGAGGCGGGCCTGGACGTCGGTGATCTTAGCCATTGAGGTGCTTGGTTTCCGGCACCGGCGTGATCACGAGGCCGTTGTCGAGATGGCTGATCAGGTTGTCCACCACGAGCGTGCCCATGGCCGCGCGTGTTTCATGCGTGGCGCTGCCCACGTGGGGCAGGAGGATGACGTTGGACATGGATTTGAGCGCGTCGGGGATTTTGGGTTCTTCTTCGAACACGTCGAGTGCTGCGTAGCCGAGTTTGCCCGATTGCAGGGCGGCGACCATGGCCGCCTCGTCAATGACCGATCCGCGGGAGACGTTGATGAGCGTGCCCTCCGGTCCCAGCGCTTCCATTACCTCTGCGTTGACGATGTGGTGGGTCGAGGGACCGCCGGGGGTGATGCAGATGATCACCTCAACCGCCTTTGCCATGTCCACGAGGTTGGCATGGTAGGTGTAGGGCACGTCCTTTTCGCTGCGGGTGTGGTAGTGGATGTCGGCGTTGAACGCCTTGAGCTTGTCCGCGATGGCTTGGCCGATGCGCCCCAGCCCCAAGATGCCGACGCGCCGGTTGTCGGCGCTGCGCGACAGCGGAGCGTTGCCCTGCGTTTCCCAGTTGCCGGAGCGGGCGTGCGCCTCGTCCGCCATGAAGTTGCGGAAGCTGTTGAGCATCAGCATGATTGCGGTGCTTGCCACTTCTGCGTTCAGGACGTCGGGCGTGTGGGTCACGACGATGCCGCGTTCCACGCAGGCGTCGGTGTCGATGGCGTCGTAGCCGACGCCGTAGCTGGCGGCCATTTTGGCGTTGGGGCAGCTGGCGAGGATGTCTGCGGGCACGCCGTCATGGCCGTTGGTGACGATGTGGGTGATTGCCTCGCCCGGGTAGTCGTCGGTGGCCTGGTGGATGGTAAACCGCTCTTCTAAACGGGTGCGCATGGAATCAGTGATGCCGCCGATTTGGAGAAGGTCAGGCATCTTGTTTCACCTCTTGCCGTTGGGTGCCGAGGCCTGCGATTTCAAGCTCCATCACGTCGCCGACCTTGAGGTAGGTTTTGGGGTTCATCCCGTCGCCCACGCCGGGGGGGGTGCCGGTGCTGATCACATCGCCGGGATGCAGGGTGAAGAGGTGCGACAGGTGTTCGATGATCTCGGCCACGGAGAAGATCATGGTCGAGGTGTTGCCGGTCTGCATCCGCTTGCCGTTGACGGAGAGCGACATGTCGAGCGTTTGGGGGTCTTCGACCTCGTCGCGGGTGACGAGATACGGACCCGTAGGTCCGTAGGTGTCGCAGGATTTGCCCTTGGTCCATTGGCCCGTGAGGTTCTGCTGGAATTCGCGTTCGGAGACGTCGTTGACGATGCAGTAGCCTGCAACGTAGTCGAGCGCGTCGGCTTTGGAGACGTATTTGCAGGTCTTGCCGATTACTGCGCCCAGTTCGACTTCCCAGTCGGTGCGTTGTGAGCCGCGCGGCATGACCACGTCGTCATTGGGGCCGACGATGGCGGAGTTTGCCTTGAAGAAAAGGATGGGGTGTTCGGGGATCGGCAGGCCCTGTTCGGCGGCGTGGTCGGAGTAGTTGAGGCCGATGCAGAGGAACTTGCCGATGTTGCCGACGCAGGGGCCGATCCTTGGCGATCCATCGACGGCAGGTAGCGTGGCGGGGTCGATGCTGCGCAGTTTTTCGAGCGTGGCGTCGTCGAGCGTGGCGCCGTGGATGTCGTCGATGTGGGCCGACAGGTCGCGGAGTGTGTCGCCGTCCATGAGGCCGGGTCTTTCGTGACCTACGTCACCGTATCTTACGAGTTTCATGTCTGGCCTCTTAGTGGTTGTCGCGCGGCATGTGGCGGCGCGAGATGTCTTGGTATTTGGTGGCGCCGCGCAGGGTCATCCCCTCGTCAAAGCGGCCCACGTAGTCGCGGAAAATCTCCTGCCATGGGCTTTGGCTTTCGGGGACTTTGTAGCCGCCTGCGGCCATGATGGCCTCGGCGCGGGCCCGGAGGACGGCGTCGTCCACCAGCATGTCGGCTGTGCATTTTTTCAGGTCGATGCGCACGCGGTCGCCGTTTTCGAGCAGCGCAAGGCCGCCGCCATCTGCCGCCTCGGGTGAGGCGTTGAGGATCGAGGGCGAGCCGGAGGTGCCGGATTGGCGGCCGTCACCGACACAGGGCAGCGCCTGGATGCCTTTTTTGAGCAGGTAGGACGGGGCGCGCATGTTCACGACTTCGGCGCCGCCGGGGTAGCCCTTGGGGCCTGCGCCGCGCATGAAGAGGATGCAGTTTTCGTCGATCCCTTCGGCTTCTTCGTCGATGCGGTGGTGGAAGTCTTCGGGTCCGTCGAAGACGACTGCGCGGCCTTCGAAGGCCTCGGGGTCGTCGGGGTTGGAGAGGTAGCGGGTGCGGAATTCTTCGGAGATCACGGAGGTTTTCATGATCGCGCTGTCGAAGAGGTTGCCCTTGAGGTTGATGAACCCGGCTTCGGCCTTGAGCGGGTCGGAGACGGGTTTGATCACTTCCGTGTTTTCGCTGCGCACGCCCTCGCAGTTCTCACGCATCGTTTTGCCGTTGGCGGTGATGACGTCCGGGTGGGGCAGGAGGTCGGCGGCGATGAGCTCGCCGATGACCGCCGGGACGCCGCCCGCGTGCTGGTAGTCTTCGCCCAAGTATTCGCCTGCGGGTTGGAGGTTCACCAGAAGCGGGATGTGGTGGCCGTGTTGCTGCCAGTCGTCGTTGGTCAGCGGCACGTCGAGGTGTTTTGCGATGCCGTTGAGGTGGATGGGCGCGTTGGTGGAGCCGCCGATGGCGGAGTTGATGACGATCGTGTTTTCGAACGCTTCGCGCGTCATGATGTCGGAGGGACGCAGGTCTTCCCACACCATGTCGACGATGCGCCTGCCTGTTTCATAGCTGATCTGGCTGCGTTCGCGGTAGGGGGCGGGGATGGCTGCGGAGCCGGGGAGTTGCATGCCGAGCGCTTCGGCGAGCGAGTTCATCGTGGTGGCCGTGCCCATGGTGTTACAATAGCCGACCGAGGGGGCGGAGGACGCGACGAGTTCCATGAACCCTTCGCCGTCGATCTCGCCCCGCGCCATCATCTCGCGCGCTTGCCAGACGATGGAGCCGGAGCCTGTGCGCTCGCCACGGAACCAGCCGTTGAGCATGGGGCCCACCGAAAGCGCCAGGGCTGGGATGTTCACGGTGGCGGCGGCCATGAGGAGGGCCGGTGTGGTCTTGTCACAACCGATGGTCAATACGACGCCGTCTAGGGGGTAGCCGTAGAGCGTTTCGACCAGAGACAGGTAGGCCAGGTTGCGGTCGAGCATGGCCGTGGGGCGCTTGCCGGTTTCCTGGATCGGGTGGACCGGGATTTCGATGCACGTACCGCCTGCGGCGACAATCCCGTCGCGGACACGTTTCGCCAACTCGATATGGTGGCGGTTGCAGGGCGAGAGATCACTGCCGGTTTGCGCGATGCCGATGATCGGCTTGCCGGATTGCAACTCCTCGCGTGTGAGCCCGTAGTTCAGGTAGCGTTCGAGATAGAGCGCGGTCATTTCCGGGTTGTCCGGGTTCATGAACCACTTGCGGGAACGCAGGTCTTCGATACCGATTTTTTTCTTGGTCATTGTCCTGACCAGCCTCCATCAATGATGTGGGTATGTCCTGTGGTGAATGCGCTTTCGTCGCTGGCGAGGTAGACGACGAGCGCAGCAATTTCTTCGGCAGTGGCCACGCGGCCCATGGGTTGGCGGGCGACGAATTGTTCCATGGCCTTGTCGTAGCTGCCAAGCTCTTCGCCCAATGCCTTGACCCGGTCGTGCCAGCTGGGGCTTTCGACGGTGCCGGGGCAGATGCAGTTACAGCGGATGCCTTTGGTAATGTAGTCGACGGCGACGGATTTGGTGAGGCCGACAACGGCGGCCTTGGTCGTTCCGTAGATGAAGCGGTTGGGCGCGCCGATGATGGAGCCCAGGGCCGATGACATGTTGATGATCGAGCCGTTGCCGCGGTCCAGCATCCCCGGCAGTGTCGCGCGGATGGTGCGGTACATGGAGCGGACGTTGAGGTCGAAGGCGAAGTCCCATTCGTCGTCCGTACTGTCCAGTATAGTGCCGTGGTGGACGAAGCCCGCGCAGTTGAACAGGATATCTGGCTGCGCTTCTTCCACCCCATCCTTGATGCTGGTTTCACTGCGCGCATCCAGCGGAAACGCCATGATATTCGTGTGTTCAAGCGTGCTGAGCGCATCGGCATTGACGTCGGTGGCGAAGACGCGCGCCCCCTCGTTCGCCATGGCAAGTGCGCTTGCGCGGCCAATGCCCTGGCCTGCGGCCGTCACAAGCGCGCGCTTTCCGTCAAGACGGCCCATGTACTCCCCCCGTATCGGATCAGGTGTTGCGCAGACGGCGGGTCTGCGTTTTGCTGTTAGCGTAGGACAAGCCGCGGGTGTTGACCAGACGTCACGGCAATTTCGGAGGAGTGTCGATGGCGTTCGAGAATGTGGCCCTGTTGGGCACAGGGTTGATGGGCTTTCCCATGGCGCGGAATCTTGCCCGCGCGGGTGTGCCGGTGACGGTGTGGAACCGGACTGTGGCCAAGGCAGAGCCGTTGGCGGATGAAGGCGCTGCCGTTGCGGCCAGCACGTCGGCGGCTGTAACCGGGGCCGATGTCATCATCACGATGATGAGCGATGGGCCGACGGTGCTGGCGGTGATTGGTGAGGTGTCGCGAGCCTTGTCAAAGGGGGCGTTGTGGATCGACATGTCATCGACCAAGCCCGGCGAGGCACGGGAGGCGCGAGCGGCGCTTGAGAGTTTGGGCGTTGGGTTCCTGGATGCGCCGGTGTCTGGTGGAACCAAGGGGGCCGAAGGGGCGTCCCTTGCCATCATGGCGGGCGGGGATGCCGCCGATTTTGAGCGCGCGCGTCCGGTCCTGGAGGTGATGGGCCGCCCGGTGCATGTGGGGCCGACCGGGTCGGGGCAGTTGTCGAAGCTGTGCAATCAGGCCATTGTGGCGGTGACCATCGGCGCTGTGGCCGAGGCGATGTTGCTGGCGGAGGAAGGTGGCGCTGATCCGGCGGCGTTAAGGGCCGCGCTGAAGGGGGGCTTTGCCGACAGCACCATTTTGCAGCAGCATGGAGAGCGGATGACGACCGGGAATTTTGAACCCGGGGGCCTGTCGAAGTTTCAGTTGAAGGATCTGGACAACGTGCTGCATGAGGCTGGTGCCGCCGGTGTGAGCTTGCCCATGGTGCAGGATGTGCGGGATCGCTTTGCCCATTTTGTCGAGCATATGGACGGGGCGGATCGGGATCATTCCGGTCTGTATCTGGAGCTGAAGGCCCGGCAGGGGGGTGCCGCATGAAGCGCATCCTGATCCTTGGCGGTGGCGGCATGGTGGGTCAGAAGCTGGCCCGCCGGTTGGAGATGCAGGGCCTGCCCGGTTTTGGCGATTTTCGCGTGACGCTGCATGATTTGGGTTTTGCGCCGGACGCTGTGGGCGATGACAAGCGCGTGGGCGATTTGTCGGTGCTGGCTGAAGGTGCGGCGTTGGCGGCTGAGCGGTTTGATGTGATTTTCTTTCTTGCTTCGATTGTGTCGGGCGAGGCGGAGACGCACTTTGATCTGGGTTGGCAGACGAATTTGACGCCGTTATGGGCGTTTTTGGAGGCTTTGCGCGCGCAGCATCGGGCGAGCGGTGGGGAATACGTGCCTCGGGTCGTGTTCACCTCATCCATTGCTGTCTTCGGTGGTCCCTATCCTGAGAAGATCGGGGATGAGTTCCTCACCTCGCCCCAGACCAGCTATGGCGCGCAGAAGACGGCGTGCGAGTTGATGATCCAGGACTATTCGCGGAAGGGGTTCATCGACGGGATGTCGCTGCGCCTGCCCACGATCTGTGTGCGGCCGGGGAAGGCGAATTTGGCGGCGTCATCGTTCTTTTCCGGCATCATTCGGGAGCCTTTGAACGGGATGGAAGCGGTGTTGCCGGTTGAGGATAGCGTGCGGCATTGGCATGCCTCGCCCCGGTCGGCGGCGGGGTTTTTGGCGCATGCGGCGGTGCTGGATACCGAGCGGTTGGAGGGGCGACGGGCGCTGAACTTGCCGGGGTTGAGTTGTACGGTGGCGGAGCAGATTGAGGCGTTGCGGGACGTGGCGGGCAACAATGTGGTTGCCCTGATCAAGCCGCAGCGGGACGAGGCGGTGGCCAAGATCGTGTCGGGCTGGCCGCGGAACTTTGCGCCGGAGCGGGCCTTGGCGTTGGGGTTCAGGGCGGAGGAGACGTTTCGGCAGATCATCGATGTGTATATCGAGGATGATTTGGCGGACCGGAAACTCTGACAGAAATCGGGTCGGTCAGGCTGGTTCGACAGAGTCCGCCGTCATCAGGTGTCGGGCGAGGTGGTCGTGAATCTTTTGCCGTGTCAGCGCCTCGTCCCCTGCCATGGCAGCGTCGAGGATCTGCTGATGGTGCATGATGTTGTTGGAAATGAAGTCGAAATGCCGGTCTTCGACCATCAGCTGCTGGCGGAAGCGGCAATAAACGCGGTGATGCGTTTCGATCAGGGTCTGTGAGCCGCAGGCGGAAATCAGGGTTTCGTGAAACTGCGCCTCGGCTCCGAACCAGAGATCGACAAAGGGGGAGCGGTCGGTTGCTGTGTTCAGCCGCATCTCAAGATGGCTGAGCTGGTGGTGGGCGGCGGTCAGCCGCGCCTCCCACGCGACGCCGCCGCGGCGGATGGACATCACCGTGCCTTCGGCTTCGAGCAGGACGCGGAGATGGGTGAGTTCGTGGATCACCTCGCGGGATTTTTGCGGCACACGGAACCCGCGCTGTTCCTGAAACTCGACCAGCCCCAGTGTCGACAGCCGAAACAGCACCTCGCGAATCGTGCTGGCGGAGCAGCCGAACTCTTGCCGCAAATGCTCGGCCCGCACCTTTTGACCGTGCTCGAAACCGTTTGTCATCAAACGGTAGCGTATGTTCTCGAAGATGTCGGTATCATAGGGCATGGCAGTGCTCATGTCGTCGCGCGGGCCTCAGCCATAAATCACGAAATCACGAAATTCCATAACAATCTCAAAAATCGCCCTAATTTCATTTTTCCTGTTGTCCGACGGGGGTAACTGCGCTTAGCCTTCCCTTACGACACGCCAAGGCAGGCAAATGAACCTGCCACGTGCGCACATATAGATGTCAGGGAGGATCAAATGACATTTCTGAAGAAGGCGGCTTCGGTCGCTGCTGTCGCTGCCCTTGCAGCCTCGACGGCGATGACCGCATCGGCGGAAACCACCAAGCTGCGGATCCAGACGCACTATGCGCCTGAGACCGTGTCGGGCCAATTGGCTGGCCAGTACATGCAAGACATCATGGACATGTCGAATGGCGAGATCGAGGTCGAGATGTTCTACTCGTCCTCCGTCGTGAAGTCGGTGGAAACCTTTGACGCCGCAGCGACGGGCATTCTGGACTGCGACATGACCGGTGGTGGCTACCAGACCGGTAAGAACAGCGCGTTCCAATTCGTGGGCGACATCATGGGTGGCTATGACACGCCCTATCAGCAGCTGAGCTGGCTGTATTTCGGTGGTGGCAAGGAAGCTGCGGCGCCGCTTTACAACAAATACGGCATGGAGCTGATCGGTTGGTGGGTCTACGGTCAGGAGAGCTTTGCCTCTTCCAAGCCGATCAAGTCGGTTGCGGACTTCAAGGACTGGAAATTCCGTTCGCCCCCCGGCATGCAGACCAAGATCTTTGAAAGCCTGGGCGCATCGCCCATCGTGATGGACTTTACCGAGATCTTTACCGCGCTTGAGACGGGCATCATCGACGGGGCCGACGCCTCGGGCCTGGCGAACAACGTGGGTCTGGGTCTGTATGACATCGTGGGTCACGCAAACTTCCCCGGCTTCCATTCGATGCCGTCGGATCACCTGGCGTGCAACAAGGCCGTGTTTGACGCGATGCCTGCGCACCACCAGAAGATCATGAAGGTTGCGATGGAAGCGCTGGCGCTGCGCACCGCCCTGACGTTCGAGAAGAAGAACGCCGAAGCGGCCGCCCAACTGCGCGAGCAAGGCATCGAGCTGCACCAGTGGACGCGCGAGGACCTGCAGGAGTTCCGCAATGCTGCGCAAGCCGCATGGGGTGATTTTGCAGACACGCCCGAAGCCGAAGCGCTGGTGGCAAGCCACCTGAACTACCTGGGTCAACTGGGCCTCGTGTCCAAGTAATCTGATCCGAAAGATCGGCCAGAGCCCTTGTTGGCTCTGGCCCCGCGACAGCCGGTTTGTGGGACTGGTCCGGCTTTTTCAAGTTATCAGGGGGACTAACGATGCAGGTGCGCTCCGGCACTCCGATCGAATGGCTTGTGCCTTTGGCCTTTATCTTCTGCGCCGGTTGGGTGGTTTGGCACATGCCCGCCTTCCTGCTGGACTTTGTGCCGCCTGACACGGAATCGCAGTTCAACCGGCTGGCCGCGCAGTTGCAGCGCAATGATGTCAGCCCCGAGATGGGCGGTCTGTTCGGCGGGTTTGCCGACATCATTGATTGGCTTGCTGTCGTGGGCATGGCTGTTTTTGGTGTCATCGGCGTGCGCACAGTGCAGCGCGCCGGGATGGAGTTTGAAAGCTGGCGCGCCATTGACCGCGTCGCCGTTTTCATCGGGCGCGTGACCATGATGCTGGTCCTGATCCTGACCCTTGTGATGCTTTACGAGGTGGTGCTGCGCTACATCTTTGAGCGCCCGACCCTGTGGGCGAACGAGACGAGCCTGTGGCTGGCGGGCTTCGTGTTCCTGTGTGCGGGCCTTTATGCCATGCAGCAGCGCAGCCACATTCGCATTGTCCTGCTTTACGACGTGGTGCCCCGCTGGTTGCAGCGTGTGTTCGACACCATTTCGACCGTGCTGATCGTCGCCTTTGCCTTCTTCCTGATCTACGGCGGCTATGGCGAGGCGTTTGACAAGTTCTATCGGTGGGAAACCTTTGGTACCGCCTTTGACCCGCCGCTGCCTGCCACGATCAAGCCGACCATTTTGGTCATCATCGGTCTGGTGGCCGTGCAGGCCGTGATCAACCTGATTTCCGACTGGAACAAGGAAGAGGTGCATTACGGCGGTGAGGATCTGGACGAGGAAGAGATCGAGCGCATCAAGGCGCAAGTGGGCAACGATGGGGTCGGTGACCCTGACGTGACCGGCCAACATGTGAAGGCGAAGGACTGAGCGGATGGATATCGGTACAATTTCACTGGTCCTGATGCTGGGGCTGATCCTGCTACTGGCTATTGGCATGCCTTTGGGCCTTGCCTCGGCCATCCTGGCCGTGGCCGTGCTGGTCATGCGCTTTGAACCCGAGTTGCTGATGGCGCCCTGGACCTTTGGCGATGGTGTCCTGACGGGGAGGCCGGGGGCGGGGCCCCTCAATATCTTGGCGCAACGAATATACGGGCTTTTAACGGACTATGTGCTCATATCCATTCCGCTGTTCATCTTCATGGCGGCGCTGCTGGAGCGGTCGGGTATCGCGAAGGAGATGTATTCGTCCCTGAACGTCTGGCTGAACCGCACCCGCGGGGGCATCGCCATCGTGACGTCGATCATGGCGGTCATCATGGCCGCGATGTCGGGCATTATTGGCGGCGAGGTCGTGCTGCTGGGTCTGATCGCGCTGCCGCAGATGTTGCGGTTGGGGTATAATCAGAACCTCGCCATTGGTGTGATTTGTGCGAGTGGGTCGCTTGGGACGATGATCCCACCGTCCATCGTGTTGATCATCTATGGCCTGATCACCGAGACGTCGATCAAGGCGCTGTTTACGGCGTCGTTCATTCCCGGCTTCATGCTGGCGTCGTTCATCATCATCTACATCATCATCCGCACGCAGCTGCGCCCCGAAGACGCGCCGCTGCCGGAGCCGGATGAAAGCGAGCCTGCGGGGCGTGAGAAGGGTGTGTTGTTCCTGGCGTTCCTGACTGTCGTGGTGGCAGGCTTTGCCGCTGCGCTGATGTTGCGGGCGATGTTCTTTGAATTCTCTGGCTCGAATGCGGCTGCGACGGGTGAGCAGGCACGCTTCGGCACGGCACCGTTCATCACCTATTTCGGCGTGACTTTGGCTGTGGCCTTGGGCCTGATCTTTGGCGTCTTTGGTCGTGCGCGCACGGCGCTGGGCTGGTCGATGGGCAAGGGGCTGGTGCCGCCCATCGTTGTGATCGGGGTTGTCATGGGATCGATCTATGGCGGGATTACCGGGATCACCGAGGCTGCTGGCATGGGCGCTTTGGCCGTGTTCATCATCGCGCTGTTCCGGGGTGAGGCGTCGTTTGACCTGGTGTGGGAATCGCTGATGCGAACTCTGAAGTCGACCGGCACGATCATTTGGGTGACCATCGGGGCGACGGCGTTGGCCGGGGCCTATACCATCGCGGGCGGGCCGACTTATGTGGCTGACTTCATCGTCGGCTCGGAACTGCCGACCATGGCTGTGATCCTGTTCATGATGCTGATCCTGCTGTTCATGGGCGCGTTCATGGACTGGGTGGGCATTGTGTTGCTGATCATCCCGGTCTTCCTGCCCATCGTGCTGAAGCTGCC
Source organism: Tateyamaria sp. ANG-S1 (assembly GCF_000814025.1). Classification (GTDB taxonomy): domain Bacteria; phylum Pseudomonadota; class Alphaproteobacteria; order Rhodobacterales; family Rhodobacteraceae; genus Tateyamaria. The sequence continues at coordinate 99,757 of NZ_JWLL01000005.1, read as the reverse complement.
GATTGATGAGATTGGCCTCTTTGGCGAGTTGAACCCGCGTCACGTGGCGATCTGGTTCGGGGTGGTGTTCTGTATGAACATGCAGGTGAGCTTCCTGTCGCCGCCCTTTGGTCCGGCCGCCTTCTACCTGAAATCCGTGGCCCCGCCGCATATTCAGCTGACCGATATCTTCAAGGGGTTCCTGCCCTTTATTGGGATCCAGTTGATTGCCCTGTCGGTGCTGCTGATCTGGCCGCCCATCGTGTCGATCCTGCTTTAGGAGAGCGTTATGGATGCTATTCGTCTTGATCCGTCCGACAGCGTCGTTACGGCAACCCGCTCGCTTGAGGTGGGGGCCGAGGTGGAAGGCGTTCGGACCCGCGCGCTGATCCCGTCGGGGCACAAGATCGCGGCGCAGGATATGGTGAAGGGAGAGCCCATTCGGAAGTATGCGCAGGTGATCGGCTATGCGGCAGGGGACATTGCCGCGGGCGATCATGTGCATACGCACAACGTCGAGTTTCGTGGGACCGACGTGGCCTATGAGTTTGCGACGAACTTGCGGCCTGTGGAACCTGCCTCGGGCGATACGTTCATGGGTTATCGACGCGAGAACGGGCAGGTTGGGACGCGGAACTATATTGCCATTGTGACCTCGGTGAACTGTTCGGCCACGGCGGCGCGGATGATTGCGGCACATTTCACGCCCGAGATGCTGGCGGACTATCCCAATGTCGATGGTGTGGTGGCCTTTGTTCACGGGACCGGCTGCGGCATGGCGGGCGATGGCGACGGGTTCGAGGCATTGCAGCGGGTGATGTGGGGCTATGCGCGGCATCCCAACCATGCGGGTGTGCTGATGGTCGGTCTGGGCTGCGAGATGAACCAGATTGACTGGTTGCTTGAGGCCTATGGTCTGAAGCAGGGGCCGCTGTTTCAGACGATGAACATTCAGTCCGTCGCCGGGCTGCGCCGGACGGTTGAGAAGGGGATCGAGAAGGTCGCCGCCATGCTGCCGCTGGCCAATCAGGCGCAGCGGGAGCCGTGTCCGGCATCCGAGTTGAAGGTGGCGCTGCAATGTGGCGGGTCGGATGCGTGGTCTGGCATCACGGCGAACCCGGCTCTCGGTTATGCAACGGATTTGTTGGTGGCCCAGGGGGGCACAGGCGTGTTGGCCGAAACGCCTGAGATTTATGGCGCCGAGCACCTCCTCACCGCCCGCGCCGTGGACAAGTCCACGGGCGAACGGCTGCTCGGCTTGATCCGCTGGTGGGAGGATTATACCGCCCGCAACAAGGGGTCGATGGACAACAATCCCAGCCCTGGCAACAAGGCCGGTGGGCTGACGACGATCTTGGAGAAGTCGCTGGGTGCTGCGGCGAAGGGTGGGACGACGCCTCTGGCGGGCGTTTACAAGTATGCGGAGCAGGTGCGGGCGCGTGGGTTCACGTTCATGGATTCGCCTGGATATGACCCTGCGAGTGTGACCGGGCAGATTGCGGGGGGCTGCAATCTCGTTTGCTTTACGACCGGGCGGGGGTCGGCCTTTGGTTCCAAGCCCAGCCCGACGATCAAGATTGCGACCAATACGGAAATGTATGGTCGGATGATCGAGGATATGGACGTGAACGCCGGTGCGATGCTGAGTGATGGCGTGTCGCTGGAGGAGAAGGGGCGCGAGATTTACGAGCTGTTCCTGCGTGTCGCCTCGGGCGAGATGTCGAAATCCGAGGCGCAGGGCTTGGGCGACTACGAGTTCGTGCCGTGGCAGATCGGGGCGGTGATGTGATGGAATGCCTGACCGCGGAACAGAAGGCGCATTACGAGGAGCATGGCTATCTTCTGGTTGAGAAGCGGATACCAGATGCGTGGCTGACCAAGATCCGGGATGAGATTGCGCGGTTCGAGGATGAAGCCGCCGGCATGACCGAGAGCAATGACCGGCTGGATCTGGAGGACAGTCATACGCCGGAAGAGCCCCGCCTGCGTCGGATCAAACTGCCCCATACGATATCGGATGTTTTTCGCGAGCTGATGTATTCGGATCATGTGTTGGCCCCGGCCCGCGATCTGGTTGGGCCGAACCTGCGGCTGCATACGACCAAGCTGAATATGAAATCGGCGGGCTATGGGGCGGCTGTCGAGTGGCATCAGGACTATGCGTTTTATCCGCACACGAATGACGACATTCTGGCCATTGGTATCTGCATTGACGACATGGCCGAGGAAAACGGGCCGTTGATGGTGTTCCCGGGTTCGCACAAGGGGCCGGTCTATGATCACCATGTGGACGGCGTCTTTGCCGGGGCGATGCTGCCGGAGGCGAACGGGCTGGATATGGCGGATTCTGTGCCGCTGACTGGTCCCGCCGGGTCCATCAGCATTCATCACGGGCGTATCGTGCATGGCTCTGCTCTGAACACGAGCGATCGGGCGCGGCGCATTCTGTTTTATGAGATGATGGCGGCGGATGCGTTCCCGATCATGGGCAGCATGACAAAGTGGGACGGGATCGAGGACTATGACACCCGCATGCTGTGCGGGGAGCCGACGCTGACGCCGCGCCTTAAGGATATTCCGATCCGTATTCCGCAGCCGCAACCGGATGTGCCGATTTCCATTTATGAAATTCAGAAGGGGCTGAAGACGCGCGCCTTCGACACCATTCCTGCGAAGGAGACATGAAATGAGCAAACCGACGATTGGATTTATCGGCCTGGGCCTGATGGGCGGGGCCATGGTGGGGCGGTTGCAGGATCAGGGCTATGACCTTGTCGTTATCGCGAACCGGACGCGGACCTATGTGGATCGTGCGGTGGAGCGTGGCGCGACCGAGGTGACGACCGCGAAGGCTGTGGCCGAAGCGTCGGACATCGTGATGCTGTGCATGGACACCTCGGACAATGTCGAGGCGCGGATGCGGGGCGAGGACGGTGTAATTGCCGGACTGAAACCGGGCGCTGTGGTCATTGATTTTGGCACATCCTTACCTGCGTCGACCAAGGCGCTGGGGGCGGAGGTTGCGAGTGCGGGTGCCACGATGCTGGATTGCCCGATCGGGCGGACGCCGATGCACGCCAAGGACGGGCTGCTGAACCTGATGGGGTCGGGCGAAAAATACGCCTTCGACAAGGTCAAGCCGGTGCTGGATGATCTGGGGGAGAATGTCTTTCACCTCGGGCCGCTGGGTACGGGGCATACGATCAAGCTGATCAACAACTTCTATGCGCAGGCCTGTGCCAATGCGATGGCCGAGAGCTATGCCATTGCGGATGTGATGGGGGTCGACCGGCAGGGCCTCTATGACGTGATGTCGGCAGGGCCGTTGAAGTCGGGGATGATGGATTTTGTGACCGCCTATGCGCTGCAAGGCGATGATCAACAGTTGGCCTTTTCCATCAAGAATGCGGCCAAGGATGTCGGGTATTACGCGCAGATGTGTGACGACGCGGGCGTGCAGTCGATGATGTCGGGCAGCACGCTCGACAGTCTATGCGGGTCCATTGATGCGGGCCGTGGGGAAGAGATGGTGCCCCTGCAAGTCGATTTCTTCGCCGACCGTTTCAAGGGGTAACACGTGGCGATTGCCGCCCATCCGACGGAGGATCGCGCAGCCCTCGGCATCGTGATGACGTTGGGGGCTTATGCGTTTTTTACGCTTATTGATACGTCGGTGAAGTGGCTGTTGTTGGCGGGGCTGCCCGCGTTTCAACTGGCGTTCATGCGGTATTTTCCGCATTTCCTGATCTCGACCGCGCTCTTGCTGCGCAAGGGTGTGCGGTGGTCGAACTTTCAGTCCGCGCATATGGGGCTGGTGCTGCTGCGGGGGTTCTTGCTGGCCTCGGCCACGTTGTTCAACTTCATCACCCTGAACTACCTGCCGCTGACCGTGGTGGGGTCGATCATGTTTTCGGCCCCGATCATCGTGTGCTTCCTGAGCTGGCCCTTGCTGGGAGAGCGGGTGGGGCCGTGGCGTTGGTTTGCGATTGTGTTGGGGTTCACGGGCGTGCTTGTGGTGATCCGGCCCTTTGATGCGAGCTTTCATGCGATTGCGATCCTGAACGTCTACAATGCGTTTTCGCTGGCGCTTTATTCGATCATCACGCGCAAGATTTCCGGCGTGGTTGCGGCGGAGACGATGCAGTTCTGGATGGGGGCCTTTGGGGCTGTTACGCTGGCCCCGCTGGCGTGGTGGGTTTGGACCGCGCCCGAGACGACGTGGCAGTGGGCGCTGATGATTGGACTGGGCGTCTGGGGATGGGCCGGGCACGAGATTTTCTCGCGTGCGCACGCTTTTGCGCCAGCCAACACGCTGATGCCCTACACCTACAGCTTTTTGTTGTATCTGGCGCTTGCCAGTTATCTGGTTTTCGGCGATGTGCCGGATGGTTGGACCCTGCTTGGGGCGGCAATCATTGTCGTGTCGGGCCTGATCATTTGGCGGCGCACGGCGCGAAAGGAAAAGCCATGAAGATTGCAGCCATCGGTGAGGCGATGATCGAGTTGTCGATGCGTGGTGATACCGCCGATGTGCGGGTTGCCGGGGATACGCTGAACACTGCGATCTACCTGAAACGCACCGCACCGACGCTTCAGGTGGACTATATCACCCGCGTGGGAGAGGACGCCTTTTCCGACCGGATTGTCGATGCGATTGAAGCGGAAGACATCGGCACACATGCGATTGAGCGCGACGCGACGCGGACGCCGGGCCTGTACGCAATCACCACTGACGCGGCGGGCGAGCGCAGCTTTGCCTATTGGCGCGATGCCTCTGCTGCGCGCATGGTGTTTGCCACGCCGTCGGGACCGGATTTTTCGGTGCTTGAGAGCTACGACGTAGTTTACACGTCTGCCATCACATTGGCGATCCTGCCCGCGTCGACCCGCGCGGCGCTGATCCGCTGGCTGCAGGCGTTTCGCCAAACGGGTGGGCAGGTTGCGTTTGACAGCAATTACCGCCCGCGCCTGTGGGGGGATGCTGACGCCGCACGAGCGGCGATCAGCGCGATGTGGGCATTGTCGGACATTGCCCTGCCATCCATTGACGACGAAATGGATCTGACGGGCGAAAGTGCGCAGGCCGTGGCCGCACGCTTTGTTGCGCAAGCCCGGACAGGCGCGCTGAAACGTGGCCCGGATGGGCCGCTGTGCCTGGAGACTGGTACCACCTCTGTCTATCCGCCAGCAGAGAAAGTCGTGGATACCACTGCAGCCGGGGACAGTTTCAATGGTGCCTATTTGGGTGCGCTGCTGATGGGCGCGCCGCAGGATCAGGCGCTGCGCGCCGGGCACGCCCTTGCCAGTGAAGTCATCGGGCACCGGGGTGCGATCCTGCCGCGTTAGGCACCGATCAGGTCCCGCAGCGCGCGGTTGGGATCGTTGGACTTACAGGCATCGACCAGACGGTCCGCATTCGGGTCATCCAGCGCGCGACCGGCGGCGACTTCGGCCTGAACAAACGCCACCCATGCGTCGACTGCGGCGTGCAGGGCGGGGCTGTTCTGCCCTTCGCGATCAGCAAGTGTGGAGAGGATGCGGATCGGCAGCTTCTGGCTACCATCCATCGCGATCTGTCTGAGCTTGTGATGCAGGTTCGGGTTCTCGAACCGTCGGATCAGAGCCTCTGCATAGGTGTGGGTTTGGTCCTGCACGCTGGACGGTAGGGTTTCAGCGGCTTCCTGCATAAGCATTTTCGTCACCGCCCGCAATTCTGGATCGGCGATGGCCTCGTGCACATAGCTGTGGCCGCGCAGGGTGCCCGCGTAGGCAAGATAGGAATGCGCGCCGTTTAGCATGCGCAGCTTGCGCGCCTCGTGCGGGGCGACGTCGCGCACCCATTGCACGCCGGGCCAATCGGGGCGGGCTGCCGCAAAGCTATCCTCGATCACCCACTCGGTGAAGGCTTCGGTCGGGACCGCCATCGGGTCGTTCGCCTCTTGCCGGATGGCATCGGTTGTGGCGGGTGTGATCCGGTCCACCATGCAGGAGGGGAAGGTGACTTTGCAGCCCGGGGTCAGGCTGGCTTCATTCAAAAAGAGCCGCACGGCAGCTTCGAGTTTCCGGCCGTTGTCTGGCAGGTTGTCGCAACAGAGCACCGTTACCGGAGCCGTGCGCTGTGCCAACCCCCGTGCGAGGCTAGCGATCACTGTTTGTGTCCCGCCTGCAAGGTCCGCTTGTATCTCGGGCGCGGTCAGGTCCAGTTGCCCATCGCTGTCGAGGTGATAGGCCTTTTCCGTGACGGTCAGGGTGATCACGTCGAATGCGTCGGACGCGATGGCTGCGATCACGGCACCGGGGTTTTCGGGTGCGACCAGCATGTCGGTCAGGCAGGTGATCGGTTTGATCTGGCTGCCCTCCGCGTCTTTGATCACCAGTGCGTAGGTGTAGCCTTGCGCTTCCAGACCATTCCGTATGGTAGGTGAGCGGAAGCTGACGCCCGTCACCTCCCACCCTGTCGCGTCCTGAGTATAGGCGGCGGCGTGGGCGCGAAAGAAGTTGCCAACCCCGAGGTGCAGAATGCGCGGCATGGTCTAACCCAACCGGTATGTTTTGCGGGCCAGATCGGTGGCCAGAAGCTGGGCGATCTGATCGGCTGTTGTGGTGGAAAAGTAACCCCGGTCGATCTGGGCCGAGAGGTGTAACGCCACGGCCCGCCGCCAGAGGTCGTGGCGGGCCGGGATGGACAGAAAGGCGCGCGTGTCGTCGTTGAACCCGGCGAGGTTGTGGTAACCCGCTGTTTCGACCACTTGGTCGAGGTAGCGCGCGATGCCCGCCGCACTGTCGTGGAACCACCAGGGTGGCCCGATGCGCAGGCAGGGCCAGTGCCCGGCCATGGGCGCCAGTTCGCGGGCATAGGTTGTTTCGTCGAGTGTGAACAGGATGAGCGTCAGCCGTGGGTCATTGCCGACGCGGTTGAGCAGCGGTTCGAGTCCGCGCACCCAGTCGACCGCAACCGGGATGTCGGCCCCTTTGTCTGCGCCGAACCGGTCGAACAGGGCGCGGTTTGTGTTCCGCCTGCTGCCTGCGTGAAGTTGCATGACCAGCCCGTCGTCCGGGGACATCTGCGCCATTTCGATCAACATGTGGCCGTGGAAGGCATCGGCATCGGTCATATCGCCGGACAGGAGTGCGGCGAAGGTGTCAGCGGGCTGGTCGAGCCAGACGGTTTGGGGCTGTTCGATGGCGTGGTCGGTTGCGGTGGCACCCAACGCCTTGAATGCGGCCCGTCGCTTGCGCAAGGCCGCGAGGAAACCGTCAAAGGTGTTTGTGTCATGGCTGGTCATGTCGCCGAGGGCCGCAACCTCGCGGGCCCATTCGGGGTTGCGCGGGTTCAGCAGCGCATCCGGGCGGAAGGTCGGGATGACGTGCCCGGTCCAGTCGCTGTCGCGGATGGCTGCGTGATGTGTCAGCGGGTCGAGGGCGGCATCGGTGGTTGCCAGAACCTCGATCCCGAAGCGGTCGAACAATGCGCGGGGGCGGTTATTGTGATCTGTCAGCCAAGCGGCGATGTGATCGTAGATCGCATCGGCGGTGTCGGGCCCCAGCGTCAGGTCGCAGCCCAGTGTTTCGCGCAGTTCGTATTCGATCCAGAGCTGGCTGGGGGTGCCGAGGAACAGGTGCCAGTGCGCGGCGAAGAGGCGGAAGATTGCCCGCGGGTCGCGATCCTCGGGCGGGATGCCGACGCCAAGCTGATCAAGCGGTACCCCCTGCGAATAGAGCATGCGAAAGACGTAGTGATCGGGGATGACCAACAGGTCCGCGGGATCGGAGAAAGCGGCATTCTCGTCGAACCACGCCGGGTCGCAGTGACCGTGCGGCGACACGATGGGCGCGCCTTTGATCCCGTCATAGATCTGCGCCGCTTTCCCGCTCAGTTTCAAAGACATGGCTGCCCTTTCCCTTTTTCGCGACACTAGCACGAAAGCCCCTTGGCGCATCCGGGAAATACCGCCACTGTGACGGGTGGGAGGACTTGTATGGACATCGTGATGATCGGCGCGGGCATGGTCGCGCAGACGCATGTTTTGGCGCTGCGGGACAATGCCGTGGGTGCGCGATTGGTGGGTGTTCTGGGGCGGGATGCTGAGCGCACGCGCGCCTTTAGTGCGGGTGCGTCAGAGACGCTTTGTTATGATGTTGCTGCGCTTGCTGCACTGGGTACGGGTGCGGATGGTGCGATCCTGATCACGCCGCCCGATGCGCGTTTGGAGTATGCTCAAGGCTTGGCAGCAGCCGGCGTTCCCACGTTGATGGAAAAGCCTGTCGAACGCACGCTGGGCGCTGCCCGTGGCATTGTCGATCTTTATGCGCAAGCCGATGTGCCGTTGGCGTTCTGTTTTCAGCATCGGACCCGCAAGGCCGCGCAGATGTTGAAGGCTTGGCTGGATGCTGGCGACTTGGGCGATGTGGTTCATGTCGAGATGCGTGTGCCGTGGTGGCGGGAACAGGCCTATTACGACGCGCCCGGGCGCGGCACCTATGCCCGTGATGGCGGTGGCGTCATGATTAATCAAGCGATCCACACGCTGGACCTGGGCCTGTGGTTGGCAGGGCCGGTTGCCGTTTTGCAGGCGATGATGCGCACGAGCCCTTTGCACCAGATGGAGGCAGAGGACATCGCGGCCGCACTCATGACATTCTGCTCGGGTGCGACGGGCGTTTTGAGCGCGACAACGACAGCGTATCCCGGAGAGGCGGAGAGCATCACCGTGACGACCACCAAGGCGCGGGCACATCTGGAGGGCGACAGTTTGCGTATTGATTGGCTGACCGGTGAACGTGAGGACCTGTCGCCGGAAGGGGCAAGTGACACGGGCGGTGGGGCTGATCCGATGGCGTTCACCCATGCCTGGCATCAGTCCATTCTGGAGGATTTCGTGACATCTGTTGCCGAGGGGCGTTCGCCGATTGCCCCACCGGCCGAGGCGCTGCATGTCCATGCCGTCATTGATGCGATGGAGCGGGCGGCGCGGTCTGGAACAACGGTTGAGGTGGTGCAATGACGCTGAGTTTTGTGGCACTAGGGCTGGATCATCGGCATATCTACGGCATGACCGAAAACATGCTGGCGCAAGGGGCGCGCTGCCTTGGGTTTTGGACCGAAGGCGATCCGCAGCCGCTGGCGGGCTACGTCAAAAGGTTCCCGGATCTGCACCGTTTTGACACGCTGGATGCAGCCCTTGCTGCGGGCGCTGATCTGGCGCTGGTGTCGAATATCCCCGCGGATCGTGCTGACGTCGCCATTCGGGCGATGCAGGCGGGCCATGATGTGATGACCGACAAGCCCGGCTGCACGTCGATGGCGCAGCTTGAGGCCATCAGGGTGTGCGTTGCTGAGACCGGGCGCATCTGGTCCATCAATTTCTCGGAACGGTTCGAAGTGCCCTGTGTCACGCTGGCCGATGAGCTGGTGCGCGGTGGTGCGATTGGCCGTGTGGTGCACACAACTGGCCTTGGCCCCCACCGGTTGAACAGGCCGACGCGGCCCGATTGGTTCTTCCAGCGCGCAAGATACGGAGGCGTATTGACAGATATCGCCTCGCACCAGATTGATCAGTTCTTGCACTTCACCGGATCGACCGATGCACAGGTGACCATGGCGCATGTCGCAAATCACGCGAACCCCAGTGATGCGGGCTTGCAGGATTTTGGCGAGGTGGCGCTGCGGTCGGATCAAGCCTCGGGCTACATTCGTGTTGATTGGTATACGCCGGATGCTTTGCCCAATTGGGGGGATGGGCGTCTGACCCTGCTGGGCACCGACGGCTATATCGAGCTGCGCAAATACGTAGATGTGGGCGGGCGTGAAGGAACGGATCACCTGCTGCTCGTCAACGGGGATCGGTGCGAGGCGATGGATGCGCGAGAGGCCGGGTTGCCCTATTTTGCGCGTCTGGCCCATGACATCGCGCACCGGACCGAGACGGCGATGACACAGGCGCATTGCTTCAAGGTGATGGAGCTGGCGTTGCAGGCGCAGGCCATGGCCGAGGGCGCCCAGTCATGATCCGGGTTGCCATTTTGGGTGGCGGTATCGGGGCGCAACACCTTGCCGCCTACGACCGGCTTGACGGGTTTTCGGTGACCCACTTGGTTGATCAGGATGCTGATCGGTGTGCGGCGCTGTGCGGTGATCGCATCGCTCCATTGTCCACGGTTGAGGCGGCTTTGGGTACAGATGTTGATCTGATCGACATTTGCCTGCCGCCGCACATGCACGCGCCAGTCGCCATCGACGCGCTGAATGCGGGCAAGCACGTGATCTGTGAAAAGCCGCTTGCCACGTCGATTGCGCAGGCTGATGCGATTGCGCAGGCCGCGGGGCGTGCGGGCAAGTCCGTTTTTCCGGTGTTTCAATACCGGTTTGGACCTGCTTTTAACCGGCTCAGGGCCTTGCAGGTCGCGGGCCTTGTTGGTGCGCCCCGCGCGGCATCGCTTGAGACCCATTGGAACCGAGATGCGGACTATTACGCCGTGCCGTGGCGCGGGACATGGGCGGGGGAGCAGGGCGGGGCGGTTCTGGGCCATGCCATTCACGCCCACGATCTGCTGGCCACGTTCATGGCACCGATCAAAGCGGTGACGGCCCGGCTGGGCACTCTGGTGAACCCGATTGAGACCGAGGACAGCGCGGCCCTGATCTTTGAGCTTGCAGGCGGCGCGTTGGCGACCAGCAGTGTCACGCTTGGGTCCGCTCGGGACGAAACGCGGTTACGGCTCGTTTATGAACATCTGACGGCGACGTCGCATACTGTTCCGTATGCTCCGGGTGAGGGGAACTGGCAATTCTTGGCGCGCGATCCTGAGCGGCAGGCGGAAGTCGATGCAGTTTGTGCTGGAGTGCCCCTAGAACCTGCCGGGTTTGCGGGGTTTCTGAACGAGGTGGGCAAAGCCATCGCGGGCGAGCCGAATCGGGCGGTCACGTTGGAGGATGGGGTGGCGTCCATTGCGTTGGTGACGGCAATCTATGCCTCCCACCGGGACAGTGCGCGTGTGTCGCTGCCGTTGCCCGCTGACCACCCGATGCGAGAAGGATGGCAACCATGATCGAATGCTGGCGCTGGTTCGGGCCGGATGACCCGACGCTTTTGTCCGATCTGCCGCAGGTGGGTGCGACCGGGGTTGTCACGGCCCTGCATGCTTTTGTACCTGGTGAGGCTTGGCCCGCAGCCGCCATCGCCGAGCGCAAGGCGATGATTGAGGCGGCGGAGTTGACATGGGAAGTGGTGGAAAGCCTGCCGGTGTCAGAGGCGATCAAGACGCAAGGGGCTGATATGGCTGCACATCTTGCGGCTTACAAGACCAGCATGGAAGCCTTGGCCGAGGCTGGTGTGCGCACGATTTGCTACAATTTCATGCCGATCCTCGACTGGACGCGGACGCAAACCCACGCCCGTTTGCCGCACGGTGGGACGGCGATGCTTTTCGATCTGGCGCAGTTCGCCGCCTTCGATCTGTTCCTGTTAAAGCGGGCTGAGGCGGTCGATGACTATTCTGTCGAGGTGCAGGAGGCCGCGAAGGCTGCCCTTGCCGCGATGGATGACGCCACGCAAGAGCGGCTTACCCGCACCGTGATCGCCGGGTTGCCGGGTGCGAATGATGGCTGGACACTGGACGATGTACGCGCGCGGTTGGACACGTATCGCGGCATTGAAGCTGATGATCTGCGCCGCCATCTGATCGATTTTCTGAGCGAGGTTGTGCCGGTGGCTGAACGGCTGGGTTTGCGGCTGTGTTGTCACCCGGACGACCCGCCCTTTTCCCTGCTCGGCCTGCCGCGTGTCATGTCGTCGACCGATGATTATCAGGCTGTGCTGGATGCTGTGGATACGCTGGCGAACGGTGCGACGCTGTGCACCGGTTCGCTGGGCGTGGCGGAGGGTTTTGATGGGGCGGATTTTGTCCGGCGTCTGGGTCCCCGCATCCATTTTGCGCATCTGCGGAACACAAAGCGGCTACGGTCCCCTGATCCGACCCGCCCCGGCTTCTTTGAAGCGGCACATCTGGAGGGGGACACGGACATGGTCGCCACCATTTCGGCCCTTATGCAGGAAGAAGCGCGGCGGCTTGCCGAAGGCCGGGAAGACCACGCCATTCCGATGCGCCCGGATCATGGGCAGGAGCTGTTGATGGATCGTGATCGCGACAGCCTGCCTGGGTATCCGCTGATCGGTCGGATGCGCGGGCTGGCCGAGCTGCGCGGTGTCATGGCGGCTGTTGCCTCGGGACAGGCATGATACGGATCGGTGTTGCGGGTGTTGGCCTGATCGGGCGGCAGCATCTGGATGCCATTGCGCGGGCCCGAGGTGTCACTGTGTCAGCCGTGTTTGATCCGGCGCTGACAGACGATGTGGCCTGGCCCGTCGTGGGTAGCTTGTCCGAGCTTGCGGCGCAGTCGGATGGTGTGATCCTGGCCGTGCCAAACCATCTGCATGCCCCGATGGCTCTGACGTTGATTGATGCGGATTGTCCTGTCTTGGTCGAAAAGCCGTTGACCGGGACGGCCGCCGAAGGTGCCTCTGTCGTCAAGGCTGCCGACCGGGCGGGCGTGCCGATCCTTGTCGGGCATCACCGGCGGTACAATCCGCTCGTGGCCAAGGCGCATGAGATTGTCGTGTCCGGCACGCTGGGGCAGGTTACGACGGTGCAGGGCACCTGCTGGCTGCCGAAACCCGACAGTTATTACGCGCAGGCGTGGCGGCAGGGTGCGGGGGCCGGGCCGCTTTTTATCAACCTGATCCACGATATTGATCTGCTCATGTACCTGTGTGGACCCATCAGCCATGTGCAGGCGATGCAGAGCAATCTGGTCCGCGGTGCCGAGGCTGAGGAGGTGACGGTTGCCACATTGCGCTTTGCAAGCGGTGTGCTGGGTACGGTGAACCTGTCTGACGTGGCCCTTGGCCCGTGGAGTTGGGAGCTGACGGCGGGCGAAAACCCGGCCTATCCGAAGACGGACCAGTCCAGCTATCTAATCGGGGGCACCAAGGGCAGCCTGTCGCTGCCGAACCTCAGCCTGTGGACGCAGGACGGCGGCCCTGACTGGTGGGCGCCCATGGATCAAACCCGCGTGCCCTTGCCGCTGTCCGATCCGTTGAAAACCCAGATCGAACACTTTGCGGATGTGATCCGGGGCAAGGCCGAACCGATTGTGAGCGGGGCGGATGGCTTGCGCGCGGTGCAGGTGATCGAAGCGATCAAGACGGCTGCCGGTTCGGGGCAGATGGTGGCTGTTGGCTGACCTTCAACTCCTTGTGCGCGCGGCTGTCCCAGGTCCAGCGCGCCACCCATATTGCGCCGCGGGTACCACACCGCTAGGCAAGGCACCGCAAGACAAAGGCGCATGATATGACCCAAGCCCCCCTGCCGACCCTTGATGACATGCGCGTGGCCGTGATCGGGCTGGGCTATGTCGGCCTGCCGTTGGCCGTGGAGTTCGGCAAGCAGCGCCCCACAATCGGCTTCGACCTCAACGCGGATCGGGTGGCGGCGTTGGCCGCTGGCATCGACAGCACGGGCGAGGTTGAGGATCTTTGCGCAGCGGCCCATCTCAGTTACACGGCAGACCTGTCAGATATCGCGGACTGCAACGTGTATATCGTTGCGGTGCCGACGCCGATTGACAGCCATCGGCAACCGAACCTTGGGCCGTTGCTTGCCGCCTCTCGCACCGTGGGCGAAGTGATCAAGCGGGGCGATATCGTCATTTTCGAAAGCACCGTCTACCCCGGTGCGACTGAGGAGGATTGCTTGCCGCTGGTCGAGGAGGTTTCGGGCCTGACGCTGAATGTCGATTTCTACGCAGGCTACAGCCCAGAGCGGATCAATCCGGGCGACAAGGATCGGCCGCTGCCGAAGATCATCAAGGTTACGTCCGGTTCGACGCCCGAGGCCGGGCAGGTCATTGATGCGCTCTATGGCACGATCATCACAGCAGGCACGCATCTGGCGCCGACCATCCGCGTGGCCGAGGCGGCGAAGGTGATCGAGAACACGCAGCGCGACGTGAACATTGCGCTGATCAACGAGCTGTCGATCATCTTTTCCCATCTGGGCATCGACACGACTGCCGTGCTGGACGCGGCCGCAACCAAATGGAATTTCAACCGGTTCACGCCGGGTCTGGTCGGGGGCCACTGTATCGGGGTTGATCCCTATTATCTGATCGACAAGTCTATCTCGGTTGGACACATCCCCGACATCATCCGCATGGCGCGTGAGATCAACGATGGCATGGCGCAGCACGCCGTGTCCTTGCTGGTCAAGGCCATGATCCGGCGCGGCGCGCAGGTGCATGGCGGGCGGGCGCTGGTGCTTGGGATCACGTTCAAGCCGAACTGCGCCGACATCCGCAACACCAAGGTCGTCGACATGGTGGGCGAATTGGAAAGCTACGGGATGCAGGTGGACATTCACGACCCGTGGGCCGAAGCGTCAGAGGTTGAGGCGGAACATGGGGTCAAGCTTTTGCAGGCTTTGCCGGATACGGATGCCTATGATGCCGTTGTCCTCGCAGTGCCCCATGATGACCTTGCTGCGCAAGGTGCGGCAAGGATGCGGGCGCTTCTGGAGGAGAAGGGTGTTCTTTTTGATATGAAGGCTGTCTTTGCCCCGGACGAAAGTGACTTGCGTCTCTAGCTGACCAAGGCCTTGGCCGCCTGCATGGCCGCGCGTTCGCCGGTTTCAACCGCGCCTTCGATCAGGCCCCCATGGGTTTTGGACACTTCCGCACCGGCAAAGAACAGACGCCCGTTGACCGGGTCAGAGAGCGTGGGCGCGCCGTAGGCTGGATGCCCGTTGGGTGGTATTCGGTCCATGTCCGTTGCGGTGAGGCGTTCGGCTGCCCAGTCCATCAACTCGGTCCGGATTGGATTGGCCGCTTCTGGTCCGAACATGCGTTCCAGTTGTGCAAGCGCCTGGTGGACCAGTTTTGACTGATCCCGGCGCGCGTCGAACGGGATGCCGACAAAGCCGAACAATCCGAATACACTTGTTTCCGGGTCCGATTGGTCCGCGATCTCGACCAACGGTCCCACATGGCTGACTGCGCCACCAGATAGCCCGGCTTCCCGCCAGAAGGGGCGGTCATATTGCACGATCACCTTGGCGTGCGCGGCCATCCATGTGGGCCATCGTGTCATGTCCTGTTGGAGCGGAGCCGACCATTTGGGAGTGATGTCCCAAGAGGCAGCAATCGGGCCGGGAACGGCGCAGACCACGACGTCAGCGCCCCACGTTTGTGAGGGGGTTGTCACACGTGGACGGCCCCGCAGATCAATCGCGCACACCTCTTCGTTCAAGTGGATTGAGGTCGCGGGCAAAGCGTCTGCAAGCCGCTGGGCGAGTGCCTGAACACCGCCCCGGATCCGCGCGGCATCGGTGTAGCGTTTGGGAAAGGCGCCGCGGCGCAAGTCGTGGGCGGTCTCGACCACGAAATCGCCCGTCTCGTCCTGTGGCAGCGTATCAAGGCCCATCTCGCGTAGCAGTGCTTCGATGTTGGGCTGGTAGGCGGGCCAGATCCATGCGGGGCCAAGGTCAATCCCGCCCTTGCCAAGCGGAACGGTCAGCGCACGCCCGCCAACGCGGTCCCGCGCCTCAAGCACTGTGACCTCGTGGCCCGCCTGGTGCAGCCGCAGCGCTGCGACAAGGCCTGAAAGTCCCGCGCCGAGGATCAGCGCGCTGGTCACGCGCCGGTCATCTGGCGCAGGTGGCCGGTCTTGACCCAAAGGCGCGCGCCGTCCGGGCCGGAGGTCAGTGTCCGCGTCTCGCCCGGTGCCACGCGCAGCCAGTCCCGTGGGCCGAGGGCTGCATCGCCGTCCGATAACGCGCCCTCAAGAACAAGGATTTCAGCGCCGCCGCTTGCGTCGATGGCTTGGGTGACCTCAGGTTTCCATACTTCCATCGCGACATGCTCCTGCGAGTCCTGGAACAGGGTCGAGGTTGCCACACCCGCACGCGCGGGATCAGCCGTGGTAGCCGCTGTGTTCATATCGATGCGCACGTGCTGGCGGTCTTCGGGGTCGAATTGCCAGAGCTTTACAAAGATGGTGGCACCCGGTTCAGAGCTGGGTGTGTGTCGCGAAGTGGGCGGGTTGCGCACATAGGTGCCGACGGGAAAATCCCCCGCTTCGTCCTGAAACACACCTTCGAGGACGATGTATTCCTCACCGCCGTCATGGGTGTGCGGGGCAAAGGCGCTGCCGGGGGCGAAACGAACGATGGTGGTGGCGCGCGCGACCTCGTCCCCGATCCGGTCAAGCATCTTGCGTTCCACGCCGGCCGAGGGCGATTGGCGCCACGGGTTGTCTGCGTTCAGGACTGTGACAGTCTGTGTGAAATCGGCATTCAGTTCCATCCTCTTGTACCTTTTATAGCTTTACCTTCCATTAGGTAGGCAAATGACTTGAATACGCAAGGCCTTTGCTCCATTTATTATCTATCTCAAAAGTATAGGCACCGATCAGTAGGTAGATGAATGGGCACGAGAACGCATCTTCTTGATGAGGCTGAGCGGTTCACGCGGCAGCGTGGCTTTGACGGGTTCAGCTTTGCCGACCTTGCCTCAAGCGCCGATATTCGCAAGGCGTCAGTGCATTACCACTTTCCGGTCAAGGGAGATCTGTCGCTGGCGTTGATCCAGCGTTACCGGGCCGTGTTTGCGGACCGGCTAAAGGCGATATCATCGACGCACCCGACGGCAGGCGCGCGGCTGCTACGCTTTCTTGATCTTTATCGCGCGGCGTCTGACGGGGGGCGCAGCCTGTGTCTATGCGTTGCATTATCAGTCACGCAAATCGCCTTGCCCGAGGAAACGATGGCAGAGCTGGCCGCGTTCCACCGGGATGTCACCGCGTGGCTGGAAACGGTGTTCCGGCACGGGCAGTCCGATGGCAGCATGCAGCATGTCAGTGACCCGCGTGCCGAGGCGCAGGCGGCCATGGCGCAAGTAGAAGGTGCGCAGATCATGGCGCGGGCGGCAGGCGACCTGGCGCGGTTCGAGGCGGCGATTGCGACGCTTGTGTCCCGCGCTGTTTGACTGCGACGAGGCTAGGCGGTTCGCCCCTCAAACGCCCTGACCGCGATCCCTTCGGCTTCGAGCGTGCGCCGCACCGACGCTGCGATTTCAACCGCTTCGGGGGTGTCGCCATGGCAGCAGATCGTGTCGATGGGCGTTTCGATCCGTTTGCCGCTGTCGGTGATGATGGCTTGGGCCTTGACCATCTCTACCATCCGCTGTCCGGCAATGTCGGCGTCGTGGATGATGGCACCGGGCTTACGGCGATCCACAAGCGTGGCATCATCATTATAGGCGCGATCGGCAAATATTTCGCATGCGAAAGGTGCCCCGATGGACCGCATCGCGCGTTCCTGTGCCGTGGCCGCCAGCACCATGATGATGGCGTCGGGATGCGCGGACAAGGCTGCCTCGTAGCAGGCGCGCGCCATGTCTTCGTCCTCGGATGTCATGTTGCCAAGCGCGCCGTGCAGCTTGATGTGCCGCACCTTGGCCCCCAGCGCATTGGCCATGCCAAGGGTCGCGCCGACCTGGCAGCGGATCAAGTTTTGAAGTGATGCAACCGGCATGTCGATGCGCCTGCGCCCGAACCCCTGAATGTCGGCAAAGCCCGGGTGCGATCCGATCCCGACGCCCTTGTCCAAGGCAATACCCATCGTTGCGGCCATGACGTCCGGGTCGCCTGCATGCGCGCCGCAGGCGATGTTTGCAGAGGTCACGGTGTCCAGAAGGGCCGCATCGTCGCCCATGTTCCAGGGGCCAAAGCTCTCGCCCATATCGGCGTTCAAGTCGACTTGCATAACCTTATCCTTTGTCGAGAGGGGTATCGGTGGCCGAGACGGCGCCGCCTACCAGTTGATAGCTCAGGAGGTCCTGAATGCTGGCCGGGTCGCGGACCAGCGGTGTTGCGGATTTGGGTAGAGTGTCCCATGCCGCACGTGCGCGGGCTTCTATGGCGGCCCCCTCATCCAGTGTCACAAACTGGAACTGCAGTGCCGCCCCCGCCGGTGCCTGGGCGACACGGGGCAGATCACAGGGCAGAACTGTTCCGATGCGGGGGTAGCCTCCGGTTGTCTGGCTTTCGGCCATCAGGACAAAGGGTGTGCCGTCGCCGGTGATCTGGATGTCACCCGGTACGATGACCTCGCTCACGATGCCCAATGCTTTGGGCGTGGAGAACCCTTCGCCATCGCTGTCCATCCGTATCCCTTGCCGGTTGGCGCGCGGGTCGCGGCGAAAGGTGGTCTGTTCGAAGCGTGCGCGGGTGTCTTCGGCGAAGTCTCCGGTTTGCATGCTGGGAACGATCCGCACCGTGCCGCCGTCGAAGCGGGTGTCGCGAGGCAAGGTCAGGCCGACCTCGTCGCTTTTGTCCTGTCCGACAAGGAGCAGGTCGCCAGCGGTCACCAAAGCGCCCAAGCCGCAGGATTGATGGGTCGCACGCGATCCCAGCATGACCTCGGTTGCGAAGCCGCCACCGACATGCAGGTAGCCGTAAGTGCCCGTACGGGTTGGTCCGATGGTGAGTATGCCACCCTTCGGTACTTTGTGGCTGGCGTTCCAAGCGACGTTCGCGCCGTCGATCTGTGCTGTCATCTCCGCCCCGGTGAGGGCGATCCGGATGTCCGCAGTGGCTTCGAACGTGCCGCCAGTGCCCACCATTTCGAGAACGGCCAAGTCTCGGGACTGGCGCAACAGCGCGGCCCCTTCGGCAACCGCCAACCTGTCAGCGGCCCCGCCCCGCGTCAGCCCCTTGGCCAGAAACCCGGCGCGGCCAAGGTCCTGTACCGCAACGCCCGGTCCAACCTGCCGCACACGAAGGGCCGTCATTCCAGCACCTCGCGCACCGCACCGCCTGAGCCATCGCTCACCTTGGCTTCGATCTGCGCCAATTCGCGGGCCGAGATGTCGGTGAACTGCACCTCATCGCCGGGGGCGAGGGGGAAGGGTGTGTCCCCGTGGGGACGGAAACACTTGAACGCACTTTGTCCCACATGACGCCAGCCGGTCGGTGTGTCCTTGGCAAAGAGACAGATCTGGCGCACGGCTGCGACCAGCGCGCCTGTTGGGACATTCGGTGTCAGCTCTTTCTGGCGGGGGATGTTCCACGCTTTGCCAAGGGTGCCGAGATATGGCTGACCCGGAGCAAATCCGAGGGTCAGCACCCGCAGCCGGGTTGAGGTCAGATCGCGCAGCGCGTCTGCCTCGCTCAGCCCCGCAGCCTCTGCCGCTTCGGCCAGTTGCGGGGCGCGGTCGCCGCCGAACGTTGCGGGAATGGTCCAGAGGGTGCGGCCTGCGGGCAGGGCCGCAGCGCTCCAATCCTGTGTGGCCAGCACATCGCGCAGGCGATCTGAAATGTCTGCAAAGCGATGCTCGGCCAAATCAATGCGGAAAAAGGCTGACACAAGGGTGCTGCTGCTTTCGGCAACCATGTCCCAATTCCATGCGTCCACAGCATCGCGAAAGGCAATGGCCGCACGGTTTGCGGTATCTGTTGCTGTGTCGCCAAAGGTCACAAGCACGCCGTCCAAACCGACGGACCGGATGCGCGGAGTATATGTGGTGTCGGCTGTCATTGCTGGCAGGGTACGCTCTGTGCCCGCGGGCGCAACGCTAAAGCGCGGTGCGACGCCATCCGTCGTCAAAGGCGATGGAGGACACGCCTGCGAGTTTCGAGATGCGGTCAAGCTCAGCCTCAAACGCCGCGTGCCGTCCCTTGCCCCAACGGACCTTACGCTCCGGCCAGAGGGCGCGGATGCGCAGCACGTCATCGGCGCGGTGCGCTTTCATATCGACACGTCCCACGACGCGGTCGCCTTCAAGCAGGGGGAAGACGTAGTAACCGTAGGTGCGCTTAGGCTCCGGCACGAAAATCTCGATCCGGTAGGAGAAGCCGAACAGACGCTCGGCTCGCTTGCGGTCACGGAGGGCCGGATCGAACGGGCTGAGGACGCGCAGGCGTGAGGTTGGTTCCAGAGAGAGTGCCGGATCATCTGGCAGGTCGGGCCACGCGTAGGCTGCACGCGCCGCGCCATCGACGCCTGTGATCTGTACTTCAATGATGCGACCAGCCTCGAGCGCTCGGGCACACCAAGCCTTGGCCTCTGCCGGGCTGATGTGATCCCAAAATGCGGCGAGTTCGCCATGGGTCGCAAAGCCCAGCCTGTCCAGCGCCTCTCGGCAGCACCAGTCGATGGTTTCCTCGGCATCTGGGGCGTTACCCACTGTTCGTGCGTCCAGAACACGTTCGGTCAGGTCGTAGTATTTCTGAAACCCCTCGCGTTTGACCACTTGCAGGGATCCGCTGCGCCAAAGGTATTCGAGCGCTGTCTTCGATGGGTGCCAGTCCCACCAACCGCCGGAGCCGCGCTTTTCGCCCTCTCCCACATCGCCGGAACAGCACGGGCCGTGTTCGCGGATCTGGTCGAGGACCGGCTGGAATTTGGCTTCGAACCCTTCGCGCCGCCATGCGCTCCATTTTTCGCGCAGGCGGGCGGCGTCCCGTTCGCGGCGCAGGTGCCAGTAGGGATAGAATGCCGCCGGGATCACGGCCGCATCATGGGTCCAATGTTCAAACAGGGCCCTGTCGCGTTCGTAGAGGTTTTTCAGGTTCTTGGGACGGTAGCGTGGTTTGCGCGAAAACAGGATCAGGTCATGGGCGCGGGCCACGGTGTTGATGCTGTCGAGCTGCACAAAGCCAAGCTGCGTGATCACGTCCAGCAATGCTGCGCCATGCGCTGCCCCGGCTGGCGTGTCCGACAATCCGTGGCGGTCGAGGAAAACCCTGCGCGCCTGCTGGTTCGTGAGCGTGAAAGGCGTCACTTCCGCAAGGCGCGGCGCAGCGTGTCACCGTAGGAAATGGTGGGCTTCAGCGTGATGTGCTTGGGCGATTGATCCGCGCCTTCGGCGTTGCGGTCGCGGATGATCTCGGCTGCGGCGCGTCCGATTTCGAGGCGGCAGGCATCGGTGGTCGCCAGTTGACGCGGCAGGCCCTGCAGCAATTCAACGCCGTTGAACCCGGCAAGCCCGATTTGCCCCGGCACGTCGATCCCTTCGTCCAGGAGATAGAGCAGACCACCGGCCCCGATCATGTCATTGGAGTAGTACAGGAAATCGAGGTCCGGGTTCGCGTCCAGCATCGCTTTGGTCATCTCACGGCCTTTGGCAAGGGCCGAGCCACCTTCGTAAAAATCGCGGGCTTCTATTTCGATCCCCGCTTTTGCGAGCCCTTCGGTCAGACCCTCGAACCGTTTGCGGGCGCGATGGTCACGGGGCATGGAGGTGCCCATGAAACCGATGCGGGAATAGCCCTGTTTCAGAATCGCCTTGGCTATGTCGAGGCCCGCCTGACGGTGCGAGATACCCACCATGTTGTCGACAGGGTTACCGTCGGTGTCCATGATTTCGACCACGGGGATGCCCGCGTTTTGCAGCATGGCCTGGGCAGCGTCCGAATGTTCGAGGCCTGCGATGATCACGCCGGACGGACGCCACGACAGCATTTCGTAAAGCACGCGCTCTTCCTTGTCGCGCATGTAGTCGGTAACGCCGAAGACGGGTTGGAGGGGCGTGTCCTCAAGCACCTGGTTGATCCCGGTCAGCACCTCGGGGAATACCATATTGCTGAGCGACGGCACGATCACGGCCACAAGGTTCACGTGTTGCGACGCCAGCGAACCTGCGATCTGGTTCGGCACATACCCGAGCGTCTTGGCCGCTTCGAGCACTTTTTTCCGTGTCGCTTCAGACACATCGCCCCGGTTGCGCAGCACGCGGCTGACGGTCATTTCGGAAACGCCGGAGGCTGCAGACACATCGCGCAAGGTGAGCGGGCGGGCAGGGCGATCAGTCAAGGGTAGTCCTTTCTGGCTTTGTCCCGAGTTACCGTCAAAACCACGCGAGTTTCAAGTATTTGGGTGCTTTGCCCCGTGCCGAAACGGGTGACAAAGCGCTCATGGCAGGATAGGGCGATGTTTACGCGGCCCCGTGGCTCAACTGGATAGAGCAGCCCCCTCCTAAGGGGCAGGTTGCAGGTTCGAATCCTGCCGGGGTCGCCACTCCCTCCTGTTTGGTGTTGCCAGAACAACCGGAAGTGCGCGCAAAAGAAAGAATATGTGCGCGCAAATTCATCTGGCCGTGGTTTGGAAGCCACGTCATGACCTAAGTAAATCATTGATTCAAAATTACTAATTTTGGTTTGGCTTGATGCTATCGAGGACCTCCCAGAATCCTCGGTCGCCTATGATTTTACAGTTCACGCTTTGTTCGATCTTGGTTCGTCCCATAGGTTCCGGAACCTTTCATATCAGTCAGCCCGCCGCCTTCGTGGACGGGCGAAGCGCGCGGAGGCTGCTTCCGCGCCATGAAAGGACTCCGCCATGTCTCGTTCGAACTCCATCATCCCGTTCCACGAACTCAGGTTCCTCGATGATGTCCCATCGCTCCGAAGCGTCGAAGAACGGTTTCGGAAGTTTCTGAAGAGGACGCGAAAGGCCGCCCAGGAGCGGGCGGTCGCTAAAGGACAGATGACCGAGGACGATTGTTTGTATGATTATGAGTTGGTCCCTGACGAAGACACGCGCCGGATCAAGCGGCGCGCGATGCGGGTGTTAGAGCGGGTTCATTCCTCCACTGGCATGTACCACCTGACAGAAGAGAACCGCGCACGACTGACCCCGCTGCGGGGTGGTCTTCCCGTCTCCCAGGTCACCTCCGAGCACGAGGCCGACGAGATTGCCGCCGCGCTTCATGCAGAGATGCCGTGGATGGCACCCGCCACGGAGGTGGTCTGGCAGGGCTTGCGGGCTTCTGCTCGCGACGGGCTGCCGGGGGCTAACCGCGTAGATCGCGTCTTCTGCCAACGGCAAGCGCGCTATCCCAGATCGGTTTCAATACCTTGTCGATCTTCACACGACAGCGCGTCGAGGCGCGATGGACCTGCTCCCATTCGTCATCGTCTTTCTGAATGTCTTGCGCCGTGGTGTAGAGCTTTTCCAAGAATGCTTCGGCATCGGCTGGGTTCTAAGGCCGTCTCGTGACTTCGGGTGGGAACCGTGGCGCCAAGATCTCTGCCTCGACCAGTGCTTCGAGCTGCTGTTCGCCGCAACCGAGGCGTCGTTGCATCTCCTTCGATCCGACGAGTTGTTCAAACACGTTCATCAGGTCTTCGACTCGGGATGCTGGGAAGGTGAGTTACGCGCTCCTAACGCATGTTTCAAAGTCGGCAGGGTCTTACTTTGCGATTGATTACGGCCCATTCCTGCCATTCACCCAGCCTCCACCATGCTGCGATGCGGCCCGTCAGACCGGACATTCGCTGCGGCCGTGAAACAGGGCGTGCGGCGAACTCGTCATCCGCTGACGAAGTGGGCTTTCGCTGCACTTGAGGGAAAGGCGGCTCTCGGTTGACAGAACGGAAACATATGCGTTTTCAGCTGAGCCTTTCGTCGCTTCTAGGGTTGCTCTGCCCAAACCTTGTAGTCGAACAAGGCACCGTCTTCCTTCGCGTATCGTACAGTTTCGCGAACATATTCAGCCGAACGCTGAGGATCGAAATGATTGAGCCAATGCTCTGGCTCGTCGCCCAATGGGGCAGGCAAGATGCCGTAACCGAAGTTTCGCCGTACAGTCCCACCTTCGGCACGTATCGCTTCCATGCGAGAAACGCCAAAGCCACGCGTTGCAAGGTAATCATTGAAAGCAAGCAGCTCAGCTTCTGAAATCCATTCCGTGCCTTTCCCAGATTGTGCTTGGGAAATGAGGTTTTCGAATCTAGCGTTCATGGTCACTCCAGCGGTCGGATGATTTTATCCGGTTCGTTTTCTTCGTGCCCGAGCGGCAGGTTACGATTGCTTACAGCAACGACGTTACCATTGGGGTCCAGAAGGACCCAATAGCCGTCTTGACCGGTCAGCAAGGTCATTTCTTGGCCCTTGTATCGACCCCGCCCCTCGACAATACCGCTCAAGTCTGGACGGGGATTGGCAATAGTGTTGTCGATTTGCTCCACATCGTGGCCTTTGAGGCCAATATATTCTTGCCCGTCCCCCTTCGCGCCATGGGGCAGAATGCTGTTGCCATCAGGTGTCCTTGTGTTTTCCGGCCGGACTTCAACGATGTTCGGCCTTACCTCTTCCGGTATGGGAGTCGAAATGATGTTGTCGGTCGGATCATCAGGGATGGGTGATCCTGTGTTGTCAGCCAAACCCAAGTCATCAGCCGGATAGGTTTCAAGCCATTGCTCGATCCGGTCCGGGGTGAAGCCCGGTAGCTGCCCCAAACGGCGCTCGTCCTCCGTCAACTCCGGAAAGACCTCCACCCAGCCGTTTGCCCAATCGTCCGGTGTGAGCTGCAAACGTCCCGCCCGAAATGCTTCAACAGCCAGCTCAACAAACCGTGCCATTTCTGCGCTTGCCTCAGCATCGAGACCCGTGATCGAACCGGGGCGGTACATCTCAAACAACGCCGCCGCTTGACCGGCTATTTCTGCCGTCTCGCGCGTTCTCGGGGCGACGAAGGGGGCCAGCCCGCGAAATATGCTGTCGAAGTAGCTCTGATGCGCCCATGCTGCAAGGCCGCCTTCTTCGCTGGAGGTGTCGAGCCCAAGGCGTGATGCTGCCTCCGCTTGACGACCTACAGCGGACCCCGAAAGCTCTGAGAGCCTGTCTTGCTCTTCAAGTGCTCCGAGTAGCCCGGCAATTGCGGGAAAGCTGCGCGCCAACCCGCGCCAAAAGCCGCCAATCTGCTCTGGGACGGGTGCATCGGCTGTTGCTGCGAAATCAGCAAGCACAACGTTACTGGGTGCATTCGATACAACTGGTTCCGCGTAGCAACGACAATTGTGGGCCTCGCCTGGATGCCCGCCTTCCGGAGGTTCATCCCATTGAAACATGCGGTCGTCATAGACCGCATGGCTGTCACGTACCTTGGCATCATCTCGGGAACGCCAAACATACCGTTCAATCCCAAGGCCTTCCTGCCGGAGCTGGTTGATCAGCCCAGCAAATGCTCGCAGCAGGCGCTCTTCCATGGCTGTTCGAAGCGGACGCAGTCGCTGTTGGTGAATCTGGTATTGGTCGAAAATGCTCTCAAGGCGGGCATCCCATGCAGTAAGTGCCTCTGCCTTTGCATCCGAGACATCTCGCAAATCGGCTTCGGTGACGGTTGGTACTGTGTCGGGCGGTGTGAGAGCATTCAAGAGAAACCGAGTGTTCTCGGAAATCACCTCATCAAGGCGTTCGCTGAAATCAGCCCGTAGGGTGGAATAGTTGGGAAAGCTCGATTTGAGCGACAGCCCGACGCGGCGGCCAATTAGGATTCCTTGCCGCTGTACAACAACGTATTGGCCGTCACTACCATGCCTAAGAAAGTCGCCGAAACTGTGTTGCATAGAACCTCCGAGCGCGTACGGGGCAGGTTGTATTCATCATTGGTAAAGGAAGTTTAAGACCACCGTTCGCTGCGTTTCCAACAAGCCAACGACCCATCCTCAAAAACCAGACATTCAGGTACCCGCCAATGGCCACGATTGTATTGGCCGTTTGGTATCGAAATCCTTCGCTCAGCTCGCGCGCCAAAAGAGCCACGCCCATATCGGACCGCAAGTGAATGAGCTGCACTGCCGAGGCGCGTTCGCGCGCCATCATGACTTCTTGGATCAGCGCAAGTTCGGGTTGTCCGGGTCTTGGAGAAGCTGGTGATCCGACAGCCTGGTCTCAGGTTTTCTTTGTAATTCACCGCAGGCAATCTACTTGGTTTGTCAGACGGTTGAATCTTGCTGTGAGAGTGAGGTTAGGACGTGCCCCAACCGACACTACTGCAGTTAGCCTATACATATATTTTGACGCTGTGACGTTTGCTAAGACCGCAGGTTAAGCTCATGTGCCTGTGCATCTGAAATCCGGCCGATCAAGGGTAGTTGCCTCCGATGATCCTCGAACTGGCAAAAGACTTTTTTCGCATCAAGGCCTTTGCTTACACAAAGGGCCAGCTCAGGTTTGTGGCATCTCTTCACAACATACCGAGCGAGTTTCGGATGGGAACCAACACTGTGGTTGTGAATAGCATTGAGGATATTGAAGAAGTCTATCAAACATACAGAACAAACCTGTTACAACGAGGCTATGATGAAACAACGGTCGATGTTGCGCACATTGAAGAGGCAAAAGACGGTAGATTATTTTCTCTTGTGCAGTACCGCAACCTGGACAAATCTGGTGACATAATTAGCGAAGAATTCGCCAGCTATTTTCTTGAGAGATTGGACCAAGACATTTTGCGCATTCAAGCCGTAGAGTTCGTGGATGTGCCCCACCCGGAGCTTCTTGCAGAATGGCTTAAAAGCGAAACATCGGAGCTATAGACGGTTGTCTGATCTTTGGTCCATGATGGCTGCCGTTCGAGGTCGTGAACCTTTCAAGAGCGCCGCGTTTGCCTAAAGGATTGCTGTGAGTGCAGTTTGCCAGTGGCTATTTGGAAGCTAATCCAGACGTCCAGTAACTCAGGGGCGTTCGGCTATCAATTTTGTTTCAAGCAAACGAACAAATTCTCTGCCTAGAAGGCGGGGGTAAACCCGCTCTACAATGCATGAGCAGATAGTCGTCAGGTATCCGGCGTGTGGAAATCACCGCGGCCGCATCAAAAGTTTTGTGCTTTTAGCGGATCCGCGAAGAGTGTTCTTCCTATAACGCAGCAAATCTTCCCCAAAAAGACTATACGGAAAGCGCCGCACAACTTAAGGTAGTTTGAGTGATAAGTTCAGGGAAGCGAAGCATGCTCCAGCCGATGATAACGGACCTCAGCGAGAGAAACTGGGCTAGCGAAGCGCAGATGCTTCGCACCCTTAACACGTTTGCGGTTGATTTGATGTCGATCCCAAACGTGGAGGATCTGTTCTGGTACGTCGCGCAGAACGTAGTTGGAAAACTTGGGTTTGTTGATTGCGTCATCTACAGTGCCAATGATGTGCAAACGGAACTAACGCAGGTGGCAGCATGGGGAGAAAAAAACCCCTTTGCTCGGAAAATCATCAACCCGCTCGTTATTCCGTTTGGACGCGGCATCACCGGGCAAGTTGCTCACAGCGGTCAGCCGATCATCGTGGACGACCTTTTGGCCGACGAAAACTACATAGCTGATACGCAACCGGCACGTTCGGAGATTTGTGTGCCACTCACGTCGGCAGGTCGGGTGGTCGGCGTCATCGATAGCGAACATCCCGACGTAGCGGTATTCAGCGCGCCGGAACTGGAAATCTTGAGTACAGTTGCAGCAATGACGAGCGCAAAACTGGAGTTGCTTGCAGAAGCGCAAAGGTCGCGCGAGCGATATGAGGACCTTGTGGCAGCGCACGCTCAACTGACGCAGGAAACACGCAGCAGAAAAGCATTGGAAACCAAGCTTTTTGAAGCGCGCAAGCTGGAAGCGGTCGGATGGCTGACCGGTCGCTTCGCACATGAGTTCAACAATTTGCTGACCGTGATTTCGGGAAATATTGAGCTACTAGAATATGGTGATCCATCCTCTGAAAAAACGGACAGCCTAGGCAGCATCAAGACTGCATCTGGGCGGGGTGCTAAACTGATCCAAGACATGCTCGCCTTCGCACAAAGAACACGCTTGGACCCAAAAGCCCTCGATTTGAATGACGTGGTTGCAACCTTCTGCAAAGATTTCGAACACACACTTACAAGGAAGGTCGAGCACAGTTCGGCGCGTGATCTTTGGCCAGTATCGGTCGATCCTATGGCAATGGAGAATATGCTTCTCAATCTGACACTGAACGGTGTTGATGCGATGCCGAACGGCGGTCGCCTTAGGATCAGGACTGAAAACGTCTTCCACACTCTTCCAGAAGGCAGGCATTTCCCATCCGAACTCCCACCCGGACGCTATGTCAGGCTGAGCGTTTCCGACCAGGGTTCAGGGATTTCTGAAGATCGCGTTCAACAGATCTTTGACCCGTTTTTCACGACCAAGGCTGTTGGTGAGGGCACAGGCCTTGGGCTCTCGATGGTTTTGGGGGTCATGCGCCAATCGGGTGGTACTGTTGCTGTCCATAGCAAAGTTGGACAAGGTTCAACCTTTGAACTTTACTTCCCAACGCGCTCCTCCAGTGACGATAGCGTGACATCCATCGAATACTGACAAGGGTTTTGTGTTTGCGCGTTTTGATTGGAGGACAAGGGAATGAATCTCAGGGCAGCTTTGAAAGGTTGCCGCTGATCGACGCTAGAAATCTGTCCTCCACAAGCAGAACAGAGCAAAGAAAAACGGCCGACCAAATCGGGCGCGCGGCGCGCGAGATCGGTTTTTTCAGAATCATAGGACACGGGATCGACCTGGCCCTAGTCGAAAAGACCTATCAGGCAGCCGAGCGTTTCTTTGCCCTGCCAGATTTCAAAAAGCGGCAGTACTACATTGGCAATAGCACAAACCATCGCGGTTACGTGCCATTTACGGAGAAGGGTGACTACCCGGACGAGATGAACCGAAGCTACGAAGCGTTCGATCTAGGGCTGGATTTACCACCAAACGACCCAGACTACACGGCGGGCAATCGTCTTTTGGGTCCGAATGTTTGGCCCGACGTCTATGGATTTCGGCAAACAGTATCGGAGTACTATAAACAGATCTCCGCGCTGGGTCAGCGAATGTGCGCAGCACTCGAGCTGCATCTGGGGCTCGTCCCCGGAAAAATGACTGACCACATGACCAAACCGATATCGCAATTGCGGCTGCTGCACTACGTGCGCCAGAGCAATGGGATCGACGCTAAGTCGGTCAACATGGGGGCACATACTGACTACGAGTGCCTGACGCTACTACATACCCGAAACGCCGGGCTTCAGGTCATGAATGCCGACGATCGCTGGATCGACGTGCCTGTTGATCCGCGGGTTTTTGTGGTGAACATCGGAGACATGCTTGAGGCATGGACCAATGGTCTTTTGCGTTCAACACCGCACCGTGTGCTGAATCTGAGCCCCGAACGCTTCTCGATGCCTTATTTCGTTGCCGCAAACTACGACACAATCATCAGCCCCTTTCCGGAACTGATCAGTGAAGGGGGGCGTCCCCAATACGAACCTTTCAAAGCAGGCGTTCATCTGGAGAGGATGCTGCGCAGGGACTTTCCATATCTTAGGGATTCCAGCCAAAGCGACGCCGTTGATGATCAATCAAGCCAACCGAAGTCCATTAAGAACCCATTCGAAAATCGAATGAGCCGGAGTGCGTATTAAATCATGCCAACTTTGGATGCGATGATTGCCGTTTCCTTGGCCGGTCTTGCTCTGAGTGCGAGTCCCGGCCCATCCATGCTGTATGTTCTGTCGCGAACTGTAGGCCAGAGCCGGAAGGCGGGCCTCGCCTCTGCACTGGGACTATGCTTGGGGGGGATCATTCTTGCTGTAGCCACAGCACTTGGGCTGGCCACAGTTTTCCAGACGTCAGACTGGGTGGTCACCACCCTGCGCTATGTTGGGTCCCTCTATCTGCTGTGGCTCGGATTTGACATGATCCGGAGCGCGCGGGCCGAAGCAAAAGTTACACTCGGTGTTGAAAAAGTGCAGCAGCAGCCCCTCACTGCAATTGTCTGGCAAGGCGTCATTGTTGAAGTGCTGAACCCTAAGACGGTTCTGTTCTTTGCTCTTTTCCTGCCGCCGTTCATCAATGCAGGCGACGTGTTGTCTGCTGGCGCAACTGTACAGGTACAACTTTTGGTGCTTGGTATTCTGGTGCCTCTGACAGCCATTCCATCAGACCTGGCCGTCGCCTACATGGGCGGCACGATGGCCAATGTAATGAACAGGGAAAGGGCGGTGCGCGAACGAATGGCCTGGTGCGGTGGCGTCGTTTTGATCGGGATCGCGTTGAATTTGCATTTGCAAATCCTTTGATGACGCCTGGGTTGAGTAGACTCTCATCAGGTTAGTGGACAGGAATGGGAAGTAAGTCGAATATTCGCAAAGCAAATGCTAAGCCTGCCAGTGATCCCTACCTCCAGAATTGTCTTGATCTCGCGCCTGCAGGGAATGACCGAAAATGCCCAAAACTAACGCTGCATTGTCAAAACCTTCGGCTGTGCAGCAGCCTAAAACTCTTTTGGCTTCAAGTGACCGTCTTCTGTGAGGTCACTCTCTTTGTAGCCTATCTCAAGCATCATCCTGCGCCGCGCGGCGGGCAGGACGTCACCATTCTCTGTAAGGTCTTCGGGGGCATAGCCCATACCTATGACCAGCTGACGACGCGCCGCTGGCAAGGGTGCGCCCTCGGGTGTCCAATGAGGACCAGAGCCTTCCAACTTGGCATCAATACAAGCTCGATGCGCAGTCAGGCCCATCCACCCGCCTCCATCTTCAAAACAGAACTCAAGACCATCGCGCGCCGTCACCATTTCCCGGCAAACATAGCAATATCCTAAGAAATCGGCGGGCAATTCCGGTTGCTGCTTGGGCGGCGTATAGGGTGCCGAAGGCGTGAGCCGGACCACTAATGCGTCGAGCGCCTCGTGCCATTCCTCTACGTCGTCCTCCCACAACTCGGCTAACTCCGACGTGGTGCGAACATGATCTATTAAGGTCCTGGCCTGCTCCAGAACGTCCTCAGACACTGGGCGCAAACTGATATGCTTAGCCTCTGGCAGGTCCGCAGGAGGCCGTCCTAAACCGGCCGCCAGCAAGTCAGACGCCCCGAGGGCCACACAGGCGTCGCCAACCGCCAAGTTTTCTGGCTGAGAGGAGAAAGCCATCACGGTTTCAATCGCAGCGTCGAAACTCGATAGGCCGTCTACATAGTCAAGGGCGTCATCATTGCCAAAACTGCCCGCGCTCCAGGTGCCCATATGTTTCCTCACTCAATGTCCTGTTCAGAAATTACATGGGAATTCGGGCAGGTTTGTGACCAGCCATACTCCAGCGACCTTGTGCGCCCCTGCAAGCAACCAAGTCCAAACAGTTCCTTCGCGGCTTGGCTGATACATTGCTTCGAAGCGGGACAAAGCTATCGTTCGTTTTCTGCAGCGCACGTCCATTTCAGCCTGTCGCGTATGAAAAACCAGAGTCGACGAGTAAACGCCACCGCCGTTGTCGATGGGTATAGAAAGACTTTGCAAACATGGTGACAGGACGTGTGAGGAGGCCGGCCTCTATAACGACGCGATCCGTATAGCGGGTGCCCGAGCCGTCTGCCTGCAAGGTGATCAAGTGATCCCAACGTTTGATGAGCGCACTATGCCCGTTGTCACGGATGATCCTGGTCCCCTCGGGTGCGCGTGGATGGGAAATACTGATGGTTTGACGCCCGATTGGACAAATGCCACGCCAGAACATGCTGACGACATAGTCGCCTTGGTGCCATCTTGGCGGGAACTGGTCCGGATTGACTGGATGAAACTTGAGAATTGGATGAGCAACAAAATGGAGTAGCTCGGGTTTTTGAACCTCTGCCCAGACCCGCTCCATCGATGCTTCTAGGTAGCAAGAAACTACAATCTCCCCCATGGAGAGCAACGTGTGGTCGGCACATGCTTCTATCAAGTCGCGGGCATGCGCTTCGAAGCACAATTGAGTACACCGCCGACCTTTGTGCTGCGTGTCGCATTTGCAATTTAGCGGTCGTTTGCAGATCAGGGCGTATCGTTCATGCTCCGACCGATGAAACCTTACAATGAGCCCATTTTGCGGTATGCTGCGGATCTGTGAATTACAGCTTCATTCGGCATTGCCTGCTCAATCAGCCAACACGTCCAACGGCCTAGCTTGCGGCTGCGTATCGCTCCGCGAACACTGCGATCCAAATAAAACGCTAGGATTTGCCTGATCGTCAGTTTAGGATTTACCAGTTACAAAATTGGCAGCGATGCGCGCAAGGTGCTGAGGAGAGCTATCTTCCAGAGTCTGGGCTGATATCCGTTTCTCTGCTGCAAGAGAGGCAAGACCATGGACAACGCCCCAAGCGGCTAAGGTTTTCTCTTTAAGTTCGACGTGCGCCTTTATCGGAAGGGCCGCAGCGATGGACTGGCCAAGGATGTCGTATGCTTTGCTGGATACGGCGCGTAGGTCCGCGTTCTCATCCAATCGCGTACCAGTCGCGAACATCAGCCGGTACAAGCCGACATTGTCCTGTGCAAAGACCAAATAGGCTTCTGCCAAACCGGCAAGGGTGGCTTGGTCGCGCTGCGCTATCTCAAGCGCGGAGGCCAGACGCTCAAAACCACGCACTGCAAGCGCGGTCATGAGGTCAGATTTTGTCCGAAAGTGCGCATGCGGTGCCGTCGCGCTCACGCCAAGCCGTGCGGCCAGCGCACGTACGCTGGGAAGCGCATCAGGCGCGCGGCGCAAATCGTCTTCTGCCGCATCGAGCAGCGCATCGCGCAAATCTCCATGGTGATAGGTCGTTTTGTTCATCTTCCTCTCAACTGTGCATTGCAAAGTTAGCAGTGCATAGTTATCTGAATGACAGATGGAAAACGAAAGGTCAAATTCATGACTGCTGCATCTTTTCGGTCGTCTTTGCGATGGTTCCACGTTGTCGGTGGACTGATCGTGGGTACCTATCTTTACTCGCCATGGTCTGCGAATGCCGCATTTGCCGTCCTAACACTATATGTTGTCACTCCGGCACTGGTTCTAAGTGGTATCGCCATGTGGAAGCAGGGTGTTTTGATGCGCTTGTTCCGCCGCATCGGATGACACCGCCGTACGTACAGGAAGCCGCCTTAGGAAAGATTGGCATCGCTGCAGGATAAACCAAACACTGTTGCACCCAATCGTTGAAGACAGACCTTTGCTAAGCGGCAGCAAAGTGGTGCTTTGTCCGCATCTAAATTGTTCGATGGAGCTGCGCAGAAATGACTGCTTCGGTTCAGGCCATCTTGACGTCTACGGACATCCGGTCTGGTGACAAATGCTGTGCAGCAGTAGGTGTACTGCAGCCGCAGGGAGAAGCTGCGTAAGCGGAGTGTCAAAATGCAAGGTCGATTTTGTCCGCGATCCGCTCACCAATTTGAACAAGGGTCTTACTCTTGCGGCGAAAGTCCGGTCTGGTGAGAGACGCCGCAGCGCTGGGATCACTCTGCCAACGGCAGCTCAGGGCGCCTCCGTTGCAGAGCGGGTCATACCGATTGAACATGCTGCCGCCGATCCAATGACTGAGGTGAGCCCATTTCGACTAATTATGAAGTGCGCACTTAGGGCTACTTTTAAACAAATAACAGTTTAGCCTCGCTTTCTGTAGGCGGCGGCTTTGGCCCGGTTTCCGCAGACCTCCATGCTGCACCACCGCCTTTTGTGGTTTTTGCTCACATCCCTGAAAAACAGCGTGCATTTTGGCCCCTCGCAGTTTCGGACATGCGCGAAATCCGCGGTTGCGACCAACTCTGCACAGGCTGCTGCAATGCGGGGCAAAAGATCATCTGCTGTTCGCACGTGGTGAATGAGCTTGCATTCAAACCCACCCTCTGCATCAGGGCTGAGCCGGAGGGATTGCTGACCCGCTGACATGAGTTCGTTCAGCCTTTGGATGATCGGATGATCCGGGGGTACGTCACCGGCCTCGCTCGCAGCGCGCACGAATGCTCTGAATTCTTCACGAAACGTCCGTATTTGTTCGGCGGCCCGGTCGAGATCAGCTTTGACAGACGGGGCCCGGAGGCTGGTCGTTTCATCCGCATCCAAGAGACCAGATTGAACAAGCCAGTCCAACAGATCGTCACCGTCCTCGAGCCATTCGAATTCAACCGCCCTTGGCGCTGCAATCGAGTTCAGAAAATCCAACGCTGCGCTGTCTGCGATGAAGAATGGTGCGGGGCGCATATTCGACATTGTTGGCTCCTCTTGTCTGTTGGGTCGCGTGTCGAGAAATGTGAGCTAATAACCGTCAATGAGCCACTTTGAAAGTTACTATATCGTGATTTGCAACCGGGAGAGGCTATCGCCCATCTAGTAACTGTCAAAAATACTTTTGAAAGGTTACTAGAAATGCACACCCAGAACGTTGTCGGTCCGATCGCCAGCGCGTTGCTGATGATCTCGTCTGCCCTGCCGGGCTGGGCGGCCGAATTGCAGGGCCAGGTGTCTTATGACACTGTCCAGGTCGGAGATGTCTCCGTCTTCTACCGAGCCGCAGGGCCCGAAACCGCACCGACCATTCTGCTTCTGCACGGGTTCCCCTCCTCTTCTCATATGTTTCGAGACCTGATCCCGGAACTAGCTGAGAATTATCGGGTCATCGCCCCTGATTATCCAGGCTTTGGGCAGTCTTCGGCCCCGGATGCGGCAGCCTACGATTATGACTTTGACACCTTGGCTACGACTATCGCGGAGTTCACCGAAGCGCTTGATCTGCCGAGTTACACGCTGTTCATGCAGGATTTTGGCGGGCCCGTCGGTTTTCGGCTGGCAGAGGCCGACCCGGCAAAGGTGGACGGGATCATCATCCAGAACGCGACCATTCATGCGCAAGGATGGAACCCCGACATCGTCGCTCAGTTTGCGCCCTTCTGGGAGAATAGGACAACGGAAACCGAAGCGCCGGTGCGCGGTTTCTTCGCCGCCGAAACCACCAAGTGGCAATACACCCAAGGTGCCAGCCTGGCGCATCGTATCAACCCGGATGCATGGGTGAGCGATCAGGCCGGGCTGGGCCGTCCCGGCAACCACGACATCCAGCTGGAATATCTTTGGAACTACCAGGACAACGTCGCTCAGTACCCTGCCTGGCAGGCCTATCTGGCGGAACAGCAGCCAGACACACTGATCGTGTGGGGCCGCAATGATCCGTTTTTCCTGATCGACGGCGTGGACGCCATTCAGGACCTCGTGCCAGCCGCTGAGGTTCATCTGTTCGATGCTGGCCACTTCGCGCTGGAGACACACGCAACCGAGATCGGCGCGGCGGTACGTCGCTTCATGGCACGCTGATCGAAACCTCTTTTTTGACCAAACTGGAGTCCAAAACACATGACCAAGATCCTTCATATCGTCGCCTCCCCTCGGGGCACGGCATCGCAATCGACCGAACTGGCTGAGGCCTATCTGAAAGAGGTACTGGAGGAAGATCCATCCGCTACAGTGGACACTCTGGAGCTTTGGAAGGCGGATCTGCCCGAGTTCGACGGTGACAAGGCCGCAGCCAAGATGACCTTTTTCGGGGTTGGTGACATGGGCGCAGCGCAGCAATCTGCTTGGGATCAGGTTGTCGACATCACAACCCGTTTTGCCGACGCAGATGTCTATGTGATTTCTGTGCCGATGTGGAACGGCGGCGTGCCCTACAAGCTCAAGCATTACATCGACATCATCACCCAGCCCGGGCTGCTGTTCGGCTTTGACCCCGACGCCGGCTACACCGGCTTGCTTCAGGGCAAGAGGGCTGTTGTGGTTTATACGTCTGGCGTCTGGGCGCCGGGAGCTCCGAAAAAGTACGGTAGCGATTTCCACTCGGAATATCTGGCCTGGTGGCTGGACTTTATAGGTGTCCAAGAGGTCAGCAGTGTACGTTTCCAGCCGTCTTTGCTGACGCCTGACCCTGAGGGCGATAAGACTGCCGCCCTTCAGGAGATGTCAGAACTGGTGCGCGTAAAAGCCTAACCAGTCCCGACTCTGCCTTCTGACCCTTGTCCCGCTGCCCAGCACACGGCAGCGGGACGTGACCAAGAGAGCTTCAGGACGGCAAATATGGCGCCTGCAGTGGTATGCCCGCTTTTGACGAATTGAATCAGGTTCTCGTCTTCACCACTTTTGTCTCAGGTAATGAGATGCTTGCAGATGGTGGAGCCGCGACCACCCAACTCTATGGAGTTTGACGTTGGTGGGCGATAGTGATCGTTGCTTGCCGACACTTGACGTTTCGACGCGGACCTTGATGCAAAGCGTTGCAGGATCAGTTTTATCATCCTGATCGTGGCAGCGGCGGTTGGCATCATCGCACTGTTACATTCTGTCTTTGGGATGAACAGGCGGACAGCACTTCCATTCACCATCGAAGCGGTGAACGCGCTGGAACGCGCAACCGAGGTGGTGCTGAAACCTGTCGATAAGATGCTCGACTTCAAGCCTGGGCAGTTCGCGTTTGTTGAAGTCGAAGGGAAGGGCTGGAACGAGCCGCACCCATTCACAATTTCCAGCGCGCCGGGAGAGGACCGATTGCGGTTCACCATGAAGGTGCTGGGAGACTGGACCCGGAAGGTCCGCGAAGAGTTACAGCCGGGTGGTGTAGTACAAGTACGCGGGCCGTATGGTCGTTTCGACACGACCAAGGCAGGAAAAAAACAAATCTGGCTGCGTCAATCCACTGAGCTTGAGCTCTCAACATTGATACCAAAGTATCTCCATCTGAGCGACGCCAAGGACGTTTGACAGCGTCAGGGTCCATCATTGGTATGAGCTTTCCGGAGGCAACTAAGGCGTTCATCTGGCTGAGGCTGACGACCTACAGCGGACCCCGAAAGCTCTGAGAGCCTGTCTTGCTCTTCAAGTGCTCCGAGTAGCCCGGCAATTGCGGGAAAGCTGCGCGCCAACCCGCGCCAAAAGCCGCCAATCTGCTCTGGGACGGGTGCATCGGCTGTTGCTGCGAAATCAGCAAGCACAACGTTACTGGGTGCATTCGATACAACTGGTTCAGCGTAGCAACGACAATTGTGGGCCTCGCCTGGATGCCCGCCCTCCGGAGGTTCGTTCCATTGGAACACGCGGTCGTCATAGACCGCATGGCTGTCACGTACCTTGGCATCATCTCGGGGAGGCGGCCCAAACCGGACATTCAACGCGTAATCCAGTTGCTGCAGTTGCAGCCCGCTTTGCGGTCATTTACTAAAAGCGCGAAACATCGGCTTGCCCTGATCACGTCCCTTGCGATCGGAGGTGGGGCCGCGCGTGAAGCCGGCTCACTGGCGATCGTAGAACCGGATGAAACGATGACAGGGTATCTGTCTAACAGCTGTATCGACCGGGACATTCAGCATAGCGCGCTGATGGCGTTGCAGGCCAATTGTAAGGAGGTTGTTCGTTACGGCGAAGGATCACGGTTTCTTGACTGAAACTCCCCTACGGCGGGGCGCTGGAGCTTTTGATTGACCCCGCACCTAACCGCGAGGTGCTGCTGAAAGCAAAGTAGGATTTTGATGTGCGCAGACAAGCGACGCTGCACTTTTCCGGCGGTGGGGCTGACAAAAAACGCTACAGCTTTACCTACGAACCGCGTGTCCGGCTATGCTTGGCGGGGCGCGGCGCAATCTTTCGGTCCATGGCGCATCTTGGCCATGCAACCGGATATGAGGTTGCCCTGATCTCACCAGACACCGAAGATCTGGCCGCCACACAGCATCTTTCAACACAGGCGCCAATCCATCTGACGTCTTTTGATAAGGCCCTGGACCTCAGCGGCCTCGACCAAAGAACCACGTTCCTGACCCTGCTTCACGATCACGATTGGGAACCCCATCTGTTGCTGAAAGCGGTACGGACATCCGCGGGCTTTATCGGTTCGCTCGGCAGTCGATGCACGCACGCGATGCGGTGTGAAACGCTCTTTGGTTTGGGGGCGAGCAAAGCTGACATCAGCAGATTGAAAGGCCCAATCGGGTTGGTCGGATCACTGAGGGATGCGTCAGTGATAGCGGTCTCTGCACTGGCAGAAATCAATTTAACGTTCCCCTCGCAGCTTGCAGAGGTTCACATAGCAAGCTCAGACGGTTCTGAAGACAGATTGGCTCAGACCGTGTGAACGAGATCCTCACTATTTTCTTCAGCTTTCAGAAATCCAAGCACGCGAACGCGTCGCCCCGCGATTGGTTAACTCACCGAAACTGCTTATCGTCCCGAATAAGGCGCGCGGCCACATCAACGATGTCGGCCACACGCTCGGCATAGATCCCAGCCTCAGGCTGCAACATCTTCATTGACCACATCTGCAAAGGATTTGAAGAACTTTGCCGCAAGCTTCTTTGCTGTGCTCTGGATCAGGCGGCTGCCCAATTGGGCCAGCTTGCCACCGATTTCCGCTTTCGCCTGGTAGCGCAGGATCGTTGTGTCGCCGTCAGCTGTCAGGGTGACCTCAGCGCCACCTTTTGCGTGACCCGCCGCCCCGCCATTGCCCTGACCGGTCAGGGAAAACGCATCCGGTGCGCCGCTTTGATCAAGAACAACGTTGCCGCCAAACTTTGCTTTGACCGGGCCGACTTTCAGCACGACCTTGGCTTCCAGTTCTGTGTCAGAATGCTTGATCAGCTCTTCACAGCCCGGAATGCACTGTTTCAACACCTCCGGGTCGTTAAGGGCCGCGTACACTTGGGCTTTGGGTGCGTTGATGGTGATTTCGTCGCTGAGTTCCATATTTCTGGTGTCCTTTTCTTAGCAACAGGGAAAACGAACATTGTCAGCCTGCTCAGGCGTCATCTTTAGTTTTTTGAGAACGGCCTTCAGTCCCACGACGATGCGCATCATTGTGTGGCCTCCGTCTCTTTGGACGTGAGGGCTGCGTAATCGTCCGGTGTGTCGATATCGGAGTAAAAGCCATCCGCAGTAAGCGGGGCGCATTGAACAAGATCCGGTTCATCACGAGTAAGACGCATACAGCCCGGGCGTTCGGAGTTTTCGGTAAGACGCGAGCGTATGGCACGCGGGATAATGATAGGATTGCCCCGATTGATGCCGCGTTTTGGTACGGTGATCTTTATGGGGTCCTGCACGCGGTGCCAGTGCACAAGCTGCATCAGGTTGTCTGCTGACAGGCACGGTTGATCGGCCAAGCCAATGAGCAACACATCCGCATCCGGTGCCACAGCGACACCAGCCGCCACGGAACCGGGCTGGCCTGCCTCAAAATCGTCATTGTGAGCAAATTCAATCGGTAGTCCTGCAAGTGCATTGCGCACCGTGTCGGCCTCATGTCCGATCACAACGGTCAGCGGCGTTGTCAGAACCGACAGGTAGGTTTCTGCCAGATGACGCACCATGGGTTTGCCCGCCACGGGCAAGAGCAGCTTGTTTTGCGCACCCATGCGCCGCGACAGGCCAGCGGCCAAAAGAATTGCGGCGACACTATCCATGTGTCAGTGCCGTCTTTGCGCGACGGACCTGCAGCAACTGCGCCAGGATCGAGAGCGCGATTTCTTCGGGCGTGACAGCGCCAAGATCCAATCCTGCTGGCGCATGAACTGTCCGGGTTTTGTCGGGACCGATCCCGCCGTCTTGGAGTTTGTTGGCAAGCGTCGCAAATTTCCGACTGCTGCCGACGAAAGCCACATAGGCGGCGTCTGCTGACAGCGCAGACGTCAACGCATCGAGATCGCCCTGACCTTGTGTTGCGATGACGATAAATTTCTGTGGCCCGCCCTCATCCTGCGTAACAGCAGATGAGACCGACCAGTGAAACTGCGGCGCGAGCGTGC
Organism: Tateyamaria sp. ANG-S1; assembly: GCF_000814025.1. Lineage (GTDB taxonomy): Bacteria > Pseudomonadota > Alphaproteobacteria > Rhodobacterales > Rhodobacteraceae > Tateyamaria. The sequence continues at coordinate 60,374 of NZ_JWLL01000005.1, read as the reverse complement.
TGAGCGCTTGCGCGACCGGCGATGTACCCATGACCACCAACTCGGGCATGGGAAGACAAGGCTCGATAAAGATGTCGACGGTGCCGCGCGAGGGACAGCCATTGCGTGCAAAGTGCGTGCCTTCAACGGTATCGCCGGGCGCGACACCTTTTTCAGCAAGCATATCTTCCGGCGCGACAGAGATGAGTTGCGGCGCACCGCTTTGCAAGGCGTCAAGCGCCGCGCGTTTGACCGCACCGCGCGTGCATCCCCCGCCAAGCCAGCCATGAACAATGGTGCCATCCGCACTCAACAGCGCCTTGGCCCCCGGCTTGGCAGCTGTCGCCCCCGCTGTACGTACGATAGTTGCAAAGGCAAAAGGCACTTGCTGCGCGCGCAATTGCTGTGCGGCATCCGCCAGATCGGTGTCAAGGATCTCTGCCGGGCTCATAGCGCTGCCAATTCGGGTTCAAGCGCCGCCAGATCGTCCAGCGTATTGGCCGCTTGGAACAGATCAAGGTGCGGCAACGCGGCGGCCATGCCACCAGCCACGGGTGCGTAGTCCCGCCACCCTTTCAAGGGGTTGAGCCAGACCATCTTGCAACCGCGTTTCTTGAGTTTCGTCAGTGCGGCAGCGATGTGTTCGGCCGGTTCGGTATCGCACCCATCCGAAAGGATCAGCACAACTGACCGCCCATCCACGAACCGTTTGGCATAGGTATCTGCGAAGCGTTGCAGAGACGGCCCGATTTTGGACCCGCCCCCGAACCCGTTCGCCATCAGCGACATCCGCCCAATGGCGCGCATGGTGTCTTTGTCGCGCAAGGCCTCGGTGATCCGTACAAGGCGGGTGTGAAACAGGTAGGCGTCCGTATCTTTATCCGCGCGCATCAGACCCGCGAGGAACGCCAGAAACACCTGAGCATAAACGCTCATGGACCCCGACACGTCACATAGCGCTACGATCTTTCGGGTCCGGTCGGGCCGGCGCTTGCGCATCAGGCGCAGAGGTTCCCCGCCTGTGGACAGGCTGCGCCGGATCGTCTTGCGAAAATGCAGCCGGTCCCCTTTGCGGGCCGCGATGCGGCGGCGGGAGCGTTTGTCGCGCAGGGCTGCACCCATGCGTCGTGCAATGGCCTCGGCCTCAGCAATTTCTTCGCCGCGGACCAGATCGCGCAGGTCACGGCGGCTGAGGTTGCGCTGTTCCGTCGCGATCAGCTTGCCCGTGCCATCGCTGTCGGCTTCGCCGTCTTCCGTATCTGGAGTCGTGGATGTCCCGCTGGCGCTCGCATCCTCACCCTTACCATCGCGAGAGCTGTGGGCATCATCGGTCATGGCCGCGTGCAGTTTGGGGATGATGCGTTGCTTCACCCGGCCCGCATCCATCCAATAGCTATCAAAAAGCGCGTCGAACTGGTCCGCCTCTTCCTTACTGCCTGTGCAAATGGCGCGCAGAACGCGGCGGCACTCGTCGGGGGCGGCAGCATTCACATGGGTCAGCGCGGTCAGGCCAAGGTCTGCCTCCGCCACGCCTAGACGCAAGCCGTTGTCGCGCAAATGCGCGATGAACCCCACAACCCGCGCGGCTGGTCCTGGGTCACGGGACGCAAAGCGGGTGACGCGGCTCATGCGGCTTTCCCTGCGATCCGTGCCGCGACTTCAGACGTGATCTGCGCCTGATCGCTTTGGGTCTTTAGCAAGGTTGTCAGCGTGGATTGCAGTACAGCCGGATCATCGGTCAGATCGGCGATGCCAAGCCCCATCAACGCCGCCGCAAAATCCAGCATCTCGGCAATGCCGGGGGTCTTCTCCAACTCCTCCTCGCGCAGCTTTTGCACGAAACCGATGATCTGAGCGGCCAAATGCGCCTCAACCTCAGGGCAGCGGGCCTGAAGGATCGCAAGTTCTGTTGCGCGATCAGGATACTCAACATACGTGTAAAGGCAACGACGGCGCAGCGCGTCCGACAGGTCGCGGGTGCCGTTGGATGTCAGGATCACGATGGGTTTGCAGGTGGCCTTGATCGTTCCAAGCTCTGGGACCGAGACTTGGTAATCGGACAGAACCTCCAACAGGTAAGCCTCAAATTCCTCATCCGCGCGGTCGATTTCGTCGATCAAAAGGACGGGTGGCGCGTCCTGTGTGATGGCCGCCAAAAGCGGGCGCTCCAACAGGAACTCGCGGGAAAATATCCGGTCCTCTACGGCTTTGCCGGTCTCGCCATCCTCGGCCGCCGACCGGATGGTCAGCAACTGGCGCTGGTAGTTCCATTCGTAGATGGCTTGTGACGCGTCGAGCCCCTCGTAGCACTGCAACCGGATTAACTTGGTACCTTGGGTCAGGCTGAGGGTACGGGCGATTTCGGTTTTCCCGACGCCAGCCGCCCCTTCCAGCAAAAGCGGGCGTTCCAGTGACAAGGCCAGATGCAGCGCCACTGATAGATCGTCGGACGCGACATAGTTGTGCGCCGCCAGCGCAGTTTGAAGGGTGTTCCAAGTCATCGAAGTCTCCGTGGTTGGGGCGCGCGGGGGAGAGGCCGCGCGCCCCACCGTTACGCCCTAGTCGTGCAGGCCAAGTTCATTGGCTGTCTTCCAGATCCGCCAATGATCATGCGGCATGTTGGTATGCCGGTTGCCAAAGGCCCGGAACGCATCTTGGACTGCGTTAGAGAAGCAGGGCACGCCGCCCACATGCGGGCTTTCGCCAACGCCCTTCGCCCCGATAGGATGGTGCGGTGAAGGGGTCACGGTGTAGTCGGTCTCGTAATTCGGGACCTCCCATGCCGTTGGCAGGAAAAAGTCCATGAGCGTGCCGGTCTTCACGTTGCCCATATCGTCATAGGCAATCTCTTGCCCCAATGCGACGGCGAGCGCTTCGGTCAAACCGCCATGCACCTGCCCTTCGATGATCATCGGGTTGATCCGTGTTCCGCAATCATCCAGCGCGTAGAAGCGGCGGATATCCGTGACGCCCGTGTCAACGTCGATGTCCATGACGCAGATATAGGCCCCGAACGGATAGGTCATGTTGGGCGGGTCATAGTAGCTGACCGCTTCCAGACCAGGCTCGATCCCCGGAATGGCTTGGTTGTACGCCGCGAAGGCGATTTCTTTCATGGTCTTGAACCGCTCAGGTGCGCCCTTAACGACGAACCGATCCACATCGAATTCGACGTCGTCGTCATGCACTTCGAGCAGATAGGCTGCGATCATCTGCGCCTTGGCGCGGATTTTGCGGCCCGCCATCGCCGTTGCCGCACCGGCAACCGGGGTCGAACGGGAACCGTAGGTGCCCAGCCCGTAGGGTGCGGTATCTGTGTCGCCTTCTTCGATGGTGATGCTATCCGCAGGCAGACCAATCTCGGACGCGAGGATTTGTGCGAATGTCGTCGCATGGCCTTGCCCCTGAGAGATGGTGCCGAGCCGCGCAATCGCAGATCCCGTGGGGTGGATGCGGATTTCGCAGCTGTCGAACATGCCAAGGCCAAGGATGTCGCAATTCTTGACCGGGCCAGCGCCCACGATTTCGGTGAAGAAGCTGAGGCCGATGCCCATCAACGACCGGGTTTTCCCAGCCTTGAAATCCTCGACCCGTTGCGCTTGCTCGGCGCGCAACCCTTCGTAATCGACAGTCTTCAGGGCCTTGTCCCAAGCGGTATGATAATCGCCCGAGTCATATTCCCAACCAAGCGCCGCCGTGTACGGGAACTGCTCTTTCTTGATAAAGTTGATCCGGCGCAGTTCTGCCGCATCCATGTTCAGCTCAATCGCGAGGACTTCGATCATGCGTTCGATGAAATACACCGCCTCGGTCACACGGAACGAACAGCGATAGCTGACGCCGCCGGGGGCCTTGTTGGTATAGACGCCATCGACCTCAAGGAACGCGGTCGGGATGTCATACGACCCAGTGCAAATGTTCATGAACCCGGCAGGGAACTTCGTTGGGTCGGCGCAGGCGTCGAACCCACCGTGGTCGGCGGTGACATGGCAATGCAGCCCGGTGATCTTGCCCTCTTTGGTGGCGGAAATCCGGCCCTTCATCCAGTAGTCGCGGGCGAAGGCGGTGGTCATCAAATTGTCCATCCGGTCTTCGATCCATTTCACCGGCTTGCCCGTCACGATAGAGGCGACGACCGAACACACATAGCCCGGGTAGGCCCCCACTTTATTCCCAAACCCGCCGCCAATATCGGGGCTTATGACCCGAATGTTGTGTTCTTCAATCCCGGAAATCAGAGACACAACCGTCCGAATGGCGTGCGGCGCTTGGAACGTGCCCCACAGCGTCAGCTTGCCGTTGACCTTGTCCATCGACGCCACGCAGCCGCAGGTTTCCAGCGGGCACGGGTGGGTGCGGTGGTAGTACATGCTTTCTTCGGCAACCACTTCGGCATTGGCAATCACCTCTTCAGTTGGCTCTTTGTCGCCTGCTTCCCAGGTGAAGATATGGTTGTGGTGCTTGCGCGGGCCATGCGCGCCATCGGGCAACGACCCGTCTTCGGCCACCAGATCTTCGCGCAGGACAACATCGGACTCCATTGCTTTGAACGGGTCCACAATCACTTCAAGCTCTTCGTATTCGACCTCAACCGCCTCAATCCCATCGGCGGCGGCATAGCGATCTTCGGCAACGACAAAGGCGACCTCCTGACCCTGGAACAGCACCTTGCCGTCAGCCAGAACCATCTGCTTGTCGCCCGCAAGGGTTGGCATCCAATGGAGGCCCAGCGGTTCGAGGTCTTTGGCGGTCAGCACAGCCAGAACGCCCTTCACTTTCAAAGCGGCCTCGGTGTCTATGCTCTTGATCCGCGCATGCGCATAAGGAGAGCGTACAAAGTCGCCAAACAACATGCCGTCCAGTTTGACGTCATCGACATAGTTGCCCTTGCCCTGCGTAAAGCGCGCATCCTCAACCCGCTTGCGCGAGCATCCCATGCCTTTGAGGTTGGCGACGCGATCTTCGCGGCTGTCTACTTCGTCTTTCATTCTGCGGCCTCCTTCGCGGCTGACATTTCGGCGGCTGCGGCCTGAATGGATTTCACGATGTTCTGATACCCGGTGCAGCGGCAGATATTGCCAGCCATACCAAAGCGAATTTCTTCCTCTGTCGGGTTGGGGTTCTCTTCGAGCAGCTTGGTCGCTCGGGTAATCATCCCGGGCGTGCAATATCCGCACTGAAGCCCGTGATGTTCCTTGAATGCGTTTTGCAGCGGATGCAGGTCGTCCGGCCCACCGATGCCTTCGATGGTGGTGATGCCCTTGCCGTCGGCTTGTGCGACAAACATGGTGCAGGCTTTCACTGATTTGCCGTCAATCGTGACGGTGCAGGCCCCACAATGCGAGGTTTCGCAACCAATATGCGGGCCGGTGATGTTCAGCCGTTCACGCAGCGTGTAAATCAGCAATTCGCGCGGCTCGGCGAGGAATTCCTCCTCTTTGCCGTTCACGGTGATGGTGTAGTGCTGTTTCTTTGACATATCCGTACCTTTTATGCTCGTGACCAGGCGCGCTCGATCGCGCGGCGCAGGATCACGCCGGCGACGTGTTTTTTGAAAGCGACAGGGCCGCGATTGTCTTCGGTCGGGTCGATATCGCCCAGCATGGCCGCAATCGCTGCTTTGATCGCCGCATCATCCACAGATGTGCCGACCAGTGCGGCGCCAGCATCTTCGGAATAGATCGGCGTATCGCTGAGGTTGGTCATCGCAATCGACGCGGACACGCAAGACCCGCCGTCTTTCACAATCTGCACAGCAGCTGCGGCAGTGGCGTAGTCCCCGATCTTGCGCTTCTGCTTTTCGTAAGCATAGCCGCCCTGGGGCGCGGGGATCATAACTGCGGTCAGAACCTCTTCGTCCTCGCGCGCGGTCATGTAGGCAGCTTCGTAAAAGTCACGCGCAGGAATGTCCCGTTCGCCCTCAGCGCCAACGACGGTAAAGGCGGCATCAAGGCACTGCATCAGGCCCGGCATGTCATTGCCCGGATCACCGTTGGCGACATTGCCACCGACAGTCCCCATATAACGCACCTGCGGATCCGCGATTTGCAGCGCCGCTTCACGCAGGATGGGTGCAGCGGAGGCCAGGCCGTCGTGATCGATAATATCATGCTGCGTGACCATCGCGCCGATGCGGATGCTGTCGGCTGTCACGGCGATGTCAGACATCCCGCCCACATCCTGAAGGTCGATCAGGTGCGGCACATCCGCCATGCGCAGCTTCATCATTGGAATAAGGCTATGACCGCCGGCCATGACGCGGGCGTCGTCACCGTGTTCTTCCAGGATCGACAGAACGCCTGCCATGTCCTTGGGTCGATAATACTCGAATGCCGCTGGTATCATCGGCTCTCCTCCCTAAAAGCGATTCAACTTGCTGCAGGGCAGGAGTGCATACGCCCCTATGCCGAGGCTTTAGAAAATCAACGAAAAACAGGCATTTTGCACGAGTTGCGCCTCAGGTTGCACGAATTGCACCGACCTGCGACGCCAGAGCATCCTGTATCGCCTTAAGCTTGGAACGGCTTACCGGGGCCGGGGGTGTTTCAGCACCTTCGAACACGCATTTGCCGCTGTCTTTGGTCCGCTCAAATCGGACGACATGCTCAGGATTGACCAAATAGCTACGATGAGTTTGCAGAAAACCCAGCGGGCAAAGCCGTTTCATGGCTTCCGTCACTGACCACGTACAAAACAACCGCTCGTCCTGGGTGTAGACCTGCGTGTAATGTGCATCTGCCCGAACAAAGACGACATCCCTGGCCGACACGAAAACTTTGCCGCCGTCACGCTCGCACGGAACCTGCAAAAGCTGCGTTTCGGTCTTGGGCAGGCCGTTTTCCTGAGGCTGCGCAGCGCCGTCTGCCGGGCGGGGCAGATATGTAACACCGACCCAAAGACAGGCCCCGAATATGACGAAACTGAAAAAGATGACCCCAAGGGCAAGTGTCTCATTGCTCATAAGCGGACCAAACTCGGTGCCATCCGAAACCGCCACAAATTCGGTCCCGGCCATTGCCAAAAAATGGACGCTCGCCACCGCGACAGCAAAACAAATAGTGCCGAGAAAAATGTTCCGATTGGTCCTTTGCCCATAGGCAATGCCAAAGGCCAGAACGCAAAGCAGAACGGCCACCAGCGACGATACGACAACACCCAGCGGTGTGTAGACAGCCCGGCATAGCTGCAGCCCTGCCATGCCAATATAATGCATGGCAAGAACGCCCACACCCACAATGGCTCCTGCCAGGGATACTGTGAAACGGGTGCGATGCGTGAAATGCAGGATGATCAACGCGGCCCCGACAATAAGGATCGCCGTAAGCGCTGAGATCAGCGTAATCGCTGCATCGTAGTAAAACAGGATGGGCATCTGCAGCCCAAGCATGGCAACGAAATGCATGGCCCATATCCCGCCACCAAGCGCGATGGCAGCCAAAGCAATCAGTGCCTTCTTCTCGAAGTCAGGTTTTGAACCAAGGTCGCGTGTCAAAGACAAGCCAGTGAACCCCGCGACCAACGCCACCACGCAAGACATGGCGACAAGAAGGATGTTATGGCTGACCTCGAGAAGCTCCATGCGCCCAAATTGAACAAAAAAACGACACTTGGCAAACGCTGCTGGCGGGCATCACCCCACAATTTTTCGATGGCGCTTTGGAGGCTCAGGTTTGTTGTTAGCTTCTTCAATTGCAGTGTTGACGACCAGTGTCCCACCTCGCCCGCAGCCCGCATCATGCAAAATCGGCATGGCGGATTCTTGAAGTTACCTCCTAGGCAGATGCAACAAATCTATCATTGTGAGCGCACGCAGCACCAATTCAAAACTTCCATAACGGCTCACTTCTGACGACTGATGCAGTGCCGCGCATTGTGGTAAGCTGACTTCGGTCAACATCGAGTTGTCGTTATGGGAGGGAATGGCGGATCGGAGGATACGTCATGGAAACACCAAATTTACCTGCCATTCGCGCACTCCGCCCCGCATGGAACAAGGGGCGTATCGTTGGCCAGAAGCGGCCGCTGAAACCAAAGCATGTCTGGGCCATTCGAGTTCGCCTTGAGCTGGCCGAAAATCATCGCGATCTTGCTTTATTCAACATGGCAATCGACAGCAAACTGCGTGGCTGCGATCTCATGAAAATGAAAGTCGTCGATGTGATGGCGTCCGGCCAGATCAAGGAACGGGCGTCGGTATTGCAAAGCAAAACGCAGAAGCCGGTTCGTTTTGAAATCTCCGAAGGCACCAGAGCCTCGGTTGAGAGATGGATGGAAGACGAACTTATGGTAGGCTCGGAGTACCTTTGGCCTGGCCGCTTTCATGAGCGCCTGCTCATCTCAACGCGACAATACGCACGGATTGTCCGAGACTGGGTGACCTCGATCGGCCTTGAGGCGAGCGCTTACGGCACCCATTCAATGCGCCGAACTAAAGTCACCCAGATCTACAAGAAGACGGGGAACCTTAGAGCAGTTCAACTCTTGTTGGGTCATACCAAGATGGACAGTACAGTCAGATATCTTGGCGTGGAACTCGAGGATGCTCTGGCTATCGCCGACCTGTAGGTCGTTTCCGGCTACCCCGAAGCCTTCCTTGAGCATCTTCGACGCCAGCAGTGACCCTGGATTGGCAGCAATGAACACCGGTCCGTCAGGATGGGTTGCGGCCATCTGAGCCGACCACACCTGCGTGGCCGACACGGCACTCTGGCTGATCTACCCGCAGGCAAACGTTCTCTCTGCGAAGGTGCAAGTGTTTATGGACTTTCTCTTAGACCAGATCGGGAAAAACCCTGAATGGCACGGGGGAACTCTGTAAGGGACACTTCAATTACTAAGCCGCCGTTCGAGCTGCGCGCAGCATTCGACACAATGGGCTCACTGCGGACCTCGGAGCAAACGCAGCATTGTGTGATATGTTGCCGTGGTCAACGTCGGGTTGTTGTGGGAGTAGCCCGCCTACCTGCTATTCACTGCGGAAGCAAAATTTCTAGGTCTGCAAATGGGAAAATCGCGACCGAAGTGAGATTTCGCTGCATCTAAGGCAATGTCGCTTTCCGATTTTCGCGCGGTGTAGACTGAGGATCATGATAACGGTCAGAACTCGTTCAAGGACCAGTCGTATTGGTAGCGGCTGACCCGAGACTGAGCGGCAATCGCGGCGGCCAATTCTGCTTCTGCTACACCCTGCAAGCGCCGGAGGACGTCCGCTTCGTTCGCACCGAAATCCTCTTGGAACCAAATGTATATTTTCGAGAGCGTCAGGCTCCCGTTTGGTGCGACACTGACACCACGAAAACTATTCACATATGCGTGTTCGGCCTCTGTCAAATCGCGCTCCAGCGTAGCCGCCCGCCAGGCACGGTCCATCAGGTTCGGACATCCCGCCGCAGCGCAGTTCAGCGCATAGTGGATGCGAGGTTCTTTGAAGACGGGACGAATGATGCGATGTTCAATGTCGTTTAAGGTCAAACTCCTGCCCCCAACTGTTGTAACGGGACGGTCCCAGGGTCCGAACGATAAGAATCCATCGTTGATGTCACGAATGGACGCGACAGGATAGCTCTGCAGGATCACCTCTACCGTTTCTGCATTGTAGAGGTTGATCCAGAATGCCAGTTGCTCATCCCGCGACAGCGCATTGACGTCCGTGTCTTCAAGCTCCGCCAAGTAATTCTGCAAGCGCGCTCGGTCAGCTTCCGTTACAGTTTCATACGCGACGCGATTTATACCCTGTACGTCCTCACGCACATAGTTTTGAAGAAACTCATCCCACGGTGCGTGATCAACACGCGCCTGAGATGTTTCTTCATAAGCAGCAAAACTAGGTGCCAGAAGAGTTGACTGAGGCAAGGCTACGCGTTCGATACTCGCACAAGCACCAAGGAGCATCAAAAGGGAGATGAGCAGAAACTTCTTCATATCGGTTTTCCGCGACGGCGCATTTCCGCAGCACGTTCACGGCCTTTCATTTGCTTAAACTTAGGAGAAGGTGGAAGTCCGTAGTATGGCGTGTCGGTCATCTGGCCGGTCGCAGCGCTCCACCACGTCTCTTTACCATCCGCATTGAGAGAGACGGGTTTAAACAGATGTGCGTCACGCTCAGCGTTGAATTCGCACATGGAAACTGGTCCGGTACTTGTCGCCACCATGAAAACACAGGCCTCACACCGCTCTGTCACCAGAGCTTTGGCATCCATTAATGAGTGCAGAACCACGCTCATTCTTGAGACGCGCCCGCGCCCGGCCCACAACCCGGATCGCAGTCGCCAGATCATTTTCAGCAATTCTGTAGCAAAGCGCAGAACCATAATTGGGTCGCACAAAGGTGCTTTTCGGATCATGTCGGGAAGATCGGCGACAACCCGTCCTGAAGTGTCGACATGTTCCAGAGTACTGATAACCCGTTTGAGCAAGGCCTTGTTTGCCAGAAAAGACACGGCCCGATCTCCGGATATGGCCAGATGGTCGTAGCGGCTGCACTCAGAGTGGCCGATACCCATCTTTGAAGGAAAATCTACGTTGAAGCCCGCGCTAATATGATCCGATAGAACGTCCTGCGTCAGTGCGATGTCGCGCTTGTCAGCAGCACCCCGTCCGGTGTCAGCTTGCATCTGGAACGACACAAGCGAAACATACCGGGCCTGGCTGCGGAAGAACTGGCACAGTGCCGGAACTTCGGCGAGATTCCCCGGGTAAACAGTTGTATTGAAAAGAATGCGCAAGCCAAGATTTCGAGCCCTTCCGATGTAGTCCTTGCGCACCGCGTTCAGTGCACTTTCGCTCTCAAAACCGACCCGTTCCTGCGTGAGGTCAACGTGAAACGCGACATCGTTTAGGCCGGCCTGCGCGAGACGGGCCAGGAATGGTCGGTTTGCACGAATGCCATTTGTCATCAGGCACGAGCGCATGTTTAAACGTCGGATTTCCTGACAAAGGGCTTCGATATCCTCGACTTTCCGCAAGGTAGGGTCGCCGCCAGTGATTTGAATTGTTGCGCCAGGGCCATAACGCCGATGAACCATCGCAATGCGTTGAAAAAGCACAACCAGCGGTACATCATAGGCTTGCTCGGCATTTTCGGACAGGTAACACAAAGTGCAGTCGAGGTTGCAGCGTTGCGTGATTTCAAGCGCCACGCAAGCCACAGGGAACAGGCGTCCTGCGACCTGAAACTCATCGAACTGGCCCGCAGCCTTCAACCCTTCTCGAAGCTGGCGACGTCCGTGCTTGCCGGAGCAGTCCGCATTCATCTGTCTAAGCTTTTTGTTCGTTTCATAGACAACACGCTATTGTCGCAGTCCTGCCCTGCACAGCGTGTCTCACAACAAGTTCAGAGCTTTTGTTTGCCATAAGACGATGGTCTTGAGTTCAACGGCTTCAATTGCCCTGCGCAAATTCAAGCCTGATTCTGCGCTTTTTGTTCTGTTTCAGCAGCCCGCATTATCAGCTTTCGCTGCGGCGGCACTTTGGTTTAAGCCATTCTATTTTTGTCGTTTTGGGGCACGGTTTTGATGAACAAACGACTCCTTTATTGGCTTCTTTGTCCGAACCATACACTGGCAAGCGCAGGAACCATACCGATGAGTTGAGGATCGTTCAGGGTCTGGTCCAAGATAATCCACCCAAGAAGCACTGCTGCTACTGGACTCAGGTGCCCCAATGGTGCGACCCCTGATGGCCCAAGCAAGGCGATGCCTCGAAACCATAGGACGTAGGTTACAACTCCTCCGATCAGCGCGAGATAAAGGAAACATGCAACAATCTTTATGGAGAGTTCAGGCAACGGAGGTTCAAACAGAAGCGCCATTGGCAACAGGATCAGCCCGCCCGCGGTAAGCTGCAATGCGGTAAAAGTCAGCGGCGAAACCGAGGGCTGCTAGTTCTTTGTGAGGACTGTCCCGAACGCCATGGAAGCCGCACCGCCAAAAGCGGCAAGTATGCCAATTGTATCCAGCGTCGCACTTGGTGTGGCGACAAGAAGCCCGACACCCACGCTCCCGCAACCACCGCTGCAGTCGATACTGTCTGTTCCAGCATTTGACGCGCGAGAAATAGGGCAATCAATGGCTGAACAGCGCCGATGGTCGCCGCTACTCAGCTTGGTAGCCGATAGGCGGAAACGAAAAGCAGCTACCACAAGACAGCAAAATTTCGAGCGCCAAGGACAAAGGCGCGGCCGATCCACCGGCCAGACGGCAGTGTCCGCACGACGAGCAACAATAGGAGGCCTACTGGCAGGGCGCGAAGCGTCGCCGCCGCGATCGGATACCCATCTGGCAACAACCCGGTTGTGACAATGTAGGTGCTGCCCCAGACGGTTGGGGCAAGCGCGGTCAGAAGGACATTGAAGGTAAGAGACATTTGGTGCCTCGCATGATGTCTCGACGTCAAGATATGTCTCGACAGTGTGGAAAATATGGATGCTGTCGATAAAATCTTGGAGCAATGGTGTGTGGCAAGACCCGACCTTGATGTCGCTCCAATGGGTCCTGTTGGACGCTTTTCTCGTGTTTTTCATCACATGGCCAACCGTATGGGCGAGACATTTGCCCGACATGGACTGACTGCAGCGGTCTTTGATGTTCTCGCAACACTTCGTCGGACACCGCGCCCGCACGCCCTCTCACCCGGAGAACTGATGTCTTCCATGATGATCACGTCGGGCACGATGACGAACCGCATCGAACAGCTTTCCAAGACCGGCTTGGTTTTACGGTGTAAGCATCCCGAAGATGCCCGGCGCGTTGTGGTAGAGTTGACAGGAAAAGGGTTAAACCTGATGGATGCCGCGCTCGCTTAGCACGTGGCGACATAGAAATCGCTCTTGGCCGTTCTGTCGGATGAAGAAGTCAGGCAACTCGATACCGTTCTCTCGAAGCTTCTGAAGTCCAAAGAAGGCTGATTTGGGCGTGCTCGGGAGCGGTATGTAGCTTCACAAATGCAGCGTTATATTTGGCACGGTTTCACCAGATTAAATAGCAAACGTCATTCGTGCAGAGCGCAGCATTGGCTAAATGGGCTCATATCCGTCTTGAGTTCTGTCCTGACGCTGGGGAGTCTACAGCATCGACCTTCGTAAAGCGGTAAGGACCTACGACGGCGGTCCAATTCTGCCGTTTGCCAGTGTTCCACAAGGATGCGCTCGCGGTCCGCAAAGCGAACGTTCACGATGGCGGCAAATACCCCAGTCGACAACTACCGATCCGAACCTCAAACGGCACCGACATATTCGCCGCGGGCCGGATAGTTGTTGGCAATCGCAAAATCCAATGCGCTGACCAGTTCGGAAAAGTGCGGCCGCACAAACGGCATGGTTTGCACTGAGCCGTAGTAGAGCGTCTGCTCGGGTGTCACCATGAACAGGCCCGGCTCGGAAAAAAGCGGGGGCTCCTCAATCCCGATTGAGGTCTTGCCACGGGACGTCGAGATGTAAAGCCCCCATTCGCGCGCTTTGGAGAGCGTCAAATCATAGGCAAAGCGCAATCCGTCGTTTTCGATCTTGTCGGACATTGCACGGGTGCGCTCTTCTCCGTCGCTGCTGACTGCGATTGTGTTGACACCACGCTCAGCAAAATCGGGGACCCGCTTTTTCAACTCCGCGAGGTAGGTTGCACAGATCGGGCAGTGAAGGCCGCGATAGAAACAGATGACAGTGCCCCGTTCAGCGGTTTCGGCGGCAAGGTCGAACGTTCCGTGATCCAGGGTTGGCAAGGTGAGGCCTGGCGTCTTTTGGCGAGGCAGGAGCATGGGCTTTTCCTATGTTTGAAGCATTTCAGTGAGGGCTGGCGCGCATGACAACACGCGCCTTTGGTAGGACGTCTGTCTTTCAACGTCACCGTCCGCTAATGGCTGTGCCGAGTGCTGGGAAGCGAACGATGCGGTAGGTGCCGTTTGACGCATCCACACCGCCATTCAAAACCGGCGACCGGTGAAGTTCGTTGACCGTCGCATAGACAAAGCCATCCACGCCCATCGAGAACCCGTCCGGCCAGGGCAGGTCTTCGTCAGACTGGAACAGAACCTCATAGGTGCCATCGGGTTTGGTCACCCCGATTGCATTGTCGGTCATCGCAGTGATGTAGACGTTGCCCTCGGCATCCACGGTGGATCCGTCTGAAATCACCTTGTCGCCGTAGCGTTCGACCTTGGCGGCAAGAGCATCGTCGCTGAGGCTCGCGTCCAGGAGATCGGTGGTCCGTACACGGTACATCGCATTTGCGGTCATCGGCGCAAAGTAAACCCATGTATTAGTGGGGTCGATTGTGATTGGGTTGATCCCGATCTTTGCGGGGCTGCCACCCAGCGTGATCTCGCGTCCATCGATTATCATTGGCGTGTCTTCCGGCACCGTGAATGCGCTGCCCTCGAGAAGACGGCGCGCCTGCCCGGTGTCCATATCAATGACGATGATGGCCGAGTTGGCGCCGTCGCCTGTGTCTGAGATATAGATCGCGCCGTGTTCGCGGTCGATTGCCAGATCGTTCAGAAACGATGTCGAGCGGGCGAGAGGTTGCCCGATATAGTAGATCGCATGAAGTTTTTCGGCCTTGGTGTCCCAGCCGACCACGCGCCCGGTCTGGCCTTCGCCCTGCCCGTCGAGCATCCAGAGAATGCCCTCGCGATCTGCCCGCAGCCCCAGAACCCCGCGAAGGCCATCACCGTCGCCTTGCGGCGCGCGGGCCCAGGCTTCTGTGGGATAGGGCTTCGTGCTGCCATCGGCCATCACCTCGACCACGCGCAACTCGGGGCCGTAAAATTCGTGCACAGACATGAACATGCGGCCGTCAGGACCAATGGCAAGATTTCCAGGCGGGGTGTCTTTGGGGAACTCCAGGAAGGTCTCCAGACCTTGTGCTGCGGCTGGTCCGGCCAGAATGGCGATGATGCTGACAGCGGCGAACAGGCGTTTCATGATATCTCCTCCAAATTACTGACGCCTAGTACGCCGATTGAAGAAATGAAATGAATAGGTCAAACTAAGAAACCAGCATTCGAAAAAATCAAATGTACTCCATTGACGATCTCAAGACCTTTGTTGCGATAGCCCAGGCCCAAGGCGTGACTGCCGGAGCCAGGCGTATGAGCATCTCGCCTGCCACCGCGAGCCATCGCCTGAGCAAGTTGGAGGCAGCGTTGAAGCTGACACTCTTTCACCGCAACAGCCGCATGTTGATGCTGACAGACGAGGGGCAGATTTTCCTCGAACGGACAGAAGTCATCCTCGCGGATTTGGCGCAGGCCGAACGCGACGCCGGCAGCGGCAGCGCCAAGTTCAGCGGCGTAATCCGTTCCACGATGTCACCGTGGATCCTGTCCCGGTTCATTCTGCCTCGCCTTCCAGCGTTTCAGCGCGCGCATCCCGAACTGCGCATGGAGTTTTTGGCCGTCGACCGTTTCGTTTCACTTTCCGCAGAAGGGCAGGACTGCGCCATTCGGGTTGGGGAGCTTTCGGACAGCGCGCTTTTGGCCCGTAAGCTGACAGACAATGATCGCATCATCTGTGCAGCGCCCAGTTTTCTGTCTCAGCACGGATCACCAGACACCTGGCAAGAGGCACTTGATTTTCCGTGGGTTTGCCTTCCCTGGCAGACACGGATGTCCTTCGTGGATCCCAAGGGAAAGCGTCAGGACGCAACTGTACGGTCCAACGTCCTCGTGTCGAACTCCGATACATTGACCGATGCCGTCTGCCAGGGCGTCGGCATGGCCATCAAGTCGCGTTTGGCGGTGATGGACGAACTCGAGCGACACGAACTTGTCGAAGTCTTGCCTGGCTCCCTTTGGAAGCCAAGCGCACCTATCTGGTTTGTCTATCCACCCGAGGCAAGATCTGCCTCGAAAACCGACGTCTTTGGCCAGTTCATCTCGACTTGCTTTGGATCGCGTGAAGTCACGGTCTGAGGTAGTGAGGTCCGCCTTGAACCTGATTACGGGCGCGAACTCCCAGCTTCTTCGAATTCAAACATGGCGGAAGGAACCGGATCTATGCACCTGCTACTGGCCCGGCAGTGGTATCGCTCTTTGGCGGCGGACGTGACAGGCTTGCGCTTCGCAACGGTTGTTTTGACGAATTGCAGCATGGACAACCGTCCACAACGAGATCAAGCGAACGTGTATTGGACCTTCGAGCTGCCGACGGCATTGTGCATACTTGGCGTAAAACAAGACTTTGGCTCGGACGTTGTCACACAAGCCTACTCTAGTCGCGCCTGTGGAGGTTTCTTTTCATTGCAAAAAAGGCCCCTTAAAGAAAAACCACACAGGCATTGTGGATAGTAATGAATTTACGAGATTTAGAGTACGTCGCCGCAGTTGCGAAATATGGAAGCTTCAGCGCCGCGGCGGAATACTGCAACGTCTCACAGCCCGCCCTGTCAAACCAAATTAAGAAACTCGAAAATGAGCTGGGCACTGATCTGTTCCTGCGTCTGACCGGCGAGGTAAGACCGACGGCGAGCGGTCAACGCATTGTAAGAATTGCCGAAGAGATGCTACTGAGCGCTCAACGGATCAGGGACACGGCAACAGAATTTCGAGACCCGGAAGCGATGCCGTTTAAAATCGGCCTGACCCCAACTCTGGCCCCGTATCTGACGGACTACTTCTCAAACCTCTTTGGTGTCCTCTTTCCAAGCATGAGGGTCACCATGATCGAGGATCTGCCGCAGAACATGTTGAAGAAGGTCGAGGATCACAGCCTCGACGTGGCTTTGGTCGCGAAACTCAATCACAATCCAACGCTCGAATTCACGTCAATTTGGGAAGAGCCTTTGTATTTGGCGGTTAACAAAGGCCACCCGCTTGCGCCTCAGCGATCCATCAAACCTGAAGACGTGCCAATACACGACTTCATTCGTCTTCCACATTCTTTCGGATACGAACTTGAACATCGGTTGCCGACCCCTGACCAGATATCACGCGGGGCGAAGAAATTCGACTTAACCGCGCTCCGTTTCGAAACCATCTGTCGGCACATCTGTCACTCCGACGATTGTACCATCGTGTCCGCCCTCGCAGCCGAACAGTTCCGCAAGGACAATTGGCCGTTGTCCTTCATCCCGTTTGAAGGCCCCGGCAACCTTCGCAATCTCGGTGCAGCATCGCGGTTGAACTGTCCCAGAAAACCCCTGCTTGCCAAGATCGGGGCCTATATTCAGCAAAACCCGCCCAAAGGCGTCACGCCAACATTTGTGACGTGACGCTGCGTTCTCTTATTCGATAAAAGTGCGGGCCAGCCGGTCACTCAGAGGCTGGGTCAGGTAGCTAAGGGCCGTGCGTTCTCCCGTGTTCACGAACAGGTCGGCTGGCATGCCAGGCACCAGATCCAGTGCGGCGACCTCTTCGGGCTGGACATCATCCAGTTTGACGCGTGCGGTGTAGTAGTAATCTCCGGTCCGCTCATCTTCGAGGCTGTCGGCAGAGATGTCGATGATACGGCCCTCTGCCTCGGGTACATCGCCCTGATCAAAAGCAGACAGACGCACGCGTGTGGATTGACCAACATAGAGCTTTTCGATGTCGGCCGTATTCACCCGGGCCTCAACCACCAGCGGCTGGTCAATCGGTACGATGTCCAGAATGGGTGCGCCCGGACGGACAACGCCGCCCGCGGTGAACACCGTCATCTCGACCACCCGGCCGCTGACAGGCGCGGTGATAGCCACACGCTTCAGTCGTTCCGAGGCCCCGATAAACTGCGGCTCGAGCGTGGCAAGTGAGGCGTCGATCTGAGCCAGTTCGGTCGAGGCGGCCTCGTCCCGCAAGGTGCGTGCACCGATGCTGGCCAGCTGCAACTCACTGATCTGGTTGCGGGCCTGTGCCTCTTGCGTCGACAGGGCCGCGTCCACACCGATCAGGCGTTCCACCTCGACCCGGCGCGCATTCACCCGCGCCGCAGCGACAAGCCCCTTGTCCAGCAAAGTTTGCAGGTTGCCCAACTCTTGCCGCGTGATGTCCAACTGACGGGTGTTGGAGGCGCGTTGCGATTGCAGACCACTCACTTGATCCTCAAGATTGGCGATGCGTTGCGCTGTCAGCGCCTCTTCGGCATCGCGCGACCGGCGTTCTGCATCGAATAGCAACTTCTGAGTGGCGAACGCAGTGGCCCACGTTGCCGGGTCCAGTTCGACACGCATCATCTGCGCAACGGATGCTTGATTAAATGTGTCGGCCTCCTGCAATTGGGCCATCAGCCGCGCACGGCGAACGGACAGATCGCTGAGCTGGCTTTCGATCACGTCCAGATCGACGCCCAGATCAGTGCTGTCCAGTTCCAAAAGGGTTTGGCCCGCTTCGACCAAGTCGCCGTTGCTGACAAGAATGCTGCTGACAATGCCGCCATCCAGATGCTCGACCGTCTTGCGGTTGCCTTCGACAACAAAACTCGCCTGGGCCACAACTGCGCCGTCAAGTTTGGACGCAGTCGCCCAGTAGGCGGCACCGCCAAGAAAGCCGATGACGGCGAACAGTCCAAAGATCACAAAGCCGGTGATGCCAGCGCCAGAGGCTTTGGGTTGAACGCGGTTATAGTCCTCTAGGCGCAAAACACCGGTTTTGCGGGCGGGGGTGAGTGCGGTTGTCATTGTGCTGCTCCTTTCAAAGCAGGTTTTTGCGAGCGCCAGGCGGCCAGTTGCGCGGCGGCCGTCTGGGCCACGGGTGTCCCTTGCTGGCGCGGACGCAGGATGTCTTCCTTGTCCCCAAAGCCCGTTTGCATACCTTTATTAAGTGTCAAAACCTTATTGACCGCTTCCAACGTGCTGGGCCGATGTGTCATCACGAAGGTGACGGCCCCGCGTGCGCTGGCGCCACGAATGGCGTTGCGCAGCGCCGCTTCGCCTTGGGCATCAAGGTCGGAATTCGGCTCGTCCAACACCAGAATGAACGGATCATCGTAGAGCGCACGGGCCAGCGCGATCCGTTGGCGTTGGCCACCAGACAGGTGGAACCCGTTGCCAATCTCGGTCGCATAACCATCGGGCAGGCTGCTGATCAATCCATGCACATCGGCAGCGACGGCTGCGGCCAGCACCTTGCCATCGTCGATCGACGTTGAGAACCGCGCAATGTTTTCGCGAATGGTCCCATCGAACAGATGCACATCCTGCGGCAAATACCCCACCAACTGTCCAAGCTCTTCGGGATCCCATTTGGCCATGGGGGTCCCGTCCAGGCGAATGGCCCCGCGTTGCGGTGTCCAGATCCCCGCCAGCATCTTGGCCAGCGTCGACTTACCGGACCCGCTGTGACCAATCACAGCCAAAACATCGCCGGCCGACAGGGCAAACTCGATCCCGCCAATGGTGGCGTTCTGCGCCAAGGGTGGGCCCGCCTGCGCAATGTTTGCGTTGAGTGAAATTTGCGGACGCGGCAGTGCCAGCCGCTTGGGTGGCTCGGGGTAGGTTTCCGACAGGGCGCGCAAGGTCTTGTACGACCCGCGGGCGGCCAGGAAGGTGCGCCACTGACCAATCAGCTGGTCGATGGGTGCCAGCGCGCGCGCCAGCACGATGGTGGCCGCAATCATCACACCCGCGGTGGCCTGACCGCTGACAGCCAGAGCCGCACCCAAACCCAACATACCCGATTGCAGCGCCATCCGGGTTGTCTTGGACATGACCGAAAAGCTGGCCAGCCGGTCAGACACACGGGATTTCAGGTGATGCGCATTGTGTTGCAGAGCTGTCCAACGCCGGGCGAGATCACCAGTCATACCCATTGCGTGGACAAGCTCTGCGTTCTGCTCACTGGAGGTGAACAAACTGTCGGACCTGGCGCGCGCTTGGGCAGCGTCTTGCATCACATCGGCAGAGCGCGCGTTGTTGATCAGGGCCATAATTGTCAGGAAAAGCGCACCAGCCAGACCAAGCGCGCCAAGATAGGGGTGCAGTACATAAAGCACGCCAAGATACAGCGGGATCCACGGCGCATCAAAGAATGCAACCAGAGTCGGCCCCGAAATGAAGTCTCGCATCCCGTTCACATCAGCGGCGGGGTTGTCGCCACTGGCCTTGCCTTGAACCCGGCGGCGGATCGAGGCCTGCAGGATTGGCGCGCCAATTTCTAGCTCAAACCGCGCGCCAAGGCGGCTGAGGATTCGCATGCGGATCAGATCAAGAAGGCCGGTCACGAGGAAAACGCCACCCAGCAGGATGCTGAGGGCAATCAGGGTGTCCATGTTCTGGCTGGTCAAAACGCGATCATAGACTTGCAACATGTAGAGGGGGCCTGCGAGCATCAGCAGGTTCAGGATCATGCTGAAGAAGCCGATGGCGAAAAAGCCGCTGCGCAGCTTGCCCCATGCGGATTTGACGGTGGATTTTTTCTGAAACATTTGGGTGATCTCTTTTCAGCGTGAAGAGGTGGCGACATGCGCCGCCACCTCGGTCTGTTTCAATCAGGCGATGAAGTCATCGTCGGCGAAGTCGCTGCTGTTGACCCCTTCGAGGCGCACGGAGGCGTCCGAGGAGAAGGTCAGCAGGGCGTCGTCGCCGTCTTGCGACACAACAAGGCTCTCAGCGAAGTCCGGGCCGAAGTCGGAGAAGTCTAACCGGTCCACGCCCACTTCAAAGTCGCCGACCGTGTCGTTGCCGAACAACCCTTCGAAGGTGAAGGTGTCAGAGCCTTCGCCACCGAACAGCAGGTCGTCCCCTTGGCCACCGAGCAGCAGGTCGTCCCCTTGGCCACCGTTCAGCAGGTCGTCACCGTCATCACCCGACAGGGTGTTGTCGGCATTGGACCCGATGATGACGTCGCCATCGTCCGACCCGATCACGTTCTCGATCGAGCTGAGGACGTCCGTCTCGACCACTTCGTCGATGACATCCACGCCGGACACACCCGTAGGGGCATCTGCATCAATGGTTGCGCCAGCGTCCACCAGCGTGTCCTGCGCGATGGGGCCGTTGATCCCGGCAGGAGCGTTGTGCAGGTGGATGGCCGACACGGCGCCCGAAACCGGCGTTTGTAGGTCGGCTTCGTTCAGGCCCGTCACGGTCAACTCCGAAGAGTAGACAACCTGACCGGTGGCTTCATCGACCGAGATGGTCAGTGTCGCCGTGCCTGTCGCATCGCTGTCGGAGGTCGGACCAGGTTCCTGGCTGGCGTCGAGTGTCGCCACTAGTTCGATGACACGCCCGTGCCCGTCGCCCTCATCACTGACAACTTCGAACTGGCCGCGGATTTCACCGCCTGGGAAGTCCGAGGTGTGAATGTTGTAGTAGAGGTTCCCGGCAATGGCTTCCGAGACAAATCCGGCTGCGTCGTTGATGTTCTGGGTGGGCTGCAAGGATGCGCCGACCAAAACATTCTCGACGGACACCGTGAACCCGGTTTCGCGGGTCGCTGTGCCGTTGCCGTTGGCGCCGAGGTTGACAGTGACCGCAACATCCTGGTCCGAGAAGTCGGCCGTATCGATGCCATCACCACCTTCGATGAAGTCGTTGCCCAGACCGCCGACAATCACGTTGTCGCCTTGACCGGCAATCAGAACGTCATCGCCAGCGCCGCCGTCGACGACACCGTTGATCTGACCAAGGTCTACAACGATGTCATCTCCAGCACCAAGTAACACGTTACCATTTACGACACCTTCATCGTCATTGACGAATGTCACGTCGCCTGCATCGCGGGCATCAATGGCGTTGACCGTGCCCGTGATTTCACCGTCGTTCAGGATCGCGCCGAGCAGGTTCAGACCACCATCGATGCGGATACCCGCAGCGGCGTCGCTGTCTTCGGACCCGGCAATGACGCCTTCATTCTGCACCAGACCGGCAAAACTCGCATCTTCCTGGCTGCTGAAGAGACGCAGGCCATCGCCGACTGTGTTGCCTTCAACCGCATCGCCGCGTCCTTGGAACACGCCTTCGTTGAAGATCGCAGCCGACACGACATCGCCGTCCACGTCTCCGGTCTGCAGCGACACAGCAGAGCCGTTGTTGCCAAGCCCGGCATCTACAACACCGGTGTTGGTGAAGGTGTAGTTGTCGGCTGTGCCGTCGGCATAAACCGTGCCGTTCCGCTGATCGCCAGTGCCAAGGATCGCGCCGGAGTTCACAACGTCCAGTCCTTCGCCGTCGATGTTCAGCGCACGGCTGTCAGACGACACCACGCCGGAGTTCACAAAGGACCCGCCCGTATGATCACCTGTGCCGAAGTAGACACCGTTTTGAACACCGGAGATCGTCCCGGAGTTGCTCAGCTCACCTTTGAAGTCGATGCCGTTCACAACCCGGACACCAGCAACAGTACCGTTGGCGCCTTCGGACGTGATGGTACCGGAGTTGGAGATGACAGCATCGGTTACACCGATATTGCCGACATTGCCGATCCGGACACCGTCGCCTGCCAGCGGCGTGCCCGCGGCTGCGTTTCCGCGACCTTGGATCGTCCCGGAATTGTCGAGGGTGAAGCTGTTCACCCCGTCAGCGGCACCGCCAATCTCGGCCCCAAACCCGGAGCCTTGGTTGCCTGCACCGGCGTCGATGGAACCGCTGTTGACGACGGAGAAGTCATCTGCTGTGCCGTCGGCGTAGGCAGTACCGTTGCGCTGGTCATCTGTACCCAGGATCGAACCGGCGTTTTCAACGCTCAAACCCGTTCCATCGATGTTAAGTGCACGGCTGTCCGAGGATACAACGCCGCCCGCTTCGTTCACGAACGAACCACCTGTGTGGTCGCCTGTCCCGAAGTAGACACCGTTTTGAACGCCCGCGATCAGACCTGAGTTGGACAGCTCGCCCTGGAAGTTAACGCCATTGACGACGCGAACACCTGCGACCGTTCCGTTGGCACCTTCGGAGAGGATCTCGCCCGAGTTCGTGATGGTGGCATCGGTCGTGCCGGTGTTGCCGACATTGCCGATCCGCACGCCGTCGCCTGCCGGGTTGTTGCCCGCTGGCGCATTGCCACGGCCCTGAATGCTTCCGTCATTGTCCAGCGTGAACGTGTTGGCACCATCCGCGGCACCGCCGATTTCGGCCCCGAAACCGGAGCCCTCGTTGCCTTCACCGGCATCGATTGTTCCGCTTGCAAGGTTACGGACGTTGAAGTCATCCGCCGTACCATCAGCGTAAACGGTGCCGTTGCGCTGATCACCTGTGCCTAGAATGTCACCGGCGTTGATCAGATCAACGCCGGTGCCATCGATGTTCACCGCGCGGCTGTCCGACTGGATCGTCCCGAAGTTCAGAACATCGAGATCATGCTCGGCCTCGCCAATGTACAAGCCATTGCGCACGCCCTCGATCACACCGGTGGATGTGTTCAGGATACGACCTTCGGCAGCGGCGCCATCGGCGATACGGATACCTGCCGCTGTGCCGTTGTTGCTTTCCGACGAGATAAGGCCCGAGTTCACGATGTCTGTGTCAGACACGGTGCCCTCTGCGCCATTGTTGATGCGAATGCCGTCGCCCGCACCGCCGGTGTTCGACGCCGCTTGGCCGCGTCCTTGAATGGTGGCGCCAAAGCCGTTGAAGACAGCGTTCGACACCACGTCGCCCGCTTCGTCGCCGACCTGGAACGAAATGCCTGCGCCGTCGTTCCCGTCGCCTGCGTCAATCGTCCCGCCCGTGAAGTTCGAGATGCTGACATCTTCCGCTGTCGCGTTGGTGTAGATGGTGCCGTTGCGCTGGTTGTCGGTACCGACAATATCGCCAAAGTTGCGAACGCTGATCCCTTCACCTTCGATCTCGACCGCGCGGCTGTCGGACGAAATGACACCGCCACGGAAGTTGTCGAGGGTGCCGGAGCTGTTTGGACCGCTGAATTCAACGCCATTCAACTCGCCCGCAATGCTGCCGAAGTTGCGAATGTCGGCGCTGGAGCCGTCAGTCACTTCGATGCCGGTGGCGTCTGGGCCGTTGGCCTCAATGCTGCCTGTGCGGAAGTTGAAGACCGATACGTCCTCGGCCTCGACCGACACCGCGGACGGTGCGCCATTGGTTTCGATTTCGCCGAAGTTCAGAAGCCGGGAAAGATCGTTGTTCAGAACGAAGGCAGGTGTGTTGTCGACAACGGTGCTTTGGAAAAAGCCGTTGGTCAGTGTCTGTCCGTCGCGGACAGTTTCCTGAGCCAGGGACGAGGTCGTCAGCAATCTGGCGCGCAGGCTTGCAAGTAGTTCGGAAAGCATGGGTGATCTCCGCTTGAGATTTGGTTGCTGCGGAGATCAGACCGAAACCGTGGCCTCTCCGCTGTGCAATCAAGTGCGGATGCGTGGATGTATTGGAAATTCTTGGTCCGAATGCGGTGTATAAGCTCTAGAAATAGTCACGAACTATGTGAGGCTGGGGAAGATTTTTCCATTTACAAACAACGTTCTAAAATAAGTCGCTTGCTAGCTTGAGTTATTCTCTGACGTCTTTTCACGAAACTGTTCGCGAAGTTTACTTTGACAGCTAAAGCAGGGGACGTTTTTAAAATGGCAGCTCGCGGCATCAACAGTGCATCAACGGTCAAAGTAGGAACGGCAAAAACAAGCCTGCCCACAACTGCCGTTGGCTGGTCCTCGGCAATACCGGGATGCGGCCCGTCGAAGCGGCCATTCGCTATGTATCGACATTAAGCTATGCAGCTGCGACCTGATGAAGATGAAGGTGGTTGATGTTATGGTTTGAGGCCAGATCAAAGAGCAAGCATTCGCTTTGCAGAGCAAGAAGGACAAGCCTGTTCAGTTCGAGACGTGGAAAGTGACACGTGCCTCGGTTGAAAAGTAGATGGAAGACAAACGGATGGTTGGCGACGTGCACCTATGGCTTGTTCGCCTGCGTAGAACACTGCGTATATCGACCCGCCAGTGGGCTTTGTCCGACACGATCAGTGCGCCACATGCGATTGGGTCCTTTTTTCCAAAGATCGAGCGTTTTTCATCTTGTCGTTCAGACCATCTGTTTCAGCGTGTGCAAGAATGCTTGGATTTTACGTGAGCGATGGAGGTCAACGTGTGTGACCAACCACAGCGGCATTTGCCAGTGTGCAAGGGTTGGAAACACAGTTTGCAACCCATATCGCGCGGAGGAGGGCAATTCTGCCACGAGGCCGATACCTAGAGCGTTAGACACCGCTTTTTCCACGACGCTCAAGTCTCTCGAAGACAAAACAACGTTGTTCTCAGGTACATATTCATCAAACCAAACTGAAAATGGCATGGTCCTGCTGGGCGTATCCCACCGAATAAATCTGTGCCTGCTAATGTCCTTTGGAAGGCTGGGATGGCCGTGCACGTCCAAGTACTCCGGGTGTGCATAAAGACCGAAACTGAGGCCTGTAAACGGCAGAACGACGTTATCCGGTTCTGACGGTTTGGGCCCGCTTCTCAAAGCCATGTGCGCCGCGCCGTACTCGAGTTTTAGCACCTCGGCACTGGCGACGTACTGCACATGCAGGTTTGGATTTTCAGACCCAAATTGCGCCAGCGCAGGCATCAGAAGCTCGGCGACATGTTCATGGGATGTCACGATAAAGTCGCCGGACAGATCGCTAGATGTATTGCGCGTCCGGGCGGCCAGTTGGTTGAACTGATCCTGCGTTGCCCGCGCGACATTCAGCAAATCCTGACCGGCCTCGGTTGGCTCATACCCGCGGCTGTGACGATGGAAAATCTTGGCGCCAAGTTCTTGTTCCAAAACATCAATATGGCGCACCACCGTCGCACGATGAAGCCCAAGGACCTCTGCGGCGGCGCTGATGGTCTTGAGTTCCGCGACTTGGAAAGCAGTGCGTATTTCGGCCCAGTTCTGCATGTGTCATATGTACAAAATTTCAGCACAGCATGACTACTACGTGTTCTTTTGTACATCAATCCTCAGGCCTATGTTGCGGCCATCACACGTTGGAGTACGGCACATGAACACGAATATCAGCGAATGGTTCGACGCAGACATCGCATCGCGCCCTTACACGGCCCTGATCTTTTATCGTGGCAAGTGGTGCCCGTTTTGCGAAGGTCAGATCCGCGAACTGAACGGTCGTTTCCTGAAAGATCTACGCGCACTGGGAGGAGAACTCCATGCCGTGACCTCTCAATCGCAGCAAGGCGTTGACCAAGCGGCTCAGGACTGGGCCTTGGACTACAAGCTGGTGTCGGACGTAGAAAACACGTTAGCACAGCGCTTTGACATCGCTGTTTCGCCTAAGGAGATGCCCGGAGAATACCCAAATGGCATGGCCCAACCGGGCGTTGTGATCGTCGATCAGACCGGCAAAGTGCTGGTGCGGTGGGCCATTGATCCGCAAGAGATCAACGGATTTGGGGCGCTTGGTCGTCCGACACCCGAGGTCATCTGGGCGGCCTTCGCGGCGGCGCGCACTGGTAGCGATGCAGTCACATTTGATGGTCCAACTGTTGATCCCGCCTTCTTGCAGGCGAAATACCCCGCAGCTTATGAAGCGTTTGACGCCTGGATGAAGGCCAACGCGTAAGGAGCGATCATGCCAAAGGTATCCTACGTTTATGATCCGCTGTGTGGATGGTGCTATGGGTTTGTGCCAGCCTTGCGGCACTTTGTAGACACGCATCCTGATATCGAAATTGATGTTGTTCCAGCTGGCTTGATCAGAGGTGATCGGGTCGGGCCCTATGGCGATATGTTGGACTACATTTCGAAGGCAGCCCCAAAGATGACAGCGGTCACAGGCCAGCCTGTGGGTGAGGCGTTTTTTGACATGATGCGTCAGGACAAAACGCCGATGAGCATTTCAGCCCCACCCAGTTTGGCCGTGATGAACATGAAAGCTCTGACCTCGCCCAAAAACGTCGTGCGGTTTGCCGAGGCGCTTTTGGTCGAGCACTTTATGCATGGTCGAGATTTGAATGCGGCAAAGACCTATGATGATTTGTGCGATACGTTGGATTTGCCGCGCCTCAATACCGCTGAGATTGTCATAGCGACCGAGGATCATCCGACGGTCGCAAAGACCTATCAGCACGCGTTGGACTTGGGCGTGACCTCTTATCCGACGTCCATTGTCTGGGATGACGCAGGTCAAAATCGCGGGGCCATCACTTCCATCTACGACCCTGATGCATTTGCCTCGCGGGTCCGCCAACTGCTTGGAACACAGCAAGTCCCCCATACGATCAGCTAACGCAAAATGGCGTGCGGACAACGAGTTAACACGTGCTGGCGTCACGTGCAGATGAAACGAAACAGACGAACGGAAGTTTACTATGAATACCGCTGAACTTGAGAAGGTGCGCGCCAATCACGACACATGGCTGGCTGCTTTTAACGCCAAGGATATCGATACGCTGGTCACACTCTACGATCCGGAAAGCGTCTATGCGAACGCGGAATTTCCTTTGATGCGCGGCGTAGATCAGATCAAACCCTGGTATGCGCAGGCCTTTGCCAACATTCAGAGCACGCTGCACTACAAAGAAGAGACAGCTTTCCTGGAAGGCACGATGGCGATCCTGTCTGGCGTCTATTACTTCGAACCGCTTTCCGGTGACACGACGCAAGACGACGATCACCTCACAGGCAGGGTTTTGCTGGCCTATCGTCGCAATGCAGCGGGCGAATGGAAGCTCCTATTCGACATGGATAACAGGCCGCCTGACGTGTCGCCTGCAGATTTCTCTTAACACCACCCTATTTCTGATCGAGACCAAATCATGACCCAACGTAAGATCGCTGAACATCCGCACCAGATTGCGGAGCGCGTCGCCGAGTTTGTAAAAGATGGAGACATGGAGGGGGTTCTTTCCATGTTTCACCCGGATTGCCGCGTCGCAATGGACCCAGACGGTGCACCGATGGAAGGGCACGATGGTGTGCGCCAAATCTTTCAGGATTTTGTGGCAAACCGGCTCATTCTAAAGCCCTCAGTCTCCGGAGAGATGATCAATGGGGACACTGCGCTTCTGCAGGGGGAATGGACCATTGAGGATCATGACGGCAACATCGTGGGTGGCGGTGTGTCCACCGAGGTTACCAAACGAATGGATCATGGGGGTTGGACGTACTTCATCGATTGCCCGCTTCGCGTGCCAAAACCCGTGTGTTCATAGCTGAAAGATAGTCCGCTCAGATCGAGGTGGCCAATTAAACAACCCTCTACGGATTGTGCGCATGGTCTTTTGGTGAGACATGTACAGTCCACGGTGCCACCATTCCAAATATTGCTCGCTTTTGGCAAAAGTAGGCGTCGGGAACGCGGATAGATCCGGCAAAACTTATTTTGCGCGGAATTTCAGTTTCCTGGAAGCGGGGGTGAATTGGATTTGGCGCATATAGTGACACTGGCGTTCTGAGCCTGTGTCGGACCTTCAAAGGATTTGACGTGACCGGGCCATCGCCCGGTCATCTTTTCTGTCATGCCCAGAGACCTTGTTCGAAATCGGTCGCTACGACGCCAAGGCCGACGTTTTCGAGCGTCCCCGTCGTTGTGACACCAACGAGGAAGGCCGTCTCCTGAACCACTCCGGTATGCCACGACGGTGACGGGGCGGGCGCCGATCGGTGCCGTGGCCGGACGGTTCCAAAAGAATGCTCTCAACACCATGGGGTTGAAGCTCATAGTTGAGTGTTTCGACCCACGTTTCTAACGCCCATTTCGAGGCGCAGTAGAGCCCGAAATACGGGATGCTCAGTCGTCCAGCAGAGGAGCTGAGATTGATGATCAGCCCTGATTTCTGCTGACGCATCGGTGGAAGAACCGCCCGCGTCATGGCGATCACACCAAACAAATTCACGTCAAAGCAGGATCGGGCCTGCTCCAGCGTAAATGCCTCCGTCAAGCCTTTCTTCAAAGCTGGTCGAGTTTTTATCTGACATCCTGGTTTGCTCTGCCCGCGCAATAAAGTTGAATTCACTGAACCACTCTAATTTGCAGAACTTGTGGCAGGCTGGCGTCAAAACTGGGAATTGCCGCTTAAGCTATACTGGCGAGAGCTTTGAGCCCCCCGTTTCTAATCTTTCGTTGTAATTCTGGAGTGTCCGAAAATCAGATGACTTCCTTCCTGCAACCGCAGCGAAATTCAGCAATGCGGGCTGCATCCGCAGCATTCGGAATCCCCCAAAGGTCGGCAATGGGCCGTCCTTGAAGCTTCTCGTCAGTGGATGCTGCGCTACCTCCGATAGTAGGAATTAGCTCAAGGCGATACTCGTACTTTTGGGCTGTGCGTGATCGCAAGGTCAAAACCGCTACAATTGCTGAAACTCAAGTGCCGTTGAGCAAGCAGAATACTAGTTATTGCTATAGTACGCGGCGGCGGCCATCAGAGCAACTCAACGCCTATAAGGCAAAATCGCAGAGCTTACGGCCTCCCGTACCCGAGTTGTTTCAAGGAGTGGCGCTATTTTGGAAAATCATGTGGTATTGCCGTAAATCAGCTCCGCTGGCAGCTGTGAGGTCGACGCAATCCTTTTTCCATCAAGCAAATCCGTGAGTGATGTCGCCGCCATCTGTCCAAGCTCGTAACGAGGAACGTTTACGGTTGTCAGCCGGGTTCGGACTGCGTTGATCCAGGAGGTTCCATTGAACCCGGCCACGGCAACACGCTCTGGCACATCGAACCCTTCCTGATGGAGCCAGGACAATGCACCCAGCCCAATGGCGTCGTTCAAGCAATAGATCGCATCTGTTTCGGGATGATCGCGCATGAGACGCTCGGCAAGAACACGGCCCGTTTCCCATTGACGTGGCATTGCATCCTCAACGATTGCATTGATTGAAATCCCTCGACTGCGAAGAGCGGAGCGATACGCTTCGAACCGCTCGGCGGCGCAGAGATCCTTTTGCAATTCGGCACCAATATAGGCCGGGGCTGTGATCCCCCGTTCGCAAAAATGATTGGCAACTAGTGACCCCGCGTCTTTATGATTTGGGCCGACGGTACCGTCCACGCGGGAGGCTGAATCGCCCCAGATCTGAATCGTAGGGCATCGCCAACTTTGCAGCATTTGAGTGGCATTTTCAGAACGCGCGATGCCCCCGGTCAAGATCAAGCCTGCCGGGTGAAGCGATAGAACAGTGCGCAGCATATCTTCTTCGCTTTGGCTTTCGAGCTGCGTTTCGCCGATGAAAGTGATGTAGCCCTTGGGCCGTAGAACTGAGTTAATGCCGCTGACAACATCGCCAAAAATACTGTCGTTGATCGACGGGAGAACGACCGCGACGATGTCACTGGATTTAGACCTGAGCGAGCCTGCTAACCGGTTGGGAACATAACCCAATTGGTTTGCCGCCTGCTTGACCTTTTCATGTGTCGGGCCAGAGATGCTGCCAGTTTCGCGCATCACCTTTGAGGCGGTCATCTGACTGACGCCCGCGAGTTTGGCCACCTCGGCGAGTGTTACCCGTTTGCTGGGTGTGTTCTGTTCGCTCATGCGGCCTCCCCCCGTTCACGTCTACCGCCCAATGCCGCTCACTCCAAGAAATTAGCGTGGTTGACACAAGTTTAGGTTATCGATAACCCATAGCAGAAGGTTATCGATAACCTTACGTTTGGAGGGAGGCCAAGTGTTAAACCGCACCCTGAACATTTTGTGGCGCTGCATCGACGGAATCATGGCGCTGATCCTGGTTGGGATGATCGCCATGGTCTTCGCCAATGTCGTGCTGCGCTATGGTTTCTCCTCTGGCATTCGCGAGGCCATCGAGCTGTCCCGGCTGAGCCTTGTTTGGCTGGTCATGCTGGGGGCAGCCGTTGTTCTGCGCCGGAATGAGCATCTGGCCGTGCACGACGTTCTGAACCTTCTGCCCGCACCCCTTGTGCTGTTTTTGCGCAGGTTGGCTTACGCCATCGTGGTTGCTGCCGTTTTGATGCTGTTTGTGGGGGCGTGGCGGCAGACCCTTGCGAACTGGAACAACATTTCCCCTTTGACGGGGCTGCCATCTGGCTTGTTCTACCTGTCTGGCGTGGTGTCGTCGGTGCTGATGATCGCTATTGGCGCAGTGCGCATCGTCAATCCCGGCGCCCGTCTTGATGGCGGTCACGATGACGACCGCTATGCGGCGGAGATGCATCAATGACGCTTTTCATCTTTCTATCCGTCCTGATTGTCGGGATCCTGTTGGGCCTGCCTGTCGCGTTCTCACTGCTGTTGTCGGCCATGGCGCTGATGTTGCATCTGGACATGTTCAGCGCGGACATCATGGGGCAATCACTGATCAACGGTGTGAACAGTTTTCCCCTGCTGGCCATTCCCTTCTTTCTTGTCGCCGGTGAGGTCATGTCAGTCGGCGGCCTGTCGCAACGCATTGTCCGACTGGCCACATCGCTCTTGGGGCACCGCAAGGGCGGTCTCGGCTATGTGGGGATTTTTGCAGCCGTCCTGCTTGCGGGTCTGTCCGGGTCTGCGGTGGCAGATGCGGCAGCGCTTGTCTCAATTATCTATCCGATGATGCGCAAGGCGGGTTATCCCGAGGGTCGGTCGCTGGGCCTGCTGGCGTCGGGCGGCATCATTGCGCCTGTCATCCCACCTTCGCTTCCCCTGATCCTGATCGGTGTGGCTGGCGGTATTTCGATCAAGGACCTGTTTCTGGGTGGGATTGCGCCTGGCCTAATGATGGGGGCGACACTGGTTGCGCTTTGGGCCTTTCTTATGCGCAAGGAGGACCTTGAGGTTCTGCCCAAAGCCACCGGGGCCGAACGGCTCGCAGCCCTGCGGGACGGTTTTTGGGCACTATTGCTGCCGTTGATCATCATCGGCGGCATCCGTTTCGGCGTTTTCACGCCAACCGAGGCGGCAGTGGTCGCAGCAGTCTACGCGATTGTGGTGTCAACGGTCATCTACCGCGAGTTAACGCTGGCAAAGCTGTACCACGTCCTGATTTCGGCAGGCAGATCCACGGCTATGGTCATGTTCCTGGTCGGCTGTGCGATGGTCGCCGCTTGGCTGATCACAATCGCCCAACTGCCGCAGCAATTGGCTGATTTACTGGGGCCGCTGATCGACAACCCCAAGACCCTGATGCTCGTCATCATGATCTGCGTCCTGCTGATCGGAATGGTGATGGACCTTGCACCAACTGTTCTGATCCTTGTGCCGCTTCTGATGCCAATCGTGCGGGAGGCCGGGATCAACGAGGTCTATTTCGGCCTGATGTTCATCATCAACACGTCCATCGGGCTGATCACCCCGCCCGTCGGCAATGTTCTGAATGTGGTGTGCGGTGTGAGCCGTGTGCCCTTATCGCAAGCCGTGACGGGCACTGCCCCGTTCATTCTGGCTTACCTGATGCTTCTTGGCCTCTTCATCGCCTTTCCAAGCATCATCATCGTTCCGATGGAATTTTTCATCGGTAAGTAAACCTATGGGAGGAATACAATGACCATGAAAACCGCAGTTGCAGCCTTGTTTACTGCTGCGATCCTTGTCGCACCGGCAAGTGCGGAAACACTTCGATTTGCGCACCCGGTGCCAGAGGCTGACATCCAGCATCAGATGGCGGAGTTCTTCGCGGAAACGCTTGCGGAACGGACCGGTGGCGACCTTGATGTTCAGATTTTCCCGGGTGGTCAGCTTGGCTCTGACGCGCAGGCGATTGATGGCGCACGGTCGGGCACAATCGACATCACCATTGCTGGCCTCAACAACTATACCGGCCTGATCCCAGAAGCGGCGGCGTTCACGCTGCCCTTTATGTTCCCCACCCGGGAAACCGCATACAAAGTCCTGGATGGTGAGGTGGGCCAAAGCGTTGGTGCTGATCTGGAACAGCACGGGCTGATCCTGTTGGGCTATCCAGAGAATGGCTTCCGCAATATGACCAACAACACTGGGCCGATCCGGGTGCCAGATGATGTGGCAGGGCTACAGATGCGGGTGAACAACTCTCAGGCGCTGTCAGACATGTTCCAGGCGCTTGGGGCGAACCCAACCCAGCTGGATGTGAACGAATTGTATACCTCGCTGGAAACAGGTGTGGTGAACGCGCAGGACCACCCGATTCCGGTGACACTGTCGTTCCGTTTCTATGAAGTGCAGGATTACCTGTCACTCACACGCCACGCCTATTCGCCGCTGGGATGGGTGATGAACAAAGCCAAGTACGAAAGCCTTCCTGCCGAAACGCAGGCAACGCTGATGGAGGTCGCAGCAGAAGCCGTGGCGTATCAGCGGAATCTGGCAGTCGATGGCGAAGCGGCAATGCTCGAAACGCTCAGCGCACATCTTGAGATCAACGATGATGTTGATGGCCAGGCGTTTCAGGCAGCCGTGCGTCCTGCATGGGATGGGTTTATCGCCGAACACGGCGAAGACTTGATCAACGCGATCCTGGCAGCATCGGCGGAATAAGAGCGCTCTAGCGCAGCGCCGGGCGCGACACTACGTGCCCGGTCCGATATCTTAAAAGGCGAGCATTCCTCCAATGATCACGCGTTTTGCAATCTTTGAGGGACATATACCGTTTGATCGTAGGTCGGACTTTCAATGTGCCGTCATTAACACCCTTATTCCAGCTGTTGAGGAGCTACCGTCGATTGGATCAGTATCCGTCAGCTTTGCTGCTGAACGCGATGCAGGCGCTCCCGAGATTGCAATGTTTTTGGTGACGACATACCCAAACAAAGAGGCATTGGCGCAGGCACTGGTAAGTCAGCAACGGCTGCGGGCCCAGGACATTACAGAAGGCATATTTGAGACCTTCGGGCGTTGCCGCGTCCACCACCATATCACGACGACGGTGGAATAAAGCGCCAGCATCGCCAAAAGAGTTTACGGGCGGATCAAAAGTACCTCAACTGCGCTGCGGAGCGTCCAAAACTGTGCTGAGCACTCAGGAATACTCTTTCAAGTCCAACAGCCATCCTTGCCTACTTGATCGATACTTAAGAGCCTGCTGCGCAAGCGAAAGGTTTTAAGATTCGGCGCCCAAATACCGTGACTAGGTTGTAAATGACCGCAAGGCGCGCTGCGACCGCAACATCTTGAACCGGCGGTGAAAGGCACGCTGGGGCCGCCCGTGAAGACGACCCAACTGCACTAGATTTCAATGGCTTCAACAATAGCTCGGACATCCTTGAGTTCTACGCTGAGGTATCGAGCGGTGCGTTCCATCTTGGCGTGAACACCGCTCTCAAAAGGGGCTGGCCCCGCGCATCGCGGCATCAGTCGAGCGATAGCGGGACGCATTGCCTCTTTTGGTTCCTCGCGGCACGGTCATGTAAGCCGCTGCCTCGACTTCGTGCAGAGACAACGGATTGGCAGATGTATTTATTCGCGTTGGAGTGGACGTTTTTGGCGGCGCGCTGTCAGTAGGCTAGTCCGACATAGCTGAGCGCCATGGCCGCCTGCGCCTCGCGGCTGTCGCGCAGCAGGGCCAGTTCGGCGCGTTGCATTTTCTTGTCAAACGCCGTTTGGTCGGGAAAGTGGTGCATGAGTGTGGAAAACCACCAGCTGAAACGCTGGGTTTTCCACACGCGAGCGAGCGCGCGTTCCGAGTATCGGTCGATACCTTCGCTGTCGCCCTGGCCGTAGAACTGGCGCAGGCCCTGGTTCAGATAATGCACGTCGGACGCGGCCGTGTTCAGCCCCTTGGCCCCAGTGGGCGGGACGATATGTGCAGCATCCCCACACAGGAACAACCGCCCCCAACGCATTGGCTCGCAGACAAAGCTGCGCAAAGGCGCGATGGATTTTTCGATGCTTGGCCCGGTGACAAGCGCCTCAGCAGCTTGCGGCGGGATGCGGCGGCGCAGCTCGTCCCAGAATGCATCATCGCTCCAACTCGCTGGGTCGTCCGAGGTGTCGCACTGAATGTAGTAGCGGCTGAGGTTCGCGTTCCGCATGGAGCACAGGGCAAAGCCCCGGTCGGAATTGGCGTAGATCAGTTCGTCATTCACGGGCGGGGTTTCAGACAGGATGCCGAGCCAGCCAAAAGGGTAGACCTTCTCGTATTCCTGCCTGACGTCTGCGGGAATGGTCTTGCGACTGACGCCATGGAATCCGTCGCACCCCGCGATGAAGTCGCAGTCAATCCGTTCGCTATGCCCGTTTTCACCGAAGGTGACAAAGGGGGCATCGGTGCCCGCGTCGTGGATCACGACGTTTTCCACCTCAAACCGTGTGTCGCCTCCGGTTGCATCGCGCGCATCATAAAGGTCGCGGGTCACTTCGGTCTGCCCATAGACAAGCACCGTCGCGTCGGTGTGGGCGGTAAAATCGACGCGGAACATATCGTTATCATAGGCGATGAGCGTGCCGTCATGCACAAAGCCTTCCGCTTTCATGCGGGTATCGACGCCCGCTTGGCCCATCAGGTCAACAAGACCGCGTTCCAGCACGCCAGCGCGGATGCGGCCCAGCACGTGGGCGCGTGACTGGCGTTCCAGCACGATGCTTTCGATCCCGGCCTTGTGCAGCAATTGACCCAGCAACAGACCGGACGGCCCGCCGCCGACAATGACGACCTGAGTGCGCATCACATCCTCCCCCGGAGGTTTGTCACAGGTCATATCAGTTCGGTCAAGCCGACGCCGAGGCTTCGGTCACGTCCCGGGCGTAAGCGGCGAACGCTTGTATTTCGTCCTCTGTCGGCTCGGTTCCGGTGAAGGCGACAAGATAGCGGGGCACCATGGCCAGTCGTTCCTCCAGCAGGGCGTTCAGCAGGTCAGTGTGATCCTTGAAGTACCAATAGAAGCTGGAGCGGGAGACGCTCATCTTGCTTGCCAGTTCCGAGATATTCACCGACTCCACACCGTCAGACTTCAAGACCGCTAGGGCCGCGTTCAACCAGTCCGCCCGGGTGACTTTGGCATTGCCCACAAGCGGATCCTTGGCCGGGTTGTCGCGGTGCAGGACGGGGGCGCTCATCCCCGCATGGCCTTGCCTTCCGGGTCATAGGGCGACGGCGGGATGACGCGAGCGGACCGTTCGACGCCAACAACGTGGACCGTCAACTCGGTGCCGGGGGTGGCATAGGCGCGGTCCACCAATGCCATGGCAAGTGACTTCCGTACGGTGTGCCCATAGCCGCCTGAGGTGACAAAGCCCACGCGGGCGTCACCGTTCCAAACCGGTTCATAGCCGCTGGCATCGGCATCTTCGGCATCGATTTCCAGCGTCACCAGTTTCTGCGCAGGGCCGTTGCCATCGCGTTCTGCCACGGCAGCGGCCTTGCCCACGAACTCCTTGTCCCAGTCGATCCACCGATCCATGCCGGTCATGCCTGGCGTGTAGCCTTGGGTGAACTCGGCCGACCATATGCCAAAGCTCTTTTCCAGCCGCAGCGACAGCATCGCGTTAAAGCCGTATTCCTTCAGTCCGAACGCTTCCCCAGCCTCCAGCAACATCCGCCGCAGCTTCACGTGGTCGCCGTAGCGGCAGTTGATCTCGTAGCCCAACTCGCCTGCCACGGACATGCGCGCGACCTTGGCCCGGATCATGCCGACATCGAAATCACCGCAGCCCATGAACTTGAGTGCACCGATATCCTGATGGCACAGCGTTTCGATCACCTTGCGGCTGTTGGGGCCGGTCACGGCAAAACCGCACATTTCCTCGCCCAAATCGCGTATTTTCACGCCATCGATCATGTGATCGTCGAACCAGCGCATGTGCCAGGCGCGCAGGTAGTAGGACCCCATGATCCACCACGTGCCGTCGCCCCAGTTCAGGATCGTCAGATCGCCCTTGAGCCGCCCGTCTTCGCCCAGCATTGGTGCCAGCTTGGCCCGGCCTGGGGCGGGCAGTTTCGAGGCCATGACGTTGTTCAGCCAAAGTTCGGCATTGGGTCCCGACACTTCAAACCGGGAAAAGCCGGTGATGTCGACCATGCCAACGTTCTCACGCACGTTCCGGCATTCTGCACCGACGATGTCATGCGCGTTTGAACGTTTCAGCGTCAGGTTTTCCTCGAAGTCTGGCGACGGTGCGAAGTAGAGCGGCGTTTCCAAATCCCAGCTTGATCCCCAGCGGCACCCTGCAGCTGTCATCGCATCATGGGCCGGAGCCATTTTCAGCGGACGCCCGGCGGGCAGCTGTTCGTTCGGATAGGACATCACGAAGCGGCGGGAATAGAACTGGCCGGTGGTTTCTTTGATATACTGTTTGTTCTCGGCAAACTTGCCGTAGCGGGCGACGTCCATGCAAAAGACGTCGGCTTCCGGCTCGCCTTCGATCATCCATTCGGCGAGGGATTTGCCCACGCCGCCACCCTGCAGGAACCCAGCCATGACGGCACAGGCCGACCAATAGCCGCGCTTGCCCGGCACAGGGCCCACCAGCGGGTTGCCGTCGGGTGAGAAGGTGAAGGCGCCGTTCACCCATGTCTTGATCCCGACATTTTCAGCGGATGGATAGCGGGCAAAGCCCAGCATCAGCTCGTTCTCGATCCGGTCGAGGTCTTCCTGAAACAGCTCCATCCCGTAGTTCCATGGCGCGCCGTCCATGGCCCAGTGCTGGTGCTCGACCTCGTAGATGCCGATCAGGATGCCCTTTTGATCCTGCCGCATGTAGGTGAACCCTTCGAGGTCAACGGTCATGGGCATTTCGAAGTCGGCTGCTGCAACTTCAGGGATCTGATCGGTGATCAGGTAGTGGTGTTTCAGCGGGGACACGGGCAGTTCAACACCCGCCATGCGCCCGACCTGCTTGGCCCACAAACCCGCAGCGTTGACCACATGCTCGCACCGGATGTCGCCCTTGTCGGTCTTGACGATCCAACCGTCATGGACCTGTTCCAGCGCCTCGACCTTGGTGTGTTCAAAGACGGATGCGCCGCGCTTCTTAGCCGCAGTGGCGTAGGCATGGACGGTGCCCGTGGTGTCCACATACCCCTCGCGGTCGGCCCACATCGCGCCCAGCACGCCATCGGTGGACATGATCGGGCACCGCTCTTGCGCCTGCTGCGGGGTCAGCAACTCGCAATCCTCGATGCCGATGGACTGGAACACACGGTAGGCTGATTGCAGCCATTCCCAGCGTTCCGGCGTACCGGCAAGCGTCAGGCCACCGGTCATGTGCAGACCGATGTTTTGCCCACTCTCCTCTTCGATCTCGCTCAGCAGGTCGATGGTATAGGCTTGCAGCGCGGCCATATTCGGATCGGCGTTCAGGGCATGAATGCCGCCGGCCGCGTGCCAGCTTGACCCGGCCGTCAGAACCGACCGTTCAATCAGCGCGACATCAGTCCATCCCATCTTGGCTAGGTGGTAGAGTACTGAGGCGCCAACCACGCCGCCCCCGATGACAACAACGCGATATTGTGTGTTCATATGTCTGTCCCCGGCCACTCAAGCTGCACGCGGTACAAGCGTCCAACGCACTGTACTGTGCTGTCCAAAGCTTTCGCGACACGAACTTACCTATCTGCGACGCCTGTTTTGGCGCGGAGCAATACATTGTCAGAGTGGTTACGCCTGAAGCGCCATAGAAAAACTTGATGACCTTTGAAAAGCGGCGTGCGCCTGCGGAACAATGGTATCGCGTTGGCCAGGTCGGTCGCCGCCAGTCATCCGTTGTCATGGAGCATCACAGTTTTTTGGGGGGCGTCGATAGTGGTGTCGGTGCGTCCAACCCGTTTCTGGATGATATCAAACTGGTCTGAACGGCTCTCAATGACCAGATCAGCATCGGGCGGGGTACGTAGCGGGGGGTACCTCATTGCTGTGATTGGCGTGCACAGGTCCCTGACGGTGCTGACCATCGCCTATCGAATGTGCGCTTCGCACCTGTCGGGGCTGACGCTACGCCATTCGCGCTGCCCATGAACCCCGGAAGAGTTGACTTGCCGGAGGCTCTCGTGACATGAGCTTGCGATGGCAAAAATCGAGCAGATCCCACCTGGCCCCGAGGGCCAGCATACGCATGTGATTGTCGGCGACGGCATCACCGCACTCGCCTTTTTCGAAGCGTCTTTGGAACGTGACATGGACCACATCGTGGTCGTCGGCAATCAGGCGTCTCAGCTTGGGCGCGGTGCGGCCTATGCCAAGGGGGACGCGGATGTCCCGTGGCGGTTTGCTTATCTCCTGAATTCGCCTGCCGATGACATCGACCCGCAGTTTGCGGAGTGGCTTGTCCACCACTGGGACACGATCGCGGCCAAGATGCAGAACCGGTCACCCAATTGGCTGGCCGCCGCTGCCCCACTTGTTGAAAGCGACGACCTGTATGGTGTGAACGCACCGCGAGAGTTCTATGGCGACTTCATGGAGGAGAAAACCCGCGCCCTTGTAGAAGCCTTCGAGGCGCGCGGTGTCAAAGTCACGCTTCTGGATGATATGGCGACCGCGCTTGCCATTGAAAGTAATCAGGTGATGATCACCACCCAAGGCGGGCGCGTCCTGCGTGCCCAGTCCGTCGATGTGGCGCCGGGCGGGCCGTCCACGATGCGCATTGACGGAGATGAAGGCCCCTTCAGCAGCCCGTCGGTCTTCGGGTTCGAAACGCGCATTGCCGAGCATATCAAGTCGGGGGCAGAGATTTTCTGTATCGGCGGCAACGCGGCGATGCTTGACGTGCTGCGGCTGTGCCAAAGCCTGATCCCCGAACAAGACCTGCGTTTCGTCGCTTGCGCACCCGATGGCGAAATTCCGACGCCGCTTGTACCCCGCTTGCCGCGCAAGTTGACCGTGCCAACGTTCAGCAAAGGGCACGCGACGGCCGATGCCTTTCTTGCCGAGGTGCGGCGCGAGATCGACAAGGCACTGGCAGACGGTGATGAGATGCGCGAAATCCGCGCCGGGTTCCGGGCGCATTTTCTGCAGACCCCGCTGTCGTCTTACTTGCCGGATGTCGAAGAGGCGCGAAAGGTGCCCGGCGCGCTCCGGTTCTGGCTGCGCGGCGGTACGCGGGACACCATCCAGGACATGCACCGCCTTGTTGGCGAAGGCAAAGCGCGTGTGGTCAAGGGGTTGGTGCAGGAAGTCCGGCACAATGACGGCGGCGCGGAGGTTGTCGTGACCGACGACGCCGGCCACCAGCAGAGCATTCAGACCGGCTTTGTGGTCAATTGCGCTGGTGCAGGTCCCGGGTCGCGCTTTGACCCGCTGACCGAAGACATGCTGGCCCAGGGCCTGTTGTCGCGCAGCCACGTTGGCGGTGGTCTTCAGGTCGGTGCGGGATGCAAGACATCTGCGCCAAACGTCCGTTACCTGTCCCCCGCGGTGAGCGAGATTGGCGCCGAAGTGATCGCGATGCCGCTTTACGACGCGCACATGCTCAGATCGTATGTCGCGCGGTCGATGTAGCGCTCCGGCGATGTCGCGGCGCGATCACTTTGTCCATAGCGCCCCTACAACTCATTGAAAATTATGATGCCAAAATGCGCCAGCAAAATCAAAGTGTCCTTCTGTTTCATCCACTTTGTCCAACGCGCTGCAAACAAATAGCCCCGCCGAACGAAGTTTCGACAGGACCATGATGTTACAAATGAAGGCTTAGCCCGTCCGCTGCAACAAGTGTTTACGCAGCTTCTGACTTGCTGCGCTCCCAAGTAAACTGTGTGAATGCAGGATCCACCGGTGTTTGGGCGATGTGGTTGGTGTAGTTGCTCAGCACCTTCTGCGCCACGCCGAGGATAACTTCGAGGACCTGCTGTTCGCCATATCCAGCGGCATAGAATGTGTCCAAGTCGGCTTGTGCGACATGGCCGCGGTTGCGCACCACGATGAGCGTAAACGTGCGCAAGGCTTCCAACTTGGCGTCATTCAATGGTGTCTCGTTGCGCAGCGCCTCGTTCAGAGCAGGATCGACATTCATCATGCCTGCAAGCGCGGTGTGGGCTGGCACGCAGTAGCTGCATTCGTGCTCCACATTGATGGTCTGCCAGACGACGGTCTGCTCTTTTGCGTTGAAGCTGGTTTTTTGAAAAGCCTGATGGATGGCCCCGTATGTTTGGAACAGTTGGGGCGCACCGGCCATGACTTGATACAGGCCAGGCGCAAATCCAAAGGTCTTTTCGGTCTGAGCCAGCATCTCTTTGGATGCTTCTGGTGCTGTTTCAACGGTGTGTCTTGTCAGTCGGGTCATTGGGGTTTCTCCATTTGGTAAGGGGTTGGGGAAGGGGTGATTCAGGCGATACTTTTCTGACCGTCGAACCATTTTGTGGTCTCGCGGATGTCGAACAGCACGGAGATCGTGTTCACGACAAAAACGATGGCGTAGGCGATGTAAGCGAAGCTCGCGTTGGCAGGGGTCTGGATGAGATAGTTGCCGAGGATCGCAACCTGCGGGGCCCAGAACAGCAGATGCGGTAACGCCATCGCTGCGGAAAACCCATTTTGTATCCAGGCGATGCCGAGATTGGGGAGGAAGCCGAGCATGGAAAGAAGCGGTACTATCAGTCCAAGTGGCCCATCGATGAGCGCAAGCGTAAGGAAGTTCGCTGGCGCGAGAACAAGCATCATCCAGATTTGGGTCGGCACAGTCAGGCGTCGAAACGAGGCGTAGAGGTTTGTGATTTTCTTCATGGGGCTTTCTCCGGAATGGGTGCGTGGTTCAGCTGGCCAAGGCGGTCACAGCAGCGGGTGACTTGTAGAATTCAGCGATTGAGAGGACGTGGCGCTGTCCGTTCTCTTCAACAAACAGTTGTGGGACGCCGCCGAGGTTGAGGCTTGCCAGTATTTGCCCGGCGCGCGCCGCGGTTTGCGCGGCGGCTTGCGCCCCGTCTTCGAGGGCTGCGGTCACCCCAAGCCGTGCCATCGCCGCTTCAACGGCCGCGCGGTCTTGTGCAGATACGCCCTCAGTGTAGCGTTGGTTTTGCAGGTCATGCGCAAGCTTGATTTCTGCGCGGGCGCCCCGATTGTGCACAAGTGCAGCGGCCCAGGCTGTGAAAGTCGAGTCCAGAACTTCCGTTGGCGACCCGAGCACGTGATCGACGTAGCGCTGATCAAATGCCTGCCCGGACAGCCCGGCAACC
This sequence comes from Tateyamaria sp. ANG-S1, assembly GCF_000814025.1. Lineage (GTDB taxonomy): Bacteria > Pseudomonadota > Alphaproteobacteria > Rhodobacterales > Rhodobacteraceae > Tateyamaria. Next base: position 18,584 of record NZ_JWLL01000005.1, on the reverse strand, counting down.
CGCGTATCATGGGCAAGCGCTACCTTTCCAAAACCATCGGCCATACGGTGGGCGTTTGCGCCTTGAAAGAGGTGGATGTGGAGCATCTCCACCTCGGCACCGCTGTCGATCAGGGCGGCGATCACGGGGTGCGCGCCGCGACACCAACCGCAATAGGTGTCGTAAATGTAGGTAAATCGGCGGGACATCGCTTTGGCCTTTTCCTAAGTCTGTCTCAACTGTTGGAATGAAGTTAGGTGCCTGGCGATGTCATCTAAAGGCAAACTATTTGTAAGCAGAGTCAGCTAAAAGCTGACAGTCGATATCGTCTTCGCTAGGGTGCCTTCGAAAGAGAGACAGCGGATATGTCAGAGAACCTGAACCGGCTTGCTTACTTTGTGGCGATCGCTGAGGAAGGCACAATTACCGCCGCCGCCGCGCGGTTGCGGGTGTCCAAGGCGGTCGTCAGCAAACAGCTTCAACTCTTGGAGGATGACCTGGGAGCGACGCTTGTTCTCAGAAACTCCCGGCATTTCAATTTGACCGAGACGGGCGAGAGTTTCTATGAGGCCGCACGTGCCGCAGTTGCGCAGGCCAAGGACGCCTTTCATCTGGTACGGAAAGGTCGCGATGAGCCGTCTGGAGAACTCCGTGTGACGGCTCCGCATGAGTTTGGCGTTGGCTATGTTGCGCCTGCAGTCGCGGCGTTCAGCTTAATCCATCCTGCTCTCAGGATTGATCTGACGCTGAGCGATACGCGGTTTAATCCAGTGGAAGCGCGGTTTGACATCGCGTTTCGCGTCGGCTGGCTAGAGGACTCGTCCAATACCGCTAGGAAACTGACCGGGTTCTCTCAGGTTGTGGTCGCGGCTCCGTCCATTGTCGAGGCTTTCGGGATGCCGCAAACGCTCGACGACCTTGCACGCCTTCCCTTCATTGAGAATAGAGCGTTGAAGGCGCCGTCCAAACTAACCTTCACTGACAAGCGTGGCCGGACCCGCGATATGACGTTTCAACCATCTGTTACTGGAGATACGACGCAGGCTGTCCTGTCGGTGGTCAAGGCCGGAGGTGGTGTCGCAAATATGCCAGATTTCATGGTTGTCGACGCACTCAGCAACGGGGAGCTTGTCGAACTGCTCCCTGAGTTTGCGTTACCGTCTGGAACAATTTCTGCCGTTTTCCCACCCACACCCTACCGCTCCGCAGCGACGCGCAGATTTACCGAGTTCTTTTTCGAACGTTTTCGCGAGCAGCAGAGGCGATCCAAAGACGGCCAAAATTGACCGTGACAAGCGGCGTCTGGTGCACGCAACAGGTAGGGCACCAAAAGGGATCATTTGTTTTCAACCAGTTGGACAGAGTGTGTGCAGATAGAGAACACATTGATGGTTCCTGGGACAAAGTCCCTGCAACTCTACAAAATTGCATGACAATCTGGTCGGAGTGAGAGGATTCGAACCTCCGGCCCCTGCCTCCCGAAGACAGTGCTCTACCAGGCTGAGCTACACTCCGACCGTGCCGGGCGGCTTACTCCGCGTCCGGCGTTTTGGCAAGTGGCTTGTCGCGGAACCGCCCGCTGGTCATCAGGCTGCTGACGCGGAACGTGCCGGGGGTGCCGATGCGGCTACGGGTGCGTAGAACCGGTGTGTTTTCGGAGGTGCCCGACGTGCTTTCCCGGAACACGATGAACAAGCCGGATGCGATGATGATCGCCGCACCAATGCCCGTGAACATGTCGGGCGTTTCGTCGAAAAAGATCAAACCATACGCCGTTGCCCACAGGATCTGTGAATACTGCATTGGGGCGACGATAGCTGCTTCGCCCGTCTGGTAGGCTGCAATGATGAAGCGCCCCGCAATCCATGCCATGACCGAAATGATGGCCAGCATGGCCAGGTGTTCCCCGGGCATGGGCTCGTACACGAAAAACAGGGCCACACCCATCACAAGAAAGTTCCCGACCATCGGATAGAGCAGCAGAACAACCGTGCGCTCCTCGGCTCCGATCTTGCGCACAACGATCGACGCAAAGGCACCGGAAAAGGCCGCGAGGATCGCCGCGGCATGGCCCAACGTCAAGTCCGTCGCACCGGGGCGCAGCACCACCATGACACCCAGAAGCCCGACAATCACCGCCAACCAGCGTGGCAGGCGTACCCTCTCGCCAAGGATCGGGATCGACAGCACGGTGATCAGCAGGGGCGTTGCAAATAGGATCGCGTATGTTTGCGTCAAAGGTAGGGTCGAAAAGGCGTAAAAGGCCGACACACCAGTGATCACGGCCCCAACTGTGCGCACGGCCATCCACCACGGATGCACCGGCACCAGGGTACCCGGCTTTGCGTCCCGCATCAGCATGATCGTCGCCAGTGGAAAGCTGAGCAGAACACTGAAAAACACGATCTGGATCGGCGAATAGGTCGCGCCGAGGGTCTTGATGAAAACGTCGTGGGTCGAAAACAGCCCAAAGGCGATCAGGGCCAGCACGGCCCCTTTGGCATTGGCAGACATGGTGGATCAGTTCGTTGGTGGTGTCGCCCGATCAATAGCGGCACCGCGCGGATTGTCCACTGATGGATGCCGTTGCGTCAGGCGCTAAATGTCAACTGCTCAAAAATGAGCGTAAAGCGGCTGTTACCCGGCGGTTCATGGCAATGGGTATGACTGGGTAAACGCCGGATCAGGCGCGCTGAGGCCATGCCCGCGCGCCCGTGTTTGGCTTAGAGACTGGCGTCAAGTGCAGCGAGGATCGCGTCGCCCATTTCAGCCGTGGACAGTGGCGTGCCGCCCTCCGGACCCATCAGGTCGCCGGTGCGTGCGCCATCTGCCAGCACTTTCTCGATGGCACCTTCCAGACGCGCAGCCTCTTCCCCCTGATCGAAGGAATAGCGCAGCGCCATAGCAAAGCTGAGCATACAGGCGATGGGGTTCGCCTTGCCCTGACCTGCGATGTCAGGGGCCGAGCCGTGGACCGGTTCGTACATCGCCTTTGGGCGGCCATTCGCCATCGGCGCGCCAAGGCTGGCCGAGGGCAGCATCCCAAGCGAGCCGGTCAGCATCGCAGCACAGTCGGACAGGATGTCGCCGAACAGGTTGTCGGTCACGATCACATCGAACTGCTTGGGCGCGCGGACAAGCTGCATCGCACCGTTGTCGGCATACATGTGGCTCAGCTCGACCTCGGGGTAGTCCTCGCCCACCTTGGTTACGACCTCACGCCACAGGATACCGCTTTCCATCACATTGGCCTTCTCCATCGAGCAGACCTTTTTGTTCCGGCGCATCGCGAGTTCAAAGGCGGAGCGTGCGGCGCGTTCGATCTCGGATTCCGTGTAGCGCTGGGTGTTGATGCCGACACGCTCGTTGCCTTCTTCGATGATGCCGCGGGGCTCACCGAAATAGACGCCCGAGGTCAGTTCGCGCACGATCATGATGTCGAGGCCGGCAACCACATCCTTTTTCAGCGATGAAAAGTCTGCCAGCGCGTCAAAACATTGGGCCGGGCGCAGGTTGGAATAGAGGTCCATTTCTTTGCGCAAGCGCAGCAGGCCGCGTTCTGGCTTAACTGAGAAGTCCAGATCGTCGTATTTCGGGCCGCCCACAGCGCCCAGCAGGACGGCGTCGACCTCTTGGGCTTTCGCCATCGTGTCGTCGTGCAGCGGCACACCGTGTGCGTCATAGGCGGCACCGCCCACAAGGTCCGTGGATACCTCGAATGCCAGATCGCGTTTCGCGCCGTACCAGTCGATGACGCGGACCACCTGGTCCATCACTTCCGGGCCGATGCCGTCGCCCGGCAGGATCAAGATCGACGGATTGGACATGGGGCGAAACTCCTTTGATTGCTTGGGGTTTCGCCTACTCACCAGTGCCTGCGGGGTCAAGGGTCAGGTCCGCCCAAACCAGCCTGTGGCGGCTTGCCGTCGCAACGGTTTCGGCCAGTGGATCGCCCGGTGCGGGCCACAGCACGCCACTGTCCACCACGCGCCAATGCGTCGAGGGCAGGACATAGCTGACGCGCAAATCGCCGGGAACGGGATCGGTCCAGTCCACTGTATCCGTGCCGCTGTGTCCCCGCGGGGACAGATCCGTCACGCGCGGATCGGCCAGCAGGTTTTGGATGGCCGATTTCAATCCACTGCCGTCCTCGGGGTCCAGGTTCGCGTCGCCCGCAATGACAAAGGGACCGGGCGGGGCCGTACCAACGTTTCCCTCCAGCACGTGCTGCCACAAGCGGATTTCATCGTGATTGCGCTTGCCATTGCGATCCTCTGGCCCGTCGAAGACGGGAGGGCTCGCGTGGAAGGTCATCAGGTGAAAGTGGCCGTCCGACGTGTCTATGGGCACGATCCAGTGGCCGGCTGTGGACAGCCGTTGCGTGGCCTGTGCATCCGGTGAGGGGAAGGGGGTGCCATCGACCTCAGGCAGTAGGGCCCCGGGGAGCGCTGTCCAAAGCAGATCGGACAAGTTCTGGACTTGATCCTCGATAATGGGGAAACGGGACAGGATCGCCATGCCACCCTGGCCCGAGAACCGCCCGTACCCTTGCGCATCGCGGGGACCGCCAAGCCGCCCGTCCCCGTCCATGTCTAGCCCGGTGGGCAAGCCCGTGTTGGGCCGCAGCGCGAAATGGTGGGGGTATCCGGCGGCTTCGGCAAACCGGCTCAGGGCCTCGCCTGTCAGGTCATAGTCGAGGTTTTGCAGGGCGAGGACATCTGAGTTGGCGTGGGCAATCACGGCCAGAACCGCGTCGATTTGGTCGTCACCGCCGCGCGCGAGATCACGCAGGAACAGGCCAGGCCCATCGCGTTGCAACTCGGTGTTGTAGGTGGCGATGCGGATCGCTTCTGCGTGTGCCATGGCCCCGACCAGCAGGGCCATGTGGGCTGCGATCAGGCCAGCAGCATATCCGCGTCGGCGTTGGCGTAGGCCCGCTTGCGCTGGTCCTTGATCATGTCCGCGATCCGCTGCATCGCGATGCCGCGCATGATCATGCTGGCAGGAAGGAAGGCCCATGCGCTCATTGTCCAGATCAGGGTTTGCGGGTTCTCTAGTGTGATCGGGTTTAGCAGGTCGGCGGTCATCTTGACCACTGCCGGGATGATGAAGGGCAAGAGGAAACCCAGGGCGATGTTGATCCGTGCATCGCGGTTCAGGCGATGCAGCACGTCGCCGCCCGCGGTCGGGTCAAAGAGCGGCAGGTTGATCCACACGTTGAACGACCCGTTGCGCGACGGCCAGCCCAGCACCCGGACGAGGAACAGGAACATGGCCATGGCGGTCAGAGAGATGAGGTAGGAGAGGCCCGCGGCCGTGCGCACGGATTGGACAACGCTATCATCGGAGTCTGGTGGCAGCATCAGAACCACCAGCCGCACAGGGCTGTAGGGGAAGTCGATGCTGTTGCCGATGATCGTGCCCACGGAGGTGAGCGCATTGGTCAGAAGGGTCGGTTCCAACTTGCCCCGGCAGATCATGCTGAGCAGGAAAACTGTCGTCAGAAGTGCGGCAAAGCGCAGACGGTTGAACGGGGCTGCGTCGCGGAATTCCACAATGCTGGGGCTGCGCGCATTGTATTCAATGAACGTCATCACGGCCGCAAGAAGCGCAATCAAAACAGTGGCTTGGGATGTCTCCACAGACATGCCCGGCACCACGAGGGCCGGGATGGCGATCATCAAAGCCACCAAGAATCCGCGCAAGACTGCGCCTGACATTCGTGCAATCACGTCTCTCGATCCCTTCAAACTGGCCAGCCGCGATACGTTGCCGCGTACTTGTTCCAACTTGATCCCACCGGGTCAGGCGGGTGCCTCATTCTCGACACATTTGTGCCTTGATTGCCCCGGTGTCTCAAGCTCAGGGTTAATGAAACGTTAAGCTTTGGACTTTTTGAGGGTGCGTGTGGTGCGTTTGTGCATCATTTCTGCGGCGGGATTCTGGCGGGGCGCAACATGTTGTGTTTGCGCCCCACGAGAGGCATAACCGCTGCCTCTTTTATAGTTCGGATTGGTTAATCCTTGATCACACCCAAGGGCGGGCCTGGCTGGCCTGCGCCTCGAACGTGTCGATGCTGGCCGCCTTTTCCATGGTCAGGCCGATGTCATCCAGCCCTTCAAGCAGGCAGTGCTTTTTGAAGGCGTCCACCTCGAAGCTGAAGCTTTCGCCGTCCGAGGTCGTGACCGTCTGGTTTTCCAGATCGATGGTCATGCGGGCGTTGGCCCCTTTTTCCGCGTCCTTCATCAGCACGTCCACGGCCTCTTGCGGCAGGGCGATGGGCAGGATGCCGTTCTTGAAGCAGTTGTTGTAGAAAATATCGGCGAATGAGGTGCTTATGACGCAGCGAATGCCGAAGTCCTTGATCGCCCAGGGCGCGTGTTCGCGCGAGGAGCCGCAGCCGAAGTTGTCGCCAGCCACGAGGATCTCCGCGCTGCGATAGGCGTCCTGGTTCAGCACGAAATCGGGGATTTCGTTGCCCTGCCGGTCAAAACGCATCTCGTCAAAGAGGTTTGCGCCAAGGCCCGAGCGTTTGATCGTTTTCAGGAACTGCTTGGGGATGATCATATCGGTGTCGATGTTCACCAGCGGCATGGGCGCCGCAATCCCTGTCAGTGTTTCGAATTTGTCCATTTTCGTTAACCTTTTCTGGAAAGGCGGTGGGGTGAAACCCCACCCTACATCTTGTGGTTGGTGCCGTGAAAAGGGCCTGTCACCCCCCGTGCACCATGCGTACACCCCCTGTGCACCCCCATCGTCATGGTGCGGTAAGACACCGTTAACGAATGGGAGGGGGTGGTGGGCAGATTGCCCACCTTACATCAGTTCACGTACATCCGTCAGCTTGCCGGTGATCGCAGCAGCCGCCGCCATACCGGGGGAGACGAGGTGCGTGCGCCCCTTGTAGCCCTGACGCCCCTCGAAGTTGCGGTTCGAGGTGGAGGCGCAACGCTCATCCTCGGCCAACTGGTCGGGGTTCATTGCAAGGCACATGGAGCAGCCTGCAAGGCGCCACTCGAAACCGGCCTCCTTGAAGATGTCCGCCAGCCCTTCTTCCTCGGCCTGTGCGCGGACAAGGCCGGAGCCCGGGACGACCATGGCGCGTTTGACCTTGATCTTCTTGCCCTTGAGGATCTCGGCGGCCGCGCGCAGGTCCTCGATCCGGCCGTTGGTGCAGGAGCCGATGAACACGGTGTCGATCTCGATGTCCGACAGCGGCGTGCCCGGTGTCAGGCCCATATAGTCGAGCGAGCGCTGGGCGGCGCCGACCTTGCCGCCTTCGAAGTCGTCGGCGGAGGGGACATTTGCCGTGATCGGCAGCACATCTTCGGGCGAGGTGCCCCATGTGACGACCGGGGCGATGTCTTCGCCCTTGATCGTGATGACCTTGTCCCAATAGGCGTCGTCATCGGAGAAGAGCGTTTTCCACCATGCAAGCGCGGCTTCGAACTGCGCGCCTTTAGGGGCGTGGGGACGGCCCTTGACGTATTCAAAGGTTTTCTCGTCCGGCGCGATCAGGCCAGCGCGTGCGCCGCCTTCGATCGCCATGTTGCAGACCGTCATGCGCCCTTCCATCGACAAATCGCGGATGGCTTCACCGCAATATTCGATGACATAGCCGGTGCCGCCCGCGGTGCCGGTTTCGCCGATGACGGACAGGGTGATGTCCTTGGCCGTTACACCGGGGCGCAGTTTGCCCGTGATCTCGACCTTCATGTTCTTGGATTTCTTCTGGATCAGCGTCTGGGTGGCCAGCACGTGCTCCACTTCGCTGGTCCCGATGCCATGCGCCAGCGCGCCGAAGGCACCGTGGGTTGCAGTATGCGAGTCACCGCAGACGACGGTCATGCCGGGCAGCGTCCAGCCCTGTTCGGGGCCGACGATATGCACGATACCCTGACGCACGTCGGACACGGGGTAGTAGTGAATGCCAAAGTCCTTGGCGTTCTTGTCGAGGGCGGCGACCTGAATGGCGCTGTCCTCTGTCATGTTCTTGGGGTCTTCGCGCCCCGCCGTTGTCGGCACGTTGTGGTCCGGCACGGCGATGGTTTTTTCTGGAGCGCGCACCTTGCGGCCCGCGATGCGCAGCCCTTCGAAGGCTTGCGGGCTGGTCACTTCGTGGACCAGGTGGCGGTCGATATAGAGCAGGCAGGTGCCATCGTCGGCCTCGTGCGCGACGTGGGCATCCCATATTTTGTCATAGAGCGTTTTGGGGGACATGTTGGTCCTCTCCCTTTGATTGGCTGTATTTGAAATGGATGACGGGAATGTGCGCGCTTATAGGCGCGCGAGCACCGTGTGCGTCGCCCCGAAAAAGCGTTCGCGCAGCCGTGCGCGGTCATCCATGTCAAAGAGGCGTGTCATGTCTGCCAGATAACGGGATTCCATGCGCCGATCAAGCGAGGCTGCAATTGATTGCATGGCCCGGGCATTGCATGTTGTGCAGAGCGGAGGGGCGGGATGAGCAACGAGGGCAGCGGCAACGGAATCGCGGATGCGCTGAATTCGGCGGCCGAGGCCGCAACGCTGGGCGCAACGCAGGATGGCGAGACGCTGGTCGAGGTTGTCACCTCGCTCTTTACCCTGCTGCTGGCGCAGGCCGAGACGCTGGTGTCGTCCTTGCTGCGCCCTTGGGTGGCTTACCAGCTTGGCATCGCCTTGGCCGTGTTTCTGGGCGCGCACCTGCTGCGCCGTCTGCTGGGCCCCCGCATCCGTGAATGGATGGGCACGCGCGAGGGCTGGCCCAAGTGGCGCATGCGTGTGCTGGTCGTGGTGCACCAGCGGTTGCGGGCCATCTTTTTCGTTTTTCTGATCTGGATTGTCGTCTGGATCATGCGCGAGGTGACGTGGCCGTCGCGGTCCTATGTGCTGGGCGTCATCGCGACACTGGCGACGGCGTGGTTGCTGGTGGTCTTTGCCACGCGGCTGATCCGGTCGCTGTTTTTGCGCCGGGTCGTGCGCTATGGCGCGTCGATTTACGTAACGCTGTATGTGCTGGGCGTCGTGGACGAGGCGGCGGAGTTGCTGGACGCGGCTGCCATCAGCTTTGGCGAGATGCGCATTTCGGCCCTGCTGATCGTACAGGGTGTGGTCATCATCGGGTGCCTGCTGGCGCTGGCCCGCTTTGTCACCGTCACCACGTCCAGCCGCGTGCAGGCGAACGAGGATATCTCGCCCTCGATGCGGGTGCTGATCGTCAAGGTCGTGCAGATCGTGTTCTACGCCATCGCGTTTTACGCGGGCGTGCGGGCGCTGGGCATTGATCTGACGGGCCTTGCGGTGCTGTCCGGTGCCATTGGCGTGGGCCTTGGTTTTGGTCTGCAAAAGGTGGTGTCGAACCTTGTCTCCGGCGTCATCATCCTGCTCGACAAGTCGATCAAGCCGGGGGATGTGATTTCTCTGGGCGACACGTTCGGGTGGATCCAGACGCTGGGTGCGCGTTATGCCTCGGTTGTGACCCGCGACGGGCGCGAGTACCTGATCCCGAACGAGGATTTGATCACCGGGCAGGTCGTCAACTGGTCCCACTCCGATCAGTTCGTGCGGCTCGATATCTATTTCGGCACGTCCTATGGCTGCGACCCGCATCAGGTCCGCAAGCTGGCCATCGAAGCCGCCAAGGGGGTGGAGCGTGTGCTGTCGTCTCGTCCGCCCGTCTGTCATATCGTGGGCTTTGGCGACAGCTCGGTGGACTATATCCTGCGCTTTTGGATTACGGACCCGACGGGGGGGCTGACAAACATTCGCGGGAACGTCTATCTGGCACTTTGGGACATTTTCAAAGAGAACGATATCTCGATCCCATTCCCGCAGCGCGAGGTGCGGTTGTTGGGCGAGGGCGGGCAACAGGACGACGGATCATGATCCAAATCGGTGAGGCGGCGTGGCAGATCCCGGTGATGCCGCGGCAGTCGGTGAATTGCTACCTGCTGGGCGATGTGCTGGTGGATGCGGGCGTCAAACGGTCGGGCCGCAAGCTGCTGGAGGCCCTGCGCGGCAAGGCCCTGTCGGCCCATGTGCTGACCCACGCCCACCCCGACCATCAGGGCGCCACGGCCGAGATGTGCCGCGCGCTGAACCTGCCGCTCATGTGCCATGGGGCCGAGCGTGAGGCGGCAGAAACGGGCTATGTCCTTGGCTCCTTTCCCAACCCGACATCGCTGATGGCGCAGATGCAGCAACGGTTCTTTGCAGGTGAGGGGTATCCGGTCGCCCGAACGCTTGTCGAAGGGGACAAGGTCGGCGGGTTCGAGGTGGTTGAAACGCCTGGCCACACGCAGGGGCATATTTCCTTCTGGCGGGCGTCGGATGGGGTTTTGATCGCGGGCGATGCGGCAGTGGGTATGAACCTGTTCACAACGGCGCCGCGCCTTGGCCTGCCGTTGGAGATTGCGACCTGGGACATGGACGCCGCGCGCGCCTCTATCCGCAAGCTGGCGGATCTGCGGCCCCGGCGCGTTGCCTTTGGTCATGGTCCGGCGGTCGATGGTGCCGCGTTCAAGGCGTTTGCGGACACACTCGCCTGACGGTGTGTGAAAGTGCTGCCGGTGATGTCGTTCGCCGCTCCCCCTCACCTCGGCCTTGATGGCTTAGGGGGCGGTGCCCGTATCCTCCGTCACGACGGCTTCGAGCAGGTCGCCCGGCTGGCAGTCCAGCGCCTCGCACAGCTTGGCCAGTGTTTCGAACCGGATGCCTTTGACCTTGCCGGATTTCAGCAGGCTTAGGTTCTGTTCTGTGATCCCGATCTGGGCCGCCAGATCGCGGCCCTTCATCTTGTGAAGGGCCATCATCACGTCGAGACGGACAACAATATCCATCAGATGAATTCCCGGTTCTCGGCCATCAACCGCGCGGCTTCGGACTGGATATAGCCGAACAGGGTCAGCAGGGCCGCCGCCAGCAGCAGGAATAGACCGGAGCCGTCGATGGTGATCGAAAGCGTCCGCTCCCCGGTCGGGTTGTTCCACGTCAGGGCAAGGATGATGACCGTGTTACTGACGATCTCGACCACAGCGAGGGCCAGCAGGCCCTGTCCGATGCGCAGCACACGGCGGGCGGTGTCGCCCTGAAAGGTTTCGCCATCGGCGCAGGCCGCAAGCCAGCCGCGCACGCACCAAAGCACCCACAGGAGTAGGATGTAGGAGGCGATTTCGATCACGCGCCACAGGGTCACGGACCAGAGTGTCGGCGTCTCGGGGAAATGCCTGATGTCGTATTCCGCGCGCAGGTCAGCGACGGACAGGCCGCCATCGGCGATGGCAATGGCGGCTGCGACGATCAGCACCGTCAGCAAACCGATTGTGGCCCATTCGAACTGTCGTGCGCGTCTTGCGATCAAACTGTCTTGCATCTGTGTTTCCCATTCGGTTACTAAAATTTAATGTAAAACAATAAAAAATGATTCGAAAGGATAAATTCTGATGAAAGAGATTGCTCTCGGCGCGCTTCTTTTGATGGCTATGGGGCTGGGGGCCTGTTCCACCGTCGTCCCTGCGACCCTGTACCAGATGCGCGGGCTCGATCCCTTGTCCGCTGACCCTGCGGACATCGCCTTGCGTGTCGATCTGCCCGAGGGGCTGGGGCTGTTGCCCGGGTCCGGCAGCCTCCGGCTGCGCGCCACCGACGCGGATGGGGCAGAGATGGTTGGCAGCTACCCGATCACGATGGTGGGCGACGTGCTGCAGGTGGAGCCCGCCTCCCATGCCGACCTGCGGGCATTGCAGGCGGAGATCCGGGCGCGGAAGGCGGCGGATCCCGACGGTGTCACAGGCAGTCTGAGCATTGATTTCGAGCCCTGCAGCGAAACAGCTGACATCCCGGATAGGGTCGTTGTGTCGGTGGATATCCGCCTTGCCGCAGATGGGCCATTCCTGCCCTTGCTGCGCGACGCGCCATTGGCCGACGCGCTGGAAATGGCGGCATTGGAGGAGCTGACCTTATGTCCGTGAGCCGCATTCATTGAAATGTCATGTCAGCATTGCTACCATTCCAATACCCCAGCGCCGCGGGTTTTGGCGGCGCGCTGACCAAGGAGGACAATGTCCTGTCATTCTCTGCTGACGCGGCACAAGCCGCTGATGGAGCCGCGGCTGTGATGGCCGCCCCAAAAACGCAAGCCACAAGCGAGGCGATCCTTGAGGCTGTGCTCTCTTCCCTCAACGACGACAAGGCCGAAGACATCGTGCAGATCGATCTGCGCGGCAAGACCGCTATGGGCGACTACATGGTCATTTGCTCTGGCCGCTCGTCCCGTCAGGTGGCGGCGATCTCGGAAAAGCTGGTGGAGCGGCTGAAGGCGACCTTCGGCATCGCGACACGGACCGAAGGGAAGGACACAGGCGATTGGGTCCTGATCGACACGGGTGACGTGATCGTCCACGTGTTTCGGCCCGAGGTGCGCGAGTTCTATCAGTTGGAGAAGATGTGGCAGCCAAGCGCTGCTGCCGCCAACTGATCTGACCCGGCACTGATGCGTGTGCATATCTGCGCGGTGGGCCGCCTGCGGGGCGGTCCAGAGAGCGATTTGGTGTCCGACTATGTCACCCGCTTTGACCGCACGGGCCGGGCCCTTGGGCTAGGCCCGCTTTCCGTACATGAAGTCGAAGACCGTAAAGGTGGCGGCATGGCCGCCGAAGCCGACCTGCTGCGTCGCGCGCTGCCGAAAGGGGCGTTGGTGTGTTGTCTGGATGAGCGGGGGAAGGTCGAGGCCTCGCCCGCTTTTGCCAAGCGCTTGGCCGGGTGGCGGGATGCGGGGCGTGGCGATGTTGTCTTTGTCATTGGTGGGGCGGACGGGATTGATCCGTCGCTGCGGGGGCAGGCGGATCATCTGTTATCATTTGGCGCGATGGTTTGGCCGCATATGCTGGTGCGGGTGATGCTGGCTGAGCAGCTTTATCGTGCTGCGTCGATCCTGGCCGGATCGCCCTATCATAGGGTGTGATCCAAAGGCCGCTGCGCGACGCGATCTGTTTTTGTGAATGGGGGCGCTGCCCCCTCGCACAAGCGTTGATTGCAGTCGGGTGCGATCTCGCTCGTTAGTAGGGTTTGTGGTGAGCATAGACCTCACGGATCAACCAGCGGTATTGTTCTAAGGATGTGCTGCTTCAAGCCGGAAGCGGTCATTGGCTCAATGTCTTCGACTGACCGCATTGCGGACAAAGCATGGGTCATCGGGCCGACCACGTAGTTGGGCCGAGTTCTCGATAGAGTTGCGGTATTTGCTGCAACCTGAGGAGAACGAGATGGATTACTTTGTTGGCTTGGACGTATCGCTATGGACTGTGGCCGTCTGCGTAATGGACGCATCTGGTAAGCATGTCTTTAAACGCGTCGCAGCTTGCGAGATCGAGGATATCGTGAACTGCCTGCGCTTCATGGCAATTCCTGGAGTGGGACCTATTGCGGCCCTGACCGTCCGAGCTGCTGTCGATGATCCGGCACGGTTCAGCAGTTCCCGAACGGTCGCGGCCCACTTCGGACTGACACCGCGACGATATCAGTCCGGCGAGATGGACAATCCAGGCCGCATCTCAAGGGCTGGTGACTGTGATGTCCGCTCAACGCTTTACGCGGCAGCCAACGCAATGATGATGAGATCGGTCGCAAGTTCCGAGATCAAGAGCTGGGGTCTGCGCCTCATGTGCCGAAAGGGCCGCCGTCGCGCTGTTGTGGCTGTCGACAGAAAACTGGCGGTCGTCATGCATCGCATGTGGGCTGACAACATTGAGTTTCGTCACAAACCTTTGGAGGCTGCTACGATCCGACTGCCTTCCAAAGTTCAATGACGGGATCGTCCCTCACCAGACGAGGTCTGTGCCCTCTTGTGCGTGTAAACACGCACTGCCGGGTAATAGATGACGCCGAGAAAGTCTGCTGCGCCTTAAAAGCGCGAAACAAAGCGGGGCGCTCTATCCCCCAGCGTCGTTTCAACGCTGTGCCCGAAGCTCTGCAAGCTTGAGTCGCGATAGATGATAAAACTCACGAATAGGCCCGTAGACGATAGCGAAAACTCCGATCTCCGATGGTGTATTGTTGCCTCCGGCGAGCGCACTGTCGCAAGAATTCGCAAAGTGAAAGACGTGTTTCGTGACGAGTCGCCGAAATATTGTGAGCTGATCGAAGCCAAGGGTCTTTGAAGCGTATTAGAGCGCAATCGGACCTTGGGAGGTGACCCTGTCATTTGCCCTGCGTGGCGTCATAAGCCCCGAAACTGCAATGCCTTGATGCTGCGTCTTCGTTTGTGGCGGGCTTTATCTTGATCTGGTGCGGCAGCGTAATAATACCTCAGACAGAGCCAAGCTGCGCTTTGTGAAAACACCGGAATGGCAGGATACCGCGCAGGAGGCATGCCGCGGTCCACACGACCTAAGATGATGGGCTCGCGGCAATTGTCTTACCCTAAAATTAAACCTACGGTAGTATCGGTTGGCGTGAGCAGGGTGATGGTACGTGCCGGAAGAGAAGCGAAACCAGGGGCGCGAGATACCTCTGTCGTGGTTTACGCGTTCGCTTTGGAAGTACTCCCCGCTTTATCTTGAACTCGTCTTTCTGGCGATCTGTCTGCGTCTCCTTGGGCTTGTCGAACCGTTCATATTTCAGGTGATTATTGACCGCATCCTGCCGTTCCAGCGGGAGGCATCGCTGATCGTGGTCGTTGCCGTCTTTGCTGCGGTGAGCCTGTTCCAGATCGGATTTCAAGTCCTGTCCAGCCTTCTGGGTGTGCTGACGGCAAACAAGGTAACGCGGGAATTCGGCGGGCGTATTTTTGACCACCTCTTCAAGCTGCCCTTCAGTCACTTTCGCAAATGGTCTGTCGGTGAAACGATCGCCCGCATCGGAGAGACGGATACAATCCGGAACTTCCTTGTGGGAACATCAACCGGTGTCTTTCTCGATCTGTTGTTCGTTGTCATTTACATCGCTGTTTTGCTGGCCTTGTCAGTGCCTTTGACAATGATTGTGTTGGTGGCGCTGCCCCTACAAGCCTTTATCTATCTTGCATTTGGTCCCTTTTTGCGGCGCCGGTTGCGGACGCAGTTTGATACCGGCGCGCGCCACCAGTCTCAGATGGTCGACAACATTTCGGGTGTCGCTGCGGTCAAGGCGTTGAGCGCCGAGCGCAAGATGCTGGAACGCCTGGACAGAACGTTACATGACAGCCTCAAGGCAAGCTATCGCGTCAGTCTATTGAACATTTTTAGCGACAAGCTGACATTTGTCGTTGAGCGCAGTGTCACGATTTCAATCATATTTGTCGGTTCAAATCTGGTTTTTGCAGGCGAAATGACACTTGGGCAGCTGATTGCATTTCACCTTTTGGCGGGAAAGGTCACTGCACCTATCGCAAACTTCTCCAGCTTGTGGGAAAGCTGGCAGAATATTCGCGTGTCCCGGCAGCGATTGGGCGACATCGTCAACACGCCTATGGAACCGTTTGGCACACGCCCAAAACTCCCGTCTGATGTGGAGCCTCGGCTGAGTTTTGAAAAGGTTTCTTTTGGGTACACTGACAGTGCGCCTATCTTCCGGCGCTTTGAGTTTGTGGCAGATCCAAACACCCTGACCCTGATCATTGGGCCATCGGGCATTGGAAAGTCCACTTTCGGCCGTTTGGCGGCGGGTATTGATGTGCCGTCAGAGGGACATATTCGATTGGGAGGTGAAGACATCAGTAAGTTCGAGCCGCATGATGTGCGTTCAAAAATCGCTTACATCCCGCAGGAGCCCTATTTGTTTTCCGGAACACTGCGTGAAAATCTGTTGATTGGCGAAGAGCACGCGGACGAGGACGATCTGCAAGCAGCGTTGCGCACTGCAGCCGCGGACAGCGTGGTTGCGCGCCTGCCCTTGGGGTTGGACACAGACGTCGGAGAGCGTGGATCAGCCTTGTCAGGTGGACAACGCCAGCGCATTGCAATTGCGCGGTCGTTGCTGAAGAAACCCAAGGTCTTGATATTGGACGAGCCAACCAGCGCTTTGGATGACGCTGCCCAACGCATCATTGTTGAAGAGCTCACGAGGCTCAAACAAACGACGACCGTGATCGTTATCACCCACCGGCCGGATGTCTTTCACAAACCCGATCAGGTGGTTGATTTTGAGGCTCTATCATGAGCGCAATCCCTGAGCCGATGAGCGTGAAATCCCCCACGCTGCACGCAACCATCTGGTTCACAATAACCGTTTTCGTCGTGATCATCGCAATGGCCTTTATCTTCAAAGTTGAAGTGGTCGCGCGCGGTGAAGGCAAGGTTGTACCGTTCAGTCGGGTTCAGGTCGTACAGCCCGAATTTGACGGAAAGATTGCTGCCATCCACACGGCAAACGGTGCCCGGGTCCAGCGCGGTGACACGCTTGTCGCATTTGACACGACCGACGCGGAAGCAGAAGCGAACACAGTCGCGGCAGAAATGGACCGGCTTGTGATCGAGCGTGCACGCATCGCCGCCCTGGTTGCGGGCATTGATAGCGGGTTGCTTGATGAAGACGCGGCAACAGCGGGTGTTATCGAAGCGTTTGACTTCGCCAAACATGACGACCAAGTGTTCCATGGGGAGCAACGCAGACTGCTGTTAGCCGAAATCGCCGACCTGCAGGCAGCGTTCAATCAGTTCAAAGCAAGGATCGAGGCCAACTCACAGTCTGTTGCGGTGACACAAGCCAACATCAACCGTGTCGACGCGGCCATCGGCATTCAAGATGAAAGGCTGAGTGTCGCGCAAGGTTTGCTGGAGCGTGAAATCACAAGCCGCGCCTCTTTCCTGGATATCCAGGAAGCGTTCACCGCGCTGGAAAAGGAGCGGGAGGTCTATCTGCGGGAGTTGCAGCAAAAGCAAACGCAAGAAGGGGCAATCTGGGCGGAGCGCAGGAGTCTGATCGCAGGACAACGCAGCAGACTTCTAACGCGCCGTTCGGAAATCGAAGCCCGGCTCGCCACGCTGACCGAGCAGCTAGTGACCGCCAAACGCCGCATCGAAGCCGCTCGGCTTCGTGCGCCTTTGTCGGGAACAGTCAATGAGTTCCAAACCTACACGATTGGTGCTGTCGTCAAATCCGGTGCAGACCTCCTGAAAGTTGTGCCGGACGACCAGACGGTTGAGATTGAAGCTGCCTTTAGCAACAGCGATATCGGGTTCATGGAAGTTGGGCAGCGGGCGAACATCAATCTCGATGCCTACCCATCGGCACGGTTTGGGTTCGCGCGGGGTATTGTTACCGATGTGGCCGCCGACTCTACAGAAGTCAGCGAGGGGGTCTGGGCTTTTGCCGTGCGCATTCGCCCTGAAAAGAATGTACTTGAAAGCGGTGGGCAAGAGTTTCAGATCAGGCCGGGTATGACGGCGAAGGTGGATGTGACAACTGATAAGCGCAGGCTGATCAGTTACTTTTTTGCGCCGATTGTAGAAACTCTACAAGGTGCTTTAGGCGAGCGTTAAAAAATCAATGTCGGTATAAGCTTGACTCTAGTACACGCTCCAAACGGAAATCTTTACCCCATACACCAAGGCAAAGCCAAAACTGTTTCCTATAAATCGGGAACCATCCAACATACACACTACAATAAGGCTTATACCGCAAATCAGAAGTATAAGCCTCCCAAAATGGCGATAGCGAGAAAGATTAAGTATCCAAACGAAGACTTTAAACTAAATCTTACCCCGCCAAGAAATCTACTAGTAAGAATTACGCATGCGGTTAGTAGGAGTGGAAAAACTAGGTCGTTCATGGCGCCCTTGTGTAAACTGCAAGTAGCCCGTATAGTATTTGAGCGGGTTACGTATTCGTTAGCTCGGCTTGGCCTAGTATCACATACCTCACAATAGGCAACGATAGAATTCTAGACCTACTAAATCGCTGAGGATTGATGCAAATTCTATGAATCTCTATCGTTTTTTATTTTCTTTAAGGCTTTGATGGCAACATATATCACCGCCAGCAAAGAGATATATAATACAGATATTAAAAATAGTGCGGACATTGAATAAAGAATAATCCCGTCAGAGAACCGCACATAATTTTGCGCACCAATTATCCCGATACTTAAAAATACAGAGATTCCCAATACTATTTTTTTTATCCTATCGGTGCCCAAATTACTACTTCCTCGCTATACTGCTCAAATCACCTGGTGGGACACACATCCTTAGCGTAAGAGAGCCAATTCATCACGAGAAGCTCCCTTACAAGGATGTTATGTGTAGCGGCTATCCATCATCACCGGTTCTGGCCTCGGCACGGTAGCCTTCGTAAGCGGCACCAGCAACACCAACCGCAAAACCGCCGGCTCTGGATGCAGGCACAGTGCTCGCGGCTGCCCATCCGACAGCCCTGCCCCAGTTGCCAATTCTTTCGCTCATGGCTCCATAATTTGGCGGACCATATCCAGGGTGGTGTGGGCTGTAAGTCGTCCCTGTCGGCGTCATCTGGCGCATGTTTGGGTTGCTACCGCCACCCCCACCCCCACCGCCACCGCCACCGAATCTGACAGGAGCGAAGAGATCGGCCGAACGGACATCATCTTTGTCGAACATGTTGTGTTCCTCTAACACTTTTATGGCACTCCGTAAAACGGGCCACCTTTTGCTGTTTGCCGGGCACCTGGCCCG